>NZ_JAHBAX010000001.1:1412500-3989472 GCF_018390435.1 Pseudomonas sp. RC2C2 | reverse complement strand
GCCCCCCCCCCCCCCCCCCCCCCCCCCCCCCCCGGCGGGCGCCCCCCCCCCCCCCCCCCCCCCCCCCCCCCCCGCGCCCCCCCCCCCCCCCCCCCGCGGCGCGGCCCCCCCCCCCCCCCCCCCCCCCCCTCGACCGCAAAGCGGTCGCCATCTAGACTTGCAGTAGGGTAGGGCAATCCGTGACACTCACAGACCGCCTTGCAGCCTTTCGGAGGGCACCCAGATGGCCCAGGAACTCTACACCCGCACCAACCAGAAGATTTACTTCGCAGGCCTGGCCCTCGAAGCCCTTGGCAAGGCGCAGGAAAGCCGGGCCATGAATGCCCAGGCGCTGATCCAGGCCGAGCGTGAGTCGGCGCTGTTTCACCTGTACGGCGCGCTGCTGGGCTTGTGTCACGAGATTGCCGGGTTTTATCGTTTGCCCCAGGCCGGCGCACCCCGTGCCGAGCTGTTGCTGACCCGCGAAGTGCTCGAGGCTGTGGCCATCCCAGAGATGGCCGAACTGGTTGAGCTGGCCGAACAGCGCGAAACCTGGCTGGCGCAATTGCTAAGTGCTTATGCCGATTTGTTCCGACCGCCGGTCGCGAAAAAAGCGCCAAAAACCGACGTTACCCAGCCGCTGATCCAGGCACTAAGCCTCGATGAACCCGAGGCGCCAGCGCTGTCGCGCGAAGAGCTGGAAAGCTGGCGGCAGAACCTCAAGGGGCTTACGGTTCGTTTTCGTGAAGGTTTGAGTGAGTGCTGATTGGGGCGCTGGCTGGTACAATGCCGGCCTTTCGCGGAGAACAGCCCCTTATGCCAACGTCCTTTCTAGAAATTGTCGAGTTGCCTGATGGCCGGATCGAGCTGCGCCGTGCCGAGGACGAGGGTTCGTTGGTAACCCTGGATTTCTCCGAGGACGCCAAAGCCTTTTTGCAAGGTCAGCACGTGGAAGTGGCCAAGGCCATGCTCAGTGTTGGCGTGCAGATGGCCGGCAAGCTGGTAGAAGGCGAGATCGAACGCGACGAAGGGCCACGGGTCCTGCACTGATCGCCTGCATGGCTTCCTCGTCCTGAGGAAGCCTGGCGAAATCAATGGTTGAAACAGACCTGAATATCAGCCGAGGCGGATGTTCAGGCTTTGTGCGTCTCCAGCGCGAGCCGCATTGCTCAGTTGCTGGCGGGCGCTGCTGCTGACGGTGTTGAGCCAGCTGACCACGGTGTGGCTGCGGCCCAGGCGCAGGGCATCGCAGGCCAGTTGCAAGGCACTCTGGTTGCCGCGCGGTTGCAACAGCAGGATGCGCTCGCGGTTCAGCCCGGCCTCGCGCAGCCAGGCCTGGGTCAGGCTGGCAGGTGGGGCGATCAGGGTCAGCCAGCGGGCGTCATGTTCTTCGCTCAACTCGCTCAGTTCACGCAGCATCGGGGCCAACAGGCTCTGGCAGCTACCCAGTGCGCCACGCAAAGACAGCTCGCTGAAAACCTGGGCCGCGCCGGGGTGGGGCGCTGGCTTGGCGCTTTTCAGTCCGGGCAGCACCGGCTGGGCCAGGAATGCTTCGAACAGTGGCAATTGTGCTTGCAGCGGTACGTTCTGTGACGCAGGGGGGAACTGCATGATGCCTCCTTTACCGGCGTATGACGCCGACGCTCAAGCCCTCGATCACCAGCTCCTGGTCTTTCAGGTTGACTTCGATTGGGGCGAATTCGGGGTTCTCGGCAATCAGCCAGACTTTGCTGCCTTCGCGCTTGAAGCGTTTGACCGTGACTTCGTCACCCAGGCGAGCAACGACGATCTGGCCGTTGCGAGCTTCGCGGCAGGTGTGCACGGCCAGCAGGTCGCCGTCGACGATGCCGACATCCTTCATGCTCATGCCGTGAACGCGCAACAGGTAGTCGGCGCGGGGATGGAAGAACGCCGGGTTGATGTTGCAGGATTCTTCGATGTGTTGCTGGGCGAGGATCGGCGCACCGGCCGCCACCCGGCCAATGATCGGCAGGCCGCTGTCGTCGGGCTTGGCTTCAAAGCCGGGGATGCGGATGCCCCGTGACGCCCCCGGGGTCATTTCGATCGCACCCTTGCGGGCCAGGGCCTTGAGGTGCTCCTCGGCGGCGTTGGGCGATTTGAAACCCAGCTCCTGGGCGATCTCTGCGCGGGTGGGCGGAAAGCCGTTGTCTTCCAGGCAGCGTTTGATAAAAGCCAGAATCTCAGCTTGGCGTGGCGTCAGTTTTAGCATGTCGATCGCTCTGTCTTTTTATACAGTGACTGGAATTATATACAGTAGGTGGCAAGCTGCAAGCGCCACGCGCCAAGAAAAGGCGGATGGGCGCTCTCGCAGCTATGGTTTAATACGTGACCGCATGGCCGCAAAGCGGCTGCGCGGACTTGACAAATCACCGCTTTGAAACGTATGTTTCAAACAAGTGTTTGTCAGGCGGAGTAGTCATGGCCCAGTCGGAAACCGTAGAACGCATTCTCGATGCTGCCGAGCAGTTGTTCGCGGAAAAAGGTTTTGCCGAAACCTCATTGCGGCTGATCACCAGCAAGGCCGGCGTCAACCTGGCGGCGGTGAACTACCACTTTGGTTCGAAGAAGGCCCTGATCCAGGCGGTGTTCTCGCGCTTCCTGGGGCCGTTCTGCGCAAGCCTTGAGCGCGAGCTGGAGCGCCGCCAGGCCCGCCCTGAGCAAAAGCCGAGCCTTGAAGAGCTGCTGGAGATGCTGGTCGAGCAGGCGCTGGTGGTGCAGCCACGCAGCGGCAATGACCTGTCGATCTTCATGCGCCTGCTGGGCCTGGCCTTCAGCCAGAGCCAGGGCCACCTGCGCCGTTACCTTGAAGACATGTACGGCAAGGTGTTTCGCCGCTACATGCTGCTGGTCAACGAAGCCGCGCCGCGCATTCCGCCAATCGAGCTGTTCTGGCGCGTGCACTTCATGCTCGGCGCCGCGGCGTTCAGCATGTCCGGGATCAAGGCCCTGCGCGCCATCGCCGAAACCGATTTCGGCATCAATACCTCGATCGAGCAGGTCATGCGCCTGATGGTGCCGTTCCTGGCCGCCGGCATGCGCGCCGACAGCGGTGTCACTGACGAAGCCATGGCTGCCGCGCAGTTGCGCCCACGCAGCAAGTCCGGCAGCACCCCGGTCGCCGCCAAGGCCTGATGCCACGGCTGGGCGCGGCGAGCCGCATCGGCTAAGCTAGCGCCCCATGGCCAGTCTCGATTTTCTGCATATCTCCCTTGCTGATCAATGCCTCTATGGGTTCGCCCAGGGGCAGTTGCGCCTGCGCCTTGACGTCTCCACCGCGCGCAACGGCGCCGGTGAGCTCAAGGGCTCGGGTTGCACGCCGCGGGGTCGCCACCAGGTGCGCGCCAAGATCGGTGCCGGCTTGCCGCAAGGCGCGGTGCTGAGGGGGCGGCGCTGGACCGGCGAAATCTGGTCGCCGGCACTGCACGAACACTTTCCCGGTCGTGACTGGATCCTCACGCGCATACTCTGGCTCAGCGGTTGCGAGCCGGGCGTCAATCGCTTGGGGCCGGTCGACACCTTCCACCGTTATATCTACCTGCATGGCACCCCCGATAGCGAACCTATGGGCGTGCCGTTGTCCCATGGTTGCGTGCGCTTGCGCAACGCCGACCTGCTGAACCTGTTCGACCAGGTGCCGGTGCATTGCCCGGTGCAGATCGACGAAGCCGCGTGCCCCCAATGGGCCCACATCCGCGTCAACTGAAGGATCAATTATGAGTGCCAGCCTGCAAGGCTCCCTGATGGTCGACATCGCCGGTACCTGGCTGACCGCCGAGGACCGCCAGCTTTTGCGCCAGCCCGAAGTGGCCGGCCTGATCATCTTTGCCCGCAACATCGAAAGCCCGCGCCAGGTGCGTGAGCTGTGCGCCTCGATTCGCGCCATTCGCCCCGAGTTGATCCTGGCGGTGGATCAGGAAGGCGGTCGGGTGCAGCGGTTGCGCCAGGGCTTTGTGCGCCTGCCGGCGATGCGCGCGATTGCCGATAACGACAACGCCGAATACCTGGCCGAGCAATGCGGTTGGCTGATGGCCACTGAAGTGCTGGCGGTCGGTCTGGACCTGAGCTTTGCGCCGGTGCTGGACCTCGATCACCAGCGCAGCGCTGTGGTCGGCAGCCGCGCCTTCGAAGGTGATCCGCAACGCGCCACGCTGCTGGCCGGTGCTTTTATTCGTGGCATGAACGCTGCGGGCATGGCCGCTTGTGGCAAGCACTTCCCGGGTCATGGCTGGGCCGAGGCCGATTCCCATGTGGCGATTCCCACCGACGAGCGCAGCCTGGCGCAGATCCGCGCGGCCGACCTGGTGCCGTTCACTCGTTTGAGCGGGCAGTTGGCGGCAGTGATGCCGGCCCACGTGATCTATCCGCAGGTGGACAACCAGCCGGCCGGTTTCTCCCGGCGCTGGTTGCAGGAGATTCTGCGCGGCGAGCTGGGCTTCAATGGGGTGATCTTCAGTGATGACCTGTCCATGGCCGGTGCCCATGTGGTCGGTGATGCCGCCAGCCGTATCGAGGCGGCCCTGAGCGCCGGTTGTGACATGGGCCTGGTGTGCAATGATCGCGCAGCCGCCGAGCTGGCCCTGACTGCCGCCCAGCGCCTGAAAGTCAAGCCGTCGCCGCGGATTGCGCAGATGCGCGGGCGGGGCTTTGCCCGTACCGACTATCGTCAACAGCCGCGCTGGCTGGAGGCGCTTGGAGCGCTCAAGGAAGCGCAGCTGGTTGATTGATTGCAGGGCTGCGTTGCAGCCCATCGCTGGCAAGCCAGCTCCCACAGGCTCCGTGTGGGAGCTGGCTTGCCAGCGATGAGTTCACCGCGCACTAGAGCCTTGCCGCTTCCCAGGCAACGGCGCAAACAACGCATCGATATCCTCCGCCGCCAAACGCCAGTCCCCCGCCTGCCGCCCATCCAGCACGCCCGCTGCCAGCGCCGATTTCTCCTGCTGCAACTGCTGGATCTTCTCTTCCACCGTGCCCCGGGTAATCAGCTTGTAGACGAACACCGGTTTTTCCTGGCCGATTCGATAAGCGCGGTCGGTGGCCTGGTTTTCTGCCGCCGGGTTCCACCACGGGTCGTAGTGGATCACGGTGTCCGCCGCGGTCAGGTTCAGGCCGACACCGCCGGCCTTGAGGCTGATCAGGAAGATCTGCAATTGCCCGCTCTGGAAGTCGTGCACCGGTGCCCGGCGGTCACGGGTTTCGCCAGTCAGCAGGGCATAGGCGATACCGCGGTGCTGCAGTTCGGCCTCGATCAGCCGCAGCATGCTGGTGAACTGCGAGAACAACAGGACACGTCGACCTTCGGCCAGCAGTTCTTCGAGCATTTCCATCAGGCTGGTGAGTTTGCCGGAGTGGGTGCCGCGCGCGGTCGAGGCTTGGCTGTTGATCAGGCGCAAATCGCAGCAGACCTGGCGCAGCTTCAACAGCGCTTCGAGGATAATGATCTGGCTGCGCGCCACGCCCTTGCGGGTGATCTCCGCGCGTACTTTCTGGTCCATCGCCAGGCGCATGGTTTCGTACACGTCACGCTGCGCATCGCTGAGCTCGACCCAGTGAATCATCTCGGTTTTGGCCGGTAGCTCGGTGGCCACTTGCTCCTTGGTGCGGCGCAGCAAAAAAGGTTTGATCCGTGCATTGAGGTGTTGCAGGCGTTCATCGTTGCCCTGGCGCTCGATCGGCACCCGATAGTCGCGGTTGAACGCTTTGGCGTCGCCCAGCCAGCCCGGCAGCAGGAAGTGAAACAGCGACCACAGCTCACCCAGGTGGTTTTCCAGCGGGGTGCCGCTCAGGCACAGGCGCTGGCGGGCTTCGAGCTGGCGCGCCGCCTGGGCCGCCTTGCTGCCCGGGGTCTTGATGTACTGCGCCTCATCGAGGATCAGTACATGCAGCTTCAGGCCCTTGAAGTGCGACAGGTCCTTGGGCAGCAGGGCATAGGTGGTCAACAGCAGGTCGTAGTCCTGCAGGCTGCCGAAATGCTTGCGCCGGCCGATGCCTTGCAGGGCCAGCACGCGCAAGCCCGGGGCGAAGCGTTCGGCTTCGTCCTGCCAGTTGGGGATCAGGCTGGTGGGCATCACCACCATGGCCGGGCGGGTCAGGCGTCCGGCATTTTTTTCGCTGAGCAGGTGAGCGAGGGTTTGCAGGGTTTTGCCCAGGCCCATGTCGTCAGCGAGGATGCCGCCGACCTCCAGCTCACGCAGGGCCTGCATCCAGCTCAGGCCTTCGAGCTGATAGGTGCGCAGGGTAGCGTTCAGGCCTTCAGGCGTTTGCGCCGGTTGCAGGCGGATATCGCGCAGGCGCTCGGCCAGGCTGCGCACCTGCTCACCGCCTTGCCAGCTCAACGGCAGCTCTTCCAGGGCATTGAGGCGCGTGGCGTCCAGCGTCGGCAGGCGCACGCTGGTTTCGCCGGGTTCACGCAGGTAAAAGTCGCCCAGGGTTGCCAATACCGGCTTGAGGCGACCGTAGGGCAGGGCCACTTGCAGGTTGCGCCGCACTTCACCCACAGGCGCGGGAATCTGTACCAGCAATTGTTCGTCGTCCCGGCGCTTGTGCAACTGCGCAGGGTTGAGCAGTTCCGGGTGGCTGCGCAGCACGTTGAGCAGAATCGGCAGCAGGCTCAGGCGCTGGCCATTGACCTCGATACCCAGTTCCAGGTCGAACCAGTCCCGGCCGCTGGCTTCGTCGATCTGTGCGTACCAGTTGTCGACCTCGGCAAGATTGAAGGCGAAGTCGTCGGTGTACTCGATCTCCCAGCCTTGTTCGCGCAGGGTCGGCAGGTCATTGAGCATGAAGCGTAGCCAGGCTGCTTCGGAGGCCAGCTCAAGCAGGTCGCCGGCGCTCTCCGGCAGGGCTTTGCTCTGCCGGGTGGCGATCTTGAAGCCCAGGCGCTGGAGCGTCTGGCGGATTTGGCTTTCGGCCTCGGCGTGGCGCTGCAGGCGTTGGCTGCCAGTACTCTCCAGGCGGCTGACGTCCTTGACTTGCCTGCCGCTGGCGCGAATGCCGTCATAGTTGAACGACAGCGCCGCCCGGTGCTGGTGCTGGCGCTGCATCCTGCCGGTTTGCGGCACGTAGGCGCTGAACTCGTGGCTGCCCAGAATCAGGTGAGGCGTGGGGGCAATACCATCGTTAGGCATCGGGTTACTGCTCCATCATCTCCGCAGGCGCAGTGGGAGCGCTGGCTGGCCGATTGGCCGTGACCTTGAGCAGCAGGGCCAGGTGGCCGCCGTCGAGGAAGGTCAGTTCTCCATTCTTGATGGTGCTGTTGCTCTGCTTGAGCGGTTCGCTCAAGGTCACGCTGCCGTTGCCGTCGAACTGGTTGACCCAGAAACTGGCATCAACGGCGATGAAGCGTTCTTCCTTGACGGTCAGGTTGCCCTCGATGGGGAACTGGCCGAAGTGTTCTTCGCCGTCGCTGATCGCCACTGTGCCGGCATCCTGTTTCCAGGCTTTGTGCAGCAGCACGGTGTACTGGTTCGGGTCGGCGGCAAGCTTGGCCGCCTCGTCGGTGAGCGCTGGTTGGCGCAGGTCACCCTCGGCGACGATCTGGGCGCCATTGCGCCAGTCTTCCGGGGCCGACTTGCTGGTAATCGCCGGCACGGCGTTCTGCCGTACCAGGATCATTTCGACCTGATAGGCGCCATTGGCAAATGCCGTCGGGGCAATCAGTGCCAGCAGCAGGGTCAGGCTACGCGTTGCACGCATGGATCTTCCTTCACGCAGATTGTGGGGTCAGGCGCTCGAACAGCGCCTCAAGGTTGTTGAAGCGTTCTTCCGGGCGCTCCATCGGCACCAGGAACTTGAATTGGGTGGCGCCTTCGAACTTGTAGCGTTTGGGCTGGCCCTGGATCAGCTTGATCAGCACCAGCGGATCGACCGGGGTCTGGGCTTCGAATTCGATCTTGCCGCCGTTGGGGCCGGCGTCGACCTTCTTGATGCCGAGTTTTTCTGCCTGCAGCTTGAGCAGGGTCAGGCGCACCAGGTTCTTGGTCGGTTCCGGCAGCAGGCCGAAGCGGTCGATCATCTCTACCTGCAGGTCCTTCAGGCCGTCTTCGTCCACCGCCGAGGCGATGCGCTTGTAGAGGATCAGCCGCGCATGCACATCCGGCAGGTAGTCCTCGGGAATCAGTGCCGGCAAGCGCAGGTTGATTTCCGGGCCGCCGCCCAACGGCTGGTCGAGGTTTGGCTGGGTGCCCTTGCGGATGGCCTTGACCGCGCGTTCGAGCATTTCCATGTACAGGGTAAAACCGACCGCCTGGATCTGCCCGCTCTGGCCTTCGCCGAGCAGCTCGCCGGCGCCGCGGATCTCCAGGTCATTGGTGGCCAGGACAAAGCCAGCCCCCAGGTCCTGGGTGTTGGCGATGGCTTCCAGGCGCTTTTCGGCGTCCGGGGTGATTTGCTGGCGCGGCGGGGTGAGCAGGTAGGCATAGGCCTGGTGGTGACTGCGCCCGACCCGGCCGCGCAACTGGTGCAACTGCGCCAGGCCGAACTTGTCGGCACGCTCGATGATGATGGTGTTGGCGCTCGGCACGTCGATGCCGGTCTCGATGATGGTCGAGGCGATCAGCACGTTGAAGCGCTTGTGATAGAAGTCGCTCATCACCTGTTCGAGTTCGCGCTCGCGCATCTGCCCGTGGCCGATGCCGATGCGTGCTTCCGGTACCAGTTCGGCAAGGTCGGCGGCGCATTTTTCGATGCTCTTCACATCGTTGTGCAAGTAGTAAACCTGGCCGCCGCGCAGCAGTTCACGCAGCAGCGCCTCCTTGACCGTGCTCTTGTTCTGCTCCATGACGAAGGTACGCACCGACAGCCGGCGCGCCGGCGGCGTGGCGATGATCGACAGGTCGCGCATGCCGGCCACGGCCATGTTCAGGGTGCGCGGGATCGGCGTGGCGGTCAGGGTGAGGATGTCCACCTCGCTGCGCAGGGCCTTGAGCTGCTCCTTCTGGCGCACGCCGAAACGGTGCTCTTCGTCGATGATCACCAGGCCCAGGTCCTTGATCTTGACGTCGTCCTGCAGCAGCTTGTGGGTGCCGATGACAATGTCGATCTTGCCTTCGGCCAGGTCCGCCACGGCTGCGGCGACTTCCTTGGGCGACTTGAAGCGGCTCATCACCTCGACCGTTACCGGCCAGTCGGCGAAGCGGTCGCGAAAACTGTTGTAGTGCTGCTGGGCGAGCAGGGTGGTCGGCACCAGGATTGCCACCTGGCGGCCGCCGTGCACGGCAATGAAGGCTGCGCGCATGGCCACTTCGGTCTTGCCGAAGCCGACATCGCCGCACACCAGGCGGTCCATCGGCTTGGCCGCGAGCATGTCCTCGCGCACCGCTTCGATGGCGCTTTGCTGGTCCGGGGTCTCCTCGAAGGGGAAGCCGGCGCTGAAGGTGGCGTAATCCACCGACGGGTCGGCGAAGGCATAGCCTTTGCGCGCGGCGCGGCGGGCATAGATGTCGAGCAGTTCGGCAGCGACATCACGTACCTGTTCGGCGGCCTTGCGCTTGGCTTTTTGCCAGGCTTCGGAGCCGAGCCGGTGCAGCGGCGCCAGGGCGTCGTCGCTGCCGGTATAGCGGGCGATCAGGTGCAGGTTGGCCACCGGCACGTAGAGCTTGGCGCCCTCGGCGTATTCGAGGGTGAGGAACTCGGCGGCCTGGTTGTCGATTTCCAGGGTCGCCAGGCCCAGGTAGCGGCCGACCCCGTGATCGATATGCACCACCGGCGCGCCTTCACGCAGCTCGGTGAGGTTCTTGATGACGGCATCGTTATTGGCGTCGCTGCGCTTGTCGCGGCGCCGGCGCTGCATCACCCGTTGACCGAACAGCGGGCTCTCGGCGACCAGGGCGATGGCCGGGTCATCCAGCAGCAGGCCTTCGTCCAGCGGTGCGATGGTGATCGCCAGGCGCTCCTTGCCGGCAACGAAGGCACTCCAGCTGTCGACGGTTTGCGGGCGCAGCTTCAGGCGCTCAAGCAGCTCCAGCAGCACTTCGCGACGGCCCGCCGACTCGGCGGTGAACAGCACGCGGCCAGAGAACTGCTCAAAAAAGCCCGACAGCGCTGCCAGCGGCTGGTTGGCCTTGGCTTCGATGGCAAGGTTGGGCAGGACCTGGGCCGGGAAGCGCTCGCGGCCGACGCCGCTGTCGACGTCGTCCTGGCTGACCACCACGCGCGGCCAGCTCTTGAGCCGGGCGAAACAGTCCTCAACCGGCAGGAACAGTTCGGCGGGCGGCAGCAACGGTCGCGCCGGGTCGATGCGGCGTTCCTCGTAGCGGTTGCGCACATCGCTCCAGAAGTGCTCGGCGGCCTGTTCGACGCCCGGCAGGGAGAACACCTGGGTGTCCTGGGGCAGGTAGTCGAACAAGGTCGAGGTGTCTTCGAAGAACAGCGGCAGGTAGTACTCGATACCGGCCGGGGTGATGCCGCTGGAGAGGTCCTGGAAGATCGGGCTGCGGCGGAAGTCGACGTCGAAGCGCTCGCGAAAGCGTGCCTTGAAGCGCGTCACCGCCTCTTTTTGCAGCGGGAACTCGCGGGCCGGCAGCAGCCGCACCGAGTCGACCTTGTCGATCGAGCGCTGGGTTTCCGGGTCGAAGGTACGCAGGGTCTCGATTTCGTCATCGAACAGGTCGATGCGGTACGGCAGCTTGCTGCCCATCGGGAACAGGTCGATCAGTGCGCCGCGTACGGCGAACTCGCCGTGCTCGTACACGGTATCGACGCAGCGGTAACCGCTGGCTTCAAGGCGCGTGCGCATCTGCTCGACATCAAGCTTCTGGCCGATGTCCAGCACCAGGCTGCTGCCGAGTAGAAAGCGCGTCGGTGCCAGGCGGTGCAGGGCCGTGGTGATCGGCACCACGAGAATGCCGTGATCGAGCTCCGGCAGCCGGTACAGGCTGGAAATGCGCTGGGAGATGATGTCCTGGTGCGGCGAGAACAGGTCGTAGGGCAGGGTTTCCCAGTCGGGGAAGGGCAGTACCGGCAGCTCGGGCGCAAAAAAACGCAGCTCCTGCTCGAGGCGGTCAGCGCTCTGGCTGTCGGCGGTCAGCAGCAGGGTGAAGCGTTTGGCGGCGCTGGCCGCTTCGGCAATCGCCAGGCTCAGGGCGGCGCCCGGCAGGTTGCCCCAGGTTTGTTTGCCGGCAGTGGCCGGCAGGTGCGGTAGACGCAGAACAGGCACGGGAGGTCGAGCTCCAAGCGTTGCGACAAAGACGCCAATTGTACCGGGCGCAGGCCCGCGCTGTCAGGTTTGTGCAGGCTAAAAGCATGTAGTGGATTGTCGGCGACAGGCGCTCATTGCCCGATGGGCTGCGGGGCGTCATAATGTAGCCCCTTTTTTCTGTCCCTACATGTGGAAGGTTCCCGTGACTCAGAAGCCCGACCAGTGTCTTGGTGAGTGGATTGATCGTGAAGCGCTTGCAGAAGCGATGATCCCGCTTATCGGTCAGCTCTACCGCAATAACAATGTGGTGAGCTCGATCTATGGCCGTAGCCTGATCAACCGCTCGGTGATCTCGATCCTCAAAGCGCACCGCTTTGCCCGTCATCGCCAGACCGACGAAACCGAACTGTCTGTACACGAGACATTCCCGCTGCTCAAAGCCATGAGCGAGCTGAAACTGGGCGCCGCTTCGGTCGACCTGGGCAAGCTGGCCAACAAATTCAAGCAAGAAGGCAACGGCCGTAGCGCCGAGCAGTTCGTGCGCGAAGAAATGGCTGACGTGGTTGGCCAGCAAAACGCTTCGGCGCGCAAAGGCACTGACGTTGTCCTCTACGGCTTCGGTCGTATCGGCCGTCTGCTGGCGCGTATCCTGATCGAGAAAACCGGTGGTGGCGACGGCCTGCGTCTGCGCGCCATCGTCGTGCGCAAAGGCGCCGAGAACGATCTGGTCAAGCGTGCCAGCCTGCTGCGTCGTGACTCGGTACATGGCCCGTTCGATGGCACCATCACCATCGACGAAGCCAACAACACCATCACTGCCAACGGCAACCTGATCCAGGTTATCTACGCCAAGAACCCGAGCGAAGTCGACTACACCCAGTACGGCATCGAGAATGCCCTGATCGTCGACAACACCGGTGTATGGCGCGACGCCGACGGCCTGGGCCAGCACCTGGCCTGCCCGGGCGCTGCCCGCGTGATCCTCACCGCACCTGGCAAGGGCGCGCTGAAGAACATCGTGCATGGCATCAACCATGGCGAAATCAGCGCTGATGACAAGATCATCTCCGCGGCTTCCTGCACCACCAACGCCATCGTTCCGGTGCTGAAGGCGGTCAACGACAAGTTCGGCATCATCAACGGTCACGTTGAAACCGTTCACTCGTTCACCAACGACCAGAACCTGATCGACAACTTCCACAAGGGCAGCCGTCGTGGCCGTGCCGCGCCGCTGAACATGGTTATCACCGAGACCGGTGCCGCCACTGCAGCTGCCAAGGCACTGCCAGTGCTCAAGGGCAAGCTGACCGGCAACGCGATCCGCGTACCAACGCCGAACGTGTCGATGGCTATCCTCAACCTGAACCTGGAAAAAGCCACCAGCCGCGAAGAGATCAACGAGTACCTGCGCCAGATGGCCATGCACTCGGACCTGCACAAGCAGATCGACTACGTGAGCTCCCAGGAAGTGGTCTCCACCGACTTCGTCGGTTCCCGCCACGCCGGTGTGGTCGATGCCGAAGCCACCATCTGCAACGAAAACCGTGTTGTCCTGTACGTCTGGTACGACAACGAATTCGGTTACAGCTGCCAGGTAGTGCGCGTGATGGAAGACATGGCTGGCGTCAATCCGCCTGCTTTCCCACGCTAAGCTTGGCTTGGTTGTGAAAGACGGGAACCTCAGGGTTCCCGTTTTTTTTGCCTGAAATTTCCAGGAGGCTGGATGCGTAGAACAGTGTTGATAGGCGCGTTGCTGAGTCTGGCCGGGTGCGGGCAGGGCAACACCCTTGAACGCATCAGTGGCCCGACCATGGGTAGCAGCTACACCGTGCAGTATGTGCGCACGCCCCAGGGGCCGGCGCCGGAGCAGGTCAAGCGCGAGGTGGAGCGGATTCTCGAAGGCATCGACAAGCGATTTTCCACCTACCGCAGCGACTCGCTGATCGAGGCCTTCAACAGGCTGCCGGCCAACAGCTGCCAGTCGATGCCGGCCGATGTGCTGGCGCTGGTGCGGGTTGGCGAGCAGCTGGCGCAGCAGAGTGACGGGGCGTTTGACCTGACCGTGGAGCCCTTGCTCGACCTGTGGGGCTTCGGCCCGCAGTCACGCAGGGAAAAAGTGCCGGATGCCCAGGCCCTGGCCGCCACGCGCCAACGGGTCGGGTATGGGCATTTGCGCATAAACGGTGAGCAGCTGTGCAAGGATGCACCGGTGGAAGTCGACTTCAACAGCATCGCTGCCGGGCATGCGGTGGACCTGCTGGTGACGCGGCTAAAAGCCCTGGGCATCGCGGATTTGCTGGTCGAAGCGACCGGTGAACTCAAGGCGATCGGACGCAAACCTGATGGCAGCAAATGGAAGGTGGCCCTGGAGCTGCCGGGTGCTGACCGCCAGATTGCCCAGCAAGTGCTGGCCGTGGACGGTTTTGCTGTGTCCACCTCCGGTGACTATCGCAATTATTTCGAGGAGAATGGCCTGCGCTATTCACACACCTTCGATGCGCGCCTTGGGAGGCCGGTGAAACACGACCTGGCGGCGGTGACGGTATTTGACCGTTCGACGCTGATGGCCGATGGGTACTCGACCTTGCTGTTGATCCTCGGGCCCGAGCAAGGCTGGGAGTTTGCCCTCAAACACGGGATTGCCGCGGTGTTCGTGACCCGGGTTGCGGAAGGTTTCGTCTCCCGAAGCACGCCGGCGTTTGCCCAGGTGAACAAGCAGTAACCAGTTTTTGTGGGAGCTGGCCTTGCCAGCGATGCAGCCGACGCGCAATCGCTGACACTGCGCTGATGCCATCGCCGGCAAGGCCGGCTCCCACAGGGTTTGTGTAAATGACATGTAGTGCAGAGAAAAATAGCCTACGACGCGACCAAGGGTTAATGTGCGCGGCGTTCAAGCTTGATTAGACTGCACCCGAATTTTTTCATGGCGCCGCTGGCGGCATGAGGTAGCCCCGCCCGCCGATGTGGCGCGCAGGCCTGTTCTGAAGGAGTACGCATGGCTGTCTACAACTACGACGTAGTGGTGCTGGGTTCCGGCCCCGCAGGAGAAGGGGCGGCAATGAATGCTGCCAAAGCAGGACGCAAGGTGGCGATGGTCGATAGCCGTCGCCAGGTCGGCGGCAACTGCACCCACCTGGGCACCATCCCGTCCAAGGCCCTGCGTCACTCAGTGCGCCAGATCATGCAGTTCAACACCAACCCGATGTTCCGGGCCATTGGTGAACCGCGCTGGTTCTCGTTCCCTGACGTACTGAAAAGCGCCGAGAAGGTGATCTCCAAGCAGGTTGCCTCGCGCACCGGCTACTATGCGCGCAACCGCGTCGACGTGTTCTTCGGCACCGGCAGCTTCGCCGACGAGCAGACCATCGAAGTGGTCTGCGCCAACGGCGTGGTCGAGAAACTGGTGGCCAAGCACATCATCATCGCCACCGGTTCGCGCCCGTATCGCCCGGCCGATATAGATTTCCACCACCCGCGTATCTACGATAGCGACACCATCCTCAGCCTCGGCCACACCCCGCGCAAACTGATCGTCTACGGCGCCGGCGTGATTGGCTGTGAGTACGCCTCGATCTTCAGTGGTCTGGGTGTGCTGGTGGAGCTGGTGGACAACCGCGCTCAGTTGCTGAGCTTCCTCGACTCGGAAATTTCCCAGGCGCTGAGCTACCACTTCAGCAACAACAACATCACCGTTCGCCACAACGAAGAGTACGACCGTGTCGAAGGCCTGGACAACGGTGTGATCCTGCACCTCAAATCCGGCAAGAAGATCAAGGCCGATGCCTTGCTCTGGTGCAACGGCCGTACCGGCAATACCGACAAGCTGGGCCTGGAAAACATTGGCATCAAGGTCAACAGCCGTGGTCAGATCGAAGTCGACGAGAACTACCGCACCCACGTGCCGAACATCTACGGTGCCGGTGATGTGATCGGCTGGCCGAGCCTGGCCAGTGCCGCCCACGACCAGGGTCGCTCGGCTGCCGGCAGCATCGTCGACAACGGCAGCTGGCGGTTCGTCAATGATGTGCCGACTGGCATCTACACCATTCCGGAGATCAGCTCGATCGGCAAGAACGAGCAGGAGCTGACCCAGGCCAAGGTACCTTATGAAGTGGGCAAGGCCTTCTTCAAGAGCATGGCCCGGGCGCAAATCGCCGGTGAGCCGCAAGGCATGCTGAAGATCCTGTTCCACCGCGAAACCCTGGAAATCCTTGGCGTGCACTGCTTCGGCTACCAGGCGTCGGAGATTGTCCATATCGGCCAGGCGATCATGGATCAGCCGGGTGAGCGCAATACCCTGAAGTACTTCGTCAACACCACCTTCAACTACCCGACCATGGCCGAAGCCTATCGGGTAGCGGCTTACGACGGCCTCAACCGGCTTTTTTGAGCGGCTCCGGCCGGTGGCCTGAGCCGGCCGGGGAGACCGATTTCAGCGATTCTCGAGGGTGGCGCTGGCCAAACCGGGAAAGTCTGTAATCAGGCTGTCTACGCCGAAGTCGGCGAGCCTGCGCATCAGCGCCGGCTCGTTGACTGTCCACACCGACACGTGCAACCCCTGGCGCTGAGCCTTGATCAGGCGCTCGGGGGTGCACAGTGTCCAGTTCAACGCCAGCAAGTTGCAGTCATAGTTCTGGGCGACCTTCAGTGGGTCGAGCCAGGCGTATTCGGCGACCAGCCCCCTGGCAATATCCGGTGTCAGCTCAAGCGCTGCGCCCAGCACTTCCCGTGAGCTTGAGGTAATGGTGATCTTGTCGAGCAGGCCGAACTGCTGGGCCATTTCGCGGATTGCCAGCACGGTGGTGGCGGCGCGGGTGCGCGAGGCACTCTTGACCTCCAGTTGCCAGTGCTCGAAGTCGCACTTTTCAAACAGTTCTTCAAGGCGCGGGATAGGGCAGGGCGAGACCCAGCCCGGGCCGCCCTTGCGTGCATCATAGGTCGCAAGATCGGCCGCGAAATGCTCGACCACTTTGCCGCGCCGGCCCGTGGTGCGCTTGAGGCTCGGGTCATGGATCACCATCAGCTGGTTGTCGGCTGACAGGTGCAGGTCGAGTTCGCAGCGACGCACGCCGTGCCCGAGGCACTGCTGGAAGCTGGCGAGGGTGTTTTCGGGGGCTTCGCCCTTGGCGCCGCGGTGGCCGTAAATCGTGGTCACGTCTGTTCCTTCAACAAATAAGTGAAACTCAGGAGGCGCTTGGGTCGTTCTGTTCCAGGGCCTGGCGTCGTTGTTGCGCTTGGCGTTGCAGGATGTAGCGGGCCAGCAGCTGGCGCTGGGCATCGGTGGTGTCGATGAACTCGGTGCCGACCTCGTACTGGCCGTCGGCGTTGCGATCGCAATGGGTGACTTTGGCGCGCAGCAACAGGCCCAGGGCCTGGGGCATCAGCACCATCTTCACCGCGACGCAGGTGTCAGCAGCCAGCGGCTCGGCCTGGCTGAACTCGATGCCGCCTTCGGACAGCACCACCGCTTGCGGCGCGCTCAACTGCCCGAGCAAGGTCTGCGCGACCACGGCGCTGAGCAGGTCGATGCGTTTGTTCTGGGCCTTGAGAAAGGCGGCCAGGGTGCGGTCCTTGTCACTGAGCTGGCGCAGCAGGTGTTGGGATTCGAACTCGCTCAGGTGCAATTCACTGAGCAGGTTGAACAGCGGCGAAGTATCTTGCAACAAGTCCGTGCCAAGCGCTTCGGCGGCGCTCAACGGGCTAATTTCCAGTGCGATCCGATCCTCGATACGGTAGTATTCGCGGCGATCTTCTTCATCTAATGTCGACATGGCGAACCCATGGTAGCGGCGGTGGTCTGAGTGTAAAGCTGCTATTCAAGCCCCGCCACAAGGACGTTCCTCTTTCATCCGAACAAGCCCCGACATGTTCAGACCTCTCTTCGTATTCATCGGCACGCGTTATACCCGTGCCAAGCGTCGCAACCACTTCGTCTCGTTCATTTCCCTGACCTCGATGATCGGCCTCGCCCTGGGCGTTGTCGTGATGATCGTGGTGTTGTCGGTCATGAACGGCTTCGATCACGAGATGCGCACCCGGGTGTTGGGCATGGTGCCCCACGCCACACTGGAAACCGGCCAGCCGATCAACGACTGGCCGGCCCTTGCCAGTCAAGTAAAGCAGAACCCGCAGGTTCTGGCGGTGGCGCCCTTCACCCAGATGCAGGGCCTGCTGACCCATGACGGCAAGGTGCAAAAGGTGCTGCTCAACGGCATCGACCCGGCCCAGGAACGCCAGGTCTCGATCATCGACGACTTTATCCGCGAGGGTAAGCTCGATGACCTGGCCCCCGGCGAGTTCGGCATCATGATCGGCGACAAGGCGGCCACCAAGCTGGGTGTTGGCGTCGGCGACAAGCTGACCTTCGTCGCCCCCGAGGTCACCGTGACCCCGGCCGGCATGTTCCCGCGCATGAAGCGCTTTACCGTGGTCGGCATCTTTCATGTCGGCGCCGGTGAGATCGACGGCTACCTGGGCCTGACCAACCTCTCGGACCTGTCCCGCCTGCACCGCTGGAAGGCCGACCAGGTCCAGGGCCTGCGCCTGAAGTTCGACGACCTGTTCCAGGCGCCGCGGGTGGCCTGGGACATCGCCCAGAAGCTCGGCGAGCAGGAGTTCTATGCCCGCGACTGGACCCGCAGCCACGGCAACCTGTACCAGGCGATCCGCATGGAAAAAGCCATGATCGGCCTGCTGTTGCTGCTGATCGTCGCGGTGGCGGCGTTCAACATCATTTCCACCCTGGTGATGGTGGTCAACGACAAGAAGGGCGATATCGCCATCTTGCGCACCCTGGGTTCGACGCCCGGGCAGATCATGGCCATTTTCATGGTTCAGGGTACGGTGATCGGTGTGGTCGGCACCCTGATCGGCGCGCTGGTGGGCATCTTCGCCGCGCTCAATGTCAGCGCCGCGATCGCCGGCATCGAAACCCTGATCGGGCACAAGTTCCTCAATGCCGACGTCTATTTCATCGACTACCTGCCCTCGCAGATCATGGCCGAGGACGTGTGGATGGTCTGCGGTGCGGCATTGGTCCTGAGTTTCCTCGCCACCCTGTATCCGGCCTGGCGTGCGGCACGCACCCAGCCTGCGGAGGCGCTACGTTATGAGTGAGTTGGGCATGAGTGATAAAGCAGTGCTGAGTTGCCGCAACCTGGGCAAGTCCTACGAGGAAGGCCCGGAGAAGGTCCAGGTGTTGTCCGGCTTGCAGCTGGAGCTGCACCCGGGCGAGCGGGTGGCGATCGTCGGTAGTTCAGGTTCGGGCAAGAGTACCTTGCTCAACCTGCTCGGCGGCCTCGACACCCCGTCCGAAGGCAGCGTCTGGCTGGCCGGCGAAGAGCTCTCGGCGCTGGGCGAACGCGCCCGTGGCCTGCTGCGCAATCGCGCCCTGGGCTTCGTCTACCAGTTCCACCACCTGCTGCCGGAGTTCACTGCGCTGGAGAACGTGTGCATGCCGTTGCTGATCGGCCGCACCGCCATTCCCGAAGCACGTGAACGTGCCCAGGCGCTGCTCAAGCGCGTGGGCCTGGGGCATCGCCTGAGCCACAAGCCGGCCGAGCTGTCCGGTGGCGAGCGCCAGCGCGTGGCCATCGCCCGGGCCCTGGTCAACCGGCCGGGGCTGGTCATGCTCGACGAGCCGACCGGCAACCTCGACCATCACACCGCCCAGGGCATCCAGGACCTCATGCAGGAGCTGAGCAGCGCCTCGCAGACAGCCTTCCTGGTGGTGACCCACGATCTCAACCTGGCGCGCCAGATGGACCGAGTGCTGCGCCTGGATGACGGGCACCTGGTACCGATCTGATTGCCCGCGCAACGTGCCCGCCACCGTTAGGCGGGCACCTGGTTCCTTTTCTTTACCCGGGTGCTTTCGTTCATGTTCAGACCCTTGTCTATTTTCATCGGCGCGCGCTACACCCGCGCCAAGCGCCGCAACCATTTCATCTCGTTCATCTCCATGACCTCGATGATCGGCCTGTCCCTGGGCGTGCTGGCGATGATCGTGGTGCTGTCGGTGATGAATGGCTTTCAGCGCGAAATGAGTTCGCGCATCCTCGGCATGGTGCCGCACGCCAGCGTGCTCGGTGCCCAGCCGCTGGATGACTGGCGGCCAGTGGCGGCCGAAGCCTTGAAGAACCCTGAAGTGGTCGCTGCCGCACCGCTGACCGAGATGGAAGGCATGTTGTCCTACAAGGGCGCGATGCAGCCGATCCAGGTCAGCGGCATCGACCCGGCCGAGGAGGGCAAGGTCTCGATCGTGGCCCAGCATATCGTTCAGGGTCGCCTCGAAGACCTCAAGCCGGGCGAGTTCGGCGTGGTCATCGGCGAAATCACGGCACGGCGTTTTCGCCTCAACGTCGGCGACAAGCTGACCCTGATCGTGCCGGAAGTCAGCAGCGCGCCAGGTGGCATCACCCCGCGCATGCAGCGCCTGAACGTGGTCGGGGTGTTCAAGGTGGGCGCCGAACTGGACGGCTCGCTGGGCCTGATGCACATGGCCGACGCCGCGCAGATGCAGCGCTGGGCGCCGAACCAGGTGCAGGGCGTGCGCCTCAAGGTCAAGGACCTGTACGCCGCGCCGCAGGTGTCCAAGGCGATTACCGCGAGCCTTGGCGAGCAGTACCGCGCCGATGACTGGACCCATACCCAGGGCAGTCTGTTCAGCGCCATGAAGATGGAAAAGACCATGATTGGCCTGTTGTTGCTGCTGATCATCGCCGTGGCGGCGTTCAACATCATTGCCACGCTGATCATGGTGGTCAATGACAAGGGCGCCGACATCGCCATCTTGCGCACCATCGGCGCGACGCCGGCGCAGATCATGGGCACCTTCATGGTCCAGGGCAGCCTGATCGGTATCGTCGGTACCTTGATTGGCGGCGTGCTCGGGGTGATCGCGGCGCTGAACGTCAGCCAGATCGTCGGCTGGCTGGAGCGCGTCAGCGGCCAGCATATCTTCACCTCGGACGTGTACTTCATCAGCACCTTGCCGTCCGAGCTGCAGTGGGGCGACGTGGCGCTGATCTGCAGCGCCGGCTTGATCATGAGCTTCCTGGCGACGCTGTACCCGGCGTGGCGGGCATCGCAGGTGGAGCCGGCGTACGCCTTGCGTTACGAGTGATGACAGGTGCGGCCGCACTGCGGCCGAGGGGGGGGGGGGGGGGGGGGGGGCCCCCCCCCCCCCGGGGGGGGGGGGGGGCGGGCCCCCCCCCCGCGATGAGTGCAACACAAACCCCAGGTGGGACAACCCGGCCCAAAGAGGCGCCCCACTCCACATCAACCCAGACTGCCCCCATGTACACCAAGAATTTCGTCAACCCGTGCCCCGACTGGGCCACGGCCTTGCTCAACGGCTTCAGCCAGGTGCTGCTGCAGCGCAATCCGCTGTGTGGCCTGTGCTGCTTGCTGGCGATTACCCTGACCGCGCCCGACCTGGTCGGTGGCGCCTTGCTCGGTGCCCTCGCCGGGCTGCTGACCGCCCAGCGTCGCGGCTACAACCGCAGCGACCGCCAGGCCGGCCTGTACAGCTACAACGGCGTGCTGATCGGCCTGTTGATCAGCTATGCCCTGCCCTGGTCGGCGATCCTGCCGCCTCTGATCATCGCCGCCGGCGGCCTGAGCAGCATGCTCGTGCACCAGTGGCTCAAGCGCGCCGGCCCCCGGCAACTGCTGCCCGCCTACACGGCGCCGTTCGTCTTGCTCGGCTGGGCTGCGCTGGCCATGGCCGAACCCGCCAGCGCCGCCAGCACCAGCGTCGAGGCCAACCCGCTGTTCGCCCTGACGCGCGGTCTCGGGCAGATCTTCTTGCTCGACCAGCCCCTGGCCGGAGGGCTGATCGCCATCGGCCTGCTGATTTCCAATCGCTACGCAGCAGTCTGGGCCCTGCTCGGCTCGGCCATCGGCGGCAGCGTGGCGTTGCTCGGTGGCGAAGCGATGGCGGCCTATAACGGCCTGTTCGGCTTCAACGCTGCCCTTGCCGCCCTGGCCTTCAGCCAAGAGCGCCAGCGGCCCTGGTTGCCGCTGCTGGCCATCGTCCTGGCGATTGCCCTGCAACCGGCGTTCAGCCTGCTGCCAGTGCCCGGTCTGACCGCGCCGTTCATCCTCGCCTGCTGGCTGCTGCACGGCGGTGGCCGCCTGCTGCGCCTGCCGGCGTCCCACAGCCGGCGTCGCTTGCACAGCTGAGGTGCAGCCCCTAGGCTCTGCCCATCTGCCTTTGGAACGAGCCTATGGACACCCCTTCGAGCTGGCGCGAGCGGCTCTACGTCATCGTTTTTCAAACCGACACGGTCGCCGGCCGGCGCTTCGACAGCATCCTGCTGCTGATCATCCTTGCCAGCCTGGTCACGGTGATCCTCGACAGCATCGACGAGGTGCACCAGCGCTATGCCGGGGTACTGGCGGCCATCGAATGGGGTTTTACCGCGATCTTCCTGGTCGAGTACCTGATCCGCCTGTACTGCTCGCCCAAGCCCTTGCGCTACGCCTTCAGTTTTTATGGCCTGGTCGACCTGCTGGCGATCGTGCCGGGGATCATCGCCCTGTACTACAGCGACGCCCAGTACCTGCTGATCATCCGCGTCATCCGTATGCTGCGGATCTTTCGCGTGCTCAAGCTCAGCCCGTACCTCAAACAGGCCCATTACCTGCTCGCGGCCCTGCGCGGCAGCAAGCAGAAGATCATCGTGTTCTTGCTCAGCGTCTCGACCCTGGTCACCGTGTTCGGCACCCTGATGTACGTGGTCGAGGGCCCCGAGCATGGCTTTACCAGCATCCCCAAGGGCATCTATTGGGCCATCGTCACCCTGACCACCGTCGGCTTTGGCGACATCGTGCCCAAGACCCCGCTGGGCCAGGTGCTGTCATCGATGGTGATGATCACCGGTTACTCGATCATCGCCGTGCCCACCGGGATTTTCACTGCGGAGCTTGCCAACGCCATGCGCGGCGAACAACTGCAGCACGACTGCCCGGTGTGCCGGAAAAACAGCCATGAACACGGCGCCGCGTTCTGCTCGCGCTGCGGCAATGCGCTGTTCAGGAAAACGCTATAAGCAAAGCACTTTTTAATCTTTTAGCGCCTAAAGCCCAACCGCTATAGTCGCTGGCATAATGCCTTTAACGCCAACTCGAACAAGGAATGCGCAGTGAAAAAACTCTTCAGTGCCTCGCTTCTGGCCGCCGGCCTCGCCTTCGGCTCCCTGGCCCAGGCCGCTCCGGCACCGTTGCTGAACGTCTCCTATGACGTGATGCGCGACTTCTACAAGGACTACAACGCCGCGTTCCAGAAGCACTGGGAAGCCGAGCACAAAGAGAAAATCACCGTGCAGATGTCCTTCGGCGGCTCCAGCAAGCAGGCCCGTTCGGTGATCGATGGCTTGCCGGCCGACGTCATCACCATGAACATGGCCACCGACATCAATGCCCTGGCCGACAACGGCAAACTGGTCCCGGATAACTGGGTCACGCGCCTGCCGAACAACAGCGCGCCGTTCACCTCGGCTACCGTGTTCATCGTCCGCAAGGGCAACCCCAAGGCCCTGAAAGACTGGCCCGACCTGCTCAAGGACGGTGTCCAGGTCATCGTGCCGAACCCGAAAACCTCCGGTAACGGCCGCTACACCTACCTCTCGGCTTGGGGCTAT
Source organism: Pseudomonas sp. RC2C2 (assembly GCF_018390435.1). Taxonomy (NCBI): domain Bacteria; kingdom Pseudomonadati; phylum Pseudomonadota; class Gammaproteobacteria; order Pseudomonadales; family Pseudomonadaceae; genus Pseudomonas; species Pseudomonas sp. RC2C2. Next base: position 3,966,693 of record NZ_JAHBAX010000001.1, on the reverse strand, counting down.
GTGCTGAAGAACGGTGGTGACGAGAACAAGGCCAAGGACTTTGTCGGCAAGCTGTTCAAGCAGGCACCGGTGCTCGATACCGGTGGCCGCGCCGCCACCACTACCTTCATGACCAACCAGATCGGCGACGTGCTGGTGACCTTCGAGAACGAAGCCGAGATGATCGCCCGCGAGTTCGGTCGCGATCAGTTCGAAGTGATCTACCCAAGCGTTTCCGCCGAGGCCGAGCCGCCGGTGAGCGTGGTCGACAAGGTGGTCGACAAGAAAGGCAGCCGCGCCACCGCCGAGGCCTACCTGAAGTACCTGTGGTCGCCAGAGGCTCAGGAAATCGCCGCCAACAACTACCTGCGTCCGCGTGATGCGGCGGTACTGGCCAAGTACACCGACCGCTTCCCGAAAGTCGACTTCCTCTCGGTGGAGAAGACCTTCGGTGACTGGCGCACCGTGCAGAAAACCCACTTCAACGATGGCGGGGTTTTCGACCAGATCTATACCGGACAGTAAGGGCCTCATCGCCGGGCAAGCCCGCTCCTACTGAATGTGTAGGGGCGGGCTTGCCCCGCGACAGCTTCGCGCAATACAACCCGCCGCCGCAGAAAGTCACCGAACAACAGGCCTGATTCGGCTTTAACGCCTGCGGGCATCGGTGCTAAAGTCGCGGCCATGAACCGCTCCCCCTCCGACCGCCCGCTGATTGCCTGGACCTTGTACTTCTGTGTCCTGTTCAATCTGTTCGCCTGCGGTTTCGGTCACGGGCAGATGATGGGCTTGCAGCTCAATGGCATTGGCGGCGCCTATTGCTCAGCCATGGGCAGCGCCGGGCCGACACTGAAAAGCGATTTCGGCGATCAGGCAGTAGCCGGCTGGGACAGCATGCAGACCTGCCCGGTGTGCGCCGCCGCCGTGGTGTGCCTGGGCCTTGCGCTGGTTATCGGCTGGCTGCTGGCGGTCAGCCGTGTACGCCGCTATCACCGCGAACTGCGCAGCAAGGCGCCGCCGCGTTATTGCTGGCCCGCCGCCAATCCCCGCGCCTCCCCGCTTCTGGCTTGAATCTCCTGGCAGCTCCCCGGGCTGCCTGAAACCGGCCGTTTTTTTGCTGCGCCTGCCTGACAGGTGCAGGCGGCCGTTGGCTCAATTTCCAGAGTGTGATTCATGCCCTACTCCTATCGCCTGTCCGGTTGCGCGGCACTGCTGTGCGCGCTGTCCTTCAATGCTGTGGCCGAGGCGCCGCTGACCTTGCCTGACCTGCGCATCAACAGCCGCGCCGACGCCGAAGACGGCGTACTGCTCGACACCCCTTCGCAAACCGGCTCGCGCCTTGGCCTGACCCCGCGGCAAACCCCGGCTTCGGTGAACATCGTCAACCGCCAGCAGATCCAGCAGCGCGGCGCCCAGACCACCCAGGACGTGCTCAACGGCGTGCCCGGCATGACCGCTGCCTCGCCGCCCGGCTCGGCAGGTTCGGTGGCGTACCGGGGTTTTTCCGGGGCGCAGATCACCCAACTGTTCAACGGTATCAGCGTGCAGTACGACTCCATCGCCGCGCGCCCGGTGGACAGCTGGATCTATGACCGGGTCGAAGCCGTCGGCGGGCCGTCGAGCTTCCTCTTCGGTGCCGGTGCCGTCGGCGGCTCGATCAACTACATCACCAAGCTGGCCAGTCGTGACGAGAACTTCAACGAAGGGCGGATCACGTACGGCTCCTACGACAGCAGCGAAACCTCGTTCGGTTTCAACCATGCGCTCAACGACGGCGACGGCATCCGCAACTATGCGCGCCTGGATTTCAGCCACAGCAAAAGCAATGGTTATGTCGATCGCGAAGAGCGCGATGCCTGGACCGTGGCGTTCTCGCTGCTAACCGACATCAACGACCAGCTGTCCCACACCCTGGCCGTGGAGTATCAGAACGAAACGGTCGACAGCCCCTATTGGGGCAGCCCGGTGCTCAACCCGCTGGGTGGCGAAATGAAGGTCGACGAGAGCCGCCGCTTAGAGAACTACAACGTCGAGGACGGCCGCTACGAACAGCGCGTGCGCTGGCTGCGCTCGATCACCGACTACCGTTTCAACGACACCACCTCGCTGCGCAACACGCTCTACCACTACAACACCGAGCGTAACTTCCGTAACCTCGAAACCTACGCCTACAACGCCGACAACAGCCGGGTAAACCGCTCCAACGCGCTGCTGCAACGCCACGACCAGGAACTCAACGGCAACCGCTTCGAGCTGCTCCACGAAGGCCAGTTGTTCGGCTTGAACAGCCAGTGGTCGGCGGGCCTGGACTACAGCCACAACGTGCAGATGAGCTACCCGCGCTCGATCACCGGCATTTTCGACAGCGTCGACCCGGCCACCTTCGAACCCGGGCATTTCTATGATCTGAACGGCATGGTCCCGGGCTATCAGAAGAACCGCGAGAACACCGTCGACACCTGGGCGGCTTTCGTCGAAAACCGTCTGCAGCTGACTGAGCGCCTGTCGCTGCTCACTGGTTTGCGCTACGACCATATCGACCTCGATGTGCATAACTACCGCACGGTCGATGCCAACAACCCGCTGGACTTCCAGCGCAGCTACGAGCCCACCACCGGGCGCATCGGCCTGGTCTACGAGCTGACCCCGGCGGCCAACGTCTACGTGCAGTACAGCACCGCCGCCGACCCGCCCTCGGGCATGCTCAGCACCGCCAGCTTTGCCTCGGTACGCGACTTCGACCTGAGCACCGGCAAGCAACTGGAAGTGGGCAGCAAGTTCAGCTTCCTCGACGGTCGTGGCGCCGCCACCGTCGCCGCCTACCAGATCGAGCGCAAGAACCTGGCCACCGCCGATGCCGCCAACCCCAGCGTCACCCAGCCGGTGGGCAAGCAGTCTTCGCGCGGGGTCGAGGTGGCCGCCTCGCTGCATGTCACCCCGAAGCTGTTGGCCGAGGGTAACTTTGCCTATGTCGACGCCCAGTACGATGAGTTCAACGAGAACGTCGGCGGTCGCTCGATCTCGCGCAAGGGCAACACCCCGACCAACATCCCCGAGCGGGTTGCCAACCTGTGGCTGACCTACGACATCGACCCGAGCTGGCAAGTCGGTGCCGACAGCCGCTATGTATCTTCGGTGTATGCCGATGCAGCCAACACCCGCTATGCGCCGTCATACACGATCTTCGGCGCCTTCCTCGGCTTCAAGGTCGATGACGACACGCGCATCACCGCCCGGGTGCGCAACCTGACCGACGAGGTGTACGCCCGCTGGACCTCTGCGAGCATGCTCTACCTCGGTGCCCCGCGCACCCTTGAGCTGGCCGTGCAGACGCACTTCTAGGACGCCACCGATGAAACGTTACCTGTACCTGTGGCACCGCTGGCTGGGCATCGGGCTGTGTCTGTTCATGGCGCTGTGGTTCTTTTCGGGGATGGTCATGCTGTATGTCGGCTACCCCAAGCTGACCCCGCGCGAGCACTTCGCCCATCTACCAGCATTGCGCCTGACAGACTGCTGCGTCGACCTCGGTACTGCCCTGCGCAGTGCCGATGCCGAACGCAGCCCCGCGAGCATCCGCCTGAGCATGGTGGCCGCGCAGCCGCGCTACCTGTTCAGCTATCCGGGCCGCGCCAGCGTGGCGGTGGATGCCCGCACGGGCCAGCGCCTGCAACCGATCGAGCGCGAACAGGCCCTGGCCAGTGCTCGTCAGTACGACGCCGTGGCCACGGCCAGCTATCGCGGCGCAGTGTATGAGGACCTGTGGAGCCACTCTCGCGCCCTCGACGCCGAGCGCCCGTTGCAGCGGGTACAGCTCGACGATGGCGAGCGCACCCTGCTGTACATCTCCGGGCACACCGGCGAAGTGGTGCGCGATGCCAGCGCCGTGGAACGCGGCTGGAACCTGGTCGGCGCCTGGCTGCACTGGCTGTACCCGTTGCGTGGCATCGGCGTGGACGGCCTGTGGAGCAATCTGGTGATCTACCTGTCGCTGGCCGCCACGCTGATGGCAGTGCTCGGTGCGGTGATCGGCTTCCTCCGTTGGCGCCTGCGCAAGCCCTATCGCAGTGGCTCGCGCTCGCCCTACCGTGGGTTTGCCCGTTGGCACCATATCGGCGGCTTGCTGTTCGGCGTGCTGGCGATCACTTGGATCTTCAGCGGCCTGATGTCGATGAACCCGTGGCGGCTGTTCAGCAGTTCAGTGCCGCTGAACGTTGCGGCGTATCAAGGCGGGCCGTTGTCGGCGGCGGCTTTTCCGGTGTCTGCCAGTGAAGCGCTGATGCGCTTTGACCAACAGGGCTTCAACGCACGTGAACTTGAGTGGCGCTTGATCGCTGGCGCGGGATACCTGGTCGGTCATGACGGCGCCGGGCGCACCCGGGTGCTGTCGATGGCCGACGGCCAGGTGCTCGAGCGCCTGCCCAGGGAGCTGCTCGAGCATGCAGCGCAAGCGTTGCTGCCACAGGACCAGATGCACAGCGAGCAGCTAGAAGCCTACGACTTCTACTACTACGCCAGGGCCGAACAGAGCATGCTCGGGCACCTGGAAAAACGCTTGCCGGTGTTGCGCGTGCGCTTTGCCGACCCGCAGCAGACCTGGCTGCATCTGGACCTGTACACCGGCGAGGTACTGGGCGTGCTCGACCAGCCGCGGCGCGTGTCGCGCTGGTTGTTCTCGTTGCTGCACAGTTGGGACTGGCTGCCGCTGTTGCAACAGCGCCCGCTGTGGGATGCCTGGATGATCGCCTTCAGCCTGGGCGGGTTGGTGCTGAGTGTCAGTGGTGTGGTGCTCGGCTGGCGACGGTTAGCCAAGTAGGAGCGGGCTTGCCCCGCGATGCGCGATGGCTGACAGAATGCTATCGCGGGGCAAGCCCGCGCCTACACAAGGTCCCTGAACACCAACGCCTTGAGCCCGCCCGCCGGATCGCTGTCGGGGAACTCCGGCGGGTTGGCCAGGCGTTCGACGAAGGTCAACCCCGGCGCTTCTGCGGCCATGCCGTCGACGAGGAAGTCCGGGCCGATCGCCGGGTCGTTGACGCAGGCCAGCACCGTGCCGCCGTCGTTCAACAGTTCCGGCAGGCGCCGCAGGATCTTGCGGTAATCCTGGGTCAGGACGAAGCTGCCTTTCTGGAAGGTCGGCGGGTCGATGATGATCAGGTCATAGGGCCCGGACTTGCGCACCTTACCCCACGACTTGAACAGCTCATGGCCTAGAAAACTCACCTTGCCCAGGTCATGGCCGTTATGCCGATGGTTGTCGCGCCCGCGGCTCAACGCCGAACGCGCCATGTCCAGGTTCACCACCTGCTCGGCACCACCGGCAATCGCCGCCAGCGAGAACCCGCAGGTGTAGGCGAACAGGTTGAGCACGCGCTTGCCCGCCGCCTGCTCGCGCACCCAGCGCCGGCCATAACGCATATCGAGGAACAGCCCGGTGTTCTGCTTAAGGCCCAGGTCCAACTGATAACGCAGGCCGTCCTCATCGATCAGCCAGTGCTCACAGGGTGTGCCGAGCAACCACTGCCCGGGGCTGTCCGGCAGGTAGCGATGCTGGAGCAGAATCGCCTGGCCACTCCAGCAGGGTGCTTCGGCCAGGGCCAGGAGCATGTGCTCCAGCGCCGGCAACTGGCCCTCGGGCGGCTCGCGAAACAGCGACACCAGCAGCACGCCCTGCAACCAGTCCACCGTGATCTGCTCAAGCCCCGGCCAGCAGCGCCCGCGCCCGTGAAACAGGCGGCGGGTTTCGGCCGGCGCCGGGTCAAGGGCGGCGAGCAGGTGCTGGTGGAGGGTGTCGATCACAGAGGTCATGGGCAGATTCAATCGGGTAAAGCCGCCTATTCTACCCTGCCCCGCCGGTGACAGCAGGCCGTTCGGCCATTGATGAACAAGATGGGTGAGTGTGGCCGGTTTTTGTCGCTTTTTTTGCCCGCCGCCGTTGCCGATAGTGCCCGCACCTTCACTCGCGGATCTTTGCCATGTCTACCCTGAAAATCGAATTCTTCCACGATGTCGTCTGCGCCTGGTGCTTTGTCCTGGCCCCGCGCCTAAAACAGTTGCAAGCCGAGTTCGAGCTGGATATCCAGCACCGCAGTTTCATCCTGCAAAGCAGCCGCGAGGCGATGATCCAGCGCTTTGGCTCGATGCCCCAGGCCAAGGAAACCATCCTTGATCACTGGCAGGCCTGCGCCCGCGCCGAGGACGAAAAACGCATCAACATCCCGGGCATGCGCGAGCAAGACTTCGAATACCCCAACGGCCTGCTCGCCGCCACGGCCTGCCAGGCAGCCCATGCGCTGGCTGGCAATGCCGGTCACGAACTGATGTTCGACCGCCTGCAGTGGGCGCACCTGGTCAAGAACCGCAATATCGGTGACAAGGCCACTGTGCTGGCAATCGCCGCAGAGGCCGGCTTCGATCCACAGGCCTTCGCCCACAGCTTGCAGCACGATGCGCCTGCGTTGCTGGAGCGGGATCTGCGCCAGGGTCGCGAACTGGGCTTGCGCTCGGTGCCCTCACTGGTGATCGCCGAGCGCTTTCGCTTGTCTGAATGCCTGACCCTGAAGCAGTTGCGCCAAGTGCTCAGCGACATCCGCGACAACCTGGACAAGACCGAGGCGATTTTGTCTTAAGGTGCGCAGCGGCTATTGCAGCGCTGGCATAGCTCCCCCAGCACCTGCACCAGCAGTTGCACGTCGGGGCTGTGCCGCAGCGCTTGCGGGTAGCCAATGTACAGCGGCACTTCCCGCTGGCGTTGATGCTGCAGCGCCACGCGGCGCAAACGCCCGGCAGCCAGCGATTCATTGATCGCATGCTCGGGCAGCCAGGCAAAGCCCATCCCGCGTTCGACCAGGGTGCAGGCCGCCGCCAGGCTGCTGACCGTCCAGCGCTGGGAGGTGCCGAGCCAGCCGCTGTTCTGAGGATGGCGGGTGCCCGAGTCACGAATCACCACCTGCCGATGCGGCTGCAAATCCGCAAGGCCCAGCTCGCCCTGGCTGGCGGCCAGCGGGTGATCGGCGCCAACCACGCAGACCAGTTTTACCGTCAGCAGCAATTCCTGCAGGTAACCAGCGGGCAGGCTGCTGGCAATTCCCAGCTCGACCTTGCCGTCTTCCAGCAGCTCGCCCGCACCAGACAATGCGGTTTCATACAGGCGAATACGATAGTCCGCGAAAGTTGCCGAATACCCCTGCAAAGCCTCTTGCAACAGCTCGAGCGGGAACAGTACATCGACCGCCAGCGCCAGCTCGTTGAACAACCCCGGCTGGTACTGATTGGCCAATTGTTCAAGCTTTTGCGCCGCGCCGAGCAAATGCTTGGCCTGGGGCAGCAACGCCTGGCCCAAGGGGGTCAAAACCGCCTTGCGACCCTCGATGATGAACAGCTCATGGCCGAGCAGCACCTCCATGCGATTGACCGAATGACTGACCGCCGACTGGGACTTGAACAAATGCTCGGCAGCCTGCAAAAAGCCGCCGCACTCGACCGTGGCGACAAATGCACGCCACTGCTCGAGGCTGATTTTGGAAAACATGCCTACCTCCCTGTATGCGCGTTCAACGTTGCGCGGCCACCAGGCACAGCATGGGCCGTTCCTGCTCTTCGGCCAATGCCGGGCAGGCCTGGATCTGTTCAGCGCTCGGCCCCCACTCCTGCACATGGGCCAGGGTGAAGCCGGCGCCTACCAGCTGATTGAGCAAGGTGCCCGGGGTGCGGTGATACTTGATCACGCCATCGGGCGCAAGGCCGCGTGCACGTTGGCGAACAGACGCGGCAGATCGTCGATGTAATGCAGGGTCAGGGAGCTGTAGGCAAGATCGAAGGCGGCCTTGGGCAATTCCAGGGTGTCGAGGTCTGCGCGCGAGCGCCCCAGCTGGCTGTAGCCATGGAAAAAGTCCGGATTGTCGTAGATGTTCTGGGCCATCGGCGCGGTCCTTCATAAGCAGTCATAAGCATCTACACTAGCATTCCACCCCTGCACTGGAGAACGATCATGAGCGAGACCCCGTCCATTGTCCTGGTCCATGGTTTCTGGGGCGGCGCCGCCCACTGGAGCCGGGTCATCCTCGAACTGTCACGCTTGGGCCACCGTAACCTGCATGCCGTGGAAATGCCCCTGACCTCACTGGCCGACGATGCCGAACGCACACGCAAGATGGTCGCCTCGATTACGGGCAAGGTGCTGCTGGTCGGGCACTCCTACGGCGGCGCGGTGATTACCCAGATGGGCAACCAGGCCAATGTTGCGGGCCTGGTCTACATTGCCGCCTTTGCCCCCGAAAAAGGCGAAAGCCCAGGCAGCATCACTGCCAACAACCCGCCTGAAGCGGCAGCCAACCTGCAGCCGGATGGCGATGGCTACCTGTGGATCAAACCCGACAAGATGCATGAAAGCTTTTGCCAGGACCTGAGCAAGGACGAAGGGCTGGTCATGAGCGTGACCCAGAAGGCGCCGCTGGCCAGCACCTTCGGCGACACCATCGGCGACCCTGCGTGGCAACACAAACCCACCTGGTACCAGCTCTCGAGCCACGACCGGATGATCCACCCGGACAACCAGAAACTCATGGCTGAACGCATGCAACCCAAGGAGTTGCTCACGCTGGACGCCAGCCATGCCTCGCTGGCCTCCAGGGCCGCCGAAGTGGCAGCCCTGATCGACCGTGCGGCGGTCAGTCTGGCTTGACCGCCGGAGCCTTGAGCGCGGGCTTGAACCACCAGCCTTGCTGCATACCGGCCGCGGCCAGCAGGATCGCGGCCACCCCCAGCCATTGCAGCGGCTCCAGGCGATGGCCGAAGGCGAACCAGTCGACGAAGATCGCCGCGATCGGGTAGATGAACGACAGCGCCCCGGTCAAGGCGGTCGGCAGCTTCTGGATCGCCCCGTACAGCAGCACGTACATCACCCCGGTGTGAACGATGCCCAGGGTCACCAGGCTGGCCAGCGCGCCGGCATCGCCCGGCAGGCCGCGGGTGTTATCCCAGGGCGCCAGCAAGAGGATGCCGGTGCACACCTGGATCAGGGCAATCAGGTGCGGTGGGGTGCCGCTCAGGCGCTTGATGATCAGCGCCGCCAGCGCATACAGAAACGCCGCGCCCAGGGCCAGGGCAATGCCCAGCAGGTAGTCGTTGCCGCTGCCGCCCTGGTTGCCATGGGCACTGACGATCGCCAGCATCCCGGCAAAGGAAACCGCCAGCCAGAACAGCTTCGGCACGGTGATTTTCTCGCCGAGAAACAGCGCCGCCAGGCCCACCAGCATGAACGGCTGGACGTTGTATACCGCCGTGCCGATGGCAATCGAGGCCCGCGAGTAGGAGGCGAACAGCAACACCCAGTTGCCGACGATGGCCACGCCACTGAGCACCGCCAGGGCGAAGGTGGTCAAGGTCAGGAGATTGGGCTTGAGAAAACCCATGGCCAGGCAAATCAGCAGCAAGGTGCCGGCGCCGAACACGCAGCGCCAGAACACCACATCCAGCACCGGTTGCCCGGACACCAGCACGAACCAGCCAATGGTCCCGGAAATCAACATCGCGGCGACCATCTCAAGCGACCCACGGCGTATTGAACTGTCCATCACTCACCTCCTTGACGATGGGCAAATTATGACAAGGGCTTCAGGGCCCGTTCCAGTGGATAAAACAGGCTAGACTGAACCTCTACCTTTACTATCAAGGCAGATTTGGTTTTTTGCCTAACGAGGCCAGTATGACCGACGACATCGACCAGCTGTTGATCAAGGCGCTGATGGAAGACTCGCGGCGCTCGCTTAAAGCCCTGGCGCAGCTCAGCGGCCTGTCATCCCCCAGCGTCAGTGAACGCCTGCGCCGGCTTGAAGAGCGTGGCGTACTCACGGGCTACACGGTGGAGATCGACCCGCGCTGTTTCGGTTACCAGTTGCAGGCGATCGTGCGGGTGCGGCCGCTGCCAGGGCAACTGCAGGAGGTGGAGCGGCAGATCATGGCCATCCCCGAATTCACCGAATGCGACAAGGTCACCGGCGACGACTGTTTTATCGCGCGCCTGCACGTGCGCTCGATGGAACAGCTCGACACCGTGCTGGACAAGCTCAACAGCCATGCCGAAACCAACACCGCGATCGTCAAGAAGACCCCGGTGAAACGACGCTTGCCGCCAATGGCCTGAAGCTGTATGCACTCGATCCTGTGCTGACCGCACTGGCCTCATCGCCGGCAAGGCCGGCTCCCACAGTGGAGTTGTGTGTACCCTGCAGGGCCGGCGGCGTTACTGCACCGGCTCACTCGACGGCCTGGCAATCAGGCCCTTCAATTCACTGGTCATCGGAAACTCCAGGTTAAGGCCATTGGGCGGGATCGGCTGCTGGAACCAGCGATTGTAGATGCCCTCGATGCGCCCGCTGCGATAGACATCCGCCAGCGCCTCGTTGACCAGCGCCAGCAGGCCCTCATCGCCCTTGCGCACCATGCAGCTGTAGATCTCCTTCGATTGTGCCTCGCCCACCACCACCCAGTCATGGGGGTTGCGCGCCTTGGCCCGCTCGCCGTACAGCAGCGCATCATCCATGTAGAACGCCGCCGCGCGCCCGGACTGCAGCATCATGAAGGCCTCGCCATGGTCCTTGGCGCTGATCACCGAGGCGCCAAGGTTGTGCTCCAGGCTGTAGTTTTTCAGGTACTTCTCATTGGTGGTGCCGGCGGTGCTGACCACGTTCTTGCCCTTGAGGTCATCAAGGCCCTGAATGCCGCTGTCCTTTTTGGTCAGCAACTGGCCTTTGACGAAGATAAAGCCATACGAGAAATCCACCTGTTTCTGCCGCTCGGCCGTGACCCCGGTGGTACCGCACTCCAGATCGACCGTGCCGTTCTGCACCAGTGGAATGCGCGTCTGCGAGGTCACCAGGTTGTAGCGCACCTTGAGCTGTGGCACTGCCAGCTTGGCCTGCAGGTGCTTGACGATTTCAGCCGCCAGGTCGACCGAATAGCCCATGGGTTTGCCGCTGTGATCGCCCACATAAGAAAACGGAATGGACGAGTCGCGATAGCCGAGGGTGATGCTGCCGGATTCGGCGATCTTCTTCAGGCTGCCGGTGAGCGGCGGCGTTTCGGCCAGAATGGGCTGCGCGAAGCACAATGACAGGACAAGCAGAGCAGGACGGTGCAAACGGGTAATCGACATCGGGACACTCCTTGCGGTTGTTGTTCTTATTCAGTTCAGGCCGCCCATGGGGTAAGGCCGTGCAGGTCGATCGACGGCGTACGGCCGCCTATCAGTTCGGCCAGCAGCCGGCCACTGGCACAGGCCAGGGTAAAGCCCAGGGCGCCATGACCCAGGTTGAGCCACAGATTGCGGTACGCCGTGGCACCGAGCAACGGCACGCCACTGGGGGTTGCCGGACGCATCCCGGCCCACTCGCAGGCATGTTGGTAGTCGGCGGCCTCGGGCAAGGTCGCCACGGCCAACTGGCGCATGCTGGCCAGCCGCGCTGGATCGGGCGCTTCATCAAAGCCGACGATATCGACCATGGCGGCGATGCGCAGTTGGTCTTCAAGGCGGGCATAGACGATCTTGCGATCATAGTCGGTGATGCTCACCTGGGGCGCCTGCTGCCCGGCCTTGATCGGCGCGGTCAGGCTGTAGCCTTTGAGGGGATAGATTGGCAGGTGCAACCCGGGCAGGCCGAGGCTGGCACTGCGGTGCCCGGCACACAGCACCAGGCACTCCACCGGCAAGACCTGCTCACCCAGTTCCAGCGCCTGCACCACCGCGCCGCTGTAACGGATGCGCGTCACCGTCTGCCCGAGCCTCATGCGGCATTGCCCCGACGCCTGCAAGCGCTCGACCAGGGCCAGGCAGAAGCGGTGACAATCGGCGACCTCCTCATCGGCGGTAAACACCCCACCGATGAAAGGGGCATTGGCCAAGGCCGGCTCCAGCGCGCCGATCTCTTGCCCATCAAGCACGCGCTGGCCTTGCGGGTCGAGCAGGTGCTGGCGGGCATGCGCGAAGCTTGCGCGGTTACGAAAGGTCACCAACTTGCCGTTACGCCGCCAGGCGAACCCATCCAGCGCGTCTTCCTCGCGCCATTGCATCAACGTGCTCTGACTGTGCAGGGCCAGGCGCAGCAGGTGTGCGGCATTGGCACGATTGACCGAACTGCGGCATGCGGCCATGAAGGCCCCCATCCAGCGCCATTGCGCCAGGTCCAGACGCGGGCGCAGTTTCAGTGGCGAGTCGCGGCGCAGCAGCCAGCCCAGCGCTTGCAACGGCACCCCGGCATCGGCCAGGGGTGCAACATAGCGATAAGACAACTGCCCGCCGTTGGCAAAGCTGGCGCCGCCGGCAAGGCTGTCACGTGCCTCGATCAGGTCGACGGCAAAGCCGTCACGCACCAGGGCGTAGGCCGTTGCCAGACCAATGACGCCGCCGCCGATCACCGTTACCCGCTGTGCCATGTGCTTTCATCCGCCAATCCGAAGGCCTTCAGACTAGGCCCGGTGACAGCCTGGCGATAATGAATAAAAATGGGTAAAGCATAAACAAAGGTTATGGGCCGCCCCATGCGCTTGCGTCATATCGAAGTGTTCCAGGCCATCCGCCAGACCGGCTCCATCAGCGGCGCCGCGCAGTTGCTGCACGTGACGCAGCCTGCGGTGTCGAAGATTCTCCAGCACGCCGAAGCGCAGCTGGGCTTCCCGCTGTTTTTGCGCGTGCGCGGCAAGTTGCAGATCACCCCGGAGGCCCTGGCGCTGGAACGTGAGGTCGATAAGGTCAGCGACAGCGTTGAGGGCGTTCGCCGCCTGGCCGCCAGCCTGCGCCGACAACCGGGCATGACCCTGCGTATCGGGGCAACGCCGGCCTTGGCCCTGTCGCTGTTCCCCCCGGTGATCAGCCAGTGGGCCGAGCGCCATCCACAGTCCGAGTGCGAACTGTCGAGCTTGCACAGCCGCGAGCTGGTGCAGCAGTTGCTGATGCGCGAGATCGACGTCGCCCTGACCTTGCGCCATCCCGAACATCCCGGCTTGAATGTGCAGCCCCTGGCCCATGGCATGCTGGTGGCACTGGCGCCGAAGGGCTATTGGCGCGAAGACCGCCAGGGCGTACCGCTGGCGGTTGAAGCCCTGGCCGATGCGCCGTTGATCGGCCTGAGCAGCAGTGACCCGCTGGCCGCCCAGGTCGGCCATTACCTGAAGAGCCTGGAGCCGGCACCGCGAATCAGCATCCGCGTACAGACCTATTCCCTGGCCCGGGCCATGGTCGAAGCCGGTGCAGGGCTGGCGTTGATCGATCCGTTTACCGCCCAGGGCTCGGCGCAAACGCTGGTGCGGCCGTTGAATCCCGCCCTGCCCATTACCCTGTATGCCTTGACCCGTGCCAACGAGAGCCAGCCGCATACCCTCGACGACCTGTTGCGGCTATTCAGCGAGCGGGCCCATGAACAGATCGCCCGGGTCAGCCGCTAGCCATGCCTTGAAAAGCGCTGGCAAGCAGCCCATCCTTGCGCCCCCTACCCTTGCAAGGATCGCAGCATGGTTCGCCTGTTCATTACCGTTGCCACGCTGCTGAGCAGCGCCGCCGTCCTGGCTGTGCCGCCCGTGCACGTCTATCAGGGCACCCAGGGCGACACCGAAATCGAAGTCGCCCTGACCTACGACGCCCAGCACAAGACCATCGAGGGTTACTGGCTGGAACCGCAGCGCCAATGGCTGATCCCGCTTGAGCGCACGCCCTACGAGCATCGCTTGCCGCTGCTGATCAACATCCTGAACAACCCTGACCTGCCCTCCTGCGCACTGCTGATTCAGCCTTTCGTCTTTACCCACGACCGCGAGCTGCGCGGTGCCCGGGTGAACCTGCGCACCCGCGAACGGCAAACCCTGCAGCTCAAACGTGTTACGCGTTTCAGCGATCGCCAGGATTCGTCCTGGCAAGGCCAATTGCTGCAACTGCCATTGGACGGGCGCCGGCTATTTCGCGTGCACGCGCACAAGGGCGCAGGCGAGTACGTCGGCACTGTCGATAGCATCAGTATCATTGATCGCACCAGCGGCCAGACCGTGCAGGTCATCGACAACCTGGCGTTGTTCTTTCAAGGCAGTGCCAGCCTGAGCTTTGCCGACTTCAACGGCGATGGCGTGATTGACTTCAAGGCCACCCCGGTGGGCCAACTGGCCAGCGGTGGCGCTGCCGGCAAGGCCGTGCAGTACTACGTCTATCAACCGGCCAGCGATCGCTACGCGCTCAAGACTGAGCAGCAAGCCATGGAGCGCAACCGATGAGCACACTACGCAAGTGCCTGCTGGCCGTCGGGCTGCTCGGCCTGAGCCTCGGCGCCCAGGCCTACCAGTCGGTGTACCACGGCACCTTGGGCAAGCAAGCGATCACCCTGGTGATCGAGAAAACCAACGACTACAAGCACGGCTTCTACTTTTACGATCGCTATCGCACGCCGATCCGCCTCAAGCGCTCGGTGAACTACAGCCGCCAGTTGTTCATGGATGAACTGGACAGCGGCGGCTTGCCCACCGCTCGACTGAGGTTCTACAACCCCGATGGCAATGCCGCCAGAGAGCCCATGCTCGGCACCTGGACAGCCTACGCCAATGCCAGGCAGTTGCCCCTGGAGTTGCGCCTGGTGGCTGACTTCGGTCATCAGCAAGTCTGGCCTGCCGGCACCCCGTCATTACCCCAGGCGGCGTCCACCGAGCGCTTCTATTTCCAGATCCCGCTGGCCGATGACCATGACCGGGTGAAAACCATCGAGGTCATGGAAAAGGCCAGCGGCAAGCGCGTGCAAACCCTCGAGGTCGATCTGCCCGACTGCCACAGTCAGGGCATTGACACCCTCAAGGTGCGGCTCGAGGGCGGCAGCACCCAGGTGTTGCTGGAAGCCAGCAGCTATTGCCTGGGCAAGGTATTTGAGTGGCGCGAAGCCAAGGGGCAGTTCGAAGCACTGAACTGAGGATCAGCTCGGACAGGTGTGCTCGCCGTTGTTCAGGCCCTGCTTGTAGTTGCGGCTGAGCAGGCTGGCCTTGCCGTCGTGCCAGGTCAGGGTCAGCACATACATCGAGTCGAAATCGCCGCCGTCCCAGTCCTCGGTGATCACCCGTTTCTCCCCCAGCGCCTTGCCGGCCACGCTGTTGATCAGTTCCGGCAGGTAGCCGTGAGACCAGGCGGTGTAGACGGTGGCGTTGCGGTATTTGTCCTGCAGCAGCTCGTCGGCCAGCTCGCCGGTGTCATTGGCAGCGAAGTCGATATTGACCGGCAGGCCGAGCTTGATGGCGCTGGGGCTGATGGTCATCAGCGGGCGGATGTAACTGTAGGCGTCGTCCTTGCTGCCCTCTTCAACCTGCCGGGACGGGTTGGCGGCGAACACGTAGTCGGCCTTGCCGAATTTCTCTGGCAATAGCGTGGCCAGGTCCAAGGCACGGTTGAGGCCCTGGCAATTGAGCTGCCCCAGGCCTTCGCCGGGTTTTTCGGCGTGACGCAGGAACACCAGGGTCTGCACACCGTCCACAGGTTCGGCGCGACTTTCCACCGCCTCGACGGCCAGCAGGCCGACACCGGCAAGCAGAGCAAGGGACAACGCGGCGTGACGGTGACGCATGAACAGGGACGGCAACTTCATAGGGCTCTTCACAGCAAAAGGGTTGAGGCTGACCCGCCTGTGCCACCCCGCGGCCGAAGCCGCGGGGGGATCCCTGTCTGATGTTCCGTCCATGGAATCGGGCATGCTTCAGAGTGCAAGAATGCCGATTGGTTCGATCCCTGAAGGCTCGGCCCTGAGCCTGAGGCCACTGTAGCGTGGTGATGTTGCTGAATTAAGACGGCTGTCAGGTGCCGATGGCGATGAACCACTTCGGTTTCATCCGGCCGAAATCCTGCCGGCGGTTGTGCTTGAGGGCCTTCTTGGAGTCCAGCACGTAACACTCACCGGCCTCACGCACGAACACCACCCAATGCCAGAAGGGCCGACCGTTGTGCAAGCGCCATTTGATCGCCAGCAGTGCCCGGTTGGGCAGCGCCTGCCAGTTGCTGAACAGGGTCTGCTCGGCATTGGCGGTAATGCCCAGGTGGCTCAGCAAGCGCCGTACGTAGGTGGCGTCGGACCACAATTGCGGGTCCTCGGCATGAATACCGAGTGAATTGGCCAACTGCCGGGCCTGGGCATAATCGATCTGCGCCAGGGCGGCGCAGGCGGCAATACCGCAGCCAGAAGGCTGCTCTTGAATGACTGCATCCATGCAGGGTGCTCCTGTATCAATCGTCGCGGGTAAGGACTTCGAGCAGTTCGATCTCGAAGGTCAGGTCCGAATTGGGCGGGATCGCGCCTACGCTGCGCTCGCCATAGCCCAGATGCGCCGGCACCAGCAGCTTGCGCTTGCCGCCGACCTGCATGCCCATCAGGCCCTGGTCCCAGCCCTTGATCACCCGGCCGGTGCCGATCACGCACTGGAACGGTTTGCCGCGGCTGTGGGAAGAATCGAATTCGCTGCCGTCGGCGAGCCAGCCGGTGTAATGGGTAGTGATCAGCGCGCCCTTGACCACGGCTTTGCCGTTGCCTGGCTGGATATCGATGATTTGCAGTTCGCTGCTCATGCTTGACCTCGTTGAAGCGGGATATGCCTTTAGTGGGCAGCGTTTTCGCAGGGTTGGCGGGGTTTTGCAAGGCCCATGACCATCATGGCATCGCGGGGCAAACCCGCTCCCACACGGGCCTCAGGCAGTCGCTGGCGCCCTGCCCGGCTCATGCTGGCGCATCGACCAGCACACGCCGCCGATCACCAGGACAATCGCCGCCCCCTCCAGCAGGCTCGGGCCGCTCTGGCGCCAGATGAAGGCGTAGAGCAAGGCGAACAGGGTTTCGAAGACGATCAACTGGCCACTCAGGGTCAGCGGCATACGCTTGGACGCGGCATTCCACAACACCGCCGCCAGCCACGAGCCGAACACCGCGCACCCCAGGCTGTACAGCCAGAACAGCGCCCAACGCTCAGGCGGCGCCTGGACCTGCAACGGGGCCGGCTGCCACAGCGCCAGCGCCGCCACCAGTACCAGGCTGAACACGCCGGTCATCACTCCGCTGAGCACCGACCACTGATGGCTATCAAAATGCCCGCACTGCTTGAGGTAACGGCTGTTGTGCACCGCGTACCAGGTCCAGCAGGCCAGCGCGCCCAGGGCATAGAGCACACCGGCAAGCTTGTCGGCCACCGCCCCGGGCTCCAGCGCAAAGGTCTGCAGGTTGATGCAGAGCATACCGGCAAGGATCAGGCCCAGCGGCAGCAACAATTGCCGCAGCGCCACCCCGCCGCTGTCGTGGCGGCCATACAGGGTGATGGTCAATGGCAGCACGCCGACGATCAACGACGCCGGCGCCACGCCCAGCCGCTGGATCGCCGCCACCAGGCAGATGAAATACAGCAGGTTGCCGATCAGGGCCAGGCGGCCGATCATCCACAGGTCGCTCAAGGTCAGACGTTTCAGGGCTTTGCGCATGGGAATCGCCAACACCAGCGTCACCAGGCCGAACAGCACGAAGCGCGCGCAACTGAGCAGCACCGGGCTGAACTCCGGCAACAGCTGCGGCACCATCAGCACCAGCCCCCACATCGCACCGGCTGTACCGGCATAGACCACACCCCGTTTCACGTGCCTGCTCCTGTTCAAAGAAGTACGCAGGCTACCGCCTGGATAACGCCTGGACAAAAGATCATTCGGCATGCAGGCATTCCCCTGAGGAATACCTTTAACGCTGAAAGCATCGACCTTATGATTCAGCCATTCCCCAGACCGGATCGCCACATGAGCCGCTTCAGCCGTCACCTGCCACCACTGGACACCCTGATCGCCTTCGAGGCCGTGGTGCGTACCGGCAGCTTTACCCGTGCCGCCAGCGAGCTGTACCTGACCCAGAGCGCGGTGAGCAAACAGATCAAGGTGCTGGAGGAGCACCTGGGCGCGGTGCTGTTCGAACGCCGTGCCCGGGGCATTGCCCTGACGCCGGCAGGCGACGGCTTCAACGCCATCGTCGAGCCCATGCTCGAAAGCCTGCTGGCCAATGTGCTGCGCCTGAAAAGCGGCCACGGCAGCCGCAACGTCAGCGTCATCTGCACCCACGCGGTGGCCCAGTACTGGTTGTTCCCGCGCTTGCTGCGCTTCAACGAGCAGCACCCGGAGCTGACGGTGAACATTCACGCCAGCAACGAAATCAGCGAGAGCGATATCGGCAACTACGACTTCGGCATTCTCTACGGCCACGGCCACTGGAGCTCGCTCAAGGCCAGCAAGCTGTTCGACGAGACCATCTACCCCATTGCCAGCGTCAAACGGGCCCTGCCCGCCGTGCATTCACTGAGCGAGTTGCAGGCCTTGCCGTTGATTCAACTGGATGCCTCGGCCTGGAACTGCCTGGACTGGCAGGACTGGTTCGCCCATCAGGGCCTGCGCTACCAGGCACCGGCAAATGCGGTGACGTTCAACCAGGTCAACCTGGTGTTCGATGCGGTCATGCAGGGAATGGGCGTGGGCCTAGGCTGGGAGTTCATGGCCCGCGAGCGGATCGACACCGGTTCGATCCGCCAGGTGTCAGCGTTTGTCGTGCACACCGGGCAAGCCGACTACCTGGTGCACGACAAACAGGCCCTGCGCTCGCCGGCGGCCCAAGTGTTCGAGGCATGGTTACTGGCGCTTAGCTGAACATGGCCTCGACCTGCGCGGCGGTCATTTCCTCGGTCCGGTTGGCAAAACAGTAGTAGCCCGGTTTCTTGTCGACATACACCTGCAGATCGAAGATCCAGTCGGTATCGCCCTCCAGCACACCGACCGACACCGCATCGAAATTGCCAGATTTCAGCCGGTACAACAGGTGCGTGCCGCAGGTGCCACAGAAACCGCGCTGGGCCCAGTCGGATGAGTCATGGAACACCGGCTGGCCGCGGGTGAACTGCACCGGCTCAGCGCAATGCACCGACAGGAACGGCCCGCCGCCCCACTGCCGGCACATGCTGCAATGGCAGGCGTTGACGCTGGCTTTCTCCAGGCTGACGCTGAGTTTGACGGCGCCGCACAGGCAGCGGCCGTGTTTTTCCAGGGACATGGTCAAGGCTCCTTGCTGGGAGAGGTAGCCGGCAAGTCTAGCAGCTGTTATCCACAGACCGGGGTCAACACCGGCGCGCCGGCAAAGAATGCCTGCAGGTTCTTCAACACCAACTGCACGGTATCGCGCGCAGCCTGCGGCGACTGACCGGCGACGTGCGGGGTCAGCACCACATTGCCCAAGGCCTTCAAGGCATCAGGTACTGCGGGCTCTTGATCGAACACATCCAGCGCCGCGCCAGCAATCACCCCCGACGCCAAGGCCTCGACCAGATCGGCCGTATTGACCACGCTGGCACGGGCGATGTTGACCAGAAAGCCGTCCGCGCCAAGGGCTTCAAGAACCGGTTTGTCGACCAACTGGCGGGTATGGGCGCCGCCCGGGGTGGCGACGATCAGAAAGTCCGATGCGCGGGCCAATGCCAAGGGGCTGTCGCAGTAGTGATAAGCGGCATCGGTACGCGGATTTCGGTTGTGGTAACTCACCTGCATCTCGAAGCCCTGCGCCGCGCGCTTGGCAATCGCCAGGCCGACTGCGCCCAAACCGAGGATCCCCAGGCGCTTGCCGCTGACCGACGGACTGATCACCCGGTTCCACTCACCACGGCGAATCGCGGCATCAGCGCGGGGAATGTCGCGCACCACCGCCAACAGCAATGCCATGGCATGGTCAGCGACCGCCGTGGCATTGGCGCCGGCACCATTGGTCACGGTGATGCCGCGCGCAGCAGCCGCTGTCAGGTCGACCTGCTCGTAACCGGCGCCGATCACGCAGATGATCTTCAGTGCCGGCAAGGCGTCGATCTCGTCGGCATACAGGCCCAGCGGACCACGGGTCAGTACCGCGTCGATCTCCCCGCCATGGCGGGCAATGGCCTCGGCGCGCAAGGCCGGGGTCTGCGCGCGAATCAGGCGAAAACCGTTGTTCTCCAAGAGCGGCAGGTAGTCGTCGACCGTTTCTACCAGCACCAATACCGTCTGTGTCATGCCATGCCCCCGGGCTATTCACGAGGGGGCATTATGCGGACTTCAGGCTACTGGGCGAAAGCCCGGCCCAGGCCGCCCGGCACGCCACTGCTGTCGGTTTCCTGCCACGGGCCGTTGAGGTTGGTCGACCAGCTCCAGCCGTTGTTCCAGCGGTAGTAGGTGCGCTGGCGGTAGAAAGTGTTGGGCTTGCCGTCGAGCACGTACACGCCCAGGCGCGGGTCCCAGTGGCTGGCGCCACCGGGCGGTGGCGCAAAACTCGGTGAAGTGCGCTGCACCGGCTTGGGCACCGGGGTCACGGCTGGCTTGCTCGGCACCGCGCCCGGCTTGGGCGCAGGCTTGGTGCTCGGGCCCGGCGGCAGGGTCTCGATCGGCGGCGCGGTGGGTTCGGAGGGCTGATGAACGGTACATGCACTCAAGCCCACAACCAGGGATAGAAGGGTCAGGCGGGCGATGCTGTTCATAGTCGATCTCTTACTGGTCCGGGCGGTCGATGGTCAGGTGCTGCGCAGTGGTGGTGCTGCTGGCCAGGGGAGCACCCTGCCCGATCCATTCGCCACGGGTCGGCTGGCCAGCACGAGAGATGCGCGCAACCAGTTGGACTTCAGGGAAGCTCGACAGTTTCATGTTCGGCATCATCGCGTCGCTGTCGCTCAGCTCGACCTCGATCGGCAACTGGGCCACGGTCACCCGCTTGGCCGCCAGCGGCATCGGCGGGCCTGCACTTGCGCGGGCGAAGATGAACACGGTGTCATCGGGCCTGACCTTGTCCTTGAGCGCCGCCGCCAGCTCCACCCGTACCTTCAGGCGTGCCGTGGCCTGCTCGGCGACCGCCGGTGCGGCCTTGCCCTCGCCGGCCTTGAGCTTCTCGCTGGCGCGCTCGATCCCGCCCTGCAGCGCTGCCCGCGACGCATCGCCCTCGGGCAATTGCGCCAGCAGGCGGTTCCAGTAGCCGATGGCTTGCTGATAGTGCTCGCTCTCGAAGGCGGCGATGCCGAGCAAGCCGAGGCTGGTGACTTCGTTCGGGTCGGCCTTGAGCGCTTCGTCGGTCAGGGCCTGGGTCTGGGCATTCCACTGCTTGTTGTTGGCAAAGTACAACGCCTGGGCCCACTGCCCGAGCAGCTCCGGCTCACGTCCGGCAACCGCCACGGCACGTTCGAAAACCTTGGCCGCGTCACCTGGACGCTCCTGGGCCATGTAGGCACGACCGAGGAAGTACAGGCCTTCGGCCGAATCCGGCTGGGCCTTTACCGCCAGCTCCAGGCGACGGGTCATTTCTTCCATGGATTGCGGCGCCTTGGCAAACTGCTGGGTCAGCTCGACCTGCTCGCTGGCGCCAAAGTGCAGGTACAAGCCCAGGCCCATCAACGGCACCAGCACCGCGGCCAGCAGCGGCAAGGGCTTGCCCAGGCGGCCCAGGCGTTGCGGTTCGGCGCCCTCGGTATCGGCCAGCAGCTCGCGCGCGGCCTCGTCGCGGCCCTTGCCGAACTGCTCGGCATCGAGCACACCCGCGGCCTGCTGGGCAGCCAGCTCGGCGACGCGCTCCTGATACAGGGCAACGTTGAGGGCGGTGCGGTCTTCTTCCTGCTGCGCACGACGGCCGCGCAACACCGGGATCAGCAAAAAGCTCAGGGCTACCAGCAACAGCAGGCCTGCAGCAAGCCAGAAATCAGTCATGGTTGTGTTCTTTGTCCAGCAATTTGGCGAGGCGCTCGCGCTCCTCGGGGGAAAGGTCGGCGTTACCTGCGCCAGCCTGGCCACGACGCTTGCGCACGATCAGCGCGAGCACGGTAAAGCCGCCCAGCAGCAACACGCCGGGGCCGAACCAGAGCAACCAGGTGCGGGCACTCAAGGCCGGCTTGTAACGGACGAAGTCGCCGTAACGATCAACCATGAAGTCGACGATCTGCTGGTTGCTTTTGCCTTCGCCGAGCATGCGGAAGATCTCCCGGCGCAGGTCGGCGGCAATCGGCGCGTTGGAGTCGGCGATGTCCTGGTTCTGGCACTTGGGGCAGCGCAGTTCCTTGGTCAGCTCGTGATAACGGGCGCGCTCGGCCTCATCGGCAAATTGATAGGTGTCGATCGCCGCCTGGGTCACCCCGGCCAGGCTCAGGCCGAGCACAGCGGCTGCCAGCCAGCGCTTCATGGCTTGGCCTCATCGACCAGGCTCTGGTATTGCGGCGCCAGTTGCTCGCGCCAGACGCTGGCATCGACCACGCCGACGTGCTTGTAGCGGATGATGCCCTTGGCGTCGATCAGGAAGGTTTCCGGCGCGCCGTACACCCCAAGGTCCAGGCCCAGGCTGCCCTGCTCGTCGCGGATATCCAGCTGGTAAGGGTTGTGGAACTCGGCCAGCCACTTGAGAGCGGCGGCGTTGTCATCCTTGTAGTTGACCCCGTGGATCACCACGCCCTGCTCGGCCAGCTTGTTCAGGTACGGGTGCTCGACCTTGCACGACGGGCACCAGGTGGCCCAGACGTTGACCAGCGCCGGCTTGCCGAGCAGGTCGGCTTCGGTCAGCGGCTTGCCGTCCACCGATTGCAGGGCAAAGGCCGGGAACGGCTTGCCGATCATCGCCGACGGCAGTTCGCTCGGGTCGAGGAACAAGCCGCGGTAGAGAAACACCGCCACCAGCAGAAACACCGCCAGCGGCAGCACCATGATCCAACGCTTCATGCAGTTGCTCCAGACATGCCCAGTGCCTCACGCACACGGGTTTTCACCTTGACTCGATAACGCCCGTCGAGCGCCGCCAGCAGGCCACCGAGGCCGGTCAACAGGCCGCCCAGCCAGATCCAGCGCACGAACGGCTTGACGTGCACCCGCACGGCCCAGGCGCCGTTGTCCAGCCGCTCGCCGAGAGCGACATAGAGGTCACGAGTGAAACCGGCATCGATACCGGCTTCGGTCATCATCGACTGCTGCACGGTATACAGGCGTTTTTCCGGGTGCAGCACGCTGATCTCGCGGCCGTTCTCGATCACCCGTACGGTGCCCTTGTCGGACGTGAAGTTCGGCCCTTCGAAGTGCTTGGCGCCTTCGAAGATGAACTGGTAACCGGCCAGCTCCACCGACTCGCCCGGCGCCAGGCGCAGGTCGCGTTCGGCACTGTTGTTGCTCGACAGCACCACGCCCAGGGCACACACCACCAGGCCCAGGTGCGCGACATGCATGCCCCAGTAGCTGCGGTTCAAGCCCCGCAAGCCCTTGAACAGGCCTTTGTGGCGGGTCTTGTCGAGGATGTCGCGGGCACCGGCGAGGATGATCCACGCGGCCAGGGCGAAGGTGGTCAGCACCTGCCAGTCGAAATCATCCACCAGCAGGCCGCCGATCGGCGCCAGCACGGCGCTGGCGATCAGCACCGGGGTGAGCATGCCCAGCAGCCATTTGCTCGGGGTGTCTTTCCAGCGCACGATCACGCCCACCGCCATTACCACCATCAGCAGCGCCATCAACGGGATGAACAGCGCATCGAAGTACGGCGGGCCGACCGACAGCTTGGCCCCGGTCAGGGCGTCGAGGATCAACGGGTACAGGGTGCCCAGGAGGATCATCGAAGCCGCCACCACCAGCACCAGGTTGTTGGCCAGCAGCAGGGTTTCCCGCGACCACAGGGCAAAGCCGACCTGGCTCTTGACCACCGGTGCGCGCAGGGCGAACAGGGTCAGCGAACCACCGACCACGAACAACAGGAAGATCAGGATGAAGATGCCGCGCTCGGGGTCCGAGGCAAAGGCATGCACCGAGGTCAATACCCCGGAACGGACCAGGAAGGTGCCCAGCAGGCTCAAGGAGAAGGCCGCGATGGCCAGCAGCACCGTCCAGCTTTTGAACACGCCGCGCTTCTCGGTGACCGCCAGCGAGTGAATCAGCGCGGTGCCGACCAGCCAGGGCATGAACGAGGCGTTCTCGACCGGGTCCCAGAACCACCAGCCGCCCCAGCCCAGTTCGTAGTACGCCCACCAGGAACCGAGGGTGATGCCGATCCCCAGGAAGGCCCAGGCAACGATGGTCCACGGCCGCGACCAGCGGGCCCAGGCGGCGTCCAGACGGCCGCCAAGCAAGGCGGCAATGGCGAAGGCAAAAGCCACCGAGAAGCCCACGTAGCCCATGTACAGCATCGGCGGGTGGACGATCAGGCCGATGTCCTGCAGCAGCGGGTTGAGGTCGGCGCCGTCGCTCGGTACCTGCGGCAGCAGGCGCTTGAACGGGTTGGAGGTGATGATCAGGAACGACAGGAAGCCGACGCTGATCATGCCCATGACGGCCAGCACCCGCGCCAGCATCACCTGTGGCAATTGCCGGGAGAAGATCGACACGGCAAAGGTCCAGCCGCCGAGGATCATCGCCCAGAGCAGCAGCGAGCCTTCGTGGGCGCCCCACACGGCGCTGAACTTGAAGTACCAGGGCAAGGCGCTGTTGGAGTTGTTGGCAACATAGGCGACCGAAAAGTTGTCGGTCATGAAGGCGTGGCTCAGGCAGGCGAAGGCAAATGCCAGGAAGGCGAACTGGCCCCAGGCCGCCGGGCGCGCCAGGCCCATCCACAGGCTGTCGCCACGCCAGGCGCCAAGCAACGGAACGCTGGCCTGGACGCAGGCGAAGCAGATCGCCAGGATCATCGCCAGCTGGCCCAGTTCAGGAATGATCAGTGCCGCATTCATGGCTTGGCTCCGGCATCGGTGGCGGCGGCCTGGCCGCTTTCCTTGAGGGCCTTGGTGACTTCCGGCGGCATGTACTTCTCGTCGTGCTTGGCCAGCACTTCATCGGCCACCACCACGCCTTCGGCATTGAGCTTGCCCAGGGCGACGATGCCCTGCCCTTCGCGGAACAGGTCCGGGAGGATGCCGCGGTAGGTAATCGGCACCGACTTGTTGAAATCGGTGACCACGAAGCGCACGTCCAGCGAGTCGCCAGAGCGTTGCAGCGAACCTTTCTCGACCATGCCGCCGGCGCGGATACGGGTGTCCAGCGGTGCTTCGCCGTTGGCGATCTGGGTCGGGGTGTAGAACAGGTTGATGTTCTGCTGCAGGGCGCTCAGGGCCAGGCCCACGGCGACGCCGATGCCGGCCAGCAGACCGAGGATGATGAACAGACGCTTTTTACGCTGCGGATTCACGGTTTGTTCTCCCGGCGCAGACGGCGCGCCTGTTCTTGCAGGTAACGACGCTTGGCCAATACCGGCGAGGCGACGTTGAAGGCCAGCACCAGCAGGCAGATGCCGTAGGCTGACCAGACGTACAGGCCGTGATGGCCCATGGCGAGAAAATCACTGAAGGAGGCAAAGCTCATCGCGCCATCTCCCGACCCAGGCTGTTCATTACTTCCTCCCTGACCCAGCTGGCGCGCGCCTCGCGCTTGAGCACTTCAAGGCGCATGCGCAGCAACAGCACGGCTCCGAAGAAGCAGTAGAAGCCCAACACCGACAGCAGCAGTGGCAGCCACATTTCGGCGGGCATCGCCGGCTTTTCGGTGAGGGTGAAGGTGGCGCCCTGGTGCAGGGTGTTCCACCACTCCACCGAATACTTGATGATCGGAATGTTGATCACCCCGACAATGGCCAGCACCGCGCAGGCCTTGGCCGCGCTCTCACGATTACTGATTGCATGGCTCAGGGCAATGAGACCGAAGTACAGGAAAAGCAGGATCAGCATCGACGTCAGTCGCGCATCCCAGACCCACCAGCTGCCCCAGGTCGGCTTGCCCCAGATGGCGCCGGTAACCAGCGCCACGGCGGTCATCCAGGCACCGATGGGCGCCGCGCACTGCAGGGCAACGTCGGCTATTTTCATCTTCCAGACCAGGCCCACCACACCGGCCACCGCCAGCATCACGTAGCAGGACTGGGCGAGCATCGCCGCCGGCACGTGGATGTAGATGATCCGGAAGCTGTTACCTTGCTGGTAGTCCTGCGGCGCGAAGGCCAGGCCCCAGACCATGCCGACGCCGATCAGCAGCAGGGCGGCAATCGCCAGCCACGGCAGCATCCGCCCGCTGATGGAATAGAACCATTTGGGTGAACCCAGTTTGTGAAACCACGTCCAGCTGATTGCGCTGCTTTTCATCACGGTACATCCAGGGTCTTTGCTGGGCAGTGCCCAGACCTCATTATTCGCCGACGCTGATCTTCAGGCCAGCCGCTATTGCAAAGGGTGCCAGAGTTACTGCCAGGGCGGTCAGGCTGCCAAGCCAGAGCAGATAACCGGTCGCCGGCATAGCTTGCAATGCCGCCTGCAAGGCGCCACTGCCCAGGATCAATACCGGGATATATAACGGCAAAATAAGTAGCGCCAGCAGCAGGCCGCCACGTTTCAAACCGACTGTCAGAGCCGCACCCACGGCGCCCAACAGGCTCAGTACCGGGGTACCGAGCAAAAGCGATGCCAGCAGTACCGGCAGGCAAGCAGCAGGCAAACCTAGCATCAGTGCCAGCAAGGGTGCCAACAATACCAGTGCCAGGCCGGAAAAGGCCCAGTGTGCCAGCACTTTCGCCAGCACCAGAAGAGGCAGGGGGTGCGACGAAAGGACCCACTGTTCGAGCGAGCCATCCTCGAAATCACTGCGGAAAAGCCCGTCCAGCGAGAGCAGAACCGATAAAAGCGCTGCCACCCAGACCAGTCCCGGAGACAAGGTTTGCAACAATTGAGTCTCAGGACCGACCGCCAACGGGAACAGGGCGACGACGATGGCGAAGAACACCAGCGGGTTGGCAAGTTCGGCGGGACGTCGGCACAACAGACGCGCTTCACGGCGCAACAACAGCACAAACACACTCATGCGGCCCACTGCCCCAGGTTCAGTTCACGGTAACCGGACGGTTTGCGTTCCAGCGTGTGGTGGGTGGTCAGCACGACCATGCCGCCCTGCTCGCAATGGGCGGCCAGGTGCGCTTCAAGCTGGGCCACGCCCTGCTTGTCGAGGGCGGTGAAGGGTTCGTCGAGAATCCACAGCGGCGGGCTGTCCAGGTACAGGCGGGCCAGGGCCACGCGGCGTTGCTGGCCGGCCGACAGGGTATGGCAAGGCACGTCTTCGAAGCCACGCAGCCCGACCGCGTCCAGGGCCTCGCGGATTGCCGCAGGCGCTGCCGGGCGATGCAGGGCGCAGAGCCAGGCGAGGTTTTCCTCGGGGCTGAGCACGTCCTTGATACCGGCGGCATGGCCGATCCACAAGAGGATGCGCGCCAGCTCGTTGCGCTGCTCGGCCAGCGGTTTGCCATCGAGGCGGATCTGCCCGGCCGTCGGGCTCATGAGGCCGGCCATCAGGCGCAGCAGGCTGGTCTTGCCACTGCCGTTGGGGCCGCTGATCTGCAGCATGTCGCCTGCGCCCAGGTGCAACTCGAGGTTTTCGAAGAGCATTCGCCAGTCGCGCTCGCAGGCCAGGCCCACGGCTTGGAGATGAGGGGTCACGGTTTCGCCTTATGCTTGGGATGCCTGTCTCAAGTCGGTCCCGGCCTTGCCGTTATACTGGCAACGACGATGTGGCCCGGCCGCGCTGATCGCCAAAGATCGGGCGGCATTATACATGTGATGTCCTACTGTAAAGAGGGCTATTTCAACAGGTTGCGAGCGGATGACAGGCGAAATCAATAACCTAGCTGCACTGATCCCGGCCAACCCGCCGCTACGCGCGGCAATGACCGCCGAACTGTTGCGCCTGCTGCAGCCGCAACAGGCGCTGCTGGCCCCGGGCGAAACCGCCAAGGCCGAAGTGCTGACCCTGCGCCAGGTCGGTCAGGACTTCCAGATGCTGCTCAAGCTCACCCTGGACAACGGCAAGCAGACCAACGTCCAGGCCAGCAGCACCCTGCCCCTGGCCCAGGGCAGCCAGCTGACGGTGAGCCAGAGCAGCAGCGCCAACCTGACCATCAGCGTGCAGCAGGCCATTGCCAGCAACGTGGCCACCCTGACCCGCATCGACACCCGCGAACTGCCGGTGGGCTCCCTGCTGCAAGGCAAGGTGCTGACAAGCCAGGCACTGCCGCAGAACGCCGGCCAACTGGCGCAGTTCCGCTCGCTGGTAACCCTGCTCGGCGGCCCCCAGGCCGGCGCTACCCTGGCCATCGACAGCCCGCGCCCATTGCCAGTAGGCAGCTTGCTCAGCGCTCGGGTGCAGAGTGATCAATCACTGAGCTTCGTACCGCTCAGCGGGCGCCAGGAGCAACTAGCGATCAGCCAGCAGCTAAGCACCCAGCAAAGTCGCCAAGCGTCCCTGCAGGGTTTGCTCAATACCCTGCAACAGCTGCCACGCGACAACAGCCAGCCCAACGAACTGCGCGCCACGGTAGACAAACTATTGGCCAGCCTGCCGGATGTGCGCCAGCTCAGCGACCCCAAGGGCCTGGCACAGGCCTTGAACAACAGCGGCGTGTTTCTTGAGGCCAAGCTGCTGGCCGGGCTGCCAGCCGCGCTTGCCCCCGACCTCAAGGCCCAGGTGGTGCGCCTGGTGGCGCAACTGTTGCCGGGGCTGCCCGGCAACGCCACGTTCAACCCGGGCGCTGCCGCCAGCACCCTGGCCCAGGTGATGCCCGGCATGGTCCGCAATGCCCTGGGCATGCTCGGCCAGGTCAGCCCGCGGCCACATCCCGGTGGCTTTCCCCTGCCCTCGCGCTTGCTGCAGAGCCAGGACGGTGAAGGTGACCTTGAGCATTTGCTGCGCCTGGCCGCTGCAACCATCTCGCGCCTGCAAAGCCATCAGTTGGCAAGCCTGGAACAGACCGGCACCACCGCCGATGGCAACCTGCAGACCACCTGGCAACTGGAAATCCCGCTGCGCACCGGCCAGGACTTCATGCCCCTGCAAATGAAACTGCAGCGCGAAGAAACCCCGGAGCAGCAAAGCGACCCGGAACGCGAGCGCCGCGACCCGCTGGAGATGCTCTGGCGCATCGAGCTGTCTTTCGACCTGCATCCGCTGGGGCCACTGCAAGTGCAGGCGCAAATCAGCCAAGGCAGCCTGTCCAGCCAGCTGTGGGCCGAACTGCCGAGCACCGCGCAGCTGATCGAAAGCCAGCTCGGCCACTTGCGCGAGCGTCTGCTGGCGCGCGGCCTGAACGTCGGCGAACTGCAGTGCCATCACGGCACACCGCCCCAAGGACCACGCACGCACCTGGAACAACGCTGGGTGGATGAACAAGCATGATTGATAAAAGCCCACGCCAGGCCATTGCCCTGACCTATGACGGCCAGCAGGCCCCGACCCTCAGTGCCAAGGGCGACGACGAGCTGGCCGAGGCAATCCTGGCGATTGCCCGCGAGCACGAAGTACCGATCTACGAGAACGCCGAACTGGTGCGCCTGTTAGCGCGCATGGAGCTAGGCGACCAGATTCCCGAGGCCCTGTACCTGACCATTGCCGAAATCATCGCCTTCGCCTGGCAGCTCAAGGGCAAGGTGCCGGTGGGCTTTGTTGACGAGGGCCCGCAGGAGCGCGATATCACCCCTACCGACCTGAGATTGCCGGGGCCCTGAAAAGCATCGCGGGTCAAGCCCGCTCCTACACGTACCGTAGGAGCGGGCTTGCCCCGCGATCAATTCACTGCAACCCTCAGCTGCGGTGCAACTTGCTCATCAACTCCGCCTCAGCCTGGGTCAAGCCACAGGACTGGGTCAGTTCATCGACGCTGGCACCCATGCCCACCAGCCGCGCCGCTTGCGCGAACGACAGGCTGTTGGGGTCACGCTGCTCCAGTTGCAGGAGCTTGTCCGGCAAGGGGGCAACCACCGCCCGCAGCTCGTGCAAGGCTTCGCCCATGCGCACGCTGCCGTTCTGGTAGTCGTCCAGGCGTTTGCCCAGGTCCTTGATGCGCTGGTCGCGCACGGCATCGCCCTGGGCCTGTTGCGCGGCCAGCTCACGCTGGCGCTTGCTGTAGTTCAGGAAGAACCACAGGCTGACCGCCCACAGCAGCGCCAGAAATATGACTGCAACCTCAAGGATCAACTCAGATGTTCTCCAGCTCGGACCACTCTTCCTCGGTCATCATCTTGTCCAGCTCGACCAGGATCAGCAGTTCGTTGTTCTTGTTGCACACGCCCTGGATGAACTTGGCCGATTCCTCGTTGCCGACATTCGGTGCGGTCTCGATTTCCGACTGACGCAGGTAAACCACTTCGGCAACGCTGTCGACCAGGATGCCGACCACTTGCTTGTCGGCCTCGATGATGACGATACGGGTGTTGTCGGTGATCTCGCTGGACAGCAGGCCGAAGCGCTGGCGGGTGTCGATCACGGTAACCACGTTACCGCGCAGGTTGATGATGCCCAGCACGTAGCTCGGGGCCCCCGGGACCGGGGCGATCTCGGTGTAGCGCAGGACTTCCTGCACCTGCATCACGTTGATGCCGTAGGACTCGTTGTCCAGTTTGAAGGTCACCCACTGCAGGATCGGATCTTCGGAACCTTGTGCAGACGATTTTTTCATTCCCCTATCCCTCAAAATCCGCCATCGGCGGTGTGCTCAGTGCGGTCGCGGCAGATGCGGCCGATTATTTATGGTTGTCGTGCAGCTGCTTGACTGCGCCACTGGCGATCAACTCGGCCAGTTCGGCGACGTCGAGCAGCGCGCACATGTGTTCGATTACGGTACCGGCCAGCCATGGCCGCTGGCCGCGCTGGCTGCGCCATTTGATCTCGTTGGGGTCCAGGCGCAACGAGCGGCTGACCTGATGCACCGCCAGCCCCCATTCGTAGCCCTGAACCGAAATCACGTACTGCAGGCCCTGGCGAAAGTCATCCCGATAACGGTCGGGCATGACCCAGCGGGCGGTGTCCAGGACCTTGAGGTTGCCACTCTGGCTGGGCAGGATGCCGAGGAACCAGTCCGGCTGGCCGAACAACGGTGTCAATTCGTGGCCCGCCAGCGAGTAGATCGAGCCCAGGCACACCAGCGGTACCGCCAGGGTCAGCCCCGCGACGTCGAACAACAGGCATTCGAACGGCTCGGCGGCCCAGGCCGGACGGCCGTCGATAGTGGCCGGCGGTACCGGTTGATTGGGGGCTGGCGGCAGGTGCACGTCCACCAGCGGCTCGACCGGCGCAAGCTGGGCAACCTCGGCCAGCGGCTGGGGCGCTTCGACTACGGGCTCGACTACCGGCTCGACCACCGGCGGCAAGGTCAGCGGCAACACCGGCCGCGGCGGTTCGGCAAATGGCCGTGGCGCAGGCGTCACCGCCGCCTGGGCCGCAACCTGGGCATCACGGGCCTGCTCTTCACGTACCGCCGCCTGGAATTCGTCCGGCTCGACCGATACCGGCAGCACCTCGTCGAGTTCTTCGGTGGCCTCCTGCAGCAAGCCATCGAGGTAGCTCTGCAAGGCCAGTTGTGGCCGGCTGGCAAGCTGTTGAGGGCGATTCATCAGGCCACCTGCAAGGCAAGGTTCTGCGTCAGCAGGTGCTTGAGCAACGCACGGTAGGCCACCACGCCGCGGCTTTTGCCGTCGAATTGCGACGGCGTCTGCCCGGCCCGGCTGGCATCACGCAGGCGCGTGTCGACCGGGATGTAGCCCTGCCAGATATGTTCGGGGTAGGCGTCGCGCAGCACCCGCAAGGTGCCCATGGAGGCCTGGGTGCGGCGGTCGAACAGGGTCGGCACGATGTGATAGGGCAAGGCCTGCTTGCGCGAGCGGTTGACCATCGCCAGGGTGCTGACCATGCGCTCCAGGCCCTTGACCGCCAGGTACTCGGTCTGCACCGGGATCACCAGTTGCTGGCTGGCCGCCAGGGCGTTGACCATCAGCACGCCGAGCAATGGCGGGCTGTCGATGATGGCGTAGTCGAAATCCTGCCACAGCTGCGCCAGAGACTTGGCGATCACCAGGCCCAGGCCACTCTGGCCCGGCGACTGACGCTCGAGCACGGCCAGGGCGGTGCTCGACGGCAACAGCGAGATCTTCTCGTCACTGGTCGGCAGCAGCAATTGCCCGGGCAAGCCTTCGGGCACCGTGCCCTTGTGCAGGAACAGGTCGTAGCAGCTGTGCTCCAGCGCATCGGGGTTATGCCCGAAATAGCTGGTCATCGACCCGTGCGGGTCGAGGTCGACGACAACCACGCGCTTGCCCGCCTCGGCCAGCAGGCCGGCCAGGGCGATGGACGTGGTGGTCTTGCCGACTCCACCTTTTTGATTGGCTACTGCCCAGACTCTCATTGCGTTGCTTCCTCCCGGTACGGCAGCCTGCCCTGCCGGGATCGGTTATAGGGTCGGTGACGGGGAATTGACGCGATTGTCGCCCACCGTCGGTGCTACCGCTGCCGGTGCAGTTTGTGTGCCAGCCCGCTTCATGGCCGCATCCGGGGTGGCATTGGCGCTGCCAGTACCGGTCAGGCTGCGGCGAACCTCCAGGTTGCGCGAGATCACCAGCACCACCCGTCGGTTACGCGCGCGGCCTTCGGCGGAGTCGTTGGCGGCAATCGGCTGGAACTCGCCATAGCCGACCGAGGCCATGCGCGCCGGGTTCACCCCTTCCATGGCCAGCAGACGGACGATACTCGCCGCCCGCGCCGACGACAGCTCCCAGTTGGTCGGGTACTGCGCGGTACGAATCGGCAGGTCATCGGTAAAGCCTTCGACATGCACCGGGTTGGCGAACGGCTTGAGGATTCTCGCCACCTTCTCGATGATGTTGAACGCCACATCGCTGGGCATGGCGTCGCCGCTGCCGAACAGCAGCGAGGAATTGAGTTCGATCTCGACCCACAGCTCGTTGCCGCGCACGGTCATCTGGTCGGATTTGATCAGGTCGCCGAAGGCGTCGCGCACATCATCGGTGATGGTCTTGAGGGGGTCGCTGCTGGTCTGCGCCAGGCCCGCATCGACCTGCTCGCTGTCCTTGATCAACGGCTCGGCCGGTTTGACGCTGAGCGGGCGCTCGTCGCCGATGGGAATCGGCTTCATGCTTCGCTCGGGGTCGTTGAACACGCCGATCAAGGCCTGGGAAATGACCTTGTACTTGCCCTCGTTGATCGAGGAAATCGAATACATGACCACGAAGAAGGCGAACAGCAAGGTGATGAAGTCGGCATAGGACACCAGCCAGCGTTCGTGGTTTTCATGCTCTTCGGGTTGTCGACGGCGCGCCATGTGTTACTCCATGAAGCCCTGAAGCTTCAGCTCGATCGAGCGCGGGTTCTCGCCTTCGGCGATCGACAGCAAACCTTCCAGGAGCATTTCCCGGTAGCGCGACTGGCGCAGGGCCAGGGCCTTGAGCTTGTTGGCGATCGGCAGCAGG
Organism: Pseudomonas sp. RC2C2; assembly: GCF_018390435.1. Taxonomy (NCBI): domain Bacteria; kingdom Pseudomonadati; phylum Pseudomonadota; class Gammaproteobacteria; order Pseudomonadales; family Pseudomonadaceae; genus Pseudomonas; species Pseudomonas sp. RC2C2. The sequence goes on along the minus strand of NZ_JAHBAX010000001.1, from coordinate 3,933,438 downwards.
ATCAGGTTGGCACTGGCGACACCATAAATGGTGGCGACGAAAGCCACGGCAATGCCATTGCCCAACTGCGCCGGGTCAGCGAGGTTGCCCATCACGTGGATCAAGCCCATCACCGCACCGATGATACCGATGGTCGGCGCATAGCCGCCCATGCTTTCGAACACCTTGGCAGCCTGCACATCGCGGCTTTCCTGGGTGTAGAAGTCGACCTCGAGGATGCTGCGGATGGCCTCGGGTTCAGCGCCATCGACCAGCAACTGCAAACCTTTGCGCGCGTACGGGTCCGGCTCGGCATCGGCCACCCCTTCAAGGCCCAGCAGGCCTTCCTTGCGCGCGGTCAGCGACCAGTTGACCACCCGGTCGATGCCGCCGGCCAGGTCGACCCGTGGCGGAAAGATAATCCAGCGCACAATCTGCAGCGCACGCTTGAAGGCACTCATCGGCGATTGCAGCAAGGCTGCCGCCAGCGTGCCGCCAAGCACGATCAACGCCGCCGGACCGTTGAGCAGCGCCGACAGGTGACCGCCTTCGAGGTAGTTGCCACCAACGATGGCGACAAATGCCAGGATGATCCCGATTAGGCTCAAGACATCCATCAGACGCAGGCCTCGACCAAGTGCTTGCCGATCTCGTCCAGGCTGTACACCGCGTCTGCCAGGTTGGCTTTGACGATGGCCATGGGCATGCCATAGATCACGCAGCTGGCTTCATCCTGGGCCCACACCGTGCTGCCGCCCTGCTTGAGCAGGCGCGCGCCTTCGCGGCCATCGGCGCCCATGCCGGTGAGCACCACCGACAGCACCTTGTCGCCGTAGGACTTGGCCGCCGAGCCAAAGGTGATGTCCACGCACGGCTTGTAGTTCAGGCGCTCATCGCCCGGCAGGATCTTCACCGTGCCGCGACCATCGACCATCATCTGCTTGCCACCCGGGGCCAGCAGGGCCAGGCCCGGGCGCAGGATGTCGCCGTCCTCGGCTTCCTTGACGCTGATCTTGCACAGCTTGTCGAGGCGTTCGGCGAAGGCCTTGGTGAAGGCCGCCGGCATGTGCTGGATCAATACGATCGGCGCCGGGAAATTGGCCGGCAGCTGGGTCAGAACCCGCTGCAGGGCCACCGGGCCGCCGGTGGAGGTGCCAATGGCCACCAGCTTGTACGGCTTGCGCTTGGGCGCTGGCGACGCACTGGCCGCCGCTGCGCTGGCACGTGCCGGGGCTGCGGCGCGTGGCGCAGGCGTGCTGCCCAGGCTGCTGACGCTCGGCTGGGGGCTCGGTGCCGGGGCTGGCGCGGGGCTGGCGTAGGCGCTGAAACGACGGTTGCTGCGGGAAATGGTATGAACCTTTTCACACAGCAGTTGCTTGACCTTCTCGGGGTTGCGCGAGATGTCTTCGAAGTTTTTCGGCAGGTAATCGACCGCACCGGCATCCAGGGCGTCAAGGGTAACGCGGGCGCCCTCATGGGTCAGCGAGGAGAACATCAACACCGGGGTCGGGCAACGCTGCATGATGTGACGCACAGCGGTGATGCCATCCATCATGGGCATTTCATAGTCCATGGTGATGACGTCGGGCTTGAGCGACAGCGCCTGGTCGATCGCTTCCTTGCCGTTGGTCGCGGTACCGACGACCTGGATAGTCGGGTCCGCTGAAAGAATTTCCGAGACACGGCGGCGGAAGAAACCGGAATCATCCACCACCAGGACCTTGACTGCCATAAACACTCCATTAGGGGGCGCGGCATATGCGCCGCGCCACCAGAATCAAATACGCCGGGCGGCGTAACGCTTGAGCATGCTCGGAACGTCGAGGATCAGCGCAATGCGCCCGTCACCGGTAATGGTGGCGCCCGACATGCCCGGGGTGCCCTGGAGCATCTTGCCCAGCGGCTTGATGACCACTTCTTCCTGGCCCACCAGCTGATCGACGACGAAGCCGATACGCTGCGTGCCCACCGAAAGGATCACCACATGGCCCTCGCGCTGCTCTTCATGAGCGGCCGAACTGACCAGCCAGCGCTTGAGGTAGAACAGCGGCAAGGCCTTGTCGCGCACGATCACCACTTCCTGGCCGTCGACCACGTTGGTGCGCGACAGGTCGAGGTGGAAGATCTCGTTGACGTTGACCAGCGGGAAAGCGAACGCCTGGTTGCCGAGCATGACCATCAGCGTTGGCATGATCGCCAGGGTCAGCGGCACCTTGATGACGATCTTCGAACCCAGGCCCTTGGTCGAGTAGATGTTGATCGAGCCGTTGAGCTGGGAAATCTTGGTTTTCACCACGTCCATGCCCACGCCACGCCCGGACACGTCGGAGATCTCGGTCTTGGTCGAGAAGCCCGGGGCGAAGATCAGGTTGTAGCACTCGGTCTCGCTCAGGCGGTCGGCGGCGTCCTTGTCCATCACCCCGCGCTTGACCGCGATGGCGCGCAGCACGTCGGCGTCCATGCCCTTGCCGTCATCGGAGATCGACAGCAGGATGTGATCGCCTTCCTGTTCGGCCGAGAGCACCACCTTGCCGCCACGGGACTTGCCAGCGGCTTCGCGCTCTTCCGGGGTCTCGACACCATGGTCGACGGCGTTGCGCACCAAGTGCACCAGCGGGTCGGCCAGGGCCTCGACAAGGTTTTTGTCGAGGTCGGTCTCTTCACCGACCAGCTCCAGGTTGATCTCTTTCTTCAGCTGCCGGGCCAGGTCGCGAACCAGGCGCGGGAAGCGCCCGAAGACCTTCTTGATCGGCTGCATGCGGGTCTTCATCACCGCGGTCTGCAGGTCGGCGGTGACCACGTCGAGGTTCGACACAGCCTTGGACATGGCCTCATCGCCGCTGTTCAGGCCCAGGCGCACCAGGCGGTTACGCACCAGCACCAGCTCGCCGACCATGTTCATGATCTCGTCGAGCCGCGCGGTATCGACCCGAACGGTGGTCTCGGTTTCGCTGGCTGGATGCTTCTCGGCAGCCGGTGCGGCCTGGCGTGCAGGTGCAGGCGCAGGTGCCGGTGCAGCCGCTTTGGCAGCCGGGGCTGGCGCAGCAGCCTTGGCGACCGCTGCCGGCGCAGGCTTGGCCGCAGCCTTGGCTGGCGCTGCGGTGGCGGCAGGTGCAGCAGCGGCTACGGCATCCGGGGCGAACTTGCCCTTGCCGTGCAACTCATCGAGCAGCGCTTCGAACTCGTGCTCGGAGATGTGCTCGCCGTCCGCGGCAGGCGCGGCGGCAGGCGCAGGGGCGGCAGCGGCGCCCGGCAGTGCATCGACGGCAAAGGTACCCTTGCCGTGCAACTGATCGAGCAGCGCTTCGAATTCGTCATCGGTGATATCGCCACTGGCGTCGCTGCCAGCAGGTGCTGCGGCGGGTGCTGGCGCGCCGGCACCGAGGTTGTCGGCGGCGAACTGGCCCTTGCCGTGCAACTGGTCAAGCAGCGATTCGAACTCGGCGTCGCTGATTTCGTCACTGCCAGGTTCGGCCACCTGGGCCTCGGCTTCGGCCTTGACCGCGTTGAGCGAGTCGAGCAGCTGTTCGAATTCGGTGTCGGTGATATCCGCCTCGGCCTCGGCCGCTGGCGCTTCAACCACCTCGGGTTCAGCCGCAGGTGCCGCCACTTCGTCTTCCCCGGCAGGCTCGGCCAGGCGCGACAGCGCCGCCAGCAGCTCGGGGGTGGCAGGTGTGATATCGGTGCGTTCGCGCACCTGGCCGAACATGCTGTTGACCGTGTCCAGGGCTTCCAGGACCACGTCCATCAGTTCGGCGTCAACGCGCCGGGCACCCTTGCGCAGGATGTCGAACACGTTCTCGGCGATATGGCAGCACTCCACCAGCTCGTTGAGCTGGAGGAAGCCGGCGCCCCCTTTTACAGTGTGAAAACCGCGAAAGATCGCATTGAGCAGGTCGGCATCATCCGGACGGCTTTCCAGCTCGACCAGTTGCTCGGACAGTTGCTCAAGAATTTCGCCGGCTTCTACCAGGAAATCCTGAAGGATTTCTTCATCGGCGCCGAAGCTCATTAAACGTGCTCCCTAAAAACCCAGACTGGACAGCAGATCGTCGACATCGTCCTGACCGGACACGACGTCTTCACGCTTATCGGCATGAATCTGCGGACCTTCACCCCGAGTCGGATGTTTTTCTTGATCTTTTTCAGCGCGCAGCTGCTGGTGGTCATGTTCGATACCGGCAAAACGGTCGACCTGGCTTGCCATCAGCACGAGCTTGAGCAGATTGCTTTCTACTTCGGTGACCAGCGTCGTGACGCGCTTGATCACCTGGCCGGTCAGGTCTTGATAGTCCTGAGCCAGAAGGATGTCATTGAGGTGCCCGGCGACCTTGCGGCTGCCCTCCTCGCTACGCGTCAGGAAACTGTCGACGCGTTTGGCCAGCTCACGGAACTCCGGTGCCGCCACTTCGCGGCGCATGAAGCGCTGCCAGTCGACGCTCAGCGCCTTGGCCTCGTCGCTCAGTTCGTTGAGTACCGGCGTGCTGGCTTCGACCAGGTCCATGGTGCGGTTGGCCGCGCCCTCGGTCAGCTTGACCACGTAGGACAGCCGTTCGGTCGCATCGGTGATCTGCGACACTTCCTCGGCCTGCGGCATGTGCGGGTCGATCTGGAAGCTGACGATCGCGCTGTGCAGCTCGCGGGTGAGTTTGCCGACTTCCTGGTACAGGCCTAGGTCACGGGTCTGGTTCAGCTGATGGATCAGTTGCACCGCATCGCCGAACTTGCCTCGTTCCAGGCTGTCGACCAGTTCCTTGGCGTGTTTCTTGAGTGTCGACTCAAACTCGCCCAAGGATGATTGTGTTTGCTCCATAGCGCCCCCGTGGCGTACCTCAGCTATTGACGCGCTCGAAGATCTTTTCGATCTTTTCTTTCAGCACCTGGGCGGTAAATGGCTTGACCACATAGCCGTTGACCCCGGCCTGGGCGGCTTCGATGATCTGCTCGCGCTTGGCTTCGGCAGTCACCATCAGCACCGGCAGGTGCTTCAGGCGCTCGTCGGCACGCACCTTGCGCAGCAAATCGATACCGGACATGCCAGGCATGTTCCAGTCGGTCACCAGAAAGTCGAAATGGCCGCTTTCAAGCATCGGCAGCGCAGTGTTGCCGTCGTCGGCTTCCTGGGTGTTGGTAAAGCCCAGGTCACGCAACAGGTTCTTGATGATCCGCCGCATCGTCGAAAAGTCGTCCACGATGAGGATTTTCATGTCTTTGTTCAATTAGACCTCCAAGCAGTCTTTAACGCGTTCAGCGCGGAACGCGCATTCAATCAATTCGGCACTACATTTCACGACTGCATCGAACCGGTGTTCAACGCGCCCGCCATTCCCCCAGGCGGCCACGCAAACGTGCCGCGCACTGGCTGTGCAACTGGCTGACACGCGACTCACTCACCCCCAGGACCTCACCGATCTCCTTGAGGTTGAGTTCTTCGTCGTAGTACAGCGCCAGGACCAGACGCTCACGCTCCGGCAGGTTGGCGATTGCATCGGCCAAGGCTGCCTGAAAACGCTCGTCCTCCAGATCGCGCGAAGGCTCGAGCTGGGCACTGGCACCGTCCTCGTGCAGGCCTTCATGTTCGCCGTCCTGCAACAGGTCGTCGAAACTGAACAGGCGGCTGCCCAGGGTGTCATTCAAAATCCCGTAATAATCATCGAGACTCAATTGAAGTTCGGCAGCAACTTCGTGATCTTTAGCGTCGCGGCCGGTTTTTGCTTCAATTGCACGAATCGCGTCACTGACCATGCGGGTATTGCGGTGTACCGAACGTGGCGCCCAGTCGCCCTTGCGCACTTCATCAAGCATGGCCCCGCGAATACGGATGCCGGCGTAGGTCTCGAAACTGGCCCCCTTGCTCGCGTCATACTTGTTGGCGACTTCGAGCAGGCCGATCATCCCGGCCTGGATCAGGTCCTCGACCTGCACACTGGCCGGCAACCGTGCCAGCAGGTGGTAGGCGATACGCTTGACCAACGGCGCGTAACGTTCGATCAACTCATACTGGGCATCACGCGAAGCCTTGCTGTACATCCGATAACCGCTGGCGTTCATAGCACCGGACCCGCACTCGTCGGTTGCACCAGACGCTCGACGAAGAACTCCAGGTGCCCCCGTGGGTTGGCAGGCAGCGGCCAGCTATCGACTTTCTGGGCAATGGCCTTGAACGCCAGCGCGCACTTGGAACGCGGAAAGGCTTCATAGACCGCTCGCTGCTTCTGCACCGCCTTGCGCACGCATTCGTCGTAAGGCACCGCACCGACGTATTGTAGGGCGACATCGAGGAAGCGATCAGTGACCTTGGTCAACTTGGCGAACAGGTTGCGCCCTTCCTGCGGGCTCTGGGCCATGTTCGCCAGGACACGGAAGCGGTTCATGCCGTAATCGCGGTTGAGCAGCTTGATCAGCGCATAGGCGTCGGTGATCGAGGTAGGTTCGTCGCACACCACCAGCAGTACTTCCTGGGCGGCGCGGACAAAACTGACTACCGAGTCACCGATACCCGCAGCGGTATCGATCACCAGTACATCGAGGTTGTCGCCGATCTCGCTGAAGGCCTGGATCAGGCCGGCGTGCTGGGCCGGGGCCAGGTGCACCATGCTCTGCGTACCCGAAGCCGCCGGCACGATGCGCACACCGCCGGGGCCTTGCAGCAGCACATCGCGCAGCTCGCAACGGCCTTCGATGACATCGGCCAGGGTGCGTTTGGGCGTCAGGCCCAACAGCACGTCAACGTTGGCCAGCCCCAGGTCGGCGTCCAGCAGCATGACCCGACGGCCAAGCTCAGCCAGCGCCAATGACAGGTTCACTGACACATTAGTCTTGCCGACGCCACCTTTGCCGCCGGTCACGGCGATCACCTGTACGGGATGCATGCTACCCATGTTTGTTCTTTACCTTGTCTTACTTAGACCGAGGCCACATGACTGGGCTGCGCTTTCAACACCTGAAAAATGCCTGGCAGACCATTGATGTAGGTACTTTGCAACGTATTCATATTCACCTCAGCCCACGCGTTTGCCGGAGCTGTGGTAGAGATCAGCGAACATGTCGGCCATGGCCTCTTCGCTGGGCTCGTCCTGCACCTGCACACTCACGGCACGGCTGACCAACTGGTGCCGGCGCGGCAGGTGCAGGTCGTCAGGAATGCGCGGGCCATCGGTAAGATAGGCCACCGGCAATTCGTGACTGATCGCCAGGCTCAATACTTCGCCGAGGCTGGCGGTTTCATCTAGCTTGGTCAGGATGCAACCGGCCAGGCCGCAGCGCTTGTAGCTGTGGTAGGCGGCGGTGAGCACCTGCTTTTGGCTGGTGGTTGCCAGCACCAGGTAATTCTTGGCCTGAATCCCGCGTCCGGCAAGGGTTTCAAGCTGCATGCGCAGCGCCGGGTCGCTGGCCTGCAGGCCGGCGGTATCGATCAACACCACGCGCTTGCGCAGCAGCGGGTCGAGGGCCTGGGCCAACGACTGGCCCGGGTCGACGTGAGTGACCGAGACGTTGAGAATCCGCCCCAGGGTCTTGAGCTGCTCCTGGGCACCGATGCGAAAGCTGTCCATGCTCACCAGGGCCAGGTTCTGCGCGCCGTACTTGAGCACATAGCGCGCCGCGAGCTTGGCCAGGGTGGTAGTTTTGCCCATGCCGGCCGGACCGACCATGGCAATGACACCGCCTTCTTCGATAGGTTCGATTTCCGGCACTTCAATCATGCGTGCAAGATGCGCCAGGAGCATGCGCCAGGCGTGGCGCGGCTCTTCGATTTCGGTGGTCAGCTCGAGCAGTTCACGGGCAATCGGGCCGGACAGGCCAATGCGCTGCAAGCGACGCCAGAGGTTGGCCTGCTGTGGCTTGTTGCCCTGCAACTGGCTCCAGGCCAGCGAGCCGAGCTGCACTTCAAGCAGTTCGCGCAGGCCCGACAACTCCGAACGCATCGAGTCGAACAGGCGTGGATCGATCGGGGCAGCCGCCGGCGCAGCAGGCACCACCGGCGCTTCGACCTGCGGGTCGATCAACGGCTCGGAGGCGGTCAGCGGCAGGCCGGCAAACAGCTGGCGGTTGGCGTCTTCGCTCTCGCTGCGACTGCTCAGTTCGGCCTGGGCGGTGACGATGCGCGACTGGGTCTTGCGCAACTCGTCCTCAAGCTCGACATTCGGCACCCGCGGCGCCAGGGCGGACAGCTTGTAGTCCAGCGCAGCCGTCAGCTCGACACCGCCAGCAATCCGTCGGTTGCCGATGATGGCGGCCTCGGCCCCCAGCTCATCGCGAACCAGCTTCATGGCCTGACGCATATCGGCGGCGAAAAAACGCTTAACTTGCATAACCCACTACCTCAGCCGTTCGGGCCCACTGTGGCGACGATGGTAACTTGCTTGTTGTCAGGTATTTCCTGGTACGCCAAAACATGCAAATTCGGTACAGCCAGGCGACCGAAGCGCGACAGCATGGCTCGTACCGGTCCTGCGACCAGGAGGATCGCCGGCTGCCCTTGCATCTCCTGACGCTGGGCGGCTTCGATCAACGAACGCTGAAGCTTTTCGGCCATGCTCGGTTCCAGAAGAACACCGTCTTCCTGGCCTTGCCCAGCCCTTTGCAAACTATTGAGCAAAATCTGTTCCAATCTTGGCTCAAGGGTGATGACAGGCAGCTCGGACTCAACGCCGACAATGCTTTGCACGATAGCGCGACACAATCCGACGCGCACCACCGCCACCAATGCGGCGGTATCTTGACTCTTGGCCGGGTTGTTGGCGATAGCCTCGGCAATGCTGCGAATATCGCGTACCGGAACCTGCTCGGCGAGCAATGCCTGCAGGACCTTGAGCAGCCCCGACAATGAAATGACGCTCGGCACCAATTCTTCGGCGAGCTTGGGCGAGGCCTTGGCCAGCACCTGCAGCAACTGCTGCACTTCTTCGTGACCGATCAGCTCGTGACAGTGCTTGTGCAGGATCTGGTTGAGGTGGGTGGCGACCACGGTACTGGCGTCCACCACCGTGTAGCCCAGCGACTGCGCCTGGCTGCGCTGGTTGATGTCGATCCACACCGCTTCCAGGCCAAAGGCCGGGTCGCGAGCGGCAATGCCGTTGAGGGTACCGAACACCTGCCCCGGGTTGATCGCAAGCTCGCGGTCCGGGTAAATCTCGGCCTCGGCCAGGATCACCCCCATCAGGGTCAGGCGGTAAGCGCTGGGCGCCAGGTCGAGGTTGTCGCGAATGTGCACCGTAGGCATAAGAAAGCCCAGGTCCTGGGAGAGCTTTTTGCGCACCCCCTTGATCCGCGCCAGCAACTGCCCACCCTGGTTGCGATCGACCAGCGGAATCAGCCGATAGCCGACCTCCAGGCCGATCATGTCGATCGGGGTGACGTCATCCCAGCCCAGCTCTTTGGTTTCCATGGCGCGCTGTGGCGACGGCAGCAGGTCCTGCTGGCGTTGCACCTCTTCCAGGGCCTTGACCTTGGCCTGGTTCTGCTTGCGCCAGACCAGGTAGGCGCCACCGCCGGCCAGCAGGCCCAGGCTCAAGAAGGCGACGTGCGGCATGCCCGGGACCAGGCCCATGACGATCATCAGGCCGGCGGAGACCGCCAGGGCCTTGGGCGAGTCGAACATTTGCCGGTTGATCTGCTTGCCCATGTCCTCGGAGCCCGAGGCGCGGGTAACCATGATCGCGGCCGCAGTGGACAGCAACAGCGATGGCAACTGCGCCACCAAACCGTCACCAATGGTCAGCAAGGCGTAGACCTTGCCGGCATCGGCAAAGGTCATGTTGTGCTGGAACATGCCGACGGCCATGCCGCCGATCAGGTTGATGAACAGGATCAGCAGGCCGGCGATGGCGTCACCGCGGACAAACTTGCTGGCACCGTCCATCGAACCGTAGAACTCGGCCTCCCCGGCCACTTCGGCGCGGCGCGCCTTGGCCTGGGCCTGGTCGATCAGACCGGCGTTGAGGTCGGCGTCGATGGCCATCTGCTTGCCGGGCATCGCGTCGAGGGTAAAGCGCGCGCTCACCTCGGAAATACGCCCGGCACCCTTGGTGACCACCACGAAGTTGATGATCATCAGGATCGCGAAGACCACGATACCGACCACGTAGTTGCCGCCGATCACCACCTCGCCGAAGGCCTGGATCACCTTACCGGCGGCTTCGTGGCCATCGTGACCATGGAGCATCACCACCCGCGTGGACGCCACGTTGAGCGCCAGGCGCAGCAAGGTTGCCACCAGCAGGATGGTCGGGAACGCGGCGAAGTCCAGCGGGCGCAAAGCGTAGACGCAGACCAGCAGGACCACGATCGACAGGGCGATGTTGAAGGTGAAGAACACGTCGAGCAAAAACGGCGGGATCGGCAACATCATCATTGCCAGCATCACCAGCAGCAACAGCGGCACACCCAGGTTGCCCCGGCCTAGACCGACCAGGTTGCTACGGGCACTGTTGATTAACTGAGAGCGATCCACCGGTATTCCTCGTTAGCTCAAGCAAAACTTTGACGCCTTTGAGGCGCGCTGCGCTGCCTTTGCAAGAAGCTTTCCAACTTTGCTGAACGAGGTGGTTTGAGTGGCCCGGGGCTGCTGCGCAGCCATCGCCGGCAAGGCCGGCTCCCACAATGAATCTGCGTAGACTTGGTCAGGAGTCGCGACGCAAATCCGGCGGGATCGGCAGGTCCTTGAGCGGCTCCGGCGGCTTGCCCTTGCCGGCGCGGTACTGGCGGATCTGGTAGACATAGGCCAGCACCTGGGCCACTGCCAGGTACAAGCCGGCGGGAATCTCTTCTTCAAGCTCGGTGGAGTAGTAGATCGAACGCGCCAGCGCCGGCGATTCGAGCACCTGGATCTTGTGCTCGTTGGCGATCTCGCGAATCTTCAGGGCGATGAAGTCGGCACCCTTGGCCAGCAACAGCGGCGCCGAGCCCTTCTCCGGGTCGTACTTGAGCGCCACCGCATAGTGGGTCGGGTTGGTGATGATCACGTCGGCCTCGGGGATCGCCGCCATCATCCGCCGTTGCGAAGCCTCGCGCTGCAACTGGCGAATACGCTGCTTGACCTCGGGCTTGCCCTCGGAGTCCTTGTACTCGTCACGCACTTCCTGCTTGGTCATCAGCAGTTTCTTGTGCGCCTGCCAGAGCTGGATCGGCACATCGACGGCGGCAATGATCAGCAGGCCGGCGGCCATCCACAGGGCACTCCAGCCCACCACCTGCACGCTATGAATGATGGCCTGCTCCAGCGGTTCGTTGGCAATCGCCAGCAGGTCATCGCGATCGGCCGAGAGCACCGCCAGGGCGACGATGAGAATCATGAAGAACTTGGCCAGGGCCTTGAGCAGCTCGGACAAGGCGTTGACCGAAAACATCCGCTTGATCCCCGACAGCGGGTTCATGCGGCTGAACTTCGGCGCCAGCGAGCTGCTGGAAAATAGAAAGCCGCCCAGCGACACCGGGCCGATGATCGCGGCAATCAACAACACCAACAGCACCGGCTGGGTTGCCAGCAGGGCGATCTTGCCGGACGCCATGAGAAAGATCCCCATGGAGCGCTCATCGATGAGCACCTCGCGCGACAGCGTGAAGTTGGTGCGCATCAACTCCATCAGGGTTTGCGCCAGGCCACCGCCAAACGCCAGCAATGCACCCGCCCCGGCCAGGGTCACCGTAACAGTGTTGAGCTCCTTGGAACGGGCGATCTCACCCTTCTCGCGGGCGTCCTTCTTGCGCTTCTCGGTGGGGTCTTCTGTCTTGTCCTGACCGCTTTCGCTCTCTGCCATGCTCAGCGCGCCCGTGCCAGTTCACGCAGCCATTGCAGGGCCTCGGAAGCCAGCGAATGGTAGTGAGGAATGATATCGGCCAGGGTAATCCAGAAGATCACCAACCCCAGTACCAGGGTCAGCGGAAAGCCGATAGAAAAGATGTTCAGTTGCGGTGCTGCACGCGTCATCACACCAAAAGCAATATTGACCACCAGCAGCGCGGTAATCGCCGGCAACACCAGCAGCATCGCCGCACCCAGCACCCACCCCAGGCGCCCGGCCAGGTCCCAGAAATGGTTGACCAGCAAGCCGCCGCCCACCGGCAAGGTGGTAAAGCTTTCGGTCAACACCTCGAAGACCACCAGATGGCCGTTGATAGCGAGGAACAGCAAAGTCACCAGCATGGTCAGGAACTGGCTGACCACCGCGACGTTGACACCGTTGGCCGGGTCGACCATGGAGGCGAAGGCCATGCCCATCTGGATCGCGACGATCTGCCCGGCAATCACGAAAATCTGGAAGAACAACTGCAGCGCCATCCCGAACAGGGCGCCGATGATGATCTGCTCGGCAATCAGCAGCAGGGCCTTGAGGTCCAGCGCATTGACCTCAGGCATGGGCGGCAGCCCAGGGACGATCACCACGGTAATCGCCAGGGCGAAATACAGGCGAATGCGCGCCGGCACCAGGGTGGTGCCAAAGATCGGCATGGTCATCAGCACAGCGGTGACGCGAAACAGCGGCAGGATGAAGCTGGCCACCCAGGTACTGATCTGCGCATCGGTGAGCTCGAGCACGGCCAGGTCAACCAATCAGTTGCGGAATGCTGCCGTACAACGACAGGATGTATTCCATGAACTTCTGCACCAGCCAGGGCCCGACCACGATCAGGGTGATCAGCATGACCAGCAGGCGCGGCAGAAAGCTCAGGGTCTGTTCGTTAATCTGCGTGGCGGCCTGGAACATGGCCACCACCAGCCCCACCAGCAAGCTCGGCACTACCAGGATGGCAACCATCAGGGTGGTCAGCCAGAGCGCGTCACGGAACAGGTCGACAGCCACTTCAGGGGTCATGGACTACTTCTCCTCGCGACGTCAGACGCCGCCGAAACTGCCGGCCAGGGTACCCATGATCAGCGCCCAGCCATCGACCAGGACGAACAGCATGATCTTGAACGGCAACGAGATGATCAGCGGCGAGAGCATCATCATACCCATGGCCATCAGCACACTGGCGACCACAAGATCGATGATCAGGAACGGGATGAAAATCATGAAACCGATCTGGAACGCGGTCTTGAGCTCGGAAGTGACGAAGGCCGGCACCAGGATGGTCAGTGGCGCCTGATCGGGGCTGGCGATGTCGGTGCGCTTGGACAGGCGCATGAACAGGTCCAGGTCACTTTCGCGGGTTTGCGCCAGCATGAAGTCCTTGAGCGGCACCTGGGCCTTGCTGATGGCATCCTGGGCGCTGAGCTTTTCGCTCAGGTACGGCTGCAGGGCATCCTGGTTCACCCGGTCGAACACCGGCGCCATGATGAACATCGTCAGGAACAGCGCCATGCCGGTCAGGATCTGGTTCGACGGGGTCTGCTGCAGGCCCAGGGCCTGGCGCAGAATGGAGAAGACGATGATGATGCGGGTGAAGCTGGTCATCAGCACGACGAACGCCGGGATGAAGCTCAGCGCCGTCATGATCAGCAGGATCTGCAGGCTGACCGAATACTCCTGCTGCCCGTCTGCCCCGCTGGACAGGGTGATCGCCGGGATCGACAGCGGATCAGCCGCCAAAGCCATTGGCGCCGCCAGCAACAGCGCCAGCGTCAACATCATGCGCAACGCGCCCATCACGATCTTCCCTTCTGATCCTTGCCCATCAGCTCCATCAAGCGCTGGGCGAATTCTGGTGTTGCCTGACGCGCGCTGACGGGCACTTCGACTGGCTCGGCCAATACATGCAAGGCCTCGATTGTGCCTGGCGAATGGCCGATGAGGATCTGCTCCTTGCCAACCTGCACCAGCAGCAAGCGATCACGCGGCCCCAGCGCACGGCTGCCCAGGATCTCGATGACCTGGCCACTGCCCGGTGCGGCGTTCTGCACCCGGCGCAGCAGCCAGGCGAGCAAAAAGATCAACCCCAGCACCAGCAGCAGGCCAAGCACCAACTGCGTCAGCTGCCCCGCCGCGCTGCCGCTCGCCGTCGGCGCCACCACAGCAACGGCCGGCTGCGTAACGGCGGCCAGGGCGACATCCACATACAGGCCACCACACAGGGCCAGGCCGTTGCGCAGGAGCCTGCTCACTCAGCGCAACTTCTTGATGCGTTCGCTTGGGCTGATCACGTCAGTCAGGCGGATGCCGAACTTTTCGTTGACCACAACCACTTCGCCGTGGGCGATCAGGGTGCCGTTGACCAGCACGTCCAGCGGTTCGCCGGCCAGGCGGTCAAGCTCGATCACCGAGCCCTGGTTGAGCTGCAGCAGGTTGCGGATGTTGATTTCGGTGCTGCCCACTTCCATGGAAATGCTCACCGGGATATCCAGGATCACATCCAGGTTCGGACCATCGAGGGTGACCGGCTCGTTGCTGCGCGGCGAGCTGCCGAACTCTTCCATGGCCAGGCGGTTGGGCGATGTATTGCCGGCATCGGCAGCCAGCAAGGCGTCGATATCGGACTGCCCGGCGTCGCCAGTTTCTTCCAGGGCCGCAGCCCACTCATCGGCCAGGGCCTGCTCCTCCGGGGAGGTGATATCGTTTTCGTTAGCCATTTTGTCCTCGACGGGCAATCAATTCGGAGTTGGAACCACAAGCGCCTCAGCGGCGCTCGATCGGATCGATAATCTGCAGGGCCAGGTTGCCCTTGTGCGAACCCAGCTTGGCCTTGAACGACGGCACGCCGTTGGCCCGCAGGATCAGTTCTTCCGGCAGCTCGACCGGAATCACGTCGCCCGGCTGCATGTGCAGGATGTCGCGCAGCTTGAGCTGGCGACGGGCAACCGTGGCACTGAGCGGCACGCTGACGTCCAGCACGTCTTCGCGCAGGGCCTTGATCCAGCGCTCGTCCTGGTCGTCCAGGTCGGACTGGAAACCGGCGTCGAGCATCTCGCGCACCGGCTCGATCATCGAGTACGGCATGGTCACGTGCAGGTCACCGCCGCCGCCGTCGAGCTCGATGTGGAAAGTCGAGACCACCACCGCCTCGCTCGGCCCGACAATGTTGGCCATGGCCGGGTTGACCTCGGAGTTGATGTACTCGAAGTTGACCGGCATGATCGCCTGCCAGGCCTCCTTGAGGTCGACGAAAGCCTGGTCCAGGACCATGCGCACCACGCGCAACTCGGTCGGGGTGAACTCACGCCCTTCGATCTTGGCGTGACGACCGTCGCCACCAAAGAAGTTGTCCACCAGCTTGAACACCAGCTTGGCGTCGAGGATGAACAGCGAGGTACCCCGCAACGGCTTGATCTTCACCAGGTTGAGGCTGGTAGGCACGTACAGCGAGTGCACGTATTCGCCGAACTTCATCACCTGCACGCCGCCCACCGCCACGTCGGCGGAGCGACGCAGCAGGTTGAACATGCTGATGCGGGTATAGCGGGCGAAGCGCTCGTTGATCATTTCCAGGGTCGGCATGCGTCCGCGGACGATCCGATCCTGACTGGTCAGGTCATAACTTTTGACACTGCCGGGTTCGGCATTGCTTTCGGTTTGCACCAACCCATCGTCGACGCCATGCAGCAAGGCATCGATTTCATCCTGGGACAGCAGGTCCTGCACGGCCATCTGGGGCTCCTACTGCAATACGAAATTGGTGAACAGCAGCTGGTCGACGACCGGCTTGCCGACTTCCTTCTGTGCCACTTCCTGGACACTGGCAGTGGCTTTCTGACGCAGCATCTCCTGACCGACCGGGCTGGCCAGGGTGTCGAACCCCTGCCCCGAGAACAGCATGACCAGGTTGTTGCGGATCACCGGCATGTGCACCTTGAGGGCATCCAGTGCAGCCTGGTCGCGGCCTTGCATGGTGATGCTCACCTGCATGAAACGCTGGCGGCCGTTCTGGTTGAAGTTGACCACGAACGCTGGCGCCAGGGGCTCGTAGATGGCCGCAGGCTTAAGGTTGGCCAGGGCCGGATCGACGGCCGGCTTGCTCTCGGACTGGTGCAGGAAGAACCAGGTGGCACCAACCGACAGACCGACGGCCAGCAACAACGCCAGTACCAACAGCAGGATCAGCTTGAGTTTGCCTTTTGCGGCGGGGTCTTTCTCTGCTTCGCTCTTCGCCATGCCAATAATCCGTCATTCATCGGAGATTTCAGTCACATGGCGAGGGTTGAGCAAGTGTTATGCCAACCTGGAAGGGCAAGGCTGCGCCGTGCATCGCTGGCAAGGCCAGCCCCCACAAAGACCGCAGCCAATCAGGCGTAGTAATCCACCGCGCTGGAGCCCACAACCGACTGCTGCTCGACCGGCATTGCGCCCGGTGCAATTTCAGCGGATTCACCAGCTTCATTGCGCCGCGCCGCCACGCCACTGAACTTCGGTGCATCCTGGGCGCCCTGCTGCTGCCCGCCACGGGACTGATCGGCGACGTTGACGTCCGGCTGCCCCAACCCCTGCTGGGCGAACATTTCCTTGAGCCGGTGCACCTGGTTCTCCAGCGCTTCGCGCACCCCGGCATGACCACTGACAAAGGTCACCTGGGCCTGTTGTTCCGGCGCCAGGTTGACGCGGATGTCCAGGCGCCCCAACTCGGCGGGCTCAAGCTTGATATCCGCCGACTTGAGGTTCTGGCTGGACAGGTACATGACCCGGTTGACCAGGCCTTCGGTCCAGCCGCCCTGGTTCATCGCCAACGGCTGGTTGAGCGGCGTCGCCACCGGCACGGCATTGGCAGTCTTGGCCGTGGCCGCCTGGGTCAGGCTGCTCAGGCGCTCGGCAAAGTTGTCGACGCGGGTATCGCTCGAAGCACTTTTCAGGTCCTTGAGCCCATCATCGATCAGGCCGCTGAAGGCTTTTTCGCCCGGCTCACCCTGCTCGGCATCGGCACCCGGCTTGTCCAGCAGGGCCGCCAGGGTATTGACGGCAGGCTGGGCAGGCATCGCCTCAGGCTGGGCAGCAGCAGGCTTGGCCGCGTGGGTGGAGGTAGTGCCCTGGGCCTGGGCACTCTGCTCCAGGGCCAGGCGCAAGGCCGGCAGGTCGGCCAGAGGGTCTGCCTCAGGGTCAAAAGCAGCCTGCGGTTCAAGCACAGCTTCTGCTGCCGGCGACGCCACGACCGCAGGCTGTACCTGAAGCTGCGCAGCAGCCTGCACCACTGGCGCGACCGCTTCGGCCTGGGCCTGAATCAGTTGGGCGCCCGGCTGCGCATCGGTCACCTGGCCAGCCACCAGGCTGGAGTCGAGCAAGGTCGGATCTGCGCTCAGCGCCGGATCCGCTTCAGCGCCATCCTGCTCCTCAGGCAACTTTTTGCCGCTATCGGCAACCTTCGCGTCATCACCGGCGGTTTTCTTGCCGTCGCTGACGGAGGCAGGCGTGGCGCTGGCGTTTTCACGCAGCGGCGGGTCGCCAGCCGTAGCGTTCGCCTCGCGAGACTCCTTGGCATACACCTGAGAAAAGCCGCCAGCCTTGTCGTTGGAGGCCTGCGGCGATTTTTCCGGCGCGCCGGTAGCGACGCGCGATGGCTTTGCCGGCGCACTGGCTTGCAGCAGGGAATTGGAAGCGACGGGCATGTAGGCGTCTCCACTACAGGGGTCGAAAGCGTAAGTTGGCGAAGTTCACGCAAAAGTCGCGCCAGGTTCCATTACTGACGCCACAATTTGCTCAGCCGATCGATACGCGCCGACGCTCTTCGCGATATAACTGACGCACCGCCGAATACTCGCGGTCGATCTGATTGATCAGATCCTCGATCCCCTGCAGCGGCCCATTATTGACCCGGTCTTCCAGCTGCCGGCACAACTCGGCCAACGCCAAGGCGCCCATGTTGCTGCTACTGCCCTTGAAGCTGTGCGCGGCATGCGCCAGCTCGTCGGCGTTTTTCGCTTCATGCAACTGGCTGAGGCGTTTTTCGGAATCGTCAAGAAAGGTTTCCAGCAAGTACAGGTAGCCATCTTCCATGACCTCCTGCAAATCGCTAAGCACCTTGCGATCGATGTGAATGTCGGACACTTGCTCACTCCTTGATCAAGTTGGATTATGCCTGAGCCTCCCAGGCGAACTCCACGCATGCGCGGCGCCCCTCGTCGGCCCATTCGGCACGCCGGCTCAAGCGGCGCACGAGATTCAGCCCGCGCCCGCACAACCCTTGCTCGGACACAGGCCTGGCCAGCACTTTACTCACATTGAAGCCCTTGCCGCTATCTTCGACCTCGATAATCAGACGCCCGCCCTGACCAAGAGGTTCAACCCGCAGGTGCACGCGGATGAAGCCTGCGCTCAGCGCCTGTAGACGCTCGTTGCGCATCTGGTAATAGGTGGCAAAGCTGCGCGCATCGCGCTTGAGCGCAGAATCCAGGCCCAGCACCCCGTGCTCCAGGGCATTGGAATACAGTTCGGTCAACACGCTGTGCAGCGCCCCGCCCTGAGCCCGCAGGCCGTGAATTTCCTGCAGCAACTGCTGCAGGTAAGGCAAGGGGTTGAAGCGCTTGAGCGTCTCGGCACGAAACTCGAACTGCAATGACCAGTCCAGCGGGCTGGACTGGCCACTATCAGAATAGATCACAGGCAACGGCGACGACAGTTGCGGCTCCACCACCTCGATATCCAGCAGGCTGACGTCGTCGCGCGAGCGCCCGCGAAAGCCGTCGAGCGCCTGCAGCACCTCTTCGAACAACAGCGCCGGCTGACGATTGGCCGCCAGCACCCGGCGCAAGCGCTCGACGCCAAACAACTGGTCGTTTTCATCACTGGTATCGACCACCCCGTCCGACAGCAAGAACAACCGCTCTCCCAACGCCAGCGGCAGCACCTCGGTGGTGTCGTCGAACTGCTCAGGCGCCAGGATGCCCAGCGGCAGGTGCCGCGACACCAGCGGCTGCGGCTCGCCCCCACTGGCCGGTAACAGGTAGCCGTCGGGCATGCCGCCATTCCACACTTCGACCACCCGCCTCTGGAAGCTCAGGTTCAGCAGCAGCGCACAACAGAACATGTCCACCGGCAGAATGCGCTTGAGCTTGGCATTCATCTCCCGCAGGGTTTCGGCCAGGCCGTAGCCCTTGGCCGTCATGCCGTAGAACACTTCGGCCAGGGGCATGGCGCCGACCGCGGCCGGCAAGCCATGCCCGGTAAAATCCCCCAGCAATACATGCATGTCGCCAGCCGGTGTGTAGGCGGCCAACAGCAAATCACCGTTGAACAAGGCATAGGGCGATTGCAGGTAGCGGATGTTCGGCGCACTCAGGCAGCCGGCATGGGCCACCTGATCAAATACCGCCTTGGCTACCCGCTGCTCGTTGAGCAGGTGATTGTGATGCCGGGCAATCTGGTCACGTTGCTCAAGCACTGTTGCCTGCAGCCGGCGCAAGCGGTCCATGGCCTTGATTTTGGCGGCCAGGATCACCGGGCTATAAGGCTTTGCCAGAAAATCGTCGCCACCCGCCTCCAGGCAGCGCACCAGCGCCTGCTCTTCGCTCAACGACGTCAGAAAGATGATCGGCACCAGCGCCTCACCCGCCAGGGCCTTGATTTGCCGGGCCGCCTCGAAGCCGTCCATCACCGGCATCATGGCATCGAGCAGGACGACATGCGGGCGCCGCTCGGCGAACAGGGCAACCGCCTGCTCGCCATTCTCGGCAGTGAGCACCTGGTGCCCCTGCTTGCGTACGATGGTGGCGAGCAGCAAGCGATCGGCCGCGCCATCTTCGGCGATCAGTACGCTGAGCGCCTCGACATCAGCACAGACCTGGTTCAACTGATGTCAAACAACTTGTCAAAGTTGGAGATAGCCAGGATTTTGCGCACGTCGGAACTGGCATTGACCACCCGCACATCCGACTCGTCACCCCCGGCATGATCACGCAGCAACAGCAGCATGCCCAGCGCTGAACTGTCGAGGTAGGTCGCCTCCTTGAGGTCTACCACTACCGAGTCCGGCCTGGCTGGCTTGTGCTCATAGGCATTGCGAAACTCCTGATGCTTGCCAAAGTCAAAACGCCCTTTGACCTTGATCGTCAGCTTTTTCCCATCCTGGGACACCACAGATTCAACTGCCATGTAGGCGATTCCTTCCGTTACGACGATTACAGACAACTAGAAGGTTTAGCAGCCCAGCCACCCAGCGGCAACCCTTGGCGACCAATACCTGCCTCAGTAGCGGTCGTGACGCGGCAAACGCTGGGACAGTTCGTCGAGCAGCTTCTGTTCACGTTTGTCTTCGGCCACTCGCGCTTCATCGATATAGCGCTGCACCAGCTTGCGCAAGCCCTCGACCCGGGCGTAAGCCTGCTGCCAGGTGCCCCGGGCGTTCTTCAGGTTGCTCTGGTGCCAGGCCAGGCTTTGGCGCTGCTGGGTCATGGCAGCTTCCAACTGACCAAGGAAGCTCTGGTAGTTGACCAGCCAGCTACCGGACACGCCCTGCCCGCCACGGTTGATCCACTGCAACTGGTAATCTTCGCGAAAGCGGTCGAGCTCACTGAGCTTGGCCTGGGCCATGTTCACCTGCTGCTGGAACTGCCCCAGGCGCTGGGCAGCCTGACGCTCGGCGTTTTCGGCCATTTCCACCACTGGTGCCAGGCGCGCGGCACGACTGGGCTGGGCCATGGCCTATCAGCCGCCAGTCGCAGGCTGGGCGAACACGTTGGCCAGATGCTCGCGGCTCTGTTGCATGCCAACGTTTTCGTTCAGGCCCTGGCGCAGGAAATGCACCAGGCGTGGCTGCAGGGCAATGGCCAGGTCGGTCTCGGCATCACCGCCGGCCACATAGGCACCGACGCTGATCAGGTCGCGGCTTTGCGACAGGCGCGACCACAGCTGCTTGAACTGCTGCGCCTCGGTCATCTGCTCGGGGCTGACCACCTGCGGCATGACCCGGCTGATCGAAGCCTCGATATCAATGGCCGGGTAGTGCCCCTCCTCGGCCAGACGCCGGGACAGCACGATGTGGCCATCGAGGACACCCCGCGCCGAGTCGGCAATCGGGTCTTGCTGGTCATCGCCTTCGGACAGCACGGTATAGAAGGCGGTGATCGAGCCACCTCCGGCCTCGCCGTTACCGGCGCGTTCCACCAGTTTGGGCAGCTTGGCGAACACCGATGGCGGATAACCCTTGGTGGCTGGCGGCTCGCCGATGGCCAGGGCGATTTCCCGCTGGGCCTGGGCAAAACGGGTCAGTGAATCCATCAGCAACAGGACGTTCTTGCCCTTGTCGCGAAAATACTCGGCGATGCGCGTGCAGTACATGGCGGCGCGCAAGCGCATCAATGGCGCGTCATCGGCAGGCGATGCCACCACTACCGAGCGTTTGAGGCCTTCCTCACCGAGAATGTGCTCGATGAACTCCTTGACCTCACGCCCACGCTCACCGATCAGGCCGACGACGATGATGTCCGCCTCGGTGAAGCGGGTCATCATGCCCAGCAGCACACTCTTGCCCACGCCGGTACCGGCAAACAAGCCCAGGCGCTGACCGCGGCCAACCGTCAACAAACCGTTGATGCTGCGAATACCGACATCCAGCGGCTGGCTGATCGGGTCGCGATTGAGCGGGTTGATGGTCGGACCGTCCATTGGCACCCAGTCTTCGGCCTTCATTCCGCCCTTGCCATCCAGCGCCCGACCGGCGCCATCGAGCACCCGCCCGAGCATGCTCATGCCCATGGGCAGGCGGCCACTGTCGGCCAGCGGTACCACGCGCGCACCGGGCGCGATGCCGGCAACGCTGCCAACCGGCATGAGAAATACCTTGCCGCCGGCAAAGCCCATGACTTCGGCCTCGACCCGCACCGGGTGATAGCTGTCGTCGTTGATCACCACACAGCGGCTGCCAACGGCCGCACGCAGGCCCTCGGCTTCCAGGGTCAGGCCGACCATGCGCAGCAGGCGGCCTTCGACCACCGGCTGAGACGGTAAATTGACGGCATCGGCGTAGGCGCCAAGGCGCTTGCCAAAACTGGTTCGCTCAAGGCGCATCGGCGTTGCCCAGGTCAACCTGCAGGTCTGGCGCGGCCGGGTGCAGGCCTTGGTCATGGAGCTGATCAAAGAGTTGCGCCATGGCTTTCTCGATACGGGTTTCCATGGTCGCGTCGATGCGGCTGTGATCGGTTTCGATGCGGCAGCCGCCCGGCAGCAACGCCTCGTCTTCGAGCAGCTTCCAGCGCTCTTCGTGGCGCTCGCGCAGGGCCTTGGCCAACTCGAAGTCCTGCGGGTTGATATGGATGCGGATGTTCTCGGCGCCCATTGGCAGCAGTTTCAGCGCTTCACGCAGCACCTGGCTGATCTGGCTGGAATCGCTGCGCAGTTCGCGGCCAATGACCTCGCGGGCGATATGCCCGACCAGGTGCACAACGGCCTTTTCGATCTGGCTGTCCTGTTCGGCGATGGGTTCGAGCAAATGCCCCATGAGCTGTTCAAGGCTGGCCAGCTTGGCGCCCAGGGCCTCTTCGGCTTCCTGGCGGACCTTGAGCTGGGTGCTGTGAAAGCCCTCGCGCTCACCCGTGGCAAAGCCTTCGTTGTAGGCTTCCTGGCGGATGCTTTCGAGCTCTTCGAGGGTCAGTGGCTGGACTTCTTCCAGCGGTACTTCTTCGATTTCTTCCTGAACCTCTTCAGGTTCCGGCTCTGGCTCCGGTTCTGGCTCGGGATCGAAGCTGGGCAGCGCCCAGCGATCGAAGCCCTCGAGATCGTTGGCGCGAATCAGCTCACTGAGGTGCTCGTTGGTTGACATGATTTCACGCACTCGTAAAACAGTTCTGCGGGAGCTGGCTTGCCAGCGATGCGGACACCTCGCCCCCAGGGTTACTGCGTCGATTCCATCGCTGGCAAAGCCAGCTCCCACAGGGGCCGGTGCCAGCAACGAGATCCGCTTAGATCATCTCTTCGCCGCCCTTGCCACCGAGGACGATTTCTCCGGCTTCGGCCATACGGCGGGCGATAGTGAGGATTTCCTTCTGTGCCGTCTCGACATCGCTGACCCGCACCGGGCCCTTGGCCTCGAGGTCGTCGCGCAGCAGCTCGGACGCACGCTTGGACATGTTCTTGAAGATCTTCTCCTTGACCTTCTCGTCGGCGCCCTTGAGCGACACCACCAGCACGTCGGAAGACACTTCACGCAACAGCGCCTGGATACCACGATCGTCGACATCGGCCAGGTTGTTGAAGACGAACATCAGGTCTTCGATCTGCTCGGAGAGTTCGCCGTCGATGTCGCGGATCGCATCCATCAACTGGCCTTCGACGGAGCTGTCGAGGAAGTTCATGATGTCCGCAGCCCGCTTGATACCACCCAGGGTGGTGCGCGCGGCGTTGGAGTTGCCGGAGAACTGCTTCTCGAGGATCTGGTTCAGCTCCTTGAGCGCCGCCGGCTGCACGGTGTTCAGCGACGACACGCGCAGGATGATGTCCAGGCGCACCTTGTGGTCGAAGTTGCCCAGCACTTCACCGGCCTGATCCGGGTCCAGGTAGGCGACCACGATGGCCTGGATCTGCGGGTGCTCGTAGCGGATGACATCGGCCACGGCGCGCGGCTCCATCCACTTGAGGCTGTCCAGGCCGCTGGTGTTGCCACCCAGCAGGATGCGGTCGATCAGGCCGTTGGCCTTGTCCTCGCCCAGGGCCTGGGTGAGCATCTTGCGGATGTAGCCGTCGGAGCCAACGCCCAGGCTGGTCTGGTCGCCGACGATCTCGACGAACTCGCTCATCACCTGCTCGACCTGCTCGCGATGGACGTTGCCCATCTGCGCCATGGCCACGCCGACCCGCTGCACTTCCTTGGGGCCCATGTGCCGCAGCACTTGCGCGGCATCGGTTTCACCCAGCGACAGCAGCAGGATCGCGGCCTTGTCGACGCGGGTCAGTTTGGCGGTAAGGGCTCGGTTATCACTCATCGGCGTTGATCCACTCTTTCACGACCTGGGCCACACGACCCGGGTCTTCGGCCACCAGGCTCTTGATTGCATTGAGCTGTGCGTCATAACCCTCGCTCGGGCTTGGCAGCAGAATGCTTTGCGGACCACCCAGGCTGACGCGGTCGTTGGCCAGATCGCCATCCAGACCGAGCATGCCGCCCAGTTCCATGTCGCCATCGGCACCGGCGCCTTGCTTGCCATTGCCGGTGATGTTGTTGAGGACCGGACGCAGCACGCCGAACACCAGGACCAGGATGAACAGCACACCCATGACCTGCTTGATGATGTCCCAGAACCATGGCTGCGAGTAGAACGGAATTTCGCTGATCACCTCGCCACGGTCGGCGGCGAACGGCACGTTGATCACGCTGACGCTGTCACCGCGGCTGGCGTCGAAGCCCACCGCGTCCTGCACCAGGCGGGTAAAGCGCGCCAGGTCCTCGGCAGCCCACGGCGTGCGGGCGGCATCGCCGGTGGCCGGGTCGACCTTGAGCTGGTCATCGACCACCACGGCCACCGACAGGCGGGTCAGGCGCCCCTGCTGCTGACGGGTATGGCTGATGGAACGGTCCAGCTCGAAGTTCTTGGTCGACTGCTGACGCTTGTCGGCCGGGTACGGCGCGAGCATCGGCTGGCCGGTGGCCGGGTCCATGATCTGCTGGCCGTTGGCATCGAGCAGCGGCTGACCCGGCTGAATGGCGCTGGCAGCGGTTTGCGTGCCGCCGGTGGTCTGCGGCGCCGAGGCCGGGCCGGGTGGCTGGTTGCTCAGGGCACCGGGCACACCTTGCGGCCCCATGCTGCTGGAGCGTTGTTCGTTGACCGACTGCTCGCTGCGCAGCGCCGGCTGGTCAGGGTTGAACTGCTCGGAGGTCGACTCGACCGCGCTGAAGTCAACATCGGCCGACACTTCAGCCTTGTAGCGATCGTTGCCCAGCACCGGCTGGAGGATGTTGTGCACACGCTGGGTCAGCAGGCCTTCCATGCGGCGACTGTAGTCAAACTGCTTGCCAGCCATGGTCAGCTCGGAGTTTTCCGCCTGATCGGACAGCAGGTTGCCCTTCTGGTCGACCACGGTGACCTGGGACTTGTTCAGCTCCGGCACGCTGGTCGCCACCAGGTTGACAATGGCCATCACCTGACCGGCTTCCAGGGCGCGCCCCGGGTACAGCTCGACCAGTACCGAAGCGCTGGGCTTGCGCTCGTCACGTACGAACACCGAACTTTTAGGAATCGCCAGGTGCACGCGGGCACCCTTGACGTTGTTGAGGCTGGAGATAGTCCGCGCCAGTTCGCCTTCCAGGCCACGACGGTAACGGGTGGCCTCCATGAATTGGCTGGTGCCCAGGCCCTGCTCCTTGTCGAGGATCTCGAAGCCGACATTGCCATCGCTCGGCGCCACGCCGGCGGCAGCCAGCTTCAGGCGGGCACGGGAAATATCGTCGGCCTTGACCAACAGGGCCCCGGAATTGGGTTCGACGTTGTAGGGGATGTCGGCAGCGGCCAGGGTGTCCATGACCTGCTTGGTGTCCATGCCGGCCAGGCTGCCGTACAGCGGCCGGTAGTCCGGCTGCTGCGACCACAGCACCACGGCAAAGCCGATCGCCACGCTCGCGGCCAGACCGACCAGCAGGCCGACCTGACGCAGCATCGGCATCTGCGAGATGTTTTCCAGGAACGACATGCCGAACAACGGCGGCTTGGGCGCTGACCCGCTGCTTTTGGCGGGCACGTTATCGACGACTGCTTCGGCCATGACTCAATCTCGCCCTTATACCGGCATCTGCATGATGTCTTGATAGGCCTGCACCAGCTTGTTGCGCACCTGGGTCAAGGCCTGGAACGACACACTGGCTTTTTGCGAAGCGATCATCACATCGGTGAGGTCTACGCCGCTTTTACCAATTTCGAAAGCGTTGGCCAACTGCGTGGAGGCCTGCTGGGTATCGCTGACCTTGTTGATGGCCTGCCCCAGCATGTCGGCAAAATTGCTCGAACCGAGCTCTGGCGCAGCCGCAGCCTTCGGCATCGACATGGCGTCCATTTGCATGGCCCGCATGTCCAACATCAATCGATTAAATTCAACACCTTGGCTCATGGACTTCTCTCTCCGACGGCCCGCATTTTTTTGACACTCACGCAGCGGATAGGCAGGACATAGCAACAAGAGTGCCAGCTCTGCCCGCGGCCCGAACAAAAACTCTAATTCAACACCCTGTCAGCTCGCGTAGAGGCTGGCCTCGACATCCATGCCGGCATCACGCATCTGCGCCAGCTTGTAACGCAGGGTGCGTGGGCTAATACCCAGGCGCTCGGCAGCCTCCTTGCGGCGGCCCCGCTCGGCGCGCAGGGTGTCGATGATCATCTGGAATTCGTGGCGGCGCATGTCATCGCCCAACCCGCCTGCGGCCTCGACCTCAGCCTCGACCGGCGCAGCCGTCATGACGGGCGCTGCGGCAAATACCGGCAAGGCACCGGCAAGACAGAAATCCGCCGCTTCGATCACCCCGCCCTGCTGCAGGATCAAGGCCCGCTGGATGGCGTTGTCCAGCTCGCGCACATTGCCCGGCCAGGCATAGCCCTGCAGGCAGGCCTGCGCCTCGGCCGACAGGCGCACCGGCGCGTGCTTCATTTTATTGACGTGGCGCGCCAGCAAACGTTCGGCCAGCGGCAGAATATCGGCGCTGCGCTCGCGCAGCGGCTTCCAGGCCAGCGGGAACACCGACAGGCGATAGAACAGGTCCTCACGAAAACGCCCCGCCGCCACTTCGCCCGCCAGGTCGCGGTTGGTGGTGGCGACCACGCGAATGTCCAGGGCAATCGGTTTGCGCCCACCGACCCGCTCCACTTCACGTTCCTGCAGCACCCGCAGCAGCTTGGCCTGCAGCCCCAGGGGCATCTCGGAAATCTCGTCGAGCAGCAAGGTGCCGCCATCGGCCTGCTCGAACTTGCCGGCCTGGGCGGCAATCGCGCCCGTGAACGAGCCTTTCTCATGACCGAACAGGGTCGCTTCGAGCATGTTGTCGGGGATGGCTGCGCAGTTAATGGCCACGAACGGCTGATTGGCCCGTGGCGACTGCTGGTGAATGTAGCGTGCCAGCACCTCTTTGCCGGTTCCGGACTCGCCCGAGATCAATACGGTCGACTCACTGCGCGCCACTCGCGCCGCCAGCTCCAGCAACTGCGCGCTGGCTGGCTCGCGCGCCACCGGCCCTTCGCTGTCAGCGGCACTGGCCACCCCCAGGGCGTGACGCGCCACCAGCTCAAGCAATGCCTTGGGTTCGAACGGCTTGACCAGGTAATCCGCCGCCCCCTGGCGCATGGCCTCGACCGCACGCTCGACGGCGGCATGAGCGGTCATCAACAGCACTGGCAAGTACGGCTGGCGAGCACGCAACAGGGCGAGCAACTGATGCCCGTCCATCCCCGGCATGTTGACATCACTGACCACCAGGCTGAACGCCTCGCTGGCGACCACCTCCAGCGCCTCCTCGGCCGAGCCCACAGCCTGGTGGGCAAAGCCGCCCAGCTCAAGCGTATCGGCCAATGCCTGACGCAGGGCGCGGTCGTCTTCGACCAGCAGCACCTTGATTGCTTTCATTACTCTGTCTCCGCCTGCTGCGCGCCGATCAGCGGCAGGCTGATCCGGGCACAGGTGCCGCGACCCGGTCGCGAACGTAATTGCAAACTGCCCTGATGGGCGCGCACCACCGCCTTGACCACCGCCAGGCCCAGCCCGGTACCGGTGGCCTTGGTGGTCAGGAACGGCTCGCCCAGGCGCGCCAGCAAGGCGCTGTCGATACCGCCACCGGCATCGCTGATGCACAGGTGCAGCACCTGCTCGCGCCGATACAGGTGAACCTTGAGCCGCGCAGGCTCGCCACTGGCCTGCACCGCGTTTTCGACCAGGTTGAGCAGGGCGCCGACCAGGGTGTCGCGATTACACAGCAACTCGCCCAGGTGGCTGTCGCACTGCCAGCGCACGGCATGCCCCTGGACATGGGTCTGAGCCGCCTGCTGCAACGCCTGGAACAGCGCCTTGGGTGTCAGCCGATCGGTCAGCGGCAACTCGCCGCGGGCAAACACCAGCATGTCACGCACCTGGTGCTCCAGTTCATGCAGGCGCTCCTTGAGGCTGCCGGCAAATCGCTGCTGGGTTTCAACCGGCAGGCTTTGCTCGGCCAGATGGCTGGCATAGAGCATGGCCGCCGACAACGGCGTGCGAATCTGATGAGCCAGGGAGGCAACCATGCGCCCCAGGGACGACAGGCGCTCGTGCCGGGACAGTTGGTCTTGCAGGCGACGGGTTTCGGTAAGGTCGTTGAGCAGCACCAGTTGCCCAGGCTCGGCATCCAGCGAGCGCGTGGCGATCGACAGGCGCCGGCCATCGCGCAGCGACACCTCATGACCGTCATCCTCGCGCGGGGCAAAACTGCGGGCAATCACCTGGCGCCACAGCTCGCCCACCAGCGGCTCGCCGAGCAGGTCACAGGCCGCTGGATTGGCCTCGCGCACACGGCCCAGGCCATCGATGACAATGACCCCGCCCGGCAACAGGTCGAGCAGGTTCTGCAAACGGTTGGCCAGGCGCTCCTTCTCGGCGAGCTCGGCCATGCGCTGGGCACTGACCACTGCCAGCTCACCCTTGAGTTCGGTGACCCGGGCTTCGAGCAGGTTATAGGACTCACTGAGCTGGGTGGACACCTGATCGAACAAGGCAAAGGCCTGCTCAAGACCGAGGCGGCTTTCCTGCTCGGCGGCGTTCGGCCCCTTCGGTTCAGGGACACAGGAGATGGTGGCGACCTGGGGCATCGTGCTCTCTCGCGTGACTGACCGTCATAAAACGGTATGGTGTCAGCGATATAGCAATAGCCGTGCCGGATAGTTTCAGAGTGGCTGCGAGCAACGCTGCAGGGCGCTGGCAAAGGCCGATGGGGCGGGCGTTACAGCCCTTTGAAAGATAGGGTTATTGGCCATGATGAGCGCGCTACGCAACTCATCATGGCGACACAGGCGTCAATCCTCCGCCTGTTCATCCCCGTCGCGACGGCTCATGCCGTACTTGCGCATCTTCTCCACCAAGGTCGTGCGGCGAATGCGCAGGCGCTCGGCGGCGCGGGCGACGATACCGTTGGCATCATCCAGCGCCTGCTGGATCAGACCCTGCTCAAGCCCACCGAGGTAGTCCTTGAGGTCCAGGCCCTCAGGCGGGAGCATGGCGTGGCTGGCGAAGTTCGGCGTATGGCCGTTGATGGCCACGCGCTCTTCCAGGTCCGAGCGCAGACTGTCGACCAGTTGCTCGTCTTCGTCGTCGACGTAGCGGAACTTCTTCGGTAGCTCCGACACACCGATGACCCCGTACGGATGCATGATCGCCATGCGCTCGACCAGGTTGGCCAGTTCACGGACGTTGCCCGGCCAGCCATGACGGCACAGCGACATGATCGCCGCCGAGTTGAAACGGATCGAGCCACGCTTCTCGTGCTCCATGCGCGAGATCAGCTCGTTCATCAGCAACGGAATGTCCTCGACGCGCTCGCGCAGCGGGGCCATCTCGATGGGGAAGACATTAAGGCGGTAATACAGGTCTTCGCGGAAGGTACCCACCTCGATCATGCTTTCGAGGTTCTTGTGGGTC
Organism: Pseudomonas sp. RC2C2; assembly: GCF_018390435.1. Lineage (NCBI taxonomy): Bacteria > Pseudomonadati > Pseudomonadota > Gammaproteobacteria > Pseudomonadales > Pseudomonadaceae > Pseudomonas > Pseudomonas sp. RC2C2. The sequence goes on along the minus strand of NZ_JAHBAX010000001.1, from coordinate 3,904,027 downwards.
GCGGCGATGATGCGCACGTCGATGCTCTGGGTCTTGTTGCTGCCCACGCGCTCGAAGGTGCGCTCCTGCAACACGCGCAACAGCTTGACCTGCATCGGCAACGGCATGTCGCCGATCTCGTCGAGGAACAGGGTACCGCCATTGGCCAGCTCGAAACGCCCGGCGCGGCTGGTGATCGCCCCGGTAAAGGCGCCCTTTTCGTGGCCGAACAGTTCGCTTTCAAGCAGCTCGGCCGGAATCGCGCCGCAGTTGACCGGCACGAACGGCGCTTCGCGGCGCTTGGAATGGTAGTGCAGATTGCGCGCGACCACTTCCTTGCCGGTCCCCGACTCGCCGAGGATCAGCACGCTGGCGTCGGTGTCCGCCACCTGCTGCATCATCTGCCGGACGTGCTGAATGGCCCGACTGGTACCGACCAGGCTGCGGAACAGATTGGGTTCGCGCTGGCGACCGCGCTCGCGGGCCTGGTCGTACATCTCGCGATAGACCTGGGCACGGTGCAGCGAATCGAGCAGTTTGCTGTAGCTCGGCGGCATTTCAAGGTTGGAGAGAACGCGACGGCGCAGGTCTTCCGGCAACTCGGCAGAAGAAATTTCGCCCAAAAGCAGAACCGGAAGGAACTCATCCCACCCAGCCACTGTCTTAAGCAAGCCCATCAGACTTGCCGGAGCATTCACGGCCCCGATCAGGACACAGAGCACTTCACGACTGGATGACAACGACTCGACAACCTGCTGCCAATCATGGCTCGAGCAGGGCAAATTTTCTTCGCCAAGAAAATTCAACACTACTGCCAGATCACGGCGGCGAGCGCTATCGTCATCGATCAGGAGAATTTTGGTTTCACGCCACATGCAATAACAACTTCCCTAGTCATCTCGGCGCCCTTGTAAGGGCAAGCTCGACATCATTCCGACTGAACGGTCAGTGTTCGGACGTCTGAAATTAGAAAACAGCCACTAGTTAAGTCAAAAAACCGTACATAGTCAAATTTATGGCGCACTGCTTTTTGTTTTGCCCAGTTTCAGCTGAACAAATGGTATACCTTTGCCGCGTTTTTGGCTTGTCGGATCTGCATCATCTCATCGACTATTGATTGACGCTCCCCGCTTGCAACCTCGATTAATTCCTTGTACACGCCCAGCAACTCTTCAAGCTTGCTGCGCAGCGTCAGCTCATCGACCGACGCCTCGGCCAGCACGTCATCGACACACAGACGGCAACTGACGTCGAGCTCGCTGATCGCCTCCCAGTCGCGACTGGCCAGGGCCCCGAGCAATGCCTCGCGGGTTTGTTCGATACGTTCGAGCACGACACTCATGGCAATCTCCTGTTCAGACGTCGGCGGGCTGCTCGCCGATAGCGTCCCAACCTTCCTTGACAGTAATCAACAACCGGGCCACCTCATTGAGGATCTCCGGGTCGTTCTGCACGTTCGCCTCGACCAGGCGCTTGCTCATGTACGAATACAGGTTGTCCAGGTCAGTCAGCGAGTCAGCATGGTTTTCCAGGTCCAGGCCTTCGCGCAGGCCGCCAACGATACCTATGGCCTTGCCGATCAGGATGCCGCGCTGGGCCACATCGTTGCGCGCCATGGCGCCCTTGGCCTGGGCAATTCGATCCAGACCACCCTGCATCAACATCTGTACCAGACGGTGCGGGCTGGCCACGGAGGTCTGCGCCACGCCGTTGACTTTCTGGTACTGCCGAAGGGCCAACATCGGATTCATGCTCTACCTCGTCACCGCAAAAAAGGTTTCATATACCGCTTGTATCGCCTGCGCGTCAAAAAACTTTAGCGCGTACGGCAAAAAGCCCGGAGTCCCCCTAGGGCTACTGCCGGGCTTGTGTCACCGCGCTGAATCAGGAGTTTTTCTGCTGCGCCTCGATCGAGGCGAACATCGAGGCGATGTTCTTGCGCTGCGCCTCGAGCTTGCCGACCAGGGTATCCATGGCCACATAGCGCTTGGTCAGCGACTCGGTGAGCGAGGTGATACGACGGTCAAGCGCCAGTTGCTGATCGGACAGGTCCTTTTGCAGCTTGTCCAGGCCGGCCTTGCGCGAGTCGAGGATGCCGCCCGTCTGCAGGTACGGCTCGACAGCCTTGGTCATGTTCGCGAACACGCCATTGGTGCCGGTGAACAGCTCCTGCACGTCAGGGCCGAGCTTTTTATCCTTCATCGCCGCGTCGTACTTGGTGGAGTTGAACTCCAGGGTACCGTCCTTGGCCGTGTTGATACCCAGCTGACTGAGCGTGGTCAGGCGACCACTCCCCGACGGGGTAGACAGCTGCTTGCGCAGCTCGGACAGCAGCGAGCGAGTGGTCGGATCGCTGGTCAACGGCCCGAGTACGGTTTTACCGTCTGCATCCTTGGACACCGCGCTCAGCGCATTGGCGGCCTTGACCAGCGTATTGTAGGCATCGACAAAAGCCTTGACCGATGTCTTCAGGCCTTCGGTGTTTTCACCGACAGTAACCTTGATTGCCTTGTCCTTATCAAGCCCGGTGACCTGGAGCAGCTCCAGGCTGATGCCGCTGATGGCACCATCAACGGTATTGGTCTTGCTGGTAACCGGCAGACCATCGATGGTCAGCTTGGCGCTCTGGGCAACGCCGTCGATATAGCCGGCACCGTTACTCGCCATCGAGACAGTGCCGTCGATCTTCAGCTCGGCAATGCCATCGACCGAGATGTCGGTACCCTCACCGGTCTTGGTCGAACTGAACACCAGGCGCGAGCCGTCCTTGCCGTTGACGATGTTGGCACTGATGCCCTTCTCGGCCAACGAGGTGTTGATCGAGTCGCGCACCGTCTGCAAGGTCGCCCCTGGGCCAACCTTCACGGTATGGATCACACCATCCTGGGTGATGGTCAGGTCACCTTCAGGTATCGACGTGCTGGCACCGCCGGTAAAGTTCTGACTGGCCACCTTGGACGAGGTGGCGAGTTTTTCGACCAGGACCGAGTAGGTACCCGGTACTGCGGTATTGTTCGAGGTCGCCTTGACCGTGGCGTCGCTGCTGGAGGTCGCGGTATAGGCGTTGAAGGACGGAGCCTTCGGATCATTGAGCTTTTTCATCGCTTCCTGGTACACAGAAAGCGCACTCTTGAGCGACGCTACCCCGGAAAGCATGGCCGTGTTGTTGGCGGTCTGGCGCTTGATCTGATTCGCCTTGGGATTGGTTTCCGCCTTGACGAGCACATCAACGATCTTGTTGATGTCTACGCCGGAACCCAGACCGACACTCGGTAAAATTGTACTCGCCATAACTACTCCCTCATGGTTACGCGCCGCCCTAGCCTTGCCAGGCTAGCGAACTTGCCACTCAACTGCCAGGTCAGCTTCAGACCTTGGCGTTGAACAGCAGGCTGTTTACATCGCTCAGACTGTGAGCGATCTTCAACGCCTCTTCCGAAGGAAGTTGGCGGATCAGCTCTCCGGTCTCACTGGCGATGACTTTAACTACAATTCGGCCGGATTCTTCATCCGTGGAAAATTCAAGGTTACGTCGCGATGAAGCAAGGAACTTCTCGATATCCTTGACCGCGTTCTTCACCTTCTCAGCTTCGGACAAGCCTTTGTCGGCAGCATCCTTGGCCGGCGTGATGGCTTCAACACCCGCTACGGGCTTCGCCGCAGGGCGTTCGGTGGTCGCTTCGACCGGCTTCACCGTCGGGTACGACAGGTTCAGCTTGACGCTCATATCCATGTCACCACCTCTCAATGCAAAAGGCGGAGGAGCGCCGTAGTTGCACTCCTCCGCCGATAACCACTAGGAGATTAGCCCAGCAGCTTCAGTACCGCCGACGGCAGTTGGTTGGCCTGGGCCAGAACCGAAGTCGAAGCTTGTTGCAGAGTTTGCTGCTTGGTCATCTGAGCAGTTTCAGCGGCGAAGTCGGTATCTTGTACACGGCTACGAGCAGCTTCGGCGTTCTCGTTGATGTTTTGCAGGTTGTTGATGGTGCTGGTCATACGGTTTTGTACAGCACCCAGCGCAGCGCGGGAGTCACCGATGGTGCCGATAGCCTTGTCGATTGCAACCATGGCAGCCGAGAAGTTGGTTTCGGCAGTGGCGCTGTCGCTACCGGCGATGGTGATGGCGCTGGTGATACCCAGGTCGCTGGCCAGGAACTTACCGGTCAGGTCGATCTTGATCTGGTTTTCAGCACCAGTGTTGGAACCGACCTGGAAGGTCATGACGCTAGCCGAACCGTCCAGCAGGTTCTTGCCGTTCAGCTGGGTGGACTGGGCGATACGAGTCAGTTCCGCAGTCAGCTGCTTGAACTCGCCGTCCAGCGAGGTACGGTTAGTCGAGTCGTTCGAGTCGTTTCGCGACTGTTGAGCCAGTTCACGCATACGCTGCAGGATGTTGACCTGCTCTTGCATCGCGCCTTCAGCGGTCTGGGCGATCGAGATACCGTCGTTGGCGTTTTTGATTGCCATGGTCTGACCGCGGATCTGCGAGGTCATACGGGTAGAGATCTGCAGGCCAGCGGCGTCGTCTTTGGCGCTGTTGATTTTCAGGCCGGAGGACAGACGGCTCATCGAGGTGCTCAGAGCGTCGGAAGCGCGGTTCAGGTTCTTCTGAACGCCCAGAGAGGTAGTGTTAGTGTTAACGGTTAATGCCATGACGAATTCCTCGTGTTTGGGATACTGCGGCTTCCGGCCCTGGCATCCGCCGGGTGTGGCCTAGAGAACCTTCGTAATAGTTATCGTCGTCTGGCGCGGTTGCTTTAGGGCTTTTTAGAAATTTTTTAATGGCACCCTGCCACCCCAATGAAATCAAGGGTTTGACGCCAGAAAAATCGCTTACTGGCCAACACCTGGGTTGAAAAAAGGGTTCTTCACGGCATTTCGGGGACTATGATTTTGGGGATGGGATGGGATGGGATGGGATGGGATGGGATGGGATGGGATGTTGAGGTTGCGGGCTTATCCATTTTGGATGGCGCTGCTGCCGGCCCCTTCCAGAATGGATAAGTCCACAGCCTGAACAACCCAACCCAAGGATCATGGTCCCCAGGATTCCGTAAAGCCCCCCCCAAAAAAAAGCGCCACCGGTGAAACCGGCAGCGCTTTTTTTACCGCAAGGCTCTATATCAACCCTTGCGCTCGATGATCGCCGAACCCCATGACAGGCCAACGCCAAAACCACTCAGGGCAACACGCTGGTGCTGCGAACCCAGCACATGCTTCTCCAGCAGCAGCGGAATGCTCGACGACACGGTATTACCGGTTTCGACCATGTCCTTGACGAATTTGTCCGGGTCATCCTCGAACCGACGCGCCACCGCATCGACAATTGCCGCACTGCCCTGGTGAATGCAGAACAGGTCGATATCCGCCGGTGCCAACTGGCTTTCGCCCAGCAACTCATGCAGGTGCGCCGGCACCTTGAGCAAGGCGAAGTTGAACACCTGGCGGCCATTCATGAAGAACACCCCGTCGCTGACCTTCAGATGCGCGGCACCACCACCATCGGTACCGAACTTGGCCTTGCCCAGCTGCCAAGGGGCGCCCTCGCCCATCCAGGTCACGGTCGCCGCATCACCAAAGAGCATGGTGGTGTTGCGATCTTCCGGATCGACGATCTTGGAGTACGGATCAGCAGTGATCAGCAGGCCGTTTTTCAGCCCTGCCGCTTCCATGAAGCCTTTCATGGCGTAGAGGCCATAGACATAACCCGAGCAGCCCAGGGAAATATCGAAGGCAGCGACATGGGTCGGCAGGCCGAGCTTGTCCTGAACGATGGCAGCGGTGTGCGGCAACCCTTCTTCGTCGCCATTCTGGGTAACGACGATCAAGGCATCGATGGACTCAGGCGCCAGGCTCGGATTGGCAGCGAACAGGGCCTTGACCGCCTCCACACATAGGTCGGAGGTTTCCTGGCCTGCTTCTTTGCGCGGCAGAAAGGTCGAACCGATCTTGCCGAGAATGAACTCTTGGTCCTTGGCGAACTTCGCACCCTGGGCGTAGTTGTCCACACCCTCGACAGGTACGTAACTCGCAATGCTTTTGATGCCAATCATTGTGGCTTCCCGATAGATATGCGGATTTTCACGGGCACTGGAACCGGATAACCCGGGGTGTTGCGAGCCTGCGCAGCCCCCGCTCGCCAGTACCGCCCGACGACTCAATAGATTAAAGATGCCCGTTTCGACTGCCAAGTCACTGTTGCGCAATCATTACTCAATACAAAGCGACGGCCAACCGGAAAAACCAGGCCAAACAGCAGGGAAAGGTGAGGTGTCGTGCAGAAGTCCAAGGCGTATGTGCAACATTGTCAGCCCGCATCTGCGCGGGGCATTGCACCCCGACTGCCTGCTGCGGCGAGCAGCAATGAAAAAGCCGGGTCTAAGACCCGGCTCCTGTACACGGCGTTCAGGCCAGTTCGGCCAACCACTCCAGCTCAGCCGGCTTGCCGACCGTTGGCGAACGCGAGATATCGACCGCGTTGCGCACATCGACCACTACCCGAGTGCTGAACGCGGCGGGCCAGCGTGCACTCAGCGCCTGTGCATCCAGGGTCGGCACACCCGCATTGAGCATTTGCGCTTGCGGTGTCCACAGGACCAGCTGACCGGCCTGGCCGACCTTCAGGCACAGATCGACATCGGCCCCTTCAATGTCATCCAGGCCAGCGCACTGCTCAAGCAACGCCTTGCCGATCATCAGGCAATCATCGGATACCGCCTGGCAACTGCGCACCGCCGCCAGCCCCAGCGCCGCCACAGCAGCCTGGCGCGCCACGCCTTGCCAGGCCCCACGCACCTGCTGGCTGGCCAACAGCTCATAGCCGCCATGGCTGATCAAGCCCTCGGCGTCATGCATCTGGCAACCCACGACCCCCACTTCAGGGCGCTGCGCCTGGTTGAGCAAAGCTTCGATCCAGGCCGGCGTGACCACCTGGCAGCGGCTGGACATCAGCACCAGGTACTCGCCCTGGGCCTGCTTGGCCGCCATCTTGACCATTTGCGCACGGGTGCCGGCGAACTCACTGGCCATCAACTTCACCCGGCCACCCAGCCCCTGGAGGTTGCCAAGGCTTGCCGCCGTCGCCTCAGCACTGGCCGCATCGGTCATCACGATCACTTCGTAGCGGGCATAGCGGGTCCGCTGGACGATGCTCGCCAAGCTGCGCTTGAGCTGCTCAAGGTCCGAGTCGATCGACAGCAGAATGCTGACCTGAGGGGTGGTCGGGTGACGGAAATCGATCTGCAAGGCGCCATCTCGCCCCTCACTGACCTGTCCCCGGTAACCGAGTACGCTCAAGTGACGCTTGAGCGTTGCCTGCGCGTCGGCCTGCATCGCCTCGCCCGCCTGCTGGCCGATGACCAGGTACTCATCCAGATGGGCCAGGCCTGCAACGCCATTGCGCTCAATCAGGCGCAGCAGGACATCGAACTCCAGCGCCGCCTGGCAGGTTTCGCTGTAGCCACCCAGCTCGACAAGGCTTTGCCGACGCACCAGCCAGTGGCGAGACATCAAGTCCGGACGCGCGCGCAACAGGTCCAGGTTGGCCCCCGGACGCACCACACTGAGCAATCGGCCCTGCTCATCACGCTGGACTTCATTGGCACAGATGGCCTGGCAGGCTTGCGCCGCAGACAACTCCACCTGCAGACGCAACAGCCCGCCTGGTGCCAGCACATCACCCGCTTGCAGTTGCAGCAGCCAGGCACTGGACAACTGCTCCACCACCTGATTGAGGTGAGCGACCAGATTGCTGGCAGTGACGCGGATGAAATGCAGCGTATCCTTGGCAGTGGTAATGGCGGGCAACGCACCGGCCTTGAACACCACTATCTTGAAATCACGCAAACCGCTGGCCAGCAAGCTGTCGAAGGTGGCTTGCAGGGCCGCGTCGTTGTTCTCCAGATCCACCACCAGGAAGGCGATCTGTGGCGACTGGATCGAGCCCAGGTGGGCCTGAATACGCTGACGAGCGTCGCTGTCCGGGGTTGCAGCAGCAATGGCCGCGAGCACTTGCCCCGAAGGTGATGCCGCCAGTCGTGCTTGCAGATCGGTCGCCGGCAACTGATCGAGCTGCGCCACCCAGTGGTGCAGATGGGGGACGAAATCCTGCTCTTCATCACTGCCCAATGCACCGAGCAGGTTGTGGCAGACGTCCGGATTGAAAACGCCCAACTCAAAGGCCTGCCAATAACGCGCCTTGAGACTTTCGGCGCTGTCATTCGGATGCCGGACCATCAGCGCCTGCTGCTGGACCCAGACCCCCTCCAGCGCCTCAGTGTGAACCTTGCCAGCCGGCCAGGCGTGGAGGAAAAACTCCAGCTGACGCAACTGCTCGAACAGCGGCGCGGTGTAGTACGGCATCTCGACATACTGCACAGGTTCGAATACGCACTGCGGCGCAGCCACTATGCTGATCCAGCGCGAGGTGACCACGCGCGGCGCCTCGAGCCCCGCCCAGGTGCTGGCGACGAATGCCGTCAGCGCCTCAAAGCCCTTGGCGTCAGCGCACACCGCGCCCTGCTGGGCATCCCACTGACGAATCTGACGCACGGCCAGGGCCTGCCGCTCTTCGCGTGCAAGCTGCGAAAGCGCAGAGGGACTGTACTCGGCGACCAGGGTGGTTTGCTCGACGACCGTGGCCACACCCTGGGCCAGCAGGCCAAAGGATACCGCCACACACCAGGCTTCGAAGCCCAGGTCGACCGGCACACTGCGCAGCAACGCTTTCAGGGCCTCGACCCTGACGACCGAGCGCCAGGCCTGCAGCCCGTTGTCACCGTACAGGGCAATACGCTCGCATGCGTCGCCGACCACCGCCGCCGGCGCAATCGCGCCACCCAGCTTATGGTAGGCAACTTCACTGTTACCAGGCCGGTAACCCAGCGCATAGCCGTGGGCCATCAGGCAGTGCGGGGCATCACGCAGAGACTGCACCAGCGATGCAGTGGCAGCGGCCAGGAGAAAGTCGCTGTCTGGCGTCAATACCACGAACGGTGTGCTCAAGCGCTCCAGGGTATCGAGCAGTTGCGCCTGCCAGCCCTCGGCATCGGCGCCTTGCACCGCAACCTCGAACAGCGCATGGCCCGGGAAGTTCTGCCGGTAGTAGTAGCCGGCGCGCTCACGGTAACTGGCGTCGCCTTGGCCCAGCAGTACGATACTGAGGTCTTGCGCCCCGGCAGTCGAATCGATCATTTTTTCGCCCATAGCGCACCCAATACTCTCGTTGTTCTGGTTCGGGCCGGCACAATTGCCGGCCGCATTCATCAATCGGCCAACCAGGCGTTGGCCCAATGCTGCAGGTTGTCCTGGGTCAACACGTAGTCGCGCAACACGACCTCGCGCAGTTCATCCCCCATGCGGTAGCTGGCCTGCGGATCGGCCAGGTGCATGCGTATCGCCTCCAGCCACGCCTGCGGCGAATTACCCAACACCCGGGTGCAAGGCAGGTAGCCCTGGTACGCCTTGGTATCGGCACATACCACCGGAAAACCGCAGGCGCCATATTCAAGCAGGCGCAAGTTGCTCTTGCAGTCGTTGAACAGGTTCGACTCCAGCGGCGCCACTGCCAGGTCCAGGTTGAGGCCGGCAAGTTTTTGCGGGTAATAGGCCAGCGCGATACCGCTATGAAACTCTTTGATATAGGGCCGCAGCAGGTCCGGACACATGCCGAAGAACACCCAGTCCACCTCGTCGGCCAGCGCCTTGACCACGTCGGCGATCAGTTCCAGGTCGCCGCGGTGACTGGTGCCGCCGGCCCAGCCCACGCGCGGCTTGATCGAGGTCTGCCGGCGGCTTTTCAGTCCGCTCCACAGGTGCGAGGCGAGCATGTTCGGCACCACGCGAATATCGTGGTGCATGCTCGACAAGGCATCGGCCAGCGGCGCGGTCGACACCACTACCCGATCGCACATGGCAATCCCGCGGCTGACCATTTCACGCATGTTGCCCGGCATGTGGCGGGCGTGCGCGTTCTTCTTCGGCACATCAATGATGTAATCGTCGATCTCGTAGATGCGCCGCGCATTGGAGAAGCGCTTGATTCGCTCAAAATCCTCAAGTGAGCGCGGCATGTAGCGACACTGCAGAATCATAACGTCGGGTTGATGACGACCCAGCGCAATCGTGTTTGGCGTTCCGTAGTCCATCTGCCCCTGGATCCAGCCAGCATTCTCCAGCTCGGTAAAGGGCTGCGCGACGCGGTAATGGCCAACGGCAGTGTTGTTGATCGGCAGTGCCATCACATATGGCAGGATGCGTTTGCTGAACGGATCCCAACCGCTGCGTAACCCGGGGTCGAGGTTGTAGCTGGACATTCTCAGGCTGAGGTTGCGGTTGTAGGCACTGTCATTGGCCACATTCGGCAACCAGCGCTCATAGAAGGCGTCCTGGTCATGGTCCTTGCGCACCGGGCTCGACAGCCCAGACACAGGCAGCCGGGCGATCAGTGCATACGGGGTCCAGACCACCAGATAGCCATGGTTGCGAACCCGCAGGCACAAGTCGGCGTCGAACAGCGTGGACTCGAACGCCGCGGCATCCAGCCCCCCAAGCTCAGCGAAGATTTCCCGACGCACCAGCAGGCAGTCGGCACTCACCGCACTCAGGTTCTGCACGGCAATCAGCCGATTCATGTAGCCACTGGCATCGGACGACTGACCAACGAATGGCGTGCTGGCCGCCCCATACAAACCGAGCACCAGCCCGGCATTCGCTACAAAGCCTGCCGTGCTGACCTGCTTGGGCCCCACCACCCCCACTTCCGGGCGCTGGGCCTGGGCAAGCATTTCATTCAGCCAGTACTTGTCGAAGAACACGCTGCCGACATCGGTCAGCAGCAGATAACTGCCCTGGGCGTACTCACTGGCTTGGTTGAACATCTGCGGGCCATCTTTGGCGACCACCGGCACGATCCGCAACTGATCGCTACCAAGGTGACGCATGGCCTCGAGCCATCCCTGGACATCCGCAGGCTCATCGCCAGTGACCGCCAGTAACACTTCATAGTGCGCGTAGGCGGTATGTTCGAATATTGATTCGACACAGCGTATCAGGGCACGCAAATCCTGCCCGGCAGCGATGAGGACTGACACCAGGGGGGTCTGCTCATGCAGATACTGAACCCGGGCAAGCATCGAGCCCTCGGCACTGATCACCTCGGCAGCCACCCCCAGGCGCTGCAGATGCGCCTTGAGGACCTTGGGTGCCTGGTCTATGCAGCCTGGATCGACCTGCCACTGGGCATAACCGTCACGGCATTGCACCAGCAGCTCGGCGACATGCTCGACAACGTGCAAGCCATGGGCTTCGACCAGCCGCCAGAGCATGTCTTGAGGTGCCAAACCTTCGAATTCGGTGGCAAACCCGCCCACTTCAAGCAAGCGGTTTCGCTCGAAAGCCAGCATGCGCCCGACATAGGGGAAGGTGCGCATCAGGTCGAGGTTGAAGTCCGGCTTGAAAATGGGCTGGCCAGCCTGCAGGCCATCGTCGGTACCCTCATCGGTGTACAGGCAATAGCGGTCAGCATGCAGGGCCATGCGCTCGGCCATGATCACCAGGGCATGCGGATGCAGGCGATCACCCGCTTGCAGCAGGAAGATCCAGTCAACGCCATTGGCCTGCGCGAGGCGCTGGTTGAGTTGCTCGAAAGGGTTGCCGCGCAAGGCAATATGCTCAACCCCGGGTTGCGCCAGGCCAGTACCGAAAACCCAGACCTGGCTGGCGGCATAAGACTGCTCGCCGACGCTGGCCAAGGTCGCTTTCAGCGCCGATGCATTATCCTGGGGATCGAAGACCACCACGGCGATGCGCGGCTGCAGTGGCCATTGCTCGATACGCTTGGGCAGCAAACGGGTCTGTGCCGGCGACAGCGTGCGGCAACTCAGCCACTCGCTATAGAGCTCGGCAAAGCTCGTACTGTACGTACCCACCTGCTGCTGGAACCCGGCAATCTGCCCGGCATAGAACCGCGTCAGCTCGAACTCTTCCCAGTCCTGTTCTTCACCAGCCTGATATTCCTCGATCGGCTTGAAGCGCAACCAGCCGGCCGCTGGCGCCGGTTCGCTGGTGCGCGAGAGCAGCATCTGCGAAAGCCATTCGGTTTCACTCTTGAACGCCAGGGTCATGCTCGCATGGTTGCTCAAACGCCCTGGATGCATCCGCTCCATGCTGAGTAACGAGACCAGATACCCCAGGTGACCGCGGCGCAACAGGCAGATGAACAGGGCGAAATCCAGGCGCGCCTGGAAACCGCCCTCCTCGACCAGCATTGGCAAGAGCTCTTGCACCTGATCACGACGCATCAGGGCATGACTGATACCCCCGAACAGGTTCGACACGTTGGCCTCGATGGCCTCAAGCAAGTCCCCACCCTTGATCACCGCGCTGCACTGCGACAGCAGACAGTTGGCCGGACGCGGCGGCAGCAGCGTTTCATCAGCGGCGCAGATCAGCCGATGGTTGACCACCAGGCTGACTTGCGGGCAATCGATCAGCGTCTGTGCCTGCTGGCTGATACAGCCGTCGACCAGCCAGTCGTCATCGCAAAGGAACTTGATGAAGGCCCCGCGCGCCTGCGCCAGGCCGCTCAGCAAGTTACGGGCAAACCCCAGGGTGCGCGGGTTGCGTACATAGCGCAGCTCACAGCTCGCCTGCCCGGCCCACTCATCGAAAATGGCCTTGACCTCGTCGCCCGGACTGTCATCACAGACAATCACCTCAAGATTGGAGTAACGCTGGGAGATGGCACTGATCAGGGTGCGGGTCAGGAATTCGGGGTTGAAGGCGGGAATGACGATACTGACGAGAGGCAGTTGGTTCATGAGGACAGACCTGGAGAAGGCCCCGGGTGACGGCTGGCGTCACCCGGGTGAATACAACGCGAAAGGATCAATCAGAGGCGGTTGAACAAGCCAAGTCCGGCAAGCTTGCTGAAGGCCAACTGCGAGGCTTGCAGCATGTTCTGCTGAAGGTTCAGACGAATCAGCACTTCAGCCGGATCGGCTTCACGGATCGAACTCTGGGTGATGGTATTGGCCGATTGCAGCGCTTCGTTGGTCTCCGCCTGGACGTCCAGCGCCGCGCCGCGCCCACCGACCGAACTGATCGATTCAGCGACCTTGTCCGCTGCACTGGCCAGGTTGGCAATGGCCGAGTCCATCGACGCGAGGAAGTTCTGGCGCGCGACCGGATCCTTGTCGACCGGGCTTTCCAGCGCGGTACGCAACTGCTTGATGGTGTCCAGGACGTTCTGGTTCTGGTGGTTGTTGACCTGCACCGAGAACTGGTCGCCCGTTGCCGGTGCGCCGCTGAACGAGAAGTCGACACCCATGACCCGCGTCGGGCTGACCGTTGTATCGCCGCTGCCCAAGGGCCGGCTGTCGGCGGTCATCGGCTGAGCGTAGACATCAAAGGTGGTGGCGGTCTTGAACTTGATGACCGCGCCACCGCCTGGGAATGCGGCGTCATACTTGGCCTTGTCGCCAATCACCACGTTGCCCAGCTGGGCCATGGAGGTGTTGCCCGGGCTGCGCGAGCCGCCGATCTCGTCCGGCTTCGAGCCCAGGGTGAAGGTATGCCCGGCGATGGCGGCATCCGGGTTGGCTTCATCGCCCGGCTTGAAGGTAATGCCCAGGCGCAGGTCGACACCGCGGAAGCTGATGTAGTCGTCATCACCCTTGGGATCAAAGGTACCGCCTTTGCTGGCCTCCAGCGTCACGTCATTACCACCGGCGTCGGTGACTTTGAACTGGGTGCTGCTGGTGAATTCGATCGTGTACGGCTCACCACTGCGGAAGCGGTCGTTATAGATGGTGCTGCCCGACACCTGGCCATTGGACAGGCTGACGCGTCCGTCATTCGGGGTCGGCGCGGTCATCGTAGTCTGGCTGCGGCTGGTGTTGAGCGCTTGTTCGAAGACGCTGTAGCCGCTCTCGTTGGAAGCAACGCTGAGCATGTCGCCAACCTGCAGGCTGGTGGTGCCCTGGTCACCCTTGTACGAGTACGTGCCATCGGCGTTGCGTTCGAACGGCTTGGTATCGCCACGGGAGCCGGAGAAGATGTACTTGCCGTTCTCGTCGCGGCTGTTCATCAGGCTGAACAGCTGCTCTTCGAGCTGGGTCAGCTCTTGCGCGTTGGCCAGGCGATCCTTGTCGGTCATGTTGCCGCTGCCGGAGCTGATCGCCAGCTCCTTTACCCGCGCCAGCACGTTGGTAATGCTGGTGAGGGTGGTTTCAGAGGTGCTCAGGCTGCTGCGAAGGCTGGCGATGTTGCCGCTGTACTGGTCGATCATGTTGCTTTGCTGCTCGAGTTGCAGCAGGCGAGCAGCGCCGACCGGATCATCGGCGGCAGTACGGATGCGCAGCATGTCACTGGCTTGCTGCTGGGATTCGACAGCCTTGGCGAAGTTACGCTGATAGTTCGAAGTACTGTTGTTATAGAACTGGGCGGTAGAGATACGCACGGTCTACGTCTCCTTAAAGGCTGTTGATCAGCGTGCTGAAAGTTTCCTGGGCGATCTTGATGATCTGCGACGAGGCCGTGTAATACTGCTGGTACTTGATCAGGTTGCCGGTCTCTTCATCCAGGTCGACACCCGACACCGAGTTACTGGCTTCGCTGGCCGACTTGCGCAGGGCACCGGTCGCATCACTGTCGAGCTTGGCCTGGGCAGTCTTGCCGCCAACGTTCTCGACCAGCTTGCCGTAGGCATCGGTGAAACTGACGCCCCTGCCGTTATCGCCCAGGTCGATGGTCTGTTTGGTCTGCAGGTCAATGACTGCCTGGCCGTTGCGGTTGTCGGCAGAGCCGGCACCGGTCATGGCCACGGTGTAGTTGTCACCCTTCTTCGGCGCACCGGCCACGGTCATGTCGAAGCTGAAGGTCGCCGCCGGCGTGACGGCGTTGCCATTGGCATCGACGATCGGCACGTTGATCTGCAGCTTGTTTTCCTGCCCCGGAATGATGGTCCCGCTCGCGATCGGATCACCCTTGGCGTTGTGCACGGTGTAGGTCTGCGGGACGGTCTTCTCATCGCCGAACACCAGCTTGACCGGCGTCGAGTACTTCAGACCGTTCTCCAGCGCCAGGCGCTGGGTCGAATCGTAGATATCCAGCTTGGACGTCAGGTTCGGCTGGCCGATGATCCCGGTCCCCTGGTTACCCGCGCCACTGGTGGCATTGAGCGACGCCGCCAGGGCAATGCGCTTGGGATCGGTGAGCACGGTATCGATGCTGCCGGCCGCCCCGCGAGTCGGGGTGATCTTGAACGAATCGCCAGCCTGCACCGCACCGCCATTGAGGTTCAGGCTAAAGCCATCGATCACCTTGGGCGGATTGTCGTTAAGGTCGAAGGACCCCATGTCGGTACCGTCAGGCAGTTTCTTGACGCTGTAGCCGGTCGCGCTGGTGAAGGTCACCTGATAGTCGCTGGTGGTCAGCTTGCCGGTGTTCTTGATAGTCACATCAAGGTTGCCGGAGCCGGCACTGTTACCGGCCTTGGCAATGCTGCGCTGGCTGATCAGGGCCGCGCTGTTGATGTCATTGAACATCGACGCGCCGAAGTTGCCGTTCTTGTCGATCCCCTGGGCCAACTGGCTGTTGATCTGATCGGCAACCACCAGCGCGACCCGCCCCAGCTCGTTCAGGCTCGGGTCGAGCACATCGGTGCGGTAGCGCAGCACGCCGCCGATTTCACCACCGGTGACGCTGGCGGTGATATCGATCTTGGTAGTACCGCGATTGAGCTGCAGGTTCATCCGCGTCGGATCGGTCGGGCTGGCGACCGTGGACAGGGTATTGGTGCTCGTACCCAACACCAGCGACTGGCCGTTTTTCAGGTAGACATCCAGGTTGCCTTCGCGCTCGGTCACATCCACGCCCACCAGCTCGCTGAGCTGGCGCACCGCTTCGTTGCGCTTGTCGAGCAGGTCGTTGGGGCTGCCCTGCACCACCGAGACCCGCGAGATCTGGTCGTTGTACTGGGCAATGGCTGCGGTCAGGTTGTTGACCTGGGTGCTCATCGACGACAGGTTGCCGTTGAGGTTGCTGTTTTGCTGGTTGAGCTGCGCGGCGATGGTATTGAAGCGCTTGCTCAGGGCCTGGGCACTGGTCAGCAGCAACTGCCGCGAAGCATCTTCGGTAGGTTTGGCCGCGGCATTTTGCAGCGACGAGAAGAAGCTTTTCAGGGCACCGGTAATACCGGTGTCCTTGTCCGACAGGAGTTTGTCGATCGGCCCGATCTGGTCCAGATAGGCATTGCTGTCGCTGCTCAGCGACGAAGTGGTCCGCAGCTGGTTTTCCAGGAAGTTGTTGTACACCCGGCGCACGTCCGCCAGGGTGGTACCGGTTCCGATGAACACATGGCCTTCGCGAATCGAGCCTTTTGTGCTCTGGATATTCTGCTGGCGCGAGTAACCGGCGGTATCGACGTTGGTGATGTTGTTACCCGTGGTGTGCATGCCGGACTGGGCATTGCTGGCACCGGATAAGCCGATATTGATCAAACTCGCCATGGTTCAAACCTTATAGTTTCGTTGTAGTACCGACAGCCGCATAGCTCTCGTACGACTTCATCTGTTTTGCGATCTGCGAAATCTTGCTGGCGTAGTCCGGGTCGGTTGCATACCCGGCCTTCTGCAGCTCCCGCACAAACTGTTCTGGCTTATCGGCCGACTTCACCGCTTCTTTATAGCGCGCGTTGTTCTGCAGCAGGCTGACCAGGTCATGGAAGCTGTCCTGGTAGGAGTCGTAGGAACGGAACGCTGCGGTCTCCTTGACGAACTGGCCGTCGCGGAACTCGCTGGTGATCGCCCGCGCCTGGCCGCCCTGCCAGTTGCCGGTGGCCTTGATGCCGAACAGGTTGTGGCTGCTGCTACCATCGGCCTGACGCATGACCGACTTGCCCCAGCCGGTTTCCAGCGCAGCCTGGGCCACCAGGTAGCGCGGATCGATACCGATGCGCTTGGAGGCTTGCTCGGCCATCGGCAGCATGGTGGCGACGAACTCATCGGAGGAGCCGAATGCGCGCTTGGCCGGCGCCAATGGCGGCTGGGCCACGGCGCGACCATAGATGCGCATCGAGCCCGGCGCGGCAAAGCTCTGCGCCGACTGCCAGTCACCCTTGACCACGGCATCGGTCATCGCCGTGGTGCGCTGCGGCAAGGCCGCGGTGTTGGTGGTGGCTGCGGCGGCACCGCCCGACGGCACGATGCCAGCCAGCAGGCGATCGGTCAGCTTGCCCGGCAGTGCCAGGCGCCGCGAATTGAGTGCGGCCATGTCGTTGCGTGCGGCCGTGGCGTGTTCACCGCGCTCAGGCTCGGCCACCTTGGCCGCCCACAACGGACGCTGCTGGATATCCACCCGCGGGAACGGGCTGTTGTTGCTCGCGGCACTGGCCTTCTGCTTGGACAACTGACGCATCAGCACTTCCTGCAAGCCGATACCACCGCCCTCGCGGGACATGCTCACCGCCAGTTGCTGGTCGTACATCTGCTGGTACTGCTTGGTGGTCTCGGTGTTGAGCGGGTTGTCCTTGGCCAGTACATCGCTGGCCGAGCGCATCGACTTGAGCATCTCGTTGAGAAACAGCGACTCGAATTCCTGGGCCACCTTGCGCAGGTTGGCGTCGCTGTCGCGATCGCCGACCTTCAGCGAGTTCAGGCGATTGAGGTCGGTGTAGGCGCCACTGTCGGCAGCATTGAAGGCGCTTTTCGGCATATCCATGGTCCGCCCCCTCAGATCACGATCAGGTCGGCTTGCAAGGCGCCGGCCTGTTTCAGGGCTTCGAGGATCGCCATCAGGTCACCGGGCGCGGCGCCCACCTGGTTCACCGCACGGACGATTTCATCCAGGGTGGTACCCGGGCCGAACTTGAACATCGGCTTGGCTTCCTGCTCGGCATTGACTCGCGAGCGCGGCACTACGGCAGTCTCACCATTGGAGAACGGCCCAGGCTGGCTGACGATCGGGTCTTCGGTGATGGTCACCGTCAGGCTGCCGTGAGTCACCGCCGCCGGCGAGACCTTGACGTTCTGGCCGATGACGATGGTGCCGGTGCGCGAGTTGATGATGACTTTGGCCACGGCCTGGCCCGGATCGATTTCGAGGTTCTCGAGAATCGACAGGTAGTCGACCCGCTGGCTTGGATCGAGCGGCGCAGTGACTCGCACCGAACCACCGTCCAGGGCCTGGGCCACACCCGGGCCGAGCAGCTCGTTGACCTTGTCGACGATGCGCTTGGCGGTGGTGAAGTCCGGGCGATTGAGGTTCAGGGTCAGGCTGTTGCCCTGGTTGAAACCGCTGGGCACGGCACGCTCCACCGAGGCACCGCCAGGAATGCGGCCAGCCGAAGGGACGTTAACGGTGATCTTCGAGCCATCGCGGCCTTCGGCATCGAAACCGCCGACCACCAGGTTGCCCTGAGCGATGGCGTAGACGTTACCGTCGATACCCTTGAGCGGGGTCATCAACAGGCTGCCGCCGCGCAGGCTCTTGGAGTTACCGATCGACGAGACGGTGATGTCCACCACCTGCCCCGGCTTGGCGAACGCCGGCAGGTCGGCATGCACCGACACCGCAGCGACGTTCTTCAGCTGCACGTTACCCGACCCCGGCGGCACCTTGATGCCGAACTGCGAGAGCATGTTGTTGAAGGTCTGCAGGGTGAACGGCGTTTGCGTGGTCTGGTCACCCGTGCCGTTGAGCCCCACCACCAGGCCGTAGCCGATCAGCTGGTTGGTGCGCACGCCGGAAATGCTGGCGATGTCCTTCAGACGCTCGGCCTGCACGGCGAACGCAGTGGACAGCAGAATCGTAGCGGCAATCAGCTGCTTGAAGTTGAACATGGTCATCCGAACCTAGAAAGGCCAAAGCGGGCTGATGAAGAACCGGTCAAGCCAACCCGGCTGGCTGGCATCGGCGAACGAGCCGGTGCCCGAGTAGGTAATGCGCGCATCGGCAACACGGGTCGAAGGCACGGTGTTGTCGGTGGCAATGTCATCGGCACGGATCATCCCGGCGATGCGCACCAGCTCGTCGCCGGTGTTGAGGGTCAGCCACTTCTCGCCGCGCACGGCAATGATGCCGTTGGGCAGCACGTCGGCAACGGTGACGGTGATCGAACCGGTCAGGGTGTTGCCCTGGGCCGCCTTGCTATCACCCTTGGTTGAGCGGTCGCCGCTGTAGCCGGCGCTGAGGCTGAGGTCGCCATCACCAAACGGATTGTTGGTGGTCACGCTGCTGCCGAACAACGAGGTCAGACCGAGTTCGGCCTTGCTGTTCTTGTCGATCTGCGAGTTGGCATTCTTGCTCGCCTGGGTGCGCTCGTTGAGGGTGATAGTGATGATGTCACCGACCCGGAAAGCCTTGCGGTCGCTGTACAGGTTCTGTTCGAAACCGGCCTGGTAGATCGAGCCGTTGTTGGCCGCCGCCGGCAATGGCGTGCGCGGCAATACCGGCGCGTAGTAGGGATCGTTGGGCTTGGGCGTCGGCGCGACGCAACCGGCCAGCAAGGCGACCCCACTCAGGGCTAGTATGCAAAACAAACGACTCATGACTCTGACCTCACGGTGTAACAGGCGCCGTTCAAGCGACCTCGAAGACTTCACTTACAGGTTCTGGGTAACGTACGAGAGCATCTGGTCGGCGGTGGAGATGACCTTGGAGTTCATTTCGTAGGCACGCTGGGTAGTGATCATGTTGACCAGCTCTTCCACGGTGCTGACGTTGGAGTTTTCCAGGGTCTGCTGCTGCACCACGCCAAAACCGTTGAGGCCCGGGGTACCGATTTGCGGCGCGCCGCTGGCGGCGGTTTCCAGGAACAGGTTGCTGCCCATGGCCTGCAGGCCGGCCGGGTTGATGAAGTCGGCGGTCTGGATGTTGCCGATGATCTGCGCCGCCGGGTTGCCGGCAGTGGTGATCGACACGGTGCCGTCCTGGCCGACGGTGAAGGTCTGCGCCTCGGGCGGCACGACGATCGCAGGCTCCAGGGCAAAGCCGTTGGCCGTGACGATCTGGCCATCGGAGTTCAGGTGGAAGGTACCGTCACGGGTGTACGAAACAGTGCCGTCCGGCTGCAAAATCTGGAAGAAGCCACGGCCATTGACCGCCATGTCCAGCGGGTTCTCGGTGGTCTGCAGGCTGCCGGTGCTGAAGTTCTTCTGGGTGCCGACGATGCGCACACCGGTACCGACTTGCAGGCCCGACGGCAGTTCGCTGTCCTGGGTCGACTGGGCACCCGGCTGACGCTTGATCTGGTAGAGCAGATCCTGGAACTCGGCACGATCACGCTTGAAGCCGGTGGTCGAAACGTTGGCCAGGTTGTTGGAAATGGTGGTCAGGTTGGTGTCCTGGGCGGACAAACCGGTTTTACTGACCCAAAGAGCCGGAAGCATGCTGTTCTCCTCGCGCGCCTGTTTTACGGCGCTACGTCTGTGTAATTAGCCGATTTGCAAAACCCGAGCCATGGCTTCGTCGCCTTCCTTGG
The DNA here is from genome assembly GCF_018390435.1 of Pseudomonas sp. RC2C2. Classification (NCBI taxonomy): domain Bacteria; kingdom Pseudomonadati; phylum Pseudomonadota; class Gammaproteobacteria; order Pseudomonadales; family Pseudomonadaceae; genus Pseudomonas; species Pseudomonas sp. RC2C2. The sequence goes on along the minus strand of NZ_JAHBAX010000001.1, from coordinate 3,883,569 downwards.
CCGTGGTCATCATCTTGACGTGCAATTCGAATTGACGGGACAGCGCCAGCACCGAGGTCATTTCCTCGACCGCATTGACGTTGCTTGACTCCAGGAAACCGGAGACCACCTGGACGTTGGCATCGGCAGCGGCAGGCTGGCCGTTCTTGGTATGGATCATGCCGTCCAGGCCCTTGGTCATGTTCTTCAGGTCCGGGTTGACCAGCTTGATGCGGTCGACCTCGGCCATCACCCGCGGGCCTTCACCCATGGCGCGAATACTGATGGTGCCGTCCTGGCCGACCTCGACCTTCTGCTCTGGCGGCACGGCAATCGGACCGCCGTTGCCCATCACCGGCATGCCGTTGCCGGCCCGCAGCACGCCCAGACCGTCAATGTTCAGGCTGGCGGTGCGCACATAGGCTTCACTGCCATCAGGGGCCTGCACGGCGATAAAACCGTCACCGCCGATGGCGATATCCAGGTCGCGACCGGTCTCCTGCATCGAGCCCGGGCTAAAATCGGTGGCCGGGCGCTCGGTCATGGCATAGGCCCGCGCCGGAAAGCTGTCACCAAACACCGGCATCGAACGCGCCTGCTCCAGGTCGCGCTGAAAACCGCTGGTGGAAATGTTCGCCAGGTTGTTGGCATGGGCCTTTTGCGCCAGCGCGTTCTGGCTGGCGCCGGTCATGGCCACGTATAGCATCTTGTCCACAGTCATCCTCCGCTGCGCTGGCGAACACTTGCCGTCCGCCGCTGCTCTGCAGTGCCTGTAGCAAGTTTCAAACCAACTTTTACAAACAACGGAAAACGCCCGGCAGACAAGGGCTTGAGCGGCGCACGAAGAGAACCGCGAGAGAAGCGCCGTCGAAAATACGGCGCCGGTTTGCCGCTAGCGGCAAGTTTCAGTAGTCACGGCAACCGGCATTGTTGAACGGCCCGGCAAACAGCTTCCAGCCCGGCCCCGGGGAAAACTGCGCGCACACCAGGCGACCGTCGGCCTGGCTTTCCCAGCGATACCAGGGCGCCATGTCGGCCCAGGCCTGAGCGCCCAGCACTCCCGCAAGCAGCAAGGCAACACTTAAACGTCGCAGCATGATCCTTACCCTTGAAACGACAGACCCCTTCCGAGAAAGGGGTCTGTCCATACTCAACTCACGCCACCCGAATCAGGTCATCTGAATGATGGTCTGCATGATGGTGCTCTGGGTGGAGATGGTTTTGGCGTTGGCCTGGTAGTTGCTCTGCGCCTTGATCAGCTCGACCAGCTCGTTGGTCAGGTTGACGTTCGAGGCCTCCAGCGCGTTGGACTTGATCGCGCCCAGGGTGCCAGTGGTCGGCGCATCGATACCCGGAATGCCCGAGGCGAAGGTTTCTTTCCAGCGCGTACCGCCCATCTGCTCCAGGCCCTGCTCGTTGGCGAAGCTGGCGATGGCCACCTGGCCAATGGCGCGAGACTGCTGGTTGCTGAAGCTGGCGAACATTACACCGGTGGAGTCGATGCTCAGGCTGGAGAGAATGCCGGTGGCATAGCCGTCCTGGGACTGGGACATCCGCGCCGTCTCGGTGTTGTAGGAGGTGGTGCTGTTCATCGACAGACGCATGCCATCCGGGTTGCCGCTCGAACCGTTAGGACCCCACGTATTGGTAGTCTTGTTATACACCGCCGGAATCCAGCCCTTCATGGTGAAGGTGTTGTTGGCCACACTGAACTCGTACTGACCTGGCGGCGTGGTCGGCACACCGGCGGCACTGGTGGACATGGCCTTGATGCTGCCATCGGAGTTGAAGCTCATGGTGCCGGTCAGTGGCGTGGCGCTGGCCGGATCGTAGGGGTTGCGACCGTCGACCAGGGTGTACATGGTCCACTCGTTGGTGTCGGTCTTGCGGTAGTACTGCTCCATGACGTGCTCGTTACCCTGACTGTCGTAGACCTTGGTCGGGAACGACTTGGTGTAGGTGCTTTCGTCAGTCGGGTTGAACGGCGCGTTGGGGATAGTGGCAGCCGGGTTGCTCGGATCAGGCTTGGTCAACGGAATCGGCGATGCCGACGAGTTCAGGTTGATACCCTGGTCGATCAGCGTGGTCGACTTCGGCGCCAGCGCCGAGGTGTCGATCTTCAGATCGGTCAGCACGCCCTTGGCAATCTTGCCGGTGGAGTCAGCGGCGTAACCCTGCAGGCGGATACCGTCCGCGGTGACAACGTAGTTGTCCTTGTTGGTCTGGAACGCACCGGCACGGGTGTAGCTCAGCGAGCCATTGTCGCTGAGGACGAAAAAGCCCTGCCCCTGGATACCCATGTCCAGCACGTTGCCGGTGTTGTTGACATCACCCTGGCCAAACTGCTGCGACACCGCTGCCAGGGTCACGCCGTTACCGACGGTCTTGCTGCCGACACCGAGCTTGCTCGCCGAATAGGCGTCAGCGAACTCGGCACGGGACGATTTGAAGCCGGTGGTGGCAACGTTGGCGATGTTGTTGCCGGTCACGTCCAGTTGCTTGTTGGCTGCATAGAGACCGCTAAGGCCGATATTGAAAGACATCTTTCCACTCCTTGTGCCGCGTTAGCCGGCTCTATATACCGATGGTTTGGACTTTGGACAGGGCAACGCTGCCCAGGCCGGCGAGGTTGAGCATCAGCTCGCCACCCGTCTGACTGATAGTGACGCTGCTGACCGTGGCCGGCAGCAAGGTGTACATCTCCACCTGCTTGCCCTCGACCTTGGTCTTGGCGGCAAAGCTGTAGGTGCCCGGGTCGACTTTCTGGCCCGCGTCGTTGGTACCGTCCCAGATGAACTCGGCGTTGCCCGCCTTGGTTTCGCCCATCTGCAGGGTCTTGACCACCTTGCCATCCTTGTCGGTGATGGTGATGGTCGCGGCACTGATGCTCTGTGGCACCACCACGGAGCCGGTGAAGCTCTTGGTGGTGTCGACCACCGCCTTGTCGCTCTGGGTGATGACCGAACGGCCGACCAGCGACGAGGCCTGCAGGGCCTGGGACGACTTGTAGTTGCCGGTGATCGCATTGACCGACTCGTTCAGGCTGGTAATGCCTTCCAGGCTACTGAACTGCGCCAGCTGGGCGACGAATTCACTGTTGTCCTGCGGGTCGAGCGGGTTCTGGTGCTGCATCTGGGTAACCAGCAGCTGCAGGAACGCATCCTTGCCCAGGGTTTGCTTGTTGCCGGCCTTGGCGGCGACGGTGCTGCCCAGGGAACTGGTCTCAGTGGTCTTCTTGCCGGAAGACTTGATGACGTCGTTCAGGCTGAGCGTGCTGTCTTTGACGGTAGTAGCCATTGGCTTAGTCCTTTATCACTGACCCAGGGTCAGGACCTTCTGCATCATGGTTTTAGCCGTGTTCATCAGCTCGGCATTGGTCTGGAACGAGCGGCTGGCGGAGATCATGTCAGCCATTTCTTCCACCACGTTGACGTTCGGGTAGTAGACATAGCCGTCCTTGTTCGCCGCCGGATGATTCGGCTCGTAGCGCGCCTCGAGGTTGCTCTGGTCTTCGACCACGCCAAGCACCTGCACGCCCTGCCCTGCAGCGTCCTGGTCCTGGAACAGCGATTGGCTGACACCGGCCTGGGCCTGCTGGAAGGTGGTGGCGAATACCGGATGACGGGCGCGGTAGGTCTGGTCGATGCTCGACGAGACGGTCTCGGCGTTGGCGATGTTCGAAGCGACGGTGTTCAGACGCGTGGTCTGGGCGCTCATGCCGCTACCGGCAATGTTGAAGACACTGGCGAGGGACATGACTTACTCTCCGCGCAGGGCCGATACCAGCCCTTTGAATTTACTGTTGAGCAGCGTGAAGCTGGCCTGGAAGCCCACGGCGTTTTCCGCGTAGCTCGATTGCTCGAGCTGGGCATCGACGGTGTTCTGGTCGATCGACGGTTGCATCGGCGTACGGTACTGCAGGGACTCGTCACCCATGCTCAGGCCTTCGGCCTCGATGTGCCGGGCGTTGGTACGATCCAGCGAGAAATGGCCCTTGCTGGTCTGCTCGGCCTGGGCCGCCAGGACCGAAGCGAAGTCCATGTCGCGCGCCTTGTAGTTCGGCGTGTCGGCGTTGGCGATGTTGTTGGCCAGCACCTCGGCGCGCTGGGCGCGAAAGCCCAATGCCTTTTCGTGGATGCCGAGCGCTTTGTCGAAGCTGATGCTCATGTCGGGGAAACCTTCGAAGGTTTTTCGTTGACTGAGCTAGAGCAAGAGCCATGCCAAAAAACAAAACCCCGTAAATACGGGGCTTTGAGGCGTTTGCCGCTGGCGGCAATGCCAGAAAAGTGGCAAAAGAGCGGCAAGCGGCAAGCTTCAAGCGGCAAGAACAAGCCAGGCGGTGCACGATCTGCTCTTTCTTGCCGCTTGAAGCTTGTGGCTTGCCGCTAAGGCCTATTTGGCCTGATAAATGATCCCCGGGCTGCACTGGACCATCTGGTAATGATCCGGCAAGCCATTGAGCGCCTCGGAAGCGCCAAGGAACAGGTAGCCACCCGGCTTGAGCGTGCCATGAATGCGCAGGAGGATGTCCTTCTTGACCTGGGCCGAGAAGTAGATCAGCACGTTGCGGCAGAACACGATGTCGAATTTGCCCAGGCTCGCGTAGCTGTCGAGCAGGTTGAACGAGCGAAATTCGACACGGCTGCGGATCGGCGCCTTGATCGCCCAGCGCCCCGGCCCCTTGACGTCGAAGTAGCGCTGCAGGCGCTCCTGGGACAGGCCGCGGGCAATCGCCAGGCTGTCGTACTCGCCGGTCTTGCAGTTGGTCAGCATCGAGCCGGACAGGTCGGTGGCAACGATCTGCGCCCCCATCTTCAACTGGCCGATATTGCTGCGCTCGAACTCGTCGATGGCCATGGAGATGGAATACGGCTCCTGCCCCGACGAGCAGGCCGCCGACCAGATGCGCAGGCGCTGACCGGGGTTGGCCTTGATCTGCTCGGGCAATACCTTGTTCTTGAGCACTTCAAACGGATAGGTGTCGCGAAACCAGAGGGTTTCGTTGGTGGTCATGGCATCGACCACCTGCTCGCGCAAGCCACTGCGCGGCTGGCTCTGGATCCGTTGCACCAGTTCGCTCAGGGACTTGATGCCCTGCTGCTCCATCAGCTTGTTGAGACGGCTGGAGACCAGGTATTGCTTATTTTCGCCCAGCAGGATGCCACAGGCTTTTTCCAGGAAGACCCGGAACTGTTCGAAATCCAAATTACCCGTAGACAATGATGCCGCCTCTTAAATCGTATGTACCGCCAGGGGCGATCGCCCCTGGCCGTTAGTGCGTGGCCTTGATCCGATCAACAACGCGCTGGGCGAGGTCGTCCGGCCGGAATTTGGCCAGGAAGTCATCGGCACCGACCTTCTTGACCATCGCCTGGTTGAACACCCCGGACAGCGAAGTATGCAGGATGATGTGCAACTTTTGCATGCGCGGGTCGCTGCGAATCTCGGCGGTCAGGGTGTAGCCGTCCATCTCCGGCATCTCGATATCGGAGATCATCATCAGGAACTCTTCTTCCGGACGCTTGCCCTCGTCGACCAGCTTGCGCAGGTAGTCGAGCGCCTGGCGGCCATCGTTGAGCGCCACCACCTCGACGCCGACGGTCTGCAGGCAACGGCTGACCTGCTTGCGCGCCACCGACGAGTCATCGACCGTCAGCACCCGCAGCATCACCGCCTTGTCCTGCACCTCGGCATCGACCACACCGGCGGAAATCGCCTCGGAGGTCGGCGCCACTTCGGCGAGGATTTTCTCCACGTCGATAATTTCGACCATCTTGTTGTCGACCCGGGTCACTGCCGTCAGGTAGTGATCGCGCCCGGTGCCCTTGGGTGGCGGATGGATCTCCTCCCAGTTCATGTTGACGATGCGCTCCACCGAATGCACCAGAAACCCCTGGGTCTTGGTGTTGTACTCGGTGATGATGACGAAGCTCTTGCTTGTTTCTTCACTCAGACCGGGCATCCCGGTCGCCATCGCCAGATCGAGGATCGGGATGGTTGCCCCACGAATATTCGCGACCCCGCGCACTACCGGGCTGGACTTGGGCATCACCGTCAGGTTCGGGCATTGCAACACTTCCCGCACCTTGAACACGTTGATGCCGTAGAGCTGCTCGCCATTGAGGCGAAACAACAGCAGCTCCAGGCGGTTCTGCCCTACCAGTTGCGTGCGCTGGTTCACCGAATCCATTACACCAGCCATGCCAGACTCCTTCACCAAACGCTTCGAGCTTCGTACCCAGTCGGCACGCGCTTTGCTTTTTTTAATCGTATGAACACGAAAACGACATTTTTCCGACGCCTGACCCGCCACCTGCCCGGCTTCCTTGCTGCGCTGTGCCTGCTGGCCCCTGGCGTTCGAACTCTGGCTGACGCTTTCACCTTGCCTGAACAGCTTATCGGTGTCACCCAGGGGTTTCTTGAATTCACCGTAGAAGACTATCTGGCCACCAGCCAGACCGAGGGCCGCTACGAGATCCAGGTCAACAACCTCGACCCGCGCCTGCGCATGCCGCTGTGCGACCAGCAACTGGGCGCCTCGCTGGAGAGCCCGGCGCAGCCATTGGGCCGTGTCACCGTGCGGGTTCGCTGCGACGGCAGCTCACCGTGGACGGTGTTCGTGCCCGCCCAGGTACGCCTGTTTCGCAATGTCGTGACCGTGGTCCGCCCGCTCAAGCGCGACAGCATTGTCGGTGAACAGGACGTAGCCCTGCGCGAGCGCGATGTAGGCATGCTCAACCAGGGTTTTCTCGGCAACCTCGACCAGGCAGTCGGGCTCAAGGTTATCCGACCAACGGTCATGGACCAGGTACTCACCCCCCAGCACCTGGAGCAGGCCGAGGTGGTGCGCAAGGGTGATCAGGTGGTGATTACCGCGCGCAGCGGCAGCCTGGCCGTGCGCATGCCCGGCGAAGCCCTGAGCAAGGGCGGCCTGAGCGAACAGATCCGGGTGCGCAACCTCAACTCCAAACGGGTGGTCAAGGCCAGGGTGACCGGCCCGGGCCAGGTGGAAGTGGCCATGTAAGTACTTGAATCAGGAACAACACTGGCGATCAGGAACTGCTTTTCCTAAACTGTGTCCCATTGGGTGCCCAGAACTGGCCGCGCAGGCCGCCGTGCATTTGCGCCTAAAGTTTCTTTCGGGTTGGCCGAAAACAAGGCAAGCGTCCAAATACCCAGAGGTTTTCTGATCATGGTCATCGACTTCAGTCGTTTGAATAACTCCCCGTCGGTTGCCGGCGGCGTGCGCACTGGCAGCAGCCAGGAAAGTACTGCCAGCACGGCTTCGGCCAAGGCCGGCAGCGCCGTTGAGCACAGCGCCAGCGGGGAAACCGTACACCTGAGCCACGAGGCCCAGCAGTTGCAAAAGGTCAGCGACAAGCTGCGCGACCAGCCGATTGTCAACAGCGCCCGGGTGGCCGAGTTGAAACAGGCTATCGCCGACGGCAGCTACCAGGTCGACAGCAACCGCGTCGCCAGCAAACTGCTTAATTTCGAAGCCCAGCGCTAGCCCCTGGCGCGCTGACTTCAGGACGCTTGAACCAAAGAGCCAGCCATGCACGACACCACTCTGCTGCAACTGATCGAGAGCGATATTGCTCCAGCGCAAGATCTGCTCGAGTTACTGCAAACCGAAGCCGCTGCCCTGCACGGTCGCGACATGCCGCTGCTGGAAAACATCCTGGCGCGCAAACAGTCGCTGGTGATCCAGCTCGATCAGCAAGGCCGCCGACGCAGCGAGCTGCTGGCCAGCCTGGGCCTTTCCCAGGACCGCGAGGGTGTTGCCCAACTGGCCAGCCAGTCGCCTCTGGGTGAACTGCTGCTGCAACAACTGGACGCACTGGGCAAATTGCTGGGCGACTGCCAGGCAGTCAATGAGCGCAACGGCCGCGCCATCCTGCTCCAGCAGAGCACCACGGCCAACCAGATCAAAATCCTCATGGGCGGCGAAACACCGTCGCTTTACGACAGCCGTGGGTCAACCTCTCCCCTTGCCAAGCCACAGGCACTCAGCCAGGCTTGATTCCCTGTATCAAGGCACGGAACATACTGGCAAAATGCCGTAGCTTGCGTGTGACGTTTTTGCCTGGAGATTGATTAACCGTGTTCAATGAAGCAGAAGCTCCGCAGCCTCCGAAGGTGCTGACTACCCCTTTGGAAATTGCCGCCAACTTGCGGTCGCTGCAAGAGAGCCATGACCCGCTGATCATCACCTTCCACGAACGCAGCCAGCGTTTTCAAAGCTATGTGGTCGAAGTCGACCGCGAAGGCAATCGCCTGGCCCTTGATGAAATGATCCCCCGTGACGGCGAACGCTACCTGCAGAATGGCGAACCGTTTCGCGTCGAAGGCTTTCATGATGGTGTGCGCATCGCCTGGGAGTGCAACACCCCACTGAGCATTGTCGAGGCCGACGGCCATCGCAGCTACCGCGGCACCCTGCCCAGCGAAGTGGCCTATCACCAGCGCCGCAATGCCTTTCGCGCGGCACTCAAGCTTACCCAGCTAGTGGATGTTGTCCTCGACGGCGACAAGCTCAAGGGCAATGGTGCCCTGCGCGGCAAACTGCTGGACATTTCTGCCACCGGCTGCAAGTTGCGCTTCGAAGGCAATGTCGAAGAGCGCCTGCAACTGGGCCAGGTCTACGAAAAGTTCGCCACCGGTGTGCCGCTGGGCTTGTCTCAGGTTGAGGTGGAACTGCGCCACTTGCACTTCGAAGAGCGTATCAACGCCACCTTCGCTGGCGTACGCTTTCACAACCTCAACGGGCAGATGCAGCGCAAGATTGAAACCTTTGTCTATCAGTTGCAGCGTGAAGCGCGGCGCTTCGATAAAGACGACTACTGAGTCGACCCCTATCGCGGGTCAAGCCTGCTCCCCCGTGTGGGAGCGGGCTTGACCCGCGATGGCATCACACCTGCGCAGGCTTGACCGCGTCAGCCTCAACTTCCATTTCAGCCCCCTCCTCCGCCTCGGTATCCTCTGCTGCCACCGGCGTCTGCATCTGATCCTGCACCACCTGCTCGTCAACCCGTGGGTCCAGCGCTGCCGACAATGGCGAACCGGCCGCCGGCATGGCCACGTGATGCAGCGGCGCGTCGTCGACCTGGTGCAGGCCGGTAACCGCTTTCGGACGGATGCGCCAGACCAGCACCAGGGCGAAGAAGACGAAGAAGGCATAGAGCATCTGGTTGCCCAGCACCTTCATCAGCACCCCGGCCACCAGCGGCCCGATACTCGCGCCTACGCCATAGGTCACCAGCAGCATTGCCGTCAGCGAAACCCGTCGCTCGCTCTCGACGTGGTCGTTGGAGAACGCCACCGCCAGCGGGTACAGGCAGAACTGCAGCAATGACACGGCAAAGCCGACTACGAACAGCACCTCCAGCGGCACGCTGGGCATGATCGCCAGCGGCAAGGCGACAATCGCCAGGCCCACCGCAACACTGCGAATCAGCACGGCGCGGTCGTAGCGATCGGACAACCAGCCCAGCGGCCACTGCACCAGCAGCCCGGCAAAAATACAGCAGCCCATGAACAGACCGACCTGCTCGGTACTCAACCCCTGCTTGGCTGCATACAACGGTGCCAGGCCATAGAAGGAACCGACAATGAGCCCGGCACCGAGCACCGTACTCAGCGACTGCGGCACACGCTTGATAAAGAAGCGCGGCTCCATCGGCGCAGGCCGCAGCGGCGCCGGGTGAATCCGCCGAGTGAGCGCCACCGGCACCAGGCACAGGGCAAAACACATGGCCACCAGCATCAGCAGCTCAAGGCCCAGCTGCGGGTGCGCCACCAGAATCAACTGGCCGAGCACCAGCCCCAGATACGATGCGATCATGTAGCCACTGAACACCGCACCACGCTGTTTGGCGTCAGCCTGCTCGTTAAGCCAGCTCTCGATGACCATGTACTGGCACATCATCCCCAGGCCGACGATGACCCGCAGTACCACCCAGGCCGGCAACCAGCTGACCAGACCATGGCCGAGCACCGCCGCCCCGACGATACCGGCGCAGGTAGCGTAGGCACGGATATGCCCGACCCGGGCAATCAGCCGGTGGCCGATCTTGCCGCCCAGGGCCAGGCCGAAATAGTTGGCGGCCATCAGTGCACCGACCCAGAGGCTGTCGACATGATCGGCAGCCAGGCGCAGGGCCAGGTAGGTACTCAACAAGCCGGAGCCGATCAACATCATCAGCGCCGCGAAATACAGCGCGCGAAAAGACTTCCAGATCTGTCGCATCAGCGTCCCGATTGGCTCCTTGAGCGGATGGAAAAACTGCTTGAAAGCATAAGTGAAAAAAACCGCCTTGCCGTCGGCGAGCATAAAAAAACAGGTGGCAGAGCGTTTTCGAAAAATGTCCGCCACCTGCCTTGATGCTATGCCTGGGCGGCCAGTACGCGGCGCTCCCACGGGGTGATCTCATCGAGGAAACTGCTCAACTCCAGCGTCTTGGTGGCGATGTAGCCTTCGATGAACTCCTTGCCGAACAGTTCCCGCGCCAAGTCGCTACGCTTCAGACGCTCCAGGGCCGCATGCAAGGTACATGGCAGGCTCAATTGATCCGGCACCTCGAACTCGCCCTGGATAGCCGGGGCGGGTTCGAGCTGCCGCTCGATACCGTGCAGGCCCGCCGCCAGGCTTGCGGCGATCGCCAGGTACGGGTTGGCGTCAGCGCCCGGCAAGCGATTCTCGACCCGTCGCGCCTCCGCCGAGCTGGCCGGGATGCGCAGGCCGGCAGCGCGGTTGTCTTCGGACCAGCAGGCATTGTTGGGCGAGGCATAGGGGTGACACAGGCGCTGATAGGAGTTCACGTTCGGCGCGAACAAGGCGGTGAAATCCGCCAGGCACGCCTGCTGGCCGCCGATGAAGTGATAGAAGGCCGGCGTCGGTTTGCCCTGTGCATCGCTGAACACATTGCCGCCGCCCGCCACCTCGACCACGCTCTGGTGAATGTGCATGGAACTGCCCGGCGTGTGCGCCAGCGGCTTGGCCATGCACACCACGGTCAGGCCATGCTTGAGCGCAACTTCCTTGAGCAGGTGCTTGAACAGCAGGGTCTGGTCGGCCAGCAGCAGCGGGTCGCCGTGCAGCAGGTTGATCTCGAACTGACTGACGCCCATCTCGTGCATGAAGGTATCGCGCGGCAAGCCCAGGGCGGCCATGCAGCGATAGACCTCGTTGAAAAACGGTCGCAAGCCGTTGTTGGAACTGACGCTGAACGCCGAATGACCTTGCTCGCGGCGACCATCCTTGCCCAGCGGCGGCTGAAACGGCTGGCTGGGATCGCTGTTGGGGGCGAAGACAAAGAACTCGAGCTCCGTCGCCACCACTGGCGCCAGGCCACGGGCAGCGTAACGGGCGAGCACGGCCTTGAGCAGGCCGCGAGTGGACAAGCCCGAGCTTTCACCACTGAGCTCTAGCGCATCACAAATCGCCAGGGCCCGGGGCTCATCGCTCCAGGGCAGGCGATAAATATGGTGTGGATCGGCCACCAGCGCCAGGTCGCCGTCGTCGCTGCCATAGAAGCGCGCCGCCGGGTAACCGCCCATGATGCATTGCAGCAGAACGCCGCGGGCCATCTGCAGGCGGCGACCTTCGAGAAAGCCTTCGGCGGTCATCACCTTGCCGCGAGCAACGCCATTGAGGTCCGGGGTAATGCACTCGATTTCATCAATGCCCGTCAATCGCTCGGCGAGAGAACGTTGGCCATTGCTCGTCATGACTTGGTCCTTGTTATCTTTAACAAGCCGCGAACGGCGACCCCTCAACATAGTCTCGGGGTGTTAAAAATATCAAGCACTCACACCAGGGCAATGCCATTGGCATTGCCCTGTAGAGACAAGCCTCAGTCGCCGAGCCAGGCGCTGCGCCATGCATCCAAAGTCCCCTGGTCAAGCATCCACTCACGCTGCACCGCCGCCCGCAATTGCAGACCCGCCTGGCGCAATGCGGAGCGGTCAGCCAACTGCGCACGGATGGCCTGTACCCAGTCAGCGGGACTGTTGTTGACGCGAGTGACCGGCAACGTCGTGCGATAGCCAGGCATGTCACTGCAGACCACCGGGAAGCCGCAGGCACCATACTCCAAGAGACGCTCAGGGCCCTTGAACTCGCTGCCCAGGCTCGCCCGCAAAGGTGCCAGGGCCAGATCCAGATTGAGGCGGGCCAGCGCCTGGGCACGCTGTGCTGGCGCAACAACGGGATGAAGCTCCTTGATATGCGCACGCAGCGCGGGCGGACAGCAGCCATACATGACCCAGTCGACCTCTGCCGACAGGGCCTCGATCACCTCGGCAATCGAGGCAAGATCGTCCGCCTCCGCCGGCGCCCCAAACCAACCCACCCGCGGCCGCGCCGGACGCTGCGCCGCAGGTTCCGGCAGCAGCCACTGCTCAGGGTCCAGACGACTTTCGATCAAGCGCACATCTGCATGCAGATGCCGCCCGACCTCGGCCATCATCGAAGTCGCCACCACCACCCGGTCGACCTCAGCCAGCATTTCACGCAGCAACTGCATGTCTTCACGGGACTCGGGCAGCACATCCAGCTCGTAGACCCGGGCAGCGCTGGAGTACGCCTTGATGCTGCGCAGCGCCTGGAGCTTGGCCGGCTCTGCACGCCCGTGCATGACGATCACCTGGGCACCAAAGCGTTCGAGCTCGACAGCCCCGGGCAGGGTTCCAACCTGAGCGGTCTGAATCGTTGCCAGTTGTTGATGGCGGTGCAGCGGCTGGCCCAGACGATCCCAGGCGCTGTAGCTTTGCTGATCGACATGGGCCAGAACGACCGGCGCGCCGAGGCTGAACAACGGCCGCCAGTTCAAGGCCAGCGAGCCGAGCATGCTGGCGCTGCGATCATCCAGCGAAACATTGCCGTTGCAGGCCGGGTCGCGGGCAAGCTTCGCCAGCCAGCGCTCACACAGTGCACGCTGGGTCGTGCCGGCAAACGGCGCGAGCTCGGCAGTGTTCATGTACAGGCAGCGCGCTGCCCACACCGTCAGATAGCCATGCTGCCCCAGGCGCAGGCACAGGTCGACATCGGCGCCTTCGTCGGCGAAAGCCGACGCATCGAAGCCGCCCGCCTCGGCAAACAAGGCCGTACGCACCAACAGGCAATCCTGTGTCACCGCGCTGTAGTTCTGGTCCAGCTGCAGACGACCGAGGTAACCGGACGCTTCGCCGCTGTCACCGGCAAACACCCGGCCGGCCCCGGAAAACACCCCGGGAAGCAAACCGGCGTGGGAAATTTTGCCATCCGCCGAAAAACCCTTGCCGCCGACCACTGCCACTTCCGGGCGCAAACCGTGATTGAGCAGGTGCTGCAACCATTGCCCCTCGATCACCGCCGATTGGCTGGAGAAGAACAACAGCAACTCGCCCGAGGCGTGCTCGGCACCGAGGTTCCTTGCCGCACTGGCAGTGCACAGGCTTTCGGCACGCACGATGCGCAATTGCCCCGGGGTGAACTGTTCGACATCCTGCAACCACTGGCTGACCTCCTGCGGCGCGTCACCGCACTCAACCACCAGCAATTCGTAGTGCGGGTACTGCGTATGCTCCAGCACGCTGGTGAGGCAGCGCTCCAGTGCCGCCAGATCGCTGTTGGCGACGACCACGATCGATACCAGGGGCTGGTGCGCATGCCCATAATCAATGGCAAAGCGGCCCTCACCGAACGCCGCCACCTGGGCATCACTGTAGCCACGCGCATCCAGGTGCTGCGTGATTGCCAAGTGCCCGGTATTGGCCTCAATAACGGGCGGCCGGCTGAACAACAGCGGTTCTGGAATGTGCCCGAAGCCATTGATGCCATGCTGGTTGACCAGGCGCAGAATCAGCTCGAACTCCATCGCCCCAGCGAAGCCTTCGCTAAAGCCGCCACAGGCCAGCAGTGCCTCTCGGCTGAACAGCCAGTGGCCGGCCATCACCGAAGGATTGCTGAGCAAAAAGTCCAGGTTGAAGCCCGGCCGCAACCCTACGCTGACCTGCCCCTTGGCATCACGCACGGCGTAATCTGCGAACACCGCCGCACAGGCTGCAGCGCCCGGCAGCTCGAGGGCGACGCAAGTGAGGCCGGCGGCGGTAAATTCCTCCCCTGCCCGGGCCAGCAGCACCCAATCACAGCGGCTTTGCTCAAGTAACTGGTTGAGCTGGGCGGCCAGTGCGTGCGGCTGCAGTTGCATCAACGTGCAAGACGAAGGCCCAGCCTGCACTTGCGGGTCGGCACTGAGCACCATGACCTGAGGGGTATAGGCCGAATCCTGGCGATACAGGCTGTCAAGCGTAAGCTGCAGCGCCTGGCGGTCAGCGTCAGGGTCGAGGACAATAATGCCGATGTTCGGCTGCTGTGCCCGGCCCTGCAAATGCTCGGCAAGCAACCGGCGGTGTTCAGCACCCAGCACACGCCCGTCCATCCAGTGGGCAGTGAACAGCGCCGTTTGCACACGGATCGAGTTATCGATGATCATCTTCATGAGGTTGACCGGCTGGAACAGCGAGCCGGGTTGCAGCGGTGCCACATCAACCATCACACCGCCTGAAGGATCAGCCCAGCCCAGCTCATAGACGCTGCGGGTAAAGTCCTTCTGCCCCTGGCCAGCCTCCAATTGGGCCCAATTGACCCGACTGAACTGCTGTTGCGACACCCGATAGCGGGTCAATGGCCGCTCCAGCAAGGCCAGGTTGCCCCGCTGGAACAAGCGCGCCGCCATCGCCATGTCACCGAAGCCGACGATCAGTTTCCCCTGCAGCGACATCACCTGGTCGCCGAATGCCAGCAGATCCTCGCGTCGGCACAGCATGCAGCTCGGCTCACCGATGAAGTTGAGCGGGTAGCGCGCCAGGAACGCGACCAGTTGCGGCCCATCGATCACCACATCGTCAGCGAAGGGGAACATGTACGGCAATTTCGGCGGGGTGATTTCACCTTTCTCGTTGATCACCAGCCGTCGCGAGGATGCCAGGGCGATCGAGGGATCGCGCTCCATGACCTCGACCAGCGTGGCAACGCAATCGGGCAACAGCTCGTCGTCATCGTGCAGGGTCTTGATGTACTTGCCACGCGCCGCCTCGACACAGGCGACGGCATTGGGGATCTCACCAAGCGGCTGCTCGTTGTAGATGTAATGAATCGGTACCCGGCTGCTGTCGCGATAACGCTCGACGATCGCCGCGATCGCACCGCTGCGATTATCGTCGCAGATCACGATCTCGAGATTTTCGTACGTCTGGTTACAGGCGCTCTGCAGCGCTACCTCGAAGTAGTCAGACTTATAGGCGGGAATAACAACGCTGACCAGCGGGTTCGACGTAAGCATAGGAATTCAGGCACCACCGACAAATAGACAGGACACCCGCGCCGAACAGCCAAAAAGCCGACACCGCGAGCCGCGCCTAGCGCCAAAGCAAGTTCCAAGCCAGCGCGTTATGGGCGCCTGGCTACACGGTCCCCGGCAGGGTCAGGCCATTCGCCGGTAGCGGCAAGGCGGTCTTGTAGCGCACCTGCTTCAAGGCAAAACTCGAACGGATGTTGGCCACCCCCGGCAAACGGGTGAGGTAATCGAGAAAGCGCTCCAGGGCCTGGATGCTTGGCAGCAGAACGCGCAGCAGGTAGTCCGGATCGCCGGTCATCAGGTAGCACTCCATGACCTCCGGGCGTTCGGCAATCTCCTCTTCGAAGCGGTGCAGGGATTGCTCGACCTGCTTCTCCAGGCTGACATGAATGAACACGTTCACATCCAGGCCCAATACCTCCGGCGCCAACAAGGTCACCTGCTGGCGAATCACCCCCAGTTCTTCCATGGCCTTGACCCGGTTGAAGCAGGGTGTCGGCGAGAGGTTTACCGAGCGCGCCAGTTCGGCGTTGGTGATGCGGGCATTTTCCTGGAGGCTGTTGAGTATGCCGATGTCCGTACGATCCAGTTTGCGCATGAGAGAAAGTCACCTGTTTTTTGTCTTTATAAGGAATGTTTATCCGCAAGCCGCAGCAAAGGCAACGAACTTGAGAAAAATATTCTTCAGGCGCCGGAATATCATGTAGGGCAAGACTGACTAGCTGGTCACAAGCCAGATGTCAGTAGCGACCGCTTCAAAGCTCAACAAAAACACAAGACAGAGCGAGCGTAAAAAAGCATGAACGAGTACGCCCCCCTGCGTTTGCATGTGCCCGAGCCTACAGGCCGGCCAGGCTGCCAGACTGATTTCTCCTACCTGCGTCTGAACGATGCCGGCCAGGTCCGTAAACCTCCCGTCGATGTAGACGCCGCCGATACCGCGGACATCTCCTACAGCCTGATCCGGGTGCTGGATGACAAGGGCAATGCCCTGGGCCCCTGGGCCGAGGACGTCAGCCCCGAGATCCTGCGCCAGGGTATGCGCACCATGCTCAAGACCCGGCTGTTCGACAGCCGCATGGTGGTGGCCCAGCGGCAGAAAAAGATGTCGTTCTACATGCAGAGCCTGGGTGAAGAAGCCATCGGCAGCGGTCAGGCCATGGCCCTGAACCGCAGCGACATGTGCTTCCCCACCTACCGCCAGCAAAGCATTCTCATGGCCCGCGACGTGTCGTTGGTGGAGATGATCTGCCAGCTGCTGTCCAACGAGCGCGACCCGCTCAAGGGTCGTCAGTTGCCAATCATGTACTCGGTGCGCGAAGCCGGCTTCTTTACCATCAGCGGCAACCTGGCGACCCAGTTCGTCCAGGCGGTCGGCTGGGCCATGGCCTCGGCCATCAAGGGCGATACCAAGATCGCCTCGGCCTGGATCGGTGACGGCGCCACCGCCGAATCGGACTTCCACACCGCGTTGACCTTCGCCCACGTCTACCGCGCGCCGGTGATCCTCAACGTGGTCAACAACCAGTGGGCGATCTCCACCTTCCAGGCCATCGCCGGTGGTGAATCGACCACCTTCGCCGGTCGTGGCGTGGGTTGCGGCATCGCCTCCCTGCGGGTCGACGGCAACGACTTCATCGCGGTCTACGCCGCCTCGCGCTGGGCCGCCGAACGGGCCCGTCGCGGCCTGGGCCCGACGCTGATCGAATGGGTCACCTACCGCGCCGGCCCGCACTCGACGTCGGACGATCCGTCCAAGTACCGCCCGGCCGACGACTGGAGTCACTTCCCCCTGGGCGACCCGATCGCCCGCCTCAAACAACACCTGATCGCCATCGGTCACTGGTCCGAGGAAGAGCACCAGGCGGTCAGCGCCGAGCTCGAAGCCGAGATCATCAAGGCGCAGAAGGAAGCCGAGCAATACGGCACCCTGGCCGGCGGCCAGATGCCGAGCCCGGCGTCGATGTTCGAGGATGTCTATAAGGAGATGCCGGAGCACTTGCGCCGGCAGCGCCAGGAACTGGGGATCTGACATGAACGATCACAACACTTCAATCCAGTTGGAAACCGCCATGGCGACCACCACCATGACCATGATCCAGGCCCTGCGCTCGGCCATGGACATCATGCTAGAGCGCGATGACAACGTCGTGGTGTATGGCCAGGACGTCGGCTACTTCGGTGGCGTATTCCGTTGCACCGAAGGCCTGCAGGCCAAGTACGGCAAGTCGCGGGTCTTCGATGCGCCGATCTCCGAAAGCGGCATCGTCGGTACCGCCGTGGGCATGGGTGCCTATGGCCTGCGCCCGGTGGTGGAAATCCAGTTCGCCGACTACTTCTACCCGGCCTCCGACCAGATCGTCTCGGAGATGGCCCGCCTGCGCTATCGCTCGGCCGGCGAGTTCGTCGCCCCGCTGACCCTGCGCATGCCTTGCGGTGGCGGCATCTATGGCGGCCAGACGCACAGCCAGAGCCCCGAGGCGATGTTCACCCAGGTGTGCGGCCTGCGCACGGTGATGCCGTCCAACCCTTACGACGCCAAGGGCCTGTTGATCGCCTCGATCGAAAACGACGACCCGGTGATCTTCCTTGAGCCCAAGCGCCTGTACAACGGCCCGTTCGACGGCCACCACGACCGCCCGGTAACCCCGTGGTCGAAACACCCGGCCAGCGCCGTGCCGGACGGCTACTACACCGTGCCGCTGGACAAGGCGGCAATCACCCGCCCGGGCAAGGACGTCACCGTGCTGACCTACGGCACCACCGTGTATGTATCCCAGGTGGCCGCTGAAGAGACCGGCGTCGACGCCGAAGTCATCGACCTGCGCAGCCTCTGGCCGCTGGACCTGGAGACCATCGTCGAGTCGGTGAAGAAGACCGGCCGTTGCGTGGTGGTCCATGAAGCCACGCGCACCTGCGGTTTTGGTGCCGAGTTGATCGCACTGGTCCAGGAGCACTGCTTCCATCACCTCGAAGCCCCGATCGAACGCGTCACCGGTTGGGACACCCCCTACCCGCACGCGCAGGAGTGGGCGTATTTCCCCGGCCCTTCGCGAGTGGGCGCGGCATTGAAACGGGTCATGGAGGTCTGAATGGGCACGCACGTCATCAAGATGCCGGATATCGGTGAAGGCATCGCACAAGTTGAACTGGTGGAATGGTTCGTCAAGGTCGGCGATACCGTCACCGAAGACCAGGTCGTGGCCGATGTCATGACCGACAAGGCCACCGTCGAAATCCCTTCGCCGGTCAGCGGCAAGGTCCTGGCCCTGGGCGGCCAGCCCGGTGAAGTCATGGCGGTGGGCAGCGAGCTGATCCGCATCGAAGTCGAAGGCGCCGGCAACGTAGGCGCGGGCTTGCCCCGCGAAGAGGCCCCGGCGATCACCGCAAAGGCCCCGGAACCTGCCGCCAAACCGGCTGCACCAGCACCTGTTGCAGCACCCGCAGCCGCAGCACACCAGCCCGCCGCTATCGTCCCGCGCGAAGCTCACGAGCGCCCACTGGCCTCGCCTGCGGTACGCAAGCGCGCCCTGGATGCCGGTATCGAGCTGCGCTATGTACACGGCAGCGGCCCAGCCGGGCGCATCCTTCACGACGACCTCGACGCGTTCCTGGCCCAGCCAACCACCCGCAGCCAAAGCGCCCCTGGCGGTTACGCCAAACGCAACGACAGCGAACAGATCCCGGTGATCGGCCTGCGCCGCAAGATTGCCCAGCGCATGCAGGATGCCAAGCGTCGCGTCGCCCACTTCAGCTACGTCGAGGAAATCGACGTCACCGCCCTCGAAGAGCTGCGTCAGCACCTGAACAAGAAGTGGGGCGACAGCCGCGGCAAGCTGACCCTGCTGCCGTTCCTGGTGCGCGCCATGGTCGTCGCCCTGCGCGAATTCCCGCAGATCAACGCCACCTACGACGACGAAGCCCAGGTCATCACCCGCCACGGCGCGGTGCATGTCGGCATCGCCACCCAGGGCGACAACGGCCTGATGGTACCGGTGCTGCGTCACGCCGAAGCCGGCAGCCTGTGGAGCAACGCCGGCGAGATCGTGCGCCTGGCCAATGCCGCCCGCGGCAACAAGGCCAGCCGTGAAGAACTGTCGGGCTCGACCATCACCCTGACCAGCCTTGGCGCCCTCGGCGGCATCGTTACCACACCGGTGGTCAACACCCCGGAAGTGGCGATTGTCGGAGTCAACCGCATGGTTGAACGGCCAATGGTCATCAACGGCCAGATCGTCATTCGCAAGATGATGAACCTCTCCAGCTCGTTCGACCACCGGGTGGTCGATGGCATGGACGCGGCACTCTTCATCCAGGCCATTCGCGGCCTGCTCGAACAACCTGCCAGCCTGTTTGTGGAGTGACCATGCAACAGACGCTCAACACTACCCTGCTGATCATCGGCGGCGGCCCCGGCGGTTATGTCGCCGCCATTCGCGCCGGCCAGCTGGGCATTCCCACGGTACTGGTCGAAGGCCAGGCCCTGGGTGGCACCTGCCTGAACATCGGCTGCATTCCGTCCAAGGCGCTGATCCATGTCGCCGAGCAGTTCCACCAGACCCAACTGCACAGCCAGCAGTCGAACCTGGGCATCAAGGTTTCACCGCCGAGCCTGGACATCAGCCAGAGCGTGGCCTGGAAAGACGGCATCGTCGATCGCCTGACCAGCGGCGTTGCCGCCCTGCTGAAAAAGCACGGGGTCAAGGTGATCCATGGCTGGGCGCAGATCCTCGACGGTAAGCACGTCGAGGTCGACGGCCAGCGTATCCAGTGCGAACACCTGCTGCTGGCCACTGGCTCAAGCAGCGTCGAACTGCCGATGCTGCCACTTGGCGGCCCGATCATCTCCTCCACCGAGGCCCTGGCACCGAAAGCCCTGCCCAAGCACCTGACCGTGGTTGGCGGCGGCTACATCGGCCTGGAGCTGGGCATCGCCTACCGCAAGCTCGGCGTCGAGGTCAGCGTGGTCGAAGCCCGCGAGCGCATCCTGCCGACCTACGACAGCGAACTGACCGCGCCAGTGGCCGAGTCGATCAAGAAGTTGGGGATCAAGCTGTACCTCAAGCACAGCGTCGAAGGTTTCGATGCCGACAAGCAGGCATTGCAGGTACGTGATCCGCAGGGCGAACTGCTGCAACTGAGTACCGACCAGGTACTGGTCGCGGTCGGTCGCAAGCCTCGCACCCAAGGCTTCAACCTCGAGAGCCTGGCGCTGAAGATGAACGGTTCGGCGGTTGCCATTGATGAGCAGTGCAAGACCAGCATGCTCAACGTCTGGGCCATCGGCGATATCAGCGGTGAACCAATGCTCGCCCACCGGGCCATGGCCCAAGGTGAAATGGTTGCCGAAATCATTGCCGGCAAGTCGCGGCGCTTCGAACCGGCCGCCATTGCCGCGGTGTGTTTCACCGACCCGGAACTGGTGGTGGTCGGCAAGACCCCGGAACAGGTCGAGCAGGAGGGCCTGGACTGCATCGTTACGCAGTTCCCGTTCGCCGCCAACGGCCGGGCGATGACCCTGGAATCGAAAAACGGGTTCGTGCGCGTGGTCGCCCGTCGTGACAACCACCTGATCCTTGGTTGGCAAGCGGTTGGCGTTGGCGTCTCGGAGCTGTCCACCGCCTTTGCCCAGTCACTGGAAATGGGCGCCTGTCTTGAAGATGTGGCCGGGACTATCCACGCTCACCCGACCCTGGGTGAGGCGGTGCAGGAAGCGGCACTGCGTGCCCTGGGTCACGCCCTGCATCTGTAGACACTGAAGCGGCTGAGGCCGATTTGACCCGCTGCCCTGCGCAGCGGGTCCTTTTTCATTTCGCCCACCGGCGGCGATTTGAATTGACTTGCCGCAGACGGCAAGGGTTGTCCTCTTCGAGGCAAAGCATGCTCCGCATCCCTCCCTGGCGTATAGCGCCACCCCCCGAAAATACTAGCTCTTGGCCCTGCCAGAAGAGCTGGCACAAGACTTGCCACTGACCGAAGGTCAACTTGCATCCATCAAGGAGAGTGATCAGGTGAGTAGCATCAACGCAGTCGGCGCTCAGCCGCTGGCCATCAACCCGACCCGTGGCGTGGCCGAAGCAGCTGCCGCCGAACAGGCCCAGTTCCGCCCGCCCGTACCAATCAGCAGCGCCGACCGGCAGCAGCACAGCCATGCCAACACCTCGCAGCAAAGTGCCGAAGATGCCCGCGAGGAGGCCTTCGCCAAGCTCAAGGTGCAGCTGCAGAACCCGGATGTGGACATGCGTGAGCAAGCCAGTATCGGCAACAGCGAAACCGGCAAGAGCGCCGCCCAGGAATTTCGCGACTACATGGCCCTGAGCCCGGCAGAGAAGATCAAGCTCAAGCTGCTGAACGAACTGGGCATCAGCAAGGAAGAGTTCGAGGCCTTGCCGCCTGCCGAAAAGGACAAGATCGAACGCAAGATCGCCGAGCAGATGAAGAAGCAAACCGAGCTGGAGTCCCTGGCCAGCCTCAACGCTCATCTGCAGGGGCCTGAGCTTTCCGCCAAGCTGGTGGCTAACCTGACCGCAACCCAAGGTGCCAGTGATGACAGTCAGGACAAAGACCTGACAGCCGGTGCTGCCTCTGCTGCGATCCAGTCTATGAACGCCTGAACCTGGGGCCGCTGCAAGGCATCGGCCCGGCACACCAGGTAGTAGGCAAAGCGCGCAGGCCAGGGTTTGTCGAGGGCCAGTTGCAACTTGCCGCTGGCAAGATCCTCTTCGGCGTGTGTGTCCTGCACCAAGGCGATCCCCTGGCCGGCAGCCGCTGCCCGCAGCAGCAGAAGGTCATCCTCGAAACTGGCCCCACGCATGGCCCGCGGATCATCAGCAACGCCATGGGCCTGCAACCACAGCTGCCAGTCGGCGCGATCGGCATCGTGCAGCAACGGGTACTTCAAACAATCGGCAGGCCGCTTCAATACCGGGCCCTGCGCCAGTAGCCGGGGGCTGGCCACCGGCAGCAGTACCGGCGCCATCAGCCGGATCGACTCCAGCCCCGGATACTGGCCCAGCCCATGGCGCAGGGCGACGTCAATGCGCTCACGCTGAAAATCCACCCGCTTGGCCGAGGCTTCCACACGCACCTCAATCTGCGGATGCAGAGCATTGAAATGCCCCAGACGCGGCACCAGCCAGGACGCCGCAAAAGACGGCACAGTGCTGATGGTCAAAGTCTTGCCCGGCGCCAGTTGCGCCAGCAATGCCAGCGATGCCTCGATCTGATCGAAGCCTTTAAGCAGCCCCGGATACACTCGCGCGCCGGCCTCGCTCAAGTGCACGCCATGCCGGCCGCGCACGAACAGCACCACGCCCATGCGCTCCTCGAGCAGGCGCACTTGCTGGCTGACCGCCCCCGGCGTTACCCCCATCCGTTCGGCGGCCGCCTTGAGGCTGCCCAGACGCGCCGCTTCAGTGAAGGCCCGCAATGCCAGTAACGGTAGGACCGCGCCCATTTTTACCTCTCCATGGTTTAGAAAATCTATCGCCTAAACGCAGGATTGATCGTTTTTCAATCAGCCAAGGCCCGCCTAGCATAGCCCTCATCAAAAACAGTAACCAAGGAGATGGGACATGCAGTTGATCCTTTATAGCGATAGCTCACCTAATGGCTTCAAGATCACCATCGCCCTGGCGGAACTGGAGCTTCCCTACACCCTCAAGCACGTGCAGATCGACCGTGGCGAGCATCGTCAGGCTGACTTTCTCAAGCTCAACCCCCACGGCCGCATTCCAGTGCTGGTTGACCCTGAGCACGACATCACCCTGTTCGAGTCTGCGGCGATCCTGTTGTACCTGGCACAAAAGTACGGACGCTTGCTGCCGGACAACCCGAGCGAGCGCTGGGCAGCAATCACCTGGTTGCAGTTCCACGCGGCGAGCATGGGACCGATTCTCGGCCAGCGAGTGCATTTCGAACGGTTCGCCAAACACCCCTGCCCCGATGCCATCGCTCGCTACCGGCGCCTGAGTGAAGAACTGTTCAGCACCCTCGATCAACGCCTGGCCGAACACCCCTGGCTTGCCGGCAGCGAGTACTCGATCGCCGACATTGCCACCTTCGGCTGGACCCATATCGCCCGGATCATCGAGTTTGATTTCAGCCAGTACCGGCATTTGAGCGCCTGGCACGAACGACTCGGTCAGCGCCCTGCCGTCCAGCGCGGCATCCACCTGCCGGCACCCGCCACGGGCCCCTGAAACGCAATAGAGCCGCTGTTTTGCGCCGTTGCCATTGAGGCAGGATTGGTAGATCGCTGGAAACTACAGCGCTCAATCGAACGCGGCCTGGATGAACAGCTCCAGCGCCTTTTCTTCGAGAATCTCGATAGAGAAATGCCCGAAACGCTTGGGCAGCCAGATGATGCGTGTTCCGGACGGGGATTGCAGGTCGCTACGGGCCAGTGGATTGCCGTTCTCGTCTTCTGGCTGCACGCCGTCGGCCTGCAGTTCGTCGTAGGCCTTCTCGATGTCCGGTGTCGAGTAACAGTGGCGATAAATCATGCCCTCGCCCTGGATATCCAGCAATTGCTTCAAGTTCCCTGCCGATGGCTGCACCAGCATGAAACGCTCCTGACCTATCAGCGCAATCGCGTACCGTACACTCAGGCCACCTCGCTCCCACACCAGTGTTCTGGAGATTCTGGCTTTGAGTATCTTTGCGTAGTAGGCGCAGGCTTCGTCGAGGTTCTTGACCAACACATCGACATGGCTGAACTTCAACTCCATTGCACGACTCCAGGCAAAATGACCAACAGGAACCGGGCAACTTTAGAACAGAGACGCAAACCGATGTGCATCAGGCTGGTCGAGTGACAGCGGATTACGCTGCACGCCTTGAAAGGATGGTGTCCCAGGCAGGATTTGAACCTGCAACCTTCCCCTTAGGAGGGGGATGCTCTATCCAATTGAGCTACTGAGACGCAAAGCCGGCAACGAGCGTCGCGCGGCAAGGACGGCGTGCATGTTAACCAGCAGGCCGGCGTTTGTCATGTCATCCGTGGGGCTTTTTGCCTGTGGGCTTTATCCGCCCGGATGCCCTGATCGTGCAATCTGCAATGAGGCAGTCAGCCATCATTGCAGTCTGCACGAAAAAGCCGACCAAAAATCAACACAACCAACTGATTTTTAAAGGAAAAAATGATAATAAAGGCTGGTATGCAGTGTGCATTGTCTACTTCATAGAAAGTGGCTCGGGGTCAGCCCTCACTTTTGCGGAGTATGCCCATGAACAGCACCCTGCTTGTGCTCAATGCGTTGGCTCTGGCCGCCCTGGTTGGCCTGATTGTGCAACCTGACGGTATTGCCGTGCCTGCGCAGGCGGCGCCATCGATGAAGGCGCAGCTGGCGGTGTTCGCTACCCAGCCCGCGCCGGTACAGAACGCACCCAGGGTCAGCAGCGAACGGCTGGTATTCTAGGGCTCAGTTCGCGCCAAGCAAGCCTTGTTCGCGCAACAGCGCGAGCAAACGCTGTACCGCAACGGCCAGCGACGTGGAGTTGTCGAGTACCTGTACCTCGCCGTCCTCTACCCTCACCTGCTGGGCACGCGCCAGACGCAGCTCGATGTCTTGCGCAGATTCCCGTGCGCGATCCAGCAAGCGCTGGCGCAATACGTGGTGATCCACCCGCAGCAGCACCGCTAACAGATCCGGGTAGCGTTCACGGGCCTGCTGCAAATGCACGCGCGAACCATTGACCAGCACCGCATGCCCCTCGGTCAGCCAGGCATCGATCTGCACCGGTATGCCATACGCCAGGCCGTTGGCCCGCCACTGCAGGGCAAAAGCGCCCTCGGTGCTCAGGCGCTCGAACTGTTCAGCAGATACACCCAGCGCATCTTCGCCTTTGGCCTCGGCCGAGCGGGTAATCACGCGCCGGGCAACGTGCACGTTATGGCGTTGAAGTTCGTTGCGCGCCGCATCAATCAGGGAATCTTTTCCGGCCCCAGAGGGTCCCATCAGGTACACCAGTCGGCCCGGGGTTGCTGTACGCTGCGTCGCGCTTGCGTCATGCTGCATAGCCACTATGCTCAATGGTAGGAAAGCACACGCATTCTAGACGCTTTCCGTGGCTGTTTCCGCTTGTTGCATGCTGTAGCCGACGAAGGTCTGAATAACCGGAAACCGAGAAAATGAAAACTTTTCAAACCAGTGCTCATTTCTGATAATTGGTACTGGCAAAACGCCTTTATCCGGTTCAATATTTGTCACAGAATTGACGCCAAGGAACCGGCGATAATGAGGCATGATTCACACCTCATTCACAATTCAGGTTGAACATTTTGACGCCGGGATGGTCGTAGTGACATCGTGCGGCCAATTTCGAGAACCGCTTCCCCCTGAACTAAAACCGGTCAATTATATGCGCCCAATGAAACAGGCTATTTACTCAAGCCGCACCGCTGACAAATTCGTCGTCCGCCTCCCCGACGGAATGCGTGAGCGCATTGCCGAGGTAGCGCGCAACCATCACCGCAGCATGAACTCGGAAATCATCGCTCGCCTGGAGCAAAGCCTTATTCAGGAAGGCGCACTGGGTGAAGAACTGAGCATGCGTCTGGACAGCCCGGAACTGTCCCTGCACGAACGCGAACTGTTGCAACGTTTCCGCCAGCTTTCCCATCGCCAGCAGAATGCGCTGGTGTCGTTGATTGCCCATGACGCCGAGATGGCCGCTGACGCTTCCTGATTCCGCGGCTCAATCCCCCAAGGCCAATGCTCGCGCATTGGCTTTTTTTTGCCTGCGGCGCGCCGATCACACGCCTGGCCAGTTGCAAAGCAGCCAGGGCAGTAAACGCCAGGCAAAAAAACACCCCTCGCGAGGGGTGTATTTTTTTGCCTGATGGCCAATCAGAGCAAGAAGATGGTGGCAAGGCCAAGAAAGATAAAGAAGCCACCACTGTCGGTCACTGCCGTGATCATCACGCTGGAGCCCATCGCCGGATCGCGACCCAGGCGCACCAGGGTCATCGGGATCAACACCCCCATCAGCGCCGCCAGCAACAGGTTGAGGGTCATGGCGCCGGTCATCACCACGCCGAGCGACCAGCTGTCGTACAGCAGGTAGGCGACCACCCCGATCACCCCACCCCAGATCAGGCCGTTGATCAGCGACACCGCCAGCTCCTTGCGCATCAACCGCGAGGTGTTGCCGGGGCTAACCTGGTCCAGGGCCATGGCGCGCACGATCATGGTGATGGTCTGGTTACCGGAGTTGCCGCCGATACCGGCAACGATCGGCATCAACGCCGCCAGTGCCACCAGTTTTTCAATCGAGCCTTCGAACAGGCCGATCACTCGCGAGGCAACGAAGGCGGTGATCAGGTTGATCGCCAGCCACGCCCAACGGTTGCGCAGCGAGCGCCAGACCGAGGCGAAGATGTCTTCTTCTTCGCGCAGACCAGCCATGCTCAGCACTTCGTTTTCGCTCTCTTCACGAATCAGGTCGACCATCTCGTCGATGGTCAGACGGCCGATCAGGCGATCGCTCTTGTCGACCACCGGCGCGGAGATCAGGTCGTAACGTTCGAACGCCTGAGCGGCATCGTAGGCGTCTTCGTCCGGGTGGAAACTCACCGGATCGCTGGCCATGACCTCGGCGACTTTCTTCTCCGGGTCGTTGACCAGCAAACGCTTGATCGGCAGCACACCCTTGAGGATGCCATCGTAATCGACCACGAAGAGTTTGTCGGTGTGGCCTGGCAGCTCCTTGAGCCGGCGCAGGTAACGCAAGACGACTTCGAGGCTGACGTCTTCGCGGATGGTGACCATCTCGAAGTCCATCAGCGCACCGACCTGATCCTCGTCGTAGCTCAGAGCCGAACGCACGCGTTCGCGCTGCTGGGCATCGAGGCTTTCCATCAGCTCGTGGACAACGTCACGGGGCAGCTCTGGCGCCAGGTCGGCCAGTTCGTCGGCGTCCATTTCCTTGGCGGCGGCGAGCAGCTCGTGATCGTCCATGTCGGCGATCAGGGTCTCACGGACCGAGTCGGACACTTCCAGGAGGATGTCACCGTCGCGCTCGGCCTTGACCAGTTGCCAGACGGTCAAACGATCGTCCAGCGGCAGGGCCTCGAGGATGTGGGCAACGTCAGCGGAGTGCAGATCGTCGAGCTTGCGCTGCAGCTCGACCAGGTTCTGGCGGTGAACCAGGTTTTCTACCAGGTCATGGTGATGACCTTCCTGACGGTGGGTCAGGTCTTCGACCACGCGTTGACGGTGCAGCAGTTCGACCACCTGGGCCAGGCGATCCTGCAGGCTCTCTTGCGTCTTTTTTACTTCGATTTCAGTCATAGGCGAACTCCACTCCCAGCAGCGGAGCACGCCGGGAGGATCAATCAGTCAATTCTTGATTGGCAAAACTTGCTATTGAGTAACTACTGGGTAAGTCCATGGTGGGATTCCACAAGCCCCGGCGGGGCTGACGGGCGCAATCATACACCGCTTGAGCTGTCTGAGTGCTGAAAAAATCGCGGCTAGAACAATCGTTTGCGAGACATTGTTGTGACAACGTGTGCAGCCAACAGTGCGACGGCGGCAACGCGAAAAAAAACACATCGGGGTCGGCAAAAAATGGCGCGGGGCAGGCACGGCAACGATGACAGTTTATGCATCGCGCCTTACCGGAAGATGATCGCCGGAAAGCAAAAAGCCCGCCTTGATAGGCGGGCTTTCTGTTGTATGGTGCACTCAGGAGGATTCGAACCTCCGACCGCTCGGTTCGTAGCCGAGTACTCTATCCAGCTGAGCTATGAGTGCAGGTTGGCGCTTGATGGACCAGATCACCTCTGGTTACAGCTAAAGCAACTTTCAAATTGAAAATGGCTTTGATGTATGGTGCACTCAGGAGGATTCGAACCTCCGACCGCTCGGTTCGTAGCCGAGTACTCTATCCAGCTGAGCTATGAGTGCAGGGTTGGCGCTTGATGGACCAGATCACCTCTGGTTGCAGCTGAAGCAACTTTCAAACTGAAAATGGCTTCGTCGTATGGTGCACTCAGGAGGATTCGAACCTCCGACCGCTCGGTTCGTAGCCGAGTACTCTATCCAGCTGAGCTATGAGTGCATTTTTTACCGCGCATTATAGGCCGCTAAATCATTTTGCCAACCACTTTTTCGTTTAATTTCAACGACTTAGGCGATTCAGGCAGATTACAGCGTCCTACATGAATAATGGCGGAGAAGGGGGGATTCGAACCCCCGATACCCTTGTGAGGTATACTCCCTTAGCAGGGGAGCGCCTTCGGCCACTCGGCCACCTCTCCGCAACACGGGGCGTATAATAACCAGACCCTTCCCCGTTTGCAAACTCTTTTTTGAAAAAAACTCGATAAAAATTAATGGGTTGGTTCTTCGTCCTTCTCTTTCTTGATCCGCAGGTAGATTTCCTCACGGTGGACGGCCACTTCTTTAGGGGCATTTACCCCGATCCGAACTTGGTTTCCTTTGACGCCGAGCACGGTCACGGTGATTTCGCCGTCGCCAATGATCAGGCTCTCGGCGCACCGACGAGTCAGAATCAACATAGCTTTCTCCTCACGCAATTCAGTTCAGGGATAACAGTCTGCAAAAAAAAGGGCTTCAGCCTACAACCCGTGACGGCTGCCGACCTACGCCTAAGTATTGACTAGCGCGAGCAAAAGCACAGATTTCTCACACCAGCCAGAAAAACGAAGGGCGCGGCCAAGCCGCGCCCCTGAGGCAGTCGCCTTACTCACCCTGTCGGGCAGGGGCGTCCAGCTCGAAGGCGGTGTGCAGGGCACGCACCGCCAGCTCCAGGTACTTCTCTTCGATAACCACCGAGACCTTGATCTCGGAAGTGGAGATCATCTGGATGTTGATGCTCTCCTTGGCCAGCGCTTCGAACATGCGGCTGGCCACACCGGCGTGGGAACGCATGCCGACGCCGACGATCGAGACCTTGGCGATGTTGGTGTCACCCACCACTTCGCGGGCGTTGAGCTCCGCGGCAGTCTTGTCCAGGACCTTGTGGGCCTTGTCGTAGTCGTTGCGATGCACGGTGAAGGTGAAGTCGGTGGTGTTATCGTGCGAAACGTTCTGCACGATCATGTCGACTTCGATGTTCGCGGCACTGATAGGGCCGAGGATCTTGAAAGCAACGCCCGGGGTATCCGGTACGCCACGAATGGTCAGCTTGGCTTCATCGCGATTGAAGGCGATGCCGGAAATGATCGGCTGTTCCATGGATTCCTCTTCATCAATGGTAATGAGGGTACCCGGACCCTCCTGGAAGCTGTGCAGCACGCGCAGCGGGACGTTGTACTTGCCGGCGAACTCGACAGCGCGGATCTGCAACACCTTGGAACCGAGGCTGGCCATTTCCAGCATCTCTTCAAAGGTGATCTTGTCCAGGCGCTGGGCCTGGGCCACCACGCGCGGGTCGGTGGTGTAGACACCATCGACATCGGTGTAGATCTGGCACTCGTCAGCCTTCAGCGCTGCCGCCAGGGCCACGCCGGTGGTATCGGAGCCACCACGACCAAGGGTGGTGATGTTGCCGTGCTCGTCGACACCCTGGAAACCTGCGACCACCACCACGCGGCCGGCCTTGAGGTCGCCACGGATTTTCTGATCGTCGATCTGCAGGATGCGCGCCTTGTTGTGCGCGCTGTCGGTGAGGATCCGCACCTGGTTACCGGTGTAGGACACCGCCGGAATACCGCGCTTGATCAGGGCCATGGCCAGCAAGGCGATGGTCACCTGCTCGCCGGTGGAGACGATCACATCCAGTTCACGCGGAACCGGCTGATCGCTGATCTTCTTGGCCAGGTCGATCAGGCGATTGGTTTCACCGCTCATCGCCGACAGTACAACCACCAGGTCATCGCCGGCTTCGCGGAACTTCTTGACCTTGTCGGCAACCTGCTCGATTCGCTCGACTGTGCCGACCGAGGTACCGCCAAATTTCTGTACGATCAACGCCATTTCAAAGCCGCCTCAGCCCATGAAGGGCACCCAATAAACATTCAAACGACGCCATGGCCCGCCACTAGACAGCGGGCCGATGTACGCCTTAAACGCCCTGCTCCACGAATGGCACGGTCAGGGCCAGCGCGTTGTCCAGCGCTGCGGTGTCTACGCCACCACCTTGCGCCATGTCCGGACGACCACCGCCCTTGCCACCCACCGCGGCAGCGGCTTGTTTCATCAAATCACCGGCTTTGAGTTGGCCAGTCAGGTCCTTGGTCACACCGGCAACCAGTACGACCTTTTCCTCATGGACACTGCCGAGCAGGATCACTGCGCGGCCGAGTTTGTTCTTCAGCTGATCGACCAGCGCCAGCAGCGCCTTGCCGTCCTGGCCATCGAGACGCGCGGCCAGGACCTTGACGCCCTTGACCTCGACGGCTGCGTTGGACAGGTCGTCGCCAGCAGCGCTGGCGGCCTTGGCCTGCAGTTGCTCCAGCTGTTTTTCCAGCTGGCGGTTGCGCTCGAGCACGGCCGAGAGCTTGTCGATCAGGTTGTCGCGACTGCCCTTGACCAGTTGCGCGGCTTCCTTGAGCTGCTCTTCGGCAGCGTTCAGGTACGCCAGTGCGGCAGCGCCGGTGACCGCTTCGATCCGGCGTACGCCGGAGGCCACGCCACCTTCGCTGATGATCTTGAGCAGGCCGATATCACCGGTACGCTTGGCGTGGATACCGCCGCACAGTTCGACGGAGAAATCGCCGCCCATGCTCAGCACCCGCACGCTGTCGCCGTACTTCTCGCCGAACAGCGCCATGGCGCCCTTCTGCTTGGCGGTTTCGATATCGGTCTCTTCGGTTTGCACCTCGGAGTTCTTGCGCACTTCGCGGTTGACGATGTCTTCCAGGGCCTTGAGCTGCTCTGGCTTGACCGCCTCGAAGTGACTGAAGTCGAAGCGCAGGCGCTGGCTATCGACCAGCGAGCCCTTCTGTTGTACGTGATCGCCCAGCACCTGGCGCAGCGCCGCGTGCAGCAGGTGGGTGGCGGAGTGGTTCAGCGAGGTGGCGTGCTGGACATCGGCATCGACGCGGGTCTGCACCTGAGCACCGACGGTCAGGGTGCCGCTGGCCACCACACCGTGGTGCAGGAAGGCGCCGCCGGTCTTGGTGGTGTCGCGCACGTCAAAGCGTACATTGCCGGCCTGCAGGTAGCCGGTGTCACCGACCTGGCCGCCGGACTCGGCGTAGAACGGCGTACGGTCGAGGATGACCACGCCCTCCTCGCCTTCGCCCAACTGTTCGACGACTTTACCGTCCTTATAAAGAGCAACGATGTTGGCGCTGCCTTCGGTGGCGCTGTAGCCGGTGAACTCGGTGGCCACATCGACCTTGACCAGGGTGTTGTAGTCCAGGCCGAAGGCGCTGGCGGAACGGGCGCGCTCGCGCTGGGCTTCCATCTCGCGCTCAAAGCCTGCTTCGTCGATGGTCAACTCGCGCTCGCGGGCGATGTCGGCGGTCAGGTCCATCGGGAAACCGTAGGTGTCGTACAGTTTGAACACCACGTCGCCCGGTACCACGGTACCCTTGAGCTCGGCCAGGTCCTGCTCGAGGATCTTCAGGCCCTGCTCCAGGGTCTTGGCGAACTGCTCTTCTTCAGCCTTGAGCACGCGCTCGATGTTGGCCTGCTGCTGCGTGAGCTCAGGGAAGGCTTCGCCCATCTCGGCCACCAGGGCGGCAACGATCTTGTAGAAGAAGCTGCCGGTGGCGCCCAGCTTGTTACCGTGGCGGCAGGCGCGACGGATGATGCGGCGCAGCACGTAGCCACGGCCTTCGTTGGACGGCAGCACACCGTCGGCAATCAGGAAGCTGCAGGAACGGATGTGGTCGGACACCACCTTGAGCGACGACTGCTCCTGGTTGGCGCAGCCAATGGCGGCGGCCGAAGCGCTGAGCAGGTTGCGGAACAGGTCGATCTCGTAGTTCGAGTGCACGTGCTGCATGACCGCACTGATACGCTCCAGGCCCATGCCGGTATCCACCGACGGCGCTGGCAGCGGGTGCAGCACGCCATCGGCGGTGCGGTTGAACTGCATGAAGACGTTGTTCCAGATCTCGATGTAGCGATCGCCATCTTCTTCCGGCGAGCCGGGTGGGCCGCCCCAGATGTCGGCGCCGTGGTCGTAGAAGATCTCGGTGCACGGGCCGCACGGGCCGGTATCGCCCATGGTCCAGAAGTTATCGGAGGCGTATGGCGCGCCCTTGTTGTCACCAATGCGCACCATGCGCTCGGCCGGCACGCCGATCTCTTTGGTCCAGATGTCGTATGCCTCATCGTCGCTGGCATAGACGGTGACCCAGAGTTTCTCTTCCGGCAGGTTCAGCACCTTGGTCAGGAAGGTCCAGGCGTAGGTGATGGCGTCACGCTTGAAGTAGTCACCGAAGCTGAAGTTACCCAGCATTTCGAAGAAGGTGTGGTGACGGGCGGTGTAGCCGACGTTTTCCAGGTCGCTGTTCTTGCCGCCGGCGCGCACGCACTTCTGGCTGCTGGTGGCGCGGGTGTAGGCGCGCTTTTCCTGACCAAGGAAGCAGTCCTTGAACTGGTTCATCCCCGCGTTGGTGAACAGCAGGGTCGGGTCGTTGCCCGGAATCAAGGAGCTGGAGGCAACTCGGGTGTGTCCCTGCTCTTCGAAGAAGCGAAGGAAGGCTTCACGGATTTCTGCGCTTTTCATAG
The DNA here is from genome assembly GCF_018390435.1 of Pseudomonas sp. RC2C2. Taxonomy (NCBI): domain Bacteria; kingdom Pseudomonadati; phylum Pseudomonadota; class Gammaproteobacteria; order Pseudomonadales; family Pseudomonadaceae; genus Pseudomonas; species Pseudomonas sp. RC2C2. The sequence goes on along the minus strand of NZ_JAHBAX010000001.1, from coordinate 3,850,595 downwards.
GTTCTTCCACGGAAACGGCGGCCTTAAGGCAAATGCTTGCGTCAAATTGACGAAACGACGGCAAAGGGCCGCATTATATCGGGCCTTCGGCTTGGGTGCAGTGTGTTTATGCTATAGAAACCGTCAATTGGACGGCCTGCAACGACAACGACAGCGAAAAACCGCTCACCGCCACCCCGCCGGGCCTCTACGGGCCTGATTTTGATCTGGTGACACGGTATTACTGGGGCCGCACACAGCAATTGGCAAGGTTTCCCGGATGAAATGTCATTCATCCGGGAAAAAACGTTAGCAGCCTATACGTTTACCTGACATCTGTGCTAATAATTCCCCGCCGCCGAGTATCGACGGCAACGTTCTCAGGGCGGGGTGCAATTCCCCACCGGCGGTAATTGCGCGCAACGCGCATAGCCCGCGAGCGCTTGCAGGCCAGCCTGCAAGGTCAGCAGACCCGGTGTGATTCCGGGGCCGACGGTCATAGTCCGGATAAAGAGAGAACGGGATAGGTGCAGCCGCGCCTGTCGTTGTGCACCTGCACGGCGAAATCCCCTTCGATCCAGCGCCCTGTTTCTCATACAAACAGGAGTCCGTTTCAATGCAACCCACCGCAATCGATAGCAAGAACCCTTCCCACGAGCGCATCGCCTTCATCCAGGCCTGCTGGCACAAGGAAATTGTCGACCAGGCACGCAAGGCCTTTGTCGAGGAAATGGGTAAACAAGGCTATCAGGCCAGCGACATCGACTTCTTCGAAGTCGGCGGCGCCTTCGAGATCCCCCTGCACGCCAAGCTGCTGGCCCGTGGCGGTCGCTACGCCGGTATCGTCGCCGCCGGCCTGGTGGTCGATGGCGGCCTGTACCGCCACGAGTTCGTTGCCCAGTCGGTGATCAGCGGCCTGATGCAGGTGCAACTGGAAACCGAAGTACCGGTGTTTTCGGTGGTGCTGACCCCGCACCACTTCCATGCCGGCGATGAGCACCAGAACTTCTACTTCGAGCATTTCCTGGTCAAGGGTGCCGAGGCGGCCAAGACCTGTGCCGATACTTTGCAGAAGTTGCGCGCTCTGCGCCGCAATGAAGTGCCACAGAAGATGGCCGGCTGAGAATGCCGCTGGAGGAGTGGGCTTGTCCCGCGATGCGATGCAGCAGGTAGATCGCAATCGCGGGGCAAGCCTGCCCCCACTCAATCAGCCCAGCTGTTCGGGGTTGGCGGGGACGATCAGGATCCCCGCCCGAAGGCCATTCTTGACCTTGGGGTTGGGGAAGATGATGCGGGCGCCCTGCTCCTCGACGATCCAGCGCGTATCGGCGATGTCCTCGGCCAGCAAGTAGCCTGGCTCAAGCTCGGAGAAGTTCTCGATATCCGCGGGCAGGTTCAGACGAAAGTGCTCGCTGTGCTTGATGATTTCGCGAGCCACGCTGAACAGCTGCAAACCATCCAGTGCTTCAGGCGCTTCAGGCTCAGTGCCTTCAATGATCTGTTTCAGGCGGGTTTCCAGGCGCTCGAGGTTGACCTGAGCGTTTTGCCCGAACGGCCGTGCCTTGCCCAGCTCCAGGGTAAAGGCTTCGGCCTCAAGCTGCTCATAGGTATAAGCGGTGAAGGTGATCGAGACCTTGCTTTGCAGCAGCACCGCCTCCATGCCGGCCGCGCCCAGGCGCGCCAGCTCGCGGCGCGAATGCTGGCGACCGTCCTTGTACGGATAGAGGGCGAACTGCTCGATCTTCGACCCGCGAATGGCAGTGTGCAGGTCGTAATGCAGGCGACTGCGCCCAGGGATGCTGAAGAAAGTCGCCGCCAGGCGCTCCAGTTCACAGGCACGCAGGGCTTCGGCACCACTGGTCTGATCGTGGCGGCCATTGAACAGGCGGTTGACGTCCTGCTCGATGTAACGCTCACCGCGGCGAATCGCCTCGGGGTTACCGAACAGGAAGAGAATACGGGCACAAGGCTTGAGATCGCCACGGGCGATGTCGTGCAGCAGCCGATCGAGCAACTCGATCGGTGCGGTTTCGTTGCCATGGATGCCTGCCGACAACAGCAGGTCCAGGCCATTGTCACGGGCTTCGGGTGGGCGCACTTCGAGGGCGCCCTCACCGAGCCAGCGCATGCGTACGCCGTCGACAGTCAGCTGGGTCTTCTCTGCCGGTTCGCGACCGGCCAGGGTCAGTTCAAGCAGTTTGCCGAGGGCGAGCATGGGCTATTCCTTAGTGATGGTGGCCGCAATCAGGACCATGGACGTGATCATCATCGTCGCCGGCATCGGCCGGTTCCATTTCCAGCTGCAGGCTCACCAGGTTGGTGGCCAGTGGGCGCAGCAGCAGGTTGGCGTACTCGGTGTCGTCTTCTTCGACGTCGACGCCGATCAGCAGCTGACCACGGCCATCCTGCTGAATCCATACCTCCTTGCCTTGCCAGACCACCGCAAAGCGGGTGCAGGAAGTTTCCAGCTGGGTGCCATCGTCATCTTCAAGGATCAGCTGCAGGGCGTCGGACATAGTCGAATTCTCTCTCAAGGTTGGAGTTGGAACGGATAGACCGAACCCAGTTTGAGGATCTGGGTCAGTTCATCCAATGCCGTACGACATTCCAGCAACAGCTGCGGATCGGCCAGGTCGGTTTCGCTCAGGCGATCGCGGTAGTGCTTGTCGACCCACTGGGTCAGGGTGTCGTACAGCGGTGCGGTCATGATAACGCCTGGATTGACCGCTGCCAGTTCCGTTTCATTCAATGCCACGCGCAAGCGCAGGCACGCCGGCCCGCCGCCGTTCTGCATGCTCTGCTTGAGGTCGAAGACCTTGACCTCGCCAACCGGCCCGCCGGCGCTGGTCAGGGCGCTCAAATAAGCCCAGACCCGCTCGTTGTTGCGGCACTCTTCCGGCACGATCAGCAGCATCGAACCATCGGCGCGAGACAGCAACTGGCTGTTGAACAGGTAGGAACGCACTGCGTCCTCTACCGTGACAGCCGAGCGCGGTACGCAGATCGCCTTGAAGTTACCGCCCCGTTTAGCCAGTTTAGCCTGCAGTTGGGCAAGCATCGCCTCCGTCTCGAGGAAGGCGTCCTCGTGGTAGAACAGCACTTCACCGTTACCCACCGCGATCACATCGTTATGAAACACGCCCTGGTCGATCACCGCCGGGTTCTGCTGGGCGTAGACCACACCCTCCTCACTCAGCCCGTGCAGGCGCGCGACGGCTTGCGAGGCTTCGAGGGTCTGGCGTGCCGGGTACTTCTGCGGCGCCGGATAACGGGTGTCGAAGGCGCTGCGGCCATAGACGAAGAACTCGACGCCGGCCTCGCCATAGCTGCGGCAGAAGCGCGTGTGGTTGGCCGCGCCTTCATCACCGAACTGCGCCACGGCCGGCAGCGCCGCGTGGTGGGCAAAGTGCTGCGAATTGGCGAACATGGCGCCGAGCACGCGACTGGTTGTCGGGTGCTCGATGCTGCGGTGGTATTTGCAGTTGAGGTTGGCGGCGGTGAAATGCACGCGGCCGTCAGCGGTGTCGGCACTCGGGCTGACCGTGGCGGCGTTGGCCACCCACATGCTCGATGCCGAGCAACTGGCGACCAGCAGCGGCATGGCCTCTTTGGCTGCCCGCTCGATCACTTGCGCGTCAGTGCCGGCAAAGCCCAGGCGACGCAACGCGGCCACGTCCGGACGCTCCTGCGGGGCCAAAACACCCTGCTGGAAGCCCATCTCCATCAACGCCTTCATTTTCGCCAGGCCCTGACGCGCCGCTTCCCGCGGGTTGGACGCCTGCTGGCTGTTGCTTTGCGAAGCAACGTTGCCGTAGGACAGCCCGCCGTAGTTGTGCGTCGGTCCGACCAGACCATCAAAATTCACTTCAAACGATTTCATCGGCAAGGCTCCGTGGACCTTTTGTTATAGGGAGACGCCTGGCGTCAGTGTGGCGGGCAGGGTCAGGCTGGCGGTCTCCAGCGAGGCTACCGGGTAAGCGCAGTAATCGGCCGCGTAGTAGGCACTGGCGCGGTGATTGCCGCTGGCCCCCACACCACCGAATGGCGCGCTGCTGGCGGCGCCGGTCAACTGCTTGTTCCAGTTGACGATACCGGCACGGCTTTGCAGCCAGAAGTACTGGTAGCGCGCGTGGGAATCGGACAACAGGCCGGCTGCCAGGCCGTACTGGGTGTTGTTGGCCTCGGCGATCGCCGCATCGAAATCGCTGTAGCGAATCACCTGCAGCAGCGGGCCGAAGAACTCTTCGTCCGGGCGATCCGCTACCGCGCTGACATCGATGATGCCTGGGGTCAGCAAGGCCGCCGTGGCCTGCGGCTGGATCATTTGCAGCAGCGCGATACCGCCGTTGCCCAGCAGTTGCGCCTGTGCATCGAGCAATGCCTTGGCCGCGCCCAGGGAGATCACCGAGCCCATGAACGGCGCCGGCTGCTGATCAAACGCACCGACAGAGATGTTCTTGCTCACCTCGACCAGCCGCTTGAGCAGCGCATCGCCCCAGGCGCCTTGCGGTACCAGCAGGCGGCGCGCACAGGTGCAGCGCTGGCCGGCGGAAATGAACGCCGACTGGATAATGGTGTACACCGCGGCGTCCAGGTCTTTGACCTCGTCGACCACCAGCGGGTTGTTGCCGCCCATCTCCAGGGCCAGGATCTTGTCCGGACGCCCGGCGAACTGCTGGTGCAGCAGGTTGCCGGTGCGGCTGGAGCCGGTGAAGAACAAGCCGTCGATGCCCGGGTTGGCGGCCAGGGCCACGCCGGTTTCGCGGGCGCCCTGGACCAGGTTGAGCACACCCGCCGGCAGGCCGGCCTCGATCCAGCACTTGACCGTCAGCTCGGCGACTTTCGGGGTCAGCTCGCTCGGCTTGAACACCACGGTGTTACCGGCCAGCAGCGCCGGCACGATGTGACCGTTGGGCAGATGGCCGGGGAAGTTGTACGGGCCGAACACCGCGACCACGCCATGGGGCTTGTGCCGCAGCACAGCGGTTGCATCGGCCAGCGGGCCGCTCTTTTCACCGGTGCGCTCGCGGTAGCTCTGTACCGAAATCGCCACCTTGTTGACCATGCTGGTCACTTCGGTCGCAGCCTCCCACAGCGGCTTGCCGGTTTCTTCACCGATGCAGCGTGCCAGTTCGTCGGCATTGGCCTTGAGCACGGCGGCAAAGGCCTCGAGCACGCTGATGCGCGCGTCCAGCGACTGCAGCGCCCAGCCGGCAAAGGCCTGGCGTGCGGCCTTGACCGCACTGTCGACCTGCTCGGCATTGGCGCCCTGGCCTTGCCAGACAACCTGTTGGCTGACCGGATCGAGCGATTGCAGCGCTTCACCCTGCCCTGCCTGCCAGCTACCGGCGATAAAGTGAGTCGTCATTATTTGGCCTCCCGGGCAGCGGACAGTGGTACGGCACGCACCTGGTCACCGGCGCTCAGGCGCAGGCGTTTGGCGGTCTGTGGATCGACCACCAGGGTGCCGGCCGCCAGGCGCGCAGGTGCGGCGGTGATGCGGCAGTCTTCGCGCTTGCGGTTGTGGATGATGAAAGGGGTTGCGTCGTCGCCCGGGGTGCCAACGGCCAGTACCAGCGCCTGGCTGTCGTGCACGGCGCGGATCTTCGACGTTTCGCACTCCACCGCGGGGCCCGCGTCGAAGATGTCGACATAGCCCTGGTAGCTGAAGCCTTCGCTCTTGAGCATTGCCAACGCAGGCTCTGTGTCGGTATGCACCCGGCCAATCACACTGCGCGCCGCTTCCGAGAGGAAGCAGGTGTACAGCGGGAACTTGGGCATCAGCTCGGCGATGAAGGCCTTGTTGCCAACGCCGGTCAGGTAGTCGGCCTGGCTGAATTCCATCTTGAAGAAGTGCCGGCCCAGGCTTTCCCAGAACGGCGAGCGCCCCTGCTCATCGGACATGCCGCGCATTTCGGCGATGATCTTGTTGCCGAACAGCTCCGGGAACTCGGCGATGAACAGCAGGCGCGCCTTGGCCAGCAGGCGGCCATTGAGACCACTGCGGTGATCGCCACGCAAGAACAGCGAGCACAGCTCGGAGTTGCCGGTCAGGTCGTTGGCCAGGAACAGGGTGGGGATTTCCCGATAGATGTTCAGCTCCTGGGACGCGCTGACGGTCAGGCCGACCCGGTAGTTGTACCAGGGCTCACGCAGGCCCACTGCACCGGCGATGGCGGAGATCCCCACCACCACGCCTTCGTCGTTTTCCAGCACGAACAGGTAATCGGCATCGCCACGCTCGGCTTCGCCACGGAAAGTCTTCTCGGCCCAGCCGACCCGGTGTGCCAGGCGCTCTTCGTTGGCCGGCAAGGTGGTCAGGCCGGTGCCGGTGCTGCGCGCCAGCTCGATCAGCGCGGGTAAATCGCTGCTGCGTACGGGACGAACGATCATGCTATCTCCTCGGGCGGCGGCCTTGGGCCTGCCGCAAAACTCGACCTGGGTACTCGGTTATCGAACCGCAGGGATCAAACCGCGACCAGACGCACGCTGGCGCCTTCGCCGACGCCCAGGGCTTCGGCGGCTTCAAGACTCAGGCTGACCGGCTTGCCAGGTGCCCAATCGAGCTCCAGCAGCACCGCACGGTAATCCTGCAACTGGCCGTTGCAGACCAGGTACGGGCGCCCACCCTTGCTGGCGGTATCGTCCAGCTTGACCGGCATCACCCGGCTCTGGGCAATCGAACGGATCCCGGAAACCCGCGCATGCAGGGTCGGGCCGCCGTCGAAAATGTCGATGTAGTGATCGGTCTCGAAGCCTTCGCGCATCAGGATGTCGAAGGTGATCTGCGCCCGCGGGTGTACCTGGCCCATGGCCTCTTGCGCGGCATCCGGCAGCAGCGGCACGTAGATCGGGTAATGGGGCATCAGCTCGGCCAGGAAGGTCCGGCTCTTGAGACCGCACAGGCGCTCGGCCTCGGCGTAGTTGAGGTCGAAAAAGTTGCGCCCGATGGCGTCCCAGAACGGCGAATCGCCATGTTCGTCGCTGTAGCCGACGATCTCGGTCACCACCGATTCGGCAAAGCGCTCCGGGTGGGCGGCCATGAACAGCAGGCGGCCACGGGAGTTGAGCTCGGCCCAGCCGCTGCCGACCAGTTCCGGCAGCACGTAGAAGCTGGTCAGCAGGCTGTTGCCGGTCAGGTCGTGGCACTGCGACAGGACGTGAATCTTGTTGTGGATCTTCAGCTCCCGCGACGCATGCACGAAGGTCTCGTTACGAAAGCTGTAGAACGGCTCGGAATAGCCGGCCGAGGCAACGATGGCCGAACAGCCGACCAGCTTGCCGGTGCTGCTGTCTTCGAGGACGAAGAAATAGCTCTCCTCGCCATTGAAGCTGACTTCGGCAGCGAAGGACGTTTCCGAGGCGGCAATCTTGTCGCTCAGGCGACCGGCATCATCCGGCAAGGACGTGACACCAATGGGGCTGTCTGCGGCAAGACGCTGTACTTCGCCCAGATCAGCCATTTGCGCGGGGCGCATCACCAGCATGGTGTCACTCCTTTCGGGAAAACAGGCCGACATCCGCCGGCTCAGAGAAAAACAGCAGGCGCCCGCAGGCACCTGCTCTGGAATTCGGTTTCACCGGCCCCGCAGGGCCGATGAAAGGACCAAAGGCTTGAATCAGCCCTGAGTCAGTTTTGCCGCAGCACGCTCGAAACGGTCCAGGCCTTCGTCGATATCGGCATCTTCGACCACCAGGCTCGGGGCAAAACGCACCACGTCAGGGCCGGCTTGCAGCACCATCAGGCCTTCTTTCTCGGCAGCATTGAAGACGTCCTTGGCCTTGCCTTTCCAGGCTTCGGACAATACGCAACCGATCAGCAGGCCAACGCCACGCACCTGGGTGAACAGGCCGTACTTCTCACCGATCTGCTCCAGGCGCGCCTTGAACTTCTGGTGCTTGGCCTTGACGCCGGCCAGCACTTCAGGGGTGTTGACCACATCCAGCACCGCACTGGCTACGGCACAGGCCAGTGGGTTGCCGCCGTAGGTGGTGCCGTGAGTGCCGACGGTCAGGTGCTTGGCCAGTGCTTCGGTGGTCAGCATCGCGCCGATCGGGAAACCGCCGCCCAGGCTCTTGGCGCTGGAGAGGATGTCCGGGGTCACGCCGTAGTGCATGTAGGCAAACAGCTCGCCGGTACGGCCAACGCCGGTCTGCACTTCGTCGAAGATCAGCAGCGCGTTGTGCTTGTCGCACAGCTCACGGGCGCCTTGCAGGTAGGCAACGTCTGCCGGCACCACACCGCTCTCGCCCTGGATCGGCTCGATGACCACGGCGCAAGTCTTGTCGGAGATCTGCGCTTTCAGCGCTTCCAGATCGTTGTACGGCACGTGGCTGATGCCAGTGATTTTCGGCCCGAAACCGTCGGAGTACTTCGGCTGGCCGCCGACGCTGACGGTGAACAGGGTGCGCCCGTGGAAGCTGTTCACGGTGGCGATGATCTCGTGCTTCTCGGGGCCGAAACGGTCGTGGGCAACACGACGGGCCAGCTTGAACGCGGCCTCGTTGGCCTCGGCGCCGGAGTTGCAGAAGAACGCGCGGTCGGCGAAGGTCGCGTCGACCAGCTTGTGCGCCAGGCGCAGGGCCGGCTCGTTGGTGAACACGTTGGACACGTGCCACAGCTTGTTGGCCTGCTCGGTCAGGGCGCCAACCAGCGCCGGGTGGGCATGGCCAAGGACGTTAACGGCGATGCCGCCGGCGAAATCGATCAGCTCGCGGCCCGCCTGATCCCAGACGCGGGAACCCGCTCCACGGACGGGGATGAAAGCCGCCGGTGCATAGTTGGGGACCATCACCTGGTCGAAATCGGCGCGTTGCACCGGAGCTTGCTCAACGGACATCGGAGTCTCCTGAAGAGGAACGCCTGCCTGGAACTGGCGAGCGATGGGGGGATTGTAAGGACAGATCGGCGCCTGACCTTGCCGCCAAGCGACAACTTCTTATAGCGCCAAACCCTGTTTTACCAAGGCTTTCGGCAATGCGACAAATAGGATCGCAAAGGCGCAGTTTAAACGGTGTGAGGGATGCGGGGACACAACTGTATTCGGGCTGCTGCGCAGCCATCGCCGGCAACGCCGGCTCCAACAAGGGACTCTGCATACACAACAACAGCGGGAGCCGGCGTTGCCGGCGATAGCAGCGGCGATCAACCGCGCTCGGCGGGCACCGAAGACAGTTCGAACGGGCTGCTGCTACGTCGCTGGTTGCGATCTTCACGCGGCGTTGCGCCAAAGAAGTTGCGATAGGCACTGGAGAAATGCGGCCCCGAGGAGAAGCCACAGGACAGCCCGATCTGGATGATCGACTTGCTGGTCTGCATCAGCATCTGCCGTGCCTTGTTCAGGCGCAGCTCCAGGTAGTACTGGCTCGGCACGCGATTGAGGTATTGCTTGAAGATCCGCTCCAGTTGACGACGCGATACACACACATGCTGGGCGATCTCGTCGGTGGTCAGCGGCTCTTCGATGTTGGCTTCCATCAGCAGCACGGCCTGGGTCAGCTTCGGATGGCTGGAGCCGAGACGGTTTTGCAGCGGAATGCGCTGGCGCTCGCCGCCTTCGCGAATTCGCTCGACCACCAGTTCTTCAGACACCGCACCGGCAAGCTCGGCACCATGATCGCGAGCCAGCACCGCCAGCAGCAGGTCGATGACCGACATGCCGCCGCACGCCGTCAAACGGTCCCGATCCCAATCGAACAAGTGGCTGGTGGCAATGACCTTGGGGAAGCGCTCGGCGAAGTCATCCTGCCAGCGCCAGTGCACCGCAGTCCGATAACCATCGAGCAGGCCCAACTGCGCCAACGGGTAAACCCCCGCCGACAGGCCGCCGACCACGCAACCGGCACGCACCAGCTGCTTGAGTGCGCTGGCCAGGCTCGACGCCACGGCCTGGGGCGGCTCGTCAGCCAGCAAAAACAGCTTCTGGCAACCTTCGAGCTTGCCGGCCCACGGCTCGCCCGGCAGGCGCCAGGCACCTTCGCCAGGTGCTTCAGCCTGCAGGAACGACAGCTCGTAGACCACTTCCGGATGAACCTTCTGGGCAACCCGCAACACCTCTTCCGCCAGCGCCAGGGTCAGGGCCTTGGTGCTGGGCCAGATGAGAAAACCGATTCGCTGGGTGGTCATGGGATGCGGTCCGAAACCTGAAAAAGGTCAAGAAGTTAGAGCCTGGTCATGCTGCGCGTACGATGCAGCATGACCCATTTTGGTGCAAAACGGCAATCTTACTTCAGGCTGCCCGAAAGGAACTGTTGCAGACGCTCCGATTGCGGGTTGACCAGCACTTCGCGCGGGTTGCCGCTCTCTTCCACCAGGCCCTTGTGCAGGAACACCAGCTGGTTCGACACCTCGCGGGCAAAGCCCATTTCGTGGGTGACCACGACCATGGTCCGGCCTTCCTGGGCCAGCGACTGCATGACCTTGAGCACATCACCGACCAGCTCCGGGTCGAGCGCCGAGGTCGGCTCGTCAAACAGCATCACCTCCGGCTCCATGGCCAGCGCCCGGGCAATCGCCACGCGCTGCTGCTCGCCACCGGACATATGCCCAGGATAGGCGTCCTTGCGGTGGGCGACACCCACCTTGGCCAGGTAATGCTCGGCTTTTTCCAGGGCGTCTTTTTTCGACATGCCCAGCACGTGCACCGGCGCTTCGATGATGTTTTCCAGCGCGGTCATGTGCGACCACAGGTTGAAGTGCTGGAACACCATCGACAGGCGCGAACGCATGCGCTGCAGCTGCTTGGGATCGGCGGCCTTGAGCGCGCCGTCCTTGTTGGCCACCAGCTTGAGTTCTTCGTTGTTGAGCAGGATCTTGCCCGCGTGCGGCTGCTCAAGCAGGTTGATGCAGCGCAGGAAAGTACTTTTGCCCGAACCGCTGGAGCCGATGATGCTGATCACGTCGCCTGCCTTGGCCGCCAGGGACACGCCCTTGAGCACTTCGTGACTGCCGTAGCGTTTATGCAGATCTTGGACTTCGAGTTTGTACATGCTGTCGATTCTCACAAAGCAGTCAGTCTTGAGCTAACGCTCAGGGCGAAATAATAGGCGCAGGCCTCAGTGCTTGCGCGGCGCCAGGTAGCCGAGCCAGCGGCGCTCGGCCAGCTTGAACAGGCGCACCAGAATGAAGGTCAGGCACAGGTAGAACACGCCGGCAGTGATGTAGGCCTCGAACGGCAGGTAGTACTGGGCGTTGACCGTGCGCGCCGCACCGGTGATGTCGATCAGGGTGACGATCGACGCCAGGCTGGTGGTCTGCAACATCATGATCACTTCGTTGCTGTACTGCGGCAGCGCCCGGCGCAGGGCCGATGGCAGGAGGATGCGGCGGTACATCTTGACCCGCGACATGCCCATGGCCTTGGCCGCCTCGATCTCGCCGTGCGGCGTGGCCTTGAGGCTGCCGGCGATGATCTCGGCGGTATAGGCGCTGGTGTTGATGGCAAAGGCCAGGCAGGCACAGAAGGTCGCACTGGACAGCCACGGCCAGAGGAAGCTTTCCCGCACCACTGCGAACTGGGCCAGGCCGTAGTAGATCAGAAACAGCTGCACCAGCATCGGCGTGCCGCGGATCACATAGGTGTAGAGCCAGGCGCTCATGTTCACCAGCGGCTGCTTGGACACCCGCATCAGCCCCAGCGGGATGGCCGCCAGCAAACCGAACAGCAGCGACAGCGCCAGCAGCTTGAGGGTGGTCAGCAGGCCGTTCAGGTACAGCGGCAGCGCTTCCCAGATGACGTTGTAGTCGAAAATCATAGATCAGCCGCCTTTACGCCAACCGAGTAGCGCTTCTCGAGGTAACGCAGGGCCAGCAGCGAAACACTGGTGATCACCAGGTACAGCGCCGCTACCGCCAGGAAGAAGGTGAAAGGCTCGCGGGTGGCGTCGGCCGCCTGCTTGGCCTTGAACATCATGTCCTGCAGGCCGACCACCGAAATCAGTGCGGTAGCCTTGGTCAGGACCAGCCAGTTGTTGGTGAAGCCAGGGATCGCCAGGCGAATCATCTGCGGCACCAGCACCCGGAAGAAAATCTGCAGGTTGCTCATGCCATAGGCCATGCCGGCTTCGGCCTGCCCCTTGGGAATGGCCATGAACGCGCCACGGAACGTTTCCGACAGATAGGCACCAAAGATGAAACCCAGGGTGCCGATACCCGCCATCAGCGGATTGAGGTCGATATAGTCGTCAAAGCCGAGCAAGGGCGCGACGCGATTGAGCAGATCCTGGCCGCCGTAGAAGATCAGCAGGATCAATACCAGATCGGGAATCCCGCGGATCACGGTGGAATACAGATCGCCGAGCCAGGCCAGCCAGCGCACCGGCGACAAACGCAGCGCCACACCGATCAGACCGAGCACGATGGCCAGGGCCATGGACGACAAGGCGAGCTGTAGCGTCAGCCACGCTCCGTCGAGGATGACTGCCCCGTAGCCTTTCAACATGATGAGGTCCTCGACCTTAGGGATGAAAAAATGGTGCAAACCTCAGAGTCTCTGCTGCTTGCACCATTGAACAGGTGAAACGTCGACGATTTACTTGGCTTCAGGGCCGTAGATGTCGAAGTTGAAGTACTTGTCCTGAATCTGCTTGTACTTGCCGTTGGCACGGATGGCCGCGATGGCAGCGTTGATGCGATCCAGGTTGGCCTTGTCGCCTTTGCGCACGGCGATACCGATGCCGTCACCAAAGTACTTGGCGTCGGTGAACGACGGGCCAACGAAGGCGAAGCCCTTGCCAGCGTCAGTCTTCAGGAAACCGTCTTCCAACAGCGTAGCATCGGCCACGGTGCCATCCAGACGGCCAGCGGCGACGTCCAGGTAGATTTCATTCTGGGTGCCGTAAGGAACGATGGTGGCGCCTTGCGCACCCAGCACTTCCTTGGCGAAGCGGTCGTGGATCGAGCCGCGCTGCACGCCGATCTTCTTGCCCTTCAGTTCAGTCAGGCCTTCGCTGACGGCAGTACCTTCCTTCATCACCAGGCGAGCCGGGGTCAGGTAGTACTTGCCGGTGAAGTCCACGGACTTCTTGCGATCGTCGGTGATCGACATGGACGACAGGATGGCGTCGATCTTGCGCACCTTAAGTGCCGGAATCAGGCCGTCGAACTCTTGCTCGACCCAGGTGCACTTGACCTTCATCTCTTCGCACAAGGCGTTGCCGATGTCGTAGTCGAAGCCGACGATGCTGCCGTCCGGCGCCTTCGATGCGAACGGTGGGTAGGCGGCCTCGATCCCGATTTTCAACGGTTTCTCATCAGCCAGCGCTGCCAGGGAAAACACGGACAGCGCCAAGGCGCCAAGCAGTGCGAGTTTCTTCATCTGGAACTCCATCGGTAAAGGGCAATACAAGGCAGGGTTGACGACTGCCCGATATGCGAATGGGTACAACGCGAGCTGCGCAGGGTCGGCATTGAAGCAGACGCGACGAGCGAGTGATCGGCATTTTAACGACAGCTCCGAAGCCGATATTTCTTCAATGCGACAACTAGTTACAGAAGCGCAGGAACGCAGGGCCGGAGATATTGACAGCTTTCGCGGAATATGCAAAAGCAAAAGACAAATAACCAATCAATGAAGCAATAAGCGGGCCTATTATTGGCAAAGCCTTCTAATCCGGCAAGCGTAGCGTTTCAGCAGGCCGAAAAGCACCGGCAAAACGCCCCGAAAATGCCCCCTGGCGTTTCGCTTTGCCCCGCTTTTGTGCGAAAGCGGTGACAGAAGGGTTACCGATGATTGTCGAAGTAACAGAATGAACAAAGCCCCGCCGGCAGATGCCAGACGGGGCATTTGAGTAACACATGAGGGCCTCATCGCTGGCAAGCCCGCTCCCACAGTGGAAACATCACCCTGTGGGAGCCGGACTTGCCGGCGACAGGCTGCGAAGCAGCCTCAGACTCAGGCCGAAGCCTTGTTCATGTCCTTGTGGGTATCGATCAGGTGCTGCACCACACTCGGATCGGCCAGGGTCGAGATATCACCCAGGCCGTCGTACTCGGCCGTGGCAATCTTGCGCAGGATGCGGCGCATGATCTTGCCCGAACGGGTTTTCGGCAGCCCCGGCGCCCACTGGATGACATCCGGCGAGGCGATCGGGCCGATTTCCTTGCGCACCCAGTTCTTCAGCTCCAGGCGCAGTTGCTCGGTTGACTCGACTCCACCGTTGAGAGTGACGTAGACATAGATGCCCTGCCCCTTGATGTCGTGCGGCACACCAACCACGGCAGCCTCGGCGACTTTCGGGTGGGCGACCATGGCGCTTTCGATCTCGGCAGTACCCATGCGGTGGCCGGAAACGTTGAGCACATCGTCAACGCGACCGGTGATCCAGTAGTAGCCGTCTTCGTCGCGGCGGGCACCGTCACCGGTGAAGTACATGCCACGAAAGGTCTTGAAGTAGGTATCGACGAAGCGGTCGTGATCGCCGTACAGCGAACGCGACTGGCCCGGCCAGGAATCGAGGATCACCAGGTTGCCTTCGGCAGCGCCCTCGATCAGGTTGCCGAGGTTATCCACCAGCGCCGGCACCACACCAAAGAACGGACGGGTCGCCGAGCCCGGCTTGAGCGCGGTAGCACCTGGCAGCGGGCTGATCAGCACGCCGCCGGTCTCGGTCTGCCACCAGGTGTCGACGATCGGGCAACGCTCCTTGCCGACGGTGTGGTAGTACCAGTTCCAGGCTTCCGGGTTGATCGGCTCGCCCACCGAACCCAGCAGGCGCAGGCTGGAGCCATCGGCACCGGCCATGGCGGCCTGACCTTCGGCCATCATCGCGCGGATCGCGGTCGGTGCGGTGTAGAGGATGTTGACCTTGTGCTTGTCGACGATCTTCGACACGCGGGTAATGTCCGGGTAGTTCGGCACGCCCTCGAACAGCACGGTGGTCGCGCCGTTGGCCAGCGGGCCATAGACGATATAGCTGTGACCGGTGACCCAGCCAACGTCGGCGGTGCACCAGTAGACTTCACCCGGGCGGTAGTCGAACACCCGCTCGTGGGTCAGCGCGGCATAGACCATATAGCCGCCAGTGGTGTGCAGCACGCCCTTGGGCTTGCCGGTGGAGCCGGAGGTATAGAGGATGAACAACGCCTCTTCGGCCCCCATTTCCTTCGGCGCACAGTGGCTGGAGGCAACCTTCATCAGGTCTTCGTACCAAATGTCGCGGTGCTGGTGCCAGGCGATGTCGCCGCCGGTGCGCTTGCAGACGATGATCTTCTGCACGCTGCTGGTTTCCGGGTTGGTCAGGGCCAGGTCGACGTTGGCCTTGAGCGCGGTACGACGGCCACCACGCAGACCTTCGTCAGCGGTAATGACGATCTTCGATTTGCAGTCGATGATGCGCCCGGCCAGCGCTTCAGGCGAGAAGCCACCGAACACCACCGAGTGGATCGCACCGATACGGGCACAGGCCAGCATGGCAACCACGGCCTCGGGGATCATCGGCATATAGATAGTGACCACGTCACCACGGTGTACATCCTGACCGCGCAGGGCGTTGGCAAACTTGCACACCTGCTCGTGCAGTTCGCGGTAGGTGATATTGCGGTGTTCGGAAGGGTCGTCGCCCTCCCAGATGATTGCAGTTTGATCGCCACGCTCGGCCAGATGGCGGTCCAGGCAGTTGTAGGAAACGTTCAGAGTGCCGTCAGCAAACCATTTGATATCGACATGGTGATCGTCGAAGGAGGTCTGCTTGACCTTGGTGAAAGGCTTGATCCAGTCGAGGCGCTGAGCCTGCTCGCGCCAGAAGCCGTCCGGGTTGATCACCGACTGCTGGTACATGGCCTTGTAGGTCGCCTCGTCGGTCAACGTGTTGGCCGCGACCTCGGGACGAACGGGATACAGGGGAGCCGCACTCATCTTTGTTACCTCGGTGTAATAGTTGTTTTTGTATGACCTCGTTGTAACTGTACCAGACTGCGCCGGCCATTCGACGTTGGTAGTAACGACCTCGTCTTTTCTCCCTGCGGCCAGCAGCGAAGCGTCAAGGCCGGGCGTGCACGGCGGAAAATAAAAATATCCCGGCAGCCTGCCAGACGATTGTTACAGTTTCTGCCAACAGTGTTTATCAAAACCGTGGCTGTTTAAGCGCAGGCCGCACTCCTAGAATTCACCTCGCCAGCAACAGCACCACGATTAACTTTCTTGTAGCCCCCCACGAAGGGAAGTTAATCGGCAACTAATCGTGATAGTTGATCCTGTTGTACACGCGGCGCCACAAGCGCTGCGTGCCCCCTTACGACCTTAGACAGGTAAAAATGAAGATGAAAGCTTTACTGGTATTGGCACTGGGTAGTCTTTGCAGCGTGGCCATGGCCGAAGAAGTTGCACAAGGCGGCGCCGAGCAGATCCCGGTTGAACAGTACAGTTACTCGCAGCACCTGGACATCGCCAAAGTCATTTCCATGAGCGAAGTGCCGAATGTCTGCGAAGTGGTCCCGGCGCGCATGACCTACGAAGACTCCCAGGGCAAGCGCCACATACTCGAGTACCGGGTGATGGGCAACGGTTGCTCGAACGGCTGAGCCAACGGCTCGACCGCCTGCAGCGCCTCGGTTGTTAATCAACGAGGCGCGCTGCACTCATTGAGCCTCATGCGTGCAACTAACAACCTGCCGTTATTTCCCTTACTTTATTAACAGCGGATTAATTAATCCGATTTGCCAACGCCATGTTCACGCAACTTGTTGGCAATGGTTGTATGGGAAACACCCAAGCGTTTACCCAATGCCCGACTGCTGGGAAATTCGCTCAGCAAACGTTCCAGTACCGCTTTCTCGAAACGCCCGACTATTTGCCCCAGGTCGCCCTCAAGGGAGAAGTCACCCAGCGGCTGACGCCCACCGTACTCCGGCAAGCGAATATGTTCGCTCTTGACCACCCCGCCATCACACAGCGACACCGCCTGGAACAACACGTTCTCCAACTGCCGTACATTGCCCGGCCAGTGGTACTGGCTCAGGCGCTCCATTGCTGCCGGTGCAAGCTTGGGCAGTGAGCAACCGATCTGCCGGCTGGCCTGATCGAGAAAGTGCTCGACCAGCGGCGGCAAGCCATCCAGGCATTCGCGCAATGGCGGAATATGCAGGGAAAGAACGTTGAGACGATGGTAGAGGTCCTGGCGGAACTCGCCACGGGCACACAGCTCGGACAGGTCGACCTGGGTCGCACAGATCACCCGCACGTCCAGATATACCTCTTCATCGCTGCCTACACGACGAAAGCAGCCGTCCTGCAGAAAGCGCAGCAGTTTCACCTGTAAGCGCGGGCTCATCTCACCTACGCCATCCAGGAACAGGGTGCCGCCAGCCGTCAGCTCCAGCAATCCGAGCTTGCCCTCGGCCCGCGCCCCTTCAAAGGCGCCTGGGCCATAACCGAACAATTCGGTCTCGGCCATCGATTCGGGCAACCCCGCACAGTTGAGCGCCATCAACGGCGCCTGGCCACGGGGGCTGGCCAGGTGGCAGGCGCGGGCCAGCAACTCCTTGCCGGTACCGGTTTCCCCCTCGATCAGCAGCGGGGCATCCAGCGGCGCCATGCGCCGCGCCTCGCGGACCACCGCCGCCATGACCCGCGAGCTCTGGAAAATGCTGTCGAAGCCGCGCAGCTCCTGCTTGCGCACGTTATAAATGCGCTCACCGATGCGGTCAGCGCGGTGCAGGGTCAATACCGCGCCGGCCAGCGCCTCGCTGTCATCGTGCTCGGATTGCAACGGCGCGATGTCGGCGAGAAACACATCGCCCTTGACCTTGACCCGCAGGCCATTGATACGCGACTTGTTGGCACGCACCAGTTCCGGCAGGTCGAAATCCTCGGCATAACGCGACAGCGGAATGCCCGGCACCTCATCGACCCGCACCCCGAGCAACTGCGCCGCCGCACGGTTGGCGGCAACGATGGAACCGCCCATGTCGATCGACAGCACCGGGAAATCCAGGGCGCCGAGCAGGGCATTGAGCTCCATGTGCCGGCGCTCGCTGGGCATCAGGCCTACACGCTTGACCCCGAACACCCCGGCAATCGACTCGAATTTTGGTCGCAGGGCCTGAAACTGCAGGTTGATCAGGTTCGGGCAGTGCAGATAGATGGCATTGCCATGCTCGCCGCCGACCTCGCCGCGAGCGACGTTGATGCCGTACTCAACCAGCAGGTTGAGAATGTCGCGCAGGATGCCGATGCGGTTCTGGCAATGCACTTTAATACGCATGAAATGTCCTACTAGAAGGCCTGGTACGCGGCACGACAGCGATTTTTTTTGCAGCGACCGAATAATTTTCGTAAAGATTATGTGACAGACAGCCTGACTTTCAAGGAGCAAACCCCCTGATTTATCGGGATTCCGCCAATTT
This sequence comes from Pseudomonas sp. RC2C2, assembly GCF_018390435.1. NCBI lineage: Bacteria > Pseudomonadati > Pseudomonadota > Gammaproteobacteria > Pseudomonadales > Pseudomonadaceae > Pseudomonas > Pseudomonas sp. RC2C2. The sequence goes on along the minus strand of NZ_JAHBAX010000001.1, from coordinate 3,832,273 downwards.
CGTAAAGTTATCGTTACAAATGCGAGTAACTATCACGGCAAATCAGCCGCCAGGACGCTACAACCGGCACGCTAGCAGGGTAACACTAGGGGTAATGGCTTGATCACATAACAAGAATGGCCCCCAGCAGGAGAGCAGCATGAAACAGACGCAATACGTGGCTCGCGAGCCCGATGCGCAGGGTTTTATCGACTACCCGCAGCATGAACATGCGGTGTGGAACACCCTGATCACCCGCCAACTGAAGGTGATCGAAGGCCGCGCGTGCCAGGAATACCTGGACGGCATCGATCAACTGGGCCTGCCGCACGACCGCATTCCGCAATTGGGCGAGATCAACAAGGTGCTGGGTGCCACCACTGGCTGGCAAGTTGCCCGCGTCCCCGCACTGATTCCTTTCCAGACCTTTTTCGAACTGCTGGCCAGCAAACGCTTTCCGGTGGCGACGTTCATTCGTACCGAACAAGAGCTCGATTACCTGCAGGAACCGGACATTTTCCATGAGATTTTCGGCCACTGCCCGCTGCTGACCAACCCCTGGTTCGCTGAGTTCACCCACACCTATGGCAAGCTCGGCCTGCAGGCTACCAAGGAAGAGCGCGTGTACCTTGCCCGCCTCTACTGGATGACCATCGAGTTTGGCCTGGTCGATACCCCGCAGGGTCGCAAGATCTATGGCGGCGGCATCCTGTCCTCACCGAAAGAGACCGTCTACAGCCTGTCCGGCGAACCTGAGCACCAGCCGTTCGACCCGCTGGAGGCCATGCGCACGCCATACCGCATCGATATCCTGCAGCCGCTGTACTTTGCCCTGCCTAACCTCAAGCGCCTGTTCGACCTGGCCCACGAAGACATCATGGGCATGGTCCACACAGCGATGAAGATGGGCCTGCACGCACCGAAGTTTCCACCCAAGGTCGCCGCTTGAGCGACCTTGCAAACCAATAACAACCACTTGCGGAAAACCTTATGAACGCCTTGAACCAAGCCCACTGCGAAGCCTGCCGTGCCGATGCGCCACAGGTCAGCGACGAAGAACTGCCGGTACTGATCAAGCAGATCCCGGATTGGAACATCGAAGTCCGTGACGGCATCATGCAGCTGGAAAAAGTCTTCCTGTTCAAGAATTTCAAGCACGCCCTGGCCTTCACCAACGCCGTTGGCGAAATTTCCGAGGCCGAAGGCCATCACCCAGGCCTGCTGACCGAATGGGGCAAGGTCACCGTGACCTGGTGGAGCCACTCGATCAAGGGCCTGCACCGTAACGACTTCATCATGGCCGCGCGCACCGACGAGGTCGCCAGCACCGCCGAAGGCCGCAAGTAATGCACTTCGGCGCCATTGGGCGCGTACCCGGCGATCCGATCCTCGGGCTGATGGAGGCGTATGCCAAGGACAGCAACCCGAACAAGTTCGACCTCGGTGTCGGGGTGTTCAAGGATGCCCAGGGCCTGACGCCGATTCCGGCGGCGGTCAAGCAGGCCGAACAGCGCCTGCTTGAACAGCAGACCAGCAAGAGCTACGTCGGCGGTCATGGCGATGCGGCCTTTGGCCGGCTGATCGGCGAACTGGTGCTGGGCAGTGATTCGTCGCTGCTGAGCAACCAGCGCGCCGGCGCCACCCAGACCCCGGGCGGCACCGGCGCCCTGCGCCTGGCGGCGGAGTTCATCGAACACTGCCTGCCGGGCCGCGGCATCTGGTTGAGCGATCCGACCTGGCCGATCCACGAGACCATCTTCGCCGGTGCCGGCCTCAAGGTCAGCCACTATCCCTATGTCGGCACGGACAACCGTCTGAACGTCGCCGGGATGCTGGCCGCCCTGGAAGTCGCGCCTAAGGGCGATGTGGTGTTGCTGCACGCCTGCTGCCACAACCCGACTGGCTTCGACCTGAGCCAGGACGACTGGCGCGCCGTGCTCGAGGTGGTGCGCCGCCGCGAGCTGCTGCCGTTGATCGACTTCGCCTACCAAGGCTTTGGCGATGGCCTGGTAGAAGACGCCTGGGCGGTACGGCTGTTCGCCGCGGAACTGCCCGAGCTGCTGATCACCAGTTCCTGCTCGAAAAACTTCGGCCTCTATCGTGACCGCACCGGCGCCCTGCTGGTGTGCAGCCATGATGCCGAGAAGCTGCTGGATGTGCGTAGTCAACTGGCATTGCTGGCGCGCAACCTGTGGTCGACGCCACCGGATCATGGCGCGGCGGTAGTGGCGCAGATTCTTGGCGACGCCGACCTCAAGCGCCTGTGGGTCGAAGAAGTCGACGCCATGCGCCAGCGCATTGCCGAGCTGCGGGTCGGCCTGGTCGAGGCCTTGGCACCCCACGGCCTGAGCGAACGCTTCGCGCATATCGCCAAGCAACGCGGGATGTTCTCCTACACCGGTTTGTCGCCGGAGCAGGTCAAGCAGCTGCGTGAACGGCACAGCGTGTACATGGTCGGCACTGGCCGGGCGAACATCGCCGGCGCCGATGCGGCACGCCTTGAAGCACTGGCTGCCGCCATCGCCGACGTCTGTCGCTAAAAGCATCGCTGGCAAGCCAGCTCCCACAGGTCATGCATACACCGGACCTTGTGGGAGCTGGCTTGCCAGCGATCGGCTGCGCAACAGCCCCGGAAGATCCCCTGATCGTCAACACCAATCAGCAGGAAAATTCATACTGTCATTCAGACTCCTGTATCCTGCACAGGCTTTCACAAGCCCATGCGCGCCTTGCGCAGCCTTTCCACACACTTGCGAGGAACGACGAGATGCATGAAATCCCGAATCTTCCCTTCCCAAGCCTGAACCCAGAAGAGCAGACTCCTGCCACTCACAGCGCCGAAGCAGCCCAGGCTGACCACGACGGTGACGAAACCTCCAGCGCCGACCAGGAATAATCGCGCAACGATCAGACTGTGTGAAAACGGCTGATGCAGGGACCACCCCGTCAACACGTTTTCACACCGTCAAGAATTCCTCTTCTACGAAAGCCCGCACATGCCCGACTCACCGCGCCCCCTTGCGGTCACCCTGCAAGTCGTCTCCATCGTCCTGTTTACCTTCATCGGCTACCTGAACATCGGCATCCCCCTGGCCGTGCTGCCCGGCTACGTGCATAACGACCTGGGCTTCGGCGCCGTGGTTGCGGGCCTGGTGATCAGCGTGCAGTACCTGGCCACCCTGCTCAGCCGTCCGTATGCCAGCCGCATCATCGACAACCAGGGCAGCAAGCGCGCGGTGCTCTACGGCCTGGCCGGTTGTGGCTTGAGCGGCGTGTTCATGTTGATTTCGGCGTGGCTGCAGCATGCGCCCTGGCTGAGCCTGGCCAGCCTGCTGGTCGGGCGCCTGGTGCTGGGCAGCGCCGAAAGCCTGGTCGGCTCCGGCGCCATCGGCTGGGGCATTGGTCGGGTGGGCGCGCAACACACTGCCAAGGTGATTTCCTGGAACGGCATCGCCAGTTATGGTGCGCTGGCCATCGGCGCACCGCTGGGCGTAGTGCTGGTGCAGCAGTTCGGCCTGTGGAGCATGGGCGCCAGCATTTTGCTGCTGTGCGTGCTGGGGCTGGCGCTGGCCTGGCCGAAAACCGCCGCCCCTGTGGTTGCCGGTGAACGCCTGCCGTTTCTGCACGTGCTTGGCCGGGTGTTCGGTCACGGCTCGGGGTTGGCCCTGGGCTCGATCGGCTTTGGCACCATCGCCACCTTCATCACCCTGTACTACGCCAGCCACAACTGGAACAACGCGGCGCTGTGCCTGAGCCTGTTCGGCGCCTGCTTCATTGGTGCCCGACTGCTGTTCGGCAACCTGATCAACCGTATCGGTGGCTACCGGGTGGCGATCGCCTGCCTGTCGGTGGAAACCCTCGGCCTGCTGCTGCTCTGGCAGGCTCCGAGTGCCGAGCTGGCCCTGGCCGGTGCGGCGTTGAGCGGCTTTGGTTTCTCGCTGGTGTTCCCGGCCCTGGGGGTCGAGGCAGTCAATCTGGTGTCCGCCTCCAATCGCGGCGCGGCCGTGGGCGCCTATTCGCTGTTCATCGACCTGTCGCTGGGGATCACCGGGCCGCTGGCTGGGGCGATTGCTGCCGGATTCGGCTTTGCCTCGATCTTTGTCTTTGCCGCTGGCGCGTCTTTCTGCGGTTTGCTGCTGAGCCTGTACCTGTATCGCCAGGCCCGTCTGCAGCCACCACGACACCTGCTTTAATAATCGATCTTGCCGCGCCCGGCCTTGATCGCTCCACGCTTGCTCTTGGTGTCCAGGCGCCGGGTCTTGGAACCCAGGGTCGGCCGGGTCGGGCGCCGCGCCTTTTCGACCTTGGTCGCCGAGAGAATCAGTTCGCGCAGGCGCTCCAGCGCATCGGCCCGGTTCTGCTCCTGGGTTCGAAACTGCTGGGCCTTGATGATGATCACCCCGTCACGGGTAATGCGACTGTCGCTCAGCGCCAGCAGACGCTCCTTGTAAAACGCCGGCAATGACGAAGCCTGGGTGTCGAAACGCAGGTGCACGGCGCTGGAGACCTTGTTGACGTTCTGCCCGCCGGCGCCCTGGGCGCGGATGGCAGTCAACTCGATCTCGTCGTCCGGGATCTGCACCGCGTTGGATAACTGCAACATCACACATCCTTTGATCAAACATTCAGGCCGACTCAGGTATTCGGCAGCGCTCGCGCTCGGCCTCTTGCGCCCCCTGGCACAACACTTGCGCTACCCGCTGTACGCAGCCCTGATCCACCGGGGACAACTGGCGAAACAAAATCAGCAGCTCGTTTTCGACTTCACTCAAGCGTTGCACAGGCGAAGCGTCACTTTCCGTGTTGAATGCGCAGGTTTTATGCTCCGACATGATCACCCTTCCCTAGCGAGACTGAATGCATCGACGTTACGAGCAATTCTCTGCGAACCCACTAGGACCGTTCCGAGCGTTTCGTAGGAAAATTGAGATAATAGCTATACGCCACTACCTTTTGCGTCGTGCATGGCCCCGACAATTCTATGCACAACTTCTTGGTCGGCGATAGCCAATGACCGGTATTGAGCCAGCAAGCGCTGTTCCGGCTCGTTCAACGAAGCGCCGCCATCAATCGTGCGCACGCCGGTAATCACGTAGCGCACATCGACCCCTGCCCCCGCAACTGCCGCCAGGTACGCCGCGTCCGGGTTGCGCTCGCCTTTTTCATAACTGCCCTGGGTATTGCGGTTGACCCCGCCAAGCTGGGCGAAATCATCCTGACGCAAGCCCAGACGGGTACGTTCCTGGCGCAATCGTTCTCCGCTCTCTGCCGATTTCGGTGCAGAATTTGCACAATTTTTCAAACAAAACCCCTTTACACGAACATTTTTTTGGGCATAATCGGCATCCGAACACCACAGACAGCCTTGCCGAGCACTATGCTCCCGCTGTTTACCTCGGGCAAGGCCAAGCAAAGCACATAAAACCAAACATTCGCACGTTCCATCGTCTAACAAAAACGTGTGAAAAATCGTCACGGATGACACAGGATCAGGGATTCGTCCCTGGTAACTGGCAGAGCAAGCTTGCCTTGCGCTGCCTGAAGAACCATCCGCTGCCGATTCCTGCATAAGACCCACAACGGCACGGAGGTTCATTCATTTTCAAAGGACCGAACAATGAACACCAAGCCTTTGTGTACCCTGACCGCGCTGCTGACCTTCGTCAGTGCAGGCGCACATGCCAGCAGCACTGACGTCAATATCAGCGGCACCCTTACTCCGGCAGCGTGTACGCCGTCGCTTTCCGCAAACGGCCAGGTCGATTTCGGCAATATTTCCATGCCCGAACTTCCGCCCCAGCCCGTGATTCCCGATCACTCGGCCCTGCCGCCGCGCAACCTGACCTTCACCGTCGTCTGTGACCGGCCAACCCGTTTCGCCCTGATAGCCACCGGCAATCGCCGCGACAGCACCTCGATGCCAATGCCCAAGGCATTCGGCTTGGGCACCACCACCAGCGGTGAGTCCCTGGGCTTTTACAGCGCCGTATGGGCGGACAGTGATGCGACCCTCGACAATCTGCCAGCCGACACCCTCTACTCCGAAGACAAAGGCAGCACCTGGACTCGCATAGCCGGTGGCGGCTTCGAGCACCAGGGCGACAAGCCAGACTCACGCCTGGGCTTTGCCCGGCGCAGCCAGAACAGCCCGTCAGCCGCAGAGCTACTGAATCTGCGACTGGAAGTCACGGGTTGGTTGCGCAACGACATAACCCACGTCGATGAAGCCCTGCTGGATGGCCACATGACCATCGAGCTTCAGTACCTCTGAAGACGGCAAAGCAGGCAAGACTCGAAATAGCCGGGAACGGCTGCCTTCGCTCGGAAAACGCCGGTGTGGTCGATCAGCACCTTCTCACCAGCCTGACCTCAAGAGGACTCGAGCTTCTACCCATAGGCACGACACCCTAATAACAGCCAAGCCTGGCCGACAAGAACCCGGCACACGCCCAAGCCACTGCCTGCCGAACGACAGGGAGCGGGCAACTGCGCGCGCAAAACGGGTCACAGCAACACTTAAAACACCAACATCCAGAAGGAAATCACTGTGAAAAAGTCCGTACTGACCCTAGCGGCCCTATTGAGCCTGGCCACCGCCAACGCCATGGCCGCCACCACCGACCTGAGTGTCACCGGCACCATTACCCCGGCGGCCTGCACGCCAACCTTGAGCAATGGCGGCGTGGTTGATTACGGCGTGCAGTCGCTGTCAAACCTTGAAGAAACCTCAACCACCTACAAGCTCCCCGCCAAAAGCCTGAACTTTGCCATCGAATGCAGTGCACCGGCCGCCATCGCCGTCATCGCCAACGACAATCGCCGCGAAAGCGCGGGGCCCAACCCTTGGCTGTTCGGCCTTGGCATGTATGAAGATCAGCCAATCGGCATCTACTACATGCATTGGGACGACGAAGAAGCCCTGATCGACGGCGGCAGCGGCATGAACCTGATCTCGCGTGATGCTGGCAACACCTGGGACAGCCACCGCACCGCCACCCTCGTCGATGCCGGCCGGGGCCCGGACGAAAGGATTTCTTTCTCCAACCAGACAGTCAGCAGCCCAACAGCAGTCACCAGCGTAACCATGAACATGAAGGTAACAGGCCACATAAACAAGGACTTGTCGTTCAACGACAACGTAACACTGGACGGCAGCGCAACCATCGAGATCGTCTACCTCTGAACCTTGCCCGAGCGCTTGAAACGACAGCCCGTAGCGCAGCAAGCAGACCATTTGCCAAACGGGCGACAGCCAATACCCACACTGAAAGGAAATCACTGTGAAAACCTCCGTCCTCTCCCTTGCTGCACTGCTTTGCCTGGCCACCACCCACGCCATGGCCGCCACCACCGACCTGACAGTCACCGGCACCATCACCCCGACCGCCTGCACACCGACCTTGAGCAATGGCGGGCAGGTGGACTACGGCGTTGTATCGCTGGCAAACCTTGGGGAAACAGGCAACTACTATCTCCTTCCAGCCAAAAACCTGTCCTTCGCCATCGAATGCAGCGCGCCGACCAGCATTGCCGTTATTGCCAGCGACAATCGTCGCGACAGTGCGCCCTCAGAGTTGAAGCGGTTTGGACTTGGCATGCATGAAGACCAGCAACTCGGCAATTTTTTTATACGCTGGATAAACGGCGGCACCCTGGTGGATGGTGAAACGGGCTACCACCTGGATTCGCTGGACGGCGGTACCAGCTGGATCCCCGCGTCGACTCTCATCCTAAGCGACTTTGGCAAGGAACCGGGCTTCCGGGCCTCTTTTGCAAACCAGCCTTCACCGTCGGCGCCCAGTGCAGTCACCAGCGTCAGTATCAACCTGGAAGTCAACGGCTTTCTCAACAAGAGCCTGACGTTAACCGACAACGCTCAGCTTGACGGCAGCGCGACCCTCGAGGTCGTGTACCTCTGATCGTCATCCGTGACCAAGGGCGCGAACACGGAACGCTCGCCGCCCACCTCTGACATCCGGCTCGCGCACTCCCCGATCACGCCTGATGGAAGCAGCCCGGGGAGCTGCGCCCGACGCCCAGCACTGAACAGCGACCATGATCAAAGCGTGCAAACTCGTTGCAGGCCCCCTGCTGCCTGCAATTCTTCTCTGCACCCTACCCCTGCCCCAGGCATACGCCGACGGTATGGTGCCCAGAACCTCAGTGGTCATCGTCGAAGAAGCCCGCGCCAGCGGCAGTGAATTCGTGGTGACCAATACCGACCCACAAGCCGCCCTGCTGGCGGTGTTCATCGAGAACCCAGCTGAAGACAACGACAACCTGCTGGTGGTCCAGCCCACGGTCGCCCGGGTGGAAGCCGGCAAGGAACAACAGGTGATCTTCCACTATGTGGGCAAGGAGCCTCTGCACAGCCAGCGCCTGCGCCGGGTGATCTTCGAAGGCATTCGCGAAACCGCTCCCGGTAGCACCCAGAACATGCGGGTCAACTTCGGCGTGCGCCAGAACCTTCCGGTCATCCTTCACCCCAAGGGCTTGGCACGCAACAGCGAGCCCTGGAAAGGGCTGGTCTGGCGCGTGGATGGCAAGCAATTGCGCGTAGAGAACAACACGCCTTACGTCGTTCGCCTGGCCCAGGAGCTGCAACTGCTGCCTGGTCAGCACTCACTGGACCTGGGCCGCAACTACGTCCTGGCCCACGAAACCATCACACTCGACTTGCCTGATGCCGCCGCCGCGGCCACTACCGTGCGCTTTCAGCCGGCCACGGTTTATGGCTTTGCGGTCGACCCCTTCGAGGCAAGCATCCTGTGAGCACCCCCGATGACGCCCTGGGCAAAAAGCGCCCGCGCGAGCAACTGATACTCGGCCTGTGCCTGACATTGCTGGGCCTGGATACCCTTAAACCTGCGCAGGCGGCCAATGAACCCGTTCACGCCGAGCACAGCGTGTTCGACCAGGAAGTGCTGCGCCAGCGTGGCATCGATCCGAAGCTGGCGGCCTTGTTCGGCCGACAAACGCGCTTCCCGCCCGGCCGCCAGCAAATCAGCCTGACGGTCAATGGCCGCGACAAGGGTGCCACCCAGGCCCGCTTCAGCCAGGACGGCAGCTTGTGCTTCGATGACGCGTTGCTGGCATTTGCCGGGATCGAGCGCCCCGCCGACTGGCCCACTACCCTGGACGAGCAGGATGCCCCGGTCGATCCGGCCTGCCTCGAACTGGGCGAGGCCTTCCCTCAGGCGCAGGTCGAGCTGCAGCCAGGGCAACACCGGGTGCAGGTCGTCGTCCCCGACCAGGCCCTGGTGCAGCACCGTCAACTGTCGCAAGACTATAACCAGGGCGGGGTTGCCGGCCTGCTGAACTACGACCTGTTCAGCTCGTTCAACCGCTACGACGGCCAGTCCAGCCGTTACGCGGCAGCCAACACCGAACTGGGACTGAACATGGACAACTGGATCCTGCGCAGCCGCCAGGTGCACAGCCGCTTCGACGGCAAGGTGCACAGCGAAATGCTCGACACCTATGTACAGCGCAGCTTCGCCGAGCATCGCAGCCTGTTCCAGGCTGGCGAAATCAGCCTGGTCAACCCGGTGCTCAACGGCGCGCAGATCATCGGGGCGCAGGTAACCCCCGAATATGGCCTGCTCTCGCAACTGGACAATGCCAGCGTGCAAGGCATTGCCAACAGTCAGGCGCGGGTCGAAATCCACCAGAACGGCGCATTGCTGTACAGCACCGTGGTCCAGCCCGGGCCGTTTACCATCAGCAACATTCCGCGCATCACTTCGCGCTCGGACCTTGAGGTCACCGTCATCGAGACCAACGGTGAGCAACGACGCTTTCGCGTACCGGCCAACCTGACCGCCAGCGTTCGCCCGCAAACCGGTTTCAGCGTCGGCGCCGGGGTTGTGCGCAGCCACGGCCATGACAGCGACGACCCAGCAGTGGTGAGCCTGGGCCAGACAGGCGCATTGGGAGATCGCTCAAGCCTGAGCAGCGGCGTGATCCTCGCCCAGGGGTACCGGGGACTGGGTGCCAGCGTGGGCACAGTACTTACCCCCCAGCTCAACGGCGAAGTCTTTACCCTTGGCTCACAAGCAACCACGCTGGACAAAAGCGGCGCCCAACTGGGCGGTCAGCTCAACTGGCAACTGAATGAGCAATGGTCAAGCCTGGTGGCCGGCAATCATCGCACCCGTGGTTACCGGGAGCTGCTCGACAGCACCAACCGGGACAACGAGGAGCACTGGTCCAGCTACCGTGATCAGCTCAGTACCAGTTTGCGCTGGGCTAGCGCCGCCCTGGGCAGCTTCAACCTCGGCTACACGCAAACCACCTATTACGAGCATGACAGCAATCAACGCCTATTTCTGTCCTGGGGCAACAGCTACGGTGGGCTGACCCTGTCAGCCACGATGGAAAAGTCCGTCGGCAGCAGCAATGGCTACAACGACGATGCCCTGTACTTCAGCGCCAGCATTCCGCTGGACGGCAAACGCCGTTTGCGCAGCAGTGTCCGCCACAGCGGCGGGCACAGCAACAGCACGCTGGCCTACAACGAACAGGTAAACGACAGCTTCGGCTATCGCCTGGGCGCCGAGCATCGTTCGGGAGATTCCAGTACGCTGGCCAGCGCCGGCCTCTCGGCCTTGCCGCGCTATACCCAGCTGGACCTGAACTACAGCGGCGACGGTGATAACAGCAACTACAACCTGGGCCTGCGCGGAGGCGTTGCAGTGCACGGCGCAGGCATCACACCAACGCCCTACCCGATCCGCGATACCTTTGCCATCCTCTCGGTCACCGATACCCCCGGGGTCAAGGCCAGCACCCCCAGCGGCCCGGTGTGGACCGACCATACAGGGCATGCGGTGATTCCCGCCCTGGCCGCCTACGGTCGCAGCCCGGTCCAGATCGATACCCAGAGCTTGCCGATCAACATCAATGTCGATGAGGGTGCCGGCGTGCTGCGCGCCCACCGTGGCGCGGTGCCGCGCCTGAGTTTCAGGGCCTGGAGCACGCGTCGGGTGCTGCTGACCCTGCTCGACAACAGCGGTCAGCCGCTGGCCAGCGGTGCTTCGGTATTCGATGACCGCGGCCGCTTCATCAACCTGGTGCAGCCCGGCGGCCTGGTGTTCATCGATAACAGCGATGACATTGGCCACCTGATCGTCAGCGACCATCAGGCCAAAGAGTGCCGGGTCACTCTGGAACCGGACACTGGCAACACCACCGACAGCTACTACACCCAGGCTCAACGCACATGCAGTTGAGCCCCAGCGACGACCTGCCCCTGGCAATCAGACCTTGTGTCGTCAGCCTACTCGGCAGCCCGAAGAGGATGCGCCAGCACATGAACACCCTCCCCCCCTGCTATTGCTGTTCGTCTTGCCACTGTCGGCCATGGCGGCCGAATGCCGGCTACAGGTCAGCCCTGATCCACTGGACTACGGGACGCTTGATCGAAGCCGACTGGAAGCCGGCAGCCCTGGCCTGGCATTGGCGAAAAAGACCGCGCAACTGAGCATGAGCTGCAACGACCCTGCCGACCTCAGCCTGTTTTACAGCGCCAACGGCCTGGACAAGGAGCGCTTCGCGCTGGCGGGCTCGGGCCACTATCGATTGCAAGCCAGCGATGCCTTTGTCGACGGCGTGCGCGTGGACCTGGCCCGGCTCGATCAGCCCGGGGCAGTTCCGGCCCCGGCCAACGCCCACCTGAACTGGCAGCCACGCAGCGGCATCACCCCGGTGGCGGCGGGTAAACCGCTAAAAGGTCGCAACCTCAACCTGACCCTGGTGCTTGAGGGCGAACTCGATGCCCAGGCCTTTGCCGTGCGTGAGTCGACGCAGTTCAGAAGCACCGGGCAACTTCACGCCCCAGCGTCGGGCAGCACAGCCGAACTGGCCATACACTGGCAGATCATCCCAGCAGCCTGTACCCCGAGCCTGTCCCAGGGAGGCGTAGTGGACTACGGCAGGATCACCACCCAAAGCCTGAACAGCGACCGGCGTACGCGCCTGCCCACCCGTCAATTGAACCTGTCGATCAATTGTGACAGCCCGGCGCGTTATGCCTTGCGCATGCACGACAACCGTGACGGCAGCTCGCTGGTCAACTCGCTGATTTTCTATGGCCTGGGACGCGATGGCGCCGAGAACAGGATCGGCTTGTATGAAGTACAGTTCGACCCGCAGTCGATCACTGCCGACCAGCTAGCGGCGGTTTACCTGACCCAATCCACTGCCGGCGGCATCGGCTGGAGCGATTCGGGCAGCGAGCCGAGGAGCATTGCCGATACCACCGTACTCGGCTTCAGCGATGAAGCCATGACCGCGAAGGGACCGGTGGCCATTCGCAACCTCAACGCGACAGTCAACATACTGCCGGTGATCGCCCCGACCAACGAACTGGACAACCGCCAGGATATCCAGCTCGATGGTTCAGGCACCCTCGAAATCATCTACCTGTAAAGCAAAACGCCCCGCGCAGCGGGGCGTTCGTTCAACCATTTGAATCAGCGCTTGAGCGGTGCAGGGCTGGCTGCGACCGTGGCTTTGCTGCGGTTGGTTTTCAGGCTATAGCACACGCCCATCACCAGCAGCCAGACCGGAATCGCATAGACCGAGATCTGGATGCCCGGGATCTGCAGCATGATGCCCAGGATCAGCACCACGAAGGCCAGGCAGATGTAGTTGCCATAGGGGTACCACAGCGCCTTGAACAGCGGCGTCTGGCCGGTCTTGTCCAGGTGCTGGCGGAACTTCAGGTGCGAGTAGCTGATCATCGCCCAGTTGATCACCAGGGTTGCCACCACCAGCGACATCAGCAGCTCCAGTGCATGCTGCGGCATGAAGTAGTTGAGCAGTACGGCCACCAGGGTCACTGCAGCAGAGGCCAGGATCGAGCGTACCGGCACACCGCGCTTGTCGATCTTCGACAGGCTGGCCGGAGCATCGCCCTGCTCGGCCATGCCGTAGAGCATGCGGGCATTGCAGTAGGTACCGCTGTTGTACACCGACAACGCCGCAGTCAGCACCACGAAGTTGAGGATGTGCGCGGCAACATCGCTACCGAGCAGCGAGAACACCTGCACGAACGGGCTTGCACCATAAGTGCCACCGGCCGAGTCCAGGCTGGTAACCAGGCTGTCCCATGGCGTCAGCGACAGCAGCACCACCAGGGCACCGATGTAGAAAATCAGGATGCGGTAGATCACCTGGTTGATCGCTTTGGGGATCACGGTCTTCGGCTTGTCGGCTTCAGCGGCGGTGAAACCGAGCATTTCCAGGCCACCGAAGGAGAACATGATGATCGCCAGGGCCATCACCAGGCCGCTGACACCATTGGGGAAGAAGCCGCCATGTTCCCACAGGTTGCTCACCGAAGCCTGCGGGCCGCCGCTACCACTGACCAGCATCCAACTGCCCAGGGCGATCATGCCGACAATGGCCAGAACCTTGATGATCGCGAACCAGAACTCGGCCTCGCCAAACACTTTGACGTTGGCCAGGTTGATCGCGTTGATCAGGATGAAGAAGGCTGCCGCCGAGGCCCAGGTCGGAATCTCTGGCCACCAGTAGTGCACATACTTGCCGACCGCGGTGAGTTCCGACATACCGACAAGGATGTACAGCATCCAGCAGTTCCAACCGGAGAGAAAGCCGGCAAAACCACCCCAATACTTGTGCGCGAAGTGACTGAAGGAACCGGCTACCGGCTCTTCAACGATCATTTCACCCAGCTGGCGCATGATCATGAAGGCAATGAAGCCACAGATCGCGTAGCCGAGAATCATCGACGGGCCCGCCGATTTCATCACCCCGGCCGAACCCAGGAACAGCCCGGTACCAATTGCACCGCCCAGGGCGATCAACTGGATATGGCGATTTTTCAGGCCGCGTTTCAGCTCGCCTGAATGCGTGTTTTGTCCACTCATGAACGAAGTCACCTGCTTGTTTTTATCTGTGACGGAATCGGACCCACCGCGCTCGTGGCGCAGCGGAATTAACAAGGTGGTTACCTTGAAGGTTCTTGGACGAGGGTTCAGGTCGCGGGCAAGAGCCCTGGACGCATCAACCGGGTGTCAGCAAGAGTGCGAGGTACGCATTGGGGTCACAGTTAAAACGCGGCGCATTGTATACCCCTGCAGACGCGCAGGGGTCAACACGTTGCGTGACTGTCTGACGACAAAACGCACCGTTCCTGAGGAAAGGGTCAAGCCTGGGGGGGTAATTGGCGTACATAGCGCCTCCATTTGTTCTTATCAATGCCTGGCTCTCCGGCCCGGCTACGCACCGCAATGGCGCCTATCTCACCGCTGCGCAGACCTGCGGGCAAGCTGTTGACGGTTACGTAAAGCGCCCCGCCCCGGGCGACTCGGAAAGTTCTGTTTACAGCAGAAAAAAATCGCAGGAACAGCCCAATAACCGGCAAGCCTTTGTAACGAAATATTTACAAGGTGGTTTAAATTCTTTCCACGCCTTACGGAAGTATCTGTAAGACAAGGAAATTTCGAGCAAAAAAAAGCCAACCCGAAGGTTGGCTTCTTCAACACTGTAGGAACGGGCTTGCCCCGCGATTACGATTTATCCGATCCAACGCAATCGCGGGACAAGCCCGCGCCTACCCACCCACCTTACGGGCGTGGTTTGTTGCGGGTGCTGCCCGGACGCTTGGGTGCCGGCTTGCCGCGCTTGTTCATGTCGCTCGGGCGCTCGGCCACCGTGCTGCTGCCACGGCCACTGTCCTTGCGCGGGGCTTCGCCACGTGGTTGGCGGGTTGGACGCTCCTCGCCCCGCGGCTGACGGGCAGGACGTTCGGCTTCACCACGGGGCTGACGTGCAGGGCGCTCACCAGCAGTGGCTGCATCCTGAGCCGGACGCAAGGTGCGCACGCGCTCGCCACGCCCCAAAGGACGGGTGGACTTGCGCTGCAGGCGCTCGAGCTTGTCCTTGGACTTGTGGTTCAACGCCGGCATGGCCACCGGAGTCAGGCCCACTTCAGCCGCGAGGATGTCGACTTCCTGCTGGCTCATTTCGCGCCAGCGGCCCATCGGCAGGTCGGAGTTGAGGAACACCGGACCGAAACGCACGCGCTTCAGGCGGCTGACCACCAGGCCCTGGGATTCCCACAGGCGACGTACTTCACGGTTACGGCCTTCCATCACCACGCAGTGGTACCAATGGTTGAAGCCTTCACCGCCAGGTGCTTCCTGGATGTCGGTGAAACGCGCCGGGCCGTCTTCGAGCACAACACCGGCCTTGAGGCGGGCAATCATGTCTTCGTCGACTTCACCCCGCACACGCACCGCGTACTCACGGTCCATTTCATAGGACGGGTGCATCAGGCGGTTGGCCAGTTCACCGTCGGTGGTGAACATCAGCAGGCCGGTGGTGTTGATGTCGAGGCGGCCGATGTTGATCCAGCGCCCTTCTTTCGGGCGTGGCAGGCGGTCGAACACGGTCGGACGGCCTTCCGGGTCGTCACGGGTGCAGATTTCGCCGTCGGGCTTGTTGTACATGATCACTCGGCGCACGGTTTCGGCGGCTTCTTCGCGCTTGATCAGGCGGCCGTCGACCGAAATCGCATCGTGCAGGTCGACGCGCTGGCCAAGGCTGGCATCGACGCCATTGACCTTGATCCGGCCCTGGCTGATCCAGGCCTCGACGTCACGGCGCGAGCCCACGCCGATACGGGCGAGCACTTTTTGCAGTTTCTCGCCTGATGGCGGCAATGGCTGGGCTTCTTGCAGGTCTTTTTCACTCATGCTGGGCACCTCCCGGTGTATTGACAAAAATCTGGTATGGCGGACAAGCGCCAAAAAGGGTCGCGAATCATACGCTGATCGCGGCGTGAACGCACCTGAGACTAGTCGAAATTGCAAAAGTTGCCGGGACTCTGCGCCCGAAGGCCGAGGTTACTGATGCGGCGCCTGCGGTTCGGTTTCCAACGGCTCGGCATCGAGGTCGAGCGGTGTTTCGTCGATCAAGTCATCGAAGTCGGTCTTGAGCCCTTCTTCCATGGCGTCCAGCTCGGTCAGCAAGCTGCGGAAGCTGGTTTCTTCCGGCGCCTCCTGCGGCTCGGCGCTGGCATCGGCCAGGGCCTGCAGGTGCGCCGGCACCGGCGCGTCGTCCAGTTCCAGCACAGGTTCCGGCGCAGGCTCCATCTCGCGCAATTCGGCCAAGGGCGGCAACTCGTCGAGGTTCTTCAGGTTGAAGTGGTCGAGAAAGGCCTTGGTGGTGGCGAACATCGCCGGTTTGCCGGGCACTTCACGGTAGCCGACGATACGAATCCACTCGCGCTCGAGCAGGGTCTTGATGATGTTGGAATTGACCGCCACACCGCGCACGTCTTCGATCTCGCCGCGGGTGATGGGCTGACGGTAGGCAATCAGCGCCATGGTCTCCAGCAGTGCCCGGGAGTAGCGCTGCGGGCGCTCTTCCCACAGCCGGCCGACCCAGGGCGCGTAGTCCTCGCGAATCTGCAGGCGGAAACCCGAGGCCACTTCCTTGAGCTCGAAGGCGCGGCCATTGCAGGATTTGCGCAGCACCTCCAGGGCCTTCTTGAACACCGCAGGCTCCGGGCGCTCAGCTTCCTCGAACAGCTCATACAGGCGCTCGAGGGATTGCGGTTTGCCCGAGGCCAGCAAAAAGGCCTCGAGCAGGGGCGCCAGGTCGCGCGGTTCATTCAGGTTCATGGGCTTGCTCAGTTGTTACTCGGCGCGGGCGCGGACATGGATCGGCGCAAAGGGCTCATTTTGCACCAGTTCGATCAAGGATTCCTTGACCAATTCGAGAATCGCCATGAAGGTCACCACCACCCCGAGCTTGCCCTCCTCGGCCGTGAACAACTCGACGAAGGGCACGAAACCGCCGCCCTTGAGACGTTCAAGCACTTCGCTCATGCGCTCGCGGGTCGACAGCGCCTCACGGCTGACCTGGTGGCTTTCGAACAGGTCGCCACGGCGCAGCACTTCGGCCATCGACACCAGCAGTTCTTCCAGGCTGACCTCGGGCAACAGTTTACGCACCTTGGCCTGTGGCGCGTCCAGGCGCGGCACGACGACCTCGCGGCCGACGCGGCTGAGGCCATCGATGCCTTCGGCGGCGGCCTTGAAGCGTTCGTACTCCTGCAGGCGACGGATCAGCTCGGCGCGCGGGTCGGCCTCTTCCTCCTCGACCTCGGCGGAACGCGGCAGCAACATCCGCGATTTGATCTCGGCGAGCATCGCCGCCATCACCAGGTACTCGGCGGCCAGCTCCAGGCGCACGGTCTTCATCAACTCGACGTAGCCCATGTACTGGCGGGTGATTTCCGCCACCGGAATGTCGAGGATGTCGACGTTCTGCTTGCGGATCAGGTACAGCAGCAGGTCCAGTGGGCCCTCGAAGGCCTCCAGGAACACTTCCAGGGCATCCGGCGGGATGTACAGGTCCACCGGCATCTCGGTCATGGCTTCGCCATACACCAGCACCAGCGGCAGTTCCTGCTGGGCCCCGGCTTGCGGATCGATGCTCGGCTCGGTGATGGTCGCCTGGCTCACGCTTCGACCATGAACGGCGCAGGATCGCCACAGCCGACGCGGATCACTTCCGGCTCGTCACCGGCCAGGCTGATCACGGTCGAGGCCTTGAGGTCGCCAAAGCCGCCATCGATGATCAGGTCGACGTGATGCTCCAGGGCCTGACGGATCTCGTAGGGGTCGGTCATCGGCTCGTCTTCGCCGGGCATGATCAGGCTCACGCTCATCAGCGGCTCACCGAGTTCTTCGAGCAGGGCCAGGGCGATCGGGTTGGACGGCACACGCAGGCCGATGGTGCGGCGCTTTTCGTGCAGTAGCAGGCGCGGCACTTCACGGGTGGCGTTGAGGATGAAGGTGTACGGCCCCGGCACATGGGCCTTGAGCAGGCGAAAGGTGGCGGTATCGATCTTGGCGAACAGGCCCATCTGCGACAGGTCGCAGCAGATCAGCGTGAAGTTGTGGTTCTTGTCCAGCTGGCGCAGGCGGCGAACCCGTTCAACGGCGTTCTTGTCGCCGATCTGGCAGCCCATGGCGTAGGAGGAATCGGTGGGATAGACCACCACACCGCCCTTGCGAATGATTTCGACGGCCTGTTTGATCAAGCGCGGTTGCGGGTTTTCCGCATGAATCTGGAAAAACTGACTCACGTTCTCTTCCTGTTCAGACTGCCGCGATAGGCTGCTCATATTTGAATCGGCGCCACAGGGGTGGCAGGTCCTCTGGCAATGGCCGGTAGACACCGATCTCGCCCCAGGTGCCCGGGCCATGGAAATCACTGCCGGCACTGGCCAGCAGACCGAATTCACGGGCCAGGATCGACAGAGTGCCTACCTGTTCAGCCGGCATCATGCCGTTGACCACTTCCAGCGCCTGGCCGCCTGCTTGAATATAGTCGGCAATCAGCCGGCGGCGCTTGCTGCGGGTTAAATCGTAGTGCATCGGATGGGCCAGGCTGACCCAGGCATCGGACTGGCGCAGGGTCTGGACGGTGTCCTCCAGGGTTGGCCAATGCAGCTTCACATCGCCCAGCTTGCCGGCCCCCAGCCACTTGCGAAACGCCTCGGCGCGGTCTTTTACATAGCCTGCGCGCACCAGGTACTCGGCAAAATGCGGGCGCGCCGGGGCATTGCCGCTGTCGCCCAGCTCCTGCTGAATGGCCCGGGCACCCTCGAGCGCACCCTTCATGCCCTTGAGCGCCAACCGTCGGTCGATTTCTTCCGAACGCAGCCAGCGACCACGGTGCAGCGACTCGACCGCGGCCTGCAATGGCGCGGCGTCGAGCGGGAAGTTGTAGCCCAGCACGTGGATGGTCGCCCCGCCCCAGGTGCACGACAGCTCGATGCCGCTGACCCACTGCATCCCCAGCGCCTGGGTCGCGGCGCGCGCTTCGAGTTGGCCCTCGAGGGTGTCGTGATCGGTCAGCGAGAGCATCCGCACGCCGTGCTCATGGGCCCGGGCAACCAGTGCCGTTGGCGACAAGGCGCCGTCGGAGGCCGTACTGTGGCAGTGCAGATCAACATTCATAGGTGGCGCTTTCGCTGTCATTGATGTTTGTTATTATGCCGACACATCCTGCTTCTGGCTGCCACTGTGAAACAATTCATCGATTTCATCCCGCTGCTCCTGTTCTTCATCGTCTACAAGCTCGAACCGCGTGCCGTCGAATTCGCCGGGCACAGCGTCGAGCTCGGTGGCATCTACAGCGCCACGGCGATGCTGATCATCAGCTCGCTGGTGGTTTACGGCGCCCTGTTCATTCGCCAGCGCAAGCTGGAGAAGGGCCAGTGGCTGACCCTGGTCGCCTGCCTGGTATTCGGCGGCCTGACCCTGGCCTTTCACAGCGAAACCTTCCTCAAATGGAAGGCGCCGGTGGTCAACTGGCTGTTCGCCCTGGCCTTTGCCGGCAGCCACTTCATCGGTGACCGGGTGCTGATCAAGCGCATCATGGGCCACGCCCTGACCCTGCCGGAGCCGGTATGGACGCGCCTGAACATCGCCTGGATCGGCTTTTTCCTGTTCTGCGGTGCCGCCAACCTGTTCGTCGCCTTCACCTTCCAGAGCATCTGGGTCGACTTCAAGGTGTTCGGCAGCCTGGGCATGACCGTGCTGTTCCTGGTGGCCCAGGGCCTCTACCTGTCCCGCCACCTGCATGACGCCGACCCCAGCACCCCGCCTTCAACCCCTAAGCACGAGGAATGACATGCTTTACGCCATCATTGCCACAGACGTAGCCGATTCGCTGGAAAAACGCCTGGCCGCCCGCCCGGCGCACATCGAACGCCTGCTGCAGCTCAAGGAACAAGGCCGTGTGGTCCTGGCCGGCCCGCACCCGGCGATCGACAGCAACGACCCCGGTGCCGCTGGCTTCACCGGCAGCCTGATCGTCGCCGAGTTCGACTCGCTGAGCGCCGCCCAGGCCTGGGCCGATGCCGACCCGTACATTGCCGCTGGCGTCTACACCAACGTCATCGTCAAGCCGTTCAAGCAAGTCCTGCCGTAATCCCCTGGGGCGGTGGCCGAGCAGGCACACCGCCCTTTGCAGCTTTCGCTGCGCAACTGCTCATTATTCTCGCCTGATGGCCGACAACCTCCTGAACCACTCAATGGAATCAGGAGTTCCGATGCGTCAAGGTCCGTTGTCCCTGCTGCTGTGCCTGTTGCTGCTGACCCCCTTCGCCCAGGCCGAAGAGCCCGCCGGCTCCAGCACCCCGTTGTCGCTCAGTGCCGGTAGCCAGATCACCGAGCTGCAACAGCGCCTGAAGGAAAGCGAGCGCTTGCGCGAAACCCTGGTCCAGCAACTGCACAACGCCGACAGCGAACGCGAAAGCGCCCAGCTCACCCGCCTGCGCCAGGAAAACCAGCGCCTGAAACTGGCGATCAAGGAATCACAAGCCAGCGCCGCACCGAAACTCATCACCGACCAGCAACAATGGTTTTTGATTGGTGGCGCAGTTGCCCTGTTTGCGGCACTCTGCGGTATCTTTGCCAGTGGCGGACACAGAAAGCGTCGGCAATGGTTGAATTGAGTGAGTCATGAGCGAGCTGTTACTGATTGATGATGACCAGGAACTCTGCGAGCTGCTCGGCAGCTGGCTGACCCAGGAAGGTTTCGTGGTACGTGCCTGCCACGATGGCCAGAGTGCCCGCCGGGCCCTGGCTGAACAAGCGCCGGCCGCCGTGGTGCTGGATGTGATGCTGCCCGACGGCAGCGGCCTGGAACTGCTCAAGCAACTGCGCAGTGAGCACACCGAATTGCCGGTGCTGATGCTCTCGGCCCGTGGCGAGCCGCTGGACCGCATTCTCGGCCTGGAACTGGGTGCCGACGATTACCTGGCCAAACCCTGCGATCCGCGCGAGCTCACCGCCCGTCTGCGCGCCGTGCTACGCCGCAGCCACCCGAGTGCGACGCCCAGCCAGGTGGAAATTGGCGACCTGTGCTTCAGCCCGGCCCGTGGCGTGGTCAGCATCGATGAGCACGAACTGACCCTGACCCTCTCCGAAAGCCGCATCCTCGAAGCCCTGCTACGCCAGCCCGGCGAGCCGCTGGACAAGCAGGAACTGGCACAGCTCGCCCTGGGCCGCAAATTGACCCTGTACGACCGCAGCCTGGACATGCATGTCAGCAACCTGCGCAAGAAGATCGGCCCGCACGCGGACGGGCGCCCGCGCATCGTTGCCCTGCGCAGCCGCGGTTACTACTACAGCCTGTAATGTCAGCACGGCGACCAGGCGTCTTTACTCAAGCTTTACCCTTGCCTGACCGCCACTGACCTTGATCTCTCTAGACTGGGTACATCCGGTAATCACCGGCCTCAAAAAGGAGAGTTACCATGCGCAAGACCCTTATCGCCCTGATGCTCGCTGCCGCCCTGCCTACCGTCGCCATGGCCATGCCTGATGCTGGCGGCCCTCCGCACGGGGAGCATCATAGCGAGCACCAAGGCGAGTACCACCGCGGTGGCGGCGAGCACCACCGCGGTGGAGCGCCTTTCGCCCAGCTGGACCTGAGCCGCGAACAGCGCCAGCAGATCGGCAAGCTGATGGGCGAGCAGATGAAGAGCCGCCACGAAATCACCCAGCGCTACCTGGAAAAACTCCCGGCCGCCGACCAGCAGGCCCTGAAAGATGAGCTCAAGGCCAAGCGAGACAAAACCCAGGCCGAGATTCGTGCCCTGCTCAAACCCGAACAGCAAAAGCAGTTCGACGAAATGAAGAAGAAGCAGGATGAACGCCGCGCCGAATGGGCCGAGTTCAAAGCCTGGAAAGCTGAAAAAGCCAAAAAGGCCCAGTAAGCTGTCAGTCGCCCGCCCGGCCTGCCCCAGCAGACCGGGCTTTTTCCGTTAGAGGTGTCTCTTTTGCGTTCATTGTTCTGGCGCATCCTGGCCAGTTTCTGGCTGGCCATCGCCCTGGTTGCCGGGCTGTCGATCCTGCTCGGCCACATGCTCAACCAGGACGCCTGGATTCTCAGTCGCCATCCAGGCCTCAGCACCCTGGCCAAAAACTGGACCCAACGCTATGAGCAGCAAGGGCCGGAACATGCCCAGCATTACCTGGAACACCGCAAGCGCCGCTACAACATCGACGTGCAGGTACTCAATGACAGTGGCGATGCCGTGGTACCTGGGACCTTCCCGCGCCGCGCCGCCGCTTTCGAAGCACGCCGCCACAATGACGAAAGGCACCTGCCGTGGCGACGCCTGACCGAGGAGTACACCAGCCCCGACAGCGGTGAGACCTACCTGTTTATCTATCGCATTCCGCACCCGGAGCTGGACGCCTGGCACCGCGACAGCCTGCTCTGGCCGCTGAGTGCGCTGGGGATTGCCTTGGTGGTGCTGACCCTGTTCAGCCTGCTGGTGACCCTGTCGATCACGCGCCCCCTGAGCCGCCTGCGCGGCGCCGTGCATGACCTGGGGCAAACCGCCTACCAGCAGAACAGCCTGGCACGCCTGGCCAACCGCCGTGATGAGTTCGGCGTGCTGGCCAATGACTTCAACCGCATGGGGGCTCGGCTGCAGAGCCTGATCGGCAGCCAGCGCCAGCTGTTGCGCGATGTATCCCATGAACTGCGCTCGCCCCTGGCACGCCTGCGCATCGCCCTGGCCCTGGCCGAACGCGCCGGACCCGAGCAGCGCCAAGCCCTGTGGCCACGCCTGACCCGCGAGTGCGACCGTCTGGAAGCGCTGATCAGCGAGATTCTGGTGCTGGCCAGGGTCGACGCCGAACAAGCACGGGCTGAGCCGGTGGACCTCGATACGCTGTTGGCGTCGGTGCACAAGGACGCGCAACTGGGCGCGCCGGAGCAGGAGATCCAGCTGCAGCATGAAACCGGGCTGTACCTGCAAGGCTGGCCGACCCTGCTTGAGCGGGCGCTGGACAACCTGCTGCGCAATGCGGTGCGCTTCAATCCTGCCGGGCAGCCGATCGAAATCACCGGGGTACGGGATAACGACAGGATTGTACTGAGCGTGCACGACCATGGCCCCGGCGTGGCCCAGGAGCATCTGGCGCAGCTGGGCGAACCGTTCTTCCGCGCGCCCGGGCAAAGCGCCGCGGGCCACGGCCTGGGGCTGGCCATTGCGCGCAAGGCGGCGGAGCGCCATGGCGGCAACCTGAGCCTGGGCAATCACCCGGAAGGCGGGTTTGTGGCCAGGCTGGAATTGCCGCTAGTCGGGCCGGGCAAGGCTTGAGAATGCCGGGGCTGCTGCGCAGCCCATCGCTGGCAAAGCCAGCTCCCACAGGTCCGGTGCACACAGGTCCACTGTGGGAGCCGGCCTTGCCGGCGATAGGGGCGGCACAGCCCCTACAAAAACTTACCCCCAGGCACTGACGAAGTCAGCGGTCGCCAGCACCGGCGCCGTGCGCGGCTCATGCTGCGGCGTACCCAGGTACAGGAAGGCGATGATCTCTTCGTTATCCGCCAGCCCCAGCCCTTTGGCCACATGCTTGCTGTACGACAGCTCACCGGTGCGCCACACCGCACCGATACCCTGGGCATGGGCGGCCAGCAGAATGCCATGGGCCGCACAACCGGCCGCCAGGCGCTGCTCGGACTGCGGCACCTTGAAATGATCCTGCAGGCGCGCGACCACAACCACCAGCAACGGTGCCCGCAAGGGCATGGCCCGGGCCTTGTCGAGGGCCGCGTCGCTGGCGTCACCGTTGAGTTTCACCGCGTCGGCCAGCAACTGGCCAAGCTTGAAGCGCGCCTCGCCCTCGACCGTCAGAAAGCGCCAGGGCCGCAACTGGCCGTGGTCCGGCGCACGCAGGGCGGCCCGAAACAGCGCCTCGCGTTGTGCGGCATTAGGTGCCGGGTCCATCAGACGTGGAACCGAAACACGGTTGAGCAATGCGTCGAGAGCCTCCATTGGCTACCCCTTGTGAATAAATGTCAGGCTATTCTAGCGTTTACTTAAAAAGGTCCATAGGTAGAATGGCGCCCTTCCGTTTCGAGTCAGAGCAGATCACATGGCGTTGCCGACCTTAAGGATCATTGGTTTCATCATCGGCATCTTCCTGATCACCCTGGCGATCAGCATGGTCGTGCCCATGGCCACCCTGGTGATCTTCGATCGCACGGGCGACCTGCCGTCGTTCCTCTGGGCCAGCATGATCACCTTTGTTGCCGGCCTTGCCCTGGTCATCCAGGGCCGCCCCGAGCACGTGCACCTGCGCCCCCGCGACATGTACCTGCTGACGGTCAGCAGCTGGCTGGTGGTGTGCATCTTCGCTGCCCTGCCGTTCTTGCTGACCCAGCACATCAGCTACACCGATGCCTTTTTCGAAAGCATGTCCGGTATCACCGCCACTGGCGCTACCGTCCTTAGCGGCCTCGACAGCATGTCGCCAGGCATCCTGATGTGGCGCTCGCTGCTGCACTGGCTCGGCGGTATCGGCTTTATCGCCATGGCCGTGGCGATCCTGCCGCTGCTGCGTATTGGTGGCATGCGTCTGTTCCAGACCGAGTCCTCGGACCGCTCGGAAAAGGTCATGCCGCGCTCGCACATGGTCGCCAAGTCGATCGTGCTGGTGTACATCGGCATCACCACCCTCGGCGCCCTGGCGTTCTGGCTGGCCGGCATGAACGTCTTCGATGCGATCAACCATGCCATGTCGGCGATTTCCACCGGTGGCTTCTCCACCTCCGACCAGTCCCTGGCCAAATGGGACATGCCGGCGGTGCACTGGGTCGCGGTGGTGGTGATGATTCTTGGCAGCTTGCCGTTCGCCCTGTACGTAGCGACCATCCGCGGCAACCGCAAGGCACTGATCAAGGACCAACAGGTGCAGGGGCTGCTGGCCATGTTGCTGGCCACCTGGCTGGTGCTGGGCACCTGGTACTGGGCCACCACCGACCTGCACTGGCTCGACGCCCTGCGTCACGTGGCGCTGAACGTGACCTCGGTAGTGACCACCACCGGTTTTGCCCTGGGCGACTACAGCCTGTGGGGCAACTTCTCGCTGATGCTGTTCTTCTACCTGGGCTTTGTCGGTGGCTGCTCGGGCTCGACCGCCGGCGGGATCAAGATCTTCCGCTTCCAGGTCGCCTACATCCTGCTCAAGGCCAACCTGAACCAGCTGATTCACCCTCGGGCGGTGATCAAGCAGAAGTACAACGGTCACCGTCTCGATGAAGAGATCGTGCGTTCGATCCTGACGTTCTCGTTCTTCTTCGCCATCACCATCTGCGTCATCGCCCTGGCCTTGTCGCTGCTGGGCGTCGATTGGATGACGGCGCTGACCGGTGCCGCCAGCACCGTATCGGGCGTTGGCCCGGGCCTTGGGGAAACCATAGGCCCGGCGGGCAACTTCGCCACCCTCCCGGATGCGGCAAAGTGGATCCTGGCCTTCGGCATGCTCCTTGGCCGCCTGGAAATCATTACGGTGCTGGTGCTATGTATGCCGGCGTTCTGGCGTCACTGACCGATCCATTCTCCAGCGGGGCTGTCGCGGCCCCGCTCAAACGCGCCCGGTACTCGCCAGGCGTGGCGTTGAACCAACGGCGAAATGCCCTGAAGAAATTGCTCGGGTCGGCAAAACCCAACAGGTAGGCGGCTTCCAGCAGGGTCATGTTGGGTTGCGCCAGGTACTGCTCGGCAAGCTCCCGACGGGTATCGTCCAGCAACGTCTGAAAACTCGTGCCCTCTTCCTGCAAGCGCCGCTGCAAGGTGCGCTGCGACAAGTGCAGGGCCTGGGCGATGGTTTCACGCTTGGGCTCGCCCTGGGGCAGCACCCGGCACAGCACCTGGCGTGCACGGTGGGTGACGCGGCTTTCCGAGAAACGCGCCAGGTACTCGCCGGCAAAACGGTCGTGCAGCACGGCCATGGCTTCATTGGCGGTTGGCAGCGGCGCCTCCATGTCGGCGCGCTCGAACACCAGCGCATCGTGCGGCGCGCTGAATTCCAGCGGGGCATGGAAGGCAGTCTTGTAAGGTGTCAGGTCCTTGGGCTGCAACCCCTGGATCAGCACCCGGCGCGGCTGGATCACCCGCCCGCTGAGCCAGCTGCACAGCGACAGCGCGCAGGCCAGCGAGGCTTCGGCGCTATGCCGGGTAGGCGGCAGGTGATCGCCATGGACGGTAAGAATCAGCGCATAACCATCGGGCTGCAGACGAAAACTCAAGTCGGAGCTTTCAGCGATGATCCGCTGATAGCGCACCAGCCGCTCGAAACCTTCGGCCAGGGTGCGGCTCGACATCAGCGCGTAACCGACCACATGAAAGGACGCCGGGCGTACCACCCGTGCCATGTTCAGGCCGATCGCCTGGTTGCCGGAAAGATCGACCGCCAGTTGCCAGAGGCGGGTCATGGAATCCTGGGTGAAACGTGCGTCGGGGTCGTCGAGCGAAGCGAAATCCAGGCCAAGTTGCTTGAACATGGCACGGCAATCGAGCCCTTCCAGTTCGAGTGCCTTGACGATCCCTGATGCCCAGCTTGCTGAAGTGGTTCTTTCGCTCATGGCTGGCTTCTTTTCTTACCGGCAAGCCGCTCCTGCGGCGAACTCAAAGGATACTCAATTGGCGCCTATTGTCACTGCTCTGTCGTGTTACTCACTCTAGACTCAGATCAGGCTCCACGCCGTGTATCTTCGTCAGGTCGAGAAGCCTCTGGAGCAATGTCGTGAACAGCCCTCAGCAGTTTCGCAGTTTTGCCGAGTTCTACCCTTACTACCTGAGCGAGCACAGCAACCCGATGTGCCGCCGCCTGCATTTCGTCGGCACCAGCCTGGTCATCGCCGTGCTCGCCTTTGCCGTGGGCAGCGGCAGCTGGCGGTCGCTGCTGGCCTTGCCCTTTGCCGGTTACGGCTTTGCCTGGGCCGGGCACTACTTCTTCGAGAAAAACCGCCCGGCCACCTTCACACACCCGCTGTACAGCCTGATCGGCGATTTCGCCATGTACCGCGACATGTTGCGCGGCAAGATCAGCTTCTGATTTCGGCCCGCAAGGCCAGAAACCCGTCCCGCGCGGCCACTGTCCCGACCAGCGGTGCGGGTAGAGTGCCTTGAAACACCGCGTCTCGGAGCGCCGATGAATCAGCAGGCTCGTTTCATTCACATGCAGGACGGTACCGAACAGGACTGGGCAATCATTGCCGATGACTTTCGGGCCTATGCCAGCCAACTGGCCAACCGCATCCTGGCGCACTTGCGCCTGCTCGATGGCGACTTTGGCGGCTTTCCCATCGACCGCCTGAGCCATTCGCTACAGACCGCCACCCGCGCCTGGCGCGACGGGCGTGACGAGGAGTACGTGGTCTGCGCGCTGCTGCACGACATCGGCGATACCCTGGGCAGCTACAACCACCCGGATATCGCCGCCGCCATCCTCAAGCCCTTCATCAGCCCGGAAAACCTGTGGATGGTGGAGAAGCACGGGATCTTTCAGGGCTACTACTTTTTCCACCACCTGGGCATGGACCGGCACCTGCGCGAGCAATTCCAGGACCATCCGCAGTACCAGCAAACCATCGAATTCTGCGCCCGCTACGATGCGGCGGCCTTCGATCCGGCCTACGACAACCTGCCCTTGAGCTTTTTCGAGCCCATGCTGCAGCGCCTGTTCGCCCACCCTCGGCAGTCAATCTACAGAGCTGCGCTACAGCAGCCCGCCGCCGCCACCGCCTGAGTCAACCAGCGCCGCAAGCCCGGCTTGGCGCCGGGCGGCTTCGGCCTGGGCATCGGCCAGGCGATAGAGCTCGATGCTGCCATCCCAGTGCTCGATCAGCGCCGAGCACGACTCGACCCAATCGCCACAGTTGAGGTAATCCACCTCGCCGACCTTGCGGATCTCGGCATGGTGGATATGCCCACACACCACACCGTGGAAACCGCGCTTGACGCATTCATGAGCGATGGCCTCCTCAAAGTCGCTGATGAAGCTGACGGCGGTCTTGACCTTGTGCTTCAGGTACGCCGACAACGACCAGTAGCCGTAGCCATAGCGGGCACGCCAATGGTTGAGCCAGCGGTTGAGGGTCAGGGTGAACTCGTAGGCCGAATCGCCCAGAAACGCCAGCCAGCGGTGATAGCGGGTGATCACGTCGAACTGGTCGCCATGAATCACCAGCAGGCGCCGGCCATCGGCCGTCAGGTGCTCAGCCTGGTCGACCAGCTGGATATTGCCCAGCACCAGTTTGGAGTAGCGGCGCAGGAACTCGTCATGGTTGCCGGTGACGTAGATCACTTCGGTGCCACGCTTGCTCATGGTCAGCAAGCGGCGGATCACGTTGGTGTGCGCCTGGGGCCAGTACATGCCGCTGCGCAGCTTCCAGCCATCGATGATGTCGCCGACCAGGTAGATGCGGTCGGCCTGATAGCCCTTGAGAAACTGCGACAGGTGCTCGGCCTGGCAATCCCGGGTGCCCAGGTGCACGTCCGATATCCACAAGGTGCGTACGCGCTGTTTGCGCGAGGGTCTGGCAAGCTCGGCACGGGTCATCGGCAGGCTCCGGGAAGGTTTGCGCCAGCTTGCCAAGCGGTGGTTAATCGAAAGTGACCATCAAGTGTCGATCTGATGACATGCCCGCCCCGCCGCTCAGCCTGTACACTGCGGCGATTGCCGGAGGACCTTTCGATGAGCAGCGGCCCGATTCTTTCCCTGCGCCATTATCGCCACGACCTGATCGCCCATAGCCACGAACACCCGCAATTGGTGTTCGGCCTGCGCGGGCGCCTGGAGTTCGAGGTTGAAGGCCGCGGTGCGCGGCTTGATCGCCAGGACCTGATGGTGGTCCCGGCCGGCAGCCACCACACCTGCGGCAGTGCCGCCGGCAGTGATTGCCTGGTGCTGGATATCCCCGCCGACGATTGGCTGAGCCAGCGCCTGGGCGCGCACCTGGATGCCAGTCAACGCCTGCTGGAGCGGGCCGGGTCATTGAACCTGGACCATCGCCAGCAGCAACTGGTGGACTGGCTGGCGGCAAGCCCGATCAACGACCCGCTCATTGCCCAGCAGGGCGCGGTATTGCTGCTGGCCAGCCTGAGCAGCAGCGCGGCACCGACAACGGCGACACCGTCACTGCCGTACGCCCGCTTCGACGCCCATATCGAGCAGAACGCTGCCTACCCGCTGCAGGTAGCCGACCTGGCGCGCCTGGCCGGGCTGTCCAGCGCGCGCCTGCATGCGCGGTTCATGGCCGAATGCGGGGTCACGCCCATGGACTATGTGCGCCAGCGCCGCCTGCTGCGTGCACGCCAGTTGCTGCGCAACACCCAGTTGCCGATCGGCGAGATCGCCTGCCAGGTCGGCTACAGCTCGCAAAGCGCCTTTGCCGCCGCCATGCTCAAGGCCTTTGGCCGCTCCCCCGGCGCCTTGCGGCGAGACTCTGAAGACAATTGACGCGAGGACCGCGACAGACAGTGGCAGCGACCGGCTCGTAAACTGACGCCGCTGCCCTGCCCTACCACAAGGACCACCATGAACCACCGCACTGCCCTCGGCGCCCTGCACATTGGCGCATTGTTCTTCGGCCTGACCGGCGTGTTCGGCAAACTGGCCAGCGCCGCGCCTGCGATCATCGTCTTCGGCCGCGCCGCCTTTGCCGTGCTGGCCCTGGGGGTGTTCGCAGGCTTCGCCCGCCAGGCCTGGCACCCCCTGCAGGCGCGGGACTGGCAACGTCTGGCGCTGGGTGGTGTATTGCTCGCCGGGCACTGGGTGAGTTTTTTCATCGCAGTAAAAGTTGCCGGCGTCGCCATCGCCACCCTGGGCTTTGCCAGCTTTCCGGCCTTTACCGTGATCCTTGAAGGGCTGCTGTTTCGCGAACGCATCCGCAGCAACGAGATCATCCTGGTGCTGCTGGTGAGCATCGGCCTGGTGCTGGTGACCCCGGACTTCGACCTGGCCAGCCAGGCCACTGGCGGTCTGCTCTGGGCCCTGCTTTCAGGCCTGTTGTTTGCGCTGCTGTCGCTGACCAA
This sequence comes from Pseudomonas sp. RC2C2, assembly GCF_018390435.1. Lineage (NCBI taxonomy): Bacteria > Pseudomonadati > Pseudomonadota > Gammaproteobacteria > Pseudomonadales > Pseudomonadaceae > Pseudomonas > Pseudomonas sp. RC2C2. Next base: position 3,802,401 of record NZ_JAHBAX010000001.1, on the reverse strand, counting down.
CCGCGCCGGTTCCGGGCGCATCCCGGCGGTGCAGGCAGCGCTGTGCCAGAACGCCGTGGTCGCCTTGTGCCTGCTGCCAGCTGCGGCGCCCGCGCTGGGCGCCGTCAGCGCCATGGACTGGCTGTGGATCAGCCTGCTCGGGGTATTCTGCACCGGCGTGGCCCACAGCCTGTTCGTCGCCAGCCTGGCGGTGATCAAAGCGCGCACCGCCGCCGTAGTGTTTGCCCTGGAGCCGGTCTACGGCATCGCCATGGCCTGGGTCATCTTTGCCGAAACTCCGACCTTGCGCATGTTGCTCGGTGGCGTGCTGATCATCCTCGCGATCGTTGTTTCCAGCCGTCTGGCGGCCAGCAACCCACCAGCCAAGACCGTGGCCGTAGAGGGTTAAGGATTAGGGCCGGTCGCTGTGACCGAGGTCGCGCTGCGGATCGATCTGGTCGCGCACGCGCTGCTTGAGCACCTTGGCTTCGGGGAAGCCGCCATCAGCCTTGCGCTCCCAGATCTGCACACCATCGCAGGTGATCCGGAAGGTGCCGCCCGTGGCAGGCTCAAGGGCCACCCGGGCCAAGTCATCGCTGAAGGTGCTCAACAGTTCCTGGGCCAGCCAGGCGGCGCGCAGCAGCCATTGGCATTGGGTGCAGTAGGTAATGACAATTTCCGCTTTAGGCGTGGACATACACTGAACGTCTCCTGACAGGTGGGCATGCTTATACTAGCGGTCTTTAGCCTTCGCTCCGAGAGCCATGATGCACCGCCTGCTGTTATCCCTGCTGCTGTTGTTCGTTTCCCTCCCGCTGCTGGCAGCCGAAGCGCCCCGACCGAAAGTCGGCCTGGTACTCTCCGGCGGTGCTGCCCGTGGCCTGGCGCATATCGGTGTGCTCAAGGCCCTGGAAGAACAGGGCATCAAGGTCGATGCCATTGCCGGCACCAGCATGGGTGCGGTGGTGGGCGGCCTGTACGCCTCCGGCTACAAGGTCGAGGAGCTGGAAAAACTGGCGCTGGGCATCGACTGGCAACAGGCGCTGTCCGACGCTCCGCCGCGCAAGGACGTGCCGTTCCGGCGCAAACAGGATGACCGCGACTTCCTCGTCAAACAAAAGCTGAGCTTTCGCGACGACGGCAGCCTGGGCCTGCCACTGGGGGTGATCCAGGGCCAGAACCTGGCGCTGCTGCTGGAAAGCATGCTCGCCCACACCAGCGACACCCGCGACTTCGACAAGCTGCCGATCCCCTTTCGCGCCGTGGCCACCGACATCGCCAGCGGCGAGAAAGTGGTATTCCGCCGTGGCCACCTGCCCCAGGTGATTCGCGCCAGCATGTCGATCCCGGCGGTATTCGCCCCGGTCGAGCTTGATGGCCGGCTGCTGGTCGATGGCGGCATGGTCGACAATATCCCGCTGGACGTTGCCCGCGAAATGGGCGTGGATGTAGCCATCGTCGTCGATATCGGTACCCCGCTGCGCAGCCGCAAGCAACTGACGACCGTGGTCGATGTCCTCAACCAGTCGATCACCCTGATGACCCGGCGCAACTCCGAGGAGCAACTGGCGGCCCTGCACCGCGACGACATCCTCATCCAGCCACCGCTGTCGAGCTTTGGCGTCACCGATTTCGGCCGCGCCCAGGACATGATCGACGTCGGCTACCGCGCGGCCCGCGCCCTGGATGCACGCCTGGCGGTGCTCAAGCGCCCGCCAACTACCGATGGTGAGCTGCTGGCCGCCCGTTCACCGAGCCAGCGCACCCCGGTGATCACCGCCATCCGCATCGAGAACGACTCGAAAGTCAGCGACGACGTAATCCGCTACTACATTCGCCAACCCATCGGCGAGCCGCTGGAACTGGGCCGCCTGCAGACCGACATGGGCACCCTCTACGGCCTGGACTACTTCGACCGGGTGCAATACCGGGTGGTGCACAAGGGTAACGACAACACCCTGGTGATCAACGCCCGTGGCCGTCGCGGCGGCACCGACTACCTGCGCCTGGGCCTGAACCTGTCGGACGACATGCGCGGCGACAGCGCCTTCAATATCGGCGCCAGCTACCGGGTCAATGGCATCAACACGCTCGGCGCCGAATGGCTGACCCGCGCCCAGATCGGCGACCAGCAGGAGCTTTACAGCGAGTTCTATCAGCCGCTGGACGCTGGTTCGCGTTACTTCATCGCCCCATACATCGACCTGGGCTCGCAGAACATCGAGGCCACCCTGGACGACGACCCGATTGCCGAGTACCGCCTGGAACGCTACGGCTTCGGCCTCAACCTGGGGCGCCAGATCGGCAACAACGGTGAAGTGCGTTTCGGCGTTGGCCAGGCCTGGGGCCAGGCCGAGGTGCGCATCGGCGACCAGGACCTGCCCAAGGTCAACTTCAACGAAGGCTTCTATGAGCTTAAGTATTCGTTCGACACTCTCGACAACGTCTACTTCCCCCATAGTGGCGAAGACATCAACCTGACCCTGCGCCAATACGACCCGAACCTGGGCTCGGACCAACGTTACCGGCAGTGGGATTTCAATCTGGACAAAGCCATGAGCAGCGGCCCCAACACCTGGGTGGTGGGTGGCCGTTACGGCAGGACCCTGGATGATGCCGAGGTGGTCACCTCAAGCTTCGTGCTCGGCGGCGCCCGGCAACTGTCGGGTTTTCGCCAGGACTCGGTGTCCGGGCAGAACGTCAGCCTGATGCGCGTGGTCTATTACCGCCGCCTGACCCCACGCGCCTACCTGCCGCTGGACTTCCCACTGTACCTGGGCGGTTCGCTGGAACGCGGCCGGGCCTGGAACAACGACAACGAGTTCGACAGTGGCTACATCAATGCAGCCAGCATCTTCGTCGGTTTCGAGACACCCCTGGGGCCGCTGAACTTCAGCTACGGGGCCAATAGCGAGAATCAGAAGGCGATGTACCTGAACCTGGGTCACACCTTCTGAGGGGCTCAGGACTTTTCCAGGTTGGCCAGGATTCGTGCATGGACGCGCATGCAGATGCGCAGTTCCTCTTCGTCGACGCCGACAAACAGCTCGGCGCGCAGGGCGTTGGCAATGGTTTCGATCTGCTCGATCAGCGGCGTGGCCGGCGGGCAGAGGACGATCTTTTTCGCCCGACGATCCTCCAGCACCGCCTGACGGCGTACCAGGCCCTGGGTTTCCAGGCTGTCGAGCAGGCGAGCCAGGGTCGGGCCTTCGACCCCGACACTCTGGGCCAGCTCGCGCTGGGTCGGTGCTTCGTCGAATCGGGCCAGATGCAGCAGCACCAGCCAACGGGCCTGGGACAGGTTCAGCCCGGCCAGGCGGCGATCCAGTTCGGCGCGCCAGCCGCGGGACATGTGTGCCAGCTGCATCCCGAATTTGTGTTGGTCGGTCAACGGCATAGAGAAACTCATCATCAGAACTAATTATTAGTCAGCTAATCATGACCGTGAGCCGCAAGCAAGGCTCATACGGCTGGCAGTGCTTGGATAATCGTTATAAATGATGACAAAGCCGGGTTTACATCTCGAATTCAGCCGCCAGCGCAGCCCGCACGCAATACAGCACGCCTTCGGGCACCCGTGCGCCAAACTGTTCGGCAATGGCTGACACCGGCGGCAGCTCGCCTTCACCATCGAGGAAGGCATCCTGTATCTCGCCCAACAACTCTTCCGGCAGGTCCAGGGCCTGGTCCAGCGACAGTTCCTGGCGGCCGATGGCTTCGGCGAGCAAGCTGTAGACGTTCTTTTCGCTGCAGTTCAACTGCCCGGCGATCTGCATCGGGGTCATGCCGGCACGGGCCAGGCTGACCAGTTCGTGGCGCAGGTCGGTGACGATCTTCGGCGCCTCGACGCCACCGCCCAGCACTTCGAGGAAGGCTTCGCCGTAGCGCTCCAGCTTGCGCGCGCCAACACCGCTGACCCGGCCCATTTCGCTGAGGCTGGTGGGCTGGCTGCGTAGCATTTCCAGCAGGGTCGAGTCGGGGAAGATCACATAAGGCGGTACGCCGTGCTCTTCTGCCAGCTTGCGCCGCAGCGCCCGCAGGGCTTCCCACTGCTCGCGCTCGTCGCCGCGCACCAACTGGCTGGCCGGGCTGCCGCCACTGCTGGCGCCGCCCTTGCTGCTGGTTTGTGGCTTGAGGTCCTTGCGCAACTCAAGGCTGACTTCGCCGCGCAACAACGGCCGGCAGCTGTCGGACAGGCGCAGGCCACCGTAGCCTTCGAGGTCGATGTCGGCCAGGCCGCGTGCCACCAGCTGGCGGAACAGCGAGCGCCAGTCGTGCTCGGAACGGTCCTTGCCAACGCCATACACGGCGAGCTTCTCGTGGCCGAAGTTGCGGATCTTTTCGTTGTCGCGGCCCAGCAAGACATCCACCAGGTGGCCGACGCCATAGCGCTGACCGGTGCGATAGACCGCCGACAGCGCCTGGCGCGCAGGCTCGGTGGCGTCCCAGGTCTGCACGCCATCGATGCAGTTGTCGCAATGACCGCACGGCTGGGGCAACTCTTCGTCGAAGTAGTTGAGCAGGGTCTGACGGCGGCAGCGGGTTTCTTCGCACAGGGCCAGCATGGCATCGAGCTTGTGTTGCTCGATGCGCTTGTGGCGCTCGTCACCCTCGGAGTTCTGCAGCATCTGCTTGAGCATCACCATGTCCTGCAGGCCGTAGGCCATCCAGGCATCGGCAGGCAGGCCGTCACGACCGGCACGGCCGGTTTCCTGATAGTAGGCCTCGAGCGACTTGGGCAGGTCCAGGTGGGCGACGAAGCGCACGTTGGGTTTGTCGATGCCCATGCCGAAGGCGATGGTGGCGACCATGATCAGGCCTTCCTCGTTGAGGAAGCGCCGCTGGTTGGAGGCCCGGGTCTCGGCAGGCAGGCCGGCGTGGTAAGGCAGGGCCGGGAAGCCCTGCTCACACAGGTAGGCGGCCACATCGTCGACCTTCTTGCGCGACAGGCAGTAGACGATACCGGCGTTGCCACGCCGCTCGCCGAGGAACGCCAGCAACTGCTTGCGTGGCTGCTCCTTGGGCACGATGCGGTAGAAGATGTTCGGCCGGTCGAAACTCGACAGGAAACGCTCGGCGTTCTGCAGGTGCAGGCGGGTGACGATCTCTTCGCGAGTGCGCATGTCCGCGGTGGCGGTCAGGGCAATGCGCGGCACATTCGGGAACAGTTCGGCCAGTTGCCCCAGTTGCAGGTACTCGGGACGGAAGTCATGGCCCCATTGCGATACACAGTGGGCTTCGTCGATGGCGAACAGGGCGATGTCGAGGGTGCGCAAGAAGTCGAGCATGCGCGGCTGCACCAGGCGCTCGGGGGCCAGGTAGAGCATCTTCACCTCGCCCCGGCGAATACGCCCGGCCAGCTCGCGCTGCTGCTCGGCGCTGAGGGTGGAATTCAGCGAGGCGGCGGCGACGCCCAGCTCGTCGAGGGTCGCCACCTGGTCATCCATCAACGCGATCAGCGGTGACACCACCACCGCCAGGCCCGGGCGCAGCAGGGCCGGGACCTGGAAACACAGCGACTTGCCGCCGCCGGTGGGCATCAGTACCAGCGCATCGCCACCCTTGGCCACGCACTCGATGATCGCACCCTGGCGTCCCCGAAAGCTGTCGTAACCGAAGATGTCCTTGAGGACGCGCTGAGCCTGTTCGAGCATAAAAACTCCAAAAATCGCAGAACCATCCTGGGCACAGGCTGGACGAAAAACCCGCTGGCAACACGCAAAAATGCGTAAGCGGCTTTTACCCGACCCCCGAGTTGCGAGGGCCCTGGGATAAAAACCGGGCATTATACCGGAGCCTGCGACCTTGCAGGATGCTCTGCGATAGACGTCTTCCTTTGCATCGTTTGCGCTGCAAGGTGCTAGAATTCAGTATCGTTTATTCCCAAGGTAGCCCCGTAATGTCCTTCGCCGAGCAACTGACCCGCCTGCAAGCCTTCCTCGACGCCGACGAGCTGCACGAAGAGGCGCTGGACTACGTGGCCGCTCACGGCTTCCTGACCGCGCTGTCGATTGGTGCCGAGGAAATCCCCGAGCGCGAATGGATCGATGCCCTGTTCGCCGAAGAGCCGCATTACAAGGACGACGCCCAGCGTCAGGACATCGAAGCCACGCTGATCCAGCTCAAAGCCCACGTTGCCCGCCAACTGGCCAGCGACGAGGAATTCGAGCTGCCTTGCGACCTGGACCTGGGTGACGACCCGGATGACTCCGACCTGCGCGGCTGGTGCATCGGCTTCATGGAAGGCGTATTCATGCGCGAGGAAGCCTGGTTCGAGACCGCTGAAGAAGAAGTCAGTGAAATGCTCCTGCCGATCATGGTCGGTTCCGGCCTGTTCGATGAACAGCCAGAGTTCGCCGACATCGCCAGCGACGCCAACCTGATGGACGACATGATCGTGCAGATCCCGGAAGCCCTGACTGCGCTGTACCTGTTGCTGCACGCACCGGACGAAAAACCGGCACTGCTCAAGCCTCGCCACCACTGAGTCGGCGTCAATGCGCTACCTGCTGCTGGCCACCGGCTGGCTCAGCGTTGCGCTGGGGGTGATCGGGATCTTCCTGCCGGTACTGCCCACCACCCCGTTCCTGCTCCTGGCCGCTGCGTGCTTTGCGCGCAGCTCGCCGCGCTTTCACCACTGGCTGGTCAACCACCCCAAGCTCGGGCCGTGGATTCGTGACTACCTCAGTGGCGAAGGCATTCCCCTCAAAGGCAAGGTCTACGCTATCGGCCTGATGTGGCTGAGCATCGGTTTGTCCTGCTACCTGGTGCCGCTGATCTGGGCGCGGGGGTTCATGCTCACCAGCGCGGTGCTGGTGAGCATTTACATCTTGCGGCAAAAGACCCTGCGGCGTCCGTCCTGAGCCAGCTCCCACAGGTCTACACAGTCAGACGGTGTCCACCTTCAACGAATTATCATTGAGCATGCCGTTGATGATCGTCGCCGTGTCCTGCCCTGCCGCAATCACCCCGCCGGCCCCTGCCGTCACACCATAATGCTGGGCCAGATTGACGCCCTCCAGGTCGATGGTCTGGGTTGGCGCCGCCCCCGCCACCGAGCTGACCTCGATGGTCGATACCACGCTGGCGCCACTGCCAGTGACCTTGAAGTGCAGGTAATCATCCAGCGACGCTGTCGTCGCATTCTCACCCTGCAGCAGTTGCGACAGGTCCAGGTGATCGGTGCCCGGGGTAAAGTCGGTGACCACGTCATGGCCGCTGTTGCCCTGCTGATACAGGAAGGTATCGCTGCCCGAGCCTCCCGTCAGGGTGTTGTTGCCCGGCCCGCCGATCAATACATCGTCGCCGTCACCCCCTATCAGGGTGTCGTTACCCAAGCCGCCATTGAGCACGTTGGCATTGTCGTTACCGGTCAGGCTGTCGTCGTAGTCCGAACCGATCAGGTTTTCGATCGCCGCCAGGGTGTCAGTGCCCGCGCCACCGGTATTCTGCGCACCGGCTGTACCCAGGTTGACCGTCACCGCACTGCCTGCACTGGCATAGCTGGCGGTGTCGATACCCGCGCCACCGTCGAGCAGGTCGTTGCCGGCACCACCGATCAACAGGTCGTTGCCATCGCCACCGTAGAGGAAATCGTTGCCATCCCCACCGATCAGCACATCATTGCCCGCCCCGGCATTGAGGGTGTCGTTGCCGGCACCTGCCAGCAGGGTGTCGTCGCCGCCGGTACCGGTGAGGGTGTTGCCCACCTGGTACGTGATGTCGACATTGCCGGTGCCGGTGCCGCCATGCCCGTCGCTGACGGTGTAAGTGCCGTAGGCGGTTTCGTTCTGCGTATTGGAATAGTCGACCGTCATGGTCAACGCGTAGTTCTCCGCAGCGGTGGAACCGTTACTGTTGGCCAGGTTGACCAGGTGGATGCTGTAGACACCAGCATGGCTGGCGGTGAAGGCGCCACCGTCAGCGATGGTCTGATAGCTGCCGCTGTCATCCTTCCACTCCATCAGGATGTTGCCGGCCGCCAGGTTGTGATCGAGGGTCAGTGTCTCGCCTTTTTTCAAGGTGACGGTCAATACGTCCTCATCGTTGGCGTTGCCCCCGTTCACTGCCCCCAGGTAACCATTGACGATCAAAGCCGCGGTCATGCTATTGGCCGGGCCGCTGAAAGAGCTGCGCGGCAGATCCCGCAGCCGGTTGCCGCTGCTGCTGTTGGTACCGTTGAAGTTCACCGTCGGTGTACCGCTGCCCACCGTAAAGCCCGTGCCCGTGGCCTCCCAGCCGGTACTGAAGGTGGTCGTCGAAGGCACGCTGAGGCGGTCATGGTTGGCATCGCTGTCGTTGGCCAGCAACGCCTCGGCTGGCACGGTGATGCTGCTCGAAAGGATGTTGGTGATGATATGGTCGGCCCCGGCCACTGGCGCGGTATTGGCATAGACATTGATCACCAGGTTGGCGCTGGCGGTATCGCCATCGTTGTCACTGACCACGAAACCGATCTGCTCGACCTGGCTGCTGCCGCTGTCTTTAGGTGGCGTGTAGGTAAAATCGCCGGTGTCCATGTCGACCACGATGCTGCCGCCTATCGCGGTCTTCACGGTGATGCTGTTGGTACCGGTATCGAAGGTGCCGCGGTCCGCCGCACCGCTGGCGGCATAGGAACCTGCGCCGCTGTTGCCCGCGGGATCGAAGGTGTAGGTAGTGCCGTCAATCACCAACGACTTGATGAAGCCGCCGTCAGCGCCAAACTCGCCGCCACTCATCAGGCTGCCGGTGATCGGCGCGCCCTGTACGGTGCCGGACAGCACCGAATTGAGCTGGTTGAGGTCGGTGACCACGGTGGCATTGGTGTCAGTGTGGGTACTGCCATCGTACGCCAACGGATTGAGGTTGCCGGCGTTGACACCACCGCCAAGGCCAATGGCGTAGGACTTGATGCCGTTGCTGTCGAGGAAGCTCTCCCAAGCCGCTTCCCGTACCGCAGTGATGGAATGGCCCGAGGTCGGTTCGCCATCGGAGAAGAAATACACGATGTTCTGCGCACCGGTAATTTTGCCACCCGTGGTGTAGGCCGACTGCGCCGAGTTGACTGCCGAGTCGTAATAGGTCGAACCACCCGCACTCAGGCCGTTGACGATAGCCTTGGCCTGGTCGACGGTCACCCATACGGCTGAAGGCTGGCTGGCCCCCGTCGAGAACGTCACCAGCTGGACCTTCACGTCGCCCATTTCGTCGTACTTGTCGAGCAAGGCATTGATGGCCTGCTTGGCCAGCTGCATGCGCGTCAGCCCTGGCACGCCAGAGGCTTCACCCATACTGCCGGAGACGTCGATCACCAACAGCAGGTTGGAGTCCACCTGCCCCGGGGTAACCGAGCGTTCGGCCCCCACTGCACTCGGCACATCGTCGACGATCTTCACATCGATCGTCGCATTGGCTGAACTGCCATCGGTGTCGGTGGCGACGACATTGATGCTCTCGTTCAGATTATTGATGCCATTGGCGTTCGGGTGGTTTTCGCTGTCGAGCAAGGTGTAGGTGTAACTGACCACTCCGGTAGCCGGGTTGTAGCCGGTGATGGTGATGGAGTTACCCAGCGGCGTAGTCCCCGTCTGCGGGAAGCCATTGACAACGCCGCCACTGACGACGCTGACACCACCGACGGTCAGGCTCTGCAGGCCATCGGGGGCCGTCACGGTGAAACTGCCGGACTGGGTCAGGGCCGGAGAGTCGGGGCTGGTGCCGTCACTGAGGTTCTTCTCGTAGACCGTCAGCTCACCGCCATTGACGTTCAGGCCGTCAAGGGTCACCGGGTTGTCCAGGTTGCTGACATTGAGTTTCAGCGTCGCCGTGCTGGTATCGCCATCGGCATCGCGCAAGGTGTAGGTGAAACTCTCGACGCCATTGCCACCGCCATGCAGGTTGATGAAGTCCTGGTCGCCAGGGTTCAGGGTGTAGGTGTAGGAGCCATCGGCTGCCAGTACCAGAGTGCCGTAGGTACCAGTGAAGGTGCCTGGGGTAATCGGTCCGGTTACGCGGTCGGCACCTTGAACGTCATTGGTCAGCACATTACCGGTCAAGGTCAGCTGCACTTCGCTGGCAGTGGCCGCGTTAGTGTCATTAACGGCGCTCGGCAGATCATCGACGATGTTGACGTCAATACTGCCTGTGGCGCTGCTGCCGTCGGTATCGGTGGCGGTTACGGTGAAACTTTCGCTGAGGCTGTTGGCACCGTTGGCCGTAGGGTGATTCTCATTGTCGAGCAAGGTGTAGCTGTAAGTCACCAAGCCGGTGGCCGGGTTGTAGCCGGTGATGGTCAGGGTGTTGCCCAGTGCAGTGGTCGCCGATTGCGGGAAGCCGCTGGCCACCCCGCCGCTGACTACACTAATGCCGCCGACGGTCAGGGTTTGCACGCCGTCCAGCGCCGTCACGGTAAAGCTGCCGCTCTGGGTCAGGGCCGCATTGCTTGGGTTGCTGCCATCGCTGAGGTTGCTCTCGTAGACGGTCAGTTCACCACCATTGACGTTCAGGCCGTCGAGGGTCACCGGGTCGTTGAGGTTGCTGACGTTGAGTACCAGGTTGGCGGTGGACACATCGCCATCGGCATCGGTCAAGGTGTAGGTGAAGGTCTCGATGCCGTTGCCGCCACCGTGCAGGTTGAAGAAGTCCGGATCAGCGGTATTAAGCGTGTAGGTGTAGGAACCGTCGGCAGCCAGCACCAGGGTGCCGTAGGTACCGACGAAGGTACCAGCAGTAATTGGCCCGGTCGGCACACGGTCAGCACCCTGTACATCATTGCTCAGCACGTTGCCGGTCAGCGTCAGTTGGTTCTCGGTGGCGATAACAGCATTGGTATCGCCCGCTGCGCTCGGCAGATCATCGACGATGTTGACGTCGATACTGCCTGTGGCGCTGCTGCCGTCGGTATCGGTGGCGGTTACGGTGAAACTTTCGCTGAGGCTGTTGGCACCGTTGGCATTCGGGTGCGCCTCGTTGTCGAGCAAGGTATAGCTGTAAGTCACCACGCCGGTTGCCGGGTTGTAGCCGGTGATGGTCAGGGTGTTGCCCAGCGCCGTGGTCGCCGATTGCGGGAAGCCGCTGGCCACTCCGCCACTGACCACGTTGATGCCGCCGACGGTCAGGGTTTGCACGCCGTCCAGCGCCGTCACGGTAAAGCTTCCACTCTGGGTCAGGGCCGCATTGCTTGGGCTGCTGCCATCGCTGAGATTGCTCTCGTAGACGGTCAGTTCACCACCGTTGACGTTCAGGCCGTCGAGGGTCACCGGGTCGTTGAGGTTGCTGACGTTGAGTACCAGGTTGGCGCTGGACACATCGCCATCGGCATCGGTCAGGGTGTAGGTAAAGGTCTCGATACCGTTACCATCACCATACAGATCAATGAAGTCCGGATCGGCAGTGTTCAGCGTGTAGGTGTAGGAACCGTCAGCAGCCAGCACCAAAGTGCCGTAGGTACCCACGAAGGTACCAGCGGTAATTGGTCCGCTCGGCACGCGGTCCGCACCCTGCACGTCGTTGCTCAGCACGTTGCCGGTCAGGGTCAACTGGTTCTCGGTGGCGCTGATGGCGTTGGTATCGCCCGCTGCCGTCGGTACATCGTCGACGATATTGACGTCGATGACGCCACTGGCAGTGCTGCCATCAGTGTCGGTCACACTGACCGTGAAGCTCTCTCCCAGGCTGTTAGTGCCATTGGCCGTGGCGTGGGCTTCGTTGTCGAGCAAGGTGTAGCTGTAGGTCACCACGCCAGTCGAGGCATCGTAGCCGGTGATGGTCAGGGTATTACCCAACGCCGTGGTCGCCGATTGCGGGAAGCCGCTGGCCACCCCGCCGCTGACTACAGTAATGCCGCCGACGGTCAGGGTTTGTACGCCGTCCAGCGCCGTCACCGTGAAGCTACCCGTCTGAGTCAACGCAGGCGCATCTGGGCTGCTGCCGTCGTCCAGGTTCTTCTCGTAGACGGTCAGTTCGCCACCTTCGACGTTCAAACCATCGAGGGTAACGGGATCGTTGAGGTTAGTGACGTTGAGCTCCAGGTTGGCGGTGGACACATCGCCGTCAGCGTCAGTCAGGGTGTAGGTAAAAGTCTCGACACCATTACCGCCGCCATGCAGGTTGAAGAAGTCCGGATCGGCTGTATTCAGCGTATAGGTGTAGGAACCATCAGCAGCCAGCACCAGGGTGCCGTAGGTACCGACGAAGGTACCGGCGGTAATGGGCCCGCTCGGCACGCGGTCCGCGCCCTGCACATCGTTGCTCAGTACGTTGCCGGTCAGCGTCAACTGGTTCTCGGTGGCGATGGCGGCGTTGGCATCACCCGCTGCCGTCGGCACGTCATCGACAATGGAAACATCGATACTCATGCTCGCGCTGCTGCCATCGGTGTCGGTGGCAACCACATTGAAACTCTCACCAAGCGAGTTGCTGCCATTGGCCGTGGCATGCGCCTCACTGCCGTTCAGGGTATAGCTGTAGGTCACTTCACCGGTAGCCGGGTTGTAGCTGCTGACGGTCAGGGTATTGCCCAGTGCGGTCGTGAGCGATTGCGGGAAGCCATTGACCACCCCGCCGCTGATCACATTGATGCCGCCAACCGTCAGTGATTGCAGGCCATCCGCTGCGGTCACGGTAAAGCTGCCGCTCTGGGTCAGCGCCCCGGCATCGGGGCTACTGCCAGCCGCCAGGTTTTTCTCGGACAGCACCAGCTCGCCGCCGTTGATGCTCAGCCCGTTGAGCTCCACCGGATCATTGAGGTTGGTAACGTTCAGCACCAGGTTGGCGCTGGACACATCGCCATCGGCATCGGTCAGGGTGTAGGTAAAGGTCTCGATGCCGTTACCACCACCCTGCAGATTGAAGAAGTCCGGATCGGCAGTGTTCAGCGTATAGGTGTAGGAACCGTCGGCCGCCAACACCAGAGTGCCGTAGGTACCGGTGAAGGTGCCGGCGGTGATCGGCCCGCTCGGTACTCGGTCTGCGCCCTGCACGTCGTTGCTCAGCACATTGCCGGTCAGGGTCAGTTGGCTCTCGGTCGCGGTGACGGCATTGGTATCGGCCAGCGCCCGCGGCACATCGTCAATCACTGCGATGTCCAGTGAGCCACTGGCGACGTCGCCATCGGTGTCACTGACCAGTACCGCGATGGTTTCGCCGAACCCGTTGGCGCCAGCGCCGCTCGTGTGGGGCTCGGCACCGTTGAGGGTGTAGCTGTAGCTGACCACACCGGTCGCAGGGTCGTAGCCGGTGATGGCCAGCCCATTGCCCAGGCCGGTGGTGATCGACTGGCCGACACCCGTCACTGCACCCGCAGTAACAACGTTGATGCCACCGACATTGAGGTTGAACACCCCATCCGGCGCCTGCACCGTGAAACTGCCCACCTGGGTCAGCGCCGCCGGATCGCTGGCCGACCCCTGGGGCAGATGGGCCTCGTTCAACGACAGTTCGCCGCCCTCGACGGCGAGCCCTTCGATGCTCACCGGGTTGTCGACCACAGGCAGCGGCGGTGCGTCGTTATTGGTGTTGATCAGGCCGACGTCCAGCTCCGGCAACTCGGGAAAGCCATTGAAACCTGCAGTAGGAAAGCCAATTTGCGGATCAACGCGCCCGGCCACCTCATCGAGAATCACAAAAGTATGCCCGCCCCCCAGTGCACCCGGGGCACCGCCAGTACCTGGGCCCGCCGCAGTGGGGTCGGCGTCCTGGGTCGGGTCGGCACCGGCGGCGATGGCTTGCTGGAGTTTTTCCACGTCGCTCAGCTGGGCCTGGCTGGGGGTCAGCGCCTGCGGTGTGTCGACATGAGGCGCGTGGTTGGCCAGTAGCTCAGGGGTCAGGGTCAGACTGCTACCGCGGCCAAGGGTCAGTTCAGCACCGTTCTGCAGGTGGACGGCGACAGCGCCCGCCAGGCCTGTGTCCAACTGCTCACCGGCATACAGCCGATCGCCTTCAACCAGCGCCCGGCGGCTGCCATCGCTGCCTACAACGAAGACTTCGCCCACCACCTTGCTGACGATACCGATTAACTTAGCCATGAGCGCACTCCTCCACTGCAAGTCGGTTGATTGCAGCAAACGTGCGCTGAACATTGCGTGACCACCCCGGCGGGATTACCCCGGGCTAGCGCTGAAACAGCCCAGCAGGCGCTATGATTTCAATGAAATCAATAACTTCGCCTGCCAGTGCCGTGGTGAACGTGATTGAACGAAGTGGCCAAGTGACATGTGCCAATAAATTGTCGCCAAACTTCGCCCCGCCTCCATCCCCTCCGCTACATCCATGCCCTTTGCTGCAAAACACGGGAACTTCCTCTGACGCCCGAAAAAATGCACCCTAGCGCTGATTCCACGGGCGGTTTGATATGAACAATGTCTCGAATTTCTTAGACCGCATAAGTTTTTTTTCGCATAACTCTTATGAAAAAATCTTCTTAGCTGCACGCGTAAATGTTCTTAGCTCTGTTGTTACAAGCCTGATACGGTTTAACCTCAGGTTTTCGTCACTTTTTTGACGAATCGCAGGACCATTACTAGAAATCAGGGAGATGTAACCCATGCGCGTTTTGACCCCCATCACCAGCGCAATTCTGTTGGCCATGGCATGTTCCAGTGCCCAGGCGATGTCAATTAATGAAGCTGTGCAAAGCGCCGTGGATAACCATCCGGAAATCAATGCCAGCAGGAACAGCCGGTTGTCGGCCGATGAAGATGTGAAGTTCGCCAGAGGGGGCTACTTCCCGACGGTCGATTTGGTGGCCGGTTATGGTCGCCAGCGTTCCGACAACACCAATACCCGTGGTTTCAACACCGACGGCAGCCGCAACCATAATAAAGAGACGCTGACCTACACCCAGTCGGACCTGCGTCTGCGGCAGATGTTGTTCGATGGCTTCAACACCCCCAACGAAGTCGGCCGTACTGAAGCTGTGGTCAACTCGCGCGCCTACTACACCCAGGCCACCGCCGAGTCGATCGCCCTGCGCACCGTCGAGGTGTACCTGGAAGTGCTCAAGCGCCGCGAGCTGGTGACCCTGGCCAAGAACAACCTGCAAGCCCACTTGCGGGTCAACGATCAGATCAGCCTGCGCAGCGAGCGCGGCGTCGGCAGCAACGCTGACCGAGATCAGTCCACTGCCCGTCGCGCCCTGGCAGAAAACAACCTGTACACCGCCGAAGTCGACCTGGCCGACGCCGAAGCCAACTTCTATAGCGTCGTTGGCCGTTCCGCCGATGAGCTGGAAACCCCGGTGACCATCAAAGGCGAAGTACCTCCCGACCTGGGTGCCGCGCGCCAAGGCATGCTCGACAACAACCCTTACCTGAAGTCCGCCCAGGCCGACGTCAATGCGGCCGAGCAGCAATACGAAGTGGCCAAGTCGCCGTTCTACCCGCGCCTGGACGCGGTGCTGGCCACCGGTGCCAACAACAACACCGCAGGTCAGGTCGGCCACGACAACAACGACTGGCAAGCCGGTGTCGAGCTCAGCTACAACCTGTTCCGCGGCGGCAGCGACAAGGCCCGCCTGCAGTCCGATGCACACAAGATCAACCAGGCCATGGACATCCGCAACAATGCCCTGCGGACCCTCAACGAAAACCTGGCCCTGTCATGGAACGCCATGAACAACGCCCGCGTACAACTGCCAGCAGCGCGCGAATACGCCGAGACCACTACCCGCGTGCGGGCCGCCTACCAGGACCAGTTCGGCCTCGGCCAACGCACCCTGCTCGACCTGCTCGACAGTGAAAACGAGCTGTACAACGCCAACCGCCGCTACACCGAAGTGCGCTACACCGAAGAGTTCTCCATGTACCGGGTACTGGCCAACATGGGTGAGCTGTTGAGCAAGCAGCGCATCTCGCTGCCAGCCGAAGCGATCGCCAAGAGCGAAGTGAAGAGCGAGGCGCGCTTGCCCGATATGCGCTAATCCCCTCCACCCGCTACAGGAGTAGGCGACCGTGACCAGCATGCAATCTGCGAGCTCGGCAATAGATCCGCGCCAGAGTTTCGATGACCCGTTACTCGATGGCTTGCTGATCCTCTGCAAGCTGCACGGTTGCACCGCCAGTCGCGCCGGCCTGAGTGCCGGCCTGCCGCTGCCCGAGCAACGCCTGAGCCTTGAGCTGCTGCCCCGGGCTGCGGCACGGGCCGGGTTGCAGGCACGCGTCCTGCGCCGTGAGCTGGGGGCGATCTCGGCGCTCAACCTGCCTGTGCTGTTACTGCTCAAGGACGGCCGCTGCGCAGTGCTGCGCCGCTGGGGCGATGACGGCCGGGCGTTGATCCTGCCGTGTGAAGCCGAAGGTGGCGAGCAGTGGGTCAGCCGCCAGGAACTGCTTGAAGCCTACGCTGGGGAAGCGCTGTTCGCCCGCCCCCGCCACGAACTCGAAGACCTGCGTGCGCCGTTGATGCCGCGGGTCAACGCCTGGTTCCGCGACACCCTGAAGCTGTCCCGCTGGCTCTACAGCGACGCCATCCTCGCCAGCTTGCTGATCAACCTGTTGGGGCTGATGGTGCCCTTGTTCGTCATGCAGACCTACGATCGGGTGGTGCCCAACCAGGCCACTTCGACCCTCTGGGTGCTCACTGCCGGCCTGCTCATCGGCACCCTGTTCGAATTGACCCTGCGCGTGGTCCGCGCCCACTTGCTCGACCAGGCCGGGAAAAAGACCGACCTGATTCTCTCTGCCACCCTGTTCGAACGCATCACCGGCATGTCGATGAAAGCCCGCCCCGCGACCGTTGGCGGTTTTGCCCAGAGCATTCACGACTTCCAGGGCTTGCGTGAATTTCTCACCGCCGTAACCCTGACCAGCGTCATCGACCTGCCCTTCGTGGTGCTGATGCTGGCGGTGATCGGCCTGCTCGGCGGCTGGCTGGTGGTCATCCCGCTGATCGCCTTCCCGCTGACCATCCTCTTCGCCTTGTTCATTCAGGTGCGCCTGCGCGATACCGTGCAAAAAAGCCTGGCCCTGGGTGCCGTGCGCCAGGCGCTGCTGATCGAAACCCTCGGCGGCCTGGAAACCCTCAAGGCCTGCAGCGCCGAAAGCGAGCGCCAATACCAGTGGGAAAGCACCCATGGCGCCCTCACCCGCCTCGACGCCCACGCCCGCAACCTGTCGGCCATCGCCACCAACGGCACCCTGTTCATCCAACAGTTTTGCGGCATGGCCACCATCGTTGCCGGGGTTTACAGCATCATTGCCGGCAACCTCAGCGTCGGTGCCCTGGTTGCCAGCTACATGCTCGGCAGCCGGGTACTGGCACCGCTGGGGCAGATCGCCGGGCTGATCACCCGCTACCAGCAGGCACAACTGACCATGCGCAGCACCGATGCGCTGATGGCCTTGCCCCAGGAACGCCAGGCCGGCCAGCAGCCGCTGGAACGCACCCACCTGCACGGCGCCCTCGACGTCAACCACGTGAACTTTCGCTACCACGGGCAAAACGCCGCCGCCCTCAACGACATCAACTTCAGCGTCAAGCCGGGCGAGCGCATCGGCATCATCGGCCGCAGCGGCTCCGGCAAAAGTACCCTGGCACGCCTGCTGATGGGCTTCTATGCCCCGGATGAAGGGCAAATCCTGCTCGACAACATCGACCTGCGCCAGCTGGACATCGCCGACCTGCGTCACCAACTGGGCTATGTCGCCCATGACCTGCCGCTGCTGGCCGGCAGCCTGCGCGACAACCTGACCCTCGGCGCCCGCTATGTCAGCGATGCGCGCATGCTCGAAGTCGCCGAACTGACCGGCGTCAGCGAACTGGCCCGCCAGCACCCGCAAGGCTTCGACCGCCCGGTGGGCGAGCGCGGTCAACTGCTCTCCGGTGGCCAGCGCCAGGCCGTGCTGCTGGCCCGGGCGATGCTGCTCGAACCGCCGATCATGATCCTCGACGAACCCACCAGCCACATGGACAACAGCAGCGAAGACCAACTGCGCCAGCGCCTGCATGGCTGGGTGCAGGGCAAGACCTTGCTGCTGGTCACCCACCGCACCTCGCTGCTCAGCCTGGTCGACCGCCTGCTGGTGCTGGACAACGGCAAGATCGTTGCCGACGGGCCGAAGGACGCGGTCATCGATGCACTGCGCAAAGGCCGCGTTGGCGCGGCACTCTAGGGGGTCCATCCATGTCCGTAAGCCAAGGCCTGCGCAGTTACTTCCAGAGTTTCGGCAAGACCGCCGAACGCGAGTTCATGCCCGACGTGGCGGGCGCCACGCTGCAGGATTCGCCGCGCCTGTCACGCATCACCGTATGGCTGGCCGCAGCGTTGTTGCTGGTAGCGCTGCTCTGGGCCAAGTTTGCCGTGCTCGATGAAGTGACCATGGGCGAAGGCAAAGCCATTCCGTCGAGCAAGGTCCAGGTGATCCAGAACCTTGAAGGCGGCATCGTCACCGAAATCTTCGTGCGCGAAGGGCAGATGGTGAACAAGGGCGATACCCTGCTGCGCCTGGACGACACGCGCTTTTTGTCCAACAAGGGCGAGAGCGAGGCCGACCGCTTTGCCCTCACCGCCCAGGTCGAGCGCCTCTCGGCCGAAGCCGAAGGCCGGCCATTCCAGCTCTCCGAAGAGGTACGCAGCAAGGCACCACAGGTGGCGGAAGACGAGCTGGCGTTGTATCAGTCGCGCCAGCGCCGCCTGAACAGCGAGAAGCAGACCCTCAACGAACAACTGCGGCAGAAAACCCAGGAACTGGCCGAGTTCCGCTCCAAGGTCGAGCAGTACCGCTCGGCCCTGGCGCTGCTGCAGCAAGAGCTGAACATGTCCACGCCCCTGGTCGGCACCGGGGCAATCTCGCCGGTAGAGATCCTGCGCCTCAAGCGCAGTACTGTGGAAGCCCGCGGCTCGCTCAACGCCACCAGCCTGGCGATCCCCCGCGCCGAAGCGGCAGTGGCCGAGATCAAGAGCAAGATCGAAGAGTCTGAAGCCGGGTTTCGCTCGGAGGCCGCCAAGGAGCTCAACGAAAAACGCACCGACCTGTCGAAGATCACTGCCTCGAGCATCGCCATCGACGACCGGGTGACCCGCACCACGGTGGTTTCGCCAGTACACGGGATCATCAAGCTGCTCAAGGTCAACACCATCGGCGGCGTGGTCCAGCCCGGCAGCGACCTGCTGGAAATCGTGCCGCTGGAAGACAACCTGCTGATCGAGGCCAAGGTACGCCCACAAGATGTTGCCTTCCTGCACCCCGGGCAATCGGCGATGGTCAAGTTCAGCGCCTATGACTACACCATTTATGGCGGCCTCAAGGCCAAGCTCGAGCTGATCAGCGCCGATACCGTCACCGATGACAAGGGCAATGCCTTTTACCTGATCCAGGTACGTACTGACCGCAACCATCTGGGCGGTGACAACAAACCGCTGCTGATCATCCCGGGCATGACGGCCACGGTGGACATCATCACCGGGCACAAGAGCGTGCTCGACTACCTGCTCAAGCCGGTGCTCAAGGCACAGACCGAGGCGATGCGCGAACGCTGAGGCGTTCGGGAGCTGCTGAGTGCAGCTCATCGCCGGCAAGGCCGGCTCCCACAGTGAGTGTGTCTACCGGTCTTGTGGGAGCTGGCCTTGCCAGCGATCGAGCGCGAAGCACTCGCAACAGGTCAGCGCAAATGATTACGCTCGTACGTCTCGCGCCCCATCGCCGCGATCTGCCCCTCGATCAGCGCCTCGAACGGCTTTAACAACGCATCGAAACCCTGCGGCGCCTCCAACACGTTCAATGCCTGCACCACCGCCTCCAGGGTCGACAACGCGCCCGGCTGCGGTGCCTTGCGCAGGCGATAACGCGACGGCAGCACTTGCGCCAGGGTCACCCGCGGCAATCCGCCCAGCAACGGATTCAAATGCAGCAACTTGCTCGCCTTGCGCCAGGTGCCATCCGGCACCACCAACTGCCACGGGCGATCATCCTGGCCGTCGGCATAAGCCTCCAGCGGCAACGCCTCATCCCCCGGAAACAACAACGCACTGCGATACCCCGGCGCCTCAAGCAGCTCAGGCAGGTCCTCGAACACTTCCCCCACCCGCAACTGCGCATTACGCAAGCCAAGCGCCGCCAGCTTGGCGGTATTGAGGGCATGGCGCACTTCACTGGGATGCTGCAGCAACAGCACGCGGGTGCGGCTGCCCAGGGACGGGATCAACGGACAAAGACAATGAGCTTGTGGGCGCAAACAGCGCTCGCAGTGGATTCTGGACATCGGGTTCTCCTGAGCGGGCAAAGTGTGCCACAGCAGCCCCGAAAAAAGCCCACTTCCCTGTGGGAGAGACGCAAAGCGTCAGCGGTTGAAACGTTCAGCCAGGCTGTACAGGTAATCGGCCATGCGTTCGAGGTCCTGGCTGATCTCGGCGCCCTGCTTGGCCTGCCCGGCGCTGTGATCGCAGAGCTGGGCGATGCGGGTGATCTGTTGGTTGATGTCCTCGGCGACATGGCTCTGCTGTTCCGAGGCGGTGGCCATCTGCTGACTCATACCGGTGATGCGGCTGACCGCCTGGGTGATGCCCACCAGCGCCGACTGCACCGCCTCGACGCTGTGCACACTGTCGCGAGAAATCTGCTCGCCTTTGCTGGCACTGGAGACCGCCCGCTCGGCGCCGGCGCGCAACGAGGCGATGATCTGGTGGATCTCCTCGGTCGAGGTGCGGGTACGCTGAGCCAACGAACGCACTTCGTCAGCGACCACGGCGAAGCCCCTGCCCTGCTCGCCGGCCCGCGCCGCTTCAATGGCGGCATTGAGCGCCAGCAGGTTGGTCTGCTCGGCAATCGAGGTGATGACATCGACCACGCTGCCGATCGACTGGGTCTGGTCGGCCAGGGCATTGACCGCCTGACCGATGTCGCTGACCGCCTCGGCCATGCTGCCCATGGCGCGTAGGCTCTGCTGCGCCAGGTCACTGCCCTGCTGAGCCAGGTGGTCGGCGTCAGAAGCGGCGGTGGCGGTGTTCTGCACATTGTGGGTCACTTCCTGGATGGTCGCCGCCATTTGCGCGATGGCCGTGGCCGACTGGTCGGTTTCGCTGCGCTGGCGGTCGAGCATCTGCGCCTGGGCGCCAGACAAATCGGACGACTGCGCGGCACGCGCCTTCACCCCCACGCCAGCATCCACCAGCCGGGTCAGTGCCGTTTGCAAGCGCGCTTCTTCACTGAGGATTGCCAGGTCCAACTGGCCCTGCAGGCCGCTGTTGTCGCTATAGGTCAGGGCCACCAGAGGGCTGGTGAAGGCTTTCGGGTGCTCGCCCAGGGTACGGCGGATCACCCGGTTCTGGCGTGCCTCGATCAGGTACCAGGCGCTGAGCAAACTGGCCATCAATACGCCCAGCGCAGCGTACTGCGGTAGCCACAGGTAGCTGATCGCCGAAAGCACACCCGCCGCCACCAGTGGCCAGCCATGTTCCAGGCTAGCGCCAAGTCGCGCCGCCAGCGGTACCGGGCTTCGCCCCTGGCGCAACCGCGCATACAGACTTGTCGCGCGGCGGATCTGCTCGCGGCTCGGTACCGAACGCACCGACTCGAAGCCGCTGATCCGGCCGTTCTCGTAAATCGCCGTGACGTAGGCACTGACCCAATAAAAATCGCCATTCTTCGAGCGATTTTTCACCACCCCCATCCAGGGTTTGCCCTGTTTGATGGTGTCCCACATGTGGCCGAACACTGCAGGTGGCATGTCCGGATGACGCACCAGATTGTGTGGCTGACCGAGCAATTCCTCGTAGGTAAAACCGCTGATGGCGACAAAGGCATCGTTGCAATAGGTGATACGGCTGTTGAGGTCGGTGGTGGAAATCAGCCGTTGTTCGCTCGGAAAGGTTCTTTCATGCTCAGTGACGGGCAAATTCATGCGCATCTGGGCGATCCCTGCAAAGGAAATGATGGGAAATTTCATCAAGCCAATACAGGTTTAGCAGAGCAATTACGGGGTTGCGGCCGATACTTTCAGGATTTTTTGCAGCAGTGACTAAATTTTTCAGTGACTGTTTCGTTCAGGCAGACGTGAGTTGCGCCTTGAGCAGATCGCGGAAGGTCTGAATCAAGGGTTCGCGGCTGCGGCCACGGCGAATGATCATGGAGAACGGCGCCTGATAGCCGAAGGTCGCCGGCGATAGTACCCGCAAATCGCCCTTATCGGCCCAGGCCTGGGCGTAGTGCTCCGGCAGGTAGCCGATATAGGCGCCCGACAACACCAGAATCAGCTGCGCCTCCATACTTTCCACGGTCGCCGCGCTGTGCTTGAAACCGTGGCGGGCAAGCTCTGCTTGGCTCCAGTAGCCGCGACCGACCATGCGCTGCTGGGTGATCACCTGCTCGGGAATGCGCCGCTCGTTGAACAGCGGATGGCGGTTGCTGCAATACAGCCAGTGCTGCTCACGGTACAACGGCTGATACACCAGGCCGCTCATGCGCGTGGAAAAGGCGCCGATGGCCAGGTCCAGGCGGTTGTCCTGTACCCCCAGTTGCAGCTCGTAGGGGCTCGATACCGAGAGGTGCAAGTGCACCGCCGGGTGTTCCTGGCTGTAGGCGCCAATGGCTTCGGCCAGGGGCAAGGCCCGATCACCCACCGTGGAGTCGATCACGCCCAGGTTGAGGGTGCCGCGCAATTCGCCCTTGAGCGCCGCCGCGTACTGCTCGAAGCCGTCCATTTCCGCCAGCAGGCGCAAAGTCTCCTGGTGGAACAGTTCGCCCTTGCTGGTCAGGCTGAAACCACCGCGGCCGCGATGGCAGAGGACGATGCCCAGCGCCGCCTCCAGCTGGCTCATGTAGGTACTGATCGCCGAGGTCGACAGGTTCAGCTCGCGCTGGGCATTGGCGAAACCCTGATGACGCACGACGCTGACAAAGATGCGCAGGAGTTTCAGGTCAGGCAAGGCAGAGGCCATCTGATCGCGGTCCGCTGAGTGACAGATGGCCGGATTCTAACCCCAACACTGGCATTAGTTCAGAAAAACCTGAACTAAGTATTTGCCTGTAGCGATTCTTTTCATCCACTACCTTTTGCAGACTCTGCCGCAATGCACCTGCTTGCCGGCATTTCAGGGGTTGCCCCAGGCCAGCCAGACAGGTTCCAACAACTAGAACAATCGAATCGATGAGGCCCGACCGTGGACAAGATTCTGCACCAACCACTGGGCGGCAACGAAATGCCGCGCTTCGGCGGCATCGCCACCATGCTCCGTCTCCCTCACCTGCAAAGCGCCGAAGGCCTGGATGCCGCGTTCATCGGCATCCCCCTGGACATCGGCACCTCGCTGCGCTCCGGCACCCGCTTCGGCCCACGGCAGATCCGCGCCGAATCGGTGATGATCCGCCCGTACAACATGGCCACTGGCGCTGCGCCCTTCGATTCGTTGTCGGTTGCCGATATCGGTGACGTGGCGATCAACACCTTCAACCTGCTCGACGCTGTGCGAATAATTGAAGAAGCCTACGACGAAATCCTCGAACACAACGTCATCCCCATGACCATGGGCGGTGACCACACCATCACCCTGCCGATCCTGCGGGCGATCCACAAGAAGCACGGCAAGGTCGGGCTGGTGCACATCGATGCCCACGCCGACGTCAACGATCACATGTTCGGCGAGAAAATCGCCCACGGCACCACTTTCCGCCGCGCCGTCGAAGAAGGCCTGCTGGACTGCGACCGTGTGGTGCAGATCGGCCTGCGCGCTCAGGGCTATACCGCCGAAGACTTCAACTGGAGCCGCAAGCAGGGCTTTCGTGTGGTTCAGGCCGAAGAGTGCTGGCACAAGTCGCTGGCGCCGTTGATGGCCGAAGTGCGCGAGAAAGTCGGCGGCGGCCCGGTGTACCTGAGCTTTGACATCGACGGTATCGACCCGGCCTGGGCGCCCGGTACCGGCACCCCGGAAATCGGCGGCCTGACCACGATCCAGGCGATGGAAATCATCCGCGGTTGCCAGGGCCTGGACCTGATCGGCTGCGACCTGGTGGAAGTCTCGCCACCTTACGACACCACCGGCAACACCTCGTTGCTCGGTGCCAACCTGCTGTACGAAATGCTCTGTGCACTGCCGGGCGTGGCTCGCCGCTAACGGTTGCACACCAGGAGTTGCAACAGGGCAGGAGCCATGACAGTCGGGCCGCAACGACGGCCCACTGAGTAGACGAATGACCCGGCGCCAGGCTTGCCTGGCGCCGGGGTCGATCTCACCATAATAAAGATAATTGGAGACACCCATGGCCTTGGACATATTCGTTGTTCTGATCTACGCGGCCGGCATGCTCGCGCTTGGCTGGTTCGGCATGCGCCGGGCAAAAACCCATGAAGATTACCTGGTGGCCGGGCGCAACCTGGGCCCAAGCCTGTACATGGGCACCATGGCCGCCACGGTCCTGGGCGGCGCTTCGACCGTCGGTACCGTACGCCTTGGCTATGTACACGGGATTTCCGGCTTCTGGCTGTGCGCCGCCCTGGGCCTGGGCATCATTGCCCTGAACCTGTTCCTGGCCAAACCACTGCTGCGCCTGAAGATCTTCACCGTCACCCAGGTGCTGGAAAAACGCTACAACCCCATGGCCCGCCAGGCCAGCGCGGTGATCATGCTCGCTTACGCGCTAATGATCGCGGTGACCTCGACCCTGGCCATCGGCACCGTCCTGCAAGTGCTGTTCGACCTGCCGTTCTGGGGCGCGGTGCTGCTCGGTGGTGGCGTGGTAGTGGTGTACTCGACCATCGGCGGCATGTGGTCGCTGACCCTGACCGACATCGTCCAGTTCGTGATCAAGACCGTCGGCCTGATGTTCGTCCTGCTGCCCATCTGCCTGTACAAGGTCGGTGGCTGGGATCAACTGGTGGCCAAGCTGCCCGCCAGCAACTTCAGCCTGACCACCATCGGCTGGGACACCATCATCACCTACTTCCTGATCTACTTCTTCGGCATCCTGATCGGCCAGGATATCTGGCAACGGGTGTTCACCGCCCGTGACGAGAAGGTCGCCAAGTATGCGGGCACCACCGCTGGGGTTTATTGCGTGATCTACGGCCTGGTGTGCGCAGTGATCGGCATGGCGGCGCATATCCTCCTGCCGGATCTGGACAACGCCAACAACGCCTTTGCCGCAATCGTCAAATCCGCCCTGCCTGACGGCATCCGCGGCCTGGTGATTGCTGCTGCGCTGGCGGCGATGATGTCGACCGCCAGTGCCGGCCTGCTGGCAGCGTCCACGGTACTGACCGAAGACCTGCTGCCGAAACTGCGTGGCGGCAAGCAGTCGAGCCTGGGCATCAACCGCCTGTTCACCCTGCTGACCGGTATTGCCGTGCTGGGTATCGCCCTGGTGGTGACCGATGTCATCAGCGCGCTGACCCTGGCTTATAACCTGCTGGTGGGCGGCATGCTGATTCCGCTGATCGGTGCCATCTACTGGAAACGCGCCACCACCGCAGCGGCGATCACCAGTATGAGCCTGGGCTTCGTCACCGCTCTGGCGTTCATGATCAAGGACGGGATGGATGCCAACACGCCGATCTACTACAGCCTGGCGATCGGCCTGGTGAGTTTTGTGCTCGTCAGCCTGATGTCGCGCCGCCCGGTAGGCGCCGTCAACCTGGCCTGACCTGCAGATGCAGCACGGCCGTCGCATCAGCAATGATGCGGCGGCCGACGTGTTTTAGCGACGTGGCTGGCGCTTGCGCTGTTCTTCGTCAGTTGGAATCGGCACCGGCTGTAGCGGTGGCGGGATCAGGCCCAAGGCAGCGGCCAGGTCGTGGAGCCAGTTGAACAGATGGTTTCTCATAACTCCCCCTTACGGGTCAGCCTGCACGGCGAACAAATCCTGCGATGCTTCATACAGATCATAGCCCGATGTCTTACATTGCGCATGTTGAAAACATACGACCAAAGCCAAGTTTGATCTCCCTCAAGCACTGACCGCCAGCCCCGGCGCCTGTGCAACTGTTTCCCCTTGTTGCAAATCGATCCAGGCACTCAGGTTCGCCCCGCGCATGCCCTTGCGCCACATCAGCCAGGTGGTGGCCTGGCCGAACGGCGCCTGCAGGCGATGCACCGCCACCCGCTCCCTGCCCGGCAGGCTGTCGAGCATCGACTGGGCCATCAGCGCCACCCCTGCCCCGGCGATTACGCAGGCGAGCATGCTTGGGTATGACTCGATCTCCATGGCCCGGCCCATGGCCGCATGATCATGGGCATACCAGGCTTCCAGGCGCATCCGGTAGGAACAACCCTGACGAAAGGTGAACACCGCCCGCCCGGCGACATCGCGGGCACTGCGCACTGGCGCATGGCCGGGCTCGGTGATCAGCACCAGGGTTTCATCGCACAGCGGTACCCCATCGAGCCCGGCCAGGGCTAGCGGTCCATCAACCAATGCCGCGTCCAGGCGGCCACTGAGCAAGCCTTCGAGCAACTCGCCGCTGGGCGCCGCCTGCACCTGCAGGTTCACCGCCGGATAAGCGCTGTGGTACCGGGCCAGCAGCTCCGGCAGGTGAATCGCCGCAGTGCTGTACATCGAGCCGAGGACGAACTCCCCGGCGGGTTGCCCGCCCTGCACGGCGGCAAAAGCTTCATCATGCAGGGCAAGCATGCGCCCAGCGTAATCGAGCAGCACCTTGCCCGCCGGTGATAGCTGCAAACGCTGGCGTTCACGGCGGAACAGCTCGACGCCCAGTTGCTCTTCGAGCTGGCGCAGGCGGGTCGACAGGTTCGACGGTACCCGGTGCAGGCGCTCGGCAGCGCGGGTCACCGAGCCCTCCTCGGCCACCGCCTGAAAAATCCGCAACTGGCTGAGCTCCATGAGACATTCTCCAAAACAGAATAAGTTTCTCATAATTATTCAATTTTATTGAAAATCAACCGGCTTTAGCCTGACGGTCATCCACGCTTGTGCAGGAATCGCCGCCATGTCGCCACTTGCCCGCCTTCTCGCCTGTGCCGTTGCCCTGATGATGGCCATGGGCATTGGCCGCTTCGCCCTGACCCCGCAGTTGCCGCACCTGATCAGCGAAGGCCAGATCAGCCTGACCGCCGCCGGCCTGATCGCCGCCGCCAACTACCTGGGGTATTTCCTCGGTGCGCTGGACGCCATGTTCGCCCGCCGCCCGGGCCAGGTCAGCGCGCGCCTGCACGCAGGGCTGTGGCTGTGTGTAGTGCTGACCCTGGCGTCGTTCTGGGCCAGCGGCTTCTGGGCCCACCTGCTGCTGCGCTTTGGCACCGGCGTGGCCAGCGCCTGGGTGCTGGTCATGCTCACCAGCCTCAGCCAGCAAGTGGCGGCGGCCAGCAACCGGCCACGGCTGGGCGCCCTGGTATTTGCCGGGCCTGGCGTGGGAATTTTGCTTACCGGCATGCTGGCGCTGGTCGCCAACCTCAAGGGCCTGGGTTCGGCACCTTTGTGGCTGATCTACGCGGCGGTTGCGCTGCTGATGCTGCTGGTCGTGCTGCCAGCGCTGCCACGTCCGCAGCCAGACATGCCTGCTGGCAGCCCGGCGCTCGCCCAGCCCGCCGCACAAGGGATGGGCCGTTTGGGCGGGGTGTATGCGCTGTACGGTATCGGTTACATCATCCCCGCGACCTTCATGTCGCAGATGGCCAGCGCGCGCTTTCACGGGCACTGGCTGGCTGATCTGTTCTGGCCCGGCTTCGGCCTGGCGGCAGCGCTGGGCGTGGTGCTGGTCAGCCTGCGCCGCCCGGGCATGGGCAGTACCTCACACTGGCTGATCGCAACCCTGTGGCTGCAGGCCGCCGGCGTGTTCGCTTGTCTGCTGGGCAACGGCCTGGGCCTGGCGCTCGGGGTGGTCCTCTGTGGCGGCCCGTTCCTGGCCTGTATGCAACTGGTAATGCAACGCTCGCGGGAGCTGGCGCCGCAGGCAAGCCAACGCAATGCCGGGTTGCTGACCGCCTGCTTTGCCCTCGGCCAGCTCAGCGGGCCGTTGCTGGCGGCGCTGAGCAATCAGTTTGCCGGCAGCCTGCAAGCCGCGCTGGTCATCGCGGCCAGCGGCCTGTTACTCGCAGGCATGCTGCTGTTGCGCGCGCAGGCTAGCCGAGCAGGCTGCGCAGGCGTCGGCGCACCCACTGCTCAGCGCTGACCAGGGTCACCCCGAGCAGCACCATGATCGCCCCGAGGACGAAGTTCAGGCTCAGCGGCTCGCCGAGCAGCAGCACCCCGAAGGTCACCCCGAACAACGGGGTAATAAAAGAGAACACCGCCAGGTTCGAGGCCAGGTAGCGGCGCAGCAGCCAGAACCAGGTCAGGTAGCTGAAGAACGACACGATCAGGCCCTGGAACAGCAGGCTGCCGATCGATAGCGGGGTGAACTGCACGTGGGTAACCTGACCACTGGCGACGGCTATCAGCAGCAAGCCGACGAAACCGACCGCCAATTGATAGAACAGCGTCAGGGTCGCCGGGGCTTCAGACAACCGCGAAGCACGCACCACCACGGTGGTTGCGCCCCAGGCCAGGCCCGCCAGCACACCGAAGGCATCACCGAGCAACATGCGCCCGTCCAACTGCGCCAACGAGATACCACCTGCAAAAGCAAAGGCAATGCCGCCAAACGCCAACAGGATGCCCAGCCACTGCAAGGGCCGCAGCCGCTCGCTCGGCAGCATGAAATGCAGGCCCAGGGCAGTGAACACCGGTGCGGTGTAAAGGAATACCGACATGTGCGCCGCCGAGGTCAGCTTCAGGCCTTCGGCGATGAACAGAAACTCCAGGCCGAACAGCGCACCGGCCAGCAGACCGCCACGCCAGGTGCTGGCTACCTGATCCCAGCCGCCGCGAAAGCACATCAGCAGGCCGACCAGCACCGCCGCCATGCCCGAGCGCATGGCCTGTTGCATGACCGGGGCGATATCCGGCGCGGCCCACTTGATCATGACCTGCTGGATACCCCAGATCAGGCACAGTACCAGCATCACTTGCAGGGCAAAGGCATCGGTATTGCGGCGGCTGACGCTCATCGGGCGCCCCCGGAATCAGGCATCGACATGGCAGGTTCTCGGCAGAAGTGGATCCAGCGCCGATTATCAGCGGCAGCGGCCGCTCAATGCCAGCCTTGTGTTGCCTGCTTCAGGCAATCTGCGCCCTGGAGGCCAATTGATCGAAGGTCGTTTCGTCCAGGGGATCGTCCTGTTCATCCAGTACCTGACGCGGGTGAGCGTTGCCCGGAATGCTGCTGTCCAGCAGGCTCAACAGCCGCGAGCCGCGTTCGGTGAGGATGAAGTTCTCGCCGTTGCCGCCCTCGTCTTCCGGGCGTGACGCAAAATAACCGCGCTCGAACAGCAGCTTTTCGTACTCACATGCCTTGGTTTTCAGATGATCGAGATCGCCAGGGGCCGCACCCTCGGCCGCCAGCTGGGCCGCATGCTGCTCGGCGTAGGGCCTGGGGGTAAAACTGTGCCCGGCGCTGTTCTGCGCTTCGTGCAACAGGCGTTCGATCAGGTCCCAGTCGTAGGTGGTCATTGGCATAGCCTCAATCAGGGTAAGTAAGATTGTGACCGGTGCGCGGGGCTGCGGTTCGACTGATTTTAAGCGTGCCGCCAGCCTGCTGCCCGCTGATCGACAAGCGGTTGCAGGAGCTGAAGGCAGCGGAGAAAAAGACCTGAAATCGGGGTGAAGCTATCGCTGGCAAGCCAGCTCCCACAAGGACGACAAAGAACCTGTGGGAGCCGGTCTTGCCGGCGATGAGGCCGGCGCTTACTCCGCAGCCGGCGCCGGCTTGCGGCGCTTGAGCGGTGCCAGGCCATCGGCGCTGGCCAGCGGGGCGTTAGGCTTCGGCTTGGCGGTCGGCTTGCGCTTGGCTACGACCTTCTTGTCGCCTTTCTTGTCAGCTTTTTTCTTCTTCACACCGGCCGCCTTGCCCGAGGCCTTGACCTTCTTCGGCCCGGTGTACGTACCTTTGACTTCCTTGATCACCCGACGCTCGAAGCTCTGCTTCAGGTAGCGCTCGATGCTCGACATCAAGTTCCAGTCGCCGTGGCAGATCAGCGATACCGCCAGGCCTTCGTTACCGGCACGGCCGGTACGGCCGATGCGGTGCACGTACTCGTCGCCACTGCGTGGCATGTCGAAGTTGATCACCAGGTCCAGGCCGTCGACGTCCAGGCCGCGGGCAGCGACGTCGGTGGCAACGAGGATCTTGGCGCCGCCCTGCTTCAGGCGCTCGATCGCCAGCTTGCGGTCCTTCTGGTCCTTGTCGCCGTGCAGCACGAACGCCTTGTAGTCCTTGGCCACCAGGTGCCCGTAGATGCGGTCGGCCATCACCCGGGTGTTGGTGAAGATGATCGCCTTGTCGTAGGTCTCGTTCTGCAGCAGCCACTGCACGATCTGTTCTTTGTGCTGGTTATGGTCGGCGGTGATGATCTGCTGGCGGGTGCCTTCGGCCAGCTGGCTGACGCTGTTGAGCATCAGGTGTTCAGGGGTTTTCAGCACTTTGCCGATCATGTCGCGCAGGCCGGCACCGCCGGTGGTGGCGGAGAACAGCATGGTCTGTTCACGGTTCGGGCATTCGTTGCACAGGCGCTCGACGTCTTCGGCAAAGCCCATGTCGAGCATGCGGTCGGCTTCATCGAGCACGATGACCTGGACATGCTCCAGGTGCAGGTTGCCGGCATTGAGCTGTTCGAGCAGGCGACCCGGGGTGCCGATCAGCACGTCCGGCACCTTGCGCAGCATCGCGGCCTGTTCCTTGAAGTCTTCACCGCCGGTGATCAGGCCGGCCTTGATGAAGGTGAACTGGGAGAAACGCTCGACTTCCTTGAGGGTCTGCTGCGCCAGCTCGCGGGTCGGCAGCAGCACCAGGGCGCGAATTTCGACACGTTTTTGCTTGAGGTCAACCAGGCGGTTGAGCATCGGCAGGACGAAGGCTGCAGTCTTGCCGCTACCGGTTTGCGCCGTCACCCGCAGGTCACGCCCTTGCAACGCCAATGGGATGGCCGCTGCCTGCACCGGCGTCGGCTCGACAAATTTCAGCTCGGCCACGGCTTTGAGCAGGCGTTCGTGCAGGGCGAATTGGGAAAACACGGGTGTACCTCGGGCATGTGCAAAAAATTCAGTTGCATAGGGTAACGTTTTCCGGCGTCGGAGCCGAATTTCTTTTGGCAACTTCTTGCCAATACGCGCTCTAATGGCCTTGTTTTCGACTTGCGGACCCTCTACGACACCGTTATGGACATTCAACAGCTGTGGCAAAACACCCTGGACCTCTGGGGTACCCTCGATCAACACCCGGTGCTGCACGCCGGTATCGGCCTTGGCGTCCTGTTGGCGATTGCCCTGGTGCTGGGCCGGGTGGCGCGTTTCCTGGTGCTGCACGCCGCCCGCCTGCTCGGTCGCCAGCCGGCCCTGCACTGGGTCAACGACCTGCGCGAGAACAAGGTGTTCCAGCGCCTGGCCCAGACCACCCCGTCGCTGGTGGTGCAGTTTGGCCTCAAGCTGGTGCCGGAGCTCAGCGCCACCAGCCAGCATTTCCTCGGCAACGTTGCCCTGGCCTTCACCATCCTGTTCCTGACCCTGGCCCTGAGCGCCCTGCTCGACGCCCTGCTGGACATCTACGCCCGCACCGAGCACGCCCGTACCCGCTCGATCAAAGGTTACGTGCAGTTGGCCAAGATGGTCCTGTTCGTGTTCGGCGCCATCGTCATCGTCGCCACCCTGATCGACCGCTCGCCGCTGTTGCTGCTCTCAGGTCTGGGTGCGATGTCGGCCGTCATCCTGTTGGTCTACAAGGACACCCTGCTGTCGTTCGTCGCCAGCGTGCAGCTGACCAGCAACGACATGCTGCGGGTCGGCGACTGGATCGAGATGCCCCAGGTCGGCGCCGATGGCGATGTGGTGGACATCACCCTGCACACGGTCAAGGTGCAGAACTTCGACAAGACGATTGTTTCCATTCCCACCTGGCGCTTGATGTCCGAGTCGTTCAAGAACTGGCGCGGCATGCAGCAATCGGGCGGGCGGAGGATCAAGCGCAGCCTGTTCATCGACGCCGGCGGCGTGCGTTTTCTGACCAGCGCTGAAGAGCAGCGCCTGTCCGAGGTGCGCCTGCTGACCGACTACATCGCCCGCAAACGCAACGAACTGCACAGCTGGAACGAGGCCCAGGGCCCGGTGGCCGAGCTGTCGGCCAATCGCCGCCGGCTGACCAACGTCGGCACCTTCCGCGCCTACGCCCTGGCTTATCTGAAAAGCCACCCGGACATCCAGCCGAACATGACCTGCATGGTCCGCCAGATGCAGACCACCGCCCAGGGCGTGCCGCTGGAAATCTACTGCTTCACCCGCACCACGGCGTGGGCCGAGTACGAACGCATCCAGGGCGACATCTTCGATTACCTGCTGGCGGTGTTGCCGGAGTTCGGCCTGAGCCTGTACCAGCAACCCAGCGGCAACGACCTGCGCGCCGGCCTGTTACCCTCGACCTTGCCCAGCCAGCAGCGGGCGCTGAGTGCCGAGACGACTGAGCCATAGCGACGCCAGGATCACCGCCCCGCCGATGAACAACCGGCCCAGCGGCTCGTGCTGGTTCCAGATCAGCAGGTTGACCAGCAAGCCGACCGGTACATGCAGGTTGTTCATCACCGCCAGGGTGCCGCCTGAAACCAGGCAGGCGCCCTTGTTCCACCAGTACAAACCCAGCGCCGTCGGGCACAGCCCCAGGAACAACAGCACCAGCCATTGCACGTCGGTGCTCGGCAGGTGCTGGGTGTTGCCGAACAGCAGGAACGCCGGCAGCACCACCAGCAAGGCGCCCAGGTAGAAGTAGCCGAAACGCCGGTAATGCGGCAGGTCGCTGGGGTTGCGCGCGATCAGGTGGCGGTACAGCACCTGCCCGGCGGCATAGGTGAAGTTGGCCAGTTGCAGGAGCAAAAAGCCCATGAAGAAGTCCGGGCTGATGCGGTCAAAGCGAATCACCGCCGCGCCGGCAACCGCCACCAGCGCCGCCACCAGCGCCCAGGGGTTGAAACGCCGATTCAGGGCATCTTCGATCAGGGTCACGTGCAAGGGCGTGAGAATGGTGAACAGCAGCACCTCCGGCACTGTCAGCACGCGAAAGCTCAGGTACAGGCAGACATAGGTGATGCCGTATTGCAGCGCACCGATCAGCAGCATCGAACGCATGAAGCGCGGTTCGACCTGGCGCCAGCGAGTCAGCGGCAGGAACACCAGCCCGGCCAGCAGCACCCGCGCCAGCACGGCGAAGTAGCTGTCGACATGGCCGGCCAGGTACTCGCCGATCAGGCTGAAGGAAAACGCCTGGATCAACGCGACAATCAATAAATAGCCCATGTGTGCCCCTTGCTGTGGAGGCGGCGACCTTAGCGGTTCGCGGGAGGCCCGGCAACTGCTGAAGGCCCTGCGGGCCTTATCGCTGGCAAGGCCAGCTCCCACAGTGCTTGCATGCAATGGCGAAATAAAAAAGCCCGGTCCTGCACAAGGCAGCGACCGGGCAGGCACACCCAAAGGAGCAACAGGTGTCAGGCGGGAAAATTCATTGCCGGCTCATGCCACCGCAGCGAGCTGCGCCTTGGCCTGGTTCAGGCCCTTCTCGTGGAAATCGCCGCCCATGTTCAGGCCTTCGGCGTGGATGAAGGTCACGTCATGGATACCGATAAAGGCCATGACCTGGCGCAGGTAAGGCTCCTGATGGTCGCTGCTGGCACCGGCATGGATACCACCACGGGCGGTGAGGATGTAGGCGCGCTTGCCGGTCAGCAGGCCCTGCGGCCCGGTTTCGGTGTACTTGAAGGTGATGCCGGCACGCAGTACATGGTCCAGCCAGGCTTTAAGGGTGCTGGGAATGGTGAAGTTGTACATCGGTGCGGCCAGGACCAGCACGTCGGCCGCCAGCACTTCATCGGTCAACTCGTTGGAGCGGGCCAGGGCCTGCAGCTCATCGGCATTGCGCTGGGCTTCAGGCTTCATCCAGCCACCGAGCAGGTTGCCATCCAGGTGCGGCACCGGGTTGACGGCCAGGTCGCGCAGGGTGACCTGGTCGGCCGGGTGGGCGGCTTGCCACTGGCTGACGAAGTCACGGGTCAGTTGCCGGGAGATCGAGTCCTGCTGGCGGGCGCTGCTTTCGATGACGAGTACACGGGACATGGGGCTTGCCTCCATCGGCGAGTTCGGTAAGTCGATGGAGGCAAGATTAATGATTGACCTATCGATAAAAAAGCGTAAAAACTGGGTCCAACCTATCAGTTAAATTGTTTTATTCCGGTTTGCAGCTCAAGGCGATACGCAGCTTGATGATTTCCCGGTTGAACTTGGCCGTGGCATCGACGCTTTTTTTCGCCGGCACCAGTACGCGGCGCACCCGTGGCGCTTCCGGGCCGTTGCGAAAGGACACCTTGCACTGCGCGGCAACGTCGCCATAGTTGTTCAGGGTGATCGAGCCAATGTCACGGTCGGTGTCGTAGGTGGTGTAGTCGACCTTGACGCCGTCGATGTCCTTTTCCACGTCGATGGGATAGGCCAGGGCCGTGAGCGGAAGCAGGGCCAGCAATACAGCACAATATTTCTTCATACGACGCTCTCCATGAAAGAGCGCCAGCTTAGGACAACAGGAGCCGAAGATGAAAGCGCCGCGCGTAACCCTGGACCAGTGGCGGACCCTGCAGGCGGTGGTCGATCATGGTGGCTTTGCCCAAGCCGCCGAGGCCCTGCACCGCTCGCAATCCTCGGTGAGCTACACCGTGGCGCGCATGCAGGACCAGCTCGGCGTGCCGCTGCTGCGCATCGACGGGCGCAAGGCCGTGCTGACCGAGGCCGGCAACGTGCTGCTGCGCCGCTCGCGGCAACTGGTCAAGCAGGCCAGCCAGCTCGAAGACCTGGCCCACCATATGGAACAGGGCTGGGAAGCCGAAGTGCGCCTGGTGGTCGATGCCGCCTACCCCAACGCCCGCCTGGTCCGCGCCTTGAGTGCGTTCATGCCGCAAAGCCGTGGCTGCCGGGTGCGCCTGCGTGAAGAGGTGTTGTCCGGGGTCGAGGAAGTCCTGCATGAAGGCGTCGCCGACCTTGCCATCAGCGGCTTCAATATTTCCGGCTACCTGGGCACGGAGCTCAGTTCGGTCGAGTTCGTTGCCGTTGCCCACCCCGAACACAGCCTGCACCGCCTGGGTCGGGAACTGAGCTTCCAGGACCTGGAAAGCCAGCTGCAGGTGGTGATCCGCGACTCCGGCCGCGCGCAGCCGCGTGACGTCGGCTGGCTGGGCGCCGAACAGCGCTGGACGGTCGGCAGCCTGGCCACCGCCGCGACCTTCGTCAGCAGCGGCCTGGGCTTTGCCTGGTTGCCCCGCCACCTGATCGAACGCGAGCTGCGCGAAGGCCTGCTCAAGCCTTTGCCACTGGATCAGGGTGGCAGTCGCCACCCACTGTTCTACCTTTACTCGAACAAGGACAAACCCCTGGGCCCGGCGACGCAGATCCTCGTCGAATTGCTGCGCAACTTCGACACCGCACCGCTGGATGTGCCCTTCGCCGCGCCCGCCCAAGCCTGACAGGAATCACGCCGATGGCCTACTTCGAACATGAAGGTTGCTCGCTGCACTACGAGGAATACGGCCAGGGCGAGCCGCTGGTGCTGCTGCACGGCCTGGGTTCCAGTTGCCAGGACTGGGAAATGCAGGTGCCGACGCTTGCCCGCCAGTACCGGGTGATCCTCATGGACATCCGCGGCCACGGCCGCTCCGACAAGCCCCGCGAGCGCTACAGCATCGCCAGCTTCAGCGCCGACCTTCTAGCCCTGCTCGAGCAACTGCAGACCGGCCCGGTGCACCTGGTCGGCCTGTCCATGGGCGGCATGGTCGGCTTTCAGTTTGCCGTCGATCACCCCGAGTGGCTGCGCAGCCTGTGCATCGTCAACAGCGCCCCGGAGGTCAAGCGCCGCGGCCGCAGCGACTGGATCTGGTGGGCCAAGCGCTGGGCCCTGGCGCGGCTGCTGAGCCTTGAAACCATCGGCAAGGGCCTGGCCGAACGGCTGTTCCCCAAGCCACAGCAGGCCGACTTGCGGCGCAAGATGGCCGAGCGCTGGGCCAGGAACGACAAGCGTGCGTACCTGGCCAGTTTCGACGCCATCGTCGGCTGGGGCGTGGCGGAACGCCTGGGGCAGATTCGCTGTCCTACCCTGGTCATCAGCGCCGACCAGGATTACACCCCGGTACAACTTAAAGAGCGCTACGTGGCCCTGATTCCACACGCACGGCTGGCGGTGATCGAAGATTCCCGGCACGCTACGCCCCTGGACCAACCTGACCTCTTCAATCAGACGCTGCTGCAGTTCCTGGCGGCGTCCACCACCTCTCAAGGATCATTGAGCCCATGCTGAAAAAACTCCTGCTCGCCACCTGCTCGGTCGTCTTCGCCACCAGCCTGATGGCCGCTGAAAAAGCGCCTCATGTAATGCTGGAAACCAGCTTCGGTCAGATCGAAATCGAACTGAACGAAACCAAGGCGCCGATCAGCAGCAAGAACTTCCTGCAATACGTGGACAGCGGTTTCTACAACAACACCATCTTCCACCGGGTGATCCCGGGTTTCATGGTCCAGGGTGGTGGTTTCACTGAGCAGATGGTGCAAAAAGACACCAAGGCGCCGATTCGCAACGAAGCCAGCAATGGCCTGCAAAACGTCCGTGGCACGTTGTCGATGGCACGCACCTCCAACCCCAACTCGGCCACCAGCCAGTTCTTCATCAACGTTGCCGACAACGCCTTCCTCGACCCGGGCCGTGACGCCGGTTACGCAGTGTTCGGCAAGGTCGTCAAAGGGATGGATGTGGTCGACCAGATCGTCAACTCGCCGACCACCGTCAACAAAGGCATGCGCGATGTACCGGTCGACCCGGTGTTCATCAAGTCGGCCAAGCGTATCGACTGACCCAGGGCTTCACAGGGACGTGAACCAGGCCTGCGGGTCGAACTGAACAGGAGTTACCGTTTTCATGCTGTTTCGCCGCTTCGAAAAGCTCATCGACATCTTCCGTGAGGCGCCTACTGCGGCGCCGCCCACCACGGTATGGCCGTTCTATGTGTACTACCTGCGCCAGGTGTGGCCAAGTTTTGCCGCGCTGCTGGTGATCGGATTCATCGGCGCATTGATCGAAGTGGCCCTTTTCAGTTACTTGAGCCGGATCATCGACCTGGCTCAAGGCACCCCTTCGCTTGATTTCTTCAGCGATCACGCTGCCGAACTGCTGTGGATGCTGGTAGTGGCGCTGATTCTGCGCCCGGTGTTTCTCGGCCTGCACGACCTTCTCGTACACCAGACCATCAGCCCGGGGATGACCAGCATGATCCGCTGGCAGAACCATACCTTCGTGCTCAAGCAGAGCCTGAACTTCTTCCAGAGCGATTTTGCCGGACGCATCGCCCAGCGCATCATGCAGACCGGCAACTCGCTGCGCGACTCGGCGGTGCAGGCGGTGGACGCGCTGTGGCACGTACTGATCTATGCGATCAGCTCGCTGGTGCTGTTTGCCGAGGCCGACTGGCGGCTGATGTTGCCGCTGATGACCTGGATCGCCTGCTACATCGGCGCACTCTGCTACTTCGTGCCACGGGTCAAGGCCCGAGCCGTGATCTCCTCCGATGCCCGCTCCAAGCTCATGGGCCGCATCGTCGATGGCTACACCAACATCGCTACCCTGAAACTCTTCGCCCACACCGACTTCGAGCAGCAATACGCTCGTGAAGCGATCAGCGAGCAGACCGAAAAAACCCAGTTGGCCGCCCGCGTGGTCACCAGCATGGACGTGGTCATCACCAGCCTCAACGGCCTGCTGATCGTCAGCACCACGGGCCTGGCGCTATGGCTGTGGACCCAGTCGCTGATCACGGTCGGAGCCATCGCCCTGGCCACCGGCCTGGTGATCCGCATCGTCAACATGTCCGGCTGGATCATGTGGGTGGTCAACGGCATCTTCGAGAACATCGGCATGGTCCAGGATGGCCTGCAGACTATCGCCCAGCCGGTGAGCGTCACCGACTCGCCGAGCGCTACTACGCTCAAGGTCGATCGCGGCGGGGTGAAGTTCGACAACGTCAGTTTTCACTACGGCAAGGGCAGCCGCATCATCGACGGCCTGAACCTGGACATCCGCCCAGGCGAGAAGATCGGCCTGATCGGCCCGTCCGGCGCGGGCAAGTCAACCCTGGTCAACCTGCTGCTACGCCTGTACGACCTGGAAAGCGGGCGCATCCTCATCGATGGCCAGGACATCGCCCAGGTGACCCAGGCCAGCCTGCGCGCGCAGATCGGCATGATCACCCAGGACACCTCGCTATTGCACCGCTCGATTCGCGAAAACCTGCTGTATGGCCGCCCCGACGCCACCGAAGAAGAGCTGTGGGAAGCGGTACGCCGGGCCCGGGCCGACGAGTTCATTCCGCAACTGTCCGATGCCCAGGGCCGCACCGGCTTCGATGCGCATGTGGGTGAACGCGGGGTCAAGCTCTCCGGCGGCCAGCGCCAGCGCATCGCCATTGCCCGGGTGCTGCTCAAGAATGCGCCGATCCTGATCATGGACGAGGCGACTTCAGCACTGGACTCGGAAGTTGAAGCGGCGATCCAGGAAAGCCTGGAAACCCTGATGCAGGGCAAGACCGTGATCGCCATTGCCCACCGGCTGTCGACCATCGCCCGCATGGATCGTCTGGTGGTCCTGGAGAAAGGCCGGATCGCCGAGATGGGTAGCCACGCGGAGTTGCTGGCGCATCAAGGCTTGTATGCGCGCTTGTGGCATCACCAGACCGGGGGGTTTGTCGGGATCGACTGACAGTAACCTCATCGCGGGTCAAGCCCGCTCCCACAGTGGGAGCGGGCTTGCCCCGCGATGAAGCCCTCAGCCTTGCCGATAAGGCAACGCTAAACGCGCCTCCTCGGCATACGCCAACACCCCCGCCCGCTCCTGCTGCAGGAACTCCTCCACCGCCCGGCGCAAGCCCGGGTGCAGCAGGTAATGCCAGGAACGGGTGATCACCGGCTCAAAACCGCGAATCAGCTTGTGCTCACCTTGCGCCCCGGCATCGAAACGCTGCAGGCCTTCGGCAATCGCCAGGTCCATGCCCTGGTAGAAACAGGTCTCGAAGTGCAGCCGGTCGAACGCATCCAGGCAGCCCCAATAACGGCCATACAGGCTGTCGCCACCGACCAGGCTGAAGGCCATGGCGACATCGCGGCCGCCCTGACGGGCCATGACCACACGAATCGCTGCGGGCATGCGCTCAGCCAGCAGACTGAAAAACGCTCGGGTCAGATAAGGTGCACGACGGCGTACGGCATAGGTATTGGCATAACAGGCAAAAACGAAATCCCACTGGGCCTCGCTCAGTTCATCACCGCGAAACCAATGAAACTCGATGCCGTGCCCCACGACCTGCTCACGCTCCTTGCGCATCTGTTTGCGCTTGCGTGAACTCAAGGTGTCGAGAAAATCCTGGAAGTCGCGGTAGCCCTGATTACGCCAATGAAACTGGCAACCCAGGCGTTCCATCCAGCCTTCACGCTCGCGCATCAGCGCATCGGCGCGCTCATCGGTGAAGTTGATATGCGCGCCGGACATCCCCTGTGCAAACAGTTCGTCCGTCAGTTGATCGACCAGCTCGGCCGCCGCATGCGGGTCGCCCAGCAAGCGTGGGCCGGTCACCGGCGAGAACGGCACGGCGCAGAGCAGCTTGGGATAATAGGCAATCCCCGCCCGCTCGCAGGCATCGGCCCAACCGTGGTCGAACACGTACTCGCCGAATGAGTGGGTCTTCACATAGGCCGGCAAGGCCGCGCGCAGTTGGCCGGCACTGTCGGTGAGCAACTGATGCGCCGGGCTCCAACCGGTGTTGCGGCTGACGCTGCCGCTGTCCTCCAGGCTGGACAGAAACGCGTGGCGCAAAAACGGCTGCTCCTGTGGCACCAGGGCATCCCAGGTGGCAGGCGTGAGTTCGGCAAGGTGTTGCAAGATGAGCTTGGGCATTGACGCAGTCTGCCTCGTCGCGCAGACGAAAAAAAGCCCCGCACAAGCGGGGCTGAAGATCTAACGGATGAGGAGCGGTATTGCTTAGAACACGTACTGCGCGCGCATGACGAAACCGTCGCCGCTGTCGTCGCCGACAGCGTTCTCGGCATTGTCGACCTTGGCTTTGACGTACACGCCGCTGAGCTTGATCGACTCGTTGGCGTACCAGTTCAGACCAACGTTATGCACCTTGCCTTCGATATCGCTGACGTTGGCGAACGCGCCATTGTCGTCATCGACGCTCAGGTGGTCATAGCGGTAGAACACTTCCCAGGCACCGATCTGCTTGTTCGAGGGTTTGATGCTGTCGAACTTGCCGAGCTTGTAGCCACGGGCTTCACCGGTGATGGTGTAGGCCAGCTGACCGTAGTAGCCGTCAGCCTTGATGTCGGAGAACGCGGCGCTGTCGGCCTGGACGTCACGCTTGACGTATTCGCCCTGAACCGAGAACGGGCCCATGGCCCAGGCCGCTTCCAGCCCCCAGGCCTTGTCGGTGTCATAGGCACCGGCCGGGGTGTTGTTGCGGCCGCCCAGGGTCAGGCGGTTGCCGTTGGTACCGGCATCCTGGCCGCCGTCGGTGCTGACGCCGCGCATGCCCAGGCGGCTGCGGATACGGCCGTCGAACGCGGTGTCGGAGAGGTCGCGCTGGGCATAGTTGATACCCAAGTGCAGGACGTTGCCGGCTTCGTGCATCGGTGCGAAGACGCCACGCAGGTTGAACTGCTTGGTGCTGTCGCCGTCCTTGTCCTGGTTGGTGGCGTCCTTGGCGAAGGCACCGACCGAGCCATACAGCGAGTCACCGGCGTTACCCGAAACCTGCAGGCCCAGGCCGCCGTTGTGGGCGTTGGTCCAGTCGACCAGGTCGTAGGCAGCGGTACGTTCCTGAGCGGTTACCCACTTGGAGCTGGTGGCTTTTTCCAGGCCGAACTCAGGGTCGAAACGACCGAACTTGATCGATACCGGGCTGAAGCCGTTGTAGGCCAGCGAGGCTTCATCGAAGTAACCGTCTTCGGAACGGTTGTCACCGCCGGAGTTGTGCGAGAAGTCGTAAGCGATCTGGTAGGCCCAGTCCTTGTACATCACGCCGCCCAGTTCCAGGTAGGCGCGGCGGAAGTAACCGGCGTCAGCGGTGTTGCCGTTGTTGGTGTAGAAACCGTCGAAACGGCTGTAGTCGGCCTGAATCCGACCGCCCAGCTTGAAGCTGAACTCTTTGTCGGTGGTAGCGACCTCGAGGCCACCCTTGGTCTTGACTACGATATCGGCGCCGTCGGTGGTCACGGTACCCGCGAAAGCCTGGGCGGTAACGGCCATGGCCAAGGCGCTGGCTGCGAAACCTGCGAAGTGCTTACGGATCATCGAAGAAGCTCCCCTACTTTATGGTCTTGATAATGTTGGAAAAACACGCGGCTCAAGCCACTTGTGCTGGGGAGGAATCTTGGCGGGGGCTTATGTCAGATCAGTGGCTTTTAGATAAATGTTTTGTGACAAGGGAACTTTTTTACTTCGAAATGAAATAAGCCGGAAAGCTCCGTTGCAGAGCCTTCCAAGCGTGATTCAGGAGTTTTTCAGCTCCCGGGCCAGACGCTCGGCCAGGGCATCGCTGTCGACCACCGGCGCCTCCGGCAAGGCCCGTACCGTCGCCTGGGCCACGCGCATCTGCTTGAGAAAGCGCCGGCAGTGGCGACAGAACAACAGGTGCTGACGCACCATCAGGCGCTCGCCCAGGGTCAGTTGTTCATCCAGGTAGTCGCTCGAGCGGGCGACGAGTTGCTTGCAGCTCAGCATTGGCCGGTTTCCTCGAAATGTTCCAGGGTCGCAAAGACCTTGAGGCGCGCCCGGTGCAGCAGCACGCGGACATTGGAGAGGGAAATCTCGAGAAGATTACAGATCTGCTCAAGCTCCAGGCCCTGCCGCTCGCGCAACACCAGCACACTGCGTTGCAGTTCCGACAGGCTCAGCAAAGTATGTTCAAGGCATTCGCGCAACTGCTCACGGCTGAGCATGGCCTCTGGCGTGTCTTCGTGCCAGGCCGAGGGCCCGTGCAGCCAGTGCCCGTCGGTGGCGAAGCGCTCGTCGCCGACCGTGCCATGAGGGCCAGGCAGGTCATCGAGCAGCACTTCGCGGCGATTCTGCTTGTAGCGGGTCTTGGCCGCGTTGGCGGTAATGGTGAGCAGCCAGGTCTTGAGGCTCGAACGCTGCTCGAAGCCCTTGAGGTTACGCACCACCGCCAGCCAGGCATCCTGTACCGCCTCATCGGCGTGCCGGCTGCCGACAATCGCGTAGGCGACTGCGCGCATGGCGCCCTGATAGGTGTCGACCAGTTCCTTGAACGCTTGTTGCTCACCCTTGAGCAGCCTCTCCAGCAAGCGGGCTTGTTGTTCGCCAGTCATCGCCATCCATCCATCGTTCTGCGGGTAGAGTCCGATTAGGCGGATTTGTTACAGCCAACGCCATCAGCGAAGTGCACCAGCGCGGTGGGACACTTCGCCCTTAACTGAAGCTCAGCGCTTGCGCAGGATCACGCTACCAATCGAATAACCGGCGCCGAACGAGCTGAGCACGCCCAGCGCGCCCTGTGGCAGGTCATCCTGATGCTTGTGCAAGGCGATCACCGAGCCTG
The DNA here is from genome assembly GCF_018390435.1 of Pseudomonas sp. RC2C2. Classification (NCBI taxonomy): domain Bacteria; kingdom Pseudomonadati; phylum Pseudomonadota; class Gammaproteobacteria; order Pseudomonadales; family Pseudomonadaceae; genus Pseudomonas; species Pseudomonas sp. RC2C2. The sequence continues at coordinate 3,759,848 of NZ_JAHBAX010000001.1, read as the reverse complement.
CCGAACTGGTGTTGGCATAGCTGTCGAGGATCACCGGTGCCTCTTCTTCCAGGGCATCACGGCCGAGCAGTTTCTTGACGATCAAGTGGTTCATGCTCAGGTTGGCCTGGTGCAGCCAGAAGCGCTTGACGTCGCTGACGTTGAGGTTGTTATCGGTCAGGTGCTGGCCGATCAGCTCGGCAACCATCGGGCAGACCTCGCGGAACACCTTGCGGCCTTCCTGGACGAACAGCTTGTCGGGGGCGCCGATGCCCTCTTCGCCCGCGCGGTTGAGGAAGCCAAAGTTATTGCGGATGTTGTTCGAGAACTGGGTCAGCAGCTTGGTGCTGACAATGTCGAACTGGTGTTTGGAGGTGGCCAGGTCGGCGCGCTCCACCAGTACGGCCGTCGCGGCATCACCAAAGATGAAATGGCTGTCGCGGTCACGGAAGTTCAGGTGTCCGGTGCAGATTTCCGGGCTGATCACCAGTACCGCGCGGGCCTGGCCCAGTTGCACGCTGTTGCAGGCGGTCTGGATGCCGAAGGTGGCCGACGAGCAGGCCACGTTTATGTCGAAACCAAAGCCGTTGATGCCCAGGGCCTGTTGCACTTCGATGGCAATGGCCGGGTACGGGCGCTGCAGGTTGGAACAGGCAACGATGACCGCATCGACGTCCGCAGCCGTGCGGCCTGCGCGTTGCAGGGCCTGTTCGGCGGCGGCTACGGCCATCTGGCAGAGGATCGACGGTTCGTCGTTGGAGCGCTCCGGCAGGCGCGGCTTCATGCGCTGCGGATCGAGGATGCCGTCCTTGTCCATGACGAAGCGGCTTTTGATCCCCGAGGCTTTTTCAATGAAGGCGGCGCTGGACTCGGCCAGGGCCTGGACCTCACCGCGCTCGATGGCGGCGGCGTTGTCGCGGTTGAACTGCTGCACGTAGGCGTTGAAGGACTCCACCAGCTCTTCGTTGGAGATGCTGTTGGCCGGGGTGTACAGGCCGGTGCCGCTGATGACGACGTTATGCACGGTCGTTCCTCTGTTCGGGGCCATTGCCAGCCCGGCAACGGCCTGTTCGGTCGGTTTGAGTTGGCACCAAAGTACCAACTTTGACTGGTAATGACCCTGACGTGCAGGGCCCCTGCGCAGTGCTGCATTCGAGAGCCGCGCACGCCCGGCAGGTAATTCCGGGGTACGCGGCGAATATCAGCCAAGTGTGCCACAACTGCAGGGGTTTAGGCTTCCACCTGACTCCACTGCTTGCTCAGTCGTTTGTCGGAAACCGGCACCTTGGTACCCAACTGCTGGGCGAACAACGACACCCGGTATTCCTCCAGCCACCAGCGGTACAGCTGCAGCTGCTCGTCGCGCTTGCCTTCCTGGGCGTGCTTGTCGAGGCGGGTCTGGTACTGGCTCCAGAGGTTGCCCAGCTCACCACTCCAGACCCGGTCCTTCTGCACCTGGGCACCGAGTTTCTCCAGGCGCAATTCGATGGCCCTGAGGTAGCGTGGCAGTTCCTTGAGCCACAGCCCCGGGGTTTCACGGACAAAGCCCGGGTAGACCAGGTTAGCCAATTGCTGCTTGATGTCGTTGAGGGCCACGGCCTGAGCCAGGTCGATCTTGCCCTTGAAGCGCTTTTGCAGGCCGTGCCAGAGCTTGAGGATCTCCAGGGTCAGGCGCGCCAGGCGTTCGGCGTGCTCGGCCCAGCTTCCGCGCTTGCGCTCGGCCAGCGAGGCCAGGCCTGCGCCATCGCGCGGCAGGGTGCTTTCGCCGTCAAGGATGCAGCTGTCGAGGCTGGCCAGGAGGATATCTTCGACCAGCGCCTCGACCCGGCCCAGTTCACGGTACAACAAGCCAAGCTCGGTCAGCCCCGGCAGCTTGCTGCGCAGGAACTTGGCCGGCTCCGCCAATTGCTGCAGCAACAAGCGCTGCAAGGCACGGCGGTGCTGGAATTCGGCTTCGGCCTGGGTCGAGAAACGCCCCTCCTTGACCGTGCCGTTGTCTTCCACCAGCGCCGGATACACCGTCATCGACAGCCCGGCAAACTTCTGTTGCGCGGTCTCGGCCACCTGGGTAAAGGCCTTGGCCTGCACCGGCTGCTGGCTTTGCGCAGTCTGCGGCACCGCCAATGCCGCCTGACTGGCAGCGGCGAAGCGTGCAGTCAGTTCAGCCAGGTCGCGGCCTTCACCAAGGAACTTGCCCTGGCCATCGACCACTTCCAGGTTCATCTTCAGGTGGCTGTCGACCTGCGAAGCGGCTTCGGCCCAGGCTTCATCGCTGACCCGCACACCGGTCATGCGCAGCAGCTCGCGACCCAGCGCCTGGGGCAACGAGCCTTCGCCAAAGCTCATGCGCTGCAACGCGGCCTTGACGAAGTCCGGCACCGGCACGAAGTTCTTGCGCAGCGCCTTGGGCAGGTTGCGCACCAGGCCAATGCACTTGGCTTCCAGCAGGCCCGGCACCAGCCACTCCAGGCGCTCGCCCGGCAGGCTCGGCAACAGGGGCGCCGGCACCCGCACGGTGACGCCGTCTCGCGGATGGTTCGGCTCGAAGTGGTAGCTCAGGGCCAGGCTCAGGTCGCCCAGGCGCAAGGTGTCCGGGTACTGCGCGGCGGTGACTTCACTGGCCTCGCGGGCCAGCACGTCTTCCTCGCGCATGATCAACAACTGCGGGTCTTTCTGGCTGTTGACCCGGTACCAGCTGTCGAACGTTGCGGTCTGGTGGATCTCGGCCGGCAGGCGCGCTTCATAGAAGCCGTACAAGGTTTCTTCATCGGCGAGGATATCGCGCCGACGGGCCTTGGCCTCCAGCTCGTCGAGCTGCTCGAGCAAGCGCCGGTTGGCGCTCAGGCATTTGGCTTTGGACTGGATCTCGCCACCGACCAGCGCCTCGCGGATAAACAGCTCGCGGGACATCACCGGGTCGACCGGGCCGTAATGCACTGGCCGACGGCCGACCACGATCAGGCCATAGAGGGTGACCTGCTCGAAGGCCACCACCTGGCCGCGCTTCTTCTCCCAGTGCGGTTCGAAGTGGTTTTTCTTGATCAGGTGCCCGGCCAGCGGCTCGATCCAGTCCGAATCGATCTTGGCCACCATGCGCGCATAGAGCTTGGTGGTTTCCACCAGCTCGGCGGTCATCAGCCACTGCGGGCGCTTCTTGCCCAAACCGGATGACGGGTGCACCCAGAAGCGCCGCTGGCGGGCACCGAGGTAGTCACCGTCTTCGGTCTTCTGGCCGATCTGGCTGAGCAGGCCGGACAGAATCGCCTTGTGCAGGCGCGGGTAGTCAGCAGGCTCCTTATTGATGCTCAACTGCAGATCACGACAGATCAGACTCAACTGCCGGTGAGCATCGCGCCATTCGCGCAGGCGCAGGTAGTTGAGGAAGTTTTTCCGACACCAATTGCGCAGCGGGCTGGCGGTCAGGGCCTGGCGCTGCTCCTCGAAGCCGCGCCACAGGTTGACCAGCGCGGCGAAGTCGGAGTCGGCATCCTTCCATTGCGCATGGGCCTGGTCCGCCGCTTGCTGGCGCTCCGGTGGACGCTCGCGCGGGTCTTGCACCGACAGCGCACTGGCGACGATCAACAGCTCGTTGAGACTGCCTTGCTTGGCGCCTTCGAGCAGCATGCGGCCCAGCCGCGGGTCCACTGGCAGGCGCGCCAGTTGCCGGCCCAGGGGCGTCAGCTGGTTCTCGCGGTTGACCGCCGAGAGCTCCTGCAACAGGTTGAAGCCGTCGCTGATGGCCTTGCCATCCGGTGGTTCGATGAACGGGAACGCGTCGATCTCGCCCAGGCGCAGGTGCAGCATCTGCAGGATGACCGCAGCGAGGTTGGTGCGCAGGATTTCCGGGTCGGTAAAGGCCGGCCGCGCGTTGAAGTCTTCTTCGCTGTACAGGCGCACGCAGATGCCCGGTTCGACCCGGCCGCAGCGGCCCTTGCGCTGGTTGGCGCTGGCCTGGGACACGGCTTCGATCGGCAGGCGCTGGACCTTGGCCCGGTAGCTGTAGCGGCTGATCCGTGCGGTGCCGCTGTCGATCACATAGCGAATGCCCGGCACTGTCAGCGAGGTTTCGGCGACGTTGGTGGCCAGCACCACACGCCGCCCCGGATGGGACTGGAAAATCTTCTGCTGCTCGGCCGGTGACAGGCGCGCGTACAACGGCAGGATCTCGGTGTGGCGCAACTGGGCCTTGCGCAGCATCTCGGCGGCGTCGCGAATTTCGCGCTCGCCCGGCAGGAACACCAGCACATCGCCCGGGCCTTTGCCCAGGCTGCGCTCGTGGGCGGCAATCTCGTCGAGGGTGGCGAGGATCGCCTGGTCAACGGTGAGGTCGTCCTCGACGCGGTTGCCCTCCTCGTCCTGCTCACTGGTCAATGGCCGGTACCAGGTTTCCACCGGGTAGGTGCGACCCGACACTTCGATGATCGGCGCATCGTTGAAGTGCTTGGAGAAGCGCTCAAGGTCAATGGTCGCCGAGGTGATGATGACCTTGAGATCGGGACGGCGTGGCAGCAGGGTCTTCAGGTAGCCGAGCAGAAAGTCGATGTTCAGGCTGCGCTCGTGGGCTTCGTCGACAATGATGGTGTCGTAGCGCTCAAGAAAACGGTCGTGCTGGGTTTCGGCCAGGAGGATGCCGTCGGTCATCAGCTTGACCAGGGTGTTGGCATCGCTCTGGTCTTCAAAGCGCACCTGGTAGCCAACCAGCGCCCCCAGTGGCGTGCCCAGCTCTTCGGCGACCCGGGTAGCGACACTGCGCGCAGCAATCCGCCGTGGCTGGGTATGGGCGATCAGGCCATGCTGGCCGCGGCCAAGCTCCAGGCAGATCTTCGGCAACTGGGTGGTTTTGCCCGAGCCGGTTTCACCGGCGATGATCAGCACCTGGTGCTCGGCCAGGACCTTTTTGATCTCGTCACGCTTGGCCGCAATCGGCAGGCTGTCGTCGTAACGGATGCTCGGCACGCTGGCCTTGCGCGCAGTGACCTGGGCGCAGGAGGCCTGAACCTTGTCGACCCATTGCGCAAGCTTGGCCTCGTCCGGGCGCTTGCGCAGCTCGTGCAGCTGCCGGCGCAGGCGGTGACGCTCGGCAATCATGGCGTGGTCGAGGTTTTTCAGCAGTTGATCAATCGCGTGGTCAGTCATGGGGGCTTTTTAGTCGTGCAGGTGAGCCTGCTTTTGCATGATCGGCTTTTTCAAGGGCTGCGATTGTCGCAGATTTGCCGACGCTCGGCACGGTTGCAGGCGGCCCGGGCATTGTTTAGTCAAGACTTACCTGAAGTTGCACAAAGGCTTATTTAATGAACCTTCCCCGGCATGGGAGTATCCAGGCATGACTTCGTCTCCCGGTTTGCCCCGTCCGCTGCTGCGTCCTTCGTTCCCGAAGGTGCGGGCACGCTCTGGGGAAAATCCTCTGGTGCACATCATTCTCGCCTTCTGGGCCTTGTGGCACTGCCGCCATGCCCGCCCACCGGACGCCCGCTTCGCTCTGCACTGAACCGTGCGGCCAGCTTCTGGCCGACCTTCCTTGTCGAAGACTGCCGCCTGACCGGCTAGGCAGTCCTGTGCGCCTGACGGCGCGAGCGAGCGCACCATGCAATTTGCCCCCATCGAGCAGGCCCGAACGTTTCTGGCCGCCAACCCCGATATCGAAATGATCGAGCTGTTCATCCTCGACGCAAACGGCGTGCCGCGCGGCAAGCTGCTGCACCGCGAAGAGCTGCTGGCGGTGTACGAAAGCGGTCGGCCATTGCCCAGCACCATCCTCGGCCTGACCCTGAACGGCGACGACGTGGAAAACTCCGGGCTGGTCTGGGATGTCGGCGACATTGATTGTCGCGCCTATCCCCTGGAAAACAGCCTGGTGCGTCTGCCGTGGCGGCAGATTCCCACAGCGGCGCTGCAGGTCAGCATGCACCCCAGCGAAGGCCTGCCGGCGAGCATTGCCGACCCGCGCCATCTGCTGATCAAGGTCATCGATGCGCTCAAGGCCGACGGTTACTACCCGGTGATGGCCTGCGAGCTGGAGTTCTACCTGCTTGACCAGAAGCGCGACAGCCAGGGCCGGCCGCAACCGGCGCTGGACAGCGACGGCGGCCGCCCGCGTGGCACCCAGGTCTACGGCCTGCGCGAACTGGAACAGATCGAGCCGTTTCTCGCCGACCTCTATGCTGCCTGCAAAGCCCAGGGCATTCCGGCGCGCACGGCGATTTCCGAGTACGCCCCGGGCCAGGTGGAAATCACCCTGGAGCATGGCGACGCGCTGCTGGCCATGGACCAGGCAGTGCGCTACAAGCGCCTGGTCAAGGGCGTGGCACACAAGCACGGGATGCAGGCCTGCTTCATGGCCAAGCCGTTCGATCACCTGGCCGGCACCGGCATGCACATGCACGTGAGCCTGGCCGATGCCCTGGGCAACAACCTCTATGCCAGTGAAGACAAGGCCGGCACGCCGCTGCTGCGCCAGTCGGTGGCCGGCATGCTCAAGCTGCTGCTCGATTCGCTGCTGCTGTTTTGCCCCAACGCCAACTCCTATCGACGCTTCCAGGCCAACAGCTATGCGCCGCTGGCGCCGACCTGGGGGGTGGATAACCGCACCGTCAGCCTGCGCGTGCCAGGCGGCCCGGCCAACAGCCGGCATATCGAGCACCGCATCTGCGGCGCCGATGCCAACCCTTACCTGGCCGCGGCGGCGATCCTTGCCAGCCTGCATCACGGCATCCGCCAACAACTCGACCCGGGCGCACCGGTCGAGGGCAATGGCTATGCCCAGGCCACCGAACTGCTGCCCACCGACTGGCTGACGTCGCTGACTGCGCTGGAGCGTTCGAGCTGGGCACGGGAGGCCTTCGGCGCCGAGTTCCTCGGCGTGTACCTTGCGGTCAAGCGCGCCGAGTACCGCCAGTTCATGGCCGAAGTCGGCGAGCAGGACTGGCGCTGGTACCTGACCCAGGCCTGACTCTCTCTTTTTGCGCCAAGGATTTTTGTCATGAATGCAGCCGTAAATCCCGGCCCTGCCCAGCGCAGTGCCTCCTACTACACCGCAAGCCTCAATGACGCCACGCAGTACCCGACGCTCAAGGGCACGGTGAAGGTCGATGTGGCAATCATCGGCGGTGGCTTTACCGGTGTCGCCAGCGCCGTGGAGCTGGCCGAACGCGGCCTGAAGGTCGCCCTTATCGAAACCAATCGCATCGGCTGGGGCGCCAGCGGGCGCAACGGCGGCCAGGTCACCGGCAGCCTCTCGGGCGATGAAGCGATGCGCAAGCAGATGCGCGACAAGCTCGGTGATGACGTCGATGACTTCATCTGGCACCTGCGCTGGCGCGGCCACCAGATCATCGAGCAAAGGGTGGAACGCTACGGCATCGACTGCGACCTCAAGCGCGGCCACCTGCACGCGGCGATGAAAGCTTCGCACATGGGCGAACTGCGCGCCTTTGCCGCCGAGGCCGAGCGCCACGGCATGGGCGATCAGGTCGAGCTGCTCGACCAGCATGCCATGCGCGAACACCTGCAAAGCCCGCTGTACCTGGGTGCCTTGAAGAACCGCCGCAACCTGCACCTGCACCCGCTCAACCTGTGCCTGGGCGAGGCCCGCGCCGCGCACAGCCTGGGCGCGTTGATCTTCGAGAACTCCGAGGTACTGGACATCATTCACGGCGACCAGCCGGCGGTGGTGACGGCCCACGGCCGGGTCGAAGCCAAGCAGGTTTTGTTGGCCGGCGACGTCTATCACAAACTGGAACAGCGCCAGCTCAAGGGCAAGATCTTCCCGGCCATGGGCGGCATCGTCACCACCGCGCCACTGGGTGAGCTGGCCGCGCAGATCAACCCGCAGGACCTTGCGGTGTACGACTGCCGCTTCGTCCTCGACTACTACCGGCTGACCGCCGATGGCCGCCTGCTGTTTGGCGGTGGCGCCAACTATTCCGGGCGCGACTCACGGGATATCGCCGGTGAACTGCGCCCGTGCATCGAGCGCACGTTTCCGGCGCTCAAGGGCGTGCCGATCGAGTTCCAGTGGAGTTGTGCGATGGGGATTGTGGTCAACCGCATTCCGCAGCTGGGCAAGCTGTCGGATAACGTCTGGTACTGCCAGGGTTATTCCGGGCACGGCATCGCCACCAGCCATATCATGGGCGAAATCATGGCCGAAGCACTGACCGGGACACTGGAGAAATTCGATACCTTTGCCGGCTGCAAACACATCAAGGTGCCAATGGGCGATGTGTTGGGCAATCCGTTGCTGGCGGCGGGGATGTGGTATTACCAGATGCTCGAAAAATTGCGCTGAAACCATCGCTGGCAAGCCAGCTCCCACAAGGGCCAATTACACCGTACCTGTGGGAGCTGGCTTGCCAGCGATCGAGCGCGAAGCGTTCGCCTGAAACTCAGGCGATCTTCTTAAGGCCCAGCTTCTTCAGCTCTTCATCACGCAGTTCACGGCGCAGGATCTTGCCAACGTTGGTCGTCGGCAACGCATCACGGAACTCGACAAAGCGTGGCACTTTGTAGCCGGTGACATTGGCGCGCATATGCTCCATCACCTGCTCCTTGGTCACGGTCATGCCCGGCTTGACCACGATGAAGATCTTGATCACTTCACCGGACTTCTCGTCCGGCACGCCGATGGCCGCACACTGCAGCACGCCTGGCAAGGCCGCCAGCACATCTTCGAGCTCGTTCGGATAGACGTTGAAACCGGAGACCAGGATCATGTCTTTCTTGCGGTCGACGATACGCATGTAGCCGTCCGGCTGGATCAGGGCGATGTCACCGGTCTTCAGCCAGCCGTCGCTGTCGAGGATCTCGTTGGTGGCATCTTCACGCTGCCAGTAGCCCTTCATCACCTGCGGCCCCTTCACGCACAACTCGCCGACTTCGCCCAGTGCCAGTTCCACACCGGCGTCGTCGATGATCTTGCACAGGGTCGAGGGCATCGGAATACCGATGGTGCCGATCTGGTTCTGCTCGGCCGGGTTGACCGCTGCCACCGGGCTGGTTTCGGTCATGCCGTAACCTTCGCAGATGGCGCATCCGGTCACTGCCTTCCAGCGCTCGGCGACACTCATCTGCAGCGCCATACCGCCCGACAGGGTGATCTTCAGGCCGGAGAAATCCAGCTTGCGGAAATTCTCGTTGTTGCACAGGGCGACGAACAAGGTGTTCAAACCAACAAAGCCGCTGAACTTCCACTTCGACAGTTCCTTGACCATCGCCGGTAAGTCACGCGGGTTGCTGATCAGGATGTTGTGGCTGCCAATCAGCATCATCGCCATGCAGTGAAAGGTGAACGCGTAGATGTGGTACAGCGGCAGCGGTGTGATCAGGATCTCGCAACCTTCGTTGAGGTTCGAGCCCATCAGCGCCCGGCATTGCAGCATGTTGGCCACCAGGTTGCGGTGGGTCAGCATCGCGCCCTTGGCCACCCCGGTAGTGCCGCCGGTGTATTGCAACACGGCCACATCATTACTGCCCGGATTGGCTTCCTGAACAGTCTTGCCGCGGCCTTTGCTCAAGACATCGTTGAACTTCACCGCTTTGGGCAGGTGATAGGCCGGGACCATTTTCTTCACGTACTTGATCACGCTGTTGATCAACAGGCGTTTAACCGGTGGCAACAGGTCGGCCACTTCGGTGACAATAACGTGTTTGACCTGGGTCTTGGGCACCACCTTCTCGGCCAGGTGCGCCATGTTCGCCAGGCAGACCAGCGCCTTGGCGCCGGAATCGTTGAACTGGTGTTCCAATTCCCGCGCGGTATACAACGGGTTGGTGTTGACCACGATCAGGCCCGCCCGCAGGGCACCGAACACGGCAACAGGGTATTGCAGGACGTTGGGCAGCTGCACGGCAATACGATCACCCGGCTGCAGGTCGGTATGCTGTTGCAAGTAGGCGGCAAAGGCCCCCGACAACTCATACAACTCGCCGTAGGTAAGGGTTTTGCCCAGGTTGCTAAAGGCCGGTTTATCGGCAAAGCGTTGGCAAGACTGCTTCAATACCGCCTGAATATTCGGATACTCATCAGGATTGATTTGCGAGGCAATCCCGGCTGGGTACTTATCCTTCCAAAAATTTTCGATCATGGAAGCCCACTCCTCCAGCAGCAGCGAATTCTTCACCGCAGTCGATGCGATTATTATTGATATAAGATTACGGTTTATTGCAAACCTGATAATCCGAAGCGGGCCGAGAGTAGCAGCTTTGCCAAGGGCCGCCTAGAGCTAAAGTAGCCCAAACAGTCACGGAAATGACTCTTGATTATCACGTAGTCATTTTTAGAGTAAAAATTCTAAAGCCTTGGGTTTCAAGAAGCAAGCCGCAAGCTGGAGGCGTGCTTGCGGCTTGCCGTCAGGCTATATCGCGCAACTCCCTGCGCAGAATCTTGCCCACCGCCGTCATCGGCAACGACTCCCTCAACACAATGTGCTTGGGCACCTTGTAGCCCGTGAAATTGGCCTTGCAATAAGCCTTCAGCTCTTCAAGGGTCACCCCGCCCTCGCGCGGTACCACGAACAGCTTCACCGCCTCGCCCGAACGCTCGTCAGGAACGCCGATCACCGCGCAACTGGCCACCTGCGGATGGCCCATCACCACCTCTTCGATCTCGTTCGGATACACGTTGAAACCCGAGACAATGATCATGTCCTTCTTGCGGTCAACGATGCGGGTAAAGCCATCCGGGTCGATCACTGCAATGTCGCCGGTCTTGAACCAGCCTTCGCTGTCCAGCGCCTCGGCGGTCGCCTCAGGGTGCTGCCAGTAGCCTTTCATGACTTGCGGGCCCTTGATGCACAACTCGCCGCGCTCGCCAAAGGGTTGCTCGACGCCCTCGTCGTCAATGACCTTGAACGCCGTGCCCGGCACCGGAATGCCCACGGTCCCCAGGCGCGCCAGCTGGCCATAAGGGTTGGTACTGGCGACCGGCGAGGTCTCGGTCAGGCCGTAGCCTTCGACAATGCGGCAACCGGTGATGCTCTCCCAACGCTCGGCGGTGGCGCTGACCAGTGCGGTACCACCGGAGTTGGTGACTTTCAGCGCCGAGAAGTCGAGGTTCTTGAACTCGGGGTGGTTCATCAGTGCCACGAACAGGGTGTTGAGCCCCAGCAGCGCAGAAAACTTCCACTTCTTCAGTTCCTTGATAAAGCCAGGAATGTCCCGCGGATTGGTAATCAGCACGTTGTGGTTACCGGTCACCATCATGCACATGCAGTTCGCGGTGAAGGCATAGATATGGTAGAGCGGCAGCGGTGCAATCATCACCTCCTGCCCTTCCTTGATCAGGCGCTGGCCATCGGGCCCATGCTGGGAGAAACACGCCAGCACCTGGAGCATGTTGGCCACCAGATTGCCGTGGCTCAGCATCGCGCCCTTGGCCAGGCCCGTGGTGCCACCGGTGTACTGCAGCACGGCGATGTCGTCCAGGCTCTGCGCTACCGGCTTGAGCGACTGGCCCTGGCCCTGGGCCAGGGCGCTCTTGAACGGCACTGCCTGGGGCAGACGGTAGTCAGGGACCATCTTCTTGACCTTGCTGACGATGGTATTGACCAACCAGCCCTTGGCCGTCGGCAGCATGTCGCCCATCTTCGCTTCGATGAGAAACTCGATGCCGGTGTCGGGCAGCACTTCCTGCACCAGCTTGCCGAACATGTTCAGGTACACCAGGGCCCGCGCGCCGGAATCCTTGAACTGGTGGCGCATTTCGCGGGCGGTATACAGCGGGTTGGTATTGACCACGATCAGCCCGGCGCGCAAGGCGCCGAACACGGCGATGGGGTACTGCAGCACGTTGGGCATCTGTACCGCGATGCGGTCGCCCGGCACCAGGTCGGTGTGCTGCTGCAGGTAAGCGGCAAAGGCCGCAGAATAGCGTTCGAGCTCAGCGTAGCTCAGGGTTACCCCGAGGTTGCTGAACGCCGGACGGTCAGCGAACTTCTTGCAGGAGCGTTCGAAGACTTCGACCACGGACTTGTAAGCATTTACGTCAATTTGCGAAGGAACGCCTGCCGGGCGCTTGTCATTCCAGAAATCAGCTTGCATTTATTCTTGTCCTCATACCTGAGCCGTTCCGGCCCCCTTGCCTGCTTGGCGAAGAAGGTGCTCTGCCGACGTTAGCAGGTATGTCGCAGGTGGCAAATACGCCAAGCGCTGTCATTAACATTGTGAATCTTATTGCTGAGGACCCTGCGATTGTTCGCCTGGGTTATACACTGAGCTGATTCTCCGACTTGTGTGACAAGGACTCGCCATGCACCACGACGCGTTCTGGCTTGCGGCCAGCGATCACTGCAGCCTCTACGTTTACCAATGGCTGCCGGACACGCCGATCAAAGCGGTGGTGTTGCTCGCCCATGGCATGGCCGAGCATGCCGGGCGCTATCAACGCCTGGGCGAAGCCCTGACCAACGCCGGCTATGCCCTGCTCGCCCACGACCAGCGTGGCCACGGACGCACCGCCGAACTTGGCACTTTAGGCCTGTTCGCCCGACACAATGGCTGGAACAGCGTGATCAATGACCTGGGCCTGCTCAGCCAGCACATCGGTCAGCAGTTTCCGGGCACGCCGGTGTTCCTGTTCGGCCACAGCATGGGCAGCTATATCGCCCAGGCCTACCTGATGCACCATGGCGCCAGCCTGCAGGGCGCGATTCTCAGCGGCTCGAACTTCCAGCCCCCGGCCCTGTACCGCACCGCGTGCCTGATCGCCCGCTTCGAAGCCTGGCGCCAGGGCCCGCTGGGGCACAGCGCGCTGATCGAATGGCTGTCGTTCGGCTCGTTCAACAAAGCCTTCAAGCCCAACCGCACGGCCTTCGACTGGCTCAGCCGCGACAACGCCGAAGTCGACAAGTATGCTGCCGACCCGTTGTGCGGCTTTCGCTGCAGCAACCGTTTGTGGATCGACCTGCTGATGGGCCTGGAACAAATCAGCCAGCCCCGCAACCTGGCGCAGATCGATCCGAACCTGCCGATCCTGGTAATGGGCGGCGAATGTGATCCGGTCAGTGCCGGCAAGCGTCTCAAGGATCTGGCCGGTGCCTTGCGCCTGGCCGGCAATCAGCACGTACAGTTGCAGCTCTACCCCCAGGCGCGGCATGAGTTGCTCAACGAAACCAACCGTGACGAGGTCACGGCCGCGATCATCGACTGGCTGCAGCAGGCGCTGACCATTGCTCGCCCCGCCCGCAGCGAATGACCGGCCGGCCGCCACGATAGAAGGAAAAACAAGTGATGACCCAGGTCACCAACACGCCGTACGAAGCCCTTGAAGTCGGCCAGACCGCCAGCTTCAGCAAGACTGTCGAAGAACGTGACATTCAGCTGTTTGCTGCGATGTCCGGTGACCACAACCCGGTGCACCTGGATGCCGAGTTCGCCGCCAAGAGCATGTTCAAGGAGCGTATCGCCCACGGCATGTTCAGTGGCGCGCTGATCAGCGCCGCAGTGGCCTGCGAGTTGCCTGGCCCTGGCACCATCTACCTGGGCCAGACCATGAGCTTCCAGAAACCGGTCAAGTTCGGTGACACCCTGACCGTGCGCCTGGAAATCCTCGAGAAACTGCCGAAGTTCAAGGTGCGCATCGCCACGCGCGTGTTCAATCAGAACGACGAGCTGGTGGTCGACGGCGAGGCCGAGATTCTCGCCCCGCGCAAGCAGCAGACCGTCGACCTGGTCAGCCCGCCACCCATCACCATCGGCTGAGCCTCACAGCTCGCGCAGACGGCGCTCGATAAAGCGCCGCTCGGGGCCCTGGCGGGTCAGTTCAAGGGCGCTGCGATAGGCCTCGCGGGCTTGATCCAGCCGGCCTAGCTGGCGGCACAGTTCGGCGCGGGCCGAATGGGCCAGGTGATAGTCCTGCAACTGCCCACGAGCCAGAATCGCCTCCACCGCCGCCAATCCCGCCTGGGCACCATCGCGCCGGGCCAGGGCGGCCGCGCGGTTGAGCTCGACCACCGGCGACGGCCAGTGCTGCAGCAGCACATCGTACAGACCGACGATCTCATGCCAATCGGTTTGCTCGGCACTGTCCGCCTGCGCATGCACGGCGGCAATCGCTGCCTGCAAGCTATAGACGCCGAACTGCTGACTGCGCAGGGCCTGCTGCACCAGTTGGCAGCCTTCGGCAATCAGCTCGCGGTTCCACAGGCTGCGGTCCTGTTCATCGAGCACAACAAGCTCGCCCTGGGCATCGCTGCGCGCTTGCTGCCGCGAGGCCTGCAACAGCATCAGCGCCAGCAGGCCGAGCACCTCCGGATCGGGTAGCAATTGCTGGAGCAAACGCCCCAGGCGGATGGCTTCATCGCTCAAGTCATGGCGCATCAGACTCTCCCCCGAAGACGCCGAATAGCCTTCGTTGAACACCAGGTAGATCACCCGCAGCACGCTATCAAGCCGCTCCGGCAGTTCGGCCAGCGACGGCACCTGATAGGGAATCCGCGCATCGCGGATCTTGGCCTTGGCGCGGACAATACGCTGGGCGATGGTCGCCGGGCTCTGCAAAAACGCGCGGGCGATTTCTTCGGTGGTCAGGTCGCAGACTTCGCGCAGGGTCAGCGGTACCTGGGCATCGGCGGCCAGCGCCGGGTGGCAACAGGTGAAGATCAGGCGCAGACGGTCATCCTCCAGCTCTTGGTCATTCACCTGAACCTCCTGGAGCGACGCCAGCGCCTGCATCAACTGCGCCTGAGAACGGTCGAAACGCGCCCGTCGGCGCAGGCTATCGATTGCCTTGAAGCGCCCGGTGGACACCAGCCAGGCCCTGGGGCTTGCCGGAATGCCGTCGCGCTGCCAACGCTCGACAGCGATGAAGAACGCCTCATGCATGGCCTCTTCGGCGAGGTCGAAGTCGCCGAGCAGGCGAATCAGCGTCGCCAGGATACGCCGCGATTCCTGCCGGTAAACGGCCTCCAGTTGCGCCCGTACCTGTGCCAGCGCGGCCATCAGTCGGGCATCTGCGTGGTCACCACCGCCACCAGGCGATCCAGGCTCTCACCCCAGCCACGGTGAAAACCCATCTCTTCATGGGCCTGGCAATCGGCAGCACTCCAGTGCCAGGCGCGGGCGGTGTATTGGGTCTTGCCATGGACGTCGTCGAAGGTCACCACCGCCGTCATGAAGGCTTTGTTCGAAGGCACCCAGCCCGGGCCAAAGGCATCGGTGAAGACGATCCGCGCTGGCGGCACGATCTCCAGAAACACCCCCTGATTCGGGTACTCGCTGCCGTCGGGGGCACGCATCACCGTACGAAACAAGCCGCCCACCCACAACTGCATCTCACATTCCGGTGTGGTCATGCCGTTGGGGCCCCACCATTGGGCAAGCAGTTGCGGCTCGGTCCAGGCCCGATACACCTTGCTCCGCGGCGCGTCGATCAGGCGTGTCAATGACAGCTCGTGCTGCGCCTTGGGCTGCTCGGGGGGTAGAAGGCTCATGGTGTTGTTCTCCTTCGCTTCAGGGTTGCAACTCTCGGATCGGCCGCACCTCGACACTGCCGACCCGCGCAGCGGGAATGCCCTTGGCAATGTTCAAGGCCTCGTTCAAGTCTCGCGCATCGACCAGATAGAAGCCGGCCAACTGCTCCTTGGTTTCGGCGAAGGGGCCGTCGGTCAGGCTCATCTGCCCGCCGCGCACGCGCACGGTAGTCGCGGTCTGCACCGGCTTGAGCGCCTCGGCGGCAAGCATGCGACCACTGCCCTGGATCGATTCGGCGTAGGCCATGCACTCGGCGTCGGCCGGGCTGTCGGGCAGGCTGTGCAGCAGACTTTCATCACAGTAGACCAGGCACAGGTATTTCATCGTCGTCTCCACAGCTGGGGATACTATGGCGGCAGAGCGCACCGCCTTAGAAAGCGCGATTCGGCATAACTCTCGGGGTTTTCAGCTCAAGGCTTGAGCGAGAACAGCGCGGCACCGGACTCCATGTCGAACGGTGCCGACCAGTGCTCATGAATGACCTTCCATTGCCCGCCGATGCGCTGGTAGCCGACGGTAACCCGCATGTAGCAGCTTTGATCCTCACCGCCTTCGCTGTTGGCCGGGCCACAACGGTTGAGCCAATGCGCCAGTGCCAGCTCCGGGGTAGCCTGGATCTGCAATTGCTCGACCTCGAAGACCATCTCGCCCGGGCAATGCTCCATACAGGCCTGCCAGTGGGCGCGGTAGGCAGCCTTGCCCTTGAACTGCAGTGCCTTGACCGCATCGAAGGCGCGGATGTCATCGGCGCAAGGGGCGGTGATGGCCTCGATATCACGGGCGCGAACAGCCGGAATCCACTGTTCGATGAGTTGGCGGATTTCGTTCTCGGCGGCACTGTTCATGGTCGTGTCCTCTGCGCGATCAGGCGCCGAACCATTCGGCGCGTTCACAGATGGTCGATTGGCGGCGGCTGAAATCGACAGACAGGGAAAATGGTTGTTCACGGAATCCTGGGGCTATGATTCTTGGGTTGGGATGTTGCAGGCTGCGGGCTTATCCATTTTGTGTGGCGCTGCTGCCGGCCCCTTCCGCCTTTACGGCGGCGCCTTGAACTACGCGCATCAAGATCAAGATCAAGCAAGTCGGTGCTCGCTTTGCCAGCGAGCTTGTCCCGCTCCGGCGTCAGCTTGGCTGCGCCATAATCTGATTTCGCAGATACGCCAGTGCAGGCGCCGCCCGTAACTTCGCGACTTCAGGAGGCTGAGCGTAGGTGTCTGGAGGGGGCTGGTGCGCAGCACCCTTCGGCCCAAGCCGAAGTCGCGAGACGTAGACTTGGCGTAGCAAGTCGTAGGCCGCGATGCCCCTGGAAGGCACCGAAGCGAAGGAACCCGGAGCGAAGCGTAGGGCCGTATGCAGGAGCGAGCGGTTTTGGTTCCTTTTGCCAAGAACAAAAGGGACCCGCCGTAAGGGCGGAAGGGGCCGGCAGCAGCGCCACAGCGAATGGATTAGCTCACAGCCTCAAAAACCAACCCAAGGATCGCATCCGCGAAGCCCCCTAAAGATCAGCCCTTGGCCAAAGGCTTGAGAAAGTACACCACCCGCTCAGTTTCACTAAAGCCCAATGCCGCATGCATCGCGTGACTGCTGTGGTTGTCCAGGGCAGCATCCGAGGCCAGCTCGCTGCAACCCAGGCTGGCGCCCCACTGTTCAACCGCCGCAATCAGGTGCCCGGCAACACCCTGGCCCCGAGCCTGGGGCGCGACGAACACGCCTTCGAGAAAGGCCACCGGCGAACTGTTGCTGCCATTGACGTAATCACTGCGGATCGAGGCTTCGGCAAAACCCAAAGCGCGCCCGGCGCGGTCACGGGCCAGAAAGGCCACCAGGCGCTGGGGCTGCTCGATGATTTCGCGCACTGACTGGCGGTGCTCCTCCAGCGGGCACTGGGGCCACAGCGCCTGGCGCAGCACAAGCCAATCGTCTTGCTGTACATCGGTGCAGGTTTCGATCATTTGCTTTCCAGAGGCAGCCATATTTCCATCACGCTATTGCGGTCATCGGGGTTGAAGTCCTGGCCATAACGCTCGAACTCAGGCGCGTTGGCCACAGTTTCGCCGGACACCGGCACCCAGTCCTTCCATATGGCCTGAAAGGTGGCCTTGAGGTTGTCGAGGCTGCCGTGGTGCTCAAACACTGCATAACGTCGGGCCTTGAGTTCGACATGCTGAAAACCGGCAGGCAGCGAATCGGTGTCCTGCACCCGGACCCCGGCGATATAGTCGAAATTGCCTTGGCCATCACCGTTGCTGCACACCCCGTAGGTTTCCCCGCCTATCTGCCCGGGAACCCGGCCAATGTGCTGCTCGAAGCGTTGCCACAGGGTGGGGATTTGCTGGAGGGTGGCCTGGCCATAGCGCTCACCAAGTCCGGCAACCGTGAAGGTACGACCGTCTTCGAAACGCGCGGGTTTGATCGGGGGAGTCTGCAGAGTCATGTCCTTTGCCTCGTTCGCCAGGGTAATGGGCACAGCGTATCCGTACCCAGCGCTAGGGTAGCGGCAATTACCCATTCTCGGAATCTGCTCGAGGGCCCGCCCCTGACGAAAAGAGCCCCTTGCGGAGCTCTTGGCATTATTGCGAAAGAAAACTGCCGCCTGAGCGTTTGGCGCGTTTGGCGGCGTGTTTTTCTTTGGCGGTTTTCAGTGGTTTTTTCTTCGTCGCCTTTTTTGCATCCAGACCTTTCATCGAAGCTCCTCCTGCCTGACGGCACCTGCGCACCGGTGTCTCGAATCATTATAGACCCGGCGCGGCCGCAGGCACGGCGAGGATGAACTCGCGGTAACCGGAAAGAATCACGTAGCCGGCGAAATAGCAGAAAATGCCCGCCGACAGCAGGTACGACCAGGTCAGCAAGCGATCCCCCAACAACCGTCCGCCATGGCTGGCAATGCCGCACAACGACAGGCACCAGATCAGCCCGGCGGCAAAAAAACCGGAGAGAAACAGCCCGGCTTCGAACAGGCTGCCGCCACCGGAACGGGAAATCAGCACCCCGCCGACCGCGGCAAACCAAAGGATGGCGCTGGGCGACGACATGGCCAGGAAGATCCCGCGCATGAACTCGCGCCAGCCCGATTCCACGACCACCTCGCCACGGGTCTCCAGGTGGGCGTTGCCACGCAGCGCCGCCAGCAGCATCTTGATGGCAAACCACACCAGCAACACCGACCCGCCCAGCCACAACACCCAGCGTACCGTTTCAAATTGCAGCAGCACGGTCATCCCCGCCAATGCCGCAATGGCATACAGCAGGTCACCGACACAGGTGCCCAGCCCCAGCCAGAAACCCTGCAGGAAGCCTCGCTGCATGGCCAGGGTGATCATGGCGATATTGGCAATGCCGATATCCAGGCACAACGACAAACTCAGCAGAAATCCATTTGAAAAAGGCATCGACGTTCCGTAACCGCTGTTGAGGGCAGGCGCTATTTAAACGGTTTTTCGCCGGGCTGTATTGGAAGAAATTGCCTTTACTCAGGCTTGTGCTGCACGCTCAAACACTTCATCGGCCCATTGGTTGAGGCTCTTGCCTGCCGATTGAGCTGCGATGGTCGCCGCGGCATGGACTTCTGGCCTGATACGCAGCATGACTTTGCCGGAAGCGGGTTTTTCCGGCTTGACCCCACGCTCGGCGCAATCGGCCAGGTAGTCATCCAGCGCCAGGTGAAACGCCTCGTGCAACTGCATGACGGCGCTGGCGTGGAAGCTGATGATGTCACGCACACCCAGGACACGACCGACGAAAATATCGTCCCGTGGATCGTATTCGACTCGGGCGGTGTAGCCCTTGTAGCTCATAGTGTTCATGGTTGAACTCCTGCCCGTAGAAGAAACTCGCGGGCTTCTTCCACCTGATATCGCTTGGCCTCTTTGCCCGGGTGCGGCCGGTGACAGCGCCAAAGCTGATCACCCAGGATCAACTTGACCCTGGAGCCCTCACGTTCCTGCACTTGCCCGCCCAGATACAGCACTAGCGCCTCGATGTCGGTAAACACCAGGCTGGCGCTGGTCGGTGTGCGGAAGATGCTGTCGAGGATCTTTCGATATCGATTGTTCATCGGAAAATGCTATCAAAATAAGATAGCACTTTTTCCAATGCTTCAATTCAGGATTTTTCAATCACCCGCCAATACCTGCGCATACCGCTGCCGATCAATATTCGCCCCGCTGAGAATCACCGCCACCTTGCGCCCCTGCTGGCGCTCGCGCTCCTGGATCAGCGCGGCAAGCCCGGCGGCCCCTGCGCCTTCGGCGGTGTTGTGGGTGTCTTCGTGGTAGATGCGCATGGCCTGGGCCACTTCCTCATCGCTGACGCGCACGATGCGCGCGGCATGCTGGCGGATGATTTCGAACGCTTCGGGCAACGGCATGCGGCAGGCCATGCCGTCGGCGAAAGTATTGGCCGTGGCGGTGGTGACGATGCGGCCCTGCTCCAGGCTCTGGGCAAATGCGTCCGCAGCACTGGACACCACGCCGACGATTTCTGTGCGCAGGCCAAGCAGGTTGCGCGCCTGGATCAGCCCGCAGATGCCCGAGCCCATGCCGATCGGCACGTAGACGCAATCGAGCGCATGCACCGCCTCCAGCAACTCCAGGGCATAGGTGGCGACGCCGCGAATCAGCTCGGGGTGAAACGGCGGCACGCTCTCAAAGCCGTGCAACTCGGCCAGGCGCGCGGCCTCTTCGCGGGCCTGGTCAAAGTCGGCGCCGTGCTCGACCAGTTGGGCGCCAAGGGCGCGCATCGCCGCATTCTTCTCCCGCGAGTTGCCCTCGGGAACCACGATGATGATCGCCAGCCCGGCAGTGCGCGCGGCCAGGGCCATGCTCTGGCCGTGGTTGCCACGGGTCGCGGTGACCAGGCCACGTACCGTGGGCTTCTGTTCCCGCAACCACTGCACATACATCAGACCGCCGCGCACCTTGAAGGCGCCAGTCGGCGCGTGGTTCTCATGTTTGACCCAGACCTCGCAGCCCAGCCGTTCGGCCAGGCGCGGCCAGGCGTATTGCGCGGTGGCGGGAACGCTGGCATGAACCAGGCGGGCAGCATCTCGCAGGGCAGGCAGGTCGAACATGAAACACCTCGGCAGGATCGGATTTGACCTGATCCTAGTCTCCGCGCATTGTATGGGTAAATTCTTATATTGCATGGCCAACAATAAATGTGGACCCCTACCCTCAGCGCCGATGCCCAGCCGCGCTACCTGGCCCTGGTCGACGCCATTGCCGCCGCCATCGAGCGCGGCGAACTGAAAGTCGGTGAACGTCTGCCGCCACAACGACGCCTGGCCTGGAACTTGGGGCTCAACCCCAGCACCACCCAGCAGGCCTACCGCGAAGCTGCAGCCCGGCATTTGGTTTCGGGGGAAGTCGGGCGTGGCACTTATGTGCTGGCCGGCAGCAAGGAGGCCACACTGTTTCGCCTCAAGCAGAAGGACCTGCAGCCGAGCCTGATCGACCTGTCGACCAATGTACCGGTGATCGACCCGGCCAACCGCGACAGCGAAACCACCTTGCAGGTGCTGTTGCAGGACGGCCAGGCGGGTTGCCTGGACCATTACCTGAGCGCCGAAGCGTTGCTGCGCGGCCGTGTGCACGGTGCCGCCTGGCTGGCCAACCGTGGCCTTGAGCTCAATGACCGGCAGTTGCTGCTGTGCGGTGGTGCCCAGCAGGGCTTGTTCACGGTGTTGCTGTCGCTGTGCCAGCCGGGTGAAGCGGTGCTGGTCGAAGCCCTCACCGCACCCGGTATCAAGGCCGCCTGCCGGCAGTTGCGCCTGCCGCTGCATGGTATCGCCCTGGACGATCAGGGCATTGTGCCAGACGACCTCGATCGGGTCGCCCGTGCCACCGGCGCGCGCATCATGGTGCTGACCCCGAGCCTGCACAATCCTACCGGTGCGTGCATGAGCAGCGCACGCCAACAGGCGATCGCCGAGGTGGTCGAGCGCCATGACCTGCGGGTGATCGAAGATGATGTCTACGGCGCGCTGACCGACCAGCCACCGCTGTGGCGGCTGCTCGGGCACCGCGGCGTGTTGATCAGCAGCCTGTCGAAAACCGTTGGCGCCGGCCTGCGCCTGGGCTGGATCGTGGCTGATCCAGCCCTGCTGGCACAGGTCGATCCCCATGCCCAGGCCACCCATTGGCAGGTGTCGCCACTGAACCTGCAGATCGCATGTCGCTGGATTGCCGATGGCACGGCGCAGCGGCGCCTGGCCTGGCAGCGCGAGGAAGTCCTCCAGCGCTGGCGCCTGGCCTGCAGAATTCTGGGTAGCCACCTGGTCAATAGCCAGCAGCCTTCCCCACACATCTGGGTCAAGGCCGGGCACAGCGCCGCCCGCTTGACCGAGGCCTGCCGGGCCAGCGGCGTGGCGGTGGTGCCAGGCGACGTGTTTGCGGTAAAACAGCATGACCTAGAGGCGATCCGCATCAGCCTGTCGGCGGCTGGCAGCCGGGCCGAACTCAAACAGGCACTGGAGCACGTGGCAAAGGCGCTGGAGGCCTGATGAGCAAGCACGCTTTGTATGCCGAGGCGCAAACCTACCTCGCCGCCTTGGACCGACGATGGGCCGCGCACATCGAGGCAGTCGGTCCTTGCCTGCATCAACCCAAACCCACCCGCGACCCGTATCAGGCGCTGGTGCGGGCCATCGCCTACCAGCAACTGCACGCCAAGGCCGGCGATGCGATTCTCGGGCGCTTTCTGGCGCTCTACCCGGACACCGGGTTTCCCAGCCCCGAGCAGGTGCTGGCAACCACCCCTGAGCAATTGCGCGGTTGCGGCTTCTCGGCGAACAAACTGGCGACCATCCAGGGCATCGCCCGGGCACGGGTCGAAGGGCTGGTGCCGGACTATCAACAAGCCTCGGCACTGGCAGATGAAGCGCTGATCGAGCGCCTGGTCAACCTGCGTGGAGTAGGCCGCTGGACTGTCGAGATGCTGCTGATCTATACCCTGGAACGCATGGACATCCTGCCGGCCGACGACTTCGGCGTGCGCGAGGGCTATCGCCGCTTGCAGGGCCTGGAGAAGCAACCGACGCGCCGGCAGATGATCGATCTGGGCAAGCGCTGGAGCCCTTACCGGACCGTGGCCGCCTGGTACCTGTGGCGGGTACCGGCCAAGCGAGTTTGAACGCAAGACCCGGAGTTCTTCCCGTGAGCCGCAGCCGTAGCCTGAACCCATCGATCAACGCCAGGAGCACCCCGTCATGAGTACAGGCAAACCACGGATCAGCGAATCCGACCCGCGCTGGCAGGCCATACTGGCCCGCGACCCGGCCGCTGACCAGGCCTTTGTCTACGCCGTGCGCACCACCGGTGTGTACTGCCGGCCGAGCAGCACCTCGCGCCTGCCGCGCATCGACAATGTCGAGTTCTTCGACAGCGCCGAACAGGCCGAAGCCGCCGGCTACCGGCCGAGCAAGCGCCGCGGCGCCGACCAGACCCATGTCGCCGAACAGCACCGGGCCCAGGTCACCCGCGCCTGTGCCTTGATCGAAAGCGCCGACCCGGCGCCGAGCCTGAACCAGCTGGCCGAACAGCTGAAGATGAGTCCGTTCCACTTTCACCGGGTGTTCAAGGCGGTGACCGGGCTGACGCCCAAGGCCTACGCCTCGGCCCACCGCGCGCGCAAGGTACGCGTTCAATTGCAGCAGTCGGCAACGGTCACCGACGCCTTGTACGAGGCCGGGTTCAACTCCAACAGCCGCTTCTACGAATCGAGCAATGCCCGCCTGGGCATGACCCCGGGCACCTATCGTGACGGTGGCGCCAACACCGACATCCGCTTTGCCATCGGCCAGTGTTCGTTGGGGGCGATTCTGGTGGCGCAGAGCGAACGGGGGATCTGCGCAATCCTGCTCGGTGACGACCCGCAGGCGCTGCTCAATGACCTGCAAGACAAGTTTCCCAAGGCCAACCTGATCGGTGGCGACGCCGGGTTCGAAACCCTGGTGGCCAGGGTCGTGGGCTTTATCGAGGTGCCGGGCATCGGCCTGGACTTGCCACTGGACCTGCGCGGCACAGCGTTCCAGGAGCGGGTCTGGCAGGCTTTGCGGGCGATCCCGGCCGGCAGCACTGCCAGCTATGCCGAGATCGCCCAGCGGATTGGCTCCCCCAGGGCTGTGCGCGCCGTGGCCCAGGCCTGCGCGGCCAACGCCCTGGCTGTGGCCATCCCGTGTCACCGGGTGGTGCGCAGCGATGGCAACCTCTCGGGCTACCGCTGGGGCGTGGAGCGCAAGCGTGAGCTACTGGCGCGCGAGAGCCAGTGAGGCGGGTTACTGGAAGTTGACGTCGAAGGCCTGGTAGAAGGCGTTGCCGGTATCGGCGACCAGCCACAGCAGGACGATCACATGATGGCCGTGCTTGTTGCTGGGTAGCTTGACCTCATGTTCGACCTTGGCCTTGAGCTTGTCCTTATGCTCGTAATACGGCGTGTAGGGATAGAGGTCTTCGGCAAACGGCGCAGCCTCGAGCTGGGCGCGACTGACGCGCTTGTTCACATCCCAGCCATCTTTGGTAATAAACCAGCGATAGCCCCGGGTGGTA
Source organism: Pseudomonas sp. RC2C2 (assembly GCF_018390435.1). NCBI lineage: Bacteria > Pseudomonadati > Pseudomonadota > Gammaproteobacteria > Pseudomonadales > Pseudomonadaceae > Pseudomonas > Pseudomonas sp. RC2C2. The sequence continues at coordinate 3,735,855 of NZ_JAHBAX010000001.1, read as the reverse complement.
TGTGCTGCGGTATATTCCCACTTCACCTGGAAGGTCTGGCCCGGCGTCACATTCAACAACGGCCAGTTAAAGGGCGTGCCGAGTTTGGCGGACATTTCCGCGTTCGTGTAATTGACGACGTCGCGAGCGTCCTGTTTGCCACCACTTAGAATATATCCATCCGCGGGTGGCACGACACTGGGGGCATCCGTCTGGAAGGGCGCAGGCACCGGCCCGGCCACCAAACTTGGGAAGTTTTTACCGCCTTCCATTTCATTGACTTGCCAGTTGCCGAGCAATCCCAGTTCAACGGTCTTGGAACCACGGCTGGCCGGTGAAATAACGCGGCCGTGCCGCAGGTTTTTCTCAGGGCTGTTCATTGCATTCACTCCATGTGAGATAGGAAAACTGTCCACCCTGGACACGATTGACCCTAGCTCAAGCCCTGCAATGCGCAACCCAGAGGTGCCGAACGGTATCAGCCGTTGCTGCAGCCGTCACCCATGGCGCGGTACTCGATGGTGTGGCGCTGCCCCTGGTGGTCTTCGTAGGTCATGGTTGCCGGTACCACTTCACAAACATTGGGAATGGTCGACAAACTGATGACTTTGGCAATATCCAGGTTGCTGCTGTAGTCATACTGTTCAACAACAGGTTGCGCAGCCGCAGTATTGATTTCATCCGCCAGGGCGAACGAAGAAACAGCCACCAGGGCAAGTGCAAATAAACGTTTCATGATAATAGGCCTGCAAAGCAATCAAACTAATCGATTGACTTCATTTACCTTGAACGGCGCGGAGAAGTTGTTATATCAAACAAGGGGACATAACACGAAGTACCGACCCCACTGTAACTTTCTGTGTGGGATGTGGTTAGTCTACAAGGTACTTCGGGCGGTTAAATCACGAAGCCGGACATTCACTGTTACTGCTTTTGCAACAATAGCCTCGGTACAACGCTCTCGACAGTTTTTGCCTTCCAGTGTAAAAGCCCGGTGTAGAGCCTTTGCCAGATCAAACCAGTGACCCGATTACGCTACTGCCGGCTGCTTGCGCCCGAGCGGCCCTTGCTGAATAAATTCTACCGAAACCACGGTTCGCCCATGCGCGCGGCTGCCCAGGGCCAGCTGTGGGTGGCCAGGGCCGAGGAAATCGTCGCGGCGTTGTGCCTGAGTGACGTGCCCGGCGGCCATTGGCTGACCGGCTTGTTCGTCGCCCCCGCGTGGCGCGGCCAGCAGGTCGCCCGCCAACTGATCGAAGCGGCAGCGGCCGAACTGCCAGGGAATATCTGGCTGTTCTGCCACCCGGCCCTGGAGGGCTTCTATGCCCGCCAGGCGTTCAGCAGCACCGGCGCCCTGCCCGCGCCCTTGGCCGAGCGCCTGGCCCGCTACCAGCGCAGCAAGCCCTTGTTGGCAATGCTGCGGGGTCAGTCGTCGCTGGCCGGGTCCAGCCCGGGGAACAGCACCTCGGTATAACCGAAGCGGCTGAAGTCGTGGATGCGCGAGGGATAAAGGCGGCCGATCAGGTGATCGCATTCATGCTGCACCACCCGGGCATGAAAGCCCTCGGCGTTGCGCACAATTGGCTGCCCTTGCGGGTCAACGCCTTCGTAGCGAATCCGCTGGTAGCGCGGCACCACGCCACGCAGCCCCGGCACCGACAGGCAGCCTTCCCAGCCGTCCTCGACCTCGGTGCTCAACGGCGTGATCAGCGGGTTGAGCAGAATGGTCCGCGGCACCGCCTCGGCCTCCGGGTAGCGTTCACTGCGCTCGAAACCGAAGATCACCAATTGCAGGTCGACACCGATCTGCGGCGCGGCCAGGCCCACCCCGCCGACATGTTCCATGGTTTCGAACATATCGGCGATCAGCCGTTCAAGCTCGGCGCTGCCGATCATGTGTTGCGGCACGGGCGGGGCGATGCGCAGCAAGCGCTCATCGCCCATTTTCAGGATGTCATGAATCATGGCTTCGACTCAGGGGTTCGCTGGCAGGTGTGGTTTGATGATCAAGCGAATGATCACGGCCAAGCCCGGAGACATGCTTTTTTTCATGCTCATGGGCGACGCCATCAACGTCTTTTTCGCCGGGCTCTTTGCTTTCCTCCGACATGCGTTCGATCACCGCATTCATTTCAGCCCCCAACAGCAAGACGGCAGCGGAAATATAGAAGTACAACAGCAGGACAATGATCGCTCCGATACTGCCGTACATGGCGTTGTAGTCGGCGAAGGTCTTGACGTAGTAGCCAAAACCCAGCGAAGCGATGATCCACACTACCACCGCCAGCACCGAGCCCGGGGTAATCAAGCGAAACGTCTGCTTCACATCGGGCATGACGTAATAGATCAACGCCACCGCGACCATCATCAGGATGATGATCGCCGGCCAGCGCAGCACGGTCCACAGGGTGACGATGAACTCCTGCATGCCAATCTGCGAGGCAATCCACTCCATCACCTGCGGCCCCAGCACCATCAGCGCGGCGGCAGCCAGGAGCATGCCGGCGATGCCGACGGTGTAGATCACCGACAGCGGAAAGCGCTTCCACACCGGGCGCCCCTCGACCACGTCGTAAGCTGCGTTCATCGCGCTCATCATCAGCCGCACACCGGCCGATGCGGTCCACAGGGCAATGACGATACCCACCGAGAGCAAACCGCCCTTGGACTGCTGCAACTGGTCGATTACCGGGTTGACCTGCTCCAGCGCCTGGGGCGGCAATACCAGTTCCGACTGCAGGCGCAACCAGGAGAAAAAGTCCGGTAAATGCAGGAAGCCGATCAGGGCGATCAGGAACAGCAGGAAGGGAAACAACGAAAACAGCATCTGGTAGGCCAGCGCCGAGGCATAGGTGGACATCTCGTCATCGAGAAATTCCTTGACCGTGCGCACCAGCACACGGTGCAACGGCAAGCCGCGCAGGTCGGGGAAAATCATAGCGTCTCCTTTCGCCGCTCGAGGGTCATTGGCAGGCTCCTCACAGCACTCATCAGGCAGGTACGTCCTGAAGTCTAATCGACGATCGCCTCAAAGTTGCGATTGATTACGGCAGATAGCACAACGGCCACCCGAAGATGGCCGTCGTCCTGTCCGTGTTCTCAGGGTTCAAGGCTTCTGCAGCGCATCCTTGACCTTGCCAACGTTCTCGTTAGCCATGCCTTTGGGGCAATCGATACGCCGGCGAGTAACGTCGCTTTATGTTTCATCGAGTTGCCAGCACAATAAGCGACCTTTCAAGCGTCACCCGTAGGAACCTGCATGAAACTCGACAAACCCACCGCCATTGCCCGCCGCAACCAGGAACTGGAACGACCAGTGCTCAACAGCGACAACACCCTGTTTGCCGTGCTCGACACCAAGCGCAGCCTGTGGTGGTTCGATGTGCCGGTGAAGCTGCTGCGCAAGGGCCAGCCCGACTGGGTCAACCTGCTGCTGCACACCCCGGAAACTGACGAGCTGCAGCATTTGAAGGTGCCGGTGAACTACCTGCAGGCCCATCAGGAAAAAATGGAAATCCGCCACCCGGGCAAGCGCCGCTCGACCATCAGCCTGGCGCTGAGTGCCGATCGCGATTCGCTGCTCAAAGACCTGCGCCCAGGCGGTGAGAACCTGAGTTTCGCAGGCTTCAAGCAGGTCTGATCAGGCCAGTTCGATGCGGTCGGCGTGGATGACGATGCGGCCATCCTTGTACAAGGCGCCGATGGCCTTCTTGAAGTTGCCCTTGCTGACCCCGAACAGGTCGCTGATCAACTGCGGGTCGCTCTTGTCGCTGACCGGCAGCACGCCGTTGGCGTCCTTGAGCTTGGCGAGGATCTTGTCGTGCAGGCTGTTGGCCAGGTCCTGGCCGATGGGCTGCAGGCTCAGGGCGATCTTGCCGTCGCTGCGCAGTTCCTTGATGTAGCCCTTCTCCTGCTTGCCCGAACGCAGGAACTTGAACACTTCATTCTTGTGAATCAGGCCCCAGTGCTTGTTGTTGATGATCGCCTTGAAGCCCATCGGGGTTTCTTCGACCACCAGCAAGTCAACCTCCTGGCCAACCTTGTAGTTCGCCGGCACCTTGTCCAGGTAACGGTCCAGGCGCGCGGTGGCGGTGATGCGGCGGGTGCGCTTATCGAGGTAAGCGTGCACCACGCAGTACTCGCCGGCCTTCATCTGGCGTTTTTCTTCGGAGTACGGCATCAGCAGGTCTTTGGGCAGGCCCCAGTCGAGGAAAATGCCGATACTGTTGATTTCCTTGACCTTGAGGCTGGCGAAGTCACCCACCTGCAACTTGGTCTTTTCCGTGGTGGCGATCAGCTTGTCTTCGCTGTCGAGGTAGACGAAGACGTTCAGCCAGTCTTCAACCTCGGTGGGCGTATCCTTGGGGATGTAACGGTTAGGCAGGAGGATTTCGCCGTCCGCCCCGCCGTCCAGGTACAGACCGAAGTCCGTGTGCTTGACCACTTGCAAAGTGTTGTAACGCCCAACTAAAGCCATTTCCGGAAATCCTCGTTGCGAGCGGGGCATTCTACACCTCACGCGGCGATTGCGCCCGGTTGCCGATGACGGCCCGTCAGCAAAATGAACCGTGAAGGCGCGCCCTGTTCTATAAAGACAAGCAAGCCTTCGCAAGGATCCGCTCATGTACGCCTGCCTGTCCAAGTACCTGCGCACCGTGCTGTTGCTGGTGATATCGGCCTTGCTGGTCATCGCCTGCAACCGTGTCGACCTGGCCTACCGCAACCTCGACATGCTGGTGCCCTGGTCGCTGAACGACTACCTGAGCATGAACCGCCAGCAGAAAACCTGGCTCAACGATCGACTCAAACAGCAACTGGCCTGGCATTGTCGTACGCAATTGCCCGGCTACCTGACCTGGATCGACGAAATCCAGGCGATGGTCGCCAGCAATGCGGTGACCGACCAGCAACTGCAGGTACGCACCCAGGAAGCCCGCCAGGCCATTGCCAAGGTTGCCGAGCAGATCACCCCGTCGGCCGCCGAACTGTTGCGCAGCATGGATGATGAGCAGGTGCGGGAAATGCGCGAAGCCTTTGCCGACGACATCCGCGAGCGCCAGGCCAAATATGTCAATACACCGCTGGCACGGCAAATCGAACGCCGCGCCGAGCGCATGGAAAAACGCCTGAGCACCTGGCTCGGCGAGCTCAGCGCGCAACAGAAACTGCGGGTCATGACCTGGTCACAAAGCCTGGGTGAACAGAACCGCCAGTGGATCGCCAACCGCGCCCATTGGCAGGCGCAGTTCAGCGCGGCCATGGACCAGCGTTACAGCGACAGCTTCGAGCCGCGCCTGGAAATCCTCCTGAAGAAGCGCGAAAGCCTGTGGACACCGGAGTACCGGATCGCCTTCCAGCGCACCGAGCAGGAGGCGCGGCGGTTGCTGGTGGATGTGATGGCACAGAGCAGCGAGCAACAGCGCCAGCACCTGGAGCAGAAGCTTGGGCAGGTGCGGCAGAGTTTCAGCGAGTTGAAGTGCTTGAAGGGGTAGCGGCCGCATTCAGCTGTAGGAGCGGGCTTGACCCGCGATGAGGCCAGTACAGTCAGCAAACCAGGAGTTGCCTGGCATACGACCGCTACGCGCTCGATCGCGGGGCAAGCCCGCTCCCACAGATTCACCCTCATTCCTGTGGGAGCGGGCTTGCCCCGCGATGTTGTTCAGCTCTCCCGGCACTTGCGCCGATACGGGAACACATCGATCACCTTGCCGCCGCGGATCGCCGCCTGCAGGCTTTTCCAGTAGTCGGCATCGTACAACTCACCATGCAACTGGCTGAACAAGCGGCGTTGACCGCTATCGGCAAACAGGAACGGCGGGAACTCCTCGGGAAACACATCCAACGGCCCGATCGAATACCAAGGCTCGGAGGCCATTTCATCCTCGGGGAAACGCGGCGGCGGGATGTAGCGGAAGTTCACCTCGGTGAGAAAGCAGATCTCGTCATAGTCATAGAACACTACGCGCCCGTGGCGGGTGACGCCGAAGTTCTTCAACAGCATGTCACCCGGAAAGATATTCGCCGCGGCCAGTTGCTTGATGGCCAGGCCATAGTCCTCCAGGGCCTCGCGCACCTGGGCGTCGTTGGCGTTTTCCAGGTAGAGGTTGAGCGGGGTCATGCGCCGTTCGGTCCAGCAGTGGCGGATCAGCACCGTGTCACCGTGCACTTCGACGGTGGACGGCGCCACTTCCAGCAGTTCGGCCAGGCACTCAGGCTCGAACTTGCTCAGGGGGAAGCGAAAATCGGCAAACTCCTGGGTATCGGCCATGCGCCCGACGCGGTCGACGCTTTTTACCAGGCGGTACTTTTCGATCACCGTAGCGCGATCGACGCTCTTGGACGGCGAGAAGCGGTCCTTGATGATCTTGAACACGGTGTTGAAGCCCGGCAGGGTAAACACGCTCATGACCATGCCACGCACGCCCGGGGCCATGATGAAACGGTCATCGGTGCCGGCCAGGTGGTTGATCAAGGCCCGGTAGAACTCCGATTTGCCGTGTTTGTAGAACCCGATCGAGGTGTACAGCTCCGCGATGTGCTTGCCCGGCAGGATGCGTTTGAGAAAACCGACAAACTCGGCCGGTACCGGCACATCGACCATGAAGTAGGAACGAGTGAAGGAGAAGATGATCGACACCTCGGCTTCGTCGGTGATCAGCGCGTCGATCTCGATGCCGTGGCCTTCGCGGTGCAACAGCGGGATCACCAGCGGCCATTGCTCGTCCTGGGTGTACAGGCGCCCGACCAGGTAGGCGCCCTTGTTGCGGTACAGCACCGAAGAAAACAGCTCGACGGCCAGGGCCGGGTCCTTGCACACCCAGTCCGGCAGGTTTTCCCGCAGCTGCGCTTCAAGGCGCGCCAGGTCGCCGGCAAGGTCCGCGTACGGCACATCGAAGCGGTAGTCGGCGAAGACCTGCGCCAGCAACGCGCCAAGGCCGCTTTGCGGCCGATAGATTCGGGTTTGCGCCGCCCGCTCGTGACTGCGCAGCGATGGCCGAGTGGTATGGATGAACATGCAGCCATCGCTGATCAGGTCATGGCTGAACAGGCTACAGAAGATCGAGTTGTACCAGGTCTCCGACAGTTCATCGTCCAGGCGCGGATCAATCAGGCCGATATAGGCACTCTTGACCAGCGGCCACAGCGAGACGTCGAGCAGCACCTCGTCCTCGAAACCCTGACGCAGCCAGCCACTGACCTCGCTGACCTTTTCCTCATAGAGGTTGATGCGCGCCGCCGAGGCGCTTTGGGTCTGTTGCCACTGGGCCTGCTCGAACCGCTCGCGGGCGCCGTCGGTGATCTGCCGGAAATGTTCACGATAATCATCGAAGCCATCGAGGATCATCCGGGCGATATCGGCGGCCGGCCATTGCTGGGGCATACGTCAGACCTCTGCGGGAATGTCAAAGCCTGAGCTTAGCCAGTCGCCACGGGCAGGGAAAGCCTGTTGGCGCGGGTGTATCGGCCAATCTCGCCGAACGCGGAATTCAAGCGCAAGAAAGGGAGAGAGCATGGCCCGGTTTGTAACGTAAACTCGCGCCCTGCCCCCAAAGGACCCGGAGAGCCCATGAGCCCTATCGCCATTACCCGCCTGTTGATACTCGCTGCTGTCTGGGGGGCGAGCTTTCTGTTCATGCGCATCATTGCGCCGGTGCTCGGCACCCTGCCCACGGCGTTTTTCCGCGTTTCCATCGCCTGCCTCGGCCTGCTGGTGATTCTTGCCCTGCTGCGGGTGCGCTGGGACTTCAACGGCAAGCTCAGGGCCTGTCTGGTGCTGGGCATGATCAACTCAGGGATTCCAGCCACGCTGTATTCAGTGGCGGCCCAAGTGTTGCCGGCCGGCTACTCGGCAATCTTCAATGCCACCACGCCGTTGATGGGCGTGCTGATTGGCGCGCTGTGCTTTCGTGAACCACTGACCCTGGCCAAGCTCAGCGGCATTTTCCTTGGTTTGTTCGGTGTCGGCATACTCAGTGGCGCGGGCCCGGTGGCGTTTGACGCGAAACTGCTGCAAGGCGCCCTCTCGTGCCTGGCGGCAACCGCCTGTTATGGCCTGGCCGGCTTTCTGGCCCGGCGCTGGCTCGATCACCAGGGCGGCCTCGACAGCCGCTTGTCGGCGCTGGGCAGCATGATGGGCGCGACCTTGCTGTTGTTACCGTTGTTCGGCTACAGCGTGCTGACCCAGCCACCGGCAAGCTGGGGCGGTTGGGAGGTGTGGGGGTCGCTGCTGGGCTTGGGGCTGGTGTGTACCGCCTTTGCCTACATCCTTTACTTTCGCCTGATCAGCGAGATCGGCCCGGTCAAATCCAGCACTGTGACCTTCATGATCCCGGCCTTCGGTGTGCTGTGGGGCGCCTGGCTGCTGGATGAGCCGTTGTCGCTGGCGCATCTGTACGGCGGGCTGTTGATTGCCGTGGCGTTGTGGCTGGTGCTCAAGCCTGCGGCGGTTGGCAAGCCGGTTCGCGCCTGACAGGTTAATCCGTAGCCCTGAGGGCGCAGGTTTGCCGCCCGGCGTTTTGCCGGGCGGCAAGCAGTGCTAGTCAGCTTGCAGTTGCGCCTGCGCGGCAGCGGGCTTGCGGAACACGAACAGCAGGCCAATGACGATCAGCCCCATGCCCAACAAGCTGAGCGCCGCCAGGCGGTTACCGAAGATCAGGTAGTCCATCACCGCAGTGACGGCCGGCACCAGGTAGAACAGGCTGGTGACATTGACCAGGTTGCCCTTGGCGATCAACCGGTACAACAGCAAAGTCGCCAGCAGCGACACCACCAGGCCCATCCACAGCAAGGCGCCGATGAAGCTGTCGGTCAGTTCCACCTGCAGCGGCTGAAACGGCGCAAATACTGCACACATCATCAGCCCGGCAAGGTATTGCAGTGGCAAGGTGCCCATGGGGTTACTGGTGAGGCGCTTTTGCATGATCGAACCAAAGGTCATGCTCATCAGCGCCAGCAAGGCAAACAGCATCCCGGCCAGCGACACACCGCCGAGGTTGATGCCTTGGTAGACCACCATGATCAAGCCGCTCAAGCCCAGGCCCAGGCCGAACAACCGGCTCCAGGAACGCTGGCGTTCCATCAGCACCACGGTGAGGATCGGTTGCACGCCCATGACCGTGGCCATGACCCCGGGCGTGACGTGGGTGTTGAGCGCCAGCAGGTAGAAGATCTGATAAGCGCCCAGCAGCACGCAACCGGTGGCCAGGGCTTGCAACACCGCCGGGCGGGTGCGCGGCCAGTGCAGCTTGAGCAAGGGGCTGAGCAACAGCAGGCCCGCCAGGGCCAGGGCCGAACGCAGCAGCAGGAAGGCAAAGGGGCTGGCGTGAGCCAGGCCAAGCTTGGAGACGATCGCCCCGCTACTCCAGAGCAGGACGAACAGGCTGGTAGTGGCCGCCGAGACCACGGATTGTTTCGATAGAACAGACATGAATGCCACCTGTAATTCGGGCAGATAAGCCGAACGGTGCTACCCGCGAGGGGCAGCCAACCGTATTCAGTAGGGTGCAGGTGTGTGGGGACGCAGCCATTGGCCGCTTAGCCCAGCACTACCACTGCTGGCGGTGCGACGACGCACACGACCACGCTACTGACAGGTGGTGGGTAGTGACTGATCATGGCCGGCTGCTGATTCCCACGCACAACGACAACCGCGTCAGGCGCGGTAGCGAATACGGTGGATGGGCAGGACGCTGGCATGAGCAGGTCTTCGGTGAGGTGAAGTGGGGTGACTATAGACCAGCCTGTTTCAGGCTGGCAAGTCGGTGGTGAATGCAGATGCCGGCCTTGCCGGCGATGGGCCGCAAAGCGGCCCGAAACAATCAGAACAACCAGCGGTACAGCAGATAGGCAACCACCACCGCCAGCACCGGACGCAACACCCGGTAGGCCTTGGGGTTGGCCCGCTTGAACTGCTTGACCCGGTTGCTGATGACGTTGCTGAAGCGCTTGCTCCAGGCATAGGCCTGGTTGATGCCGCCCACGCGTTCGTCATCGGTGTTCTGCGGCGCGGTGGCGCGGCCGAGGAACGCACTGACCTTGCGGTTGATGCGGGTCATCAGCGGGCTGTTGAGCGGCCGCTCGACGTCGCAGAACAGGATCACCCGGGTGGTTTCGGTTTCGTTCTTGACCCAGTGCACATAGGTTTCGTCGAACATCACGTCTTCACCGTCGCGCCAGGCATACACCTGACCATCGACGTAGATCCGGCAATCGTCGGAGTTCGGCGTCGACAGGCCCAGGTGATAACGCAGGGAGCCGGCAAACGGATCGCGGTGCGGATTCAGGTGACTGCCGCCGGGCAGCAAGGCGAACATCGCGCCCTTGACGTTGGGGATGCTGTTGACCAGCTCGACGGTCTTGGGGCACAGCGCCTCGGCCGAGGGCAGCGGCTTGTCGTACCACTTCAGGTAAAAACGCTTCCAGCCCTTCTTGAAGAACGAGCCGAAGCCGGCGTCGTTGTCTTTTTCGGCTGCGCGGATGTAACCCTCGTCGAACAGGTGCATGGCCTCTTCGCGGATGACTTCCCAGTTGTCCTTGAGCACGTCGAGCTCGGGGAAGCGCTTGCGCTCCAGGTAAGGTTTGGACGGCACACCGGAAAACAGGTACATCAGGGCGTTGTAAGGGGCAAACAGCGCCGAATGGTTGACGAACTGGCGCAACAATGGCAAACGCGCCTTGCCGCGCAGGTGCACATACAACGTGCTGCCGAAAAACAGCAGCAATACACCTGCCTTGGCGACAAAGGAAAAAGTCATGCAACACTCCTTGGAATTTCGATCAGGCCATCACTGCCGAATTAATCGAACATATTAACCGATCCGGTCCCAGTGAAAACCTGCGGGACCGGGAATCAGTGTTAAGGATTGTGCAACAAACAGCGGCGCCGGTTATTGCCCGGGATCAGCACCGCCGCGACTTACTGTTGGTTTTCCTGCTCGGTGAACAGGTCGGAAAACAGCATGCTCGACAGGTAACGCTCACCAGAATCCGGCAGAATCACGACGATCGTCTTGCCCTGCATCTCCGGCTTTTCCGCCAGGCGCACCGCCGCAGCCATGGCCGCTCCGGAGGAAATACCGCAGAGGATGCCCTCTTCCTGCATCAGGCGCAGGGCCATGGCCTTGGACTCCTCGTCACTGACCAGCTCGACCTGATCGACCATGCTCAAGTCGAGGTTCTTCGGCACAAAACCGGCACCGATGCCCTGGATCTTGTGCGGGTTGGGCTTGATCTCTTCACCGGCACGGGCCTGGGTGATCACCGGCGAGACGATCGGTTCGACCGCTACCGAGAGAATCGCCTTGCCCTGGGTCTTCTTGATATAGCGCGACACCCCGGTAATGGTGCCGCCGGTGCCGACACCGGCGACCAGCACATCGACCGCGCCGTCGGTATCGTTCCAGATTTCCGGGCCGGTGGTCTTCTCATGGATCGCCGGGTTGGCCGGGTTCTCGAACTGGCCGGGCAGGAAGTAAGCCGACGGATCGCCAGCAACGATTTCATTGGCTTTTTCGATTGCACCTTTCATGCCCTTGGCCGGCTCTGTGAGCACCAACTCCGCACCCAGGGCCTTGAGCACCTTGCGCCGCTCGATGCTCATCGACGCCGGCATGGTCAGCAGCAGCTTGTAACCCCGGGCGGCGGCAACAAAGGCCAGGCCGATGCCGGTGTTGCCCGAGGTCGGTTCGACGATGGTCATGCCCGGTTTGAGCTTGCCGCTGCTTTCAGCGTCCCAGATCATGTTCGCGCCGATCCGGCACTTGACCGAATAACCGGGGTTACGGCCCTCGGTCTTGGCCAGCACGGTGACGCCGCGAGGGGCGATGCGGTTGATCTGCACCAGCGGCGTATTGCCGATGGAATGCGCGTTGTCAGCAAAGATACGGCTCATGGCGGGGTCCTTTTATGCACCGGGCGGAAAACTTCAAGGGTAAGCCTGCAGCGCCAATGCGTCCACAACCGGCGAACCCCTGAAGCTGACGGGGGTCAACCGATCACTACCCTGCCGGAAACCGTCACCGATGAAACGTCGCTACCGCTGGCCCCTGTGGGGGCTGTTGAGCATCGCCCTGTTACTGCTGGCCCTGCACCTGACCCTGCCGCTGCTGGTACGCAATTACCTTAACGACAGGCTCGCCGACATGGGTGAATACCGCGGGCAGATCGCCGACGTCGACCTGGCCCTGTGGCGCGGCGCCTACAAGATCAACGGCCTGAACATCGTCAAGACCAGCGGCAAGGTTCCGGTGCCGTTTCTCGAAGCACCCTTGATCGACCTGTCGGTCAGCTGGCATTCGCTGTGGCACAACCAGGCGGTAGTGGCGCAAGTGACCTTCTTCAAGCCGCAGCTGAACTTCGTCGACGGTGCCAGCAAACAGACCTCGCAGACCGGCCAGGGCACCGACTGGCGTCAGCAACTGGAAAAGCTGCTGCCCATCACCCTCAACGAAGTCCGCATCGACGACGGTATCCTGAGCTTTCGCAACTTCAATTCCACGCCGCCGGTCAACCTCAAGGCCACCCGGCTCGATGCCAGCATCCGCAACCTGACCAACGTCGAGGACCGCAAGGGCCGGCGCGACGCCACGTTCGACGGCAAGGCCCGCCTGCTCGGCGATGCCAGCGTCGAAAGCAGCGCCACCTTCGACCCCTTCAGCGATTTCCAAGACTTCAAGTTTCGCTTGCGCGCCACCGATATCGAGTTGCGCCGGCTTAACGATTTTGCCAGTGCCTATGGCAAGTTCGACTTCAATGCCGGCCATGGCGACCTGGTGATCGAGGCCGAAGCCAGCAACGGCCAGCTCAACGGCTACATCAAGCCGTTGCTGCGCGACGTCGATGTGTTCAACTGGCAACAGGACGTTCAGAGCAAGGACAAGGGCTTTTTCCGCTCGATCTGGGAAGCCCTGGTCGGCGGCAGCGAAACCGCGCTCAAGAACCAGCGCAAGAACCAGTTCGCCACCCGCGTAGCGCTCAGAGGCAGCGTGCATAAACGCGATATCAGCGCCTTCGAGGCGTTTTTGCAGATCCTGCGCAATGGCTTTGTCCAGGCCTTCAACGCCAACTATGAACAAACGCCACCCAAGGTTGACTGAGTCACCGAGTGACGGTCCATTCAGAGACTGAATGGGCCGTCTGCGTTCCCAGTCGCCCGGAGCCCGCGTTATAGTCGTGCATGACAATTTTTCCGCCTGGGGCCATGTCCCCCCGGCGCTACGTTAGAGGATCGGTTCATGAAGTTCGAAGGCACCAGCGCTTATGTCGCAACAGACGACCTGAAACTGGCAGTCAACGCAGCGATCACCCTAGAGCGGCCGCTGCTGGTCAAGGGTGAACCGGGCACCGGCAAGACCATGCTTGCCGAGCAGTTGGCCGAATCCTTTGGCGCCAAGCTGATCACCTGGCACATCAAGTCGACCACCAAGGCCCACCAGGGGCTCTACGAGTACGACGCGGTCAGCCGCCTGCGCGACTCGCAACTGGGCGTCGACAAGGTGCACGACGTGCGCAACTACCTGAAGAAAGGCAAGCTCTGGGAGGCCTTCGAGTCCGACGAGCGGGTCATTCTGCTGATCGACGAAATCGACAAGGCCGACATCGAGTTCCCCAACGACCTGTTGCAGGAACTGGACAGGATGGAGTTCTACGTTTACGAAACCAACGAGACGATCAAGGCCAAGCAGCGCCCGATCATCATCATTACCTCGAACAACGAAAAAGAGCTGCCGGACGCCTTCCTGCGCCGCTGCTTCTTCCACTACATCGCCTTCCCCGACCGCGACACCCTGCAGCAGATCGTCGATGTGCACTACCCGAACATCAAGAAGGACCTGGTCAGCGAAGCGCTGGACGTGTTCTTCGACGTGCGCAAGGTGCCGGGCCTGAAGAAAAAGCCGTCCACCTCCGAACTGGTCGACTGGCTCAAGCTGCTGATGGCCGACAACATCGGCGAAGCGGTGCTGCGCGAACGCGACCCGACCAAGGCCATCCCGCCGCTGGCCGGGGCCCTGGTCAAGAACGAACAGGACGTGCAGTTGCTCGAGCGCCTGGCCTTCATGAGCCGTCGCGGTAACCGCTGAGCCGGGAGCAATAGCCATGCTGCTCAATCTGTTCAATGAAATGCGCGCGGCCAAGGTGCCGGTTTCGGTGCGCGAACTGCTCGACTTGCTCAATGCCCTCAAGCAGCGCGTGAGCTTCGCCGACATGGACGAGTTCTACTACTTGTCGCGGGCCATCCTGGTCAAGGACGAGCGCCATTTCGACAAGTTCGACCGGGCGTTTTCGGCCTACTTCAAAGGCCTGGAGAACCTCGACCGGCACCTGGAAGCGCTGATTCCCGAAGACTGGCTGCGCAAGGAGTTCGAGCGCTCGCTGACTGACGAGGAGCGCGCGCAGATCCAGTCCCTGGGTGGGCTGGACAAGCTGATCGAAGAGTTCAAAAAGCGCCTGGAAGAGCAAAAGGAACGCCACGCCGGCGGCAACAAGTGGATCGGCACTGGCGGCACCAGCCCGTTCGGCTCGGGCGGTTTCAACCCCGAGGGCATCCGCGTCGGCGATGCCGGCAAGCGCCAGGGCAAGGCGGTCAAGGTCTGGGATCAGCGCGAGTACAAGAACCTCGACGACCAGGTCGAACTGGGCACGCGCAACATCAAGCTGGCCTTGCGCCGGCTGCGCAAGTTCGCCCGCCAGGGTGCGGCCGAAGAGCTGGATATCGACGGCACCATCGACCACACCGCCCGCGATGCCGGCCTGCTCAACATCCAGATGCGCCCGGAGCGGCGCAACAGCGTCAAGTTGCTGCTGCTGTTCGACATCGGCGGCTCGATGGACGCCCACGTGAAGATCTGCGAAGAGCTGTTCTCGGCCTGCAAGACCGAGTTCAAGCACCTGGAGTATTACTACTTCCACAACTTCGTCTACGAGTCGGTGTGGAAGAACAACCTGCGCCGTACCTCCGAGCGCACCTCGACCCTGGACCTGCTGCACAAGTACGGCGCCGACTACAAGGTGGTGTTCGTCGGTGACGCGGCCATGGCGCCCTACGAAATCACCCAGCCGGGTGGCAGCGTCGAGCACTGGAACGAGGAAGCCGGTTACGTGTGGATGCAGCGGTTCATGGAGAAGTACAAGAAGCTCATCTGGATCAACCCCTACCCAAAGGACACCTGGGGCTATACGGCATCGACCAACATCGTTCGCGAGCTGGTCGAGGACCGGATGTTCCCGCTGACCTTGCGTGGGTTGGAAGAAGGGATGCGGTTTTTGTCCAAGTAGACACGGGCCGCTACGCGCCCCATCGCCGGCAAGGCCGGCTCCCACAGGATCTGCGGGAAATACAAATCCTGTGGGAGCTGGCTTGCCAGCGATGAGGGCCTATGAGGCAACAAACCGCTGCAGGTAATCCCGCTGCTCAAGCCACGCCATCTCCTGCACCACCGGCCGGAACCGCACCACGCGCCCCGGCAGCATCTGCGCCAGCCGCGCCAGCGCCAGCGGCGTCAACGCTCCCAGCCGTGGATAACCACCAATGGTCTGGCGGTCATTGAGCAGCACGATTGGCTGGCCATCCGGCGGCACCTGCACCGCGCCTAAAGGGATACCTTCAGAGATCATCGCCGGGCCCTGGTACTGCAACACCGGCCCCAACAGGCGAATGCCCATTCGATCGGCACGGCTGTCGAGGGTCCATTCACGGTTGAACGCTTCAAACAGGCTTGTGCCACTAAAATCGCCGATCTGCGCGCCGAGCAACAGATCAAGCGGCGCCCTGTCGGTAAAGTCCGGCCACAACGCCTCCGGCACTTCTTTGAGCGCTTTCGCCACGCCGGCATATTCCAGCGGTTGCCCCTTGGCCAGCGGCGAGCCCAAACCATCCAGCCCGCCGA
Source organism: Pseudomonas sp. RC2C2 (assembly GCF_018390435.1). Taxonomy (NCBI): domain Bacteria; kingdom Pseudomonadati; phylum Pseudomonadota; class Gammaproteobacteria; order Pseudomonadales; family Pseudomonadaceae; genus Pseudomonas; species Pseudomonas sp. RC2C2. Next base: position 3,719,992 of record NZ_JAHBAX010000001.1, on the reverse strand, counting down.
GCTCTTCACGCACCACGCTGGCACAACTGCCCAGCACCTGCGGCGCCTTGAACCCGCCCGGCGCGGCGATGTATGCGCGGGCCCCGTGCAACGGCGAGTTCAAACGCAGGCGCTGGCCCTTGCTCATGCTGAAACTGCGCCAGGGCTTGAGCGGCTGGCCATCGAGGCGTGCGTCGAGGTCGGCGCCGGCCAGGGCCAGGCAGCAGTCCTGCTCGGCAATCAGGCTGAAACCACCGAGGGTGACCTCGACCACCGCAGCCTCGGGCGCGTTGCCCAGCAGCCAGTTGGCCCAGCGCATCGACACCCAGTCCAGCGCCCCGCCCTGAGTCACGCCCAGGTGGCGCACGCCAAAGCGCCCGGCATCCTGCAACAGGCACAGCGGCGTGCTGGCCTCGATCGACAACCGGCTCATGCCTGTGCCTCCAGCGGCGTATCGTCGCCGCCCAGGTTAAGGAAGGTCGCACGCTCAACCGCCACGAAGCGCACCCGGTCACCCGGCTGCAGCAGGCTGTAGCCCTCGCGCTGACGGTCAAAGAGTTTGCTCGGGGTGCGCCCGATCAGGTTCCAGCCGCCAGGAGAAACCGCTGGATAAGCGGCGGTCTGCCGCTCGGCAATCCCCACGCTGCCGGCCGCCACGCGTTTGCGCGGGGTGGCCAGGCGCGGCGTGGCCAGTGCCTCTTCGACCAGGCCCATGAAGGCGAAGCCGGGGGCAAAGCCAAGGGCGAAGACCTGGTACTCACGCTCGCTGTGACGGCGAATGATGTCTGCCAGCGAGGTCTGGCAACGCTCGGCCAATAATTTCAGTTCCGGGCCGACGCTCAGGTCGTACCACACCGGGATCTCATGCTCACGACCGCCGCTGCCAGCGTCCGCTTGCAGGTCGCTGAGCGCTTCGCGGATGCAGGCCTGAGCCTCGGCTGGCGACATCTGGAGCAAGTCGAACTGCACCATCAGCGTGGTATAGGACGGCACCAGATCAACCAGACATTCGGCAAACGCGCTGCGCAAGCGCCGGCTGGCGGCGAGCATCCACGGCATGTTGCTTTCGTCGATGCGATCGAACAGGCGCACCATCAGGCAGTCGATGGCTACCACTTCAATACGGTAGTTCATGGCACCGCCTGGGCATCGAGGGCCTGACGGATCTGCCGGACGGCGGCAATCGAGCTGTCGTTGTCACCATGCACGCACAAGGTATCGGCCTGCAGCAGCAGCGCGCTGCCATCGCTGGCAATCAGCGGCTCGCCCCGGGCCAAGCGCAAAGCCTGTTCGACGATCAGCGCCGGATCGTGATGCACCGCCCCCGGCAAGCGCCGCGACACCAGGTGGCCGCTGGCGTCATAGGCGCGGTCGGCAAAAGCCTCGAACCACAGGGTCACGCCGTACTCATCACCCAGGGCCTGGGCCGCGCTGTTGTCGGCGGTGGCCATCAGCATCAGCGGCAGTTGCCGGTCATAGGCGGCCACAGCTTCCAGCACGGCACGCAGCTTGAGCGGGTCGGCCATCATGTCGTTGTACAGCGCGCCGTGGGGTTTGACGTAGGCAACCTGCGTCCCCTGGGTGCGGCAAATGCCGTCCAGGGCGCCGATCTGGTAATGCAGCAGGTCGCGAATCTCTTCGGCACTGCAGGCCATGGAGCGACGGCCGAAGCCGACCAGGTCCTGGTAGGCCGGGTGGGCGCCGATGCGCACCTGGTTGGCCACGGCCAGGGCCACGGTCTTGCGCATGATCCCGGGGTCGCCGGCGTGGAAGCCGCAGGCGATGTTGGCGCAATCAACATAGGGCATGACCTGGGCGTCCAGGCCCATGGTCCAGCTGCCAAAACTTTCACCCATATCGCAATTCAGTAACAGGCGGCTCACGAGTGATACTCCTTCAGGCTCGGCCTTAACGGGCTTCAAGTTGTTTGCCGCGGGTTTCCGGCAGGCTCAGTGCTGCCAGAATTACCACTCCGTAGGACACTGCGGCAAATCCGCCGATACCCAGGCCCAGCGGAATCTTCTGGCTGAGCAAACCGATCAGCAGCGGGAAGAACGCCGCCAGGGCGCGGCCGATGTTGTAGCAAAAGCCCTGGCCCGAGCCGCGGATGCGGGTGGGGAACAGTTCGGTAAGAAACGCGCCCATGCCGCTGAAGATCCCCGAGGCGAAGAAGCCCAGGGGGAAGCCCAGCCAGAGCATCACGCCGTCACTGACCGGCATCTGGGTGTAAAGCAGGACAATGATGAACGAGCCGACGGCGAACAGGATGAAGTTCTTTTTCCGGCCCAACAGGTCGGTCAGGTAGGCACTGATCACGTAGCCGATGTAGGAGCCGAAGATCACCATCGCCAGGTAGCCGCCGGTACCCAGCACGCTCAGGCCCCGTTCGTTCTTGAGAAAGGTCGGCAGCCACGAGGTGATGGCGTAGTAACCGCCCAGGGCGCCGGTGGTCAGCAACGAAGCGCGAATAGTGGTGAAGAGCATGCCCGGAGCGAAGATCTCATAAAAATGCGAAGGTGCTTCGGTTTTCTCGGCGGCCCTGGCCTGCTGGTAGATCTCCGGGTCCTTGACCAGGCGCCGGACAAAAATCACGAACACCGCCGGTACGATGCCCAGCAGGAACAGCGCACGCCAGGCGTCTTCCGGCGGCAACAGCGAGAACAGCACGGCATACAGGATCGCCGTCAGCCCCCAGCCAATGGCCCAGCCGGACTGCACCATGCCGACCGCCTTGCCACGGTCCTGAGCGCGGATCACCTCGCCGATCAGCACTGCGCCGGCCGTCCACTCACCGCCAAAGCCAAAGCCCATCAGGGTACGGGCGATCAGCAGTTGTTCGTAGTTCTGGGCAAAGCCGCAGAGGAAGGTAAAAAATGCAAACCACAACACCGTCAGTTGCAGGGTGCGCACGCGGCCGATGCGGTCGGAGAGGATGCCGGCGATCCAGCCGCCCAGGGCCGAGGCGATCAGGGTGCTGGTGTGAATCAGCCCGGCCTCGGCGGTGGTGATGCCCCACAGGGCGATCAGGGTGGGGATGACGAAGCTGAGCATCTGCGTGTCCATGCCATCCAGGCCGTAGCCGATCTTGCAGCTCCAGAAGGTCCGGCGTTCCTGCTTGTTGATGTTGCGGTACCAGTCGAATGGTCCCGCCACTGACCTGGGTTTGACCTGTTGCTGCACGCCCGATGGGTTCATGGTTGCCTCAGCTTGTTGGTATTGTTTTAACGACGACAGCATATGTCGCGGCCTGAGGATCATTTTTCGACGGGCGCAGGTTGTCGTCCAACGAGAAAAACCAGCTGTCTGGCATAAGAAAAACTTGATCAGTGAGCGCGCCATGAACCTCAAATTCCTCGAAACCTTCGTCTGGGTGGCCCGGCTCAAGAGCTTTCGCCTGACCGCCGAAAAGCTTTTCACCACCCAGGCGTCGATCTCCAGCCGTATCGCGGCGCTGGAGGCCGACCTCGGGGTCAGGTTGCTGTTGCGCGACTCACGCGGCGTGAGCCTGACCCCGGAAGGCAGCAAGGTGCTGGAATACGCCGAACAGATGCTCGACACCGCCAAGGCCCTCAAGCAATCGCTGGACAGCGACCGGGCCAAGGTCGGGCGCATTCGCATCGGCGTGATGGACACGGTGATCCACACCTGGATGAGCCCGCTGGTGTCGGAGCTGATGGAGCGCTACCCGCAGGTGGAAATCGAACTGGTCGCCGATACCGCGCTTAACTTGCGCGAACAGCTGCAAAAAGGCTTTCTCGATGTGATTCTGCAAACCGACCTGTTGCGCCAGGAATCGATCCGCAGCCTGGACCTGGCGCGCTATCCCATGGGCTGGATCGTCGCCCGCCAGTCGATCTACAACCGCGACTACGCCTCGCTGGCGGACCTGGCCCGCGAGCGCATCGTCACCTTCTCGAAGAACTCGCGTCCGCACCAGGAAGTGCTCAGCCTGCTACAGGCCGAAGGCGTCGGCGCGCCACGGCTGAACTGCGTGAATTCGGTGGCGGCGATTACCCGCTTGCTGCGTGACGGCTTTGGCATCGGCGCCCTGCCGCCAGCGCTGGTCAGCGAAGAACTGGCCCGTGGCGAACTGATCCTGTTGCCGCTGGCCCAGCAACCACCGAGCCTGGAGCTGGTGGTGGCCTGGCAGACCGGTGTCGAGCTGGTCGATGAGGTGGTGCAACTGTGCCGCAACGTGCTGGAGCGCTACGCCCGCGATGCCGGGCCGCAGCGCATCGTGCTGGTTTAGCGCCAGCTCTCCTGCACCGCCTTGCGCCGCCCGCCAAGTGCGACCCAGCCAAGCAACAGCAGCAGGCTTTCGACCACCAGCGCCAACACCAGCGCGCAGCTCAGGCCCCAGGCCAGGGCCTCGGGATTGAGGAGGATCTGGTAGCGGTAGCCGTTGAGGGTTTCTTCGCGCAGTTGCGGGTTGGCGGTGACCAGCACATGCCAGGTTTTCGCCAGCCACGGGCCTTGCAGAATCTGCCATTCCTGCTCGAACTGGCGGTTGCGGATCAACAGGCTTTCGATGCTGTTGGCATCGCTGGTGAACACCGGGTCGTCGCTGCTGCGGTAATGGCCCAGCAGCGCCTGCAGGTCGCCGTTGAAAAAGCGTTTGGCGGTGTCTTCAAAGCCCTTGAGGCCTTCGCGCGATTCGAGCAGGTGCGCCTCGACCCGCTGGCCATAATCGACGATATAGCCCGGCACTTGCAGGCCAACCAGCAAACCGCAGGTAAACAACAGCAAGCGCAGGTAACTTCTGAACATGGGGCTGATCCTTAGCTGGCCTGACCTTCGGCGATGCACTCGCCACGGCGCCACAAGGCCCACTGGCCAGGCGCGTAGCGGTGCCAGGTTTCGTTCTCGGTGAGGGCCTCGGTGGCGATCACCGTGACCACATCGTTAGGGGTGGTTTCAGCCTGGAAGTCGACGATCATGTCGACGTCCTTCAGCCGTGCCGGGCCGAACGGCGCACGGCGGGTTATGTGCACCAGCTTGGTCGAGCAGAAGCAGAACAGCCAGTCGCCATCGCTGAACAGGCAGTTGAACACGCCCTTGCCACGGTATTCGGCGCAGGCCGCGACCAGTACCGGCAGCAGTTGCTCGACCTCAACCGGCTCGGGGAAGGCTTCGCGCACACGGTTGAGCAGGTCGCAGAACGCCGCTTCGCTGTCAGTGTCGCCGATCGGTCGGTAGAAGCTCGCCTGGCCCTTGAACTCACCGAGCTGGCCGTTGTGCGCAAAGCACCAGTTGCGGCCCCACAGCTCGCGTACGAACGGATGGGTGTTGGACAGGCTGACCTTGCCGACATTGGCCTGGCGAATGTGGCCGATCACCACCTCGCTCTTGATCGGGTAGCGTTGCACCAGGTTGGCGACTTCCGACTCGCAGCTCGCCGCCGGGTCCTGGAACAGGCGCAGGCCACGGCCTTCGTAGAAGGCGATGCCCCAGCCGTCACGGTGCGGGCCGGTGCGCCCGCCACGCTGCATCAGCCCGGTGAAGCTGAAAACGATGTCGGTCGGCACATTGGCGCTCATGCCCAGTAGTTCACACATGCTTGGCTGCTCCGGGCAAATCCTACAGACGCGGCTCGACCCGCGTGCCGCTGCCGCCCAGCGGCGCTGCAGGTGGCGGGTTACGGTAGCGGTCGCTGCGGTCGGCGGCGAACGGCTCATCGCTCACAGGCTCCTGGGCTTCACGCTGGGCGGCCGCTTCGGCCTGCTCACGGCGGGCCTTGGCGCGCCGCTCCAGCGGCCAGCGGATGAACACGAACAGTGCATACAAGGCGAACGCGATCATGCCGTACATGGCCAGGTCGGCTGCGGCGCGCAGGGCGTTGTTGCCGACCTTGAACAGGGTATCGAGGGCGGCAATGGCGATGGCCGGGGCGAATTTTTCCTTGACCGGGTCGACGATGGTCGGGGTCAGCAGCAGTACCGCCATCAGTACCCGCAGCGGTTCACGCAGCCAGCGCCACATCCAGCCAGTCAGGCGAAAGCCCACCAGCAGGCATCCCAAGGCGGCAAGGGCATAGAGGCCCCAGGCGAGCAGATAGTCGTTCTCGGTCATGGTGTCCGTGGCAAGCTAGGCAAATAGACGCTTATGATAAACACTTTTCCGCGCGCAGGCGCCCCCCAGCCAAGAGAACCCCGCATGTCCGCAGACGCCACCGCTCCCCGTGCCCCGATTGCCCGCAAGGCCGAAGGTGCCGATCCCTATGCCTGGCTGCAGCAACGCGACACCCCCGAGGTGCTGGCTTACCTGAACGCCGAGAACGCCTATCAGCAAGCGCAACTGGCCGATCAGGCGCCGCTGCGCGAACAGCTGTTCGAAGAGATCAAGGCGCGCATCCTTGAAACCGACTTGTCGCTGCCTTCGCCCTGGGGCCCGTACCTGTACTACACCCGCACCACCGCCGGTGACGAGTACGCCCGCCATTACCGCTGCCCGCGCCCGGCCGATGATGCCAATACCGTCGATGAAGCGCGCGAGGAGCTGCTGCTCGACCCCAATGCGTTGGCCAAGGGCGGCTTCCTGTCCATGGGCGCCTTCAGCATCAGCCCCGACCACCAGCGCCTGGCCTACAGCCTGGACACCACGGGCGACGAGATCTACACCCTGTACGTCAAGGACCTGGCCAGCGGCGCCATCGAGCAACTGCCGTTCGAGGACTGCGACGGCAGCATGACCTGGGCCAACGACAACCAGACGTTGTTCTTCGCCGAACTGGACGACACCCACCGCCCGCACAAGTTGCTGCGCCATCGCCTGGGCAGCGCCAGTGTCGAAGCAGTCTATGAAGAAACCGATGGTCGTTTCTTCTTGCACTGCTACCGCGCCAGCTCCGAGCGCCAGCTGATCCTGCTGCTCAACAGCAAGACCACCAGCGAAGCCTGGGTGCTCGATGCCGAACACCCCGAGCAGGCCTTTACCTGCCTGGCGCCCCGGGTCGAGGGCCATGAGTACTACCCTGACCACGGCCAGCTCGAAGGCCAGTGGCGCTGGTTTATCCGCACCAACCAGGACGGCATCAACTTCGCCCTGTACCAGGCTGTTGCCGACGTAGTGCCCACCCGCGAGCAATGGCAACTGTTGGTGGCCCATCGCGACACGGTGATGCTCGAGGGCATGACCCTCAACGCCAGCGCCCTGAGCCTGAGCCTGCGCGAAGGCGGCCTGCCGATCATCGAGGTGCACCCGCAGGGCTTGCCGGCCTACCGCGTGGAGCTGCCGGACGCCGCCTACAGCCTGTACGTACAGGACAGCCTGGAGTTCGTCAGCACGCGCATCCGCCTGCGTTACCAGTCGCTCAACCGCCCGGCCCAGGTGCGCCAGCTGGAGCTGGCCAACGGCGCCCAGCAAGTGCTCAAGGAAACCCCGGTGCTCGGCCCGTTCGACCCGGACGCCTATGTCAGCCAGCGCCTGTGGGCAACCGCCGCCGATGGCACCCAGGTACCGATCAGCCTGGTGCAGCGCCGTGCCGACGTTGGCAAGCCGGTGCCGCTGTACCTGTACGGTTACGGCGCCTACGGCGAAAGCCTCGATCCGTGGTTCTCCCACGCCCGCCTGAGCCTGCTCGAGCGCGGCGTGGCCTTTGCCATTGCCCACGTGCGCGGCGGCGGTGAACTGGGTGAAGCCTGGTACCACGCCGGCAAGCAGGCGCACAAGCACAACACCTTCGGCGACTTCATCGCCTGTGCCGAACACCTGATCGCCCAGGGCGTGACCGGCGCCGAGCAGTTGGCGATCAGCGGCGGCAGCGCCGGTGGCCTGCTGATCGGCGCGGTGCTCAACCAGCGCCCGGAGCTGTTCAAGGCCGCAATTGCCGAAGTGCCGTTCGTCGATGTGCTCAACACCATGCTCGACCCCGAGCTGCCGCTGACCGTCACCGAATACGACGAGTGGGGCAACCCCGAAGAGCCCGAGGTGTATGAGCGGATCAAGGCCTACGCCCCCTATGAGAACGTCCGTGCCCAGGCCTACCCTGCCCTGCTGGTGGTTGCCGGTTACAACGACAGCCGCGTGCAGTATTGGGAAGCGGCCAAGTGGGTAGCGCGGCTGCGGGTGACCAAGACCGACGACAATCTGTTGCTGCTCAAGACCGAAATGGGGGCCGGCCACGGCGGCATGAGCGGGCGCTACCAGGGGCTGCGCGACGTGGCGCTGGAGTACGCGTTCGTATTTAACGTGCTGGGCGTGGTGTAAATCGGAAAATTTGTTGTCTGATCAAGCGAATCGCCGGCCAGGCCGGCTGCCACAAATCCTGTGGGAGCTGGCCTTGCCAGCGATGGGCTGCGCAGCAGCCCCAGAACAGACACCACAAAACTAAAAGAACGACGCAAATGCCTGAACCCACCCACCTCAACAACGAAATCCGCGACATGCTCATGGACTGCGGCCTGTTCGACCAGTTGCTGCCCGGCGACTTCCAGGCCGCCGCCGGCTACTTCAGCATCAGCAACATGAGCCAAGGCACCCAGATTTTTCGCGAAGGCGATGCCGGCACCTTCATGTGCATCATCCATCACGGCGTAGTTTCAGTGCGCAAGACCGACGCCGAGCAGCGCCAGGTGGAAATCGCCACCCTGCGCAAGGGCCGCGCCTTCGGCGAAATGGCCGTGCTCGACGGTGAACGGCGCTCGGCCAGCTGCATTGCCGCCAGCGACTGCCAGTTGCTCAACCTGGGCAAGGACTCGCTGGAAAAGATGCTCAACGACGCCCCGAAGATCGCCGCCAAGATCATCCGCGCCCTGGCTGTGGCCCTGTCCCGGCGCTTGCGCATGCAGGACGGTCAGCGCCTGGCCCAACAGGTCTAGTCGCCCTTGGCCTTGCTGTTGTCCGGGTTCAAACCAGGCAATGGCTGATCCTTGGGCGGGTTAGGCACCGGCATCGGCGGCAGCAATGGCGCGCCCGGTTGCGCATCACCGGCGCGCGGCGGCGTACTCGGCGTCACCTGCGGATACGGCGTTGGCGTCGCCGTGCCCGGCGCACCCGGCACCGGGGTGATCAGCCGTGGCTGCAAATCAGCGGCCATGGCAGGTTGCAGGCTGGCACAGATCAATACCGCAATGATCGCGTAACGCATGCACAGGCTCCTTGAGGGTCCTGGCTACAGGCTACTCCCACCGCGCACGGTTTGCCTGTCCGAATTGCCCGCCATCGGGCTAAACTTCAAGGCATAACCGTAACAAGCCCGAGAAAAGGTAATCCCATGAGTTCGTCATCCTCTGCCGCCGCCACCGCACGGCTAGACCGCATCCTCGCCGACGCCAAGCGCGACAAGGAAATGGGCTACCGTGACAAGGCCCTGCGCATGTACCCGCACGTGTGTGGCCGCTGCGCCCGCGAGTTCGCCGGCAAGCGCCTGAGCGAGCTGACCGTGCACCACCGTGACCACAACCACGACAACAACCCCCAGGACGGCTCCAACTGGGAGCTGCTGTGCCTGTACTGTCACGACAACGAACACGCCCGCTACACCGACCAGCAGTACTTCAGCGAAGGCTCGACCAGCAGCCCGACCATCGCCAAGGCCACCCACAACCCGTTCGCGGGCCTGGCCGGCATGCTGAAAAAGGACTGACTGCCCAAGCGCGCCCCCACAGGTGCCGGCAAGCCCGTATAATCGCGTCTTTTTTGCGAAGGGCCCCGGCACGTGGCGAACAAACGGTACAGCTGCATTGGTCTGTTCAACCCCAAGTCAGCAGAGAACGTAGGTTCGGTGATGCGCGCTGCGGGTTGCTACGGCGTCAACTCGGTGTTCTACACCGGCAAGCGCTATGAGCGCGCCCGCGACTTCGTCACCGACACCAAGCGTGTGCACTACGACATCCCGCTGATCGGCATCGACGACCTGCAGAAGATCATCCCCCTGGGCTGCACGCCGGTGGCGGTGGAGCTGGTCGACGGCGCCCGGCCGCTGCCCGAGTACACCCACCCGGACCGCGCGATCTATATCTTCGGCCCTGAAGACGGCTCCCTCGACCCGAGCGTGCGTGCCTGGTGCGAAGAGACCATCTACATCCCGACCAACGGTTGCATGAACCTGGCCGCCACCGTCAACGTGGTGCTCTATGACCGCCTGGCCAAAGGCCTGAACACCCGCTCCGGGCCGAAGTTCAAGTAACTCGACTGAACAGCCCGGCCTGCCCGGCGGTCTGCTGTAGACCATCGCCCCTACTGGAGAATGACCATGTCCGAGAAACAGACGCTTATCCCGGCCAACTCAGCGCAGATGGCCAGTGAACATAACGTCCACGGCTGGGAACGCGCAGGTTCCGTCGCCACCGGGGTAATCATGGTCGGCAAGGGCCTGCGCCGTGGTGGCTTGCTGGGGATGATTCAGGTGGCGGTCGGCGGGGTTGCCCTGGCCCGTGGCATTACCGGCCACAGCTCGGTGAAAAGCCTGATCGAGCGCGGCCGCAGCGATCTGGACAACCTCCGCGCCAAGGTCGAACGCAGCGGTGCCGAGTTGCAAGCACTCAAGGCCAACGCCGCAGCCGCCCCCCGTGGCACCACGGTGACCGGCAACGACGCCCTGAAAGACCCCAGGCCTTAACGCAACAGCGGGCTCTGCAGCACCTCGGAGGATTTGCCCAGCACGCTTTCGCTGAGCTGGATGAACTCCGCGGTGCTAACGCTGTTCAGGCGCATCATCGCCCGGGTGACATCATCCAGTGAACGCTGGTTGTGGGTGTGCAGGCGGATTTCCTGGTCCAGCGCCCGCAACAGCAGCACGCCACGGGCGATCACCGCGCTGTCGACCTGCTCGCCGCGCAAACTGCTGACCTTCTTGCCACTGCGCTCAAGGCTCGCCTGCTGGGCCTGATAGCGCTCCTCGGTCATGCCACCGGCACGGCGCAGCAGTTCGCTGGCGTAATACTCGGCCAGGCTCTCGCCAATCCAGTCGCTGTCCTCGCGGTCGTTGATCTGCGCAAACACATGCACCAGTTCGCGCAGCACCGGGCTTGAGCCGTTCTCGCCAACCAGCGGGCGGCTGCTGTGCAGGTAAATGGAGTGATGCCCGGCGCGGGCGCCACGCCACAGCTCATCCCGGGCGCCGACCAGTAACAGCTTGGGCGGATTGCGCGGGAACACCGCCTGCAGCTGCGGCCAGACAAAGGTCAGCAAGGTCAGGTTGTCCAGGCGGCGCATGGCCTGGCCTTGCGGCGCGGCGACGCTGACGTCGGTTTCGCCCAGGCGCGCGCGGCGGGTACCGATGGTGCCGGCGAGCATCCAGCCGGTCGGGCGGTCGAACAGCCGCGAGACGTTGTCGATGCGAAAACGGTGCTTGCCAATGCGCGGCCACGGCGTCTCGACGCTTTTCCAGCCCTTGGGCAGCTCGAAACTCAGGCGCGCCACCAGTTCGGTGCCGTCGTGCTGGTCCAGGCGCGCCGGCGGCACCAGGTCGTCACCGCGAAACAGCGCCCAGCCCGGGGTCATGCGGGTTTCATAGGCGCCGCCCTTGAGCCGCTGGCTCAGGCGCACCTTATAGCTCAGCTGGCTCTTGCCTGGCGCCGGTTGCCAGTGGCCGCGCTGATCGCCGCCCTGCAGCTGCCATTGGCCGTCGGCCTTGAAGTCGCTGTAGGCGCCGTCCTTGCCCAGGTCGAAGTCCAGGCTGCGCACGCTGGCGCCGTCTGCCAGGGTCAGGCGCACTTCGGCCTGCTCGCTTTGTGGCAGCAAGCGCACGTGGTAATCCAGATCGACTTTTTTCGCCCAGGCCGGCGAACTGGCCAGCAGGCCCAGCACCAGCCACCCATGGCAACGCACACGCATACAGAAACTCCTCGTTCCCCCAAACGCGATCCCCGACAAGCCTCTGCAGCTCAACCGGCGCGGAAAATCAGATAGTCTTCCCAGTCGTCCTCATCGACGCTGTCTTCGCTGAGCATGCGCCCGGATTGTGAAATCCGTTGCTTGTGCACCTGCTCACGGTCACCACACACCAGGTGGTGCCAGTCGGGCAGGTCCTTGCCCTCGCTGACCAGGCGGTAGCCGCAAGTGGTGGGCAGCCATTTGAACTGATCGGCCTTGCCCGGCGTCAGCTGGATGCAGTCAGGCACGATCTGCATCCGCTTCGGGTAGTTGCTGCACTGGCAGGTCTTCATGTCCAGAAGTTTGCAGGCGATACGCGTGTAATAGACGCTGTTGTCGTCTTCATCTTCAAGCTTTTGCAGGCAGCACAAGCCACAGCCGTCACACAGCGACTCCCACTCCTGCGGGTCGAGTTGCTCGAGGGTTTTACGCATCCAGAATGGAGCGGCGTTGGCAGTCATGTAGCGGGTGTCCTGTTTCAATTCGTGCGCGGCGGCGCGGCGGCGCCAGTCTAGGGCCTGTCACCGGCCATTGCCAGACCGCTTGTCAGCGCTCATATGACACAGTAGTTTGACCAGCGGTCACCACCCCAACCCTCAGGAACTCAAGATGAGTGCAAATCCTCGCGTTGCCGATCACGCCATCAACGAACAGTTCATCCAGCGCTGGTCGCCGCGCGCCTTCACCGGCGAGCCGATCGACCAGGCCACCCTGCTGAGCTTCCTTGAAGCCGCACGCTGGGCCCCTTCGGCCTACAACTCGCAGCCCTGGCGCTTTCTCTACGCCCGCCGCGACACGCCGAACTGGGAACGCTTCCTCGGCTTGCTCAACGAATTCAACCGCAGTTGGGCCCAGCACGCTTCGGCGCTGGTGATCATCATGTCCAAGACCACCTTCACCGCGCCTGGTGCCAGCGAAGAAACCCCGGCGTTGTGGCACACCTTCGACACCGGCTCGGCCTGGGGCCACCTGGCGTTGCAGGCCAGCCTGAGCGGCTGGCACACCCACGGCATGGCCGGTTTCGACCAGGAACTGACCCGCAGGGAGCTGAAGATTCCTGAAGGATATGCCCTGCACGCGGCGGTGGCGATCGGCAAGCTGGGCGACAAGTCGACCCTCGCTGAAGGCCTGCAGGCGCGGGAAGTGCCAAGCCCGCGGCGGCCATTGAGCGAGTTGGCGGCTGAGGGTGATTTCAGCCTTTGATTTTCAGGGCTGCTCTGCAGCCCATCGCTGGCAAGGCCAGCTCCCACAGGGTCAGCGGTGCCTACAAAACCTGTGGGAGCCGGCGACGCTTTTAATAGCCGCGCTGAAAGTCCACTTCCCCGCGTAACGCTTCACCCGCCTGATACGCCCGCAGATTCTCGACAAACACGCGCACCATCGCCGCCGGCGAGGTCGGTGCCGAGCTGTGCCCGGTCAACAGCAAGCCCCAGGCGGTCCAGAACGGATGGCGCTGGGGCAACGGTTCCTGGCGGCAGACATCGATCACCGCGCCGGCCAGATGGCCCTTCTTCAAGGCTTCGACCAGGTCGGCATCGACCACCGCGACGCCGCGCCCGGCATTGATGAACAAGGCCTCGGGGTTGAAGCGCTGGAACAGCGCGGCGTCATACAGGTCATGGGTCGCCGGGGTGTCGGGCAGCAGGTTGATGACATAATCGACCTGCCCGACCAGACGGCCAAGGTCCTCAAGGCCTGCCACTTCGATAAACGGCGCCTGCTCGCGCGCTTGGCTGGCAATGCCGTACAACTGTACGCCAAACGGCAGCAGGAACTCCGCCACCCGCTGACCGATATCGCCGGTGCCGACGATCAGCGCCCGGCGCCCTTCCAGGCTGCGCCCGGGGCGGTCATCCCACTTGCGCTCGACCTGGCTGACCAGCCGTGCCAGCACCTCGCGCTCGTGGCCAAGCATGTAGGTAAGCACGTACTCGGCCATGACCTGGCCAAAGATCCCCACCGCCCGGGTCAGGCGATAATTGCGCTGCAGGCCGTCAGCCAGCAACGGCGTGATCCCGGCCCAGGTCGATTGCAACCACTGGGGCTGATGGCCCTGGCGCAACAAGGTCGCCAAGAGGTCCGGCTGGCCCAGCCATACCGGGCTGTCAGCGGCCAGCCGCGCAAGTTCCGCCGAGTCGCCACTGTTCAGGACCTCCAGGTCCGGTGCCGCTTCGCGCAACAGGCGAGCGTAGAGGGCATGATCCTGTTCAGCGATCAAAACACGCATGTTCATAACAACCTTGGGTAACGGCGAAAGCCGCCAGGGGCTGGCGGCGTATCAGATAGGGAGGTCAGACCGGATCGTTGCGGCGCAGCAGCTCTTCGGGCAGGTGCTCGATGTACTCGTCCTCGGCGGGCGGCATCTGCAGGTGGTAACCCTGCTGCTCGAGGTTTTCCAGAACCTTGGCGATATCTTCGCGGGCCAGCTTGCGCTCCGGGCTCAGCACCAGGTCGAAGGCATGCACTGGGGTACCGAAGAACGGCAGCAGGCCTTCGGGCACACGCTCCAGGCCGTCAGCCTTGAGCACGTACAGATACATTTCGTTCTTGCGGGGGCTCTTGTAGATCGAGCAGATACGTTTCATGAAGGGTCTCCGGCGCCCGCCAGGCAATCGAGCAGCGCCTGCCCCATGCGCTCACGGCGCCAGCCGCGCAGCGACTCGGGGAGTTGATAGGGTCCGTTGGGGTAACCGCTCTTGAGCAGCAGTTCCAGGGGTTTCTTGCGCAGCATCAGCTCGGGGGCGATGCTCAGGCGTTCGGCCTCGGCCTGGCCGATGGCGCGCAGTTGCTTGAGCAGCACCGAGGCTTCGATCGGCAGCGGCTCGGGCACCGCTGGCGGCCATTGCTCCGGCGGCAGGCTGGCAGCCTGCTTGATCAGGCCGAGCAGGAACTCGCCATCCTGACGGATGGTGCGCGGGTGCATGTCTTCGATCTTGGCCAGCGCCGACAGCGAATCCGGCTGGGTGCGGGCCATGGGCCACAAGGCGTTTTCGCGGACGATGCGGTTACGCGGCAGGTCGCGGGCACGGGCTTCGCGTTCGCGCCAGGCGCACAGCTCGCGCAGTACCGCCAGTTGCGCGCGCGACAGCTTCCAGGCCAGCTTGGCCTCGCGGTACAGCTCGTACGGGTCGGTTTCGCGGCGCAACTGGGCAACCAGCTCGGCACCGTCCTCGAGGACCCAGGCGTGTTTGTCGGCGGACAGCTGCGGGCGCAGGCGCTCGTACAGTTCGGCCAGGTGCACGGCGTCTTCGGCAGCGTAGCTGACCTGGGTTTCCGACAACGGGCGTTGCAGCCAGTCGGAACGGGTTTCGCCCTTGGGCAGGTCGATGCCGAGCACCTCCTGAACCAGGCGCGAATAGCCCATGGAGAAACCCAGGTTGAGGTAACCGGCGGCCAGCTGGGTGTCGAACAATGGCGCCGGCAGGCTGCCGGTCAGGCGCGACAGCACTTCGAGGTCTTCGCTGCAGGCATGCAGGACCTTGATCACCTGCGGATCTTCAAGCAGTCCGGCCAGCGGCTGCCAGTCGCCGATCCGCAGCGGGTCGATCAGGTAGGCCCGCGCCCCGTCACCGACCTGGATCAAACCGGCTTTCGGATAGAAGGTATCGACCCGCATGAACTCGGTGTCGAGTGCCACGAAGGGCAGCGTGCGCCACTGCTGGCAATGCTCTGCCAGGCTGCGGTCGTCACAAATCCAGTGAATATCGATGGCCACAAGGCTCTCCCACAAACAATGGCGCGCAGTATATACGGCGCAGGCCATCGTCGGGAAACCACTCGACCGCTATCCCTGCCGCCGTTACCGCGCCTGTGATCAGTGTCTGGCCAGCATTGGCCGACAGCTGGCGAACAGGTCCAGCTGCGGCTTGTACAGGGCGGTGTGCACCTGCAGCAGGCCGAGCATGGAGTGGAACAGGTTGTCCTGGCTCAACGGCGCATTGCGGGCCTTTTGCAGGCAGTCGCTATCGACGCCGAAGCTGGCCTTGTAGCTGTCGGAAAACCACGCCAGCAGCGGCACGTGCTTCTGCTGCTCCGGTGCCAGCATGTAGGGCGTGCCGTGCAGGAACAGGTTGTAATCCCCAAGGGATTCGCCATGGTCGGACAGGTACAGCATGGCGGTGTCGACCTTGTCCTGCTTGCTGCGCAGGATGTCGATCAGCGACGCCAGGACATGGTCGGTGTACACCAGGGTGTTGTCGTAGGCATTGACGATGCTGTCCTGGCTGCACTGGTTCAGGGCATTGCTGCGGCATACCGGGGTGAAGCGCTCGTATTCTTTCGGGTAACGCTTGTAGTAGTCCGGGCCGTGGCTGCCCATCTGGTGCAGCACCAGCACGGTGTCCTGTTGCAGGTTGTCGATGAAGCTGTCCAGGCCCTTGAGGAGGATGTCGTCGCGGCACTCGTCATCGGCGCACAGTGCCGGGTCCTTGACGTTGCTGACATTCTCGAACACCACCCGGTCGCAAGTGCCCTTGCAGCCGGACTGGTTGTCGCGCCAGCGCACCGCCAGCCCGGCCCGCTGCAGCACATCGAGCAGGCCTTCCTGGTTTTTGGCGGTGCTGGCGTCGTAATCCTTGCGGGTGAAGCCAGAGAACATGCACGGCACCGACACGGCGGTTTCGGTGCCACAGGAGTGCACGTCGGTGAAGGCGATCAGGCCCTTTTCCTTGCTCAGCTGTGGGGTGGTATCGCGCCCGTAGCCCAGCACCCCGAAGTTCTGTGCCCGGGCACTCTCGCCGACCACCAGCACGGTCAGCGACTTGCGCGTGCGTTGTTGCCAGGCCACGTCCAGTTTCGCGTCCTCGCCGATCTTGCGAAACGGCTTGGCGGCGCTGCCGACCCGCTCGCCCACATACCCCAGGGAGGCGCCGACGACATTGCTCGGCACCAGCAACAGGCGGATTTCATGGTGGTTGCGAAACAGCGAAGCCAAGCCTTGATAGTTCACCAACGCCACCGCCGCCAACACGACAATGCAGGCAACGCTGACGAGCAACTTGCCGACTAACTCACGCACCCAGTTACGGTACAGCACCGGGGTGCTATACAACAATAAAGAAGGCAATACACCTAACACTACGATATATAAAAAAAGTTTCATCGAGAGCAGGTCACGTACTTCCGTGGCATTGGTCTCCATGGCATTACGGAGCATGCCCACATCAACCATCACGCCGTACTGGCTCATGAAGTAAGCCACCCCGGCGCTGACCATGAACAGGCTGATCAACAGCGGTTTGAGCACGGGCCTGAAGGCCAGCAGGGTCAACACCAGGTTGAACGCACAGAGGATCATCACGCCAAACGCCACGCGCAGCAGCAGGCCATGGCCATCGCTGGAAAGCACCGACGCCAGGTGTTGCCACAATAATGAGTTGAAGCCGATCAACAGGTACAGGCTGGCAATCAACGTGACCCATTCGGCCCGCAGGGGTTTGACCTTGAACATGATAATTCGCTTAGTTAAACGTCGGGAACAGTGCCCTTGCGGCACGGCCTGGAAACTGCCCGAACTGTAAGTAGCGAGTCATCAATTTTTTGTGAAAAAGACGCCAACAATTAGTCGACTGGCGTCTATTTAATACGCCTGTTCAGCCTGTGTTCAGCCCGGCGTCTGTTTACCCCGGCAGATGCACTTTTGAATAAGAATCGCGATCAATATCGATCACCTCGACGCACAGCTGGATGTCCAGCCCCGGGGCGCCCGGCAGCGCGTCCTTGAGCACCTCCAGCAGGCTCGCCGACAACTGGCGTTTGATCTCGGCCGAGCGGCCGCTGAGGATCGCCAGCTTGATGTGGGCGAACCCGCGTTCCACCGGCGCCACGCCGACGCGAAAGCTGGCCAGGGCCACGGCGCGGCTCTTGATGTCGAGCTCTTCAGCAAACTGGCCGCTGCCCACCAGGGCATGGTTAAGACGCAGCAGCAGGCGATCGACCTCAAGGTTTTTCAGGTTGTCGCTGTATTCCACATGAAGGTGAGGCATTGCACAAAGTCCTGGGGTGGGCAAATGTTGCAACAGACTACCCCAGCCGCGAAACCCGGCAAAGACGACTATCCTCTAAGTTCATGACTTCCACCCCACACCCCCGGAGAGGTGAAGAAATGCCGGTCAAGCACGATTTACTCGCAGACCTGAATCTGACCAAGGATCAATTTCTCGCGAAGAAACAAAGTGACCCGCGGCTGAGTCAGCTGCATGAAGAGTACAACCGCAAAGACGCCGAAGTCGTCGATGCCGAGAACAAAAGCGCCGCCGATGACACGGTCACCCGGCTACGCAAGGAACGCCTGAAGATCAAGGACGAGATCGTCGCCCACCTGAAGTAGCCCCTGTGGGAGCGGGCTTGACCCGCGATTGCGATCTACCTGCCCCATCGCATCGCGAGGCAAGCTCGCTCCTACGGGCAGCCCTTATGGCTGCGCCCACACCACCGGAAACCAGTCCTCGCGCATGCGATCGCCGGTCTTCAGGTCAATCCCCGGAAACGGCGGCGAGGTCCGCCCAGGGCGCTGGATATAGCGCACATCATCGCCCATGAAACGGGTCGAGAAGGCTCGCCGGCGATTGCTGCCGATGTTGCCGGCGGCGCCATGCACGGTACGAAAATCGAACACCACCGCATCCCCTGGCTCAAGCTCCGGCGAGAGGATCTGGTACTCGCCGTTCTCCACGTCCGGCATGTCCATGAACAGACTTTCGCCGGAGCCTGCATCGGTGGCGCCATAAAAATCCTTGTTGCTGGCCCAGCTCTTGGGCCGCACCGGCTTGGGCCAGCGATGGGAGCCGAGCACCACGCTCAAGGTATTGTGGCGGCTGACCGGATCCAGCGGTATCCAGTAGCTGGCGGTCTGCAGGCCATCGACACAGTAGTACGGCAGGTCCTGGTGCCAGGGCGTGGGTTTGGAGGTGCCGGGTTCCTTGACCAGGATATGTTCATGGAACACCTGCACTTGCCGTGACTGCATCAACGCTCCGGCAATCGCCGCCGCCGGCGAATTGAGCACGAAATCCTTGAACGCCGGGATGCGCTGCCAGTTGCAGTAATCCTCGAAGAAGCGCCCGCCTTCGCCGCTGCCGACGTTCTCGATGGCAAAGGCGCTGGGCGCGGCCAGGTTCTGTTCAAAACCTTCGCGCAGCGGTTCGATCCAGTCACGGAACACACCACGCAGCACCACGGCACCCTCACGCTGGAACTGTTCGATATCGGCCTTCATCGCGATCACCCGCTCTTGTTGTAATGAACAAAAGTATTGGGCGGCCCCGCGCAGCCGGTAAACCACAGATTACCTATTCGCCACTATAGGCAATCTGTATGGCGCGCGGGTTGTCAGCCTCCTGCCTTTGGCCGGTTAATGGCCCTGCCTGTGTCCTACGGCGCCTTGCTATCCAAGAATAAGAACAACGAGGAGTTACCTGGGATGAACGAAAACAGCACCGCCATGCGGCGCGGTCTGAGTACCCGCCACATTCGCTTCATGGCGCTCGGTTCTGCCATCGGCACCGGGCTTTTCTATGGTTCGGCAGCGGCCATCAAACTGGCCGGCCCGTCGGTGTTACTCGCCTACCTGATCGGTGGCGCGGCGATCTACATGATGATGCGCGCCCTGGGTGAAATGGCCGTGCGCAACCCGGTGTCCGGCTCCTTCGGGCAATACGCCAGCCAGTACCTGGGGCGCTTCGCCGGTTTTCTCACCGGCTGGAGCTACGCCTTCTCGATGCTGGTGGTGTGCCTGGCGGATGTCACCGCCTTCGGCGTCTACATGAGCTTCTGGTTCCCCGACACGCCGCGCTGGATCTGGGTGCTGGGCATCGTCTTCTTCATTGGCGCCCTGAACCTGTGCAGCGTGCGGGTGTTTGGCGAACTGGAGTTCTGGCTGTCGCTGCTGAAAGTCACCGCCATCGTCTCGATGATCCTCGCAGGTGCCGCCGTGCTGATGTTCGGTATCCAGCTGGGCGGCGCCGGCGAGCCGCTGGCGGCAGTGAGCAACCTGTGGAGCCATGGCGGCTTCTTCCCCAATGGCGTGGGCGGCATGATCGCTTCGTTCACCGTGGTGATGTTCGCCTTCGGCGGCGTCGAGATGATCGGTATCACCGCCGGCGAAGCCAAGGACCCGCAACGGGTGATTCCCCGGGCGATCAACTCGGTGCCGCTGCGCATCCTGCTGTTCTATGTGTTCACCCTGTTGGTGCTGATGTCGATCTATCCCTGGACGAAGATCGGCAGCGAAGGCAGCCCCTTCGTGCAGATCTTCAGCGGCCTGGGGATCGGCTCGGCAGCCACGCTGCTGAACATCGTGGTGATCTCGGCGGCCGTGTCGGCGATCAACAGTGACATCTTCAGTGCCGGGCGGATGATGTACGGCATGGCCCACAACGGCCAGGCGCCCGCCAGCTTTGCCCAGCTGTCGCGCTTTGGCGTGCCGTGGATGACTGTAGTGGTAATGGCCGTCGCCCTGCTGCTGGGGGTGGTGCTCAACTACCTGGCCCCGGACAACCTGTTCCTGATCCTCGCCGCCGTGGTGACCTTCTCGATCGTCTGGGTGTGGCTGATGATCCTTCTGTCGCAGATCGTCATGCGCCGTGGCATGAGCGCCGACGAGGTCGCCAGGCTGCACTTCCCGGTACCGTTCTGGCCGGTCGGCCCGGCGTGTGCGGTGGTGTTCATGCTGTTCATCTTCGGCGTGCTGGCCTGGTTCCCGGACACACGCATGGCCCTGTACGTGGGCATCGGCTGGCTGGCCTTGCTGTCGTTGGGCTACTGGCTGTTCGTCGCCCGCCAACCGCTGGCAACCCAGGCAGATCCGGTCAGCCGCTGATCAGGCCGGAAACTGCTCGCTGGCCCAATCGAGGAACGCCTGCGCCGCAGGCGACGGGCGCATGGCGCTGGACTGGGCCAGCACCACCGGCTGCGGGCTGACCGTTTCCAGCAGCGGCCTGCAAGCCAGGGGTTGGCCGTCGTAGCTGCAATCGGCCACCGGCCGGGTACAGGACAGCGCCACGCCATAGCCATGGGCGACCAGCCCGCGCTGCATCTCGAAGGTCTGGGTCAGTTGCAGGCTTGCCGGTTGCAGGTCATGGGCCCAGAACAACGACAGGAAGTATTCGCGGGTCCGGGCGATGTCTTCGAGGATCAGGCATTCATTGGCCAGGTCCACCAGTGAGACCCGCTCCTGCAGCGCCAGTGGATGGTCGGCCGGCAGCAAGGCATAAGGCGTCAACTGCGCCAGCACGCGTTTTTCGATCGGCGCATCGAGCCCCACGTCATAGGTCAGCGCCAACTCTGCCTTGCCATCGGCCAGACGTCGATTGACCTCGGCTAGATCGGCCTCGAACAGGGTGATGGTGACTTCCGGATGGCGCCGGCGAAAGCCGCTCAGCAGCCGTGGCGCGTAATACGGCCCCAGGTCCTGGAAGCAGATCAGGCTCAAGGCCCCGCGCACCACCTGTTGCTCTTCGCCCTTGCCGCTGATTGCCGAGGCCAGGTTGAGCATCTCCCGCGCCTGCTCCAGCAAGGTGCGCCCTGCCGGGGTCAGCTCCAGGCCACGGCTGACCTGGCGATGAAAGAGCTTCTCGCCCAGACTCGCCTCCAGCTGCGACAGCGCCAGCGATACCGACGGCTGGGAAATATGCTTGGTGCGCGCCGCCGCACTGACGCTGCCCTGCTCGGCGGCAGCGACGAAATACTCCAACTGGCGAAAGGTGAAGCCGATCATCGCAATGCCCCTCTGGGATGCTGAAACCAACAGTCGCGCAGTTACCCCGCCAGCGCCGGGCTCAACGCCGCGGGCGTATGCCAGGGGATATCGGCCCAGGCACCGCTGCCGGGGGCCAGCAACTGGCGCAGATGCTGCTCATGGAACGCTTCGCCCAGCGAGTCGACGCGAAACGCCGCGACCCACTGCTCGCGCCCCAGCTTATAGGCTTTGCCGAAATCTTCCCAACTGTCGAAACAGTCTTGCGCCCGCTGCGCATTGAGCAGCAGCACACGCCAGGCAAGATCAGGTTCGAGCCAACGCATCAGCAGCGCGCAACGGGCCACAAACGCCACCCGCGCACAGGCAAAGGCCATCGCCGCACGCGGCTCATCGCTGGCCGTCAGCGCCTGCAGGTCGAGGCTGTACCATTGCTGTTCGAGGGTCGCGCTGAAGTGCGCGCGCACCGCCTCGTCATCGCAGTTGCTGCGAACCCCGGCCTGGTGCAGCAACGCTGCCCGCACGATCTTCTGCGCTTGCTCGTTGAAGTGATCGCAGGCCGGCGAGTAGAAGCCCTCGACGCCCATCGCATCGGCCATGGGCCTGGCCAGCAACAGCGACCAGTGCTTGCGCTGGCTGAACAACGGCGCGGCGCGCGGTCGCAACGCCCGCCACAGCAACCAGGCTGAAACAACCGCCGCGATCAGTAAAAACATGCGCTTCTCCTTACCTTGCCCGGGCTTGCCAGGCCTGGATTTCCTCGCCCTCGGCCGGCGTCATGTCCGGCCACGGCACACCTTCGGTCTGATACAGAGGATCATTGAGCTGACGCTCAGCGCGCTTGCTGAGGATATGCCGGGTGGCGTACTTGACCGACACCGCTTGCGGGGCAGCCTGCAAGAACTGCTGCGGCTGACGCCCGGCCACCAGCCACTCGACCATGGCCGAAGGTGCATCGAGGCGCTCGTACAGTTGCGGGTAGCGGGCTACCAGACGGGTCTGGGCGGTAGCATCAGTGACCTCTTCGATACGCAGCCAGGCGGACTCGGTGCGCACGATGCCGATGGCGAGACAGTCAGCGGGGGTCTGCTGGTCGGTGCCCAGAGCATTCAGGCACTGCAGCAGGTCCTGGTAGTAACGCTCGACCGGCGGCCGGTTCTGCTTGCCCTTGACCTGCTCGACCGTCAAGGTGCCGTCGGCCTGGACAATCAGGCTGATGGTGATGTGCGGCTGGCCCTGGCCGTCGCGAAAACTGAGCACACGCATGCGCCGCTGTTCCACCGCTTCGGCATAGCGCTCGCCGTAGCCACCGCTCAGGGCGCGGCGGTCGGCGAACTGGCCGAGGCAATGGCGCATCACATAGCTTTCAAAGGCCATTTCGGCGCGCAACAACGGGCTGTCGGGCCGCAGCTCCTGCAATACATGTTCGCCGGTAGTCACGACCGTGGCCAAGGCCTCGGGCTGGCTCTGACGCCAGCCCTGGTCAACCCGCGCGGCCATCTGCGCGTGTTCTTTTTCCCACAGCGCCAGCGCCTGCGGGCAGTTGATCCGATCAAGCTTGCCGGCCAGCGCAGTGCCCTGGCGCGAGGTGAGAAACTCCACCAGCAAGGCCTCCTGCGCCAGCAGTGAGGCTTGCTCCGGGTCGACCCATACCAGGGGCGCAAGCACCTGCTGCGACGCTTTACCGACGTCGCTCAAGTGCCTGGCCACCCATGGCGGTGGCTCCGTTCCCAGTACCTCGACGGCCTGCTCCAGGGCCAGGATCCGGCGCGCCGGCTCGAAGTTGCCGACCAGATGACGGTAGAAATGGTTGAGCAACCATTTACTCACCTCTGGGGCATCACTGCGGGCCTTGCTGCGCTCGGCAATACCGCGTTTGAGCTGATCGGCATTGAGCACATTGCGCGGGGCGTAACCGGACTGTCGCAGCTCCGGTGTCACGTCCATATCTGCCACCAGGCCTTGCTTGCCGGTTTTTGCGGTGCCTGCAGCTCGGCGATCATCTCGTTGAAGACTTTATTGTTTCTCTGGTCGACGGCGTTGTCCGGATCGCTGCGCAGGATGGCGCGCTGATAATAGGCCAGGGCCTCTTCCTTGCGCCCGAGGTCCTTGAGCACATCGCCAGCACAGCCCAGCAGCGAGCTTTCGTCCCTTTCGTTGACCTGCGACGCGTAACGCTGCCACAGGCCGGTGGCCGCCTCAGGCAGGCTGTGAGCCAGGTACATGGCGACTTTCAGCCGGGCGAACAGCGGCGAGTATTCCAGGTCCTTGTCACTGACCCCGCGCTCTTCCTGCCACTTCAAGATACGTTCCAGCCAGATCAACATTTCCCGGTCGCGATCCAGGCGATACAGCGCAAACGTGACGTCTTGCAGGTAGTCATCCGGCTCATGGCGGCTGTAGCCGTAATCCGCCGCGTAGTGCCAGAGTTGCTCCGCCGCCTCAGCGATAGCCGCGTAATCCTTCTGGCAGATACGTGCATTGAGCACGCCGTGATAGTGCTCGGCAAACGAACTGGCGGCGATGCCGCAAGCGTGCAGTTCAAGGGCCTGGTCATACATCTGCTGGTCGTTGTAGCAGCGGTAGTTGATTGCCAGGTTGTTGCACAGCATCGAGTACAGGTGGGCGCAGCCGTCATACCGGTGGCCGCTGCCGCTGGCAAAGCACTGTTCCATGCGCACCCGGCCCTGCTCGTAGGCAGCCCGCTGCAGGAAGCGCAGCAGCGACCAGGCTTCGTTCGTGGTGGCTTCATCGAGGCTTTTGACCTGCTCTTCCACCTTGTCCTCGACATACCCGGCGTACTCGTAACAGTACATGCCACTGGCCAGTTGCGGCATCGGCTGCTTGAGGGCATCGATGACGCCGAAGGCTTTGACGTGCGCGCAGAACACACTGTAGGCACTACGTCGATCCTGCAGGCCGCCGGCTTTTACGGCGTCCTGCAACATGGCCAGCTCAGTCTTGGCGTCGATCAGCCCGGCATCGCCCTCTCGCACCGCAACCAGGCGGGTGATCCATGGGTGATTCGGCGCACGGCGCTGGGCTTCTTCGCGCGCCTGGGCAAACAGCGCGTCGCGCAGTTCGGGGTTCTCCCGGGTCGCGTGCAGCGCTTCGAGCAACGGGTTGAAGGCCGGTGTCGCCTCGCTGCGCTCGGGCAGGCAGGCAACAAAGCGCTCCAGCAAAGCGGCGTTGTCGCAGGCGCGCATCACGCACAGCGGCCACCACACCGAGTTGTCCTCGGCCTCGAGCAACCGATCGTGAATCCAGAATGGCGTGCCGGGCCACATCTGCTCGAGCATTTCATAGACATCCATGAACGCCCGTTGCCCAGCCTCCTCGATCCGCCCGCTTTCGAGCAACCAGGGCAATTCGAAATTAATGAAGTTATCGCCACCATCCGAGTCCAGGCTGCGGCTCGCCACTTCACAGATCTTCAGGGCCCCGGGCAGGTCGCCCTGGGCCTGCAATGCACGGGCGGCCAGCCGCGCCAGGCGCACTTCCCACTCGCGGCGCCGGGGCAGCGACAACTCGGCGATCGACTGCACGACGGGCTGCTCGAACATCGCCAGGCGCAGCGGCACGATTTCGATCAGCGCGTCGCCCAGCCACAGCCAGTCGTTAGCGTCGACGTCCTGATCCTCGCCTGCGGTGCGCAAGGCGGCAATCGCACTCAAGGCGGCCTCGCGGGCCTGCTCGTCTTGCTCGTGGGCGGCCAGCACCCGGGCCCGGCGCCGGTGCTGGTCGGCATCGTCCCAGGCCCGCAGGGCGTGGCGCCCGGGGTTGATCAGCGCCAGGGTGTGGCGCACCTCGATGGCCTTGAGCGCGACGTCGAGCGTGGTGTGTTCGAGCTCGTCGAAGATGCGATAGCGCCGGTATTGCTCGACGTCGAAATCGAGCCGCTCGTTGCTCAGTTGCTGCAGGCTGTCGAGCCCCTGCAGCAGGCCCTCCTCGTCTTTGAGGTAGTTGGCCAGGCGCATCTGGTAAACCAGCAGGTTGAGTTTGAGTTCGTTGCGCGCGTCGTCAGCGCAGGCCTCGAGCAGCGCCTGACCGTCTTCGGCCAGTACCGCCCTGGCGGCATCGACGTCACCGGCGTTGACCCACAGCACGTGCAGGCGGTCGATCGATTCCAGCGAAGCAGCCTTCAGCGGCTGGCCGCGCAGCTGGCTCAGCAGGTAATCGGCACCGTGTTCCTGATGCTCGACCTCAAGACGGTCCATGAATTGATCCAGCTGAATGCCGGACAGCACGGTGCTGTTTTGCGTCATTGTGAACTCCCTTTGCGAATGACTGTGCATCGCCCGATGCGTCCTGCGCCGGCGCCCTTGATGGGCCAACGGATACCCGCGTACGTCTGCCCTGGGCAGGCAACGATGGCGAAAGGGATCGGGCAATACAGCGAGGTGCTGCACGCTACCAGTTGGCGTTTGAAAAAAAAAGGGCGTGCGGGGGAGCGGGATCAGTGATTAACGTGCAAACAGCGGATCGACACTGTGCAGGCATCGTTTGATGGAATCGAAGTCCGGTGCCTGTGACAGGCACAGTTGAATCCTGCCATTGACGGGCACCGACACCTGCGAAGAGTCGGCGCGCTGCCCTTCATAGATAAGCGCATGACGGATGCGCGGGTTGTCGTGGCAGAACTTCAACAGGTTGAACTGCCGGGAAGGCACCAGCACCGTGTTGACGATCAACAGGTCGAAGGGGGTGCCCTGCGTCCGGGTAGCCGCCTGCAACGCTTGAAAGCTACTCAAGTGGGCAACGCGGCAATACCCCAGGCGGTTGAGCATGTTCTCTATCTTGCTGCGCTGATCCTGCTGCCGATCAGCGATGACGATGCGCAATGCTGTGTTTGACATTCGGTAAACCTGACAGATGGGCTCCGCGAGTCTTTATAGACACTGCGACTCGCTGAAGTATTGGCAAGGTTACCGTTGGTCGTGGGCGCAGACTCTAAGACAATTCTCAAACGCCCTTACGCCGAAGGCTTAAGGCGTGGTCAGGGTGATCAGGTAGGCGCCGGAACTGACCGCCTTGCCGGCAGCATCCACCAGCGCGTACTGCTGGTGATAATAGCGCCCGGCCTTGCCGCTATCGGCCACCAGCCTGACGTTGACCGGGGTTTGATCGGGCGCACTGACCGACGCTTGCGAGTCAACCCGCTGCAGGCCGATACGGGTACCCCGCACCTGCGCCGGGCAATCGTTGAGGTTGAAGGCACCGGCCTGGGTCGAAGGCGTGCACGGCGACTCGACAATACTGCCGGTGAAATTGATCACCCCTTGGGCGACCGGCGTGGCGGCCACACAGGCCCCGTTCAGGCCGAACAGCAACCCTGCAGCGATAGCAACATACTTCCCGTTCATGCCGACACTCCTGCGATAGCGGTTGATACCTTGAGTGTCGACCAGACGGCGCATTGTTTAAGGATTGTCTGATAGGCAAAGCCGCACTTTGCCAAGCAGGTCGCAGAACCGGGTAAATGAGCGGCGCCTGGCTGGCCAACAGGGTCGACAACGCCTATGTTTAAGGATCGTCTGATGTCTGTAGCGCACGCGACTCACTAGAGTCCGCGGATGAGATTAAAAAGCTACCTGCTGCAAATCAGCCCCCTTCTTTCCAGCCCCGAAGCCGCCCGCCGCTTGCTGCGCTTGTTCGCCGTGGTGTTGCTGATCGGTATTCTCAGCGGCGTGTACAACTTTCTGTTGTTCACCTTCAACAACGACATCTCCCAGCGTCGCGGCTACATGAGCAGCGCGATTGCCGAAGCGCACACCTTCTTCACCAATCGCGAAGCCTTGCTGGAAAGCCTGAGCCTGTCGGCGGTGCGCAAGTCGAAGCAGGCCAAGCCCCTGGTCTACCTGCCATCGACCGAAGAAGTGCACCTGCAACTGGGCAGCACCACCGACAACCGTTGGAGCATCTGGCTGACCCAGCGCATGCGCGACTACATGAAGGACAAGCAGGTCAGCCTGCTGTATGTCGACACCGGGCCGAACGCGCAAGTCAGGCGCTTGTACAACTCCGCCCCCGGCGTACCCGGGTTCTCGCCGCGCATGCTCGAACAGTTGCAGGCGCTCAAGGACAACAACCCGTCACCCAGCGCCGAGCTGTGGCTGACCGACCAGACCGAGCAACGTTCGTACCTGTACATCTTCATCCGGCTTGATGAACGTGACGTCGAGTCGGGCTGGCTGGGCCTGGAGATGGACAGCCGCGAAGTGTCCACTGCGCTCAGTGACCAGAGCGCCGGCGAGTTCATGATGCTCAACTCCGAAGGCATGCTGGTGTTCACCAACAGCCACGACACACGATTGGGACAGATGCTGCTCAACTCGAAGGGCGAAAACTTTTTCGGCTTTGTCGGCGACGGCTGGATACCCGACCACCTGGTGATCCGCAAACACCTGCAATCGTCGGACTGGCAATTGGTGTACTCGATTGACCTGCTGGCAGTGATGACCGGGCTGTGGCAGCAACTGGTCGGCTCGCTGCTGTTCTGCCTGTTCACCGTGACCCTGGTCCTGCTGTTGATGCGCCGCATCGAGCATCGTTTCATTGCCCCGGCGATCAACCGCATCCAGGCCCTGATCGAAAGCGAGGCGTTCAGCCGCGATGTCATCCAGACCGCGCCCGTGGCCTTGTGCGTACTGCGCCGTACGGACGGCAAGGTGGTGCTGGAAAACACCCTGGCACAACAATGGCTGGGGGACGGCCTGGAGCGCGATGTGCTGTGTGCCGGTTGGATCAACCAGGCCTTCGCCAGCCAGCAACCTGAACGCACTGACTACTTTGCCACCGCCGATGGCCGTCACTTGTACCTGAGCAGCGCCCCAACCCGCTACAACGGTGAAGACGTGCTGTTTTGCGCCTTCAGCGACATCAGTGCACGCAAGCAGGTGGAAGCGGCGCTGGAAGAGGCGCGGCAATCGGCCGATGCCGCCAACGAGGCCAAGACCCTGTTCCTGGCGACCATGAGCCATGAGATCCGCACCCCGCTGTACGGCGTACTGGGCACCCTGGAACTGTTGGCGCGGACCCAGCTCGATGCCCAGCAGCGCGACTACCTGCATGCCATTGAGGGCTCCTCGGCGACCCTGTTGCAGTTGATCTGCGACGTACTGGATGTGTCGAAGATCGAAGCCGGGCAACTGGCGCTGGAACTGAGCGAATTCTCGCCGCTGGAGCTGGTTCACGAAGTCATCCAGGGCTACAGCGCCGCAGCATTGGGCAAAGACCTGCAACTGTATGCCTGCTTCGATCCACAACTGCCGGAACGGCTGATCGGCGATGTGACGCGGATCCGGCAGATTCTCAACAACCTGCTGAGCAACGCGGTCAAGTTCACCGACAGTGGCCGGGTGGTGCTGCGGGTCAAGCTGATCAACCGTGATGGCGAACGCTCGAGCCTGATGTGGCAAGTGTCGGACACCGGCAAGGGCATCGCCGAAGAAGACCATGCGTACATTTTCGAGCCGTTCTACCAGACCGAAGGCAACACCAATGTGGTGGCCGGTACCGGCCTGGGCCTGCCCATCTGCCAGCGCCTGACCCAATTGATGAACGGCCAGTTGCGCATGGTCAGTGAATTGGGCCTGGGCAGCAGCTTCACCCTGACCCTGCCGCTGGAAGAAGCGTCGGCCAGCACCGACCTGCCCGCCCAGGGCGGCCTGTTGCCCGAGACGATCTATGTGCTCTCGCCGATTCGCGAACTGGCGCAGTCGATCAGCGGCTGGCTGCGCCGCTGGGGCGCACGTGCCCAGGTCGGGCGGCCGACGCCCGCGGACTCAGCCAGCGGCTGCCTGCTGCTGGAGCTGCACCCTGGCAGCGCCGAACAGCCGCTGGTGGCCGACTGGAGCGGCCCGCTGATCCTGGCCAGCGCCCACGGTTGCTGCGAGCCACAGCTCGAAGACGGTCGCTGGCAGGTCAATCTCAACCACCTGAGCGCCTTATACCAGGCCGTCAGACAAGCCCAGGGACTGTGGATCGCCCGCACCGATAACCCGCAAAAGCGCGAAATACAGAAGCTCGACCTGCACATCCTGGTGGCCGAAGACAACATCATCAACCAACTCATCCTGCGTGATCAGCTTGAGGAGCTCGGCTGCACCGTCGAGTTGGCGGGGGACGGCAACGAAGCCCTGCAGTTGTGGAAAAACGGGCACTTCGATGTGGTCCTGACCGATGTGAACATGCCCAAACTCAATGGCTATGAACTGGCCAGAGAGCTGCGCCGCCAAGGCTGTTCGATCCCGATCATCGGGGCGACGGCCAATGCCATGCGCGGCGAAGCAGAACTGTGCCTTGCTGCCGGAATGAACCATTGCCTGGTCAAACCTTTCGCGTTGCGGGCCCTGTTCAACTATCTGGCGCCTTATCAAGAGACCTCCCATGAAGCCCTATAACATCTTGATCGTCGAGGACCACCCGTTCCAGCACATGTACCTGCAGCACCTGTTCAGCGAATTGGGCGATTTCCATTTCGAAGCGGCCCAGGACGGCAAGGAAGCGCTGGAACACCTGCAGCGGCGTGACTTCGACCTGGTGCTCACCGACCTGCTGATGCCGGGCATGGACGGCGTGCAATTCATCCAGGGCCTGGCCAGGCTGCGCAGCAAGCCGGACCTGGCGATCATGAGCGCCGCCTCCAAGCGCATGCTGATGGCCGCAAGCCTGGTGGCCAAGAACCTCGGCGTAGAAGTGATCGGTTTGATCTCCAAGCCGGTCAAGCCGGCCGCCCTGCGCAACCTCACCGAACAGCTCGGCGGCAAGAACCGCAGTGCGCCGCAGGTACCGCCGGCAGTGGCGCAGTTCGACTACCAGGCGCTGATTCACGGCCTGAGCAACGGCCAGTTCCAGGCCTGGTTCCAGCCGAAAAAATCCCTCAGCAATGGCCGCATCGTCGCCGCCGAAGCCCTGGTGCGCTGGATGCACCCCGAGCAAGGCGTGCTGTTGCCTGGCTCGTTCCTGCCGGCCTTCAAGACCTTCGAGCTGGAAGAGCGCCTGTTGTGGCTGATGCTCAAGCAGGCCATCCACGCCCAGGCGCGCTGGCGCCAGCAGGGTTACGACATTCCGGTATCGATCAACCTGCCAACCCACCTGCTCAACAGCCATGACCTGGCTGACCGCCTGCTGGAGTTCGTCCTGCATCACCAGGGCATCCCGGGCAAGATCTGCTTCGAGCTGATGGAGTGCTCGGTGCCCCAGGACATCAGCAACTTCTACGCCGGTGCCTGCCGCCTGCGCATCAAGGGCTTCGGCCTGTCGCAGGATGATTTCGGCAAGGGCTACAGCTCGTACATGAACCTGGTCTCCACGCCCTTCACAGAACTGAAGATCGACCGCGCCCTGGTTCAGGGCTGCCATGAAAACGAAGGCATGACCTCGGCGCTGACCAGCATCGTCGCCCTGGGCCGCAAGCTGGGGCTGACCGTGGTCGCCGAAGGCGTCGAGACGCCCCAGGAGCTTGCCCTGTTGCGCAAGATCGACTGTACCCAGGCCCAGGGCTTTCTGATTTCACATGCGGTGTCGTCCGAGCAGTTCCAGCAACTGCTGAACCATGACGGGCCGGCAACCTTCTATTGATGTGCCGCGCAGCCTTTAATTGCCAGCAGAGGTAAACTCCATCCAGCCACCTACATTACCGTTATTGCGGAAGTTCCTGATGAAGCACGACAACGCCCTGCTGGACAAACTCACCCGCAGCTCGTTGCGCCTGAACAAAGGGATGATGGTGCTGCTCGGGCTGGCGTTGTTGTTGGTGGGCACCAGCTATTGGTCGTTTCAGCGCCTGGTCGAAGAGGAGCACGACACCGTGCGCTTTCATTTTGCCCGGCTGATGGAAAACATCCGCGAGCAGGAAGTGTTCTTGCGCAACCTGGCGCAACGCAGCCACCAGGGCGAGTTGCTCAAGGGCGAGAATGCCGAAGTTCGCTTGTTGAAAGCCTTGCCGGAAGAAGGCCCGAATATTTATCAGGGCCAGGCGTTTTCTTACTCCATGCCCTTCAGCGCAAAAATCGACCCGCAAAAAATCGCCGCCAGCGAACATGCCAAGATCTTTTCCCTCGGCGTGCACCTGGCGACGTTCTACAGTGCCTTCTGGTCGACTTCACATTACCAGTCGCCGCATGTATTTCTGTTCAACCAGCACGGCAACTTCGACATTACCGTGCCGGCCGCCGGCCATTCACGGACCAAGACCGTACCGCTCAATGAAACCTTCATCGACATGGTCAAGACCGTGGTCGACCGCCTGCCGCGCGATCATCAGTTGCTCAACGAGGGGGAGGTCTGCTGGCAGCATTATGGCCCGAGCGCCGAGAGCCCTGGCCCGGCGCGCCTGCTGGCGTATATCGGCATCGAGCTGGCCGCAGACGAGATACACATCAAAGGCGCCGACACCCAGGTGATGATCGCCAGCGTGCTAGACCTGTCCCAGGCCAATGATTACGAACGCACCATGGAATGGTCGATCTATGACCACTTCACCCTGGTGGCGCCTTCCGGCCAGGTGCTGATTGGATCGCTGTGGCCGCAATCGCCGCTGCATGAAGGGATCAACTTCAAGCCCGAAGGCCTGGTGTTCAAGCTGGTCAACCACGCGGGCCCGGGCTGGACCGCCATTTATGCCCTCAACTACAGCAGCTTTTTCCGCTATGCCCTGTGGCCACTGGCAAGCCTTGGTGCCTTGTTGTTCGGGGTCATCGCCATGGGCTGGGGTGCCAACCGCTGGTACCGCCGGCAAGTGATCCTGCCGGCCCGCCAGGCCCATGCCAGTATCGCCGAAAGCGAAGCCTTCAGCCGCGTGGTCATCGATACCGCGCCCACCGGATTATGCGTGGTGCGCCGCACCGATAACCAGGTACTGGTGGAAAACCAGCGTGCCCAGCAATCGCCGGGCAGCGCCAAGCTGATCAATGCCCTGGAACACCGCCACGACCAGGGTGAAACGGGCGAAACCCACCTGGAAATCGACGGCCGTCACCTGCAGGTGGGCTTTGTCTCGACCCGCTACCAGGGCCAGGACGTACGCCTGTACGCCTTCAACGACATCACTCGGCACATCGAGGATGCCACCGCACTGGAAGAAGCCCGACGCGCCGCCGATGCCGCCAACGAAGCCAAGACCCTGTTCCTGGCGACCATGAGCCATGAAATCCGCACCCCGCTGTACGGCGTACTCGGGACCCTCGAACTGCTCGGCCTGACCCGCCTGGAGCCACGCCAGCAGGAATACCTGCAGACCATCCAGCGCTCCTCGGCGACCCTGTTCCAACTGATCAGCGACGTACTTGACGTGTCGAAGATCGAGTCCGGGCAGATGGCCATCGAGGCCATCGAGTTCTGCCCCCTGGACCTGATCGAAGATACCCTGCACACCTATGCCGCCTTCGCCCAGCGCAAGGGCCTGCAGCTCTATGCCTGCACCGACGCCACCCTGCCCGAGCGCCTGCTGGGCGACCCGATGCGCATCCGCCAGATCCTCAACAACCTGGTGAGCAATGCCATCAAGTTCACCGACACCGGGCGCGTGGTGTTGCGCACCCGGGTGCTGGCCCACGAAGACGCCAGTGTCAGCCTGGAGTGGCAGGTCACCGATACCGGCATCGGCATCTCCACGGCGCAGCAGGCCAAGCTGTTCGAGCTGTTCTATCAGGTCCAGGATGCCTGCAGCGAAGGCGGTGCCGGGCTGGGCCTGCCGATTTGCTGGTGGCTCAGCGAAATGATGGGCGGGCAGTTGAAAGTGGTCAGCGAACCCGGGTTGGGCAGCAGTTTTGCCCTGCGCATGAGCTTGCCGGTGCTGCCAGCCGAAGCGACCGCCAGTACGCCAGGCGTCACCTACACAGTGCCGGTATATGTGCGCGCGCCGGTACAGGAACTGGCGCAATCATTGCTCGACTGGCTTGTCCGCCTGGGCGTCCCTGCCACGCTGGCGCCGCAGCCGCTGGAAGCCAAACATGCGCCGGCAATTCTGGTCGATGCACTGCCGGCCGCCGCCGAGCAGGCCTGGCCCGGGCCACGGGTGCTGTGCACTGCGGGCGGGCGCAACCCGCCTGAATACAGCGCGCAGGGCTGGGACGTCGACCTGCACAGCGTGCACGCAATCGCCGCGGCGGTCGCCCTGGCCCGGCAAGGCAAGCCGCTGGCTGAGCAGCAAACCCCGGAGCAACCGGCCGACAACCTGCAACTGCGCATCCTGGTGGCCGAAGACAACCCGATCAACCAGGCCATCATCAAGGAGCAACTCGAGGCCCTGGGCTGCACCGCGGTGGTGGCCAGCAATGGTGAACAGGCGCTGCACCTGTGGCAACCCGAGGTCTTTGACCTGGTGCTGACTGACGTCAACATGCCCGTCATGAACGGCTATGAACTGGCCCGCACCCTGCGCGAGCATGACCCGCAATTGCCGATTGTCGGTGTTACCGCCAATGCCATGCGCGAAGAAGGCATGCGCTGCATTGCCGTGGGCATGAACGCCTGGATCGTCAAACCGCTGAGCCTGCAAACCCTGCGCGGCCATCTGCTCAAGCTCTGTCGCCCTGCCTTGCACAGCGCCGCCGCGAGGGTCGAGCCGGATACCCTCACCGCCCCCGCAGCCGTCCAGGCCAGTGATAACCTGCAGCTTTCCGAGAAGATGCGCCCGCTGTTTATCAGCACCATGCGCGATGACTTGCAACTGATCCGCTGCGCGCTGGAACAAAGTGACGGTAGAATCGTTGCCCAAAGGCTGCACAGCATCGCCGGTGCCCTGGGCGCGGTACAGGCCATCAACCTGGCCGAACACTGCACGGCGCTGGAGTGTCAGCTGGCAGGCGGGGCGCTCGATGCATCCCTGAACCTGAAAGTGCAGCAGATACTGAGCCGACTTGCCGCTGTTGTGGATGCGCTCGAGTAACAACAATCAGGCTTACCTGCGGCCGTATGGACACCCTCTAACCCTCTATACCGGTACTACGGACGGCCTTTATGGACAAACTCAAAGTCATCATCGCGGACGATCACCCTATCGTGCTGCTTGGCGTGCGCGAACTGGTAGAACGTGACGAACGTTTTTGCGTGGTCGGCGAGGCCGTGTGCTCGAAAGGGCTGATCGAACTGCTTGAGCAACAACCGGTGGACCTGGTGATCACTGACTACAACATGCCGGCCGATTCACCTTACGGCGACGGCCTGAAGTTGGTCGATTACCTGAAACGGCACTTTCCGCAGTTGCAGGTGCTGATTCTGACGATGATCTCCAACCACCTGATTCTCACCCGCCTGCATGAGCTGGGCGTGGTCGGGGTAATCCAGAAGAGCCAGCTGCACACGGAAATCCAGCTGGCACTCAAGGCCGTTGCCCAACAGAGCCAGTATCGCAGCCTGGAGCCGGCGAAAACCTCGGTCATCGAAACCACGGCGGCGATCGAGGATCGGTTCGCCACCCTGTCACCCAAGGAGTTCGAAATACTGCGCCTGTTTGTTGCCGGTAAAAGTGTTAGCGATATTGCCCGCAGCCAGAACCGAAGTGCCAAAACCATCAGCGCGCAAAAGATTTCGGCCATGCGCAAACTGGAGGTTAATAGTGATCAGGATTTACTGACTTATTGTTTGGAGCGCAGCATCTTCAACTAACCGGTATGGCAACAACGTCATCCGTCGACAATGGCTTTGTTGCGCAAGTAGCCGCCACTTCTTCAGCACAGACCTTATAAGAATCGTCTGATGTTCGGCAAACACCCCGCGGCCTATTGTGTATTGGCATTTTCATGCAGCACTTTCCAACCAATACAAATGGACATCACCATGAAGAAGTTCTCACTGGCCCTTATCACCCTGTCCGTCATTGCCGCCTCCGGCAGTGCCCTGGCTGCCGATCCGACCCCTGTTCAAGGTGGCAGCGGCAAGATCACCTTCACCGGCGTGATCAACAACGACGCCTGCTCGGTTGACGGCGCCAACGCCGACCGAGTGATTTCCGTCGATATGGGCACTGTGTCGATCAAGGACATGGGCACCGCCGAAAGCCCATCCTCGGGCCGTGTGACCGGTAAAGACTTCAACCTCAACGTCAACTGCAACCTGGGCACCAAAGTCTCGATGATCTTTGACGCTGCCAGCGGCGGTTCGGGCCTGGTCACCGGCAAGAAAGTCCTGGCCCTGACCAAAGGCACCGGCACTGCAGCCAACGTCGGTATCGCCCTGCTCGACAGCAACGGCGCGCTGATCGACCTGAGCTCGAAAACCACCGCCAAGATCCAGAGCGACATGCACGGTACCAGTGCTGCCGGTGGCGACGCGATCCTCAACTTCTCCGCCGCCTACGTCACCACTGGCGCAGCCGGCACCGCCACTGCCGGTCGCGGTGACGCCACCCTGCCGTTCATCCTGCAATACGAATAACGCGTAGCGCCTGAACTGCTATGTGCGAGGCCGCCCGGCCTCGCCATTGACGCTGAATCAAAAGCCCTGAATCAAACGGTACACACCATGTTGCGTCGTTCTATTCCCGCATGCCTGGGGTTGCTCGGCATGCTCATGGCCGGCCAGGCCATGGCCAGTATTTCATTGAGTGCCACGCGTATTGTCTTTGATGGCAACCACAAGGAAGCCAACGTCACCGTGCGCAATGGCAACCAGGATGTGCTGATTCAATCCTGGGTCGACGACAACGATACCCAGCGCAGCGTGCCCTTTGCCGTCACCCCGCCACTGGCACGGGTGTTCGCCCGTGAACAGCAATTGCTGCGGGTGTTGTACGAAGGCACGGGCATGCCCGCCGACAAAGAGTCGGTGGTCTGGCTCAACGTACAGGAAATCCCTCAGGCTGCGGCAGCGGCCAACACCTTGCAGTTGGCTGTGCGCCAGCGCATCAAGATTTTCTTCCGCCCCGCCGGCTTGCCAGGCAATGCCCTGCTGGCGCCGACCGAACTGCAATGGCAACTGCTTCGCCAAAGCGGCAAGACCCTGTTGCAGGTCAATAATCCGAGCCTGTATCACGTGTCGATGGCGGATATAAAACTTGAGGCGGGCAAACACAGCGAGCTGGCCGTGGATTCGACCATGGTGGCGCCCGGTGAAGTAAAAACGTTCCCGGTTAAATCGCTAAGCGCCGACAACAACGTGCGCCTGATGTTCTCCAGCATCAATGACTACGGTGCGCAAAGTCAGTACACCGCGACACTGTCCAGCGGCCACGCAAGTACTGCTGCCGAAGCGCCGACGAAACAATAACGATTGAGGCCAAGGCTTTAATCCTGCGCGTGATTGCGCCCCTCGCCGCGCCCAGTCGTCATTGACGATGATACAGGTTCCTTTGCATGTCTTTTTCTTCCGGTAACAGGCCAACTCATTGCGCCGGCCAACGCCTGCGCGCCCACACTGCAACTGCCAGCCTGTTGAAGTTGAGCGCCCTGTCGCTGGCGGTAGTTGCCGCGCTGCCGGCCCTGGCCGAACAGCACGCCAGCGATGCACAACAACTGGAAGCCTTCAACACCACCTTTTTGCAAGGCGCGCCGTCGTCGGTTGACCTGCAACTGTTGCTGTCGGCCAACAGCGTACTGCCGGGCAATTACCGGGTTGACCTGTACAGCAACGAAGTGCTGGTGGGCCGGCGTGACGTCGACTTCAACCGCAACCCGGCCACCGGCCGCGTCGAGCCCTGCCTGACCCTGGAACTGCTGCAACAGCTGGGCATCGACATGAACAAGCTGCAGGCCCAAGGCAAGTTCGACCCAAACGCCCCGCAAAGCTGCTACGACCTGCCCGCCATGATCGAACAGGCCAGCCTGCGTTATGACGCCGCCCGCCTGCAGTTGGCGGCCAGCGTACCGCAAGTGGCGATGCAGCGTGGTATTCGCGGTTACGTCGACCCCGCGTTGTGGGACGACGGCGTGCCTGCGGCGTTTATCAACTACCAGTTCAACAGCAGCCGCAGCGCCGGCGAGACCGACACCCGCATCGCCAACAACCTGGGCCTGCGTAACGGCATCAACCTCGGTGCCTGGCGTTTTCGCAACGAGTCGAACTTCACCAGCAGCACCGGCCGCCCGAGCGCCTTCAAGAGCAACCGCAGCTACCTGCAACATGACGTAACGGCGATCAAGGGCCAGTTCAGCGCCGGTGATATTTTCAGCGATACCGACCTGTTCGACAGCGTGCGCTACCGTGGCGTGAAGCTTGCGTCCGACGAAGGCATGCGCGCCGACAGCGAACGCGGCTACGCGCCGATCATCCGTGGCGTGGCGCAGACCAACGCCACCGTCGAGATCCGCCAGAACAATTACATCCTGTATACCGCCAGCGTACCACCGGGGCCGTTCGAGATCAGCGATATCTACCCGTCCGGCTCCAACGGCGACCTGCAGATCACCATCATCGAAGCCGACGGTCGCCGCCGGGTGACCACCCAGGCGTTCTCCAGCCTGCCGATCATGGTCCGTGAAGGCCAGGTGAAATACAGCGTCTCGGCCGGCCAATACAACAGCAACACCGACGGCATGGCCACGCCGAACATTCTCAGCAGCACCCTGGCCTACGGCATCAGCAGCAACCTCACCGGCATCATCGGTGTACAGGCCAGCGACAACTACAAGGCGCTGTCGCTGGGCGCCGGCAAGAACACTGCGCTGGGCGCCGTGTCATTCGACGTCACCCACTCGAGCAGCCGCGCACAGGGGCAAACCACCCAGGGTAATAGTGTGCGCGCCCTGTACGCCAAGACCTTCACCGGCACCGACACCAACTTCACGCTGGCCGCGTACCGCTACTCCACCGAAGGTTTCCGCACCCTGACCGACCACGTCCAGGACTTGAGCAGCGACCTCGAACGGCGCCCGGGCAACTCCAAGACCCGCACCGACCTGACCATCAACCAGAGCATGGGCCGCAACCGCGAACTGGGCAGCCTGTACGTCAACGCCAGCGACCAGCGCTACTGGAACCGCGGCGGCTCGCAGAGCTTTTCGGCCGGCTACAGCAACAATTGGGGCGAAGCCAGCTACAACATCGGCGTCACCCGCAGCAAAGACCTGGGCGATGGTTTTGGCGGCTCAAGCAGCGATACCCAGCTCAACCTGTCAGTGTCCTTCCCACTGGGCAGCCGCGCCCGCGCGCCGCGTGCATTCATCACCACCAGCACGCAAAAAGGCGGCGACAGCACCCAGGTCGGCGTCAACGGCTACCTGTCCGAGACCAGCGACACGTTCTATTCGGTACAGGGCGGCAACAGCAGCTCCGGCGGCAACTCCGCGTCGGCCAACCTCAACACCCGCACCTCGGTGGCCGACATTACCCTGGGCTACAGCCAGGGCCGCGGCTACGACTCGCAGAACCTCAACGTTGCCGGATCCGTGGTCGCCCACGAAGGCGGCATCAACCTGGGCCAGACCGTCGGCGAAACCTTCGCCCTGGCCCAGGTGCCCGGGGTCAAAGGCGCCAAGATCAGCAGCTACAGCGGTGTCGAAACCGGGCACAACGGCTACGCGGTGATCCCCAGCGCGCAACCTTACCGGGTCAACTGGATCAGCCTGGACACCCGCGAGCTGGGCGGTGACATCGAAATCGACAACGCCACCCAGCAACTGGTGCCACGCCGTGGCGCCGTGGTGGTGGCCCGCTACACCGGCAAGAGCGGGCGGCGGGTACAGTTCGAGCTGTTCGACGAACAGGGCGGGATGATCCCGTTCGGCGCTTCACTGGAAGATGCCAGCGGCAAACAACTGGCGATTTCCGACCCCAACGGCAAGGCGCTGGTTCTACTGGAAGAAGACCAGGGCAGCCTGACAATCAAATGGGGGGAGCGCCAGTGCAGCGCACCATACAACTTGCCTGAGCGCGACAAGGCGCTGAACTATGAGCGACAGCGCCTGGTGTGCCAGCCCTGAGCACGGCACACCCGCCTGGATCGATTACATGCGTTGAAGCACGTAACTGTTCTCGAAGCCATGCACACAGCCCAGTACATGGAAGCCGTTGAAGTAGCCCGTGGCCCTGAGCAGGTCAACAGCCGGTCCGACCTCGGGCGAATGCTGGAAATCACCATAGTCATCGAACACGATAAAGCCGCCAGGCACCACGCTCGGTGAGTACAGCAGGAAGTCCAGCAACACGTTGCGGCCGGCATGGCCACCGTCGATATGCAACAGCGCGACCTTGGGTGCGAGGCTGTAGAAGCGCTCGGCACACAGCTCCGAGAAACCGCGGATCACTTCGGCATTAGGCAACATCAGTTGCTTGTAGTGGCTGAACTCTTCGAACTGGTTTGGCAGCGCGAACGGGTCGATACCAATGATGCGGCGCTCGCGGTTGCACACCTCATTCATCAGCACCAGCGACTTGCCCTTCCACACGCCGATTTCCACCACATCACCCGGCACCTCGGCAATCAGCAGAGACAGATAGCCCAGCAGGCGCACATGATCATGAAAGGACAATTCGCGGCGCGGCATTGCCTGCTCGGCCGGCAGGGTCGCCTGCGCTTGTTCGAAGTGCTGGCCGATCAAGGCCCAGACCTGCCCGATACTGTCATTCAATTCCGGATTGCTGATGAAGTCGTTGAGCTCTTGGATGGTAATCATGTTTTCTCTGATTGCTTCGAACGAATAAAGGCACGTGTGCTGTAAAGCACGCTGAATTCAGGCCTGGGCCAATGGTGGTTGATAGTATTCTGGCGTCAGAAAAAGTAAAGCGCGGCGTAGTGGCATAATTGCCCTACCTCAAACAGCAGAAACGAAAAGCCCCTGAATCTTGCAATTCAAGGGCTTGCTCATGCATAGCAACGTCTCGCTACACCAGCCTGTCGGCAAAACGCTAGGGCGCAAGAGTCCTGGCTGTCAGGTCCATGGCCGCTGCTGTACCGGGCTCACCTTCAAACGCTTGTTGCGGTACCGCCGCCGGACGTACGCGCAACAGACGACAGGTCATCCACCAGCAAAGCGCAACGAAGACGTTGTACGGGAAGAACACCAACCAGAGAGGCATCAGCCACCATTTCTTGCCCTGCTCTTCCCCCGGCTCTCCCGTGCGCCAAGGCACGTAATGACGCAATGCCTGACGGGGTGTCAGGCAGATTGCGTTATGCGGTACAGACCACCAGTGGGGTTCTTGAGGAACGGGCAGTGTATCCGGGCCATGGGCCATGAACTGACGAATGTATTCCCACACCTGAGCAACGAAGATCGGCCGTGGATCGCTGGGTTCATTGCTGTCTATGCAGATGCTATAGGTGGGTGCCCAGGATTTGGCATTCTGCCGGGCTTGCAGGCTGTCTTGAAGGCTATCGAATGCATTCAGGATTAATGAAGTAGTACTACTGAACGATCGGCCGGAAAACTCGGTTCGCCCGATTATGCCGGCGTTGACATTCCCCCAGTCACCGACAAGCAGTGTCTTGCCCTTGAGGTAGTAGATCTTCTGGGTGCGGCGATTGAAATAGAAGTTCGATTGACTGCTGATCAAGTGGATTCGGTAAAAAAGGAACAACGAAACGCCCAGCGGCATGAGCAGGGGAATGAAAAGCACCCAGACTTCAGCGGATGGCGTGTCATTGATCACGGCACAGAACATCCATACCCACAGCAGTAGGGTAATGACTATCGTGGCAGAGAACATCTTTGCCATGAACGCCGAATCCGCAGGCATGGGATTGCGCAGGCACAAAACGTTTTCGTCCATGGAAATGTACTGATCACCAATAGACGGTACCGCCTCGGCCTTGTCTTTTGCAGTCCACGTCCAACTGATGGTCATGTGTACCTCCCTGGTCGACCCGCTCGCATCTTAACGTAGCGACGGTGGTTGTATCACTGCCTTGGTCGGGGCTGGTTGAGCGTGCAGATCGTCAATTTACGTACAATCGAAAAACAAACCACCTTGGCACATTTTTGGCGCAGTACGTTTGACGATGGCTACGGTCAGAAACCGCGCTGGCGCGGGTCAATGGGCATGATCCGTCTGCCTATTTGAAGGATGTTCTGACGATCAAACAAGTTGGGATCAGCAAACGTACCTTGCTAGCTCTATTCGTCCATGCTGATGCCCGATCCGCCCAACTCCTTGGGGACATCCTTCAGCTTGGGCAATCCATCCTTGATGCGCAGCACGCTCTCCTGATAGTGGACGTGAACGTCTGGCGAGTACGCGAAACCCAGGATGAGCGCGGCATACACGTCGATGAGCCCCATCCCCGGCGCTTGAACGACTATAGCTTGTATACGGTGGCTGTAGCTGCGTTTTTTCTTTAGCTGCTGGCTCTATTACCGCTGTCCGTCCCTATGATTCGCGATGCCTGGTACTTGAGAATCATCCCATCAAGTAGTGCCTTGATAACCGACTTCTCGGCTTCGGGCATATGGCGACGGCCTCGAAGCGCAGGCGTAAATCGTCGGACGGTCCGCGTTCTCCTTCAGCGAACACCAAATTCGCGCAGGAACCCATGCGGTTATTTCCAGCGGCATTTCAACGGCGGTCAATGGCGGTAGTTTTGGTGACAACCTCGGCTCGGCGTTGGTTGGCGAGGCGAGCACCATTGCGATGGCCACCGGCTTCAACTTTGTCGGCGACCGCACCATCAAGTTCGATAATGGCAGCGTGCCGAAGATCTTTGCTCACGCGCTCATGGGCGGATTGCTCGCGGAGGCAACCGGCAGCGACTTCAAGACCGGGGCCATGGCTGCCGGTTTGAACGAAGCAATGAGCAATAGGCTGGCAGCGGTTGCTCGGGGTAATGACAACGTTCACGTGATGCTTTCGCAGTTGACCGGGGTTGTTGCGGAAACTGCGGTTGATGGTGATCTAGGCGTCGGGTCAGAAATTGCGCAAAGCGGGACGATCTACAACTACCTTTACCACCGAGAAATCCTCGAGATACAGCGAGTAATCGATGCACAGAAGACTGAGGCTTGGCGGTTGGAGGTGCAAGAGCGCTATGCTGAGCTTGACGCTCGTAGAAACGACGAGACTGGAACTTTATGTCAGAAATCTTTGCCGCAGTGTGAAGTTATTGCCAAACGCTTGATATCTGAAAAGCCGGAAATCAGTCAGCTCGTTGATGAGGAAAAGAGGAAGGGTGTCAACGAAGGCGTGATGTCTGGTTACATCATTACCTCAAGTGGATAGTAAAGGGACGAAGCGTGCACCTACCAAGGAAGAGTTGGATTGGTTTAATATTATTAGCTGGTGAGGTGACCCCATGAAAGACCTGACAACTGGTCAACGCGTAATTGTTCATATCCACTCTGAATATGGACCATATATTAGAATTTCAAGCTATGAAGATGGTGGTGCGTTAGAGGATGTTTTTGATGAGCAATACCATGTGCTTTACTGGAAGGCCACTCCTGAAGAACTGGTGGCAACTGGTGGCAATGAATATTACTTTGGCAGAATTGCGGATCCGGTCAAGCTTCAAGAGCTGCTGGATAACATTGAATTTTAAGTGCACAGCATTAGGGTCTGTACGAAATTCGAGGCAAATCAACAGCAGCCCGCTACGCGTTGAGATTTTGTAGAGTCTCTGACTATCCAAGGAAAGGAATCCTGTGATGGCAATGCGTTACGAACTCTCTGATGCTGCGTGGGATGTGGTGGCCGATCTCTTCACTGAAAACCGCCGTAAAGGCCGTCCCCGCGTTGATGACCGGCTGATGGTCAACGGCGTGCTGTGGATCCTGTGCTCGGGCGCCAAGTGGCGCGACATGCCAGAGTATTTCAGCCCCTGGTCCACGGTCGATCAGCGCTTTCGTGACTGGAGAGACCGCGGCACGTTCGACCAGATGCTCAAGCGTCTTCATATCAGGCTCAACGAGCAGGGTCAGATCAATCTGCAAACCTGGATGATCGATTCAGCCGCAATTCGCGCTACCCGAGCGTCATCAGGCGCGGGTAAAAAAGGGGGCCTGACGAATCCGCCGACCACGCATTAGGCCGCAGCCGTGGTGGTTTGACCACCAAGATCCACATGCTTTGCGATGCCTACGGGGTGCCGTTGCGCTTCCTGCTCTCTGGCGGACAAACCAGCGATATCAACTATGCTCAGCCGCTGCTCGATGACGAGAGCATTCCCAATACTCGCGGTCGGCCACGCAAGTGCTGCCGATGGCTACTGGCTGACAAGGGCTACGACGCCGAAGCTCTGCGGCGGTACTGTGACCGCTACAGAATGCAACCTGTAATCCCTCTGCGAACCATGAAACGGAAGCCTAAGCCAGGGCTACCCAGGCTGTTCGACTGTCCAAAGTATCGTCAACGCAACATCATCGAACGGATGTTCGGATGGCTGAAAGAGCACCGACGTATCGCTACTCGTTTCGATAAGCTCGCGAAAAGTTTTGCAGCGATGATCTCGTTGGCTTGTCCGATGCGTTGTCTGCGACACCTTTTTTCATACAGTGCCTAGGAGGCATTAGCACTGGTCTCGCAGTCCAAAAGTGGGTGCAAATCAACTGGTAGATAGCTACTGATCAAGAAATGTCCGACGATTTCGACCTTCGCAGCCACTGAAGTTGTAGAAATCTACGTACAATCCATAAACAAAAAGCCCCTGAAACCATTGATTTCAGGGGCTTTCGTATGTGTGGCGGAGAGATAGGGATTTGAACCCTAGGTACTGTTGCCAGTACAACGGATTTCGAATCCGTCCCGTTCGGCCACTCCGGCATCTCTCCAGTGGCGCGCATGATACCAGCAGTTTGCCGAAAGGCAAAGCCTGTTTGCGAAAAAAATTCGCGTGGTATCAGGCGCTTGCGTGAACTTGTCGCTTACAGCGGCACGCCCAGGCGTTTGGCAACTTCTTCGTAGGCTTCGATAACGTCGCCCAGACCCTGGCGGAAGCGGTCCTTGTCCATCTTCTTGCGGGTCTCTTTGTCCCACAGGCGGCAGCCGTCCGGGCTGAACTCGTCGCCCAGGACGATCTCGCCGTGGAATACGCCGAACTCAAGCTTGAAGTCGACCAGCAGCAGGCCGGCGTCGTCAAACAGCTTGCTCAGCACTTCGTTGACCTTGAGCGACAGGGCTTTCATCTTCACCAACTGCTCGGCGGTACCCCAGCCGAAGGCAACCACGTGGGATTCGTTGATGAACGGGTCGCCCTTCTCGTCGTTCTTGAGGAACAGTTCGAAGGTCGAAGGCTCGAGCTTGATGCCTTCTTCGACGCCCAGGCGCTTGACCAGGCTGCCGGCAGCATAGTTACGCACGAC
This sequence comes from Pseudomonas sp. RC2C2, assembly GCF_018390435.1. Lineage (NCBI taxonomy): Bacteria > Pseudomonadati > Pseudomonadota > Gammaproteobacteria > Pseudomonadales > Pseudomonadaceae > Pseudomonas > Pseudomonas sp. RC2C2. The sequence continues at coordinate 3,675,334 of NZ_JAHBAX010000001.1, read as the reverse complement.
GCATTCGACCGGGATCATGTCGAGCTTCTTGACCAGGCACTCGTTGTCGCCCAGCAGCTTGTCGAACTGGGTCGGGATGCCGGCTTCTTCAAGCTTTTGCATGATGAAGGCGTTGAACTTGTTGTTCACCATGCCCTTGCGGTCGAGCTGTTCGATGCGCTTGCCGTCGAACGCCGAGGTGTCGTTGCGAAACAGCAGGATCAAGCGGTCAGCGTCGTCGGTCTTGTAAACCGACTTGGCTTTGCCGCGGTAGAGTTCTTCACGTTTTTCCATGATGGGCTCCGCTTGCTAAATGATGGGCTAGGCGATTTCACGCCAGTCGAGCCCGGAATCCTGATTGGCCACTTGTAGCCAGTCCGGGTCGCAGCCGAGGGTATCGACGAAGCATTGCCGGGCCAGCTGTGGCTGGTTGTTCTTGCTGCTGAGATGGGCCAGCACCAGGTGTTGCAGGTTCTGCCAGTCCAGCTCCGACACCAGGCGCGCGGCCTGATGGTTGTTCAAATGTCCGTAGTCGCCGCCCACCCGCTGCTTTAAAAACATCGGGTAAGGCCCGCGTCCGAGCAGGTCGCGACAGTGGTTGGCCTCGATCAGCAGGGCATCCAGGCCCTGGTAGCTGCTGAGCAGGGCCGCGTCATACGAGCCCAGGTCGGTCAGCACACCAAAGCGCCGGCGACCATCACCAAATACGTACTGCAGCGGCTCCAGCGCGTCGTGGGTGACGCCGACGGCAGTAACGCTCAAGTCGCCCAGCTGCAACGTGTCATTGGCGGCCAGAAAGCCTGCGGCCTCGACCGGCTTGCGCATGCCGCGCAAGGTGCCGCGGCTGAGGTAGACCGGTACATTGTAGCGCCGCGACAGCAACCCGACCCCATGCACGTGGTCGGCATGTTCGTGGGTGACCAGCACCGCGCTCAATTGCGCCGCAGAAACGCCGAGCAGCGCCAGGCGCCGCTCGGTTTCACGCAGGGAAAAGCCGCAATCGACCAGGAGCAAGGTGTTGCCACTGGCGATCAGCGTGCCATTTCCCTGGCTTCCACTTCCAAGTACGGCGAAGCGCACTTAACCCAGATTGTCCTGAATCACGCTCAGCACGCGGCGGGCGACGTCTGCCGGGGCCACGGTGTTGATGTTCTTCTCGACGGTCACCTGGACGCTTTCGCCCACCTTGCTCAGGCGAACCTGATAGCGCTCGGCACGGGCTTCACGCTCTTCCTTGCTCGGTGCGCTGCCGAACAGGCGGCTGAAGAAGCCTGGCTGCTCCTTGGTCTCGGCCTTCTCGGCGAGGTTGATGTAGTACAGGCCCAGGCTGCGGTTGATGTCCTCGACGCGCCAATCACCCTGTTCCAGGGCACGGCCAACGCTGGACCAGGCGCGATCGAGGTCGGCGCCCAGGTTCAGCACCGGGTTGCCGCTGCCGTCTTCGCTGAGGCTAACGCGGCTCGGGGCGTCGAAGTCGCGAGCGGCGAGCAACGATACCGAACCACCCTTCTCGGCGCTGCGGGTCATGCTGGCGAGCATTTCGTCGACCAGGATGGCGTCGACACCGGTGTTGGCCGAACGCGCCGGGAAGTCCTGCTCGGCCGTGCTGCCGGCCGGACGCTCGACGGTAACGATGTAGACCTCACTGGTGTTGCGCTGCACGCCCGGCTCGATGCGGATGCGTGCACGGACTTCGTTGTCGCTGCTGCTCGAAGCACTGCCCAGGCGCTTGGCCATGGACGCCGAGAGCTCGTCGAAACGCTGCCAGGTGGTGTTGAATTCGCCGGTTTGTGGACGCTCTTCGGCAATCCGGAAGCCATTGTCTTCGAAGAACTGACGGGCAACCGGCCAGACTTCAGCCGGCGAACGCTGGGCCAGGACCCAACGCGCGCTGCCGCTCTTCTGCAGGCTGAAATCGCTGATGTCGGCGCCCGCGCTCAGCGGCTGCGGACGTGGCACTTCGAACTCGCCCTTGACGTTGTCGTCGGCGACGTTGCGCGGGATCGGCAGCAGCGGATCGAGCCGCTTGGCGCTGCTGACATCCGGTGGCAGCTGCATCGGCGGCTTCTGGGTGGCCTCCAGATAATCGCTGCCGCGGTCACGGAAGTAACCCTCTTCGCCCCAGAGCCAGCCACAACCGCTGGTACTGGAGATGATCAAGGCAAGGGCGGAAAGACCAGCCAATCGCTTCATGCGGTGTACGTCCTCAATTAAAACTGCAGGCCGCACTGGCGCATCGCCTGGCGTACCGTATCGTGACAGGATTCGCTCAGCCAGGTCAGTGGCAGGCGGATGCCTTGCTGCATCAGGCCCATTTCGACCAAAGCCCACTTCACCGGAATCGGGTTGGCTTCGATGAACAGGTTCTTGTGCAGCGGCATGAGTTTTTCGTTGATCGCGCGAGCCTTCTCGGCATTGCCCTCAAGGGCGGCTTCGCACAGATCGGCCATTTCCCGCGGCGCGACGTTGGCGGTCACGGAGATGTTGCCTTTACCGCCCATCAGGATCAGCTCAACGGCGGTCGGATCGTCGCCGGACAGGACGATGAAGTCCTTGCTGACGCCATCGAGGATGGCCTTGGCGCGCGTAAGGTCGCCGGTGGCTTCCTTGATGCCGATGATGTTCGCCACGGTCGACAGGCGAATCACGGTCTCGGCCTGCATGTCGCAGGCGGTGCGGCCGGGTACGTTGTAGAGGATCTGCGGGATGTCGACGGCTTCGGCAATGTGCTTGAAGTGCTGGTACAGGCCTTCCTGGGTCGGCTTGTTGTAGTACGGCACCACCAGCAGGCAGGCATCGGCGCCGGCTTTTTTGGCGTTGCGGGTCAGGTGCACCGCTTCGCTGGTGGAGTTGGCGCCGGTACCGGCGATCACCGGGATGCGGCCGGCAACGCGCTTGACCACGAACTCGATGACCTTGATGTGTTCATCGACGTCCAGGGTGGCGGACTCGCCGGTGGTACCGACGGCGACGATGGCATGGGTGCCCTTCTCCAGGTGGAAGTCCACGAGTTTGCCGAGGCTGTCCCAATCAAGACGCCCTTGTGCATCCATGGGTGTGACCAATGCCACCATACTGCCCGCAATCATGAATCTGCTCCTGCCGGAAAAAGAGAGCGGTAATGGTACTGGCGCCATCGGCCTTGCACAAGCGAAGCAGGCGGGCGGAGCATTCCCCTCGGCGGCCATTTTCGCTACCCTTCTGTCTTTGATCGGTACATAGTGGCCCGCCGGGCTGCCGACAACGCGCGTAGCCAGCGCCCGAAGCCTCGATCCTGAGCCCCGGGCTCTTGCCTGCCGGCCTTTTTGCCACGTCAGGTACCGACCGCTCATCGCTTTAGGAATGCTGCATGTCCACCCCCACCGTTCGCGAACAATTCCTTGTCATCAGCGCCCTGGGTGCCAACCCCATGGAGCTGACCAACATCCTGTGCCGGGCCAGCAACGACAATCGCTGCTCGGTCGTCACCTCGCGCCTGACCCGCCACGGCGAGTGCAGCGCCCTGGTGCTGCAGGTCACCGGCAGCTGGGACGCCCTGGCGCGCTTCGAAGCCGCCCTGCCGGGCCTGGCCAAGAAGCACACCTTCACCGTCAACGTGGTGCGCAGCGCCGAGCTGGAGGTACGCCCGCTGTCGCTGCCGTACGTGGCCTATGTCAGCGCCGCCTATCGCCCGGACATCATCAACGAGCTGTGCCAGTTCTTCATCGACCACCACGTGGAGCTGGAGAACCTGACCTGCGACACCTACCAGGCGCCGCAGACCGGCGGCACCATGCTCAACGCCACCTTTACCGTGACCTTGCCGGCCGGTACCCAGATCAGCTGGCTGCGTGACCAGTTCCTGGACTTCTCCGATGCGCTGAACCTGGATGCGCTGATCGAACCGTGGCGCCCACAGAACCCGATGTAAGGAAGCTTTCATGGCCGTTGAACTCGACCAACCCGTCGCCGATTTCCAGGCCCTGGCCACCAGTGGCCAGAGCATCAGCCTGGCTGAGCTCAAGGGCAAGCAGGTGGTGCTGTACTTCTACCCCAAGGACAGCACCCCGGGCTGCACCACCGAAGGCCAGGGTTTCCGTGACCAGCATGCGGCCTTCGACGCGGCCAACACCCTGGTGTTTGGCGTTTCGCGCGATGGCATCAAGTCCCACGAGAACTTCAAGGCCAAGCAGGCCTTCCCCTTCGAGCTGATCAGCGACAAGGACGAGGCCCTGTGCCAGCTGTTCGACGTGATCAAGCTGAAGAAGCTCTATGGCAAGGAATACCTGGGCGTGGACCGCAGCACCTTCCTGATCGACAAGGACGGCGTGCTGCGCAAGGCCTGGCGTGGGGTGAAGGTGCCCGGGCATGTCGATGCCGTACTGGCGCAAGCGCAGGCGCTTAACAAGGCCTGATAGCGCTTTACCTGTGGGAGCTGGCTTGCCAGCGATTGCATCACCGCGCTAGCCGCAAGGGCCAATGCGCCTGTATCGCTGGCAGCCAGCTCCCACAAAAGCTCACAGCAGCGGCGCCACCATCGGCTCGCGCCGCGGCCAGGCATCCAGCACGGCCTTGAACAAGGTCGCCAGCGGGATCGCAAAGAAAATCCCCCAGAACCCCCACAAGCCGCCAAACAGTAGCACCGCGCAGATGATCGCCACCGGGTGCAGGCTCACCGCCTCGGAGAACAGCAACGGCACCAGCACGTTGCCATCCAGGGCCTGAATGATCGCGTACACCGCCATCAGGTAGATGAACTGATCGCCCCAGCCCCACTGGAACAGCGCAATGAAGGTCACCGGCACGGTCACCACCACCGCGCCGACATAGGGCACCACCACCGACAGGCCGACCAGCAGGGCCAGCAACGCCGCATAGTTGAGGCCCAGGCTGATGAAGGCGATGTAGGTGGCCACACCACAGATCAGGATCTCGATGCCCTTGCCGCGGATGTAATTGGCAATCTGCCGGTTCATCTCTTCGGCCACCCGGGTCATCAGCGCCCGCTCCTTGGGCAGGTAACCGCTGACCCAGTGGGCGATCTGCTCGCGGTCCTTGAGGAAGAAGAACACCAGGATCGGCACCAGCACCAGGTAGATCATGATGTTGACCAGCAGCGGCAGGCTCGACAACGAGAAGGTCAGCGCCCACTGGCCGAACTTGCCGATCTCGCCGCGCATCACCTCGATGGCCTGCAGCACTTGTTCGTCAGAGACCAGGTGCGGGTAGCGCTCGGGCAACAGCAGCAACAGCGACTGCCACTTGCCGAGCATGCCCGGCAGCTCGTTGAACAGGGTGATCAACTGGTGCCAGAGCAGCGGCACCAGCACCAGCAGGAACACCGCCAGGGCGCCCATGAACAACGTGAACACCAGCGCCACCGCGTATCGGGTCGGCACCCGCAGGCGCTCCAGGGCATTGACCAGGCCCTGCATCAAGAACGCCAGGACCATCCCCGCCAGCACCGGGGCAAGCATGCCGCCCAGGGTCAGGACGGCGGTGAACGCCAGAAACAGCAAGACCGCCAATACCACCGCTTCTTCATCGGAGAAGTAGCGCTGCATCCAGTCGCGAAGCACCTTGAACATTGACGATCCTTTAACAGAGAAAACTCAGGCTTTCTTCAACCAGTAGGTGTACACACCGGCCTCGGCCTCTTCGAGCAGCAGCGTATGACCGGCCAACTTGGCAAAAGTGCGAAAATCGCGCTGGGAACCGGCGTCGGTGGCAATCACCTTGAGCACTGCGCCACTGTCCAGGCGGTTGAGCTCCATCTTCGCCTTGAGCAGCGGCAGCGGGCAGTTCAGCCCGCTGGCGTCGAGTTCGGCGTCATGGGTCGGGGTAGCGCTCATGGGGTTCTCCAGGCAGGAATGCGGGCACAGGTAGCATTTTGAACAAGCCCGGTAGGATACCGCCACTGGTCGCCAACGTGTGAGCGGGCTACAGTAAGGTTCTTTGTCGACCAGAGCTTCGTGCATGAATTTTCTGCGCCCTACCCTGCTGACGCTGGCCTGTTTGATGGCGCTCCCCAGCCATGCCGACGACCTGCCGTCACTCGGCGACGCCAGTTCTGCCATTGTCTCCCCGCAACAGGAACACCAGCTGGGCCGCGCCTGGCTCAGCCTGCTGCGGGGCAATGTCAACCAACTGAACGATCCCCAGCTCAAGGATTACGTCGAAACCAGCGTCTACCGCCTGGCCGAGACCAGCCAGCTACAGGACCGGCGCCTGGAGTTCATCCTCATCGACAGCCGCGAACTCAACGCCTTCGCCGCCCCCGGCGGGATCGTCGGGGTCAACGGCGGGCTGTTCCTCAATGCCCAGACCGAGGGCGAGTACGTCTCGGTATTGGCCCACGAACTGGCGCACTTGTCCCAGCGCCACTTCGCCCGGGGCGTCGAGGCCCAGCAACGCATGCAACTGCCGATGATGGGCGCGCTGCTGATCGGTATCGTCGCCGCCGCAGCAGGGGCCGGTGATGCCGGTATTGCCGCGATCGCCGGCACCCAGGCCGCAGCCATCCAGGAACAGCGGCGCTTCTCCCGGCAGAACGAACAGGAAGCCGACCGCATCGGTATCCTCAACCTCGAGAAGGCCGGCTACGATCCGCGCAACATGCCGACCATGTTCGAGCGCCTGATGCGCCAATACCGTTATGACGCCAAGCCGCCGGAATTCCTCCTGACTCACCCGGTCACCGAATCGCGGATCGCCGATACCCGTAACCGCGCCGAACAGGCGCCCAAGGGCGGCACTGAAGACAGCAAGCGTTATCAACTGATTCGTGCGCGGGTGGCATTGATCTACGAAGGCACCCCAGGGCTTGCGGCCAAGCGCTTCCAGGCGCAGCTCGACGAAAACCCGCAACAGGACGCCGCCCGCTACGGCCTGGCCCTGGCCCAGATCAAGGGCGGGCGCCTGAACGAGGCGCGCGAGAACCTCAAGCCGCTGCTGGCCAAGGCGCCCAACGACATCACCTACAACCTGGCGCAGATCGACCTGGACATCACCAACAACCGCTTGCCCGATGCCCAGCAGCGCGTCGAACGGATGCGTGGCCTGTACCCGGGCAACTACCCGTTGCAACAGGCGCGCATTGACCTGCTGCTCAAGCAGAACCGCCCCGCCGAGGCGGAAAAGGCGCTGGATGCGCTGCTCAAGAATCGCCCGCAAGACCCGGATGTCTGGTATGACGTGGCGGAAGTGCGCGGGTTGTCCGGCAACACCATTGGCCTGCACCAGGCCCGCGCCGAGTACTTCGCCTTGGTGGGCGACTTCGACCAGGCCTTGCAACAGCTCGATTACGCTAAACAGCGGGCCGGCAACAACTTTGTCCTGGCGTCGAAGATCGATGCGCGTCAGCGCGAGCTGATGGAGCAGCAGCGGATGGTCAAGGACATGATGCGCTAACACCGCAAAAAGCATCGCGGGGCAAGCCCGCTCTTACGGTAGGAGCGGGCTTGCCCCGCGAAGGCGTCGTCAGGCGTTACCGGACAACTTCATCCGCGCCGCCTGGGTAAAGTCGAGCATACGCTTGAGCGGCTTGATCGCCTGGGGGATCAGCGCTGGCTCGACGAAGATCTCGTTGCTGCCCTCACGCAGGCACTGCAAGGTGCGCTCCAGGGTATTCATCGCCATCCACGGGCAATGCGCGCAACTGCGGCAGGCCGCGCCGTTACCGGCGGTGGGCGCTTCGATGAAGATCTTGTCCGGGCACAACTGCTGCATCTTGTAGAAGATGCCGCGGTCGGTGGCGACGATAAAGGTCTTGTTCGGCAGGGTTTGCGCCGCAGCAATCAGCTGGCTGGTGGAACCCACCGCATCGGCCAGGTCAATCACCGCCTCAGGCGATTCCGGGTGCACCAGAATCGCCGCATCCGGGTACAGCGCCTTCATGTCGGCCAACTGGCGCGACTTGAACTCTTCGTGAACGATGCAGGCACCATCCCACAGCAGCATGTCGGCACCGGTCTGCTTCTGGATGTAGCGGCCCAGGTGCTGGTCCGGCCCCCAGATGATGGTCTCGCCGTTGTCCATCAGGCTTTCGACGATTTCCAGCGCGCAACTGGAGGTCACCACCCAGTCAGCCCGGGCCTTGACCGCCGCCGAGGTGTTGGCATACACCACCACGGTGCGCTCGGGGTGCTTGTCGCAGAACGCCGAGAACTCTTCTACCGGGCAGCCGAGATCGAGCGAGCAAGTCGCCTCGAGGGTCGGCATCAGCACGCGCTTTTCCGGAGTGAGGATCTTGGCCGTCTCGCCCATGAAGCGCACACCGGCCACCACCACGGTCGTGGCCGCGTGGTTCTTGCCAAAGCGGGCCATTTCCAGCGAGTCGGACACGCAGCCGCCGGTTTCTTCGGCCAGGGCCTGGATCACCGGGTCGCAATAGTAATGGGCAACCAGCACCGCATTTTGTGCCTTGAGTTCGGCAGCGATGGCGGCGCGGTAGTCGGCCTCTTGCTCGGGCGTCAGCGGCTTGGGCTGCTTGGCATCGAGGTGGGCCTGGACGAGAAGGCGTTCGGAAATCTGGGTCATGATCGCTGGACCTGCAGGCGCTTGAGCGCGTAAGTCGAGTGTATCACCGAGCCCTGGCAAATCGGCTACAGGCTCCGCAGGCAGGGCAACTCAGCCTTGCACACAGAACCACGGACCAGCTGCGGCCTCGGGTTTTTATAGGATGCCGAAGGCTACAGATAATCGGATGAATTCAAAAGGTTTTTTTAGTGAAACAAGCCCGGGGCGGGCGCCCCGGGCCTGAACATCAACCGCCTGTCGCCTGCATTGCGCTGGCGTTGGCCATGATCACGCTGGCGAACTGCTCAACGGTCATCTTCTGGCCGTTGAAGTCGACCATGCCATCGGCATAGTGCAGCGTGGTAACGATGTCGTTGCCCTCGACCTTGGCCATCTGGCTTTGCACCGCCATCATGCTGACCATTTCCCCGGCCTGAGCCGCTTGCTGGGAGACGATGGCAGCATCGGTCTGGCCTTCGAACTGCGCCTGCAGGGTCGCCAGGTCACCGATCATCGGCTTGGACAGCGACAGCTTGCTCTGCAGCTGGGTGATCAACTGCTTGTACAGCTCCTGCGGTGGCAACTCCAGAGAACTCGGGTTGGCCAGGTCAACGCTGAAGTTGAAACGGCTTTCGCCATTGGCAGTCTTGAACGACAGGTTCTCCAGGGCGATCTGCGGCTTGGCCGCCAGCAGACGCTGCACATCGCTGCGCACCTGGGCCGTTTCGGCCTCGGTCATCGCCAGGTCCGGCATGCCTTCACCTTCGGCAGCGGCCTTTTGGAACTCCGGCAGGCGGCTCTGGTACCAGCCGATCAGCGCCTGCATGGCCGGGATGTCGAGACGCTTGAGGCTCCAGACCATCTCGCCGGCACCGATGGCCTTGCCGTCGAAGTTGATGTCGGCAACCTTGTATTCCATGCGCGCCGAGAGCTTGTCACCGTCGTTCTTGTATTCGTTGTTCTGCGCCAGGCCCTTGAGCACCAGGACCTTCTGCTCGTCGCCGAAGGTCGCGACCGTGTCAGCCACGGCCATGTCCATCTTGCCGACATAGAAGCCGAACGGCGTCTTGGTCATGTCGCCGGTCAGGCTCAGGCCCTTGATCTCGACTTTCAGCACTTTGCTGTCGGGGTCGACCAGGTTCAGGCTCAGGCCGGCCGACTGGCCGGTGAGTTGCACATGTTCGGCGCCTTCGTTGCCGTGGCCACTGACTTCAAACCCGGAGAACTTCAGCGACGAGCCGTCCTTGCTCCACTCGATCGGCGCCACCTGGAAAGCACTGTCCATCGAGCGATCGTAGCCGTAGGCGACCTGGCCTTGCAGCGGCGAAACGTCCTTGGTCAGGGCGAACCAGTCAGCGGTGGCAGCGTCTTTTTCCAGGGCGTAGTGGCTTGCAGCCATGACCGGCATCAGCTTCAGTGCCTTGACCCGCGACAGCGGAAACGGCCCATGTTCGATCTGGTCGACAAAATTCAGCTCGAAACTTTTGCTTTCTTCACCAACCTGCAGGTTCTGCACCTTGAGGCGGTATTTGGCGGTACTGCTGAACAGACGGCTGTCCAGCGATACCAGTTGCAGCTCCATAGTGGTTTCCATGCCCAGCAGCGCCTGCTTGGTCTGGGCATTGGATTCGGCGATGGTGGTTTCGAGCACGCCGGGCAATTGCTTGCCGGTGTACCAGGCACCCGCGGTGCATGCCGCTGCCACTACCACTGCGAGGCCGAGTACGCCTGTAGATTTCTTCATGAATTGTTTCGCTTCCATTTGTAGAGAGTTGTTGCTTTGGTTAAGCCTTGTGGCTTATTCGTTGACATCCATGTACTCACGGGCCCAGACGATGTAGTCGCCCGGTACGGTGTAAGTATGGGTGAGTTCGGTGGCGCTCAGGTCCGAAGCGCTGCTGGTGATCCGCCGCTGTTCGCGCAGGCAGTCGTAGGTGGCCTTGATCGCGGCAAAGTAGGCGCCATGACCATCGACGGCGATACGCACGCCAAGCTCGGCCAGGCGCGCATCGTCGTGCAGCTGCGGGTTGCCGTAGGTCACCAGCATCAGCGGCACGCTCAGGTGCGCGGCGATCTGTTCAAGGTGGTCGAAGTCGCGGATACCGACCATGCACAGCGCGTCGGCGCCGGCGTTCTGGTAGGCCACGGTGCGGGCGATGACTTCTTCGGTCGGGATCAGCGCCGCGTTGGTGCGGGCAATGATCGACAGCTCCGGGTCGACCCGTGCCTCCAGTGCCGCGCGGATCTTGCCGACGCCTTCGGCGATGCTGACCAGGTCGGTGGACTTGCGCCCGAACTGGGCGGGCAGCAAGGTGTCCTCGATGGTCAGCGCGGCAATCCCGGCACGCTCAAGCTCGGTCACCGTGCGCATCACGTTGAGCGCATTGCCATAACCATGGTCGGCGTCGGCAATCACCGGTAACTGGGCCACCCGGCCGATCCGCGTTGCCTGCTCGGCGAATTCGCTGAGGGTGATCAGGGCAAAGTCAGGTGCGGCCAGCACCTGCAAGGATGCCACCGAGCCCCCCAGGATACCCACCTCAAAGCCCAAATCGGCGGCAATGCGCGCCGACATCGGGTCGAATACGGAGGCGGTGTGGTAGCAGGCAGGTGAGGCAAGCAGTTGGCGGAACGCGCGACGCAGGTCTTGGTGGGAGGCTCTTGGCATGGTCTTTCCAGGCTATCGACTTCATTTAGTAGGTCGAACATTACCACTGCTGGCTATCTGACTGACAGCGCCGCGCGTTTGAGGGTCTCGCTGGGCAGCTCCCTGAACAGCTTGCGGTAGCTGTCGGAAAACCGTCCCAGGTGCCAGAACGACCAGTGCATGGCCACCTCGGCCACGGTGGTGTCGCTAGGCCCGCTACTGAGCAGTTCACGCCGGGCACTGTTGAGCCGGCGCAGGCGTAGCCACTGTGCCGGGGCCATGCCGGTGAAGGCCTTGAAGGCGTGCTGCAACTGGCGCAAGGACACCCCGGCGACCTGCGACAGCTCCAGCAGATTAAGCGTTTCTTCCGGGCAATCGGCCGCCCATTCGCCGACTTTTCGCATGATCGCGCGCTCTTCGGTACGCCGCCACAACGCCCCGCGATCGAGGCAGATGCACGCGTTATCGAGAATGAACAGACAGTCTTCGAGCAGTTGCCCGGCCAGCGCATCCTGGCTTGGCGGGTCGATGGTCTGCGAGATGCGCGTGAGCGTCCCGCTCAGCCAGCGGCTGAACAGCTCGTTCTGCATCGAGTTCAGCGGCGCCATGAACAGCCCGTCGAGGCGGGCGATGTCCAGGCCGTGGCGCTGGACGAATTCCGGGCCGAACACCACCGCTACTTCCTGGTAGTTCTCCGGGGTGATCCAGATGTTGCGGCTTTCGCCATTGAGCACGTAGAGGCTGTGGTCGCTGCGGTCGAAGCAAAACGCCAGGGAGCCGGCCGGCGCACTGAAATTCTGCTCGATCCGGGTGTTCATGCACTCTTCGTAGATCTCCACGCCCTGCAGGTCAAGGCAGCGCAACTGGCCGGCGAAATGCCCGGGAGACATCTGTTGGTAATGCTGGGTCCAGCCTGGGGTGGCGCGGACCTGTTCGGTGACATCGGCGGTGTTGAAAGCCTGGACCCGCAAAGGCGTTGACGCTGTCATGAGCTGCTCTTTATGCACTCTTTTGGTGCATTTTAGTCTTGCTGAAAGTGGATAGATCGAATGCGCACGCGTCACCCAAGATAGACCTCAACGCGCTACAGGGGAAGCCGCTCGGGTGGCAAGCCGGTCGCAACTGCCGGTCCTGGCGTGGATAAAACCAACAACGAGGTCTTTATGAATGCCCCTTTCGATCAGCTGTCTGCGTGGCTGAAAGAGCACAAGATTACCGAAGTCGAGTGCGTGGTCAGTGACCTGACCGGTATCGCCCGCGGCAAGATCGCACCGACCAACAAGTTCCTGCATGAACGAGGCATGCGCCTGCCGGAAAGTGTGCTTCTGCAAACGGTAACCGGGGACTTTGTCGACGACGATATCTACTACGACCTGCTCGATCCCGCCGACATCGACATGGTCTGCCGCCCGGATTCGGCCGCGGTGTATGTGGTGCCGTGGGCCATCGAGCCAACCGCCGTGGTCATTCACGACACCTTCGACAAACAGGGCAAGCCGATCGAACTGTCGCCGCGCAACGTGCTCAAGAAAGTCCTCAAGCTCTACACCGACAAGGGCTGGCAGCCGATCGTCGCCCCGGAGATGGAGTTCTACCTGACCCAGCGCTGCGAAGACCCGGACTTGCCGCTGCAAGCACCGCTGGGCCGCTCGGGCCGGGCCGAAAGCGGTCGGCAGTCGTTCTCGATCGATGCCGCCAACGAATTCGATCCGCTGTTTGAAGACGTCTACGACTGGTGCGAAGCCCAGGGCCTGGACCTCGACACGCTGATCCACGAAGACGGCCCGGCGCAGATGGAGATCAACTTCCGTCACGGCGACGCCCTGGACCTCGCCGACCAGATCACCGTGTTCAAGCGCACCATGCGCGAGGCGGCGCTCAAGCACAACGTCACCGCCACCTTCATGGCCAAGCCTGTGGGCGACGAACCGGGCAGCGCCATGCACCTGCACCAGAGCGTGGTCGATATCGCCACCGGCAAGCCGATCTTCGTCGACGCCGACGGGGAGATGAGCGAGCTGTTTCTACACCACATCGGTGGCCTGCAGAAGTACATCCCCAAAGTGCTGCCGATGTTCGCACCCAACGTCAACTCGTTCCGCCGTTTCCTGCCCGACACCTCGGCGCCGGTCAACGTCGAATGGGGCGAAGAGAACCGCACCGTGGGCCTGCGCGTACCGACCTCGAGCCCCGAGGCCATGCGCGTGGAAAACCGCCTGCCAGGCGCCGACGCCAACCCCTACCTGGCGATTGCCGCCAGCCTTTTGTGCGGTTACCTGGGCATGGTCGAAAAGATCAACCCCAGCGCGCCGGTGCAGGGCCGCGCTTATGAGCGGCGCAACCTGCGCCTGCCCATCACCATAGAAGACGCCCTGGCGCACATGGAGGACTGCCCGACCATCGAGCAGTACCTGGGCAGCAAGTTCGTGCGTGGCTATGTGGCGGTCAAGCGTGCCGAGCACGAGAACTTCAAACGGGTGATCAGCTCCTGGGAGCGTGAGTTCCTGCTGCTCAGCGTTTGAGCTCGACCTTGTAACAAGTATCGAAAACAACAATTCGAAAAGGTGTCGATATGCGTCCCATGAAAACAGTCGTTACTGCAACCCTGGCGCTGCTGGTCAGCGCCGCGGCCCAGGCCCAGCCCAGTGTCAGCGTGTACAACTGGACCGACTACATCGGTGAAACCACCCTGGCGGACTTTCAGGGCAGCACCGGTATCAAGGTCATCTACGACGTGTTCGACTCCAACGAAACCCTGGAAGGCAAGTTGCTGGCCGGTCGCACCGGCTACGACGTGGTCGTGCCGTCCAACCACTTTCTGGCCCGCCAGGTCAAAGCCGGGGCCTTTGTGAAACTGGACCGCGAGCAGTTGCCGAACTGGAAGAACCTCGACCCGGTACTGCTCAAGGCCCTGCAAGAGAACGACGCCGACAACCAGCATTCGGTGCCCTACCTGTGGGGCACCAACGGCATCGGCTACAACGTCGACAAGGTCAAGCAGGTGCTGGGCGTCGATCACGTCGATTCCTGGGCAGTGATGTTCGAGCCTGAGAACCTGAAAAAACTCAGCCAGTGTGGCGTGTCGTTCATGGATTCGGCCGACGAGCTGTTCCCGGCCATCCTCAACTACATGGGCATGGACCCACGCAGCAATAACCCTGAAGACTACAAGAAGGCGGAGGCGAAACTGCTGACCCTGCGCCCCTATATCACCTATTTCCACTCCTCCAAATACGTCTCGGACCTGGCCAACGGTGATATCTGCGTGGCCTTCGGTTACTCAGGCGACGTGTTCCAGGCCGCCAATCGCGCCAAGGAAGCCAAGAACGGTGTCAACATCGCCTACGCCATTCCCAAGGAAGGCAGCAACCTGTGGTTCGACCTGCTGGCCATCCCCTCCGACGCCAGCAACCGCAAAGAGGCCTATGCCTTCATCAACTACCTGCTCGACCCGCAAGTGATCGCCAAGGTCAGCGGCGTGGTCGGCTACGCCAACGCCAACCCGCCGGCCAAGCAGTACATGGATGCCGAACTGGTCAACAACCCCGAGGTGTACCCGCCGCAAGAGGTGCTGGACAAGCTGTATGTCTCCACCACCCCGACGCCGGCGATCATGCGCCTGATGACCCGCTCCTGGAGCAAAGTGAAGTCGAACAAATGAACCAGCACACCTATGAACACGTCCGCTCCTATTACAGCGCCACGGCCCACAACCTGGCGGCTTACCCTGCCCTGGGCGCCGAACTGCAGGCCGATGTCTGCGTGATCGGCGGCGGCTTTACCGGGGTCAACTGCGCCATCGAACTGGCCCAGCGCGGGCTCTCGGTGATCCTCCTCGAAGCCCGGCACATCGGCTGGGGCGCCAGCGGTCGCAACGGCGGCCAGCTGATTCGCGGTATCGGCCACGAGGTCGAGGGCTTTGCCCGCTACGTCGGCCAGGACGGGGTGAAGTACCTGCAACGCGCCGGCATCGAATCGGTCGAAGTAGTGGCCGAGCGCATCTGCGCGCACGGCATCGATTGCGACCTGCGCTGGGGCTTTTGCGAACTGGCCAACACCCCGGCGCAGTTTGCCGCCTTCCGTGCCGAGCAGCAGAGCCTGGCCGAGCTGAACTATCGCCATGAAACGCAATTGGTCGGGCCCGAGCAAATGCACCAGGTGGTCGCCTCCGACGTCTATGCCGGCGGCCTGATCGATCGCGGTTCGGGCCATCTGCATCCGCTCAACCTGGTGCTTGGCGAGGCGCGCGTGGCCGCGTCCCTCGGCGTACGCCTCTTCGAACAGAGCCCGGTGGTGGAAATCAGCCATGGCGCCACCGTGCAGGTAAAAACCACCCACGGCACGGTGCGCGCCGGCAGCCTGGTGCTGGCCTGCAACGCCCACCTGGAGGAACTGGAGCCGCGCCTGAGCGGCAAGGTACTGCCCGCCGGCAGCTACATCATCGCCACCGAGCCGTTGTCACAGGCGCAGGCTGAGCAATTGATCCCGCAGAACCTGTCGCTGTGCGACCAGAAGGTCGGTCTGGACTACTATCGGCTGTCTGCCGACCGGCGTCTGCTGTTCGGTGGCGCCTGCCACTACTCCGGGCGCGACCCCGTGGATATCGCCGCCTACATGAAGCCGAAGATGCTCAAGGTATTCCCGCAACTGGCGGACACTCGCATCGACTTTCAATGGGGTGGCAAAATCGGCATCACCGCCAATCGCTTCCCCCAGGTCGGCCGCCTGCAACAGCACCCGAACGTGTTCTACGCCCAGGGCTACAGCGGCCATGGCCTGAACGTCAGCCATTGGACCGCGCGGCTATTGGCCGAGGCCATTCATGCCGGGCACAGCCAGGGCCTGGATGTGTTCAGCGCCGTACCGCACCTGACCTTCCCCGGTGGCAAGGCCCTGCGCTCGCCACTGCTGGCCCTGGGGATGTTCTGGTACCGCCTGCGTGAGGTGCTGGGCTGACTCAGCCGGCCGCCGGCAACACGCTCAGCGGATCGATCGGCTTGCCGTTCTGGCGGATCTCGAAGTACAGCTGCACCCGGTCGGTATCCAGGTCGCCGGCTTCGGCGATCTTCTGGCCCTTGCTGACGGTCTGGCCTTCCTTGACCAGCAACTTGCTGTTGTGACCGTAGACGCTGGCATGGGAGGTGCCGTGCTGGAGGATGATCAGGTTGCCGTAACCACGGATGTTCGTCGCGAACGCTACCTTGCCGCCGAGGCTGGCGTACACCGGCTGGCCCGGTGTGGCGGCGATGCGGATGCCCTTGTTGAGCTTGTCGGCGGACGAGTAGCGGCGGATCACCGTGCCCTGCAGCGGCCACGCCCACCCGCGCAAGGTGACCTTGGTGGCGGGCGCCACGGGTCTTGCCTTGCTGGCGCTAGCGGTGCTCGTGGTGGTCCGTGTGGCGGTTCTTGCACCGCCAAAGCGGATGGTCTGGCCGACATTCACCGCATAGGGCGCGCTGATGCCGTTGTAACGCGCCAACTCCTTGAAGCTCCAGCCATGACGCGAAGCGATCGAATACAGGGTATCGCCGCGCTTGACCTTGTAGGTGCCGGCCACGACTTTGTTGGCAGAAGGACCGGGGCTTGGGGAATGCGAACTGCATGCGGACATCGCCAGCATTACGGCGATCAGAACAAACCTGAAAAACACACCACTTCCTTTTCCCGGAGACGCCATTGACGAGGGCGCTACTATAAATCAGTCGGCGACATTACGCGGCAAAGTCCGTGCAAGTTCGATAAAGGCGCGGGTCGCTGGCGAGATGATTCGCTCATCGACCACCGCCAGCCCCACCGTGCGCTTGACCTGCGGATCGAGCGGGCGTTGCACGTACTCCAGGGTCGTGCTCAGCGGCAGGGACGCCTGGGCCACGATGCTCAAGCCTTCACCGCTGGCGACCATCTCCAGGGTGCTGAGCAGTTGTGAGGTGCGGTAGCGAATGCGTGGTTGCAGCCTGGCGCTGAGAAACAGGCGCGAGACGATCTCGGCGGACCCGGCCTCGGTCAGCACGAAGGGATCGCGGCAAAGCTGCTGGAGGGTCACCGCCGGTTGCTGCGCCAGCGCATGATCAACAGGCAGCAGCGCGACCATCTGGTCTTCCAGCAACGGATAGGTGTCGAGCTGCTCTTCAGGCAGCACCACGAAACCGATATCGATGCGCCGCTCCTGCAACCATTGCAACACTTGGCGATCCGGGCCCTCGTCGACATGCACTTCGATGCCAGGGTAGGCCTGGCGGTAAGCCTTGAGTATCGCCGGCAACAAACGCACCGACGCCGTCGGCCCGAACGAACCGATGCGCAGCGTGCCCTGCTTCATCCCTCGCGCATCCAGGGCCTCCTGGCGCATGGTTTCGGCCAGGCCAAGCATCGCTTGCGCCCGTTGCAGCAAGCGGCTGCCAATATCTGTCAGTTCGATCCGGCCCTGCTGGCGTTCGAACAAGGCCACGCCCAGCTCCTGCTCCAGGGCGCGAATAGCGTGGGAAACACCGGATTGCGAGATGTTCAGTTGCGCCGCCGCGAGGGTAAAGCCTTTACGCGCCGCCACCACGGCGAAAATTTCCAGCTGGGTCAAGGTCATCGGTAGCAGCCCCATGAGCGTTTGCTCATTTCCCTATGAGTTGGCATTCGATCAAGTATGGCGTATCGACGCCACATCGTCAGCCAGGGCCGCCCATGCCAACTCACGCTTGCACCTTTCTGAAACTCTCACTGGTCGCGATGATCTGGGGCGGCACCTTCGTCGCCGGACGCGCCCTTGCCAGCGGTATCGACCCGCTGTTTCTCGGCAGCCTGCGCTTCATCCTCGCTAGTGCGGTGCTGGTGCTCATCCTGATGGTTTCGAAACAAGGCTTGGTGCGGGTCAACACAGCGCAGCTCGTGCACATCGTGGGGCTGGGCTTTTTCGGGATCTATGCCTATACCCTGTTCTTCTTCCACGGCTTGCAGTACACGGACGCCTCCAGAGCCTCACTGATCGTTGCGACCAATCCTGCCGTCATGGCGATCGTCGCCTACCTGTGCTTCAGGCAACGCCTGGGCAGGGCCCAACTGCTGGGCGTCGCCCTGTGCCTGCTGGGCGCCGGCTGGGTGGTGCTGGCCCGAGCCCCCGGGGCGCTCGGCCAGGGCAACGGGATCGGCGATGGGTTGATTTTCGGCTGTGTACTGAGCTGGGTGATCTTCAGTGTCTTCTGCACCCGCGTGGTGACACAGATCGGTGCGCTGCACACCGTGACCTATGCAGTGTTCGCCGGGGCGGCGATGCTCAGTGTGCACGCTACGCTCAACGGCAGCATGAGCATCGCGTCGCTACGCGCGCTGACGGCGCGCGACCTCCTCTGCCTGGCCTATCTCGGGGCTGTGGGTTCCGCGCTGGCATACGTGATGTACTACGATGCCATCGCTAAAATCGGTCCGACCCGGGCCGGCAGCTTCATCGCCCTCAACCCGCTGACCGCCGTGGTCGCCGGCGCCTTGCTGCTGGGTGAGCAACTGACCGGTGCCATGCTGGCCGGCGGCACCCTGGTGATCCTTGGCATACTGCTGGCCAACCGGGTGCCGGCGCCGCTCAGTTTACCTGGTTCCAGTGCAGGTTCACCTTGCCAGTCTGGCCCGGAACAAGGGTGACTGTGCTCAACTGCTGCTCGCCATTACGCGAGGCGACCAGGTTGTATCTGCCCGGCGGCAGCTTGACGTAGACCATCGGCCCAACCTGATTCAGTTGCAGCAGGGCTTGCCCCTGCCCCCCTTGAATCGTCAGGTCGACGTCCGGCGCATACTCGTTCTGCGGGCCGGTCGAGAAGGTCAGATGCAGGTTGTAGCCCTGGACCTGCTGAATAGCCCGAGACTCATCAAGACCAATACCGCCGGTGAGGTAGCTCACGCCATTCTGCTCTTGAGGCTGCAGGTTGACCCCGGACGTGTCAATCGGCTCCTGGTACTGCGCAGCCTGCAATTGCAGAGCAGGCCAGCCCTGCAGTACCGCGGCCAGTGCAGTGATTAACGCAAGTGTGCTGAAGGATTTCATTGCCATGACTCCTGCGCTACAGCGTCGATACCATTTTACCCCGCTCATCCGTGGCGTTTAGATCGATTCGGCGTGACGGACGCGGGCAATACAATGACGGTTTAATAGCGTGCTAGAGTCTGCGGCCCAATCTGAAGGTGGACCACGAATGGACCTCTCCCCCGCCGAACGTCAGCTGTTGCAGGACCACCATCTGGCCCTGTTCGAGGGTTGCGTGATCTTCGACACTCAACCGCCCATTGACGCAGCCAACCTGGCCCGACTCGAAACCCACCTGAACGGCCCAGTGCCTGAGCAACTGCTGCGATTGTGGCAAACCTGCTTTGGCGGTCGCGTGGGCTATGACCTGGAGGTGGTCTACAACGGCCACCGTCATCCGTTTTCCTTCAGCGAACTGTTCTATCCGGGCAGCGACGGTTATCGCGACCTTTGGGGCTGGATCGAGCACGAACTGGAGCAGGCCGAAGAAGCCGCCCGCGCAGCGGGGCACCCATGGAGCGGCAAGCTGGACTACCTGCCGTTCGGTGGTTTCGAGTACCTGGAACGCCTGTACGTGTGCGTCACTCCAGGGCCCGAGTACGGCGCAGTGATTGCCTGGAGCCGTGGACTGCCGCCAGCCTGGGCCGGCAGCCTGCACCAGGACAGCCTTGCCCGCATCGCCGATGACGTCGGCGCGCTGTTGCGCCTGCTGGCCTACGAAGCAGATCCCTTCGACCCAGAGACTGAATACAGCAGCGCCAGCGAACTGCTTGAAGCGCTGGATGAACTGGACAATGACGGCGAAGCGGGCATGGCGCTCAAGGCCCGACTGGCGGCATTGCTGCGTCAACGGGTGCTGGACTGGCGCCCGGCACTGGCTGACGGCAGCCTCGCCAACCAGCCCCGCTTGCGCCAACTGGCGATGCTCGATGCCGCCGAACACGGCGACATCGAGCGTCTGGACGCCCTGCGCAAAGCCGGCTGCGACCTGAGCGAGGCGCTGCGCGGGCACGCCGCCAGCCTGGAGTGCTGCCTGCAGCACGGGCACCTGGCAGCGGCCAACTGGTTGCTCGACCAGGGCATCCCGGTGCAAGCCGACACGCTCTTGGTGGCGGCTGCCCAGGTGACTCCGGCATTGGCTTGCCGCTTGCTGGACATGGGTGCCTTGAGCGACCCCAACGCCGTGCTGAGCGCCGTTGCCCAGGGCCACATGGAAAGCGCCGAAGTCATGGCCCGACCATTGCTT
This sequence comes from Pseudomonas sp. RC2C2, assembly GCF_018390435.1. Classification (NCBI taxonomy): domain Bacteria; kingdom Pseudomonadati; phylum Pseudomonadota; class Gammaproteobacteria; order Pseudomonadales; family Pseudomonadaceae; genus Pseudomonas; species Pseudomonas sp. RC2C2. Next base: position 3,654,961 of record NZ_JAHBAX010000001.1, on the reverse strand, counting down.
GAAGCATCGCAGGCCAGTGCCGGCGCCTTGCGCAAAGCGCTGGTCGAGCGCGCCGAGCAGCAGCGTCGCGACGCCAAGCGGATCAAGGCTGGCAAGCTGTACAGCAATCTCGGTTTCGAACAGTACCTGGCCGAAGCTGAACGCATGGAAACATTTCTGCGCCAGCACGTGCACTGAGGCCTTGAACGGGCCCGCGACAGCTGAAGGTCGTGGGCAGCCGTTTTTTGAAATTATTTGTTACAACTGAGCGTGAAGCTGAAGCTTCAAGGGCGCTTATCATAAAAACGCATCTGTTAATAATTCTCATAAACAACAGCGTTTTTATTTGTGTAGGTAGCTCCGCCCATGACACGCGAACTCACCCCCGGTCGTTCCTCCCGCCCCTTCATGGCTTCGGCAATCGGCCTGGCTGTCGCCTCGGTCTCAAGCTATGCCGTCGCCGACAAAGCACCGTCCTCCCCCCTACAGCTGGACAACATCAACGTCGACGCCCAGGCTGGCGGTGACTACAAGACCGAACATTCGGCCTCGAGCAAGTACGCCACATCACTGCTCGACACGCCACAAACCATCACCGTGGTGCCTTCCCAGGTCATCAAGGAGCAGCAGGCCCTGAGCCTGCGCCAGGTGCTGTCCAACGTCTCCGGCATCACCTTCAACGCTGGCGAAGGCGGCGGCGGTTCGGGCGACAGCATCAACATCCGCGGCTTCTCGGCCAACAGCAACATCCAGATCGACGGCCTGCGCGACAGTGCGCAGACCAACCGCACCGACACCTTCAACATCGAGCAGGTCGAAGTCATCAAGGGCCCCAACTCGGTGTTCGGCGGTGCCGGCACTACCGGCGGTAGCATCAACATCATCAGCAAGCAGCCCCAGAACCAGGCATTTACCCGCCTGGGCGGCAGCGTCGGTACCGACAACTACTACCGCATGACCCTGGACAGCAACCAGCCGCTGGAAGGCGTGGGGCAAGACAGCGCATTTCGCATCAACCTCATGGGCCACCAGAACGATGTCGCCGGTCGCGAGCAGATCGACCGGGAACGCTGGGGTGTCGCGCCGTCCCTGCGCCTGGGCCTGAGCGAGTCCACGCGCCTGACCCTGAGCGCCTTCCACCAGGTCGATGACAACCTGCCTGACTACGGCGTACCGGCCCTGGACGGCAAACGCCTGGCAGGGGTTAACCGCGACGACTATTTCGGCTGGAGGAACCTCGACAAGGAAGAGATCGAGCAGAGCTCGCTGACCGCCAACTTCGAACATGATTTCAACGACAACCTGCGCCTGCAGAACCTCACGCGCTACAGCCATATCGCCCGCGATACCACGGTATCCGCTTCCCACGTCAATACCACCGGCGTCCCCCCGGGCCGTTACCGCCCCGCAGGCCCGCAAGGCTATGGCCGCGACGCGACCACCGAAATGTGGATTAACCAGACCAACCTGATCAGCAACTTCAACGTGCTGGGCATGCGTCACGACCTGGTCAGCGGCATTGAAGTGTCACGTGAAACCCTGGACCTGAAAACCTACGGCTATGGGCTGAGCAACGCCCTGTACCCTGCCAACGGCTACGACCTGAGCAACCCGCCGGGGTATTGGTCGGGGCCGGCCAACAAGGCCACCAGCGGCTACACCGAGACCGAGCTGAACAACCAGGCGCTGTACGTGTTCGACACGATTGCCCTGCATGAGCAATGGGACCTGAACCTGGGGCTGCGCTACGACATGTTCAAAGGCGAGGCCCAGGGGTACGACGCCGCCCGCGTGCGCACCTCCGACTTCGAATCGAGCGACGAGAAACTCAGTGGCCGCGCCGGGCTGGTCTACAAGCCGACTGAGAATGGGCGCATCTACCTGGCTTGGGGCAACTCCTTCAACCCCTCCGCCGAAAGCCTGGCCTCCACCGGCGGCGGCCTGAGTGCTACCACTGAAAACCTCGCCCCGGAGAAAAACCAGACCTGGGAACTGGGCACCAAATGGGAGTTGCTCGACAAACGCCTGGAGCTGGACGCCGCCCTGTTTCGCGTCGAGAAGACCAACGCGCGCGAAACCATGGCCGACGGCTCGACCCAACTGGCCGGCAAGCAGCGCGTACAGGGCGTGGAAGTCGGCGTGACCGGGCACATCACTGAACAGTGGGATGTGTTCGCCAACTACACCTTCCTCGACAGTGAAACCCTCAAGGCCGCCGACACCGCAGCCGGTATTGCCCGTGAAGGCCAGGCGCTGGGCAACACCCCGCCACGCTCGCTCAACCTGTGGACCACCTACGAGCTGCCTGCTGGCTGGACCCTGGGCTATGGCGCGCGCTACGTCAGCGAACGCAACGTGACCTCCAGCACCAGCGCCAAACTTGACGCCTATTGGCTGCACAATGCGATGGTGGCGTACCGGGTCAACGAGGACCTGGATCTGCAGCTGAACGTCAACAACCTGTTCAACAAGGACTATGTCGAACGTGTCCGTCAGCAAAATGGTACCGGGGCACGTTCTTCGGCAATCGAGTATGGCGATGCGCGTTCGGCGATTCTCTCGGCGACCTACGCGTTCTGATTGGTAGGAGCGAGGGTGCAACCTGCCTCGCGATTGCGTATGTCCTTCATATCGCAATCGCGGGGCAAGCCCGCTCCCACAGAAACGAAAAAGCCCGCGACCTTTGCAGGACGCGGGCTTTCTCTTACAGCGTATGGTGGGTCGTGTAGGATTCGAACCTACGACCAATTGGTTAAAAGCCAACTGCTCTACCAACTGAGCTAACGACCCGTTGGATGGCGCGTATAATACTGATTTCTAACAGGAAATCAACACCCCATCGCAAAATAATTTAAAAATATCGGGTCGGGTCCTCTACACCGGCGGCTTTGAAGCCCTCGGCGCGCAGGCGGCAGCTGTCGCATTTACCGCAGGCACGGCCTTCACCATCGGCCTGATAGCAAGAAACGGTCAGGCTGTAATCGACCCCACGGGCCATGCCGGCCTGGACGATCTGCGCCTTGCTGAGGTTCTGCAGCGGTGCCTGGATGCGAAAGCCTCGCCCTTCGACACCGGCTTTGGTGGCAAGATTTGCCATGCGCTCGAAAGCCTCGACGAACTCAGGACGGCAATCCGGGTAGCCGGAATAATCCACGGCGTTGACGCCGATGAAGATATCGCGGGCCTCAAGCACCTCTGCCCAGCCCAGGGCCAGGGACAGGAACACCGTATTGCGCGCAGGCACGTAGGTGACCGGGATGCCCTCGCTCGGCGCCTCGGGTACATCGATGCTGCTATCGGTCAGGGCCGAACCGCCAATACCGTCCAGGTTCAGGCCAATGACCTTGTGCTCGACCACGCCCAGGTCACGGGCAACCCGCGCGGCGGCGTTCAGCTCAGCGCGATGGCGCTGGCCGTAATCGAAGCTCATGGTGTAGCAGCTATAGCCTTCGGCCTTGGCCATGGCAACCACGGTGGCCGAGTCCAGGCCGCCGGAAAGCAGAATTACCGCACGTTTCTCAGTCATTGCATCACTCCTGTCAGCGTCCCGGTTCGTCGTTCCACAGCAGCTTGTGCAGCTGCATCTGAAAGCGAACCGGCAAATTATCGGCCACGATCCAGTCGGCCAGGTCGGTGGCGTTCACCTGATGGTGGCTTGGCGAGAACAGCACTTCGCCGGCGCGTTTTTCCAGGCCGTACTGAATGAGTTTGGACACCGCCCAGTCATAGTCTTCACGGGAACAGATAACGAACTTGACCTGATCGTTGGGGGTCAGCAGTTCGATGTTCTCGTAACGGTTGCGGTGCACTTCCTCCGAGCCTGGGGTCTTGAGGTCGACGACGCGGCTGACCCGGGTGTCGACCTTGGAAATATCCAGGGCGCCACTGGTCTCCAGCGAAACGTCGTAACCGGCGTCACACAACTGCTTGAGCAAAGGAATGGCATTGGGCTGGGCCAGCGGCTCACCACCGGTGACGCACACGTAGCGCGGCTTGTAACCGGCGACCTGGTCGAGGATCGAATCGAGGGTGCGGATGCTGCCGCCGCTGAAGGCGTATTCGCTGTCGCAATACTGGCAACGCAACGGGCAGCCGGTGAGGCGGACGAATACCGTGGGCAGCCCAGCGGTACGCGTTTCACCCTGCAAAGAGTAAAAAACTTCGGTGATACGTAATGTGTCTTGCATAGTCGCCACGGGCGTAACAGCTAAACAGGCTGTCCGCCTCCGTCAGGCACCGCTGAGAACCCGTCATCGCGTAGTTCGCAGCAGCGTGTTTCATAAAAGGGCAATGATTCTAACGAAAAAACCCGCGACTAGCGCGGGTTTCTTCTAAAACGGCTGGTTCAGAGCTTTTGCAGGTCACGCTGGGCCAGTTGTGCAGCCGAGGTCCCCGGGTACTGGGTAACCACCTGCTGGAGAATGCCCTTGACCCGGTCGGTGTGACCCAGGCGGCGTTCTACATCGGCCAGCTTGTACAGCGAGTCCGGCACCTTGTTGTGCTTGGGATACAGCTGGCTGACCTTGGCGAAGGCTTGCCCTGCAGCTTGCAGGTCGCCCTTGGCCAGGTTTACTTCACCGAGCCAGTACTGGGCGTTGCCGGCGTACTGACTGTTCGGGTATTTGCGCAGGAAGGCGTTGAACGCCTGGCTGGCCTTGTCGAAATCCTTGGCTTTGATCAGGTCGAAAGCAGCGTCGTAGTAGAGCTTCTCTTTCGCCGGATCACCAGGTTCGCTGCTGGCGGCAGGCTGTTGGCCGGCGGCAGCACCGGCGGCGGCGCCTGCAGCAGCACCGGCAGCGGCTTCGCCACCGGTAGGGGAATTGGTCGGAGTCGCGGCAGGTGCTACACCGCTTCCGATACGCCGATCCAGGTCCTGGTAACGCTCCAGGCTCTCCTGTTTCATGCGTGATACATCATTTTGCAGCTCTTCAATGATGCCTTGTTGACGCGCAATCTGCTCCTGCATTTGCTGCAGTTGCATGAACAGCTGGCCCTGTGCCGAGGCAGGGGCCGTAACCCCTCCCCCGGCATAGGCGCCGTTCGTACCATAACCCGCAGGTGGATAGCTGCTTGCGCCGCTATAGCCTGCGTTGTCATCAACAACAGGAACCTCAGCCCAGGCCATGAGAGGCAGGGTGAGAGCCAGGACGGTTACAGCACGACGGCACGTTCGCATATCGAATTACTTACGCAGTTCGACGCGACGGTTCTGAGCCCAGGACTGCTCGTCGTTGCCGGTAGCAACTGGACGCTCTTCGCCGTAGGAAACCAGTTCCAGCTGGGCAGGAGAAACGCCTTGCAGAACCAGGTAGCGTTGAACGGCTTTCGCACGACGCTCGCCCAGAGCCATGTTGTATTCGCGAGTACCACGCTCGTCGGTGTTACCTTCCAGCACGACGCGAGCGCCGTTGCCTTTCAGGTCCTTGGCATGAACGTCCAGAGCGCGCATGGCTTCTGGCTTCAGGTCCGAGCTGTCGTATTCGAAGTAGAAGGTGGTGATTGCGCGCAGAGCAGCTTCTTCGCTCAGGCTGCCGTCAACAGCGCCAGTGTTGGCACCGTAGCCAGCGTTAGGATCGACTTGGCCTTGGCCAGCGTCATCACCGCCCTTGGAGGAGCAACCTACAGCTACGGCCATGGCCAGAGCCAGCGCAGCAAACTTACCAAACTTCAGCATTTCCATCGTGAAACTCCTAATGAACCCCAGTGTGTTAAGTAAAACGTAAAGCGCCGCGTCAGTTCAGGTAAGGGGACCAGGACGGTTCTCTGACTTCGCCTTGAGCGGTAGGAAGCGGGAGCCTCACGCGTCCATTGAGAGAGACGAGCATCAAGACTCCCCGGCCCTGCTGGCGGGTGGCGTAGATTAGCATGGTGCCGTTGGGCGCAACAGTGGGTGACTCATCAAGACTGGTCTCGGAGAGAATCTTTACACTACCGCGTTGCAAATCTTGTGCAGCCACTTTGAAGTTGGTGAAACCTTGTTGGCGATGAATCATCACCAGGGTCTTTTCATCCGCCGACAGTTTAGGGTTGGCGTTGTAGTTACCCACAAAAGTTACCCGCTCTGCACCACCGCCGGAAACATTGGTTTTGTAGATTTGTGGTTTACCACCACGGTCGGAGGTGAAGTAGATAGTCGAGCCATCTTTACCCCAGAACGGTTCGGTATTGATACCAGGACCTGCAGTCACGCGCGACAGCTGGCGCGAGCCCATGTTCATCACGTAGATGTCCGGGTTACCGTCCTTGGACAGCACGAACGCCAGGCGCGAACCATCCGGCGACCAGGCTGGCGCACCGTTGAGGCCTTCGAAGTTGGTGATCTGCTCACGGCGGCCGGTGTCGATGTGCTGAACGAAGATGCGCGGACGCTTCTGCTCGAACGACACGTAGGCAATACGCTTGCCGTCTGGTGCAAAGCGCGGCGACAGGATCGGCTCACGCGATTGCAGCAGGGTTACCGCCCGCGCACCGTCGTAGTCCGAACGCTGCAGGGTGTAACGGGTGTTGTTGGTCGAGAAGCGCTCGGCGGTCACATAGAGCATGCGGGTGGAGAACGCACCCTTGATGCCGGTGAGTTTTTCGAACGACTGGTCGGCGATGTAGTGCGACATGTCGCGCAGTTGATCGACGCCGCCCGAGACGCTGCCGGTCAGCACTTGCTGCTCGGTGGCGACGTTGAACAGGGTGTACTGCACCTGCAGGCGACCGCCCGCTGGCACAATGCTGCCGACCATCACGTACTGGGCGCCCAGGGCTTTCCAGTCGCGGAAGATCACTTCGCTGGCCTGGCTCGGCTGGCTGATCATGTTCTGCCGAGGGATCGGCGAGTAATAACCGGAGTTGCGCAGGTCATTACCAATGATGTCAGCCATGTCTTCAGGCAGCACGCTGCCGCCCTGCAGACCGAACGGCACGACGGCGATCGGCGTGGCGCGATCGCTACCGCTGGTGACCAGAATGTTCTTTTCATCTGCTACGGCCAACCCTGCTGCGCAGCAGAGAACGACCAGCAGTCCTCGAAGAAGGTTAATCACAAGGCTAGATCCTCAGGTGTGAATGTCATCTTGAATGAACGATAGGGATTGAATTCGCTCGGTTTCAAGCCCTGCATTTCGGTTAAACGACCAATGTTCTTGACCGCTGCCACAGCCGAGCTGTCAAACGGACCGTCACCACTGGAGCGGGCTACGCTCACCGAGGTAATGGTGCCATCCGGCAACATGCCGATCTGCAGGACCACCGTCATGTTCTTGCGCGCAGAAGGTGGACGTGCCCAACCCTCGGCCGCACGTGCACGAATCAGATCGTCGAAGTCGCCGGCTACCTGATCACCCTGCTCGTCAGCCAGGGCTTGCTGCCGTTCGGTGGTGTCGGACAGAAGCTCGGCCAGGGCCTGGGCTTTCTTGTCTTCCGCCGCCTTGCGGGCTGCATCCTGTGCCTTCTTCTTGGCCGCATCGGCTGCAGCTTTCTTCTTGGCGTCTTCAGCGGCCTTTTTCTTCGCTTCCTCGGCCACTGCTTTCTTCTTGGCATCCTCGGCCGCCTTCTTCTTGGCGTCCTCGGCTGCTTTTTTCTTGGCTTCTTCAGCCGCCTGCTTCTTGGCCTCTTCGTCAGCCTTTTTCTTGGCTTCCTCTTCGGCCTTCTTCTTGGCGATGTCGGCCTGTTGCTTCTCGGCGGCCTTTTTCGCCTCTTCGGCCTTCTTGGCTTCGGCGGTTTTCTTCGCTTCTTCAGCCTTCTCGGCTTGTTCGGCTTTTTTCGCTTCGGCTTCGGCTCGCGCCTCTTCGGCCTTTTGAGCCGCTTCTTCTTTCTTTTGTTCCGCAGCCTTCACTGCCTGCTGCTCGACCTTCTTCTGCTCCATCTGCTCTTCTTCGGTTTGACGCGAAGCAGTCTTCTTGGCTTCACCGGCAATCTTCTGATTGGTCTGGGTGGTGGCCTGACTCTTGGATTTGAGCTGGTACAGGGTTGCCTGGACAATAGGCTTGGCCGGCGGCAGTTCCGGGGTCATGGCAAAACTGACGAACAGCATGCCGAACACCAGAACGTGCAGCGCAATGGCCCAGACGCTGGGCCAGAAATAGCTTTCCGAGGCGGATGGCTCTCGCTGTTGCATCAGGGCGCCTCGGTAATCAGGCCAACGTTACCGACACCTGCCTTCTGCAACCCGCCCATGGCACCCATGACCGCACCGTAGTCGACGGACTTGTCGCCACGGATGAAGACCTGGGTCTGCTTGCCCTGGTCACGGCCGGCGCCGATGATCTTGGTCACGGCGTCGGTCATTTGCGGCAAGGTCATGGCCTTGTCCATCTGCTTGTCGGTGTCGACTTCGCTGCCAAGGTTCCAGTAGTAGGTCTTGTCAGCCTTGATCGAAATGGTCAGGACCTGGGTGTTGTTGTCCTGCGGCAAGGCTTCGCTGGAAACCTTGGGCAGGTCGACCTTCACGCCCTGGTTGAGCATCGGTGCGGTCACCATGAAAATCACCAGCAGTACCAGCATCACGTCGATGTATGGCACCACGTTCATTTCGGCGACCGGCTTGCGTTTGTGGCGAACTCGGGCCATGGGCTTTTACCTGATCACTCTTCGCTGGTGTGCACTTTACGGTGCAGGATGGCCTGGAACTCGTCGGCGAACGTGTAGTAGCGGCCGATCAAGACTTCACTGCGGGCAGCGAAACGGTTGTAGGCAATAACCGCAGGGATCGCGGCGAACAGGCCGATCGCGGTGGCGATCAGGGCTTCGGCGATACCCGGGGCCACAGTGGCCAGGGTCGCTTGCTGCGCCGAGGCCAGGCCGCGGAACGAGTTCATGATGCCCCAGACAGTACCGAACAGGCCGATGTACGGGCTGGTCGAACCGACAGTGGCGAGGAACGGCAGGCTCTGCTCGAGCTTCTCTTCCTCGCGGGAGATGGCGACGCGCATGGCCCGGCCAACGCCTTCCATGACCGCATCGGGGTCGACGCCCGGCTGCTGGCGCAGACGCGAGAACTCCTTGAAGCCGGCGCGGAACACCTGCTCTACGCCCGAATCAGGGTCCGGGTTGCTGCCAGCCTGACGGTACAGCTTGGACAGGTCGATACCCGACCAGAAGCGCTCTTCAAAGCTGTCCAGCGCACGACGACCGGCGCGCAGCATGGTGCTGCGCTGAAAAATCATGATCCATGACGTTACCGATGCGGCCACCAGAATCAGCATGACCAGCTGTACCACGATGCTGGCATTGCTGACCAAGCTCCACATGGAGGTATGGTCGACGACGTTAGCTTCCACGCTTAATCTCCTGCATTTGAATGAGTACCCGGATCGCCCGCCTCGGCAAAGGCCGCGCGCAGCGCTTGGGGGATGGCCCGGGGTTTGAAAGTATCGGCGCGCACACAGGCCACCAGGAACTGCCCCTCACAGAGCAGCGTTGCATCTTTTTCGCGCCATACCTGCTGCACGAAGCGCAGGCTGGCGCGGTTCAATTCAAGCACGTGCGCGGTAACCCGCAATTCGTCGTCCAATCGCGCTGGCGCGTGATAGCGCGCCTCGCTGGAGTGGACCACGAACAGCAGGTTGTCCTGCGCCAGTGCCGACTGGGCAAAGCCCAGGTCACGCAACCGCTCGGTGCGGGCACGTTCCATGAATTTCAGGTAATTGACGTAATACACCACGCCGCCGGCATCGGTATCTTCGTAATAGACACGACAACGATGTGCGAACGGCTCTAGCTCATTTTGCGCGCGCATACTCTAGTGCTAACTCCTCAGCTTGCCAATCCGCCCCGGCAACTGTTTTTCATCGATTATGTCGTATTGCCAGCGCGACTGAGGCATGCCCGCGGTTAGGACCACAGAAACGCTGGATAAATCTGTCATTCATCGGTCTGGGCAGAAAAACCCTCGCCACTGATCGATTCGCCCAGGCGGTTGGGGATGTTCAGGCCGAAATGCAGGTAGGCGTGACGGGTAACCACCCGCCCCCGTGGCGTGCGCATGATGTAGCCCTGCTGGATCAGGTAGGGTTCGAGCACATCCTCGATGGTGTGGCGCTCCTCACTGATGGCCGCAGCCAGGCTGTCGACCCCGACCGGGCCGCCATCGAACTTCTCGATCATGGTCAGCAGCAGGCGCCGGTCCTGGTGGTCGAAGCCGCGCTCGTCGACATCCAGCAGGTTCAGCGCCATGTCGGCGACCGGCTTGGTGATATGGCCCTTGCCGCGCACCTCGGCGTAGTCGCGCACCCGCCGCAGCAGGCGATTGGCGATCCGCGGCGTGCCACGGGCCCGGCGGGCGATCTCGAAGGCGCCTTCGTCTTCGATCGGCAAGCCGAGAATGCCACCGGAACGGCTGACGATGGTCGCCAGGTCCTCGGTGTTGTAGAACTCAAGGCGCTGGACGATGCCGAAACGGTCGCGCAGCGGGTTGGTCAGCATGCCGGCCCGCGTGGTGGCGCCGACCAGGGTAAAGGGTGGCAGGTCGAGCTTGATCGAGCGCGCCGCCGGCCCCTCACCGATCATGATATCGAGCTGGAAGTCTTCCATGGCCGGGTACAGCACTTCTTCGACGATGGGCGACAGGCGATGGATTTCGTCGATGAACAGCACATCGTGAGGCTCGAGGTTGGTCAGCAAGGCGGCCAGGTCCCCCGGACGCTCGAGGATCGGCCCTGACGTGCTCTTGATCGACACGCCCATTTCCTGGGCGATGATGTTGGCCAGGGTGGTCTTGCCCAGCCCCGGCGGACCGAAGATCAGGGTGTGGTCGAGGGACTCGTTGCGCCCACGGGCAGCCTCGATGAACAAGGCCATCTGCTCACGCACCACCGGCTGGCCGATGTATTCGGCCAGGCGCAAGGGGCGGATCGCCCGGTCCTGGACCTCTTCACGGTCACGTCCGGTGGCGGCTATCAGGCGGTCAGCTTCAATCACTTAGATCATTCCCTTCAGACTGCGACGAATCAGCTCTTCGCTGCTAAGACCCTTGGCATCCACCGCGGCCACGGCCTTGCTGGCTTCCTGAGGCTTGTAGCCCAGGGAAATCAGCGCGCTGACGGCATCCGCTTCGGCGCTGGAGACGCTGGCAATCGGTAGCGGACCATTGGGCACAAGGGCAAACATGGCCGGAGAGGTTTCCCAGGCCTTGAAACGATCCTTGAGCTCGACCAGCAGGCGCTCAGCAGTCTTTTTACCAACCCCCGGGACCTTGACCAGGGCCGAAGCATCCTGGGCCTGGACACAGCGTACCAGTTCGTCGACCTCCAGGCCCGACATCAATGCCAGGGCCAGTTTGGGACCCACGCCATTGAGACGGATCAGCTCGCGAAACAGCTCGCGCTCGCGCTTTTCATGAAAGCCATACAACAGATGAGCGTCCTCGCGCACCACCAGGTGGGTGTGCAAGGTCACCACTTCACCGACCTTGGGCAGACGGTACAGGGTGGTCATCGGCACTTCGAGCTCGTAGCCCAGGCCGTTGACATCGACAATCAGGTGCGGCGGCTGCTTTTCAGCCAGGGTTCCGCGCAAACGTCCAATCACGTTCCGATCCTTCCTCATGGGCACCGGCAAACGACCGGTCAACCCTAACAGCAAATGCAATGGCCGATGGCATTGCCCGGGCAAAATGTGTTTCAGCAGATGATGCTATCAGAGCCGCAAACGCCCGCTGCGACTGCGCGCCGCCCCCAGGCCATGGGGCACCAGGCTTGAGCGGGTATGGGCGTGGCACAAGGCGATGGCCAGGGCGTCGGAGGCGTCGATCTGCGGTTTCTGCGTCAGTTTAAGCAGATGCATGACCATCATCTGCACCTGCTCCTTGTTGGCGCCCCCCGTGCCGGCAACCGCCTGCTTGACCTGGGTGGCGCTGTACTCGGCAATCTCCAGGCCTTCTTCGATGGCGGCGACGATGGCCGCGCCGCGGGCCTGGCCGAGCTTGAGCGCCGAATCGGCGTTGCGTGCCATGAACACCCGCTCGATGCCCATGGTCACCGGGCCGTGCTGGCGAATGATCTCGCGCACGCCACGAAACACGATCTGCAGTCGCTCCGGCAGCTCGCCCGCGCCGGTACGGATACAGCCGGACGCCACATACTCGCAGCCGCGCCCAGTATGGCGCACCACGCCATAGCCGGTGATGCGCGAGCCAGGGTCGATGCCAAGAATCAGAGTCATAACGCCTGCATACTCAATGACGCGTGATCGCGCCGTACTAAAAACAGAAGCCGGACCGGCTCGCAGGTGCAATGCATCTGCAGGCGGATCCGGCCTCGGACAAACCAGAAGCGAAGCTTAGCCGAGCTGCTCCATGACTTCGTCAGGAATTTCGGCATTGGAGTAGACGTTCTGCACGTCGTCCAGGTCTTCAAGCATGTCGATCAGCTTGAGTACCTTCTGCGCGCCGTCCAGGTCGAGTTCGGCACTGGTGGTCGGCTGCATGACGATTTCGGCGTCGGCAGCCTTGAAACCGGCCTCTTCCAGGGCATTACGCACGGCATAGAAGCTGTTGAACGAGGTGAAGACATCGAACGAGCCGTCGTCGTTGCTGACCACGTCGTCGGCATCGGCCTCCATCGCCGCTTCCATCAGCGCATCTTCGTCGACGCCAGCGGCAAAACTGATCTGCCCCTTGCGCTCGAACAGGTAGGCCACCGAGCCATCAGTACCGAGGTTACCACCGCATTTGCTGAAGGCATGACGCACCGCAGCTGCGGTACGGTTGCGGTTGTCGGTCATGGCCTCGACCATGATCGCCACGCCACCGGGGCCGTAACCTTCGTAGCTGAGTTCTTCGACGTTGTCGGCTTCGGCCGTGCCAGCACCACGGGCAACCGCCCGGTCGATGATGTCGCGGCTCATGTTCGCTCCCAGCGCCTTGTCCAGGGCCAGGCGCAAGCGCGGGTTGGAGGCCGGGTCGCCACCGCCCTGCTTGGCGGCAACGGTCAGCTCACGAATCCACTTGGTGAAGATCTTGCCTCGCTTGGCATCCTGGCGCTCTTTGCGGTGCTTGATGTTTGCCCACTTGGAATGACCAGCCATAACGCACTCCGAATCCTTTGTAACAATGCCACGCCCCGGCCGCGCTCATGCCCGACCGAGACCTTGAAATTCATGCGCCTTAACGCAAAGGCGCATCCATGTGGATGCGCCCGGGGTCCGCTTACTCAGCCTTGGGCTGTTCGCGCAGACGGATATGCAACTCACGCAGGGCCTTGGCATCGACCAGGCCCGGGGCCTGGGTCATGACGCACGCGGCGCTCTGGGTTTTCGGGAAGGCAATCACTTCGCGAATCGACTGGGCGCCGGTCATCAGCATCACCAGACGGTCCAGGCCGAAGGCCAGGCCGCCGTGCGGCGGTGCGCCGAACTTCAGGGCGTCGAGCAGGAAGCCGAATTTCTCTTCCTGTTCAGCCGCTTCGATACCCAGCAGACGGAAGACCGCCTGTTGCATCTCTTTGCGGTGAATACGGATCGAACCGCCACCCAGCTCGGTACCGTTGAGGACCATGTCGTAGGCACGCGACAGCGCGGTGGCCGGGTTGGCCTCCAGCTCTTCGGGGCTGCATTTTGGCGCGGTGAACGGGTGATGCAGGGCGGTGAAGCTGCCGTCGTCGTTCTCTTCGAACATCGGGAAGTCAACCACCCACATCGGGGCCCACTCGCAGGTGTGCAGGTTGAAATCGTTACCGACCTTGATGCGCAGGGCGCCCAGCGCCTCGCTGACGATCTTGGCCTTGTCGGCGCCGAAGAACACGATGTCACCATCGACCGCGCCCACGCGATCAAGGATCACGTTGAGGTTGGCCTCTGGGATGTTCTTGACGATCGGCGACTGCAGGCCGTCGACGCCCTTGGCGCGCTCGTTGACCTTGATGTACGCCAGGCCCTTGGCACCGTAGATGCCCACGAACTTGGTGTACTCGTCGATGCGGCTGCGCGGCATGCTCGCGCCACCCGGCACGCGCAGGGCGGCAACGCGGCTCTTCGGATCGTTGGCCGGGCCGCTGAAGACCTTGAATTCGACTTCCTTGAGCTGGTCGGCAACGTCGACCAGTTCCAGCGGGATACGCAGGTCCGGCTTGTCGGAACCGTAGCGGCGCATGGCTTCTTCAAAGGTCATGTGCGGGAATTCGCCGAATTCCAGGTCCAGGACTTCCTTGAACAGCTTGCGGATCATGCTTTCGGTCAGGCCCATGATCTCGGACTCATCGAGGAAGCTGGTCTCGATGTCGATCTGGGTGAATTCCGGCTGACGGTCGGCGCGCAGGTCTTCGTCACGGAAGCACTTGGCGATCTGGTAGTAGCGGTCGAAGCCGGCCACCATCAGCAGTTGCTTGAACAGCTGCGGCGATTGCGGCAAGGCGAAGAAGCTACCGGCATGGGTACGGCTTGGCACCAGGTAGTCGCGCGCGCCCTCGGGGGTGGCACGGGTGAGGATCGGCGTTTCGACGTCGAGGAAGCCGTTTTCATCGAGGAAGCGGCGGATGCTGGTAGTGATCCGCGAGCGCAGGCGCAGCTTCTCGGCCATTTCCGGGCGACGCAGGTCGATGAAGCGATAGCGCAGGCGGGTTTCTTCGCCAACGTCGGAGTATTCGTTGAGCGGGAACGGCGGCGTTTCTGCTTCGTTCAGTACGGTCAGCTCGTAACCCAGCACTTCGATGGCGCCAGACGCCATGTTGGCGTTGACCGCACCCGCCGGACGCGGACGCACCTTGCCGGTGATCTGCACCACGTATTCGCTGCGCACGCGATCGGCGGCGGCGAAGCTTGCTGCGCGATCCGGGTCGAAGACGACCTGGGCCATGCCTTCGCGATCACGGATATCGAGGAAAATCACCCCGCCGTGGTCGCGGCGACGATGGACCCATCCGCAAAGGGTAATTTCCTGACCTTCCAGGCTCTCGTTCAGTTGGCCGCAATAATGGCTGCGCATCATGATGGTGGTTTCGCTTCTCGTCATTCGTATGTTCAGTGGAGGCCCTGCAGCCCCAAAGGGCTAATAGTGCAAGACCCTGCCGGGGCAATCAACTCAGTCGGCCTTGTCGCCGCCTGCCAGGTTCTTTTTCGCACCGGTCTTGAAGTCGGTTTCGTACCAGCCCGTACCGCCCAGGCGGAACCCCGGGGCCGAGATCAGCTTCTTCAACGCAGGCTGCTCACACGCCGGACAATCGGTCAGCGGTGCGGCACTGAGCTTCTGGAGGGCTTCCATCTGGTGGTTGCAGGAAGCACATTGATAGTCGTACATGGGCATAGGCGTGTCTCGTTAACCACAGCGCAGGCTGGTTCAGGCAGTAAAGCGCGGGATTATATATGGTTAAGGAGTGCTGTGCAGCCCGGCAACCGACTAGCGTGTCACCTTCGCCCCCAACAGGTAGACCACGCAGACCACGCGGATCAGCCCGCTGAAATTTTTAACCCCGCCATGACGCAAGTGAACCTCACGGTCTACATACGACAGCACCGCGTTGACCGTGCACTGGTTGGCCTCGGCGATGCGCTCGAGAATGGTCCAGTAGATCTCCTCAAGGCGCAGGCAGGTGGCAAAGCCGTTCAGGCGCACCGAACGCGATAACGGCTGGGCCAGGCCCATATTGAAATCTGCCTCGAACGGATCGACGCCTTCCTTGTGCGCACCACCTGTGCGCCCTGTATGGTTCATCCATGCCGACATAGTCGTACCACGCCACTGTTTTAACCGGGAAACAAACCCGCGTGCGCTGTGCACGCCGGAACATGCCCTTAATAAAGCGCCGTGCCGTCGGTCGGTGCCAGCAGACTCACTCACTCTGCCTGTAGGAAGACTCGGTAATAAACCCGGTACTTGAAACACCGGAAACCACTTCCACACGAACTAAAACGCCCGAACTCAACAACAAGTTCGGGCGTTTGCAGTGGGCTCGAGAAACGCGAAGATCACTTTCCTTCGAGCAGAGAGCGCAGCATCCAGGCGGTCTTTTCATGCACCTGCATGCGCTGGGTGAGCAGGTCGGCGGTCGGCTCGTCGCTGACCTTGTCGAGCACCGGGAAGATGCTGCGCGCCGTGCGGGTGACCGCCTCCTGGCCCTCTACCAGTTGCTTGATCATTTCGTCGGCGGCCGGCACGCCCTCCTCCTCCTTGATAGAGGAAAGCCGCGCATAGATCGAATAAGCGCCGGGCGCCGGGAAGCCGAGGGCGCGAATACGCTCGGCAATTGAATCGACGGCCAGGGCCAGTTCGTTGTACTGCTCTTCAAACATCAGGTGCAAGGTACGGAACGCCGGGCCGGTGACATTCCAGTGGAAGTTGTGGGTCTTCAAATAAAGTACATAAGTATCCGACAACAGGCGCGACAAACCCTCGACGATGGACTTGCGATCTTCTTCGCTGATACCGATATCGATTGCCATGCAGTTCCCCTTTGCTTAGTGCTTGCTGATCAAGCGGGTACAAACCACTGTACCAAGAGTTTTCAGCCCCTGCAGCCTCGTGCCTGCGACACAGGGCTGCAGGCCGCGCGACACACGGTGGGCCACTGATTTGAGAAGCCCGGGGCTTTGCTGTTAAATAGGCAGCGTGCCGCCCGCGCCGATTGTCATTGCGCGGGCGCATAGGCTGACCTTTTTCACGTTTTTGCGCTTTTTGACCCGTGCGCGCCGTGAAGTCAGCTCTTCCTGTGATCCGCCTTATCAATGTGAGCCAACCAACATGTTCAAGATCGTCCACCTGTTGACGGGCGTTGCAGCTTTGCTGCTGTCCTTCATACCCAGCCTCAGAACCGAAGCCATTCCCTTCCTGCAGCAACCGGAGGCCGTTTATCTGGCACTCTTCGGCCTGCTCAACCTGGTCATTGCTCCCGTGCTTCCCCAGCATTACCGGGGCGTACGGCAACATCTGCAGCGTGCTGCCAGCGCCTTGCTGGTGCTTGCCGTGATCCTGCAGACCGTGACCCTGCTGGCCCGTCCAGAGCTCGGCAACCTGCCAGCGCTGGCCTGCGCCCTGCTGGCCAGCGTCCTGCATCTGCTTGCCGGCTTTGCCAAAAACACGGCCTCACGCAGCCAGAACACCCAGTACGACATGTCCAATCGTGATACCGGTACCGTGAAGTGGTTCAACACGTCCAAGGGTTTCGGCTTTATCTCCCGCGACTCGGGCGATGACATCTTCGTTCACTTTCGCGCCATTCGCGGCGAGGGCCATCGTGTCCTGGTCGAAGGTCAACGTGTCGAGTTCTCGGTCATGAACCGTGACAAGGGCCTGCAGGCCGAAGATGTGATTGCCGCGCCACGACGCTGATCGCCAGCCACAAAAAAACCGCGACGGCATCACTGCCCATCGCGGTTTTTTTACACCCCAGAATCAGTAATGGGGCGGCGGTGCTTCTTCACTGGCCTGGTACTGGCCGACCATTTCTTCGTAGCGCTTGAGCAGCGCCGCCATTTGCAACTGCAGGCGCTCAACGACCCGCTGCTGCTCGACCAGCACATCGTTCAAGGCCAGCAAGGTATCGTCCTGAAAGGCCAGCCGACTTTCCAACTCGGTCACCCGCGCTTCAAGGGTCATGATTCAAGCCTCCATGAACTGAAAATCGTCAACCAAGACCTCGGCCAGGCGCAAACGAACATCGGCCAACTGTTGTGGCGAATATTCAATCGCAGGCTTATTGCCCCAAACAGGCGCCGGCCAGGCCGGATCAGTGCGACGACGAACAATGACGTGCATATGTAGCTGGCTAACTACATTGCCGAGGGTCGCCACATTCATCTTGTCGGCGGCAAAGGTATCCTTGAGCACCTGCGCCAAGGCTGTAGTTTCTTTCCAGAGTTGCTGCTGATCTTTGTCATCAAGTTGAAACAATTCACTGATATCCGCACGGCGCGGCACCAGGATAAACCAGGGATAGTTGGCATCCTTGCTCAGCAGCAGGCGACATAGTGGAAAGTCACCCAGGCACAAGGTGTCTTGTTGAAGACGTTGATCCAGAACAAACACAGCGAAATCTCCTACAACAGCACAATACCTCGCCCACGCAAGCACCGCGAGCCACAGCCAGCAGGATACTCCTGATCGGCTGCCGCGGCATTGCCTGCTGCCGTATAAATGAAGAGACGCACTGTTTTGGCCCCCTACCGGCTGAAAAAAGGCCTGCAGACGAACGGGTGTTACGGTGCCCGATCGATAAAACGCTACTTTTCGCACCAAAATGAAGCCACCCATCCCCTCCTCGCCCACCGAACATCCACAAACTACTCAGCTTTAGCCTTCAGCGGTAACGCTTTGACTTTACGGGCAACTTTTTCAGTTATTCCATGGCAAGCGCCGACGGCTAACCAAAGGTTCTTTGACCCCCGGTTTCTCGGCACCTGGCCGCCCTGCACTGCAGAAAAGTGAAAATTTCGTGAACCCTGTTCGATTTTGTGCACGCTTGTTGCATTGTCATCCACCACAGTCGGCACGCCATCTGCATTGAAGCGGTGAGCGGCGACAAATTAACAACAGCTGCATGGGGTAACCAGGGAGTTTCAGAAGGTGCGGGCTAGCGTTTTTTACCTATCCTTAAACCGCCTGAAACAGCGCTGGAGTTGTACGGCCCGCAAAAAACGGGGCGTGATTTGCGACAAGGACATAACGGTTAGCGACATGACCGTAAAGTTACCGAAAGGTTCTTTGCCCCCATATCGCCAACGATGGTCAGCGTGATATACATTTCCGCCGACACAAAAAGAAAGAGCCGCGCTGTATAAAAAAATCAAACAGCGACGGCAGTACTCTTCCTAAAAACCAAAGGAGCAAATCACGATGCGCGTGATGAAGTGGAGCATAATCGCCCTGGCTGTTGCAGCCGGCACCTCGCAATTGGCAGTGGCCTCTTCTCAGGATGAGTCCAAGGGTTTTGTTGAAGACAGCAAGCTCAATGTCAAAACCCGCATGCTGTATTTTAGCCGTGACTTCCGTAACGTGCCTAATGATGAACAAAGCCGCGTTGAAGAAACCGGCCTGGGCTTCCTCGGCACCTTCCAGTCGGGCTTTACCCAAGGCACCGTAGGTGTCGGTGTCGACGCCATCGGCATGCTCGGCCTGAAACTGGACAGTGGCAAGGGTCGCGCCGGCACCGGCCAGTTCCCGCTGGGCGAGGATGGCCGTTCGCAAGACTCGTTCTCCGAAGGTGGCGCGGCGGTCAAGTTCCGCATCTCCGACACCGTGCTGAAATACGGCACTCAGTTCACCGCCCTGCCAGTTCTGGCGACCGACGACAGCCGTCTGCTGCCGGAAACCGTCGAAGGCTTCCTGGTTACCAGCAAGGAAATCAAAGGCCTTGAGCTGAACGCCGGTCACTTCACAGCACTGAATGCTCAATCGCAGTCCTACCACGACAGCATCGGTGGCAAGAACCGCACTACCTGGGTCAAGAACCCAGGCCTGACCCAGGCCGACGTATTCGGCGGCACCTATGCCTTCACCGACACCCTGAGCACCAGCCTCTACTATTCCAAGGTCGAAGACTACTGGCGCAAATACTACGCCAACGTCAACTGGGCACTGCCGATCAGCGACAAGCAAGGCCTGGTGTTCGACTTCAACATTTATGACACCAAGAGCGACGGCGCGGCCAACGTTACCGCATTCGATGGTGACAAACTTGATAACCGTGCGTTCAGCCTGTCGGGCGCCTACAACATTGGCGCGCACACCTTCACCCTGGCCTACCAGAAAGTTACCGGTGACGGCGACTATGCCTACGGCATCGACGGCGGCGGTACCATTTTCCTGGCCAACTCCATCGCCCGTTCCGACTTCAACGCCGAAGACGAGAAATCCTACCAGGCACGTTACGACCTGAACTTCGCCGAATACGGCGTTCCAGGCCTGACCTTCATGACCCGTTATGTCAAAGGTACCGGCGCCAACGTCACAGGCACCGACAACGGCAAGGAATGGGAACGCGATATCGAGGCCAAGTACGTCCTGCAGGAAGGTCCGGCCAAAGACCTGAGCTTCCGCATTCGTCAAGCCACCTACCGTTCCGGCGACGGCGTTTACTACGGTTCGCCATCGATCGACGAACTGCGCCTGATCGTCGAGTACCCGCTGAGCATCCTGTAAGCCTTAGGGTTTCAGTATCCCCAGTACGAAGAAGCCCGGCACTGCCGGGCTTTTTCTTGTCTCGATTCGGGCTGACAACGCCTTCGCGCTCCGGCATCCTGTACGTCACCGAATCGCCCCCGTACAATGCGGGGTCATTTAAAGTCTTAAGCAACCGACAACGGCCTACCATGCGCACCAGTCAATATTTGCTCGCTACCCAGAAAGAAACTCCTTCCGACGCGGTCGTCATCAGCCATCAGCTGATGCTGCGTGCCGGCATGATCCGCAAGCTCGCATCCGGCCTTTATACCTGGCTGCCGATGGGCCTGCGGGTAATGCGCAAGGTCGAAGCCGTGGTCCGCGAGGAAATGAACGCCGCTGGCGCCCTTGAAGTGCTGATGCCGGCCATCCAGCCTGCCGAGCTGTGGCAAGAGTCCGGCCGCTGGGACCAGTACGGCCCCGAGCTGCTGCGCCTCAAGGACCGTCACGGTCGCGAGTTCTGCGTGGGCCCGACCCACGAAGAGGTCATCACCGACCTGGCCCGCAACGAACTCAACAGCTACAAACAGCTACCACTGAACATGTACCAGATCCAGACCAAGTTCCGTGACGAGATCCGTCCGCGCTTCGGCCTGATGCGTGGTCGCGAGTTCATCATGAAGGACGCCTACTCCTTCCATGCCGATCCGGCTTCCCTGCAGGAAACCTACGATCGCATGCACCAGGCGTACAGCAACATCTTTACCCGCCTGGGCCTGGACTTCCGCCCAGTGCAGGCTGACACAGGCTCGATCGGTGGCAGCTACTCCCACGAGTTCCACGTGCTGGCCGAGTCCGGTGAAGACGATGTGATCTTCAGCGACAGCTCCGACTACGCCGCCAACATCGAGAAGGCCGAGGCCATCCCACGGGAAACCGAGCGCCCTGCGCCGACCGAAGCGCTGCGCCTGGTCGACACTCCGGACGCCAAAACCATCACCCAACTGGTCGAAAACTATGCACTGGCGATCGAAAAGACCGTCAAGACCCTGATCGTCCACGCCGCCGAAGAAGGCAAGCTGATTGCCCTGATCGTCCGTGGCGACCACGAACTCAACGAAATCAAGGCCGCCAACCTGCCAGAGGTTGCCAGCCCGTTGGTCATGGCCAGCGATGAAGAACTGCGCAACGCCATTGGCGCCGGCGCCGGTTCCCTCGGCCCGCTGAACCTGCCGCTGCCATGCATCATCGACCGCTCGGTCGCCCTGATGAGCGATTTCGGCATTGGCGCCAACATCGACGACAAGCACTACTTCGGCGTCAACTGGGAGCGTGACCTGCCGGTTCCGCAAGTGGCCGACCTGCGCAACGTCGTCGAAGGCGACCCAAGCCCGGATGGCCAGGGCACCCTGGTGATCAAGCGCGGCATCGAAGTCGGGCACATCTTCCAGCTCGGCACCAAGTACAGCGAAGCACTCAAGTGCCAGGTGCTGGGCGAGAACGGCAAGCCGGTGACCCTGAGCATGGGTTGCTACGGTATCGGCGTATCGCGCGTGGTTGCCGCAGCCATCGAGCAGAACTACGACGAGAACGGCATCATCTGGAGCGATACCCTGGCACCGTTCCAGATCGCCCTGGTACCACTGCGCTACGAAACCGAACAGGTTCGCGAAGCCACCGACAAGTTGTATGCCGAACTGACTGCCGCCGGTTTTGAAGTGCTGCTGGATGACCGCGACAAGAAAACCAGCCCGGGGATCAAATTCGCCGACATGGAACTGATCGGCATTCCACACCGCATCGTGGTCAGCGACCGCGGCCTGGCTGACGGCAACCTGGAATACAAGCACCGTACCGAGCGTGACGCACAGCCGCTGCCAGTGGCCGAGGTGCTGTCGTTCCTGCAAGCCCGCATTCGTCGCTAAGCCAACGCAAGAGTAATCATGTTCAAGCGAAGTACCATCAACCTGGGGGGCGCCGCACTGTGCGGCGCCCTGCTCCTCAGCGGTTGCGCCAACCAGATGTCCCAGCGCAGCGAACATGAGGAGCGCATCGAGCGCAAGCTGCTCGAACACAGCCTGCAGATCGATGTCGGGGACCCCAAGGTACTCGAACTGCCGCAGCGGCGTGTGCGCATCCATGAGCAGAAGAACTTCGAAGTCACCGAGTTCGAAGTGACTCGTCGCTACGATCGCTACACGCCTTACCAGCCCTGGCGCGAAGTCTACGAGATTCCGCTGGGCGCGGTGGCGGTGGTTGCCGGTGTCGGCGCCAACGTGGTCAACGTCTTTGCCCTGGGCAACCTGCCCGACAGCGTTACCCGTGACTGGTTGAGCTATGGCTTCGACGGCCTCAACCCGTTCATGAACGCCCAGTCCAACGGTCGTGCGCAGCAGAACCTGGCAGGCATCACCGAGGTGCAGAAGGACAAGCGTCAGGAGTACGCCAGCGTGCCGTGGAGCGAGCGGCCGGTAACGGTCAAGGCTGGCAAGGTGAATCACGAGCTGACCACCGACCGTAATGGCGTACTGCAGCTGAACCTGCTCGACAGCCCGTTCAGCGAGCAGAACCTGACCCATATCGGCACCCTGCACCTGCAGGTGGCGGATGAAGACAACAATGTGCGTGGCGATGCCAGCCTGCTGATCAGCAGCAACTTGCGCGGCAAACTGGTGGAAGCCCACGAACTGATTTTCGATGACCTGGAAGACGATGAAGTCAGCCAGTGGGTGCATCGGGTCAAGCGTCTGTCGGAGCTGGGCCTGGAAGAAGAAGCCAGTGAACTGGAGCAAAGCCTGATCGAGCTGACCCGCAACGATCCGGAACTGCAACAGGAATTCCTCAAGTCGCTGACCAAGGACGCTGGCCGCCTGGTTGCCGACCCCGGCGTACACTGACCTGCGCGTTACCCGGATAGCGCCAGCCTGCTGGCGCTGCCCTCCTCAGTCCTGAGTGAACAGTTCCAGCTGTTCATGGGCGCCGCGCAAATCCTGCAAGCGCACGCCGATCCCCAACAGCCTCACCGGCTTGCCACCACGGGCAAAGGCCTGGCTGAGCAATTGCTGATAGCTGCCAAGGTCACGCCCCGCCCCTGACTGTTCAAGCGTGGTCTGGCTGAAATCATGGAACTTCACTTTAACGAACGGCTTGCCCGGGCGATAACTGTCGTCGATACGGGCCATACGCCCGGCAAGGGTTTCCATCAGCTCCGGGAGTTTCTCCAGGCAGCTGGCCAGGTCCGGCAGATCGGCATCGTAGGTGTTTTCCACGCTGACCGACTGACGACGACTGTCGTTCTGTACCGGTCGGTCATCGATCCCTCGCGCCAACCCCCACAGCCGCTCACCAAAACTGCCGAATTCACGGGCCAGGGCCAGACGGCTCCAGTCACGCAGCTCCAGGCAATTGCTGATGCCCAAGCGGCCCATCTTGTCAGCGGTGACCTTGCCTACCCCGTGCAGCTTGCTGACCGGCAAGGCGGCAACAAAGTCCTCGACCTCATTGGGGGTGACCACAAACAGCCCATTGGGTTTGCGCCAGTCGCTGGCGATCTTGGCCAGGAACTTGTTCGGCGCGACGCCGGCTGACACGGTGATATGCAACTGCTGGGCAACCCGACGGCGAATATCCCCCGCAATACGGGTGGCGCTGCCGGCGAACCAGGAACTGTCCGACACATCCAAGTAAGCCTCATCCAGTGACAAGGGCTCGATCAGATCGGTGTACTCGCGAAAGATGCTGTGAATTTCTCGCGAGGCTTCCTTATACGCATCCATGCGCGGCTTGACGATCAACAGGTCCGGGCACAGCTTGAGGGCATGCCGCGAGGACATCGCCGAACGCACCCCGAACGCCCGCGCCTCATAGTTGCAGGTAGCGATCACCCCACGCCGCTCCGCCGCACCGCCCACCGCCAACGGCCGCCCGACCAGACGCGGGTCGTCGCGCATTTCGATGGCGGCGTAGAAGCAATCGCAGTCGATATGGATGATCTTGCGTTGAGACATAGGTAGCGTAAGAACAGGTTTAAAGTGATGTAAGCAGTATCTCACCCGATAGCGGCCCACGCATCACAACTAATTTATTCTCCGCCAGATACCCTGCAAGGCCCGCCCCAGCTAGCCTGCAGCCCTTTTCGGGCGCGCTAAGCGATTGAAGGAAAAAGGATTTCTGTAAATGAGCTATTGACAGCCACGGGCAAAACTGTAGAATCTCATTCCACAGGCGCGGGATGGAGCAGCCTGGTAGCTCGTCGGGCTCATAACCCGAAGGTCGTCGGTTCAAATCCGGCTCCCGCAACCAGATTCAGGAAAGGCCACTCTCACGAGTGGCCTTTTTCTTTGCCCGGAATAAAGCTCCAGGCAATTTTTTATTGTAAATCAACAATTAAGCGTTGACAGCCAAGCCCAACGCTGTAGAATCCGCCCCACAGACGCGGGATGGAGCAGTCTGGTAGCTCGTCGGGCTCATAACCCGAAGGTCGTCGGTTCAAATCCGGCTCCCGCAACCAAACAACAGAAAAGGCCACTTTGAAAAAAGTGGCCTTTTTTGCGTCTGTACCTCAAGCAATTCCCCTTACCGCGCCCTCCCCCTGCCGCTCAGGCAATATGAAACTTCTTTAACTATCCTCAAGGTGCTCAGCGGCCCGATCATACCGGCCATTACGTCTCCATAGGGATTGGTACTTTGACCGGATACACCCTGCTTGTCGCGCGCAAGCCACGAGGTGGTTGATGCGCACCCAGCCACCCGAAACACACGCTCCTGTTACTGCCGCACTGCCCAATGCCGAGCATCGCCTGCGCTGGCTCGAACGCCTGAGCAAGTACCGCCAGCCCATCGGCCTGGGCGTGACCTTGCTGCTGTTCGCTGTCGCACTGATCGCCTGCCGTCATCTGCTCAGCGAGCTGGACATTTATGCCCTGCACGATTCGCTGCTCAGCGTGCCGCCAACAGCATTGGCCGGCGCGTTGCTGGCCACGGTTGCCGGCTTCGTCATACTGCTCGGTTATGAGTGGTCGGCCAGCCGCTACGCCGGCGTTCAGTTACCGACGCGCACCCTGGTCATGGGCGGTTTCAGTGCCTTTGCCATCGGCAACGCCATCGGCCTGTCGCTGCTGTCCGGTGGCTCGGTGCGCTATCGCCTGTACGCCCGCCACGGTATCGGGGCCGCAGAAGTGGCACGGATGACCTTGTTTGCCAGCCTGTCCCTTGGCTGCGCCTTGCCGCCCCTGGCGGCATTGGCAACCTTGAGCAACCTGCCTGCCACCGCTTCAGCCTTGCACCTGTCGCCTGCGCTGCTGGCAGCGATCGCCCTGGCAGTACTTGGCCTGAGCGCGGCGCTGGTCTATGGCCTGTACCGTCGGCGACTGCCCGAACAACCATTGGCTGACAACCTGCTGGTGCAAGCAGGCCGGCGCACCTTGCGCCTGCCCGGCGCGCGCCTGAGCCTGCTGCAACTGCTGATTACCGCCCTGGACGTTGCCGCTGCCGCCACGGTGCTTTACCTGCTGTTGCCGCAGGCGCCGCCGTTTGGCGCCTTCCTGCTGGTGTATCTGCTGGCGCTGGCAGCCGGGGTACTCAGCCATGTGCCCGGCGGCGTCGGGGTCTTCGAGGCGATCCTGCTGGCGGCCTTTGCCGACCAGCTGGGGGCCGCGCCGCTGGCCGCCGCCCTGCTGCTGTATCGCCTGATCTACGTGGTATTGCCACTGCTGCTGGCCTGCGTCCTGCTGCTTGCCAGCGAAGCCAGGCGCCTGCTGTTTGCCCAGCAGGCGATCAGGGCGGCATCCGGGCTGGCAGCCCCGGTGCTGGCGGTGCTGGTGTTTCTCTCCGGCGTGGTGCTGCTGTTTTCAGGCGCCACGCCGGAAATTGATGAGCGCCTGGAACACCTGGGGTTCCTGGTGCCGCACCGATTGATCGACGCCTCGCACTTCGGCGCCAGCCTGATTGGCGTACTGTGCCTGCTGCTGGCCCAGGGCCTGCGGCGGCGCCTGTCGGCCGCCTGGATACTGACCACCATCCTCTTGCTGGTCGGCGCCCTGCTCTCGCTGCTCAAGGGCTTCGACTGGGAAGAGGCCAGCATCCTGACCTTTACCGCCTGCCTGCTGGCCGTCTTCCGGCGCTCCTTCTACCGCCCCAGCCGCTTGCTGGAACTGCCGTTCTCGCCGGTTTATCTTGTCGCCAGTGCCTGCGTACTGGGCGCGTCGGTATGGCTACTGCTGTTTGCCTATCAGGATGTGCCGTACAGCCATCAACTCTGGTGGCAGTTCACCCTCGATGCCGATGCCCCACGCGGCTTGCGCTCGGCACTGGGCAGCGCGGTGCTGCTGGTGATCGTCGCCCTGACCTGGTTGCTGCGCACCGCACGGCCAGTCATCCACCTGCCCACGAGCAAAGAACTGCAACGCGCCAACGCTATCCTGCAAGCCTCCGATCAACCCGACGGCGGCCTGGCACTGACCGGCGACAAGGCCTTGCTGTTCCACCCCAATGACGATGCCTTCCTCATGTACGCCCGCCGTGGTCGCAGCCTGGTGGCGCTGTATGACCCGATCGGCCCGGCACATGAGCGCGCCGAGATGATCTGGCAGTTCCGCGACCTGTGCGACGTGCATCACGCCCGCCCGGTGTTCTACCAGGTGCGCGCGGAGAACCTGCCCTTCTATATGGACATCGGCCTGACCGCAATCAAACTGGGCGAAGAGGCCCGGGTCGACCTCAAGCGCTTTGACCTCGACGCCAAAGGCAAGGAAATGAAAGACCTGCGCTACACCTGGAACCGCGGCGGCCGCGACGGTCTCAGCCTCGAAGTGCACGAGCCGGGGCAAGCCCCGCTGGAAGAACTCAAGGCCATCTCCGATGCCTGGCTCAGCGGCAAGAACGTGCGCGAGAAAGGCTTCTCCCTTGGCCGCTTCAGCCCTGAGTACCTGCAACACTTTCGCATTGCCCTGATCCGCTTCGAAGGGCGCCCGGTAGCGTTTGCCAACCTGCTGGAAACCCGCAGCCTGGAACTGGCCAGCCTCGACCTGATGCGCGCCCATCCCGAAGCGCCGAAGCTGACCATGGAATACATGATGATCGGCTTGATCCAGTACTATAAGCAGCACGGCTATGGGCGCTTCAGCCTGGGTATGGTGCCACTTTCCGGGCTGCAACCACGGCGCGGCGCGCCACTGACCCAGCGCCTGGGCTCGATGGTGTTCCAGCGCGGCGAGCAACTCTACAACTTCCAGGGGCTGCGCCGCTTCAAGGACAAGTTCCAGCCGGACTGGGAACCTCGCTACATGGCCGTGCCGGCCGGACTCGATCCGCTGGTGGCACTGGCCGACACCGCCGCCCTGATCGCGGGCGGCCTGACTGGATTGGTGAAACGCTGATGATTCGACGTTACTGGCTGTATCTACTGGTACCCCTGCTGTTGGCCTTGCTGGCTGCCGCTTTGGGCTTCTGGCTATGGACCCGCCCGGCTCCCGAGGCGAGCCTGGAACACCTGAGCCTGAGCGATGGCAGCAGCCTGATCCGGGTCAACCCGGGCACCCGTACCAAGGCGCGAGTGGCCATCGCCGTGCCCCAGGACCAGGCCCTGAGCGAGAAGCAACTGCTCGACCTGAGCCAAAGCGGTGAAGCGCAGATGGTCCAGGTGATCCTTCCACCTGCCGATTGCAGCAAGCAGCAGCAAGCCCTGCAGCAAGCACTGCAACAACTCCAGGGCACCCCGACCCTGGTGGCCGGGATCGGTCCTGGAGCGGCCCAGGCCTGGAACTGGCTCGCCAGTCAGACCGATGACAAGGCCCAGGCAATCTCGGTGGACTTCACGCTCGAACAACCCGGCTGCGCCACACCGCTGCCCAAGTCTGCCGCCCACGGCCACTGGAGCGTGGCCTGGAACGACAACCCGGATGACGCCAGCGCGGCCTTCGTCCGCGACCAGCCGAATGCCGAGACCAGCATCAGCGACTATGACATCCATCTGCCACAGGTGCTCAAGGCCCAACTGACCCAGGCGCTGGTGGGGGAGGATGGCAACGCCATGAGCATCCCGGTGGTCGAGGTGCCTGCCGGGCAGACCACCGATACCGTGACCCTGTTTCTTTCTGGCGATGGCGGCTGGCGTGACCTGGACCGCGACGTGGCCGGTGAGATGGCCAAGCTCGGCTACCCGGTGGTCGGCATCGACACCCTGCGCTACTACTGGCAACACAAGACCCCGGAACAGAGTGCCATCGACCTCTCCGAGCTGATGCAGCACTACCGGCAGAAGTGGGGCACCAAACGCTTCGTGCTGACCGGCTACTCCTTCGGGGCCGACGTGTTGCCGGCGATCTACAACCGCTTGCCGGCCGAAGACCAGAAGCGCATCGATGCGGTGATCCTGCTGGCCTTTGCCCGCAGCGGCAGCTTCGAAATCGAAGTCGAGGGCTGGCTGGGCAATGCCGGCAAGGAAGCACCGACCGGACCGGAGATGGCCAAATTGCCGGCCGCCAAGGTGGTCTGCGTGTATGGCGAGGAAGAGGCGGACGAGAGCGGCTGTACCGACCATACTGCGGTCGGCGAGCGCCTGAAGCTGCCTGGCGGGCATCACTTCGACGAAAACTACCCGGCGCTGGCCAAGCGCCTGATCGGTGACATCGAAAACCGCCAGGGCAAGACCAGCGTCGCCGAGCAGGATTGAAGCGCGCCTTGGCGCGCAGCTGCAAGCTACAAGCCTCAAGCTGCAAGCTAGAGCCGTGCGCGATTTGCTCTAGCTTGCAGCTTGACGCTTGAGGCTTGCCGCTCCCTAGATCTCTACCTGCGTCCCCAGTTCGATCACCCGGTTCAACGGCAAATTGAAGAACCTCAAGTTGCCGTTGGCATTCTTCAGCAAAAAGGCAAACAACAGCCCCCGCCAACGCGCCATGCCCACCAGCCGCGACGCAATCACCGTCTCGCGGCTGAGGAAATAGGTGGTACGCATCGGGCTGAAATCCAGCCCTTCCAGATGACAGAGCTTCAACGCCGCAGGCACATCCGGCTCATCCATAAAGCCAAAGTGCAACAGCACCCGATAGAAACCCTCGCCATACGCCTCGACTTCAAAGCGCTGCTGCGCCGGCACCCGCGGGGTGTCCTCGCTGACCACGGTCAACAGCACCACCTGCGAGTGCAGCACCTGGTTGTGCAGCATGTTATGCAACAACGCGTGAGGCACGGCATCCGCCCGTGCGGTGAGAAACACCGCCGTGCCTTCGACCCGATGCGGCGGCTGCACGCGAATGCTGCTGATAAACAACGGCAACGGCAGGCTGCCCTCGTCCAGGCGTTCGACCAGAATCTGCTTGCCGCGCTTCCAGGTGGTCATCAAGACAAACAGGACAATCCCCGCCAGCACCGGAAAAGCCCCGCCCTGAACGATTTTCGGCACGTTGGCGGCAAAGAACAGGCCATCGACAAAGAGAAAACCCAGCAAAATCGGCACCGCCAGCAGCGGCGGCCATTTCCACAGCAGCAACATCACCGTCGACACCAGCAGGGTGGTCATCAACATGGTGCCAGTCACCGCCACGCCATAGGCCGAGGCCAGCGCCCCGGAAGACTCGAAGCCCAGCACCAGCAGAATCACCCCGACCATCAGCGACCAGTTCACCGCACCTATATAGATCTGCCCCTGTTCGTCACTGGAGGTGTGCTGGATCTGCATGCGCGGCACATAGCCAAGCTGAATGGCCTGGCGGGTCAGGGAGAAGGCCCCGGAAATCACCGCCTGGGAGGCAATCACTGTGGCCAGGGTGGACAAACCGACCAACGGTATCAGCGCCCAGTTCGGCGCCAGCAGATAGAATGGGTTGCGCGCTGCCTCCGGGTTTTGCAGCAACAGCGCGCCCTGGCCGAAATAGTTGAGCACCAGCGCCGGCAGCACCAGGGCAAACCAGGCGCGGGCAATGGGTTTGCGGCCAAAGTGGCCCATGTCGGCATACAGGGCTTCAGCGCCGGTCAGGGCCAGCACCACGGCGCCAAGAATCGCCACGCCCATGCCCGGGTGGACAATAAAGAAGCGCACCGCCCATACCGGGTTGAAAGCCTTGAGCACCTCCGGGCTCTGGGCGATGCCATGCACGCCCAGGGCGCCGAGCACCACGAACCAGGTGACCATCACCGGACCAAAGAGGATGCCAATGCGCGCCGTGCCATGCTTCTGGATCAGGAACAGCGCCACCAGCACGATCAACGCCACCGGTATCACCCAGTGGTCGATACCGTCGAAGGCCAGCTCCAGGCCCTCTACCGCCGACAATACCGAAATCGCCGGGGTGATCATGCTGTCGCCGTAGAACAGCGCCGCGCCGATCAGGCCGCAGCCGACCATCAGCGCCTTGAGCTTCGGGTACGGCGTCGAAGCGCGCCGGGCCAAGGCGGTCAAAGCCATGATGCCGCCCTCGCCCTGGTTGTCGGCGCGCAGGATGAACACCACGTACTTGATCGTCACCACCCAGATCAGCGACCAGAAAATCAGGCCGAGGATGCCCAGCACCCCATCATGATTGACCGGTACGCCATAACCGCCTGAAAACACCTCCTTGAGGGTATATAAGGGGCTGGTGCCAATATCGCCGTAAACCACTCCGACCGCCGCCACCAGCAGGCTCAACGGCTTTGCCACCGCCCGGAATCGGCCTGACTACTTGCCTGAACCATCCATCACTCCCGCCACCAGGCCCCTTGCACCAGACACAGGCACACTGCCGCGAAGCATAGCTGAGCGTTCGTCGTATTTCTGCTGGTCAAGTGACTTTGCGCTCGCTAGAATTGCGCACTTTTTGATCAGAGGCGCCCAAAGCGCCCATCAGGTTTGCCCGCCTGCCCGGCCCCGCAAGCCCTTCAACACCGAGGTTAGTCATGTCCACCACCCCTACGCCCACCACGCCCAAGGTCGGCTTCGTTTCCCTGGGTTGCCCCAAGGCCCTGGTCGATTCCGAGCGCATCCTGACCCAGCTGCGCATGGAAGGTTATGAAGTCGTGCCCACCTACGAGGACGCCGACGTGGTGGTGGTCAACACCTGCGGCTTCATCGACAGCGCCAAGGCCGAGTCCCTGGAAGTGATTGGCGAAGCCATCAAGGAAAACGGCAAGGTCATCGTCACCGGCTGCATGGGTGTCGAGGAAGGCAGCATCCGCGATGTGCACCCGAGCGTGTTGTCGGTGACCGGTCCCCAGCAGTACGAGCAGGTGGTCAATGCCGTGCACGAAGTCGTGCCGCCGCGCCAGGACCATAACCCGCTGATCGACCTGGTACCGCCTCAGGGCGTCAAGTTGACCCCGCGCCACTATGCCTACCTGAAGATCTCCGAAGGCTGTAACCACAGCTGCAGCTTCTGCATCATCCCGTCGATGCGCGGCAAGCTGGTCAGCCGTCCGGTCGGTGAAGTGCTGAGCGAGGCCGAGCGCCTGGTCAAGGCCGGGGTCAAGGAGATCCTGGTGATCTCCCAGGACACCAGCGCCTACGGCGTCGACGTCAAGTACAAGACTGACTTCTGGAACGGTCGCCCGGTCAAGACGCGCATGCTCGAGCTGTGCGAAGCCCTCAGCAGCCTGGGTGCCTGGGTGCGCCTGCACTATGTGTACCCGTACCCGAACGTCGATGACGTGATTCCGCTGATGGCAGCCGGCAAGATCCTGCCGTACCTGGATATCCCGTTCCAGCACGCAAGCCCGAAAGTGCTCAAGTCGATGAAGCGCCCGGCCTTCGAAGACCGCACCCTGGCGCGCATCAAGAACTGGCGCGAGCAGTGCCCTGAGCTGGTGATCCGTTCGACCTTCATCGTCGGCTTCCCGGGTGAAACCGAAGAAGACTTCCAGTACCTGCTCGACTGGCTGACCGAAGCCCAGCTCGACCGCGTCGGCTGCTTCCAGTATTCGCCGGTCGAAGGCGCCCCGGCCAACGACCTGGGCCTGGACGAAGTGCCGGACGACATCAAGCAGGAGCGCTGGGACCGTTTCATGGCCCACCAGCAGGCCATCAGCACCGCACGCCTGCAACTGCGCATCGGCAAGGAAATCGACGTGCTGATCGATGAAGTCGAAGAAGAAGGCTCGGTTGGCCGCAGCTTCTTCGATGCCCCGGAAATCGACGGCAACGTGTTCATCGACGGCAACCACGGCTTCAAGCCGGGCGACACGGTTCGTTGCCGGGTAACCGACGCCGACGAGTACGACATGTGGGCCGAACCGATCTGATTCGGCGCCGGTAAAAAAGCCCCGCCAGCAATGGCGGGGCTTTTTTTTGCAACTATCGTTTCCTCAATTGCCCCGAGGAGAGCACCGCCATGCGCAGGCAGATGACCGTGCAGACGCCCAGCCTCAGCGACTACCCGGAGCTGGCGCGGGTGTGGGAAGCCTCCGTGCGTGCCACCCATGACTTTCTTCCCGACAGTTACATCTGCCTGCTGCGCGAGCTGCTGCTGACCCAGTACCTGGACGCGGTGATGCTGATTTGCTGCAAAGACGCCAGGCAGCGTATCCGCGGCTTTGCCGGGGTCGCCTGCGGGCGGGTGGAGATGCTCTTCATCGACCCCGAGGCACGCGGCCAGGGCCTGGGCTCACGGCTGCTGCGGGTGGCCATTGACGAGCTGCACGCCGAGCAACTGGACGTCAATGAGCAGAACGCCCAGGCCCTTGGCTTCTACCTGCACCAGGGCTTTGAGGTGGTCGGCCGCTCGGAAACGGACGGCATGGGCCAGCCCTACCCCCTACTTCATATGAGGCTAATTCGTACGCAGTCTGCCCGCTCCGGCTGAAGGCTTGTGTAATCTTCCTCTGAAATGCCGCGAAATAGCAGATTAATGGTCGGATCGACGAATGTTCCCGGCCCCAAGCCAGCCGGGGCAGTTACAATAGGCACCTTTCCCTGTGCCTACGGCTGTCGTCATGTCTGAACCCATTCGCCTTTCCAAACGCCTCATCGAACTGGTCGGTTGCTCC
This sequence comes from Pseudomonas sp. RC2C2, assembly GCF_018390435.1. Lineage (NCBI taxonomy): Bacteria > Pseudomonadati > Pseudomonadota > Gammaproteobacteria > Pseudomonadales > Pseudomonadaceae > Pseudomonas > Pseudomonas sp. RC2C2. The sequence goes on along the minus strand of NZ_JAHBAX010000001.1, from coordinate 3,622,011 downwards.
CGGCGGGAGGCCGAGCTGTACATCGAGGGCGGCTGGGTCACGGTGAACGGCACCGTGATCGACGAGCCGCAGTTCAAGGTCACCGAGCACAAGGTCGAACTGCGCCAGGGTGCCAAAGCCGAAGCCCTGGAGCCGGTCACCCTGCTGCTCAACCAGCCCGCCGAACTGGACGTCGACAGCGCCTGTGCCAGCATCAGCGCCGACACCCTCTCGCAAGAGCACAGCTACAGCCGTCGCCCGCTCAAGGGCCACTTCGCCCGCCTGAGCTGCGCCGCGCCATTGCAAGAAGGCGCCAGCGGCCTGCAGGTGTTCACCCAGGACTGGCGCGTGACCCGCAAGCTCAATGCCGACCTGGCCAAGCTCGAGCAGGAATACATCGTCGAAGTCAGCGGCGAGATGATTGCCCACGGCCTCGAACGGCTGAACCGTGGCTTCAATTGGAAGGGCAATGAACTGCCAAAGATCAAGGCCAGTTGGCAGAACGAAACGCGCTTGCGCATGGTCCTGAAGAACCCGCCCGCCGGGCTCATCAACCTGCTCTGCAGCAGCGTCGGGGTCACCCCGGTGAGCATGCGCCGGATCCGCCTGGGCGGCGTCGCCATGAGCAAGCTGCCACTAGGCCAGTGGCGCTACCTGGCAACCAGCGAAAGATTCTAAGCAACACGGCGCCGTCACCCGGGCGGCGCCCCTGAACAGGATTGTCCCAATGATTCACAACGATGTACTGCGCAGCCTGCGCTACCTGCTGGACGTCAACGACGCCAAGCTCACCGATATCATCAAGCTGACCGGCTTCGAGGTGTCCACTGCCGATATCGCCGCCTACCTCAAGAAGGAAGACGAGGAAGGTTTCGTGCGCTGCCCGGACGAGGTCATCGCCTATTTCCTCGACGGCCTGGTGATTTTCAAGCGCGGCAAGGACGACAGCCGCCCGCCGCTGCCGATCGAACTGCCGGTGACCAACAACATCGTCATGAAGAAGCTGCGCGTGGCCTTCGAGCTGAAGGAAGACGACCTGCACGCTATTCTCAAGGCCGCCGACTTCCCGGTGTCCAAGCCGGAACTCAGCGCGCTGTTCCGCAAGGTCGGGCACAACAATTACCGCCCTTGCGGCGACCAGCTGCTGCGCAACTTCCTCAAGGGCTTGACCCTGCGGGTTCGTGGCTGAAGCGGCGATGAACTACAGCGTCGCACCGATCGGCTACGTCCGCTCCTGCTTCAAGGAAAAATTCGCCATTCCGCGCCAGCCACAGCTGGCGCCGGCTGCCCGCGGGGTGCTGGAGCTGCTGGCGCCCTATGACAATGGCGAGGCGGTGGCCGGCCTGGAGCAGGTCAGCCATGTCTGGCTGCTGTTCCTGTTCCACCAGGCCCTGGAAGACAAGCCACGGCTGAAGGTGCGCCCGCCACGGCTGGGCGGCAACAAGTCCATGGGCGTGTTCGCTACCCGTGCGACGCATAGGCCCAATGGCATTGGCCAGTCCGTGGTAAGGCTGGAGAAAGTCGAGGCAGGGCGCCTTTGGCTGTCTGGCATCGACTTGCTCGATGGCACGCCGGTACTCGACATCAAGCCCTATGTCCCCTACGCCGACGCCGTGGCCGGGGCAGTCAACCAGATGGCCGACGCGCCGCCTGAGGCGATAGCGGTACACTGGAGTGATGCTGCCCTGCCCCAGGCCCGCGAGCACGCCTTGCGCCTTGCCGAGCCGCTGGTGGAGCTGATTGAGCAGTGCCTGGCCCAGGACCCGCGCCCCGCCTACCAGGTGCCACCGCCCGAGCGCGTGTACGGGGTGAAGTTCTGGGATGTGCAGGTGCGTTGGCACTACCCGCAGCCGGATCAGATCCGGGTGCTGGAAGTGGTGATGGACCTGTAGGTAGCGTCCTGCTCTCCATTGGGCCGGGCTGGCGAGCCAGTGGGAGCGGGCTTGACCCGCGCTGAGGCCAGTACAGTCAGCACATCAGGTATCGCCTGGATTGCGGGGCAAGGCCCGCGCCCACAAGTCCGCGGCATGCAGACCCGCTACTTCAGGCACAAAAAAAGCAGGCCGAAGCCTGCTTTTTTGTTTTCAGCGCCGCTTACTTCTCGACGAATGCACGCTCGATCAGGTAATCGCCTGGCTCGCGCATACGTGCCGAGATCTTCAGGCCGAAGCTATCGAGCACTTCGCTGGTCTCGTCGAGCATGCTCGGGCTACCGCAGATCATCGCGCGGTCGTCCTGCGGGTTGATCGGTGGCAGGCCGATGTCGCTGAACAGCTTGCCGCTGCGCATCAGGTCGGTCAGACGGCCCTGGTTCTCGAACGGCTCGCGGGTCACGGTCGGGTAGTAGATCAGCTTGTCACGCAGGGCCTCACCGAAGAACTCGTTCTGCGGCAGGTGCTCGGTGATGAATTCGCGGTAGGCGACTTCGTTGACGTAGCGCACGCCGTGGACCAGGATGACTTTTTCGAAGCGCTCGTAGGTTTCCGGGTCCTGGATGACGCTCATGAACGGCGCCAGGCCAGTGCCGGTGCTCAGCAGGTACAGGTGCTTGCCCGGGTTCAGGTCGTCGAGTACCAGGGTGCCGGTAGGCTTCTTGCTGATGATGATTTCATCGCCTTCCTTCAGGTGCTGCAACTGGGAGGTCAGCGGGCCATCCGGCACCTTGATGCTGAAGAACTCCAGATGCTCTTCCCAGTTAGGGCTGGCGATCGAGTAGGCGCGCATGAGCGGGCGGCCGTTTGGCTGTTGCAGGCCGATCATCACGAACTGACCGTTCTCGAAGCGCAGGCCCGGATCACGGGTGCACTTGAAGCTGAACAGAGTGTCGTTCCAGTGGTGAACACTGAGGACACGTTCGTGGTTCATGTTGCTCATGTACGGGCTCCTGAAGAAAAACGCGGCGCTAAGCGAGAGCGCGATTGCGCAATAGTTTAGTGCCAGCGACAATATCTGTTAAATGAATTATCAAGATATGTCTTATCGGTTATATAGATATGCGATTTACCCTTCGTCAGCTCCAGGTGTTCGTTGCCGTGGCCCAGTACCAAAGCGTCTCGCGGGCCGCCGGGATACTGGCGTTATCGCAATCGGCCGCCAGTACATCAATCACCGAACTTGAGCGCCAGTCCAGCTGCCAGCTGTTCGACCGCGCCGGCAAACGCCTGAGCCTCAACGCCCTGGGTCATCAACTGCTGCCCCAAGCGGTAGCCCTGCTCGACCAGGCCAAGGAAATCGAGGACCTGCTCAATGGCAAGTCCGGTTTCGGCTCGCTGGCAGTGGGTGCAACGCTCACTATCGGCAATTACCTGGCCACCCTGTTGATCGGCAGCTTCATGCAGATCCACCCGGAAAGCCAGGTCAAGCTGCATGTACAGAACACTGCGCATATCGTGCAACAGGTTGCTCACTACGAAATTGATCTGGGTCTAATCGAAGGCGACTGCAACCACCCCGACCTGGAGGTCCAGCCCTGGGTCGAAGATGAGCTGGTGGTGTTCTGCGCGCCTCAGCACCCCTTGGCCAAACGCGGCCAGGCGAGCATGGAGGAGCTCACCCACGAGGCCTGGATCCTGCGTGAACAGGGCTCGGGCACCCGCCTGACCTTTGACCAGGCCATGCGTCACCACCGCTCCAACCTCAACATTCGCCTGGAACTGGAGCACACCGAGGCGATCAAGCGCGCGGTCGAGTCGGGCTTGGGCATCGGCTGCATCTCGCGCCTGGCCCTGCGCGATGCCTTTCGTCGCGGCAGCCTGGTGCCGGTGGAAACCCCGGAACTGGACCTGGCCCGACAGTTTTTCTTCATTTGGCACAAGCAGAAGTACCAGACTTCCGCCATGCGCGAGTTTCTCGAACTGTGCAGAAGCTTTACTGCCGGTGTCAGCCGCAGCGACGAGATCGTGCTGCCGACCATCGCTTAAAGCAGGATCACCGCCCAGACCAGGCCGACCATGCTCAAGGCGACGAGCTGGGCGGCACTGCCCATGTCCTTGGCGTTCTTCGACAAGGGGTGGCGATCGAGGGAAATACGGTCGATCGCTGCCTCTACCGCTGAATTGAGCAATTCGACAATCAGCCCCAGCAAGCATACGGCGATCAGGATCGCCCGCTCGGCGCGGCTGACATCCAGCCAGAACGCCATCGGGATCAACAAGACGTTGAGCAGCACCAGCTGGCGGAACGCTGCCTCGCCGGTGAACGCGGCGCGCAGGCCATCGAACGAATAGCCGGCGGCATTGAAAATACGTTTAAGGCCGGTCTGGCCCTTGAAAGGCGACGACATAGAAGGTCACTTCATCCACTGAAAACGCTGCAGCCTAGTGTAGCCGGGGTTAAAAAAGCGTGAAGGCCAAAGGCCTTAACCGGCTGAAACCGATTCCAGTTGTTGCAGCAGCAAGGCGGCCTGGGTCCGGGTACGTACGCCGAGCTTACGGAAGATCGCCGTGACGTGGGCCTTGATGGTGGCTTCCGAGACGCTCAGCTCGTAGGCAATCTGCTTGTTCAACAAACCTTCACAGACCATGGTCAGCACCCGGAACTGTTGCGGCGTCAGGCTCGCAAGGCCTTCACTGGCGGCCTTGGCCTCAGCAGACACATCGACTTTCTCGAAAGCCTGCGGCGGCCACCAGACTTCACCGTCGAGGACCTTCTGCACTGCGTCCTGAATCACTTCCAGGGGGCTGGACTTGGGAATGAAGCCACTAGCGCCGAATTCACGGGACTTCACCACGACCGCGGCTTCTTCCTGAGCCGAAACCATCACCACCGGAATCTGCGGATACTGACCGCGCAGCAGGACCAGTCCGGAGAACCCGTAGGCTCCAGGCATGTTCAGATCCAGCAGCACCAGGTCCCAGTCGGCCTTTTCAGTCAGGCGGGTTTCCAGTTCGGCGATGCTTGCCACTTCAACCAGACGTACATCCGGGCCCAGGCCCAGGGTAACGGCCTGGCGCAGCGCGCTGCGAAACAGCGGGTGGTCATCGGCAATCAGGATTTCGTATGTGGCCATCGATCTAATGATCCTGTTCTGTGCAGGCGCAGGAAGGAAGAATAGGCGCCTGGCGGGCAACTCGGGGCTACGGCGACGCCGTATGCCCAACAGGCACATCGAGGCCAGGAAAAACAGCGTTTCAAGCCTTCGTCGTGCCCGAATCGGCGCCAAGGATGCCGAGCCCGGACCGGGTGGTCAAGTTCAATACCCGCCGCGCTCGCCGACCCTGGCCACCAATCTGCCCATTATGCAACAAAGTCCCGCGCCTGCCCCTTGTACTATAGGAAGGTATGCAAACGTTGGTGCACGGTATCCTGCTCATCCAGCGGCAATTGATGCTTGGCACTCAGGTAATGGGTGGTAAACACATCCAGGTAGGCGTCCAGCGCTTGCGCTGCGCGCTGATCGCCAGCCAGTTCCAGGCACATGGCCGCCACTTCGGCGGTGCAGAAGTGATCGTCACGCTTGGAGCGGCGCAGGCGATAGCGCGATATCTGCTCAGGTTGCAGGCTCAGCACCGGGAAGCGGTTGAGGTACGGGCTCTTGCGAAACATCTTGCGTGCTTCGGTCCAGGTGGCATCCAGCAGAATGAACAGCGGACGCTTGCCCGGCGTACGTACCACCTCGTTGACCACCCGCCCAGGCTCGACGAACTCGCCGGGGAAGACGATGTAAGGCTGCCAGTACGGCTGATCGAGCAAGGCCAGCAGTGACTCGTCGACGGCCGTTCGCTGCCAGCCGAATGCCGAGGTGTCGGCAATCAGGTCGGCGATCAGCCAACCGGTATTGGTCGGCTTGAGTGGCTCGGTGTCATGCATCAACAGGCAAATGCCCGAGTCGGCCGGTACTTGCGGGCGCCAGGCGCACAGGCAATAGCTGAAAATGACCCGGCACTGCGGGCAGCGTGGCGCCCGAGAACCGCGGGCAACGAAGGGTTTGACACTGCGTGCCAAGCGTTCGGCGCGCAGGCGCGATACGGCATGGCTCATGACTGGGCGCAACGTAAGCAAGAAAGGGATGGCACTGCACGGACTCGGCAAGACGGGAAACCCACGCAGTTTATCAGAGCCTGCTTACGGGTTGAGGGGAATTGCCGTGCAGCTATAGCGGCGACTCCCTATAATCTTCAACCTGTCGCTACCCGCTGGCATTGCCGTTGCGCCGTGACGGAACACCGTGCGCCGTTGTTGGTCCAATTGCCAGTTACCGAACCAGGAGAGATACATGCTGCGTTTCATCGTCCCGTCCCTGAGCCTGTTGCTCGCCCTGCCCCTGGCGGCCAATGCCGCGTCCAAGCAGGAATACGAGCTGAGCCAGATGCTGCAAAAAGTTGCCACGCAGAGCAGCGTGGGCACGCCGCGGGCGATCAACGAAGACATCCTCGACCAAGGCTACACCGTTGAAGGCAAACAACTGATCAACCACCTGAGCGTACGCGCCAGCCACGCCCAGCAAATGCAGGCCAACCCGGACAAGGTTCGCGACCAGTTGGGCGCCAGCGTGTGCAAGAACAGCGGTTTTCGCCAGTTGCTGGCCAAAGGCGCGGTGTTGACCTATCGCTTCACCGAGTACAAGAGCAACCGCATGGTGGGTGAACAAGCGTTCAATGCCGCCAGTTGTGGCCTGACCGTCAAGAAGTAACCGCCTTAGGCAACCCGCTCCCTGTCGCGCCGTTGTTTTTCATCGGCGCGCAGTTCGGCCACCAGGGCCTGGATGTACCGCGAGTGCCGCTCCCCTCCCCCCAACCGCCGCAGGCACTCCTGTTCAAGGCTCAGGTTATTGGCCTGGGCTGCACGCTCCAGCAACTGGTATAGCTGCTCGTCGAGCTCTAGATCAAGCCGTTGCATATTGCAGCCTCCCTGCACCGCGACTGTCGCTCTGAACTTCAGTTAACCACCCTCGCGCAATGATTGGATCCCAGCTGACGAGCGGTCTGTGCTTAAGCGCGGCCTGACGGCGTGTCTCGCTCGTATCATTCGGCATAAACGCGTGCCAGGGTCTAGATTGATAGCAACCACCCTTCATTTTTCGGGCAAGCAAAGGGGGTTGCCCAGCGACGCTTTGCGCACATGAAGAACAATAAGTTGTATGGACCCATTACCACTGCACTGAGACCTTGCAGGTCTACTGCACTGCTCGGGGGTCACACTCGAGCCACGGCAGCCAGCGACACATGCAGTGTCGCGGCCGGGCAGCCCATTGAAGCCCGGTCAGAGGTTTTGCTGCAGAAGGAGACGCTTGAATGCCTTACCAACCGAACGAACTGCTTTCGAACCACTTCAAGGACAACGGAATCGACCTGAGCAAGATTGAAGAACAACTGGACCTGGTTGCGCCCAACAGCCCTAACCTGCCGCTGTACCGCGATATGATGCTGACGGTCCTGCGCATGGCCCACGACGACCGCAATCGCTGGAACGCCAAGATTACCCTGCAGGCCCTGCGCGAGCTTGATCACGCCTTTCGCACCCTGGAACAGTACAAGGGTCGACGCAAGGTCACGGTGTTTGGCTCGGCCCGCACCCCAATCGAACACCCGATGTATGCCCTGGCCCGCGAACTGGGCGCAACCCTGGCGCGCTCCGACCTGATGGTTATCACCGGCGCCGGTGGCGGCATCATGGCCGCCGCCCATGAAGGCGCAGGCGTGGAGCACAGCCTGGGCTTCAATATCACCCTGCCGTTCGAGCAACATGCCAATCCCACCGTGGATGGCACCGACAAGTTGCTGCCGTTCCACTTTTTCTTCATTCGCAAGCTGTTCTTCGTCAAGGAAGCCGATGCCCTGGTGCTGTGCCCGGGTGGGTTCGGCACGCTGGATGAAGCGCTGGAAGTACTCACCCTGATCCAGACCGGCAAAAGTCCGCTGGTGCCAGTGGTGCTGCTGGACTCACCAGGCGGCACCTTCTGGCAGGATGCCTTGAATTTCATCACCCGCCAGTTGGAAGAGAATCGCTACATCCTGCCCAGCGATATGAAGCTGCTACGCCTGGTGTACAGCGCCGACGAGGCCGTGGAGGAAATCAACCAGTTCTACAGCAACTATCACTCCAGCCGTTGGCTGAAGAACCAGTTCGTGATCCGCATGCAGCATCCGCTCAGCGAAGCAGCGCTGTTTGATTTGCAGGAAGGTTTTGCGGACTTGCGCCTGAGTGGCCACTTCCATCAGCACGCTTATGGCGGCGAACACCATGACGAAGCGCGCTTCAGCCACCTGACGCGTCTGGCGTTTGCCTTCAACGGTCGCGACCAGGGCCGCCTGCGTGAATTGGTGGATTACATCAACCTGTCGGAAAACTGGGCCAAGCCTGAACCCATGCACACCACCCAGCGCGCACGTGAAGCGCTGAAAGTTACCTAGGGTCAGTCATCCAGCCCTCGGCCGCTTAACAAGCGGCCGACAGCTTCCATGGAAAAACCACGGTAAACCAGAAAACGGGTTTGCTGTGCGCGGCTGCGCGGATCGGTCGGCAACTGGCCAGCGAACTTGCGTTGCCAGACGTCCAGCAACCGCGCCGACCAGTCCACACCACATTCACGCAGGGCCTGATCGATATCGCCACGGTGCAGCCCGCGCTGGCCCAGCTCTTCACGAATACGCGCCGGACCATAGCCCGAACGTGAACGGTAGCTGATGAAGCTTTCCAGATAACGGGCTTCGCTGAGCAGGCCCTCTTCCGTCAGACGGTCGAGCTCCTGGTCAATCAGTTCGGGGGGAGCACCGCGCTGACGCAACTTGCGCGTCAGCTCGACTCGACCGTGCTCGCGACGTGCGAGCAGGTCCATGGCTGTCCGCCTTACGGCGACGGGAGTATCGAGTACGGCGGACATGGGTGCGATCAATAATCAGCGTTAGCGTCAGCCAGGTCTTCCGGCTCAGCCTCGGCTACTGCCGCTTTACCGGCGGCTTCGACAGCACCGGCGTTGAGCAGCTTGTCGCGGATCTGCTTCTCAAGGGTGGCAGCGATCTCCGGGTTCTCCTGGAGGAACTTGGCCGAGTTGGCCTTGCCCTGACCGATCTTGCTGCCCTGGTAGCTGTACCAGGCACCGGATTTTTCCAGGAAGCCGTGCAGCACGCCGAGGTCGATGATCTCGCCGTTGAGGTAGATGCCCTTGCCGTAAAGGATCTGGAATTCAGCCTGACGGAATGGTGGCGCAACCTTGTTCTTGACGATCTTGACCCGGGTTTCGCTGCCGACCACTTCGTCGCCTTCCTTCACCGCGCCGGTACGGCGGATGTCGAGACGGACCGAAGCATAGAACTTCAGCGCGTTACCACCGGTGGTGGTTTCCGGGCTGCCGAACATCACGCCGATCTTCATGCGGATCTGGTTGATGAAGATTACCAGGCAGTTGGCGTTCTTGATGTTACCAGTGATTTTACGCAGCGCCTGGGACATCAGACGCGCCTGCAGGCCCACGTGCATGTCGCCCATTTCGCCTTCGATTTCGGCCTTGGGTACCAGGGCCGCCACGGAGTCGACGATGATCACGTCAACGGCGTTGGAACGCACCAGCATGTCGGTGATTTCCAGAGCCTGTTCGCCGGTATCCGGCTGCGAGACCAGCAGGTCGTCGACGTTGACGCCCAGCTTGCCGGCGTATTCCGGGTCCAGGGCGTGCTCGGCGTCAACGAAGGCACAGGTAGCGCCCATCTTCTGCGCCTGGGCGATCACCGACAGGGTCAGGGTGGTTTTACCGGACGACTCAGGGCCGTAGATCTCGACGATACGGCCTTTAGGCAGACCGCCAATGCCCAGGGCAATGTCCAGGCCCAGGGAGCCGGTGGAAATGGCCGGAATCGCCTGGCGCTCGTGGTCGCCCATGCGCATGACCGCGCCTTTACCGAATTGACGCTCGATTTGCCCCAGGGCCGCAGCCAAGGCGCGCTTCTTGTTGTCGTCCATTGAAGTCCTCACGTAATCGATAGGGCCTGACGGCCAGAACACCTGTATAAGTAGCCAGTATTATTCCACAGGGTTTTCTTCCCGCCTACCCCCGATGTGCATTTACTCTGCACCAAGCTGTAACAAGCCCTCTAGCGCGGCGATTACCGTTTGTCGGCGTACCGCATCACGGTCGCCGTCGAAGTGCCGGCGCTCGCTGCTGACATGGCTGCCGTCGGCCCAGGCCAGCCATACGGTACCCACCGGTTTTGCCGGCGAGCCGCCATCGGGCCCGGCCACGCCGCTGACCGCCACGGCAAAGCGCGCGCCGCTGGCCGCTTGGGCGCCGCGGACCATGGCCTCGACCACTTCCTGGCTGACCGCCCCGACCTGGCCGAACAACGCCTCGGGCACCGCCAGTTGGCGAGTCTTCTGGCTGTTGGAGTAGGTCACGTAACCGGCTTCGAACCACGCCGAACTGCCCGAAGTGCGGGTGATGGCCTCGGCGATGCCGCCCCCGGTGCAGGATTCGGCAGTGCTCACTTGGGCATTGAAGCGGCGCAAATGTTCCCCCAGGCGGGCGGAAAGCGCAGTGATCGGGTCCATGGCAGGCTCCTTGAAAGTCTGCCGCCTACCCTACACCAGCCGCGATCAGCTACACAGCCTCATTGCGCCAGCGCCCGCACATAGGCCTGGCAAGCGCGCAAGGCGATCAGTCCGCGGTCACCGTCGTCGGTGATGGCGACAATTCGTCGAGCATGCGCCGGGTTAAGTCGGGCGCGTACGGGGTCATGATCCAGGCTGCCGGTGCCGGCGGCGGCAGGCACGCCGGCGCAACCGGCGGCGTCGCGCTCGACCAGGACCGACAGCCGCAAGTCAGCAGTAGCCAGGCGATCACGCAGGCGTGCCTGAGTCTGTTGGCCATCGAGTAGCTCCTGATAATGTTGTTGCTCACTGAGCTCCAGCCGTTGCGCCAGCCCCTGGCGTTGCAGGCGTTCGGCGACCAGTTGCGCGGCAGCGGACTCGGCCTGGGCTTGCCACTCCCGACCATGCTGTTCGGCTTGCTCCGCCAGTTGCCGGCCCATGCGCCAGCCCTGGACCTGCCAGGTCAGCGCACAGGCCAGCAGCGTCAGCAGCAGGCATGCCCCCGACTGCAAGCGGCTCAACACAGCACCTCACGGGCCCTCGCCCAGAGTTTCAGGCGATCCTCCAGGCCATTGAGCCCGCCGTTGATATGCCGGGTGATGCGGTTGAACTCGCTGCGGTCAGCCAGTTGATTGAGGCCGCGCGAGTGCCAGAACCAGGCAGCAGACTCGGCTGCCCATTGCGGTTGCTCCAGCAATTGCGGCTGCTTGAGCAAGCGCTCGTCGCCAAACAGGGCCATGCTGCAGGCCCGGTAGTTGTTGCGCCCGGTGACCTGGATCAGGCCCCGGCCGCAGTACAGTTGACCGTCGCCATCCGCCTCGGCGGTATTGCCCAGGCGCAGGGCCAGGGTGCCAGTGTCGTAGCGCGCCAGGTAGCGGTCATTGCCCAGCTCCTTGACGTAGCGTAACTGGCCGGACTCATGGCCGACCTGGGCGAGGAAGGCCGCTTGACGCCGCGGGGTATCGATTTCCCAACGGGCCATGGCGGCATTTAACGCAGAAACAAAAACGCCCGCTTGCTGGCGGGCGTTGGGGAACATCAACTGCAGCGTTTTTTCAGTTAGCGCCATTGATACCTCATACGTATTGCTTAATCCATTCAACGAGAGACACCGCCTTTGCGCGGCCTGGCGCCCTTGGCCCGAGCCTTGCCCTGCTTGCCACCATTGCATTCGACCGTGGTCGTCCAGCCGGACGCCGTGAACACTTGCTCCACCGACTCCACCAGGTACTCACCATCGAGCCCGATCTTGAAGCCCTTCAACTCCACGCTCCGTTCGGTGAACAGATCTGTACGCCCGGGCATATCCAGTCGGACACTGGCGGTACTGCGGTTGAGCGCCGCCAGCTTGGCTTTGGCCACCTGCTCGGCGCAGGCCTTGTCGGGGTAAAGGTGGCGATCGGTGTGAACCGGCGCCAGCCCCTGCGGTGTCTCGGCGTTCGCCAGGTCGACCACCATGAGCTGGCCACTACGCTTGTCCTGATGACGAGTCTGGACCGCCTTGTAGGTCCCCTTGTCGGCCAGGCGAAACTGCCAACGCGTGACATCCGCCCGACGCACGCCGACAACGCCAAGCGCCTTGCCACTAGCGCTCTTACCACCCTGACGCGGTAGCACCAGCAGGATGCCGTCGCCGACCTTGGCCGTGCAGTCGTACTGTTTGGCCAAACGCGTGATGAAGTTGAAGTCCGATTCGTTGAACTGATCGACCCGCAGCACCCTGGTCAACACCGGACACGCCGGTTGCCAGCCGTTACGCGCGGCGATATCACGCACGATCTGCTGCAACGGGATGTTCTCCCAGCTGCCGCTGCGCGTGGTCTTGCCGGTACCGCGCATATCGCTGGCCTTGCCACGAATGACCACGCTGTCGGGCGGCCCGGTCAACTCGACTTCATCCACGGTGTAGCACCCCAGACGGGTCAACGTCTGGCTGGCGTACCCCAGGTGAATCTCGATCAGCGCGCCACGCGCGGGCAAGGTCACCGCACCGTCGCGATCATCGATACGCAGCTCGAAATCATCCGACTCCATGCCAGGCTTGTCCGAGGTGCGCAGTAGCAACAAGCGATCATTGATCACGGTGGTAATGTCGTTGCCATCGGCGACAACACGAAAAACAGGTTGCATGGCTCATGCTCCAGAAAAGCAGCCCCCGCACGGGGCGGGGGCTGCTGGTTGCACGGCAGGCCGGGGTGTCAGTCCCATAGCTGTACCGTGACATCGGTAGCGGCGATCAGGTCTGGCAATTGAACCAGCACCCCGGCGCGAAAAGGCTGGGGTTCGCCGGCCAGCCCCTGATTGGCATTGAGCACCGCCTCGACGCTGCCATTGAGATGCCCGTAGTAGTGTTGGCAAAGGGTATCGAGCACGTCTCCTTCAGAGGTTCTGCAGGTCGTCGCCATAGCTCACAAACTCCAATGTAAAGCCCTGCTTTCTGGGGATGCCCCCCGCCAACAGGCTGCTCTGATCTTCATCGATGCTGAGCAGGCACCAGTTACCCAGGACCTCGCCGTAACCGGTGATCAGACTTAAGGGGCGCAACAACCGTCCGATGCTGCGCAACGTCTGTAACTGACCCAGGCCGCCCTTGAAGGTGGGAAATATCACGCCCCGAATATTGATTTTTTCCTCGCCCAGGCTCACCGCCTGCTGGGCGGCACTGCGCGTGAGACGCTCCTGGCCGACCCAGCGAAAGCTGGTCTGGCGCCGCAATTCTTCGAAGGCTGCCGTGTCGAGGTTGAAGTAGTAACCCGGCGACTCACCATCCAGCGGTTGCAGGATCAACAGGTGCGGGAAAGGTTTGACCGCCTCCGCGGCTGGGGTGACGGTAGGGGCGAAACTGCCGGTGGGTAGAATATTGCCCAGCGATGGGCTGATCTTGCCGGCAATTCGGTTGATCGTCGCTGCTGCCTTGGCCGCCTGCTCGCCGAATGCCTGAACCCGCTCCTGAACCTGCACCACTACTGCCAATCCCTGATCGTATTTGGCCGAGACGCGGTTGACGGCCGCTTGTGCGCTATGGATGGCGCGCATCGTACGTTGCAGCTTTGCCCCGATAACCGGCCCGACAAAAGGGATGGCCTCAAGCTCGGCAACAGCGCCGCTGATGTCGCTGACAGCGCCGTTCATCGGTGCCAGCATGTCATCGGCGCTACGCCGCCCCGCCTGCCCTGCCGCCACCACGAAGCGCAGCGCCGACTGTAGCTGCTGCATGTAGGTCATGGACTCTCCTTAAACGTAAACATGGGGAACGTCGGACAACTGCCGAGAGTTCGCCATGCGCATCAGTTCCTCGAATTCACGGCGGACCATGGCCTGCAGGTTCTGGGCGAGCAGCATCGGGTCGGTGACGCTGCCCTGGACCGTGATTGGCATGCTGGGGGTAAAGGTGAATTGCTGGGTAACCGATTGCGGCTGGCCAAGCCCTTCGCCCACCGGCTTTATCGGCGCTGGCAGGGTGTCGTTTGCAGGCGTTGCACTCACCAGTGAACGCGCCACCTCACCCGGTTGTGCAGCCACCGGTCTAGTGGGTTGCGCCTGGGTGTCGGCAGGCTTTTCTCCCTCAGCGCAAGACACCATGCGCTTGCCCAGCCAGCCACCGATTGCATCACCCGCCATCCCACCGAGCATGGCGCCAATGGATGTTCCGATTACCGGGACGAACGAGCCCACCACGCCGCCAATGACCGACCCCACCAGACCGCCAGCAGCCGCACCGTAACCCTCGGCTTTTTCTTCCGGGGTGTCGGCAGTCATGAACGTTGCGACAGTATTGATACCCGCCGTGAGCAAGGCCGGGCCACGAACGCCCTTGATCGCCGCACCAATCTTGCCGGCAGCACCCACCGGGCTGGCGGGAGGCGCTGGCGGCGGTGTGGACGGACGTGGCGCAGGCGCCGGGCGCGTCGGAGCCCGCCGAGTCGATGCGCGAGGCTGGCGTTGCGGTGCCCTGCGTTGCGACGTCCGGCCTTGCGGCGCCTTTCGCCCGTTGCGGGTCGGCTTGCGGCGCTGACCCGGCGTCCTCACGCAGCAGCCAATGTCACTGGCATTGACGACAAACACATTGAGCGGGTTATTGAGCACATTTACGTTCAACAGGTCAGTGCCCTGCCCTGGACCGCCCGCAGCCCCCTCCGGCGTCGGCTTGCGTTTGAGCCTGTTCAAAAGGCCCTTGGCAGCTTCACCACCTTTGAGTGCCAGCAAGGTCGTACCGAGCACCGTGGCACCCGCTACCAACCACTTGAGCGCATCCGGAGCGGCCGTGAATTCTTTGGCCTTGGCAGCCACGCCCAAGGCCAAGCCATCCGCCAACGGCCGCAGGGAATCACCCAAGCTGCGTAGCGCCTCATCGACCGCGTTGGACGCTTCGCTCAAACGCTGATCAGAAGTTCCACGGCGTGCAAGCAAATCCCTGTCGAGCACGCCCTTGGCACCCGAGGCTTCGGTACTGCCTAGTGCCTTGTCCAACGTTTGGTTCTGCGCTGCGGACAGACTGTCGGCAGCGCCTTCGCCCGTTCCCTTGCGCTGAAACACTATGTGCTCCAGTGCTTTCTCCAGCTCATCCGGCCCGCTCACCTGAGGTTTTTTCTGAACCTCGCCGACCAGGCGTGCCGCCTCCTTGGCTGACACATCCTGGCCAACCGCGAATCTGGCCGCCACGGGGGCGTAAGCAAGGGCTTTATTCAAGCCCATCCCCGTGTCGAACAACTGCTTGATCAGCTCAGCTGCCTGATTACGCTCCATCCCTGTTGCGTCGGTGATCGTCGTCACCTTGGCGATGATTGCCTGCTCTTGCGCCGAAGGTTCCGCACCATCGGCCACCCCTGCGCTAATGGCAAGATCGCGGGTGATCTTCTGATACTCAGCGCTGATCTGGGTGGGTAGCAGCAACACCCGCGAACGTTTCAATACCTCGCCAACGAGCGGAATGTCCTCAATGACCTTCAGGTTGTCCCGTTTGGGTGCTGTATCCGTTGCCGGCGGCCCGGCCTTGCCCACAGCCACCACGATCTGCTGCTGACGAAACCTGCCCAGCGCAACGACCTGCCGCTCAAGCAGGTTGAGCGTTGCCTGCAGGTAAGGGCGCAACTCGCCCAGCCAGTCCAGGCTGCCTTGCGGTGCAGGCGTTGCGCCGTTGCGCAAGCTGAAGACTTCAGCGTAAATGCTCTCCAGAACGTTGGTATTTTCCTTGATACGGTCTTCGATCGACTTGAACGCAATACCTACCGTAAATGCGACGGCGGCACCGAGTTCCAGTTTCAATGCCGAATTGCTCGTCATCTGATTCCCCCTATAGCCACGCCACAGGCTTAATCCGTGAGCCACCAGAGCATGTCGCTGAACGACATGCTCATGATTTCGGCGGCGGAAAAGTTCAGCTCCCTGGCCAATCGCTTTGCCGCCGCCTTCTGCCCATTGGGGTCAAACCTCGTCGTCTTGCACCAGGCGAAAATACCCGGCCTGCAAGCGGCCATAGTCTTTCAGGGCAAGCCCTTCGAGGTCCTTGACTCCCACTTCGGCCAGCGAGGCGAAGAGGTTCAGTTCCCGTTGCTCATCGTCACTGTTCGAGGCCGATTGCGCGGCACGAATGTCGCGTACGGTCGGTGCACGCAGCGACAGGCTGTCGACTTGCACGCCATTGGCCTCGGACGGTTTACTGAGCGTCACGACAACGCGTTCGGTGCTCACGGCCAGCCAACTCGGGGTCTTGTTTGCTTGATTCATGACAGCTCCTTACAGGCCCAGGGCCGAACGTTGGGCGGCGAGCTGATCGACGCCATTGATGACCCGCTTCATACCGATCGGATCGATTTCGTAGACCAGGCGGCCATCGACTTCGAGCTTGTAATAGGTCACGGCCACGTTGTGCTTGATCTCGGCCTTGTCGCCCGGCTTCCAGTCGCCCATGTCGACTTCTTTCAGCGCCCCGCGCAAGGTGACGATGACCGGGGTGATCTGGCCTTTGAGGCCTTTGAAGGCACCGCGAAAGGTACCGTTGAACGCCGAGCCGTCGGCCAGGCCGAAGAACTTCAGCGACTCGCGACGAACGCCAGTGGTGACAAAACCGGCTTCCTGCTTTTCCATGCCCATGTCGATCTCGACCGGCATGTCCATGCCGCCAGCACGGTGCTCCTCCACCTTCAGGGTGAGCTTTGGCAGGGTCAGGCTGGGGACGTCACCTTGAAAGCTGACGCCATCGACGAACAGGTTCAGGTTCGCCAGGGTTTCGGGAATCATTGCCATGGTTATTGCTCCTTAAGCGGCTTGGTCGAGGACTTCGGTCAACCACTGGTTGGTGACCTCGACACGGAAATTCGGGTTCTCGGCTGGCGGCACGTCGGTGAAACGGATGTTCCAGTACACCTTGCCTTGCTCCAGCTGGCTGGCGGTGTTCAGCTCGGGGTCGGCGAACACTTCGAAATTGATGATCGCGCCCTGGGCTTTCAGATCACGCATGAACGCCTGCAGGCCTTCGGTCACATCCTTGACGTAGGTCGCGGTAATCGAGCGGTCGACCGCCCACTTATGGCCGTAGAGGATCGCGTCCATGACGATGTCCATGGTCCGCACGCGGGTAACGAAGGCCCACTTCGGGTCGCTGCTCAGGGTGCGGTTGCCCCACAGGCGGAAGCCGTCATCGCGGATCACGGTGGTGATGTTGGCGTTGTTCAGCAGGTTGGCCCGGCAGGTCGCGTCGCCATCCAGGTACTCGATCGAGCGGCTGGTACCGGTGATGCCGACGAACGCCTTGTTCGACGGCGAGGCCCAGAAGCCGTACTCGCTGTCGGTCCAGGCGAACAGGCCGGCAACCCAGGCCGAAGCCGGTGCATCTAGGGTTGCGTTCTTGCCGGTGTCCCAGTACTGCACGCCCGGGTCGACCAGGTAGGCGCGCTTGGCGCCGAAGTTCTCGGCATAAGCGATCGCCGCTTCGTCGGTGCTGTTCGGGCCATCGATAATGGCCAGGCCGCGCAGCTTGTCGGCCAGGGCCACCAGGGCGGTGCCAACCGCCAGGGTGGAGCTGTGCTTGGGCGTTACCAGCAGGCGTGGCTGGGCGTTGAAGCGGCTTTTGCCGTCCAGCAGCGCCTGCAGGCCGGTGCGTTTGCCATCGGCCAGCACGCCGCCGATGATTGCCGAGGTCTGCGCCGCCTCCTCTTCGAGCTTGGCCACGCCGCAGGCGACGATAACCGCCTTGGCGCGGCTGTAGATGGCCTGGCAGGCCCGGGTGATCGGCGCATCGGCGCCGAACGCGGCGATGGCTTCACGTTCGCTGGTGATCAGCACCAGGTCATTGGCCTTGGCGCTTGCACCCGGGCCTTCAGTGAAGGTATCGACCAGGCCGATGATCGAGGAAGAAGGCAGCGCGATGGTGCGTGCGCCGGTGTCGACGTTGGTTACGGTAACGCCGTGGAAGAATCCACTCATGGGTAAGTCTCCAGAAATGCGAAGGCCCCGCGGTGCGGGGCCTTCAAAGGGATTGTTGCGGGTATGAAAAAGCCCCGGCGGTGCGGGGCTTTATTGGGTTTGCGTAGCGATCCACGGCGGCGCTACGGGTTTATACTCATTCGCCGGGAAAACCTCAGCTTGCGGCCAATCACGCAGTTGCTGCATATAGCCCAACAGCTCGGTAAATTGCGTCACGGTTAAAGTAGGCTTGCGCTGCAAATCCAGTTCGTCACGATGCCGGTTGCGTAACCATTCGACCCTCGATAACTCCGAATTTCGCCAAGCGCGTTGCTCAACGGCCGCCAGCCCTTCAAGCGCCCGATACTCAACGGTGCCATTAACGTAGTAACACTGCTGCCCCCGCTGAAGAGTAAGGCTTTGCTCAAATGACTTACTGCTGACAGGTACAGCACCCTCTGGTACTTCTTGATTCACAACCGTATCAAGACGGCCAATCAAGCGTCCATCCTCAGCAATAACGAACCAGTATCGATCAGACATTGTTAGTTCCCCCACGCCCAATAATATCCATATCCTGCTCCGCCCAGCGAACCGCCAACGGACCACAAGAAAGCATTTCGGTTAGCCACTTGCACCACATGCCCAAAGCTACCGGCATGTCCACCTGTGGTGGCCGCCTCGATAGTGATGTTCATACCGAAAACGTTGTTGGGAAACGGGATGGTGAAATTGCGATAGTCCGAGACACCTTGGGACTCGTAAACGTAACCCCATTGAAAAATGAAGCCCCCAAGCCAGTAGGGAAGTGCAACATAGCCGTTCTGCGTCAAGCTATAAGCTACGCCGAAACGCAGTTTCTTCGGCGTCACAATCAGGGTGTCATCCGTCCCTGCATTCACTTCGGCTTGTGTACCGATGCGCGCAAGGCCGGCCAGCGCTTCCGTGGCCTGTTTCACTGTTCGGGCAACGAACCGAGCCACGCCTGCGACGCTCATCCACTTGAGCGAGGTGGTACCTGCATCGATTTCCGGCTCTGTGGCCTGCATGCCAAAATCTACAACCTCATGCCCGAGCCCAACATCGCCTACCGGCGCTCCGGCAGGCCACCTGCGCACCATGGCACGACCGCCTGCCGCTACGAGGGCAACAGAACTCTTGGTTGGATCATGTCTGACCCATGATGCTCCGTCGTAGTAGGCATTCTGTGCGACCGTCGACTCAGACAGTGACGTCAGAAATGCATAAGGCCCACCGTGAACATCAAGACTTCCCGCCGCCAACGGATTGTGGTTCGGGATAGCGTCGGTAATGCCGTAACCAGCCAGAGTTGAGGAGCGATTGGCTTTAGTGGCCAGTTGATTAAGCATAGTGGTGGCAAAGCTTGGATCATTGTTGAGTGCCGCTGCTAACTCATCAAGCTTATCCAAGGCACCAGGAGCTGACCCCACAAGCTCAGCAATAGCTGAAGTTATTCGCTGCTGGGTTTCAGTTTTGGTGTAAACGTCGGTGATGCCATGCTCTGATACTTTCGAGGGCAACTGCCGCAGATAGCTGAACAGAATATTTGAAGTATCAAGAATTGGAGAATTGGAAGCCCAAACAATCGGATTGGCGCCAGCGGGTGCACGACGAACAGTGACCGCTCCATTGGATGCCACTACGCAAATCGCTGGGGTACTTTCACTATGCCGAATCCAGTCTTTCCCGTTCCAGTAGCAGTTTTGGCAAACTGCCGACTCATACGGTGATGTCAGAAATGCATATGGCCCACCGTGAACATCCAGACTTCCGCCCGGCAGTGGGTTGATAATCGGGATAGCGTCGGTGATCCCGTATCCAGTAAGGGTCGTTGCTCGGTCGGCTTTAGTGGCCAGCTGGTTAAGCATGGTCGTAGCAAAGTTCGGGTCGTTGCCCAAAGCTGCGGCTAGTTCATTGATGGTGTCGAGCGTAGCCGGCGCCGAGTCAACCAATGCAGCTACCAATAGCCGGCAAAAATCCAACGTTGCGATTTGATTACCCGTTGCCTCGGCTGCCGCTGTGGGCGCCTTGGGTATCCCCGTAAAGATTGGCGAATCTACCGGCGCCCGAGTGCTGTCCGTCGGGTGGCGGTGATCCTCCCGCGACTTCTTCGCCGACATACCAGCAACCGCTGCACCATCCATCAACGGTACTACGCTGCCTCGCTCTGCTAACAGTTCCTGCTGTACAAAACCAGTGCTCGCCAATCGTCCATCATTCGATCCAATGGGCAAGGTCGGTAGATTCCTCATCCTGTACACCGTGCCGGTGCCCTGAGCAAACCACTCGGTTGGATGAATGCGGACCAGTTCCAGCTCTGTACATGGGTGCATCGTTAGCGACGGGAGTGAGTTGCTGCCGCCAACCCAAACTTTCTCCCCTTCAGATGGAAATATCTCAACCGGCACTGAGCCCATATTCTGCAGGTTCAGCTTTGCGCCTGGATACAGTTCGGACGCGCGCGGCAAGGTCAAAACCTGATCGGCTGAGTTGCCATAGAAATAGAACATCTTTCCCGCATCAGCAGCGCCGATTTGCCCACTGGTATTTCGAGCGGTAACGCCACTGTATCCAGCGGCAAGATTTTGGAACTGCAAAGCAGTGGAGCCCAGCACAATGGGGCCGTCGGTGACGAGTGTCCATCGAGTGTCCGCAAGCTGAGCCCCTTGCTCCACCATCACCGTAAGACCCGGCGTCACTTCGGCATTGCCGTCTGCATCCTGCGCTCGTACCCATGCCCCTGCACCAGCAATGTAGATACCGTTATCCCTGGCTTGCACCTGGTCCTTGATTAGCACCCGGTCCCCTGCCCGGATTGCAATACCATCCAATACCGGCAACCCACCCAGATCGATTGGACCTGTAGTTGCTACCCGCACACTGTTTTTACTATCCAGCTTGCCGATTTCCTCGGACAGCCGCAGCTCTACAAACTCTCGTGTTGCCAACACTACCGCAGGGTCAACCTTCAAGGTCACGTTAGCCGCACTGGTGACGATGAAATTCATGCGCACGACTTGCGTCTTGCCGGTACCCTGGTTGAGCAGCGGTTTGAAGCTCGGTGCACAGTTGGCCACCGCCACGAGGTCACCATCAGCGTCGTAAAGCCCTATTTCCCGAATCCACCAGCCGCCAACGTCGGGAGGGATGACCTGTTCGGCGATGATGATGTTTGTATTGGCAGGGTCAACCTTGACCTGATTGAGCGGCGCGCGGCGGCGCTCGTTGATCAGTCGGGTCTGGGTTCGGGATGGCGTTGGATCGGTGCCGTTGGCGTCACCAACACCCATTTGCGCAAAAGTCCAAGGCACCCCCAGGGCATCGGCGTTGGCCTGTTTGGCCTCTCCTACTGCTGTGAGAATGGCAAAGAACTGGCTGTTTTGATCAGTCATAAATAAACGTCCAGAGTTTCAATGTGGTGTGTGCGGCCGACCGGGCCGAAGCCGCCCTTGACTTCAATGTCACGAGACGCCGGAGGAAACACGTCAATTTCATCGCCTTCGGACAAGCTCATCGCCAAGCGAAGATGTCCGGTGCTCGCGAGGGTGATCGCCAACCCTGTCAGATGGCGGCTGACCGGCTTGGCGTCATCGATCAGCCGGGTCAGCTCCAGGTACATCTCTTCGGAGATTCCGTTCTCCAGTACCCCGACCTGAAGCGCAAAGGTGCCCGGCACACCTTGCGGTACCGTCTGCCACCACTCCTTCACGTCGATCAGGTAGCCCAGCGGCTCCACCACCCGGCGAAGCGCACCGATGGTCCCTTTGTGCGCATGCACATAGAACGCCGAGCGGATTACCGAGCGCTTGATTGCCTCAGGCCAGGTTTCGTCCCAGCGGTCTACCGACCAGGCCCAGGCCAACTGATGTAACAGGTGCGCCGGGCAGGTGTCGGGGTTGTACAGCGCACGCAGGGGGACTTCGGTGGTTTCAACGCCGGCGGCCTCGATGGCATGTTCGAGATCGGTACTGTTGAGCGGGAGCAGGCTGTCCATGTCAGCTCCCCCGGGTCACGGTGATCCCGTCGCACCAGGCCGCTTGCGCCTGGGTCGGGCGGATGTCGGTCCAGTTGCTCAGGTCGACCCGGCTGACGCCGTTGATATGCAACTGGGCATCCACGCCCGAGCGGGCCACTTCAGCACCCAGGCGCCGGCGCGGATTGATCCAGGCTTGCAACCGGCGTTTGCACTCGGCAAGCGTCGCTTCGATTTCCGGACCGCTACCGCTCATGTGCACCACCGCATCAATGCGATAGCGCAGGATTTGCGCACCTTGCACCGTCAAGCGGTCGCCAACCGGGCGCACGTCATCGTCATTGAGCTTGAGCCGCACGGTTTCCAGCAGCTCTGCTGCGGCACTGCCATCGCCTTCGAGCGCCAGTACCGTCACCACGACCTGAGCCGGCGACGGGCTTTCGGCCGTGGCATCAGCCACCTGGCCGGACGCATTGCGGGCATGCAGGATGTAACTGTTGCGCGGGCCCGCGGTGGTCAGCCCTTCATAGACCAGTTGCACCCGCTCACGCAGAGCATCGTCTGCTTCGAGCACCTGCGGCGTTGGCGGCACCGTGTTTGTGTCCCTGGCCTGCACCACCAGCCGCTGCAGTTGCACATTGGCCGCCAGTTGATCCAGGTCGGAACCCTGCGCATAGGCCAGCAACAGCGCCTTGGCGGCGTCGTTGACCCGTGCGCGGTTGAGCAGCTTGCGGTAGGCACCGACTTCCAGCAGTTTGTTCACCGGGTCGCTTTCGACTGCGGCGTCCCAGTTGTCGCCCATATGCAACCGGAAGGTCGCCAGGTCGGTCTGGAAGAGCGCCTCGAAATCGAGGTCTTCCAGCACCTGCGGCGCGGGCAGCGCCGAAAGATCCACACTACTCATGCCGTTACCTCCAAGGTCTGGTTGGCTCCCAGGTACCGTCCGCTCAGCTGCAAAGTGATCTGCCCGCCAACCACACCAGTCACCCTGACCCGCTCAAGCTTCAGACGCGGCTCCCACCGCCCCAGTGCGCGCGCCACCTCCGCCTGCACCGCGCTTTTCCAGCCTTCATTGACCGGCAAATCGACGAAGCGGCGCAGCTTGCTGCCGTACTCCGGGCGCATGCGCCGGCTGCCGAGCGGTGTGCTGAGGATGTCCTCGATGGATTGGCGCAAATGTGCAATGCCGGATAACGGCTGGCCGCTCCGGCGATCCATGCCGATCATTGATGTTCTCCAGGCGTAAAAAAGCCCGCAGTGGGCGGGCTGGTTTTCAGTGTTTGTGATTGGCGGTGTTGCCGCCGGTGTCGATGATCTTGCCGCCGCCGAGGATGTCACCGGTTACCCGTAGGGGCCCGCTGATCTGCACCTCACCGGTCAGGCTGATGCTCGCGGCATTCGCAGTGATGGCCTGGTCGGTCACCACTGCCGAACTGCTGCCAACCTTGATGCTGACGGTACCGCTGGGCAACTCGATGCTGTAACTGCGGGCCTGCCAGTCGTAGACCAGCGAGCCACCATCGTCGAAGCGCCAGACCTCGACATGCTCGCGGTTGTCCGGCTGATCGCCGGCATTGCCGTACAGGCCCGGCACAAAAGTACCTTGCGCCGGCTCGCCACTCGGGCTGATCAGCACCCCCTGTTCGTTGAGGCTGGGCGCACGCCAGTGGCGGGCCTTGCCGGCGGCCTGGCTGTGCCAGCGCAACCAGGCGCTGGTCCAACCGGCGCCGTCGGACACCCGCACTCGGGCGGCGGTAAGGTCAACGGCCACCACTCGACAGGGAATCACCAGACCGGCGAGCATACGGTCGTGCATGGCGCTGGCGTAGCTCATGGCATGTCCTCCGGCGATTGGTAATCCGCCTCAAAGCCCGGGCCGGTGTCGGGACTGAAGGCAAAGGCCAGCGGGCCTGGTTCATTGGGCCATGGCCACTGCTCAGCCCCCAGGTACAGGACCTGCTCCCACTGCACCAGCCAACTGATCGGTGAAGGCGAGCCTGCTGGGGGTTGAACCACCGAAGCCAGGACATTTTTCGCGGCTTCGACAAAGTTCATTTGCCAGTACTGCTGGCGCAACAAAACCGTCAGTTGCGTTGCCAAAGTCGCCACCTGCAATGGCGCCTGCGCAACACTGACATCGACCAGGATGCACGCTTCGAAGGTTGCCAGGAGGCAACAGCGGCCATCGCCCGGATCAGCTCCGGGCTTGAGATTGGTCATGGCGTGGTACAGCGCCGGCAGCGCTGGGTTCTGATCCGCTGCGGTATAGGCGGCAACGGTTTCAAGCTGAGGCATGGCGGCCGTGATGGTCGCGGTGATGGCCTCGTGTAACGTCTGTAACTCGCTCACTGTCGGTCCTCCCGCTCACAATCGCCCGCCTGCCCCACTGCCGGTTGCTCCAGGCCCAAGCGCTTGGCCGCCCATCGCTCATACAGGCCTATGGCAACATCAGCACCGGCCATCGCCGTCAGGCAGCCAAAAGCACTGGCCGTCCAGATCGACAACCCGCTGGCATACAGCAGCATCACGGTCGAAACGCCACAGACCATGCAGGCTCCCGAGCGCAATACCAACCGCCGAAACAATGCCCAGCCATGCGCACCGGCCTTGTCGGCACGCCACATCTCACCGGACACTCCGCCCAGCAACGCCAGGACGACCACCAACCAGATCGGCATTTCCAGCAACGTCTGTTGTTCGTTTGTCACTGTCCTGTCTCCTTTTTGTTATCCCACATAGCCCCGAGGACCCGCAGGGTTGTTCTGATGTTCAAGCGCCGATCACTCAGCATTCCAAAAAGCCCGGCCTCCCCAGGCTTTTCAGTAATGCGTTGTCGAACCGCCCGCCACGACTGGTGCGCTGGGCGACTCCGCTTCAAATTGTTCCTCCGGCCGCGGCCACCTGCCCGCCGGATAACTGCTTCTGGTGCTTTACGCTGCACACCTGGGCCAGTTGCCAACCCTCTGAACAGTTCAGGCCTGTTCATCGCTGCCTTTGTCACTACCGGTGTCGACCGGCTTGAGACAAAGATTATGCATTGATGCATATGCAGTCAATGCATTTATGGAAATATTTATGCATAGGAAAATGCACCTACGCATGTAAGCCTTGATCTGCCTGGGTTGGTGGGGTTTTCTGAAGGCGAAAAAAAACCCGCCGAAGCGGGTTTTCAGAAGGCACGGACTACTCAGCGCGCGTACATGCCCCACCAGAACACATGGCCGAGGATGCTGATCTGTTCTTCCTGCATCTGCTGGAAGCTGTAGTCTTCATCCGGGTGTTCGTCGCGGTTGAAGCTGCGCAGGCGAATGCCGGTAGGCAGGCGATAGAGCTGCTTAACCCGCAACTGGCCATTGTGGTTGATGGCGTACAGGTCACCGTCGACGATGTCGCCAATGCCGCTCTTGCCGGCGTTGACGCCGACCGTGGCACCGTCACGCAGTACCGGCAACATGCTGTTGCCGCGTACCGTCACGCACTTGGCTTGGTCGAACTGCACACCGTTGTGGCGCAGGCTGCGCTTGCCAAAACGCAGGCTGGCCTTCTCGCTTTCTTCGATGACGAATCTTCCTGATCCTGCTGCCAACTCGACCTCGCGAAGAAACGGAATGGACACCTCGTCGTCCTCGACGGGGGTGTCGTCATCCCACAGGCTGATGTCGCGCAACTCGGCGTGGCTGCGCGCGGGCGCGGCTTCGCGGCTTTCACCGAGCTCGACGCGACCGCGTAGCTGATCAGTGCTGACGCCGAAATATTCAGCAATCTTCGACACATGCTTATCGGACGGATCGACGATCTTCTCGCTGAGAATGCGCGACAGGGTGGATTGCGGCACGCCGGTACGCCGGTGCAGCTCCGTGGGGGAGAGACCGTGGCGATCGAGCAGTGCTCTGAGGACGGATGCTACGTTGCGTTTTTGCATAAAATGCATAATGCCGGGAACTTAAATAGAATGCAAACACCGTTATGCATGGATATGCACGGACAAATGGTCGCGCCCGCCCGTTTGCCCTCGGCAGCCCAGGCAAAATCCCTGTACCATTGCCCGCTTGCCTTTGGTCTACAACGACACTGCGAGCCAAGTTTTTGCAATGAGCGATCTTTCCGCACACACCCCGATGATGCAGCAGTACTGGAAGCTGAAAAACCAGCACCCGGACCAGCTGATGTTCTACCGCATGGGCGATTTCTACGAGATCTTCTACGAAGACGCGAAGAAGGCCGCCAAACTCCTGGACATCACCCTGACCGCCCGCGGCCAGTCGGCGGGCCAGTCGATCCCCATGTGCGGTATCCCCTTCCATGCGGCCGAGGGCTACCTGGCCAAGCTGGTGAAGCTGGGCGAGTCGGTGGTGATCTGCGAGCAGATCGGCGACCCGGCCACCAGCAAGGGCCCGGTGGAGCGCCAGGTGGTGCGGATCATCACCCCCGGCACAGTCAGTGACGAAGCCCTGCTCGACGAGCGTCGCGACAACCTGATCGCCGCCGTGCTGGGTGACGAGCGCCTGTTCGGCCTGGCCGTGCTGGACATTACCAGCGGCAACTTCAGCGTGCTCGAGATCAAGGGCTGGGAAAACCTGCTGGCTGAGCTCGAACGCATCAACCCGGTCGAGTTGCTGATCCCCGATGATTGGCCCCAGGGCCTGCCAGCGGAAAAACGTCGCGGCGCGCGCCGTCGTGCGCCCTGGGATTTCGATCGCGATTCGGCACGCAAAAGCCTTTGCCAACAGTTCGCCACCCAGGACCTCAAGGGTTTTGGCTGCGAGAAACTGACCCTGGCCATCGGCGCCGCCGGCTGCCTGCTCGGCTACGCCAAGGAAACCCAGCGCACCGCCCTGCCGCACCTGCGCAGCCTCAAGCATGAACGTCTGGACGATACCGTGGTGCTCGACGGCGCCAGCCGGCGCAACCTCGAGCTGGATGTGAACCTGGCCGGTGGCCGCGACAACACCCTGCAGTCGGTGATCGACCGCTGCCAGACCGCCATGGGCAGCCGTTTGCTGACCCGCTGGCTGAACCGCCCGTTGCGCGACCTGAAAGTGCTGCAGGCGCGTCAGGGCTCGATTCGTTGCCTGCTCGACGGCTATCGCTTCGAGAAGCTGCAACCGCAGCTCAAGGAAATCGGCGACATCGAGCGTATCCTCGCCCGCATCGGCCTGCGCAATGCCCGTCCACGGGACCTGGCGCGCCTGCGCGATGCCCTCGGCGCCCTGCCCGAGCTGCAGAGCGCCATGGCCGAGCTTGAGGCGCCCCACCTGGCGCGCCTAGCAGCCATCGCCGGCACCTACCCGGAGCTGGCCGACCTGCTGGCAAAAGCCATCATCGACAACCCGCCGGCGGTCATCCGCGACGGCGGCGTGCTCAAGACCGGCTACGACAGCGAGCTGGACGAACTGCTGGCCATGAGCGAGAACGCCGGGCAGTTCCTGATCGACCTGGAAGCGCGTGAAAAAGCCCGCACGGGCCTGGCCAACCTCAAGGTCGGCTACAACCGCGTGCACGGCTATTTCATCGAGCTGCCGAGCAAACAGGCCGAGCAGGCGCCAGCCGACTATATCCGCCGCCAGACCCTCAAGGGCGCGGAGCGCTTTATCACTCCAGAGCTGAAAACCTTCGAAGACAAGGCATTGTCGGCCAAAAGTCGCGCGCTTGCCCGCGAGAAGATGCTCTACGACGCGCTGCTGGAAAACCTGATCGGCCACCTGGCCCCCTTGCAGGACACCGCTGCGGCCCTGGCCGAGCTCGACGTACTGAGCAACCTTGCCGAGCGCGCGCTGAACCTGGACCTGAACTGCCCAAGCTTCGTCGACGAGCCGTGCATGCGCATCAGCCAAGGTCGTCACCCGGTGGTCGAGCAAGTGCTGACCACGCCGTTCGTGGCCAACGACCTAGCGCTGGATGACAACACCCGGATGCTGGTGATCACCGGCCCGAACATGGGCGGTAAATCCACCTACATGCGCCAGACCGCGCTGATCGTGCTGATGGCGCATATCGGCAGCTTCGTCCCGGCCGCGGCCTGCGAGCTGTCGCTGGTCGACCGCATCTTCACCCGCATCGGCTCCAGCGACGACCTGGCCGGTGGCCGTTCGACCTTCATGGTCGAGATGAGCGAAACCGCCAACATCCTGCACAACGCCACCGAGCGCAGCCTGGTGCTGATGGACGAAGTCGGCCGCGGCACCAGTACCTTCGATGGCCTGTCGCTGGCCTGGGCCGCCGCCGAGCGCCTGGCGCAGCTGCGTGCCTATACCCTGTTCGCCACCCACTACTTCGAGCTGACGGTACTGCCGGAGAGCGAACCGCTGGTGGCCAACGTGCACCTGAATGCCACCGAGCACAACGAGCGCATCGTGTTCCTGCACCACGTGCTGCCAGGCCCTGCCAGCCAGAGCTACGGCCTGGCCGTGGCGCAGCTTGCCGGTGTACCGTCGCCGGTGATCCAGCGTGCTCGCGAACATCTCGGCCGGCTGGAAACCGCCAGCCTGCCCCACGAAACACCCGCCTTGCAGCAAGGTGCGCCAGCCGTTCCGCACCAGAGCGACCTGTTTGCCAGCCTCCCGCATCCGGCCATCGAGAAGCTCGGAAAGCTGGACCTGGACAACATGACGCCGCGTCATGCTATCGAAATGCTCTATACACTGAAGACTCTGTTATAACGCGCGCCCGCACAAGCTGATAGAATCCCGCGCGGTTTGGTGGCGCCGCAGGTTACTAGCCTGGCCTGCAGCCGAACAACCAAACCGAGCGGCCCTGTCTGGAAGGGCACCGCTGCCGTCGCCTGAGGAGAGAATTAGAAATGACCTTCGTCGTCACCGACAACTGCATCAAGTGCAAGTACACCGACTGCGTAGAAGTCTGTCCGGTGGACTGCTTCTACGAAGGCCCGAACTTCCTGGTCATTCACCCGGACGAGTGCATCGACTGTGCACTGTGCGAGCCTGAATGCCCCGCCGTCGCCATTTTCTCGGAAGACGAAGTGCCTGCGGGCATGGAAAACTTCATCGAGCTCAATGCTGAACTGGCGGAAATCTGGCCGAACATCACTGAAAAGAAAGATTCGTTGCCAGATGCCGCAGAGTGGGATGGCAAGCCAGGCAAGATCGCCGATCTGGAGCGCTAAGCGCAAGGATCAACAAAAAAGGCCCTTCAAGGGCCTTTTTTCATGTTTGTTGCGGGCAAAAAAAAGGGGCGGTTTAACCCGCCCACATTTTTTCCGTAGTCCCTTTGTTCCCTTTCATCATCCTGATGAATCGCATCCTGCGATGTCCTTGGCCCTCATCCTTGAAAGCCTGTGTCAGTCCGTAGACACAGGACAAATACTAACGCGTCCAAGATTTACGACAACCGTATAAAGCTCTCAAAAAGCTGCGGTAACCATACTGTCACAAACAAAATAGTCGCTATATATCAATAGCTTAAACAAAAGCGCACACTGAAAACGACAACGATTTACTACAGCGTACAGCTATGGCTTACATCACGGGTAAGCGATGACTTACACGAACTAGAACAGTACCAACATCGCCGTCGGACCTCGTCCAAACCCTGATGTTTCAAGAACGTCATCGGGAAACCATTCTCAGGTATTCCGCTTGAGCCAGATGCAAAAACGCCCCGAAAGGTCGGGGCGTTCTTCACTGCGATATCGCGGCTTTTTACTGGAAAAGCGACTCGCTGGACAACCCATTCTTCTCGAGGATCTCACGCAGGCGCTTGAGCCCTTCTACCTGAATCTGCCTTACGCGCTCCCGCGTCAGACCAATCTCCAGGCCAACATCCTCCAGCGTGCTGCTTTCGTGACCACGCAGGCCAAAGCGGCGAATGACCACCTCACGCTGCTTGTCGGTCAGCTCGCTCAGCCACTGGTCGATGCTCTGGGACAGATCGTCATCCTGAAGCAGTTCGCACGGATCGGTTGGACGGTCGTCGGTGAGGGTATCGAGCAGGGTCTTGTCCGAATCAGGCCCCAGGGATACGTCCACCGACGAGACCCGTTCGTTGAGCCCAAGCATGCGCTTGACCTCACCGACCGGTTTTTCCAGCAGGCTGGCAATTTCTTCCGGGGACGGTTCGTGATCGAGCTTCTGGGTCAGTTCGCGGGCGGCGCGCAGGTAGACGTTGAGCTCCTTGACCACATGAATGGGCAAGCGAATGGTACGGGTCTGGTTCATGATCGCCCGTTCAATGGTCTGCCGGATCCACCAGGTGGCGTAGGTAGAAAAGCGGAAACCACGTTCCGGATCGAACTTCTCGACCGCACGGATCAGGCCGAGGTTGCCCTCCTCGATCAGGTCGAGCAGCGAAAGCCCCCGGTTGACATAACGCCGGGCGATTTTTACCACCAGGCGCAGGTTGCTTTCGATCATGCGCTTGCGCCCGGCCGGGTCGCCACGTTGCGACAGGCGCGCAAAGTGCACTTCTTCTTCCGGCGAGAGCAGTGGTGAAAAACCGATTTCGTTGAGGTAAAGCTGGGTCGCATCAAGTGCCCGAGTGTAGTCGATGTACTTGTGCTGTTTGAGCGTAGAGCTCTGTTTAGCCTTGGTCCGAACCGTAGGTACAGCAGGTTCGTCTGACATCACATCCGTTTCCAAAACAATGCCGGTCTCCATCAGGAGAACCTCATCGTCGATGTCAAACTCCGGCACTTCTTTACTGAGAGCCATTGTTATAGTCCTTTGCTGAGTTCGAACTCAGACTCAAGCGACGCCTTAATCCTTGGCAGCGCTGGAGCCCGTCCCCTCTACGCGAGGAACAGGCTGGGCCTAGCAATCAACGACGTGGCAGGAATTGCAGTGGATCGACAGGTTTGCCCTGGCGGCGAATTTCAAAATGAAGCTTCACCCGGTCTGTACCCGTGGACCCCATTTCGGCAATTGTCTGCCCTACCTTGACCTGCTGTCCCTCCCGAACCAAAAGCCTGCGGTTGTGGCCGTAGGCACTGACGTAGGTATCGTTGTGCTTGATGATTACCAACTCGCCGTAGCCCCGCAAGCCACTCCCGGCGTAGACAACCGAACCATCAGATGCAGCAAAAACAGGCTGTCCCAAATCACCGGCGATATCAACGCCTTTATTCAAACTACCGTTTGAAGCAAATTTCCCAATCAATACACCGTTGGCCGGCCAGGCCCAACCGGCCGTCGAGCGCCCTGCAGGAGGGACTTGCGCAGGCGCAGTGGTAGCCACCACCGGAGCAACGGACGGGGTGGTTGGCGTGGTTGCAGGCGTTGTGGTGGCAGGGGCCGCTATCGGCTTGCCAGTGCTATCGAGCGGTCGCTTGATGATAGTGGTCTTGATTGAGGACGACGGCGTGCTGGCAACCACCGTGCTGCCCGCTACCGGCGCCGGGCCACTGGAGCGGCCGTCGAAACGGATCGCCTGTCCCGGGCGAATGGTGTAGGGCGGGGTGATGCCATTGCGTGCAGCCAGGGCCTTGTAGTCCCAACCATAGCGAAAGGCAATGGAGAACAGGGTGTCGCCGGGACGCACCACGTACTGGCCGGTGGTGACCACAGGGCGCTTAGGGGCAGCGTTGTTGCGATCGACCACCCGGACACTGTTGGAAGACGTGCTGGAGCACCCCGTCACCAGCGTACCCACGGCCAGTGCAATCAGCAGAAGCTTGAAGCGTGATGGATCCCTGCGCTGCCGAATGATTGTGTGACCCACCCGCCGCTCCCTCTAATGGTGACCGATGAAAAAAATGCAATATTGTTGCAATTATACCCGAGCGCACCGCCATGCGGACGTCAGGCAATTGCCAAAGGTGATCTGCAACAGACTATGGTAGCCCGCCAGATAGACAGGGCAATGCCGCCGAAATTCGCCCAGGCGAAAAAAAAGCCCGGTCAGGCCAGTGGCCCGGTGAGCAACGGCACAAAACGCACGGCTCCCAGTACCCGCCGCGAGAAGCCGTGCTCTTCGCGCACGATCAGCATCAAGTGCTGGGTTTCGCCGGCCGGCCCCACCGGAATGACCATGCGCCCGCCCGGGGCGAGCTGGTCGAGCAAGGCCTGTGGCACTTCTGGCGCCACGGCAGTAACGATGATGCCATTGTACGGTGCCAGCGCCGGCCAGCCTTCGCAGCCATCGCCCCAACGAAACACCACGTTGCGCAGGTTCAGCTCGATCAGGCGCTCCTTGGCGCGATCCTGCAACACCTTGATGCGCTCAACGGAAAACACCCGCTCGACCAGTTGCGCCAGTATCGCGGTCTGGTATCCCGAGCCGGTACCGATCTCCAGCACCTTGTCGAGCGGGCCGGCTTCGAGCAGCAGCTCGCTCATGTGCGCAACCATGAACGGCTGCGAAATGGTCTGGTTGTTGCCGATCGGCAGGGCTGTGTCTTCGTAGGCGCGGTGGGCCAGGGCCTCATCGACAAACAAGTGCCGCGGCGTACGGCGCAGCACGTCGATCACCTTGGGGTTGGATACCCCCTCCTCGATCAGGCGCTTGATCAGCCGTTCACGGGTTCGCTCAGAGGTAAAACCGATACCATGGCGCATCAGATCATCCTGTTCGCGCATCAGAGTAGCCCCTCCAGCCAGCCATCGAGGCGCTCGAAGGCATCGTTGAAGGTCCGGTCAAGCTGCAGCGGCGTGATCGAGACATAGCCCTGCATCACCGCATGAAAATCCGTACCCGGGCCACCGTCTTCGGCATCACCGGCCACGGCGATCCAGTAACCTTCCTTGCCCCGCGGGTTGACCACCTTGGTCGGCGCCGCCGCGCGGGCGCGATGGCCCAGGCGGGTCAACTGGATACCACGGATGTGCTCCAGCGGCAGGTTGGGGATGTTGACGTTGAGCACCGTACGCGGCGGCAGTTCGAGACTGGCGTGGGCCTCAACCAGTTTACGCGCGAAATAGGCGGCTGTTGGCAGGTTGTCGGGCAAGCGCGAGAGCAACGAGAAGGCAAACGAGGTACCACCCAGAAAGCGCCCTTCCAGCGCCGCAGCCACCGTGCCGGAATACAGCACATCATCGCCCAGGTTGGCGCCCAGGTTGATACCTGAAACCACCATGTCCGGGGTGTGCTCCAGCAGGCCATTGAGCCCCAGGTGGACGCAATCGGTCGGCGTGCCGTTGAGGCTGATAAAACCATTGGCCAGGGTTTGCGGGCACAACGGCCGGTCGAGCGTCAGCGAACTGCTGGCGCCGCTTTTGTCCTGGTCCGGGGCGATCACCACACATTCGGCATAATCCGCCAGCGCAGCATGCAGCGCGGCGAGACCGGGTGCGGTAACCCCGTCGTCGTTCGAAATCAGAATACGCATGGGCTGTCCGTCTGCCCTGCCGGCACCAGATCAACAAGCTCGCGCACCACCACGGTGGCGAAGCATCCGGCCGGAAGGACGAATTCCAGTTGCAGGATATCAGGCTCAGGATAATGCCACGTCAGCCCGCTAATGGGCAGTCGCAGAATGCGTCGTTCGTGACTCATGCCCGCCCGAGCCAGCCATTGGCACAAGGCAGCGTGCTGTTCACCGATGCGTTGCTCAAGCGCGCCGGCCGCCCCCGTGGCGCCCGACTGCCCTTCGCCCCATAGCGGGCCAGTGGGGTGCAGATCGAGAATGGCCAGGCGCGGATCGGAACATTCGGCCTCGCCTGCCGGAAAAAAGCTGCGGCTGTCGGTAAACGCCAGCAGATCGCCGACCTGCGCCTGCTGCCAGCTGCCGTCGGCGACGCGCTGGGCCAGCACCTGGTTGAACAGGTAACTGCGGGCGCTGGAGAGCAGCCGCGAGCGGACGTTGCGCTGCTCCGGCAACGCCTGGCGACTGGCCCAGTCGCGGGCATCGTGAACATTGCCGCCGCCGTGACCGAAACGCTGGGTGCCGAAATAGTTCGGCACGCCCTGGCTGCGGATCTGCTCAAGCCGCGCATCCAGCGCCGCGCGCTCGGCCTTAAGGCCCGTCAGGCGCAAGGTAAAACCATTGGCCGAATGCGCGCCCCGCTGCAGTTTGCGCGAGTGACGGGTTTGCTTGAGGATGCTCAGGGTTTCGTTTTCAGCGGCGCTCAGGTCCGGGTCGGCCTTGCCCGGCAAATGCAGGCTGAACCATTGGCGGGTCAGGGCCTGACGGTCCTTGAGGCCGGCATAGCTGATGCTGCGTACCGGCACACCCGCGGCGCGGGCCAGACGGCGGGCAGCCTCTTCGGTGTTGAGGTCGCGTTTTTCGACCCACAGCCACAAGTGCTCACCGGCCCCGCTCAGGGGAATGTCGAGCACTTCATCGACCTGGAAGTCTTCGGCGGTGGCCTTGAGAATCGCGCTGCCCAGCGCTTCGCCCGCGGCACGCGGGCCCAGCAGTTCGAGTTCGGTCATGCCGGCAGCAACAGCGCAACGGCGTGAACGGCAATGCCTTCCTCACGCCCGGTGAAGCCGAGCTTTTCGGTGGTGGTGGCCTTGACGTTGACCTGGTCCAGCTCGACCTGCAGGTCCTGGGCGATCAACTGGCGCATGGTGTCGATATGCGGGGCCATCTTCGGCGCCTGGGCAACGATGGTGGCGTCGATATTGCCGACCTTCCAGCCTTTGGCCTGGACGATCTTGACGATATGGCGCAACAACACGCGGCTGTCTACACCCTTGAACTGCGGATCGGTGTCGGGGAAGTGCCTGCCGATATCGCCCAGCGCCGCAGCGCCCAGCAGGGCATCGCTCAGGGCGTGCAGCAGGACGTCGCCATCGGAATGGGCCAGCAGCCCGAACTTGTGCGCAATGCGCACCCCACCCAAGGTGATGAAATCGCCTTCCGCGAAACGGTGCACATCGTAGCCGTGGCCAATACGCATAAAAAAACGCCCTGATTGAGTCAGGGCGTGATTCTACCTGCTTTGCCGGTGCTTGGGCTTGATTTGTAGGATCAGTTACCCGCACCGATCAGCGCTGCGGCATGATGACGCAAGTGGTCATCGATGAAGCTGGCGATGAAGTAGTAGCTGTGGTCATACCCCGGCTGCAGCCGCAACGTCAGCGGATGGCCCGCTGCCTTGGCCGCCTGCTCGAGCACCTGCGGCTTGAGCTGGTTGTCGAGAAAATCATCGCGATCGCCCTGGTCGACCAGCAACGGCAAGCGCTCGCTGCCCTGGGCAAGCAACACACTGGCATCCCACTCGCGCCAGCGGGAGCGGTCTTCACCCAGGTAGCGGCTAAAAGCCTTCTGCCCCCAGGGGCAATCCATCGGGTTGCTGATCGGCGCGAATGCCGACACTGAACGATAGCGGCCGGGGTTACGCAAGGCACACACCAGCGCACCATGGCCGCCCATGGAGTGACCACTGATACCGCGCTGCGCGGACGCGGGGAAATGCGCCTCGACCAAAGCCGGCAACTCCTCAACCACATAGTCGTGCATGCGGTAGTGCTGCGCCCACGGCTGTTCGGTAGCGTTGAGGTAGAAACCGGCACCCAGGCCAAAGTCCCAGGCACCCTCCGGATCGCCCGGAACCTGCGGGCCACGCGGGCTGGTGTCGGGGGCGACGATGATCAGCCCCAGTTCGGCCGCCAGCTTGTGGGCGCCGGCCTTTTGCATGAAGTTCTCATCGGTGCAGGTCAGGCCGCTCAGCCAGTACAGCACCGGCAGCTTGCCGCCCTGCTCGGCCTGCGGCGGCAGGTAGACGGCAAACACCATGTCGCAGCCGAGCACCTGGGAGCGATGACGGTAGCGTTTATGCCAGCCACCAAAGCTCTTCTGACAGGAGATGTTTTCCAGGCTCATGGCAGACCTCAGAAGTGGATGACGCTGCGAATGCTCTTGCCTTCATGCATCAGGTCGAATGCCTTGTTGATGTCTTCCAGGCCCATGGTGTGGGTGATGAACGTATCCAGCGGGATTTCGCCTTTTTCCGCCATTTCCACGTAGCTTGGCAGCTCGCTGCGGCCACGTACGCCACCGAAGGCAGAACCGCGCCAGACCCGGCCGGTAACCAGCTGGAACGGACGAGTGGAGATTTCCTGGCCAGCACCGGCAACGCCGATGATCACCGATTCACCCCAGCCTTTGTGACAGCATTCCAGCGCCGCGCGCATCAGTTGCACGTTACCCACGCACTCGAAGGAGAAGTCCACACCGCCGTCGGTGAGGTCGACAATCACCTCCTGGATCGGACGGTCGTAGTCTTTCGGGTTGACGCAGTCGGTAGCGCCGAGCTGTTTGGCGATCTCGAATTTGCCCGGGTTGATGTCCACGGCAATGATTCGCGCGGCCTTGGCCTTGACCGCACCGATGATCGCCGACAGGCCGATGCCGCCCAGGCCGAAGATGGCCACGGTGTCACCCGGCTTGACCTTGGCGGTGTTGAGCACCGCACCGATACCGGTGGTCACGCCGCAACCGAGCAGGCAGACCTTCTCCAGCGGTGCCTCCTTCTGGATCTTGGCCACGGAGATTTCCGGCAGCACGGTGTACTCGGAAAAGGTCGAGGTGCCCATGTAGTGGAACAGTTGCTGGCCCTTGTAGGAGAAACGCGTAGTGCCGTCGGGCATCAGGCCCTTGCCCTGAGTGGCGCGGATGGCCTGGCACAGGTTGGTCTTGCCGGAGCGGCAGAATTTGCACTGGCCGCACTCGGGGGTGTACAGCGGGATCACATGATCGCCAACGGCAACCGAGGTCACGCCCTCACCGATGGCCTCGACGATGGCACCGCCTTCATGGCCGAGGATCGACGGGAAGATGCCTTCCGGGTCGGCACCCGACAGGGTGTAGGCATCGGTATGGCAGACGCCGCTGGCAACCACGCGCAGCAGCACTTCGCCGGCCTTGGGCATGGCCACGTCGACTTCGACGATCTCCAGCGGTTTCTTGGCCTCGAAGGCAACGGCGGCACGGGACTTGATCATCAATCTTCTCCAGCAAAGGGTCAGTTCAAGCTGGCAGTGTAATTCATCGACATTTGATGAATAATCCAGACAAAGACAAAACATTATTGCCACACAGGGATAATCAATGAGCAACCGCTGGGAAGGCATCGACGAGTTCGTCGCCGTCGCCGAGTCCGGGCAGTTCACTGCGGCCGCCGAGCGCCTGGGGGTATCGTCGTCCCACGTCAGCCGGCAGATCGCCCGCCTTGAAGAACGCCTGCAAACCCGCCTGCTCTATCGCAGCACCCGGCGGGTAACCCTGAGCGAGGCCGGGCAGACGTTCCTGCAACACTGCCAACGCCTGCAAGATGGCCGCGAGGAAGCCCTGCGCGCCATGGGCGACCTGACCAGCGAACCGAAGGGCCTGCTGCGCATGACTTGCGCCGTGGCCTACGGCGAGCGTTTTATCGTGCCCCTGGTAACCCGTTTCATGGCGCAGTACCCACAACTGCGGGTGGATATCGAACTGAGCAACCGCACCCTGGACCTGGTGCATGAAGGTATGGACCTGGCCATTCGCCTGGGCCGCTTGCAAGACTCGCGGCTGGTGGCAACGCGCCTGGCGCCGCGGCGCATGTACCTGTGTGCATCGCCCGCCTACCTGGAACGCTACGGCCGACCGCACAGCCTCTCGGAGCTGGCGCGGCACAACTGCCTGATTGGCAGCTCCGACAGCTGGGCTTTGCAACTGGATGGGCGGGAAATCGGCCAGCGGGTTCAGGGTAACTGGCGCTGCAACAGTGGCCAGGCGGTGCTGGATGCAGCGTTGCAGGGGATGGGTTTGTGTCAGCTGCCAGACTATTACGTACTCGAACACCTCAAAAGTGGCGCGCTGGTGTCGCTGCTAGAAGCTCATCAACCGCCCAATACAGCAGTGTGGGCGCTGTACCCGCAGCAGCGGCACCTGTCGCCGAAGGTGCGCAAGCTGGTGGACTATCTGCGCGAGGGGTTGGCGTTACTGCCTGAGTATCGAGGTGCCTGAAAAGCTTCGCGGGGCAAGCCCGCTCCTACAGTAGGAGCGGGCTTGCCCCGCGAAGAGTGCTCAACCGCGCTTGGCCCAGCGCTGGCGCAGCCACTCCAGGTCTTCCGGGCGGGTGACCTTGATGTTGTCGCTGCGCCCTTCGATCAGGCGCGGCGCCTGCCCGGCCCATTCAATCGCCGAAGACTCATCGGTGATCGCCACGTCAGCCACCAGGCTGTCGGCCAGGGCCCTGTGCAAGGCACCGAGGCGGAACATCTGCGGCGTATAGGCCTGCCATACGGTACTGCGATCGATCGTGGTGCTGACCCGACCATTGGCATCCGCGCGCTTGAGCGTATCGCGCGCCGGCACCGCCAGCAGCCCACCGACCGGATCATCGGCAAGCTCGGCCAGCAGACGGTCGAGGTCACTGCGTGCCAGGTTCGGCCGCGCGGCGTCATGCACCAGCACCCAGTCGCTGTCCGCCGCGCCCTGGGCGTGCAGCAGCAGCAAGGCATTGAGCACCGAGTCGGCACGCTCCCGACCGCCTTCGGCGCGCTGGATACGTGGATCGCTGGCGCAGCGCAAACCGGGCCAGTAAGGATCGTCAGCGGCAACGCTGACCACCACCCCTTTGACACAGGGATGATCAAGAAAACAGTCGAGGCTATGCTCGAGAATGGTCTGCCCGCCCAGTTGCAGGTACTGCTTGGGACGGTCGGCAGCCATGCGGGCGCCAACACCCGCGGCGGGAATCACGGCCCAGAAGGCCGGCAAGGTCTGGTTCATTGGGCAAGCTGGTAGAGGGTTTCACCCTCCTTGACCATACCCAGTTCGTGGCGAGCCCGTTCTTCGACGGTTTCCATACCTTTCTTCAACTCCAGCACTTCGGCGTCAAGCACGCGGTTACGCTCCAGCAGACGCTCGTTTTCGGCGTGCTGGTCAGCGATTTGTTGCTTGAGTTCGGCGACCTGGGCCAGGCTGCCATTGCCCACCCACAGACGGTACTGCAGGCCACCGAGCAGCAGGAGCAAGACGAGGAACAACCAATAAGGACTGCGCATCAGGGTATCCAGTGGAAAAGACCGCCATATCTGCAGGTCGCTGATGGCACGAAGCCTGGCCGAAGCCAGGCTTTGTGTTCAGACACCTGCAGCAAAGGCTTCTGAACGATCAGTATGACCGTTCGGCGCCGCTTTGCTGCGGTCTTTTTACCATCTCTTGCTTAGCCGCGAAACTCGGCACGGCCACGGTACACAGCCTTGCTGCCCAGTTGCTCTTCGATACGCAGCAGCTGGTTGTACTTGGAGACGCGGTCGGAACGGCACAGCGAACCGGTCTTGATCTGGCCGGCAGCGGTACCCACGGCCAGGTCGGCAATGGTCGAGTCTTCGGTTTCGCCCGAACGGTGCGAGATCACCGCAGTGTAACCGGCAGCCTTGGCCATCTGGATGGCTTCCAGGGTTTCGGTCAGCGAACCGATCTGGTTGAACTTGATCAGGATCGAGTTGGCGATCTTCTTGTCGATGCCTTCTTTCAGGATCTTGGTGTTGGTCACGAACAGGTCGTCACCGACCAGTTGCACCTTGTCGCCGATCTTGTCGGTGAGGATCTTCCAGCCAGCCCAGTCGGACTCGTCCAGGCCATCTTCGATCGAGATGATCGGGAAGCGCTCGGTCAGGCCTTTGAGGTAGTCGGCAAAACCGGCAGCGTCGAACGACTTGCCTTCGCCGGACAGGTTGTACTTGCCGTCTTCGAAGAATTCGCTGGCCGCGCAGTCCAGAGCCAGGGTCACGTCAGTGCCCAGCTTGTAACCGGCGTTGGCGACGGCTTCGGCGATGGCCGACAGCGCGTCTTCGTTGGATGCCAGGTTAGGCGCGAAACCACCTTCGTCACCGACGGCGGTGTTCAGGCCACGGGCCTTCAGCACAGCCTTGAGGTGATGGAAAATCTCGGTGCCCATGCGCAGCGCGTCGGAGAAAGTCTTGGCGCCAACCGGCTGAACCATGAACTCCTGGATGTCGACGTTGTTGTCGGCGTGCTCGCCGCCGTTGATGATGTTCATCATCGGAACCGGCATCGAGTACTGGCCTGGGGTGCCATTGAGGTTGGCGATGTGCGCGTACAGCGGCAGGTCCTGGTCCTGGGCAGCAGCCTTGGCGGCAGCCAGGGACACAGCGAGAATGGCGTTGGCGCCCAGCTTGGCCTTGTTCTCGGTACCGTCCAGCTCGATCATGGCGCGGTCGAGGGCTTTCTGGTCAACCGGGTCCTTGCCCAGCAGCAGGTCGCGGATCGGGCCGTTGATGTTGGCAACTGCCTTGAGTACGCCCTTGCCCATGTAACGGCTCTTGTCGCCATCACGCAGCTCCAGCGCTTCGCGCGAGCCAGTGGAAGCACCGGACGGCGCGCAGGCGCTGCCGATGATGCCGTTGTCGAGCAGCACGTCCGCTTCTACGGTAGGGTTACCACGCGAATCGAGAACTTCACGACCTTTGATGTCGACGATTTTTGCCATTGTTGTAAGCACTCCAGAATTGACGAAAACAACGCAGCTGAGAAAAATCTTGCCGCTCGCCGGGCAATGTAAAACAGGCAGGCCCGGCGAAAGCAGACCCCTGACCCGAGGGTCAGAGGTTGAACGGGGGGTACTTTACCGGAGAATCGAGGATTACGCGGTTTCTACCGTCGGAAAACTCTTCACCAGGTCATCCAGTTGCTTGAGCTGGGCCAGGAAAGGCTCCAGTTTGTCCAGGCGCAGGGCGCATGGTCCGTCACACTTGGCGTTGTCCGGATCCGGATGCGCCTCGAGGAACAGGCCGGCCAGGCCCTGGCTCAGGCCCGCCTTGGCCAGATCGGTGACCTGGGCACGGCGACCACCGGCGGAATCGGCGCGACCACCCGGCATCTGCAGGGAATGGGTCACGTCGAAGAACACCGGGTACTGGAACTGCTTCATGATGCCGAAGCCGAGCATGTCCACTACCAGGTTGTTGTAACCAAAGCTCGAACCACGCTCGCAGAGGATCAACTGATCGTTACCGGCCTCTTCGCACTTGGTCAGGATGTGTTTCATCTCCTGGGGTGCGAGGAACTGGGCTTTCTTGATGTTGATCACTGCGCCGGTCTTGGCCATGGCCACCACCAGGTCGGTCTGGCGCGAGAGAAACGCCGGCAACTGGATGATGTCGCAGACCTTGGCCACCGCGGCAGCCTGCTCTGGCTCGTGCACGTCGGTGATGACCGGCACGTTGAAGGTCTTCTTGATCTCTTCGAAGATCTTCATCCCCTCTTCCAGGCCCGGGCCACGGTAGGAGTTGATCGACGAACGGTTGGCCTTGTCGAAGCTGGCCTTGAACACGTAAGGGATACCGAGTTTCTCGGTAACCCGCACGTACTCTTCGCAGACCTTCATGGCCAGGTCACGGGATTCCAGCACGTTCATGCCGCCGAACAGGACGAACGGCTTGTCGTTGGCGATCTCGATGTTACCGACGCGAATGATCTTCTGGGTCATGTATCAGGCCTTGTTCTTTTGAGCCAGTGCCGCCTTGACGAAGCCGCTGAACAGCGGATGGCCGTCACGCGGAGTCGAGGTGAACTCTGGGTGGAACTGGCAAGCGACGAACCATGGATGATCCTGGGACTCGACCACTTCGACCAGCGCGCCGTCGCCGGAACGACCGGAGACTTTCAGGCCGGCTTCGACCAGTTGCGGCAGCAGGTTGTTGTTCACTTCGTAACGGTGACGGTGACGCTCGACGATCACGTCCTTGGCGTAGCAATCGTGGACCTTGGAGCCGCTTTCCAGCTGGCACTCCTGGGCGCCCAGGCGCATGGTGCCGCCCAGGTCAGAGGCTTCGGTACGGGTTTCGACCGCACCGGTGGCGTCTTCCCACTCGGTGATCAGGCCAACGACCGGGTGACCGCTGTTGCGATCGAACTCGGTGGAGTTGGCGTCTTTCCAGCCCATGACGTTACGAGCGAATTCGATGACCGCCACCTGCATGCCCAGGCAGATACCCAGGTACGGAACCTTGTTCTCGCGAGCGTACTGCACGGCAGTGATCTTGCCTTCGACGCCACGCAGGCCGAAACCGCCTGGAACCAGGATCGCATCGGCGCCTTCGAGCAGGCTGGTGCCCTGGTTCTCGATGTCTTCGGAGTCGATGTAGCGCAGGTTGACCTTGGTGCGGTTCTGGATGCCGGCATGGCTCATCGCTTCGATCAGCGACTTGTAGGCGTCCAGCAGCTCCATGTACTTGCCGACCATGGCGATGGTGACTTCGTGCTCGGGGTTGAGCTTGGCGTCGACGACCTTTTCCCACTCGGACAGGTCGGCACCGTTGCATTGCAGGCCGAAACGCTCGACGACGAAGTCATCCAGGCCCTGGGCGTGCAATACGGCCGGGATCTTGTAGATGGTGTCGACGTCTTCCAGGGAGATCACCGCACGCTCTTCGACGTTGGTGAACAGGGCGATCTTGCGGCGCGAGGAGACATCCACCGGATGGTCGGAGCGGCAGATCAGTACGTCAGGCTGCAGGCCGATGGAGCGCAGCTCCTTGACCGAGTGCTGGGTCGGCTTGGTCTTGGTCTCGCCAGCGGTGGCGATGTACGGAACCAGGGTCAGGTGCATCAGCATGGCGCGCTTGGAGCCCACTTCGACGCGCAGCTGGCGGATAGCCTCGAGGAACGGTTGCGACTCGATGTCACCCACGGTACCACCGATTTCCACCAGGGCCACGTCGGCATCGCCGGCACCCTTGATGATGCGGCGCTTGATCTCGTCGGTGATGTGCGGAATGACCTGGATGGTCGCGCCCAGGTAATCACCACGGCGCTCCTTGCGCAGCACGTGCTCGTAGATACGGCCAGTGGTGAAGTTGTTGTTCTGGGTCATGGTCGTGCGGATGAACCGCTCGTAGTGGCCCAGGTCCAGGTCGGTCTCGGCGCCGTCGTGGGTGACGAACACTTCACCGTGCTGGAACGGGCTCATGGTGCCCGGGTCGACGTTGATGTACGGGTCCAGCTTGAGCATGGTGACCTTGAGCCCCCGCGCCTCCAGGATGGCCGCCAATGAAGCCGAGGCAATGCCTTTCCCCAATGAAGAAACAACACCGCCCGTGACGAATATGTAGCGCGTCATGAAAAACCCTAGAAGTCTGCGTTAAAGCGGTCAGTGCCGCCGGGGAAAGCGAAGGAAGGCCGAAGCCCCCGATCACCTGCGTCAATCACAGTGCATCTTAAAAAACTGCCGCGTCTGGTCACACCGAGGGTTGGATACCCGGCTAGGAGCTCGCTAAACATTTTTAGAATCGCCCAGCAAAAAACTGCTTGGTAATCGGCAACTGCTGTGATTTCGGGGAAGCCACAGAAGCTGTATCAAGAAGGGAGCGTAGTCTACCCGAATGTGCCTTTCATCTCAAACCTTGCTCGCTCGTCGGCGCATGCCAATGCAATTGCCAGTCGCCCTGGCTCAGCCCCGGCAGGTTGGCCACCGCCAGCAATTGCTCGGCGCAATACAGCAACGGCAGGCGCGAACGGGCGAATGACGGCAGCTGCGACTCGTTGAGCAGGCGCTTCAGGTCACGCTGGCCACGGCCGCTGACTGCCAGGGTTTCGCCGCCCTGGCGGTAGGCAATGTGCAAGGGGCCCTGCGGCAACGTGCCGCTGAGGCTGACGCTGCCGTTATGGTTCAACGCCAGCGGCTGGGCCGGATCAGGCCAGATCGGCTGGCCAGCCGGCGGCTTCAGCCAATCACCGGCCAGCCACCAGATTCGTCCATTGGCGCGCTGCAGTTCACCGTCGGTCAGGCGCCACAGTGGCCGTCCGTCGGATGCCGCGTCGCGCAGGGTCTCCCAGCCGGCCCAGTGGCGGCTATCGGGCAAGCGTGTGCGCGGCGCCAGCCAGTACTGCAGGGCGTTGCGCTGGCGAGCCGGGGATAGCTGGCGCAGCACCTCGAGGTCCAGCGAGTCGAGGCCAAGCCAGGCGAACGGTGCCGGGGTCGCCGCCTGGGCCAGGTCCGCCTGCGCCAGCTCATCGAGCAGGCCCTGGGCTTCGCTCAGGTGCTCGGCGCTGCGCGCCAGGTTTTGCGCCGCCTGCGGCCAACGTTGCAGCAGCGCCGGGAACACCTGGTGACGCAGGTAGTTACGGGAGAACCGGGTGTCGCTGTTGGAGGGGTCCTCGATCCAGGCCAGGTGCTGCTCCTGGGCATAGCACCGCAGCTGGTGGCGCGAAACGCCAAGCAACGGCCGCACCAGCATGCCCTGCCCGAGCGGACGCCACTCGGGCATCGCGCTCAGGCCGCGCAGGCCGGCACCGCGCAACAGGCGAAACAGCAGGGTTTCGGCCTGGTCCTCGCGGTGCTGGCCGGTCAACAGGACTTCATCACGGCGCAACGAATCGGCGAGTGCGGCATAGCGCGCGTCACGGGCGCCCTGCTCGATGCTGGCACCGGGGGCGACCTTGACCCGAATGATCTGCAGATCGACGCCCAGATCGTCACACAGGCGCTGACAATGCTCCGGCCAGGCATCAGCCGCAGCTTGCAGGCCGTGATGGATGTGGATGGCGCGCAGTGGCGGCAAGCGTTGCTGGCGGGACAGGGTTGCCAGCAGATGCAGGAGGACGCTGGAGTCCAGGCCGCCGGAGAGGGCGATGCACCAGGAGGGGGCGGTTAGCCAGGGGGACAGCCTTGGGTAGAGATCGAGCATCGGATGGACCTCTTTTACGAGTGCTGCGCACTCGTTCGCTGGCAAGGCCAGCTCCCACAGGTCCGGTAGTGAACCCAATGCCTGTGGGAGCCGGCCTTGCCGGCGATGGACCTCAGATCAGAGCCCGTAGCTCATCAGGCGGTCATAACGGCGCTTGAGCAGCGCGTCGTTGTCGAACTTCT
The DNA here is from genome assembly GCF_018390435.1 of Pseudomonas sp. RC2C2. Taxonomy (NCBI): domain Bacteria; kingdom Pseudomonadati; phylum Pseudomonadota; class Gammaproteobacteria; order Pseudomonadales; family Pseudomonadaceae; genus Pseudomonas; species Pseudomonas sp. RC2C2. The sequence goes on along the minus strand of NZ_JAHBAX010000001.1, from coordinate 3,577,395 downwards.
TGAGCATGTCCAACTGCTCGATCAACTCGCCGCGAACGGTGGCGGACATCTTCGCCGGATCACGGTGCGCACCGCCCAGAGGCTCGGCGATGACCTTGTCGACGATGCCCAGGCCTTTCAGGCGTTCGGCGGTGATACCCATGGCTTCGGCTGCGTCCGAGGCCTTTTCGGCAGTCTTCCACAGGATCGAGGCGCAACCTTCCGGCGAAATCACCGAGTAGGTCGAGTACTGCAGCATGTTCAACTGGTCGCACACGCCAATGGCCAGCGCACCACCGGAACCACCCTCACCGATAACGGTGGCGATGATCGGGGTTTTCAGGCGCGCCATGACTCGCAGGTTCCAGGCAATGGCTTCGCTCTGGTTGCGCTCTTCGGCGTCGATGCCAGGGTAGGCGCCCGGGGTGTCGATGAAGGTCAGGATCGGCATCTTGAAGCGTTCGGCCATTTCCATCAGGCGGCACGCCTTGCGATAGCCTTCAGGGCGCGGCATGCCGAAGTTGCGGCGTACCTTTTCGCGTACTTCGCGGCCTTTCTGGTGACCGATGACCATCACCGGCTTGTCGTCCAGGCGCGCGATACCGCCGACAATGGCAGCGTCATCGGCGAAATGACGGTCGCCGTGCAGCTCGTCGAACTCGGTGAAGATGTGCTCGATGTAGTCCAGGGTGTACGGACGGCGCGGGTGACGGGCCAGGCGGGCGATCTGCCAGCTGGTCAGGTTGCCGAAAATGCTCTCGGTCAGGGTGCTGCTCTTGTCTTGCAGACGGGCGATCTCATCGCCGATGTTCAGCGAGTTGTCATTGCCGACCAGGCGCAGCTCTTCGATCTTGGCTTGCAGGTCAGCAATCGGCTGTTCGAAATCCAGAAAATTCGGGTTCATAGGCATCCGTCTTGGGTCTACGGCCAGGCGGCCGGCCGGTTGATCCGTTTGGCGCCCTACCTTAAGGGATCAGGCGCATTCAGGTCGAGATTAAAAATTCATCGATATTGCAAAAAGACGTTCTCACGTCCGAACTGGTCACGCAGGGCCTGAATCAGGCCATCGGCCGGGTCGATACGCCAGCTTTCGCCGAACTGCAGCATGGCCTTGGCATCGCTGCCGGTATATTCCATGGTGATCGGGCAGGCGCCGCGATGGCGCTTGAACAACTCGCCCAGCCAGCTCAGCCGGTCCCCCTTGAGGGCATCGGCATGCACCTTCAGGCGCAGGCTTTCGGCAAGGTTGGTGCGGGCATCTTCCATGCTCATCACCCGCTTGACCCGCAGGCGCAGGCCACCGGAGAAATCGTCGTTGCTGACCTCGCCTTCAACCACCACCATAGCATCGGTCTGCAACAGCGCCTGGGCAGCCATGAAGGCATCGGCGAACAGCGACGCCTCGATGCGCCCGGAGCGGTCGTCGAGGGTGACAAAGCCCATCTTGTCGCCCTTCTTGTTCTTCATCACCCGCAGGGCAATGATCATCCCGGCAACGGTCTGGGTGTCGCGCGCAGGCTTCAGGTCAATGATGCGCTGGCGGGCAAAGCGGCGGATCTCGCCTTCATACTCATCGATCGGGTGACCTGTCAGGTACAGGCCCAGGGTGTCTTTTTCACCGCGCAGGCGCTCCTTGAGGGTCAGCTCGCGAGCCTTGCGGTGGTTGGCATAAACGTCGGCATCCGCTTCGACGAACAACCCGCCGAACAGGTCGGCATGGCCGCTATCGGCCGTGCGCGCGGTCTGCTCGGCAGACTTGATGGCCTCTTCCATCGCCGCCAGCAGTACCGCCCGGTTGCGGTCGATATTGGCCTGGTAGGCCTTGAGCTCGTCATGGAAGTACGGGCCCAGGCGATCCAGCGCACCGCTACGGATCAGTGCGTCGAGGGTGCGTTTGTTGATGCGCTTGAGGTCGACCCGCTCGCAGAAGTCGAACAGGTCCTTGAACAGGCCAGCAGCGCGGGCTTCGACGATGGCCTCGACCGGCCCCTCACCCACGCCCTTGATCGCCCCCAGGCCGTAGACGATGCGGCCATCGTCATTGACCGTGAACTTGAAGTCGGAGGTGTTCACGTCCGGCGCATCGAGGCGCAGCTTCATGCTGCGCACTTCCTCGATCAGGGTCACGACCTTGTCGGTGTTGTGCATATCCGCCGACAGCACCGCAGCCATGAACGGCGCCGGGTGGTGGGTCTTGAGCCAGGCGGTCTGGTAGGAAACCAGGCCATAGGCGGCGGAGTGGGATTTGTTGAAGCCGTAACCGGCGAACTTCTCCACCAGGTCGAAAATGTTACCGGCGAGGTCCGGATCGATGTTGTTCGTGGCACAACCTTCGATGAAACCGCCGCGCTGCTTGGCCATTTCCTCGGGCTTTTTCTTACCCATGGCTCGACGCAGCATGTCCGCGCCGCCGAGGGTGTAACCGGCCATGACCTGGGCAATCTGCATTACCTGTTCCTGGTACAGGATGATGCCGTAGGTCGGCGCCAGAACGGGCTTGAGGCCTTCGTACTGATAGTCCGAATGCGGGTAGGCAAGTTCCGCACGACCGTGCTTGCGGTTGATGAAGTCATCCACCATGCCCGATTGCAACGGGCCGGGACGGAACAGCGCCACCAGTGCGATCAGGTCTTCCAGGCAGTCGGGCTTGAGCTTCTTGATCAGCTCCTTCATGCCCCGCGATTCAAGCTGGAACACCGCCGTGGTTTCGGCTTTTTGCAGCAGGTCGTAGGTTTTCTTGTCATCCAGCGGGATGAAGTCGATGTTCAGGTCATCCAGGCCTTTCTTGGCCTGCTCGCGGTTGATGGTTTCCATCGCCCACTTGATGATCGTCAGGGTTCGCAGACCGAGGAAGTCGAACTTCACCAGGCCCGCAGCCTCAACGTCATCCTTGTCGAACTGGGTGACCAGGCCGCCGCCCTCTTCATCACAGGCAATCGGCGAAAAGTCGGTGAGCTTGGTCGGAGCGATAACCACACCACCGGCGTGCTTACCGGTACCGCGGCAGACGCCCTCGAGCTTGAGGGCCATGTCCCAGATTTCCTTGGCGTCTTCGTCGCTCTTGAGGAAATCGCGCAGAATCTCTTCCTGCTCGTAGGCCTTTTCCAGGGTCATGCCGACTTCGAAGGGGATCATCTTCGACAGACGGTCAGCCAGGCCGTAGGACTTGCCCTGCACCCGCGCCACGTCCCGCACCACCGCCTTGGCGGCCATGGTGCCGAAGGTGATGATCTGGCTCACGGCATTGCGCCCGTAGGCGTCGGCCACGTATTCGATGACCCGGTCACGACCATCCATGCAGAAGTCGACGTCGAAGTCGGGCATCGATACCCGTTCCGGGTTGAGGAAACGTTCGAACAGCAGGTCATAGGCCAGCGGGTCGAGGTCGGTAATCTTCAACACGTAGGCGACCAGCGAGCCGGCACCCGAGCCCCGGCCCGGGCCAACCGGCACGCCGTTGTTCTTGGCCCACTTGATGAAGTCCATAACGATCAGGAAGTAACCGGGGAAGCCCATTTGGATGATGATATCCAGCTCGAACTTCAAGCGGTCGAGGTAGACCTGGCGCTTCTCTTCGTAATTCGGTGTGGTGTCTTTGGGCCACAGCACCGCCAGGCGCTCTTCCAGGCCTTCGTGGGAAACATGGCGCAGGTAGTCGTCGATACCCATGCCGTTGGGCGTCGGAAAGTCGGGCAGGAAGTGCTTGCCCAGCTGTACCTGGATATTGCAGCGCTTGGCGATCTCGACGGTGTTGGCAATCGCCTCGGGCAGGTCGCTGAACAGCTCGGCCATTTCCTCAGGGCTTTTCAGGTACTGCTGATCGCTGTAGTTGCGCGAGCGGCGCGGATCGTCCAGGGCACGGCCTTCGCCGATGCACACACGGGTTTCGTGGGCATCGTAGTCGGACTGCTTGATGAAGCGCACATCGTTGGTCGCCACCAGCGGCGCGTCCAGCTTGTCGGCCAGGGCCACGGCGGCGTGCAGGTATTCTTCGTCACCGGCGCGGTTGGTGCGCTGCACCTCGACGTAAAAGCGCTCCGGGAACATCTGCAGCCAGTCGCGCAGCAACGCTTCGGCTTCATCCGGGTTGCCATTGAGCAACGCCATGCCGATGTCGCCTTCCTTTGCCGCAGACAGGGCAATCAGCCCCTCGCTGGCCTCGGCGATCCACGGCCGCTCGATGATCACCAGGCCATTGCGCTGGCCGTCGACCCAGCCGCGGGAGATCAACTCGGTAAGGTTGCGGTAGCCCTTGGCGTCCATCGCCAGCAGGCAGATGCGCGACAGCGGCGCATCCGGGTCGCTGTTGGCCAGCCACAGGTCGGCGCCGCAGATCGGCTTGATGCCGGCGCCCATGGCGTTCTTGTAAAACTTGACCAGCGAGCACATGTTGCTCTGGTCGGTGACCGCGACCGCCGGCATGTTCATCGCCACCAATGCCTTGGCCAGCGGCTTGATCCGCACCAGGCCATCGACCAGCGAGTATTCGGTGTGCAGGCGAAGATGAACGAAAGAAGCCGACATGATGATCCTATAGCAGCACAAAACAACAAGGCCCGGATTGTACCGGGCCTTGATCAAAACAACAGCCAGTGCGGGACGATCCTGACTACTGACGCCCGCCGCACCTGGTCAGACCTCGGCAAACCCGCCATTGATGGCGTCACGGGCTTCGAAGGCGGCACGCACCGGTGCGAACGAGCGCCGGTGAATCGGCGTCGGCCCCAGGCGCGCCAGGGCTTCGAGGTGCACCGGCGTCGGGTAGCCCTTGTGCCCACCGATGCCATAACCGGGGTAGATCAGCTCGAACGCCGCCATCTCGCGATCACGGGTGACCTTGGCCAGGATCGATGCAGCGGCAATGGCTGGCACCTGGCTATCGCCCTTGACCACCGGCGCCGCCGGTACCGACAACTGCGGGCAGCGGTTACCGTCGATCAGCGCCAGTTTCGGCGTGATGCTCAAGCCTTCGACAGCACGCTGCATGGCCAGCATGGTGGCGTGAAGGATGTTGAGCTGGTCGATTTCCTCGACCTCGGCACGGGCGATGCAAAAGCTCAGGGCTTTTTCACAGATTTCGTCAAAAAGCTTTTCACGCTTGGCTTCGGTGAGCTTCTTCGAGTCGTTGAGCCCCAGAATCGGCCGCTTTGGATCGAGAATAACCGCAGCGGTCACCACCGCGCCGCACAGCGGGCCACGGCCCACTTCGTCGACGCCGGCGACCAGCTCCTCGACCAGGTTGAAGTCCAATCCCATTTGCATCTATCGGTTTTCCAGCAGGGCCAACACCGCGTCAGCTGCCTGGTTCGAGGCATCGCGGCGCAAGGTACGGTGAATCTGGTCAAAACCTTCGGTCTGCTGCACACCGCCATGCACCAGCGGCGCCAGGGTCTGGGCCAGGGCATCGGCAGTGGCCGCTTCCTGCAGCAACTCGGGCACCAGCATGCGCTGGGCCAGCAGGTTGGGCAGTGACACGTACGGGCTTTTTACCAGGCGTTTGAGAATCCAGTAGGTCAACGGTGCCAATCGATACGCCACGACCATTGGCCGCTTGAACAGCAAGGCCTCAAGGGTCGCGGTACCCGAGGCGATCAGTACTGCATCGCAAGCGGCCAGGGCCTGGTGCGAACGACCGTCAAGCAGGGTCACCGGCAAGTCGCGGCCTTGAAGCATCTGCTCAAGCTGGGCCCGACGCTCGGCATTGGCGCACGGCGAGACGAAACGCACCCCGGGCACCAACTCGCGCAGACGCTGGGCGGTATCGAGAAACAGCGCGCCCAGGCGGCCGACTTCGCCGCCCCGACTGCCGGGCATCAAGGCAACCAACGGCCCTTCACCCAGCCCGAGCTGTTCGCGCGCGGCGTCACGGTCGGCGTCCAGTGGAATGCTGTCAGCCAGCGGATGGCCGACAAAGCGTACCGGCACGCCTTTCTCTTCATAGAACCTGGCTTCGAACGGAAACAGCGTGAGCATCAGGTCGCAGCCTTCGCGAATCTTCAGCACGCGCTTCTGCCGCCAGGCCCAGACCGACGGGCTGACGTAATGCACGGTCTTGATCCCGGCCTTGCGCAGGTTCAGTTCGATATTGAGGTTGAAGTCCGGGGCATCGATGCCGATGAACACATCCGGGCGTTCGGCGATCAGGGTCTGGATCAGCTCCTTGCGGCGCTTGAGCAACTCGCGCAGGCGCCCTAGCACCTCGACCAGGCCCATCACCGCCAGGCGCTCCATGGGGAAGTACGAGGTCAGGCCTTCGGCCTGCATCAACGGCCCGCCGACGCCAATGAAGCGTACCTGCGGGTGGCGTGCCTTGAGCGCACGCATCAACCCGGCGCCGAGAATATCGCCGCTGGCCTCACCCGCCACCAGCGCTACACAAAACTCGGCCATATCAGCGGGTGATGCCGCGGGTGGAGTTCTGGATCGACTGGAGGAACACGTCGACTTCCGGGTACTGGGTCGCAGGCTCCGCCAGTTCGGCAATGGCCTGCTCGATGGTCAGGCCCTGGCGGTAGACCACCTTGTAGGCCCGGCGCAGCGCGTGAATGGCGTCCTCGCTGAAACCCCGACGGCGCATGCCCTCGAAGTTCATGCTGCGCGCCTCGGCCGGATTACCGAATACAGTGACGTAAGCCGGAACATCCTTGCCGATGGCGGTCCCCATGCCGGAGAAGCTGTGGGCACCGATGCGACAGAACTGATGCACCAGGGTGAAACCGGAAAGGATCGCCCAGTCGTCAACATGTACATGGCCCGCCAGTGCGGTGTTGTTGACCAGGATGCAATGGTTGCCGATGACACTGTCATGGCCGATGTGGGCATAGGCCATGATCAGATTATGATCACCCAGGGTGGTTTCCGAGCGGTCCTGCACGGTGCCGCGGTGGATGGTCACGCCCTCGCGGATCACATTGTGATCGCCGATCACCAGGCGCGTGGCTTCACCCTTGTACTTGAGGTCTGGGGTGTCTTCGCCTACCGAGGAAAACTGGTAGATACGGTTGTGCCGACCGATGCGGGTCGGCCCCTTGAGAATCACATGCGGACCGATAACGGTCCCCTCGCCGATCTCGACCCCGGCACCGACGATCGACCAAGGGCCTACCTCGACACCGTCGGCGAGCTTGGCCGACGGATCGATGATTGCCCGAGGGTCAATCAAACTCATAGTTTGCGTTCCGCGCAGATGATCTCGGCCGAGCATACCGGCTTGCCGTCGACCGACGCCTGGCACTCGAACTTCCAGATCTGGCGCTTGCAGCTGATGAACTTGGCTTCGAGGATCAGTTGGTCACCCGGCAGCACTGGCTGGCGGAAGCGCAGCTTGTCGGAGCCGACGAAGTAGTACAGGGTACCGTCCGCAGGTTTGACGTCGAGCATCTTGAAGCCGAGGATGCCGGCCGCCTGGGCCATCGCCTCGATGATCAGCACGCCCGGCATGATCGGATGTGCGGGGAAGTGACCATTGAAGAAAGGTTCGTTGATGCTGACATTCTTGTAGGCACGAATGCGCTGGGCCTCGACGTCCAGTTCCACCACCCGGTCCACCAACAGGAACGGGTAACGGTGAGGCAGGTATTCGCGAATCTCGTTGATGTCCATCATTTCGGGGGGAAGCCTGTAGTAAAGATAGGGAGCGCCGGTTTTCACACGGCGCTCCTTTAGCAAATCAAAGAGTCAGTCTAGGGCTGTTCACTCTTGATCAGGAAATGGTATCAGCCTTCTGATGAAGCTTTATCGCCAGAGGTCACGGCGGCGAGACGCTTTTCCAGTTGTTGAAGGCGTTTTGACATCTCGTCCAGCTGGCGAATCCGTGCGGCGCTTTTACGCCACTCGGCCAGCGGCTGCATTGCCGTACCGGAAGAATAGGCGCCTGGCTCGGTGATCGAGCGCGTCACCATGGTCATCCCGGAGACGAAAACGTTGTCGCAGACATCGATGTGTCCAACCATGCCGACACCGCCGGCAATGGTGCAATGCCTGCCAATCTTGGTGCTGCCGGAAATCCCGACACATGCCGCCATCGCCGTATGATCGCCGATCTGCACGTTATGGGCGATCTGGATCTGGTTGTCGAGCTTGACCCCGTCACCGATGCGAGTGTCAGCCAGGGCACCACGGTCAACCGCAGTATTGACGCCGATCTCGACATCATCACCGATGCTCACGCCGCCAATCTGGGCAATCTTCTGCCAGACACCCTTGTCGTTGGCAAAGCCGAAGCCTTCGCCACCGATCACCGCGCCAGACTGAATAACCACACGTTTACCGATACGTACGTCGTGGTACAGGGTCACCCGCGGAGCCAGCCAGCCGCCCTCGCCGATCACGCAACGCGCGCCGATAAAGCACTGGGCACCGATGGTTACGCCCGGGCCGACCTGCGCACCGCTTTCGATCACCGCGCAGGCACCAACGCTGGCACTGGCATCAACCTGGGCATCGGCGGCAACCACGGCGCTGGGATGAATTCCCGCTACAGCCCTGGGCTTCGGATCGAACAGGTGGGAGAGGCGTGCGTAGGCGAGGTACGGGTCGGGAACGATCAGCGCGTTACCGGCAAAGCCTTCGGCGTCGGCCGGCTTGAGCAGGATCGCTGCCGCGTGGGTTTCACCCAGGTACTTGCGGTACTGCGGGTTGGCCAGGAAGCTCAACTGCCCCGGCCCGGCTTCCTGAAGGGTCGCCAGGCCAGTGATTTCCAGCTCCTCAGGGCCACTCAGGGTGGCTCCGAGGAACTCGGCCAACTGACCGAGTTTCATGGTCACGGTCATGATCAACGGGACTGATTCATGCGCTCGATGACCTGGCGGGTGATGTCGTACTGAGGTTTGACATCAATGACCGCGCCACGCTCAAGCACCAGGTCGAAACCGCCTTTCTTGATCACTTCTTCAACCGCGCCGTCCAGTTTCGGCTTCAGTTGCTTGAGCATTTCGCGGTCGGCCACGGCCTTGGACTCGTTCAGTTCCTTGGACTGGAACTGGAAGTCACGGGCTTTCTGCTTGTATTCAAGCTCCAGGCGCTCGCGCTCAGGCTGGGCCATCTTGTCACCACCGGCACGGATGCGGTCGGCAATGCCCTTGGCGCTGCTTTCCAGGTTCTTCAGCTTGGTCAGCTGTGGGCCGAACTTCTTCTCGGCGTCGACGGCGTACTTCTTCGCCGCGTCCGACTCGAGCAGGGCCATTTGGTAGTTCAGGACGGCAATTTTCATTTCGGCGAAAGCCGGGGTTGCGACCAGGGCCGCAGCCAGTACTGCCAGTTGAGTCAACTTACGCACGATGCACTCCTACAGAATCCGTTGTCGTTAGCAAGGGGCAGACCTTAGAAGGTCTGACCCAGAGAGAATTGGAACACCTGGGTATCGGCTTCGTCCGGTTTCTTCACCGGCATTGCCAGGCTGAAGCTCAACGGGCCGAGAGCGGTAATCCAGGTCACGCCCAGGCCGACGGAGCTGGCCAGGCCCGACAGGCCGACCTTTTCGCAGTTCGGCTTGGAACCGCAGTTGGTGTCGAAAACGTTACCCACATCCCAGAAGACCGAGGTGCGCAGCGAGCGTTGGTCCTTGACGAACGGCAGCGGGAACAGCAGCTCTACACCACCTTGGACGAGGACGTTACCACCGAACGGCAGCGGGTCCTGATCCGGGTCTTCAATGGTGCCTGGCTTGTTGCCCTTGCTCGGGGTACTGCGTGGGCCCAGGCTGCTGTCCTTGAAGCCACGTACCGAGTTGAAACCGCCGGCATAGTAGTTCTCGTAGAACGGCAGACCGGAGGTCGAACCGAAGCCATCACCATAGCCCAGCTCGGTGTGCAGGCGCAGGGTGTAGTCGTTGGTGATCGGCTTGAACAGCTGACCACGGTAATCCAGCTTGAAGAACGACAGGTCGCTACCCGGAGTGGTGGCTTCCAGTACCAGGCTTTGCGAGTGACCACGGGTGGCCAGCACGCCCTTGTTCAGGGTCGACTCGGACCAGCCGGCCGAGGCCTTGAAGTTCAGGTACTTGTCGCCTTCCTTGTCGACGAAGTCAAAGATCTCGTCAACGGTGTATTTACCGGTCTTGATCTCGTCCTGCTGTACGGTCAGGCCGAAGGTCAGGCGCGAGGTCTCGCTGATCGGGTAACCGACGCTGACACCGGCACCGAGGCTGTCAACCGCATAGCTGGCGACGTCGACGTCGAGGTCATCGTAGTCGGTGGTGCGGTAGAAGGCGTTGTAGCCCAGGCTGACGCCATCGGCGGTCCAGTAGGGGTCAACGAAGCCGAAGTTGTAGCGGCTCTGGTATTCGCTGCGGGTCAGGCCGATGGAAACCTTGTTACCAGTACCGAGGAAGTTGGTCTGGCTGATCGAACCACCGAGGATCAGACCGGCGCTCTGGGCGAAACCGACGCTGGCGGTAATCGAACCGGAAGCTTGCTCTTCAACGCTGTAGTTGACGTCGACCTGGTCGTCGGTACCTGGGACAGCCGGGGTCTCGACGTTGACTTCCTTGAAGAAGCCCAGGCGCTCCAGACGGGTCTTGGACTGGTCAATCAGGTAGGTCGAAGCCCAGCCACCTTCCATTTGGCGCATTTCGCGACGCAGCACTTCGTCTTCGGACTTGGTATTGCCACGGAAGTTGATGCGGTTGACATAGGCGCGCTTGCCCGGATCGACCACGAAGGTGATGTCGACCGTGTGATCGTCATCATGAGGTTGTGGCACGCCGTTGACGTTGGCGAAGGTGTAGCCTTCGTTACCCAGACGACGGGTGATCAGCTCGGACGTGGTGGTCATCACCTTGCGCGAGAACACCTGGCCTGGCTGCACCAGCAGCAGCGACTTGACCTGGTCTTCCGGCACCTTGAGGTCACCGGAGAGCTTGACGTCACGAACGGTGTACTTCTCGCCCTCGTTGACGTTGACGGTGATGTAGACGTGCTTCTTGTCCGGGGTGATCGACACCTGGGTGGAAGCGATGTCCATGTTGATGTAGCCACGGTCCAGGTAGTAGGAACGCAGGCGCTCCAAGTCACCGGAGAGTTTCTCCCGGGCGTACTTGTCGTCATTCTTGAAGAACGACAGCCAGTTGCTGGTCTTGAGCTCGAACAGGCCGATCAGGTCTTCGTCAGGGAAGACGGTATTGCCGACCACGTTGATGTGCTGGATTGCAGCAACGGTGCCTTCGTTGATCTTGATCTTCAGGCCCACGCGGTTGCGCGGCTGCGGCACCACTTCGGTGTCGACCTCGGCCGAGTAGCGGCCCTGGGCAACGTACTGGCGTTGCAGTTCGTTACGCACGCCCTCAAGGGTGGCTCGCTGGAAGATCTCGCCTTCGGACAGACCGGACTGCTTCAGCCCCTTCATCAGGTCTTCAGTGCTGATCGCCTTGTTGCCTTCGATCTCGATGCTGGACACCGAAGGACGCTCGACCACGGTAATGATCAGGACGTTGCCGTCCCGGCTCAGTTGGATGTCCTGGAAGAAACCGGTCTTGAACAGGGACCGGGTGGATTCCACCAGGCGCCGGTCATCGGCCTCATCGCCGACGTTCAATGGCAAGGCACCAAAAACGCTGCCCGCGGAGACCCGCTGCAGACCATTGACACGAATATCGGAGATGGTGAAGGACTCGGCGTGAACTTCAGCGATCATCAGTACGGCGAGAACCGCAGTTAGCAGCAGACGTTTCATGAAGTCCTTTCTTATTCCAACTGGCAATAAACGACCCGCCGCGGGACGCGGCAGGTTCGCAATTGAGCGAAGCTTTACAGTCGACCCAAATCGTTGATCAGGGCAAGCAACATCACCCCGACTACCAAACTGATACCGATCTGGATCCCCCAACCTTGCACCCGATCCGATAACGGACGACCACGCGCCCACTCGATCAGGTAGAACAGCAAATGCCCCCCATCCAGTACAGGAATGGGCAGCAAATTAAGAACCCCCAGGCTAATGCTCAGGTAGGCGAGGAAATTCAGGAAATCCCCAACACCGGACTGGGCCGAAGCGCCCGCCACTTTAGCAATGGTTATCGGTCCGCTCAAGTTTTTTACCGAGAGCTCGCCGAACAGCATTTTCTTCAACGATTCGAGGGTCAGGACGCTCATGTTCCAGGTGCGTGAAAGTCCCTCCCCTACAGCCTCGAGCGGCCCGTAGCTGACCTCGCGAAGCATGGCATCCGGCCACTTCACCCCTTTGACCCCGGCGCCCAGATATCCCGTGGCCGTTTTGCCCTCGCCACGGCTGGCCAGGGTTACCGGCAACTCCAGCGGCGCACCGTCGCGCTCGATGCGCAGGACGATCTTGCTGCCAGCCCGACCACGTACGGTATCGACCACTTGCTGCCAGTTGTTCAGCGCCTGGCCATCGAGCGCCAGCAAACGGTCACCGGTTTTCAACCCGGCAGCCTTTGCCGGCCCCTTCGGGTCGAGTTCAGCCAGCACCGGCGGCAATACCGGGCGCCACGGGCGCAAGCCCAGCGAGCGAATCGGGTCCGGATCGTCGGCGCCCTTGAGCCAGTTATTGAGGGTCAGCACGTGCGGGCTGTCGACCGACGCGCCCTCCTCGCGCACACTGATGTGCAACTGGCCGCTTTCACCCAGACGGCGGATCAGTTGCAGGTTGACTGCCGCCCAGCCACTGGTTGGCTTGCCATCAATGGAAACAATTTCCTGGCCAGCCGTGAGCCCGGCCACTTCGGCGATACTCCCCGCTTCGACCGCACCGATGACCGGACGCTCCTGCTGGGTGCCGACCATGGCCAGGATCCAGAAGAAGAAAAACGCCAGGAGAAAGTTGGCCACCGGGCCCGCCGCGACAATCGCGATGCGCTGACGCACAGACTTGCGGTTGAAGGATTGTTCGAGCTGCTCGGGGGGCACCGCACCTTCGCGCTCGTCGAGCATTTTCACGTAGCCGCCCAGCGGAATCGCCGCTACCACGAACTCAGTGCCATGCCGGTCATGCCAGCGCAGCAACGGCATGCCAAAACCAACGGAAAATCGCAAAACCTTGACGCCGCAACGCCGGGCCACCCAGAAGTGACCGAATTCGTGAAAGGTGACCAGCACACCCAATGCCACCAGGGTGCCGATAATCATGTAGAGCGCACTCATGTCTTTCTCCGAATGACGTTCAGCGGCACCGGGCCTGACGCACTGCTGCGCCAGACCTCAGCGGCCGTGATGAGCCAACCATTGTCCGGCCAGCTGCCGCGCACGCTGGTCGGCGGCAAACACCGCATTGAGCGACTCGACTGCAACCACCGGCTCTTGATCGAGCACTTGTTCGATCATACTCGCGATCTCGGGGAAGCGGATGCGCCGCTGGAGAAATGCTTCCACCGCCACTTCGTTGGCCGCATTAAGTACCGCCGGCGCGCTATTACCCGCCTCGGCCGCCTCGCGGGCCAGGCGCAGGCAAGGGAAGCGCTGTTCGTCCGGCGCCTTGAAGTCCAGGCGGGCAACCGCGAACAGGTCCAGTGGCGCCACCCCCGAATCGATACGCTCCGGCCAGGCCAGGGCATTGGCGATCGGCGTGCGCATGTCCGGATTGCCCAACTGGGCCAATACCGAACCGTCGACATAATCGACCAGCGAGTGGATCACACTTTGCGGGTGCACCACCACCTCGACCTGGCTGGGCCGTGCATCGAACAGCCAGCACGCCTCGATAAGCTCCAGGCCCTTGTTCATCATGCTTGCCGAATCGACCGAGATCTTGCGGCCCATGGACCAGTTCGGGTGGGCGCAAGCCTGTTCAGGGCTGACATCCATGAGCTCGGCCATCGGCGTTTCGCGAAACGGCCCGCCAGAGGCGGTCAACAGGATACGGCGCACGCCAACCTGGGCCAGGCCGCGGGAATAATCACCCGGCAGGCACTGGAAGATCGCATTGTGCTCGCTGTCGATCGGCAGCAGCACGGCGCCACTGCGCCGCACCGCCTGCATGAACAAGGCGCCGGACATCACCAGCGCCTCCTTGTTTGCCAGCAGCACCTTCTTGCCTGCTTCGACTGCTGCCAGGGTCGGACGCAGGCCGGCAGCGCCGACGATCGCAGCCATCACGGCATCGACCTCGGCAGCTGACGCGACCTGGCACAAGCCCTCTTCACCGACCAGCACCTGGGTGGCCAAACCCGCTACTGCCAGGCCTTCACGCAGCTGCTGTGCAGCCTCGGCCGAAGGCACCACAGCAAACGCCGGGGCATGGCGCACGCACAGGGCCAATAGCTCTTGCAGGCGCGAGTAGCCGCTCAGGGCGAACACCTGGTAACGATCCGGATGACGAGCGATCACATCCAGGGTACTGAGGCCGATCGAGCCGGTCGCGCCCAGCACGGTAATACGCTGTACGCCGCTCACATTACGCCCCAATTGGCTGCCCAGAGCAGCACGGCAAACACCGGAATGGCTGCGGTGAGGCTGTCGATACGGTCCAGCACGCCGCCATGACCCGGCAGCAGGTTGCTGCTGTCCTTGATCCCCGAGCGGCGCTTGAACATGCTTTCGGTCAGATCGCCAACTACCGAGACGAAAACCACGGCTGCAGCGCCGAACAGGCCGAGCACCAGCTCACCCGCGCTCCAGTCACGAGAGATAGCCACTACTGCGGTAATCACCAGGCTCAGGGCCAGGCCACCGTAGACGCCTTCCCAGCTCTTGCCCGGGCTCACCTGCGGGGCCAGCTTGCGCTTGCCGAAGGCGCGGCCGGAGAAGTACGCACCGATGTCCGCCCCCCAGACCAGCACCATGACCGCCATGATCAGCCAGTTGCCCAGCGGCCACTGCTTGAGCAGCACCAGGCCTTGCCAGGCCGGCAACAGGATCAGCAGACCGATCAGCAGGCGGCAGGCAGCACTGGCCCACAGCTCGCTGCTGCGCGGGTACGTCAGCACCAGCCAGGTTGCCAGCGCCCACCACAACACCGAAGCCCCCAGCACCCAGGGTGCCAGGTCCGGCATCAGGTAGAGCAGCATCAGCAGGCCGGCGACCACGGCAGCGTAAGCCACACGCAGGGCTTGCCCGACCAGGCCGGCCAGACGCGCCCATTCCCAGGCCCCCAGGGTCACCACTACGCCGATGAACAGGGCGAAGTCGCCGCCGTTCAACAGGAAGAAGCCACACAGGGCGATCGGCAGCAGGATCAGCGCCGTAATGATGCGTTGTTTAAGCATTAAGCACGGGCTCCAGCTTCGACCTGCTCGCTGGTTTTCCCGAAGCGGCGCTGGCGCGAAGCGAAATCGGCCAGCGCGGTACGCATGGCCTCGTGTTTGAAGTCCGGCCAGAACAGGTCGGAAAAGTACAACTCGGCGTAGGCCAGCTGCCACAGCAAGAAATTGCTGATGCGGTGCTCGCCACCGGTACGGATGCACAGGTCGGGCAGCGGCAGGTCGCCTGTGGCCAGGCAGGTCTGCAGCAGCTCGGGGGTGATGTCGTCCGGACGCAGGTGGCCGGCCTGGACTTCCCGCGCCAGGCGCTGGGCGGCCTGGGCGATATCCCACTGACCACCGTAGTTGGCGGCGATCTGCAGGATGAAACGATTGGCGCCGGCGGTCGCCGCTTCGGCCTCACGCATGGCAGCCTGCAGCTCAGGATGAAAGCGCGAGCGGTCACCGATGATACGCAGGCTGATGTTGTTGTCGTTGAGGCGCTTGGCTTCCCGGCGCAGGGCCGAGAAGAACAGCTCCATCAACGCCCCGACCTCTTCGGCCGGGCGCTGCCAGTTTTCACTGGAAAAGGCGAACAGGGTCAGCACCTCGACCTTGGCCTCGGCGCACACCTCGATGACCGCGCGCACTGCGTCCACGCCGGCCTTGTGCCCGGCAACACCGGGCAACAGGCGCTTCTTCGCCCAGCGATTATTCCCATCCATGATGATCGCGACATGGCGCGGCACCGATGGGGACACACCTTGCTTGGTCTTTTCCATTGAAAAAAGTCCCGACCCTTAAACGGCCATCAGGTCCTTTTCTTTTGCCTTCACAGCGACTTCGATGTCAGCTACGGCCTTGTCGGTCAGCTTCTGCACATCATCAGCTGCACGACGCTCTTCGTCTTCGCTGATTTCTTTCTCTTTGACCAGATCTTTGAGCTGGCTCAGCGCATCACGACGAATGTTACGCACGGCAATACGGGCATCTTCAGCCGCATCGCGCGCCTGCTTGGTGAAGCCCTTGCGGGTTTCTTCAGTCAGGGCCGGCATCGAGATCAGCAGCAGTTCACCCAGGTTGGTCGGGTTGAAGCCCAGGCCCGAGTTGAGAATGGCTTTTTCCACCGCAGCCAGCATGTTGCGCTCAAACGCCACGACCTGAAGGGTACGGGCATCTTTAACAGTCACGTTGGCGACCTGGTTGATCGGAGTGTCAGCGCCGTAGTAAGGCACCTGGACACCGGCCAGAATCTGCGGGTTGGCCGCACCGGTACGAATCCGGCTGAACGCGTGCTGCAGCGATTCCAGGGACTTGACCATGCGTTCCTGGGCGTCTTTCTTGATTTCGTTGATCATTTTTGAACTTCCTCGATCAGAGTTCCTTCAGCGCCGCCATGCACGATGTTCAGCAGGGCGCCGGGCTTGTTCATATTGAAGACGCGCAGCGGCATCTTGTGATCGCGGCACAGGCAGATTGCCGTCAGATCCATCACGCCCAGCTTGCGATCCAGTACTTCATCGTAGGTCAGATGATCGAACTTCTCGGCATGCGGGTCTTTGAATGGGTCTGCAGTGTATACACCATCGACCTTGGTTGCCTTCAATACCACGTCGGCATCGATTTCGATGGCGCGCAGGCAAGCCGCGGAGTCGGTGGTGAAGAACGGGTTGCCGGTACCGGCAGCGAAGATTACGACTTCTTTGGAGTTCAGGTGGCGCATGGCTTTGCGACGATCATAGTGATCGGTAACGCCAACCATGGAGATGGCCGACATGACGATCGCGGTAATGTTGGCGCGCTCCAGCGCGTCGCGCATGGCCAGGCCATTCATTACGGTCGCCAGCATGCCCATGTGGTCGCCAGTGACGCGGTCCATGCCGGCTGCACTGAGCGCCGCGCCACGGAACAGGTTGCCACCGCCGATTACCAAACCGACCTGAACACCAATGCCGACCAATTGGCCGACTTCCAATGCCATGCGATCCAGGACCTTGGGGTCGATCCCGAACTCTTCCGAGCCCATCAGGGCCTCGCCGCTAAGCTTGAGTAGAATGCGTTTATAGCGAGCTTGATAACCACTGCCCTGCTGAGCCATTGCGAATCTCTCCTGCGGCGTTTGTAAAAAAATCTGGCGGGCTGTTTTCAGCCTGCGCGTAACTCTAGCGTGGCGCAGCTACTGCGCCAACGAAAGGCGGCTTTGTAAGCCGCTCCCGCTTTGACAAAGAGGCTGCGCGCGTGAGCGGGCAGCCTCTTCGGGGCGACAGAGGTGAATCTGTCTTATTGCTTGGCAGCAGCCAGCTGAGCAGCAACTTCTTCAGCGAAGTTGTCGACTGGCTTCTCGATGCCTTCGCCTACTTTGAAGTAGGTGAAGGAAACGATTTCAGCACCGGCTTTCTTGGCCAGCTCACCGACCTTGATTTCCGGGTTCATGACGAACGCTTGCTCGACCAGGCTGGCTTCGGCCAGGAACTTCGAGATACGGCCTTTGACCATGTTCTCGACGATGTTCTCAGGCTTGCCCTTGATCTTCTCTTCGTTCAGGGTCAGGAAGACGTTCTTCTCGCGCTCGATTGCTTCAGCCGAAACTTCCGACGGCAGCAGGAACTCTGGGTTGCTTGCCGCCACGTGCATGGCGATTTCTTTGGCCAGCTGGACGTCGCCGCCCTTCAGGACAACAGCAACACCGATCTTGTTGCCGTGCAGGTAGGTGCCGACAACGTCACCTTCAACGCGCACCAGGCGACGGATGTTGACGTTCTCACCAACCTTGGCAACCAGCGCTTCACGAGCCGATTCGCGGGAAGCGATCAGCGGAGCGGCGTCGGTCAGCTTCTCGGCGAAAGCTTGGTCAACGCTTTCAGCGACGAAGGTTTTGAAGTCGTCTTGCAGAGCCAGGAAGTCGGTCTGCGAGTTGACTTCCAGCAGGACGGCGGATTTGTCGTCGGCCTTGATGGCGATTGCGCCTTCAGCGGCAACGTTGCCAGCCTTTTTAGCGGCCTTGATGGCGCCCGAAGCGCGCATGTCGTCAATGGCTTTCTCGATGTCGCCGCCGGCCTTTTCCAGGGCCTTTTTGCAATCCATCATGCCTTCGCCGGTACGCTCACGCAGTTCTTTGACCAGCGCTGCAGTAATTGCTGCCATTTCAAATTCCTCTTGGATAGGTTTTCAACCATTCCACCCGATACTTGACGGGCGTTCAATTCTGTAAATCCACTCACCAGCACTCATGCAGTAACAAGGTTGCAACGGCGATGCTGACAAGAGGATTTCAAGGTGGCAAAAAGGGGGCAAAGCCCCCTTTTCGCGTGCCGAGTAGACGCCAGGCGTCAATTACTCAGCAGCTGGTGCTGCTTCTTCGGCGTACACTTCGGTACCGCCAGCAACGTTGTTGCGGCCACGGATCACGGCGTCAGCCATCGAACCCATGTACAGCTGGATAGCGCGGATGGCGTCATCGTTACCTGGGATGATGTAGTCAACGCCTTCTGGGCTGGAGTTGGTATCGACAACGCCGATGACCGGGATGCCCAGCTTGTTGGCTTCGGTGATAGCGATGCGCTCGTGGTCAACGTCGATCACGAACAGGGCATCAGGCAGGCCGCCCATGTCCTTGATACCACCCAGGCTGCGATCCAGTTTTTCCAGGTCACGGGAGCGCATCAGGGCTTCTTTCTTGGTCAGCTTGGCGAAAGTGCCGTCTTCGGCCTGGGTTTCCAGGTCGCGCAGACGCTTGATCGAAGCGCGGATGGTCTTGTAGTTGGTCAGCATGCCGCCCAACCAGCGGTGATCGACGTACGGCGAACCGCAACGTGCTGCTTCTTCAGCAACGATCTTGCCAGCGGAACGCTTGGTGCCGACGAACAGAATCTTGTTTTTGCCCTGGGCCAGACGCTCTACGAAGGTCAGTGCCTCGTTGAACATTGGCAGGGTTTTTTCAAGGTTGATGATGTGAATCTTGTTGCGCGCACCGAAAATGTACTTACCCATTTTCGGGTTCCAGTAACGGGTTTGGTGACCGAAGTGCACACCGGCCTTCAGCATATCGCGCATGTTGACTTGGGACATGATAGTTCCTTGATAAGTCGGGTTGGGCCTCCACGTATCCCAATGACCAACCCGCGATCCGTGGATCGAAGGCACCCAGGTCATCGTGTCGACACGTGTGTGGGTTTAGTGCTTCCGGAGCTATCCCCGGAAAGCGGCGCATTTTATACCACACAAGCCCGCCAAGCGAAACCAGAATTACCATTGAACGTCACAGGCTTTTGCACACATCGCCCATTAGCGCCAGAATGGCCCTTATATAAAGGCTGTATCAGCGCCATGGCCGCCTGAATCGGGCCTGGCTCTGTTAGAATCCGGCCTTTCCCCAGATTATTTGCGCCTTGCTGCGCCGTAGAGAGCCTGTAATGACCGTTACCATCAAAACCGCCGAAGACATCGAAAAGATGCGCATCGCCGGCCGCCTGGCCGCCGAAGTCCTGGAGATGATCGAAGAGCACGTCAAGCCCGGTGTCACCACCGAGGAGCTCGACCGCCTGTGCCACGACTACATCGTCAACGTCCAGCAAGCGATTCCGGCGCCGCTCAACTACAAGGGCTTCCCCAAGTCGATCTGCACCTCGGTCAACCACGTGGTCTGCCATGGCATCCCGGGCGACAAGCCGCTCAAGGACGGTGACACCCTGAACATCGACGTCACCGTGATCAAGGATGGCTACCACGGCGACACCAGCCGCATGTTCCACGTCGGCACCGTACCGGTATGGGCCGAGCGCCTGTCCCAGATCACCCAGGAGTGCATGTACAAGGCCATCGAGCTGGTCAAGCCAGGCTGCCGCCTGGGCGACATCGGCGAAGTGATCCAGAAGCACGCGGAAAAGAACGGTTTCTCGGTGGTGCGCGAGTTCTGCGGCCACGGCATCGGCAAGGTGTTCCACGAAGAGCCGCAGATCCTGCACTACGGCCGCGCCGGCACCGGCATGGAGCTCAAGGAAGGCATGACCTTTACCATCGAGCCGATGATCAACCAGGGCAAAGCCGACACCAAGGTGCTGGGCGACGGCTGGACCGCCATCACCAAGGACCGCAAGCTCTCGGCCCAGTGGGAACACACCCTGGTGGTGACCGCGACCGGTTACGAAATCTTCACCCTGCGTAAAGACGACACCATTCCCCGCACGTCGGCCTGATTGTCACAGGAAAGCCTCTCGATGCCCCAGGTGGATCCCGAGCTGTTCGATCGCGGTCAGTTCCAGGCGGAACTGGCCCTCAAGGCAAGCCCTATCGCTGCCTTCAAGAAAGCCATCCGCCAGGCCGGCGAGGTGCTCGACAACCGCTTTCGCAGCGGCCGCGAGATCCGCCGGCTGATCGAGGACCGCGCCTGGTTCGTCGACAACATCCTGCAACAGGCCTGGAACCAGTTCACCTGGAGCGAAGACGCCGATATCGCCCTGATCGCCACCGGTGGCTACGGGCGCGGCGAGCTGCACCCCTACTCCGACATCGATCTGCTGATCCTGCTCGACAGTGCCGACCACGAGGTTTTTCGCGACTCGATCGAACGCTTTCTGACCCTGCTCTGGGACATCGGCCTGGAAGTCGGCCAGAGCGTGCGCTCGGTCGATGAATGCGCAGAACAGGCCCGCGCCGACCTGACGGTAGTCACCAACCTGATGGAAAGCCGCACTATTGCCGGCCCCGAGCACCTGCGCCAGCGCATGCTCGAGGTCACCAGCACCGCGCACATGTGGCCGAGCAAGGAATTCTTCCTGGCCAAGCGTGCCGAGCAAAAAGCCCGGCACCACAAGTACAACGACACCGAGTACAACCTGGAGCCCAACGTCAAGGGCTCGCCAGGCGGCCTGCGTGATATCCAGACGGTACTGTGGATCGCCCGGCGCCAGTACGGCACCCTCAACCTGCACGCTCTGGCCGGCGAAGGCTTCTTGCTGGAAAGCGAGAACAACCTGCTGGCCTCGTCCCAGGAATTTCTCTGGAAAGTGCGCTACGCCCTGCACATGCTGGCCGGGCGCGCCGAGGACCGCTTGCTGTTCGACCACCAGCGCAGCATCGCCGCCCTGCTCGGGTTTGGCGACGAAAACCCCAAGCGCGCCATCGAGCAGTTCATGCAGCAGTACTACCGGGTGGTGATGAGCATCGCCGAGCTCAGCGACCTGATCATCCAGCACTTCGAAGAAGTCATCCTCGACGACGACAGCGCCAGTGCCCAGCCGCTGAACGCGCGTTTCCAACTGCATGACGGCTATATCGAGGCAGTACGCACCAACGTCTTCAAGCGCACGCCGTTCGCCATGCTGGAAATCTTCGTGCTGATGGCCCAGCACCCGGAAATCAAGGGCGTGCGCGCCGACACCATTCGTCTGCTGCGCGAGCACCGGCACCTGATCGACGACGATTTTCGTAATGATATCCGCAACACCAGCCTGTTCATCGAGCTGTTCAAGTGCGAGATCGGTATCCACCGCAATCTGCGGCGGATGAACCGCTACGGCATTCTCGGCCGTTATTTGCCGGAGTTCGGCCTGATCGTCGGGCAGATGCAGCACGACCTGTTTCACATCTATACCGTCGATGCGCACACCCTTAACCTGATCAAGCACCTACGCAAACTGCAGTACACCCCGGTTTCGGAAAAATTCCCGCTGGCCAGCAAGCTCATGGGCCGCCTGCCCAAGCCAGAGCTGATTTATCTCGCCGGGCTTTATCACGACATCGGCAAGGGTCGTCAGGGTGATCACTCCGAGTTGGGCGCGGTGGACGCCCAGGCCTTCTGTGCGCGTCATCAGCTACCGAGCTGGGACAGCCGGCTGATTGTCTGGCTGGTGCAGCATCACCTGGTGATGTCGACCACCGCCCAGCGCAAGGACCTGTCCGACCCGCAGGTAATCTACGACTTCGCCCAACTGGTGGGCGATGAAACCCGCCTGGATTACCTTTATGTACTAACGGTGGCCGACATCAACGCCACCAACCCGAGCCTGTGGAACTCTTGGCGCGCCAGCTTGCTGCGCCAGCTCTACACCGAGACCAAGCGTGCCCTGCGCCGCGGCCTGGAAAACCCGCTGGACCGCGAAGAGCAGATCCGCCAGACCCAGAGCGCAGCACTGGACATCCTCATTCGCGAGGGCACCGACCCGGACGACGTCGAGCAACTGTGGTCGCAATTGGGTGACGATTACTTCCTGCGCCATACCGCCGCCGACGTGGCCTGGCACAGCGATGCCATCCTCCAGCAGCCGGCCGACGGCGGGCCGCTGGTGCTGATCAAGGAAACCACCCAGCGCGAATTCGAAGGCGGCACCCAGATCTTCATCTACGCCCCCGACCAGCACGACTTCTTCGCCGTGACGGTGGCGGCCATGGACCAGCTCAACCTGAACATCCATGACGCGCGGATCATCACCTCGAGCAGCCAGTTCACCCTCGACACCTATATCGTGCTCGATAACGATGGCGACTCGATCGGCGACAATCCCGTGCGGGTCAAGCAAATTCGCGACGGCCTGACCGACGCCTTGCGCAACCCCGACGACTACCCGACCATCATCCAGCGCCGGGTACCGCGCCAGCTCAAGCACTTCACCTTTGCCCCGCAGGTGACCATCCATAACGATGCCCAGCGCCCGGTGACCATCCTCGAACTCAGCGCCCCCGACCGCCCCGGCCTGCTGGCGCGGATCGGCAAGATCTTCCTGGAGTTCGACCTGTCGCTGCAAAATGCCAAGATTGCCACCCTCGGCGAACGGGTCGAAGACGTGTTCTTCATCACCGACGCCGACAACCAGCCCCTGTCCGACCCGCAGTTGTGCAGCCGCCTGCAGGATGCGATCGTCGAGCAACTGCGCGTCGACCAGGCGACCGGGGTGCCTTTGACCCGCCTGACCATTTGACCGTTTGACGAGACCTTGCGCCGATGAACAACGCTTTGAACCAGCTTCAGCCCTACCCGTTCGAGAAACTCCGTGCGCTGCTCGGCAGCGTGACGCCTGCGGCGGACAAACGCGCCATTGCCCTGTCGATCGGTGAACCGAAGCATGAGTCGCCGGCGTTCGTCGCCCAGGCCCTGGCCGACAACCTGCAGCAGATGGCCGTGTACCCGACCACCGCCGGCCTGCCGGCGCTGCGTCAAGCCATCACTCGCTGGTGCGAACGCCGTTTCAGCGTCCCGGCCGGCTGGCTGGATGCCGACAAACACGTACTGCCGGTCAATGGCACCCGTGAAGCGCTGTTTGCCTTCACCCAGGCGGTGGTCAATCGCGCCGAGAACGGCCTGGTCATCAGCCCCAACCCGTTCTACCAGATCTACGAGGGCGCAGCGCTGCTGGCCGGCGCTACCCCGCACTACCTGCCCTGCCTGGACAGCAACGGCTTCAACCCGGACTTCGACGCCGTGTCGGCCGAGACCTGGCAGCGCTGCCAGATCCTTTTCCTCTGCTCCCCAGGCAACCCGACCGGCGCCCTGGTGCCAATGCAGACCCTGAAAAAACTGATCGCCCTGGCCGACCAATACGATTTCGTGATCGCCGCCGACGAGTGCTACAGCGAACTGTACTTCGACGAACAAAGCCCACCGCCCGGCCTGCTCAGCGCCTGCGTCGAGCTTGGGCGCAGCGACTTCAAGCGTTGCGTGGTGTTCCACAGCCTGTCCAAGCGTTCCAACCTGCCGGGCCTGCGCTCGGGCTTCGTGGCCGGCGACGCCGAGATCATCAAGCCGTTCCTGCTCTACCGCACCTACCACGGCTGCGCCATGCCGGTGCAAACCCAGCTGGCGAGCATTGCCGCCTGGAACGACGAAGAACACGTGCTGGCCAACCGCGACCTGTACCGCGAGAAGTTCGATGCAGTACTGAAGATCCTCGCCCCGGTACTGGATGTGCAGCGCCCGGACGGTGGTTTCTACCTGTGGGCCAAGGTGCCAGGCGATGACGCCGAGTTCACCCGAGACCTGTTCGAAGCCCAGCACGTGACCGTGGTGCCGGGTTCGTACCTGTCGCGCGAAGTGGATGGCGTCAACCCGGGTGCCGGGCGGGTGCGCATGGCGCTGGTGGCGCCGTTGGCCGAATGTGTCGAGGCGGCCGAACGGATTCGCGCGTTCTTGCAGCAATAAGCTCAGACTCATCGCGGGTCAAGCCCGTTCCCACAGTTGCAGGAGCGGGCATGGCCGGTGATTGCCTTACTTTACCGGCCCCAGATTCGCCTCACTCATATCCAGCTCCCCCAGCACCTGACGCACCACGTCATCGCCGATCTGGTGCTGACGATGCAGGTTGTACAGCTCCAGGCGCTGGGCCCGCAGCGCGCGCAGGCGCAAGCGCCGCTCAAGGTGGTCCATCTGTGCGGCCAGGGCCTGGGCTTCGGCGCTGTCGTTGAAGGTTTCGAGCTGATGCCGGTACTCGGCCATCAACCGCGCCTTGAGCTCGGCCGCCAGCGCCGCCTGGGAGGCATCCAGCGGCGTACCAGCCTCGCTCAGGTCTTTGCCCTCAAGGGCGTGAATCGCCGCTTCAGCGGTGCGCCGCCAGGCGTCCTGGGCCTCTTGGCGCAGGGCGTCGTCGGGGCTCTTGGTGACACCGCGCAATAGCAGTGGCAAAGCGATACAGGCAGCGACCAGCGACAGCAGAATGACCCCGGCCGCGATGAAAATCAGCAAGTCTCGCTCGGGGAAGTCCTTGCCGGCGCTGATCAGCAGCGGCACCGACATGACACCGGCCAGGGTCACCGCCCCGCGCACCCCACCAACCGTCAACAACCAGCAGGAACGGGCGTTGGGCACCAGCACCAGGTCTTCCTTGCCGCGCCAGCGGCGGATCACCCCGATCAGGCGCCAGATGCTCTGCACCCAGATAAAACGCAAGGCCAGCAGCACGGCGAAGATCGCCACCACATCCATGCAGCGCCACAGCAAGGTCGGCCACAGCGAGGCTTCGTGGCTGGTCACCGCCTTGATGATGTCGGGCAACTGCAAGCCCAACAGCAGAAAGATCAGACCGTTGAAGGCGAACTCCAGCAACGACCAGACGCTGCGGTTGAGCAGGCGCGTGCTGGTCTGGCGCGGCAACAGGTCGAGCCAGCTCTGCATCATCCCCGCCGCCACCGCCGAGAGAATGCCGGAGGCGCCCAGGCGCTCGGCCAGCACATAAGCGGCAAACGGCAGCAGCAACATGAACACCACGTGAGTGGCCGGGTCGTCCCAGCCGCGGGCGATCATCCAGGCGCGCAAGCGCCCGACCAGCCAGCTCAGGGCCACACCAATGGCCAGGCCGCCGACAGCGACCAGAACAAAGGTCAGGCTGGCCTCAGCGAGGGAGAACACCCCGGTGATCGCCGCCGCCAGGGCGAACTTGAAGGTCACCAGGCCCGAGGCATCGTTCATCAGCGCCTCGCCCTGGAGCATGTGCATCAAGGGCGTCGGCAGGCGGTCCTGGGTGATGGCCGAGACCGCTACGGCGTCGGTCGGCGACAGCACCGCGGCCAGGGCAAAGGCCACCGGCAACGGAATGCCGGGCAGGATCCAGTGAATGAAATAGCCGGCACCGACCACGGTAAACAGCACCAGGCCGACCGCCAGGGTCAGGATCGGGCCGCGCAACCGCCAGAGGTCACGCTTGGGCATCCGCCAGCCATCGGAAAACAGCAACGGCGGCAGGAACAAAAACAGAAACAATTCCGGGTCCAGGGCCACGTGCAGGCCCAGGGTAGGCCATGCCAGCAAGGCGCCGGCGGCAATCTGCACCAGCGGCAAGGGCAGCGGGATCATCCGCCCGACCAGTTTGGAAACACTCACCAGCATCAGCAGGATGAGAACGGTGTAGGCTGATTGCATTCGGCGAGTCCTGTTCAATTCAAACGCATTCAACGACTTATGCTGGCCTGGGCACGGCATTGCCATTGAAACGACATATTAGCCGCTTAGGCTGCCGGCGCACCGCTGCACAAAAGTCGCAGAACCGCCCAGAACCTGTAACACAATGCTACAAAGAGCCATGGCAACGGCAACCCAAAGCCGCCGACCATGGCATAATCCTTCACCATTTTTTCCCAGGAGGGGCAAGACATGACCAAACGCGACACGCCATTGCACCTTTATGGAATCAAGGCCTGTGACACCATGAAGAAAGCCCGTACCTGGCTTGAAGACCAAGGCCTGGGCTACGATTTCCACGACTACAAGACCCAGGGCATCGACCGTGCAAGCCTTGAGCGCTGGTGCGATGAACATGGCTGGCAAACAGTACTCAACCGTGCTGGCACCACCTTCCGCAAACTCGAAGACGCCCAGAAGGCCGATCTCGACCAGGCCAAGGCCATCGAATTGATGCTGGCCCAACCGTCGATGATCAAGCGCCCTGTGCTCGACCTCGGTAAGCGGACCCTGGTCGGCTTCAAGCCTGATCTGTACGCGGCCGCCCTTCAGTAAACCGGCGCCGAGCTTTCATTCAATTCGCAAGAGGTAACTGCATGTCCACTACCCTGTTCAGCCTGGCCTTCGGTGTCGGCACCCAGAACCGTCAAGGCGCCTGGCTGGAAGTCTTCTACGCACAACCGTTGATCAACCCGGCTGCCGAACTGGTTGCGGCCATCGCCCCGGTCCTGGGCTATGAAGGCGGCAACCAGGCGATCGCCTTCAGCACCAGCCAGGCCGCGCAGCTTGCCGAAGCCCTCAAGAGCGTCGACACCGCCCAGGCCGCACTGCTGACCCGCCTGGCCGAAAGCAACAAGCCACTGGTCGCCACCCTGCTGGCCGAAGACGCCGCACTGACGTCCACCCCGGAAGCCTACCTGAAGCTGCACCTGCTCTCGCACCGCCTGGTCAAGCCGCACGGCCTGAACCTGGCCGGCATCTTCCCGCTGCTGCCGAACGTGGCCTGGACCAGCCAGGGCGCCATCGACCTGGCGGAACTTGCCGAGCAGCAACTGGAAGCGCGCCTGAAGGGCGAGCTGCTGGAAGTGTTCTCGGTGGACAAGTTCCCGAAAATGACCGACTACGTGGTCCCTGCCGGCGTTCGCATCGCCGACAGCGCCCGTGTGCGCCTGGGGGCCTACATCGGCGAAGGCACCACCATCATGCACGAGGGCTTCGTCAACTTTAACGCCGGCACCGAAGGCCCGGGCATGATCGAAGGCCGCGTCTCCGCGGGCGTCTTCGTCGGCAAGGGTTCAGACCTGGGCGGCGGCTGCTCGACCATGGGCACCCTGTCCGGTGGCGGCAACATCGTCATCAAGGTTGGCGAAGGCTGCCTGATCGGCGCCAACGCCGGTATCGGCATCCCGCTGGGCGACCGCAACACCGTCGAAGCCGGCCTGTATATCACTGCCGGCACCAAGGTAAACCTGCTGGACGAGAACAACCAGCTGGTCAAAGTGGTCAAGGCCCGCGACCTGGCCGGCCAGACCGACCTGCTGTTCCGCCGCAACTCGCTCAACGGCGCCGTGGAGTGCAAGACCCACAAGTCGGCCATCGAGCTGAACGAAGCGCTGCACGCCCACAACTAAGTGGTACCATCGGGTCTGGCCTAACGCCAGGCCCGATTTTCAGGTCCGATCATCATGTTCCAGCCCTCCCCCTGGCGCGCTGACTTTCCAGCCATCGACGCCCTGCAACGCCAGCACCAGACCTACCTGGACAGCGCCGCTACCACGCAAAAACCGCAAATCCTGCTCGATGCCTTGAGCCACTATTACGGTCATGGTGCTGCCAACGTGCACCGTGCCCAACACCTGCCCGGCGCCCTGGCTACCCAAGCCTTCGAACGCAGCCGGGAAAAGGTCGCCGGCTGGCTGAATATCGCCGACAGCCAGCAGATCGTCTTCACCCATGGCGCCACCTCGGCCTTGAACCTGCTCGCCTACGGGCTTGAGCCACTGTTCGAAGCCGGCGACGAAATCGTCATCAGCGCCCTGGAACACCATGCCAACCTGCTGCCCTGGCAACAGCTGGCGCAGCGCCGCGGGCTGAAGCTGGTGGTCCTGCCACTGGACAGCCGCGGCCTGATCGATCTGAACATCGCCCTGCAACTGATCGGCCCACGCACACGGGTGCTGGCGGTCAGCCAGCTGTCCAACGTGCTCGGCGCCTGGCAGCCACTGGAGCCCCTGCTGGCCCATGCCCAGGCCCAGGGCGCGCTGACTGTGGTCGATGGCGCCCAAGGCGTGGTCCACGGCCGTCACGACGTACGCCAGTTGGGTTGCGACTTTTATGTATTCTCCAGCCACAAGCTCTACGGCCCTGACGGCGTCGGCGTGCTCTACGGCCGCAGCGAGGCCCTGGCGCGCCTGCGTCATTGGCAGTTCGGCGGCGAGATGGTGCAGATCGCCGACTACCACAGCGCCAGCTTTCGCCCGGCACCCCTGGGTTTCGAAGCCGGTACCCCGCCGATTGCCAGTGTGATCGGCCTCGGTGCCAGCCTCGATTACCTCGCAGGTCTCGATGCCAATGCGGTCGCCGAGCATGAAGCCGGCCTGCACCGGCATCTGCTGCGCGGCCTCAACGACCGCGAAGGCATCCGCCTGCTCGGCCAACCGCAACTGGCCCTGGCCAGCTTCGTGGTCGAGGGGGTGCATAATGCCGATCTCGCCCATATGCTCACCGAGCAAGGCATCGCCGTGCGCGCCGGCCATCACTGCGCCATGCCGTTGCTGAAAAGCCTCGGCCTGGATGGCGCGATCCGCGTGTCCCTGGGCCTGTACAACGACTCCGACGACCTGCAGCGCTTCTTCGAAGCCCTGGACCAAGCCCTGGAGTTGCTGAGATGAGCCTGCCCCTGGCTGCGCAGCAAGCGCTGGATGTTTTCGAACAGGCGACCGGCTGGGAACAGCGCGCACGCTTGCTGATGAAATGGGGCGAGCGTCTGGCGCCCTTGAGCGCAGAGGAACAGTCCGAAACCAACCGTGTACACGGCTGCGAAAGCCAGGTCTGGCTGGTGGCCGAGCAGCAGGACGGCCAGTGGCGCTTCAAGGGGGCCAGTGATGCACGGATCATCCGCGGCTTGCTGGCACTGTTGCTGGTGCGGGTCGAAGGGTTGTCCAGCGCTGAGCTGACGCAACTGGACCTGCCCGCCTGGTTCAATCAGCTGGGCCTGGGCCGCCAGCTCTCGCCTTCACGCAGCAACGGCCTGAACGCCGTCCTGCAACGCATGGCTCAGCTTGCCGCCGGTGCCTGAGCCTTGCTGCGCTCGGACGGGCGGCGGGCGCCAGCCACAAGCTTTTCCACCGCCTTGCTGGCGGCGACCATGCCGAAGGTCGCGGTGACCATCATCACCGCGCCGAAGCCGCCGGAGCAGTCCAGCTTCACCCCCTCGCCAACAAAACTCTTCTGCAAGCAGACGCTGCCGTCACCTTTGGGATAGCGCAGCTGTTCAGTGGAGAACACACAGGGCACGCTGTAGTTGCGGGTCACCGTGCGAGAAAAACCGTAATCGCGGCGCAACGTCGAACGCACCCGCGAGGCCAGCGGGTCATTGAAGGTCTTGTTCAGGTCGGCAACGCGGATCTGGGTTGGGTCGATTTGCCCGCCGGCACCACCGGTGCTGATGATGGTGACCTTGTGGCGCTTGCACCAGCCAATCAGCGCGGCCTTGGCCATGACGCTGTCGATGCAGTCGATCACGCAATCGATGTGCTCGCCGATGTACTCGGGCAGGGTTTCCTTGGTGACGAAATCCACCACTGCATGCACTTTGCAGGCCGGGTTGATGGCCCGCAGGCGCTCAGCCATGACCTCGGCCTTGGCGCGGCCGATATTGCCCTCCTGGGCATGCAACTGGCGGTTGGTATTGCTGACGCAGACATCATCGAGGTCGAACAGGGAGATTTCGCCGACGCCACTACGGGCCATGGCTTCGGCCGCCCAGGAGCCGACCCCGCCGATACCGACGATGGCCACATGGGCCTCGCGCAGGCGCTGCAGGCCGTTGTCACCGTATAACCGGGCGACACCGGCAAAGCGTGGATCTTCTGTACTCATGGCCCAACCCCGAAAAAACCGGCGCGCATTATAGGCCTCTTGCGGCGCGAAGGCACCCTGCAGTACCTGCCGCCCGAGCCATGCATTGGTAAAGGTAGTTGTAATCCTGCTTTAATGTCCTATGCAATCCAAAGACTTGGACGACAAAAGTACGGGCTAAGAACTTCAGCGCCTGAAGCTAATCCAATCTTCTGCCACCGACCTGTTCCCACACTGCCTGGGCAGGAAGTACGCAGGATTCGCGCCCTCTGGCGCCCGCCCGTTCCACCTTTCGGAACCCGAACTATCTATGTCATCGCGTAAATTTGGTATCAACCTGGTGATAGTCATGGCAATCGCCGCGCTATTCACCGGGTTCTGGGCGCTGATCAACCGCCCGGTTTCCGCCCCCAACTGGCCGGAGCAGATTTCCGGCTTTTCCTATTCGCCGTTCCGCCAGGGCGAGAGCCCGCAAAAGGGCCAATACCCGAGCGAGGACGAGCTGCGCCAGGACCTTGAGCAGCTCAGCAAGCTGACCGACAGTATCCGGATCTATACCGTGGAAGGCACCCAGGCGGAAATCCCGCGCCTGGCCGAAGAGTTCGGCCTACGCGTGACCCTGGGGGTGTGGATCAGCCCGGACCTTGAGCGCAACGAGCGGGAAATCGAGAAAGCCATCGAACTGGCCAACAGCTCGCGCAGTGTCGTGCGGGTCATGGTCGGCAACGAAGCGCTGTTCCGCAAGGAGATCACCCCGCAGGCGCTGATCCAGTACATGGACCGGGTACGCGCCGCGGTAAAAGTACCGGTGACCACCAGTGAGCAATGGCACATCTGGAAGGAACATCCGGAGCTGGCCAAGCATGCCGACCTGGTCGCCGCGCACATCCTGCCGTATTGGGAGTTCATCCCGATGAAGGATGCCGGCCAGTTCGTTCTGGACCGTGCCCGCGACCTCAAGCAACAATTCCCACGCAAACCCTTGCTGTTGTCTGAAGTCGGCTGGCCGAGCAACGGCCGCATGCGTGGCGGCGCCGAGGCCACCCAGGCCGACCAGGCCATCTACCTGCGCACCTTGGTCAACAAGCTCAACCGCCAGGGCTACAACTACTTCGTCATCGAAGCCTACGACCAGCCATGGAAAGCCAGTGACGAAGGCTCGGTGGGCGCCTACTGGGGCGTGTTCAACGCCGCCCGCCAGCAGAAGTTCAACTTCGAAGGCCCAGTAGTGGCCATTCCGCAATGGCGCGTACTGGCGGTCGGTTCGGTGGTACTGGCGATGCTCTCGCTGACCCTGCTGCTGATCGACGGCTCGGCCCTGCGCCAGCGCGGCCGCACCTTCCTGACCTTCATCGCCTTCCTCTGCGGCTCGGTGCTGGTATGGATCGGTTACGACTATAGCCAGCAATACAGCACCTGGTTCAGCCTGACCGTGGGCTTTTTGCTCGCCCTTGGCGCCCTTGGCGTGTTTATCGTGCTGCTGACCGAGGCCCATGAACTGGCCGAAGCTGTATGGATTCACAAGCGCCGCCGGGAGTTTTTGCCGGTACAGGCCGACGCCGCCTACCGGCCGAAAGTCTCGGTGCATGTGCCGTGCTACAACGAGCCGCCAGAGATGGTCAAACAGACCCTCAACGCCCTGGCGGCGCTGGATTATCCGGACTACGAAGTCCTGATCATCGACAACAACACCAAGGACCCGGCGGTCTGGGAGCCGATCAAGGCCCACTGCGAGATGCTCGGCGAGCGCTTCAAGTTCTTCCATGTCGCGCCCCTGGCCGGCTTCAAGGGCGGTGCGCTGAACTACCTGATCCCGCATACCGCCAAGGACGCCGAAGTGATCGCGGTGATCGACTCGGACTACTGCGTCGACCGCAACTGGCTCAAGCACATGGTGCCGCACTTCGCCGACCCGAAAATCGCCGTGGTGCAATCCCCCCAGGACTACCGCGACCAGAACGAGAGCACCTTCAAGAAGCTGTGCTACAGCGAGTACAAGGGCTTCTTCCATATCGGCATGGTCACCCGCAACGACCGTGATGCGATCATCCAGCACGGCACCATGACCATGACCCGGCGCTCGGTGCTCGAAGAGCTGGGCTGGGCCGACTGGTGCATCTGCGAAGACGCCGAGCTCGGCCTGCGCGTGTTCGAAAAGGGCTACTCAGCGGCGTATTCCCACGAGAGCTATGGCAAGGGCCTGATGCCCGACACCTTCATCGACTTCAAGAAGCAGCGCTTCCGCTGGGCCTACGGCGCCATCCAGATCATCAAGCGCCATGCCGCAAGCCTGCTGCGCGGCAAGGACTCGGAGCTGACCCGTGGCCAGCGCTACCACTTCCTGGCCGGCTGGCTGCCGTGGATCGCCGATGGCATGAACATCTTCTTCACTGTCGGCGCCCTGCTGTGGTCGGCGGCGATGATCATCGTGCCGCAACGGGTCGACCCGCCGCTGCTGATCTTCGCTATTCCGCCACTGGCGCTGTTCGTGTTCAAGGTCGGCAAGATCGTGTTCCTCTACCGCCGCGCGGTGGGCGTGAACCTCAAGGACGCTTTCGCCGCGGCCCTGGCGGGCCTTGCGCTTTCGCACACGATTGCCAAGGCGGTGCTGTACGGTTTCTTCACCAGCAGCATTCCGTTCTTCCGTACGCCGAAGAACGCCGACAGCCATGGCTTGCTGGTGGCGCTTTCCGAGGCGCGTGAGGAGCTGTTCATCATGTTGCTGTTGTGGGGCGCCGCGGCCGGGATCTACCTGGTCCAGGGCCTGCCGAGCAATGACATGCGCTTCTGGGTGACGATGCTGCTGGTGCAGTCGCTGCCGTACCTGGCGGCGCTGATCATGGCCATGCTGTCGTCGCTGCCTAAGCCTGTGGATGCAGCGCAGCCGGCCCAGGCCTCCTGATCCTGAGATAACCTGTAGGAGCGGGCTTGCCCCGCGATGCGATGCCGGCCGAAAGTCCGCAATCGCGGGACAAGCCCGCTCCTACAGGGCTCTGAATTGCTATAAGATAACCCCCCTCGAATTCGTGCCCTGCCTTGCCCCGGAGTTCCTCATGACGGCCCCAGCCGACCTCTCGCCTACCCTTGAACTGGCCTGCGACCTGATTCGCCGTCCGTCGGTAACCCCGCTGGACTTCGACTGCCAGAAACAGATGATGCAGCGCCTGGGCGATGCCGGTTTCATGCTCGAACCGATGCGGATCGAAGACGTCGACAACTTCTGGGCCACCCATGGCACCCAGGAAGGTCCCGTGCTGTGCTTCGCCGGCCACACCGACGTAGTCCCGACCGGCCCGGTGCAGGCCTGGCAGAACGATCCGTTCGACGCCCTGATCGATGCCGACGGCATGCTCTGCGGGCGTGGCGCTGCCGACATGAAAGGCAGCCTGGCGGCCATGGTGGTGGCCACAGAGCGCTTCGTCGCCGACTACCCCAACCATCGCGGCAAGGTCGCCTTCCTGATCACCAGCGATGAAGAAGGCCCGGCCCACCACGGCACCAAGGCCGTGGTCGAGCGCCTGGCGGCACGCAACGAGCGCCTGGACTGGTGCATCGTCGGCGAGCCGTCGAGCACCAGCCTGGTCGGTGACGTGGTCAAGAACGGCCGCCGCGGCTCGCTCGGCGCCAAGCTCACCGTGCGCGGCGTCCAGGGCCATGTGGCCTACCCGCACCTGGCGAAGAACCCGATCCACCTGGCAGCTCCCGCCCTGGCGGAACTGGCAGCCGAACACTGGGACGAAGGCAATGCGTTCTTCCCGCCGACCAGCTTCCAGATCTCCAACCTCAACTCCGGTACCGGTGCCACCAACGTGGTGCCAGGCGAGCTGACTGCGCTGTTCAACTTCCGTTTCTCTACCGAGTCGACGGTCGAGGGCCTGCAACAGCGGGTTGCCGCCATCCTCGACAAACACCAGCTGGACTGGCACGTGGACTGGGCACTGTCGGGCCTGCCGTTCCTCACCGAGCCGGGCGATTTGCTCGACGCGGTATCGGCCAGCATCAAGGCGGTTACCGGCCGTGAGACCAAGGCATCGACCAGCGGCGGCACTTCCGACGGGCGCTTCATCGCCACCCTCGGCACCCAGGTGGTCGAGTTGGGCCCGGTCAACGCCACGATTCACCAGGTCAACGAGCGGATCCTGGCCAGTGACCTCGATGTGCTGACCGAAATCTACTACCAGACCCTGACCCGGTTGCTTGCCTGATGCTCACCTGCCCGATCTGTAGCGCCGCGCTGAGCACGCTCGACAATGGCGTGGCCTGCCCGGCCGGCCATCGTTTCGACCGTGCTCGCCAGGGCTACCTGAACCTGCTGCCAGTGCAGCACAAGAACAGCCGTGACCCGGGCGACAACCAGGCGATGGTCGAGGCCCGCCGCGACTTTCTCAACGCTGGCTATTACGCCCCGGTAGCCCGGCGCCTGGCCGAGCTTGCCGCTGAACGCGCACCCGAGCGCTGGCTGGATATCGGTTGTGGCGAGGGTTACTACACCGCACAGATCGCCCAAGCGCTGCCCGAGACCGATGGTTACGCCCTGGATATCTCCCGCGAGGCGGTCAAGCGGGCCTGTAAGCGCAACCCGGCGGTGACCTGGCTGGTGGCGAGCATGGCCCGGGTGCCGCTGGCCGATGCCAGCTGTCAGTTCCTGGCCAGTGTCTTCAGCCCGCTGGACTGGCAAGAGGCCCTGCGCCTGCTGAGCCCCGGCGGCGGCCTGATGCGCGTCGGCCCGACCAACGAGCACCTGATCGAGTTGCGCCACAAGCTCTACGATGAAGTGCGCGACTACGCCGACGACAAACACCTGGCACTGGTGCCAGCGGGCATGCAGCACGCCCATAGCGAAACCCTGAAATTCCACCTCAGCCTTGCCGATAGCAAGGCCCGCGCCGACCTGCTGGCCATGACCCCGCATGGTTGGCGCGCCAGCGCCGATAAACGCGCGCGCGTCATCGACCAGGCCGAGCCTTTCGAGGTCACGGTATCGATGCGTTACGATTACTTTGTGCGCCAAGACTGAGCGCACCCGGAGCCCCTATGCGCCAACCCGATATCGAGATTTACCTGAAAGACGCCGACGTCGACCACAAGCAGATCGCCGCCTGGCTCACCGAGGCACTCGGCCCGTGCAGCGATTGGCAACAGAAAGGCCAGACCTACAAGTGCAAGGCCGGTAACATTCCAGTTACCTGGTTACCGAAAGCTGTGGGCAAATGGAACAGTCTTTACCTGGAAAGCGACCAGACGCCGTGGGCAGACGACATTGAATGCGCTCGCGCCGCCTTTGCCGCGCTGAACGTCGAAGTGCGTTGCGCACCGGGCAGCTGGGTCGAGGAAGAAGGTGAAGAGGACGCCGATCGCTGGATCCGCATCAGTGCCGACGGCGAAGAAGAAATCACCTGGCGCACCAGCTGAAAGAACTTTTTCGAAAAGGCCCGCCCCGGTCGTCCGGCGGCGGGCCTTTTCGCTTCTGGGCCCAGGCTCGAGGCTTGTGGCCCGGCGCTTACAGCCCGACTACGTCTTCTGCCTGCAGGCCTTTCTGGCCCTGAGTCAGACTGTATTCGACCTGCTGCCCCTCGAGCAGGGTGCGATGCCCCTCACCCCGGATGGCACGGTAGTGAACGAACACGTCCGCGCCACCTTCACGCTGAATGAAGCCGTAACCTTTGGCGTCATTGAACCACTTTACACTTCCAGTCTCACGAGACGACATCTGAACTACTCCGGATTTTTATTTTGGAATCGCCTTGCATGCAGAGAGGTCACCACCCCCTGCCGACGCAGCTTGCCGAAATCTCTTGCAAGCGGCGGACCGAGTATATGACACACTTAAATTAATTTTCATGACCGGGGCGCTTTTTGCTGAACTTGCGCAGATACGGCACACTAGCCCACTGAGCAATTACTCGAAAATCTCATCCAGAGCACACACCGTATGACCCGTTCTCCCCTGCGCCGCCTGATCTTCGGCGCCCTGCGTCGCCTGTTGTACCTGTGGGTTCGCTCCGAGACCATCAACCAGTCATCCTTCACCTTGAACCTGGATCGCAGCCGGCCAGTGTTTTACGCCCTGCAATCGCCATCGCTGACCGACCTTGCGGTACTCGATCGCGAGTGCACCAAAGCCGGGCTGCCTCGCCCGGTACTGCCCGTAGCCGTCGGGACCCTGCAAGAACCTGCCGCGTTCTTTTACCTGACCCCGGAGCCAGACTGGCTTGGCCGTCACGACAAGCGCGGCGCCCCGCCCACCCTGGCACGGCTGGTCAACGCCGTCAGCCAGCATGCCGAGGAAGACGCGCAGATCATCCCCGTCAGCGTGTTCTGGGGCCAGTCGCCGGCCAGCGAATCCAGCCCCTGGAAGCTGCTGTTCGCTGACAGCTGGGCGGTTACCGGGCGCCTGCGGCGCTTGCTCACCGTGCTGATCCTTGGGCGCAAGACCCGCGTGCAGTTCTCGGCGCCGATCCATTTGCGCGAGCTGGTGCAGCACAACAAGGGCCACGAGCGCACCATGCGCATGGCCCAGCGGCTGCTGCGTGTACATTTTCGCAACCTCAAGACCGCCGTCATCGGCCCGGACATCTCCCACCGCCGTAACCTGGTCAAAGGCCTGATCCACGACCCGCTGGTGCGCCAGGCCATCGCCGATGAGGCCGAGCGCGAGAAGATCCCGCTGGCCAAAGCCGAAGCCCAGGCCCTGCGCTACGGCAATGAGATCGCCTCGGACTACACCTACACCGCCATCCGCTTCCTGGAAGTGGTGCTGAGCTGGTTCTGGAACAAGATCTACGACGGCATCAAGGTCAACCACATCGAGCAGGTGCAAGGCATCGCCCCGGGCCATGAAGTCATCTACGTGCCTTGCCACCGCAGCCATATCGACTACTTGCTGCTCTCCTACCTGCTGTTTCGCAACGGCCTGACCCCGCCGCATATCGCCGCCGGGATCAACCTCAACATGCCGGTGATCGGCGGCCTGCTGCGCCGCGGCGGGGCGTTCTTCATGCGCCGCACCTTCAAGGGCAACCCGCTGTACACCGCAGTGTTCAACGAATACCTGCACACGCTGTTCACCAAGGGTTTTCCGGTCGAGTACTTCGTCGAAGGTGGGCGCTCGCGCACCGGACGCATGCTGCAACCGAAAACCGGCATGCTCGCCATTACCCTGCGCAGCTACCTGCGCTCTTCGCGCACGCCAATCGTCTTTGTCCCGGTGTACATCGGCTATGAACGCGTGCTCGAAGGCCGCACCTACCTGGGCGAGTTGCGCGGTGCGAGCAAGAAGAAAGAATCGATCTTCGACATCTTCAAGGTCATCGGCGCACTCAAGCAGCGCTTCGGCCAGGTCGCGGTCAACTTCGGCGAGCCGATCCGCCTCGGCGCCTTCCTCGATCAGCAGCAACCTGGCTGGCGCGAACAGGAACACGGCCCGCAGTTCCGCCCGGCCTGGCTCAACGAGACCACCTCGCGCCTGGGCGAGAAAGTCGCCCAGCACCTGAACGAGGCGGCGGCGATCAACCCGGTCAACCTGGTGGCCCTGGCGCTGCTCTCCACCAGCCGCCTGGCCCTGGATGAACGTGCTCTGGCGCGGGTGCTGGACCTGTACCTGGCGCTGCTGCGCACGGTGCCCTATTCGCCGCACACCACCTTGCCCGAAGGTGATGGCCTGGCCCTGATCAGCCACGTCAAGGGCATGGACCTGCTGGCCGAACAGAGCGATGCGCTGGGCAAGATCCTCTACCTGGACGAGCAAAATGCTGTCCTGATGACCTACTACCGCAACAACGTGCTGCACATCGTCGCTCTGCCGGCCTTGCTGGCGAGCTTCTTCCAGAGCAGCTCGCGCATGAGCCGCGAGCTGATTCTGCAGTACACCCGGGCGCTGTACCCGTACCTGCAATCGGAGCTGTTCATTCGCTGGGAGCTCGATGAGCTGGACGCGGTCATCGACCAGTGGCTGGAGGCTTTCGTCGAGCAAGGCCTGCTGCGCTTCGAAAACGGCGTGTACCTGCGCCAGGCACCGAGTTCGCGGCAGTTCGTGCTGCTGACCCTGCTGGCCCGTGCCATCACCCAGACCCTGCAGCGCTTCTACATGGCCACCGCCCTGCTGCTCAACAGCGGCCAGCACACCCTGAGCGCCGAAGAGCTGGAAGACCTGTGTGTGATCATGGCCCAGCGCCTGTCGATTTTGCATGGCCTGAACGCCCCGGAGTTTTTCGACAAGACCCTGTTCCGCCACTTTATCCAGACCCAGATCGAGCAAGGCGTATTGCACCCGGATACCAACGGCAAGCTTGGCTATCACGCGAAGCTCAGCGAATTGGCCGAAGGCGCAGCCAAGCGGGTGCTGTCGGCAGAGGTGCGCCTGTCGATCCGCCAGGTGGCCCTGCATCGCAGCGAAGAAACCACCGAGACTGCGGCATAGGCCATACTGGCCTGAGCCTTTGGAGCTATACCCATTGACCCGGTTGGCGACCGTCCCAGCGGCGCCACCGATAAGGAGCTACTGATGAAGAAACTGTCCCTGATCCTTCTGGGCAGCCTGCTGGCCGCGTGCAGCAGCACCCCTGAAGCGTCCAAGGCCAGCCTGGATGGCGAAGTGTTCTACCTGCAGCGCATCGCCCTGCCGCCCGCCGCCACCCTGAGCGTCGCCCTGCAGGACGTGTCGCTGATGGATGCCCC
Source organism: Pseudomonas sp. RC2C2 (assembly GCF_018390435.1). Taxonomy (NCBI): domain Bacteria; kingdom Pseudomonadati; phylum Pseudomonadota; class Gammaproteobacteria; order Pseudomonadales; family Pseudomonadaceae; genus Pseudomonas; species Pseudomonas sp. RC2C2. The sequence goes on along the minus strand of NZ_JAHBAX010000001.1, from coordinate 3,538,645 downwards.
CGCCGTCACCCTGGCCAGCCAGAGCGGCCCGGTCAAAGGCAATGTGCCGCTGCCCTTCCACCTGAGCTACGACCCGGCGCAGGTCAAGCCCGGTCACCGCTATGCAGTCAGTGCGCGGATCGAACTGGATGGCAAGCTGCTGTTCATCAATACCGAGCATCACGGCGTACAGCTCGACGGCAACGACCCGCAGCCGGTGCGCATCAAGGTCGATGCCGTTCGTTGATTGATTGTTTTTCCTTCGCATAAGGATGCTGCCATGTTTCGCCCAGCTCTAACCTTCACCGGCCTGTGCGCCGGCCTGCTGCTGTCGGCCAGCGCCCTGGCGCTGTCGCTCGGCGACCTCTCGCAGAAAGATGCCTCCACCGGCCTTAAAGACGCCCTGACCCAGGGCGCCCAGGTCGCGGTCAAACAACTGGGCACCCCCGGTGGTTTCAGCAATAACCCGGATGTGCGCATCGAGCTGCCGGGCAACCTTGGCAAGGTGGCCAAGAAGATGAAGACGTTCGGCATGGGCGCCCAGGTCGAGCAACTGGAATCCAGCATGAACAAAGCCGCCGAAGCGGCCGTGCCGCAAGCCCAGGCGCTGCTGGTCGATGCGGTGAAAAAAATGACCGTGGATGATGCCAAGGGCATCCTCAGCGGCGGCAATGACTCGGCCACCCAGTACCTGAGCAAGACCAGCCGCGAACAGATCCGCGCCAAGTTCCTGCCGATCGTCAAGAAGGCCACCGACCAGGTCGGCCTGGCCCAGCAGTACAACAACTTTGCCGGGCAAGCGGCGACCCTGGGCGTGCTGGATGCCAAGAATGCCAACGTCGAAGGTTACGTCACCGAACAGGCGCTCAACGGCCTGTTCGAGATGATTGGCAAGCAGGAACAAACCATCCGCCAGAACCCGGCTGCTGCGGCTACCAGCATCGCCAAGAAGGTGTTTGGCGCGCTTTGAGCCTCTCGCTCCAAAGGGCTGCTTGCGCAGCCCATCGCCGGCAAGGCCGGCTCCCACAATAGATCTGTGTCACCGCCCTCAGGCTTTCTTGACCCTGAACCACGCCGCATACAAGGCCGGCAGGAACAACAGCGTCAACGCCGTCGCCACGATCAGGCCGCCCATGATCGCCACCGCCATCGGCCCGAAGAACACGCTGCGTGACAGCGGGATCATCGCCAGCACCGCCGCCAGAGCGGTCAGCACGATCGGCCGGAAGCGCCTTACCGTCGCCTCGATAATTGCCTGCCAGCGGTCAAGCCCAGCGGCGATATCCTGCTCGATCTGGTCGACCAGGATCACCGAGTTGCGCATGATCATGCCCGACAGGGCAATGGTCCCGAGCATGGCGACAAAGCCGAACGGCTGGCGGAACACCAACAGGAACAGGGTCACGCCAATCAGCCCCAGGGGCGCGGTGAGAAACACCATCACCGTGCGCGAGAAGCTGCGCAATTGCAGCATCAGCAGGGTCAGCACCACGACGATGAACAACGGCACCCCGGCGTTCACCGACTTCTGCCCGCGGGTAGAGTCTTCCACCGTGCCGCCTACCTCCAGCAGGTAGCCATCGGGCAGTTCGGCACGCACCGGGTCCAGGGTCGGCAGGATCTGCTGGACCAGGGTCACCGGTTGTTCTTTGCCGTAGATGTCGGCGCGCACGGTGACATTGGGCAGACGGTTGCGGTGCCAGATGACGCCCTCCTCAAAGCCGTATTCCAGGGTCGCCACCTGAGACAGCGCCACACTACGGCCATTGTCGGTCGGCACCGCCAGGCTTGGCAGGTTGGCAAGCTCGCTGCGCTCCTGCTGGGTACCGCGCAGGAGGATCTCGATCAGCTCGTTGTCCTCACGGAACTGGCTGACCGCAGAGCCGGTCAGCGAGCTTTGCAGAAACTTCGCCAGGTTCGCCGTGCTCACTCCCAGGGCGCGGGCGCGGTCCTGGTCGATGTTCAGGTAAACCACCTTGCTCGGCTCTTCCCAGTCGAGGTGGACGTTGACCACATGGGGGTTCTCACGAACCTTGGCCGCCACTTTGCGGGCCAGGGCGCGGACTTGCTCGATATGCTCGCCGGTGACCCGGAACTGCACCGGGTAGCCCACGGGCGGGCCGTTTTCCAGGCGCGTGACCCGCGAGCGCAGGTCGGGGAATTGTTCATCGAGGGTGGCGATCAGCCAACTGCGCAGTTGTTCACGCTCCTCGATTGTTTTCGCCAGCACCACGAACTGGGCGAAGCTTGGCGCCGGCAGTTGCTGGTCCAATGGCAGGTAGAAGCGTGGCGAACCCGTGCCCACATAGGCTACATAGTTGTCGATGCCGGCGCGTTCCTTGAGCAGTGCTTCCAGACGTTTGACCTGCTCGGCGGTGTTACTCAACGAGGCGCCTTCGGCAAGCTTGAGGTCGACCATCAGCTCCAGGCGCCCGGAGGCCGGGAAGAACTGCTGGGGCACGAAGCGGAACAACAAAATGCTGCCGATAAACAGGGCGATGGTTGCCAGGATCACCGTCTTGCGCCGCTCCACGCACCAGCCGACCAGGCGCCGCACGCGCTGGTAGAACGGTGTGCCATACGGATCTGGCCCACCTTCGGCAGTGCCATGCTTGGCCGCGTGCAGCTTGGCCAGGTCCGGCAGCAGGCGCTCGCCCAGATAGGGCACGAACACCACCGCGGCAATCCACGAGGCGAGCAAGGCGATGGTTACCACCTGGAAGATCGAGCGGGTGTATTCACCGGTGCCGGACTGCGCGGTGGCAATCGGCAAGAAGCCTGCGGCGGTGATCAAGGTGCCGGTCAGCATCGGGAAGGCGGTGCTGGTCCAGGCATAACTGGCGGCCTTGAGCCGGTCGAAGCCCTGCTCCATCTTGATCGCCATCATTTCCACGGCAATGATCGCGTCATCCACCAGCAAGCCCAGGGCCAGCACCAGCGCGCCAAGGGAAATCTTGTGCAGGCCGATGCCGAAGTAGTACATGGCGGCAAAGGTCATCGCCAGCACCAGCGGGATCGCCAGCGCCACCACCAAGCCGGTGCGCATGCCTAAGGAGAAGAAGCTCACCAGCAAAACGATGGCCAGCGCCTCGACCAGCACCTGGACGAACTCGCCCACACCGGTCTTCACCGCCGCCGGCTGATCGGACACCTTGCGCAGCTCCATGCCGGCCGGCAGGTTGTGGGCAATGCGGGCGAACTCGGTTTCCAGCGCCTTGCCCAGTACCAAAATGTCACCGCCGGCCTTCATCGATACCGCCAGGCCGATGGCGTCCTCCCCCATGAAGCGCATGCGCGGCGCGGGTGGGTCGTTGAAGCCCCGGCGCACCTCGGCAACATCGCCGATACGGAAGGTGCGATCGCCCACCCGGATCGGGAACTGCTGGATCTGCTCGACCGTGGTAAAGCGCCCGCTGACCCGCAGTTGCAGGCGCTCGCTCGGCGTCTCGAAGAAGCCTGCAGTGCTCACCGCATTCTGCTCTTCCAGCGCCTGCTGCACCGCCGCCAGGGGCAGGCCGAGGGTGGCCAGCTTGAGGTTGGACAGCTCGATCCAGATCTTCTCGTCCTGCAGGCCCAGCAGCTCGACCTTGCCGACGTCCTTGACCCGCTGCAGCTGGATCTGCACGCGGTCGGCGTAGTCCTTGAGCACGGCGTAGTCGAAGCCGTCGCCGGTCAGCGCATAGATATTGCCGAAGGTGGTGCCGAATTCGTCGTTGAAGAACGGCCCCTGGATACCCTGGGGCAAGGTGTGGCGGATATCGGCGACCTTCTTGCGGATCTGGTACCAGAGCTCGGGGATGTCGGCCGAATGCATCGAGTCGCGGGCCATGAAGGTGACCTGCGATTCACCAGGCCGCGAGAACGAGACGATCCTCTCGTACTCGCCGGTTTCCATCAGCTTCTTTTCGATGCGTTCGGTGACCTGGCGCGAGACTTCCTCGGCGCTGGCGCCGGGCCAGAGGGTGCGAATGACCATGGCCTTGAAGGTAAAGGGCGGGTCTTCGCTCTGCCCCAGTTTGGTGTAGGACAGTGCGCCGACCACGGCCAGCAAAATCATCAGGAACAGCACGATCTGCCGATTGCGCAGGGCCCAGGCGGAAAGGTTGAAACCCATCGGGACTTACTCCTTGACCGCCAGATTCACCACACGATTGGACCGATCCACCGGACGCACCTGTTGCCCCTCCTGGAGCACATGCACGCCGGCCGCTACCACCCAGTCCGAGGCATTCAGGCCTTCGAGCACCGGCACGCTGCTTTCACCGTAAGCACCGACCCGCACCGGCACGCGCTTGAGGGTGTTGTTGGCATCGACACGCCAGACGTAGGTCTGGCCGTTCTCTGCGGTCAGGGCCGAGAGCGGTACCGCCAGGGGAATCTGCTCGGTGTGCTGGATGAACACCCGGGCGCTCTGGCCAAGCTCGGCCGGCACCTTGCCGGCGGTAAAGGCGATGCGCGCCGCAAAGGTTCGCGAGCGTGGATCGGCCGAAGGTGACAGCTCACGAATACGGCCATTGAAGCGTTGATCCGGTTGCGACCAGAGCTCCACCGACACCGGCTGACCTACCTTGAAACGGCCGAAGTGCTGTTCCGGCAGGCCGATCAGCACTTCACGCTCGCCATCGGTGGCCAGGGTGAACACCGTCTGGCCAGCGGACACCACCTGCCCCACTTCGACCTGGCGCTTGGCAATCACCCCATCCTGAGAGGCCCGCAGCACGGCGTATTCCGCCTGGTTGCCGGCCACATCAAACTCGGCGCGCACCTGTTTGAGCCGGGCCAGACCCGCGCGGTAAAGGTTTTCAGCATTGTCATATTGCGAACGGCTGACCATCTGCCGGTCGAGCAGGGTCTTGTAGCGGTCGCGTTCGGCCTTGACCAGGCTCAGGTTGGCTTCGGCGGCGGCCAGTTGTGCACGGCTGGCTTCCAGTTGCAGGCGCACATCCTGAGGGTCAAGCTCGGCCAGCGCCTGCTCGGCCTTGACCCGCTGCCCTTCCTCGACCAGGCGCTTGCTGACCTTGCCACCGATACGGAATGCCAGCTCCGGCTCGAAGCGCGCACGCACCTCGCCGGGGTAACTGTCGGCAGCGGCGCTGGCCGGCTGCGGCTGCACCACCATGGCCGGACGAAGGGAAGTCTGCGGTGCGCTTTCCTGCCCACAGGCAGCAAGCAGCAACACAAGACCGACGGGCAAAGCGAGGGGCAAGGCATGGCGCAACATGATGAATGACCTTTCGCGAATGGCGCTTTGAATATTTATACTGATGGGTATATTAAATCAGGGAGCCGGACCGGGGAAGCAGGCGTACGAGAGAATTCCGACATTTATGCCGGGCGCAGCACGTCGATATTTGCCCGCCGAAATACCGGTCGCGATGTACCATGTGCACTTACTGGAATATGTAACTTTTCACTCATGCCCAAAGTCACTGCTGCTACCGGCCCCGGCCGGCCCAAGGACCTGGCAAAACGCCAGGCCATTCTCGAGGCAGCCAAGGCGCTGTTTCTAACCCTTGGCTATGCCAACACCAGCATGGATGCGGTCGCGACAGCGGCAGGTGTGTCAAAACTCACGGTCTACAGCCACTTCACCGACAAGGAGACGCTGTTCTCTTCAGCGGTGGTCGCCACCTGCACGGCGCAATTGCCCGAATTGATCTTCGAGCTGCCTGAAGGTGTACCGCTGGAGCAGGTGCTGCTGAAGATCGGTCGCGGTTTTCAGGCGCTGATCAGCAGCGACCTGTCGGTCAAGCTGCATCGGCTGATCATGGCCCTGGGCAATCAGGACCCGAAGCTCAGCCAGATCTTCTTCGAGGCCGGCCCGATGCGGGTCCTGCATGAGATGGAGGCGCTGCTGCGCCAGGCGGATGCGCGCGGGTTGCTGCGCATCGAGCTGCCGGCCAACGCCGCCGAGCACTTCTTCTGCCTGCTCAAGGGCGCGGCCAACTTCCGCCTGTTGCTCGGCTATGCCCCGGCGCTGGATGCCGAGGCCGCCGAGGCCCATGTCCAGGAAGTGGTGGCGCTGTTCATGCGCGCCTACCGCCCCTAAGGCTTGAGGGCTTTTTTCGGGTAGATGTCGTAGCGGCTGGATTTGCCTTCCAGGCAGTGGCTGGGCTTGGGCCCGTCGATGATCGGCGCCTTGCGCGGGCGCTTGACCACCACCCGGTGGCTGGCCAGGGCCAGGGCGGCGGCGAGCAGCGCCGGGGCGTCGAGGTCGTCACCGACCAGCGGGCGGAACACGCGCATTTCCTTTTTCACCAGGGCGCTCTTGTCGCGGTGCGGGAACATCGGGTCGAGGTAGATCACCTGCGGCGGTTCGCCCTGCCAGTTGTGCATGTGCTCGATGGCATTGCCGGTGAGCAGGTGCATGCGCGCGACGATCGGGCCCACCTCGGCATCATTGCGGGCGCGGGCCAGGCCATCTTCGAGCAAGGCCGCCACCAGTGGCTGGCGTTCGATCAGGGTCATCTGGCAGCCAAGGCTGGCCAGCACGAAAGCGTCCTTGCCCAGCCCCGCCGTTGCATCGAGCACCTGTGGGCGTACGCCTTGAGCAATACCCACGGCCTTGGCGATCATCTGCCCGCTACCGCCGCCGAACACCCGCCGGTGGGCCGCCGCGCCTTCAACGAAATCCACCCGCACCGGCCCCGGCGCCTGCGGGCCGAGCTGCTGGATCTGCAGGCCACTGGCACCGACCTGCACGGCAAAGCCTGCGCTATCGTCGCTCAGCGGCAACTCCAGGCGCTGTGCCCACTCGACAGCCTGGGCCTGAAAATCGGCCGTCAATGCCTCGACCCGGATGCCGCCGTCCGCCAGTTGCTCCACCATCAAATCCTGTACTCAAAAAAATTAAATGATCGTCGGCCACGGCCGATATACGAAGTATTCGCTATTTTGCCAGACCAGAACCCTCTGCGACTGCCATGACCGACATTCTTCAGCTCAACTCAGGTTATATCTCGCCCGTCGGCGACTATGGCCGGCACAATACCCAGGCACTGGGCGGCGTCAGCCACCTGTGGCAGGACTTTTTTGCCCGCGCCCTGGCTGAGCAGCAAGGTCAGGAAGACGCAGCCAAGGCCATGGCCGCCGAGCAATTCGACAAGGTCACCGGCGAACCGCTGGGCGGCAGCCAGGTGCTGGCGCAGATTCACAGCCAGCGCCTGTGCGATGTGCATGACACCGAACTGGCCCCGCCCGAGCCGCTGTTCCTGCCGATTGCCGAACTCGAACCTGAACTGCTGGAAAAACTCGCGCCGCCGTTCAGCGCCGCCGAACTGATCGAGCAGCAGCGTCAGTTGGACATCAGCAACACCTGGGTACGCCCGATCGTCATGAGCCAGGGTCAGCCATTGCCTGAGCCAGGCCCGGCACCACAGGCCAAGCCGCTGTATCTGCCGATCGCCGAATTCGAGATGGACCTGCTGGACAAGGCACCCGAACCTTTCGACGAAGCCACCATGGCCGTGCAGCAATCGCAGCTGGACTTCGACAATCGCTGGGCCCGCCCGGTGGTGCTGAACAACGTTCGCATCGCCGCCTGAGCCTCAGCGGCAGATCTGCCAGAAGCCCATGTCCAGATGAAAGTGATTACGGTGCGCGCCGTTGTAGTCGGGCCCCAGCACCGTATTGAAGCTGTCGCAGGCACTGGCGTGCACATCCCTTAAGAACTTCGCTTTGACGCCCTCCCCCGGCCAGTCCTTGAGCAACTGAATACGCTGCCCGTCGGCCAGGCGAAAGCCGGCGATGTCCAGGGCATTGGCCGTGGCGTGCTGGCTGAGGCGGCCATTCTTGCGGTTGTACATGTTGCGACAGGCGAAGCTGCCCAGGTGATCGACCTGCACCACCGGTTGGGCAAAAGCACGCTGCGCCGCCGGTTGCAGGGCATGGCGTTCGAACAGCGCATAAGCCACCGCCATCGGGCAACTGGCGAGAAAGCTGCTGCTCAGGCGCACCGAGGAGCCTTCGACCCGCACCACGTTTTCCAGCGGGCACGGCGCGTTGGCCGGGCTGTCGGACTGCCTGCGATAGCGCAGGTTCGAGGTTGCCAGGGCCTGCTCGCACAGCTGCGGATCATCCTGCAGACGGCCCAGCTTATACGGTGTCAGCAGGTTCGGCGGCTGGCGCACATCCAGCGCCGCCCAGGGGTTCCAGGCATCTGGCAAACGCCAGCCCATGCGCCAGGCAACGACGCTTACGGCAATCGACATCAGGCACAGCACAGCGAGCAGTCCTTTGCGCATGGTCGATCAACGCCTGAATAACTGGTTGAGCTGGTCGAACGACAACGCCTGGTCGGCGTAGTCGAAACGGCCTTGATCGTGAATCCGTTGCGCGGCGTAGAAAAACGCGCCGTAGGCCGCCCGCGCCAGCGACGAGCCAACACTGATGCGCTTGACACCAAGGGCCTGGACATCGGCAAAACTCAGCTGCACACCGCTCAGGCCCATCAGTACGTTGACCGGCTTGGGCGCTACCGCCTGCACCACACGGCGGATCTCTTGCGCGGTGCGCAGGCCCGGGGCATAGAGCACATCGGCGCCGGCTTCGGCGAAGGCCTGCAGGCGGGCGATGGTGTCATCCAGGTCCATGCGCCCGTGCAGCAGGTTTTCCGCGCGGGCACAGAGCATGAACGGGAAGTCCAGGCTACGGGCGGCGGCCACCGCCGCTTCGACCCGCTCCACGGCGTGATGAAAGCTGTAGATCGGGTCTTCGGCGTTGCCGCTGGCATCCTCGATGGAACCGCCGACCAGGCCGACGGCGGCGCCCTGCAGGATCGCCTCGGCGCACCCCTTGGGATCGTCGCTGAAGCCATTCTCCAGGTCCGCGGCCACCGGCAACGCCGTGGCGTCGACAATGCAACGGGCGTTATCGAGGGTTTCATCCAGGCTCATGGCCCCTTCGGCATCCGGACGCCCCAGGGAGAACGCCAGCCCGGCACTAGTGGTGGCCAGCGCCTCGAAGCCGAGGCTGGCCAGCAACTTGGCGGAACCGGCATCCCAGGGGTTGGGAATGACGAAGGCGCCATCGCGTTCATGCAGGGCTTTGAAGGCTTCGGCACGCAGGGTTTGCACATCCATGATCATGACTCCCGGGCAGGCGGCAGGGCAGGTCAGAGCAAGCCGAGTTGTTCGGCTTCTGGTGTCCTGTCCAGTTCAGGCAAGGCTGCAAGCCCCGGCAGACGTTCCATCAGGCCCTGATGGAAACGCTGGGCCAGGGCGGCGGCCAGGCGGTTGTCGGCAGTATGCAAGAAAACGTAGGGGCTGCGCCCCTCCTCGATCCAGGCCGCGACTTTGTCCAGCCACGGCTGCAGGAACGGCTCGTTGGCAGCAAGCTCGGGGTGGCCGATGAACCGTATCTGCGGGTGCTGGGTGAAGGCGGTCGGGCGTGGCGGCACGCGCGGCTTTTTCGACTGGGCGTGAAGCACCTCGGGGCTGCGCGACGTGCAGCTGAACAGCGCCCGGGGATCAAGACAGATGCGCTCGACGCCGCGATCGAGCAGCAAGCGGTTGAGCATGCGCTCTTCATCGCCCTTGCTGAAGAACGCCGCATTGCGTACCTCCACGGCGATGGGCACGGCGGCCTCGTCGAGGAAATTCACCAGCTCACCGAGGCGCGCCGGACCGAAGGTTGCCGGCAACTGCAGCCAGTAAGGGGCTACGCGTGCGCCCAAGGGCTTGAGCAAGTCGATGAAGGATTGCGCAGCCGCCAATTGACCGTGCAGGTCACCACTATGACTGATATCGCCGGGGAACTTGGCGGTAAAACGAAAGTGCGCGGGCATTACCTGCGCCCAGCGCTCGATCGTCGCCGGTGCCGGACGGGCATAAAAGGTGGTGTTGCCTTCTACGGCATTGAAGACCTGGCTGTAGAGGCCGAGAAACTCGCCGCTTTTGGCGTCAGCCGGGTACAGGTACTCGCGCCAGGCGTTTTCACTCCAGGACGGACAACCGACAAAATAGGGAAGCGTGGACAGACTCATCCATCAAATGTACAGGTCCAGCCCCAGTACTTCCATCTCCCAGTCAACGAAACCAGCAGTGGTCAGGTAGCTGGCCAGGGCATGGGCGGTGCGTTTGTTGCGGGCCCGCGGGAAGATCATGTCCTGGGGCCGTGCCGGCAGGCCGCCAGGGCGCGCCTGGCCGTGGCTGGCGCTGGCTTGCGGCTGCACTTCGAACTCGCCCGGCAGATCCTCGTCGTCCACATCATCGCTGCGCACCGGCGCTTTGCGCGGGGCACGCTTGATGGGGTAGGACTGCGAGGAAAAACCGTCGATACGCATGGCGATTACTCAAGAGCAATGATGGCAATTTAGCAGCATCGTTGATCCTTCGCTAATGCCCGATTGATAACTGGACCACAGTTCGGGCAAAAGGTTTTACTTGGCCTGGGAATAGTCGACGAGTTGCACTCAGCGCGCTTTCGGCGTGGCCACTTTGTCGCGCAGGTACACAGGCTGCGCAAGGTCTGCGGCAATGGCCTCGCCACGCTGCCAGGCGAACGTCGCCAGGCTCAGCAGGTCCTGGGCATGGGGCAGCAGGCTGGCATCCTGAGCGTTGACCTTGACCGCCAGGCGGTCGGCATAGCCCCAGCCGGTGCCGGCACCGAACCAGTCGCCGCTGGCGCCAAGCGGCAGCGCAACCTGCTCCGGTGGCAGCACTGCCTCGGTGCCCTGCAGGCGCATTTCGCCGTCGACATTCTGATAGCAGCCCCAGTAGACCTCGTCCATGCGCGCATCGATTGCCGCCGCCACTTGCTGTACGCCCTGCTCGCGCAGGGCACGCTGGGCCAGCACGGCCAGGTTGGACACCGGCAATACCGGCCGTTGCAGGGCAAAGGCCAGGCCCTGGACCACGCCAATGGCAATGCGCACGCCGGTGAAGGCACCCGGGCCACGGCCAAAGGCGATGGCATCGAGCTGTTGCAGGGTGACGCCGGCATCGGCCAGCAGTTGCTGGATCATCGGCAGCAGCTTCTGCGCGTGCAGACGCGGGATCACCTCATAATGGCTGGAAACCTTGCCGTCATGCAGCAAGGCAACGGAGCAGGCTTCAGTGGCGGTATCGAGGGCCAGCAAGGTGGTCATCGGGGGTTCCAGGGGCAAGAAAAAAGAGCGGCATTATAAACAACAACGGCCCGCAAGCGGGCCGTTGTCTGCACTACCGAGCGTCGATCAGCTCAGTGCGGCCAGGACCTTGGCGGTGATCGCATCCACCGAGCCGACGCCTTCGATATGGCTGTACTTCGGCTTGCCTTCCGCGGCCGCCAGCTTCTGGTAGAAGTCAACCAGAGGCTTGGTCTGGGTGTGGTAGACCGACAGGCGATGACGTACGGTTTCTTCCTTGTCGTCATCACGCTGGATCAGGTCTTCGCCAGTGGTGTCATCCTTGCCTTCCACCTTCGGTGGGTTGTACTGGATATGGTAGGTACGACCCGAAGCCAGGTGCACGCGGCGACCGGCCATACGACCCACGATCTCTTCGTCGTCTACGGCGATTTCCACAACATTGTCGATGGTCACGCCCGCTTCCTTCATGGCTTCAGCCTGAGGAATGGTGCGCGGGAAGCCGTCGAACAGGAAGCCGTTCGCGCAGTCAGCCTGGGCAATGCGCTCTTTGACCAGGCTGATGATCAGTTCGTCGGAGACCAGCTGACCGGCGTCCATGACCTTCTTCAGTTCCAGGCCCAGCGGGGTGCCGGCCTTGACTGCGGCGCGCAGCATGTCGCCAGTGGAAATCTGTGGAATACCGAACTTCTCGGTGATGAACTTTGCCTGAGTACCTTTACCGGCCCCGGGAGCTCCCAGCAGAATTACGCGCATCTCGTGCTCCTCATTTTTTTGTAAGCAAATCAGTGGGTTTGCCACGCAGGGCCAATCCCGGAATTTGGGTGATGATCGTAATTTCGATCAAAAGGCTGCTCAAGATACACAGCGCCCGCAAGCCACACAAGCGGTCGAAAGTCGGAAAAACCCGTGCACAGTGGCCGTCTTGAGCACAGGTTGCGCTGGGCGCAACCTGTTGCTTTACAAGCATTCTGCCCGCCCTGTGCAACGGATCGGCGGGCCGGGTTTTGCACTCACCCGGTATTGCGCAAACCCGCCGCGATACCGGCCACGGTAACCAGCAAGGCCTGTTCCAACGGGCTATCCAGAGCGGCTTCGCGCCCGCGCGAGCGCGCCAGCAGTTCGGCTTGCAATAGATGCAGCGGGTCCAGATAGGTGTTGCGCAAGCGGATGAATTCCAGGGTCTCGGGGCTGTGTGCCAGTAGCACCGGCTGCCCGGTCAGCCCCAGTACCACCTGGCACGCCTGCGACAATAGGTCGCGCAAATGTGCACCCAAAGGTCGCAGTTCTGGTTGCACTAGACGTTCGTCGTAGGAGCGGGCGATATCGGCATCGGCCTTGGCCAGGACCATTTCCAGCATGTCGATGCGTGTGCGGAAAAACGGCCACTGCTCGCGCATCTCGGCCAGCAACGGCCCCTGGCCACGGGCCAGGGCATTGTTCAGTGCCGCTTCCCAGCCAAGCCAGGCCGGCAGCATCAGGCGCGTCTGGGTCCAGCCGAAAATCCACGGGATCGCCCGCAGGCTTTCAATCCCGCCGGCGCGACGTTTGGCCGGGCGGCTGCCCAGCGGCAGGCGGCCCAACTCCTGCTCCGGGGTGGATTGACGGAAGTACTCGACGAATTCGGGGTTGTCACGCACCACGCCACGGTAAGCCTTGACGCCGTCGGCGGCCAACTGGTCCATCAGCGCGCGCCAGGCCGGTTGTGGCGGCGGCGGTGGCAGCAAGGTCGCCTCCAGCACCGCGGCCAGGTAGAGGTTGAGGTTCTGCTCGGCGATGTCCGGCAGGCCGAACTTGAAGCGGATCATCTCGCCCTGCTCGGTGGTACGGAAACGCCCCGCCACCGACCCCGGCGGCTGCGACAGGATCGCCGCGTGGGCCGGGCCGCCGCCACGCCCGACGGTACCGCCGCGACCGTGGAACAACAGCAACTCGACCTGTTGCTCGCGGCAGATGCGCACCAGGCTTTCCTGGGCGCGGTACTGGGCCCAGGCCGCCGCCGTGGTACCGGCATCCTTGGCCGAGTCGGAATAGCCGATCATCACTTCCTGCGGGCCATGCAAGCCGGCGCGGTAGCCCGGCAGGCCGAGCAGGCGCTCCATCACCGGCCCGGCGTTGTCCAGGTCGGCGAGGGTTTCGAACAGCGGCACCACGCGCATGGGCCGCAGTACGCCGGCTTCCTTGAGCAGCAGTTGCACCGCCAGCACATCAGAGGCGGCACCGGCCATGGAGATGACATAGGAGCCCAGCGAGGCCGCTGGCGCTGCGGCAATCTCGCGGCAGGTGGCAAGCACTTCGGCGGTGTCGGCCTGGGGCTTGAAGTAGCTTGGCAACAGTGGCCGACGGCTGTTGAGTTCCTGCTGCAGGAAGGCGACGCGTGCGTCTTCATCCCACTCGGCATAGCGACCAAGACCCAGGTATTCGGTGATTTCGCTGAGCGCCGAGGTGTGCCGGGCGGCGTCCTGGCGCACATCCAGGCGTACCAGGAACAGGCCGAAGGTCACCGCCCGGCGCAGGCAGTCAAGCAGCGGGCCATCGGCAATCACGCCCATGCCACAGGCGTGAAGCGACTCGAAGCACAACTGCAAGGGCTCGAACAGTTCGCGGTTGTCCTGCAGCACTTCGGGGGCAGGAGCCTGCGCGGCGGTCAACGAGGCGTGGGCCCAGGCACGGGTGATCCGCAAGCGCTCACGCAACTGCTTGAGCACGGCCCGATAGGGCTCGGCGGAGTCACCCACTTTGGCCCTGAGCGCCTCGCTGGCCTGCTGCATCGACAGCTCGGCAGCCAGGGCATCGATATCACGCAAGAACAGGTCAGCGGCCATCCAGCGCGCCAGCAACAACACTTCGCGGGTAACCGGCGCGGTGACATTGGGGTTGCCATCGCGGTCGCCGCCCATCCACGAAGCAAAGCGAATCGGTGCCGCCTCCAGTGGCAGGCGCAGGCCGGTGGCCTGGTGCAGGGCCGTGTCGACCTTGCGCAAATGATGCGGGATCGCCTGCCACAGCGAATGCTCGATCACCGCAAAGCCCCATTTGGCTTCGTCCACCGGGGTTGGCCGGGTGCGGCGGATTTCTTCGGTGTGCCAGGCTTCGGCGATCAGGCGTTGCAGGCGTTCGCGGATCTGCTCGCGCTCGGCGGGGATCAGGTCGCGGTGATCCTGGGCGGCCAGCTGCGCGGCAATCGCGTCGTACTTCTGGATCAGGGTGCGCCGGGCCACTTCAGTCGGGTGAGCGGTCAGCACCAGTTCAATGCTCAGTTTGCCCAGTTGCCGGGCCAGGGCATCGTCGCTGTGGCCGGCAGCCTTGAGCCGCGCCAGCAACTCGGGCAGCACACGGGCTTCGAAAGGTTCGGGCTGGCCGGCGTCGCGGCGGCGGATCAGCTGATACTGCTCGGCGATGTTGGCCAGGTTGAGAAACTGGTTGAAAGCCCGGGCCACCGGCAGCAGTTCGTCTTCGGCCAGGTCGTTGAGGGTCGAGCTCAGTTGCTCGGCACTGCCGCTGCGGTCGGCCTTGGCACTGCGGCGAATGTCCTCGATGGTCTGCAAAAACGCTTCGCCGTGCTGCTCGCGCACGGTGTCGCCCAACAACTCGCCCAACAAATGAACATCTTCACGCAAGCGCACATCGATATCAGTCATCAGCCCTGTCTCCGGCATTCGGGAAAACCGCTCTGGGCCCAGAGTGCCCCAGTAGTGGTCGAGCTTCAAGGCAGAGCCACGGCTGAACTACGCTCAACTTAGGGCTCAACTTCGGACTCAGCTCAGCGCTCAACTCAGGCCCACAGGAGAACATCATGAAAATCCGTGATCTTGCCCAGCATTGGGAACAGAACGCCAAAGGCCCGTTGAGCCCCACTGGCCATGTCCTGCACCTGGACATGGAAGCAGCGGCGCGCCTGGCGGCCCTGGCCGAAATGTACCCCAAGCGCCAGCCCGAAGAGCTGCTCGGCGAGCTGCTGGGGGCAGCGCTTGAGGAGCTGGAAGCGAGCTTCCCCTATGTCCAGGGCTCGCAGGTGATTGCCACCGATGAAGAAGGCGATCCGCTCTACGAAGACATCGGGCCGACCCCGCGTTTTCTTGCGCTGTCTCGCCGTTACCTACAGGAAATGAGCAGCGCCAAAGGCGACATCAGCGCTTGATTCACCCCGTCTGCAGCTGCGTTCCGAGCGCCTGCGCAGGCGCTCGCGTACCGCGGACACAGCTGAAAGTTCAACGAAAAAACCACTGACCGATCAGTCAGAAAAAACCGTAACCACGCGGCACATTTTTCTGAACTATTGAAAAAACGCTTCGGTCACAGCCAATAGCCATTACGGCAAAACCCTCTCAGAACCGGGTAAAAACACTCCCGACGCTGATGGGGCACGCCGATGGACTGTTATGGAATTCGTTGTTCATCAGGAGTGATCCAATGGAGTTGACCACCATGCAGACCCGTACCGCAAACACCTCATCCACTCACCTGCGCGGGCTCAAACTGGCCGCGCTGGCACTGGGCAGCAGCCTGGTCCTGGCCGGCTGTGCCGGCAATCCACCCAGCGAGCAGTACGCTGTGACGCAATCGGCGGTCAATTCCGCTGTCAGCGCCGGCGCTACAGAGTTTGCCGCCGTTGAAATGAAGGCCGCGCAGGACAAGCTCAAACAGGCGGAAATCGCCATGCACGACAAGCAGTACGACGACGCCAAGCGCCTGGCCGAACAGGCCGAGTGGGACGCCCGCGTCGCCGAGCGCAAGGCCCAGGCCGCCAAGGCCGAGAAAGCCGTACAGGATGCCCGCCAGGGCGTTCAGGACCTGCGTGAGGAAGGCATGCGCAGCGTCGAGTGACGCCCGCCCGCCGACCCGTGCATTCGTAATCGATCAAAGGATGAACCATTATGCGTAATCACGTGATGATCCCAGCCCTTCTGGCCCTGAGCGTTGGCCTGGCCGCCTGCGCGACGCAGCCGAACGCCAACCTGGAGTCGGCCCGGAGCAACTTCTCCGCCCTGCAGAGCAACCCGCAGGCCGCCAAGGTCGCGGCCCTTGAAACCAAGGACGCCCAGGACTGGCTGAACAAGGCCGACCAGGCCTACATGGACAAGGAAGACCAGAACAAGGTCGACCAGCTCGCCTACCTGACCAACCAGCGAGTTGAAGTGGCCAAGCAGACCATTGCCCTGCGTACCGCCGAAGGCAACCTGAAGAACGCTGCCGCCCAGCGTGCCCAGGCCCGTCTTGATGCCCGCGATGCGCAGATCAAGAAGCTGCAGGACAGCCTCAACGCCAAACAGACCGACCGCGGCACCCTGGTGACCTTCGGTGACGTGCTGTTCGACTTCGACAAGGCCAACCTCAAGAGCAGCGCCTACCCGAACATCACCAAGCTGGCGCAGTTCCTTCAGGAGAACCCTGACCGCAAGGTAATAGTGGAGGGCTATACCGACAGCAAAGGCAGCGCCAACTACAACCAGTCGCTGTCCGAGCGTCGCGCCGCCGCCGTGCGCATGGCGCTGGTACGTGCCGGGGTGGATCCGGCGCGGATCGTCGCCCAGGGGTACGGCAAGGAGTATCCGGTTGCCGAGAACACCAGCAACTCGGGCCGTGCCCAGAACCGGCGGGTGGAAGTGACCATTTCCAATGACAACCAGCCAGTGGCACCGCGCTCGGTGAGCCAGCTGAACTGATGTTCGCTGCGCAGTAACAAAAATCCCGCCGAGTCTGGCGGGATTCTTGTTTGTGTTGCGGGCCTCATCGCGGGTCAAGTCGAGGCGTCGCACCGCCGCTCCCGCAGAGGGCCTGCATTTACCCCTTCTGTGGGAGCCGGCCTTGCCGGCGATTGGGCTGCAAAGCAGCCCCGGGGCTTACTGGACTTCTTGCGGGGTCTCCTGCCCCAGGCAGCGCACGGCCTGCTTCTTGTTGTTCACCAGGACGCCGGTCAGGCCCTTCTGTGCGGTGTCGAACAACACCAGCACACCATCAACGCATTGCGCCACCTGGTTGGCCGGCTGCAGGGAGATCTTGTAGTCCTCGCCCGGAATGGTCTTGAGCATGGTGAAATCGGACAACAGCAAGGCATCCTCAGGCTTGGCGAAATGCAGGTAACCGTAGTACCACAGGGCCGCGACGGTACCGATGATGCTGCAGACACCGGTAATGATCAGCGGGATGGCGTTGCGTTCTTCACTCATTGCGACTTCTCGTCAGGGTAATTGGGGACTTCGGCCAGGCGCCGCAGCCCGTTGAAATGGCTCGGGTCGTCCAGAAAGCGCAACATGACCTGGCGCCAGGTCTTGTCGGCAAAGGTCTGCACATGCCCGCCACGGGTCAGCTGCAACACCCTCGGTGGTGGCGCAGCCTGGTACAACTGGATGCCGTTGGCCAGCGGCACGATGGGGTCGTCGATGCTGTGGAAAAACAACTTGGGCGGCGCCTTGATCCGAGCAATCGAATGGATCGCACTGTCGCCATCGGGCACCAGCCACGACAACGGCACCTGTAGCGGCCAAGTCATCCAGGAGTTGCTCAGGGCAAACCGCCCGACCTGGCGATAGCTGGCCGGCACGCCATCGAAGACCATGGCCTTGAAGCGCTCGGCCTGCCGGGGATGCTCGGCCAGGTAGTGAATGGCCATTGAACCGCCCAGGCTTTGACCGAGCAGGACCTGTGGTTTGCCCTGCACCTCGGGCGCCTGGTCCAGCCAGTCCAGCGCTGCGGCGATGTCCTGGTAGACCTCGGGCAACTGCGGTTTGCCCTCGGACAGGCCGTAACCGCGGTAGTCGAGCAACAGCACCTGATAACCCTGCTCCGGCAACCACCAGCTGCCACCCAGGTGCCAGGCCAGGTTGCCGCCATTGCCATGCAGGTGCAGCACCGTGCCCTTGACCTCGACACCGGCCTTGGCCGGCAGCCACCAGCCGTGCAGGCGGGTGCCGTCGGCCGCGGTCAGGGTAACGTCGCGGTACTCCAGCCTGGCTTTTTCCGGGGTGAACGGCTGGCCAGGCTCGGGAAAGAACAACAGCGAACTGCAGCCGCCCAGACTCAGCAGCACCAGCAGCAGGCCCAGGGGCCTGCGCCATGCATCAGAGAATGTTCGAATAATCGGCTTCAATCCGGTCCAGGCTCAGGTGGTTGAGGAAGTTGGAGAAACACATCCAGGCCGACAGCGCGTTGAGGTCGCGAAACTGCTCCGGCAGGTACTTGGGCGGTTCCACCAGGCCTTCATCGACCAGTTGGCGCAAGGTGCGCATGTCTTCAAGGGTGGTCTTGCCGCAGAACAACAAGGGGATCTGTTCGAGCTTGCCCTTGCGCACGGCCAACTGAATATAGTTGTAAACCATGATAAAGCCCTTGAGGTAGGACAAGTCCTTGGTAAACGGCAGGCCGTTGGGCACCGACCCGCGGAATACCCGGCTGGCGTTGCCGTAGCTTTCGGCCATCTCGAAGCCCTGGGCGCGGAAAAACTCATAGACCTGCATGAAATCCGCGCCCTCCTCGACCATATGGATGGCCCGGGTACGGTTGGTCAGCTTGCGCAGGCGGCTGGGGTAGGAGGCAAAGGCGATCACCTCCATGAGGATCGCCAGGCCCTCCTGGGTCACGGTCGATGAGGGCGGGCCCTTGGCCAGGAAGGTGCAAATCGGCTGGTTGAGGCCGTTCAGGGTAGTGCCGACGTGCACCAGGCCTTCATGCACCTCCAGCGCCCGTACGTCGCGGCTGTTGAACATGGCGTCGGCGCGGATCTTGATGTAGTCGGCACCGGCGGCGGCGTCGGCGACGATACCGTCGGACTCGAACACGCGGATGGTGTCTTCAGCCTCATTGAACACTTTGTTCAGGCGGCCCTGGAGCATCTCCACGGCCTGCTTGGCGGTGAGGTTCTTCGGCTCGTCCTTGAGGTCGCCGCGGCCGTCGATGTTGTTCAGGTAATCCGAGAGCATCAGGCCCAAGTCGGCCAGGGTCGGGTCACCGGCATGGAAGGCGTCGGAGGCGGCGCCATACAGCTCTTGGGAGATCAGGCCGAAATCCTCGGTGCCACGCGCTTCGAGCATGCGCACCACCATGCGGTATTCCTTGCACATGCGCCGCATGATCTGCCCGACCGGGTTGAACTGGCCGAGCTGGCGAGTGATGTCGCGCTCGATGTTCTGGAACTCGAGCTTGACCGCCGCAGAATCGAACGACAAGGGCCGGCCCTGGTAATAGGCGCGGTCTACCGCTGGCGGCTCCTTGCCTTTGGACATGAGGAAACCCTGGCGAATGCTGTCATCCCACTTCACCGCATCGAGCACGCGAATGGGCGTTTGCGCCAGGACAATGCGATCAGACAGGGCGCGTATCGTCTGCTGGTACTCGTCCACCCTACACTCCTTGAGTTGCAACTATCACTTGCCGGCCCGCGTGAAGCGCGCCACTTCGATGAACAGGTCGGAGTTGGCCGGGTCGTCCAGATAGGCCAGGACACGCTCGGCCGGGCTGTCGATCAGGATGCCTTCGCCGTTGTCTTCCGGCACCTCGATGGTGCGACCACTGAGTTCTTTCTTGCGTACGGCTTGGTTGACCTGCTCGACATCGAGGTTGTAGACCACCAGCTCCTTGTTATCGAGCACTTCGAAGCCGCCGATCAGGAAATTGCCGCCCAGGCGTTTGGGCACGCCGGCCGAGAGGTACCAGCGATTGCCGTGCTGGGACACAGTGAAGGCGTACTCGTCGCGCTTCTTGTCCTTGCCGATGGCCACCGCCTTGTAGGCGTTGCCACCGCTGCGGCTGATCTGCAGGGTCAATGATTCACCCCAGGCGTCCTTGCTCGTCCATGTGCCCAACAGGGCCTTGGGCGCGGGCTTATTGGCCGGGATCGGCTCGTTGAAGGTGACCAGACAACCGCCAAGCAGCAAGAACGACAATGCCAACAGCAGGGTTCTGGCTTTCATCAACCTCTCCTTGAATTAGGTTCGCGCCTTACACCGACGCCAATACCAGATGCAGGTACCGGGTAAGAATAGCGAGCATCGGCGCTTCAGCCTGGGCGTGTTCGCCGTCGAGCAGGCCCTGATATTCCATCTGCTCGATAATCGCCGTCAACACCAGGGCATCCTGTTGCGGCTGATGCGAGCCTACCACTTGCAGCATCTGCACGGCGCCGCGCAGGAGGATCTGCTCGTGCGACTTGACCAGTTCGGCCAGCCGCGGGCACAACAGCGCCTCCTGGCGGAAGGCCTGCTCGGCCATGAGAAAGTCACGGCGGTTGTGCAACTGGCGCTGCACGTAGTCGGTGGTCATCTTCGCCACTTCGTCGGCCAGGCGCGCCCGCGACTGCGGGCTGCCATCGCCCTGGGACAACAACTGGCGCAGCACCACCTCGGTGTTTTCCCAGAGTTTGGCCAGGTAGGCCGCGCTGCGTTCGACATATTGGGCGAAGGTGTCGGTGAGCAGGTCTTCGATGTCCTTGAAGTAATAGGTGGTCGCCGACAGCGGCACCCCGGCCTCGGCGGCCACCGCACGGTGACGTACGCCACGCACGCCATCACGCACGACGATGCGCATGGCCGCATCAAGGATTTGCTGGCGGCGAAGTTCGCTACCTTCGCGGCTGGCCTTGCGGCCCTGGTACTGCACGCTTTCGGCCACCGCTGTAGCCACGCCGGCGGCGCCTTGTTGAGTCATTGCGGGAGTCACTGCTGGTCTACCCCAAACGTTGGATCCGATCGAAGAATTTATTGCAGGCATGAAAAAGCCGCCCCGGAAGGCGGCTTGTTCAGTTCGCTCAGGCCTGAGGGCGCATGTGCGGGAACAGGATGACGTCGCGAATCGATGGCGAGTTGGTCAGCAGCATCACCAGACGGTCGATGCCGATGCCTTCACCGGCGGTTGGCGGCATGCCGTATTCCAGGGCACGGACGAAGTCGGCATCGTAGTGCATGGCTTCGTCGTCACCGGCGTCCTTCTCGGCCACCTGGGCCATGAAGCGCTCGGCCTGGTCTTCGGCATCGTTGAGCTCGGAGTAGGCGTTGGCGATTTCGCGGCCACCGATGAACAGCTCGAAGCGGTCGGTGACGTTCGGGTTCTCGTCGTTGCGGCGGGCCAGCGGCGAGACTTCGAACGGGTACTGGGTAATGAAGTGCGGCTGCTCCAGCTTGTGCTCGACCAGCTCTTCGAAAATCATCACCTGCAGCTTGCCCAGGCCTTCGAAGCCGAGGACCTTGGCACCGGCGTTCTTGGCGATTGCGCGGGCCTTGTCGATGTCCTGCAGGTCGGCCGCGCTGATCTCAGGGTTGTACTTGAGGATCGAATCGAACACCGACAGGCGCACGAACGGCTCGCCGAAGTGGAACACCTTGTCGCCGTACGGCACGTCGGTAGTCCCCAGGACCAGCTGGGCCAGCTCGCGGAACAGCTCCTCGGTCAGGTCCATGTTGTCTTCGTAGTCGGCGTGGGCCTGGTAGAACTCGAGCATGGTGAACTCGGGGTTGTGCCGGGTCGATACGCCTTCGTTACGGAAGTTGCGGTTGATTTCGAAGACTTTCTCGAAACCGCCCACCACCAGACGCTTGAGGTACAGCTCCGGGGCGATACGCAGGAACATCTGCATGTCCAGCGCGTTGTGGTGGGTTTCGAACGGCTTGGCGGCGGCACCACCGGGGATGGTTTGCAGCATCGGCGTCTCGACTTCGAGGAAGTCGCGGGCCATCAGGAAATTGCGGATGTGCGCAATGACCTGCGAACGGACGCGGAAGGTGTGACGGGTCTCTTCGTTGACCATCAGGTCGACGTAGCGCTGGCGGTAGCGCTGTTCGGTGTCGGTCAGGCCGTGGTGCTTGTCCGGCAGCGGGCGCAGCGACTTGGTCAGCAGGCGCACGCTGGTCATTTCGACGTACAGGTCGCCCTTGCCGGAACGCGCCAGGGTACCTTCGGCGGCAATGATGTCGCCCAGGTCCCAGGTTTTGACTGCGGCCAGGGTTTCTTCCGACAGGGTCTTGCGGTTGACATAGACCTGGATACGACCGGTCATGTCCTGGATCACCATGAACGAGCCACGGTTGAGCATGATGCGCCCGGCAACCTTGACCGGAATCGCTGCAGCTTCCAGCTCTTCCTTGGTCTTGTCGACATACTGTTTCTGCAGGTCGTTGCAGTAGCTGTCACGGCGGAAGTCGTTGGGGAAGGCATTACCCTTGGCGCGCTCGGCAGCAAGTTTTTCCTTGCGCAGCGCGATCAGGTTGTTTTCTTCCTGTTGCAGGTCTTGCGGGTCGAGTTGTAAGTCGCTCATGTCGTCACATTTTCCATCACGGGTTCATTGTCCCTCGCCTTGGGCAAGGGATCGCGGGGCAAGCCCGCCCCGACAGGGGGCGGGCCGGGGCCGCGCGGTTACAGCCCTTGCTTGAGGCTGGCTTCCAGGTATTCGTCGATATCGCCATCGAGCACCTTGTCGCAGTCGCTGCGCTCGATGTTGGTGCGCAGGTCCTTGATCCGCGAGGCGTCGAGCACGTACGAACGGATCTGGTGACCCCAGCCGATGTCCGACTTGCTGTCTTCCAGGGCCTGGGAAGCGGCGTTGCGCTTCTGCATTTCCTGCTCGTACAACTTGGCCCGCAGCATTTTCATGGCGGTGTCCTTGTTGGCGTGCTGGGAACGTTCGTTCTGGCAGCTGACCACGGTGTTGGTCGGTACGTGGGTGATACGCACGGCCGAGTCGGTGGTGTTTACGTGCTGACCACCAGCGCCCGAGGAGCGGTAGGTGTCGATGCGCAGGTCTGCCGGGTTGATCTCGATCTCGACCTTGTCGTCGATCTCTGGCGACACGAACACCGCCGAGAACGAGGTGTGGCGACGGGCGCCGGAGTCGAACGGGCTCTTGCGCACCAGGCGGTGCACACCGATCTCGGTACGCAGCCAGCCAAAGGCGTACTCGCCCTTGATGTGCACGGTGGCGCCCTTGATGCCGGCGACTTCACCCTCGGACAGCTCCATGATGGTGGCGTCGAAGCCACGCTTGGCGGCCCAGCGCAGGTACATGCGCAGCAGGATGTTGGCCCAGTCCTGGGCTTCGGTACCGCCGGAACCGGCCTGGATGTCCAGGTAGGCGTTGTTCATGTCCATCTCGCCGCTGAACATGCGTCGGAATTCGAGCTTGGCCAGGGATTCTTCCAGGCCCTGGAGCACTTCGACGACGTCGTTGACGGCGGCTTCGTCGTTCTCTTCGACGGCCATGTCGAGCAGCTCGCGGGAGTCGACCAGGCCACCGGACAGTTCATCCAGGGTCTCGACGATCTGCGCCAGCATGGCGCGTTCGCGGCCCAGTTCCTGGGCGTACTCGGGCTTGTTCCAGACGTTCGGGTCTTCGAGCTCGCGGTTAACTTCGATCAGGCGGTCATGCTTGTGATCGTAGTCAAAGATACCCCCGAATGGACTCGGAGCGCTCGGTCAGGTCCTTGATGGTGTTCAGGATCGGTTGGATTTCCATGGGCGGGCAGCTCTCGTGCGTATTCTGTAGAAAAGCCGGAGAGTATAGCTGAGTTACAGCTTCAAGCGGCAAGCTACAAGCGACAAGAGGCCGGAGAAATGCCGGGCGCTGCGGTTTTTCTTGCCGCTTGAAGCTTGCCGCTTGTGGCTGCTGTCAATCCACCCCAACCTGGTTGCGCCCATTGTTCTTGGCCAGGTACAGGCCCTTGTCCGCCGCCGAGATCAACTGCCGGCAATGGCTGCCGATGCCTGGGGTCAGGGTCGCCAGGCCGATGCTCACGGTCAGGACCGAATCGGGGTTGGGCATGGTATGGGCGATGTTCATGGCCTCTACGGTCTGGCGCAGTTTCTCCGCGACCAGGCGTGCCCCGCCCGGCGAGGTGTTGGGCAGCACCAGGGCGAATTCCTCGCCGCCGTAACGGGCCGGAAGGTCGCTGGGGCGCGCGCAGGAGGCGCGAATGGCTTCAGCCACCTTGCGCAGTGCTTCATCCCCGGCCAGGTGGCCGAAGGTGTCGTTGAACAACTTGAAGTAATCGACATCGACCATCAGCAACGACAGCTGCGCCTGTTCACGCATGGCCCGGCGCCACTCCAGCTCCAGGTACTCGTCGAAATGGCGGCGGTTGGAAAGCCCCGTGAGGCCATCGGAGTTCATCAGCCGTTGCAGCACCAGGTTGGTGTCAAGCAACTGCTGCTGGCTGACGCGCAGGGCCCGGTAGGCCTCGTCGCGTTGCAGCAGGGTCAGGTAGGAGCGCGAGTGGTAGCGGATGCGCGCCACCAGTTCGATGTTGTCCGGCAGCTTCACCAGGTAGTCGTTGGCCCCGGCGGCAAAGGCCGCGCTCTTGACCAGCGGGTCTTCCTTGGTCGACAGGACGATGATCGGGATGTCCTGGGTGGCCGGGTTGTTGCGGTATTCGCGCACCAGGGTCAGGCCGTCCAGGCCGGGCATGATCAGGTCCTGGAGGATCACCGTGGGCTTGATCCGCACCGCCTGGGCCACCGCTTGGTGCGGGTCGGCGCAGAAGTGGAAGTCGATGTTCTCTTCGTGAGCCAGGCCACGCCGCACCGCTTCGCCGATCATTGCCTGATCGTCGACCAAGAGGACCATCGCCGAATTTTCATTCATGGTCGGAAAACCGTCGAGCGGTAAATCATTCATGCGCTGTCACCTGGTCACTGCCGGCCAGCCGGCATGGCTCAATACATATCGTCATTTTGGAAAAACTTCCATCAATCGCGAGGCGATTCGCTCCAGCGGGCGAATCTCCACGGCGGCGTCTATCGCGGCGGCTGCCTTGGGCATGCCGTATACCGCGCTGCTGTGCTGATCCTGGGCAATGGTCAAAAAGCCCTGTTGGCGCATCAGCTTCAAGCCCTGGGCGCCATCGCGGCCCATGCCGGTGAGCAACACGCCGACCGCGTCGCCGCGCCAGTAGCGGGCCACGCTTTCGAAAAATACATCGATGGAGGGCCGGTAGATCTCGTTCACCGGCTCCGCGGTATAGGCCAGGTTGCCGTTCTTGAGCAGGCGGATGTGGTGGTTGGTCCCGGCCAGCAACACCTGCCCCGGCTGTGGCGGCTCGCCTTCGCTGGCCAGGCGCACCGCCAGGCCCGACGCACTGCTGAGCCACTCGGCCATGCCGGCGGCGAACACCTGATCAACGTGCTGAACCAGCACGATCGCTGCGGGAAAGCTCTTGGGCAAGGCTTTGAGCAGCACTTCCAGGGCGGCCGGGCCACCGGCCGAGGAGCCGATGGCAACCAGGCCCTGGCGCTGGGCAGCCTCACGGACCGGCGCGGCCATGGCCCGGGTCGGGCTGCTGCGCTGCTGGCCGATCAGCCAGCCGATGTTGAGGATCTTGCGCAGCAGCGGCGCGGCGGCCTCGCGCGGGTCGCCAGCCCCCAGGGCCGGGGTGTCGACCACGTCGAGAGCGCCATGGCCCATGGCCTCGAACACCCGGTGGACATTCTGCTGGCGGTCGACGGTAACGATAACGATGGCGCAAGGGGTTTCAGCCATGATCCGCCGGGTTGCCTCGACACCGTCCATGACCGGCATGATCAGGTCCATGAGGATCAGGTCCGGCAGTTGCTCGGCACACAGCTTGACCGCCTCGGCGCCATTGCTGGCGACCCAGATCACCTCATGGGCCGGTTCGAAGGCCAACGCCCGGCGCAAGGCCTCCACGGCCATGGGCATGTCGTTGACGATGGCGATTTTCATCCCTGCGCTCCCCCGATCAACTCGACGACGGCGTCGAGCAAGGCATCATCGTGAAAACTGGCCTTTGCCAAATAGTAGTCGGCCCCGGCGTCCAGTCCACGGCGACGATCTTCTTCGCGGTCCTTGTACGAAACCACCATCACCGGCAGCGATTGCAGGCGGCTGTCACGGCGCAGCAAGGTGACCAGTTCGATACCGTCCATGCGCGGCATGTCGATGTCGGTGATCAGCAGGTCGAAGTCCTCGCTGCGCAAGGCGTTCCAACCGTCCATGCCGTCTACTGCAACGGCCACTTCATAGCCTTTGTTGCTGAGCAACTTGCGCTGCAATTCGCGCACGGTCAGCGAATCGTCGACCACCAGCACGCGCTTGCGCGCCGCCTCGCGCACGCTGCGCTGGCCGCGTTCGATACGTTCCAGGCGACCGGTGCTGAGGAGCTTTTCCACCGAGCGCAGCAGGTCTTCGACGTCGATGATCAGTACCACCGCGCCATCGTCGAGCAAGGCCCCGGCGGAAATGTCCTGGACCTTGCCCAGGCGCGCATCCAGCGGCATCACCACCAGCACCCGCTCGCCGATCAGGCGTTCGACCGCCACGCCATAGAGCATCTCGCGCTCGCGAATCACCACCACTTTGATGCTCTGCCCTTCGCCCTGGCTCGGCGGGCGATTGAGCAGCTGGCTGGCCGAAACCAGGCCGATATGCCGGCCCTCATGCCAGAAATGCTGACGGCCTTCGATCTGCACGATGGCCTCGGCCGGTAGCTCCAGCGTGCGTTCGATGTGCGCCAGCGGGAAGGCATAGGCCTCGGCGCCGACCTCCACCACCAGGCTGCGCACCACCGACAGGGTCAGCGGTACTTCAAGGTGAAAGCAACTGCCCTGGCCGCTGGCCTGGGTCAGCTCGATCGAGCCGCGCAGCTGGCGAACCATGTGCTGCACGGCATCCAGGCCGACACCGCGCCCGGAGACTTCAGTCACCCGGTCACGCAGGCTGAAACCTGGCAGGAACAGGAAGGTCAGCAGCTCGGCCTCGCTCATCTGCGCCACGGTCTCGGCAGGCGACAACTGGCGTTCAACGATGCTCTGGCGCAAATGCGCCAGATCGACGCCGCCACCATCGTCGCTGATCTCCAGCACCAGCAGCCCGGCCTGGTGCGAAGCGCGCAGGCGGATCAGCCCTTCCAGCGGCTTGCCGGCCACCAGGCGCCGTTCGGGCGACTCGATGCCGTGATCGACGGCATTGCGCAGCAGATGGGTCAAGGGCGCTTCGAGTTTTTCCAGTACGTCGCGGTCGACCTGGGTCTTCTCGCCTTCGATTTCCAGGCGCACCTGCTTGCCCAGCGAGCGGCCAAGGTCACGGACCATGCGGCTTTGCCCGGTCAGCACATCGGCAAACGGGCGCATGCGACAGGCCAGCGCGGTGTCATACAGCAGTTGCGCGCGTTGGCTGGCTTGCCAGCCGAACTCGTCGAGGTCTGAGGCCTGCTGCAACAGAATCTGCTGGGTTTCCCCGAGCAAACGTTGAGCCTGGGCCAGGGCATCCTGGACTTCCGGGCTCTGGCCGCTGCTTTCCAGTTGCTGCTTGAGGCCGTCCAGGGCGCGGATGCTTTGCCCGTGCATGCGCTTGAGGCGCTGCAGGGTGGCCAGATAGGGTTTCAAACGCTGGGTTTCGACCAGCGATTTGCTCGACAGGTCGAGCAGACTGTTCAGGCGCTCGGCAGTGACGCGCAAGACCCGCTCGCCGCCCTCACTCGTGCGCTTGCCGCTGCGCACAGGCGCTGCTTCGACCTCCGGCTCGGGTTCCAGCATGGCCGGCTCGACCAGCAGGGGTTCGGGTTCGGGCAAGGCAACGGCTGGCGGCGCCATAGCCGGCGGCGGTGCCGCGCCCGGGTCGAGCAACGCGGCCATCTGCACCAGAAAGGCTTGCACCGCGGCATCGATGCTGACGTCACCGGGGGTGGCGATACGCATCAACAGGTCAGTACCTTGCAGCAAGGCATCGATATGTTCCGGGCGCAGCAGCACGCGGCCTTCCTGGGCGCCGACCAGGCAGTCTTCCATCACATGGGCGACGCTCACCCCGGCGTCGACGCCAACAATCCGCGCCGCCCCCTTGAGCGAGTGGGCCGCGCGCATGCAGGCTTCAAGCTGATCGGCCTGGGTCGGGTTGCGCTCCAGCGCCAGCAACCCGACGCTGAGCACCTGGGTCTGGGCTTCGGCCTCCAGGCTGAACAGCTCGAGCAACGAGGCATCGCGCATTTGCTCTGGGGTCATGACAGGCTCCGGTTCACGGCAGACAGCACTTGTTCTTCATCCAGCACGCGGACACTGCGCCCGCGCCATTGCAGCACCGCTGCGGTAAAACGTGTTTCACCCTGCTCCACAGCCAGGCGGTCGGGGTCCAGGCCATGGATACCATCCACTTCATCGACCTGGACCACCACCGAACCACCCGCAGCGGCAATGATCAGCATGCGCGGCATGACCCGCGCCGAGGTCGCCGCCGCGGCCTGGGGTTCAAGGCCGAGCAGATCGCTCAGCGACAGGCACGGCACCAACGCACCACGTACATTGGCCACCCCATGCAGCACCCGCGAGCGCTGGTGCGGCAGGGAATGCACCTGCTGCAACGGTGCGACTTCGACCAGGCAACGGGTGGCCAGCGCCAGCCACTCCTCGCCCAGGCGAAACAGCAACAACGAGCGGCCACTGCTGGCTTGCTCGAGGGCCGCGCTTTGCTCGTGGGCTTGCTGGGACAGCGAGTAACGGTCCAGCAGGCGCGTGGCTGCGGCCGCATACACCTCGCAGTTTCGGCAATGGATATGCGCCTCGAGCAGCGGGCAGCGCTTGTCGCCATGGACCCCGATACGGTTCCAGCAGTCGTCGATGCTGGCGGCGTCACTGGCGACCAGTTGCACGTCGTTGTCACCCATCATTGTTCAGACTCCCGGTCGGCGCGCCGTGCGGCCCGTTCCTGCAGGCGCCGGGCGCCTGCGACATCACCTTGAGAAGCCAGCAACGCGGCCAGGTGCACCAGTGCCTCCGGATGCTGGGGGTCGAGGTACAACGCCTTGCGGTAATGGCTCAACGCATCGCTGCTGTCGCCGGCGGTGTCACTGAGCAAGCCCAGCCAGTAGAACACCTGGGCATTGGGCGGGTACTGCTGCAAATAACGTGCGCAGGCAGCCTGGGCCTGGGCGCTGCTACCGGCATTGGCCAGTTGCGCAATCTGCGCCAGCAATTCGCTCGCCGACTCTTGTGCGGCGGGCCTGGCAGGCGGTGGGGCAAAAGGCTTGATCCTGCGCACCAGGGCAGGCGCCGGGCGCGGCACGCTGGCCACCGTCAGCGGCACCGTCAAGGGCACTGGAATGGCCAACGGTTTGCTCGGCGGCGCAGGCTCCATCTCGGTTTGGCGCACATAGGCAAAAGACTGGGCGATACCCACCGGGCGCATGCCCATGCGCGCCAGCAGGCTGCCCTCGGCCGGGCCGATAAACAGCACGCCCTGTTCGTGAATCAGGTTTTTGAGCACCTTGAACACCCGTTGCTGGGTGGGTACGTCGAAGTAGATCAACAAGTTGCGGCAAAAGACGAAATCGTAGCTGCCTTCGCGGGAATTCAATGCCGGATCGAGCACGTTGCCCACCTGCAAGTTGACCTGCTGGCGAACCCGATCATCGAGGCTATGGCCCTCGGCGCTCTCGCTGAAATGCCGCTCACGAAAGTCCAGGTGCACACCGCGAAACGAGTTGCGCCCATAAAGCGCCTGTTCGGCCCGGCCAATGGAGTTGGGGCTGATGTCCATCGCATCGACGCGAAAGCTGTGGGCGGCAAAGCCGCCGTCGAGCAAGGCCATAGCAATCGAATACGGCTCTTCTCCGGTGGAGCACGGCAGGCTGAGGATGCGCAGCGGGCGCAGGCCGCCAAGCTCGGCCAGGCGTTTGCGCGCCAGGGTCACCAGGGCATTGAAGGACTCCGGGTAGCGGAAGAACCAGGTTTCCGGGACGATCACCGCCTCGATCAGTGCCTGCTGCTCCTGATTCGACTGCTGCAGGCGCAACCAGTAGTCATCCAGGTCCCGGGCCTCCAGGATCGCACATCGCTGGCGCAAGGCGCGCTCGACCATCGGCGCGCCGACCGAGGCAACGTCCAGGCCGATGCGATCCTGCAAAAAGCGAAAAAAGCGCTGCTCGCCACTCATGCTTGCCCCTCGCCACCTGCCGTAACGTCGGGCGGGTACAGCAGCTCGCGTACTTCGATGCCGAGCAGGTCCTGCACACCGATACGCTGCAGCAAACCATGGGCATCCTCACGCACCGGGCCCAGGTACGGTGCCTGCCGATTGTCCAGGCCATAAGGCTGAAACTCGGCAGGGTCGCAACGCAGGGTATCGGTGGCCTGTTCAAGGATCAGCCCCAGTAACAACGCCGGGCGCAACGGGTCGGCGCGGTAGTGCACCAGCACCAGGCGCGTGCTGGTGCGCACCGGCGCCGGCAAGCCAAAACTCAAGGCGCCGACATCGATCACCGGCACCAGCGCGCCGCGATGGGCCAGCACCCCGGCAACCCATGGCGGGGTTTGCGCAATGGGCTTGAGCGGCAGGCGCGGCAGCACCTCGGCGACTTCATGGGCGTCCAGGGCAAAGCGCTGCTCGCCGATACGGAATACCAGGTACAGAGTGCCGTGGGAGGCCGCGTCCTGGTTGCGGCGGGGCTGAAGGTCGTTCATCGGCAGGTCAGACTTTGAACCGCGACACGCCGCCACGCAGGCCGGTGGCCACCTGGCTCAGTTCGTCGATGGCAAAGCTGGCCTGGCGCAGCGACTCGACGGTCTGGCTGCTGGCATCGCCCAACTGCGCCAGGGCATGGTTGATCTGCTCGGCGCCGGTGGCCTGGGCCTGCATGCCTTCGTTGACCATCAGCACCCGCGGCGCCAGGGCCTGGACCTGATGAATGATCTGGGTCAGTTGCTCGCCGACCTGCTGCACTTCGAACATGCCACGGCGCACTTCCTCGGAGAACTTGTCCATGCCCATGACCCCGGCCGATACCGCCGACTGGATCTCGCGAACCATCTGCTCGATGTCATAGGTGGCCACGGCAGTCTGGTCAGCCAGGCGCCGCACCTCGGTGGCGACCACGGCAAAGCCGCGCCCGTACTCACCGGCTTTTTCCGCCTCGATGGCGGCATTGAGCGACAGCAGGTTGGTCTGGTCGGCGACCTTGACGATGGTTACCACCACCTGATTGATGTTGCCGGCCTTCTCGTTGAGGATCGCCAGCTTGTTGTTGACCAGGTCCGCCGCGCCCATCACCTGGTGCATGGTCTCTTCCATGCGCGCCAGGCCCTGCTGGCCGGAACCGGCGAGGATCGAAGCCTGGTCGGCAGCCGAGGTAACTTCGGTCATGGTCCGCACCAGATCGCGGGAAGTCGCCGCGATTTCCCGGGAAGTTGCGCCAATTTCAGTGGTGGTGGCAGCGGTCTCGGTGGCGGTCGCCTGCTGCTGCTTGGAGGTGGCGGCGATTTCGGTCACCGAGGTGGTGACCTGCACCGACGAGCGCTGCGCCTGGGACACCAGGTTGGTCAGCTCGCCCATCATCTCGTTGAAGCCGGTTTCGACGGCGCCGTACTCGTCCTTGCGGTCCAGGTTCAGGCGCACGCTGAGGTCGCCGCCGCTGAGCTTGTCCAGGGCATGGACAATCCGCTGCATTGGCGCGGTGATGGCGCGCATCAGCACCAGCCCGCAGGTGGTCGCGGCAAAAATGGCCAACAGCAGCGAGATGACCATGCTGAACTTGGCCGTGGACACGGCGCTGACGATCGACTCGGTCGCATTTTCGGCGGCATGACGATTGCGCTCGATCACCCCGTTCAAGTGCTTGCGTCCGTTGATCCAGGCAGGCGTGAGGACCTCGGCGAGCAGGCGCTGGGCTTGGGGGTAATCCTTCTTGCGGTAGGCATCCAGCACGATGTCCACCGCTTTGAGGTAATCCGTCTCAAGCTGGGTGAATTGGTCGAGGGTGGCCAGATCGTCCTTGTCGCGGATGGTCGACCGGTAGCTGGCCATGTGCTGCTTGAGGCGCTCTTCAAAACCCTTGTACAGCTCCATGTCGGCCGAGCTGATCTCGCGATGATCGCTCAAGCCGACCAATTGCTGGGTCAACACGTAGCTGTCGACCCAGGCGCTGCGGATCATGGAGCTGTAGTAGACCCCGGGAATGCTGTCGGTTCGCACCGCTTCCTCGCCGGCCTCAATTGCCACCAGTCGCGAATAGGCGGCGACCACCATCAGCGACATGATGGCGATAATCACGGCGAAACTCGCCAGGATCCGTTGGCGCAAGGTCCAGTTTTTCACAGTCAGCCCTCAAATGTTCTACGCGAGCAGGAAAAATGGGCAGAGTATAGCCCAGCGGCTGCGCGCATTTGCGGCTGACTTAACCGCTGGACCAGGCCAAACGGGCTAGATACTGGCCTTTAGCCCGATTTCATTGACTGGCGGCAAGTTTTACCTGGCTTTCCAGCTCGCTCTTGAGCGCTGGATCAAGCTTGAGCTGGCGCGCCAGTTCGTCCAGGTAGGCGCGTTCCATGAAATGTTCCTCGTCCACCAGCATGACACTGGCGATGTACATCTCGGCGGCCATTTCCGGGGTGCTGGCAGCGCGGGCAACGTCAGCCGGGTCCAGGGGTTTGTTCAGCTCGGCGTGCAGCCAGTGCTGCAGCGCCTGGTCGCTGGACAGCTTGACGAACTCGCCCTCGATCAGCGCCCGTTCGCGCTCATCGACGTGGCCGTCGGACTTGGCCGCGGCCACCAGGGCCTTGAGGATCGCCTGGCTGTGCTGCTCGACCTGGGCCGGCGGCAGGCGGTCGAGGGTCTGCGGCTCGCCCTGCACGGCGGCCCCCTGCTTGGCCTGCCAGTTGCCGTAGGCCTTGTAGGCGATCACCCCTAGGGCCGCCAGGCCACCATAGGTCAGGGCCTTGCCGCCGTATTTGCGAGCCTTTTTGCTGCCCAGCAGCAAGCCCATCGCCCCGGCTGCCAGGGCACCACCACCGGCACCGGAAAGCAGGCTGCCCAGGCCACCGCCGCCCTTGCCGCCGAGCAGGTCGCCAATACCGCCGGCTTTGTCGGCGGAACCTTTGCCGGCCTGGTTCTGCAGCAGGTCCTGGCCGGATTTGAGCAGTTGATCGAGCAAGCCTCGGGTGTTCATCGGGCATCTCCAAGGGAGGAAAGAAACCCCAAGAGTACTGCCGCTGGCTGAAGCGAAGCTGAATGCATTTGCTTCCAGATGTTGCCCAAGACCGGGCTACGCTGGACCCAGGCAACAGCAACTACGCTTAAAGCAGCTATACCTGCACTTTCACTGCCCCGAGATAATTTCAACAAGAGGGAACACCATGTTCGTGCACAAGACCGCCACGCTCTGCGCCCTGAGCACCGCCCTGCTGGCCAGCGCCGGCCTGCAGGCCGCCGATCCCTTGAAAGCCGTGGGCGCCAGCGAAGGCCAGCTGGATATCGTCGCCTGGCCGGGTTACATCGAGCGCGGCGAAAGCGACAAGGCCTACGACTGGGTGACCGGCTTCGAGAAGGACACCGGGTGCAAGGTCAGCGTCAAGACCGCCGCCACCTCCGACGAAATGGTCAGCCTGATGACCAAGGGCGGCTATGACCTGGTCACCGCCTCCGGCGACGCCTCGCTGCGGCTGATCGCCGGCAAGCGCGTACAGCCGATCAACACCGCGCTGATCCCCAACTGGAAAAACCTCGATCCACGGCTCAAGGATGGCGCCTGGTACGTGGTCGATAAAAAGGTCTACGGTACGCCCTACCAGTGGGGCCCGAACGTGCTGCTGTACAACACCAACGTGTTCAAACAGGCGCCTTCCAGTTGGGGCGTGGTGTTCGAGCCGCAGAACCTGCCGGACGGCAAGCCGAACAAGGGCCGGGTCCAGGCCTACGACGGGCCGATCTACATCGCCGATGCGGCGCTGTACCTCAAATCGGTCAAGCCTGAGCTCGGCATCCAGAACCCCTATGAACTGAACGAAACCCAGTACAAGGCGGTGCTCGACCTGCTGCGCCAGCAACAGCCGCTGATCCACCGCTACTGGCATGACGCCACGGTGCAGATGAGCGACGTCAAGAACGAAGGCGTAGTCGCCTCCAGCTCCTGGGGCTACATGGTCAATGGCCTGCAGGCCGACAAGCAACCGGTGGCCTCGACCATTCCCAAGGAAGGCGCCACTGGCTGGGCCGACACCACCATGCTGCATAGCGAGGCCAAACACCCCAACTGTGCCTACAAGTGGATGGACTGGTCGCTGCAGCCCAAGGTCCAGGGTGATGTAGCGGCCTGGTTCGGCTCGTTGCCAGCGGTGCCGGCGGCCTGTACCGGCAGCGAGCTGCTGGGCGCCGAAGGCTGCAAGACCAATGGCTTTGACCAGTTCGACAAGATCGCCTTCTGGAAAACCCCGCAGGCTGAAGGCGGCAAGTTCGTGCCGTATAGCCGCTGGACCCAGGACTACATTGCGATCATGGGTGGGAGGTAAGGCCCTATCGCCGGCAAGGCCGGCTCCCACCATGGACCGATGTACACCAGCCTGTGGGAGCTGGCCTTGCCAGCGATGGGTTTCGCCCCCACTTACCTGTGGAGCACCTGAGCATGACCCTTGCAGTCCAGTTCACCAATGTCTCGCGCGCCTTCGGCGAGGTCAGGGCCGTTGACCAGGTGTCGATCGACATTCACGACGGCGAGTTCTTCTCGATGCTCGGCCCCTCGGGTTCGGGCAAGACCACCTGCCTGCGCCTGATCGCCGGTTTCGAGCAACCCAGTACCGGTTCGATCCGCATCCATGGCGCAGAGGCTGCGGGCTTGCCGCCCTACCAGCGCGACGTCAACACGGTGTTCCAGGATTACGCGCTGTTCCCGCACATGAACGTGCGCGACAACGTCGCCTATGGCCTGAAGGTCAAGGGCGTGGCCAAGGCCGAGCGCCACACCCGCGCCGAAGAAGCCCTGGCCATGGTCGCCCTGGGCGGTTACGGCCTGCGCAAGCCGGTGCAGCTTTCCGGCGGCCAGCGCCAGCGCGTGGCCCTGGCCCGGGCACTGGTCAACCGCCCGCGGGTGCTGCTGCTCGACGAGCCCTTGGGCGCGCTGGACCTGAAGTTGCGCGAGCAAATGCAGGGCGAGCTGAAAAAGCTGCAACGCCAACTGGGCATTACCTTCATCTTCGTCACCCATGACCAGACCGAGGCGCTGTCGATGTCGGACCGGGTCGCGGTGTTCAACCGCGGCCGCATCGAGCAGGTCGACACCCCGCGCAACCTGTACATGAAGCCGGCGACCACCTTCGTTGCCGAGTTCGTCGGCACCTCCAATGTGCTGCGCGGCACACTGGCGCAGCAGCTCAATGGCAGCGAACTGCCCTTCTCGATCCGCCCGGAACACATCCGCCTTGGCGACCAACCGGCCGCCAGCAACGAAATCCAGGTCAGCGGCCTGCTCCACGATATCCAGTATCAGGGCAGCGCCACCCGCTACGAGCTGCAACTGGACAACGGCCAACTGCTCTGCATCAGCCAGGCCAACAACCAATGGCAGGAACACGCCGCGCCCTGGCAGCCCGGCCAACGCCTGCAGGCACGCTGGGCCCGCGAGGCGATGACCGCGCTGCTGGAAACCGTGCCCGGCGAGGGCCGCTGAGATGAGCCAGGCCCCGGCAACAGCCGCGCCGACAGCCATGCGGCGCTTCTCCAACCTGCTCTACCGGCGGCCCAACCTGTACCTGGCGCTGCTGCTGGTGCCGCCACTGACCTGGTTCGGCGCGATATACCTTGGCTCGCTGCTGAGCCTGCTGTGGCAGGGCTTCTACACCTTCGACGACTTCACCATGGCGGTCAGCCCGGAGCTGACCCTGGCCAACTTCAGCGCGCTGTTCAACCCGTCGAACTTCGACATCATCCTGCGCACCCTGGGCATGGCCATCGCCGTATCGATCGCCAGCGCCACCCTGGCCTTCCCCATCGCCTACTACATGGCCCGATACACCAGCGGCAAGACCAAGGCGTTCTTCTACATCGCGGTAATGATGCCGATGTGGGCCAGCTATATCGTCAAGGCCTACGCCTGGACCTTGCTGCTGGCCAAAGGCGGCGTGGCCCAGTGGTTCGTCCAGCAACTGAACCTGGGGCCAGTGCTGCTGTTCATCCTCGGCATTCCCGGGGTTGGCGGCAGCACCCTGTCGACCTCGCACCTGGGGCGCTTTCTGGTGTTCGTCTACATCTGGCTGCCGTTCATGATCCTGCCGATCCAGGCCTCGCTGGAGCGATTGCCGCCCTCGCTGCTGCACGCCTCGGCGGACTTGGGCGCCAGGCCGCGGCAGACCTTCATGCAGGTGATCCTGCCGCTGTCGGTGCCGGGCATTGCCGCCGGCTCGATCTTTACCTTCTCGCTGACCCTGGGCGACTTCATCGTCCCGCAACTGGTCGGCCCGCCCGGCTACTTCATCGGCAGCATGGTCTACGCCCAGCAGGGCGCCATCGGCAACATGCCCATGGCCGCCGCCTTTACCCTGGTGCCGATCGTGCTGATCGCCATCTACCTGTCCATCGTCAAACGCCTGGGGGCCTTCGATGCACTCTGAGCGCGCCTCGATCGGCCTGCGCCTGGCGGCCTGGGGCGGGCTGGTGTTCCTGCACTTCCCGATCCTGATCATCTTCCTCTATGCCTTCAACACCGAAGACGCCGCCTTCAGCTTTCCACCCCAGGGCTTTACCCTCAAATGGTTCAGCGTGGCGTTTTCGCGCCCGGACGTGCTGGAGTCGATCAAGCTGTCGCTGCAGGTCGCCTGCCTGGCCACGCTGATCGCCCTGGTGCTCGGCACCCTGGCCTCGACGGCGCTGTACCGGCGCAGTTTTTTCGGCAAGGAAAGCATCTCGCTGATGCTGATCCTGCCCATCGCCCTGCCTGGGATCATCACCGGGATCGCCCTGCTCTCGGCGTTCAAGACCCTCGGTATCGAGCCCGGGATTTTCACCATCGTCGTCGGCCACGCCACCTTCTGCGTAGTGATCGTCTACAACAACGTCATCGCCCGCCTGCGACGTACTTCACAGAGCCTGATCGAGGCGTCGATGGACCTCGGTGCCGACGGCTGGCAGACCTTTCGCTACATCATCCTGCCCAACCTCGGCTCGGCATTACTGGCCGGCGGCATGCTGGCGTTTGCCTTGTCGTTCGATGAAATCATCGTCACCACCTTCACCGCCGGCCACGAACGCACCCTGCCGATCTGGCTGCTCAACCAGTTGAGCCGGCCGCGCGATGTGCCGGTGACCAACGTGGTGGCCATGCTGGTGATGCTGGTGACCATGCTGCCGATCCTCGGCGCCTATTACCTGACCCGCGGCGGCGAAAGCGTCGCCGGTAACGGCAAATAACTCCTGGAGGACTAGACCATGCAAACCCGACTGTTGATCAACGGCCAACTGGTCGAAGGCGAAGGCGCAAGCTGTGCGGTACTCAACCCGGCGCTGGGCAGCGTGCTGGTGGAAGTCAACGAAGCCAGCGAGGCCCAGATCGAAACCGCCGTGCGCGCTGCCGACCACGCCTTCCAGAGCTGGTCGCAGACCACACCCAAGGAGCGTTCGCTGCTGCTGCTCAAACTCGCCCAGACCATCGAGGCCCACGGTGAAGAGCTGGCCCGGCTGGAGTCGGACAACTGCGGCAAGCCCTACGCCGCCGCACTCCACGACGAGATCCCGGCCATCGCCGATGTGTTTCGCTTTTTTGCCGGCGCCACCCGCTGCCTCGGCGGCTCGGCCGCGGGTGAATACCTGCCGGGGCACACCTCGATGACCCGCCGCGACCCGCTGGGCGTGGTCGCCTCGATTGCGCCATGGAACTACCCGCTGATGATGGTGGCCTGGAAGATCGCCCCGGCCCTGGCCGCCGGCAACACCGTGGTGCTCAAACCGTCGGAGCAGACGCCACTGACGGCGTTGCGCCTGGCCCAACTGGCCAGCGACATATTCCCGGCCGGCGTACTGAATATCCTCTTCGGCCGTGGCCCAAGTGTCGGCACGCCGCTGGTGAACCACCCGAAAGTGCGCATGGTGTCGTTGACCGGTTCAATCCCCACCGGGGCCAACATCATCGCCAGCACCGCCGACAGCGTGAAACGCATGCACATGGAGCTGGGTGGCAAGGCACCGGTGATCATTTTCGATGATGCCGATATCGACGCCGCGGTCGACGGCATCCGCACCTTCGGTTTCTACAACGCCGGCCAGGACTGTACCGCCGCCTGCCGGATCTATGCCCAGAGCGGCATCTACGAGCCATTCGTTGAAAAACTCGGCAAGGCCGTGGCCAGTATCAAGCATGGCCTGCAGAACGACCCGAACACCGAACTCGGCCCACTGATCAGCGCCCAGCACCGCGACCGGGTGGCGGCCATGGTCGAACGGGCGATTGCCCAGCCACATATCCGCCTGGTGACCGGTGGCAAGGCAGTGGCCGGTGACGGCTTCTTCTTTGAACCGACGGTGCTGGCCGATGCCCAGCAGGATGACGAGATCGTGCGTCGCGAAGTGTTCGGGCCTGTGGTCTCGGTGACCCGTTTCGACAACGAAGCTCAGGCCCTGGCCTGGGCCAACGATTCCGACTACGGCCTGGCGTCGTCGCTGTGGACCGCTGACGTCGGCCGCGCCCACCGCATCTCGGCGCGCCTGCAGTACGGCTGTACCTGGGTCAACACGCACTTTATGCTGGTCAGCGAAATGCCCCACGGCGGTCAGAAACTGTCCGGCTATGGAAAGGATATGTCCATGTACGGGCTGGAGGACTACACCTGCATCCGGCATGTGATGTTCAAACATTAAGGTAAGGACACCCATGGAAATCACCCGACGCGACTTCATCAACGGAGTCGCCATCGGCGTTGCAGCGGGCTTGACCCCGTTGCAACTGCTTCAGGCTGCCCCCAGCGGGCACTACTACCCACCGGCGTTGACCGGCTTGCGCGGCAGCCATGTCGGCGCCTTCGAAGTCGCCCACCAGATGGGCTGGGAAAAACAGACCTTCGCCACCGACGCCTTGCCGATCAGCGAGGCGTACGACCTGGTGGTGGTCGGCGGCGGCATCAGCGGCCTGTCGGCAGCCTTCTTCTACCGCGAGAAGCACCCCGCAGCGAAGATCCTGATTCTCGAGAACCACGATGACTTCGGCGGCCATGCCAAGCGCAACGAGTTCAGCGCCGGCGGGCGGATGATCCTCGGTTATGGCGGCAGCGAAGCCTTCCAGTCGCCCAACCACCTGTACAGCAAAGAGGTCAACGGCCTGCTGGCAAAACTCGGGGTGGACATCAAGCGTTTCGAGAGCGCCTTTGACCGCAGCTTCTACCCGGACCTGGGCCTGTCGCGCGCGGTGTTCTTCGACCGCGAGACCTTCGGCGAAGACAAGCTGGTCAGCGGCGACCCAACGCCAATGGTCGCCGATGACATTGCCCCCGCGCAGCTAAACGCCCGCTCGATCGGCGATTTCATCAACGATTTCCCCCTGCCCGAAAGCGACCGCAAGGCCCTGATCGACCTGCACGAAGCGCCCCGGGATTACCTGGCCGGCAAATCGCTGGAGGACAAGAACGCCTACCTTGAGCGCACCAGCTACCGCGATTTCCTCCTCAAGGACGTCGGCCTGTCGGCCAAGGCAGTCAAGTACTTCCAGGGCCGCACCAACGACTTCATGGCCCTGAGCATTGATGCAGTGGCCGCCGCCGACGCCTACAACACCGGCTTCCCGGGCTTTGGCGCAATGAACCTGGAACCCATCAGCGAAGAAGCCAAGGCGGAGATGGAAGAGCCGTACATTTACCACTTCCCCGACGGCAACGCCTCGCTGGCGCGCCTGCTGGTGCGCAGCCTGGTGCCGACGGTGGCGCCGGGCAAGGACATGGAAGACATCGTCCTGGCCAACTTCGACTACAGCCAGCTCGACCGCGCCGGGCAACCGGTACGCCTGCGCCTGAACAGCACGGCGGTCAGCGTGCGCAACGTCGACGGCGGCGTAAATATCGGCTTCAGCCGTGGCGGGCAGCTGGCCCAGGTGCGTGGCAAGCACTGCATCCTGGCCTGCTACAACATGATGATCCCCTACCTGCTGCGCGACCTGTCGGCCGACCAGGCCCATGCCCTGAGCCAGAACGTCAAATTCCCGCTGGTGTACACCAAGGTCATCGTGCGCAACTGGCAGGCCTTCAAGAAGCTTGGCGTGCACGAGATCTATGCCGCGACCCAGCCCTACAGCCGGATCAAGCTCGACTACCCGGTAAGCCTGGGTGGCTATGAGCACCCGCGCGACCCGGCGCAGCCTATCGGCTTGCACATGGTCTACGTGCCGACCAGCCCCGACAGCGGCATGAACAGCCGCGACCAGGCCCGCGCCGGGCGTGGGCGCCTGTACGGTACCTCATTCGAGGTGCTGGAGAGCCAGTTGCGCGAACAGTTGCAACGCATGCTGGGCCTGGGCGGCTTTGACCACAACCAGGACATCCTGGCGATCACCGTCAACCGCTGGCCCCACGGCTACGCCTGCTTTACCAACACCCTCTACGACGATCCCGAGCAGATCGAGCAATGGCAAGAACTGGCGCGCAAGCCCGTGGGCAAGGTCAGCATCGCCAACTCGGATGCGGCCTGGAGTGCTTATGCCCATGCAGCGATCGATGAGGCCTGGCGGGCGGTGGGGGAATTGGGCTGAATCCAGGAAACCTCCTTCATCCTCTAAGGCCTCGCCCTACGGACATCCCATTGCTGCAGAGTTATCGGTATCATAATCTGATACCATGAATAATCATCAGCGCAGTACGCTGAAGTCAATCTTCAGCAAACCGTTACCCAACAATCTGGAATGGGCTCGCATCGAATCCTTGCTGGTCGGTGCGGGGGCCCGGGTAATCGAAGGTCGAGGTTCACGCGTGCGCTTCGAACTCAATGGAGTGATCGCGACCTTCCATCGCCCCCATCCGGATAAAGATGCCAAGCCTTATCAGATCCGCGATGCGCGGTTGTTTCTGGAACAGGCAGGAGTGACCCCATGAATGTCATGAATTACAAAGGCTATGCCGCCCGTATCGAATACAGCGATGAAGACCAATTGCTGATTGGCCATGTCGCGGGTATACGCGATGTAATCGGCTTTCACGCGCAATCGGTCGCGCAACTGCGTAGCGCCTTCGAAGAAGCCGTGGATGACTACCTCGATACCTGCGCTCGCGTAGGTCGTGAACCACAGAAAGCTTACTCGGGGAAATTGAGCCTGCGCCTGGAGCCGACGCTGCATGCCAGCGTCGCACAAAAGGCGGAGTTGGCTGATAAAAGCATCAACCAGTGGGTCAGTGATGTGTTGAGCCAGGCGGCGCATGCCTGAGGGGCGATCGCGGGGCACGTCGACCGGCCCCGCGATGGGTTGCTTCAATCGCGCAAATCAGACTCGTGAATCGGCTGCTCGCGACTGGTCGCGCGTTGATACTGCGCCGGCCACACCGCTTTGTTGCCCCCCAGGTCGTCGTCGGCGTGCAGCGGCCAGTACGGGTCGCGCAGCAGCTCGCGGGCGAGGAAGATGATATCGGCCTGCGCCGTTCGCAAGATGGTTTCAGCCTGCATCGGGTCGGTAATCAAGCCCACCGTCCCGGTGGCAATCCCCGATTCTTCCCGGACTTTTGCCGCAAACTGTGTCTGATAGCCAGGCCCGGTGGGAATCTCGGCCTTCGCCGAGGTACCGCCGGAGGACACATCGATCAGGTCCACGCCCAACTGTCTCAAGCGCTTGGCCAGCTCGACAGTCTCATCGGGATTCCAGCCATCCTCGACCCAATCGGTGGCCGACAGGCGCACGAACACCGGCAGTTCAGCCGGCCAGACGTCACGCACCGCTTCGCTCACTTGCAGGGTCAGGCGAATGCGGTTTTCGAAACAGCTGCCGTACTGGTCACGGCGCTGGTTGCTCAATGGCGAGAGAAACTGGTGCAACAGGTAACCGTGGGCGGCATGCACTTCAACGACTTTGAAACCCGCCACCAGGGCCCGCCGGGCAGCATCGACAAACGCCTGGATGATCTCGCCGATCTGCGCTTCGGTCAGTTCGGTCGGTGCCGTGTGCTCCGGGTCGAAGGCAATCTTCGAGGGCCCCACCGGTACCCAGCCGCCATCGCTCACCTTGACGCTGCCATGCTTGCCCAGCCAGGGCCGATGGGTGCTGGCCTTGCGCCCGGCATGGGCCAACTGGATGCCTGGCACTGCGCCCTGGGCGGTGATGAAGCGGGTGATGCGTTGCAGCGGCGGGATCTGCGCATCGTCCCATAAGCCCAGGTCCTGCGCGGTAATGCGCCCGTCGGCAGTCACGGCGGTGGCTTCAGTGAAAATCAGGCCGGCGCCGCCCACCGCGCGGCTGCCCAGGTGCACCAGGTGCCAGTCGTTGGCCAGGCCGTCGACACTGGAATACTGGCACATGGGTGACACGGCAATACGGTTGGGCAGGATCAAGTGGCGCAAGGTGTACGGCTCAAGCAGCAGGCTCATGGGGCACCTCTCAAATCAAGTGGTAAGGCTCCAGATAGTTGACAGGCCGACTACTGAATCTTCCCCGCAGGTTCTTCGACCGATCATTCGAAGCCTAGACCACTTTGCCCCGTGAGTTCAGCGCGGCTCGATATGGGCGATCATCAGTTGCACGCTTTCCTGGCCGCGGAACTCGTTGACGTCGAGCTTGTAGGCCAGTTCGACCCAGCGCACGGTCGGATTGGGCCAGACTTCGCGGTCAATGCCAAAGGCGATGCCATCGAGCTTGAGCGAGCCGCATTCGCTCTTGAGCACCACCTTCAGGTGCCGCTCACCCACCACCCGCTGCTCGACCAACTGGAACACGCCATGGAACAGCGGCTCGGGGAAGTGCTGCCCCCAGGGCCCGGCATGGCGCAGGGCGCGGGCCAGTTCCAGGTGAAACTCCTCGACCGCCAGGGTGCCGTCGGACAGCAGGCGCCCGGTCAGGTCCTCTTCACGCAGTTGACGCCGGGTTTCTTCGTCGAACGCCTGGGCAAAGGCCGGGAAGTTCTCGGCCGGCAGCGACAGGCCGGCAGCCATGGCGTGGCCACCAAACTTGCTGATCAGTTGCGGGTGACGGGCGGCCACGGCATCCAGCGCATCACGAATATGAAAGCCCGGCACCGAACGCGCCGAGCCCTTGAGCATGCCCTCGCCAGCATCGGCAAAGGCAATGGTCGGGCGGTGATAACGCTCTTTGAGGCGCGAAGCGAGGATGCCGATCACGCCCTGGTGCCAATCCGGCTCGAACAGGCACAGGCCGAACGGCATCGATTCCAGCGGCAAGTCCTTGAGCTGGGCCAGGGCTTCGCGCTGCATGCCCTGCTCGATGGACTTGCGGTCCTGGTTCAGTTCGTCGAGCTGGCCGGCCATTTCCCGTGCCAGGTTGGCATCGTCACTGAGCAGGCACTCGATGCCCAGGCTCATGTCGTCCAGGCGACCGGCGGCATTGAGCCGTGGGCCGAGGATAAAACCAAGGTCGGTGGAGGTGATGCGCGCGTGATCGCGCCGGGCTACTTCGAGGATTGCCTTGAGCCCCGGCCGTGCCCGCCCGGCGCGGATCCGCTCGAGGCCCTGATGGACCAGGATGCGATTGTTGGCATCCAG
The DNA here is from genome assembly GCF_018390435.1 of Pseudomonas sp. RC2C2. Taxonomy (NCBI): domain Bacteria; kingdom Pseudomonadati; phylum Pseudomonadota; class Gammaproteobacteria; order Pseudomonadales; family Pseudomonadaceae; genus Pseudomonas; species Pseudomonas sp. RC2C2. The sequence continues at coordinate 3,495,233 of NZ_JAHBAX010000001.1, read as the reverse complement.
CGGCACCACGTCGGCCACGCTGCCCAGGGCCACCAGATCGAGCAACTCGCCGATGTTCGGTTGCGCTGCATTGTCGTAGTGGCCCAGGCTGCGCAACCGCGCGCGCAAGGCCATCAGTACATAAAAGATCACCCCGACCCCGGCCAGCGCCTTGCTGGGAAACTCGCAGCCCGGCTGGTTGGGGTTGACGATGGCATCGGCCGCCGGCAGTTCATGGCCTGGCAGGTGGTGATCGGTCACCAGCACTTTCAAGCCCGCCGCCTTGGCGGCTGCCACGCCTTCGACGCTGGAGATGCCATTGTCGACGGTGATCAGCAGTTGCGGCTGGCGCTGCAGGGCCACCTCGACGATCTCCGGGGTCAGGCCGTAGCCGTACTCGAAGCGGTTGGGCACCAGGTAGTCGACATGGGCGGCACCGAGCAGGCGCAAGCCGAGCACGCCGACGGTGCTGGCCGTGGCGCCGTCAGCGTCGAAGTCGCCGACGATGAGGATGCGCTGACGTTCGGCCAGTGCGGTCACCAGCAGGTCGACCGCCGCCTCGATGCCCTTGAGTTGCTGGTAAGGCAGCAAGCGCGCCAGGCTTTTATCCAGCTCGGCTGCCGATTGCACGCCGCGGGCGGCATACAGGCGGGTCAGCAACGGCGGCAGGTCGCCAAGGAACGGCAGCGTGGACGGCAACGGGCGGGGATCGATACGCATGGGGCGATTGAGGCTTCTCGTGAATCAGGAAAATGTGATGGCGGTGCAATCGCGGCTTCAGCCGCGCTCGCCCATCAGCCATTGAAGCTGGACTTCATGCTGGCCGCGATCGTCGGTAACGAACACCGTGCCTTCGCTGATCATCACATCCCACTTGATCGCGCGCGGCATATCCTTGGCCAGGGTTTCCAGGACTTCCTGGGGCACGGCGGCGATGTTCAGGTTTTTCAGGTTCTTGACCGCCGGCACCACCTTGGTTTCCCACACGCGCAGGCTGCCATAGGCCAGCAGGCTGGTGCGTTCGGTACGGCGCGAACACCAGGTCAGGCGATCGGCATCCGGTTGGCCAACTTCGATCCAGTGCAGGATGCGGTCGTCCAGGCTCTTTTCCCACACAGCAGCTTCGTCTACATCCGACAGACCGCGGCCAAAAGCCAGTTGTTCGTTGTACCACAGGGCGTAGGCCAGCAAACGCACGGCCATGCGCTCTTCGGTTTCCGAGGGGTGACGGGCGATGGTCTGCTTGACGCTTTCGTACACGCCGCGGTCAAGGTCGGTGAGGTTCAGTTCAAACTTGTAGGTGGTGGACGGCTGGGCCATGGACGGGCTTCTTGCGGCAAGGAAAGTCGCCCAGTCTAACCGATCCGCATGTTCGTTGCGCCGCGGCAGTATCTGAGCGGCCCCAGCTATGATAAAAACGGGGGCCCTGACCCGCTGCCACGGACGCCTCATGCCTACGCCCAGCAAACCTCTCGCCGGCCTCAAAGTCATCGAACTCGGTACCCTGATCGCCGGCCCGTTCGCCTCGCGCATCTGCGCAGAATTCGGCGCCGACGTGATCAAGGTCGAGTCGCCCGATGGCGGTGACCCGCTGCGCAAGTGGCGCAAGCTGTACGAAGGCACGTCGCTGTGGTGGTTCGTGCAGGCCCGCAACAAGCAGTCGCTGACCCTCAATCTCAAGCATGCCGAAGGGCTGGAGATTCTCAAGAAGCTACTGACCGAAGCCGACATCCTGATCGAGAACTTCCGCCCCGGGGTGCTGGAAAAGCTCGGCCTGGGCTGGGACGTGCTGCACGCCCTCAACCCGAAACTGGTGATGGTGCGCCTGTCCGGCTTCGGCCAGACCGGGCCGATGAAGGACCAACCGGGTTTCGGCGCGGTTGGCGAGTCGATGGGCGGGCTGCGCTATATCACCGGCTTCGAGGACCGCCCGCCGGTACGTACCGGGATATCCATCGGCGACTCGATTGCTGCGTTGTGGGGTGTCATCGGCGCATTGATGGCCCTGCGTCATCGCGAGGTCAACGGCGGCCAGGGCCAGGTGGTGGATGTGGCCCTGTACGAGGCGATCTTCGCCATGATGGAGAGCATGGTGCCTGAGTTCGACGTGTTCGGTTTTATTCGCGAGCGTACCGGCAACATCATGCCCGGCATCACCCCCTCCTCGATTCACACCAGTGCCGACGGCAAGCATGTGCAGATCGGCGCCAATGGCGATGCGATCTTCAAGCGCTTCATGCAGGCCATCGGCCGCAACGACCTGGCCGACGATCCGGCCCTGGCCAGCAACGACGGCCGCGACGTGCGCCGCGATGAACTGTACGGGGTGATCGACCGCTGGGCCCGGACCCTGCCGCTGGACGACCTGATGCAGGTGCTCAATGACGCGCAAGTGCCAGCCAGCCGCATCTACAGCGCCGAGGACATGTTCAGCGACCCGCAGTTTCTCGCCCGCGAGATGTTCCTCCAGGCCAAACTGCCGGACGGCAAGCCGTTCAAAATGCCGGGGATCGTCCCCAAGCTCTCGGATACTCCGGGCTCCAGTGAGTGGGTCGGCCCGCAGCTGGGAGCACACACCGATCAATTGCTTGGCGGGCTGGGTTACGACGCCGCCGCTATTGCCCGGCTACGCAGCCAAGGGGCGGTCTGAACAAGGCCTTGCCTGAATCCCGTGGCAATGGTGGAGAGCCGAACATGACCTTTCACTGGCAAACCAGCCTGCGTCGTGGCTGGCCGTTGTTGCTGGGTTTGCTGCTGAGCCTGGGCATGCCGACTTCGGCCTGGGCCAAGGAGCGCTTGTTCTGGCTATTGCGTGACCTGCCGCCGCTGACCATTTTCGAAGGCACCGGCAAAGGCCAGGGGGCGATCGACCAGTTGCTGGCGCTGCTGATCGACCAGATGCCCGAATACGATCACAGCATTGTCCGGGTCAACCGCGCCCGGGGCATCCAGATGCTTCAGGAGCCCACCTTCACCTGCGACCCCACCTTGCTGTGGACGCCCGAGCGAGCGCGTTACGTGCACTTCTCGATTCCCAGCCTGGGCGTGCTGAGCAGTGGCCTGGTGGTTCGGCGCAAAGACCAGCACCTGCTCGAACCCTATCTGCAGGGCAATCAGGTCGACCTGCCGGCGTTGCTGGGCAACACTGCACTCAAGCTCGGTGTGGTAGCCCAGCGCAGCTATAGCACTGCGGTTGATGAACTGCTCAAGACTCTGCCTGACACTACCCTCAGCCGCCACTACGGTAACGATGCAGTCACCAGCCTGTTGCAGATGCAGCAGCATGACCGCCTGCAACTGGTGCTTGGCTACTGGCCAGAGGTGCGCTACTTGCTGCAACAACAAGGCTGGCCGACCGATGACTACACCTTCTTCCCGATCCAGAGCGTCGAGCAATACCAGTTGTTGCGGGTAGGCTGCTCCGACACGCCGCTAGGCCGCGAAGCCATCAGCCATATCAACAAACTGCTGCTGCCGTTGCGCAACGATACCTTGCCCGACCTCTACGCCCAGTGGCTGGCCCCGCAAATGCGCGAGCAGTACGTGCATGACAGCCTGCGTCTGTTTGGCGAGCACGACTGACCCGGGCCGAAACAAATCCCGGGCAAAAAGAAACCCCGAACGGTGGGGAGGCCGCCCGGGGCTAAACAGAAGCCCATCGGGGCTTCGCACGACAGCATCACGATATCGGAGCAAAATCCCGATCAGCTGTCCTTGTAAGATCTGATTGCGCTCATCGGCAAAGGTTCCGTCACACCCGGGCGCTGATCGGCCGCCCTTGCTGCAAGTGGCGCTGGGCCGCTATCACGCAGGGCTGCAAACGCCCCTCGACGATGAGCAAGTCGCGCTGCAAACCATCGACCAGGTCGACCAGCAGGCGCTGGTCCTGCAACTGGCTGGGTTTTACCGTACGCTGCAGCACGGTGCGGTTCGCTTCATCGCTCAGGCACAGGTCAAAATCACAACCGGTGCTCAGGCGCACCAACCTGACCCGGTAAGGTGCCAATGCTTCGCCGAGCAACAATCTGATACATTCCATCTCATTCATTGTTCACCTACCTGTCGAGAAGGGGTCTTTCACTGACCCTGCGGCAGCCGGAAAAGTTCTCACTGTGCGATTTCCTCGACCCAGCATGCCCGGCAAAAATGACAGATTGAAATCCAGCCGATTGATCGGAGCCTGCCTGTGATGGATCCTGCCTCTGGCGAACTGCGCATCATCCTTGCCGATGACCACCCGATCTTTCGCATTGGCCTGCGCGCCGTGCTCGAACAGATTCCATCGGTACGCGTGGTCGCAGAGGCCGGTAGCCCGCTGGAGCTGATGCAGCTGGTGCAGTCGCAGGATTGCGATGTGCTGGTGACCGATTTCATGATGCCCGTCGAGCAGCAGAACGATGGTCTGAAACTGCTCGAGCAGCTACGGCGGCACTCTGCGCAGTTACCCATCCTGGTGGTCACGATGCTCAACAACGCCGGATTGTTCCGGGCAATGCTGGCCCAGGGCGTCAATGGCCTGCTGAGCAAAGCCAGCCTGGCTGACGAGTTGCCCCAGGCCATCGCACGCTTGCAACGCGGCAAGATCTACCTGGCCGACTCGGTGCAGCAGTTACTGCTGCAGGAGGGCGCGGTGCGCGAAGACCTGGCCCGTGCCCAGACGGCCTTGTCGCCGCGGGAACTGGAAGTTTCCCGCCTGCTTGCCGCCGGCCACACGGTCGGCCAGATCGCCGCCCTGCTCAACCGCAGCAAGCAGACGGTGAGCAGCCAGAAGGTCAGTGCCATGCGCAAGCTGGGCCTGGCCAATGACGCTGCGCTGTACCTCTATATGCAGGAACATGGCCTGGGCTGAAAGTGGCTCACGCCCTGCGCCGCTGCTTGGCTTCTCCCGGCTCACGCTCCAGCATCCATTGGCAGAGTTCTACCCCTGCCATCGGCCGGGCAATGAAGTAACCCTGCATGACTGGGCTGCCCAGGGCCTTGATCGCCATCAGGTCGTCAACCGTCTCGACCCCTTCGACCACCACCTTGAGGTCCATGCGCCGGGCCATGATCAGGGCACCAGCGACCACCGCCGCCTTGCGACCATCGTCGGCCATGCCACGGACGAACTCGCTGGGCAGCTTCAGTTCGCTGAACGGCAGTTCGAGCAGGCGCTGGAGGTTGGATACGCCCATGCCGAAGTCATCGATCGACAGTTGGCAGCCCTGAATGCGCAGGTGCAGCAAGCCTTCGAGCTGGTTGCTGTCGAGCTGGCAGCCATGGGTTTCAATGACCTCCAGGGTCAGGGCGCTGGCCGGCACGTCATGACGTTTGAGGGCAGCGACGACCCGCTCGGCAAAATCGTCGTGAACCAGCATCTGCGGGGCAATGTTGACCGCCACCGGCAGTGGCTGGCCACTGTGCAGCCTGACCTTGGCGCTGAAAGCCAAGGCCTGGTCGAGCACATGCCAGCTCAGCGTCTCCAGCAAACCGGCGCCCTCGACCAGCGGGAAGAACTGCCCCGGGCCGAGCAAGCCAAGGCTCGGATGCTGCCAGCGCACCAACGCCTCGACCCCGGCCAGGGTGCCGTCGAAAGCGACCTTGGGCTGGTAATGGACCACCCATTGCGCTTTGCTCTGCGCCACTTCGGCCGGCGACATGGCCAACAGTTCGGCATGGGCCGGTGCGGCGACCGCCTGGGGGGGAGCACCGGGCTCATCCAGGTAGCGGCGCAGCAACTTGTGCAGAGAAACGCTGCAGGCTGGTTTCTGCAAGCTGCCGAGAACCCGCAAGCCCAGTTGCCGAGCCAGGTCGGCAACACTATCGAGCACCCCGCGTTCGGCACTGCTGAGGATAATCAGCGCTGCAGCAAGCCCGCTGTCGGCCAGGTGGCGGATCAGCTCCAGGCCGTCCTGACCGTCCATGTGCAGGTCGCAGATGGCGATGTCGACACGTCCGCGTCGCGACAAGGTCTGCCGGGCACCCTCGACCGACTCCGCCGTCAGCACATCGAAGACGCCATTGGCGTTGAGCATCTGATGCAAGGCCATCAGTTGAAAAGGATGATCCTCAAGGATCAGAACCTTAAGTGAGCGCATGAAAATTTCCCCGCAGTAGCCGATCTGAACGACAGCACTGTGCAACTCTAGGAAAATCGACCTGAAACGCCCATAGGACATGTCCTAAAGTTCAGGCAACAATTTCCACAGCTCCTGTTCAATATCCTGACTCAACTGGCCGATCACCACCTGCAACGCTGACCACGCCGAGTGCGCCGCCTGCGTAGAACAAGCCTGGCTGGCGCTTTCAAGTTGCCGACAGGCCTGTGCCAGGGGCAGCGCATCGATCAGGCAGGCCACGCCCTTGAGACGGTGCAATGACACCCCGATTCGCTCCCAGCCCTGCGCCTCAACGGCCGCTGCCAGCAGGATCGATTCTTCGGCCAGATTTTTCCGTAATTCTTCCAGCATGCGTTGCAGCACTGCAGGTTTAGCCTGGGTCATCTTCTGCAGGGTCTGCATCTTGAAACTGTGGCGGGGAGCCAGCTTCTCGATAACAGCCACCAGCTGGGCAAGCGCAACCGGCTTGACCAGGCATTCGTCCATACCGGCCTCAAGGCAGCGAGCACGTTCTTCCTTCATGGCGTTAGCGGTGCAGCCGACGATGGCGATGGCTGGCCGCTGGCTGCTGCGCTCCAACCGGCGAATGCCACGGGCCAGTGCATAGCCGTTCATCACCGGCATGTTGCAGTCGCTGAGCACCAGGTCGAACGCCCCGTTCTGCCAGGCCTGCAGCGCGCTCTGGCCGTTCTCCACGGCCAGCACTTCATGGCCGAGAAACTCAAGTTGCTGGCTGAGTACCAAGCGACTGGCAGACAGGTCGTCGACCACCAGGATCCGCCGCGCTGGCCCACCGGACAGGCCGGCGGCATCCTCCGTCGGCGCAGGCTCGGCGGCCAGGGCTTCCAGGGTCAGCTCGACACAGACCTCGGTGCCCTTGCCCAGCACACTGTGCAAGGTAATGCTGCCGCCCATCAACTCGACCAGTTGCCGGCAAATACTCAAGCCCAGGCCCGAGCCGCCATAGTCGGCGCCAGCATCGGCCTGTGAGAACGGCTGGAACAGTTCGCTCTGCTGTTGCGCACTGATGCCGATGCCGGTATCGCACACACACAGCCTGAGGCCAACGCCGTGCAAGCTGTCGTGCCCGCTGCGGCCGACCTGCAACTCCACCAACCCCAGGTGGGTGAACTTCAGGGCGTTACCCAGCAAGTTGGTCAATACCTGGCGCAAGCGTAGCGGGTCGAACCAGTACACCCCATCCACATCGCTTGCCAGTTGCAGGCGCAAATCCAGGCCCTGGCCCTGGGCCTGGGCGTGAAACTGCTCAACGATTGCGCTGAGAAACGGCTTGAGCGCCCGTGCCTGGGGCTCCAGTTGCAGGCTACCGGCCTCGATGCGAGCGAGATCCAGGCTGTCGCCGATCAGGGCAATCAGCTCACGGGCCGACTGATGGGCCGTTTCCAATCCTTGGGAAGGTTGCGCGCCGCGGGCAAGGGTGGTTTCCCGTTCAAGTTCGAGCAAGCCGATGATGACCGCCATGGGGGTGCGAATTTCGTGACTCATGGTGGCCAGAAACGCACTTTTGGCCTGGTTGGCCTGTTCGGCCTGCTGCCGGGCATGCACCAACGCTTCTTCCAGTTGCTTGCGCTCAGTGATGTCGATCCAGCCACCGAGCAAGCCCTGCAGCTGTCCATCGGCACGGTAGAACGGCACGGTCCACTGGTAGGCATCGGTACGCTGGCCCTGGAACTCAATATGCCGATCGACGAATACCGGCTTGGGATCCTTGAGTAGCTCCAGGTAATCGCCATGCAGCTGCTCGGCCAGTTCGACGGGAATGACCTCGATATCGGTCAGACGCTGACCCTTGACGTCTTCCAGGCGCAACGAGAACACCTGTTCATAGCTCTTGTTGCAGGTGATCAGCCGCCCTTCCAGGTCGCGTACATAGATGGGGTTGGGGATGCCGTCGAGCAATGCGCGCTTGAAGGCCAATTGGTCGTTGAGGGCTTCTTCAGCCTTTTGCCGCTGGCTGATCTGCGCACGCAGGCGGCTGCTCCAGACCAGCGACACCAACCCGAACAACACAGCAGCAGCCACGGTCCAGTAGATCCATGGCGCAATCCGCTGCCAGGCGGGTGCGGGCGGTGCCAGCGCACCCAGCCACTTCATGCGCACGGCGCGCAACTCGGCGACCGGGAACGCTTCCAACGCCTTGTTCAGGATGCTCTCCAGCTCCGGCGCAGTGCGCCGAACCGAGAAGCGGTCCGGCGCCCACTTGCCCTCCACCCCGCGCCCGACCTTGAGCACCGGGTCATTGCCGACCACGCTGTAGGCACCGATTTCACTATCGATGGTCGCCAACGCTTCGCCGCTGCGCACCTTTTCCCGAGCTTGCTCCAGTGAGTCCACCAACATCAGGCGAATACCGGGGTGATCCTGGCGAATGGTGTTTTCCAGCGCGTGCTGCGCTGGCAGTGCCAGGGTCTGCCCGGCCAGTTCATCCAGCGACGCCAGGCCCAGTTGCGGCTTGCGCACGATGAACACCCAGCTCTGGCCACCAATGGAATGGGTGAAGTCGAGAAACTCGCGACGTTCCGGGGTCTCGCTCAGGGTCGTGCTCATGTCAGCCTGCCCGCTCTTGAGCAGTTCCAGGCTCTGGGCAATCGACGAGGATGGCGCGTAGACAAACCGCAGCCCGGTCATCTGCGCGATGGTCGCCAGCACATCACTGTTAAGGCCAACCCAGGCCCCCTGGCGCGTGCGGAACAGGTAAGGCGGGTACTGGCTGCCGACTACGCTCACGCTCGGGTGGTTGGCGATCCATTGGCGCTCGGCCACGCTCAGTTCAACCCGGTTATGTGCCACGTCCGAGCCTAGCCCGGAGGTCCAGCGGCCGAGAATTTCGCGGCGCACCGACTCATCAATGCTGGCCAGCGCGTCGTTGAACATTGCCTGCAGCAGCCGGTCCTCGTTGCGCACGGCAAAGGCAAAGCCGATCGGCGGCAAGGCACTGGGGCCGACCACCTGCAACCCCAGGTACGGGCGCAGGGCGTTGAAAGCGCGGATGATGATTTCGTTGCCGATAAACGCATCCACTTCGCCCTGATTGAGCGCTTCCAGTGCGCTACTCAGGTTGGGCGCCAGCAGCACCTGACTATCGGGATAAACCCGGTGCATAACCTGGGTGTCGGCGTAACCGTCGAGCAGGACCACCTTCATGCCCGCCAGTGAGGCCGGCGGAATCGGCGCACCGCCGCGCACCACGACCATTGAGCGGTCCGGAATGTAATCGTCGGAGAACGCCAGGCCCGGCACGCTACGCTCGAAGCCATTGGCGCTGGTCAGTACATCGATATCGCCCTGGCGCAGGGCCTCGATGGCCTGCTCGCGCTTGGCAAAGGCCAGCACCTGGGTTTTCACCCCGAGGCGTTCAGCGACCAGGCTCAGGTAGTCGGCGCTGATACCCTGGTAGCGATTGCGGTCGATGGTGATATCCACCGGCTCGTAATCGGCAAACGAGATGCCCACCCGCAACACCCGTGCCGGGCCCAGCCACTGTTGTTGGGCGGAGGTCAGCGGCATTGGACCAAGCTCGGTAAACGGCGGCACCAGGGTAAAGGGCAGGCTCTGGGCGGCCTGGGCCCATTGTCCGGTACATAGCCCCAGCAGGCAAACCCATAGCAGCCCTGCTGCGCGACGACGTCCTGTGCTCATTGATACCCCTGATCCGTTGCTGCAAACCAATGCCAGTGTAGAAACAAAAAAGCCCGTCAGAGACGGGCTTTCATGTGCCGATCAGTCGATCAGAGCGGCTTTCCGCGATTACCGTGCTGGCTGACGAAGGCCTGAACGGCTTTCAGGTCGTTGGCCAGGACCGTGCACTTCTCGTCACGGGCAAACAGGTCGCTCAGGTGTGCAGGCAATTCCAGGGCCTTGCCGACACCGGCCTTCTCCACCGCTTCCGGGAACTTGACCGGGTGCGCGGTACCCAGCACCACCATCGGCGTGTCCAGGCTGCGACGGCATTCGCGGGCGGCCTTGACGCCGATTGCGGTGTGCGGGTCGAGCACCTCGCCCGTCTGGGCGAAGACTTCGGCGATGGTTTCGCAGGTTTGCGCATCATCGACCGCCAGCGAATCGAACAGCTTGCGTGCTTCGGTCCAGCGGTCCTGTTCGACGCTGAAACCGCCGCCCTGCTTGAAGTTGTCCATCAGGCCGGCGATGGCCGCGCCGTTGCGACCGTGCAGGTCGAACAGCAGGCGCTCGAAGTTCGACGAGACCATGATGTCCATCGACGGCGACAGGGTCGCGTGCAGGGTTTCCTTGACGTACTGGTTGCCGCTCATGAAGCGGTGCAGGATGTCGTTGCGGTTGGTGGCGACGATCAGTTGGCTGATCGGCAGGCCCATGTTGCGCGCCAGGTAGCCGGCAAAGATGTCGCCGAAGTTGCCGGTCGGTACCGAGAACGCCACCGAACGAGCCGGGCCGCCCAGCTGCAGGGCTGCGTGGAAGTAGTAGACGATCTGGGCCATGATCCGCGCCCAGTTGATCGAGTTCACCGCGACCAGGCGGGTGCCCTTGAGGAAGCCCTGGTCAGCGAAGCTGGCCTTGACCATTTCCTGGCAGTCGTCGAAGTTGCCTTCGATGGCGATGTTGTGGATGTTCTCACCGAAGAGGGTGGTCATCTGCCGGCGCTGAACTTCCGACACGCGCTGGTGCGGATGGAGGATGAAAATGTCGACGTTGTCGCAACGGCGGCAGCCTTCGATAGCGGCAGAGCCGGTGTCGCCACTGGTGGCGCCGATGATCACCACGCGCTCGCCACGCTTGGCCAGCACGTGGTCGAGCAGGCGGCCGAGCAGTTGCAGGGCGAAGTCCTTGAACGCCAGGGTCGGGCCGTGGAACAGCTCCAGTACCCATTCGTTGCTGTTCAGCTGACGCAGCGGCGCGACCGCGGCGTGAGCGAACTCGCCGTAGGTTTCTTCGAGAATCTTCTTGAAATCGGCATCGGCGATGCTACCGGTGACGAACGGGCGCATCACCCGGAAAGCCAGCTCGTGGTACGGCAAGCCGGCCCAGGAAGCGATTTCTTCCTGGGTGAAGCGTGGCAGGTTTTCCGGCACGTACAGGCCGCCGTCGCTGGCGAGACCTGCCAGCAGCACGTCTTCAAAATTCAGGGCCGGTGCCTGGCCGCGAGTACTGATGTAGCGCATTTTTGCAAACCTTCGGTTTGAGCTTCAAGCTTCAAGCTTCAAGCTGCAAGTCACCGCAGTCCCGCTGTGATCTTGCAGCTTGTAGCTTGCCGCTTGCCGCTGTTGTCAATTGAGTTGTTCGACGCGGATACGCACGACGTTGCCGACCACATCCTGCAAGGCTTCCAGGGCGGTGATGGCATCGTTCATGCGCTGTTCGACCACTCGATGAGTGAGCAGGATCATGGGCACCAGGCCGTCCTGTTCCTCGACTTCCTTCTGCATGATCGATTCGATGTTGATGCCGCGCTCGGAGAGGATGCTCGCCACCTGGGCCAGCACGCCCGGATGATCCTTGGCCTGGATGCGCAGGTAGTAGGCGCTTTCGCAAGCTTCGATCGGCAGGATCGGGTGGGCCGACAGCGAGTCCGGCTGGAAGGCCAGGTGCGGTACGCGGTTCTCCGGGTCGGACGTCATGGCGCGAACCACATCGACCAGGTCAGCCACCACCGACGAAGCGGTAGGCTCCATGCCGGCGCCGGCACCGTAGAACAAGGTGGAGCCGGCAGCGTCGCCGTTGACCATCACCGCGTTCATCACGCCATTGACGTTGGCGATCAGGCGGTCGGCCGGGATCAGCGTCGGGTGCACACGCAGTTCAATGCCGTTGGCCGTGCTGCGGGCCACGCCCAGGTGCTTGATGCGGTAGCCCAGTGCTTCGGCGTAATTCACGTCAGCGGTGGTCAGCTGGGTGATGCCTTCGGTGTAGGCCTTGTCGAACTGCAGCGGGATACCGAAGGCGATGGACGCCAGGATGGTCAGCTTGTGCGCGGCATCGATGCCTTCGACGTCGAAAGTCGGGTCGGCTTCGGCGTAACCCAGGGCCTGGGCTTCGGCCAGCACATCGGGGAACGCACGACCTTTCTCACGCATTTCAGTGAGGATGAAGTTGCCGGTGCCGTTGATGATCCCGGCCACCCAGTTGATGCGGTTGGCCGACAGACCCTCGCGGATCGCCTTGATCACCGGGATGCCGCCGGCCACGGCCGCTTCGAACGCGACGATGACGCCCTTCTCGCGTGCCTTGGCGAAGATCTCGTTGCCATGCACGGCAATCAGCGCCTTGTTGGCGGTGACCACGTGCTTGCCGTGGTCGATGGCCTTGAGCACCAGTTCGCGGGCGATGGTGTAGCCGCCGATCAGCTCGATGACAATGTCGATTTCCGGGTTCGTGGCAACCTCGAACACATCAGCGGTAATGGGGGTACCGGTAATCTGGCAATTCGGGTTTGGCGAACGCATGGCAATCTGTGCCACTTCAATACCACGCCCGGCACGGCGGGCGATCTCCTCGGCGTTACGCTGAAGTACATTGAAGGTACCGCCACCGACGGTCCCCAACCCACAGATGCCTACTTTGACCGGTTTCACTGTGAACTCCCCATGAAACGACCGGCTGGCAGCCGATCGTGAAACTGCCGCCACCCCAAAGTGGCGGCTTCAGATTGAATTACTTGGCCAGGGCCAGCTTGGCCACCTGCGGCGCCGGCTGGTAGCCCGGAATCACCTGGCCGTTTTCCAGGACGATGGCCGGCGTGCCGTTGACACCGATCGACTGGCCCAGGGCGAACTGCTTGCCGACCGGGTTGTCGCACTTGGCGGCCTTGATTTCCTTGCCGTCGATCATCTTGTCCAGCGCCGCCTTGCGGTCGCTCGAGCACCAGACCGCCTGCAACTGCTCGTCACCCGGCGAACCCAGGCCCTGACGCGGGAAGGCGACGTAGCGCACTTCGATACCGCGACGGTTGAGCTCAGGTACCTCGGCGTGCAGCTTGTGGCAGTACGGGCAGGTGGTGTCGGTAAACACGGTGATGTGCGACTTGGTTTCGCCCTTGGCAGGATAAACCACCTTCTCCGCCGCTGGAATGGCATTGATGGTCTTGGCGATGGCCTGCCGTTCGGTCTTCTCGGTCAGGTTGACCGGCTTGCCGTCCTGGATCTGGAACAGGTAGCCCTGCATGACGAACTGGCCATCGGCGCTGGCGTACAACACCCGGCCGCCTTGGAGCTTGACTTCATACAGGCCGTTCAGCGGGCTGGTGGCAACGCTGTCGACCGGCACGCCCAGTTCCAGGGATTGCAGGGTCTTGCGGATCGCCTGCTCGGCGTTGTCGGCGGCAGCGGCAAAGGTACTGACCAGCGCCAGGGCGGCGGCGGCGAAAATCTGGGTCACGCGCATGGGAACTCCTGAAGGCGGACAGGGGGCCGGATGCAGCACGCCCGTCCTGAAAAACGGGGTGTCATTGCGGCCCTCGGTGCAAACCGCCCAAGCCTACCACAGAAGCGGCGGCGGTCGGAGGCGTGCTCGATCGGGAGAACAAGGCAGATAGCGCCAGGTGTCGGTGATCGACATTTACCGACAAATCTTGTCCAGATGGCCCAAGGCATAGCTGCACGTACCTTGGGCGCCGGGTTGTATGTTCTGTAAGTGGATGAAGAATTTGCGCGCGTGCTCGCTCATGACCCTGACAAATTCATCTTTATCGGCGGCGACAGACACCTCGCGGTGGCAATTGACGCTCACCTGCAGACGACCATTGGCAGGGGTCAGTTTGACTTCGATTGGCTGGTCCGGAAAAAAGCAGCTGAACGATTGACCCTCGCTGACCTTCAGCAGTCCTTCTGACAAATAGCTCCACAGGTCGTCGACGTAATCAAACATGCTTTGATCAATAAGACGTTTACCATTGATAGATAGAACCAAAGCCCCTTCAATTTGATCCAGGTGGCGTACCTCGCCTTGAAACTCAAAAAAGTCAACGAAACCGTCGGCGATTTTAATGTAGGTTTCAACGATGATTCTATTTTTCATGTTCACCCTTGAATGTAATCACCGACTGCAAGCATCTAGAGCGGATATTCACCAGCCGTTACAGATGAAACAGCTAAACCACCTCAACCACTGCAACGTACCGCCTGCCTTCATACACGTTTAAAGAATACCCTTTTCTTAGTAAAGAGGATGGCGCGCTCTCCACCAGAAAATAGGCTTTACCAAGGCCGGTTCTGCACTCAGGCAGGTCTGGTTTATGCAGCAGGTCCTCAAGGCAACCCAGCAGATAACCTTCGAAGTAGATCAAATCCTCCAGAGAGCCCAGCGGCTGAGAACTGAACCAGAATCGAGCATACCCCATCAGTTCGACACTATCGGTCAGGACATATTCGATGGCGATTGATGTTTTGTTGCCGATGACGTTCATCAGAGTGCGCAGCCTTTGAGGTTTCTGGCAAATTTCGGAACACCTCACCTATCTACGGCACCCTATCAATCACCGTCTGCCAGCAAAACCTCATCTGCCTCACTGGCAGTTTTCAAAAATTCAATAAAAAGAAGCACACTGCCATCTGCATCCTTCGACAGGAGCGTGACGAGTATTTTTTGATGTTCAGGATAAATTCTTGTTCGACCATAAGGATCAATATAAATACCCGTCTTTTCGCGCAACCCAGCAAAGGCATCATGGACGCGTGCGACGTCAGCATCACTTAGCTGAAGAAAAGGCTTATCGCCTCGTTTGTCTGACAAATAAGAGAAGTCCAACATCAAAAACACCTTAAAAGTGAGAGGGGTAAGAGGTTACTACTTTATCCTTCACTGGGTCATAGATTGTGACATGACCTTTCTCACCCCGTGTACCGATCACCCTACCATAATCACGCTCATAACGAATTCGCCCATCATTCTGACGAACAACTCGGGTGGGGTGGTTCATGGTTTTGTCCTCTAGCTTCTTGTATTGGCTCGGCTTTCTGTACTTGCTTTTTGCTTGTAGCTTTCTATGTTCCGCAGGCGTGAATTTACTTTTGCCTACATCATTGTGCCGCCTGACATGCCGATTCGGAACGTGCCGGGTCCTTCTAGGTCCACAGGAGAGTCCCAGTGGATCGATCCACTCAATCGGGTTCGCACTGTACTGATAGAGGTTTATACCACCGGCCAGACTGATCGGGTCCGTCTGGATAAAGCGACCGATATCCGGATCATAGAACCGAAACGTGTTGTAGTGCAGACCCGTCTCACGGTCCAGGTACTGGCCCTGGAACCTGAGGTTCTGCTCTTCGATGAAATGCGCCTCACGCACTTCCTGCAGGGTATTGCCCCAGACCTGATAACGCGCCAGCCAGACCGCTTCGCCACTGTCATCCGTCAGTTGTTCGGGTAGGCCGTTGAGGTCATTGTGGTAGTAGCGCACCTGCTGGTGCAGCCCCGTACCATCAACCCGAGCCAAGGGTTCGTGGCTGTCTTCGACATACAGGTACAGGCTGGTCTGGCTGTATCGATGCTCCTGTAGCAAGCGCAGGCCATCCCAGGCGAAGCGGGTCTGGTCGAGCAGATTGCCCTGATCGTCGTATTCGCTTTTCTCGACACGCCGCCCCAGCGGGTCGTAGCTCATGTTCAGCACTCGCTCACGACCACCGTGCTGGCTGCGCACCTGGATCAGGCGGTGCTCGGCGTCGTAGCTGAAGTGCTGGATGCCACGCCGGCTGCTGCGTTTCTCGATCAGGCGGCCGAAGCCGTCGTAGCGATAGCGTTTGTCCTGGTAGGTGAGCACGCGGTTATGGCGCACCAGGCCGATGCCGGCTTGCGGCCCATCGAGCAGGTTGGCGGCGGCGTCGTAGGCGAAGGCTTCACTTTGGCCCTGGCCGGCGTCCTGGCTGGCCATGATCCGCCCGCTGGCATCGTAGTGCAGCAATTGCTGGTACTGGCTGCCGGGCTGCTGGTTGTAGCGGCTGATCAGGTTGTCTGCCGGATCGAAATCGAAGCGTTGCTGTACCTGAGCCGGTAGTTGTGGCGGTTGGTGGTTTGGGCGGCGCAGGCGCGAGCGCAAACGGCCGCAGCGGTCGTACTCGCTGCGGGTGCTGATACGGCCCTGGCTGCGCAGCACTTCGCGGTGCAGGCGGTCGCGCTCGAAGTCGCTGATCACCTTGCCGTCGAGGTTGAGCTGGTGCAGATGACCGCTGCCGTAGTACAGGCGGTTGAGCCAGCGACCATCGGGCAGCTGGGTCTGGATCAGGTTGCCGAGTTCGTCGTAGTGATGCTGCAGCACTCCGCTGGCGCTGTGTTCCTCCAGCAGTTGGCCAAGGGCGTCGTAAGCGAGCGCCAGCTGTTCGGTGTTGCCCGCATTGTCGGTGAAGCTGATGGCCGTCAGTTGATCGAGAGGATCGTAGCTGTACAGGGTTTCGCCATCGTCGGTGTGCTTTTTGATCAAGCGCCCGACGGCGTCCCGGTGCAATTGATGGATGATCGCTTCAGCACCGCCTCGCGGGGTGGGGAGGTACTCAACGCAACTGAGGTTATCCAGCCGGTCGTAGTGATAGCGGCTTGCGCTACCGTCCAGGTCCTGCTGTTCAGCCAGGCGATCAGCCAGGTCCCAGCTGAACCTGTAGCTCTCGCCATTTTCGTTGCTTAGCACCTGTAGGCGGCCGTAGGCGTCATAACTGAACTGCACCCGCCGACCATGCGGGTCGATACGCTGATGCACCTGACCACGCCGGTTATAGCGGTACTGGGTAGTGTGCCCAGCGGGGTCGGTATAGCTGCTGAGCTGGCCGTTGCGATCATGCTGATAGTGCTGGTTGCGCCCGTCCGGCAGTTGCGAACCGAGCAGGCGGCCCTTCGAGTCGTGTTGATACTCGGTGCGTTCGCCGAGGGCATCGGTGACAGCCTGCAGATGCCCGCGCCGGTCATAGCTGAAGCGGGTCGGATACCCTGAGCAATCGACCTGCTCAATCAGCAGGCCCAATTCGTTCCAGCGCAGGTGCTTGTGCTTGCCCGCCGCATCGATGATCTCCACCACCTGGCCGCGTTCGTCATGGCGGTAGCGAGTGGTGTGGCCCAGCGGGTCGGTTTCGCTGCTGCAGTTGCCGCGTTGATCGTAGCGATAGCTCCAGCGCTTGCCGGCCTTGTCGGTCTGTACCCGGGGCAGCGACCAGTGTTCCAGCCATTGGGTCGCCTCGCTGCGACCCAGTGGGTCGATGCTTTCGCAGAGGTTGCCGGATTCATCGTACAGATACTGCCATTGCCCGCCCTGCGGGTCGGTAGCGGCCAGCAGCTGGCGTTCGTCGTTCCACTCGAAATGCCAGGTGTGGCCGAGGGCGTCGGTGTACTGGGTGATCTGGTACTGCGGGTTCCAGTGGCGGCTGCTGACCCGCTGCAGGCCGTCGGTGACCCGGGTGATGCCGGCTTCAAGGTCGTAGTCGAAGCGGTATTCGTCGCCGTCGTCGGTCCAGTGCCGGGCCACGCGCCAGTCGTCTGCAGCACGAGTCCATTCGTAGAAGCAGCGCAGGCCGCTGGGCAACTGGTGCTCGACCATGCGCCGGCCCTGGTCATAGGCGAAGCGCCGTTGCAGCTGGCCGCTGGCGTCGCGCACTTCCGCCAGGTCGCCGTTGCTGTCATAGGCATAGCTAACCAGCAGCTCGTTCGACTCGTCGCTGTACCATCGCTCGATATGGCTGACCCGGGCTGGCCATTGGCTGCTGTAAACCAACTGCACCTGGACCACATCGAAGGTATCGCGCAGCCTGAGCAAGCGGCCGTTGGTGTCGTAGTCGAGGTAAAGGCGGTTGTCGTTGCGGTCACCCAGTTGCGCCAGGCGCAGGCGCTGCGGGTCGCCCGGGGTTGGCTGGAACAGGCGATAGAGGCCGTCGACGCTTTCGATCAGCAACTCGCCATTGTGCGCGCGCCGCACGCTCAGGCCTTCGCCGGCACTGAATACCGCATCACCCCGGGGAATGTTGCCCATGTCGACGACCCGCGCCTGTTCGTCGGTGAACAGCAGGCGCTCGCCGCCTTCAGGATGCGCTTCGATGGCGACGAAGACTTCGTAATCGACGCTCCAGCCAGCACCGAACAGGCCGTCGCGGCGCTCATCCCGGTTGTTGTAGTAGCGTTGCCAGTCCAACGGGATCAGCCCCGGCAGGCTGAAATCGAGTTCTTCCTCGCCGCTGAGAATCTTCGCCCCGGTGGGTACATGCACCGGGTTGGGTGAGCCGGCAATAGCGCTGGTGATCGCGCCGGTCACCTGGCTGGTGACGGCGCTGGCAATGCCGCCAATCGCCATGCAGCCGAACTTGCTGTAGAACTTGCCGCCGCGCCCGCGCAGCAGCATCAAGGCGGTAATCGCCAGGCCGATGCCCGGGGTCTTGCCGCTGCGAATCTCGCGGACCACGATCGAGCCGCCGCCGATGCGCACGTTATCGGAGATCAGCCCGGCGTCGACGATCACCGCCTCGCAGGTGCTGCGATCGCCGCTGCGGCAGGCCGGATGGCCGTTGATGGTGACCTTGCTCGAACCTTCGGCCAGGTACTGCGGCGGCATCGGCGGGTGCTTGCTGCAGAGGATCTTGTCGTCGTCGGCAGGCTCGGTGTTCGGCGCCGGGCTGGCGACGGTGGGCCGCCACATCTGCGAGAAAAAACCCTTGGCCATGTCGAGGAAGCTTTCTTCCTCCTCCTCGGCCGGCGGCTGAGCGGCATCACTGCCGGCGGGCGCCGCGGCGGCAACGATGACACCGGCGGCGCGGGCGGCCGGCTTGCCATTGGTGTGGGTGTTCTTCGAGCCGGTGAGGATGTTGGCCTGCACCGAGGGCGGGAACAAAAAGTTGCCGATGCCCTCGCATAAACTGCTCAAGCCTTTGTCGGCGCCGGTCTTGCTCATGGCCACGCCGACCACGATGCCCACCACTGCACCGAGCACGAAGCAACCCAAGCCACCGGTGGCCACGGTCAGGCCCAGTGCCGCAGTCACCGCGGCGGTGGCCAGGACGCCGATGGCGACGTTGGCGGCCACCTCCAGCACGCCGCTGACGATGTCGGCCATCATCGAGGTGTGCATCAGCGCATCGCCCTGGCGGGCGGCCCACAGGGCGTCAGACATTACTGACCGACAACGGCACGGCTACAGGGCACTTGAACCTGGTCATGCTTGATTTCCATATCGAGCGTTTGAGGTGTCGGAATCTGCTGGATGATCGCCCGAGCGTCAACCCCGGGGGTGATGCAAAGCGTGTAGTTCCTGCAGCCGCGCCCTGGCCACATGGGTGTAGATCTGGGTGGTCGACAGGTCGCTATGGCCCAGCAGCATTTGCACCACCCGCAGGTCGGCGCCGTGATTGAGCAAGTGCGTGGCAAAGGCATGGCGCAGGGTGTGCGGCGACAGGCTCTTGTCGATACCGGCCACCAGCGCCTGGTGCTTGATGCGGTGCCAGAAGGTCTGGCGGGTCATTTGCTCGCCGCGCTGGCTGGGAAACAACACATCGCTGGGGCGCCCACCGAGCAGCTCGTTGCGCCCGTCACGCAGGTAGCGCTCGATCCACACCACCGCCTCTTCACCCATGGGCACCAGACGCTCCTTACTACCCTTGCCCATCACCCGCAGCACGCCCTGACGCAGGTTGACCTGGTCCAGGGTCAGGCTGACCAGTTCGGTGACACGCAAGCCACAGGCGTACAGCACTTCGAGCATGGCGCGGTCGCGCTGGCCGATCGGCTCGCTCAGGTCCGGCGCCTGCAACAACGCCTCGACGTCGGCTTCCGACAGGGATTTGGGCAACGGCCGACCCAGTTGCGGCATTTCCACCTGCAGGGTCGGGTCGAGGCCGATCAGCTTTTCCCGCAGCAAGTAGCGATAAAACCCTCGCACACCGGAGAGAAAGCGTGCCGTCGAACGCGGCTTGTAGCCCTGTTCCAGGCGCCAGGCCAGGTGATCGAGGATCAGTTCGCGCCCGGCATTGGGCAACTCGACGCCCTGCTCCTTGAGCCAGCCGTTGAACAGCGCCAGGTCGCTGCGGTAGGCATCGCGGGTGTTGTCGGCCAGGCCCTTTTCCAGCCATAGGGCGTCAAGAAACTGATCGATAAGCGGATGTTCAATAGCGGGCATGACAACTCTGCGGCAGGCGACGAAAACGAAGAATTGCCGCTAGTCTTCCATAACACTGCCGGCATAGGGAGCCCGAATGAACGAACAACAGATATTGCTGGCATTTGGCGGGATAGGTCTGGCGGCGCTGTGCTGCCAATGGCTGGCCTGGCGCCTGAAGCTACCGGCAATCCTTTTCCTGCTGCTCAGCGGCATTCTCGCCGGCCCCGTGCTCGGCTGGCTCGCCCCACAGGAACTGTTCGGCCCGCTGTTGATGCCACTGGTATCACTGGCAGTGGCGCTGATCCTGTTCGAAGGCAACCTGACCCTGCACCTGTCGCAGTGGCAAGACATCGGCAGCGTAGTGCAGCGCATGGTCACCCTCGGCGCGCTATCGACCTGGCTGGTGATCACCCTCGCGACCCACTGGCTGCTGGATTTCGACTGGCTGCTGGCGACCCTGTTCGGCACCCTGACCCTGGTCACCGGGCCGACGGTGATCGTCCCGATGCTGCGGGTGGTGCGACCGAAAGCGGCCATCGCCAACATCCTGCGCTGGGAAGGCATCGTCATCGACCCGATCGGCGCACTGCTGGCGGTAGTGGTCTACAGCTTCATCATTGCCAGCGCCGCCGGTGATGGCCTGAGCCATAGCCTGGTGACCTTTGCCGGGGTGATTGTCTGCGGTAGCGCTTTCGGTGTGGCCGGCGGCTGGCTGCTGGGCCAGGTAATGCGTCACCAGTGGTTGCCCGAGTATTTGCACAATCTGGCTTCGTTGGCGGCGGTGCTGGGGATCTTCATTGCCGCCAACCACGTGATGCATGAGTCCGGGCTGTTGGCGGTCACCCTCATGGGCATGTGGCTGGCCAATATGAAAGGGGTGGATGTCCGGCAGATCCTGCACTTCAAGGAGAACCTCAGCGTGCTGCTGATCTCCGGGCTGTTCATCCTCCTGGCCGCACGCCTGGACCTCGATGCCTTGATTGGCTTGGGCCCGGCGGTACTGGCCTTGTTACTGATCATCCAGTTCATTGCCCGCCCCTTGAACGTCGCGCTGTCGACTGCGGGCTCGCACCTGAACTGGCGTGAACGCGCCCTGCTCGCCTGGATCGCCCCGCGCGGCATTGTAGCGGCGGCGGTATCGGCGATTTTTGCCATTCGCCTGGATCAAGCCGGGCATGAAGGCGCCCTGCTGCTGGTGCCGCTGACCTTCGCGGTGATCATCGGCACCGTGGTGCTGCAGAGCGCCACCTCGCGACCATTGGCGCGCCTGCTCAAGGTCGCCGAACCCGCGCCCAGCGGCTTTCTGATCGTCGGCGCCAACCCGCCGGCCCGCGCCGTGGCCAAGGCCCTGCAGCAACTCGATTGCCGAGTGTTGCTGGCTGACTCCAGCTGGGAGAACATCCGCGCCGCACGCATGGAGGGCTTGCCGACTTACTTTGGCCACCCGGCTTCGCAACATGCCGATGCCCACCTGGACCTGGTCGGGCTGGGCCATCTACTGGGGCTGTCACCTGCAGGCGAGCTCAATACCCTGGCCTGCACCCGCTTTCGCCATGACTTTGGCGCACAGCGGCTGTTCGTCCTGGCCAGCGGCCTGGAGGCCAAGCGCAGCGACAAGCACCGGGCCAGTGATGAACATCGCGGGCAGACGCTTGGGAACCAGCCGCTGACCTACGGGCAGTTGGCCGGCTTACTGAACAAAGGTGCCGAGCTGTATAGCACCAACCTGACCGAGGCCTTTGGCTGGACCGATTATCAGGCGCTGCATGGCGAGCGGGCGAACCTGCTGTTTGCCCGCGATGGTAGTGGCTGGGTGCATGTGTTCGGGCCGGACACTGCGCTGAAACCTGGGCCTGGGTGGACGTTGGTGGCGTTGATTCAACCAGATCAAGGCTAACCTCAAGGGCCTCATCGCTGGCAAGGCCAGCTCCCACAGGGGCCGGTGCAAGCCGATCCATTGTGGGAACAACTGTCTGTCATCTGGTTAACGGTGGGAGCCGGCCCTGCCGGCGATGAGGCCTGACCTGCTGACGTCAGAACCCGGGCAACACCGGCACCGGGCGCTTGTCTTCATCAATGGCGACAAAGCTGAACAGGCCGTGAATGGCCTTCTCGCGGCTGTCACAGCTCATGCTTTCGACAAACACCTCGACCTCGACCTTGAGGCTGGTGTTACCCACAGTCGCTACCCGCCCGACCAGTTCGACGATGGAACCTGCGGCAATCGGGTGTTTGAAGTCGATGCGGTCGGTCGACACGGTCACCAGCGGCAAGCGGCAGAAACGCGTGGCGGCGATGAACGACACTTCGTCCATCCAGGCCAGCGCGGTGCCGCCGAACAGGGTGTTGTGGTGGTTGGTGGTGGACGGGAATACCGCCTTGGTCACGCGGGTCACCGACAGTTCGGTGCGGCGTTCGATTTCCTGCTCTCTGGGGCTCATGGGCTTCACATAGGACGACAAAATTCAGACAACAAAAAAGCAGCCCGAAGGCTGCTTTTTTCGCATGGTGGCCGCAGCCACCGGTCAAGCTGTCCTCAGGACAGTTTTTCCTTGATGCGAGCGGCTTTACCGGACAGGTCGCGCAGGTAGTACAGCTTGGCTTTACGCACGTCACCACGACGTTTCACGGCCAGGCTGTCGATTTGCGGGCTGTAGGTCTGGAAAGTACGCTCAACGCCAACACCGTTGGAGATCTTGCGAACAGTGAAAGCACTGTTCAGACCACGGTTACGCTTGGCGATTACAACGCCTTCGAAAGCCTGCAGACGCGAACGATCGCCTTCCTTCACTTTCACCTGAACGACGATGGTGTCGCCCGGGGCAAAGGTCGGGATCTCTTTGGACATCTGCTCAGCTTCGATCTGCTGAATGATTTTGTTGGTCATGCTGTGCTCCTAAGGTAAATCGTCGGATCTACCATCGATACGTTAACTATCGTCCCGCTCTCGGAGGTACTCCTCGAGCAGCTTCTTCTCTTCTCCAGAAAGTGAGCGACTTTCCAGAAGATCGGCGCGTCGTTCATAGGTCCGCCCAAGGGACTGCTGTAAACGCCATCGCCGGATGTGTGCATGGTTGCCACTAAGCAACACGTCGGGAACACGCTGATCCGCATACACCTCAGGTCGGGTGTAATGCGGGCAATCCAGCAGACCATCGGTGAAGGAGTCTTCCTCCGCCGAGTCCGCATGCCCTAAAGCTCCAGGCAGCAGTCGTGTAACCGCATCGATCAGGACCATCGCCGGCAGCTCGCCGCCAGACAGGACATAGTCTCCAATCGACCACTCTTCATCGACATGAGCTTCAATAAAGCGCTCGTCGATGCCTTCATATCGACCGGCTATCAGAATCAACGATTCATGCTTCGCCAGGTCTTTGACCGCCGACTGGGTCAGCTTGCGGCCTTGTGGGCTCAGGTAAATCACCTTCGCCGCCTCTCCGGTTGCCTGCCTGGCACTCACCAGGGCGTCTTCCAGAGGCTTGATCTTCATCACCATGCCCGGACCACCGCCAAACGGCCGATCATCCACCGTATGGTGACGATCTGTGGTGTAGTCCCGCGGGTTCCAGCAGGTCAGTTGCAACAACCCCTGTTTCACCGCGCGGCTGGTAATGCCGTACTCACTGATGGCCGAGAACATCTCGGGGAACAGCGTGATGACGTCTACGCGCAGGCTGGCCATTGCTTAGAAGTCCGCATCCCATTCGACCCTCATTTCGCCTGCAACCAGGTCGATCTTCAACACGCATTGCTCGGTATAGGGCAACAGGCGTTCTCGATCATCCAGGCTGCCCGCGCAGGGCTTGACCACCATTACATCGTTCGCGCCGGTCTCCAACAGGTGATCAATCTTGCCGAACAGCTGTTCGTCCTGATTGATGACTTTCAGACCCACCAACTGGTACCAGTAGTACTCGTCAGCAGACAGGTTGGGCAAAAGGCTACGCGAGATACAAATCTCATAACCGCTCAGAAGACGGGCTTCATCACGATCATCGAGGCCTTTGAGCTTGGCGACCAGGTCCTTTTGAGTGGAACGGCCACTGACCAGCTCGACCTGTTTTACCTTCCCTTCGTGCCGAAGCGTCCAGTGACGGTAATCCAACAGGTTTTCAATCGGATCGGTAAAGGAAAAGACCTTCACCTCGCCGCGAACGCCGTGAACCGAAAAAATCTTGCCGACGACGATCAGGTCATCTGCATTTTCTGGCGTCGCGTTCATACTGTTCAGGCAGCAGCCTTGGCAGCTTCCTTCAGCAGCTGAGCAACGCGCTCAGACGGCTGTGCGCCAACGCTCAGCCAGTGAGCAACGCGGTCTTCTTTAACGGACAGGCGAACTTCCTGGCCACGAGCGATAGGGTTGAAGAAACCAACCTGCTCGATGTGCGAACCGGTAACCGGGTTACGCGAGTCGGTCACGGTCAGGGTGTAGAATGGGCGCTTTTTAGAGCCACCACGGGCAAGACGGATGGTTAGCATTGAACATCGTTCCTGTAGTCGGTGCTGCAAATCATAATGCACAGCGGGCACACGGGTGCCCGAAAGGCCGCATATTCTCAAGGAATACACGGACTTTTGCAAATGCCTTTTTACGCCGGGTAAAAAGGCCAGCCTGCCGATCTGCGGTTTGTGCAGCCTTTATATAAAGGCTGCGGCGTTCCCGCCGAGGCGGGGTTCCGATCGTCGGCCCGTTTCCAGGCCGCCGATCCGAATGGGGTTACAGCTTGGGCATGCCGCCGCCGGGCATCATGCCACCCAGGCCGCGCATCATCTTGGCCATGCCGCCTTTGGCAGAAAACTTCTTCATCATCTTCTGCATCTGCTTGTGCTGCTTGATCAGACGGCCGATGTCCTGCACCTGGGTGCCGGAACCGAGGGCGATACGGCGTTTGCGCGAACCGCTGATCAGGTCAGGGTCGCGGCGCTCGGCCGGGGTCATCGAGTTGATGATCGCTTCCATCTGCTTGAACTGCTTCTCGGCGGCGCCCTGGGCGCTGCCCATCTGGGCCAGGTTGACGCCGCCGATACTCGGCAGCTTGTCCATCAGGCCGCCCAGGCCACCCATGTTCTTCATTTGTTGCAGCTGGTCACGGAAGTCTTCGAGGTCGAAGCCCTTGCCCTTCTTCAGCTTCTTGGCCAGCTTGTCGGCCTTTTCCTTGTCGAGGGTCTGCTCGGCCTGCTCGATCAGGCTGAGCACGTCGCCCATGCCGAGGATGCGCGAGGCGATGCGGTCCGGGTGGAACGGTTCGAGCGCATCGCTCTTCTCGCCCATACCGATGAACTTGATCGGCTTACCGGTAATCGCACGCACCGACAGCGCGGCACCGCCACGGGCATCACCGTCGACCTTGGTGAGGATCACACCGGTCAGCGGCAGCGCATCGCCAAACGCCTTGGCGGTGTTGGCGGCGTCCTGGCCGGTCATGGCGTCGACCACGAACAGTGTCTCGATCGGCTTGACCGCGGCGTGCAGGTCCTTGATCTCGGTCATCATTTCGGCGTCGATGTGCAGACGACCGGCGGTGTCGACGATGACCACGTCGATGAACTTGAGCTTGGCCTCGCGGATCGCCGCTTCAGCGATGGCCACTGGCTTCTGGCTGATATCGGACGGGAAGAAGGTCACGCCGATGTCGCCCGCCAGGGTTTCCAGCTGCTTGATCGCCGCCGGACGGTAGACGTCGGCCGACACCACCATCACGGTCTTCTTCTTGCGCTCTTTAAGGAAGCGCGCCAGCTTGCCGGCGGTGGTGGTCTTGCCCGCGCCCTGCAGACCAGCCATCAGCACCACCGCAGGCGGCGCGGCGTTGAGCGCCAGGTCTTCGTTGGCGGCGCCCATCAGGCCTTCGAGCTCGGCCTGGACGATCTTCACGAACGCCTGGCCCGGGGTCAGGCTGCGTGACACTTCGGTGCCGACCGCACGCTCCTTGACCTTGTTGACGAAATCCTTGACCACCGGCAGGGCGACGTCAGCCTCGAGCAACGCCATGCGCACTTCGCGCAGGGTGTCTTTGATGTTGTCTTCGGTCAGCTTGGCCTTGCCGGTGACATGGCGCAGCGTCTGTGACAGACGGTCGGTCAGGTTTTCAAACATGGTGATCCTTTCGGGCTCTGTAGAACCGAGGTTTATCAGCTGCCTCTGGCGTATTCGGCCGGCCTTGGGCAGGGGCAGGCCGGCGATTATAACGAAGACTTGGCCCAGCGCACACCATGCCGTCGGCTGGCAGTCTTCCTAGGCGGGCGCGATCTATGCCAAACTCAGTCCCTTTCGGGCTTGCCTAACAGGACTTATGCTCCCCTTGTCACCCAGCTTGCTACCCAATCTCATCGCCGCCTGCCTGTATGCCGCCGCGACCTTCTATCAAGGCTCACGCCTGGCCCAGGGCACCAAGGCCGACAAACGCCTGCTCGGCCTGCTTGGCGCGCTGGCGGTCATTGCCCAGGGCACCGCGCTGTTCTGGCAGTTGCTCACGCCCCTGGGCCTGAGCCTGGACTTCTTCAGCGCCGCCAGCCTGATTGCCACGGCGGTGATCGCCCTGACCCTGCTGGCCTGCCTGCGCATCCCGGTGGAGAACCTGCTGCTGTTGCTGTTCCCGCTAGGCACCGCCACGGCCCTGATCGCCCAGTTTGCGCCGTCCGGCACGGTACCGCTGATCAACGAAGAGCCGGGCATCCTCGCCCATATCCTGCTGTCGATCCTGGCCTACGGCATGTTCACCATCGCCGTGGTCCAGTCCTTGCTGCTGCTGTTGCAGGATCACCAGCTCAAGCACAAGCACCCGTCCGGGCTGATCAAGAACTTCCCGCCGCTGCAGACCATGGAAAGCCTGCTGTTCGGCTTCCTCTGGGCTGGCTGGGGCCTGCTGTCGCTGTCGCTGATTTCCGGCTGGCTGTTCCTTGACAACCTGTTCGCCCAGCACCTGGTGCACAAGACCCTGCTGGCTTGCCTGGCCTGGATCGTCTTCAGCGTGCTGCTGTGGGGCCGTACGCGCCTCGGCTGGCGTGGGCACAAGGCGATTCGCTGGACTCTGGCCGGTTTCTGCCTGCTGATGCTGGCCTATTTCGGCAGCAAGCTGGTACGCGAATTCATCCTGCATATCTGACGGGCACAGGTAAATGGACGCTCTGCCGTTAGGACCGCTACTCGGCGTATTGGCACTGGCACTGCTCTGGTCGGCGCTGTTCACTGCGGTGGACACCGCCCAGCAGCTGAACGGCGCACGGCGCAACGCCCAGAGCGGCGAACACCCGGAACTTGCCGTCCCCCCCCAGGCCCTGGTGCTGTGCTCGACCCTGGGCAAACTGCTGGTGCTGGCCCTGGCCTGCCTGATGGGCCAGCGCTACAGCGGCGAACATGGCTTCTGGCTGGCCGGCCTGGGCGCCGCAGCCGTGCTGCTGATCGTCGCCGAATACCTGCCGCGGCAACTGGCCCGGCGCAACCCCCAGGCCTTTATCGGCCTGGGCAACAGCCTGCTCAAGGCGCCGCTCAAGCTGCTGCAACCCCTGGCCTGGCTGCTCGATGGCTGCGCGCGCCTGCTGCTGCGCCCGTTTCGCGTACAAAGCCATGCCGTGGCGGTGCACGACAACGACGCTGCCGACCGCTATGACACCGATGCGCCTGACACCGAACAGCGCCTGAACCTGCCCGAAAGCCTGCTGGCGCTGGACAAGATCACCGTCAACGACATCCTGGTGCCGCGCAACGATGTTGACGGCATCAACCTCGATGAGCCGATCGAGGCGATCATCGAGCAGTTGATCATCAGCCGCCACACCCGCCTGCCGGTCTACCACAGCGACATCAACCAGGTTGAAGCGATCCTCAACACCAAGCAGATCAGCCACCTGCTGCCCAATGCCGAGCTGACCCGCGAAACGCTGCAAGCGGCCTGCTACGAACCCTACTTCGTGCCGGAAAGCACCCCGCTGCAGCTGCAATTGCTGAATTTCCACAAGCAGCAGCGGCGCCTGGGGGTGGTGGTCGACGAGTACGGTGAAGTGCTCGGTATCGTTACCCTGGAAGACATCCTCGAAGAAATCGTCGGCGAATTCGAAGACGAGCACAGCCTCGACAACCCGCACATCCACCCCCAGGCCGACGGACGCTTCATCATCGAAGGCAACGTGTCGATCCGCGAGCTCAATCGCACCCTGGGCTGGCACTTGCCCAGCGACGGTCCAAAAACCCTCAACGGCCTGGTCACCGAAGCCCTGGAAAGCATCCCGGAAAGCGCGGTATGCCTGAAAATCGGCCGTTATCGCCTGGAAATCCTCGAAACCGAGGACAATTGTGCCAGTCGCATACTGGTCTGGACGCTCAAGCGCTAGCTATACTGAGGCTCGCTTACCCAGCCCCAGCCGTCTCGCCCGCTACCCGCACCGGCGTCACACGGCCCGTCAGCCTGGCTGCACATTGCGCGCAATAGCGGTACTGGTTCACACCCCGAACCTTGCCCGCGCCCGCCCCTATCCCAAAAAGGCGTATGTTCAGCCACGCGACCATAACAATTCGCTTCGGCGCGCGCCTTTGCCTGCCTGTTCAAACAGGTTGGGGCCATGCCCATGGAGCATTCGACTGTCAGGGATAATCGTATGACAACCAGCAGCACCTACTCCGAAACCGCCCAGGCCAGCCCCGGCAATTCGCCGGCGCGGGTCGCCACCGCCAGCTTCATCGGCACTGCCATCGAGTTCTACGACTTCTACGTGTACGCCACCGCCGCCGCGCTGGTAATCGGTCCGGTGTTCTTTCCGCAGACCTCCGGCACCGCGCAGATGCTCTCGGCATTCCTGACCTTCGGTATCGCCTTCCTCGCCCGGCCCCTGGGCTCGGCGCTGTTCGGCCACTTCGGCGACCGCATCGGGCGTAAGTCGACCCTGGTGGCCTCGCTGCTGCTGATGGGTGTCTGCACCACCCTGATCGGCGTGCTGCCCGGCTACGACAGCATTGGTGCCTGGGCGCCGATCCTGCTCTGTGTATTGCGCTTCGGCCAGGGCCTGGGCCTGGGCGGCGAATGGGGCGGCGCGGCCCTGCTGGCCACCGAGAACGCGCCCAAAGGCAAGCGCGCCTGGTTCGGCATGTTCCCGCAACTGGGCCCGTCCATCGGTTTTCTGGCGGCCAACGGCCTGTTCCTGACCCTGGCCATGGTCCTGAGCGACGAGCAGTTTCGCAGCTGGGGCTGGCGCGTCCCGTTCCTGCTCAGTGCCGTCCTGGTCATCGTCGGCCTGTATGTGCGCCTGAAGCTGGAAGAAACCCCGATCTTCGCCAAGGCCGTGGCCCGTCACGAGCGGGTGAAAATGCCGGTGGTCGAGTTGTTCGCCCAATACTGGGCCCCGACCCTGCTGGGCGCTGCGGCCATGGTGGTGTGCTATGCGCTGTTCTACATCTCGACGGTGTTCTCGCTCAGCTATGGCGTCTCGACCCTGGGTTACAGCCGCGAGACCTTCCTCGGCCTGCTGTGCTTCGCGGTACTGTTCATGGCCCTGGCCACGCCACTGTCGGCCTGGCTCAGCGACCGCTACGGGCGCAAGCCGGTGCTGATTGTCGGCGGCGTGCTGGCGATTGCCTCGGGCTTTACCATGGAGCCGCTGCTGACCTCGGGATCGACCACCGGCGTGGCGCTGTTCCTGGCTATCGAGCTGTTCTTGATGGGCGTGACTTTCGCGCCGATGGGGGCGCTGCTGCCTGAGCTGTTTCCGACCCACGTGCGTTACACCGGGGCGTCGGCAGCCTATAACCTGGGCGGGATTGTCGGGGCCTCGGCGGCGCCGTTCTTTGCCCAGAAGCTGGTGGCCATGGGCGGCCTGAGCTGGGTCGGCGGGTATGTGTCGGCGGCGGCTGTATTGAGCCTGATTGCGGTGCTGTGCCTGAAAGAGACGCGGCACTCGGAGCTTTGACAAGCGGGGCTGCTGCGCAGCCCATCGCTGGCAAGGCCAGCTCCCACAGGGTTCGCGCAATGCAGATCCATGGTGGGAGCCGGCCTTGGGTTTAGAACTCTACCGTGACCGCCTGCGAAGCACGGGTCGCCTTGGCCCGGGCGGCTTCGATCGACTCGTCACGGGCCAGGCACACGCCCATGCGCCGCTGGCCGTTGACCTCAGGCTTGCCGAACAGGCGAATGGCGGTATCCGGCTCGCTCAGGGCGGCGCCCAGGTTGGCGAACGCGGTCTGCTGCGACTGGCCTTCCACCAGAATCACCGCCGAAGCCGACGGGCCGAACTGGCGGATCAGCGGGATCGGCAAGCCCAGGATTGCTCGCGCATGCAGGGCGAACTGCGACAGGTCCTGGGAAATCAGGGTCACCAGACCGGTGTCGTGCGGGCGCGGCGAGACTTCGCTGAACCACACCTGATCGCCTTTGACGAACAGCTCGACCCCGAACAGGCCACGGCCACCCAGCGCCTCGGTCACCGCCTTGGCCACCCGCTCGGACTCGGCCAGGGCCACCGGGCTCATGGCTTGCGGCTGCCAGGATTCCTGGTAATCGCCCTTTTCCTGGCGATGACCGACCGGCGCGCAGAAGGTGGTGCCGCCGACATGACGAACGGTCAGCAGGGTGATTTCGTAGTCGAAATCGATAAAGCCTTCGATGATCACCCGGCCCTTGCCGGCACGCCCGCCTTCCTGGGCGTAGTCCCAGGCCTTGCGCACATCGTCAGCGCTGCGCAGCAGGCTCTGGCCCTTGCCCGACGAGCTCATTACCGGCTTGACCACGCACGGGAAACCCAGGTCTTCGACGGCCTTGGAGTACTCCTCGAAGGTATCGGCAAAATGATACGGCGAGGTCGGCAGGTCCAGCTCTTCGGCGGCCAGGCGACGGATGCCTTCGCGGTTCATGGTCAATTGCGCGGCACGTGCGGTCGGCACCACGGTGAAGCCTTCGTTTTCCAGTTCGACCAGGGTCGCGGTGGCGATGGCTTCGATTTCCGGGACGATGTAGTGCGGCTTCTCGGCTTCGATCACGGCCCGCAGGGCGGCGCCGTCGAGCATGTTGATCACATGGCTGCGATGAGCCACCTGCATGGCCGGGGCATTGGCGTAACGGTCCACGGCAATCACTTCAACACCCAGGCGTTGCAGCTCGATCACCACTTCCTTGCCCAGCTCGCCGCAGCCACAAAGCAGTACGCGGGTCGCGGTCGGCGACAATGGGGTTCCGATACGGGTCATTTCAGGTCCTCAGAGGGAAGAACATCCTGGGCCGCCCCGTACTCGGTGCAACCCGGTGAAAAGGAGCGCCATTTTACATGAACCGTGGCCGTCGGCCTCAGCCGGTGACCACCCGCTTGCGCGCGCGCCAGGCCATGGCCAGCCAAACCACGGTAACCCCGGCGAATTTCGACGCCAGGGCGGTGCCGACCACAGCCGGGGTCAGGGCGCCGATCATGCCGAAGAAGATAAAGGTGTCGATCGGGATACTCAGCGCCGAGCTCAACCACAGGCGATCATGCAACGGCCGCTTGGTCAGGGTGAACACCAGCCAGTCGATGCATTCGGACACGGCAAAGGCTGTGGCACTGGCCAGGGCGATGGCCGGCTCCGAGGTGATATAGGACAGCACCAGGGCCGCCAGCATGGCAATCAGCGCGCCGTGGCCGAAGCGGGTCTGGACCATGTCACGGAGGATGAACACCAGCCCGCCCCAGGCGGACCAGATGACGTCCAGGTGCGGGGCACTGGAGAAGGCGTAGTTGATCAGCACTACGCTGCTGATATAGGCAATCAGAAAGAACATGGGATCGACCGCTGGGCAAGCGCTACAGGGTACTGCAGCGACTGCCGGCGGCCAAGGGGCGGATCACGCGCCGACGCTGAAGACCAGCCCGGCGGCGACTGCCCGCTCATGGCACAGCGTGAGCACCTGGCGGCGCTCGCTGTTGTCCATCCGCCCCCAGCGAGTGATTTCAGCGGCGCTGCGCTGGCAGCCGGTGCAGATATCAGCGTCGTCCAGCGCGCAGATCTGCACGCAAGGCGAGGCAACCGGACGTTCAGGGCTGCTCATCAATCCTCCTGGGGTGCCAGGTCGCTGGCATAGCGCTCGGCATTGTGCACATAGTGCGCGGCGCTGGCTTCGAGCATTTTCTTCTGCGCGTCGCTCAGTTCGCGCACCACCTTGCCCGGCGAGCCCATGACCAGCGAGCCGTCGGGAATCTCCTTGCCCTCGGGGATCAGCGCATTGGCGCCAATGATGCAGTACTTGCCGATGCGTGCACCGTTGAGGATCACCGCGTTGATGCCGATCAGGCTGTAATCATCGACCGTGCAGCCGTGGAGCATGGCGTTGTGACCGACGGTCACGCCCTTGCCCAGGGTCAGCGGCGAGCCCATGTCGGTGTGCATCACCGTGCCATCCTGGACGTTGCTGTTCTCGCCGATATCGATCAGCTCGTTGTCGCCGCGCAGCACCGCGCCGAACCAGACGTTGGCGCCCGCCTGCAGGCGGACCTTGCCGATCAGCGTGGCGGTCGGCGCAACCCAGCTGCGCGGATGGGTTTCGACCCGCAGGTCGCCCAGACGGTATTTCATGCGTGGTTCCTCACGGTGCGGCGTGGCTGGCGGGTGCACCCGCTCAAATGGGGGTGAAACGTTCAGGTGGCTGATGCAGGCTGATGTTGGCATCGTAAAGCAAGTTGACCAGCTCGACGATCATGATTGCCGACAGGCCCCAGATCTTGTACTCGCCGTAGCGGTAGCTGGGCACGTACCAGCTACGGCCCTGGTAATCGATTCGGTGGGTATGGTCGCGCGGGTCCTGGCGGAAGAACTCCAGCGGTACGGTAAACACCGCGGCGATCTCGGCATCGTTGGCCTGGTACTCGACAAAATCCGGGATCAGGCCAACGAAAGGCGTGACCTTCAGGCCGTGCAGGGAGATCAGCGGGCTCAGCGGACCGATGATTTCCACCAGGCCTGGCGGCAGGCCGATCTCTTCTTCGGCTTCACGCAGGGCGGTGAAGATCAGGTCGGGGTCTTCCGGGTCACGGCGACCGCCCGGGAAGGCCACCTCGCCACCGTGGGTCGACAGCCCCTTGGCGCGCAGGGTCAACACCAGTTCCGGCTCTTCGCTGCGGGTGATGGGCAATAACACAGCGGCCTCGGGAAAACGTCGGTCCGTCTCCAGGGTACTCGGCGTATGACTGCTCACGCGGCGAAGTAGCTCGTCCAGCATTGCTCTCTCTCGATTCCAAAGCCTGTCCTGCATGATGCACCAAAGCCGCGAACCGCCCAAGCCCCGACGACGATCCGGCTTGCGGCGGCGGTGACAGTGGCGCCAAGATAGGCGCACCTAACAGGAATAAAAGCATGAAATTCTGCAGCGCGTGCGGCAATCCGGTGATTCAGCGTATTCCCGAGGGCGATACCCGCCTGCGTTTTGTCTGCGATCACTGCAAGGCCATTCATTACCAGAACCCCAATATCGTCGCCGGGGTGCTGCCGACCTGGGGCAGCCAGGTGCTGTTGTGCCGCCGCGCCATCGAACCGCGCCGTGGTTACTGGACCTTGCCGGCCGGCTTCATGGAGAACGGTGAAACCATGGACCAGGCCGCCCGCCGGGAAACCATCGAAGAAGCCTGCGCCCGGGTCGGGACCATGAGCCTGTATCAGCTTTTCGACCTGCCGCACATCAACCAGGTGCACGTGTTCTTTCGCGCCGAACTCGCCGACCTGGACTTCGCCGTCGGCGTCGAGAGCCTGGAAGTGCGGCTTTTCGACGAAAGTGAAATCCCTTGGGACGAGCTGGCTTTCCGCACCGTCAGTCGTACCCTAGAATGCTATTATCGTGACCGCATCGAGCAACGCTTCCCGATTGGCAACGAATGCCTTTCGCCCATGCTCGTCTTGTCACCCAACACCTAGCATTTTCAGGGATATCGTTTCATGCGCTGGTTGCTTGCCCTTTTCTGCCTCAGTGTGGCTTCGATGTCCCAGGCGGGTTTCACCGAAACCATCATTACCCGGCCGGTCGACAAGACCGCGCCTTCGCCACTGCAACCGCAACAGCCGAAGCCTGCGATGATCGACAAGATCCTGGTGATCAAGTCCGAACGCCGCCTGCAGCTCATCAGTGACGGCGCGCCGCTGAAGACCTACCGCATCTCCCTGGGCAAGCAGCCCAAGGGCGCCAAGGTGCAGGAAGGCGACAAGCGCACCCCCGAAGGCTTCTACTGGATCGATTGGCGCAAGCAGAGCGATCGCTACAACCTGGCCATGCATGTGTCCTACCCGAACATCAGCGACGCCGCCCGCGCCCGTCGTGAAGGCGTCCCGCCGGGCGGCATGATCATGATCCACGGCACGCCCCTTAGCGAGGAGTACCCGGAAGAGGTGTTCCACACCCTGGACTGGACCGAAGGCTGCATCGCCATGACCAACCGCGACATGCGCGAAGTGTGGAACATGGTGCCGGACGGCACCATGATCGAAATCCGGCCCTGAGCTCCGTCACCATTTGAGCCTGCGGCTCAGCCTCGAATCATCGGGCTTGAGCCACTGGGCGCTGAGCAGCACCGGTGCCAAGGTTGCGCCGGGTTCGACAGCGCCTTGCAAACGCCCGCGGCGCTGGCGCAGGTCGGCGTCCAGTTCGAACTGATGCTGCCCCTGCAACTGCAAGTGCGCCAACAGGTGCATGCCGACCGAGCAATCAACCCGCACCCGGGTGGCGCCCAAAGGCACTGACCATGGCGCAACCAGTGCCAGGTTGTGGCCAGCGATCTCACCCTGGCTGACCTGGCACTGCCGACCGCTACCCTGCACTTCGATCCGGCCTGTCCACTCGCCCGTCAGGCGATAGGACAAAGGCATTGCCAACGTGCGCTGCAACGGCTCGACAGCGGCGGTCCAGTTCCACGGCCAGCCAGCCACCTTGAGCTGCCAGTCCTGCCCCTGAAACCCGAGGTTGACCTGCGCCTGCAAACGCCAGGGCTGCCAGTGCCAGGCAAGCGGCCCCACCTGCCCCAGTCGCTGAGCCTGGCCTTGCCAGAGGCTGCCGGAGACACCCTGGGCGGCCATGGGCGCGAGCAACCAGTTCGCCGGTAACCCGGCCAACACGCTCACCAAGAACACCAGGCTGAACCAGCCGATGCGCTTCATTGTTGCAACTCCAGCTCGAAGGTCATGGCGGACTCAGCCTGCTCCAGTGACCAGCGCAGCGGGCGCAGGCCTTCGCCCTGCACGGCCAGTAACCAGCGCTGCAAACCTTGCTCATCGGCTGCGCGGCCCTTGATCTGCCAGCTGTGATTTTCCGCCAGTACCTGGTTGAGGACGATGCTGTTTGCCTGGGCTGATTGTTGCAGTTGCTCGACACTGAAGCG
This sequence comes from Pseudomonas sp. RC2C2, assembly GCF_018390435.1. Taxonomy (NCBI): domain Bacteria; kingdom Pseudomonadati; phylum Pseudomonadota; class Gammaproteobacteria; order Pseudomonadales; family Pseudomonadaceae; genus Pseudomonas; species Pseudomonas sp. RC2C2. Next base: position 3,459,788 of record NZ_JAHBAX010000001.1, on the reverse strand, counting down.
CGCGTCGACCGGCACGCTGGCCGCCGACCGCGCCAGCGCCTGCCACTGCTGCGCGGCCTGCCAGCGGGCCATGCCTTCGCGCATCACCAGGGTCAGCAGTAACAACGCGACCGTTGCCCAGGCGGCCGGCAGTAACCAGCGGCGCTGTATCCACTCACTCATGACGCCGCTCCCAGGTCGAAGACCAGTTGCAATTGATCTTCGCCACCGACGACTTCAACCAGCACACCGACCTGCTTGGCGATGGCCTCCCAGGTCGCGGCCGCAGGCGGCTGATCGCCACGAAGGCGCAGCGTCCAGCGTTGCCCGTCGAAGCCGGTGGCGGTCATGTGCCAGGCAGGCTGCGCTTGCAGCCATTGCTGCAACGCCGCCTGCAGCTGCTCGATCTGGCGCAGGCGCAGTTGGCGATCTTCCTCGGCCTGACGCAGGCGCTTGAGGACCTGGGCGGCCTGCCGCGGTGAAGTGACCGGCCCGGTCACGGCGACCACCTGCGCCTTGTAGACCTCGCTCTGGCGCCATTGCTGGGTCAGCCACAAGCCACTCCAGAGCAGGCCCAGTAGCGCGCACGCGCCAATCAGTCGCCATTGCCCGGGGGCCATGGGAAGCCGCAGCCGCAGCTCACGTGCCGGGCGCAGGTCAAACAGGCTGGGCAAACGCTCCAGCGCGACCAGTCGGGATGGCCAGGCACCCTCGAACTGTTCGCGTTGCAGGCCCGGCCAAGGTGCCGGCAGGTTCGGCCCGAGCAAGGTCGGCCAAGCCAGCCAGTGCTGTCGGGACTGTTCGGTTACGCCCTTGAGCAACAACAGATCAGGGCTGCGCTGCCAGCACAGGGACGTGCCTGCCGGCGTATCCGCCATCAACTGAAACTCGGCCCAGCAACGCTCCACGACTAGCCCCCAGTCCGTACACTGGGCCAACCACTGGCCGAGCAGCGCCTGATCGACGCTGACCAGCTCCAGCTGATTGCCCTGACGCGACACACAGCCACAACGGATGGACTCGGCGGGCTGCAGCAAACGCTCTTCAAGCAGCAGCGGCCACTCGTCACGCTTGAGCCCCGGTGGCGCCGCAAGCTGGCAATGGCTGCACTGGTTGCCCGGCAGGACCAGCGCCACGCAAGCGCCGTCAGGGCTGGGTGGCGGTCCCTCGCCGGCTTCGCGCCTGCCGTCTGCCAGGCGCAGCCAGCTCCAGGGCGCGTGCCCAAGGCCAGGCCGTAGCAGCAGCCAGTTGCTCGCGCGTGGAGATTGCCAGCGCTCAAGCCATTTCATCAGGGCGCCTCCGGCAGGGCGAAGGTACAGACATAAGGTGCTCCATCACGCTTGAACTCAAGCCGTATGCCGCGATCCGGGGCGGATCGCTCGGCAGAAGGAAAGGCCAGCCAGCGGCCCGAGTGAAAAAAGGAGAAGCTCGGCGCCGCAACCTGATCGAGCTGATCGCGCTCATGCCAATGCGGTTTCCCCACCGCATACAGGTCGGCGGAGGTTTCCAGCAGCAGGCGTTGGCCGCGTGGGTCGTAACTGAGGCGCTGGCGCTGCACGCGTGAACCGCCTTCAGCTTGCGGCCAGGCACTGCGGGCCACCCAGTGCAGTTGCAAGGCGGCGGGTTGCCAGTCCAGCCAATTGATTGCCAGAGGCAGGCGCTGCTCGTAGAGCTGACGCAACACCGTCGAGTCGAAGCGCCGCTCCAGGGCCAGGCAAAAATTCAGTACCGGCGAGGCCTGGGCAGGTTGTTGCAGGCGTTCGCGCACACCCACCCAGGCATTGACCAGCGCTGCCAGCAAGCCCCCCAGCACAGCAGTCAGGGCCAGGGCCACCAGCAGTTCGAGCAAGGTCAGGCCCTGCTGACGGCGCTTCATGGGCGCACCAGGAAGATGCGGTACTGGCCAAGGGGGTCGCGCCCGTCACGGTCGGCAAACAGGCGCAACTCGCCACGGCGCAGGTTGCGCACGCCCGTGGACGTCAGTTGCAGCTGCCAATGACAGAGGCCATCGCCCTGCTGCAATTGCCCGCCAACGCTGTTGTCCATCGGCCAGTACTGCTCGACGGCAAAACGCGCCTGCAGCTCCCGGGCACAGAACACGCCCAGGCGGTGTTGCTGCACGCTCTGCTGCACCGCCAGGCGCTGGCGCAGCACCTGGCTGGTCATGATGGCCAAGGCTGCGGCAATCCCTAAGGCCACGGTCACCTCCAGCAGGGTGAAACCTCGCTGTGCGCGCCTCACCGCGGTGCCCTGTGCAACTGGCCGGCGCCGTTCCACTGCCAACGCTGGGCCCCCTCCGGCCAATGCCAGTTCAAGGCAGCACTGCGGGCAACACCGGAGGGGGTGAACACCAGGCGTGGCTCGCGGCTGGCTGGCCAGTCGGCTTGCAAAACTGGCGGCCAGTCGCCCAAGGCAACGGGCTCGGTCTGCCAACGCTCATCGATCAGGCGGACAAATTCGGGACGGCTGCCATTCCAGCGCAGGCCACGAATCTCCCCGCCATGCAGCGCCAGCTCCGCCTGCTGGCGACTGGTACTGGCCAGGCGCTCAAGGGCCTGGTGCACCGGCGCCTTGCCGCTGTCGAGCCAGGCAATGCTCAAGGTGCTCATCAGCCCGGCAATCAGCAGCACCACAAGCATTTCCAGCAGGGTAAAACCACGCTCGGCGCGCATGCCTAGAGTTCCCAGTTACCCAGGTCGGCATCGATGCCTTCGCCGCCCTCGACACCATCGGCGCCCAGCGAGTAAATGTCGATGCGCCCGTGCTGGCCGGGGGCACGGTACTGATACGCCGTGCCCCACGGGTCTTGCGGCAGGCGGCGGATGTAACCGTCGGCGCGCCAGGCGCGTGGCAGCGGCTCTAGCGTCGGTTTGCTGACCAACGCCGACAGGCCTTGCTCGGCCGACGGGAAACGCAGGTTGTCGAGGCGGTACATGTCCAGCGCCTGCTCCAGGGTCGACAGGTCGGCCATGACCTTCTGCTTCATGGCCTTGTCCTGGCTGCCGAGCACGCTGGGGGCGACCACGGCGATCAACAGGCCGATGATGAAGATCACCACCATGATTTCCATCAGGGTGAAACCGCGCTGACGCGCGCGTGGGCTGTGCATGGTCTTGCTCCTTTTCAAAGTGTCAGGCCCTGGTTGAGCTGCATGATCGGCAACAGCACGGCGAGGACGATGAACAACACCACCGCGCCCATGACCAGAATCATCAGCGGTTCGAACAGCGCCATGGCGCTGTCCACCTGGCGGGCGAAGCCGCGCTCCTGGTTGTCGGCGACCCGTTCGAGCATGTCCGGTAGCGTGCCGCTGGCCTCGCCACTGGCGACCATGTTCAGCAGCAACGGCGGGAAGTGGCCGCTGGCATCCAGCGCCCGGTGCAGGCTGACCCCGCCCTGCACATCAGTGCTGACCCGTTGCAGGGCCAGGTGAATGCGCCGGTTGTTGACCGTGGCCGTGGCCACTTGCAGGGCTTCGAGCAACGGTACGCCGCTGCCGGCCAGAATCGCCAGGCTGCGCGACAGGCGCGCGCTCTCCAGCACCGCCAGCAGGTTGCCGATCCGTGGCAGGCGCAGCAGCAGGTCGTCGCGGCGCAAACGCCAGTGCGGGCGGCGCAACAGCCAGGCGCCGAGCAGGGCCGCCAGCGCCCCGCCGATCAGCAACCACGGGCCGAGCAGCACCAGCAGGTCGCTGATGCCGATCAGCAGCGAGGTGATCCACGGCAGGCTCTGCCCCGAGTGGGCAAACTGTTCAGTGAGCTTGGGCACCACGAAAGTCATCAGGCCAACCACCACCGCCAGCGACACGCCCATCAGCACACAGGGGTAGATCAGTGCCGTACGTGCCTTGTGCTGCTGGCGCTGGACCTGCTCCAGGTGTTCGGCCAGCCGTTCCAGCACCTGGGCCAGGCGCCCGGAGCGCTCGCCAGCCTCGACCAGCGCGCAATACAACCCGGAAAACAAGCCCCCCTGGCGCGCCAGGCTGCGGGCCAGGCTAAGGCCTTCGGCGAGCGAACCGCGCACCGCTACCAGCACGTTGCGCAAGGCCGGCTCCACCAGTTGCCGCTCCAGGGTCGCCAGGGCATCCACCAGGGGAATGCCGGCGCCGGTCAGGGTCGCCAGTTGCCGGGTCAGTTCACACAACTGGGCGCGGTTGACGCGCTGGCGTCGCGGCTGGGCGTTGCCGGTTTCGTGGCGTTGCAACTGCCGGGTGAACAGCCCCTGCTCACGCAGTAACTGGCGGGCATGGCGCTCGCTGTCGGCCTGGATACTGGCCTTGTGCGCCCGCCCGCTGAGGTCCACTGCCTGGTAGCGAAAAGTCGGCATGGCTCAGCCCTGCACCGCGCGCAGCACTTCGGCGAGGCTGGTGTCGCCGCGGCGCAGGCACTCGCTGGCCATGCCGGCCAGGCTCTGCCGACGCCCGGCCAGGTGTTCGTGCATGGCCACTTCGCTGGCGCCGTCGTAGAGCAAGGCGATCAAGCCGGCGTCCAGTTCGATGAATTCATAAAGGCCGAGCCGACCACGATAGCCCGTGCCCTGGCACTGCTCGCAACCCACGGCATGAAATGTCTCACTCAACTCGGCCAGCTCCGGCCACAGCTGCCGCTCGGCCGCCTGTAAGGGCTGCGCTCGGGCACACGGGCACAGACGCCGGACCAGACGCTGGGCCATGACCCCGCGCAGGCACGAGGCAATCAGGAACGGCTCGATGCCCATGTCGCGCAGACGCGTCACCGCGCCGACGGCGCTGTTGGTGTGCAGGGTCGAAAGTACCAGGTGGCCGGTAAGGCTGGCCTGCACGGCGATCTGCGCGGTCTCGCGGTCGCGGATCTCGCCGAGCATGATCACGTCCGGGTCCTGGCGCAGGATCGCCCGCAGGCCGGTGGCAAAGGTCAGCCCGGCACGCGGGTTGATTGCGGTCTGGCCGATACCGGCAATGGCGTATTCGACCGGGTCCTCGACGGTGAGGATATTGCGGCTGCCGTCGTTGAGGCTGTTGAGGCTGGCGTAGAGGGTGGTGGTTTTACCCGAGCCGGTCGGCCCGGTGCTCAGGACGATGCCATTGGGCCGCGCCAGGCAAGCGCGCAAGCCCTGCTCCACGGCCTGCGGCATACCGAGGTTGGCCAGCGCCAGCAAGCTGGCCTGCTTGTCGAGCACACGCATCACCACCCGCTCGCCATGGATGCCCGGCAGGGTCGACACCCGCACGTCCACTTCACGCCCAGCCGAGCGCAGGGTGATACGGCCATCCTGGGGCTGGCGCTTCTCGGCGATGTCCAGCCGGGCCATGACCTTGATCCGCGACACCAGCATCGCCGACAGCGCTCGCGGTGGGCGCAGCACTTCGCGCAAATGACCGTCGACGCGCAGGCGCACCACCAGGCTCTGCTCGAAGGTCTCGATATGAATGTCCGATGCCTGCAAGCGCAGGGCCTGGGCGAACAGGCCATTGATCAGGCGGATTACCGGCGCTTCGTCATCGCTTTCGAGCAGGTCTTCAATGCGCGGCATTTCGCTCATCAGGCCGTCGAGGTCGACCTGCTCGCCGATGCCTTCGATCAGCGCTGCGGTGGCGCCTTCGCCGGCCTGGTACAACTGCCCCAGCTGGCTGTCGAAACTGGCGCTGTCCAGGTGGCAGACCTGATCCGGTTGGCCCTGTACGCGCAGCAGTTCCTGCAATTGATCGCTATCGGCATCACTGCGCAGCCACAAGCTCCAGCCAGTCGCCGAAGGCGCCACGGCAAGGCCGGCCTGGCGGGCCAGGCGATAGGGCAACAGTTCCATCACCAGACACCCTCGTCCAGGCGCTGGCGGCTGGCCGGGAAGGCCTGCAACAGCTTGCCGTCGTCACTGATGGCCGGCAGCTTGAGGGCGGTGTCCTGTTGCAGGTTGCGGTACTTCTCGGTGCTCAGGCTGGCCAGGCTCGGGCCGTCACGCAGGATCCGCGGGCGAATGAACACCATCAGGTTCTGTTTCACGCCCTGGTGCCCGGAGGAGCTGAACAGCCGCCCCAGCCAGGGAATATCGCCGAGCAACGGCACCTTCTGTTTGCTCGACGTGACCTCGTCACTGATCAGGCCGCCGAGGATCACCAGGCCGTTGTCCTCGACCATGACCTTGGTCTTGATCTCGCGCTTGTTGGTAATCACGTCGCTGGCCGAGGCGTTGTCGGCAATCGAGGAGACCTCCTGGACAATATCCAGGCGCACGGTGTTGTCGATGTTGATCTGTGGCTTGATGCGCAGCTTGACCCCGACCTCCTTGCGCTCGATGGTCTGGTAGGGGTTGGTGTTGTCCTGGGTCACGGAGCCGGTGACGAAGGGCACCTCCTGGCCAACCAGGATCGATGCCTCGGCGTTGTCCAGGGTCAGCAAGGTGGGGGTCGACAGCAGGTTGAAACCGCTTTTGCTTTTCAGCGCGTTGACCAGCACGGCGAAGTTGAAGCCGCCGCCGAAGTTGCCAAAGCCTGCGGTCAGGCCGTTGGTCCCGGACAGCAGCTTGCCCAGTGCGGCATTGTCCTTGGCTGCGGCGGCGCCCGCGATGGCGGCGATACTCGCGCCGCCGGTGCCGAAATTGACCGTGCCGGCGCCGAAGTGCTCATCGGCGAACAGCCACTGCACGCCCAGCTCTTCGGCGCGTGAATCCGAGACTTCGGCAATGATCGCCTCGACCACCACCTGCGCCCGGCGCACATCCAGTTGCTCGACGATGTTGCGATAGGCCGCCAGCTCACTGTCGGGGCCGACCATGACCACGGCGTTGGTGCCTTCTTCGTACTCCAGGCGGATACCCGAGCTGCTCACTGGCGGCGGCGCCTTGTCATCCTTGCCACCTTCGCCCGTTCCGGCTGGCAGGCTGTCCTGGCTGAGGCTACGCAGCACCTTGACCACTTCGCTGGCGTTGGCGTGGCGCAGGTAGATCACCTGGGTGTTGGAACTGCGCAGGTTATCGCCGGGGCGATCCAGTTGCGCGAGCAAGGCCCGCACCCGCTCACGGCTGTCGGCACTGCCGCGCACCAGCAAGGCATTGCTGCGCGGATCGGCCACCACCTGGGCGCTGTCGGCGCCCTGCTCGCGGGCCAGCAACTGGCTGATCAACTTGCTGGTGTCGTTGGCGCTGGCATGTTGCAGCGGCATCACCTGCATCGGTTCGTCACTGACCTGGTCGAGCTGCAGCAACAGGCTGTCGATGCGCTCCAGGTTGCTGCGCCAGTCGGTGATCACCAACAGATTGGCCGCCGGATACGGAGTGATCACCCCAACCCGTGGATCGATCAGCGGCTTGAGAATCCCCAGCAGTTGCTCGCTGGCGGCATTGCGCACATTGAACACCCGGGTGGCGACACCGTCGCTGCCTTGCGCCGATTTGCCCGCGCGCTCCACCGGTACCGGCTCAAGCCGTGCAGCCTGGTCGGGGACGATCTTGACGCTGCCGTTGGGCAGGTCGACGGCGGCAAAACCCTGGGCCCGCAGCTGGGCCAGGAAAATGTCGTAGATCGCTTCGCTGTCGTGACGATCGACGGTGCGCACAGTGACCTTGCCCTTGACCCGCGGATCGACGATGAAGGTGGTGCCGGTGATCTGCGAAACACTGTCGATGAACTCGCTCAGTTCGGTGTCGACGAAATTGACTTCGTACAACGGCGTCTCGTTGTCATCCAGCGCCACCGGCTCTTCGGCCCATGCCAGGTTGAGGCCCAGGCTCAGCACGCTGGCCAGGCAGAGTCTTGCGATCATCATTCATCCTTGGCGCTTGAAGCCGGTCACGGCGGGCCGTGGCGGCCAGGGCAGGCGTTCGCGCCGCCCCTGGTTGTCGAAAATCAGGCCCTGGTCGTCGATGCTCTCAAGGACGATGCCCGGGGCCAGGCGCTGGCCACGGCGCACGGTGCGCGTGGCCTGGCCGTAACGCAGCACCACCACGGTGGCGCTCAGCGGCACGGCCCTGAGGCCGCCCAGGTACTGCAGCGGTAAACGGGTCAGCGGCACGCCGCCGCTGTCGGCCTCGGCCTGCCAGTGGCCGAGCATCAGGCCCGGCAATGGCGTAGCGTCCTGTACCTGGGCCACTGCCGGCACAGGTGCCCGGCTGAGCTGCAGCACGCACTGGGCGGCGAGCCAGGCGGCCAGGGTCAGCAGTGCGCCGCTGAACAGGCGCGAGACGCTGATCACGCGTTCAACTCACGCGGATGCCAGCCGGGATGGCCCTGGACATAGCGCAGCTGCGGCAATTGCAATGCCGGCAGTTGCCAGTCGGCTGGCTGTTTCGACAGCCAGGCTTCGACCCGTTGCCACAGTGGCTCGCCGCTGCTGGAGGCGTACTGCAGGCCGAAGGTACGGCACTGTCCTTGCACTTCGCTGAAACCGGACACGCGCTTGCCGCTCGGGCTGTAGCTGAGCTGCCAGGGCTGGCCCAGCCAGCGCGGCAGGTCCTGGCTGTTGTCGAGTAACAGCGGGTCGCCAAACAGTTGCTCGGCGGCGTTTTCCAATACCTGTTCGACTTGCCGGGCGGGCGCTTCGACCACCGGCGCCGGGTAGCTGCCGGTCAGGCTGATCAGGTGTTCGCGAGTGATGGCCTGGCCGGCGGCCAGGGGGCTGTCGTAACGCAGGCCTGGCAACAGCACCGGGTAGTCGCTGTCGGCCGACAGCGCTTGATGCAGCACGCGGTCCCAACTGCCGCCACGCGTATCGCGGCGCCACAGTGCCTGCGGTGCCCGGGCCAGGGGTTGATCGAGCCAGGCGGCGTGACCGGCGCGTTGCTGCGCCAACAGCCCACGCAACTGCGCCGCACGGGCCTGGGCGGTGGGCGTCAGGCTGCTGTCGAAAGCTGGGTGAAAGTGAGCGCTGAACTGCCATTGCCCGCCAGCGCGTTGGCAGCGGACTTGAAAGGCGCCGCTGGCCCGGCTGCCGGCAAACAGCACTGGCACCCGTTTGCCACTGGCTTGCAGCACGCTGACCGGTTCGGGCCAGAAGTCCTGGCCACGGGCGCAGAGCAACAGGTCGGCGTCGCTCAAACGCTCGGCCAGCCACAAGCCCGGGCCGGTGCCGACATCGGCCAGGGCGATCACCAGTTCGGCTTGGCCGCGGGCCTGCTCGAAGGCCGGCAACAGCGATTGGTACCACTGTTTGAGCGAGGCTTTCTGGTCCTGGGCATAGGGGTCGGTGATGCCGACCACTGCAACCCGTACCCCGCCACGGCGAATGACCGTCAACGGCGTAACACCCAGCGCAGCGGACTGCTCCGGGGCAAGACCTGCGCCCAGCACAGCCTGCCCATATTGCCGATAAAGCCCGCTGCAACGCTGCGGCCAGAGCACCCGCTCATCGCTGCTGACGCGCACGTCGCTGGCCAGCAATTGGCTGCCTTCAACACCACTGCCACCCTGGGTCAGGTAGGCCAGGCCACTGCCGTTCCAGCCCTGGCCGTTCTCCAGGGTCAGGCAGTTCCCGGCCCCGGCGGTTTGGCGCAGTTGCTCCAGCACAGCCGCCAGCACCGCATAGCCACCGGTGCGCACGCCATCGGCCAGGTTGGCATCGAGCAGCGGGTTGAGTTCGGCTCGCGCCTGGCGGGCGCTGGCGCCGGTCATCCAGGGTGCCTGGCCCAGGTGGGTCACCGGCCCCAGGCGCGTGGCCGGGACCACCGGTTTGCCCGCCTGGCGGGCGTCGAGGGTGTCGGCGAAATACAGCACATCCAGCCAAGCATCGTTGCCGGTCGACGTCCCGCCCAGACCCGCACAGGCCGTGAGCAGCGGCGCCGCAGCGCCAACGCCAATCCAGTTCAACACTTCCCGTCTGTGCATGTTCAGCCTGTCCCGTCGCCTTCGCGCTTGTTGGTTGTCGGGCCGGGATATTGGGGCGCCTGGATTACAGTTTGATGGCAGTTAATCGACAGCCCAGGCAAAACCTCAGGCAAATCAGGTGGTAACGATTTATTTCTTCAACGCCTTTTAACAAAACTGCCAATCAATCATCACACTTGCTCACTAAAGTCCCGGTTTCTTTCACGCCGCATCATTGAACAAAAGGAACTGAACTGATGAGTCGAGACACCGGCGACAACCTGAACCGCAACCCAAGTGGCAACCTGCCCATGGACAGCGTTCTGGAGTCTTACCTGAGCCGCCGCAGCGTGGTACGCGGTGGCCTGGGCGCCGCGATCGCGATGATTGCCGGGACTGGCCTGACGGGCTGCTTTGACAGCAGTGATTCGGATGACGACGATCCGGTGGTCGAGCCGCCAACCCCGCCGAAACTGAAACTGGGCTTTACCTCCATCCCCGGCTCGCGCACTGACGCCTGCGTGGTCGCCGCCGGTTACACCGCCTATGTCCTGGCGCCCTGGGGCACACCGCTGAACACCAGCGCCAACCCGTGGAAAGCCGACGGCAGCAACACCGCCGCCGACCAGGCCAACTCGGTGGGCATGCACCATGACGGCATGCATTTCTTCCCCATCAACGGCAGCTCCGAAGACGGTCTGCTGGCGATCAACCACGAGTACATCGACGCCGACGCCCTGCACCCCAACGGCCCGACCAGCGACGGCAGCGGCAAGCGTCCGGTCGAGGAAGTACGCAAGGAGATCAACGCCCACGGCGCCGGGGTGATCCGCCTGAAGAAAGTCAGCGGCCGCTGGCAGGTGGTCGACAATGACCCACTGAACCGCCGCTTCACTACCGCCACGGTGATGAACATCGCCGGCCCCCTGCGCGGCAGCGACCACGTCAAGACGCGCTTCTCGAAGAGCGGCACCCAGGCCCGCGGCACCAACAACAACTGCGGCAACGGCTACACCCCGTGGGGCACCTACCTGACCTGCGAAGAGAACTGGCCGGGGATTTTCGTCAACACCAGCACCACCCTGCCGGCCGACCAGAAGCGCATCGGCGTAAGCACCAAGGCCGGTAACTACAAGTGGGAAAGCGTGGCGGGCGATCCGACCGAAGTGGATGGCGAGTTCAGCCGCTTCAACGTCACCCCGAGCGGCGCCAGCGCCACCGACGACTTCCGTAACGAGGCCAGCACCTACGGCTACATTGTCGAGATCGACCCGTACAACGCCAGCACCCTGGCGGTGAAACGCACGGCGCTCGGCCGTTTCCGCCATGAAGGCTGCTGCCCGGGCCTGCCGGTAGTGGGCAAGCCGCTGGTCTGGTACATGGGCGACGACTCGAACAACGAATATTTGTACAAGTTCGTCTCCACCGCGCTGTGGGAAGCGGCCGATGCCACCCCGGCCGACCGCCTGGCCACCGGCAACAAGTACATGGACCAGGGCAAGCTGTATGTCGCCCGCTTCAATGCCGACGGCTCAGGGGTGTGGTTGCTGCTCGACGTCAACACCCCGACCAGCAGCGGCAAGACCCTGGGTTCGATCTACGGCGACCTGCCGGGCATTATCCTCAACACCCGCGGCGCTGCCGACGCGCTGGGCGCAACGCCGATGGACCGCCCGGAATGGACCACGGTCAACCCGCTCAATGGCGACGTCTACCTGACCCTGACCAACAACAGCGCGCGCACCGCCGCCAAGGTCGATGCCGCCAACCCGCGCGGGCCGAACCGCCATGGTCATATCATCCGCTGGCACGACAGCGACAATCACCTGAGTTTCACCTGGGACATCTTCGTGTTTGGTGCCAACGCCGCCGGTACCGCCGACATCAACCGCTCGGGCCTGACCGAACTCAACCAGTTCGCCAGCCCCGACGGCATGAGTTTCGATAGCCGCGGCATCCTCTGGTTCCAGACCGACAACGGCGAAAAAACCCTGACCGACTACACCAACGACCAGATGCTGGCGGTGATCCCTACCGACCTGGTGAATGCCGCTGGCAAGCAGGTCCCGGTCAACGCCCAGAACCAGGTCGACCTGCGTCGCTTCTTCGTCGGCCCCAACGGCTGCGAAGTCACCGGCATTGCCTTCACGCCGGACAACAAGTCGATCTTCGTCAACATCCAGCACCCGGACAACTGGCCGTCCACCGATGTTGCCACCACCGTTACCCCGGCCGGCACCAAGGTGCGCCCACGGGCATCGACCGTGGTGATCCAGCGTGCCGATGGCGGTGAGATCGGCGTGTAACTCCAGAGCGGGTAACCTAAGCGTTGCGCAGCGCAGCCCTTACCAAGGCTGCGCTGTACGGCTGATCACCTGCACCTGCTGGGCCGGCACCAGCGCGTGCCATTGCACGATCCCTCGTGCCCGCAGCTGAAACTCGCTGCGCATCTTCTGCCCGTCCTGTTCGAACTCCAGTTGCAAGGCAAAGTCACCGCTGTTAAGCAACAAGCCTTCACTCAACCGCGCGAATGTTGCGTCGTCCATCGCCCCCAGTGCCTGGCGCAACGCCCCTGCATCGTGATAACCGCCAGCAGGCCGGCCAGTGATAATCCGGGTCAGCAGCGAACGCGACACCTCGCCTTCGTACAGCGCTTCAAGCAATGGCAACTGCTCCAGACTCAAGGCATTGGCGTTAAGGCGCCAGCCGCTGGTCTGAGGCAAGACGCACAACTGCGGATAGCGTTGCTGCCGGCTGGCATCGGGCTCAAGCAAAAGGTTCAGTTCACTCATGTCGACCATCATCTGGTTGGCCGCCAGGCGCGCAGGTGACTGGCGCAGGTACTGGTCGCTCTCGGCGCCGCTGAGTCGGGCTTGCCCGTCGCTGTCGATCCAGTCGGCCAGGGCATCGGTCAAGCGTTGCGCGGCCATGTCATCGCCAAGCAGGTAGCGCAATTGCCGCGCGGCACGTTCGCTCTCTTCGCCAATCAGCGCGTTGACGTTGAAGCAGCTGTGCAGGTCGCGGATGCGCAAGGCCGCCGAACCGCCGGCAAAGGCATAGGCCAACGGCTGCCCGCGCAGCGCTTGCCAGAACAGCGGGCTGGCGCGCCAGGCCGGGTCTTTCAGCGCCTGCTCGGCAAAGGCCAGGCCGGCGGTTTCCATGGCCCTGGCCTGCACCCGTTGCTGCACCAGGCGCACGCTGTCGATCTGCTGACGGCCGTCCTGCACCAGCCAGGTCAGGCCGCCTGCGAGCATCGCCAGCACCACCAGCACCATCAACAGCGCCGCCCCTTGTTGCCGCTTCGCACTCATGAACTGCACATCCCGAACCAATGAGCCGTCAGTCAACACAACGGATGTTGCAGGCACATGGCAAATACATCTGCACGTCACTTTTGCGTCACAAAGCGCAGGCAGGATAAGGCCTTCTTTTTCATGAGCTTGGAGCGTTTTTCATGGGTGGTATCGGGATCTGGCAGTTGCTCATCGTTTTGGTGATCGTGTTCATGCTGTTCGGCACCAAGCGCCTCAAGGGCCTGGGTGCGGACGTCGGTGATGCGATCCAGGGTTTTCGCAAATCCATGGGCAACGGCCCGGCCACGGACGAAGCCGTAAGCCCGGTCAAACCCCAGGCGCCGCTGCAGGCCGACAGCGTGCAGCACACGGAACGCCAGCGCTGATGTTCGAAGTCGGTTTTACCGAGCTGCTGCTGGTGGGCATCGTCGCTTTACTGGTGCTCGGCCCCGAGCGCCTGCCGACGGCGGCGCGCACCCTGGGCCGCGGCCTGGGCCAGGCCAAGCGCACCATGGCCGCGATCAAGGCCCAGGTCGACCGCGAACTGGACACCCAGGCCTTGAGCCAGGAACTCGATGCCGTGGCGTTGCAGCGCCTTGAGCAGGACCTGCGCCGCGGCGTCAGCCTGCAGCCGGACCACAGCCCAACCAGCGGAAACCCCTGATGAACACAGCAAGCCAAGACCCGGGCATGCCGCTCACCGCTCACCTGCGCGAACTGCGCAGGCGCCTGGTGCGCTGCCTGCTGGCCATCGCCGTGGTATTCCTCGGCCTGTTCCCGTTTGCCCAGACCCTGTATACCCAGGTCTCGGAACCGCTGCGCCATTACCTGCCCGAAGGCGCGAGCATGATCGCCACCAGCGTCACCTCGCCGTTTCTCGCGCCGTTCAAACTGACTCTGATGGCGGCGCTGTTCGTGGCCATGCCGGTGCTGTTGCACCAGGCCTGGAGCTTCATTGCCCCGGCGATGTACCGCCAGGAACGGCGCATCGCCCTGCCGTTGCTGGTGTCGAGCATCGTGCTGTTCTACTCGGGCATGGCCTTCGCCTTCTTCGTGGTCTTCCCGATGATGTTCGGCTTCTTTGCCAGCGTCACCCCGGATGGCGTGGCGATGATGACCGACATCGGCCTGTACCTGGACTTCATCCTCGCCCTGTTCCTGGCCTTCGGCCTGGCGTTCGAAATCCCGGTGGCGACTTTTATCATCGTCTGGGCCGGGGTCACCGACGTCGGTACCCTGCGCAAAAGCCGCCCCTATGTGATCGTCGGTTGTTTCGTGGTTGGCATGCTGCTGACCCCGCCGGATGTGTTCTCGCAAACCCTATTGGCGGTGCCGATGTGGATATTGTTTGAAGTCGGATTACTGGCCTGTGCTGCGGTCGAGCGCAAGGGCAACCGGGAAATCGCCTGCAACAACTGACAAGTGGTATTGACGTGGTATTCAAGTGGTATTAAATTTTTAATACCACTCGCCACCTGAAGCCACCGCCATGCCTCCGTTGACCGCCCTGCGCCCCGACGACACCCTGGCCACCCCGCTTTACCTTCAGTTGGCGCGCAATCTGGAACAGGCCATCCACGCCGGGCAGTGGAAAGCCGAACAGGCCCTGCCTTCGGAAAGAAGCCTCAGCGAAGCCCTGGACATCTCCCGGGTTACCGCGCGCAAGGCCCTGGAAGTGCTGCTCGAACAAGGCTTGATCCGCCGCATCCAGGGCTCTGGTACGTTCATCACCCCGCGCCTGGAACAACCGCTCTCACGCCTGTCGAGCTTCAGCGAAATGCTCCGCCTGAAGGGCTTTACCCCAAGCTCGCAGTGGCTGGAGCGCAGCGTCGACGCGCCGTCGGCCGATGAGCTGGTGCGCCTGGGCCTGTCGCCCAACGAACAGGTGGTACACCTCAAGCGCCTGCGCAAGGCCGATGACATCGTCATGGCCGTCGAATACAGCACCCTGCCCGCGCACTTGCTGGGCAACCCGGAAGCTATCGGCGATTCGCTGTACCAGTACCTCGACCAGATCGGCAAGCCGGTGGTGCGCGCCCTGCAACACATTCGCGCGATCAATGCCAGCGCCGAGCTGGCGGCGCGGGTCGGCATCGAGCCCGGCACCGCCATGCTGCTGATGACCCGGGTCGGCTACCTCGACGACAACACCCCCATCGAACTGACCGACACCTACTGCCGGGACGACTACTACGACTTTGTCGCCGAGCTGCGACGCTAGCGGAGCCCCCATGAGCGAACACAACATACTCACCCCGACGGGCTGGGTACGCGGACGCCTGTTGCTGCGTGACGGCCGCGTCGCCGCCATCGACGGCCAGCCGTGCGACCCGCAGAGCAACGATCTGCCCTACCTGCTGCCGGGTTTCATCGACTTGCACGTGCACGGCGGCGGTGGCAGCGACATCATGGAAGGCGCCGCGGCGTTCGCCACCATCGCCCGTACCCACGTGCGCTTCGGCACCACGTCGTTGCTGGCCACCACCATGACCGCGCCGAAGGAAGAGCTGACCCAGGTGCTCGCTGCCCTCGGTGAGTACGTTCGCCAGCCGCGCAGCGACGGCGCCCGGGTCCTCGGCGTGCATCTGGAAGGCCCGTACATCAACCCCGGCAAACTCGGCGCGCAGCCGAACTTCGCTCACCTGGGGCTGCTCGAAGAGGTCGACGCCTATATGGCCCTGGCTCCGATCAAGGTCATCACCATCGCCCCGGAAGTCGCCGGCCACCTGCCGTTGATCCGCACCTTGAGCGAACGCGGCGTGCGCCTGCAGATCGGCCACACCCTGGGCAGCTACGAAGAAGGCGTGGCGGCCCTGGAAGCCGGCGCCACCAGTTTTACCCACCTGTATAACGCCATGAGCCCGCTGCACCATCGCGAACCAGGCATCGTCGGCGCAGCCCTGGCTCACGCACGCTTTGCCGAGCTGATTCCCGACCTGCTGCATGTGCACCCCGGCGCCATCCGTGTGGCCCTGCGCTCGATCCCCTGCCTGTACTGCGTAACCGACTCCACCGCCGCCGCGGGCATGCCCGATGGCGAGTACAAGCTTGGCAGCCACACCGTGACCAAATGCCTGGGCGGCGTGCGCTTGCCCGACGGCACCCTGGCCGGCAGCACCCTGACCATGGACCAGGCCCTGCGCAACCTGGTGAAGATCGGCCTGCCCCTGGCCGAAGCCTCCCAGCGCCTGTCGCAGTTTCCCGCCGACTACCTCGGCCTGCAAGCGCGCGGGCGCCTGCAGCCCGGTAGCTGGGCCGACGCCGTGACCCTGGATCGCAACCTCAACCTGATCGGCGTAATGGTCGAAGGAGAACACCTTGAGCTCTAAGATGCTTGCCGAAGCCCTGGCCTCTGCCACCGTTGTGCAGACCCAGTTGCAGCGCTGCGACGCGCGTATTGCCAGCGTCGCCGAACAGCTGCGTAGCCTCGCGCCGCAGGTAGCCCTGACGGTCGCCCGTGGCAGCTCGGACCACGCCGCCAGTTACTTTGCCTACCTGACCATGCAGCAGCTTGGCCTGCCGGTGGCCTCGCTGCCGATGTCGGTGGTGACCTTGCAGAACTCGCCCCTGCAGGTGCGCGGCCAAGTGGCCCTGGGCTTCTCCCAGTCGGGCCAGAGCCCGGACCTGGTCAACAGCCTGCGCACCCTGCGCGAACGCGGCGCCACCACCCTGGCGCTGGTTAACGCCGAGGACTCACCACTAGAGCATGCCTGCCAGTACCACCTGCCGCTGTGTGCCGGCCCCGAGTTGAGCGTTGCCGCGACCAAGAGCTTTATCGCCACCCTCAGCGCCAGCGCCCGTCTGATCGCCCACTGGCAGCAAGACCCGGCGCTGCTCGAAGCCGGCCTCGCCCTGCCCGGGCAACTGCGTGAAGCGGCAGAACAGGACTGGAGCCTGGCCATCGAGCGACTGCGCGATTGCCAGCGGCTGATGGTCATCGGCCGGGGCGCCGGGTTTGCCGTCGCCCAGGAAGCAGCGCTCAAGTTCAAGGAAACCTCGGCAATCCAGGCCGAAGCCTTCAGCAGCGCCGAAGTGCGTCACGGCCCGATGGCACTGATCGATGCCCATTACCCGTTGCTGGTATTGGCGCCTCGTGGCGTGGAGCAGGCGGGCCTGTTGCAACTGGCCGAAGACATGCGCCAGCGCGGCGCCACGGTGCTGCTGGCGGCGCCGGCGGACGTCCCCCAGCGCAACCTGACCTTGAGCAGCGCCGCCCACCCGGGCCTTGATCCGTTGCTGGCGATCCAGAGCTTCTATGTCATGGCTGCAGGCCTGGCCGAGGCACGTGGCATGGACCCGGATCAGCCCCGTCACTTGAGCAAAGTGACCCGAACTCACTGAGGCACCGAGGACCTTGCGCATGCCCAACAACAAGAACATCACCCTCCATGCCCCCCTCGAAGGCCCGCTGTTGCCACTGGACCAGGTGCCAGACCCGGTGTTCGCTGGCGGCACCCTGGGCAACGGCATCGCCATCGACCCGCTCAACGACTGCTTGCAGGCCCCCTGCGCCGGCACCGTCATCCACCTGGCGAAAACCCTGCACGCGCTGACCCTACGTGCCGACAACGGCGCCGAGATCCTTATGCACATCGGCCTTGATACCGTGCAGTTGCAGGGCCGCGGCTTCGAAGCGCTGGTGGCCAATGGCGAGCGCGTCGAACGGGCTCAGCCGCTGATTCGTTTTGACCTGGACCTGGTCGCACAACACTGCACCAGCCTGATCACCGTCATAATCCTGAGCAATAGCAGCGAATACCGATTGCTGCCGCGCACGACCCGTTCGGTGGCCCTGGGTGCGCCATTGCTGGATGTCATTCCCAACGCTGGCGTCGGCGCAGTCAAAGCTGCCAGCGCAGGTGAGACAGTGCGCGGTAGCACCAAGGTAGCCCATCACGGCGGCCTGCATGCGCGCCCTGCAGCATTACTGCGCCAGACCGCCCAAGGTTTCGCCAGCCACGCCGAACTGCACTTCAACGGCCAGGTCGCCGCGCTCAACAGCCTGGTGGCGATCATGGGACTGGGGGTGGGTGAGCAGGATGAAGTCGAAATCGTCTGCAGCGGTGCCGACAGTACGCCAGCCTTGCACGCCTTGTTGGCGGCAGTCGCCACAGCGACCGTCGGTGAACAGCATGCCGGCCCTGCCGTCAGCGTCCAGGCCAAACCCGTCGCCAACCTGGAGCCCGGCATTCTCAATGGTGTATGCGCATCACCTGGCCTGGCCAGCGGTCCGTTGGCGCGCCTGGATGCCATTCGCCTGCCGCACGACTCCGGCGGCCATCAACCCGGCCCGCAGCATCAAGCCCTGAACGCCGCGCTAGCCAGCGTCAAGGCCGCCATTGAAGCTGACCTGCAGCACCTGCAACAGGGCGATGCCGCGGCCATCTTCGAAGCGCACCTGGCACTGCTCGACGATCCGTCGCTGATCGACGCTGCGCGCCAGTGCATCGACCAGGGCAGCGCTGCCAGCCACGCCTGGAGCCAGGCCATCGACGCCCAGTGCGCAATCCTCAAGGCACTCGACAAGCCGCTGCTGGCCGAGCGCGCCAACGACCTGCAGGATTTGCAGCAACGGGTATTGCGCGACCTGCTCGGCGAAACCCGAGAGCTGAACCTGCCACCTTCGGCAATTGTCGTCGCCCATGAACTGACGCCCTCGGACCTGCTGCTGCTCGACAAGCACGCGGTAGCCGGGCTGTGCATGGTCGCCGGGGGCGCCACTTCGCACGTTGCCATCCTCGCCCGCGCCCGTGGCCTGCCGTGCCTGGTTGCCCTGGGCCCGGAGCTGCTGAACCTGCAAGCCGGCCAGGTTCTGGTGGTGGACGGCGAGCAGGCCCGACTGGAAACCGCACCGGATGCCGAACGCCTGGCCGAAGTCGCGCAGCTTCGCCAGCACCA
Source organism: Pseudomonas sp. RC2C2 (assembly GCF_018390435.1). Taxonomy (NCBI): domain Bacteria; kingdom Pseudomonadati; phylum Pseudomonadota; class Gammaproteobacteria; order Pseudomonadales; family Pseudomonadaceae; genus Pseudomonas; species Pseudomonas sp. RC2C2. The sequence goes on along the minus strand of NZ_JAHBAX010000001.1, from coordinate 3,440,846 downwards.
GCAGCAACGCCGCCAACAGCAACAAGCCGCCGCCCAGGGCAGCGCCCAGACCCGTGACGGGCGCCTGATCGAAGTCGCCGCCAATGTCGCCTCGGCGGCCGAAGCTGCCCAGGCCCTGAGCCTGGGCGCTGACGGCGTCGGCCTGTTACGCACCGAGTTCCTCTTCGTCGACCGTCACACCGCCCCGGATGAACAAGAGCAGCGCGGCGCCTATCAGGCCGTGCTGGATGCCATGGGCGATCGTCCGGTAATCATCCGTACCATCGATGTCGGCGGCGACAAGCAACTGGACTACTTGCCCCTGCCCCACGAAACCAACCCGGTGCTCGGTCTGCGCGGCATTCGCCTGGGCCAAGTGCGCCCCGAACTGCTCGACCTGCAATTGCGTGCCCTGCTGCAGGTCAGCCCGCAGCGCCGCTGCCGGATCATGCTGCCGATGGTCAGCGAGGTCGATGAGCTGCTGGAAATCCGCCAGCGCCTGGACCACCTGACCAGCGAACTGGGCATCAACCAGCGCGCCGAACTTGGGGTGATGATCGAAGTTCCGGCCGCCGCCCTGCTCGCCGAGCGCCTGGCCGAACACGCCGATTTTTTCTCGATCGGCACCAACGACCTGTCCCAATACACCCTGGCCATGGACCGTGACCACGCGGGCCTGGCCGCCCGCGTCGACGCCCTGCACCCGGCGCTGCTGCGCCTGATTGACCTGACCTGCCAGGGCGCCGCCCGCCATGGCCGCTGGGTCGGGGTGTGCGGCGCCCTGGCCTCCGAGCCGCTGGCCACCGCAGTGCTGGTTGGCCTCGGGGTCAGCGAGCTGTCGGTCAGCGCCCCGCAGGTCGGCGAGATCAAGGAGCGCGTGCGCCAGCTCGACAGCAGCGAATGCCGCACCTTCAGCCAGCAGCTGCTGGGCCTGTCCAGCGCCCGCGCCGTGCGCCAGGCCTGCCGCGATTTCGCCGCACGCCCGCTACACCACCGCCACTCCCCACTTAGCACAGAACAATAACCGGAGAGCACCATGTACCAGCACTTCATCCAGGGCCTGCAACGGCTCGGCCGCGCCCTCATGTTGCCCATCGCCATCCTGCCGATTGCCGGCCTGCTGCTGCGCCTGGGCGATACCGACCTGTTGAACATCGCCCTGATCCACGATGCCGGCAACGCGATCTTCGCCAACCTGGCGCTGATTTTCGCCATCGGCATCGCCGTCGGCTTTGCCCGCGACAACAACGGTACGGCGGGCCTGGCCGGAGCCATCGGTTACCTGGTACTGGTCTCGACCCTCAAGGTCATCGACCCGCACATCGACATGGGCATGCTCGCCGGGATTATCGTAGGACTGCTGGGTGGTGCGCTGTACAACCGTTTCAAGGACATCAAACTGCCCGAGTACCTGGCCTTCTTCGGTGGCCGGCGTTTCGTGCCGATTGCCACCGGCTTGTCGGCGGTGGGCCTGGGCCTGCTGTTCGGTTTGATCTGGCCGCATGTGCAGGATGGCATCAATAGCCTGGGCAAGCTGATGCTCGACAGCGGCAGCATCGGCGCGTTCTTCTTCGGCGTGCTCAACCGCCTGCTGATCGTCACTGGCCTGCACCATATCCTCAACAACCTGGTGTGGTTCGTGTTCGGCAGCTTCCAGGGCGCCAACGGCTTGGTTGTAACCGGTGACCTGACCCGCTACTTCGCCGGCGATCCGCAAGCCGGGCAGTTCATGGCCGGGATGTTCCCGATGATGATCTTCGGCCTGCCTGCCGCTTGCCTGGCCATGTACCGTCATGCCCTGCCGGGGCGGCGCAAACTGATTGGCGGCATCCTCCTGTCGATGGCCCTGACCTCGGCCCTGACCGGCGTTACCGAGCCGATCGAATTCGCCTTCATGTTCCTCGCGCCCTTGCTGTTCCTGATCCATGCCGTGCTCACCGGGCTGTCCATGGCCCTGTGCGACCTGCTCAATATCCGTCTGGGCTTTACCTTCTCCGGTGGCGCCATCGACATGGCCCTGGGCTGGGGCCGCTCGACCAACGGCTGGATGGTGCTCCCGGTAGGGCTTTTGTATGCGCTGGTGTACTACTTCGTTTTCGACTTCTGTATCCGCCGCTTCAACCTGAAAACCCCGGGCCGCGAAGACCAGCCCAGCGAAGAAGCTCCAGTCCAGGACGCTAGCGCACCACGCGGCACACGCTACATCGATGCCCTCGGCGGTGCCGGCAACCTGCTGTCGGTGGACGCCTGCACCACGCGCCTGCGCCTGCTGCTCAAGGACCGTGGCCTGGCTCAGGACGGCGTGCTGAAAACCCTCGGCGCCATGGCCGTGGTGCGTCCGGGTTCAGGTGGCAGCCTGCAGGTAGTGGTCGGGCCGCTGGCCGACACCATTGCCGACGAGATCCGCAACCAGTTGCCCCATGCCCTGGCGAATGTCGTCGAGCAACCGCAGGTGAAAGCCGAGACGAGCGAAAGCATGGCTGCTGAAGACTGGCTGAGTGCATTGGGTGGCAAGGACAACTTGTTGAAAGTGGATTGCGTGGCTCTGACCCGGGTGCGGGTCGAGCTCAAGGATGCGCGCAAGGTGGCGCGCGAGCGCCTGCTGGCGTTGGGGTGCCAGGGGGTCAGTCCGCTGGCGGACGGGACCTGGCATTTGCTGCTGGGCAAGCGTGCTGCTGCCTTGAGCCAGGCGTTGCAGGGCTGAAAAGCATCGCGGGGCAAGACGGTGCTAACCGGTGACGGCCCGCTGCGGCTGGGTATTCCCCGAGACCGGGATGGCAGGCCGTTATCGGCCCACCCACACAAAATCTGACAGCCCCAGCGGGAGGCGTTGCCCGCTCCAACAGGAGCGTGAGCGCTAGCATGCTGGGGGCTCCATCCTCGATGAGCCCCCGCCATGACCTCTTCATCCGCGACCCTGACAACCACCTTCGCGCTGGATCGACTGACCGAAATTGCCGAGTCGCTTTCACCGCAAGCCTTGCGCTCGATGCTCGCCCCGGTATTCGGAGACGACCTGCCAGAGACCTGCTACCAAAGATTGCACGACGCACTGCGCGACGGCGCGCTGGCCAGCCCTGACCACCAGATCGGCCCACAGGCGTTAGGCAAAGCCAGCTACGACAATGCCACCCGCATCATCCACCTGCACCCCGAGGTGATCGAGAACGCGCTGCGACAACCGCAGGCCGCCTGCGAGCTGGCCACCATCCTGCTGCACGAGTTCGGCCACCACCTGGACAACGTCCTGCGCCAGGACTTCGCACCTCGCCTGGCCGATGGCCGTGCCAGCGTCGCCGAAGACGCCCAGGGCGAAGAGGGTGCCCGCTTTGCCTACCTGTTCTGCAACGTCGCGCCCCTCGAGCCGGGCAAGCTGACAGTCGCCAGGCTGTGCGCGGGTGTTCGAGATACCCACTTGCAGGTGGACCACCCTGCGCTACGACGCTTCATCCGCCTGAGCCAGGGCGAGGATGCCCAACGCGCCGATAGCCACAACGCCCGCCACGAAGGCTTTTCTGCGGGGGGCGGTGACAAGCGGCATCCCGAGCGGTCCTGGGGCCACGGGTCGATCGAGGAGGATCTCAAGTACGCAGGCTTCAACGAACAGCAACGCAAGGCGATCTATTTTGGCAACTGGTTGCGCGACTATTCGCAGTTGCTCGACCCCAAGCTGGTCCGCGCACCCGACGCGCCGAAAGACTTCCCCGCCAAGTTTTCAAGGGAGGTCCTGACACAGCTCGTCGACCTGCTGGCGCTGAAGACCTTCCCCAGCCTGCAAGGCACACCGCAGGAGCGCAGCCACTATGTGGTCGCCCCGCAGATGCTTGGGGTGTATCGGCCGAGCGAACACATCGACAACCCCTACAACCCTAGCGCATCGACCTTCGACCCACGCACCATCGACCCGGATTTCGAAGCGCCAGTCGCCCACGACGACCCGCTGCTTCAGGTCGACCCGAAAACCTCCATGAAGCGCCACATCTTCACCTCGGTCGACTACATGTGCGAGCGCCTGCGCGATGCCATGGCAACGGGCCCCACCCCCAAAGGCCTGCGCGAGTTTGGCGCGGCCCTGCACGTGCTGGAGGATTACTTCGCTCACTCCAACTACGCCGAACTCAGCCTGCGCAAACAGGGGCACAAGGCGGTGTTGCCATGGACCGGGAAAACCGATTGCAGGCACGCTTGGCCCGTCGTCACGGGCATGTTCGCCGGCACCGACGTGATCGCCAGCCTGGCCGAGCCGATGGCGAAGGTGTTGTTCAAGACTTCCGGCAGTTTCGAGAGCATCACACCCGGGCAGCGCGCGGACTCGGAGCTCGCCCTGCTGATCCTGCTACGCGACCATCCCGACCCGAAGTGGCAGGCGTATCTGCAGACGTCTCTGGAAGTGCGCGACGCCCTGGCGGACATTCCCGGGTTCAATGGGCTGAGGCGGGTCTCCTGGATCAGCAGCTCGCCCATTCGCCATACGCAGGACCTGATGAAGATGGGCTACCAGGCCGTCCTCAACCTGATCGGCAACACCGTCGACGACCTGCAAACCCTGCGTAAAGACAACCCCAATACATCCGGTTCGACCAACCCGACCCATTCCCAGCTCGCCAAGGACCATGACGTCCACCCCTTGCATACCCTGGCCAGTCTGATGGCGCGCGTTGCGGTACGGAACGTGGGCCTTGCCATGTACAAGCACTGGGAAGGCGGGCGGCTCCTCGACCCGGTAAAGGTCGCACGCAGTTACTTCACCCACCCCAACGACAGCGACTGGCAGGACGAACTGGTCAGCGTATGGGCAAGCGAGCACAGCGCAGAGATAAAGCGGGCCGGCAAAGCCTCCGTGTTCGACACGCCGCACGGGCATGAGCACCCGGACATCGACACCAGCGTCTGGGAGCGCATCCGTGGGTTGTTCAGATAAGCGCCTGTAAAAACGACAAGCCCCGGCAGGAGGCTGCCGGGGCTTGTCGTTTTGTAGCAGCGAGGCGTCAAGGCCCTCAGAAGTCAGCCAGCGGCCAGACCTCGTACGCCGGGGTCTCGTAGGGGTGGCTCTGCTTCAATGCAGTGACGACCTGCCCAACCAGCCCATCGGCCACTACCAGTTCGACCTTCCACTCCTCCACCACCTCGACCTGGCCGGCCTGCCCGAGAAGCGGCTGGCTGCCGTCCAGCGGGCGGAACTGGCCCTGGCCCAGCACCTGCCAGGCGCAGCAGTCATAGTCGCCGATGCGCCCGCCGCCGGCGGCGAACACTGCGGCCTTGACCACCTCCACATGGCTTGGCGGGACGAAGAAGGCGAGCTTGTACACCCTTAGTTCACCCACGCCCGAGCGTTGCGGAACATGCGCATCCACGCCGCGTCTTCGTTCCAGTCATCCGGACGCCAGGAGTTCTGCACGGCACGGAAGACCCGCTCAGGGTGCGGCATCATGATGGTGACGCGACCGTCGCGGCTGGTCAGGCCGGTGATCCCGCGCGGCGAGCCGTTCGGGTTGGCCGGGTAGCTCTCGGTGACCTTGCCGTGGTTGTCGACGAAGCGCAGGGCTACGCAACCGGACAGGTCAGCTTCGAGCAGGGCTTCTTCGCTGGCGAACTCGGCATGGCCTTCACCGTGGGCGATGGCGATCGGCATGCGCGAACCGGCCATGCCCTGCAGGAAGATCGAGTTCGACTTCTGCACCTCGACCATGGCCACACGGGCCTCGAACTGCTCGGAACGGTTACGCACGAAGTGCGGCCAGAACTCGCTGCCCGGAATCAGTTCGTGCAGGTTGGACATCATCTGGCAACCGTTGCACACACCCAGGGTGAAGCTGTCGGTACGCTCGAAGAAGCCCTGGAACGCATCACGGGCACGGGCGTTGAACAGCGCCGACTTGGCCCAGCCCTCACCGGCGCCGAGCACGTCACCGTAGGAGAAGCCGCCACAGGCCACCAGGCCCTTGAAGTCGTTGAGGTCAACGCGACCGGCAAGGATATCGCTCATGTGCACGTCGATGGCGTTGAAGCCGGCACGGTCGAAGGCTGCCGCCATTTCGACCTGGCCGTTGACGCCCTGCTCGCGCAGCACTGCCACCTGCGGGCGCACGCCCTTCTTGATGTAGGGCGCGGCGATGTCCTGATTGACGTCGAAGCCGAGCTTGACGCTCAGGCCGGGATTGTCTTCTTCCAGCAGCACGTCGAACTCTTGGTCGGCGCAGTCGGCGTTGTCGCGCAGACGCTGGATCTGGTAGCTGGTCTCGGCCCACTGGCGTTGCAGCAGGCGACGGTCGCCCTTGAACAGCTCTTCACCGGCCAGCTTGATCAGCACTTCGCCGTTGTTGATCGGCTGGCCGATCACCGCGACGCAGTCTTCGCCAAGGCCAGCAGCGCTGAACTGGGCCAGCACGTCCGGGGTGGCGTCCTGACGCACCTGGATCACCGCACCCAGCTCTTCGTTGAAGAGGATGGCGGCGATTTTCTCGCGCTTGCTGGTCAGGGTGTCCAGTTCCAGGTCCAGGCCGCAGTGGCCGGCGAAGGCCATCTCCAGCGCGGTGGTCAGCAGGCCGCCGTCGGAACGGTCGTGGTAGGCCAGCAGGTGACCGTCGGCGTTCAGGCCCTGGATCACGGCGAAGAAGGCCTTGAGGTCTTCGGCATCGTCGACGTCCGGCGCTACGGCGGCCAGCTTGCCGTGGGTCTGGGCCAGGATCGAGGCGCCCATGCGGTTCTTGCCGCGGCCCAGGTCGATCAGGATCAGGTCGGTCTCGCCCTTGTCCATGCGCAGTTGCGGGGTCAGGGTCTTGCGCACGTCGAGGACCGGGGCGAAGCCGCTGACGATCAGCGACATCGGCGAGGTGACGCTCTTCTCCGCGCCCTCTTCGCTCCACTTGGTCTTCATCGACATCGAGTCCTTGCCCACCGGAATGGTCAGGCCCAGCTCAGGGCACAGTTCCATGCCGACAGCCTTGACGGTGTCGTACAGGCGGGCATCTTCACCCGGGTGGCCGGCAGCGGACATCCAGTTGGCCGACAGTTTGATGTCGGACAGCTTGCCGATGTGCGCGGCGGCCAGGTTGGTCAGGGTCTCGCCGATGGCCATGCGCCCGGACGCCGGGGCGTCGAGCAGGGCCAGCGGGGTGCGCTCGCCCATGGCCATGGCTTCGCCGGTGTAGACGTCGAAGCTGGTGGCGGTGACGGCGCAGTCGGCCACCGGTACCTGCCACGGGCCAACCATCTGGTCACGGGCAACCAGGCCGGTAATGGTGCGGTCGCCGATGGTGATCAGGAAGCTCTTGCTGGCAACGGCCGGGTGACGCAGGACGCGCTCGACCGAGTCGTTCAGTTCCAGGGTGCTTGGGTCGAAATCATCGCCCAGCTCCGCTTCGCGGGTCACCGAACGGTGCATGCGCGGCGGCTTGCCCAGCAGCACGTCGAGCGGCATGTCCACCGGGGTGTTGCCGAAGTGGCTGTCGGTCACGGTCAGGTGCGGCTCGGCAGTGGCCTCGCCAACGACCGCGAACGGGCAGCGCTCGCGCTCGCAGATGGCCTGGAAGCGCTCGAAGTCGCCGGCGCTGACCGCCAGCACGTAACGTTCCTGGGATTCGTTGCTCCAGATCTCGTGCGGGGCCATGCCCGGCTCGTCGTTGGGCACGTTGCGCAGCTCGAAGCGGCCACCGCGGCCACCGTCGTTGACCAGTTCCGGGAAGGCGTTGGAGATACCGCCGGCGCCGACGTCATGGATGAAGGCGATCGGGTTGTTGTCACCCAGTTGCCAGCAACGGTCGATAACCTCCTGGCAACGGCGCTCCATTTCCGGGTTCTCGCGCTGCACCGAGGCGAAATCGAGGTCGGCGGAGCTGGCGCCGGTATCCACCGACGAAGCCGCGCCGCCACCCAGACCGATGAGCATGGCCGGGCCACCGAGCACGATCAGCTTGGCGCCGACGGTGATCTCGCCCTTTTGCACGTGGTCTTCGCGGATGTTGCCCAGGCCACCGGCCAACATGATCGGCTTGTGGTAACCGCGTACTTCTTCACCGTGCGGGGTGTTGATCGACTGCTCGAAAGTACGGAAGTAGCCAGTCAGGGCCGGACGACCGAATTCGTTGTTGAACGCGGCGCCGCCCAGCGGGCCTTCGACCATGATGTCGAGGGCGGTGACAATGCGGTCCGGCTTGCCGTAGGCCTGCTCCCATGGCTGTTCGAAGCCCGGGATGCGCAGGTTGGAGACGGTGAAACCGGTCAGGCCAGCCTTGGGCTTGGCACCGCGACCGGTAGCGCCCTCGTCACGGATTTCGCCACCGGAACCTGTGGAAGCACCGGAGAACGGCGAGATGGCGGTCGGGTGGTTGTGGGTCTCGACCTTCATCAGGATGTGCACCGGCTCCTGCACCGCGCCGTACTGGCGGGTTTCAGGGTTCGGGAAGAAGCGCCCGGCCACGGAACCGACGATCACCGAAGCGTTGTCCTTGTAAGCCGACAGCACGCCTTCGTTGTGCATCTGGTAGGTGTTCTTGATCATGCCGAACAGGCTTTTTTCCTGGCTCTGGCCGTCGATGTCCCAACTAGCGTTGAAGATCTTGTGGCGGCAGTGTTCGGAGTTGGCCTGGGCGAACATCATCAGTTCGATGTCGTGCGGGTTGCGCTTGAGGCCCTGGAAGCTGGTGACCAGGTAGTCGATCTCGTCTTCGGCCAGGGCCAGGCCCAGCTCGACGTTGGCTTTTTCCAGGGCGGCGCGGCCACCACCGAGGATGTCGACGGCGGTCAGTGGCTTGGGCTGGGCGTGGCTGAACAGGCTGGCGGCCTCTTCAAGCTTGGTCAGCACCAGCTGGGTCATGCGGTCGTGGAGGATGTCGGCAACGACGGCGGCGTCGGCGTCGCTCAGCTCACCGCTGACGTAGTAGGCAATGCCCCGCTCCAGGCGCTGGATGTTTTCCAGGCCGCAGTTGTGGGCGATGTCGCTGGCCTTGCTCGACCAGGGCGAGATGGTGCCGAAACGCGGAACCACCAGGAACAAGCGCCCGCTTGGCTCCTGGACCGGTACGCTCGGGCCGTACTTGAGCAGGCGCGCGAGCACTTGCTGTTGGTCGGCACTCAGATCGCCGTCAACCTCGGCGAAATGCGTGAATTCAGCATACAAACCACTAACAGCGGGGACTTTCTGGCTCAGTTGCTCGATTAACTTACCGTGGCGAAAGGCAGAAAGGGCAGGAGCGCCGCGCAGGATCAACATCGTCGGGACAGCCTCAGGAAGGGGGTGTGCTTAGAGGCCGTGCATTCTAGCCTAATTCCAGCGCTTCCGGCACCCGAAACACAGCATTGCGACACCTGGACATGTCGGCCCGGCAAAGCGGACTCAGGGGTCAAAAAAAACCGCCTGTTTCGACCTGCATTTTGCCTTTAACGCAAAGATCGCTAGCAGACAAGCAAACCGTTGTCGAGATATGGCACAACCGGTCCTTTGCGTATACTGCAACCTATGTTCGCCCAAACCGCTTTGCGCCAGCGGTGCGCCAGATGGCTCATCGCAACCGGACTCCTCCTGATGCTCGGTGCCTGTGTTGAAAAACCCAGCACCCTCGAGCGCGTCAAGGAGGATGGCGTGCTGCGCGTGATTACCCGCAACAGCCCGGCCACCTACTTCCAGGACCGCAACGGCGAAACCGGCTTCGAGTACGAGCTGGTCAAGCGTTTCGCCGACGATCTGGGCGTGGAGCTGAAGATCGAGACCGCCGACAACCTCGACGACCTCTTCAACCAGCTCGGCCAGCCTTCCGGCCCGGTGCTCGCGGCAGCGGGCCTGGTCAGCAGCGAGCAGCGCAAATCGCAGGTGCGCTTTTCCCACCCGTACCTGGAAGTCACCCCGCAAATCATCTACCGCAACGGCCGCCCACGGCCCACTGACGCCAAGGACCTGGTCGGCAAGAAGATCATGGTGCTCAAGGGCAGTACCCATGCCGAGCAGATGGCCGAGCTGAAAAAGCAGTATCCGGCGCTCGAATACGAAGAATCTGACGCCGTTGAAGTGGTCGACCTGCTGCGCATGGTCGACGAAGGGCAGATTGACCTGACCCTGGTCGACTCCAACGAACTGGCGATGAACCAGGTGTATTTCCCCAAGGTACGGGTGGCCTTCGACCTTGGTGACGCCCGCGACCAACGCTGGGCCGTGGCCGCAGGCGAAGACAACAGCTTGCTCAACGAGATCAACGAATTTCTCGACAAGGTGCAGAAGAATGGCACCTTGCAGCGTCTGAAAGATCGCTATTACGGGCACGTCGATGTACTGGGCTACGTAGGCGCTTATACCTTTGCCCAGCACCTGCAGCAGCGCCTGCCGCGCTACGAGAAGGCCTTCCAGGCCTCGGCCAAGAAGGAGCAGGTCGACTGGCGCCTGTTGGCTGCGATCGGCTACCAGGAATCCATGTGGCAGGCCGAGGTCACCTCCAAGACCGGTGTGCGCGGCCTGATGATGCTGACCCAGCGCACCGCCCAGGCCATGGGCGTGTCCAACCGCCTGGACCCGGTGCAGAGCATCCGCGGCGGCGCCAAATACTTCATGTATGTCAAATCCGAGCTGGATGACAGCATCAAGGAGCCGGACCGCACCTGGTTTGCCTTGGCCGCCTACAACGTCGGCAGCGGTCACCTGGACGACGCGCGCAAGCTGGCCAAGCGCGAGGGCCTGAACCCTGACAAGTGGCTGGACGTAAAGAAGATGCTGCCGCGCCTGTCGCAGAAGCAGTGGTACAGCAAGACCCGCTACGGTTATGCCCGCGGCGGCGAGCCAGTGCACTTCGTCGCCAACATCCGCCGCTACTACGACATCCTCACCTGGGTGACCCAGCCGCAGCTTGAAGGCAGCCAGGTGGCCGAGAGCAACCTGCATGTGCCGGGCGTGAACAAGACCAAGCCAACCGAGCAGACCCCGCCACTCTGAACTGTTTCGCGGGGCAAGCCCGCTCCTACAGGCTCCTGTGGGAGCGGCGGTGCGGCGACCCGACTTGCCCCGCGATCAAGGCCACCTCAGGCCTTCGCCCGCCGCGCCTTGAAGAACTCGGACAGAATCGTCCCGCACTCCTGCGCCAGCACGCCCCCCTCGAATAGCACCCGGTGATTGAGAAACCCCTGGGTAAAGAACTGCCCCTGGCTTTGCACCACGCCCGCCTTGGGCTCCAGCGCGCCATACACCACCCGGCTGATCCGCGAATGGACAATCAGCCCGGCGCACATGCTGCACGGCTCCAGGGTCACATAGAGCGTACTACCCGGCAGGCGGTAGTTGCTCGCTGCCTGGGCGGCGGCACGAATGGCGACCATCTCGGCGTGGGCGCTGGGATCGCTGCCGCTGATCGGGCAGTTGAAGCCACGGCCAATCACCTGACCGTGCTGAACCACTACCGCGCCCACCGGCACTTCGCCCATGGCCGCGCCTTGCGCTGCCAACTCCAGCGCCAGGCGCATGAATTGCTGATCGCGGCTGCGATCGATGATCTGCGGCTGGCGCATCACGCCACCTCGATCGCGGCCATCAGGCCGGTTTCCATATGGTCGATCACGTGGCAGTGGAACATCCAGGTACCCGGGTTATCGGCCACCAGCGCCACCCGTGCGCGCTCGTTCTTGCCCAGCAGGTAGGTGTCGGTGTAGTACGGTTCGATCTTGCGCTTGTTCGAGCCGATCACCTTGAAACTCATGCCGTGCAGGTGAATCGGGTGTTGGTACTGGGTCATGTTCTTCAGCTCGAAGATGTAGCTCTTGCCCTTTTGCAGCGTGGCGATCGGCCGATCGGCACAGGTCTTGTCGGTGATGTCCCAGGCCTTGCCGTTGATCTGCCACAAGCTTGGCGGCTTGCCGTTCTCGGTGTTCACCGAGACCGAGCCGACCCACTCGAAATTGAAGTTGAGCTTCTCGGCATTGGCCAGGTCCGGCTCGGCAATCGGATTGGCCGGCAGCGCCGGCGGCCAGTCGCCCGGCCCTTCGCTGCTGGCCACCGAGCGCAGGGTCCCCAGGCGCACCGGACCATCGCGCAACGACAGCTCTTCACCGGCCGGCGGCATCTTGATCGCCAGGCAGATACGCATGCCCGGGCCCAGCCAGTAGTCCTTGCCCAGCGGGCGCGGGGTGATGGGATTGCCGTCCAGCGCGTAGACCTTCGCCTCGAAGTTGCCCTTGAGGTTGATGCGATAGGTCAGGGTGTTGTCGAGGTTCAGCAAGCGCACCCGCACGATTTGTCCGGCAGGCATGTCGACCACGGCGTTGGCCTGGCCATTGATGGTGATCAGCCGGCCCGCAGTGCCGCCACGGGCGGCCTCGCGCGGGATGCTGAAGGGCAGGTACGCGCCCTGCTCGTCCACGTGCCAGTTCTTCAGGCTCAGGGTGCGTTCATGCTTGAAGCCGGTAGGCTCGCGCTCCTCGACAATCAGCGGGCCGACCAGGCCGCGGCCGAGTTCCTCGGAGCTGTTCACATGCGGGTGGTACCAGTAGCTGCCGGCATCCGGCACGCGGAACTTGTAGTCGAAGTACTCGCCCGGCAACACCGGCAGCTGCGAGACGTATGGCACACCGTCCATCTCCAGCGGCAGGCGGATGCCATGCCAGTGGATGGTGGTGGCCACCGGCAGGTGATTGATGAAACGTACCCGCAACCATTCGCCCTGGCGCACCCGCAGTTCGGTACCCGGCGCCGACGGACCGAAGGCCCAGGCCTCGGTCTTGAACCCGCAGACCAGCTCGACATCCAGCGGTGCGGCGATCAGCTCGTAGTCATGCCCGGCATTCGGATCGGTGCGCCCCAGCCAGTAACGGGACGCACCACCCGCGCCCAGGCCAATCGCCACCAGGCCGCTCAGGCCACCGAGAATTTGTCGCCGGGTAAAGGACATGCAGCAGGTACCTCGTAATGCCAGGAACAACATGCCGGCACCCGGCGAAAAAAGCGCCAAGGTACCGGCGATGAAGGGCGAATACGATACACCTGCAATTGAGAAATATTAAGTGAAGAGTTGCCGCAGGGCCTACTCACCTGGCCTTATCACGCCTGGCGGGGCAGTAATGGCGTCACGAAACGCAACGGGCTGATCCTGCGTCTGCAATGCCAGGCGCAAGTCACCCTGTACGATACCGTCGGGGTTGCCCATGCTCGGCAAGTAGTATTCACCCGCATCCAGGGTAATGCCGGTCGCCTGCCCCGGCCCGGCATCGACCAGGCGCAAGCCTGGCACCCCTTGCAGTTCCGCCAGCCCTGGTACGCGCTTGTACAGGTTGCTGTGGGTGTTGCCGACCAGCGCCACCCATTTGCCTGCGCCAGGCTCCGCTTGCCTGGCGGTAATAACCCGGTTGGCATAGTAGTTCATGACTTTCTGGCGCAGCGGATTGAACGGTTGCTCAACCTCAAGGCCCTCCAACTGATAGCTCGCCACACAATCCACAGCCTGTACCCTGATACGGTTGGCCCGGGCTTTTCTTACCAGTTCAAGGAAGGTGTAGCGGCCAGTGGGATCGGTACGATGCCCGACATCCAGCCGCTCCAGATAGCGCCGCAATTGCGCACTCATGCGCCCGCTGCGATGGAACAGGTCCAGGTCTGCCTGGTGCAGATCGGTCATCAGGTGCTCGAGATAAAGCGTGCGTACGCCTTTGGCATACATCGGCGTGAGGTTTTCCAGCAGCCAACGCTTGCTGGCGATCGAGGCGTGTGATTCGCCAATGACCACGCCGGCGTGCTCGTCGAACAATTCGATGAATGCCCGCTGCGGGCTGATCGAGGCCGCTGGCGGGTGAATCCTGAACCTGGGCAGGGTTATCCGGGTGAAGAAAGTCTCGGCATCGGTGCGCAATTGCTGCCGAATCTGCTCCAGGCTATCGCGCACTTCCATCAGCGGCGACTCCGGGTCGTAGTAATCACCGCCGATTGCCCGCCGGTTCCTCGCACTGAGCAGTTCCAGCACCGCAGGCCGGGCCGGTTCGGGGACTTCATAGCGGCCTGGAACGGCCTCGAAGGGCGAATAATCCACCATCGCGACCGCCGGCTCGGGCGTCAGCCCTCCCAGGCACTGGCCGCCCCCGCGCAAACAGGCGGACTCAAGCACGATCCACTGCCCCTGCTCGTCCAGGCGCACGGGTATTACACCATTGAAGGCAAACGGATTGTCTTCAGGAACAATCAACCAGGTACGCAAGGCCTGGTCATAGCGAACCCGGTAGGGCACCCCCTCGAGCTCGATGTACTGGGCGCCATCAGCCAGGCTACTGACACCTTGCAAGGGGCCGCTCGTGGCCGCTGGCACATCGATGATCACATTGCCTTCAAGCGGGCCCAGCTCTTGCGCCGCCCCCCGCCCCAGTGGCAGCAGAAACGGCAGGTTGAGCAGCAGATCGACACCGGCAAGGATGGCCCCAAGCAAGCCCGCCCGACGCTCTTCGGGGTTGTCGCCATCGACCGCCTGCTCGATGTTCAACGCAAGGCTGGCAGTACCTACAGCGACCGCCAGCAGTGCCAACGGCCAACCGGCAGGCGCCACGGCACCGAGCAGGCGCGAAGCCACGCCCAGGTAGCCCACCCACAACTGCGCACGCAGTTCGGCATTGGTGCGCAGGGCCGCATCGGTTTCAAGTTCCATGTGCTGCCGGGCGTTGTCGCGCATCCAGGTGAAGACCTCGCCGTTGATCGGCGCACGCTGCACCTGAGCGGCAAATGCCTCTACCGAGCCTTGCGCCCAGGAGGCGAGTTGATCACGCAACCCCTGCACCTGCTGCGGAGCGCTGGAGAAATAAGCCAACAATTGCTCGCGGCTGGCGGCCACCTGCAGCCAGCCAAACAGCCATTCGAACAGTTCCCGCTGGCTACTGAAAGCCTGGAACGACGGCACCGCACCGGGCATGTAGAGCACATGCTGTGGCTGTGCCCCCGGCCCCTGCAACCACACCAGCGCCGACGACACCTGCCCGGCCAGGCTCAAGGTCGCAAGCTGAATGCCGGCAGCAGGTTGCTGCACTTGTTCAAAATGCTGCAGATGCACAGCAACGCTGCTGTCGAAGCCGACAGCGTCGAACACCAGTTGCAACTGCTGCTCGTTCAGATGCCCACCGAGGCCTGCCTGCAACGCTTGCGCCAGGTAATTGAGCTTGCTGAGCGCGCGCACGTCAGCACCGTGCTCGACCCAGAACGCCGTACGCTGGCGCTGAAACCCGGCACCAAAGTCCATCTCCCACAAGGCGTTAAGGACTTTTTGCGGATCCAGACGCACTTCATTGCTTTCATCGAAACGCCGCGCCTCTGGCCCCTCGGTGTAGAAACCGCCGTACAACTGCAGAAGGTCGGCGTTGTCCTGGTCACTGACGCGAAAGCGGCGCATGACTAACTCGGTCAAGGTCCAAGACTGATAAGGCGTTCCATAGTGCTCCCAACCGGTGTAGCTGCGGTCGTTGCTGGCGGCGTGGGAAAAACGATTCCAGTAAATCTTGTCCGGATCCCCGTGCTGGTTGGTTTGTGTGACCAGCAGTTGCATCGCCGCCAAGCGAGCGCTGGCATGCAGGTCCGGGAAGGCATTGACCACCGTTTCGGCAAGCTGGCGCAGCGATGCACGCGCCGCCTCAAGGTGCAGGTTGGACTGATCAACAGACTGCAAATGTTCCATGACATGAGTTCCTTTGCATAAGAAGCCCTCAGCCTGGGTTATACGTCGATGTCATCAGTCCTAAATAAGTATCCCTGACAGCCATCAGCTAGACAGCGAAACGGCTCAGTGCAACGCCAGAAAAATCTATTTCGTTGTATCAACAAATACCTATGACAGCAGGTACGACGCAGACCTTCTCAATGGGCATTCGTCTACAAGGAGATGCACATGCCCTATCAATTAAATGTCCATTCCAATTCGCTGGCCTCCAGCCAAGCTCAGAAGCAAGCGCTCAACACGATCGCCACCACGCTGGTGACTAAATGCCCGGACATGTGGGAAATGGCCCGCGAGGTTGCCCGAAATCTGTTGCTCAAATTCACCGGAAAGACGCCGGAACCAGACACAATCTACTGGCACCGCTTCGCTGGCGCGGTGAGCAGCATCCGAAGTTTCACCGGCTGGGAACATTACGGCCCACCGCTTGAGTCGATGACCTTGCCGCAGTTGGTCATGCGCCGTTTCAACAGCCACGACCAGGACAACAGCGATCTGCTGCAACAGAACGGTGGCTTTTATCGGGCCGGGCCACACAGCCCGGTTTTCAACGAAACCAATGAAATACGTATGCTGGGCCAGGATGTCCTCAATGAATTCTGGCAGATCGACTTCAGTACGCTGTTCAACCACAAGCTCGATGCCTTCTGGCAAGCCCATGCCGATGATTTTCGCCTGATGGCCAAGGTCAACTTTCTCGCCAAAGCGTATGAGGATTATCAAAGCGGCACTCTGTACCCGCAGCACTGCCAGGCGATCTTCAAGGCAGTGGCAGGCGACTTGCGCGCCCCGATAACCCGCAAGCAACTGGCGGTTGAAGTGCAGGCGGCGCAAGGCTGGAGCGTTCGAACATTCGACATTGGCGGCTACCTGGCCAGCGATATCGTGCGTATTGTCTCCCCTGAAGGCCATCAGTTTGTCTATATGCCCGGGGAAACAACCAGCCTGCACAGCTTCGAAACCAACAACGACCTGCACATCTGGGTACTGCAACAGGCCTGTACCGACCTGGTCAGCCTCGCCCGCTTCGAATCGCATTTTCCATTGTCGGCCCACCCGCCACGGGGCTCGGGTGTCGGCCTGAACAGCCTTATCGAACTGTTAGTAACCAGTTACGGTCATGGTGACCATTCGTTGATCAACCAGCTCGACCGGCCAATCGCCGGAGATCTGTTCAGCTACCTGCGAGACCAGGCCCGCGAACGCATGTATGCCGACGCTGATACGGCACTGCGCTCGAACACCGAACTGCGCAAACAGATGTGGATCGGGTATCTCAATGCCTTTACCGACACCTTTGGTGTCATCGGTGCGATGTGCTGGCCAGTGGCATTGGCGGTGGTAGGCGCGGACCTGGCCAGCCTGGGCCTGAACATCGATCAGGCGGTTAACGGCGACACCACGGCGCAACGCAAGGCCGGTGTCACTGGCGCCATCGTCAGCGCGGTCAGTGCCGCCTTCGACGCCACCCTGGTATTCGGTGCCAGCCCCGCCGGCGAAGTCGCGGAAATCATCGACCCACTCGAAGCCGAACGCAGCGCCAGCGCTGCAGGCACACCTCGACCGCCCTTCGCCAGTGAAACCCGTCCACTGCCGCAGGTGCTGGACCTGCCCCTGGAGCGGCCGATCGCCAACGTCATTGTCGATGGGCAACACCCACAACTGGAGGGCAAGCTGCGCGGCACGTACCTGCTCAATAGGCAGACCTACATCACCCTCAACGGTGATCCTTATGCAGTTCGCTACGTTGGTGAAATGAAAACCTGGGTGATCGTCGATGAACAGAACCCGTACGCGTTCTACCGCAGTCAACCCGTGAGGCTCAACGCCAATGGCCAGTGGGAACTGCCACCCAGGCCCGGCCTGCGAGGGGGAGGCAAGTTCTGGAGCAAACATCCCTGGGGCTCGAGCCCCGTAGCGCCAACACCCGTCGTACTGCCCCCGTCGCCCTACGAAGTACCCGTCGAATTACGCGCAAAACTGCAAAACGCCGCCAACAAGCCGGGCGACCGGTTCCTCAGCGGCTACACAGACATGGATGATCGCGAGCTCAACGCAGCGGCCGCCTCTTTCACTCGGATACGCCAGCAGTTGGCTGAGGAAAGCCGTACGTACCTTCGTAGGGTGCAGGTGCCGCCCCGTGTAGAGATCCCGTCGCTACCGACAAACAGCACGCCCAAGTCAATTATCAAGGAGGCTTTTCAGCGCGCCGAAGGGCTGGTGATTGGTGAGCGTCACAGCTCGATTGCGAGCAAGAAGTTCCTGATCGAGAACATGGAGGTGCTTGCCAAGCAAAGAGTTCGCACGCTGTACATGGAGCATTTACTGACCGACTTCCATCAGGCCGACCTGGATACTTTCATGCGCACAGGGACGATGCCCCAAGGCCTGAACAAATACCTGGAGAGCCTTGATAGCGGGTTCGGAACCGACCCGTCAGGCCAGTTCACCTTTCTCAACCTGGTCAAGACCGCGCAGCGCAACCACCTGCGTATCCAGGCAATTGACTGCATGGCCAGCTACCGTCAGACGGGCCTGGTGGATCCGAAAGACACCCTGCGCATCGAAATGATGAATCGCTATGCCACTTCAATCATCAGTGCTGTAGAACAGCAAAGCCCGGGACGCTGGATTGCACTGGTAGGCGAAACCCACGCCAATACCTTCGAGCAGGTGCCAGGGCTCAGTGAGTTGAACCAGGCCATTGGCCTGCGGGTAGCCGATGCCGAGGCAGGAACCACTGTCGGCCTGTTTGTCGATGAAGGCAGGTTTGGCGAGCTGTCCAAAAACGGGCCACCACGCTTCATCAAGAACGACCTGGTCCTGCGAATGGTGACGCCGGGCTCGTGGGCTGCCGATGTAGTGGCTACCCACGAAGCTCGCCTGCCGCGGACCGGTATGTTCCTGATCGAACGCCAGGGCGACCAAACCCTGCTGTTCCATCGCAGCATCGACCGTTCGATCGTACGCACCGTTATTCGCGTTACCGAGGACCATGTCTCAATCGACCGACCCTCCTGGCCGCGCGTCCACAGGCGGCGCTTCAACGACCTGCGCGAACTGGCCGCGGCGCTCAAGCTCATGGGGATGACCGAGGCCTGAAAAAACAAACGCCCCGACATGTCGGGGCGTTTGCTTCACGCGCTACAGCGGTTCACGCAGCGGGATCATTCCCACTCGATGGTCGCTGGCGGCTTGCTCGACACGTCGTAGGTGACGCGGGAGATGCCTTCGATCTCGTTGATGATCCGGCCGCTGACGGTTTCCAGCAGCTCGTAAGGCAGGTGCGCCCAACGCGCGGTCATGAAGTCGATGGTCTCGACCGCACGCAGGGCCACGACCCAGGCGTAACGACGGCCGTCACCGACCACGCCCACCGATTTCACCGGCTGAAACACCACGAAGGCCTGGCTGACCTTGTGGTACCAGTCGGCCTTGCGCAGTTCTTCGATGAAGATGTGGTCGGCGCGACGCAGCAGGTCGGCGTATTCCTTCTTCACTTCACCGAGGATGCGCACACCCAGGCCCGGGCCCGGGAACGGATGACGGTAGACCATGTCGTACGGCAGGCCCAGCTCTAGGCCAAGGCGGCGAACCTCGTCCTTGAACAGCTCGCGCAGCGGCTCGACCAGCTTGAGGTTCATCTCTTCCGGCAGGCCACCGACGTTGTGGTGCGACTTGATCACGTGGGCCTTGCCGCTCTTGGCGCCAGCCGACTCGATCACGTCCGGGTAGATGGTGCCCTGGGCCAGGTACTTGATGTTGTGCAGCTTGTTCGACTCGGCATCGAACACGTCGATGAAGGTGCGACCGATGATCTTGCGCTTCTTCTCAGGGTCAGCCTCGCCGGCCAGGTTGGTCAGGAACTGCTCTTCGGCGTTGGCGCGGATTACCTTGACGCCCATGTTCTCGGCGAACATGGCCATCACTTGCTCGCCTTCATGCAGGCGCAGCAGGCCGTTGTCGACGAACACGCAGGTCAGCTGGTCGCCGATGGCCTTGTGCAGCAGGGCTGCGACCACCGAGGAGTCGACGCCGCCGGACAGGCCGAGCAGAACGTTGTCGCTGCCAACCTGGGCGCGGATCTGGGCGATGGCGTCTTCAGCGATGTGCGACGGCGTCCACAGTGCTTCGCAGCCGCAGATGTCGAGGATGAAGCGCGAGAGGATGCGACCGCCCTGCTTGGTGTGGGTCACTTCCGGGTGGAACTGCACGCCGTAGTAGCCACGGGTGTCGTCGGCCATGCCGGCGATCGGGCAGCTCGGGGTGCTGGCCAGGATGTGGAACTCTTCCGGGATGCGGGTGACCTTGTCACCGTGGCTCATCCACACGTCCAGGCCGAGGACGCCGTCGGCATCGACGTGGTCTTCGATGCCATCGAGCAGGCGGCTCTTGCCGACTACATCGACGCGGGCATAGCCGAACTCACGCAGCTCGGAGCCTTCAACCTTGCCGCCCAGCTGTTCGGCCATGGTCTGCATGCCGTAGCAGATACCGAACACCGGTACGCCCAGGTCCCAGACGGCCTGTGGCGCGCGCGGGCTGTCGGCTTCGTGCACGGACTCGGGGCCACCGGCGAGGATGATGCCGCGCGGGGCGAATTCGCGAATCGCTTCATCGTCCATGTCGAACGGGTGCAGTTCGCAATACACGCCGATTTCGCGCACGCGGCGGGCGATCAGCTGGGTGTACTGGGAACCGAAGTCGAGGATCAGGATGCGGTGAGCGTGAATGTCGAGGGCCATGACTCAATCTCTGATGCAGCTGCAAGCTTCAAGCTGCAAGCTGCAAGTTGTTCGGGAATTACGCGGTAGCCGCTGCAGAGCAACTACCGCTTGGAGCTAGAAGCTTGTCACTTGCCGCTGGAGGCGTTAGCCGACCCGATAGTTTGGCGCTTCTTTGGTGATCTGTACGTCATGCACGTGGGACTCGGCCATGCCGGCACCGGTGATGCGCACGAACTCAGGCTTGGTGCGCATCTCTTCGATGTTGGCACTGCCGGTGTAACCCATCGAGGAGCGCAGGCCGCCCATCAGCTGGTGGATGATCGCGGTCAGGGTGCCCTTGTACGGCACGCGGCCTTCGATACCTTCCGGTACCAGCTTCTCGGCGCCGGCCGAGGAGTCCTGGAAGTAACGGTCGGAGGAACCCTGGGCCTGGGACATGGCGCCCAGCGAACCCATGCCGCGATAAGCCTTGTAGGAGCGACCCTGGAACAGTTCGATCTCGCCCGGAGCCTCTTCGGTACCGGCGAACATCGAGCCCATCATCACGGCCGAAGCACCGGCAACGATGGCCTTGGACAGGTCACCGGAGAAGCGGATGCCACCGTCGGCGATCAACGGGATGCCAGTGCCTTCAAGGGCCGCAGCGACGTTGGCGATGGCGCTGATCTGCGGCACACCGACACCGGCGACGATACGGGTGGTGCAGATCGAGCCCGGGCCGATACCGACCTTGACCGCGTCAGCGCCGGCTTCGGCCAGGGCCTTGGCGGCAGCGCCGGTGGCGATGTTGCCGCCGATGACCTGAACCTGCGGGAAGTTCTCTTTGACCCAGCGAACGCGATCGATCACGCCCTTGGAGTGACCGTGCGCAGTGTCGACCACCACCACGTCAACGCCAGCGGCAACCAGCGCCGCAACGCGGTCACCGGTGTCTTTGCCGGTACCGACCGCAGCACCGACGCGCAGGCGACCCTGGTCGTCCTTGCTGGCCAGCGGGTAGGCCTTGGCTTTTTCGATGTCGTTGACGGTCATCATGCCCTTGAGGGCGAAGTTGTCGTCGACGATCAGCACGCGCTCGATGCGGTGCTTGTGCAGCAGCTCGCGGGCTTCGTTCTTGTCGGCGCCTTCCTTGACCGTGACCAGGCGCTCTTTAGGCGTCATCACTTCACGGACGGTGGCATCCAGACGGTTTTCGAAGCGCACGTCACGGGAGGTGACGATGCCGACCAGGTCGCCATCGTGCAGCACCGGTACGCCGGAGATGTTGTTCAGCCGGGTCAGGTCGAACAGGTCACGTACCGTGGCGTCGGCCTCGATGGTGATCGGGTCCTTGACCACGCCAGCCTCGAACTTCTTGACCTTGCGCACTTCGGCAGCTTGCTGCTCGATGGTCATGTTCTTGTGAATGATGCCGATGCCGCCTTCCTGGGCCATGGCAATGGCCAGACGGGCTTCGGTCACGGTATCCATGGCGGCGGAAACCAACGGAATATTCAGCTCGATGCCACGGGTCAAACGGGTCTTGAGACTGACTTCATTGGGTAGCACCTCTGAATAACCAGGCACTAGGAGAATGTCGTCGAAGGTCAGGGCTTCTTGGCTGATACGCAGCATCGCGGGGGCTCCCGGGCGGGAAAAATGGAAGCGCGCCATTATACTCATCCAGTGCCCTTCGCTCAATGCAAAGATGGGCCTTCGGTCAGTTGCCTGCGCGAGTTACCTGCACCACGGCTACCGGGTGGTCCAGCCAATCGGCGAAGTTATCCAGAAAAGCCTGCTTGAACCCCGCTGCGCTCCAGTTATTGAAGATGAAACCGAGATTGGAAAATGCGCACGGTTGCAGGAACAGAAAGCCGTTGATGTCGTCTTCATGACCACACAATGGGCAGATGAAGTTTTCCGTTCGCCCGGGCATCCAGTCCTCCAGGCTTTCGAACAGCGCCACGCCGACTTCCTTGCGGCACTCGGCGCAGCCGGCTTCTTCGAGAAACCCTTCGGTCGGGGTATAGATGCAGCGCTTGGTAATGACCTCAAGGCCATTGACCGGCTGACCATACGGCAGCAACTCGGGATGCTCGACCACTTTGCGCGCACCTTCGGCGATGGCGTAGGCCATGCGGTTGCCGGTGCTGCCGCAGGTGCTCAGTTGCTCCTCGACGACCTTCTCGCGCACCAGCCAGCGCAGGATTGCCCGGGCGCGGGCCTCATGCACGGGGACGGTGGAAATCTTCGGGACAATAATGCTCTGGGTTGTCATGACAGCGGCCAAACAGGTTCAAAGGTACCAGTTTACCGCACTCAGGTAGCGGCCGATCAGGGCAATGCCGCTGGCCAGCACCAGCCAGGTGACCAGGCGTACGAAGGTGTCGCGCGACATGTTCAGGGTCAGGCGCCGGCCCAGGTACACCCCGAACGCCATCATCGGCAACAAGCACAGCGCCAGCAGCAACAGCGGCCGGTCGGCATACACACCGGCAATCAGGAACAGGCTCAGGCGCACCACCGTGCTGCAACTGATCAACGCGCTCTGGGTTGCCCGCGCCTGTTCCTTGGAAGGCAGGCGGGCATTGAGGTAGAGGGCGTATAGAAAGCCACCGCTGCCGAACAAGGCACCGAACAGGCCGCCTGCCGTCCCCATCGGCACCGACCAGGCGGCAGACAACTGCGCCGGCTTGACCTTCACCGCCAGGCTGTACAGGGCATAGGCGCTGACGAACAAACCCATCAGCAACAGCAACAGGTCGGACTTGAGGTTGAGCAAAAACACCACGCCCAGGGTGCAGCCCAACGCCATGCACGGCAGCAGGCGCATCAGTTCCGGGCGCGCCACCGCTTTGCGCGCCGGCAGCCAGTTACCGAAGGCGGCGACAAAGTCCAGCAACACCAGCAAAGGGATGATCCGCGACAGCGGCATGAAGTTGATCAGCACGGGGCCGGCCACCAACGCGGTGCCGAAACCGGCGATGCCGAAGACGACATAGGCTGCGGCCACGCCGAGCAGGATCGGCAGCCAGTCGAGGGAGGTAAAGGGCAATTGGGCAAACAGGGTCGGGATCATGGCGGCTTTCATCAGAGGAGGTCGGGAAACTTTAGCCAGAGGCAAGCCATGCCGACTAATATGCAATTACCTGATCAGCCATCTTGAAACGGCATAGCACCAATGATTTCTACCCGTCAGTTGCGTTACTTCGTCGAAATCGCCGAAAGCGGTAGCTTCAGCGCTGCGGCCGAACGCCTGTTCATCGCCCAGTCGGCCCTGAGCCGGCAGGTCAAGGAGCTGGAATCGCAGCTCGACACCCTGCTGTTCGAGCGCACCGCCCGCCAGCCGCGCCTCACCGCAGCGGGCCAGGCCTTTTTGCCCAGGGCGCGGACCTTGCTGGTGGACCTGGAAAAAGCCGAACGCCTGGCCCGTGAGGTTGGCCAGGGCGTGCGTGGCAGCCTGCGCCTCAACCATTCCAGCACCGTACCATTGACCGGGCAGTTGCTGGCACGGCTCAGCGGCTATCTGCACGACAACCCGGGCGTGTCCATGGAAATCGCCCAACAGTCGTCCGAGGCGCAGTTGGTGGAATTGGCTGAAGGTCGCCTGGAAGTCGGCCTGCTGCGCTTGCCGGTCCTGCGTCAACATGAAGGCCTGTGCGTGCAACCGCTGTTCGAAGAGCCGTTGCTGCTGGCGGTCGCCGAGGATCATCCATTGGCGCGGGAAACCAGCGTGCGCCTGGCGCAGTTGCGTGAGCAGGCGTTTATTTCCATCCCCCATCGCCAGCGTGGCGGCCTGAGTTACCTGTCAGCCGAACTGTGCATGCGTGAAGGGTTCTTTCCCAGGGCAGCGCGGGTGGTATCGCGCAAGACCACCCAGTTGCAGTTGATCCAGGCAGGCTTTGGGGTGGCCTTGCTGCCGCAATGCATGGCGCAGATTGCCCCGCCTTCGCTGCGCTTCATTGCGCTGGCCGATGAGGGTTGCCGCAGCACGGTGGCGATGGCCTATCGGCGCGATGCAGGGGCTTTGGTTGAGCAGTTTGTGAGTCATATTCAAGGCTAAGGGCCCCAATCGCTGGCAAGCCAGCGATGCAGACACCACTGCCCCCACTGACACCCCCAAGCCACAATCCTTTATGATGCAGCCCATGATCAAAGACCCCTTCGAAAGACTCGGCCTGGACCGCGAAGTCCTGACCGTCAGCCAACTCAACGGCCGCGCCCGGGTGCTGCTGGAAGACGTGTTCCGCAATGTCTGGGTCGAAGGCGAGATTTCCAACCTCGCCCGCCCGGCCTCCGGTCATGTCTACTTCACCCTCAAGGACAGCGGCGCCCAGGTGCGCTGCGCACTGTTCCGCCAGAACGCCGCTCGAGTCCGCCAGGCCCTGCGCGACGGCCTGGCGGTCAAGGTGCGCGGCAAGGTCTCGCTGTTCGAAGGCCGTGGCGACTACCAACTGATCCTCGACACCGTCGAGCCGGCAGGCGACGGTGCCCTGCGTCTGGCCTTCGAAGCGCTGAAGGAAAAGCTCGGCGGCGAAGGCCTGTTCAGTGCTGAAAACAAGCTCGCCCTGCCCGCTCACCCGCAGCGCATCGGCATCGTCAGCTCGCCCACCGGCGCGGTGATCCGCGACATCATCAGCGTGTTCCGACGCCGTGCGCCGCAAGTCGAGCTGACCCTGATCCCCACCGCCGTGCAGGGCCGCGAAGCCATCAGCCAGATCGTCCGCGCCCTGCAACTGGCCGACAGCCGCGGCTTCGACGCACTGATCCTGGCCCGCGGCGGCGGCTCGCTGGAAGACCTCTGGTGCTTCAACGAAGAGGCCGTGGCCCGCGCCATCGCCGCCTGCAAGACCCCCATCGTCAGCGCTATCGGGCATGAAACCGATGTCTCGATCAGTGACTTCGTCGCCGACGTCCGCGCCCCGACGCCATCTGCCGCCGCCGAGCTGCTGGCGCCGGACAGCAGCGACCTGCAACGGCGCATCGACAGCCTCAAGCGCCGCCTGCTGCTACGCATCCAGAGCCGCCTGCTGCACGAGCGCCTGCGCCTGGACAGCCTGACCCGGCGCCTGCGTCATCCGGGCGAACGCCTGCGCCAGCAGGCCCAGCGCCTGGACGATCTGGACATGCGCCTGCGCCGCGCCTTCGCGCAGCGCCTGAACCAGCGTCGCGAGCACCTCGCGCGCCTGGACACACGCCTGGCCGCGCAACACCCCGGGCGCACCCTGGCCCTGCTCAAGCAGCGTCTGGACAGCCTCGCCGAACGCCTGCCGCGGGCCATGCGCGAGACGCTCAAGGATCGTCGCCAACGCCTGCAAGCGCAGGCCCAGACCCTGCACGTGGTCAGTCCCCTGGCGACCCTGGGCCGTGGCTACAGCATCCTGCTCGATGAGCGTGGCCAGGCCATCCGCACTGCCACCCAGACCCACAATGGCCAGCGCCTGACCGCCCGCCTGGGCGAAGGCGAACTGCAGGTGCGGGTCGAAGACAACCACCTGACTCCGGTCACGCTCTCTTTACTGGACTGAATCATGCGCCGTCTGTTTGCCCCACTGTTACTGCTATGCCTGATGTTCGCCAGCAGCGCCCAGGCCAGCTACATCACCCGCCAACTGAACAAGCCGGTACCCGGCGGCGTCGCCGTGATCGACCTGGGCCCGGCCGCCACGGCACCCAGCGCCCGCTTCGATGGCAAGCCGGTGCTGGTGGTCAGGGAACAGGACACCTGGCTGGCCATCGTCGGCCTGCCGCTGACGCAAAAGCCCGGCACTGCACAGCTCACCCTGGGCAGCCGCACCCTTAGCTTCACCGTGGGCAGCAAGAAGTACCCGGAGCAGCGCATCACCCTGAAGAACAAACGCCAGGTCAATCCCGACCCGGCCGACCTCAAGCGCATCGATGCCGAGCTTGCCGAGCAGATCAAGGCCTATCGCAGCTTCAGCCCCACCCTGCCGAGCAACCTGATCCTCGACAAACCAGTCAATGGCCCGCTGTCGAGCAAGTTCGGCGTGCGCCGCTTCTTCAATGGTGAAGAGCGCAACCCGCACGCCGGCCTGGACTTCGCCGTACCCGCCGGCACGCCGATCAAGACTCCGGCCAACGGCAAGGTGATCCTGATCGGCAACTACTTCTTCAACGGCAACACGGTGTTCGTCGACCATGGCCAGGGCTTCATCAGCATGTTCTGCCACATGTCCAGGATCGACGTGAAGCCCGGCCAGCAGCTCAGCCGCGGCGCCGTGGTTGGCCGCGTCGGCGCGACCGGCCGCGCCACCGGTCCGCACATACACTGGAACGTCAGCCTCAACGATGCGCGGGTCGATCCGGCGATCTTCATCGGTGCCTTCCAGCCCTGATGCCTGGTTTGCGCCATTCAAAAAGACCGCGCAACTGGCGCGGTCTTTTCATAAATTACCCGCCATAAAATCTCGACAATCTGCATTTTTTAAGCATTTATCTCAATCTTTTTGCAAGGCTTGCCATCTTTAACCCCACTGGTTAGGGTTGAAGCCATGAAAACCTTTCAGACCCTCATCCTGCTTCGTCAACACCGCAGCCTCTGCCTGGTCAGTGCACGACTACCAAGCTGAATCGCGTCGCCTCGCCTTTTCATCTCGTTTTCGTTCGGCGGGCCCCTTTCAAGGCCGCACATTCAAGGATTGCCTTCATGACCATGCTCAAAGACCCTTCGAAAAAATACAGCGCCTTCGCGACCGTCAACTTGCCGGACCGCACCTGGCCTTCGAAGACCATCACCCAGGCGCCGATCTGGTGCAGCTCGGACCTGCGTGATGGCAACCAGTCGTTGATCGAACCGATGGATGCGGTGAAGAAGCTGCGCTTCTGGAAGACCTTGGTCAGCGTTGGCGTCAAGGAAATCGAAGCCTCGTTCCCGTCCGCGTCGCAAACCGATTTCGACTTCGTGCGCACCCTGATTGAAGATGGCCACATCCCGGATGACACCACCATCCAGGTGCTGACCCAGGCCCGTGAAGACCTGATCGCGCGCACCTTCGAATCCCTGCGCGGGGCGAAAAAGGCCATCGTTCACCTGTACAACGCCACCAGCCCGTCGTTCCGCCGCATTGTCTTCAACCAGGACAAACAAGGCGTGAAAGACATCGCGGTGAACGCGGCAAAATTGTTCGTCAAATACGCCGCCCAGCAGCCGGAAACCCAGTGGACCTTCCAGTACTCTCCGGAGACTTTCAGCGCCACCGAGCTTGAGTTCGCCAAGGAAGTCTGCGACGCAGTGATCGAGGTGTGGAACCCGACCCCTGAGCACAAGATCATCCTCAACCTGCCGGCCACCGTCGAAGTCTCGACGCCGAACATCTATGCCGACCAGATCGAATGGTTCGGCCGCAACGTCAACCGCCGCGACAGCGTGATCATCAGCCTGCACACCCACAACGACCGTGGCACTGGCGTAGCCGCCACCGAGCTGGGCCTGATGGCTGGCGCCGACCGTGTCGAAGGCTGCCTGTTCGGTAACGGCGAGCGTACCGGCAACGTCGACCTGGTGACCCTGGCGTTGAACCTCTACACCCAGGGCATCGACCCTGAGCTGGATTTCTCCGACATCGACGGCGTGCGCAAGGTGGTCGAGGAGTGCAACCAGATCCCCGTGCACCCACGTCATCCGTACGTCGGTGACCTGGTGCACACCGCGTTCTCCGGCTCGCACCAGGACGCCATCCGCAAAGGCTTCACCCAGCAGAAAGAAGACGCCAAGTGGGAAGTGCCGTACCTGCCGATCGACCCGGCTGACATCGGCCGCAGCTACGAAGCTGTGATTCGCGTCAACAGCCAGTCGGGCAAGGGCGGCATCACCTACCTGCTCGAACAGGAATACGGCATCAGCCTGCCACGGCGCATGCAGATCGAGTTCAGCCAGGTGGTGCAGGGCGAAACCGACCGCCTGGGCCTGGAAATGACCGCCCAGCAGATCCACTCGCTGTTGCACCGCGAGTACCTGCAGGCCAACTCGCCATACGCCCTGGTCAGCCATCGCCTGCAGGAAGAGAACGGCCACAGCGCGGTGGAGGTGGAAGTCGCCGCAGAGGGCGAAACCACCCTGCACTGGCGCGGCAAGGGCAACGGCGCCCTCGAAGCCCTGGTGGCCGGCTTGCCGATCGCCGTGGAGATCATGGACTACAACGAGCACGCCATTGGTGCCGGCACCAACGCCAAGGCGGCGGCCTACATCGAACTGCGCGTCGCTGGTGGCCGCCCAGTGCACGGCGTGGGTATCGATGAAAACATCACCACGGCCAGCTTCAAGGCACTGTTCAGTGCCCTGAACCGCTCGCTGAGCCAACAAGCAGCCAAGGCCGCCTGAGCCACAGCCTGAGCTGTACGCTGTAACTGAAGTGCCCGCCTCCTTCCCGAGGCGGGCACTTTCGTTTGCGCCTGTGAAAATCGTCGGTCAGCTTACCGACAAGCCCCGGTATACTCCCCTCCTCGCTTTACCTTGCGCTGCGCGCACATCATGAAAGGACACTCGATGAGCAACTACCTCGAGCGGGCACTGAGCGGCCTGCGCACCATCGGCATCAACCTCGTTCGCCCCGTTCAGGACGCGCCTGTCCTGGTGTTGCTGGACCGCGTTGCACAATACGACACCACCAAGGTCACCTCCATCGCCACGGTTCTGCAGCAGTCCACCGCCTTCAACGGCATGGTTCGCGAGCAGATCGAGGGCATGGACATCTCCACCCGCTTCATGGACATCACCCAGAGCTTCACCTCGATCCGTGAAGACGCTGCCGCCATGGCCGGCTGGATGGACGACGGGCGCCTGGACAGCATGGAAAAACTCAAGCTGGCCTGGATGAACATGCGCCGCGGCTCGATCCCCAGCCGCTTCAACGACATTCGCGACAACTACCTGCAGGTGTGCAAGTCGGCCAACGACCAGATCAGCCGCGAGACGGTGATCCTCGAATCCTATATGGACTTTCGCATGGCCATGAAAGCCGCCGAGGTCGAAGCCCAGCAGGTGCTGGCCATTGCCGGCCAGGCCCTGGAACAGCGCACCGCCGAACTGAATGAGGCCAACCAGCAGGTCGCCGCCGCCGAATCGGCCGAGCCGGCCCAACGCGCGGCCCTGGAACTGCGCCGCGACGAAGCCGTACGCGCCCTGCAGGATGAAGACAAGCGCTACCAGATCGTCAAGGACATCGCCGATGACCTCAAGGTCGGCTACAACACTGCCGAGATGGTCTTCGCCCGGATCAACCAGGTGCACGTGATCAAGGAGCGCCAGTACCAGCGCATGGTCTCGTTCTTCTCGACCAACGAAGTGGTACTCACCGGCCTGGCCGTGTCGTTCACCGCCAACAGCGGCCTGGCCGAGGCCACCCATACCCTCAACGCCACCACTGACGGTATCAGCAAGGGCCTCGAAGCCCTGGGCAGCACCGGCAACCAGCAGCTTGAAGCCGCGGTCAAGGCCAGCTACGGCTCGACCATCAAGGTCGATTCGGTGCGCGCCCTGGCCGATGCCACGCTGTCGTTCCAGACCGACATGAACAGCCTCACCGAAACCTACCGGGCAGAATCGAGCAACGCTTCGCGCGACATCGCCGCCGCGGTCGAGGATGCCAAACGTAAATTCGCCGCGCTGCTCAGCAAGGCGGCCTGATGAGTAGCATTCCACTCTCCGAACAGCTCGGAGCGATGGCGTTCGTCGACGAATTGCGCCACCAGCAGATGCAGCTCCAGGAACACCTGAACCTGCCCAAGCGCCGCGCCGAAGTCGCGGCGCGTATTCGTGACTACTACCAGAGCCACAACATCGCCTTCGACGAGGCGCTGATCGACCAGGGCGTGCGCGAGTTCTTCGCCCGTCGGCTGATGTTCGAAGCCCCGCCGCTGAGCGGGTGGCAAAGGCTGCTGAGCAAGGCATCAATGGCGCGCAGCCAGCTCTACAAGCTATTTCTGGCGCTCATTGCCGCGGCGCTGATCACCCAGTGCACACGCATCGCCCATGACACCGGCGTGACGGTGGAAGTCCAGAACAGTGCCCGTGAGCTGCTTCGTCGTGATCAAGACCTGCGCAGCAACATCCAGCAGCAGCACGAGAAGCTTGAGCAATTGCAGCAAAAGGCTGTGGCACAGCCCGATGCCGCTGTCAGCCGCCTGCTCGAGTACGTCCGGCAAACCTTGCCGCCACTGGATCAGAGCTTTGCCAGCGATGTGCCGGATTTCATCCACAAGACCAACCGCGACAGCGTCAAGGCGCTGGTCGAGCAGCGTGAGGCGCAGCTCGAGCAGGCCCGCGACAACCTGTACGAGAGCCGGTACGCCTTAGCCACGGTCGAGGGCATCTACAAACAGCGCGATGAGCTGGCCAGCCTGTTGGCCACACCGACCTACCTGGAAGGCATCAAGCGGTTTGCCAAGCTCAAGGAGCTTGCCAGCTTGGCCGACCAGCAACTGCTGCAGGTCAAGGACGATAAAACGCTGAAAACAGCCACCCGGCAGGTCAACGAACTGGCTGAGCAGATCCTTTATACCAGCAGCTTGCTGGAGCAGCTCACCCTGCGCGAGCAACTGCTGCAGCGCTTCAAGGCGATGCCCCTGGCCGCTGGCGATCGTGCGCAACTGCAAGCGCTGTTCGCGCAAGCCAGCAACAGCCTGGACACCCAGGACACCTTCCAGGCCCAAGGTCAGCTTAAGCATCTTGAGCAGATGCTCGACTTCGCGGCCGTTGCGCTGACGATCCAGGTCGTGGACCGCACCGGGATCAAGTCCGGGGTCGAGCGTTGCTACGACGCCGCCGGTTGCAACCGCGGCGAGGCCACCGACAAAGGCAAGAGCTGGTTCCTGGTGGTCGAGGCCACCGACCCGGCTGGCATCAGCGCCAATGTCCCGGTCACCAGCTCTGAAACCGGCAAACAACGCTGGACCCGCTTGTTCGGCGTGCGCGTCAGCCAGGCCGAATACCTCAAGGTCAAGCAGGACAAGCTCGACGACGGCCATGTCGATGAGCGCATGATGGGCAGCAAGGCTGCCAATTCGCTGACCCTGCGCTTCAACCAGCGCACCACGAGCAACCCTGACATGATCCTGGACTGGTGAACACATGACGCCTAGTACCCTCACCAGCACCGTGGCACAGAACGCCCGCAGCAGCGAGGCCTTGCTGCGCAGCGCCGAGCAGATGTTGTCGGCCCTGAGCGATCAGGAAGCACGCCTGGAGCAGGACATCCTCACGCGCCTGAGCAATATCGTCACGCTCAAGC
Organism: Pseudomonas sp. RC2C2; assembly: GCF_018390435.1. Lineage (NCBI taxonomy): Bacteria > Pseudomonadati > Pseudomonadota > Gammaproteobacteria > Pseudomonadales > Pseudomonadaceae > Pseudomonas > Pseudomonas sp. RC2C2. Next base: position 3,409,256 of record NZ_JAHBAX010000001.1, on the reverse strand, counting down.
TTGAACATCGCCCGGCCCTCGACCAGGACACCTTGCTGCAACTGCAGGCACGCCAGGAGGCCGAAGTGCAACTGCGCGCGGAACTTGCCCAGGTCGAAAGCGATATTGCCGCCTCGCTGACCAGCCAGCACACCGTGCGCGAGCGCATTGAAAGCATCGAGCGCCAGGTGAAGGAGCAACTGGCGCTCGAACCTGCCTGGTGCGAGCTGGAGGAGCAGCTGCTCGCCGCGCAAGAGGCCAATCGCGAAGCGATTACCGGCTACGCCGAGATCCGCCAGGAGTGCGTCGACAAGCTGCCCTCCTACAGTGCCAACCCGATCTATTACCACCTGCTCAAACGTGATTACGGCACCGACCAGTACCGCTACAACTTTCTGCACCGCTGGCTCGACAACAAGCTGGCCAAGCGCGTCAACTACCAGGGTAACCGCAGCAACGAGCTGATCCTGCGCGCCATGCAGACGCGCAACGAAGAACAGCAAGGCGAGCGCCTGGCCCTGATTGCCACGCGGCAAGCCGCGGTTGACCAGCACCTGGCCCAGGCGCGAACGGCGGCGGGCATGGACCCTTTGACCTGCGAAGACACCACGCTGAACAAACATATCGCCGCTGCCAAGGCGCGGGCCAACGAGCAGCACCAGCAATTGGCCGCTTTTGCCGGCAAGCAGGACCCGCACTACCTGCGGATCCGCCAGAACATCACCGAGCGCCTGCAGGCGCAAACGATCGAACAACTGCTGGTCGAAGTGCAAAAAACCCCGGACAGCAACGATGACAAGATCGCCGCCCAGCTCAAGGAACTGTACCCGCGCCTGCAGGATGTACAGGCGCGCTTGCCGGACCTGCGCGACCAGCATGACCGCGCCCTGCGTGACTACGAACGAGCCAAGGAACTGGAGCGGGCACTGCGCACCGATTACTACCGAGACAGCGATTACAGCTATAACACCAGCTTGAGCTTCGACCGCTTGCTGGCCGACTACATGACGCGCGATCTCAGCCTGCACGCCCTGGAAACCCTGCTGCAAAGTGGCCGGCGCCTGGTGCCGCGCAGCTCGTCATCCAGCGGCTCTTCGTCGAGCAGTTGGTCGAGCTCCGGCTCCAGTAGTTCAAGTTCGAGCAGTAGCGGTTTTTCCAGCTCCAGCAGCAGCGGTGGTGGGGGCTTCAGCACCAGCGACAGCTTTTGAGTACCCAGCCAGCCACGCCCGGATTTCAGGCGTGGCTGGCGTACAGGCCATCAGCCTCTGAGGTGGTCAAAAACCCCAGAATCCGATATCGCCCTGCTCTTCGTTATAGTGCTGGTAGCCCTCAAACAGGACCGCTTTTTTGATCTGCTCCCAGCTGAAGGGATTGATGGATGCGTCGCTGGGCAACATGACAATTTTCTGCGTAGCAAACGACGTGAGAAAGACCAGGTCTTCTCGAACCACGCGATTATATTCATCAACGACCAGGTCGACGAGATTGTTATCCGCCGCCTGTTTAAGCTTGCCGCCCGCCAGCATCTTGTGCGCATAGACCATGTTGACTTGATAAACATAGTTCGTCGCATGGGCCGGAACAGACAATGAACACTCGTCAGTGCTGGACTCGGAAAAGGCCTCGCCGTAGACGCTGGCCTCAGTGATCTCCGCACCTATTTTGATCGCCCCCAGCTTTACCCCAGCGCCGTAGGTTTTCGAGACGGCGGTCGCATAACTTTTGCTCATCCCCTGCTGGGTAGTGACTTTAAAGGTCTGTTCAACACTGAGCTTGTTGACCAACGGCCTGAGGTACTCAAGGTAAGCAAAGATGGGTCGTGTCTGAACGTTCCAAGAAGAACCCAGGTAGCTGACACCACCTTCTACTGTCAGGCCCTCTACCCAGCATCCATAACTGGATGCGCCTTCTGCAAACAAGTAGCGATCAATTTCATAGGCGCCTTCTTTAAAAGGCAAGTCGCGTATTGCCGGTTGCTGATTCATCGGTGAACTCCTTGTCAAAACGGGTAACGTCGGTAATGTCCAGGCACGCCTGCTGATCAGTAGCGTTTACGCGGATCGTTAAGCGCGTCCATATCAAAACTCCAGGCGCCGGCATTGACAGCCGCGGAGTACTTGTCGAGCAATATCAATTTGAACAGATCGTCTCTGGACAGAGGCTGTTCCACCTCTCGATCCAGTTCGCGGGCGCAAAGCCGATTGGTTGTCACCGAGGAAAGGAACAACAAGTCCTTTCGCCCCTCAGTCCGCGTGACGCAGGTATGATTGGAGCTGAACAGGCTGCCGATAGTGTCAGCAGCACCGAATGCGCGATGGGCATAGACCAGGGCCACCTGATAAACCAGGTAGGTCTCGCCACCCGGGACGAGTAACGATTGTTTTTGCGGCCGTGCGGGTGCCCAGGCCTGCTCGGAATTCATCCCGGTTTGAAGGTTTGAAAACGCATTGACTTGATCAATCGCCGGCGCCACGGAACAGTCTTTGGCCGTGCCCTTGAAGAACCAAAGGTGATGCCCCTGAGCAGCGGTGACTTCCATGGTCTGATTGCCAGTACCCTGTATCACCCGCGTATCAACATAAGCCAGATAGGCAAAAACCGGCCGGCTGATGGTCGGCCATTTGCGCTCCTTGAAGTTGACGTCGCCGTAGATTGACTGCCCGTCAAGCCAGCAGCCCCGGGTGAAGTTCTGATCACCGATCAAATAGCGTTCAATTTCGTATGACCCGCACTTGAGCGGGAACCCGACTGCCTCATGTACTTCTTCGTCTTGCATAACGCACCTCAGTTAAAAGTCGTTCAGCCTTTTAACCGTACGGCGCGGTCGATCATCTCGACAGCCGGACATGCTTCCCTTGAGCGTCAACACCCTCGACAAAATCACAGGCAAAAAAAAAAGGTGCGCCGACCAAGCGCACCTCAAAGCCGTGTAGCACACAACGAATTCGGTTTCAGTCCAGCAGGGCCAGGGCCTCGGCGCTGCAAGCCTGGATGCGGGCCCAGTCGCGGTTGTTGATCCAGCTGCTGTCGAGCATCCAGGTACCGCCCACGCACATCACATTGGCCAGGGCCATGTACTGTTTCACATTGCCCGGATTGACCCCACCGGTGGGGCAGAAGCGCACGTCGCCGAACGGGCCGCCATAGGCCTTGATCGCCGCCACGCCGCCGCTGATCTCGGCCGGGAACAGCTTGAAGCGCCGGTAGCCGAGGGCGTAGCCCATCATGATTTCCGACGGCGTGCTGATGCCGGGCAGCAGCGGAATGTCGCTGTCGACGCCCGCTTCGAGCAAGTCCTGGGTGATGCCCGGGGTGACCACGAACTGCGCGCCGGCCGCTTGCACGGCGGCAAACATGTTGCGGTCCAGTACCGTGCCCGCCCCGATACACAGCTGCGGGCGCTGCTCACGCAGCACCTGGATGGCCTTGAGGCCGTGGGCGGAGCGCAAGGTCACTTCCAGGGTCTTGATGCCACCGGCGGCCAGAGCGTCGGCCAGGGGCAGAATGTCCTCTTCGCGAGCGATGGTGATCACCGGCAAAATGCGCGCCTGGGTGCAGATCTGATCGATCCGGGCAATCTTGTCGGCCATGGAAGCTCCCGGCTGTTTCAGTTCATGCGTGGTCATAACGGCAGATCCTTGGCTCATGGGCACCAGTAAATATCCAGAGGGTCTTGTAAGAAGGCGCGAATCGGCATTTGCGCCGAGTCGTCGCCGGCCAGCGCGGCGCGCAGGGTAGCGAGTTTGCCCGCACCTTGCACCGACAAGGCGGTAAAGCCGGCACGGGCCAGCAGTGCGCGGGTCATGCTCAAGCGCTGATGCGGCACCGCCGGCGCCCGCATCGCCAGGCAGCGACGCGGGCTGCTTGGGTCAAGGCCTTCGGCAAGGTTCGGGCTGTTGGGGAACAGCGAGGCGGTATGGCCATCGTCGCCCATGCCCAGCACCAGTACGTCGATCCCTGGCAGTTCGGCCAGGGCCTGATCGGCTTCCTGCGCAGCGGCCTCAAGACTGCCTGCGGCGCGATAGAGGCTGAGGAAACGCGCCTTGGCAGCAGGACCGGTCAACAAATGGCGCTTGAGCAGGCCGGCATTGCTGTCAGCATGCTCGACCGGCACCCAGCGCTCGTCAGCCAGGGTCACCAGCACCTTCGACCAGTCCAGCGGCTGCTTGAGCAGCGCCGCAAAGAAAGCCACCGGGCTGCGTCCACCGGACACTACCAGGGTGGCCTGGCCTTTAGCTGCAATGGCCATATTCAGGCGCCCGGCCACGTCCTTGGCCAGCCCTTCGGCCAATTGCGGCGCGGTGTTGAAATCATGTGCCGTGACGGTTGCCGGCAGTTGCAGTTCAGATATCGCCATACCAGGACCTCCCATCGCGGGTAATCAGTGCAATCGAGCTCATCGGCCCCCAGGAACCGGCGGCATAGGGCTTGGGCGCGTCGCCCGACTGTTTCCAGCCGGCGATCAGCTGATCGCACCACTTCCACGCGTATTCGATTTCATCCTTGCGCACAAACAGGTTCTGATTGCCGCGCATCACTTCCAGCAACAACCGCTCGTAGGCATCGGGGATCCGCGCGCTACGCCAGGTATCCGAGAAATTCAGCTGCAATGGCCCGCTGCGCAGTTGCATGCCTTTGTCCAGGCCCTGCTCCTTGGTCATCACCCGCAGCGAGATACCTTCGTCCGGTTGCAGGCGGATGATCAGCTTGTTGCCAATCTGCAAACGCTGTTCCGGGGCGAAGATGTAGTGCGGGGTTTCCTTGAAGTGGATGACGATCTGCGACAGCTTCTGCGGCATGCGCTTGCCGGTGCGCAGGTAGAACGGCACCCCGGCCCAGCGCCAGTTGCGGATATCGGCACGCAGAGCGACGAAGGTTTCGGTGTCGCTCTGGGCGTTGGCGTTGTCTTCTTCCAGGTAACCGGGCACCGGCTTGCCTTCGCTGTAGCCGGCAATGTACTGGCCGCGCACCACTTGCGTGCTCAAGCCCTCGCCCTTGATCGGCGCCAGGGCCTTGAGCACCTTGACCTTCTCGTCACGGATACTGTCGGCCGAGAGATCGCTGGGCGGGTCCATCGCAATCAGGCAGAGCAGTTGCAGCAGGTGGTTCTGGATCATGTCGCGCAGTTGCCCGGCCTTGTCGAAATAGCCCCAGCGCCCTTCGATACCGACCTTTTCGGCGACAGTGATTTCCACGTGGGAAATCGAGTTCTGGTTCCACTGGGTTTCGAACAGGCTGTTGGCAAAACGCAGGGCAATGAGGTTCTGCACCGTCTCCTTGCCCAGGTAATGGTCGATGCGGTAGACGCGGTTTTCTGGAAAGTACTGGGCCACGGCGTCGTTGACCCGCCGTGAGGATTCCAGGTCATGGCCGATGGGTTTTTCCAGCACCACCCGGGTACGGGCACTGAGGCCAACCTTGTCGAGGTTCTCGCAGATGCCGCCATACACCGCCGCCGGGGTGGCGAAGTAGGCGATCAACTGGCTGTCGCTGCCAACCTGCTCGGCCAGGGCCTGATAGTCATCGGCCTGGAGAAAATCCACGTGCAGGTAGCTCAGGCGGGCCAGGAAGCGCTGCAACACCGGCGCCTCGATCTGCCCGGCGGGCACGAACTCCCGCAGATGCGCTTCTATCGACGCCAGGTGTTGTTCAACGCTGCCCGCCTCGCGGGCCAGGGCCAGCACGCGGGTGTCGGCGTGCAGCAAATCGGCCCGGTCGAGCTGATAAAGCGCCGGAAATAGCTTGCGCAAGGCCAGGTCGCCAAGGGCGCCAAACAGGGCAAAGGTGCAGGGTTCAACGCTGATCGAAGCCATGATGTTGGTTCTTTTATCAAGTTGACGTAGAAATACCGTTTTCAATCGCAGTTTTCAAGGAATAATGTAGTAAAAACCACAACATTTCACCCAGTGGACAGATTCAAGTGGTGTGCCACCCATGCCATCAGTACGATAGGCCACCGTGTCAAAAGCCCGCAGCTGTCACCAGCCGGGTGCCTCATCGACCCAAGGAAAACACCCATGGACCGCGTGCGAAACCTCCTGGAGCAGATCCAGGGCCGCCTCGAAGAGCTGAACAAGGCTGAGCGTAAAGTCGCCGAAGTCATCCTGCTCAACCCCCAGCAAGCCACCCGTTTCAGCATTGCCGCCCTGGCCCAGGCCGCCAAGGTCAGCGAGCCGACGGTCAATCGCTTTTGCCGCTCGTTCGGCGTCAGCGGCTACCCCGAACTGAAGCTGCAACTGGCGCAGAGCCTGGCCAGCGGCGCTGCCTACGTCAGCCGGGCAGTGGAAGCCGACGATGATCCGGCGTCCTACACCCAGAAAATCTTCGGCAGCGCCATCGCCTCGCTGGACAGTGCCTGCCAGCAACTGGATCCGCAGCTGATCAGCCGCGCCGTCGACATGCTGATCCAGGCCCGGCAGATCCACTTCTTCGGCCTCGGCGCCTCGGCCCCGGTGGCGCTGGATGCCCAGCACAAGTTCTTCCGCTTCAACCTGGCGGTGTCGGCCCACGCCGATGTGCTGATGCAACGCATGCTGGCCTCAGTGGCCCACACCGGCGAGCTGTTCGTGATCATCTCCTACACCGGGCGCACCCGCGAGCTGGTTGAAGTCGCGCGCCTGGCCCGGGAAAACGGCGCCTCGGTACTCGGCCTGACCGCCGCCGACTCGCCATTGGCCAAGGCCAGCAGCCTGAGCCTGAACATCCCGCTGCCGGAAGACACCGACATCTATATGCCGATGACCTCGCGAATCATCCAGCTGACCGTGCTCGACGTGCTGGCCACCGGCATGACCTTGCGCCGCGGCGTCGACTTCCAGCCGCACCTGCGCAAAATCAAGGAAAGCCTCAACGCCAGCCGTTACCCGATCGACGACGAACTCAACTGAGCAGGTGCGCCTGCAAACGCAGGTGTGCTTGCTCCCCTGGCGCCAGGCTCAGGCTGTCACTGCTGCCACTGGCCGCCTCGACACAGACGAAGCCCAGGGTTTCGCTGCCACTGACACCCATCAACGGCCGACTGCCGGGGTGCCAGACCACGGTATCCTCGCTGTCACCGGTATCGATGCACAGCTGGCGCTGCCAAGCCGGATCGTGCAACTGCAGGGTCGCCGCATTGGGAAACACCCGCTGGCAACCGCCGTGGACCTTCAAAGCGCCCTTCTGGCGACAGGATTGACGGTTCAAACGGTCGTAACCTTCAATGTTTTCCAGCCCAGATAGCGCTATCTCAGAAACGTCACTAATACGCCAGTAAGCCAGCAGAGCATGACTCAACTGACAAGGCTGGCTGTCCTGGTGTTCGGTACTCAACTGCAGCTCCATGCGTTTACCCAGCCTGGCCAACAGGTCGACCTGCCAGTCGCACAGTTGCAGGCGCCATTTGAGGGTCACGCCGTGTTCATCTTCGCTGCTGTCGATCAGCTTCCAGTCGAGCAAGCGCGCCCAGCCGTGGGCCGGCCACATGTCCTCGCTGGGATGACGGCCATACCAGGGCCAGCACACCGGCACGCCGCCACGGATGGCGCCAACTTGCGGCCACTGCGCCGCACACCACAGCCACGGGCGCTCGCCCTGCGGTTGGAAGTGCAACAATTGCGCACCCTGACGGCTGAACACCGCCTGGCATTGCGGGTGATCGATGATCAGCACATCGCGCTGCTGGTAACGCTCCCACTCGAAGGTCGGCCGCGGCCTCTGCGAGGTGAAGAAACGTTGTAGCGGGTGCTCTGGCATGGCTGGGAACTCTTGTTATTCAGTGGGAACGCTATCGCTGGCAAGCCAGCTCCCACAGGATCTGCGCAACCCATGTGGGAGCTGGCTTGCCAGCGATCGACCGCACAGCGGTCACAATATGCGTAAATTTACAACATATCACCTCAGAACGACGACTGAATCTTCAACCCGGCGACCAGCGCGTTATCCACCTCATCGACCCCGCCCGGGCTCTTGATGTACTGCAGGTTCGGCCGCACGGTCAGCCAGTTGGTGACGTGGAAGCCGTAGTACAGCTCGGCGTTGTATTCGGTCTTCTGGATCGGCACGAAACCGGCGTCGTTGTAATCCTCGATGCCGCTTTGCTGATTGAGCAGTTGCGCGCGATCCTTCACATCATCGTTGACGTGAATGCGCGCCACGCCAAAGCCGATGTCATCCTTGGGCCGGCCATCGAAGGCACCCTTGTAGACCATGCCCACCTGCTGGTAGTTGTCCACCACGTTGGTGGCCTTGTCGTGCACGGTGAAGTTGGCGAACAGGCTCAGGCCGCGGTTGGCATCGCCGTTGTGCGCGGTGACCTGCTGCTGGGCCACCACCCACCAGCCATGCTTGCTCGAATGCGACTTGAAGGCGGCGCCGGTCAGCGCCTGGGGCTGGCCATTGACATCGTCATACAGGTCATCGGCCTTGGCCGTGCTGTAGTAGTAACCCAGGCGGTACTCGCCCGGCAGGCCATTGACCTGCGGCGACCAGACCAGTTCCACCGGCAGGATCATGCCCTTGGTGCCGCTGCCGCTGAGCTTGAAGCCGTTGCCGGTCTCGAGGTTGGAGGGGTTCTGCTCATACACGCCGACCTGGGCGAAGAACTCCGGGGTGATGTTGTACTTGACCCGCATCGCCCATTGGCTGACCGGCCAGTTGTACCAGATGCCACCCACCCAGTTGCCCACTTGCGAGCCGCAGAACGCCAGGTTCTGGAAGTCGCAGGGGAAGCTGTTGAAGTCCTCGCCTTCGCCAAAGCGCCCGACCTTCACGTCCAGGGCGCCGTCGAAGTACTTCTGTTTGACCCACATCTGCGTCAGGCGCCAGGTCTGGCCGCGGCCCCAGACCTCCTGAACCGAACTGAACTGCCCGGCGCGCGGGTCGCTGATACGGTCGTTGGACAGGTTGCGACCGCTACGCTCGGTGATCGCCAGCTTGAACTCGGCATCCTGCCAACCGAAGATCTTCTCCAGGTCCAGGTGCGCGCCGAGGGCGAACTGGTCACTGTAGCGGGCAGTCTTGTCGTCGTTGTAGCCACCGTTGAGGTTGCCGGCCACCTCACCGACGTAATCGAGGGTGAAGTCGTAGCCCTTCTCCAGCAATTCGGTACGGGTACCGCCCCAATCGCCGCTCATCCATTTCGACTCCGGGGCAAAGGCGCCGGCCGCCTGCACCCCGCAACTGACGCCCAGGGCCGCCAGCAGGGTCAATGGCGCCAGTGGCTTGATACGCTTGAAGTGATCCATCCCTTGTTTCCTCGTTTTATTGTTCTCGATGGGTTTCTACGTTCTCTAACGAATTCAGCGGCCCTTGAATTGGGCGACATTATCCTTGCCCGCCTGGGCCAGTACCGGCGCAGCGACGCCCAGGCGCTCGCCAGTGGCGGCATCGAACAGCAGCACCCGCGCCGGGTCGAACTGCAGGTTCAGGGTGTCGCCCACCTGGGTCGGTACATCCGGGGCCAGGCGGCAGCAGACTTTGGTCTGGTTCAAGGTAACGAACACCAGCAGGTCCGGGCCGGTGGGTTCGGTGACCTGCACCTCGGCACGAATACTCGGCAAACCATTGGCCTGGGCCGGGGCCAGGGCGATCTGTTCCGGGCGAATGCCGAGGATCACTTCACGGTCCTCCAGGCCCGCCGTCTCGATACCCAAGGGTAGCTCGCAGCGCGCCTGGCCACTGTCGAGCAGCGCCAGCAGGCGGCCGTCCTGGCGTTGCAGGCGCAGGGGAATGAAGTTCATCGGTGGCGAACCGATGAAGCTGGCGACGAACAGGTTGGCCGGATCGTTGTAGATCTGCTGCGGGGTGCCGAACTGCTGGATCAGCCCGTCCTTCATCACCGCCACCTTGTCGCCCAGGGTCATGGCCTCGATCTGATCGTGGGTGACGTACACCGTGGTGGTCTTCAGGCGTTGATGCATCAGCTTGATTTCAGTGCGCATCTCCACCCGCAACTTGGCGTCGAGGTTGGACAGCGGCTCATCGAACAGGTAGATCTTCGGTCGCCGCGCCAAGGCCCGGCCCATGGCCACGCGCTGCTGCTGCCCCCCGGACAGCTGACCGGGCTTGCGCGTCAGCAGATGCTCGATCTGCAGCAGTTTGGCCACCCGTGCCACCTCTTCATCGATGGCGGCGGCGGGCATCTTGCGCATCTTCAGGCCGAAAGCGATGTTGTCGCGCACGTTCATGGTCGGGTACAGCGCGTAAGACTGAAACACCATGGCGATGTCGCGATCCTTGGGGCTCATCCCGCTGATGTCGGCATCGTCCACCAGGATCGCCCCGCCGCTGATCTGTTCGAGGCCGGCGATGCAGTTCATCAGGGTCGATTTACCACAACCGGACGGGCCGACCAGGATCAGGAACTCGCCGGAGTCGATCGACAGTTCGATGTTTTTCAAGGTGTCCGGCAGGCCGCTGCCGTAGCTCTTGTTGACGTTGCGCAGTTCAAGCGTTGCCATTGTGTTTACCCCTTGACCGCGCCGGCCGTGAGCCCGCGCAGGAAATACTTGCCAGCCAGCACATAGACCAACAGGGTCGGTAACCCGGCGATCATCGCCGCCGCCATGTCGACGTTGTATTCCTTGACCCCGGTGCTGGTATTGACCAGGTTGTTCAGGGCCACGGTGATCGGTTGTGCGTCGCCGCTGGCGAACACCACGCCGAAGAGAAAGTCGTTCCAGATCTGGGTGAACTGCCAGATCAGGCAGACCATGATGATCGGCACCGACATCGGCAGCAGGATGCGCCCGAAGATGGTGAAGAACCCCGCGCCATCGAGCCGCGCCGCCCGCACCAGGGCATCCGGCACGCTGCAGTAGTAGTTGCGGAAAAACAGCGTGGTAAAGGCCAGGCCATAGACGATGTGTACCAGCACCAGGCCGCTGGTGGTGCTTGCCAGGCCAAGCTTGCCGAGGGTGAACGAGGCCGGCAGCAGCACGGTCTGGAACGGCAGGAAGCAACCGAACAGCAGCAGCCCGAAGAACAGCTGCGAGCCCCTGAAGCGCCACATCGACAGCACATAGCCATTGAGCGCACCGAGCAGGGTCGAGATCAGCACCGCCGGCACGGTGATCTTCACCGAGTTCCAGAAGTAGCCACCCACCGTGTCCCAGGCCTTGATCCAGCCAATGCCGGTGATCACCTCGGGCCAGCTCAGCAGATTGCCGGTACGGATATCTTCCGGCGACTTGAAGCTGGTCAGCAGCATCACGATCAGCGGGATCAGGTACAGCGCGCAGGCCAGGATCAGGGTCGAATAGATGGCCAGGCGGCTGAGGCTCAATGAGCGGGGAGCGAGGGACCTAGTCATGGCGCTTGTTCCTCAGTTCCGAATACAGGTAAGGCACCAGGATCGACAGGATCGCGCCGAGCATCAGGATCGCACTGGCCGAGCCCATGCCCATCTGCCCGCGGCTGAAGGTGAAGGAGTACATGAACATCGCCGGCAGGTCCGAGGCATAGCCCGGGCCGCCCGCGGTCATCGCCGCGACCAGGTCGAAGCTCTTGATCGCGATGTGCGCAAGGATCATCAACGCACTGAAAAATACCGGACGCAGGCTCGGCAGGACGATACGCAGGTAGATGCTCGGCAGGCTGGCGCCATCGACTTGCGCGGCGCGAATGATCGATTGATCGACGCCGCGCAGGCCGGCCAGGAACAGCGCCATGACAAAGCCCGAGGCCTGCCACACGGCGGCGATCACCAGGCAGTAGACGACCCGGTCGGGGTCCACCAGCCAGTCCAGGCGAAAGCCTTCCCAGCCCCAGTCGCGGAGCATCTTGTCCAGGCCCAGGCCGGGGTTGAGCAGCCATTTCCAGGCGGTGCCGGTGACGATCATCGACAGCGCCATCGGGTACAGGTAAATGGTGCGAATGAACCCTTCGCGGCGGATGCGCTGGTCGAGCAGCACCGCCAGCAGCACGCCGATCACCAGGCTGATGGCGATGAACATACCGCCGAACAGCAGCAGGTTCTTGCTCGCCACCCACCAGCGGTCGTTCTCCATCAGCCGCGCGTACTGCGCCAGGCCCACCCACTTGTAGCTGGGCATGAAGCTTGAGTTGGTGAAGGACAGGACGAAGGTCCAGAGGATGTAGCCGTAAAAGCCCACCAGGACGATCAGCATGCTCGGCGCCAGTACCAGTTTCGGTAGCCAGCGCTGCAGGGCGTCCAGGGGTGAGGCCTTGTTGATTGTGGCAACAGTGCTCATCAGGATGATCTCGTGTGGAGGCTATCGCGGGGCAAGCCCGCTCCTACAGGGATGCGTTGCTGTTGTGGGAGCGGGCTTGCCCCGCGAAGGGTCCGAAAGCCCGCCCCCGCACATCAGCCCATCACTTGGCCGACTTGATCGCCGAATTCAGCTGTTTGACCGCCGTCGCCGGGTCGGCTTTCGGGTCGTTGAAGAAGTTGGTGACAACATCGAAGATCGCCCCTTGCACCGCCAGGGAGGTCGCCATGTTGTGGGCCATGCTCGGTTGCAGGCCGTCACCTTTTTCCGCTTCCTTGAAGTCCGCCGCCGACTTCTGCGTACAGGCGTCGAACTGGCTCATGTCCATGTCCTGGCGCACCGGCAGGGAGCCCTTGTTCTGGTTGAACACGGTCTGGAACCGCGGCTCCAGGGCGACCTTGGCCAGGTCGTTCTGGGCCTTGATGTCGTTCGCGTTCTTGAGCTTGAACATCGCCAGCGAATCGATGTTGTAGGCGAAGCTGCCCTGGGTGCCGGGGAAGGCCACGCACTGGTAGTCCTTGCCCGCGACCTTGCCGGCGGCAGTCCATTCGCTCTTGGCCCAGTCGCCCATGATCTGCATGCCGGCCTTGCCGTTGATGACCTCGCCAGCGGCAATGTTCCAGTCACGTCCGGCGCGGTTAGGGTCCATGTAGGTGCCCAGGCGTTGCAGGGTCTTGAACACCTCGATCATTTTTTCGCCGGTCAGGGTGTCTTCGTCCAGTTCGACAAAGGCTTGGTGATAGCCCTGGGGCCCGAGGATGCTCAGCACCAGGTCTTCGAACACGGTGCTGTCCTGCCACGGCTGGCCACCATGGGCCAGCGGGGTGAAGCCGGCAGCCTTGAGCTTGTCGGCGGCAGCGAACAGTTCGTCGAGGGTGGTCGGCACCTTGGCACCGGCCTTGTCGAACACCTGCGGATTGATCCACAACCAGTTGACCCGGTGGATGTTCACCGGCACCGCTACATAGTGGCCGTCGTACTGCATGAGCTGCGCAACTTTCTTTGGCAGCAGGGCATCCCAGTTGTTGGCTTTGGCGACATCATCAAGCTCAGTGAGCAGGCCCAGCGCGCCCCATTCCTGGATATCCGGCCCCTTGATCTGGGCGGCGCCCGGCGGGTTGCCGGCGACCGCGCGGCTTTTCAGCACGGTCATGGCCGCGGCGCCACCGCCACCGGCGACGGCATTGTCCTTCCAGGTGAAGCCGTCTTTCTCGACTTGTTCCTTGAGGGTTTTCACCGCCGCGGCTTCACCGCCGGAGGTCCACCAGTGGGTGACTTCGACCGTACCGTTAGCGGCAGCAACAGCACTCAAGGGCAACAAGGAGGCGAGAGAAATGACAGCAGCGAGGCGACTGATCGCATTCATCGAGAGGAACCTTTTCTTGTTGTTATGCAGGTGCAAGTCGTGGTGCTTGCGCTTGCATCAGAGTCTAACCAGCGGCACCTATGCCGGAGGTAACGAAGGGATGCGCGAATGTCACAGGCTGGTGACATTCGCTTTCAGTCACTGCTGCGCGGCAGGCTCAGGGTCACCCGCAAGCCGCCCTCACGCAGGTTGCGCAGGCTCACTTCACCGCCATGGCTGTGCGCGATGTTGCGCGCGATACCCAGCCCCAGACCGTAACCCTGCTGCTGCCCGGCCAGGCGAAAGTGCGGCTCGAACACCTGTTCCTGACGCTGCTCAGGCACACCCGGGCCCTCGTCGTCGACCTGCAAAACGAAGTCACTGTCGCTGTCGAGGATGCGCAGGTGAGCACGCTCGCCATACTTCAGGGCGTTGTCGATCAGGTTGCCGATGCAGCGCTTGAGCGCCAGTGGCTTGCCGGGATACGGCGCCAGCGCGCGGCCTTCAAGCGTGATCTGGCCGCTGCCCAGGTACGGCTCGACCAGGCATTCGAGCACCTGGTTGAGGTCGATACGCTCGATGTTCTCGTGGATGTCGGTGTCTTTCACGCATTGCAGTGCGCCCTTGACCAACATCTCCAGCTCATCCAGGTCGCGGCCGAACTTGGCCTGCAACGGCTCGTCATCCAGCAGCTCGACCCGCAGGCGCAAACGCGTGATCGGCGTGCGCAGGTCGTGGGAGATGGCGCTGAACAACTGGCTGCGTTCGGTCAGGTAGCGGCTGATGCGCTCGCGCATGGCATTGAAGGCCCGGCCCACCTCCTCCACTTCGCTGCCACCGCCTTCCGTCACCGGCTCGACATCGGCCCCCAGTGACATTTCCCTGGCAGCCAGGGCCAGGCGCTTGAGCGGGCGGCTCTGCCAGTGCACCAGCAAACCGATGAACAACAGCAGGAACGAGCTGGTGAGCACGATGAACCACAACTGCTGACTCGGCAGGCCCTGTTCTTCGAGGCTGGTGTAGGGCTCGGGCAGCAACGAGGCGATGTACAGCCATTCGTCTTCATCCAGGCGGATCTGGGTCACCAGCACTGGCGGGTTGATCGGCTCCAGGGTCAACGCATAGTGCGCCCAGGAGCGCGGCAGCTCATCGAGTTTCAGGCCGCTGTTGAAGATCCGCAGATCCTGCGGGCTGACGAACTGGATGGAGATTTCCAGCTGCGCGCCAAGGCGCTGGTGCAGCACGTCGCCGACGGCATCGATCACCGCTTGCTTGCGCGGCGTGGCCGCCAGCACCTGCATGCCCAGGGGTTTGTCATTGAGGGAAACGACAAAACGGGTGCCGCCCATGCTGCGCAACTGGTCGAGCACCATCGGCCGGTACGCCACCGGCAGCGAACGAAAGTAACTGACGCTGGCACTCATCGAATGGGCCAGGCTGCGCGCGCTGGCGACCAGGCCCTCCATCTGGCTGGCGCGCAGTTGCGACAGCCAGATCAGGCTCGACAGGCCCTGCGCCAGCAACACCACCAGCAGGGTCAACAGCAGCATCCGCCCCAGCAGCGAGCGCGGCAGCGGCAGTCGCCAGCGCCCTTCAGTGCGCAGGCGCAACGTTGGCCGCCAGCAGGTAACCACTGCCGCGTACGGTACGAATCAAACGCGGCGGTTTGTCTGTGTCGCGCAGGCGTTGGCGCAGGCGGCTGACCGCCATGTCGACGATACGGTCCAGGGGCATCGGCTCGCGACCGCGGGTGGCATTGCCGATGGTGTCGCGGTCGAGGATCTGTTGCGGGTGATCGAGGAACAGTTTGAGCAAGGCAAAGTCGGCGCCGGAAAGGATCACCTCTTCACCATCGCGGTGGAACAAGCGGTGGCTGATGGTATCCAGGCGCCAGTCATCGAAGGCCAGCACATCACCGCCATTGCGCTCCTGGCCAAAACCGGCACGGCGCAACAGGGCTTTGATCCGCGCCTGCAGTTCACGCGGACTGAAGGGTTTACCCAGGTAATCATCGGCGCCCAGCTCCAGGCCGATGACCCGGTCGGCCTCGTCGGAGCTGGCAGTGAGCATGATGATCGGCACCTGCGCCAGGCGCGGATGCTGACGCACCCAGCGGCACAAGCTGAAACCGTCTTCGTCGGGCAGCATCACATCGAGGATCACCAGGTCGCAATCGCTGGCATCCAGAGCCTGGCGAAAGCCGCGCCCGTCGGCCACCGCCTGGACGCTGAAACCGGCACGGCTCAGGTAGGTTTGCAACAGCTCACGGATGTCCTGGTCGTCGTCGACCATCAGTATCGACTTGCTCACGCATCACTCCTTGTCTATCAGGGAGAGGGCCTCGCGGGGCAAGCCCGCCCCCAGATATCAGCCGGCTTGTTGCAAAGCTACGCCAGCCCCGAGTAAACCGGAGAACTCAGCGGTTACCAACCATACCGGGACATCCTTGAAGTAGCCACTCATGCAGCCCTTGTCGGCAAAGCTGGCGCCAAAGCCGCTGCGCAGGAACAGTTCGGCAAAGCGCGGAATCACGCCGCCGACGATATACACCCCGGCGCGTGCGCCGAGAGTCAGGACATCATTGCCCGCTACTCGGCCCAGGAAGCAGCAGAACTGCTCGATCACCGCCAGGGCAACAGGCTCACCGGCCAGCGCCGCATCGGTGATCGCCGCCGGGCTCTGCAGCGGTGCGGGCTGGCCGTCCAGCGCGCAGATGGCCTGGTACAAACGCAACAGGCCGCCGCCGCTGAGGACGGATTCGGCGCTGACATGACCGATTTCGTTCTCGATCTGCTGACGAATCTGCGCTTCGCGGGCATTGCCCACCGGCAGGTCGACATGCCCGCCCTCGCCGGGCAAGGCCATCCAGCGGTCCTCTCCCAGGCTCAGCAAGGTGCCGACGCCAAGACCCGTGCCCGGGCCGATCACCAGGGCCGGGCGGCCGGCATCGGGCGTGCCGTCGCAAACGGTACGGTACTCGCCCGCCTGCAGACGGGTCATGCCCAGGGCCATGGCGGTGAAGTCGTTGATCAGCAGCAAGCGCTCGACCTGCAAGGTCTTGCAGAACGCCTGACGGCTGAGGCGCCAGTGGTTGTTGGTAAAGCGGAACTCATCGCCATCGACCGGCCCGGCCACCGCCAGGCACACCGCGCCCAGCTCACCGCGGGCCAGGCCATGATCGGCCAGATAGGCGCCGATGGCCTGTTCCGGGCTGGTGTAGTCGGCCGTGGCAAAGACCTGCACCGCGTGCATGCGGTTGTCTTCCCAGAGGGCAAAGCGCGCGTTGGTGCCGCCGATATCGCCGACCAGTGCGCGCTTCACTTGAGCGTCTCCAGTGCCGAGGTGAAGGCGCTGGCGCCCTTCTCCGCCGGGCTCAGGGCGGTACGCAGGAAGCCAAACAGCTCGCGGCCGCAGCCCAGGTCATTGCCGCTCGGCGCCGCCGGCAGTTCACGATCAGCCAGTTCGGCCGCACTGAGCTTCACGGTCAAGGTGCCGGCCATACCGTCGACGCGGACGATATCACCATCGCGCAGGCGTGCCAGCGGGCCGCCATCGAAGGCTTCAGGGCAAACATGAATGGCCGCGGGGATTTTCCCCGAAGCGCCGGACATACGCCCGTCGGTTACCAGTGCCACCTTGAAGCCACGATCCTGCAGCACGCCGAGGAACGGGGTCATCTTGTGCAACTCGGGCATACCGTTGCAGCGCGGGCCCTGAAATCGCATCACCGCGACAAAATCGCGCTCCAGCTCGCCGGCCTGGAACGCATCGGCCAGCGCCTGCTGGTCATGGAAGACCCGCGCCGGGGCTTCGACCACCTGATGTTCGGGAGCGACGGCGGAGACTTTCATCACCCCGCGCCCGAGGTTGCCTTCCATCACCCGCAGGCCGCCTTCGGGCGAGAACGGCCGCGCGACCGGACGCAGGATTGCCTCGTCCAGGCTCGCCTTTGGGCCTTCGCGCCAGACCAGCTTGCCACCCTCGAGGAACGGCTCCTGGGTGTAACGGCGCAGACCGTGGCCAGCGACGGTGTTGACGTCTTCGTGGAGCAAACCGGCATCGAGCAGTTCGCGAATCAGCAAGGCCATGCCGCCGGCGGCCTGGAAGTGGTTGATGTCGGCCTTGCCGTTCGGGTAGACGTGAGACAGGGTCGGCACCACCTCCGAAAGCTCGGCCATGTCCTGCCAGGTCAGCTGGATGCCCGCCGCCTGGGCAATCGCCGGCATGTGCAGGGTATGGTTGGTCGAGCCGCCGGTGGCGTGCAAGGCAACGATGGAGTTGACCAGGGCTTTCTCGTCGACGATCTCGCCCAGGGGCATGAAGTTACCGCTGGCCTTGGTCATGCGCGTGACCTGTTGGGCGGCCTCGGCGGTGAGGGCATCGCGCAGCGGCGTGTACGGGTTGACGAACGAGGCGCCCGGCAGGTGCAGGCCCATCACTTCCATCAGCAACTGGTTGGTGTTGGCGGTGCCGTAGAAGGTGCAGGTGCCGGGGCTGTGATAGGACTTCATCTCCGACTCCAGCAGCTCCTCGCGGCTGGCCTTGCCTTCGGCGTAACGCTGGCGCACATCGGCTTTCTCCTTGTTGGAGATGCCCGACGGCATTGGCCCGCCTGGGACGAACAGGGTCGGCAGATGGCCGAAGCGCAACGCGCCCATTAGCAGGCCGGGGACGATCTTGTCGCAGATACCGAGCATCAGCGCCGCGTCGAACATGTTGTGCGACAGGGCAATGGCGGTCGACATGGCGATCACTTCGCGGCTGGCGATGCCCAGCTCCATGCCTGGCTCACCCTGGGTGACCCCGTCGCACATGGCCGGCACGCCACCGGCGAACTGGCCGACCGAGCCAATCTCGCGCAGCGCCTGTTTGATCTGTTCGGGGTAATGCTCATAGGGCTGATGCGCCGAGAGCATGTCGTTGTAGGCGGAGACGATGGCGACGTTGGCCGCGTTCATCATTCGCAGGCTCTGTTTGTCCTGGCTGCCACAGCCGGCGACACCGTGAGCGAAGTTGGCGCATTGCAGCTTGGCGCGCATCGGCCCGTCGCTGGCGGCCCCGCGAATCAGTTCAAGGTAGCGTTCACGGGTGGGGCGACTGCGGGCGATCAGCCGTTGGGTGACCTCAAGAATGCGCGGATGCATGTACTGGACTCCAGGCTATCGGTGGTTGCGACCTCTGCGGCGGTTTCCCTTATCAACGATCGCGGCCTAGGCTCAAAAACAGGGGCGATGCGTTGCGGGAGGAACGGCTTGGCCGATCGCTCGTTGTAGATTGAACAAAATACTGCCAGCAAAAAGGCTTGTTTTCTATTTTTTTACGAATAATCTTGTAATTCCAACAACAAAAACAGATGCAGTGAAGCAAAACTTCAATTGCCACGGGCTTCACCCGGTCTGCCAGAGGTAGCTCCATGACCCTTCGTATCGCAATCAATGGCTTTGGCCGCATCGGCCGCAACATCCTTCGCGCACTCTATACCCAAGGCTACCGCCAGGACCTGCAGGTCGTCGCCATCAACGACCTGGGCGACAGTGCGATCAATGCCCATCTGCTCAAACACGACAGCGTCCACGGCAGCTTTGCTGCCACGGTTGAATCCGATCACGAGAGCATTACTGTCAACGGCGACCGCATTGCCGTCAGCGCCATCCGCAATCCGGCGGAGTTGCCATGGAAAGCCGAAGCCATCGATGTGGTGTTCGAATGCACCGGCTTGTTCACCGAACGCGCCAAGGCGGCCGCCCATCTTACTGCCGGGGCTGGCAAAGTCATTATCTCGGCACCGGCCAAGGGTGCTGATGCCACCGTGGTGTATGGGGTCAACCATGACATCCTGCGCCCTTCGCACCAGATCATCTCCAGTGCTTCGTGCACCACCAACTGCCTGGCGCCGCTGGCCCAGGTACTGCACCGCGAGTACGGTATCGAACAAGGCTTGATGACCACCATCCACGCCTACACCAATGACCAGAACCTGACCGATGTCTACCACAGCGACCCGTTCCGTGCCCGCTCGGCGACCCAGTCGATGATCCCGAGCAAGACCGGCGCGGCCGAAGCGGTGGGCCTGGTGCTGCCGGAGCTGGCCGGCAAGCTCACCGGCATGGCCGTGCGGGTGCCGGTGATCAACGTGTCGCTGGTCGACCTTACCGTCAACCTTGAGCGCGAGGCCACGGCCACGGCAGTCAATGAGTTGTTCAAGGAAGCCAGCCGGCATTCCAAGGTGCTGGGCTACAACAGCCTGCCGCTGGTGTCCTGTGATTTCAACCATAACCCGCTGTCGTCGATTTTCGATGCCAATCACACCCGCACCAACGGGCGCATGCTCAAGGTGCTGGCCTGGTACGACAACGAATGGGGCTTCTCCAATCGCATGCTGGATAACTGCCTGGCGCTGTGCAACGCCCGTTGACGATCGCTGTGGGAGCTGGCAAGCCAGTTCCCACAGGTCCAGTGTCGCAGGTTAAAAAACGCCAATACTTGACCAAGGCGTTGATGATAAGCATTATCATTCGCCACGCCATGGTCGGGTACCGCTGTGAGTCAGTCCCAGTTCAACGCCGTTTTCCTCGCGCAGCGCGTCAGCCTGCTGCGTACCCTGCAGCGCATGGTGGATAACCCCAGCACTGCCGAGGACCTGTTGCAGGAGACCTACCTGCGGGTGACCCGCGCCCTTGGCGAACGCCCCATCGAACACCTTGAACCCTTCGTGTTCCAGACTGCGCGCAACCTCGCCCTCGATCACTTGCGCGCACGCCGGGCGCAGTCGCGCAACCTGGTCGACGATGTACCCGAGCAGATCCTGCACAACGTCGCCGCGCCCAGCAGCAGCGCCGAAGACGCCGCCCACGCCGAACAATTGCTCAAGCGCCTGAGCGTCAGCCTCGCGCAATTGACCGAGCGCCAACAACGGATCTTCATCCTCAGCCGCCTGCATGGCGCCAGCTACCTGGAAATCGCCGAGCAGTTGAACGTCTCGGCAAGCACGGTTCAGAAGGAACTGAAACTGATCATGGCCATCTGTGTGGGGGTAGCCGACCGGCTGCAGTAAACAGCCTGTCGTCGATCGCAGCTAAACCCTTGCCATCCCCATGGATACCCCCGATCATTCGCGCAAAAGCGCCAACCCGCCAAGGACCCACCCGTGACCGACCGTCCCGCCCCTCGCCCCTCGCCACCTGGCCAAGGTGCCAGTGATCAGGCCATGGACCAGGCTCTGGACTGGCTGATTCGCCTGCAATGCGCGTCGGAACAAGATACCCAGGCCTTCGAAGCCTGGCTGGAAGCCGATCCGGCCAATGCCCGGGCCTACGTCGAGGCCGAAGCGATCTGGAACGGCGCGCCGTTGCGTCAGGTTGCCAGCCAGTTGCAACAGGGGCAGCGCCGCACGCTACGCTCACGCATCCGCCCGCACTACAAGCCCCTGGCCGCAGCCGCCGTGCTGCTGGTAGGGATTTTCACCCTTGGCAACCTGCCGCTGCGCCTGCAGGCCGACCACCTGACCGTGGTGGGTGAACGCCAGCGGCTACAGCTGGACGACGGCTCCAGGGTGTTGCTCAACACCAATTCGGCCTTTGCCAGCGACCTGCGCGACAACCGTCAGGTGGCCCGGCTGCTGCAGGGCGAGGCCTACTTCGAAGTGCCCGCCGGTACCCAACCGCCCCTGGAGCTGCAGGCCGGCCCGTTGCGGGCCAGCGTGCGCGACACCGATTTTGCCGTGCGCTACCTCAACGGCGAAGCCCAGGTGCGGGTGCAACGCGGTGACGTCGACCTGCAGGCCAGCAGCGACCAGCGCATTCGCCTGTCGGCGGGGGACAGTATCAGCGTCGGGCCCAACGGTTTCAGCCAACGCGGGCGCCTGGACGCGCAGAAGGACCTGGCCTGGGTCCAGGGCCGCCTGGTATTCGAAAATTGTCCGTTGAGCCAGGTGCTGGCCGAACTGCGCCGCTACTACCCCGGCTGGATCATCAACGGTAATGAGCACCTGGCAAACGTCGCGGTCACTGGCAACTACCGCCTCGACCAACCCCTGGAAACCCTGCGCGCCCTTGCCCACATCACCTCGGCGCAGCTGCACGAATACCCGGCACTGGTCATTCTCAACTGACGCAAAAGTTTTTTTACGCGATCCCTGAAGCTGTTACGTCTCGTTATAGCCAATGCAACTGATTCTTATTTTTGAGTCAGCCAGCACCTATAACATTTGCGCGACAGGGAGCGCTTTCGATGCCCACTGGTTTCACTCGTCGGTCTTCAGCCACTTCACCTACCCCCGGCCTGCAGCGTTGCACGTTCTCCCTGCTGACCCTGGCCCTGCTCGCCAGCGGCGCCTGCAGCCTGCCGGCGCTGGCCGCGGAACCGGCCCAGGCCAGTGCCCCGCGGATGGGCGACTACCGCTTCGCCATCAGCCAGCAACCACTGGTGTCGGCGCTCAATGCCTTTACTGTGGTGACCGGCTGGCAAGTGGGCTTCTCCGCTGAACTGGCCGAAGGCGTGGCCTCCCCGGGGGCGCAGGGTTCGCTGAAGCCGGAAGCCGCGTTACAGCAACTGCTGGCCGGCACCGGCTTGAGCTACCGCACCCTCGGCAGCGGCAACGTGGTGATTGAACGCAGCGCCAGCAAGGCCATCGCCCTGCAGCAGATCACCGTCAGTGCCACCCGCAGCGCCCAGGACATCAGCCAGGTGCCGAGCACCGTCAGCGTGCAGACCCGTGAGCAGCTCGACCGGCAGAACGTCAACAGCATCAAGGACCTGGTCCGTTACGAGCCGGGTGTGTCGGTCAGCGGCACCGGGCAGCGCAGCGGCCTGAACGGTTACAACATCCGTGGTATCGACGGTGAACGGGTACTGACCCAGATCGACGGCGTGTCGATCCCCGACAGCTTCTTCTTCGGCCCCTACGCCCAGACCCAGCGCAACTACGTCGACCCTGAGATCGTCAAGCGCGTGGAGATCCTCCGTGGCCCGGCCTCGGTGCTGTACGGCAGCAACGCCATCGGCGGCGCGGTCAGCTACTTCACCCTCGACCCCGACGACATCATCAAGCCTGGCCAGGACCTCGGCGCACGCCTGAAGACCGGCTACAGCTCGGCAGATGAGAGCTGGCTGAACTCGGCCACCGTCGCCGGCCGCCAGGGGGAATTCGACGGCCTGCTGCACCTGAGCCAGCGCAACGGCCATGAAATCGAGTCCTACAGCAGCCACGGCGGCACAGGCCTGGCGCGTACCGCCGCCAACCCCGAAGACGTACGCACCACCAACATCCTCGCCAAGGCCGGCTGGAACTACGCTGACGACGCGCGCCTGGCCTTCACCTACGAAAGCTACAAGGACGACCGCGACCTGAAGCAGAAGAGCGCCGTGGGCGGGCCGTTCATTCCAGGCTTTGGCGCCATGAACTCGTACCGCGACCGCACCGGTAACGACACCGTGACCCGCGAGCGTTTCGGTATCAACCACGAATTCGCCCTGGGCAGCGTACTGGCCGACAACATGAAGTGGAGCCTGAACTACCAGATCGGCAAGACCGACCAGCGCACCGAAGAGCTCTACTTCGCATCGGGCCGCCAGGTGTTCCGTGACCGCCAGACCACCTACAAGGATCGCCAGTGGCTGTTCGACGCGCAACTGGACAAAGCCTTCAGCGTCGGCGCCACCGAGCACCTGCTGACCTACGGCACCACCCTCAAGCACCAGAAGGTCACCGGCTCGCGCAGCGGCACCGGCACCTGCCTGAACGTTGGTGGCGACTGTCAATTCATCGGCCAGGCCAGTGCCAAAGACAGCCAGGCCCTGGTCAGCGATTTCCCCGATCCGACCGTCAACACCTACAGCCTGTTCGCCCAGGACGAGATCCGCTGGAACCAGTGGACCTTCCTGCCGGGTGTGCGCTACGACTACACCGAACTCAAACCGCACATGACCGACGAGTTCCTCCGCGGGGTTGGCGCCAGCGCCACCGACCCTGTCGATGACGACGCCAAGAAATGGCACCGGGTCTCGCCCAAGTTCGGCCTGACTTACGTCTTCAACGACAACTACACCTGGTACGGCCAGTACGCCGAAGGCTTCCGCACGCCAACCGCCAAGGCGCTGTACGGCCGCTTCGAGAACCCGGGGCTGGGCTACAGCGTGCGTGGCAACTCCAACCTCGAACCGGAAAAGAGCAAGAGCTACGAAACCGGTCTGCGCGGCAACTTCGAAGCGGGTAACTTCGATGTTGCGGTGTTCTACAACAAGTACCGCGACTTCATCAACGAAGACGCCGTGCAGGGCAGCAACCTGGGCCAGACCTTCGAAGCCAACAACATCAAGCACGCGACCATCAAGGGTGCCGAGTTCAAGGGCCGCCTGAACCTCGACGCCTTCGGTGCTCCGCACGGCGTGTACACCCAGGGCTCGCTGGCCTACGCCCACGGCCGCAACGACGACAGCGGCCAGCCACTCAACAGCGTCAACCCGCTGACCGCGGTGATGGGCCTGGGCTATGAGCAGGAACAATACGGCGCGCTGCTGAGCTGGACCCTGGTCAAGCGCAAGGACCGCGTCGACGACACCACCTTCTTTGCCCCCGACGGCACCAGCAAGCAGTTCCGCACCCCCGGCTACGGCGTGCTCGACCTGACCGGTTTCTACAAGGTCACTGACGACATCAGCGTCAACGCCGGTCTCTACAACCTGACCGACAAAAAGTACTGGCAGTGGGATGACGTGCGCGGCTACGACGGCCTCGGTGAAGCGGCAGTGACCGCCCCGGCCAACCTCGACCGCCTGACCATGCCGGGCCGCAACGTCGCCATCAACCTGGTCTGGGACATCTGACCGAGAACCTGTGGGAGCGGGCTCGACCCGCGATGGGCTGCAAATGCAGCCCCCGCAGGTGAGGTTTTTTTACTGTCACGCGTCTTCTCATTCGTCTAGTCATCAGGCACGCCCATTTCGCAAGGAATCACCATGACCGCCGCTACCACCGCCGAACGCGCCAGCCTGCGTTCGCAACGCTTGAACCAGCTGACCCACGCCCCGCACAGCGAACTGGACGCCCTGGTCAAATCCCACGCGCCGTTCGAAACCCGCGAGAGTTTCGCCCGCTTCGTGGTTGCCCAGTACCTGTTCCAGTCCGAGCTCAAAGCGCTGTACACCGATCCGGCACTGATCGCCATCGTCCCGGATCTGGCCGAACGCTGCCGCGCCGAACAGGCCGGCCTGGACCTGGCGGACCTGAACACCGAGATCCCGGCCGACTTCGCCGGCGCCCTGCAGAACCCAAGCCTGGGTGAAGCCATGGGCTGGATCTTCGTTTCCGAAGGTTCCAAGCTTGGCGCCGCGTTCCTGATCAAGCGTGCCGTAGGCCTGGGCCTGTCGGACAGCTTCGGTGCCCGTCACCTGGGCGAACCGGCCGGTGGCCGCGCCGAAGGCTGGAAACAGTTCACCCGCATCCTCGACGGCCTGCAACTGAGCGCCGAAGAAGAAGCCAAGGCCGAGCAAGGCGCCGTGGCCGCCTTCGAGCGCTTCACCGAACTGCTCAAACACGCCTATGCAACTGCGCCTAAAGCCGAACTGGCCTGATGCGTCGTACCCGGTTACCCTCGCGGTAACCGGGCCTTGCCCGTGCACACCGACAAGCCCATGACCCGCCCAGCCGCTTCAAAACTCTCACGCCTGCTGTTTGGCCTGCTGGCTTACGTCAGCCTCGGCATCGGCCTGGTGGCGATCATGATTCCCGGCCTGCCCACCACCGAATTCATCCTCCTTGCCGCTTGGGCCGCCACCCGCAGTTCGCCGCGCCTGAGCGCCTGGCTGGAAAACCATCGCTTGTTCGGGCCGATCCTGAGCAACTGGCGCAACGGCAAGGTGATCCAGCGCCGGGCCAAGGTCAGCGCCACGCTCAGCATGCTGCTGTGCGCCAGCCTCATGCTGGTGTTCCTCGACCATCGCTGGCCGGTATTTCTCGCCATTGCCGGCATGACCCTGGGCAACCTGTGGATCTGGTCGCGGCCAGAAGCCGCGCCCTTGAGCCTTGACGACCGTTCATCGGCACACACTCATGGCTAAGGCTATAAGGCCGATGAACTGTTATCGCTAAATGGATGTAGCGAATCGAGCCCGTACGGTGGCTCGGTCCCTGCCGGCCTGCCTTTTAGCGAGTACGTCCATGTTCGACACGCTCTCGATCCGCCTGAAAATCGTCCTGCTCTCCGGCCTCTGCCTGCTTGGCGTGGTCGCACTTGTCGTCGGTATCAACCTGTATCAATCGCACCAGAGCGATGAACTGGTCGCTGACGCCAGCACCACCATGCTCACCCGCAACGTCCAGGCCCTGCTGCAGGCCCGCGCGGGCGAGAAAGCCGAGATGCTGCGGCGCACCTTCAGCGACAGCCAGACCGTCATCACCGCCCTCGCCGACCAGGTCCAGGACGTGCAGCAACTGGCCCGTGACCGCGGCCTGAGCGGCGGCGACCTGCGCGAAGCGATCAACCAGAGCCTGGCCACCAGCTTCAAGCGCAACCCCGACGTGCTCGGCATCTGGCTGGCCTTCGAGGCCGATGGCCTGGAGGGCGGCGACAGTGCTTTTGCCAACGACGCCAAGCGCCTGAGCAACGAAAGCGGGCGCTTTGCCAGTTACTGGAGCCGCGCCCAGGGCCAGGCCCTGAACACGGTGATCAGCGATGTCGACCTGAACAAGACCGAGATCAACCTCAGCGGCACGCCCTACAACGTCTGGTACACCTGCTCGCGCAACAGCGCCCGGGCGTGCCTGCTCGAACCCTACTCCGACACCGTCGGCGGCAAGCAGATGCTGATGACCAGTATCACCATGCCGCTGCTGCACAACGGCAAGGTGATCGCCGTGGCCGGCGTGGACATCTCCCTCGATGCCCTGCAATCCGCTGCCGCCAAAGCCCAGCAGGAGCTGTTCAACGGCGCCGGGCGCTTGATGATCGTCGCCCCCAGCGGCCTGCTGGCCGCCAACAGCAACGATGCCGGCAAGGTCGGCAAACCCATCGACCAGGACGGCCAGCAAGCACTGCAAAAGCTCGCCGCCAACCAGCCGCTGATCCTTGAGCAAGGCCAGACCATCCGTGCCGTCAACCCGGTGCAACCGATTGCCGACAGCAAACCCTGGGGCATTCTGATCGACCTGCCCAAGCAGGTACTGCTGGCCGACGCCACCAGCCTTCAGGCTACCCTCGAGGACGCCCGCACCAGCGGCACCGTCAAGGTGCTGCTGTTCGCCACCCTCGCCGGCCTCGGCGGCCTGCTGCTGATGTGGCTGACCGCCACCGGCGTGACCCGCCCGCTGAACAGCGTGGCGAGCATGCTCGAAGACATCGCCAGCGGCGACGGCGACCTGACCCAGCGCCTGCGCTACGCGCGCAAGGACGAACTGGGCCGGCTGACCGGCGGCTTCAACCGCTTCCTCGACAAGCTGCAGCCGACCATCGCCCAGATCAAGCAGAGCATCACCCAGGCCCGAGCCACCGCCGACCAGTCCTCGGCGATTGCCCAGCGCACCAGCGAAGGCATGCAGGTGCAGTTTCGCGAGATCGACCAGGTGGCCACCGCCTCCAACGAGATGAGCGCCACCGCCCATGACGTCGCCAACAGCGCCGCCAGTGCCGCCGATGCCGCCCGAGGGGCCGACCGCTCGGCCAAGGACGGCATGGCAATCATCGAGCGCAGCACCCGCGACATTACCGTGCTTGCCGAACAGGTCAGCAAGGCCGTCGGCGAAGTGGAAACCCTGGCGCAGAACAGCGAGCAGATCGGCTCGGTGCTGGAAGTGATCCGCAGCATCGCCGAACAGACCAACCTGCTGGCCCTCAACGCCGCGATCGAAGCGGCCCGCGCCGGCGAAAGCGGCCGTGGCTTTGCCGTGGTGGCCGATGAAGTGCGCAATCTGGCACGGCGCACCCAGGACTCGGTGGAAGAGATCCGCCAGGTGATCGAGCGCATCCAGAGCAACACCCGCGAGGTGGTCGCGACCATGCATTCGAGCCACGGCAAGGCCCAGGAAAACGCCGGGCAGATCCACCAGGCGGTGCAAGCGCTGGACAAAATCAGCGAGGCGGTCACGGTGATCAGCGACATGAACCTGCAGATCGCCAGTGCCGCCGAGCAGCAAAGCGCCGTGGCCGAAGAGGTCAACCGCAACGTCTCGGCGATCCGTGGCGTGACCGAAACCCTGACCGGCCAGGCCGCCGAATCGGCGCAGGTGAGCAGCCAGCTCAACACCCTGTCGTCGCAGCAGATGGCCCTGATGGATCAGTTCAGGGTTTGACCTGGCGCCGCTGATGGTCTGCAATGGCCCTTCTGCTGGAGGGCCATTGATGACCGCGCTACTCGACACCCTTGTCGCCGAACT
Source organism: Pseudomonas sp. RC2C2 (assembly GCF_018390435.1). NCBI lineage: Bacteria > Pseudomonadati > Pseudomonadota > Gammaproteobacteria > Pseudomonadales > Pseudomonadaceae > Pseudomonas > Pseudomonas sp. RC2C2. The sequence goes on along the minus strand of NZ_JAHBAX010000001.1, from coordinate 3,381,355 downwards.
GCAGCTGCCAACGGCACTGCGCAATACCCTGCGCTTTCACGGCAACGGCGCCCTGCCTTCGACTTTCGCCGTCACCGCGCTTGCCAGCAGCAGCGTTGCCGCCTGTGGCCTGGCAATCGCCGAACTGCTGCGGCGCCAGCTTGAGCAACAGCCTGCCGTTGAAGTTGACCGCCGCCTGAGCTCGTTCTGGTTCGCCACCAGCCTGCGCCCGCAAGGCTGGAGCACACCGCCCTTGTGGGACCCGATTGCCGGTGACTACCGCGCCGAGGATGGCTGGATTCGCCTGCATACCAACGCAGCTCATCATCGCGCCGCCGCCGAGAAGGTAGTGGGCCGTGCGGCTGATCGCGCACAAATGGCTGACCTGGTTGCGCGCTGGCGCGCAAGCGAGCTGGAAAGCGCGATAGTCACCGCTGGCGGTTGCGCCGCGCAAATGCACAGCGGGTCCGAATGGTCGGCCCATCCTCAGGGCCTGGCAGTGAATGCCGAGCCGTTGATTCACCGCCAACTGGCTCCAGCCTTTACAAGCAGACGCTGGAGCGGTAACGCCGTCCGACCTCTGGCCGGGGTCAAGGTGCTGGACCTGACCCGCATCCTCGCCGGCCCCACAGCCAGCCGCCTGCTGGCTGGCTTCGGCGCTGAGGTACTGCGGATCGACCCGCCAGGCTGGGAGGAACCGGCGGTGGTTGCCGAGGTGACCCTGGGTAAACGTTGTGCGCACCTGGACTTGCACGATGGGGATGATCGACGGGTGTTTGAACGCCTGCTCAGTGAAGCCGATATTCTCCTGCATGGTTACCGCGCCGATGCCCTCGAACGACTGGGGTATGCCGGCGAACAGCGCCGCCAGCTCAACCCCGGGCTCATCGATGTGAGCCTCAACGCCTACGGCTGGAGCGGCCCCTGGCAGCAGCGGCGGGGCTTCGACAGCCTGGTGCAGATGAGTTGCGGCATCGCTTGCGAAGGCATGCGCTGGCAACAGGCCGACCAGCCCGTGCCGCTGCCGGTGCAGGCGCTGGACCATGGCACCGGCTACCTGATGGCGGCTGCGGCGATCAAGGCGTACAGCGATCGCCTGGGCAGCGGTTGCGGGGCAACCTTGCGCCTGTCGCTGGCGCGCACGGCGAAGTTGTTGATCGATCAGGGCACCGTGGTAGCGGATGTGCCGTTGCAGGTAGAGACGGCGGCGGATCTGAACCCGCTACTGGAGCAGACGCCCTGGGGGACGGCGCGACGGCTAAAAGCGCCGCTGCGGGTTGCAGGGGCGCCGCTGGTTTGGGAACGGGGGGCTTGTGAGCTGGGTTCTGCTGCTGCCTGTTGGTGAATGCGAGGGCCTCTCGCGGGCAAAGCCAGCCCCCACAGAGTGTGCTGCACACCGGTCTACTGTGGGAGCCGGCCTTGCCGGCGATGGGCTGCGCCGCAGCCCTGATTAAAGGCTCAACACCCCACTGTACAAGCCATAAGCCGCCAACCCCGCGCCCACCAGCACCGCGGCAAAGATCAGCTTCTCCCAGGTGGTAAACAGCGCCTGCCCCTGCTCATGCTTGGCCCTGGCGAACAGGATCACCCCCGGCGCGTACAGCAGCGCCGACAACAACAGGTACTTGAGCCCGCCGGCGTACAACAGCCAAATCGCATACACCAGGGCGATACCGGCAATCACCAAGTCCTTGCGTCGCGCCCCCGGGTGCCCTTCGTACGATTCCCCGCGCACCGCCAGCAATACCGCATAAGCCGCCGACCACAGATAGGGCACCAGGATCATCGACGACGCCAGGTAGATCAGGCTGGTGTAGGTCCCGGCAGAGAACAGCGTGATCAGCAGGAACAGCTGAATCATCACGTTGGTCAGCCACAGCGCATTGGAGGGAACGTGGTTGGCGTTTTCCCTGGCCAGAAAGCGCGGCATGGTCTGGTCGCGAGCGGTGGCAAAGAGAATCTCGGCACACAGCAAGGCCCACGACAGCAAGGCGCCGAGCAGCGACACCGCCAGGCCGATACTGATCAGCAAGGCCCCCCAGGGCCCGACAATATGTTCAAGCACCGAGGCCAGCGACGGGTTCTGCAAGGCCGCCAGTTCCGGCTGGGTCATCACCCCGAGCGACAGCACGTTGACCAGCACCAGCAGGGCCAGCACGCCAAGAAATCCGACCACCGTGGCCTTGCCGACGTCCGAGCGCTTTGCCGCGCGCCCCGAATAGACGCTGGCACCCTCGATACCGATGAACACGAACACCGTCACCAGCATCATGTTGCGTACCTGGTCCAGCACCCCGCCGAACTTCGGGTTGCTCATGCCCCAGATATCACGAGTGAAGATGTCGGCGCGAAACGCCACGGCGGCAATGACGATGAACATCACCAGCGGCACGATCTTGGCCACGGTGGTGACCTGGTTGATGAACGCCGCCTCCTTGATTCCGCGCAGCACCAGAAAGTGCACCGCCCACAGCAGCAACGAGGCACAGGCAATGGCAATCGGCGTATTGCCCTCACCGAACACCGGAAAGTAGAAACCCAGGGTGCTGAACAGCAGCACGAAGTAGCCGACGTTGCCCAGCCAGGCGCTGATCCAGTAGCCCCAGGCCGAAGAAAAGCCCATGTAATCGCCAAAGCCGGCCTTGGCGTAGGCATACACCCCGGAGTCGAGCTCAGGTTTGCGGTTGGCCAGGGTCTGGAACACGAAGGCCAGCGCCAACATGCCCACCGCCGTAATCCCCCAGCCGATCAGTACCGCGCCGACGTCAGCACGTGCGGCCATGTTTTGCGGCAGCGAAAAAATCCCACCGCCGATCATCGAGCCGACCACCAAGGCGATCAACGCACCCAGGCGCAATTTCTGTCCAGGTTCGGACATGCAGATCCCCTTCTGTCTCGTGTTTGTAACGCCAGAGGTACACCCTGAGTTAAATACAAGCTCAGTCTTAGCGTCTATATATATTAAACCACTAAGCGCCCCCTGCTCATAACTAGTGCGTCTATGCCTGACGAACTAAACGGTGAGTTTTGGGCACAATTTCCGCCTCTTCAAGCTAATAAGAAATTTTCTCAGGGAAAATTTGCGATTCCCCCAAAACGGACTAGCTTCAATTCTCGCAGCCCCCGCAAGAGCGATTGCTCTAAAACGCCATAGAGGTGCCGGTGGACAAGGCTTGCAGCACTGTGGTCGGCGTACTCCGGGAAGCTGTTTCAGTCATTGATTTGCAATGGAATGTCCTCATGAACTGACCTGAATCAGCTAATGAATTCGCCGCTGGATTTATTCTAGCGCCATCTCTTCTCCTGGTACGGAGTTATTCAATGTCAGACGCTCCCGGAAAACTACGACTTGGTGCGCTGGTTGCACTTGTTGTCGGCTCGATGATCGGCGGCGGGATCTTTTCGCTGCCGCAAAACATGGCCGCAAGTGCCGATGTAGGCGCTGTTCTGATCGGCTGGGGCATCACTGCCATCGGCATGCTGACCCTGGCTTTCGTATTCCAGACATTGGCCAATCGCAAGCCTGACCTGGACGGCGGGGTGTACGCCTACGCCAAGGCCGGTTTCGGCGATTACATGGGCTTTTCTTCGGCCTGGGGCTACTGGATCAGTGCCTGGCTCGGCAACGTCGGCTACTTCGTGTTGCTGTTCAGCACGCTTGGCTACTTCTTCCCGATCTTTGGCGAGGGCAACACCCCGGCGGCGGTCATTGGCGCCTCGGTACTGCTCTGGGCCGTGCATTTCCTGGTGCTGCGCGGCATCAAGGAAGCGGCCTTCATCAACCTGGTCACCACCGTGGCCAAGGTCGTGCCGCTGGCGCTGTTCGTGCTGATCGCGCTGTTCGCCTTCAAGCTGGACATCTTCACCGCTGACATCTGGGGTTCGATGAACCCGGACCTGGGCAGCGTGATGAACCAGGTGCGCAACATGATGCTGGTCACCGTCTGGGTGTTCATCGGCATCGAAGGCGCGAGCATCTTCTCGGCCCGGGCGGAAAAACGCTCGGACGTGGGCAAGGCCACGGTCATCGGCTTCATCACCGTGCTGCTGTTCCTGGTGCTGGTCAACGTGCTGTCGCTGGGCATCATGACTCAACCGGAACTGGCCAAGCTGCAGAACCCGTCGATGGCTGCCGTGCTTGAGCACGTGGTCGGTCACTGGGGCGCGGTCCTGATCAGCGTCGGCCTGATCATCTCGCTGCTCGGCGCGCTGCTGTCCTGGGTGCTGCTGTGCGCCGAGATCATGTTCGCCGCCGCCAAAGACCACACCATGCCGGAGTTCCTGCGCCGCGAGAACGCCAACCACGTACCGGCCAATGCCTTGTGGCTGACCAACGCCATGGTGCAGATCTTCCTGGTCATCACCCTGTTCTCGGCCAGTACCTACCTGTCACTGATCTACCTCGCCACCTCGATGATCCTGGTGCCTTACCTGTGGTCGGCAGCCTATGCCTTCCTGCTCGCCCTGCGCAGTGAAACCTACGAACAGGCCCTGGCCGAACGCAAGAAAGACCTGATCATCGGCGCCATCGCCCTGCTCTACGCGGTCTGGCTGCTGTATGCCGGCGGCGTCAAATACCTGCTGCTCTCGGCCCTGCTCTATGCCCCTGGCGTGATCCTGTTCGCCAAGGCCAAGCGCGAGGTCGGCCAACCGATTTTTACCAACGTGGAGAAGCTGATCTTCGCCGCCGTGGTCCTTGGCGCCCTGGTGGCGGCCTACGGCCTGTACGACGGCTTCCTGACTCTGTAACCACCCGTTTTCGCAACTTGGAGGAAATGAACCATGTCCACGGATAAAGTTAAGTACGGCGTACATTCCGAAGCCGGCAAACTGCGCAAAGTGATGGTCTGCTCCCCTGGCCTGGCGCACCAGCGCCTGACCCCGAGCAACTGCGACGAACTGCTGTTCGATGACGTCATCTGGGTCAACCAGGCCAAGCGCGACCACTTCGACTTCGTCACCAAAATGCGCGAGCGCGGCATCGAAGTGCTGGAAATGCACAACCTGCTGACCGAGACCGTACAGAACCCCGAAGCACTGAAATGGATCCTCGACCGCAAGATCACCCCGGACACCGTCGGAGTCGGCCTGACCAACGAAGTGCGCAGCTGGCTCGAAGGCCTGGAGCCACGCAAGCTCGCTGAGTTCCTGATCGGCGGCGTGGCCGGTGAAGACCTGCCCGACAGCGAAGGCGCCAGCGTCATCAAGATGTACCGCGACTACCTGGGCCACTCCAGCTTCCTGCTCGACCCACTGCCCAACACCCAGTTCACCCGCGACACCACCTGCTGGATCTACGGCGGCGTGACCCTCAACCCGATGTACTGGCCGGCGCGACGTCAGGAAACCCTGCTGACCACCGCCATCTACAAGTTCCACCCCGAGTTCAGCGGTGCCGACTTTGAAGTCTGGTACGGCGACCCGGACCATGACCACGGCAAAGCCACCCTCGAAGGCGGCGACGTCATGCCGATCGGCAATGGCGTGGTCCTGATCGGCATGGGCGAGCGCACCTCGCGCCAGGCCATCGGTCAACTGGCGCAATCGCTGTTTGCCAAAGGCGCGGTCGAGAAGGTCGTGGTGGCCGGCTTGCCGAAATCCCGCGCAGCGATGCACCTGGACACCGTGTTCAGCTTCTGCGACCGCGACCTGGTCACGATCTTCCCGGAAGTGGTCAAGGAAATCGTCCCGTTCGTCATCCGTCCGGACAGCAGCAAGCCGTACGGCATGGACGTGCGCCGCGAGAACAAGTCGTTCCTCGACGTGGTCGCCGAGTCCCTCAACCTCAAGCAGCTGCGCGTAGTGGAAACCGGCGGCAACAGCTTCGCCGCCGAACGCGAGCAATGGGATGACGGCAACAACGTGGTGGCGGTCGAGCCTGGCGTGGTCATCGGCTACGACCGCAACACCTACACCAACACCCTGCTGCGCAAGGCCGGTGTCGAAGTCATCACCATCAGCGCCGGCGAACTGGGCCGCGGTCGCGGCGGCGGTCACTGCATGACCTGCCCGATCCTGCGTGACCCTATCGACTACTAAAACGACCATCCAACCGTCTGCACCCACGGGTGCAGACGGGCCGATCACCGCTTTCCGTTCACACGAACAGGAGAATCATCATGGCGTTCAACATCCACAACCGTAACCTGCTGAGCCTGGAACACCACACCCCTCGCGAGTTGCGCTACCTGCTGGACCTGTCCCGCGACCTGAAACGTGCCAAGTACACCGGCACCGAGCAGCAGCACCTCAAAGGCAACAACATTGCGCTGATCTTCGAGAAAACCTCGACCCGCACCCGTTGCGCCTTTGAAGTGGCTGCCTACGACCAGGGCGCCAACGTCACCTACATCGACCCTAACTCCTCGCAGATCGGCCACAAGGAAAGCATGAAGGACACCGCCCGGGTGCTTGGGCGCATGTATGACGCCATCGAATACCGTGGCTTCAAGCAGGAAATCGTCGAAGAGCTGGCCAAGTTCGCCGGCGTCCCGGTGTTCAACGGCCTGACCGACGAATACCACCCGACCCAGATGATCGCCGACGTGCTGACCATGCGTGAACACGCCGACAAGCCGATCCACGACATCAGCTACGCCTACCTGGGCGATGCCCGCAACAACATGGGCAACTCGCTGCTGCTGGTCGGCGCCAAACTTGGCATGGACGTGCGCATCTGCGCGCCCAAAGCCCTGTGGCCGCACGACGACCTGGTCGCCCGTTGCAAGAAATACGCGGAAGAAAGCGGCGCACGCATCACCCTCACCGAAGACCCGAAAGCGGCGGTCAAGGGCGTCGATTTCATCCACACCGACGTCTGGGTATCGATGGGCGAGCCGGTTGAAGCCTGGGGCGAACGCATCCAGCAACTGCTGCCGTACCAGGTCAACGCCGAGCTGATGAAAGCCACCGGCAACCCGCGGACCAAGTTCATGCACTGCCTGCCAGCGTTCCACAACTCCGACACCAAGGTCGGCAAACAGATCGCCGAGCAGTACCCGAACCTGGCCAACGGTATCGAAGTGACCGACGACGTGTTCGAGTCGCCTGCCTGCATCGCCTTCGAGCAAGCGGAAAACCGCATGCACACCATCAAGGCGATCCTGGTCTCGACCCTGGCTGACCTGTAATCCAGCTGCCAATCTCTGTGGGAGCGGGCTTGCCCCGCGATAGCGTCACCGCGGTGCAGCAGATGCACCGCCATCGCGGGGCAAGCCCGCTCCTACAGGGTGGCATCTCCCTTTCCTAGAAGGACATCATCATGCGTATCGTTGTTGCATTGGGCGGCAACGCCCTGCTGCGCCGTGGCGAACCCATGACTGCAGACAATCAGCGCGCCAATATCCGCATCGCCGCCGAGCAGATCGCCAAGATCCATCCGGGCAACGAGCTGGTCATCGCCCACGGCAACGGCCCGCAAGTCGGTCTGCTGTCGTTGCAGGCGCAATCCTACAAGCCGGACGAAGCCTACCCATTGGACGTGCTCGGCGCTGAAACCGAAGGCATGATCGGTTACATCATCGAACAGGAGTTGGGTAACCTGCTGGACTTCGAAGTGCCGTTCGCCACCCTCCTGACCCAGGTGGAAGTGGACGCCAACGACCCGGCCTTCAAGGACCCGACCAAGTTCATCGGCCCGGTCTACAGCAAGGAAGACGCCGAGCGTCTGGCCAAGGAGAAAGGCTGGGTGGTCAAGGCCGACGGCGATAAATACCGCCGAGTGGTGGCCAGCCCCAAACCCAAGCGCATCTTCGAGATTCGCCCGATCAAATGGCTGCTGGAAAAGAGCAGCATCGTCATCTGCGCGGGCGGCGGCGGCATTCCGACCATGTATGACGCCGAGCGCAAGCTCAAGGGCATCGAAGCGGTAATCGACAAGGACCTGTGCTCGGCGCTGCTGGCCGAACAGCTCGAAGCCGACCTGCTGGTAATCGCCACCGACGTCAATGCCGCATTCATCGACTACGGCAAGCCGAGCCAGAAGGCCATTGCCCAGGCGCATCCGGACGAGCTCGAACGCCTCGGTTTCGCCGCCGGCTCCATGGGCCCGAAAGTCCAGGCCGCTTGCGACTTCGCCCGCCATACCGGCAAAGTGGCGGTCATCGGTTCGCTGGCTGACATCGAGGATATCGTCAAGGGGACCGCCGGTACCCGGGTGAGCACCTCGAAGCCTGGAATCAGCTACCGTTGAATGCAGTGGGCGGGCTTGAGGGCCCGCCATTTTCAACCTTCCGGAGGATTGCACCATGGCCCAGTTTCAACCTGGTCACGTCCATATCGAGCGCACCGCACTGAACCAGAATGATCACAGCTACGACCTGAACATCAATTACGAAGTGGCGCAGGACCCCAGGGAAGGTCGAGGCATTCAGTTCCACATGCATGGCAACATCGAAGGCAAGCCGGTGGACGAAAAATTCTTCCTGGCCAAAGATCAGGTCCTCCCCAGTTTTCTCAGCCTTACCACACGCAAGGCCCAGAGCTACCTGCCAGCGCCGAAGAAGTTCGAGAGCCTCGGGTCGCCACACAAGATCTATGACCTGATGTTCGAAGATATTCGGACTCAGCTGAATATGAAGTCTGGCGACTCGGTCAAGCCAGAACATCTGGAATAACCTTCGGGCCTCATCGCTGGCAAGCCAGCTCCCACAGGGAAATGCATGCGCCGATCCTGTGGGAGCTGGCTTGCCGGCGATTCGACCGCAAAGCGGTCGCAAGGCATACTTGGTGCCTTCGGCAGCCTTGAACCCCTCCCCCCATGCGCATCCACGTCAGTTTCATCGACCGCGTCGGCATCACCCAGGAAGTGCTGGCCCTGCTCGGCGCCCGCAACCTCAACCTGGACGCTGTGGAGATGGTGCCGCCGAACGTCTACATCGACGCCCCGACCCTCAGCCCCCACGTGCTCGAAGAGCTGCACGACGCGCTGTTCAACGTGCAGGGCGTGCAAACCGTACAAGTGGTCGACATCCTCCCCGGCCAGCGTCGCCACCTGCAGCTCGATGCCTTGCTGGCGGCCATGAGCGACCCGGTGCTGGCCCTCGACAGCGCCGGCCACGTGTTGCTGGCCAACCCGGCGTTGGTGGCACTGTGCGGGCAGGAACCGTCCGACCGTTCGGTGGCCGACCTGTTTGGCGACCCCGGTTTGCTCGACGCCTTGATCGAACAGGGCTTTCATCTGCCCTTGCGCGAAGTGACCCTCAACGGCCAGACCCTGCTGCTCGATGCCACGCCGATCACCAACGCCGGCGCCCTGCTGACCCTGTACCAGCCCAACCGCATCGGTGAACGGTTGTCGGCGCTGCACCATGATCACGCCGAAGGTTTCGATGCGCTGCTGGGTGATTCGCCGCCGATCCGCACCCTCAAGGCCCGCGCCCTGCGCGTCGCAGCCCTGGATGCGCCGCTGCTGATTCACGGCGAAACCGGAACCGGCAAAGAGCTGGTGGCGCGCGCCTGCCACGCCATCAGCAGCCGTCACAACGCGCCCTTCCTGGCGCTCAACTGCGCGGCGCTGCCGGAGAACCTGGCCGAAAGCGAGCTGTTCGGCTACGCCCCCGGCGCCTTTACCGGCGCACAACGGGGCGGCAAGCCGGGGCTGATGGAGCTGGCCAACCAGGGCACGGTGTTTCTCGACGAGATCGGCGAAATGTCGCCGTACCTGCAAGCCAAGCTGCTGCGTTTTCTCAACGATGGCAGCTTTCGCCGGGTCGGCGGCGACCGTGAAGTGAAGGTCAACGTACGGATCCTCAGCGCCACCCACCGCGACCTGGAAAAGATGGTCGCCGAAGGCACCTTTCGCGAAGACCTGTTCTACCGCCTGAACGTACTCAACCTGCAGGTGCCGCCACTGCGCGAGCGCGGCCAGGACATCCTCCTGCTGGCGCGCTACTTCATGCAACAGGCCTGCACCCAGATCCAGCGCCCGCTGTGCCGCCTGGCCCCGGCCACTTACCCTGCGCTGCTGGGTAACCGCTGGCCGGGCAACGTGCGCCAGTTGCAGAACGTGATCTTCCGTGCCGCGGCCATCAGTGAAAGCAGCCTGGTGGACATCGGCGACCTGGACATCGCCGGCACCTCGGTGGCCCGCGGGCATGACGCTGAAGTCGATAGCCTGGAACAGGCAGTGGAAGACTTCGAACGCAACCTGCTGACCAAGCTCTATATCAGTTACCCCTCAACCCGCCAGTTGGCCAGCCGCCTGCAAACCTCGCACACCGCCATTGCCCATCGCCTGCGCAAATACGGCATTCCGGCAAAGCCCTGACCACCCGTATCGAAATCACTACACCGTAACGATATCAATACATCACAGTTTCAGGGCCGCAGTGCAAGGTTCTGATCCACTTGCGCTTTTTTTCCCGCCTTCTGGTGTAGCGATTTCGCTACAGCCAACCGAAACGCTCGCCCTTACAAATACATAACTTATTGTTTTATAACGATATTTAATAGATGGCCGCAATATTGCTATGGCATTACTCATCCCTGGGCTCATTTGAGCCACGCCCACAGCCGTCCCCTGCGGCCCTTGAGGAGTTTCTATGAGCGAGTTGCGTTTTACCGAAGATCACGAATGGCTGCGTAGCGAAGCTGACGGCAGCGTCACCGTCGGGATTACCGCCTTCGCCCAGAACGCCCTGGGCGATGTGGTCTACGTGCAACTGCCGGAGCTGCAACGCTACGAGCAAGGTGCCGAAGCCTCGACCGTCGAATCGGTCAAGGCCGCCAGCGGCGTGTACATGCCCCTGACCGGCGAAGTGGTAGCGGTCAATGACCAGCTCGAAGGCAACCCCGAGCTGGTCAACGAAGACCCGCTGGGTGAAGGCTGGTTCTTCCGTTTCATCCCGGCCGACGCCGGTGCCGTCGCGCAACTGCTCGACCAGGACGCCTACGACCGCCTGATCAAAGCCAACGCTGACGCCTGAGGAACCGCCATGACCATCAACCTCGGCACTGCCAACGAATTCATCGCCCGCCACATCGGCCCACGCCAGCGCGATGAGCAGCACATGCTCGCCACCCTCGGTTTCGACTCGCTGGAGGCCATGAGCGCTGCGGTCATTCCTGACAGCATCAAGGGCACCAGCGTCCTTGAGCTGGGCGCAGGGCAAAGCGAAGCCGACGCCCTGGCCTCGCTCAAGGCCATCGCCGGCAACAACCAGTTGTTCAAGAGCTTCATCGGCCAGGGTTACTACAACTGCCACACCCCGGCACCGATCCTGCGCAACCTGCTGGAAAACCCGGCCTGGTACACCGCCTACACCCCGTACCAGCCAGAGATTTCCCAGGGCCGCCTGGAAGCGCTGCTGAATTTCCAGACCCTGATCAGCGACCTCACCGGGCTGCCGATCGCCAACGCATCCTTGCTCGACGAAGCCACCGCCGCCGCCGAAGCCATGACCTTCTGCAAGCGCCTGAGCAAGAACAAGGGCAGCCACGCCTTCTTCGCTTCCGTGCATTGCCACCCGCAGACCCTCGACGTACTGCGCACCCGTGCCGAACCACTGGGTATCGAGGTAGTGGTGGGTGATGAGCGTGAATTGAGCGATGTCAGCGCCTTCTTTGGTGCCCTGCTGCAATACCCGGCCAGCAACGGTGAAGTGTTCGATTACCGGGAGCTGGTCGAGCGCTTGCACGCAGCCAATGCCCTGGTCGCCGTGGCTGCCGACCTGCTGGCCCTGACTCTGCTGACCCCACCGGGCGAATTCGGCGCCGACGTGGCCATCGGCAGCGCCCAGCGCTTTGGTGTACCGCTGGGCTTCGGTGGCCCGCATGCGGCGTACTTCTCGACCCGCGACGCGTTCAAGCGCGACATGCCGGGCCGTCTGGTCGGCGTGTCGATCGACCGCTTCGGCAAGACCGCCCTGCGCCTGGCCATGCAGACCCGTGAGCAGCATATCCGCCGCGAGAAGGCCACCAGCAACATCTGCACCGCCCAGGTGCTGCTGGCCAACATCGCCAGCATGTACGCCGTGTACCACGGCCCGCAGGGCCTGAAGCAGATCGCCGAACGCACCCACGCACTGACCGCGATCCTCAAGGCCGGCCTGCAGCAGTTGGGCGTGAAGGTCGAAGTCGAGCACTTCTTCGACACCCTGACCCTGGCCACCGGCAGCGCCACCGCCGCCCTCCATGACCAGGCTCGTGCCCAGCGCCTGAACCTGCGCCAGATCGACGCCCAGCGCCTGGGCCTGTCGCTGGATGAAACCAGCACCCAGGCCGACGTCGAAGCGCTGTGGCAGCTGTTCGCCGATGCTAAGGCCACGCCAGACTTCGCCGCCCTCGCGGCCCGCGCTCAGGTGCAATTGCCTGCAGCCCTGCTGCGCCAGTCGGCGATTCTCGAGCACCCGGTGTTCAACCGCTACCACAGCGAAACCGAGCTGATGCGCTACCTGCGCCGCCTGGCCGACAAGGACCTGGCCCTGGACCGCACCATGATTCCGCTGGGCTCGTGCACAATGAAGCTCAACGCTGCCAGCGAAATGATTCCGGTGACCTGGGCCGAGTTCGGCAACCTGCACCCGTTCGCACCGGCCGAGCAGAGCCAGGGCTACCAGCAACTGACCAGCGAACTGGAAGCCATGCTCTGCGCCGCCACCGGCTATGACGCCGTGTCGCTGCAGCCCAACGCCGGTTCCCAGGGCGAGTACGCAGGCCTGCTGGCGATCCGCGCCTACCACCAGAGCCGTGGCGAAGCGCGCCGCGACATCTGCCTGATCCCCTCCTCGGCCCACGGCACCAACCCGGCTACCGCGCACATGGCCGGTATGCGCGTGGTGGTCACTGCCTGTGACGCCCGTGGCAACGTCGACATCGACGACCTGCGCGCCAAGGCCATCGAGCACCGCGAACACCTCGCTGCGCTGATGATCACCTACCCCTCGACCCACGGCGTGTTCGAAGAAGCCATCGGCGAGATCTGCGCGATCATCCACGACAGCGGCGGCCAGGTGTACATCGACGGCGCCAACATGAACGCCATGGTCGGCCTCTGCGCACCGGGCAAGTTCGGTGGCGACGTTTCGCACCTGAACCTGCACAAGACCTTCTGCATCCCTCACGGCGGTGGCGGCCCGGGCGTCGGCCCGATCGGCGTCAAATCGCACCTGGCGCCGTTCCTGCCCGGCCATGCGCACATGGACAACAAGCAGGGCGCGGTCTGCGCCGCACCGTTCGGCAGCGCCAGTATCCTGCCGATCACCTGGATGTACATTCGTATGATGGGAGGTGCCGGGCTCAAGCGCGCTTCGCAGATGGCCATCCTCAACGCCAACTACATCGCCCGCCGCCTGGAAGAGCACTATCCTGTGTTGTACACCGGCAGCAACGGCCTGGTGGCGCACGAGTGCATCCTCGATTTGCGCCCCCTCAAGGACAGCAGCGGGATCAGCGTCGATGACGTCGCCAAGCGCCTGATCGACTTCGGCTTCCATGCCCCGACCATGTCCTTCCCGGTGGCCGGCACGCTGATGATCGAACCGACCGAAAGCGAGTCTAAAGAAGAACTGGACCGCTTCTGCGAGGCGATGATCCGCATCCGCGAAGAGATTCGCGCGGTGGAAAGCGGTAGCCTGGACAAGGACGACAACCCGCTGAAGAACGCCCCGCACACCGCCGCGGAAATCGCCGGTGAATGGAGCCACCCGTACAGCCGCGAGCAGGCGGTGTATCCGCTGGCGTCGCTGGTGGAAGGCAAGTACTGGCCACCGGTTGGCCGGGTCGACAACGTCTTCGGCGACCGCAACCTGGTCTGCGCCTGCCCGTCGATCGAGAGCTATCAGGACGTCTGAGTCCGGCCTGATGGCCTAATCGCTGGCAAAGCCAGCTCCCACAGGTTCTGGAAATACCAAAGAACCCTGTGGGAGCCGGCCTTGCCGGCGATGCTTCTCCCCAACAATGAGGGTACGACCATGTCACTAAGCGTCTTCGACCTGTTCAAGATCGGCATCGGCCCCTCCAGCTCCCATACCGTTGGCCCGATGCGCGCCGCCGCGCGCTTTGCCGAAGGCCTGCGCCGCGACGACCTGCTGGCCGTCACGGCGTGCGTCAAGGTCGAGCTCTACGGCTCGCTCGGCGCCACCGGCAAGGGCCACGGCAGCGACAAGGCCGTGCTGCTTGGCCTGGAAGGCGAGCATCCGGACACGGTCGATACCGAAAGCATTCCCGCCCGCCTGCAGGCCATCCGCAGCAGCGGCCGGCTCACGCTGCTCGGCGAGCACGCGATCGACTTCGTCGAAAAACAGCACCTGGCGATGATCCGCAAACCCCTGGCCTTTCACCCCAACGGCATGATCTTCCGTGCCTTCGACGCCGCCGGTTTGCAGATTCGAAGCCGCGAATACTACTCGGTGGGCGGTGGCTTTGTAGTCGATGAGGACGCAGCCGGCGCCGATCGCATCGTCGAAGACAGCACCGTGCTGCCCTACCCGTTCAAGACCGCCAAAGAGCTGCTCGGCCATTGCACCGCACAGAACCTGTCGATCAGCCAGATCATGCTCGCCAACGAGGCGGCCTGGCGCCCGGAAAGCGAAACCCGCAGCGGCCTGCTGCACATCTGGCAAGTGATGCAGGACTGCGTGTCCGCCGGTTGCCGCAACGAAGGCATCCTGCCCGGCGGGCTCAAGGTCAAGCGCCGGGCCGCAGCGCTGTACCGCCAGCTGTGCAGCAACCCGGAGGCGAGCCTGCGCGACGCGCTGTCGGTGCTCGACTGGGTCAACCTGTATGCCCTGGCCGTCAATGAAGAAAACGCCTTTGGCGGACGCGTGGTCACCGCGCCGACCAATGGCGCCGCCGGTATCGTCCCGGCAGTGCTGCACTACTACATGCGCTTTATCCCGGGCGCCAACGACGACGGCGTGGTGCGCTTTCTGCTCACGGCCGCCGCCATCGGCATCCTCTATAAAGAGAACGCCTCGATCTCCGGTGCCGAAGTCGGTTGCCAGGGCGAGGTCGGCGTCGCCTGCTCGATGGCCGCCGGCGCCCTCTGCGAAGTCATGGGCGGCAGTGTGCAGCAGGTCGAGAACGCCGCCGAGATCGGCATGGAACACAACCTGGGCCTGACCTGCGACCCGATCGGCGGCTTGGTCCAGGTGCCCTGCATCGAACGCAACGCCATGGGCTCGGTCAAGGCGATCAATGCGGTGCGCATGGCCCTGCGCGGTGACGGGCAGCACTTCGTCTCGCTGGACAAAGTCATCCGCACCATGCGCCAGACCGGCGCCGACATGAAAAGCAAATACAAGGAGACCGCCCGCGGCGGTCTGGCCGTCAACATCATCGAATGCTGACACCCTCTCAAGCCCCAAGGAGTCATCAATGTCCACCGAAACACTGCTCAAGACCCCGCTGCACGCCCTGCACCTGGAACTGGGCGCCCGCATGGTGCCTTTCGCCGGTTACGACATGCCGGTTCAGTACCCGTTGGGGGTGATGAAAGAACACCTGCACAGCCGTGAACAGGCCGGCCTGTTCGACGTTTCGCACATGGGCCAGATCCGCCTGAGCGGCGCCGGTGCCGCCAAGGCCCTGGAGAGCCTGGTGCCGGTCGACATCATCGACCTGCCAGTGGGCATGCAGCGCTATGCCATGTTCACCAACGAACACGGCGGCATCCTCGACGACCTGATGGTTGCCAACCTGGGCAACAACGAACTGTTCCTGGTGGTCAACGCCGCCTGCAAGGAGCAGGACCTGGCGCACCTGCGCAAGCACATCGGCGACCAGTGCCAGATCCAGCCTCTGTTTGAAGAGCGCGCCCTGCTGGCCCTGCAGGGCCCGGCAGCGGTCAAGGTGCTGGAACGCCTGGCGCCAGAAGTGGCAAAAATGACCTTCATGCAGTTCCAGCCGGTACAACTGCTGGGCAGCGACTGCTTCGTCAGCCGTTCGGGCTACACCGGTGAAGACGGTTTCGAGATTTCCGTGCCGGCCGAAAACGCCGAAGCACTGGCCCGCCGCCTGCTGGCCGAAGCGGAGGTCGCCGCCATTGGCCTGGGCGCACGCGATTCGCTGCGCCTGGAAGCCGGCCTGTGCCTGTACGGCCACGACATGAACAGCCAGACCACGCCAATCGAAGCCAGCCTGCTCTGGGCCATTTCCAAGGTGCGCCGGGCCGATGGCGAACGTGCCGGTGGTTTCCCCGGTGCCGAGGCGATCTTCGCCCAGCAGCAAAGCGGCGTTGCCCGTAAACGCGTGGGCCTGCTGCCGCAGGAACGCACCCCGGTCCGTGAAGGTGCTGAAATCGTCGATGAAGCGGGCACGGTAATCGGTAGCGTCTGCAGTGGCGGCTTTGGTCCGTCATTGAATGCGCCGGTGGCCATGGGCTACCTGGATGCGGCCCATATCGCCCTGGAAACTCCGCTGTGGGCCATTGTTCGCGGCAAGCGCGTAGCGATGAAAGTCAGCAAGATGCCGTTTGTTGCCCAGCGTTACTATCGCGGCTGAATCGTTACTTGAAACTGGGTGTCATGACGCGTTCGGATTTTCGAATCCGAACGTGGTTTATAACTTTCGAAAAGCCTTGCAACACCGCTTGGAATGAGCCGGAAGCAATCGACCGAACGGCCGCTAAAAGGCACAGCCGCAGCGGTCTGCAGGGCTTGTTTTTGTCTTCAAAGTTAGCGTATTGTCTGTGCACTGTGTTTGCATGGGTCGCTATGGTTCGTGACCTGGGCAGTAGCTCTGATGTTTGCTACACCCGTTCGACGTCTCTTACTTTCCTGCAACCCAGCCCAGTACTCTTTCATTTGGAAGAAGCTGTTACTAATTCTAAGTTTCAAAGGAAATAAGACAATGTCCCAACGTCAGAGCGGTACCGTCAAGTGGTTTAACGACGAGAAAGGTTTTGGTTTCATCACTCCAGAAAGCGGTCCGGATCTGTTCGTACACTTCCGCGCTATTCAGGGCAACGGCTTCAAGAGCCTGAAAGAAGGCCAGAAAGTCACCTTCATCGCCGTGCAGGGCCAGAAAGGCATGCAGGCTGACGAAGTTATCGCGGAAGCCTGATTTCCCGATAGAAAAGCCCCTGCTGGCAACAGCAGGGGCTTTTTTGTGCGCGCTCGCTGAGTGCGGCCTGATGCGTAAACCGTGTCGCAGGGCAACGCATTGTGCGCGCAATTTCGTAGAATGGCGGTTTTGCCCAAGGAGGGCCATGTATGCCCAAGCAGTTGTTGCAGCCCCAGGGTGATTTCCCCCCGGTCGACCTGGGCCGCCGCCTGGCCGCCATGTTCTACGATTTTCTGCTGTGCACCGCGCTGCTGATCGTCACTGCCGGCGCCTACAAGATGATCCAGATGGCCATTATCGGCGAGGCGCGCATGCGCGAGCTGACCGAGGCTGGCGCGCTGGATGGCGATCCGCTGCTGTCGACCATCCTGCTGTTCGCCCTGTTCGGCTTCTTCGCCAAGTTCTGGACCCACGGCGGCCAGACCCTGGGGATGCAAGTGTGGGGTATTCGTGTACAGAACGCCGATGGCAGTGCCATCAGCCTGTGGCAGGCCCTGCTGCGTTTCGTCGTCGCCATCGCCTCCTGGCTGTGCCTGGGCCTGGGGTTTATCTGGGCCCTGTTCGACAAGCGCAAGCGCAGCTGGCACGACATCTATTCCGATACCCAGCTGGTGCGGATCCCCAAGCGCAAGAAATAGCAGGCAGAAAAAAGCCGACCCAAGGGTCGGCTTTTTCTTGTCTGCCGCGGCCTATCCAGCGCGCCGCAACAACCACAACCCCGCCACCGCACAGATCGCCGCCGGCAGCACCACCGCCAGCAACGGCGGGAAGCCGAACACCTGGCTCGAAGGCCCGAGCAAGTCCTGGGCGATACGGAACACAAAGCCCACCAGCACCCCGGTAAATACCCGCTGGCCGAGGGTAACCGAACGCAGTGGGCCGAAGATGAAGGAGATGGCCATCAGCACCAGCGCGGCGGTGACCATCGGCTGCAGCACCTTGGTCCAGAACGCCAGCCAGTAACGGGCGTTGTTCAGGCCCTGGTCGGACAGGTAGTGGATGTAGTCCCAGAGCCCGGTAATCGACAGCGACTCTGGCGCTACGACCACGGTATTGAGCAGTTGCGGAGTGACGGATACGTCCCAGCGCTCTTCAGGGGTTTTGACCACTTCGGTGTGGTCTCCACGGAAATACGTGGTGGTGACGTCGCTGAGCAGCCAGTGATCGTCCTTGTACTGGGCGCGGCGGGCAAAGCTTGAGGTCTGCATGTGCCGCTCGTTGTCGAAACGGTAGCGGGTCACGCCGTACAGCAAGCCGTTGGGCTGCACCGAGTTGATGTGCACGAACTCGTCACCCTGACGGTGCCACATACCGCGCTTGGAGCTCTGCGCCTCACCACCGCCCTGGGCCAGGGAACGCTCGGCCTGGGCCTTGTTCTCGGTGACCGGGGCCAGGTACTCGCCAATCAGGATACCGGCCAGCATCAGCACCAGCATCGGTTTCATTACCGCCCAGACGATCCGGCCAATGGACACGCCCGCGGCGCGCATGATGGTCAGTTCGCTGCTGCTGGCCAGGCTGCCCAGGCCGATCAGGCAGCCGATCAGCGCGGCCATCGGCAGCATGTCGTAGAGGCGCCGCGGCGCGGTGAGCAAGACGAAGTTGCCAGCGTCCATCAACGTATAGGTATCGGTGACGTCACCCATTTCATCGATGAAGGCAAACAGCGAGGCCAGGCCGAGAATGATCCCGAGTACGGCCAGAATGGCCACCAGCACGCTTTTGCCGATGTAACTATCGAGCTTAACCATGGGCCACCTCCGCACGGCGAGCAGCGCGCTTGAGGCGCAGCGGCTCCCAGTACATCAGCCCCAGGCCGATCAGCAGGAACAGGCCATGGACCCACCAGATGCCCAGGCCGATCGGCAGTTTGCCTTTCTCCAGGGCGCCACGCACGGCAATCAGCATTGTCAGGTACGCCATATACAGAAGAATCGCCGGCAGCAGCTTGAGGAAACGGCCCTGGCGTGGGTTGACCCGCGACAGCGGCACTGCCAGCAGGGTCACGATGAACACCAGCAACGGCAGCGACAGACGCCATTGCAGCTCGGCGCGCTCGCGCAAGCCGTCGCTGCCGATCAGTTGCGAGGTCGGGATGGCTTCGCGCTCGGTGACTTCTTCACTGACCTCGGGCTTGGGCAACAGCACGCCGTAAGTGTCGTACTTGATTGCCCGGTAATCGGCCTGGCCAGGGTTGCCGTCATAGCGATAGCCGTTTTCCAGGATCAGGTAACGGTTGCCATCGGGGTTGACCTGCTGGTGGCCTTTTTCGGCAACCAGTACCGACGGGCCACGATCCTTGGTCTTGTCCTGGCTGAAGCGCTTCTCGGAGATGAACACGCCGGCAAGGTTGGCGCGGTCTTCCGACAGTTGTTCGGTGTAGGTCACCCGCGAACCATCGCGCAGGGTCTGGAAGCGCCCCGGCACCAGGGTGTCGAACTCGGTCAGGGCATCCTGCTGGTTGATGATCTGCGCCACCTGGGTGACGCCCTGAGGCGCCAGCCCCAGGCTCAGCCAGGCGACCAGGACGGCGACCAGCGCAGCCGGGGCCATGGTCATGCCCAGCAGGCGCTGCTGGCTCATGCCGGTGGCCGAGAGCACGGTCATCTCGCTTTCCAGGTACAACCGGCCATAGGCCAGGAGGATGCCGAGGAACAGGCCCAGGGGCAGGATCAGTTGCAGGAAGCCCGGCAGGCGATACCCCATGATCAGGAACAGTACGCTCGGATCGAGCACGCCCTGGGCAGCCTGCGCCAGGTATTTGATGAAGCGCCCACTCATGATGATGACCAGCAGCACGGCGCTGACGGCACTCAAGGTCACCAGGACCTCGCGGGACAGATAACGAAAGACGATCAAACCAGACACTCCTGGGTTGTCAGGCTCGGACAGCCGAACAAGGAATCCATAACAGCCAAGATAGTAGCCCGCTCGCCAGAGCGGACCCGGGTAAAAGTTGGCGCATTATCCTGTGATTGACCGTGCCTGTCACTTGGCGCCGCACAATGCTTCATCTCGGGGTTGTCAGGGCGGGCGAAGCAGGCTCAAACTGGGGGCTTTATCACTGGTACGCGACCACGCGGCCAGGAGCCTTGGCGCGCCGGCATACCGTGTGCGCACTGACAGATCATTCGGGGAACCTGACATGGAACTGGTTGTAAAAAGCGTAGCCGCTGCATCCTTGAAAACCGCCACGCTGGTGCTGCCCGTGGCTGAAGGCGGCAAACTCGACGCCACCGCCAAGGCCATCGACGAGGCTACCGGCGGCGCCCTGGCCAGCGTGCTCAAGCGCGGCGACCTGACCGGCAAGGTCGGCCAGACCCTGCTGCTGCACAGCCTGCCCAACCTCAAGGCCGAGCGCGTGCTGCTGGTCGGTACCGGCAAGGATGCCGAACTGGGTGATCGCAACTGGCGTAAAGTGGTCGCCAGCGTTCTGGCGGTGCTCAAGGGCCTGAACGGCAGCGATGCGGTGCTGGCCCTGGACGACGTCGCCGTCACCGGCCGCGAGGCCTCTTATGGCAAGACCCGCCTGCTGGCCGAAACCCTGCTCGATGGCCAGTACGTTTTCGACCAGTTCAAGAGCAAGAAGGCCGACCCCCGCGCCCTGAAGAAAATCACCCTGCTCAGCGCCAAGGCTGGCGTCAGCGACGTCGAGCGCGCAGTCAAGCACGCTGTCGCCATCGCCAACGGCATGGGCTTCACCCGCGACCTGGGCAACCTGCCACCGAACGTCTGCCACCCGAGCTACCTGGCCGAACAGGCCAAGGCCCTGGGCAAGGAATTCAAAGGCCTGAAGGTCGAGGTGCTGGATGAGAAGAAAATCAAGGACCTGGGCATGGGCGCGTTCTACGCCGTGGGCCAGGGCAGCGACCAGCCACCACGGCTGATCGTGCTCAACTACCAGGGCGGCAAAAAGAGCGAGAAGCCTTTCGTGCTGGTGGGCAAGGGCATCACTTTCGACACCGGCGGCATCAGCCTCAAGCCCGGCGCCGGCATGGATGAAATGAAATTCGACATGGGCGGTGCCGCCAGCGTCTTCGGCACCCTGCGCGCCGTGCTCGAACTGCAACTGCCGATCAACCTGGTGTGCCTGCTGGCCTGCGCCGAGAACATGCCAAGCGGCGGTGCCACCCGTCCGGGCGACATCGTCACGACCATGAGCGGGCAGACCGTCGAGATTCTCAACACCGACGCCGAAGGCCGCCTGGTGCTGTGCGATACCCTGACCTACGCCGAGCGCTTCAAGCCGCAGGCGGTGATCGACATCGCCACCCTGACCGGCGCCTGCATCGTCGCCCTGGGCAGCCACACGTCCGGCCTGATGGGCAACAACGACGCGCTGGTCGGGCAACTGCTCGATGCCGGCAAGCGCGCCGACGATCGCGCCTGGCAGTTGCCGCTGTTCGATGAATACCAGGAGCAGCTCGACAGCCCGTTCGCCGACATCGCCAACATCGGCGGGCCGAAAGCCGGCACCATCACCGCCGGTTGCTTCCTCTCGCGCTTTACCAAGGCCTATGACTGGGCCCACTTGGACATCGCCGGCACCGCCTGGATCAGCGGCGGCAAGGACAAGGGCGCCACGGGCCGTCCGGTACCGCTGCTGACCCAGTACCTGCTCGACCGCGCCAACGCCTGAGATGACGCTGGCCGCCTGCGCCTTCGGGCGTAGCCGACCGGCAGGCCGATCATGACCAAAGTCGATTTCTACATATTGCCCAGCGCCGCGCCCTCGGCGCGCCTGGATTTCGCCTGCAAGCTGTGCGAAAAGGCCTGGCGCCTCGGGCACCGGGTTTACCTGCATTGCAGCGACGCCGCCCAGCGCGATGAACTGGACGCACGCCTGTGGGCGTTCAAGGGCGAGGCCTTCGTGCCCCACAGCCCGGCTGAAGATGACCCGCAGGCCAGCGTGGCCCTTGGCCTTGGCGATGACGCCGGCAGCCATCAGGACCTGCTGATCAACCTGGACCTAAAGGTACCGCCCTTCGCTGCCGGTTTTGCCCGGATCGCCGAGATCGTGGTCGAAGAGCCGGCGATTCGTCTGGCGGCCCGAGAGAGTTTCCGTTTCTACCGCGAACAGGGCTATGCTCTGCAAGATCACCGCTTACAGCGACTCTGAAGACGATGGACAAATCCACTCCCCTGCCCCAATCCGCGCACCTGCTGGACGACCTGGAGTCGATCCGTCAGTTGCTTGGCGATGCATCCCTCGAGCCACCGCTGTTGACCGACACCGTCGAGGAGCAGATCCCGCTGCTGCTCGAAGAGGCCGAAGTGCCGCCAGCGCCCGTGCCTGAAGCCCCTGCCGACCCACAGGCCAAGCGCCAGGAAACCCTGCTGCACCTGGACGCCGAGCTGCGCGCAGCCGCGCAATTGATCATGCAAGACGTGATCAACGATTTCGCCCCGCATATCGAGAGCGAGATCAAGCGCCGGCTCGATGCCCGCCTCGAGCGCCTGCTTAACCAATAAAAAGCAGTTACAAGCTTCAAGCGACAAGCTGCAAGAGCCGTGCGGCGCTCTGAGCTTGTCGCTTGTCGCTTGAAGCTTGCCGCTTCGTTATACTCTCCGGCTTTCCTGAATAAATGCCTAAGGGTCCCGCCGCGCATGGATAAGACCTACCAGCCGCACGCTATTGAAACTTCCTGGTACAACACCTGGGAGTCCGAGAATTATTTCGCTCCGCAAGGCGCGGGCGATTCCTACACCATCATGATCCCGCCGCCGAACGTCACCGGCAGCCTGCACATGGGTCATGGCTTCAACAACGCGATCATGGACGCCCTGATCCGTTTCCGTCGCATGCAGGGCCGCAACACCCTGTGGCAGCCTGGCACCGACCACGCCGGTATCGCCACGCAGATGCTGGTCGAGCGCCAGCTTGAAGCCAAGGGCCAGAGCCGCCACGACCTGGGCCGCGAGAAATTCCTGGAAAAGGTCTGGGAATGGAAGGATCAGTCCGGTGGCAACATCAGCCGCCAGATTCGCCGCCTGGGCTCGTCAGTCGACTGGAGCCGCGAGCGCTTCACCATGGACGACGGCCTCTCTGAAGCCGTTAAAGAAGCTTTCGTGCGCCTGCATGAAGACGGCCTGATCTACCGCGGCAAGCGCCTGGTCAACTGGGATACCAAGCTGCACACGGCGATCTCCGACCTCGAAGTGGAAAACCACGACGAGAAGGGCCACCTGTGGAACCTGCGCTACCCGCTGGCTGATGGCGCCAAGACCGCCGACGGCAAGGACTACCTGATCGTCGCCACCACTCGTCCGGAAACCATGCTCGGCGACGCCGCCGTGGCCGTGAACCCGGAAGACGAGCGTTACAAAGCGCTGATCGGCAAGTTCGTCGAGCTGCCCCTGGTGGGTCGGCGCATCCCGATCATTGCCGACGACTACTGCGACCCTGAATTCGGCACCGGCTGCGTGAAGATCACCCCGGCCCACGACTTCAACGACTACGAAGTCGGCAAGCGCCACAACCTGCCGCTGCTGAACATCTTCGACAAGAACGCCTTCGTCCTGCCGGCCGCACAGGTGTTCAACCTCGACGGCAGCGTCAACGACAGCATCGACGCCACCCTGCCTGCCCAGTATGCCGGCCTGGACCGCTTCGTCGCGCGCAAGCAGATCGTTGCCGACTTCGACGCCGCGGGCCTGCTGGTCAGCGTCGACGACCACGCCCTGAAAGTACCGAAAGGCGATCGTTCAGGCACCGTCATCGAGCCGTGGCTGACCGACCAGTGGTACGTGTCGACCAAGCCGCTGGCGGAGCCGGCAATTGCTGCCGTTGAAGACGGCCGCATCCAGTTCGTGCCCAAGCAATACGAAAACATGTACTTCTCGTGGATGCGCGACATCCAGGACTGGTGCATCAGCCGTCAGCTGTGGTGGGGCCACCGTATTCCGGCCTGGTACGACGAGTCCGGCAAGGTCTATGTCGGGCGCAGCGAAGAAGAAGTGCGCAGCAAGCACAACCTCGGCGCAGACGTGGTCCTGAACCAGGACAACGATGTTCTCGATACCTGGTTCAGCTCGGGCCTGTGGACCTTCTCGACCCTGGGCTGGCCGCAGCAGACCGAATTCCTGAAGAAATTCCACTCCACCGACGTGCTGGTCACCGGCTTCGACATCATTTTCTTCTGGGTTGCCCGGATGATCATGCTGACCATGCACCTGGTGAAGAACGAGGACGGCACCCCGCAGGTACCGTTCAAGACCGTTTATGTTCACGGCCTGGTGCGCGATGGCCAGGGCCAGAAGATGTCCAAGTCCAAGGGCAACGTCCTTGACCCGCTGGACATCGTCGACGGCATCACCCTCGACGAACTGCTGGAAAAACGCACCAGCGGCATGATGCAGCCAAAACTTGCCGAGAAGATCGCCAAGCAGACCAAGGCCGAGTTCCCGGAGGGCATCGCCAGCTACGGCACCGACGCCCTGCGCTTCACCTTCTGCTCGCTGGCCTCCACCGGTCGCGACATCAAGTTCGACATGGGCCGCGTCGAAGGCTACCGCAACTTCTGCAACAAGATCTGGAACGCAGCCCGCTACGTGCTGGACAAGGGCGAGGACTGCGGCCAGAACGGCGAAGCCTGCGAACTGTCGCTGGCCGATCGCTGGATCATCTCGCAGTTGCAGCGCACCGAAGCCGAAGTCACCCGCCAGCTCGATCAGTTCCGCTTCGACCTCGCCGCCCAGGCGCTCTACGAGTTCATCTGGAACCAGTATTGCGACTGGTACCTGGAGCTGTCCAAGCCGGTCCTGTGGGACGAGAACGCGCCGGTCGAACGCGCCCGTGGCACTCGCCGCACCCTGGTGCGGGTACTGGAAGTGGCACTGCGCCTGGCCCATCCGTTCATGCCGTTCATCACCGAAGAAATCTGGCAGCGCCTGGCGCCGCTGGCCGGGGCCGAAGGCAAGACCATCATGCTGCAGCCATGGCCAGTGGCCAACGAAAGCCGCATCGACGCCGCTGCCGAAGGCGACATCGAGTGGCTCAAGGAGCTGATGCTCGGCGTGCGCAACATCCGTGGCGAAATGAACATCGGCCCGGGCAAGCCACTGCAACTGTTCCTGAAAAACGCCAGCGCCGAAGACCAGCGTCGCCTGCAGGAAAACGAAGCGCTGCTGAAGAAGCTGGCGAAGATCGAGTCCTTCACCGTGCTCGGCGAACAGGACGAAGCGCCACTGAGCGCCACCGCCCTGGTTGGCGATCTGCAGGTGCTGGTGCCGATGGCCGGCCTGATCGACAAGGATGCCGAACTGGCTCGCCTGAACAAGGAAATCCAGCGTCTGCAGGGTGAAGTCCAGCGCGTCGGCGGCAAGCTGTCCAATGCCGCCTTCGTCGACAAGGCACCGCCTGCGGTGATCGACAAGGAGCGCGCCAAGCTGGCTGAAGCCGAACAGGCCCTGGCCAACTTCACCGAGCAGCATGCGCGGATTGCCGCCTTGTAACACTCGCTGACCTCAGTGATGCTTTCGCGGGTCAAGCCCGCTCCTACACAACCCTGTAGGAGCGGGCTTGACCCGCGATGCTTTCCACCGGACATCAACATGACCACAGCCAACAAACCGACCCTGCACCCGCGCAACCGCCACCAGGGCCGCTACGACTTCCCCCAACTGATCAAGAGCAGCCCTGAGCTGGGCCGATTCATGATCACCAATCCCCATGGCAAGCCCAGCATCGACTTTGCCAACCCCGAGGCTGTGCGGGTCTTCAACCGCGCCTTGCTCAAGGCTCAGTACGGTATCCAGCACTGGGACATCCCGGCCGACTATCTATGCCCACCGATCCCTGGCCGGGCGGATTACGTGCATGTGCTGGCCGATTTGCTCGCGCAAGAAAACAACGGCGAAATCCCCCGGGGTGCGCACGTCCAGGCCCTGGATATCGGCGTCGGCGCCAACTGCATCTACCCGTTGCTGGGCCACAGCGATTACCGCTGGCGCTTTCTCGGCTCGGACATCGACGCCACGGCGCTGGCTGCGGCCGGTGCCATCGTCCAGGCCAACGGCCTGGGCAAGGCCATCAACCTGCGCCAGCAAGGCAACCGCAAGCACATCCTGCTGGGGCTGCTGAACAGTGACGAGCGCTTCGACCTGACCCTGTGCAACCCGCCCTTCCACGCCTCGCGCGAAGAAGCCACCCGTGGCAGCCAGCGCAAATGGCGAGCCCTGGGCAAGGCCGACCCCAAGCGCAAGCTGCCGGTGCTGAACTTTGGCGGGCAAAACAACGAACTGTGGTGCGAAGGCGGCGAGATCCGCTTTGTCAGCCAGTTGGTGACGGAGAGCGCCAGCCTTGGCCAGCAGGTGCTGTGGTTCACCAGCCTGGTGTCCAAAGCCTCCAACCTGCCCGGCATCCAGGCGGCGCTGAAAAAGGCCGGTGCGCTCGATCAGCGAGTGGTGGAGATGGGCCAGGGGCAGAAGCAGAGCCGCATGATCGCCTGGACCTTCCAGGATGCTGCAGCGCGCCAAGCCTGGCGCCAGCAGCGCTGGAGCAAAACCAAGGCATAAAAAAACCGCGTCCGGGCAACCCGGACGCGGTTTTTTCGAGCTGTTTACAATTACTTGTTTACAGCGTCGGTCAGCACTTTGGCTGGCACGAACTTGACGACTTTCTTGGCAGCGATTTCGATGGCAGCGCCAGTCGAAGGGTTGCGGCCGGTACGGGCAGGACGCTCGGTGATTTTCAGTTTGCCGATGCCTGGCAGGGTGATTTCGCTGCCATTTTCCAGCTGATCAGCAACGATCTGACCCAGTTGCTCCAGAGCGTTACGCGCGGTGGTTTTTGGCGCGTCGATAGCTTCAGCGATATCGGCGATCAGTTGGTCTTTGGTCAATGCCATGGTGGTGTTCCTTCCCTATCAAATTCAGTGAGTATGCAGAGTGCTACGTCAGTCATCGAGCCAGACCTGCGGGGGATCCGGCGGTCCGGTGTTACAGCCACGTCAATCGCGTATGTAGATACGTAAAACGACGTTTGGTTCGACGTGACGCGAGCGGTCTGCCAGCAATGCGCCACACACGGGGCGCAAGACCGGGCAAAACTACCACAGGAATAGATAAATATCCGCCTCCCTCAAGGCAAATGTGCAGGTTTTTCGGGGGTTTGCGCGAAAAAACGCAAAATTCTGAACAAAAAACGAACAACCGACATATCTGCCAACATCTGGCCACTGAATCACCCCTGGGCTGAGGTACACTTGGCGACTTTGCAACGCGGCCAGCACCGCCCATTTTCGACCGAGAATCCCATGCCGATCCGTCATTGCATCGTCCACCTGATCGACAAGAAACCCGATGGTAGCCCCGCCGTGCTGCACGCACGCGACTCGGAACTGGCCGAGTCCGGTGCCATCGAAAACCTCCTGGCCGACCTCAACGACAGCTACAACGCCAAACAGGGCAAGGCCTGGGGCTTCTTCCACGCAGAATCCGGCGCCCACCCGTTCAGCGGCTGGCTCAAGGAATACCTGGAGGAAGGCAGCACCTTTACCGCCTTCAGCCGGGTCGCCGTCGAACACCTGCAAAAACTGATGGAAGAGTCCAACCTGTCCGTCGGTGGCCACGTCTTGTTCGCCCACTACCAGCAAGGCATGACCGACTACCTGGCCATCGCCCTGCTGCACCACAGCGAAGGCGTGGCGGTGAACGCCGACCTCGACGTGACCCCGTCGCGCCACCTGGACCTGGGCCAGCTGCACCTGGCTGCACGCATCAACCTCTCCGAGTGGCAGAACAACAAAGCCTCCAAGCAGTACATCTCGTTCATCAAGGGCAAGAACGGCAAGAAGGTCTCGGAGTACTTCCGCGACTTCATCGGCTGCCAGGAAGGTGTCGACGGCCCGGGCGAAACCCGTACCCTACTCAAGGCCTTCAGTGACTTCGTCGAAAGCGAGGACCTGCCCGAAGAAGCCGCTCGCGAGAAAACCCAGACCCTGGTCGACTACGCCACCAGCCAGACCAAGGCCGGCGAGCCGGTGACCCTTGAGGAGCTTTCGGGGCTGATCGACGAAGACCGCCCTCGGGCCTTCTACGAGCACATCCGCAACAAGGACTACGGCCTGTCGCCGGAAATCCCGGCCGATAAACGCACCCTCAACCAGTTCCGCCGCTTCACCGGGCGCGCCGAGGGCCTGTCGATCAGCTTTGAAGCCCACCTGCTGGGCTCGAAGATCGAATACGACGAGGAAGCCGGTACCCTGATCATCAAGGGCCTGCCGACGCAACTGACCGATCAGCTCAAGCGTCGCAAGGACTGAGCCCCGACCAGGAGGCCACCAGCGCTTCCTTGGCACTTTTGCGCAGCTTCTTCACCAGCCGCTCCTGTTGCAGGGCCTTGGTCTTGTCCGGCCAGGCTTCGACATAGACCAAAGCCACTGCCGGGCTGGTACTGAAGTAGCGTGCGCCCTGGCCCTTCTGATGGGCCAGGAAGCGCCGTGCGGGGTTGTCACTGATCCCGCAATACAGCGAGCCATTGGCGGCGCGCACCAGGTAGACGTACCAGGGTTTGTTCAGGGGTTCGGGAGTGGGCTCGGACACGACGGCTACTATCAACGGCAAAGCGCACAGCTTAGCGCTTCAGCGCCCGGCCTGAAACGCCCGCAGGCCTTTCTGCGCCTGGGCACGCACCTTGCCCTGCACCAGTGGTGACCAGCCCAGCAACAACCCGCTGGTGCCCAATGCCTGGCGCGACCAGCCCCACAGGTCGAAGCTATCGTGGTGCTCGCAGATCTTGCCGTCCCGCAGGACGAAACGCGCCTGAATGTCGTTGACCACGGTACGGCCGGTCTGGCTGAACAGGTAGCGGGCGACCCAGTGCGCACTGGCGCTGCGTTCATCGGCACGCACGCTGTCGAAGGTCAGGGAAAAATCCTTGGCACGGGTGGTGAGCATGCGCCACATGTCACCCGCGTCCTTGCCGCGCAAGGTGCCGAAGGCCGGGTCGCTGAAGATGATATCGTCGCTGTAGCAGGCAACCATGGCTTCGGCATCCAGGCGCTGGAAGGCCTGGTAGAAGCGGGTGATCAAGGCAGTGTTGGCGTCGCTCATGGGCGGGTCCGTTTCGAAGGGAATAGACCTGAACGATAGTCCGCTGGAGTGGCAAAAAGCTATGGACATTTGCCTGGCGAATGTCTGCTTAAACCCGGGCCGCTTCGCAGCCATCGCCAGCAAGGCTGGCGCCCACAGGAGTGTGCAGCAGTTCCCCTGTGGGAGCCGGCCTTGCCGGCAATAGCCTCAACGCAATCTCAAACCCGCTCGCTGACCACCTGCACATGCAAGTTGCGCCCGGCCTTGAGGCCAAAACCAATGGCGCCAGCCCCCAGCACCGCAAAGATCCAGCCTACCGCACTCCAGCCGCCGGTCAAATCATGCACCAGGCCGACCGCGAATGGCCCCATCGAAGCCAGGGTATAGCCGATGCCTTGAGCCATGCTCGACAGGTTGGCCGCCACATGGGCGTCTTTGGAGCGCAGCACGATCAGGGTCAGGGCCAGGGCGAAAGTGCCGCCCTGCCCCAAGCCAAGCACGATTGCCCAGCCCCACAGGCCATCCAGGGGCGCATACAGGCAGCCGAACAAACCGGCCAGGGCCATGAGCATGACGATCACGATGGCCAGGCGCTGGTCCTTGCCGCGGGTCGCCAGCCAGGGGGCGCTGAGCGAGCTGATCAACTGCACGATGACTGAGCCGGAAAGCACCAACCCCGCCTGGGTCGGGCTCAGGCCGCGACCGATGAGAATCGACGGCAGCCAGCCAAAGACGATATAGGCCAGCGACGACTGCAGGCCCATGTACAAGGTCACCTGCCAGGCCAGCGGGTCGCGCAGCAGGCCACGCACCCGATAGGCGACGTGATGCGCACCGTGTCCCTCGCGCGCCTGGGGCAACCAGATCAGCGCGGCCAGCAATGCCGGGATCAACCAGAAACCCAGACCTAGCGACCAACTGTCACCCAGGCGCTCGCTCAGGGGGACGGTGGCGCCGGCCGCCATGGCCGCGCCCAGGCACAAAGCCATGGTGTAGACACCGGTCAGGGTCCCAGCGTGCTTGGGGAAATCACGTTTGACGATGCCAGGCAACAGTACGCCGATCACGCCGATGCTGGCCCCGGCCATGATGCTGCCGACGAACACGCCAGTACTGCCGAAGGCGCTACGCACGGCAATACCCGCTGCCAACACCAAAAGAATACCGAGGATCACCCGCTCGCTGCCAAAGCGCCGCGCCAGCAACGGTGCCAGCGGCGCGAACAGGCCCAGGCAAAGCACTGGCAAGGTCGTCAGCAAACCGGCCTGCGACGCTGTCAGGCCGAGGCTGTCGCAAACCTGGCTAAGCAGCGGCGCCATGCTCGACAACGCTGGCCGCAGGTTCAGCGCCACCAGCACCAGGCCGAGCAGCAACAGCCAGGGCCGCTTGAGCAGCACCGGCTGCTGTTGCACCTGTTCGTCGTCGGCCTCGGCGTCGATCAGCAGTTCTTCCAGCTCCGGCCCATTGGCTGGCGCCGCAGTTCGGGTTGTGTCATGGCCCATGGCAGTCTCGCAAGGTCAGGATTCGTTGATCAGGGTCCGGCTCAGGGCCTTGGCCCGGTCCGGATCGCGTTGTTCGATGGCATCGAGAATCTGCCCGTGCAGGTCGAAGACCAGCTGACAGCGGGGCGCGTGGGACAGGTTGTGGTGCAAGGTGGCGGCCACCACACCGGAAAAGTACCGATACAGCTCGCTCAGGGCCGGGTTGTGCGCGGCATCGACCAGGCGCTGGTGGAACACCAGATCGCAACGGATGTACTGCTCCAGGTCGGCATGAAAATGCGCGCCGCTGTGTTCGAGCGCTTCGCGAAGAGCGTGCAGGTCCGCGTCGGTACGGCGCAGCGCGGCCAGGCCAATGGCTTCGGCTTCAAGAATATGGCGAGTCTCGCGCGCCTGCTCCAGATCGCAGCGCGACAAGGCCTGTAGCGCCTGCAGCGGGTCGACGGCGCTGCGCAGGTAGCTGCCATCCCCCTGGCGGACTTCGACCAGGCCGCTGAACGCCAGCACGCGCATGGCTTCACGCACGGTGTTGCGACTGATGCCCAGTTCGCTGGCCAGTTCCGGTTCGGTGGGCAGGCGCTGGCCCACGGCCCAGGCACCGCTGGCCACGCGCTGGCGCAGTTGCTCGACGGCTTGTTCGACCAGGGAGCGTTTGATCAATAACGTCATGACATCCAATCATCGGATGAATTCAGAAGGGAAAGATTACCGGTAACAAGCATCGCGGGGCAAGCCCGCTCCCACAGTGGGAGCGGGCTTGCCCCGCGATAAGGACTGAGCAGTTTCAGTTCAGCGCATCAAGCAACGCCTGGTTCTGCTCCGGGGTACCGATGGTGATGCGCAGGAACTGGGCAATCCGCGCCTGCTTGAAGTGCCGCACGATCACCCCTTGCTCGCGCAGGCGGGCCGCAAGCTCGGCGGCATCCTGCTGCGGGTGGCGGGCAAAGATGAAGTTGGCCGCCGACGGCAGGACTTCAAAACCACGGGCGCTCAATTCCTTGACCAGCGACTCGCGGCTGTCGATCACTTTGCGGCAGGTTTCGTCGAAGTACGCGCGGTCGGCGAACGCTGCCGCCGCACCGACAATCGCCATGCGATCGAGCGGGTAGGAGTTGAAACTGTTCTTGATCCGCTCCAGGGCCTCGATCAGGTCCGGGTGGCCCACCGCCAGACCGACCCGCAGACCTGCCAGCGAGCGCGACTTGGACAGGGTCTGGGTGACCAGCAGGTTGTCGTAGCGATCCACCAGGCTGATGGCGGTCTGGCCGCCAAAGTCGATGTAGGCTTCATCGACCACCACCACCGAATCCGGGTTGGCCTTGAGCAGTTGCTCGATGGCCTCCAGGGCCAGCAGGCAACCGGTCGGTGCGTTGGGGTTGGGGAAGATGATCCCGCCATTGGCCTTGCGGTAATCGTCGACACGGATCTGGAACTGCTCATCCAGCGCCACCGCCTCGAACGGGATGCCGTACAGGCCGCAGTAGACCGGGTAGAAGCTGTAGCTAATGTCTGGGAACAACAGCGGCGCATCGTGCTGGAACAGGCCATGGAAGATGTGCGCCAGCACTTCGTCCGAACCGTTGCCGAGAAATACCTGGTTGCCCTGCACGCCGTAGTATTCGGCCACCGCCTGCTTGAGCAGGTCGCTGTTAGGGTCCGGGTACAGGCGCAGGTTGTCGTTCAACTCGCCACGCATGGCTTCCAGCGCCTTGGGCGATGGGCCGTAGGGGTTTTCATTGGTGTTGAGCTTGACCAGCTTGGCCAGCTTTGGCTGCTCGCCCGGCACGTAAGGCACCAGGTCCTTGACGAAGGGGCTCCAGAATTTACTCATGTTCAGTTCCCCTTTTTGTTATCGGCAAGGATGCGGTATTCGGCGCTGCGGGCGTGGGCGGTCAGCGATTCGCCACGGGCCAGTACCGAGGCGGTGTGGCCCAGCTCGGAAGCGCCCTGCTCGGAGCAGAAGATGATCGACGAACGCTTCTGGAAGTCGTACACCCCCAGCGGCGACGAGAAGCGCGCGGTGCCGGAGGTTGGCAGTACGTGGTTGGGGCCTGCGCAGTAATCGCCCAGGGCTTCGCTGGTGTGGCGGCCCATGAAGATCGCACCGGCATGGCGAATCTGCGGCAGCCAAGCTTGCGGATCGGCCACCGACAACTCCAAGTGCTCCGGCGCAATACGGTTGGCAACGTCCATCGCCTGCTGCATGTCGCGCACCTGGATCAGCGCACCACGGCCGTTGATCGAGGTCTTGATGATCTCGGCGCGTTCCATGGTCGGCAGCAGCTTGTCGATGCTGGCGGCAACCTTGTCGAGGAACGCGGCGTCAGGGCTGACCAGAATCGCCTGGGCATCTTCGTCGTGCTCGGCCTGGGAGAACAGGTCCATGGCGATCCAGTCCGGGTCGGTCTGGCCGTCGCATATCACGAGAATCTCCGACGGGCCGGCGATCATGTCGATACCTACCTGACCGAACACATGACGCTTGGCGGTGGCCACGTAGATGTTGCCCGGGCCAACCACCTTGTCGACCTGTGGCACGCTTTCGGTGCCATAGGCCAGGGCGGCAACCGCCTGGGCGCCACCGATGGTGAAGACCCGGTCGACACCGGCAATGCAGGCGGCGGCCAGGACCAGCTCGTTGACCTCGCCACGCGGGGTCGGCACCACCATGACCACTTCACCGACACCGGCGACCTTGGCCGGAATCGCGTTCATCAGTACCGACGAGGGGTACGACGCCTTGCCGCCTGGCACATACAGGCCGGCGCGGTCCAGTGGCGTGACCTTCTGGCCGAGCACGGTGCCGTCGGCTTCGGTGTAGCTCCAGGAATCCTGCTTCTGCCGTTCGTGGTAGCTGCGCACCCGCTCTGCGGCTTTTTCCAGCGCTTCACGCTGGGCCGGGGTGATGCGGGTCAGGGCCAGCTCCAGGCGCTCGCGACCGAGGATCAGGTCGTTGATCGAAGTGGCTTGCACGCCATCGAAACGCTGGGTGAACTCCACCAGCGCCGCATCGCCGCGCTCGCGCACGGCCTTGATGATGTCGAGCACGCGCTGGTTGACCGCGTCGTCAGAGACACTTTCCCAGCTCAGCAGATGATCCAGATGTCGGGCGAAATCCGGGTCAGCGGCATTGAGTCGGGCGATTGCAGTGGACGTGGTCATAGCGAGGGCCTCAATAAATGGCGAATGCTCAGGCGCCCTAAGCTACCAGTCCATCCGCGCGGGCACCCGAGAAAATTGGCTATGACGCGGATAGACGGGCGCGACAGCGAAGGCCGCGCGCAGGAGGTAGAAAGTCTTAGCCGCGGTGTCGCGATTCGACCGCTTCGCGCAGGGTGTCGATCAGGCTCTGGATGCGGGCGTGCTGCATCTTCATCGAAGCCTTGTTGACCACCAGCCGGGAGCTGATGGTGGCAATCAGTTCCTGGGGTTCCAGGCCGTTGGCACGCAGGGTATTGCCGGTGTCGACGACGTCGATGATCTTGTCGGCCAGGCCGATCAGCGGCGCCAGCTCCATCGAGCCATACAGCTTGATGATATCGACCTGACGGCCTTGTTCGGCGTAGTAGCGCTTGGCAACGTTGACGAACTTGGTGGCGATGCGCAAACGGCCTTTAGGCTCGGCAGCGCCGATCTTGCCGGCGGTCATCAGCTTGCACTGGGCAATCTGCAGGTCCAGCGGCTCGTACAGGCCCTGGCCACCGTACTCCATCAGCACGTCCTTGCCGGCCACGCCCAGATCGGCGGCACCATGCTCGACATAGGTCGGCACGTCGGTGGCGCGCACGATCAGCAGACGAACGTCTTCCTGAGTCGTAGGAATGATCAGCTTGCGGCTCTTGTCCGGGTTCTCGGTCGGAACGATACCGGCTTCCGCCAGCAGCGGCAGGGTGTCGTCGAGAATCCGACCTTTGGATAGCGCGATGGTCAACATGGGAAACGTCGGTCCTTATGCGGCTACAGCCGGCCGGGCACTCAACAGGCCCGACCGCATTAATTCGGTGCAGCAATTGGCTGGCGCGTCCCTGCGCCACTCACAGACTAGCCCGGTACGCGACGGATCTTGGCGCCGAGCATCTGCAGTTTTTCCTCGATGCACTCGTAACCACGGTCGATGTGGTAGATGCGGTCGATCAGCGTATCGCCTTCGGCAACCAGCGCCGACAGCACCAGGCTGGCCGAAGCCCGCAGGTCGGTGGCCATTACTGGAGCGCCTTTGAGGGTCTTGGTCCCGGTCACGATGGCAGTGTTGCCTTCGACCTGGATCAGGGCGCCCATGCGGTGCATTTCGTAGACGTGCATGAAGCGGTTTTCGAAGATCGTCTCGATCACCGCGCCGGTGCCTTCGGCAATGGCGTTGAGGGAGATGAACTGCGCCTGCATGTCGGTCGGGAACGCTGGGTACGGAGCGGTACGCAGGTTGACGGCTTTGGGCCGCTTGCCGTGCATGTCCAGCTCGATCCAGTCTTCACCGGTGGTGACTTCGGCACCAGCTTCCTTGAGTTTTTCAAGGACGGCTTCGAGGATGGTCGGATCGGTGTCCTTGACCTTGACGCGGCCGCCAGTAACGGCAGCAGCCACCAGGTAGGTACCGGTTTCGATACGGTCAGGCATGACGCGGTAGGTCGCCGAACCCAGACGCTCGACGCCGTCGATGGTGATGGTGTCGGTACCGGCGCCCTGAACCTTGGCGCCCATAGCGTTGAGGAAGTTGGCGAGGTCGACCACTTCCGGCTCGCGCGCGGCGTTTTGCAGCACGCTGCGGCCTTTGGCCAGGGCTGCGGCCATCATGATGTTCTCGGTACCGGTCACGCTGACGGTATCAAAGAAGAAGTGCGCGCCACGCAGGCCGCCTTCAGGGGCCTTGGCCTTGATGTAGCCGCCTTCGACCTCGATCTTCGCGCCCATGGCTTCCAGGCCACGGATGTGCAGGTCGACCGGACGCGAACCAATGGCGCAACCGCCAGGCAGGGCCACTTCGGCCTCGCCGAAACGGGCGACCATCGGGCCCAGCACCAGGATCGAGGCGCGCATGGTTTTCACCAGCTCGTACGGCGCGACCAGGGTCTTGATGGTGCGTGGGTCGATTTCGACCGAGAGCTTCTCGTCGATCACCGGCTCAATGCCCATGCGGCCGAACAGCTCGATCATCGTGGTGATGTCGTGCAGGTGTGGCAGGTTGCCCACGGTGACCGGGCCATCGCAGAGCAAGGTCGCCGCCAGAATCGGCAGGGCAGCGTTCTTTGCCCCGGAAATGCGGATTTCGCCATCGAGGCGAACGCCGCCAGTAATAATCAGTTTGTCCATTAGAGTCTCGCCGCCAAGTTGGCTCAGGTGCGCTCAGCCCAGGCTGCGCTGCTGAAAAATTTCATGGTTACCGCATGGATGCTGCCATCGGTGATCCACGGGTTAAGGTGAGCATAGATCTGCTGCTGACGCTTGACCGGGCTCAGGGCCGCCAATTCATCGCTGATCACGTTCAACTGGAAGTTGCAGCCTTCGCCTTCAACTTCGACCCGGGTTCCCGGCAACTTTTCTTCAAGGAAGTTCTTAACTTCTACGGCCTGCATGCTCAACCTCAATCGGCGCCCTGTGCGCGCGGGTCGGCCATCATACAAAAAAGCCCCTCGCCTGCGAACCCCGTAATCGGAGACTCTGACAGAGGGGCCAGTCGCTGGCTGGCGGTCATTGACCGGCCAGCACCTCATCGAGGTCATAAACTTCGGCGATTTCACGCATGTCCTGGGGCATGGAGCGGACCTGCACGGCCTTGCCCGCCGCCTTGCCATCGCGCATGAACGCCAGCAGCAGGGACAGGCCGACGCTGCTGGATTTCTCGACCTTCGAGCAATCCAGCACCAAAGCCTGGGCCTTGCACGCCGCGATCAGGGCCTTGCCTTCCTTGCGCAAGGCAGGCCCGCTGCGGTAATCCAGGACCCCGGCCAGGTTCAATACACCCGGCTCGCTCATGGTCACGGCGTTGTCGGTCATTGCGCTTGCTTCTCGGCCGCTTGCTCGGTGGACTCCTTGGCCTTGGCCACTTCGCCGGCCCAGCCGTCGATGGTCTTGTCCAGGTTGTTGCCGTTGCGCTGCATGGCGTCGGCGAACTGGTCACGGAACAGCTTGCCGATGTTGATGCCGTTGACGATGACGTTACGCACTTTCCACTCGCCATTGAGCTTGGTCAGGGTGTACTGCACCGGGTAAACGGCACCGTTGTTGCCCTTGACCGTCATGTCGACGCTGGCGCGCTCATCACCGTCCTGCTTGGCATTGCCGACAGTGATGCCCTGGTTGTTGTATTCGAGCAGGGCGTTGCCGTAGAACTGCATCAGGCTGCGCTTGAAGTTCTCCTGGAAGCGCTGCATCTGCGCCGGGCTGGCCTGGCGCGAATACTTGACGGTCATGATGCTTTTCGAGATGCCGTCGGCATCGACGACCGGGCCCAGGTTGGCATTGAGCGCATCGTAGAACGCACTCGGGTTGGCCTTGTACTGTTCTTTGTTGGTCTTGAGGTCAGACAGCAACTGGCTGGTGGTCTTCTCGATCACCTCTTTGGGGGACTGAGCAGCCGCGCCGGCCATCAGTGGCAGCGCTGCCAGCAACACCAGCAAGCCGCGTCGCAGGATAGAAATCATGGAAACTCCTTATTTAGCTTCTTTGCCAACGGTATTGAGCAGGAACTTGCCAATCAGATCTTCCAGTACCAGCGCCGACTGGGTGTCGTGAATGGTTGCACCATCCTTGAGCACCGCATCTTCTCCGCCCACGCTGATACCGATGTACTTCTCGCCGAGCAGCCCTGCGGTGAGGATAGATGCAGTGGAGTCGACCGGCAGATTGTCTACCCGTTTTTCCAGCTGCAGCGTCACCCGACCGGTAAAGGTGTCACGATCCAGATCGATGGCGGTGACCTTGCCGATGGTCACACCGGCCATGGTCACTTTAGCTCTGACAGTCAAACCGGCGATATTGTCGAAATTGGCATAAAGTTTATAGGTATCGCTGCTCGGGCTCGCCGACAGGCCGCTGACACGCAGGGCCAGCAGGATCAGCGCCAGGATCCCGGCCAGAAGAAACAGGCCGACACCGATTTCCAGGGTGCGGTTTTGCATCAGAAATCTCCAAACATCAAGGCGGTCAGAATAAAGTCCAGACCCAGGACTGCCAATGAGGCATAGACCACGGTCTTGGTAGTGGCACGACTGATCCCCTCTGAAGTGGGCTCGCAGTCATAGCCCTGGAATACGGCAATCCAGGTCACGACGAAGGCAAAAACCAGGCTCTTGATCACCCCGTTGAGCACATCGTCGGTAAAGGAAACACTGTTCTGCATGTTGGCCCAGAACGAGCCTTCGTAGACGCCCAGCCAGTCCACGGCAACCCAGGAGCCACCCCAGATGCCGACCACGCTGAAGATCAGCGCCAGCAACGGCAGGGAGATGAAACCGGCCCACAACCGAGGGGCAACGATGTACTTGAGCGGGTCGACACCGATCATTTCCAGGCTGGACAACTGCTCGGTGGACTTCATGTTGCCGATCTCGGCGGTCAGCGCCGAGCCTGCACGGCCGGCAAACAGCAAGGCGGTAACCACCGGCCCGAGTTCACGCAGCAAGGTCAGGGCAACCATCTGCCCCACCGCCTGTTCCGAGCCGTACTTGGTCAGGATGCTGAACCCCTGCAGGGCCAGCACCATGCCGATGAACACCCCGGAAACGACAATGATCGCCAGCGACAGCACGCCAACCGAATACAGCTGCCGGACCAGCAGCTGGAAGCCGCCGCCGGTGCCGCTGCGCCCTACCAGCGAATGCAGCAGGAACAAAAAGGAGCGGCCGAGTACGGCCAGCACGTCGATGGCCGAACGGCCAAAACGACGAATACGTTCGAGCATGGATTTTTTGCGCATCAACGCTTCCCCAGAAGATCGGCGCGGTAATCCGGCGCAGGAAAGTGAAAGGGCACCGGACCATCCGGATCGCCTTTCATGAATTGACGAATGCGCGGGTTATCGGAGCCCATCAGTTCCTCTGGCGTGCCCTGCCCCAGGACCTGACCATCACCCACCACGTAGATGTAGTCGGCAATGCTGGCGGTTTCGGCCAGATCATGGGAAACCACGATACTGGTGATGCCCAGGGCGTCGTTGAGCAGGCGGATCAGCCGTACCAGCACCCCCATGGCAATCGGATCCTGGCCGACGAACGGCTCGTCGTACATGAGGATCTGCGGGTCCAGAGCGATGGCCCTGGCCAGGGCGACGCGACGCTTCATGCCTCCGGACAACTCGTCGGGCATCAGCTCGATGGCGCCGCGCAGGCCAACGGCCTGGAGCTTCATCAGGACGATGTCGCGAATCATCTCGTCGGACAGCTGGGTATGTACCCGCAACGGGAAGGCGACGTTCTCGAACACATCGAGATCGGTGAACAGCGCGCCGCTCTGGAACAGCACGCCCATTTGCTTGCGGGCATCGAACAGGTCACTGCGCGACAGGGTCGGCAGATTCTGCCCTGCCACCCAGACTTCGCCGCTGGCCGGACGCAACTGTGCGCCCATCAGCCTCAGCAGCGTGGTCTTGCCGCACCCGGAAGGCCCCATGATACCGGTAACCTTGCCGCGCGGAATGCGTATGTCGACATTATTGAAGATGCTGCGCGAACCGCGCTTGAAGGTTACGCCCTTCAATTCGACCGCGTAGGCGTTATCAACGCTCATCTAGACTCCTTGCGATGCAGCCTTCTCACTCAGACGCGCGCCCCCTTCGTGGAGGCACGCCCGCACCGAGCGGGCCGAACAGCAGCGAACTATAGCACCGCTGATAGGGCCGCCCCAAGGCCGCCACGGTGCTTGTTCAGGTATGGTTAAGCTAAGTGGACGACTGTATGACAATCACAAGGTGAGGCTTTTGCCCTTTACCGCTATAATCGCCGCCTTTTCATCAGGCAATCCGATTTTCGACATGAGCCAATCCAGCGACCTGATCCAATCCGCGCAGCGCACCATCCGTTTCGAACTCGAGGCGGTTGAGGGCCTGCTGGCCCACATCGACGCCGATTTCGTCAAGGCATGCGAGCTGATCCTGGCCAGCAAAGGCCGGGTAGTGGTGGTCGGCATGGGCAAGTCGGGGCACATCGGCAACAAGATCGCCGCCACCCTGGCCAGCACCGGTACGCCGGCGTTTTTCGTCCACCCGGCCGAAGCCAGCCATGGCGACATGGGCATGATTACCCGTGATGACGTGATCCTGGCCCTGTCCAACTCGGGCTCGACGGCCGAGATCGTCACCCTGTTGCCGCTGATCAAGCGCCTGGGCATCCAGTTGATCAGCCTCACCGGCAACCCCGACTCGCCGCTGGCCAAGGCCGCCGAAGTCAACCTCGACGCCCGCGTCGCCCAGGAAGCCTGCCCGCTCAACCTGGCACCGACCTCCTCGACCACCGCAGCACTGGTACTGGGCGATGCCCTGGCCATCGCGCTGCTCGAGGCCCGCGGCTTTACCGCTGAAGACTTCGCGTTCTCGCACCCTGGCGGCGCCCTCGGCCGACGCCTGCTGCTCAAAGTCGAGAACGTCATGCACGCTGGCGACGAGTTGCCGCAGGTTCAGCGCGGTACCCTGCTCAAGGACGCGCTCCTCGAAATGTCTCGCAAAGGTTTGGGCATGACCGTGGTACTCGAAGCCGACGGACGGCTGGCCGGGATCTTCACCGACGGCGATCTGCGCCGTAGCCTCGATCGCAACATCGATGTGCACAAGACCCTCATCGAGGAAGTCATGACTGCCCACGGCAAGACCGCCCGCGCCGAGATGCTCGCCGCCGAGGCCCTGAAGATCATGGAAGACCACAAGATCAGCGCCCTGGTGGTGATCGACAAGGACGAGCGCCCGGTTGGCGCCCTGAACATGCACGACCTGTTGCGTGCGGGAGTGATGTAAATGACCCAGGACCTGCTCCAGCGCGGCAAAGCCATCAAACTGGCAGTTTTCGACGTAGACGGCGTACTCACCGATGGGCGCCTGTACTTTCTCGAAGACGGCAGCGAATTCAAGACCTTCAACACCCTCGACGGCCAGGGCATCAAGATGCTCATGAACTCGGGCGTGACCACCGCCATCATCAGCGGGCGCAAGACCCCGGTGGTCGAGCGCCGGGCAAAGAACCTCGGCATTCCTCACCTGTACCAGGGCCGCGAAGATAAATTGGTGGTATTGGACGAGCTTCTTGGCCAGCTCAACCTAAGCTATGAACAGGTTGCCTATCTGGGCGACGACCTGCCTGACCTGCCCGTGATCCGACGGGTCGGGCTGGGCATGGCGGTGGCCAACGCCGCCGCCTTCGTTCGCGAGCACGCTCATGGGGTGACCCTG
Organism: Pseudomonas sp. RC2C2; assembly: GCF_018390435.1. Taxonomy (NCBI): domain Bacteria; kingdom Pseudomonadati; phylum Pseudomonadota; class Gammaproteobacteria; order Pseudomonadales; family Pseudomonadaceae; genus Pseudomonas; species Pseudomonas sp. RC2C2. Next base: position 3,340,471 of record NZ_JAHBAX010000001.1, on the reverse strand, counting down.
GCGCGCGGCGGCGAAGGTGCAGCTCGCGAGTTCTGCGAACTGATCCTGCAAGCCCAGGGCAATCTTGAAGCGGCCAACAGCCATTACCTGTAGAGCGACACATGTTCAGTAAGAAAATCCGCAACATTGCGCTGTTCAGTGTGATTGCCGCCTTGCTGGTGGCGATCGGCTACTGGAACATCAGCCCCGAGAGCTTCCTCGACAACAAACCTGTTGTCGGGCCCGACCAGAGCGCCATTGACTATTACGCCGTGAACGCCCGCAGCGTGCAGTTCCTGCCCGACGGCAAGATGCAGTACGAGATGACCGCCGACAAGGTCGAGCACCTCAAGGCCAGCGAAGTGACCTTGCTGACCACGCCGGACCTGCAGATGTACCGTGGCACCACTTACCCGTGGCACGTGCAAAGCGAGCGCGGCGAGGTCAACCCCGATGGCAGCGAAGTCGAACTGATCGACTCGGTACGGGTTGCCCGCACCGATGAAAAAAACCGCACCATGATCATTACCACCAGCCGCATGACGGTATTCCCGCAGAAGCAATATGCGCAAACCGAGCAAGCCGTTAGAATCGACGGCGCCGGTGGCGTAACTACGGGCAATGGAATGAAAGCGTATTTGAAAGACGGCAGGATGGACCTGCTGTCCAACGTAAGAGGACAGTATGAGGCTCGTTAAAACCCTCCCCTTTTTGCTCAGCCTGAGCGCAGCACTGGGAAGCGCGAGCGCCTGGGCCCTGCCGACCGACCGTGACCAGCCGATCCGTATCCAGGCTGACCATGCTCAACTGGATGACAAACAAGGCGTCGCCACCTACACCGGTGACGTGATCATCACCCAGGGTTCGATGATGATCAAAGGCAACACCGTGACCATCACCCGCACTGCCGGTGGCGACATCGACGTGGTGACCTCGGTGGGCAACCTGGCCTACTTCGAACAGCAGCAGAGCGCGGCCAAGCCAGACAAGATGCAAGGCTATGGCAAGACCATCCAGTACAATGCGCCGCAAAACCGCATCGTCCTGATCGACCGCGCCAAAGTGATCAACGAAGGCAACACCACCGAAGGCGAGAAGATCGTCTACGACACGGTGAAACAGATCGCTACCGCCGGTCGCGGTGGCAAAGTCACCGAGTCGCGCCCACGCATCGACATGGTGATCCAGCCGAAGAAGAAGGCCGAGTAAATGGCAACCCTCAAAGCCCAGCACCTGGCCAAGAGCTACAAGAGCCGGCAAGTGGTCCGCGACGTCAGCCTGTCGATCGACAGCGGCCAGATCGTCGGCCTGCTCGGCCCCAACGGCGCCGGCAAGACCACCTGTTTCTACATGATCGTCGGCCTGGTCCAGGCCGATCAGGGCCGCGTCCTGATCGACGACCACGATGTCAGCCATCAGCCCATGCACGGCCGCGCGCGCGCCGGTATCGGCTACCTGCCGCAGGAAGCCTCGATCTTTCGCAAGCTGTCGGTGGCCGACAACATCATGGCCATCCTTGAAACCCGCAAGGACCTCGACCGCGATGGCCGGCGCAAGGAACTGGAAAGCCTGCTGCAGGAATTCCACATCAGCCACATCCGCGACAACCTCGGCATGAGCCTCTCCGGTGGCGAGCGTCGCCGCGTCGAGATCGCCCGCGCCCTGGCCACTGCGCCGAAGTTCATTTTGCTCGACGAACCCTTTGCCGGTGTCGACCCGATCTCGGTCGGCGACATCAAGCAGATCATCCACCACCTGAAGGCCAAGGGCATTGGCGTTCTGATCACCGACCACAACGTCCGTGAAACCCTGGATATCTGTGAAACCGCTTACATCGTCAACGATGGCCAACTGATCGCCGAAGGCGATGCAGAGACCATCCTGGCCAACGATCTGGTCAAAGAGGTTTACCTCGGCCATGAGTTCCGCCTGTAGGCTCAAGGTGTAAGGCGCTGCCAGAGCGCTCTCGATCAAGCCAGTTCATGGCTTAATTGTTACGGCGCTCTAGGCAAACGCTGCAATTTCAGGCATATAATTTGCTTAAAGTTGGCGCTTCGGTGCCCTTGTAGTGGATGGCGCATGTGCGCCGGCAAATAAGGTGTTAAGCCCCTGCCATGAAACCATCGCTCGTCCTAAGAATGGGCCAGCAACTGACGATGACCCCGCAGTTGCAACAGGCCATACGTCTGCTCCAGCTTTCTACCCTGGACCTCCAGCAGGAAATCCAGGAAGCGCTGGAATCAAACCCGATGCTCGAACGCCAGGAAGACGGCGACGACTTCGACAACAGCGACCCGATGGCTGACAACGCCGAGAGCAAACCCGTCGCCGAAGTTCAGGAAACCAGCTTCCAGGAGACCGCCCCGACGGTGGACAACCTCGAAGAAGGCGAATGGAACGAGCGCATCCCCAACGAGCTACCGGTCGATACCGCCTGGGAAGACATCTACCAGACCAGCGCCAGCAGCCTGCCCAGCAACGACGATGACGAGTGGGACTTCACCACCCGCACCTCCGCTGGCGAAAGCCTGCAGAGCCACCTGCTCTGGCAGCTCAACCTGGCACCGATGTCCGACACCGACCGGCTGATCGCCGTGACCCTGATCGACTGCATCAACAACCAGGGCTACCTCGACGAAACCCTGGAAGAAATCTGCGACTCCTTCGACCCCGAGCTCGACATCGAGCTGGATGAAGTCGAAGCCGTGCTGCACCGTATTCAACAGTTCGAACCGGCCGGCATCGGCGCGCGCAACCTCAGCGAGTGCCTGTTGCTGCAATTGCGCCAACTGCCGCCAGGCACCCCGTGGATGGCCGAAGCCCAGCGCCTGGTCAGCGACTACATCGACCTGCTCGGTGGCCGCGACTACAGCCAGCTGATGCGCCGCATGAAGCTCAAGGAAGATGAACTGCGCCAGGTCATCGAACTGGTGCAGAGCCTCAACCCGCGCCCAGGTTCGCAGATCGAGTCCAGCGAAGCCGAATACGTGGTGCCGGACGTGATCGTGCGCAAGGACAACGAGCGCTGGCTGGTCGAGCTCAACCAGGAAGCGGTACCGCGCCTGCGGGTCAACCCGCAGTACGCCGGCTTCGTTCGCCGCGCCGACACCAGCGCCGACAACACCTTCATGCGCAACCAGTTGCAAGAGGCGCGCTGGTTCATCAAGAGCCTGCAAAGCCGTAACGAGACCCTGATGAAGGTCGCCACCCAGATCGTCGAGCACCAGCGTGGCTTCCTCGATCACGGCGATGAGGCGATGAAGCCGCTGGTGCTGCACGATATCGCTGAAGCGGTGGGCATGCACGAATCGACCATTTCCCGGGTCACCACGCAAAAATACATGCACACCCCTCGCGGTATTTACGAGCTGAAGTACTTTTTCTCCAGCCACGTCAGCACCTCCGAAGGCGGCGAGTGCTCGTCCACGGCGATCCGCGCGATCATCAAAAAACTGGTTGCAGCGGAAAATCAGAAAAAGCCATTGAGTGACAGCAAGATCGCTGGTTTACTGGAGGCACAAGGCATCCAGGTAGCACGTCGCACCGTCGCCAAGTACCGCGAGTCCCTCGGCATTGCACCGTCGAGCGAGCGCAAGCGATTGATGTAACGGCTCCTGAGGTGTGCCACCGCAGTTCAGTGGCAGGCGCAACACCTGCCTCTTATGCACCGGCAACAAAGGAGAAGCTGTATGCAAGTCAATATCAGTGGACAGCATGTAGAAGTTACTCAGCCCCTGCGTGAGTACGTCGAGCAGAAGTTGAAACGGCTGGAGGGGCATTTCGACAAGATTACCAATGTGACGGTAATCATGAAGGTCGAGAAGTTGCAGCAGAAGATTGAAGCAACGCTGTTCATTCCCGGCGGCGAAGTGGTTGCAAATGCCGAACACCAAGACATGTATGCAGCGATCGATGCCTTGACTGACAAGCTCGACCGCCAACTGAAAAAACACAAGGAAAAACAGCAAAGCCTGCTGCAAGGTGCAGCGGCCCGCTGATCCCCCTCATCCATGATCCGACTTGAAACCATCCTGACCCCCGGCCGTTCCCTTGTGAACGTGCCGGGCGGCAGTAAAAAGCGTGCGCTCGAACAGATCGCCAATCTGATCGGCAAACAAGTGCCCGAGCTGGACACCCAGGACGTGTACGAAGCCCTGATCGCCCGGGAAAAACTGGGCTCTACCGGCTTCGGCAACGGCATTGCCATTCCGCATTGCCGCCTCAAGGGCTGCGAATCGCCGGTCAGCGCACTGTTGCACCTTGACGCCCCTATCGATTTCGACGCCATCGATGGCGCCCCGGTCGACCTGCTGTTCGTACTGCTGGTCCCGGAAGCGGCTACCGATGCGCACCTGGAGCTGCTGCGCCAGATCGCCAGCATGCTCGATAGCAAGGACGTACGCGACAAACTGCGTGCGGCCACCAGTAACGAATCCTTGTACCAGGTCGTACTGGACGTACAGAACGGGCACTGAACATGCGCTTGATCATCGTTAGCGGCCGGTCCGGCTCCGGCAAGAGCACCGCCCTCGATGTACTTGAGGACAACGGTTACTACTGCATCGACAACCTGCCGGCGGGCTTGCTGCCGCAGCTGGCCGAAAACGCCCTGATCAATACCGAACTGATGCAGCCCAAGGTGGCGGTGTCGATCGACGCGCGCAACCTGCCAAGCCACCTCACGCGCTTCCCCGAACTGCTTGAGGAAGCCCGTAGCCGGCACATCCAGTGCGATGTCCTGTACCTGGACGCCGACGAAGAAACCCTGCTCAAGCGTTTCTCGGAAACCCGTCGCCGCCACCCGCTGACCAATGCCGAACGCTCGTTGGCCGAAGCCATCAAGGTCGAGAGCGATTTGCTCGGGCCGATCGCCGACCTCGCTGACTTGAAGATCGACACCACCAACCTGAACCTCTATCAGTTGCGTGATTCGATCAAGTTGCGCCTGCTGAACCAGCCGGAGCCAGGCACGGCCTTCCTGGTCGAGTCCTTCGGCTTCAAGCGCGGCATGCCGGTAGACGCCGACCTGGTGTTCGATGTGCGCTGCCTGCCCAACCCTTACTGGAAGCCGGAACTTCGCGACCATTCAGGGCTGGAGCAACCGGTGATCGACTACCTGGCAGCACAGCCGGATGTCGAGGACATGTTCCAGGACATCTCCAGCTACCTGCTCAAATGGTTGCCACGCTTTGCCGCCAGCAACCGCGCCTATGTCACCATTGCCATCGGCTGCACCGGCGGTCACCACCGCTCGGTGTACCTGACCGAGCGACTGGGACAGCTGCTGCAACAATCGTTGAAGAACGTCCAGGTTCGCCACCGCGACCTCTAGCCCACAGGATCCCCGCCTCGATGCCCGCTCGTGAAATCACCATCATCAACAAGCTGGGGCTGCACGCCCGGGCGGCGGCGAAATTCGTAGGTGTAGCCGGACGCTTTCCCTGCCAGGTCCGAGTGGGCCGTACACCCCAGAGCCTGGTCGACGGCAAGAGCATCATGGCCGTGATGATGCTCGCAGCTGGCAAGGGCACTCAGGTGCACCTGCACACCGAAGGCGAAGAAGACGACGCAGCACTGGCTGCACTGGTCGAGCTGATCAACAACTACTTCGACGAGGGCGAGTAACCCGCCCCCGTTTTCTCAAGACAGCGCCGTGTCCATCACCATCATCAGGCAGAAGCCGATGCACAGGCCAAGACTGGCCAGCCGGTGATGGCCATTGCTGCGCGATTCCGGAATGATTTCCTGGGTCACCACCAGCAACATCGCACCTGCCGCGCAGGCCAGCCCCAATGGCAGCAACAACTCCGCCACGCTAACCAGCCAGGCGCACACCACTGCCGCCAGCGGCTCGACCAGACCTGAAGCCGCACCGATCAGAAACGCCTTGAAACGGGCCATCCCCGCCCCTGCCAGCACCAGGGCGATGACCAGGCCTTCGGGCACATCCTGCAAGGCGATACCCATGGCCAGGCTGTCGGCATCAGGCATGCCGCCGCCGGCAGACACGCCAATGGCCATCCCTTCCGGAATGTTATGGGCAATGATGGCGATGACGAACACCCAGATCCGCGCGGCGATCACCGGCTGCTGGGCAGTACCGACCAGCGCCTCCGGTGAAGCGCCGGAGACCTTCAGGTCCACCAGGTACAGACAGAAGGCCCCGAACAGCAAGCCGAAGCTGATCAAGCCACCCGCGCCCCATTTACCCAGGCCAATGGCCTGGGCGGCATCCAGCCCGGGAATGATCAGCGAGAAAGCCGTGGCCGCCAGCATCACCCCGGCACCGAAGCCCAGCAGGGTATCGGCGAGCGCCACCGGCATGTTGCGGATCACCAGCACCGGCACGGCGCCCAGGGCAGTGCCCAGGGCGCACAGCGCACCGCCTTCAAGTGCCCGCAGCATGCGCGGCTCCAGATCAAGCCAGGCGATACCCTGAGCCACCAGCAGCGCGAAGCCGACCAGCAGCAACAGGGTACCGAGCGCCAGGCGAAACAGCCGCACTCCGGCAATGGACATCACATCCGAACGCATACCAGCGCGACTCACACAAGCGCGGCTGCGTAACGACGCTCTACCTCGGACCAGTCGATCACGTTGTAGAACGCGTTGATGTATTCCGGACGGCGGTTCTGGTACAGCAGGTAGTAAGCGTGCTCCCAGACGTCCAGGCCGAGGATCGGCGTATTGCCGTTCATCAGCGGGCTGTCCTGGTTACCACTGCTTTCGACCACCAGGGTCTTGGCCGGGGTCACGCTCAACCAGGCCCAGCCGCTGCCGAAACGGGTCAGCGCAGCCTTGGTAAAGGCCTCCTTGAAGGCGTCGAAGCCACCCAATTGCTCCTCGATGGCCTTGGCCACGGCGCCTTGTGGCAAGCCGCCGCCCTTGGGCGACATCACCGTCCAGAACAGCGAGTGGTTGGCGTGTCCGCCCCCCTGGTTGATCACGGCGTTCTGCAGTTTTTCCGGCAGCTGTTTAACGCTGGCGACCAGTTTTTCCACCGGCCACTCGGCATACTCGCTGCCTTCTACCGCCGCATTGAGGTTGTTGATGTAGGTCTGGTGGTGCTTGCTGTGGTGAATCTGCATGGTCTGGGTATCGATGTGCGGTTCCAGCGCATCGTAGGCGTAAGGCAATGCAGGCAAGGTATAAGGCATATCACTGGATTCCATATCGTAGGGCTGAAGGCGCGGTGCTTTCCTGGCCGGCATGCAGGGCCGGCTGCGGCTCGTGCCGGTAGAGCAGACGTTCGGTGCGCGGGTACTGGCCGTACTCGCTGATAAAGCTCAGCAACTCGGTGTAGGTCTTGCTGCTGTGGCGCAGCGCAGCTTCACGCAACCTCGGCGCCAGGCGTGGGTCCTGGGCGCTCTGCAGCAGCCGCTGGTGAATGGCGCAGAGGTACTCGGCGCTTTCCTGCGGCTGATTCAGGCGCAGGTGCAAGTCGGCCAGGTTATGGTGGGCGATGACACAAGCGGCCACCGCTTCGTCGGCGTCATGCCAGCGCTCGAACAACACCTGGGCAAGCGCCAGGGCCTGCAGATACAACTCGCGGGCATCGACCAGCTCGCCCTGCTCGAACAAGCGGTTGGCAATTTCGGTGGTGCGTTTCCAGTGCTGCATGACTAACCTCCAGAGCGGTGGACCGGCTCAGATCCCGCCAGCGGTGAGCTTTTCCGGATCGAGCAGCGCTTCAAGCTGGCTGCGCGGCAGGTCGGTATGTTCCAGGGCCACGTCAATAATCGGGCGACCTTGCTTGTAGGCGGTCTTGGCGATCTCGGCGGCCTTTTGGTAGCCGATGATCGGGTTCAGCGCGGTCACCAGGATCGGGTTGCGTGCCAACGCTTCCTTGAGTTTTGGCTCGTTGACCTTGAAGCTGGCAATCGCCTTGTCGGCCAGCAGGCGGCTGGCATTGGCCATCAGCTCGATGCTGCTGAGCAGGTTCTGGGCAATGATCGGCAGCATCACGTTGAGCTCGAAGTTGCCCGACTGTCCGGCCACGGCGATGGTCGCGTCGTTGCCGATCACCTGCGCGGCAACCATGGCGGTAGCCTCCGGAATAACCGGGTTGACCTTGCCCGGCATGATCGAGGAGCCCGGCTGCAAGCCTTCGAGCTCGATTTCGCCAAGGCCCGCCAGTGGCCCGGAGTTCATCCAGCGCAAGTCGTTGGCGATCTTCATCAGCGCCACCGCCGTTGTCTTGAGCTGGCCGGAAACGGCCACTGCGGTGTCTTGCGAGCCGATCAGGGCAAACAGGTTATCCCCAGGGACGAACTCGACGCGGGTCAGCGCGGTCAGTTGCCGGCTGAAGCGGGCAGCGAATTCAGGGTGGGCATTGATGCCGGTGCCCACCGCGGTACCGCCCTGGGCCAGCGCCTGCAGGCTTGGCAAGGTGGCTTGCAGGTGAGCAATAGCCGCCTTGATCTGCGCCGCCCAGCCACCCAGCACCTGGCTCATGCGCACCGGCATGGCGTCCATCAGGTGGGTGCGGCCGGTCTTGATGAACGGATGCACCTGTTCAGCCTTGGCGTCGATGACCTTGACCAGATGGTTTAGTGCCGGCAGCAACTGCTCATGCAAGGCCAGCGCGGCGCTGACATGAATGGTGGTGGGGATGATGTCGTTGCTGCTTTGCCCGCAGTTGACATGATCGTTGGGGTTGACCGTGTCGCCCAGCACGCGGCTGGCCAGGGTGGCGATCACCTCGTTGGCGTTCATGTTCGAGCTGGTCCCGGAACCGGTCTGGAAGATATCCACCGGGAAGTGCTGCATGAAATCGCCCGCCAGCAGTTGCTCCACGGCGTTGACGATCGCCTCGCCCCGGGCCGGGTCCAGCTGTTTGAGCTCGATATTGGCCTTGGCCGCGGCAGCCTTGGCCAGCAGCAGCGCGCGAATGAACTGGGTCGGCATGCGTTGCTGGCTGATCGGAAAGTTGTTCACCGCGCGCTGGGTCTGGGCGCCATACAGGGCCTCGGCCGGCACCAGCAGTTCACCCATGCTGTCGCGCTCGATACGGGTATTACTCATCATCAAGTCCTTGCATCAGTTCATCGTAGGAAATCGAAGGCAGCAGCACGCAGTTCGCCAATTGCAGGGCGAAGGGCTGCCAGCGCTGGTTGTGTTCATGGCGATCTAGGTTGCGCAGCTCCAGCAGCGGGCGCCAGGCCTGGTCCAGGCACAGGCAGCGCCAATGCCAGGGCAGTGCACGATCGCAGGCGGTATCCAGCAACAGGCGAAATGAAGTCAGGGCGACGGTCCAGGCGCTGGTACCGGTGCAGCACACCAGGTAGCGGCCTTCAGTGAGGTAGTGCTCGATCAGGCGCGGCTCGTCCGGGTCCAGGGCACAGCGAATGCGCCGGCTCAGCCAGCGCCAGTTTTCCAGGTAGGGCAATTCGTGGAGGACTGGTTTCATGAACATCATCGCCGAGATAATGATATTCATTATTAGGTGATAATCAGAATCAGTTCAAGGGCGAGAAAAAAGAAAAACAAAAAGCCCGACACAGGGCCGGGCTTTGCAGGGGGTGTAGGAACGGGCTCTGCGCGCTCGATCGCTGGCAAGTCCAGCTCCCACAGGTCCAGCTTACATCGAACCATTGTGGGAGCTGGCTTGCCAGCGATGAGGCCGGTAGGGGCTTAACTGCCCGCTACGGTCATCCGCTCAATCAATACCGAACCTGTGTGAATATTGCTGCGGGTTTCAAGATCATTACCGATCGCGACGATTTGCTGGAACATGTCCTTCATATTGCCGGCGATCGTCACCTCCTGAACAGCGAACTGAATCTCGCCGTTTTCAACCCAGAAGCCTGCGGCACCACGAGAATAGTCACCGGTGACCATGTTCAGGCCATGGCCCATCAGCTCGGTGACCAACAGCCCGCGGCCCATGCGCCGCAGCAAGGCCGCCTGGTCTTCGACGCCATGGGTAACGAACAGGTTATGCACGCCACCGGCGTTGGCGGTGCTCGGCAAGCCGAGCTTGCGTCCGGAATAGGTGCCCAGCACATAAGACACAAGCTGGCCATTCTCGACGAACGGTTTGGCGTAGGTTGCCAGGCCATCACCATCGAAGGCCGCACTGCCCAACGCCCTTTGCAGGTGCGGACGCTCATCCAGCGTCAGCCAGCTCGGGAACAGGCGCTGGCCCATGGCGCCATCAAGGAAAGATGACTTGCGATACAGGTTGCCGCCGGAAATCGCCGAGAGGAAGCTGCCGAACAAACCGCCAGCAAGCTCGGCGGAGAACAGCACCGGTACTTCACAGGTCGGCACCGGGCGCGCGCCGAGGCGGCTGGCCGCCCGTTGCGCGGCGCGAATGCCGATGCTGCGCGGGTCGGCCAGCAATTCGCCCTGGCGGTTGACGTCATACCAGTAATCGCGCTGCATCTGCCCGTCGGCTTCGGCAATCATCACGCAGCTCAGGCTGTGCCGGGTCGAAGCGTAGCCGCCAATAAAGCCATGGCTGTTGCCGTAAACGCGGCAGCCCTGGTGGGTGTTAAGGGTGGTGCCGTCGGCGTTCTTGATCCGTGCATCGGCGTCGAAGGCCGCAGCCTCGCACTCAAGCGCCTTCTCGATAGCCTGCTCGGGGGTGATGTCCCAGGCATGGTACAGGTCGAAATCCGGCTGTTCACGGGCCATCAGTGCCGGATCGGCAAGCCCGGCGCACTCGTCTTCGGAGGTGTGCTTGGCAATCGCCAAGGCGGCGGCGACGGTTTCCCGGATCGCCTCGCTGCCGCTGGCCGACGTGCTCGCCGAGCCCTTGCGCTGCCCCACGTACAGGGTAATGCCGAAGCCCTGGTCGCGGTTGAACTCCACGGTTTCGACTTCGCGCTGGCGCACCGAGGTCGACAACCCCTGCTCCAGCGATACCGCCACTTCACAGGCGCTGGCGCCCTGGCGCCGGGCTTCGGCGATGATCTGCTCGACCTGCTCCTGCAACGCCGGCAGGGCCTGTGGACCTACGCTCTGGACTGCACTCATGGTTTTCTCCACTCAAATTCTGCGTTCGGCGCGGGTCAATCTACGACCGGACCGGACAAGCGGCCCCCGACTGGTTATCATGGCGGCGATTCTCAGCGGACTGCCCCCATGGTTGATTCTTACGACACCGCCTTTGACGGCGAAAAAAGCAAAACCCAGATCAAGCGCGAGATGCAGGCGCTGGTTGATATGGGCGAGCGCCTCACTACGCTCAAGCCCGACACCCTGGCCAAACTGCCGTTGACCGACGAACTGCGCATGGCCCTGGAAGAACACAAGCGGCATACCGCGAACGAGGCGAAAAGACGTCATAAATCGTTCATCGGCAAGCTGATGCGTGACCAGGACATCGACGCGATCAATGCGCTTCTTGACCAGCTCGACGCCTCCTCGCGCCAATACAACGAGCGCTTCCACAATCTCGAACGCTGGCGCGACCGGCTGATCGACGGCACCGACGAAGTCCTGGAGAAATTTGTCCAGGAGTATCCGGATGCCGATCGCCAGCAGCTGCGCTCGCTGATCCGCCAGGCCCAGCACGAGCTGGCGCGCAACAAAGCGCCAACCGCGAGCCGCAAGATCTTCAAATACATCCGCGAGCTCGACGAGATCCAACGCGGCCTGCGTTGAGCCCCGCACACGGGCAGGCGCCCTGCCTGCCCGGTTTCACCTTCATGCGCCCGTGCCACCGACGGTGATCGCATCGATCTTCAGGGTTGGCTGGCCGACACCCACCGGCACCGACTGACCATCCTTGCCACAGGTACCGACACCGCTGTCCAGCGCCAGGTCGTTACCGACCATCGATACCCGGCTCATGGCTTCCGGACCGTTACCGATCAGGGTTGCGCCTTTGACCGGAGCGGTGATCTTGCCGTCTTCGATCAGGTACGCCTCGCTGGTAGAGAACACGAACTTGCCGCTGGTGATGTCCACCTGTCCGCCGCCGAGGTTGGCGCAGTAGATGCCCTTTTTCACCGAGGCGATGATTTCTGCCGGGTCGCTCTCGCCAGCACGCATGTAGGTGTTGGTCATGCGCGGCATCGGCAGATGCGCATAGGACTCGCGGCGGCCATTACCGGTGCGCGCCATGCCCATCAGACGGGCGTTGAGCTTGTCCTGCATGTAGCCCTTGAGGATGCCGTTCTCGATCAGGGTGGTGCACTCGGTCGGAGTGCCTTCGTCATCGACGCTCAGCGAACCGCGACGCCCTTCCAGGGTGCCATCATCGACGATGGTGCACAGGCTTGAAGCCACCTTTTCGCCCATGTGGCCGCTATAGGCCGAGCTGCCCTTGCGGTTGAAGTCACCTTCCAGGCCATGACCCACCGCCTCGTGCAGCAACACGCCGGACCAGCCCGAACCGAGCACCACCGGCAAGGTACCGGCCGGCGCCGGGATCGCTTCAAGGTTGACCAGCGCCTGGCGCAGGGCCTCGCGGGCAAAGCCCATGACCCGCTCGTCAGTGAAATAGCGGTAATCGGTACGCCCGCCACCGCCATGGCCGCCACGCTCGCGGCGACCGTTCTGCTCGACAATCACGCTGACGTTGAAACGCACCAGCGGGCGAATGTCGGCCGCCAGGCTGCCGTCGGCAGCGGCCACCAGGATGCGCTCCCAGACCCCGGCCATGCTGACGGTGACTTGCTGGATGCGTGGATCAAGCTTGCGCGTGGCGGCGTCGACCCGCTTGAGCAGGTCGACCTTTTCGGCGCGGCTGATGACTTCCAGCGGGTTGTCGGTGCCATACAACTGGACGACGTCCTGGCTGTTGAACGCTTGCACACTGCCATTCTGCCCGGCACGGGAGATCGACCGGGCCGCGCGGGCCGCCGACGTCAGGGCTTCGAGATTGATTGCATTGCTGTAGGCAAACCCGGTCTTCTCGCCGGACTGGGCACGCACGCCCACGCCCTGATCGAGGTTGAAGCTGCCTTCTTTGACGATGCCGTCTTCCAGTGCCCAGGATTCGGAAATCTGCCCCTGGAAGTACAGGTCGGCGGCATCGATGCCTGGCCCTGCCAGCTCGCCCAGCACTGACTGCAGGCTGTCGAGGGTCAGGCCGCCCGGCGCCAGCAGGTGTTCGCTGACAGTGGATAACATCTGGCTCATAGTCACTCCGAGGTGTGCGCAGGCCGCAAGGCGTCCTGCGAGAAAAAGCGCCGGTGCAAGGTCACCGGCATCCGCGCCCGGATGGACGCTTGTTCGCTGCTGTCGCGCTCGCCGAGCAGCACGGCCTCGCCACTGGCCTGTTCGGCGACGATGCGCCCCCAGGGGTCGACGATCGCCGCATGGCCATAGGTTTCCCGTGGCCCCGGGTGGGTGCCGCCCTGGGCTGCGGCCAGGACATAGCATTGGGTTTCAATGGCCCGTGCGCGTATCAGCACTTCCCAGTGCGCTGCACCGGTCACCGCAGTGAAGGCCGACGGGGCGCTGATCAATTCGGCCCCGGCCTCGCGCAGCGCACTGTACAGCTCAGGGAAGCGCAGGTCATAGCAGACGCTCAGGCCCAGACGACCCACCGGGGTATCGGCAACCACCACCTGCCCGCCGTGGGCATAGTCATCGGATTCGCGATAGCGGCCGCGGTTATCCGCCACATCGACATCGAACAAGTGCAGCTTGTCGTAGCGCGCCACCTGCTCGCCATGTTCATCGATCAGCAAGGAACAGGCGTGGGACTTGGCCTCGGCCTGGCCGACCGGCGGCAGCGGCAAGGTCCCGGCCACTATCCATAACTTGAGGTCGCGGGCAGTCTGTTTCAACCAGGGCAGGATCGGGCCTTCGCCCAGCGCTTCGGCGCGGCCGATTGCAGCGCTGTCGCGCCGGCCCATGGCGGCGAAGTTTTCCGGTAGCACGGCGAGCCGCGCGCCACCTGCGGCCGCCTGCTCAAGCAGGTGCCGGGCTCGCTCCAGGTTGGCCAGAACGTCGCTCTGGCTGACCATCTGGATAACCGCTGACTTCATGCCGGCTCCTAGCGTGTTTTTTCGAAAGGTTTGATAAAGCTTATCTTAGGCTCTTTCCACGGACCCTCGACGCGATAATGCACGCTGGCGTATCGCGCCACCCGATCACCGAGCAGCCGGTCAACCAGGAACAATGCCCCGCCGATGGCCGGCGCCCCGACAATCAGGGCGGCAATCGGCAGGTTGTTGGTCACCGGCAAGGTCACCAACAGGTTGGCGTCGACCCGGTCACGGACCATGTCCAGGGTGCCATCCAGTTCCAGGTTGCTGGACGGGCCCGTCAGGGTAATCGGCTCGCGGGTCACGTAGACCCCTTCACTGGCCACCAGCAGGCCCTTGACCCGGTCGTAGCTCAGACCCTTGTCGAGCAGGTCGGAGAAGTCCAGGCGCAAGCGCCGACCAATCGAGTTGAAGTTGAGCAGGCCGAACACCCGCAGCGCCTGGGCGCCGCCTTCCACTTCAACGAACTGACCTTTGCGCAAGGCAGCATCGAGGCTGCCGGAGAAACGCTTGAGCCCGACCCAGGCAGGCGAGCCGGGCCAGCGACCATCGACATCGAGGCGGAAATCACGGCTGGTGACCGTCGGGGCAAAGTTCCAGGCCTTGAGGATGTCAGCCAGGTTCTTGCCTTCCAGGCGGCCCTTGTACCAACTGGCGCTGGCCCCCGGCGCGCCTTCCCAGCCACCGTTGCCGTCGATCTGCAGGCCTTTGACGCTGACGTCGAGGTCGTTGAGAGCGATACCTTTGGCGGTCGGGCGAACTTTTACCGCCCAGCTGCCGAGCAGGTCGTCACCGCGGAACAGCTTGTCGATGGTCAGGTCGACGGCTGGAATCTTGCGCGGATCGATGTTGGCCATCGGATCCGGACCGTCATCGGAAGAGACTTCAGCGGGGTCGGCGGGCGGCAGGTGAATGGTCTGCAGGTTGATCACCATCGGCGCCCCCTTGGCATCAGGGATGCGGGCGTTGCCGATGAGTTCCTTGCTGTCCAGGCGCAAGGCCCACAGGTTGCCGCTGCGGTCCACACGTACCACCGCCTGGGCCAGGTTCAGGCCAAAGCCCTTGAGCTGGCCAATACTCAGGTCGACGCCGCGCAGCATCTGCTTGGCACTGCCGCTCGGGTCATTGCCGGCAAAGCGATCAAGCTGCTTCTGCCAGGGCTCCAGGTCCAGCTCCGCCAGGCGGCCACGCACCCGCAGGCCCTGGCCCGGTGGCAACTGGACGGTCCCGGCGCCGAACAGCAATTCGCCACGCCCCTGGTCGAGCTTGTCCATGGGCGCGGCATAGAACGCCTTGGCGACATCGGCGTAAGTGACATTGAAACGCCGCTCCGGCCCCTGCAAGGTCATGCTGAACTGGCTGTTGCGGGTTTCACTGGAAGCCTTGCCAAAGGGTGCTGGCAAGTCCACCGTCAAGCCCTTGAGGCTGGAATCGACCGTCAGCAGGTTTTCGCGACTGCCCAGGCTCACCTGCAACTGATAAGGCAATTCGCCGGACAGCGGCAGGGCCTGCTTGACCTGCAGCCAGTCGGTCAGCGCCTTGACAGGCATCTGGCCCTTGGCGTTGACGCGAGTTTGCAACTGGCCGGACTTGCCTTCGGCAAAGATCTGCGCGGTGATCGGCTTGTCGAAGGACCGTGCGCTGATGTTCTCGCCGCTCAGGCCCTTGTCGAAGTCAAAGCGGAAATCGCCCTTGAGCTGGTTCAGCTCCAAGGCTGGCGCGGCGATCTTCAACCGTGCATCGCCGGTAGCGAAATCGACCACGATCTTGGGCTTCTGCCCCTTGGCCAAGGGGATATCCAGCTTCAGCTTGCCCTTGAGGCTGCCCTCGCCTTCCCAGCCGGCGAAGATCGGCCCGGTGCCGATCGGGGCGTCCTGGAGAATCTTCAGGCCATCGCCGAGCCCGCCGTCGAATTCACCGTCCAGATAAAGGTGATTGTGTTCACCGGCCACGACATGGGGAATGTTGACCTCAACGTCACGCACCTGGGTATTGAGTAACTGCCCGCTTTGCGCCTTGATGCGCACGCCAGCGTCGTCGATGAACACATCACCGGCAACTTTCTGCACCTGCGGCCAGCCCGGCTGAAAGTCCAGGGCGGCATCGTGCACCTTGAAGAACAGGCTGATGCTCCGGGCCTGCGCCGGGGCACCGTGATTGATCGAGCCCTGATACTGGAAATACCCTTCATCAACCGCGCCCTTGAGGATTGCCGTGCGCAGCCATTCATCCAGCCCCGGGCTGAGCACCTCGGGCAGGTACTTGGCAGTGTAGCGACCATCGCCGTCGACCAGGCCGACACGCAGGTCCATGTAGTCTTCGCGGGTTTCATCGAACAGCAGGCGAATCAGGAAGTCGCCGGCGATCTTGCCCTCATCGCCCAGCACCTTGAGGTACGGCGCGATCAAGGTGAAGCCTTCCTGGTCCAGGCGCCAGGTCAGCCGTGCATTGGCCTTCTGGTAGTGCCAGGGTTTCTCGAAGATCGGGTACAGGTGCAGCATGAAGACATCGGTATCCAGGCGCAGCTCGCCCTGGCCGAGGTCGCCGCTGATGCTGCCGCTGACATTCCCCGCCGCCGGGGCGCCGTGATAGGCATCAAAACCTACCCGCTCCAGGTTGGCAGCGAAGCTCAGGCGCTGGTCACCCTGGGCTTTAGGCCGGATATCCAGACGCACATTGCGCAAGGCCCCCGTGACCTTGAGGCCATCGACTACCGCCATGAGTTTTTCCGGAAGCGGTGCCAAGGCATCGAGCAGCGGCGTGACGGGCGTCAGGTCGAGGCGGTCGGCCTGGATCGCCCAGGTTTCATCGCTCGACTCGGTCGCTGCCGTCTGCTTGAGCTGCACGTGGGATTCCCAACGGGTCTTGCCCAGGCTCATGGCCAGGGAGTCGACCAGCACATCAAGCCCCTTCTCGCTTCGCTGGAACCAGGCATTGAGGGCCAGGTTATCGACCTGCACCGGCTTGCGTTCGGCATAGTTGCCGCGCAGCTGCGGCGCATTGAGGCGCACCATGGCGCTTTGCAACTGGCCCTTGCCCCAGTTCGCCCACAGCTCGCCACCCGCGCGCAGCTCGGTGGCCTGCCACTGGCCCAGCAGGCGAGGTGGCAGCCAGCGCGCCCAGTCGCTTTGCGGCAAGCTCAGGTAGGCATCGACTTCACCGTCGCGCCACTGGCTTGGGCGGATGCGGCTGCGCAGGCTCAACGCCAGCGGCTGGCCATCGGGCAGGGTCACCCGCGCATCCAGGCGCTGACGCACGCTGCCGGTCTGCAGGCCAAGGCTGACGTAGGTGAGGGTCATCGGCTCGCGCTGGAACGCCTGCAGCGTCACCTGGCTGTCGACCACCGTGACCTTGGACACCACCTGGATTTGCTTGAGCAGTTGCTCGGGGTCCAGCGGCTTGTCGTCTTTTTTCGGCAGCCCTTCCAGAGCCCAGGCGCCATTTTCATCTTCGCGCAGACTGAGCTGCAGGCCACCGACCTCGAGGTTGGCCAGGCGCACTTGACGCTCGACCAGGCTGGCCCAGAGGTCGGGCACCAGCTTGACGCCGTCCAGACGCAGGGCCGTTGCCCCTTCGCCGACCTGGATATCACGCACCCGTACAATCGGCGCCAGGCCGCTCCAGTGCCCTTCCAGGGCACCAATATGCACCGGCATGCCCAGGGCCTGCTCGGCCTTGGTTTCGACTTCGGCGCGGTACTCGGCCACCAGCGGAATGAACTGCCGACCGAGGCTGACATACAGCGCCACCAGCACCGCCAGCAAGGCACTGAAGCCGAGCCCCCAGCGGGTCAAGGCGCCAAGAACGCGTATTAGTCGTTCCATGCCAGTGGCCCTCCAGATCGTGGCTTAACTATGGCCGCAACCCGGCGCTTTGCCAGCCGACGCACGGCGCAATGTTGTTCAGAACGAGTCAGAGGAGCACCACATCGTATTGTTCCTGGGAATACATGGACTCGACCTGGAAGCGAATGGTTCGACCGATGAAGGCTTCAAGCTCGGCAACATTGCCCGACTCTTCGTCCAGCAAGCGGTCTACCACCTTCTGGTTGGCCAGTACTCTATAGCCTTCGGCCTGATACGCACGGGCTTCACGAAGGATCTCGCGGAAAATCTCGTAACAGACTGTCTCGGGGGTTTTCAGCTTGCCGCGCCCCTGGCAGCAGTAGCAGGGCTCGCACAGCACCTGCTCGAGGCTTTCGCGGGTGCGCTTGCGAGTCATCTGTACCAGGCCCAGTTCGGTGATGCCGATGATGTTGGTCTTGGCGTGGTCGCGCTCCAGCTGTTTTTCCAGGGTGCGTAGCACCTGGCGCTGGTGTTCTTCATCTTCCATGTCGATGAAGTCGATGATGATGATCCCGCCGATGTTGCGCAGGCGCAGTTGCCGGGCAATGGCGGTGGCCGCCTCAAGGTTGGTCTTGAAGATGGTTTCTTCGAGGTTGCGGTGGCCGACGAAGGCCCCGGTATTGACATCGATAGTGGTCATCGCCTCGGCCGGGTCGACCACCAGGTAGCCGCCGGACTTGAGCGGCACCTTGCGGTCCAGGGCACGCTGGATTTCGTCTTCGACGCCGTAGAGGTCGAAGATCGGTCGCTCGCCCGGGTAATGCTCCAGGCGATCGGCGATCTCCGGCATCAGTTCGGCGACGAACTGCGTGGTTTTCTGGAAGGTTTCCCGCGAGTCGATGCGAATCTTCTCGATCTTCGGGTTGACCAGGTCGCGCAAGGTGCGCAAGGCCAAGCCCAGGTCTTCATAGATTTCGGTCGGCGCGCCGACGGTCTTGATCTGAGTGCCGATCTGCTCCCAAAGCCTGCGCAGGTAGCGGATGTCCATGAGGATCTCATCGGCGCCGGCACCTTCGGCGGCGGTACGCAGGATGAAACCGCCGGCGTCCTGGATGTTCTCCTGGGCGATACAGTCGGTAACCACCTGTTTGAGGCGCTCACGCTCGGCTTCGTCTTCGATCTTCAGGGAAATGCCGACATGGCTGGTGCGCGGCATGTACACCAGGTAACGGGACGGGATCGACAGCTGGGTCGTCAGGCGCGCGCCTTTGGAGCCAATCGGGTCCTTGGTCACCTGCACCACCAGGCTCTGGCCCTCATGCACCAGGGCACTGATGCTCTCGACCGACGAACCTTCGCGCAGGGAGATTTCCGACGCGTGGATGAACGCTGCGCGGTCCAGGCCGATGTCGACGAACGCCGCCTGCATGCCCGGCAGCACCCGCACCACCTTGCCTTTGTAGATGTTGCCGACAATGCCGCGGCGCTGGGTGCGCTCGACATGCACCTCCTGCAGTACACCGTTTTCCACCACCGCCACGCGTGATTCCATCGGTGTGATGTTGATCAGAATCTCTTCACTCATGGCAGGCTCTCGTCAAATGACTTCAGTAATGATGGATCGCGCGTTGGCGACTGGCTAGGGCAGTTCTGGCTTATCCTCGCTCAACGGGCCGACAGGCGCTGCCAGCAGGGGATGCCGAATTGGCCAAGCAGTCCAGCGGTTTCACTTAGAGGCAGGCCGACCACCGCCGAATAGCTGCCTTCAAGGCGCTGTACGAAAACGGCACCCAGGCCCTGTATGGCATAGCCGCCCGCCTTGTCGGCCGGCTCGCCGCTGGCCCAGTAGGCCTCGGCTTCCTCGGCGCTGATGGGGCGAAACAGCACATGGCTGCTGACACTGACGCTCAGGCAACGCTCATGATCGGCCACGGCGACTGCGGTCAGCACCTGATGCTGGCGCCCGGAAAGGGCTGCCAGCATCGCCAGGGCGTCTTCGCGGTGTTGTGGCTTGCCGAGAATTCGACCTTCGAGCACCACGGCGGTATCGGCCCCCAACACCGCTACCGGGCTGTTGTTGCCCTGGGGCAACGACGCCAGGCCGGCGCAGGCTTTTTCCCGCGCCAGACGCTCGACATAAGCCTCGGCCAACTCGGCGGGCAGCGGCGTCTCGTCGATCGCGGCACTCAGCGAAGAAAAGGGAATGCCGATCTGGGTCAGCAACTCACGGCGGCGTGGCGAGCCAGAGGCCAGGTACAGCAGGGTCATCTTGACGTCTCCCTGTCAGCGTCGAATGTAAGTGCTCAGTTGATGCTCAGGCGGCGGCGCAGACCACGCAGGCCATAGCTGATCCACGGCCAGAGCAAGGCGCTGATGACCGCCGACCAGATCAGCGCCAGGGTCGGCAGGCGGTTGCCGGTCAGGGCGCTGAGCCACAGCTGGATCAACTGGGCCAGGCCGAAGATCACCAGGATCACCAGGCTCTGCTGCCACATCGGGAACATCCGCAGGCGCTGTTGCAACGACAGCACCAGGAAGGTGATCAGGGTCAGCACCAGAGCATTTTGGCCCAATAGCGTGCCGTACAGTACGTCTTCGGCCAGGCCCAGGACGAACGCGGTGGTCATGCCGACCCGGTGCGGCAGGGCCAGGGTCCAGAAGGCCAGCAGCAGTGCCAGCCACATCGGCCGGAACACTTCGGCGAAGGGCAGCATCGGCGATACGCTGAGCAGCATACCGATCAGAAAAGTCAGCCAGACGACCCAGCCATTACGGCTGCGGGTGCTTACCATCAGTGTCTCTCCCGGGAAATGACTGGCGCGCCCGGCGTTGCAGCAGGGGCTGCGGGGGCTGCCGTGGCGGGCGGATGGGCACTGGTTGCCGGTGTGGCGGGTGCGGCAGGCGCTGGTGCTGCTGGCGTCGAAGCGGCCGCTGCCGGTGTGACCGCAGCAGGCGCAGCCGGGGACGCGGCAGGCGCAGCACCCACCGCCGAAGCAGGCAGGCCCTGGCGATCCGCCTGTTCCTGGGCAATCGCCGCATCACTGGCACGTTGCTCGGGCGAACGACTGTCGGTGAACACCAACAGCAGGTAGCGGCTGCGGTTAAGCGCAGCAGTCGGGATCGCCCGGACGATGGCAAACGGCTGGCCGGAGTCGTGGATCACTTCCTTGACCGTGGCCACCGGGTAACCGGCCGGGAAGCGCTGGCCGAGGCCCGAGCTCACCAGCAGGTCGCCTTCCTTGATGTCGGCGGTGTCGGCAACGTGGCGCAGCTCAAGGCGCTCCGGGTTGCCGGTACCGCTGGCAATCGCCCGCAAGCCGTTGCGGTTGACCTGCACCGGAATGCTGTGGGTGGTGTCGGTCAGCAGCAGCACCCGCGAGGTGTAGGGCATCAGTTCGACCACCTGGCCCATCAGGCCACGCGCGTCGAGCACCGGCTGACCGAGGACCACGCCATCGCGCTCGCCCTTGTTGATCAGGATCCGGTGGGTGAAGGGATTGGGATCGACGCCGATCAATTCGGCGACTTCGACCTTCTCGTTGACCAGCGCCGACGAGTTGAGCAACTCGCGCAGGCGCACGTTCTGCTCGGTCAGGGCCGCCAGCTTCTGCAGGCGACCTTGCAGCAGCAAGGCTTCGGTCTTGAGTTTCTCGTTTTCGGCAGCGAGTTCGGTACGGCTGCCAAACTGGCTGGCAACCCCCTGCCACAAGCGCTGGGGCAGATCGGTAACCAGGTAGGACGGCATCAGCACCAGGCCCATCTGGCTGCGCAGAGGCTTGAGCAGGGTGAAGCGTGCATCGACCACCATCAGGGTGATCGACAGCACAACCAGCACGAGCAGGTGTACGCCCAGCGAAGGGCCCTTGGCGAAAAGCGGTTTAATGGGCCGCTCCTCGTGGACGACGATTCAAGAGGTCATTCATACGGCAACGCACCGGCCTGCTTGCGGATTGACGGAAAATGACGCCCACACGGACGTCAGCCCAGCACATACAGGTAGCACTGTGAGCACTACCTGTAAACCGGGCGGCGTGAACTGCAGGTTCCAGCTTATTCGCTGGAGAGCAGGTCCATGGTGTGTTTGTCCATCATTTCCAGGGCACGGCCACCACCGCGCGCCACGCAGGTCAGCGGGTCTTCGGCGACGATCACCGGCAGGCCGGTTTCCTGGGCCAGCAGCTTGTCGAGGTCGCGCAGCAGGGCGCCACCACCGGTCAGCACCAGGCCACGCTCGGCGATGTCCGAAGCCAGCTCCGGCGGCGATTGCTCCAGGGCGCTCTTGACCGCCTGGACGATGGTCGCCAGGGACTCCTGCAGGGCTTCAAGCACTTCGTTGGAATTCAGGGTGAAGGCACGTGGCACGCCCTCGGCCAGGTTGCGGCCGCGGACATCGACTTCACGGACTTCGCCGCCCGGATAGGCGGTACCGATTTCCTGCTTGATGCGCTCAGCGGTGGATTCACCGATCAGGCTGCCGTAGTTGCGACGCACGTAGGTGACGATGGCCTCGTCGAAACGGTCGCCACCGACCCGTACGGATTCGGCGTAAACCACACCGTTCAGGGAGATCAGCGCGATTTCAGTGGTACCACCACCGATATCGACGACCATCGAACCGCGAGCCTCTTCAACTGGCAGGCCGGCACCGATGGCGGCGGCCATCGGCTCTTCGATCAGGAACACTTCACGGGCACCGGCGCCCAGCGCCGATTCACGAATGGCCCGGCGCTCGACCTGGGTCGATTTGCACGGCACGCAGATCAGCACCCGCGGGCTTGGCTGCAGGAAGCTGTTTTCGTGAACCTTGTTGATGAAGTACTGCAGCATTTTCTCGCAAACGCTGAAATCGGCGATCACGCCGTCTTTCATCGGACGAATGGCAGCAATGTTGCCAGGCGTACGGCCCAGCATTCGCTTGGCTTCAGTACCGACAGCGACGACACTTTTCTGGTTGCCGTGAGTACGAATGGCCACAACCGATGGCTCATTCAGGACGATACCGCGCTCACGCACGTAAATAAGGGTGTTGGCAGTGCCCAGGTCGATGGAAAGATCGCTGGAAAACATGCCACGCAGTTTCTTGAACATGGGAAAGTGACCCTAGGCAACGCGTGGGTAAAAAAGTGCGGCAAACTCTAACAACGGCGGGGATTTTGGGCAAGGCACCAATATGTTAAATTGGTGGTTTTTCCGAGCAAGCCTGCACATGATCGCGGCCTTATGACCGTAATACTGCCAGCATGTTCCTCATCGCGGACCAAATCCGTTTTTGTTTCCCCAGGAGATCCCCATGGCGCTTGAACGCTGCGACGTGGAAAAGATCGCTCATCTGGCCCGACTTGGCCTGAATGAAAGCGATCTGCCACGCACTACCGATGCCCTGAACAGTATTCTGGGACTGGTCGACCAGATGCAAGCAGTCGACACCACTGGCATCGAGCCACTGGCCCACCCACTGGAAGCCACTCAGCGCCTGCGCGCCGATGTGGTAACAGAAAGTAACCACCGTGACAGCTACCAGGCCATCGCCCCGGCGACGGAAAACGGCCTGTACCTGGTTCCGAAAGTCATCGAGTAAGGGAATAGAGCCTGCCATGCATCAATTGACCCTGGCCGAGATCGCCCGCGGACTCGCCGACAAGAAGTTTTCTTCCGAAGAGCTGACCCGTGCCCTGCTGGCGCGGATCCACCAGCTCGATCCGCAAATCAACAGCTTCATCAGTGTCACCGACGAACTGGCCATCAGCCAGGCCCGTGCTGCCGACGCCCGTCGCGCTGCCGGCGAGAGCGGCGCCCTGCTGGGCGCGCCGATCGGCCACAAGGACCTGTTCTGCACCCAGGGCATCCGCACCAGCTGCGCCTCGAAGATGCTCGACAACTTCAAGGCGCCGTATGACGCCACCGTGGTCAGCAAGCTGGCCGAAGCCGGTACCGTGACGCTGGGCAAGACCAACATGGACGAATTCGCCATGGGTTCGGCCAACGAGAGCAGCTACTACGGCGCGGTGAAAAACCCGTGGAATTTCGAGCACGTGCCTGGCGGTTCCTCCGGTGGTTCGGCTGCCGCGGTTGCCGCGCGCCTGCTGCCGGCGGCCACCGCCACCGACACCGGCGGCTCGATCCGCCAGCCGGCGGCACTCACCAGCCTGACTGGCCTGAAACCGACCTACGGCCGTGTTTCGCGCTGGGGCATGATTGCCTACGCATCGAGCCTCGACCAGGCTGGTCCGCTGGCCCGCACCGCCGAAGACTGCGCGCTGCTGCTGCAAGGCATGGCCGGTTTCGACGCCAAGGACTCCACCAGCATCGATGAACCGGTGCCGGACTACAGCGCCAGCCTCAATGCCTCGCTCGAAGGCCTGCGCATCGGTCTGCCGAAGGAATACTTCGGCGCCGGCCTCGACCCGCGCATCGCCGACCTGGTCCAGGCCAGCGTCAAGGAGCTGGAAAAACTCGGCGCCGTGGTCAAGGAAATCAGCCTGCCGAACATGCAGCACGCGATTCCGGCCTACTACGTGATCGCCCCGGCTGAAGCCTCGTCCAACCTGTCGCGTTTCGACGGCGTGCGTTTCGGCTACCGCTGCGAGAACCCGGTCGACCTCACCGACCTGTACAAGCGCTCCCGTGGCGAAGGCTTCGGTGCCGAAGTGCAGCGCCGGATCATGGTCGGTGCCTACGCCCTGTCGGCCGGCTACTATGATGCCTACTACCTGCAGGCGCAGAAAATCCGCCGTCTGATCAAGAACGACTTCATGGCTGCCTTCAACGATGTCGACGTGATTCTCGGCCCGACCACGCCAAACCTGGCCTGGAAGATCGGCGCCAAGAACAACGACCCGGTCGCTGAATACCTGGAAGACGTCTACACCATCACCGCCAACCTCGCCGGCCTGCCAGGCCTGTCGATGCCGGCCGGTTTCGTCGATGGTCTGCCGGTTGGCGTGCAGTTGCTCGCGCCGTATTTCCACGAAGGCCGCCTGCTCAACGTCGCGCACCGCTATCAGCAAGTGACTGACTGGCACACTCGCGCACCTAACGGCTTCTGAGGGACCACCACATGCAATGGGAAGTTGTCATCGGGCTGGAGATTCACACCCAGCTCGCCACCCAGTCGAAGATTTTCTCCGGCAGCGCCACCACTTTCGGCTCCGAGCCAAACACCCAGGCCAGCCTGATCGACCTGGGGATGCCCGGCGTACTGCCGGTGCTGAACCAGGAAGCGGTGCGCATGGCCTGCATGTTCGGCCTGGCCATCGATGCCGAAATCGGCCAGCACAACGTGTTCGCGCGCAAGAACTACTTCTACCCCGACCTGCCCAAGGGCTATCAGATCAGCCAGATGGAGCTGCCGATCGTCGGCAAGGGCCACCTGGACATCGCCCTCGAAGATGGCACGGTCAAGCGCATCGGCATCACCCGTGCGCACCTTGAAGAAGACGCCGGCAAGAGCCTGCACGAAGACTTCAGCGGCTCCACCGGCATCGACCTCAACCGCGCCGGCACGCCGCTGCTGGAGATCGTCTCTGAACCTGACCTGCGCAGCGCCAAAGAGGCGGTCGCCTACGTCAAGGCCATCCATGCCCTGGTGCGTTACCTGGGCATCTGCGACGGCAACATGGCCGAAGGCTCGCTGCGTTGCGACTGCAACGTCTCGGTACGCCCCAAGGGCCAGGCCGAGTTCGGGACCCGCTGCGAGATCAAGAACGTCAACTCGTTCCGCTTCATCGAGCGCGCCATCAACACCGAAGTGCAACGCCAGATCGAACTGATCGAAGACGGCGGCAAGGTCATCCAGGAAACCCGCCTGTACGACCCGAACAAGGACGAGACCCGCTCCATGCGCAGCAAGGAGGAAGCCAACGATTACCGTTACTTCCCCGATCCGGACCTGCTGCCGGTGGTCATCGAGAACGCCTTCCTCGAAGCCACCCGCGCCACCCTGCCGGAGTTGCCACCGCAAAAGCGCGAGCGCTTCCAGAGCCAGTTCGGCCTGTCGGTCTACGATGCCAACGTGCTGGCGACCAGCCGTGAGCAGGCAGACTACTTCGAACAGGTGGTCGGCGTGTGCGGCGATGCCAAGCTTGCCGCCAACTGGGTCATGGTCGAGCTGGGCAGCCTGCTCAACAAACTGGGCCTGGAAATCGACCAGTCGCCGGTCAGTGCCGAGCACCTGGGCGGCATGCTCAAGCGCATCCTCGACAACACCATCAGCGGCAAGATCGCCAAGGTAGTGTTCGAGAAAATGGCCGCCGGTGACGGTGATGCCGACCAGATCATCGAAGCCGAGGGCCTGAAACAGGTCACCGACAGCGGTGCGATCGAGAAGGTCCTGGACGAAGTCCTGGCAGCCAATGCCGAGCAGGTCGAGCAGTACCGCGCTGCCGACGAGGCCAAGCGCGGCAAGATGTTCGGCTTCTTCGTCGGCCAGGCCATGAAAGCCTCCAAGGGCAAGGCCAACCCGCAGCAAGTGAACCAATTGCTCAAGAGCAAGCTCGAAGGGTAGTTCGCATTACCCTGTGGGAGCCGGCGTTGCCGGCGATGCAAGGCGAAGCCTTGCCAGTTTCTGGGGCTGCCGAGCAGCCCATCGCCGGCAACGCCGGCTCCCACAGGTGATCACTTCACCTCGGAGCAACTGATTTGATGTGGCGTCCCCTCAGCGCACTCGCGCTCTTCACCCTGCTGGCCGGCTGCGCCAGCCACGATATCGACCCGCGCGGTTACGACCAGACCGGTACCGCCTCCTATTACGGCTCCCGTCACCACGGCAAACGTACCGCCAGTGGCGAGCCCTTCAATCAACACGGTATGACCGCCGCCCACCGCAGCTTGCCGTTTGGCTCGCAGGTCAAGGTCACCAACCTGAACAACGATCGCAGCGTCGTGGTCCGCATCAACGACCGCGGCCCGCATACCCGCGGCCGGCTGATCGACCTGTCACGCGCTGCCGCGGAAAAACTCGGGATGATCCGTAGCGGAACCGCGCGCGTACGGGTACAAAGTCTCAGCGACTGACCTGCCCCCGGAGCACGACCATTTTCGACCTGGCCGCTTTACCCACCTTCAGCCTGCTGCAACTGAGCATCGGCCTGCTGTTGCTGATCGCCGGCGCCGAGCTGCTGGTACGCGCCGCCCTGCGCCTGGCCGCCAGCCTGCAAGTACGGCCGCTGATCATCGGCCTGAGCCTGGTGGCATTCGGCAGCAGCGCGCCGCAATTGACCGTCAGCCTGCAGGCCGCCTACACCGGCGCGCCCGACGTGGCCGTCGGCAGCGTGATCGGCAGCAATATCTTCAACATCCTGGTAACCCTGGGCCTGGCTGCGCTGATCATTCCGTTGCGGGTCTCCCGGCAACTGGTGCGCCTGGATATCCCGCTGATGATCGCCGCCAGCCTGGCGGTGTATCTGCTGGCCTTCAACGAACTGCTGGGCCGGCTGGAAGGCGCACTATTGCTGTGCGGCCTGTTCGGCTACCTGGCGATGCTCTGGCACCAGTCCCGTCATCATGCCCGCACCTACCCGGCCCCCGGCCCACGCCCGCAACGTGGTAGCCGCTTCTGGCTGGGGAGCGTGCTGCTGATGCTGGCCGGGCTTGGCCTGCTGAGCATGGCCGGTCATCTGCTGCTGGAGGCGGCGGTGGAGGTCGCCCAGGACCTGGGCCTGTCGGAACGGGTCATCGGCCTGACCGTGGTGGCCGTCTGTACCTCGCTACCGGAGCTGGCCACTTCGCTGATCGCCGCCCTGCGCGGCGAGCGCGAAATCGCCGTGGGCAATGTCATCGGCAGCAATCTGTTCAACCTGCTGGCGGTGCTCGGCCTGACTGCGCTGGTCGCCCCCGAGCCCTTGTCGATCTCACCCAATGCCCTGGCCTTCGACCTGCCGGTGATGCTCGGGGTCGCGGTGCTGGCCCTGCCGGTGTTCTACTCCGGCTACCGGGTGACGCGCGCCGAAGGTCTGGTGTTCCTCTGCCTGTACCTGGCTTATGGTCTGCACGTGGTGGCCTTTACCACCGGCATGCCACTGGCCAGCCGACTTGAAAAACTGATGCTGTTCTACGCATTGCCAGCACTGGGGGCGTTGCTGCTGTACACCACCCTGCGTGCCTGGCGCCGCCAACACTAAGGAAAACAAAAATGGGCGACAACAACAAAACCGGCGAACAGGTTCGCCGCCAGGTCATGGGTGATGCCTTCGTCGATCGCGCACTGAACAACGCCACCGACTTCACCCAGCCGCTGCAGGACTTCGTCAATGAGCATGCCTGGGGCAGCGTCTGGAGCCGCGAAGGCCTGCCCTTGAAAACCCGCAGCCTGATCACCCTCGCCGCCCTCACCGCACTCAAGTGCCCGCAAGAGCTCAAGGGCCACGTGCGCGGCGCCTTGAACAACGGTTGTACGGTCGAGGAGATTCGTGAGGCGCTGCTGCACTGCGCGGTGTATGCCGGTGTCCCGGCAGCCATCGATGCCTTCCGCGCCGCCCAGGAAGTGATCGACAGCTACCAGCAGGGCTGAACGATCACTTGCGCCAAGGCCGTCAGTTGTTGACGACCGGGGCCTTCTGGCCCTTTTTCTTCAGCCAGAAGGCCACGCCCAGGGTGGCGATCCAGGCCGGGATCAACATGACCGAAATGCGGATCGGCGGGGTCAGGTACATCACCACCAGAATCAGGCCGATGAACGCCAGGCACAGGTAGTTGGTCAGCGGATGCCCCCAGCTCTTGTAGAAGGTCGACTCGCCCGACGCCTGCTTGGCGCGGCGGAACTTCAGGTGGGTGATGCTGATGCTGGCCCAGTTGATCACCAGTGCCGAGACCGCCAGGGCCATCAACAGGCCGAAGGCCTCGCCCGGCATCAGGTAGTTGATCAGCACGCACAGACCGGTGGCCAGGGCAGAAACGCCCAGGGCGGTCAGCGGTACGCCACGGCGGTTGACCTTGAGCAGGGCCCGCGGCGCGTCACCCTGGCTGGCCAGGCCGAACAGCATGCGGCTGTTGCAGTATACGCAGCTGTTGTACACCGACAGCGCGGCGGTCAATACCACCACGTTGAGGATGGTCGCCACCAGGTTGCTGTCCAGGTTGTGGAAGATCATCACGAACGGGCTGCCGCCCTGCACCACCTTCTGCCACGGATACAACGACAGCAGTACCGCCAGTGCACCGATGTAGAAAATCAGGATGCGATAGACCACCTGATTGGTGGCGCGCGGAATGCTGTGGCGCGGATCGTCGGCTTCGGCAGCGGTGATACCGACCAGCTCCAGGCCACCGAAAGAGAACATGATCACCGCCATGGCCATCAGCAAGCCGGTGAAGCCGTTGGGGAAGAAGCCGCCGTACTGCCAGAGGTTGGCCACGCTGGCATCCGGCCCGCCGTTACCACTGGCCAGCAGCCAGGCGCCAAAACCGATCATGCTGACGATGGCGATCACCTTGACCAGGGCGAACCAGAACTCCATCTCGCCATAGACCTTCACCTGGGTCAGGTTGATCAGGTTGATCACCACGAAGAAGATCGCCGCCGTGGCCCAGGTCGGAAAATCCGGCCACCAGTACTGCACATAGATGCCTACCGCTGTCAGTTCGGCCATACCGACCAGTACATAGACCACCCAGTAGTTCCAGCCAGAGACGAAACCGGCGAACTCGTTCCAGTAGCGGTGGGCAAAGTGGCTGAAGCTGCCGGCAACCGGCTCGTCGACCACCATCTCGCCCAGCTGGCGCATGATGAAGAACGCCATCAGGCCGGCAATCGCGTAACCCAGCAGCACGGCCGGGCCGGCCATCTGGATGGTCTGGGCAATGCCCAGAAACAGGCCGGTACCGATGGCGCCACCCAGGGCAATCAACTGGATATGGCGATTTTTCAACCCGCGCTGTAATCGCTCTGGGGGGATCTGTTCTTGCATGAAGTGTCCTTGAAGGTGGAAGGCAGTGTTGGCTTTATTGTCGGCACAGAATCTAGATCCAGCCGCCCCACTGCAAGAGGAAAATGCCGATATTCGTGGTTATGGCGGCCATCAGCGTGGTAATCACGATGATCGAGGCGGCCAGTTCATGGTTACCGTTGGCCGCCCGGGCCATGACATAACTGGCGGCGGCGGTCGGGCTACCGATGTACAGGAACAGGATGCCCAGTTCCGCCCCGCGAAAGCCGCAAAGCCAGGCAGCCAGGGTACCGATCACCGGCAGCCAGATCATCTTCACCAGGCTGGCGCTGACCGCCAGGCCGCCGCTTTCACGCAAGGAAGCCAGCGACAGGGTACCGCCGATGCAGATCAACGCCAGCGGCAGGGTCATCTGCGCCAGGTAATCGCCGGAGGTCAGCAACCAGTTTGGCAGCGGCACTTGCCCGTAGGCCATGGGCGTAGCCAGCAACACGCTGATGATCAGCGGGTTGCGCAGGATACTCTTGAAGATGCTCCAGGGGTCGGACTTCATGCTCGGGCTGTACACCGCCAGCACCACCGATGACAGCGAGTTGTACAACAGAATCACCAGGCCGGCGAGGATTGCCCCCAGCGAGATGCCGTAATCGCCATACATACTCGCCGCCAGGGCCAGGCCAATGACCCCGTTATTGCCGCGAAAGCCGCCCTGGGTGTAGATGCCGCGATCCTCGCGCGGGCAGCGCCACAGGGCAAAGCCCCAGGCCAGGGCAAAACTGCCCAGCGTGGCGACCACGAAAAACACCAGCAACCCGGGTTTGACCGCCGCCGTCAGGTCAGCGTGATAAATCCCGAGAAACAGCAGCGCCGGCATACAGACGTTGAACACCAGCGACGACGCGGTGTGGATGAAGCCGTCGTTGATGGCCTTGATGCGCTTGAGCAGCACGCCCATGAACAGCATGGCGAACACCGGCGCCGTGATGTTCAGCGTCTGGATAAAAAGGGCGAGCATGCAGGGTGGTCCCGATGGCTGTCGTTAGGGGGCTAATGATACGTCAGCCGCAAGTTGATGAATCGCATTCTGACGTAAGAAAAAAGAATTGTTGACGTAGGAGACAGATTGGATATGATCCAAACAACTGTACATAAATACAGTTGTTTACGGAAATCCATGACATCTCAAAGGAGTTGAATATGTCAGGTATGCAAACCGGACTGCACGCCCAAAAGGCGCTCGCCACCACCGTGGTCGCCGACCTCGATGCCCTGTTCAGTGTCGACGGTATCAAGATCCCCGGCCCCGATACCCGTATCGTGCTGGTGCTCGATGGTCACCACACGATCAAATACCACCGCCTTGGCCTGCCCGCCAAACCGCCAACCAGCGGCAAGCCGGTGCTGCGCTTCGAAGGTGGTGAACACACCGCCATCGGCGACAACACCCTGCTGCGCTTCAGCCAGGACAGCGCGCCGATCCCCGCCTGGAAAGTCGCCCTGCACCTGCCCAACGGCCTGACCCTCAGCTATGGCCAGATCGTTGCCCTGGGCGGCGACTTCTATGGTGTTCCCGAGCGGCCGATTGCCGATGGCGCCAATGCTGAAGAACGCGTCCAGCGCTTTGCCGCCGCCTTTGATTCGCTGGCCGTGCTTCCCGCCTCCCGGGAAGAAGCCGGCAAGATCCTGGCGGTCATGCAACGGGAAATCGCCGCGGCCAACCAGGCGATCAAAGACGGTCGCCAGCCCCACGAAGCCTACGATCAGTTGGGCGACACCCTCTCGGAAGAATGGAACAAGATCACCGGAGGTGGCAGCTTCGTCTCGCCGATGTTCCCACTTGGCCGCTACCTGAAACTGGCTGCGAGCAACTGGGACCACTTTGGCGAATGGGCGCTGCTGGCCTATATCGCCGGCCACACCGCCGCTCTGCGCCAGGCCGTGAAAGCACGGGCCAGCGGCGATGACGGGCAGCTGGAACTGGCCTACGCGATGAACGCCTTCGCTGACCACTTCCTCACCGACCTGTTCTCGGCCGGCCATGTGCGGGTGCCGCGCAAGGCCATCAAGGACAACGTCACCCCGGCCGACCTCGGCTCGCTGATCTCGCGCTTCATGCACGATGAAGACAGCAAGTACGGCCTGGTGCTGCGCAACGCCCAGGGCGATACCTGGCGTGGCTATGGCGACAAGCGCTACTTCGACAGCATCGATGTGGCCAACCGCAAGCAAGTGGGCCTGGCGGTGCAGAAGTCTGCCGATGAGATCTTCCAGGCGTTCGACAGCGGTAATCTGCCCGCGCCGACAGCCTATGGCGCCCTGCGCATCGCCGCCGACCTGCAGGCCGCGGTAGAGGGGCAAGTGCCGGGCAACTTCGCGCCGCTGTTCGCCCTGCGCAACGGCAAACTGATGCGCCGCGCCGACGTCAACAACCTCAATGACCCGGCGCAGATCGACAACTGGTGGGGCTGGAGCACCTACCTGCTGCTCAAGGACTACACCCCGAACACACCCGCCGGCTACCTCCAGGCCCCTGCCGGTGCACCGAGCGTGCGCGCCGACGGCTGGCAGACCCAGGTACCGAGCCAGCCGAACTGGCTGCCCGGCCATGCCGTGCGGTATGCGGTCAGTGTGGTCAACGGCCTGAATGAATCGTACATCGGCCCGTGGAGCGACTATGCCGAACTGACCGAGCGCTTCCAGCCGACCTTGACGGTGCCGGTGGACACCTCCGGCAAGTCAGTTTCGCGCAACCTGTTTCGCCAGTTCCGCGGTGGCTCGCCGGAACTGATCGCCTCGCTGGATGCGAGCACCACGACCTACATCGATCAACACCCGTGATAAGGAAATCACTCATGAGCATTACCCTGAACATTGAGCTGGCGTCGGGCCAGTCACTCAAGGATGTCCCCCTGGAACTGCTGCGCGATGGCGTAGTGATCGGCCGGGCCAAGCTGGCCGAGACGGGCAAGGTGGTGTTTGACGCCGCGCCCGGGGCCGGGCAGTTGGCAGTGAGGGTGGATCGAACGATCCTCGGCGGCAAGTAGATTCATCGCGGGGCAAGCCCGCTCCCACAGATAAGGCGCTGCTCCCGGGGTTGGCGCAGGACCTGTAGGAGCGGGCTTGCCCCGCGATTTGCGCTCAGCGCCGCACCGGGCGCTTCTGCAGTTTGCGCTGCAAGGTCCGCCGGTGCATGCCCAGGGCCCGGGCCGTAGCGGAGATATTGCCTTCATGCTCGGTCAGCACGCGCTGGATGTGCTCCCACTGCAGGCGGTCGACCGACATCGGGTTTTCCGGCACCAGGCTGTCGAGGTCGGCATGCTCGGAGAGCAATGCGGCCAGCACATCGTCAGCATCGGCCGGCTTGCACAGGTAGTTGCAGGCACCGCGCTTGATCGCTTCAACCGCCGTGGCGATGCTCGAGTAACCGGTGAGGATCACCACGCGCATTTCCGGGTCCAGCTCCAGCAGCTTGGGCAGCAGTACCAAACCGGAATCGCCGTCCATCTTCAAGTCCAGCGTGGCGTAGTCCGGCACGTCGTCCTGGGCGATTTTCAGGCCCTCCTCGGCAGAACCTGCGGTGCTCACGCGAAAGCCGCGGCGACTCATCGCCCGGGCCATCACCCGGGTAAAGGTGGCGTCGTCGTCAACCAGCAACAGGTGCGGCAGCTCTTCGCCTTCAACCTGGATTTCATCACTCATCACACATCTCCTCGCGCGTCACGCGGCAGGCGCAGCTCGGTGAGCGTACCGCCTTCTTCATGACTATAGAGTTTTACCGAGCCGCCAGCACGGGTCACGCTGGCCTTGCTCAAGAACAGGCCCAGGCCGAAGCCTTTGCCCTTGGTGGTAAAGAAGGGTTTGCCGATCGATTCGGCAATCGCCGCCGGCACGCCGGGGCCATGGTCACGGATGCTGATCACCATGTCCTGGGCATCCCAATCCAGGCGTACTTCCAGATCATCCGGGCAGGCATCGGCGGCGTTGTTCAACAGGTTGAGCAGGGCCTGGGTCAGGTCCGGCGGCGGCGCCAGGCGTGGCACGCTACCCTGGCCCAGGCGCTGGAAGCGGTAACTGGCTTCCGGGCGCATCAGGTGCCAGCGGTTGAGCGCCTCGTCGAGCCAGAAGGTCACTTCCTGGTTCTCGACGGCCAGGCGCCGGTTGGCTTCGGCGGCGCGCACCAGATTCTGCAGGGTTTCCTTGCACAGTTTGACCTGATCCTGCAGCACCGCCAGGTCTTCCTGCAGCAGCGGGTCGCTGTGGTCCTGGCGCATTTCCTTGATCAACACGCTCATGGTCGCCAAAGGCGTGCCCAGTTCATGGGCGGCGCCCGCCGCCTGGGTAGCCACGGCCAGCAGTTGCTGGTCACGCAGCCCCTCCTCCCGGCGCTCGGCGCGCAGTTGTTCCTGGCGGCGCAGCTCTTCGGCCATCTTCGCGGCGAAGAAGGTAATCACCGCGGCGGCCAGGGCGATACTCAGCCACATGCCGTAGACCTGCATCTTCTCCCGGGCCATGGGGAAGGTTTCCAGCGGGTAGAACTGCACCAGCAGCAGGCTGTAGGCCGCCAGGGCGATACCGGAAAGGATCAGCGAATAGACCCAGGGCAAGGTCACCGCGGCGATGGCCAGTGGCACCAGATAGTAGGACACGAAGGGGTTGGTCGACCCCCCCGAGTAATACAGCAAGGCACTGTGGATCAGCAGGTCACAGGCCAGCTGGAAGGCATACTCCAGCTCGGTGACCGGCAGCGTAAGACGCAAGCGCAAGGCCGTGAAGGCGCACAGCAGCATCGACAGGCCAAGGGTGATGACCAGCGACAGCCACGGCAGCGGCAGCAGTTCGGTCCAGTAGGCGACACCGACCGAGCCGGCCTGGGCGGCAAGCACCAGGATGCGGATGAAGGTCAGGCGCCAGAGGTTCTGACGGGTTGCAGACAACATTTGTACGGGGGCGAGCATGAGCTCTCCTGATGAGTGCTCCAGGCGAATCGTCGCGAGTATACCGAAGCTGTGGCCTGGTCTGCAGTGATGCGGCAAAGCGCCACACTTTTTTACACAACAATGATGGCCATTTTGAACCTCACTACACTGTTGCCAGTCTTATGGGCCTGCGCACACTGCTTCTGTTCAGTGTTCGCGCCTCAATTTCAAGGAGTCATACATGTTTATCACCCGCAGCAGCGCCGCCCTGGTCATGGCCACCAGCTTGCTTGCCAGCCTTCCGGCCCTGGCTGAAGAAGCCCCTCGCTACAACCAGATTTCGCTGCGCGCCGAAGTCAGCAAGGAAGTGGCCCGCGACCTGATGGTCGTGACCCTGTACAGCGAAGCGCAGAATACCGACCCGGGCAAGCTTGCCACGCAAATCACCGAAACCATGAACAAGGCGGTGAAACAGGCCCGCGAAGTCAAGGACGTGAAGATCAGCCAGGGCAGCCGCAACAGCTATCCGATCTACGACAACAAGGGCCAGAGGATCACCGGCTGGCGTGAGCGCGCCGAACTGCGCCTGGAAAGCGCCAACTTCCCGGCCCTGTCGCAACTCACCGGTACCCTGTTGCAGGACCTGAAAATGGGCGGCATGGACTTCTCCATCGCCCCGGCCACGCGCAAGACCAGCGAAGACGAGTTGCTCAAGGATGCCGTCAGCGCCTTCAAGGCCCGCGCCCAACTGGCCACCGAAGCGCTGGGCGGCAAAGGCTACAAAGTGGTCAACCTCAACCTCAACAGCAGCGGCTACCCGCATCCTTATGCCCGTAGCGCGCCGATGATGATGAAAGCCGGCATGGCCGAAGACGCTGCTGCCGTTCCAGAAATCGAGGCGGGCACCAGCCAGGTGACCCTCAGCGCCGACGGCACCATCGAAGTCCAGATGCCTTAAACAACGTTACTTTTCTGCTGTTTCGCGGCAGCTTCGGCTGCCGCGAACCCTGTTACTCGTAGCACCTCACGCCCCAATTTAGTGCAAAGACTGACTCGATATAGAGACAACGTCTTCGAAATACACTGAAACACCCCCTCGCAAACGATCAACTCCATAAAAAATTATACGGATGCGACATTCTTGTACGTTCGTCCCACTGTTTTCCGTCACACATCCCTTTGAGTGTTGCATTGGGTATGGGGCCTGCATAAGTATCCGCAGGTCGGCTCACAAGGCCCCCTCAAATCAAAAATGACAACAATGAGGCCACCATGCTCAAACACGCGGTCATTCCGTTTCTGGTCGGCGCAGGCTTGCTTGCCGGCGCCCCCTCTGCCCTTGCGGCGACTAACCTGGTGTTTTGCTCCGAAGGCAGCCCTGCGGGCTTCGACCCTGGCCAATACACCACCGGAACCGACTTCGATGCCTCAGCCGAGACAGTCTTCAACCGTCTGAGCCAGTTCGAGCGTGGCGGCACTGCGGTCATCCCGGGCCTGGCAACTCGCTGGGACATTTCCGAGGATGGCCTGACCTATACCTTCCACCTGCGTGAAGGGGTCAAGTTCCATACCACCGATTTCTTCAAGCCGACCCGCGAATTCAACGCCGACGACGTGTTGTTCACCTTCAATCGGATGCTCGACAAGGACATGCCGTTCCGCAAGGCATACCCCACCGAGTTCCCGTACTTCACCGACATGGGCATGGACAAGAACATCGCCAAGGTCGAAAAGCTCGACGATCACACGGTCAAGTTCACCCTCAATGGCGTCGACGCCGCCTTCATCCAGAACCTGGCCATGAGCTTCGCCTCGATCCAGTCCGCCGAATACGCCGACCAGTTGCTCAAGCAGGGCAAGCCCGCCGACATCAACCAGAAACCGATCGGCACCGGCCCGTTCGTGTTCAGCAAGTACCAGAAAGACGCGCAGATCCGCTTCAAGGGCAACAAGGACTACTGGAAGCCTGACGATGTGAAGATCGACAACCTGATCTTCGCCATCACCACCGATGCCTCGGTGCGCATGCAGAAGCTCAAGAAGAACGAGTGCCAGGTCACCCTGTTCCCGCGCCCGGCCGATATCGAGCCGCTGAAGAACGACCCCAACCTGAAGATGCCTGACCAGGCCGGCTTCAACCTCGGCTACATCGCCTACAACGTGATGGACAAGATCAAGGGCAGCAACCAGCCCAACCCGATGGCCCAGCTCAAGGTCCGCGAAGCGCTGGACATGGCGGTGAACAAGCAGCAGATCATCGACTCGGTGTACCAGGGCGCCGGCCAGCTGGCGGTCAACGCCATGCCGCCGACCCAGTGGTCCTATGACACCACCATCAAGGACGCCAAGTACGATCCGGAAAAAGCCAGGCAACTGCTCAAGGAAGCCGGCATCAAGGAAGGCACCGAGATCAACCTCTGGGCCATGCCGGTGCAACGTCCGTACAACCCCAATGCCAAGCTGATGGCCGAGATGCTGCAGTCGGACTGGGCCAAGGTCGGCATCAAGGCCAAGATTGTCAGCTACGAGTGGGGTGAGTACATCAAGCGCTCCAAAGGCGGCGAAAACGGCGCCATGCTGATTGGCTGGAGCGGCGATAACGGTGACCCGGACAACTGGCTGGGCACCCTGTTCGGTTGTGATGCCCTGGAAGGCAACAACTTCTCCAAATGGTGCTACAAGCCGTACGACGACCTGGTCAAGCAAGCCAAGGCCACCTCCGACCAGGCCAAGCGCACCGAGTTGTACAAGCAAGCGCAACACATCCTCAAAGAACAGGTTCCGATGACACCCATCGCTCACTCGACGGTGTATCAACCTATGCGTTCAACCGTACAGGACTTCAAGATCAGCCCCTTTGGCTTGAACTCCTTCTATGGGGTCAGCGTGACCAAGTAGCAGCCAAACGGATCGGCCCCGCGACGCCACACGGCACCCGGGGCCGCAACCTGATGGCCTGGCAGGTCAACCGCTAGCGCATCGACAAGGAAACGTCGCCCGCTCTATCGGATACCTCCTACACACCTCTGCGCAATCGCACCTATCTGCAACGCCCTGATGGACCTACCGTCAAGGGTGCAGCGTAGTCGGCGCGATTCGTACAGCTGTGCGCCATGGACCACGTGAAAAACAACAAGAGAGAAGGGATTGTCATGCGCCACACTCCGATTTATGCGGCATTGCTGGGCCTTGGCCTGCTCGCCCAGGCCCCTACCAGCCTGGCCAACAACCTGGTGTTCTGCTCCGAAGGCAGCCCGGGCGGTTTTGACACGGCGCAGTACACCAGCGCCACCGACAACGACGCCGCCGAACCGATCTACAACCGCCTGGTGGAATTCGAACGAGGGGCGACGGCCGTGAAGCCAGCCCTGGCGAAAAGCTGGGAGGTTTCCGACGACGGCCTGACCTACACCTTCCACCTGCGCGAAGGGGTCAAGTTCCACAGCAACAAGGCTTTCACTCCCAGCCGCGACTTCAACGCCGACGACGTGCTGTTCACCTTCAACCGGATGCTCGACCGCAACCACCCGTTCCGCAAGGCCTACCCCACCGAGTTTCCCTACTTCGTCAGCATGAGCCTGGACAAGAACATCGCGCGGATCGAGACGACCGACCCGATGACCGTGGTCTTTACCCTCAACAGCGTCGATGCCGCTTTTGTGCAAAACCTGGCGATGAACTTTGCCTCTGTACTCTCGGCCGAATATGCCGAGCAGTTGATGACGTCGGGGCGCCCCAGCGACATCAACCAGAAGCCGATCGGCACCGGCCCGTTCGTGTTCCAGCGTTACCAGAAGGACTCGCAGATCCGCTACCGCGGCAACAAGGACTACTGGGACCCGAGCCAGGTGAAGATCGACCAGTTGATCTTCTCGATCAACACCGACCCGTCGGTGCGCATCCAGAAGCTGCGCAAGAATGAATGCCAGGTCACCCTGCACCCGCGCCCCGCCGATCTCAACGCCCTGAAGAGCGACCCGAAGCTGCAGGTCATCGAAAAGCCCGGTTTCAACCTCGGCTACATCGCCTACAACGTGCGGCACAAACCCTTCGACCAGCTCGAGGTGCGCCAGGCCATGGACATGGCGATCAACAAATCGGCCATCGTCAAAGCGGTGTACCAGGAGGCTGGGCAGCTGGCGGTGGGCAGCATGCCGCCGACCCAGTGGTCCTACGACGACAGCATCAAGGATGCCGATTACAACCCGGACAAGGCCCGCGAATTGCTCAAGGCCGCCGGGGTCAAGGAAGGCACTGAAATCACCCTCTGGGCCATGCCTGTCCAACGCCCGTACAACCCCAATGCCAAGCTGATGGCCGAAATGCTCCAGGCCGACTGGGGCAAGGTCGGTCTGAAAGTGAAGATCGTCAGCTACGAATGGGGCGAATACCTCAAGCGCACCAAGGACGGTGAACACGACATCTCGCTGATCGGCTGGACCGGCGACAACGGTGACCCGGACAACTGGCTGGGCACCCTGTACAGCTGCGACGCGATTGGCAGCAACAACTACTCCATGTGGTGCGACCCGCAGTACGACGCCCTGGTCAAGAAAGCCAAGACCATCACCGACCGCGAGCAACGCACCGTGCTCTACAAACAGGCGCAGCAGCGCCTCAAGCAACAGTTGCCCATCACCCCGATCGCCCACTCGACGGTCAACCAGCCGCTCAGTGCCAAGGTCGTGGATTTCAAGGTAAGTCCTTTCGGGCGCAACAACTTTTCAGGCGTCAGTACCGAATAAAAACCGACTTCTCCCTCGGGGGTGCGCATCGCCCTCGCAGGAGAACTCAGCCTGAAGATGCTCGATTGCCCTACAGCAAACGTTTGCAACCCTTGTTCCATCCGGCAAGACGCCCAGCTCAAAAAGCCAGGCGATCACTAAAAAAAGAAAAGAAAAGGGAGCTTTACCTTGAAACGAACCA
The DNA here is from genome assembly GCF_018390435.1 of Pseudomonas sp. RC2C2. NCBI lineage: Bacteria > Pseudomonadati > Pseudomonadota > Gammaproteobacteria > Pseudomonadales > Pseudomonadaceae > Pseudomonas > Pseudomonas sp. RC2C2. The sequence goes on along the minus strand of NZ_JAHBAX010000001.1, from coordinate 3,301,037 downwards.
AAACCGCAGTACTGGCATTGTCCCTCAGTGGCCTGTCAGCCGTGGCCCAGGCCGAACCCGCCAGCCAGGACTTCGTCCCGGTCAGCGTCAAATCCACCAGCGCCCAGAGCGAAGCCAAGGGTTTCATCGAAGGGCAGAGCCTGTCCGGTTCGACCCGCAACTGGTACGCCCGCGAACGCGCCACCCGCGCGCCGATGTGGAAGTACTACAAGAGCGATGGTACCCGCCACGACACCCACAGCCGGGACAACTGGGTCCAGGGCACTATCCTCAACTACACCTCGGGCTTTACCGAAGGTACTGTTGGTTTCAGCACCGAAGTCGCCGCCTACAACGCCATTGCCCTGCAGCGCGGCCGTGCCGCAGTGGCCGGGCCGAACAACCGGACCCTGACCCACAGCGATGGCGACGTCATCGGCCAGTGGAGCAAGATGGGCCTGGCCAACGTCAAGGCGCGGGTTTCCAACACCACCCTGACCGCCGGCCGCCAGTCGATGGACACCCCGGTACTGGCGTTCATTGGCAACCGTGCCTTACCGTCGAGCTTCGAGGGTGTGAGCATCCACAGCGAAGAGTTCGACAACCTGTCCTTTGATTTCGGTACCTTCGACCGGCTCTCGACCCGGACCGAACAGGGCACCAGCAAGTTCGTTGCCGAGTATGGTGATCGCGCCTTTGAAGCCGATCACGTCAACATCGCCGGCGTCAGCTACCAGCCACTGAAGAGCCTGAAGACCAGCTTCTACGTGTCCAACGTCGAAGACCTGTGGAACCAGTACTACTTCGGCGCCAGCCATGAGCTGGGCGACAGCGCGGTGCTGAGCCTGACCACTGGCCTGAACTACTACAAGACCAAGGACGAAGGCAAAAGCAAGCTCGGCGACATTGATAACGACACCTACAGTCTGTCGTTCGGCCTGACCCACCAGGCTCACAACCTGACCTTCTCCTACCAGCAGGTCAACGGCAACGAATACTTCGACTACCTGCACGACACCAACGCGATCTTCCTGGCCAACTCCCTGCTCTCGGACTTCAACGGCCCGAACGAGAAGTCGATGCAGATTGCCTATGTATTGAACATGGCCCAATACGGCGTGCCGGGGCTCAAGTTCAACCTGTACAACGCCCGTGGCTGGGGCATCGACGGTACCCACTACAAGGGCACCGGTTACGACGTCCGCGGCCTGGACGACGAGAACCACTACGAGTGGGGCATCGGCACCACCTACGCGGTGCAGAGCGGCACCCTGAAGGACACCACCATCCGCGCGACCTATACCGCCCACCGGGCCAGCAAGGCCCAGGCCGACGGTAGCCTGGACGAGCTGCGGATTGTCACCACCATTCCTTTCAACTTCCTCTAGAACGCGGTTTCCCGGTCGGTTCGCCGAACCGGCCGGGACGGCTACTCTGGTTAATCGATTGCAGGAGGTTTCATGAAACTGTTACCACTACAGGCTGCCCTGGCAGCCGTCCTGTTGAGTACTGCGGCGGGCCTCTCGGCCAAGCCGCTGGTGGTATGTACCGAGGCCAGCCCGGAAGGCTTCGATATCGTCCAGTACACCACTGCCGTGACCGCCGATGCCTCGGCCGAGGCCATCTTCAACCGCCTGGTCGACTTCAAGCCAGGCACCACCGATATCCAGCCAGCCCTGGCCGAACGCTGGGACATCAGCGCAGACGGCCTGACCTACACCTTCCACCTGCGCGAAGGGGTCAAGTTCCACACCACGGATTACTTCAAACCCACTCGCGATATGAATGCGGACGACGTGCTGTGGAGTTTCCGACGACAGCTGGACCCGAATCACCCGTGGCACAACAAGACCAGCATCGGTTTCCCTTATTTCGAGAGCATGGGTTTCAAGGACCTGCTCAAAAGCGTCGAGAAGACCGACGATCACACCGTGGTCTTCACCCTCAATCGCCCCGAAGCGCCTTTCCTGCGTGACCTGGCCATGGCCTTCACCTCGATCTACTCCGCCGAATACGGCGACCAGTTACTCAAGGCCGACAAGACCGCCGAGCTCAACAGCAAGCCGATCGGCACCGGCCCGTTCATCTTCCAGCGCTACAACAAAGACGCTCAGGTCCGCTACAAGGCCAACCCGGAATACTTTCGCGGCAAGCCTCCAGCCGATGCCCTGATCTTCGCCATCGCCAATGACAACAACGTGCGCCTGCAGAAGCTCAAGGCCAACGAGTGCCAGGTGGCGCTGTATCCCAAGCCCGACGACATCCCCAGCATCAAGGCCGACCCCAAATTGAAAGTGGCCGAGATGGAAGCGCTGACCACCGGCTACATCTCGCTCAACACCGAACACAAGTACCTGAGCGATGTGCGCGTGCGCAAAGCCATCAACATCGCTTTCGACCGCCAGACCCACGTCGACCAATTGTTTGGCAAAGGCAACGCGCTGGTCGCGGTCAACCCTTACCCACCGACCCTGATTGGCTACAACACCGACAATCAGAACCCGCCTCGCGATCTCGACAAAGCCCGTGCCCTGCTCAAGGAAGCCGGCGTGCCGGAGGGCGCGGTGCTGACCCTGTTCACCCGCAACGGCGGCGGCCCGACCAACCCCAACCCGCGCCTGAGTGCCGAAATGCTCCAGGCGGACCTGGCCAAGATCGGCCTGAAAGTCGATATTCGGGTGATGGAATGGGCCGAAATGCTGCGCCGTGCCAAGAAGGGCGAAGCGGACATGGTCTCCGCAGGCTGGGCCGGTGACAACGGCGATCCGGACAACTTCCTCAGCCCGCTGCTTAGCTGCGACGCGGTGAAAAGTGGCGAGAACTATGCCCGCTGGTGCAATCAAACCTTCCAGCAGTTGATCACCAAGGCCCGTGAAGTCACCGACACCAATGAGCGCGCAGCGCTCTATGTAAAGGCTCTGGCGGTGTACGATGAAGATCAACCGTGGATCAGCATGGCGCATCCGAAGATGTTCACCGCCATGCGCGACAACGTTGAGGGGTACCACATCAACCCCCTCACCAATAACAACTTCGCCACTACCCAGGTGAAGTAGAACAAGAACGACCGCCGACACCCTACCCGGGTGTCGGCGGGCATGCCTGACCGGCTGATGAGGTACTCCAGAAGATGTTTAGTTTTATTGCCCGGCGCCTGGGATTGCTGATCCCGACCTTCTTCGGCATCACCTTGCTGACGTTTGCGCTCATACGGCTGATACCCGGCGATCCGGTTGAAGTCATGATGGGTGAACGGCGGGTCGACCCGGAAATGCACGCCCAGGCCATGGAGCGCCTGGGGCTGAACAAACCGCTTCCCGAACAGTACCTGGACTACGTCAGCAAGCTTGCCCAGGGTGACCTTGGCGAATCGCTGCGTACCCGTGAAAGTGTCTGGACCGAGTTCCTCGCCCTGTTCCCGGCGACCCTCGAGCTGGCCATGGCGGCGCTGTTTTTCGCCGGGGTGATCGGCCTGCTGGCCGGGGTGATCGCCGCGCTCAAGCGCGGTTCGCTGTTCGATCACGGGGTCATGGGGATCTCGCTGGCTGGCTACTCGATGCCGATCTTCTGGTGGGGCCTGATCCTGATCATGTTCTTCTCCGTAAGCCTGGGCTGGACCCCGGTTTCCGGGCGCATCGACCTGCTTTACGACATCGAGCCGAAAACCGGCTTCATGCTCATCGACACCTTGCTCAGCGACGAGGAAGGCGCCTTCAAGGACGCGCTGATGCACCTGATTCTGCCGGCCATTGTCCTGGGCACCATTCCGCTGGCAGTGATCGCCCGGATGACCCGCTCCTCCATGCTCGAAGTGCTGCGCGAAGACTACATCCGTACGGCCCGCGCCAAGGGCCTGTCACCGGCCCGCGTGGTGTTCGTGCACGGCCTGCGCAACGCGCTGATCCCGGTGCTGACGGTGTTCGGCCTGCAGGTCGGCACCCTGCTGGCCGGTGCGGTACTGACCGAAACCATCTTTTCCTGGCCGGGCATCGGCAAGTGGCTGATCGAAGCCATCGGCGCCCGTGATTACCCCGTGGTACAGAACGGCATCCTGTTGATTGCCTGCCTGGTGATCCTGGTCAACTTCGTCGTGGACATTCTCTACGGCCTGGCCAACCCACGCATCCGTCATCAGCGCTGAGGGCCTCGTCATGACTACCCCACTTCCGAAATCTGTCACCACCCCGGCCACCGCTGTCGACCAGAGCCTGCTCTACCCTTCGCCGTACAAGGAGTTCTGGCAAGCCTTCTCGCGCAACAAGGGTGCGGTCGCCGGGCTGATGTTCATGAGCCTGATCGTGTTCTGCGCGCTGTTCGCACCCTGGGTGGCGCCGCACAACCCCAGCGAGCAGTACCGTGACTTCCTGCTGACCCCGCCGGTGTGGCTCGAAGGCGGCAACTGGCAGTTCATCCTCGGCACCGACGAACTCGGTCGCGACCTGCTCTCGCGCTTGATCCAGGGCTCGCGCCTGTCGCTGCTGATCGGTCTGTCGTCGGTGGTGATCTCGCTGATCCCGGGGATCTTCCTCGGTCTGTTGGCCGGGTTCTTCCCGCGCATCCTCGGGCCGTCGATCATGCGCCTGATGGACGTGATGCTGGCCCTGCCCTCGCTGCTGCTGGCGGTCGCGATCGTCGCCATCCTCGGCCCTGGCCTGATCAACACCGTGATCGCCATCGCCATCGTCTCGTTGCCATCCTATGTGCGCCTGACCCGCGCGGCAGTCATGGGTGAACTGAACCGCGACTACGTCACCGCCGCACGCCTGGCCGGTGCCGGCCTGCCACGGCTGATGTTCGTCACCGTGCTGCCCAACTGCATGGCGCCGCTGATCGTCCAGGCCACCCTGAGCTTCTCTTCGGCGATCCTCGACGCTGCCGCCCTGGGCTTCCTCGGCCTTGGTGTGCAGCCGCCAACCCCCGAGTGGGGCACCATGCTGGCCTCGGCCCGCGACTACATCGAACGCGCCTGGTGGGTCGTGAGCCTGCCTGGCCTGACCATTTTGCTCAGCGTGCTGGCAATCAACCTGATGGGTGACGGACTGCGCGATGCGCTGGACCCGAAACTCAAGAATGCCGCCTGAGGAGATCGCCATGTCACTTCTGCAAATCAAGAATCTGAATGTGCGCTTTGGCGACGCCAATGCGGTACCGGTGGTCGACGGCCTGGACCTGTCGGTCAATGAAGGTGAAGTCCTGGCCATCGTCGGCGAATCGGGCTCCGGCAAGTCGGTGACCATGATGGCGTTGATGGGTCTGATCGACGCCCCCGGGCGTATTACCGCCGACGCCCTGACCTTCGACGGCACCAACATGCTCAAGCTCAGCGGCCGGCAACGACGCAAGGTGGTCGGCAAGGATATGGCCATGGTCTTCCAGGACCCGATGACCGCTCTCAACCCCAGCTACACCGTGGGTTTCCAGATCGAGGAAGTCCTGCGCCAGCACCTCGGACTGCGCGGCAAGGCTGCCCGCCAGCGTGCCCTGGAGCTGCTCAAAAAAGTTGAAATCCCTGGCGCCGAAAGCCGCCTGGACGCCTACCCGCACCAGCTTTCCGGCGGCATGAGCCAGCGGGTGGCGATCGCCATGGCGATTGCCGGCGAGCCCAAGCTGCTGATCGCCGACGAACCGACCACCGCCCTCGACGTGACCATCCAGGCGCAGATCATGGAACTGCTGCTCAACCTGCAAAAAGAGCAGAACATGGCCCTGATCCTGATCACCCATGACCTTGCCGTAGTGGCCGAAACAGCCAAACGGGTGTGCGTGATGTACGCAGGCCAGGCCGTGGAAGTGGGTCAGGTGCCCGAACTGTTCGACGTACCGGCGCACCCCTACAGTGAAGCGTTGCTAGCGGCGATCCCCGAGCACAGCCAAGGCGCCGAGCGCCTGGCGACCCTGCCGGGCATCGTCCCCGGGCGCTACGATCGCCCCGAAGGCTGCCTGCTGTCGCCGCGCTGCCCGTACGCGCAGGACAACTGCCGCCGGCAACGGCCAACCCTCGACCCCCAGGCCCATAGCCAGGTGCGTTGTTTCTACCCGCTGAACCAGGAGGTGGCGTAATGACCGTCGTCCTTACCGCCCGTGAACTGACCCGTCACTACGAGGTTTCCCGTGGCCTGTTCAAGGGCCATGCCCTGGTGCGCGCACTCAACGGTGTGTCCTTTGAACTGGAAGCCGGCAAGACCCTGGCTGTGGTTGGCGAGTCCGGCTGTGGCAAGTCGACCCTGGCCCGGGCCCTGACCCTGATCGAAGAGCCGTCTTCCGGTTCGCTGAAGATCGCCGGCCAGGAAGTCGCCGGGGCCAACAAGGCCGAGCGCAAGCAACTGCGCAAGGACGTGCAGATGGTCTTCCAGAGCCCTTACGCCTCGCTCAACCCGCGGCAGAAGATCGGCGACCAGTTGGGCGAACCGCTGCTGATCAACACCAACCTGAGCAAGGCCGAACGCCGCGAGAAGGTGCAGGCGATGATGCAACAGGTCGGCCTGCGCCCCGAGCACTATCAGCGCTACCCGCACATGTTCTCCGGTGGCCAGCGCCAGCGTATTGCCCTGGCCCGGGCGATGATGCTGCAACCGAAAGTGCTGGTGGCCGATGAACCGACTTCGGCCCTCGACGTGTCGATCCAGGCCCAGGTGCTGAACCTGTTCATGGACCTGCAGAAGGAGTTCAACACCGCCTACGTGTTCATTTCCCACAACCTGGCGGTGGTGCGCCATGTGGCGGATCAGGTGCTGGTGATGTACCTGGGCCGGCCAGCGGAAATGGGCCCCAAGGAGGATATCTACAGCAAGCCGCTGCACCCTTACACCCAGGCGCTGCTGTCGGCGACACCGACCATTCATCCGGACCCGCTCAAGCCGAAAATCAAGATCGCCGGCGAGCTGCCCAACCCACTGAATCCGCCACCTGGCTGTGCCTTCCACAAGCGTTGCCCGTATGCCACCGAGCGTTGTGCTGCCGAGGAGCCGGCGTTCAGGCAGGTGGGGACGCGGCAGGTGGCGTGCCATTACGCCGAGCAGTTCCTGTAACCGCATCGCGGGTCAAGCCCGCTCCCACAGTGCACTGTGTGGGAGCGGGCTTGACCCGCGATTGGCCCCTCCATCACTATCCAGCAATGACCCCAGACCCAATCCCCGACGGCCCGGAACAAACCCCGGAAACCGCCGCCACCGTCCTGCGCTACCACCTGTGCTGGAAGCATCGCGACCTCGACGGGGTCATGGCCTTGTATCACCCCGATATCCACTACAACGACTTCTTCCAGAACCGCGTCTTGCACCTCGACCAGCTGCGCGAATACGTGCGCGTGAGCATGCCCCGCGAAGCCGATGAAGACATCGTCCACAGTGACCGCATCCGCGTCGACGGCTGCACCGCCTTCATTCAGTATCAGGTCACCCTGCGCGGTGGCGAAGGCCTGGTGGCGTTCCAGTCCAGCGAAGCGATCACCGTGCGCGACGGTTTGATCTGGCGGGTCAACGAGTACGCCTCGCTGGTCCGTGCCCCCAGCCAGGCCCCCGGCCACAACGACCTGCGACCGGCAGTCAGCCGCTTGGGCCTGTCGCCGCGCCAGCTGAGCTTCATGGCCCAGGACCTGGAACAGTACTTCCGGCACCAGCAACCCTACCTCGACCCGGAGCTGGACCTACAGTGCGTCGCCCGCGAAAGTGGCTACAGCCGTAACCAGATCTCCTACCTGCTCAACCAGGTGCTCGGCCAGAGCTTCTACCGCTACGTCAACCAGGCCCGCCTGCAACACCTGCTGACCAGCCTGGAGGCCAGCACCACAGTCGCGCGTGTCGACGAGCTGGCCTTTGCCGCCGGCTTCAACTCGCTGTCGGCGTTCTACAAGTGTTTTCGTCAGCACACCGGCCTGTCGCCCAAGGCCTACGTGAAGCAGAATTCTCTGCGTGCACGCACGTAAGACACAGCGCCCCGCAAGCTTCTAGGATCGCCACAGACCGTTACCGATGTGGAGCCGAACAATGCTGGCATGGCGCAGTATCAGCCTGTGGATGGACCAACTCGATGAGCCGTTGGCCTCACGCCCGGCGCTGCAACAGGACCTGGACGTCGACGTCTGCATCATCGGCGCTGGCTACACCGGGCTGTGGACCGCCTACTACCTCAAACGCCTGGCGCCGCAACTGAACATCGCCATCGTCGAAGCGCAGATCGCAGGCTTCGGTGCTTCCGGGCGCAATGGCGGCTGGCTGATGGGTAACCTGCTCGGCGAAGACCGCCTGCTCGCCGGCTGCACGCCCGAACAGCGACGCGCCAGCTATGACCTGCTGCACGGCATCCCCGATGAAGTTGCCCAAGTGCTCGAGCGCGAAGGCATCGACTGCGACTACCGCAAAGGTGGCGTGCTGTATTGCGCAGCACGCTACCCCGAGCAGGAAACCAGCCTGCGCACCTACCTGAACAAATGCTACAAACAGGGCCTGAGCGAAGCCGACTACCGCTGGCTGAGCCCCGATGAGCTGGCGCTCCAGTTGCGTATCAGCCGCCCCTATGGCGCAATCTTCAACCCCAATGTCGCCACCATCCAGCCGGCCAAACTGGTACGCGGCCTGGCCCGTACGGTGGAGGCCATGGGCGTGAAGCTCTTTGAGAGCAGCCCCGTCACCCAGTGGCGCGCCGGCGAGGTGCGTACGTTGCAGGCACGGGTCAAATGCCAGTGGCTGGTGCCGGCGGTCGAGGGCTACTCGGTCAATCTGCCGCCACTGGGCCGCTATCAAATGCCGGTACAAAGCCTGCTGGTGGCCACCGAGCCGCTGCCCGAACAGACCTGGGAGCAGATCGGCCTCAACCGCGGCCAAGCCTTCAGCGAGAACAGCCGTCAGGTCACCTACGGTCAGCGCACCCTCGACAACCGCCTGGTGTTTGGCGCCCGTGGCGGCTACCGCTTCGCCGGGCGCCTGCGTGACAACTTCGACCTCACCGACAGTGAAATCGAACTGCGCCGCTACCTGTTCGGCGAACTGTTCCCGCAGCTCAAGAACGTCGCCATCACCCATGCCTGGGGCGGCAACCTGGGCATGGCCCGGCGCTTCCAGCCGCACATGTTCTGCGACCGCAAACAGCGGATTGCCCTGGCGGGTGGCTACGGCGGCGAAGGCGTCGGCGCCAGCAACCTGGGCGGGCGAACCCTGGCCGACTTGATCCTGGAGCGGCGCAGCGTGCTTACCGAACAGCCCTGGACCAACCACGACCGGGCCCTGCACAGCCTGCCCGGCTGGGAGCCTGAACCCTGCCGCTGGCTGGGTTACAACGCAATCATCAAGAGTTTCGTCCATGAGGACCAGACCCTCGCCGCCCCCTCCAGCGCCCCCTGGCGCCGACGCCTGGCCAGCGGCGTGGCGGACTTCATGGAAGGCTTCATGCGCTGACTTTTCGTTCCCCCTGCACAGGACTCACCGGTATGAGCATTACCCAGTTCAAGAACACCGACAGCGTCACCCTCGACGACTCCAACCCGGTGGCCGTACCGCTCGGCGAGCCGGTCTCGATCGCCTCGGTAACCTGCGTCGAGCGCAGCGATGGCGTCGAAACCGGCATCTGGGAATGCACCCCGGGGCGCTGGCGCCGGCAGATCGTCCAGCAGGAGTTCTGCCATTTCATCAAGGGCCGCTGCACCTTCACCCCTGACGGTGGCGAACCGCTGAGCATCGAAGCCGGCGACGCCATCCTGCTACCGGCCAACAGCACCGGCACCTGGGATATCCAGGAGACCGTGCGCAAGACCTACGTGCTGATTTTCTGATCATTTGATCGCCTGCCTCCTTCGATAAAAAACAGATGAAGCAAGGAATCCAGACATGCGCCCATTGCTCTTCGCACCACTATTGCTGGCCGCCTCCATCGCCCAGGCGGCCGATACGGTGAAAATCTACAACTGGTCTAGCTACATCGCCCCCGACACCCTCAAGCACTTCCAGCAGGCCAGCGGCATCGTGCCGACCTACGACGTGTTCGACAGCAACGAGACCCTCGACGGCAAGCTGATGACCGGCAACTCCGGCTACGACGTGGTGTTCCCCTCCAACCACTTCATGGCCCGGCAGATCCAGGGCAAGGCGCTCAAACAACTGGACAAGCGCCAGCTGCCCAACTGGAAAAACCTCAACCCGGTGCTGCTCAAGGCCCTGGAGGTCAACGACCCGGGCAACCAGTACGGCTTCCCGTACCTGTGGGGCAGTACCGGGATCGGCTACAACATCGACAAGGTCAAGGCGGTGCTGGGCGACAACGCCCCGGTGGATTCCTGGGACCTGATCTTCAAGCCCGAGTACATCAGCAAGCTGAAAAGCTGCGGCGTGGCGGTGCTCGACAATGGCCCGGAACTACTGCCGATCGCCCTCAACTACCTGGGCCTGGCGCACCACAGCCAAGACCCGAAAGACTACGACAAGGCCAAGCAACTGCTGATGACCGTGCGCCCGTACATCAGCTACTTCCACTCCTCCAAGTACACCGGCGACCTGGCCAACGGCGATATCTGCGTGGTGGTGGGCTTCTCCGGCGATGTGCTGCAGGCCAAGAACCGGGCAGAAGAGGCGAAAAATGGCGTGAAGGTCGGCTATTCGATTCCCAAGGAAGGCGCTCCGATGTGGTTCGACATGGTCGCCATGCCGGCCGACGCACCAGACGAGAAAGCCGGCTACGCCTATATGAACTACCTGCTGCAGCCTGAAGTGATGGCCAACATCAGCAACCATGTGCAGTACGCCAACGGTAACCTCACGGCCGACACCCTGGTCGACCCGGCGCTAAAAGCCAACGGCATGATCTACCCCAGCGACCAGATGCTCGGCAAGCTCTATGCCCTGGAAGCGATGCCGGCCAAGATCGACCGCATCCGCACCCGGATCTGGACCAGTATCAAAGCGGGAAACTAAGCCTTCGGCCAGCTGCAAGCGCCAAGCTTCCAGCTGCAAAAAAAAAAAAGCAGACCGCGCACGGTCTGCTCTTTCTTGACGCTTGAAGCTTGAGGCTTGAGGCTTAAGTTAGTGATGCTCGCGGGTCGCGCGGAACTTCACATCCGGCCAGCGCTCTTCCATCAGCGCCAGGTTGACCCGGGTCGGGGCCAGGTAGGTCAGGTGACCGCCACCGTCGATGGCCATGTTTTCCACGGCCTTGTTCTTGAATTCCTCGAGTTTCTTCTTGTCGTCGCAGCTGATCCAGCGCGCCGACCAGACGGTGATGGGCTCGTAGGCACACTCGACCTTGTACTCTTCCTTCAGGCGGCTGGCGACCACATCGAACTGCAGCACACCGACGGCGCCGAGGATGATGTCGTTGCTGCGCTCCGGGAAGAACACCTGGGTCGCACCCTCTTCAGCCAGTTGCTGCAAGCCCTGGCGCAGTTGCTTGGACTTGAGCGGGTCTTTCAGGCGCACGCGGCGGAACAGTTCCGGAGCGAAGTGCGGAATACCGGTAAAGCCCAGGGCCTCGCCTTCGGTGAAAGTATCGCCGATCTGGATGGTGCCGTGGTTGTGCAGGCCGATGATGTCGCCGGCCCAGGCCTCTTCCAGTTGCTCACGCTCGGAGGAGAAGAAGGTCAGCGCATCGCCGATGCGCAGGTCCTTGCCGGTGCGCACGTGGCGCATTTTCATGCCTTTTTCGTAACGGCCCGAGCAGATACGCATGAAGGCGATACGGTCGCGGTGCTTGGGGTCCATGTTCGCCTGGATCTTGAACACGAAACCGCTGAACTTCTCTTCGGTCGGCTCGACGGCGCGCTCGTTGGCCTCGCGCGGCAGCGGGCGTGGCGCCCAGTCGACGACGGCATCGAGCACGTGGTCGACACCGAAGTTGCCCAGCGCGGTACCGAAGAACACCGGGGTCAGCTCGCCACGCATGAATTCGCCCTGGTCGAACTCGTGGCAGGCGCCCTGCACCAGCTCCAGCTGCTCAAGGAAGCGCTCGTACTCGTCGCCAAGGTGGGCGCGGGCTTCATCGGAGTCGAGCTTCTCGATGATCTTCACCTCGGTGCGCTCATGGCCGTGGCCCGGGGTGTAGACGATGATGTAGTCGCCCGCCAGGTGGTACACGCCCTTGAAATCGCGGTAGCAACCGATCGGCCAGGTGATGGGTGCGGCCTTGATCTTCAGGACCGCTTCGATTTCATCGAGCAGTTCGATCGGGTCGCGGATGTCACGGTCAAGTTTGTTGATGAAGCTGACGATCGGCGTGTCACGCAGGCGGCAGACGTCCATCAGGGCGATGGTCCGTGGCTCGACCCCTTTACCGCCGTCGAGCACCATCAGCGCCGAGTCGACGGCGGTGAGGGTACGGTAGGTATCTTCCGAGAAGTCTTCGTGGCCCGGGGTGTCGAGCAGGTTGATCATGTGCTCGCGATAGGGGAACTGCATCACCGAGGTGGTGATGGATATACCACGCTGCTTCTCCATTTCCATCCAGTCGGAGGTGGCATGGCGGTCGGACTTTCGCGATTTCACCGTACCGGCGACGGCAATTGCCTTGCCCATCAGCAGGAGCTTTTCGGTGATGGTGGTCTTACCCGCATCGGGGTGGGAAATAATGGCGAAGGTGCGGCGTTTCGCGACTTCGGCGGCCTGGTTGGTCATGGGAAATCGCCTGGCAGGTGATTCAAAAAAAGGGCGCAGATTATAGCCCAAATTTGCCCCCGAACTGAACCGTTGGGTTAATCAGCGCTGGCCAAATGCCGCTTCAGATGGGAACCTTTACGACTGTGGAGGCGTCCACTCCCCTGATCCGCAATCGGTCATGACCGTTCGTCAGGGTTGGTTTCACCGGCACTACGAGCCTGACGAGGCTTCGCTTATGGCGTGTTCCACTCCGTTTTCGGACAACGCGCTGCTTATCGCGATCACACTGCCTGCCGCCTGGAATGGTGGCCGCCACGGGAGTGTGTTCGCCGACAACAAAAGGAGTCCGCCTGTGGCTAAAAGCTATGGCAAGGGGCTGATGGGATGTGCCTTCGTGCTCGTCATCCTGGCCCTGCTGATCCACTGGATCGGCATCGATACGATCGCGCACTACCGCGCCGATCTGTGGTTCTACCTGCAAGCGCACCTGATGCTGGTGTTGCTGTCGATGGTGGCGGCGCTAGCCGTGGGCATACCCGCTGGGATTGCCTTGAGTCGACCACATCGGGTCGACCGCGCCGAACGCTTCATGCAGTTTTTCAACATTGGCAACACCATCCCCCCTTTGGCCGTTCTGGCCATCGCCCTGAGTTTCCTGGGCATTGGCGCCGGTCCCGCCGTCTTCGCGCTGTTCCTCGCCTCCCTCCTGCCCATCGTACGCAACACCTACGAAGGCCTGAAAAACGTTCCCGCCTCGCTCAAGGAAGCCGCCACCGGTATCGGCATGACCCCGCGCCAGACCCTTTGGCGGGTCGAGTTGCCCAACGCCGTGCCGATCATCGTCGGCGGTGTGCGGGTGGCCCTGGCGATCAACGTCGGTACCGCGCCGCTGTCGTTCCTGATTGGCGCCAATAGCCTGGGCAGCCTGATTTTCCCCGGCATTGCCCTGAACAATCAGCCGCAACTGCTGCTCGGCGCTGCCTGTACCGCCCTGCTCGCCCTGGTACTCGACGCCCTGGTGGCGCAGTCCAGCCGCCGTTGGCTTGAACGCGGCCTGGCCCACTAAGCGAAGGAGCTCCCATGAAAAGAATCGCCTTGTTGCTGGGCGCGGCCCTGCTGTTCGCAGGATTTGCCCAGGCCGCGACCAAACCTGTGATCCGCCTCGGTGCGCGGGTCTTCACTGAACAGACGGTGCTGGCTGAAATCACTGCCCAGTACCTCAACCAGAACGGCTTTGACGTGCGTATCACCGGCGGCCTGGGCAGCAACCTTGCCCGCAGCGCCCACGAAACCGGCCAGCTGGACATGGTCTGGGAATACACCGGTGTTTCGCTGGTGTCCTACAACCATATCGACGAACGCATGCCCAGCGCCGCCGCCACCTACGCCAGGGTCAAGGAACTGGATGCCAAGAAAGACCTGATCTGGCTGACGCCGTCGAAGTTCAGCAACACCTATGCCCTGGCCCTGCCGCGCAAGGTCGCTGAGCAATACCCGCAGGTCAACAGCATCAGCGAACTGAACCAGGTGCTGCGCGACGAGCAGGGCCGCATCCACGTGGTGGCCCTGGACACCGAGTTCGCCAACCGTCCCGATGGCCTGGTGGGCCTGAGCGAAACCTACGACCTGCAGCTGACCCGCCGCGACATCCGCCAGATGGACGCCGGCCTGGTCTACACCGCGCTACGCAACGGCCAGGTGTTCAGCGGCCTGGTGTACACCACCGACGGGCGCCTGAGCGCCTTTGACCTCAAGCTGCTGGAAGACGACAAGCACTACTTCCCCGATTACACCGCAGCCCCGGTGGTGCGCAAGGCCGTGCTCGACGCCCACCCGCAACTGGCCAGCCTGCTCAAGCCCCTGGCCGAACAGCTCGACGACGAAACCATGCGCCAGCTCAACGCCAAGGTCGATGTCGAACACCAGAGCCCGGGCAAAGTCGCCGCCGAGTACCTGCGCCAGCATCCTCCCGCACAGGAGCAGCCATAACATGCTCGATACCTTTACCCACCTGGACTGGGCCCAGGTCCTGCACCTGACCTGGCAACACATCACCCTGGTCGGCATCGCCGTCAGCCTGGCGATTGTCGTCGGCGTGCCGCTGGGCATCCTCATGACCCGCTTCCCGGCTCTCGCCGGCCCGCTGCAAGCCGCCGCCACGGTGCTGCTGACCATCCCCTCGATCGCCCTGTTCGGCCTGCTGCTGCCGTTCTACTCCACGTTCGGCCAGGGCCTGGGGCCACTGCCGGCGATTACGGCGGTGTTTCTGTATTCGCTGTTGCCGATCCTGCGCAACACCTACCTGGCCCTGACCAACGTCGAGCCGGGCATCCGGGAAGCCGCCCGCGGCATCGGCATGACCTTCGGCCAGCGCCTGCGCATGGTCGAGTTGCCCATCGCCGTGCCGGTGATCCTCGCCGGTGTACGTACCGCCGTGGTGATGAACATCGGCGTCATGACCATCGCCGCGACCATCGGCGCCGGTGGCCTGGGCGTACTCATCCTCACCTCCATCAGCCGCAGCGACATGTCGATGCTGCTGGTCGGTGCCGTGCTGGTGAGCCTTTTGGCCATCATCGCCGACCTGCTGCTGCAAATCCTGCAACGTGCCCTGACTCCAGAAGGACTGCGCAAATGATCGAACTCCAGAACCTCAGCAAGACCTTTCACGCCAACGGCAAAGACGTCAAAGCCGTCGACTCCGTCAGCCTGACCGTCAACGAAGGCGAGATCTGCGTGTTCCTCGGCCCGTCCGGTTGCGGCAAGAGCACCACGCTGAAGATGATCAACCGCCTGATTGCGCCGACCTCCGGCAAGGTGCTGATCAACGGCGAAGACACCACCGGCCTCGACGAGGTGACCCTGCGCCGGCGCATCGGCTATGTGATCCAGCAGATCGGCCTGTTCCCCAACATGACCATCGAGGAGAACATCACCGTGGTCCCGCGCCTGCTCGGCTGGAACCCGCAAAAATGCCACGATCGCGCCCGCGAGCTGATGAGCATGATCAAGCTCGAACCCAAGCAGTACCTGCAGCGTTACCCCCGAGAGTTGTCCGGTGGCCAGCAACAGCGCATCGGCGTGATCCGCGCCCTGGCCGCCGAAGCACCGTTGCTGCTGATGGACGAGCCGTTCGGCGCGGTCGACCCGATCAACCGCGAGATGATCCAGAACGAGTTCTTCGAGATGCAGCGGGCGTTGAACAAGACCGTGATCATGGTCAGCCACGACATCGACGAGGCGATCAAGCTGGGTGACAAGATTGCGATTTTCCGCGCCGGCAAGCTGATCCAGATCGACCACCCGGACACCCTGCTGGCCCATCCTGCGGACGATTTTGTCAGCAACTTCGTTGGCCAGGACAGCACCCTCAAGCGCCTGCTGCTGGTGCGTGCCGAAGACGCCGCCGACAACGCGCCGGCGGTAAGCCCGCAAACGCCGGTGGCCGATGCATTGGAATTGATGGACGAACATGACCGTCGCTACCTGGTGGTCACCGACGGGCAGAACAAAGCCATGGGCTATGTGCGCCGTCGCGACCTGCATCGCCAGCAAGGCACCTGCGCCGACTTCCTGCGTACCTTCAACGCCACCGCCTCGCACGATGAGCACCTGCGCATCCTGCTGTCGCGGATGTACGAATTCAATCGCTCGTGGTTGCCGGTGCTGGATGCCGAGCAGGTGTTCCTCGGCGAGGTGACCCAGGAATCGATTGCCGCCTACCTGAGTTCGGGGCGTTCGCGTGGGGGCAAGACCTGCATTGTCTCGCCGGCACAAGCGCTGGCCTGACACTGAAAAGCATCGCTGGCAAGCCAGCTCCCACAGGGTCCGGTGTCCACCCACCCTGTGGGAGCCGGTCTTGCCAGCGGCCCCTGCTGCTTAAAACCCTACACTGGCCTGCACATAGAAGGTGCGCGGCTCACCCAGGTAGATCCCCGCGTTGTTGTCGCTGGAGCGGGTGTAGTACTGCTTGTCGAAGATGTTCTTCACCCCGGCTGCCAGCTTGAGGTTCGACAGTTCCTTGCCGAAGTCATAGCCGCCGCGCGCCGCCCAGGTCACGTAGCCCGGAATGTCGCCGTACTGGCCATCGGCACTCGGCTCGGTGATGTAGTTGCCGTTGAAGCTGCCGTCGGCATTCATGCCGGTACCCGGTGCGCGCTGTTTCGATTGGGCGTAGGCATCCAGGTTCCAGGTCCAGCGATTGATCTCATAGCGCAGCCCGGCATTGACGATCTGCCGCGAGTAAAACGGCAGGTCGCGCCCCTTGAAGCCCGGGATCTCGCCTTCATAGGTGGCACGGGTGTAGGTGAAGCCGGCATTGGCGCTCAGCCCCTGCAGACGCGGATCAAGCCCCGACAGGTCGTAATGCATCGAGGCTTCGATGCCCTGGTGCTTGGTCGCCCCGAGGTTGGTCCAGCCGATGTCGTTGCTGATGTACTGCAGCTCATCATCGAAGTCGATGTAGAACGCGGTCAGCTCACCCCCCCAAGTGCCGTTGTTGTAGCGGGTACCCACTTCATAGGTCTTGGCTTTCTCGGCTTGCAGGCCGTTGGCGGTCTGATCGCCGCTGCCGCCCTGGCCAAGCTGGAAGTACTGCAGGCTGCCGAACGAGGTTTCGTAGTTGGCGAACAGCTTCCACTCATCGGACAGGTGATACATCACGCTCAGTGCCGGCAGCGGTTCGTTGCTGGTCACGCTGCGGTTCTTTTCCTGCACCGGCACACCGTTGGTGCCGCGCACCGGGCGCTCGTGCCAGTCGGTGTTGATGTGCTCGAAGCGAACGCCCGGGGTGATGGTCCAGTTGCCGACATCGATCTTGTCATCGATGTAATAAGCGCTGGCTTCGGTACCGCCGGTTCGGTCCTGGAACACATGGCCGTCGGAGGTCGGGGTGACGGTCGGCACGTTGTTGATCAGCGCCAGGCGGGTCGACTGCTCGTGCATCGCCTCTTTCAGGTAACGGTAACCGACGCTGACTTCCTGAGTGGTGGGGCCGGCGAAGAAGATCCGTGAAACCCGTGGCTCAATGGCGAAGGTGTGGTAGCTGCGCGGGTACGACGACAGGGTCTTCTGGTCGCGGGCAGCGATGCTGCTGCCACGGAAGCTGTCGGTGTAGTAGGTCTGCACTTCGAACTGGGTGACGTCGTCGATCTGGCGCAGGTACTTGAAGGATACGTCCTTGCGTCGGCCGCTGAACGTGTCGTAATCGCGGTCGGACTGGTACGGGTCGTCGTCGAATTGGGCCTGGGTCAGGCCGCCGGGCATGTCGGCCTTGGCGTCGTAGTAATGGAAGTTGAGCCAGAACTCGTCGCTGTCAGTGACTGCCCAATGGGTCTTGAGCAACACGTCATCGATGTCGTTGTCGTTGTTGCTGCTGCGGTAGCCGTTGCCATTGACTCCGGAGTACAGCAAGGCTGCCCCCAGGCCATTGTCGGCGGTGCCGCCGAGGAAAGCCGATTCGATATGCTTCCAGCCACCATGGCGGGAAGTTTCCATCGTCGTGGACAGCTCGCCGGTGGCTTTCTCGGGGATCGCCCGGGTGACGAAGTTGATCACCCCGCCGACGTTCTGCGGGCCATAGCGCACGGAGCCGGCACCACGCACCACGTCGATGCTGTCGAGGTTGCCGGAAGAGATCGGTGCCATCGACAGTTGTGGTTGGCCGTAGGGCGCAAACGCCGCCGGGATGCCGTCGATCAACACCGTGGAGCGTGGCGACAGACGCGAGGTCAGACCGCGCACGCCGACGTTCAAGGCGATATCACTGCCGCCAGTGCCATTGGAGTCCTGCACCTGGACACCCGGCACGCCGCGCAGTACATCGCGCACGTTCAGCGCGCCCTGCTCGATCATTGCTTCGCGGCGCACCACGGTACGGGCGCCGGGATGGTTGTGGACCACGGTTTCTTCGGCACTGCCGAGCCAGTCACCGACCACCTTGACGTCGGTGGGCGCCAGCTCCAGGCTGCCGGTGGTCAAGGTCCCGGCAGTCTGCAGCGGGTGCAGGACGACGGTGCCCTGGGAGATTTCATAGGTCAGGCCGCTGCCCTCAAGCAAGGCTTGCAGCGCTTCTTCCGGCTGCAGGCTGCCGGACACTGCCGGTGCCTGTTTACCGGCCACCAGTTCGGGGCTGAAGAACAGCTGCAGCGAAGTCTGCTGGCCCAACTGGCTCAAGGCCCAAGCCAGGGGTTGAGCCTGGATCTGGATGCTGGCCGGTGCCGCTGCAGCATAGCTGCTGGCAACACCGCCACTGACAGCCAGGGCCAGGGCCAGAGGCAACCAGCGGCTAGAACGCGGGGAAAACTTGTTGTTGTTCACGTCGTCGAGAGGTCCTGAGGGTCCACATAGATGTCAATGCCATGCAAATGGAAATGCTTGGCAGTTGCAGTTGGACAGGAAGACGAACAACTGGAAAAAAACCTGAATCTATTTTGCGATTATTTCGCTGGAGCCATCGGCATGGGTCTTGATCGCCACTGGCAGGATGCTCGGCAGCGCCCGCAGCAAGGCGTCGGTATCGTTGGCATTGAAGGTGCTGCTCAGGCGTAGCGCGGCAACACTGCCTGGGGCGACACGCAGGGGCTGCTCACGGTAGCGCGAGACGTCCTTGACCACCTCGCTGAGCGGCGCATCGTTGAACACCAGCTTGCCCTTGCGCCACGCGGTCACTGCTGCGGCATCTACCGCGTAGGGCGCCGCCACCTGGCCTTGGGCATCGATATGCGAACCGAGCCCGGCGGTCAGCAGAGCCCTGGAGGCATCGCGGCCTTCGACCCGCACCGAGCCGTTTTCGACCGTCACACGGGTTTGCTCCGGGTCCTGGCGCACATCGAAGCGGGTGCCGGTCACCGTCACTGTGCCGTTGCCGGTGCTGACCACGAATGGCCGCTCGCTGTCGTGGGCGACGCTGAACATCACCTCGCCCTTGAGCAACTGGATATACCGCTGACCGGCGCTGAACTGCACCGCCAACTGCGTTCGGCCGTTGACTTCAAGCTGCGAACCGTCGGGCAAGTTCAGCTGGCGCCGCTCGCCCAGGGCCGTCTGCAATTGCTCCTGGTAATTGAGCTGATGCTCTTGCCAGCCAAACCAGCTCAAGCCCAGCGCCAGGGTCGCGATACCAGCCGCCAGCGCCTGGCGGACAAAACGCCGACGTGGCAACCGGCTGACCGGATCGGCCTGGCAAAGGGCCTCAAGATGCGCGCGCGGCACGTGCCCGGCAGCGCCCCAGAGCGTGCCAAGCAGATCGAACTCGTATTGATGCTGCCGGTGCTCGGCCAGCCAGCGCTGCAGTTCGTCCTGTTGCGCCGGCGCCAGCGCGCCATCACGGCTGCGGGCAAACCATTGGGCCGCCTGCTCGCGCACGCGCTCGCTGCCGCAACGGCACGCGTCCTGATTCATGAAAACATTCGCCTGACTCATCTCGTCGACACATCCAGGTGCTCACGCAGATGCCGGAGCGTGCGGATCATATACTTTTCGACCATGTTCTTGGTCAAGCCCATGCGCTCGGCGATCTCCGCCTGGGTCAGGCCTTCGAGCTTCTGCCAGATGAACACCCGCCGGCAGTTGAGGGGCAACTCGGCCAGGGCACGTTCGACACTGTCGGCCAGCTCCAGTGCATGCATATATGCCTCCGGATCACCGCTGGCACTGCCGCCCGCTTCGAACGTGTCCTGCTCAAGGGCCTGGCGGCGGTCTTCGCGGCGGTAGCCGTCCACCGCAATGTTGCGCGCGGTCTGGTGCAGGTAGGCCCGCGGTTGCTCGACTCCGGCCCGGTCGTTTTCCAGTACCCGCACAAATGCGTCATGTGCCAGGTCCTCGGCCTGCTGACGACTGCGCAGTTTGCGCGTCCAGGTACCGATCAGCTCATGGTAGTGGTCGAGAAAGCCTTTGTGTCGCGACACGATGCACAGGTCTTCGCAGGCGAGGAGGAGTGGCGCGAATAGTAATGTTTCTTATTAAGACCGGCAATCGAAGATCGCTGCTGCCGACGAAGCGCCCGGCGGGAAAAAAATCGACGAAAAAGTGTGTCGACGACCAGCTGTCAGGGCGGAAAAAAATATGAACGGCCACCGATTAAACGCATGCTGCGCTTGAGCGTCGTTGCGCCCCCAAATGACCGATATTTACCGCACTTTCGCCACCAACTTCGACCATTGCATCCATTTGCGTGTTCTACGGGAGATCCAGGCGTATACCGGTATTTTTAACGCTTTTGTCATCAAATTGAACATCTACTGTTTACCTGGGTCGGTAACAAAGTGGCTGGCCGCCCCGGGGCGACGGACGTGTGCAAAAACGCGACATTTTTTGTTGATCTCAAGCCCCTCAGGTCCTAAAGTTCGCGCCGAACGTCCATGCTGGAAACGATCCATCCGGCTCAAGTACTGACGACGAGACAGCAAGGTCACCCGTAGCTCGCTTTATCACGCACGGATGACCTTTTTGCTTTCGGCGACATGCCTTGGGAAGTAGGCGAACCAAAGTGGGGATACGGAGGACGTTCAGTTGCAGCCACTTATTTTTTCAGTTTGCCCATGGAGTCCCTAAGCATGTCGATTCAGGTCGAAGACTACTTCGCGCGCGATACCTTCCAGAAAATGAAGGCGTTCGCCGACAAGCAAGAAACCCCGTTCGTGCTCATCGACACGCAGATGATCAGCCAGGCCTATGACGACCTGCGCGCCGGTTTCGAATTCGCCAAGGTCTACTACGCGGTCAAGGCCAACCCGGCCGTGGAGATCATCGACCTGCTCAAGGAAAAGGGCTCGAGCTTCGACATCGCCTCGATCTACGAGCTGGACAAGGTGATGGGCCGCGGCGTCAGCGCCGATCGCATCAGCTACGGCAACACCATCAAGAAATCCAAGGACATTCGCTACTTCTACGAGAAGGGCGTGCGCCTGTACGCCACCGACTCCGAAGCCGACCTGCGCAATATCGCCAAGGCCGCCCCGGGCTCGAAAGTCTACGTGCGCATCCTCACCGAAGGCTCGACCACCGCCGACTGGCCACTGTCGCGCAAGTTCGGCTGCCAGACCGACATGGCCATGGACCTGCTTATCCTCGCCCGCGACCTGGGCCTGGTGCCATACGGCGTGTCGTTCCACGTCGGCTCGCAGCAGCGCGACATCAGCGTCTGGGACGCAGCCATCGCCAAAGTGAAAGTGATCTTCGAGCGCCTGAAAGAAGAAGACGGCATCGAACTCAAGCTGATCAACATGGGTGGCGGCTTCCCGGCCAACTACATCACCCGTACCAACAGCCTGGAAACCTACGCCGAAGAGATCATTCGCTTCCTCAAGGAAGACTTCGGCGACGACCTGCCGGAAATCATCCTCGAGCCAGGCCGTTCGCTGATTGCCAACGCCGGCATCCTGGTCAGTGAAGTGGTGCTGGTGGCGCGTAAATCGCGTACCGCTGTCGAGCGCTGGGTGTACACCGACGTGGGCAAGTTCTCCGGCCTGATCGAAACCATGGACGAGTCCATCAAGTTCCCGATCTGGACCGAGAAGAAAGGCGAGATGGAAGAAGTCGTGATCGCAGGCCCTACCTGCGACAGCGCCGACATCATGTACGAGCACTACAAGTACGGCCTGCCGCTGAACCTGGCAATCGGTGACCGCCTGTACTGGCTGTCGACCGGTGCCTACACCACCAGCTACAGCGCGGTGGAATTCAACGGCTTCCCGCCGTTGAAGGCCTACTACTTGTAATCTAACCGCGATGGCGACACCTCCTGTCGCCATCGCAACCCTTGAGCGTCAACGACGCTCTTCGCCAACGGATTGAATATCCAGTGTGAATTCAAGCACGTCTCCGTTTTCGGCATTCAAAAAGCAGTACCAGTGATCGCGCACCTGTCGCCGGGTGTGCGCGCAAAGGTTTTTTGCGATTTGCCAACAGGTGCATACGTGAGTGGAGTCCGGGCTCTACAGTAAACCCGTTGAATTGGACGTCGCCCATCCACCAATGGGCAAGCGGTTCGCTACCGGGCGCATACAGTCCGACATAGCTATTCTGACTCAGGTCCAGGCGATAGTTGTGATAAGCCTCATGGCGAGCCCATCGTCTGATTTCGTATCCCAGGCTTCCATCGGCATGGCGAAAACAGCCGAACCAGAACGGCTGCGGTGATAACGGAAAATCAGTAGCCGTCACCCAACCTGTTTGATTGGGCAACACTTCGCCTGGTTGGAAAGGATTTCCACCGGGACGGACAGGTTTGAGTTCACTCGCTTCGACGCGCCCCCGATAACCGGGCGAGGTACATGCTATTGAGGCGAGAAAAGACAGATGCTGCAAGTAAGTCGTCATGATCGAGTGCTCTTTCTGCATTGCCGAGATAGGCAGCCCAGTCGACGTTAGGTCAACCTCTCGCTCGCTATCAGCTTGCACACTTTCCCCGCTTGCCTGCTGCAGATGGCCGACAGCATGTACGAGCACTGTAAGTACCGCCTGCCGCGATCGGTGACCGCCTGTACTGGCTGTCGACCGGTGCCTACACCACCCGCTACAGCGCGGTGGAGTTCAACGGCTTCGCGCCACTGAAAGCCTATGACCGGTAGTACCTGAGCGAGGGCGGCGACAAGCGCCGCCCTCATCAATGGCACAAGAGCAAATGTCAGAGCAGATAGATGTCAGTGGCGACCATGCTCAAGCGGCTCCCCTCATCGACATTGAGAAACTTGTCGCCATTGAAGGACTCGTAGTTTCCCGCCAGATGGCCTCTATGGTCACGCAAATAGAACTGCAGCCGATTGCTGCCGTCCCAATCACCGATGGTCTCGAGTTTCCAGAATGGCGAGGCATCGTTTTCATACAATCCGATGTAGCCATTACGGCTGACGCCCAACTTGCGACCGTAGTAGTTTTCCACGTTCGAATCGCAACTGATGCGGTAGTGAATTCGATCACCTCGCGTCTCCAGGTAGTCGAAGCGAAATCTCGCACCGCTGACATCGCGCCTGTTCCTGGCGGTGATCACCTGCAACCAGCCGCTAGTGGCAAGGTCGACAATGATGCTTCGGCTGGTGCGCGAGATGCCGACCTGCCCTTGATGTCCGGGGGTCGTGCTGTTCAGATACGCATGGAATGAGTGCTTTCGAGGGTCTTTCATAATGGCCTCCTGGCCTGGGTAGACGGTCAACGGAAACGACCTCCGCCCACCTTATCCCTGCCCAGTGCCTAGCCCCACCACGCAGGCTTTCCTCAAGGGGAAACCTTCGTTCATCAAGTCCGCGCGGTGTCGATTTGCGCCGTAATGCAAAACCTGGGGCATCACCACCGCCAAGCTTTGCGCATCTATCATTCACGCACGGCTGGGGTTATCAGTATATTAAGCAACGCTTACAGGAGCGCCTTGACCCTGACCGCGAAGCTCAGTGGCTTACCTTCATAAGCATTTAAAAACCTGTCGCCGTCCCGATGACTGTAGTAGTCCTTTACCTCGTGGCCCTCGTAGTCACGCAGGATGAAGTGGCGTTCACTGCCACCGTACCACTCTGCGAGCGGCTGAACTTTCCAGAAGAAGGTAATTTCGTTTTTTCCGTATAACCCGAGATAGCCGCCACTACTTCTTCCCAGCGTCTTCCCCAGGTAACCGTCAACCTTGGATGCACAGGTAATGTCGTAATGAATCCGGTCACCTTGATCTTCAACGAACTGAAAACGAAAGTTGATCGGCCGTACCCGCTGCCCATGCCCAACAATCTGTAGCCAGCCACTTTCTGCAAAATCAAACTCGGTACGCTGTGCACTGATGCCAATCTGACCTGAACGGCCGGATTTTGTTGAGTACAGGGTCGCGATAAACGATTTATCAACGTGATCAACCATTCTAAAGTCCTTTTAGATTTAGGCCAGGTACTCGATCTTGGGCGTTCCGTCACAAGCAGCGCAGACTGCATTGATTCCCTGGAAACTCATCGAAGACTTCCCGTCTAACGGTGAAACTGCATGAGCGCCAGACGCTGCTCATAGGCACGCAGGACAGGCAGCAGGCGCGAGCGCTGGACCTGCTGCAAGGTGGATACGCTACTGAGCAGGAAATTCTGATTGCCGCCCTGCAGGGCTTTGTCAAACCAGAGCATTGCGTCATCGAACTGATTGCGCTCCATCAGCACCGTGGCATAGCTGAACTGCCCGCGAAAATCCCCCGCCTCGGCTGAACGGCGATACCAGTCGAGAGCCATGCCGACGTCGCTTTCACAGGCCAGCCCCTGCTCCAGGTAACGGCCATACAGGTTCATCGACTTGGCATGGCCCATATGGGCGGCTTGTCGATAGCAGCGCAATGCCAGAGGCTGGTTCTGAACCACCCCACGACCGGTACCCAGCAGGTTGGCGTAGTTGTACAAGCCCCAGTCCAGCCCCATTTCAGCAGCCCGGCGATAGGCCGTGGCTGCAGTCGAGACATCTGGCGCCCCTCCCCAGCCATGCTCCAGGCAACGCCCGAGCATGTTGTGCGCCATGGCACTGCCACGCTTGGCGGCGATGGCAAACCAGCGCCGGGCCAGGGCCGGGTCTTTCTCGATGCCACGCCCGTCGAGAAGGATCTGTCCAAGCAGCACCTGCGCCTCGACGATGTCCTGCCCCGCGGCGGCCAGCAATGCCTGGGCAGCTTTGCCCGGGCTGTGTTCGAGCATCTGGGCGAACTGTGCGCAGTCCAGTTCCTGGCGGTTGCGCAAGGCGAAAGTCATGGCTCAGACCTCGACCCAGCGGCGCAACAGGTTGTGGTAGGTGCCGGTCAGCTGGATCAGCGCCGGGTGATCAGGCACATCGGCGCCCAGCTGCTGGATGGCCTGGTCCATCTCGTACAGCAACGCACGCTGGCTGTCTTCGCGCACCAGGCTCTGGGTCCAGAAAAACGCCGCATAACGCGCCCCACGGGTCACCGGGTTGACCTTGTGCAGGCTGGTGCCCGGGTACAACACCAGGTCGCCCGCTGCCAGCTTCACCTGCTGCACGCCATAGGTGTCCTGGATCACCAGCTCACCGCCGTCGTAGTCCTCGGGGTTGCTCAGGAACAGCGTCGAGGACAGGTCCGTACGCACCCGCTCGTGGCTGCCTCGGGGTTGGCGCAAGGCGTTGTCGATGTGAAAACCGAAGCTGCCGCCCTCTCGATAGCAATTGATCAGCGGCGGGAACACCTTGTGCGGCAAGGCCGCCGACATGAATTGCGGATGCTGCCACAAGCGTTCGATCAGCGCCGTGCCAATTTCCTTGGCCAGCGGGTGGCCTTCGGGCAACTGCAGGTTGTGCTTGGCCTTGGCCGACTGGTAACCCGCGGTGATCTTGCCGTCGGCCCATTCGGTTTGTTCCAGCGCCTCACGAATGCGCTGAACTTCCTCGGTGGAAAACAGGCCGGAAATAGGTAGCAGCATGGCACAGCACCTGAAGGTGAAAGGATGCCAATGGTATTGATTCCCATTGACTCTCTACAAGCTCTTTCGGCCGAAGGGGCACTATCAGGATCGAACATGGCCTGAGTGCGAACGTCCACTTCAGATTGGTGCGTGCAGCAAGCCCCGTTCATTTAGGTGAGCTGGGCTTTTGTGTATCAAGGCATAATGCGCGTCGCATTCGCATTTGCGACACGACAAGGTGATTGATGTGGTGAAGAAATCCCTGTTTCAACTGCACTGGTTCTTCGGCATTACTGCCGGCCTGGTGCTGGCGCTGATGGGCATTACCGGTGCCATCTGGTCGTTCCAGGATGAGCTGCTGGAACTGTTCAACCCCGAGGTACTTACCGTCGAGGTACGTCAGCAAGGCGTACTGCCGATGCCTGAGCTGGTGCGCAGGATCGAGACCGAGCAAGGCGACAAGGTCGCCATGCTCTGGGTCCAGCCGCGTAGCGGCAGGGCCGCGCGGGTTTTCTTCACCCCTCCTCCCGGCGAGCGTCGGGGCGTGTTGCGCTATGCCGACCCGTACGCCGGCAAGCTGCAGGGCGAGGTAGCCGGTCAGGGCTTTTTCGACCTGATGCTGCAGTTGCACCGCTTCCTGGCCATGGGTGATAGCGGCCGACAGATCACGGGCGCCTGTACCCTGATGCTGATTTTTTTCTGCCTCTCGGGCCTCTACCTGCGCTGGCCGCGCAAGGCGCTGAACTGGCGGACCTGGCTGACCCTGGACTGGGCGAAAAAAGGCCGCGCCTTCAACTGGGACCTGCACGCCGTGGCCGGTACCTGGTGCTTGCTGTTCTATCTGCTGTTTGCCCTCACCGGCCTGTTCTGGAGCTACGAGTGGTACCGCGAAGGCCTGAACAAGCTGCTCGCCGACAGCCCGGCTGCTGGTCAGCAACACAAGCGCGGCGAAGGCCGCGGCGGGCGCCCGGGTGGGGCCCTGGGCAAGGACGCCAAGCCGCTGGTGGTCGACTACGACGCCGTCTGGGCCAGCCTGCAGGCCGCTGCCGGCCCCGACATGACCAGCTACAACCTGCGCCTGCCGCCAGCCGGCGGGCAACCGGCAACGATCTTCTACCTGCTTGAAGGCGCCGAACACGAACGCGCGCTCAACACCCTGAGCATCGACCCGGCCAGCGGCCAGGTGAAGACCAACGAGCGCTACGCCGACAAGTCGTTCAAGGCACAGCTATTGGCCAGCGTCTATGCCCTGCACGTGGGCAGCTACTTTGGCCTGACCGGGCGGATTCTGGTGACTATCGCCAGTTTGAGCATGCCGCTGTTCTTCGTCACCGGCTGGCTGTTGTACCTGGACCGCCGGCGTAAAAAGCGCCAGGTTCGCGCTGCACGAGGCAATCTCGCGCCTGCGAACGGGCAAGACGGCGGCTGGCTGGTAGGCTTTGCCAGCCAGAGCGGCTTTGCCGAGCAACTGGCCTGGCAAAGCGCCGGGCAACTGCAGGCTGCCGGCGTCGCGGTACAGGTCCGGCCCCTGGCCGAGCTGACCGAGCAGGACTTGAACCAGGCCCGGCAAGCGCTGTTCGTGGTCAGCACCTTCGGTGACGGCGAAGCTCCCGACAGCGCCCGCGGCTTTGAACGTAAAGTGCTTGGACAGCCCTGGGCCCTGGGTAATCTGAACTATGCCCTGCTCGCCCTGGGCGACCGCCAGTACCCGCATTTCTGCGGCTTTGCCCGGCGCCTGCAGGCCTGGCTTGGCGAGCGCGGTGCCACTAGCGCCTTCACCCCGGTAGAAGTCGACAGCGCTGACCCGGCGGCCTTGCAGCACTGGCAGCAAGAGCTTGCGAAAATCACCGCAAGCACGCCGCCTGCTGCCTGGCAAGCACCCGAGTTCGGCAACTGGACCCTTGTCAGTCGAGAATTGATCAATCCGGGCAGCCAGGGCTCGGCGGTCTATCTGCTCGGCCTCACGCCTGAGCAACCCGCGCAGTGGGAAGCTGGAGACCTGGTGGAGATCCTCCCCCGCAACAATACCCGGAGTCTTGAGCTGTTCCTCAAGGGCCTGGGGCTTGATGGCGAAACTTGCGTGCAGGTCGAAGGCCTGCAGGAGAGCCTGCTGCAGGCCCTGGCCAGCCGCCAGTTGCCGAAAAGCCGCGAGCACCTGGTCGGCCTGCACGCCCAGGCCCTGGTCGATGCGCTGATCCCGCTGGCTGCTCGGGAATACTCGATTGCTTCGATCGCCAGTGACGGCGTGCTAGAGCTGATCGTACGCCAGGAACGCCACCCTGACGGCAGCCTGGGCCTGGGTTCGGGCTGGCTGACCGAGCACCTGGCTGTGGATAACAGCGTCAGCCTGCGCCTGCGCCGCAACAGCGGTTTCCACCTGCCGGCACCGGCAACGCCAATGATCCTGATCGGCAACGGTACCGGGCTGGCCGGGCTGCGCAGCCTGCTCAAGGGCCGCATCGTGGCCGGCGAGCAGCGCAACTGGCTGCTGTTCGGCGAACGCAACCAGGCGTATGACTTTCTCTGCGGGGATGAGCTGCAGGGCTGGCAGCGCAGCGCTGATCTGGCGCGGCTGGACCTGGCCTTTTCTCGCGATCAGAGCCACAAGGTCTACGTGCAGGACCGCTTGCGCGAACAGGCGCCAGAGCTGCGGCGCTGGCTGGATCAGGGCGCGTCGATCTACATCTGCGGCAGTTTGCAGGGCATGGCCAGTGGCGTCGACGAGGTGCTCAACGAGGTGCTGGGGGCTGCCGAGGTTGAACGGCTGATCGAGCTGGGGCGCTATCGGCGGGATGTGTACTAAGCCTTGAGGGCCCCATCGCGGGTCAAGCCCGCTCCCACAGGTCTGGTATGGGAGCGGGCTTGCCAGCGATGGCGATCAATGCAGATCGAAGGTATCGGCATCCAGATTGGCCGGAAACCGCGCGCGGTAGGCCGCAAGGTCCGCCGCGCTGAGCACGACGGTAAACACCCCGTCAGCCTCCCCTGCACTCAGCAGGCTCTCTCCCTGGAAGTCCAGTACCTGGCTGTCGCCGGTGTAGGCAAAGCCCTTGCCGTCGGTACCCACGCGGTTCACCGCCGCCACATAGCAGAGGTTCTCGATGCCCCGCGCCGGCAACAGGCGGTTCCAGTGCTGGCGACGGGCGGCCGGCCAGTTGGCGGTGTACAGCAGCAGGTCGGTGTCCTGGGCATCGCGGCTCCACACCGGGAACCGCAGGTCGTAGCAGATCAACGGCCGGACCCGCCAGCCCTTGATCTCGAACTGCACCTGGCGTTCGCCTGGGGTGTAGTGCTTGTGCTCACCGGCCATGCGGAACAGGTGGCGCTTGTCGTAGAACAGGATCTCGCCATCGGGCCGCGCCCACAGCAGGCGATTGCGGTGGCTACCGTCGGCGGCCTGGATGATCACGCTGCCGGTAACCACGGCATCGAACTTTTTGGCCTGGCTCTTGAGCCATTTGTAGGTCGGCCCGTTCTCGGGCTCGGCCAGGCTTTCGGAGTCCATGGAAAAACCAGTGGTGAACATCTCCGGGAGAATGATCAGGTCGGCGCCACGGGCCTGCTCCAGCAGGGTTTCGAAATGTTCGTAGTTGGCCAGGCGGTCCTGCCAGGCCAGGCTGGTCTGCACCAACGCGATGTTCAGGTTCGGCAGGCTACTCAGATCGCGCATAGTTTTTCCGCTGCCTGACGCAGCGTCTCCTCGCGTTTGGCAAAGCACAGGCGCACCAGGCGCTGCTCGGGAATAGGGTGCTGGTAGAACACCGACACCGGAATGGTCGCCACGCCATGCTCACGGGTCAGCCACAGCGACATGTCGACGTCGTTCAGGTCCGGGCGAATCTGCGAATAATCCACCAGCTGGAAGTAAGTGCCAGCGCTGCGCCTGAACTCCAAGCGCGAGCTGCCCAACAGATCGCAGAACAGGTCGCGCTTGGCCTGGTAGAAGGCCGGCAGTTCTTCGACATGTTCCGGGTGCGCCGCCATGAAATCGGCCAGCGCCCATTGCAGCGGCGTCACGCCGCAGAAGTTGACGTACTGGTGGACCTTGCGCAGCTCGGCGCTGAGGGCTGGCGGCGCCACCACATAGCCGGTTTTCCAGCCAGTGACGTGATAGGTCTTGCCGAACGAGCTGACCACGAAAGCGCGCGGGTACAGCGCCTCATGGGCCAACACACTGGCGTGCTGCACGCCGTCGAACACCAGGTGCTCGTAGACTTCGTCGCTGATCAGGTAGATATCGCGCTCGGCGATCAGCAGCGCCAGCTTGTCCAGGTCGTCGCGGCTGATCAACGCGCCGCTGGGGTTGTGCGGCGAATTGAGGATGATCATCCGCGTGCGCGGGCTGAGCGCGTCGGTGAGTTTCTGCCAGTCGATGGCGAACTCGCCGTCAGTGAGTTGCACATGCACGCAACGGCCACCGGCCAGCTCTACCGAGGGCTCATAGCTGTCGTAACTGGGGTCGAAGACGATGACCTCGTCGCCTGTGCGAATCACCGCCTGAATGGCACAGAAGATCGCTTCGGTGGCACCGGGAGTGATGGTGACTTCATGCTCGGCATCGACGCTGACGCCATAGCTGCGGGCGATCTTGTTCGCCACCTGCTGGCGCAATGCCGGCAAGCCGGTCATGGGGCTGTACTGGTTGTGTCCGGCACTGACATGCCGGCCTACCGCATCGAGCAGTGCTTGCGGGCCGTTGAAATCGGGAAAACCCTGGGACAGGTTCAAGGCGCCGGTTTGCGCGGCGAGCTGGGACATGGTGGTAAAGATGGTCGTGCCGACGTTCGGCAACTTGCTACTGATCATGGAGCCCTCTTTCCTGCAGCACTATCCGGCTCGAGGCGGCGCGGTCTGGGACCGAGCATAGCGGATTGATCGGTCAGGAAAAAGGTTGTAACAGTCGCAGGCCAATCGCGGGTCAAGCCTGCTCCCACAGAGTGGGAGCGGGCTTGCCAGCGAAGAGGCCCTCAAGCCTTGTTAGCGTTTGTCTTTACGCTTCTTCTCGGCTTTCTTGTGGTGCGACATCAAGCGACGCTTCTTGTTGACCTGGCGGTCGGTCAAGGTGTTCTTGTTGCCTTCGTACGGGTTGTCACTGCCCTTGTACTCGATACGGATCGGCGTACCGACCAGCTTGAGTACGCGGCGGTAGGTGTTTTCCAGGTAGCGCGAGTAAGACTTGGGTACCTTCTCGACCTGGTTGCCGTGGATCACGATGATCGGCGGGTTGGCGCCACCGAGGTGGGCATAGCGCAGCTTGATCCGGCGGCTGTTGACCATCGGCGGCTGATGCTCGCTGACTGCGTCTTCGAGGATCTGGGTCAGGCGGCTGGTCGGCCAGCGGGTGACCGCCGACTTGAACGAGTTCTGTACCGACTGGTACAGGTTGCCCACGCCGGTGCCGTGCAGCGCCGAGATGAAGTGGATGTCGGCGAAGTCGACGAAGAACAGCCGGCGTTCCAGCTCGGTCTTCACGTAGTCGCGCTCGCTCGGCTGCATGCCGTCCCACTTGTTCAGGGCGATGACGATGGCGCGACCGGCTTCCAGGGCAAAGCCCAGCAGGTTCAGGTCATGGTCGACCACGCCTTCGCGGGCGTCCATGACGAAGATCACCACGTTGGCGTCCTTGATCGCCTGCAGGGTCTTGACCACGGAGAACTTCTCGACTTCTTCGTGGATCTTGCCGCGCTTGCGCACCCCGGCGGTGTCGATCAGGGTGTACTTCTCTTCGTTGCGCTCGAAGGGAATGTAGATACTGTCGCGGGTGGTGCCGGGCTGGTCATAGACGATGACCCGCTCTTCACCAAGCATGCGGTTGACCAGGGTCGACTTGCCGACGTTGGGCCGGCCGATAATGGCGATCTTGATCCCGTCTTTTTCGCTCGGGCCAGGAATGCGCACCGCTTCCTCGCCTTCGGCGACGTCGGTGTCGATCTCTTCCTCGTCCTTGTCGCGCGGGAAGTCGCTGAGCACGGCTTCCAGCAGGTTGTTGACGCCACGGCCCTGGGCGCCGGCGACACCAATGGCGTTACCCATGCCCAGCGGCGAGAACTCGGCGATGGCCGCCAGCGGATCGATGTTGTCGATCTTGTTGGCGACCAGGAACGAGCGTTTGTTGCGCTTGCGCAGGTGCTCGGAAATCATCTGGTCGGCGGCGGTCAGGCCGGCACGGGCATCAACCAGGAACAAGACCACATCGGCTTCTTCGATGGCCAGCAGCGACTGCTCGGCCATTTTTTCGTCCATGCCTTGCTCGTCACCGGAAATACCACCGGTGTCGACCAGGATGTACGAACGGCCTTGCCAGCGCGCTTCACCGTACTGGCGGTCTCGGGTCAGCCCGGACAGGTCGCCGACGATAGCGTCGCGGGTCCTGGTCAGGCGGTTGAACATGGTGGATTTACCGACGTTCGGTCGGCCCACCAGGGCGATTACGGGAACCATTCGGCTCTCCACTGCGTAAATTCAGAAAATACAAAGGCCGCTGCACTGCAGCGGCCGGAGTTCGAGCGGCACCCGAAGTGCCGCAGCCCGAGGCCGGCATGGCCTCAAGCATAGCCTCAGCGGATGGTCA
The DNA here is from genome assembly GCF_018390435.1 of Pseudomonas sp. RC2C2. Lineage (NCBI taxonomy): Bacteria > Pseudomonadati > Pseudomonadota > Gammaproteobacteria > Pseudomonadales > Pseudomonadaceae > Pseudomonas > Pseudomonas sp. RC2C2. The sequence goes on along the minus strand of NZ_JAHBAX010000001.1, from coordinate 3,268,542 downwards.
GCGCCTCGAGCTTGCCGCTGTTGCCGTACACATAGATGGTGTCACCCACCACCAACGGACGGGCGCGCAGGCCATCGCTGTCGATACGCTCACGACCGACGAAACGACCATCGACCTGGCTGAGCAGGTGCAGGTAACCTTCCAGGTCACCCACCGCCACATAGCTGGAGAACACTTCCGGCGCCGACAGCTGGCGGCGTGCCAGCGAGTCGTTACTCCACAGCGCGCTGGATGAGCGCTCGTCGATGCCTTCCACGGTGCCCGAAGCCAGGCTCACGTAGACGTTACCGAAGCCCTGGGCCACACCGGTGTAGCTGGAAGCATCACGCTGCCACAGTACCCGGCCGCTCTCCAGGTCCAGGCCGGCGACGCGGCCCTGGTAGCTGGAAACGTACAGGGTACCGCCGGACAGCAGCAGGCCGCCGTCGATATCCACCACCCGGTCAAGCTCCGAGCGACCTTGCGGGATGGCCACGCGCTGCTCCCAGACCGGCACGCCGTTCTGGGTGTCGAGGGCAATCACCTTGCCGGTCGACAGGCCGACAACGGCCAGACGGTTGGTCACGATCGGCGCGCCGGTACCACGCAGGGTGAGTACCGCCGGCGTGCTTTCGTAGATCCAGCGACGGTCGCCAGTGCTGGCGTCCAGGCCGATCACGCGGTCGTCCTGGGTCTGCACCACCACCACGTCACCGTTGGTGGCCGGCGGAGCCAGTACTTCACTGGTAACGCGCGCGCGCCAGCGTTCTTCACCGGTGCTGGCATCCAGGGCAATCACTTCGCCTTTGAGGGTACCGAGCATGACCATGCCGTAACCGACGCCAACGGCGCCGGACACCGGCAGTTCGAGGTCCTTCTTCCAGGCCACATCGCCGTTGTTGCGATCCAGCGCCATCACCACGCCGGTGACATCGGCGGCATAAATGCGGTCGTTTTCGATCGCCGGCACCAGCATGTTGAAGGTCTCGCCCTGACCGTCACCGATCGAGCGGCTCCACTGCTTCTTGAGGACCACCTCTTCGGTGAACTTGGTGAGTTCGGCCGGCGGCAATTCCTTTTTGCTGTTGCTGCTGCAACCCACGGCCAGAAGGGCCAGGGTCAGCACTGCTGCATGTTTCCAACCGATCACGTCACGCATCCCCTTTGGCCAGGTCGTCGAGCTTGAGTTGCAGGCCACCGATCGCGGCATCGTCAGACAGCGCGGCCTTGGCTTTTTCGTAAGCGGCATGGGCTTCGCCAGCGCGGCCCAGTTGTACCAGCAGGTCACCCTTGAGCTCTTCGCGGCTGGCCAGGAAGGCCTGGTCGGCATCGCCTTCGAGCAGCTTCAGCGCCTCTTCAACCTTTTTCTGCGCAGCCAGGACACGGGCCAGGCGCTGACGGGCGATTTCGCCCAAGGTTGCGTCAGCCGGCTTGTCCATCACCAGCTTGAGCTCGGCGGCGGCGTCATCAAGCTTGCCGCTCTCGACGGCCACCTTGGCCACGAACAGGCTGGCGTACTGGGCATAGGCCGAGCCGCCAAATTCGTTCTTGAGCTTGCCGGACAGCTCGGCGACCTTGGCCGCGTCAGGCTCGCCAGTTGGCGTCAGGGTAGTCTCCAGCAGGGCCTGGTAGAGGTTCGAGGCGCCTTGCGACTGGTTGGTCTGGTATTTCTGCCAGGCTTGCCAGCCGAACACCACGACCAGCGCCAGCAGGCCACCGGTTACCAGCGGCTTGCCATTGCGGTCCCACCAGTCCTTCATCGCGACCAGTTGTTCATCATCGGTACTCGACACCCCAATACTCCTTTTCACCAAATCGGCTGTTGACTCGCCTCACGCCTGCGCGAGCGAGGCTTCCAGGTGCTCTGCCAGAGCATCCCAGGCAATGTTTTGTTGTTCGCCCTGACCGCGCAGGGGCTTGAAACCTACCACTTGTTGCGCCAGTTCGTCGTCCCCCAGGATCAAGGCGAACAGCGCGTTGCTCTTGTCGGCCTTCTTGAACTGGCTCTTGAAGCTGCCAGCACCGGCGTTGACCTGCAGGCGCAGGTTCGGCAGACGGTCACGCAGGCGCTCGCTCAGGGTCAGCCCAGCCAGCTCGGCCTGCTCGCCGAAGGCGCACAGGTAAACGTCGACCTGGCGGTTGATCGATTCCGGCACCTGCTCAAGGGTTTCCAGCAACAGGATCAGGCGCTCGATGCCCATGGCGAAACCAACGCCCGGGGTCGGCTTGCCGCCCATCTGCTCGACCAGGCCGTCGTAGCGGCCACCGGCACACACGGTGCCTTGGGAGCCGAGCTTGTCGGTGACCCATTCGAAAACGGTCTTGCTGTAGTAGTCCAGGCCACGCACCAGCTTGGTGTTGATCACGAACGGGATGCCGGCGGCATCCAGGCGTGCTTTCAGGCCGTCGAAGTGCACGCGGGACTCTTCGTCCAGGTAGTCTTCGAGTTTTGGCGCGTCGACCAGCACCGCCTGGGTGTTCGGGTCCTTGCTGTCGAGGATGCGCAGCGGGTTGCTTTTCAAGCGGCGCTGGCTGTCTTCGTCCAGTTGCTCCAGGCGCGCCGAGAGAAACTCGACCAGCGCGTCACGGTAGCGGGCACGGGCTTCGCTGGTGCCCAGGCTGTTGAGCTCGAGCTTGACCGCGTCACGGATGCCCAGCAGGCCCCAGAGGCGCCAGGTGAGCATGATCAGCTCGGCGTCGATGTCCGGACCGTCAAGGTTGAAGACTTCGACACCAATCTGGTGGAACTGGCGATAACGGCCTTTTTGTGGACGCTCGTGGCGGAACATCTGGCCGATGTACCAGAGCTTCTGCACCTGGCCACTACCGCTGATGCCATGTTCGAGCACAGCCCGCACGCAGGCGGCGGTGCCTTCCGGGCGCAGGGTCAGGGAGTCGCCGTTGCGGTCGTCGAAGGTGTACATCTCTTTTTCGACGATGTCGGTGACTTCACCGATCGAGCGCTTGAACAGCTCGGTGAACTCGACGATCGGCGTGCGGATCTGGCGATAGCCATAGGTATCCAGCAGACCGGCCACGGTGCTCTCGAAATAGCGCCACAGCGGCGTCTGATCGGGCAGGATATCGTTCATGCCACGGATGGCTTGCAGCGATTTGCTCACGGAAAATCCCTTAACAATTCTGTGTCAGTCAGCCACGGGCGATCAGCGCCGCGTCGGCCTCGGCTTTTTCAGCCGCTTTCTGGCGGATGAGTTTTTCCAGCTCATCGACCAGGTTGTCATTGGTCAGCTTCTGTGCAGGCTTGCCGTCGATGTAGATCAGGTTCGGCGTGCCGCCGGTGAGCCCGACATGGGCTTCCTTGGCCTCGCCCGGACCGTTGACCACGCACCCGATCACTGCCACGTCCAGCGGCACCAGCAAGTCTTCCAGGCGCCCTTCCAGCTCGTTCATGGTCTTGACCACATCGAAGTTCTGCCGCGAGCAGCTCGGGCAGGCGATGAAGTTGATGCCACGCGAACGCAGGTGCAAGGACTTGAGGATGTCGTAGCCGACCTTGACCTCTTCGACCGGGTCAGCTGCCAGCGAAATGCGAATAGTATCGCCAATCCCTTCAGCAAGCAGCATACCCAGGCCCACTGCGGATTTCACCGTGCCCGAGCGCAGGCCGCCGGCTTCGGTGATACCCAGGTGCAGCGGCTGGATGATCTGCTTGGCCAACAGGCGGTAGGCTTCGACGGCCATGAACACGTCGGAGGCCTTGACGCTGACCTTGAAATCCTGGAAATCCAGGCGGTCGAGGTGCTCGACGTGACGCATGGCCGATTCGACCAGCGCCGCCGGGGTTGGCTCGCCGTACTTTTTCTGCAGGTCTTTTTCCAGGGAACCGGCGTTGACGCCGATCCGGATCGGGATACCGCGGTCGCGGGCGGCATCGACCACCGCACGCACGCGGTCTTCGCGGCCGATGTTACCCGGGTTGATGCGCAGGCAGTCAACGCCCAGCTCGGCTACGCGCAGGGCAATGCGGTAGTCGAAATGGATGTCGGCGACCAGCGGTACGCTGACCAGTTGCTTGATCTTGCCGAAGGCTTCGGCAGCGTCCATGTCCGGTACCGAGACGCGCACGATGTCGACGCCGGCATCGACCAGGCGGTTGATCTGCGCCACAGTCGCGGCCACGTCATTGGTGTCGGTATTGGTCATGCTCTGGACCGCGATGGGAGCATCGCCGCCAACAGGCACATTACCTACCCAGATTTTCCGGGATTCGCGACGTTTGATCGGAGATTCGCCGTGCATGACTTATTGTCCCAACTTCAGGCGAGCGGTCTCGCCACTGGTGAACGGCGCAACGTCGACAGGCTGGCCGTTGTAGCTGACCTGCACGCCACGGGCAAAGCCCAGGCGGACCGCGAATGGCGGCTTGCCGGTCAGGTCCAGGCTGTCGCCCTTGCGCTTGATGGCGCTGAACAGCACCTTGCCGTTGCCATCGGTGACCGAAGTCCAGCAATCGGCGTTGAACTGCAAGTGCAGCTGGCCGCTACCAGCCGGGGCTGGAGCAGCAGGTACTGCCGGTGCTGCGGCAACCGGGCTATTGACCACCGGTGCAGCCGGGGCTGGCGCCGGAGCAGGCACAACCGGGGCCACCGGAGCCGCTGGCGCTAGCGCAGCGCTGGCAGCAGGTGCGGCAGCCGGGCTGGCCGGTGCTTGCGCGGCGGGTGCTTGTTCAGTCGCTACTTGTTCAGCTGGTGCTGCGCCGGCCTGCTCGGCGGGCGTCGAGGCCTGCTCAAGGTTCAGCGTCGTGCTTTGCGGTTGCTGACCCGCGGTCACGGCCTGGTCTTCAGGCTCGTCCAGCGGGTGAATCTGGGTAGTGCCGTCGGCGCTTTCGACTTCGACGTGCTCCAGGGCCATGTTGGCCAGGTCCTTGCCTCGCAAGCTGGTCTGGTCCTGCCACCAGAAGAAGCCACCGCCGATCACCACCACCAGCAGCACCAGGCTGACGATGCGCAGGATATTGTGCGACAGGCGTACCGGTTCTTCGATGCGGCCCAGGGCGTGCACGTCGCTGCCCTGGGCGTGGGTACCGGTGCACTGGTCGAAGGCCTGCACCAGAGTGGCCTGATCCATGTCCAGCAGCTTGGCATAGGCGCGGATGTAGCCTCGGGCAAAGGTATGCCCCGGCAGCTTGTCGAAGGCGCCGGCTTCAAGATTGTTCAGGGAACTCACGGTGAGGTTGAGCTTGCGAGCCACTTCGGCCTGGGACCAGTCCCTGCTCTCGCGGGCCTGACGCAGGATTTCACCGGGATTTTCGCGAGTCGCTGCTGCTGCTTCGGGATGCGCCGCTTTCATCATTGCTCCGACAGGTATTGCTGATATTCCGGCGTACCGGGATAAAGTCGTTGTAATTGCAGGCCCAGCTCGCTGGCCTTGTTCCGTTCTTCGAAGACATTGGCCAGGCGACTGCCCAGCAGCAGGCTGCGGGCACTGTGGTCGCTCAGCTGGCTGAAACGATCGTAGTAGTCACGGGCAGGCACATAATGCCTGTCTTCGTAAGACAACTCAGCCATTTCCAGCAACGCGCGCGGTTGCTGCTGGTTGAGTCGCAAAGCTTTTACCAGGTATTCCTGCGCTTGCGCGCGCTGGCCTTGCCTGAGCGCGGTCAGGCCGAGGTTCTCGAACACCCGGGAGCGTTCAGGATACAGGGTATCGGCCGCCGCTTGGGCAAACATCTGCTGCGCCTGGGCGTATTGCCCACGAGCATAAAGGAAACTGCCGTAATTGTTGCGAATTCGGCTGTCGTCCGGGCGGCTGGCCAGGGCCTTGCGAAAGTGCGCCTCGGCCAGTTCCGGCTCGTCTTCGGCCTGAAACACCAAAGCCAGGGCCGCATTGGCTGCGGCATCCTGGCTATCGAGGTCGAGGGCTTTTTTCAGCGGCGCCTTGGCCTGCTCGGTCAAACCTTGTTGCAAATAACCCAGGCCCAACTGCACATAGGCCTGCCGCGCCTGTTCGCGCCCTTCACGACTGCCCAGCGCGTCCGAACTCCCGCCGGACACGCAACCTGCAAGCAGGGCGAGCGCCAGGATCGACAGCGCGAAGCGCAGGGTCATGGAGGTCCTCTCTTTAGTTACGCGCGGCGCTTTCTTGCACGTCAGCGTCGGCGTTCAACTGACGCACGGCGATATAGCGCTCGCTGCGACGGGTGCGGTCCATTACCTGGCCAACCAGCTGGCCGCACGCCGCGTCGATGTCTTCACCACGGGTGGTACGCACCGTGACGTTGTAACCGGCGTGATGCAGGTGGTCCTGGAAGCGGCGGATGGCGTTGTTGCTCGGGCGCTCGTAACCGGAATGCGGGAACGGGTTGAACGGGATCAGGTTGATCTTGCACGGTACGTTCTTGAGCAGCTCGGCCATTTCCACGGCGTGCTCGAGCTTGTCGTTGACGTCCTTGAGCAAGGTGTACTCAATGGTCAGTACGCGCTTCTCGCCCAGTTGCGACATGTAGTTCATGCACGCCTCGAGCAATACCTTGAGCGGGTACTTCTTGTTGAGCGGCACCAGTTCGTTGCGCAGCGCATCGTTCGGCGCGTGCAGCGACAGGGCCAGGGAAACGTCGATGTGCTTGGCCAGCTCTTCGATCATCGGAACAACGCCAGAGGTGGACAGGGTCACCCGGCGCTTGGAAATACCGTAGCCGAGGTCGTCCATCATCAAATGCATGGCGGCGACCACGTTGTCGAAGTTCAGCAGCGGTTCGCCCATGCCCATCATCACCACGTTGGTGATGGCGCGGTCGATGGTGGCGGGAATGCTGCCGAACGACTTGTTGGCAATCCACACCTGGCCGATCACTTCGGCGGCGGTGAGGTTGCTGTTGAATCCTTGCTTGCCGGTGGAGCAGAAGCTGCAGTCCAGGGCGCAACCGGCCTGGGACGAGACACACAGGGTGCCACGCTTGCCCTGGGGGATGTACACGGTCTCGACGCAGCTGCCGGACGCCACGCGCACCACCCATTTACGGGTGCCGTCGCTGGAGATGTCCTCGCTGACCACTTCCGGACCGCGAATCTCGGCAACCGCCTTGAGCTTTTCGCGCAAGGCCTTGCCGACATTCGTCATGGCGTCGAAATCATCGACGCCAAAGTGGTGAATCCATTTCATTACCTGACCGGCACGGAAACGCTTCTCCCCGATAGAGTCGAAGAATTTTTCCATTTCCGGCTGGGTCAGCCCCAACAGGTTAGTTTTGCCAGTCGATGTCGTCATGGATTCACCCTCACCCGTAAGCTTTCGCTTAGCGAGTGGTTACCTCGGTAGCTGCGAAGAAGTAAGCGATTTCGCGAGCAGCAGCGGCTTCGGAGTCCGAACCGTGAACGGCGTTGGCGTCGATGGATTCAGCGAAGTCAGCGCGGATGGTGCCTGGAGCAGCTTCTTTAGGGTTGGTAGCGCCCATCAGCTCACGGTTCAGAGCGATAGCGTTTTCGCCTTCCAGAACCTGAACAACAACAGGACCGGAGATCATGAAAGCAACCAGGTCACCGAAGAAACCGCGCTCTTTGTGCTCAGCGTAGAAGCCTTCGGCTTCGGCTTTGGACAGTTGCTTCAGTTTCGAAGCAACGACGCGCAGGCCGGCTTTTTCGAAACGGGTGGTGATCTCGCCGATCACGTTTTTAGCAACTGCGTCAGGCTTGATGATCGAGAAAGTACGTTGAACAGCCATGGAAAACTCCAGAAACGTTGAGTGAAGCGAAAAATTAAACCCGCGAATTATACGCGGGTTCCGGGGGATTGCCTAACCTGCCGAGCGCGCTCAGTCGGCTTCTTCGATCCAGGCCGCCTGGATGGCTTCGAGAACCTTCTCGCCGCCACGCTGCGGATCGTCACTGAAATCCGGCAATGCCAGCACCCACTGGTGCAGATCGACGAAGTTCACATAACGAGGATCGACTTCCGGCTTGCTTTCGGCAAGCTGGATTGCAATTTCAAGTACATCAACCCATTTCAGACTCATGATGGCTCCCTGAATCAGTGCGGCGCTTCGGCGGCCAGGTTGATCGTGTACTTCGGAATCTCGATGGTCAGGTCTTGCTCACCAACGATCACCTGGCACGCCAGGCGCGACTGTGGCTCCAGGCCCCAGGCCTTGTCGAGCATGTCTTCCTCGAGTTCGTCGGCTTCTTCGAGCGAATCGAAGCCTTCACGCACGATGCAGTGGCAGGTGGTGCAGGCACACACGCCGCCACAGGCACTTTCCATCTCGATGTGGTGCTCGTGGGCCAGCTCCAGGATGTTGGTTCCTGGTTCCACCTCCACCACCAGCCCTTCCGGGCAGAACTTCTCGTGGGGCAGAAAAATCACCTGCGGCATCAGTTATTCCTCGATCTCATTCAGGTTGCGCCCGGCCAAAGCGGCTTTTACCGTCGAATCAAGGCGACGGGCGGCAAAGGCATCGGTCACCTGCGACAGACGCTTGGTCTGCTGCTCGATGGCCACGCCATCGGTGCCGGTGATCAAATCACGCAAGTCTTGCATCTGTTGCTCGATCGCCAGGCGCTCTTCGGCGTCCAGCAGGCGCTCGCCATCGGCGTCCAGGGCGCCCTGCACCGCTTCGAGCAGGCGCTCGGCGTCGACCTGGTGCTCGCGCAGCTGGCGCGCCACCTTGTCGAAACCGGCATGTTCGAAGGAGTCCTTGAGCATGCGGGCAATTTCGCCGTCGGTCAGACCGTAGGACGGCTTGACCTGGATGCTCGACTCAACGCCCGAACCCAGTTCGCGCGCCGAGACATTGAGCAGGCCATCGGCATCGACCTGGAAGGTCACGCGGATCTTCGCGGCACCGGCGACCATCGCCGGAATGCCACGCAGTTCGAAGCGCGCCAGGGAGCGGCAGTCACTGATCAGTTCGCGCTCACCCTGCAGCACGTGGATCATCATGGCCGACTGGCCATCTTTGTAAGTGGTGAACTCCTGGGCACGGGCAACCGGGATGGTGGTGTTGCGCGGAATCACCTTCTCCATCAGCCCGCCCATGGTTTCCAGACCCAGGGACAGCGGAATCACATCGAGCAGAAGCAGTTCGCCACCATCGCGGCGATTACCGGCCAGGGTATCGGCCTGGATAGCGGCGCCGATGGCGACCACCTGGTCCGGGTCGATTTCGGTCAGCGGGGTACGGCCAAACAGCGCACCGACAGCCTCGCGCACACGCGGCACGCGGGTCGAACCACCGACCATGACCACCGCAGCGACTTCTTCGAGCTCCACGCCGCTGTCACGCACGGCGCGGCGGCAGGCCTTGAGGCTGCGGGCGACCATCGGTTCGATCAGGGCATCGAAGGCACTGCGAGTCAACTCGGCCTGCCAGCCGCCATAGGCAACCGTCACCGCATCAGCGCTGGTCAGGGCCTCTTTGGCTGCACAGGCGGTTTGCAGCAGCTGGCGCTGGGCACCGGGATCGAGGTCCGAGGACAGCCCAGCCTGCTCGACGATCCAGCTGGCGATGGCGTGATCGAAGTCGTCGCCACCTAGGGCGCTGTCGCCGCCAGTGGCCAGCACTTCAAAGACACCGCCGGTCAGGCGCAGGATCGAGATATCGAAGGTACCGCCACCCAGGTCATAGATGGCCACCAGGCCTTCGGCATTCTGGTCCAGGCCATAGGCCACGGCCGCCGCGGTCGGCTCGTTGAGCAGGCGCAATACGTTCAGCCCGGCCAGGCGCGCGGCGTCCTTGGTGGCCTGGCGCTGGGCGTCGTCGAAATAGGCCGGCACGGTGATCACCGCGCCGACCAGCTCGCCACCCAGGGTCTCTTCGGCGCGCTGGCGCAGCACCTTGAGGATATCGGCCGAGACTTCCACCGGGCTTTTCGGGCCCTGGACGGTGTCGATAAACGGCATGTGCGACTCGCCGCCGACAAAGCGGTACGGCAGCTGTTCGCCCAGTTGCTTGACGTCCGCCAGGCCACGGCCCATCAGGCGTTTGACCGACAGCACGGTATTGAGCGGGTCGCTGGAGGCGGCGTCGCGGGCCCCCTGGCCGACATCGATGCGGTCGGCGTGATAACGCACCGCGGACGGCAGGATGACCCGGCCTTGGGCATCCGGCAGGGGCTCGCTCCGGCCACTGCGCAGGGCAGCAACCAGGGAATTGGTGGTACCAAGGTCAATACCCACCGCCAGGCGACGCTGGTGCGGCTGGGGGCTCTGACCGGGTTCGGCGATCTGCAGTAGGGCCATGCTTATCTGAATACCAGGGGCGCCGCCAGAAGCAGCGCCGGGTTAATCGTCGAGGCGCTCTTCCAGCTGGCGCACTTCGTAGGCGAGCTTGTCGAGAAACTGCATGCGGCGCATCAGGCGCTCGGCCTGTTCACGCTGCGCAGCATCATCCCAGCAGGCGGCGAAGTTCTCATTGAGTGCTTCCTGGGCAGTTTTCAAGCGACGCTTGAAGACGGCCACGCCATCGAGGTCGGCACTGTCCTGGAGGTCTTCGAGCTCTTCACGCAGCTGCATCTGCTGCAGCAGGAACTCGGGATCATGGACGGTGACTTCCTGCGGCACTTCATGACCGCCGATCGCCAACAGGTAGCGTGCACGCCGGGGCGCGCTCTTGAGAGTCTGGTAGGCCTCGTTCAGCGCAGCCGAACGCTCCAGCGCAATGCGCTGCTCACGTTCGGAGGCATCGGCGAAGCGATCCGGATGGACCTCGCGGGCCAGCTCGCGATAGCGAACGGCCAGCTTGTCGAGATCCAGACGGAAGCCAGGTTGCAGGTCAAACAGGGCGAAATGACAAGGAGTACCCACGCGCAGCCTCAGACGTTGAAGCTTTCGCCGCAGCCACACTCACCGCGCACGTTGGGGTTGTTGAACTTGAAGCCTTCGTTCAACCCTTCCTTGACGAAATCCAGTTCGGTACCGTCGAGGTACGTCAGGCTTTTCGGATCGATGATGACCTTCTCGCCATGGCTCTCGAAGACCAGGTCTTCGCTGTCCGGCTGATCGACGAACTCCAGCACATAGGCCAGGCCCGAGCAGCCGGTGGTGCGCACGCCGAGGCGAATACCTTCACCCTTGCCACGTCCGTCGAGGGAGCGCCGCACATGTTTGGCGGCGGCTTCTGTCATGCTGATAGCCATCGAGACTCCTTACCTGCAACAGGCGACCTTAGAGCAAACCTTTCTTCTGCTTGTAATCGCGCACGGCCGCCTTGATGGCGTCCTCGGCGAGTACCGAGCAGTGGATCTTCACCGGCGGCAGCGCCAGTTCTTCGGCCAGCTGGGTGTTCTTGATGGTTTCGGCTTCGTCCAGGGTCTTGCCCTTCATCCACTCGGTGGCCAGGGAGCTGGAAGCGATGGCCGAACCGCAGCCGTAGGTCTTGAACTTGGCGTCTTCGATGACGCCCTGCTCGTTGACCTTGATCTGCAGACGCATGACGTCGCCGCACGCCGGGGCGCCGACCATGCCGGTGCCGACATCCGGGTCCTCGGCATTCATCTTGCCGACGTTACGCGGGTTTTCGTAGTGGTCGATGACCTTTTCACTGTATGCCATGGTGCAATTCCTTCCTCATCAGAGAGCCGCTCTTGCCGGCGACTACTTAGTGCGCAGCCCACTCGATCTTGGAGATGTCGACGCCGTCTTTGTACATATCCCACAGCGGCGACAATTCGCGCAGCTTGGTCACGGCCTCGCAAACCTTCTGCGCGGCGTAGTCGATTTCTTCTTCGGTGGTGAAACGACCGAAGGTGAAGCGGATCGAGCTGTGTGCCAGTTCGTCGTTGCGGCCCAGGGCGCGCAGTACGTAGGACGGCTCGAGCGAAGCCGAAGTACAGGCCGAGCCGGACGAAACGGCCAGGTCCTTGAGCGCCATGATCAGCGACTCGCCTTCGACGTAGTTGAAGCTCAGGTTCAGGTTGTGCGGAATGCGCGCGGTCATGCTGCCGTTGATGTACAGCTCTTCGAGGCCTTCAACCTGCTTGTAGAAGCGGTCGCTCAGGGCCTTGATGCGCACGTTTTCGCTGGCCATCAGTTCTTTGGCGATGGCGAAGGCTTCGCCCATGCCGACGATCTGGTGGGTGGCCAGGGTGCCCGAACGCATGCCGCGTTCGTGACCGCCGCCGTGCATGGCGGCTTCCAGGCGCACGCGAGGCTTGCGGCTGACATACAGCGCGCCAATGCCTTTAGGGCCGTAGGTTTTGTGCGCCGAGAACGACATCAGGTCGACTTTCAGCTTTTGCAGGTCGATCTCGACCTTGCCGGTGGACTGCGCGGCATCGACGTGGAACATGACGCCGCGGGCGCGGGTCAGTTCGCCAATGGCGGCGATGTCGTTGATGGTGCCGATTTCGTTGTTCACGTGCATGATCGACACCAGGATGGTGTCTTCACGCAGGGCCGCTTCGACCATGGCCGGGGTGATCAGGCCATCGGCACCTGGTTCGATGTAGGTGACTTCAAAACCTTCACGCTCCAGCTGACGAGTGCTGTCCAGAACAGCCTTGTGCTCGATCTTGGAGGTGATCAGGTGCTTGCCCTTGGTGCTGTAGAAGTGCGCGACGCCCTTGATTGCCAGGTTGTCGGACTCGGTTGCACCGCTGGTCCAGACAATTTCCCGCGGGTCGGCATTGACCAGGTCGGCGACCTGGCGACGGGCGTTCTCGACCGCTTCCTCGGCTTTCCAGCCAAAGACGTGGGAGCGCGACGCCGGGTTACCGAAGTTCCCGTCGACCAGCAGGCAATCGCTCATCTTCTGGGCGACGCGTGGGTCGACCGGTGTGGTCGCGGAGTAATCGAGGTAGATCGGCAACTTCATTGAATATCTCCTATCAGGCGGTCGCGCCGCGCATCGAAACGGTCATTCGACGGCGGACGTCTCAATCTTGTCCAGCTGCGGTGCCCGGCCTGCGATACGACGCAGGTCCTGGCGCTGGGCGACTTCTTGTACCTCACGGCGAGTGACAAGGTCAGCCAGGCTGATGCCGCTGAGGAATTCGTGAATCTGCTGGCTGAGGTCGCACCACAGGTGGTGGGTCAGGCAGGTGTCGCCGGCGTGGCAATCACCCAGGCCCTGACAACGCGTGGCATCGACCGATTCGTTGACCGCGTCGATGACCTGGGCGACCTGAATGCTCTCCATGCTTCGCGACAGCTGATAGCCGCCGCCGGGGCCGCGCACACTGGAAACCAGACTGCTACGGCGCAGCTTTGCAAACAGCTGCTCCAGATAAGAGAGAGAAATGCCTTGGCGCTCGGAAATGTCGGCCAGAGACACCGGCCCATTCTGCGCATGCAACGCCAGGTCGAGCATGGCGGTCACGGCGTATCGGCCTTTTGTAGTCAGTCGCATGGCTAGTAGGTACCACGGGGTTACGGAATGGGAGCGAGTATGCTATTCCCGAGCGTTTAAGTCAACTATAAGACCTAGTGCTTTAGTCGGGTTTACCGCAAGAGGGCGGCCGAATGATAGCAAACTAAGGGGCGCTTGCGCACGCCCCTTCTGTCAATGCGTCGACGCGTCGCTACGGGCCTCGTCCTTGATCTGGGCGAAGTCTTCTTCACGCAGGGCCGGCAGCTCCTTGGCGCAGTAGTCGCTGCCCAGTTTCTTCAGCGCGCCGCACATGTCCTCCAGGCGCCCGTCGACGGCCTGCAGGTGGTCGAGCAGCTGACCAATGGCGCGAGCCACCGGGTCGGGCATGTCCTCGCTGACGCCATAGGCATCGAAGCCGATCTTCTCGGCCATGGCCTTGCGCCGGGCTTCGACTTCGGCATCGGTCTTGACGATAATCCGCCCCGGAATACCCACGGCAGTCGCACCGGCCGGCACCGCCTTGGTCACCACCGCATTGGAGCCGATCTTGGCCCCGGCGCCGACGGTGAACGGCCCCAGCACCTTGGCCCCGGCGCCCACCACCACGCCGTCTTCCAGGGTCGGATGACGCTTGCCCTTGTTCCAGGTGGTGCCCCCCAGGGTTACGCCCTGGTACAGGGTGACGTCGTCGCCGATTTCAGCGGTTTCGCCAATAACGATGCCCATGCCATGGTCAATGAAAAATCGCCGGCCAACCTTGGCGCCGGGGTGGATCTCGATCCCGGTCAGCCAGCGCCCGAAGTTCGACACCAGCCGGGCCAGCCACTTCCAGTCCCGCAACCACAGGGCGTGCGCCGCGCGATGCAGCCAGATCGCATGCATGCCCGGGTAGCAGGTCAGCACTTCAAAGGCATTGCGCGCCGCCGGGTCACGGTGGAAAACGCTCTGGATATCTTCACGCAGACGCTCGAACATCTATTGATCCTTCCGCTTATGCGGTTCGCCACGAGCCACTTTCTGGGTTTCCGTGAGAATGCCGCGCAAAATACTCATTTCCGAACGATTGACCGAGCTGCGCCCGTACAGCCGACGCAGACGCGGCATCAGGTGCCTGGGCTTCTCCGGGTCGAGAAAACCGATGTCGACCAGGGTCTTTTCCAGGTGTTCGTAGAACAGCTCCATTTCATCCATGGTCGCCAGCTCGCTGCTGCGCTCCGGCGCCACTTCAGTGTTTTCCGTCTTCGACAGCTGCCCCTCCAGCGCCAGCCAGGCCATGCGCACTTCATAGGCCAGCACCTGCACCGCAGCACCGAGGTTCAGCGAGCTGAAGTCCGGATTCGAGGGGATGTGCACATGAAAATGGCAGCGCTGCAGTTCTTCGTTGGTAAGGCCCGCATGCTCGCGACCAAACACCAGGGCGATCTCCTCGCCCTGAACGGCATGCTCGATGACCTTGCTCGCGCACTCGCGCGGGTCGACCAGCGGCCAGGGGATGCGTCGCTCGCGGGCACTGGTGCCGAACACCAGGTTGCAGCCGACCAACGCGTCTTCGAGGGTGGCGACCACTTGCGCACCGGCGAGCACGTCATCGGCACCCGACGCACGGGCATCGGCCTCGTGGGACGGAAAATCCTGCGGGTCGACAAGCACCAGCCGCGACAAGCCCATGTTTTTCATGGCACGCGCTGCGCCGCCGATATTGCCCGGGTGGCTGGTATTGACCAGAACAACACGAATATTTTGCAGCAAGGCGAGCGCTCACAGACGTTGCGAAGGGGGAGCAAATCTTACAGAAGCGACCGACTTTACGCTACGAAAGCAAATGTCACCCTTCTTCGCGCAAAGTTTTCTGCTAGAATGTTCGGCTTTCTTTAACGACCCAGGTGAAACGTCCATGCAGCCCATGCTGAATATCGCGCTGCGCGCCGCCCGCAGCGCCAGTGAATTGATTTTCCGCTCCATCGAGCGCCTGGATAGCATCAAGGTTGATGAAAAAGACGCCAAGGATTACGTCTCCGAAGTCGATCGCGCCGCAGAGCAGAAAATCATCGATGCCCTGCGCAAGGCCTACCCGAACCACTCCATCTACGGCGAAGAGACCGGCCTGCATGCCGGTAGCGGCGAAGAAGGCAAGGACTACCTGTGGATCATCGACCCACTGGATGGCACCACCAACTTCCTGCGTGGCGTTCCGCACTTTGCTGTCAGCATTGCCTGCAAATACCGTGGCCGCCTTGAGCACGCCGTGGTGCTGGACCCTGTCCGCCAGGAAGAATTCACCGCCAGCCGTGGCCGTGGCGCCCAGCTGAACGGCCGCCGCCTGCGCGTCAGCCCTCGCACCAGCCTGGAAGGCGCCCTGCTCGGTACCGGCTTCCCGTTCCGTGACAACCAGATGGCCGACCTGGACAACTACCTGGGCATGTTCCGCGCCCTGGTCGGCCAGACCGCCGGCATCCGCCGCGCCGGCGCTGCCAGCCTGGACCTGGCCTACGTTGCCGCTGGTCGTTTCGATGCCTTCTGGGAATCGGGCCTGTCGGAGTGGGACATGGCTGCAGGCGCCCTGCTGATCCAGGAAGCCGGCGGTCTGGTGAGCGATTTCACCGGCGGCCACGACTTCCTCGAGAAGGGTCACATCGTTGCCGGTAACACCAAGTGCTTCAAGGCCGTCCTGACTGCTATCCAGCCGCACCTGCCTGCCTCGATCAAACGCTGAGTTTCGACCGGGCACAAAAAAGCACCCTTCGGGGTGCTTTTTTTGGCCTTATGGACCACCTTCTCTCTGTGGGAGCTGGCTTGCCAGCGATGAGGCCGGTATAGCCAACACTGTAGCCGGCACCTGGACTGCGACCGCTTCGCACTCGATCGCCGGCAAGCCCAGCTCCTACAGAGACCGCGCCGTTACTGACCGGGCTGGGCCTGGCCGAGCACCAGCTTGCCTTCTTTATCCAGCGGAATCTGCGAACCCGGATCACGGTCCATGCGCACCTGACCGACCTTGTCGCCGATCGAGTACTTCACGTCATATCCGACAACCTTCTCGCTCAGGTCATTGACCGTGTTGCAGCGGGTTTGCGTGGTGGTATAGGTATCACGCTCCTGCATGCCCTCCTGCACCTTGTTACCGGCATAGCCACCACCGACAGCACCGGCCACGGTAGCGATTTTCTTACCGGTGCCGCCGCCAATCTGATTACCCAGCAGGCCACCCGCCAGCGCGCCAACCACAGTACCGGCGATCTGGTGCTGATCCTTTACCGGCGCCTGACGCGTCACGGTGACATCCTTGCACACTTCACGAGGTGTCTTGACTGTCTGCTTGACCGGCTGCACCGCCAACACTTCGGCGAACTCCGGTCCCCCCTTGACCAGGTTGTAGGTGGCAACAGCACCTCCGGCTGTTACACCGACAGCACCCAGAACCGCACCCACCAGCATCGACTTGTTCACCTGAACCTCCTGATCGTACCTGCAGGACAAAGCCCGCCTTCTCCCTGCCTTGGAGCATAAAAAAAGGCGCGAGTTCAACACTCGCGCCTTTTTGTACGGCCAACCGCGTGGGAAAACCCTTATGGACGGTCGTCCACGCCCTCGGCTTTTACGGTCGGGATCAGGTCTTCGCTGCTCAGGTTCAGCCAGATCAGCACCACGTTGGCGATGTAGATCGACGAGTAGGTACCCGCCATGACGCCGATGAACAGCGCCAGGGAGAAGCCCCACAGGTTGTCGCCACCGAAGAACAGCAGCGCGGCAATGGCCAACAGGGTCGATACCGATGTTGCCACGGTACGCAGCAGGGTCTGGGTGGTCGAGATGTTGATGTTCTCGATCAGCGAAGCCTTGCGCAGTACCCGGAAGTTCTCCCGCACCCGGTCGAACACGACGATGGTGTCGTTGAGCGAGTAACCGATGATCGCCAGCACCGCCGCCAGTACCGTCAGGTCGAAGGTGATCTGGAAGAACGAGAGGATCCCCATGGTCACGACCACGTCGTGGATCAGCGACAGGATCGCACCCAGGGCGAACTTCCACTGAAAGCGGAAGGCCAGGTAGATCATGATGCCGCCAAGAGCCAGCAACATGCCCAGGCCGCCCTGGTCGCGCAGCTCTTCACCGACTTGCGGGCCAACGAACTCGACGCGCTTGACCACTGCAGGGTTGTCGGAACTGACCTTTTGCAGCGCCTCGGACACACGATTACCCAGCAGCGGGTCATCGCCTGGCATGCGCACCAGCAGGTCGGTGGTAGCACCGAAACTCTGCACCACAGCATCCTCGAAGCCGGCCTTGACCAGCTCCTCGCGGACCTCCCCAAGGTTGGCCGGACGCTCGTAGGTCAGCTCGATGAGCGTACCGCCGGTGAAGTCCAGGCCGAAGTTGAGGCCCTTGTAGAACCAGCTGAACAACGCCAGCACGGTCAGTAGCAGGGTGATGCCGAACGCAACGTTGCGCACACCCATGAAGTTAATGGTACGTAACATGGCAGCCCCTTATACCCACAGCTTCTTGATATCACGCCCGCCGCAGGTCAGGTTGACCATTGCGCGGGTAACCATGACGGCCGTGAACATCGAGGTGAAAATCCCGAGGGACATGGTAACCGCAAAGCCCTTGACCGGGCCGGTACCCATGGCGAAGAGGATGCCACCGACCAGCAAGGTGGTCAGGTTGGCATCGACAATCGCCGTGTAGGCACGGTTGAAGCCTTCGTGGATGGCGCGCTGCACCGACATGCCGTTGGCCAGCTCTTCGCGGATCCGCGAGAAGATCAGCACGTTGGCGTCGACCGCCATACCCATGGTCAGCACGATACCGGCGATACCCGGCAGGGTCAGTGTCGCCCCCAGCAGGGACATCAGCGCCAGCAGCATGACCATGTTACCGGCCAGGGCGATGGTCGCAATCAGACCGAAGAAGCGGTAGATGGCCATGATGAACAGCGAAACGAACAACATGCCCCACAGGGAAGCATCGATACCCTTGGTGATGTTGTCGGCACCCAGGCTCGGGCCAATGGTGCGCTCTTCAGCGAAGTACATCGGCGCCGCCAGACCACCGGCACGCAGCAGCAGGGCCAGTTCCGACGATTCACCCTGACCGTTCAGGCCGGTGATACGGAATTGGCTACCCAGTGGCGACTGGATGGTCGCCAGGCTGATGATCTTCTTCTCTTCGGTGAAGGTCTGCACGGCAACGTCTTTTTCGACGCCGTCGACCATCTGCTTGACGTAGCGCGTGGTAGGACGCTGCTCGATGAAGATCACCGCCATGCTGCGACCGACGTTGCTACGGGTAGCACGGCTCATCAGCTCGCCGCCATGACCATCCAGACGGATGTTCACTTGCGGACGGCCTTGCTCGTCGAAGCTGGCCTGGGCGTCGGTGACCTGGTCACCGGTGATGATCAGGCCACGCTCGACCGCAGCCGCACGACCGCCCTCGCGGAATTCGAAGGTTTCGGTGGTGGCTTTCGAGGCACCAGGCTCAGCACCCAGGCGGAATTCGAGGTTGGCGGTCTTGCCGAGGATCCGCTTGGCTTCGGCGGTGTCCTGCACGCCTGGCAGCTCGACCACGATGCGGTTGGCACCCTGGCGCTGAACCAGTGGCTCGGCTACACCCAGTTCGTTGACCCGGTTACGTACCGTGGTCAGGTTCTGCTTGATCGAGTATTCACGGATTTCCGCGACCTTGGCCGGGGTAATCGCCAGACGCAGCACGGACAAGCCGTTACGCTCGGTGGTGGTCAGCTCGAAATCGTTGAAATTCTTGCGGATCAGGCTACGGGCCTGTTCGCGGGAGTCATCATCGGAGAAGCCCAGCTGAATGCCGCCATCTTGTTGCGGCAGGCTGCGGTAGCGCACGCGCTCTTTGCGCAGCAGGCTTTTGACTTCACCTTCGTAGACTTTCAGGCGGGCCGACATGGCCTTGTCCATGTCCACTTCAAGCAGGAAGTGCACACCACCGGAAAGGTCCAGACCCAGCTTCATCGGGCTGGCGCCCAGGTTGCGCAACCATTGCGGGGTAGTCGGGGCCAGGTTGAGCGCTACTACATAGTCGTCGCCCAGTGCCTTGCGCACTACATCCTTGGCTGGCAGTTGGTCTTCCTGTTTGGTCAGGCGCACCAGCCCAACCTTGCCCTTCTCGCCCAGGCTCGCGGCCTTGACCTGGATTCCGGCCTCAACGAGCGCTTTGCTCACGCGGTCCAGATCAGTCTGATTGACCTGCAGCGCCGTGCTGGCACCACTGACCTGAACGGCCGGATCATCAGGGTAGAGGTTGGGAGCGGAATAAATAAAACCGATCGCCAGTACCACCAGGATCAGTGCGTATTTCCACAGAGGGTATTTGTTCAGCATCACGCCGCCCGTTCAAGACGCGGGGCGCCTTGCGCGCCCCGTCGATTGGTAAAAAACTGAAACTTAGATCGCTTTGAGCGTGCCTTTAGGCAGGGTCGCGGCTACGGCGCCCTTCTGGAACTTCAGCTCGACGTTGTCGGACACTTCCAGAACCACGAAGTCGTCGGCAACTTTGACGATCTTGCCGGCGATACCGCCGTTGGTGACAACTTCGTCACCTTTTTGCAGGTTGCTCAGCAGGTTTTTCTGCTCTTTGGCACGTTTGGCCTGCGGGCGCCAGATCATCAGGTAGAAGATGACCAGGAAACCGACCAGGAAAATCCACTCGAAGCCAGTACCGGCTGGGCCGGCGGCTGGGGCAGCTGCGTCCGCGTATGCGGCAGGGATCAGAAAGCTCATTTAGCACTCCAGTTGCAAATCAGTACTTGTTAGGGATCGACAATACATCAATCCAAGGGCGGCACAGGCAGCCCGCGCTTGGCGTAAAAGGCATCGACAAAGGCGGCCAATGTACCTTGTTGAATAGCCTCGCGTAAACCAGCCATCAACCGCTGGTAATGGCGCAAGTTATGGATCGTATTCAACATACTGCCCAACATTTCGCCGCATTTATCCAGGTGATGCAGATAAGCACGGGAGAAGTTCTGGCAGGTATAGCAATCGCAGGTCGGATCCAGGGGCGAATCATCGTGGCGATGGAACGCGTTACGGATTTTCAGCACGCCGGTATCGACAAACAGATGACCGTTGCGCGCGTTGCGCGTGGGCATCACGCAATCGAACATGTCGACGCCGCGGCGCACACCCTCAACGAGATCTTCCGGCTTGCCTACCCCCATAAGGTAACGAGGTTTGTCAGCCGGCATGCGCCCTGGCAGGTAATCCAGCACCTTGATCATTTCGTGCTTGGGCTCGCCCACCGACAGGCCGCCGATGGCCAGGCCGTCGAAACCGATCTTTTCCAGGCCTTCGAGCGAGCGCATGCGCAGGTTTTCGTGCATGCCGCCCTGGACAATGCCGAACAGCGCCGCAGTGCTGTCGCCGTGAGCGTTTTTCGAGCGCTGGGCCCAGCGCAGGGACAGCTCCATGGACACGCGGGCGACGTCTTCATCGGCCGGGTACGGGGTGCATTCGTCGAAGATCATCACCACGTCCGAGCCCAGGTCGCGCTGGACCTGCATCGACTCTTCCGGGCCCATGAACACCTTGGAGCCGTCGACCGGCGAGGCAAACGTCACGCCCTCTTCGCGGATCTTGCGCATGGCGCCCAGGCTGAACACCTGGAAACCACCGGAGTCGGTGAGAATCGGGCCCTGCCACTTCATGAAGTCATGCAGGTCGCCATGGGCCTTGATCACCTCGGTGCCCGGGCGCAGCCACAGGTGGAAGGTATTGCCAAGGATCATGTGCGCGCCGATCGCTTCGATGTCGCGCGGCAGCATGCCCTTGACCGTGCCATAGGTGCCCACCGGCATGAACGCCGGGGTCTCGACCACGCCGCGGGGGAAGGTCAGGCGGCCGCGACGGGCCTTGCCGTCGGTGGCCAGCAATTCGAAGGACATACGACAGGTGCGACTCATGCTTGATCCTCGGGGCCGCGTGGCGCCGGATTGCGGGTGATGAACATGGCATCACCGTAACTGAAGAAGCGGTATCCGTTCTCGACCGCCGCCGCATAGGCAGCCATGGTCTCGGGATAACCGGCGAAGGCCGAAACCAGCATCAGCAGCGTGGATTCAGGCAAATGGAAATTGGTCACCAGGGCATCGACCACATGGAATGGCCGGCCCGGGAAGATAAAGATATCGGTATCACCGCTGAACGCCTTGAGCACACCATCGCGGGCGGCGCTTTCGAGCGAACGCACGCTGGTGGTGCCCACGGCAATCACCCGCCCGCCACGGGCGCGGCAGGCCGCCACGGCATCGACCACGTCCTGGCCGACCTCCAACCACTCTTTATGCATGTGGTGGTCTTCGATGCGCTCGACCCGCACTGGCTGGAAGGTACCAGCCCCCACGTGCAGGGTGACGAAGGCGGTTTCCACGCCTTTGGCGGCGATCTTGGCCAGCAGCTCTTCATCGAAGTGCAGGCCGGCGGTCGGTGCGGCCACGGCCCCGGCGCGCTCGGCATATACCGTCTGGTAGCGCTCGCGGTCGGCGCCCTCGTCCGGACGATCAATGTACGGCGGCAGCGGCATATGGCCGACGCGATCGAGCAGCGCCAGCACCTCTTCGGCAAAGCGCAGCTCGAACAGCGCGTCGTGACGGGCGACCATCTCGGCCTCGCCACCGCCGTCGATGACGATCAGCGTGCCCGGCTTGGGCGCCTTGCTCGAACGCACGTGGGCCAGCACCCGGTGACTGTCGAGTACGCGCTCGACGAGGATCTCCAGCTTGCCGCCGCTGGCCTTCTGGCCGAACAGACGCGCCGGAATCACCCGGGTATTGTTGAACACCATCAGATCGCCCGGGCGCAAATGCTCGAGCAGGTCGGTGAACTGGCGATGCGCCAGTGCCCCGCTCGGCCCGTCCAGGGTCAGCAGCCGGCTGCTATGGCGCTGCGCCAGCGGATGGCGAGCGATCAGGGAATCAGGAAGCTCAAAAGAAAAATCGGCGACGCGCATGATGGTGTTCGGTTCGACAGGGCCGGAAAGTTTAGCCGAAACCGTGAAAATTGACCATGAAACCTGATTGACCAACGGTAGGCGCCTCTTTATACTTCGCCGCCACAAGCCCTGATGGCGGAATTGGTAGACGCGGCGGATTCAAAATCCGTTTTCGAAAGGAGTGGGAGTTCGAGTCTCCCTCGGGGCACCATTTGCAGTACATAGACGACTACCAGCGTCTACTCAACACCCCTAGAGCCCGCTAACTGCGGGCTTTTTGGTCTGTGGGGTTCCACCCCAATCTCTTGCAAGCCAGCCTCTTTTTGGTACATTTTCTGTACATATTCCAGTTCGAGAACCGGAGGTGTACAGCGATGCCATTGACCGCCTTGCAAATCAAAGCGTCCAAGCCTGCCGACAGACCGTTCACGTTGAGTGATAGTTCGGGTCTTGCTCTGTTGGTTAAACCTAACGGCAGCAAGTATTGGCACTTCCGGTACACGTATCAGGGTCGAGCGGCACGCATGTCACTGGGTGTGTATCCGCATATCTCCTTGCAGGAAGCCCGTGAACGGGCTGCAGAATGCCGCAATCTACTCAAGCAAGGCACCAACCCCGGAGCCAAACGCCGCGATGACAAGCTGCGACAGCAAGAGGCCGGGCTCAACACCTTCAGGCGAGCCGCGGAGTACTGGTACCAATTCAAATCGGACTCCGGCCGCAGCAGCGCGACGCTGAAGAAGATCCGCGACTATCTCGATAAGGATCTACTGCCCGCTCTCGGCGAGAAGCAACTGGAGCTCATCACGCGAAGTGACTGCGCAAAACTGCAGGCCAGCATCGAAAAACGAGGCGCCTTCAATGTTGCGGACAAGACCCGAACCTGGCTGAAACAGATTTTCAGTCAAGCCATTGCACGAGGCCTGTGCGAACACAATCCAGCATCCGAACTCCATGCCATTGCGATAGCGCCACCGCCCACTCAACACTACCCACATCTGCACGAACACGAACTACCTGAATTTCTCCGGGCCTTAAGCAAGACCACCAGCCGGTTGCCAGCAAGGATTGCATCGTGGATGACAATTCTGACAGCGAGCCGCCCCGGCATGGTTCGCTACGCAAAATGGGAAGAAATCGATTTTGAGGAATGGACTTGGACCATCCCGGCCGCCCGCATGAAGATGCGCAGAGACTACGTCAGCCCTCTACCTCATCAATTGATCGCCATGCTTACAAAACTGAACCAAAGCACTGGCCGAAGTCGATATCTATTCCCTGGCAATGGTGAAAAGCAGCCAGTTATCAGTGAAAACACGATCAACCTGGTGTTCGCCAAGATCGGCTATAAAGGACGACTCGTCAGCCATGGTACTCGTCATACCGCAAGCACGCTTCTGCGCGAACATGGCTGGATGAAGGACCATGTCGAAAGCCAGCTGGCTCACGTCGAGGGCGGCATCTCTGGTGAGTACAATCAAGCCCTATACTTGCCGCAACGTCGGATCATGATGCAGTGGTATGCGGACTATCTCGACGCCCTCAAAGAAGGCATTACAGCCAACCTTCGCGATCAATTTGATACTCGCGTTAATCAGTTTCTCGCACGCCCTTCTGCATCGCCTCTAACAGCATCCCACGCACGCATAGATGGTAAGTTTTCTGTCGAAACAGACTAAGCTGCGATACTGCGATCACGCGATGCCTTACGAACTCGACCCGGTCCGCGACAACATCATCGCCTTGCAAAACAACCCTGGCGCATTTCAACACTGCTAAACCTGTTAGATCTCCGCAGCCCAGCTTTCCACGCGGGTCCATCCAAGCAGGGCTGCAAAGCCGCCCTGCTTGGATGGACCTCACTTAAAAAATCTAAAGCCCACACAACTGTCGGTGGAAAACCACTGATTTCCACCGCTGGATAATCATCTCCACAGCCGCAATACTCCCGAAAACTCGAGCCTTGACCCGAATTATCCACAGGCGTAAAAAAGATCGGGCAAAGCGCTGTCGTTGACAGCAACCCAGGTAGCCAGAACCTTTGAGGCTACGCCACACCGTGGCGGTTCTCCCAAAGTGCGATTAGCGTCCGGCGGCTCGCACGATCACAGCGATGTGATGGATGCCTACTTTTACCAGTGCGCCCACTGCGGCAACTCATCCCCTTTCATAGCTGCTCTGCAGCAACCTATCCGCTTGGCCATTCACTGCGCCAACCTGCGCCCGTCTCTTTCTTCCGGAAAGAGACGGGCGCTCCAACCGCTGCTGCAGCCCAACTCGTACAAGGCTTTGCGGCATTCCCCCCTCGTGACAATCGGCGTGACAAACACCGAAGTCACCAGCAACAGCGATGCCGATGATGGTGCCGCAGCCCAAGGAATGGACCGCACCTGACTGACAGTCAGGCATGCCCCGATCACCGCTTCACTGCCTTTACCTGACTCGGATCTCGCGGCGCCGGTCTCGTCAGCCAGCGCCACCTCCACCCGCCCACTTCTGCGGAAGTGTTCAGGAGGCCAGATCATGAGATGCCCAAGCTCCCGGTTGTAAGGAGCCGCCAGTCCCGCGTCAGTGGACAACCCTCACAGGCCGCAGGGGCCTTGATCCCTGATAACACTCAACATTCTTGGCGGGATGACGTGGGGAAAGTTTCAAGGGCTTTGGCATTGAGAGGAGTTTGATCATGGCGTTGGTAGGTAATCGGGATGGGCGCAATTTTGGCTATGGCCGGCAACTGAGCTACGCCGGGCCGCAGGCGTTGCGGGACATGTTTGGCGGCGGGCATTACGGCACGGTCAAAGCTCACAGTGATCGCTGGCAGGCATTTGTACGGTGGTGTCGGTCGGAGGAAGGGCCGGGGTTTAACGATGCGCGACAAATTGATCGGCAGACCTTGCTGGACTACGCAGGACATTTGCGTCAGCAAGTTGAACAAGGTGAGCTCGCTATCGCGACCGCGCAAAACCGATTATCCAGTGTGAATCGAACCCTGGCCGCGCTTCGCGGTGATCAATATGTGAAAGTGCCGAGTCCGAGCAAGGTGTTGGGAATGCAGCGCACCACCATCCGCACGACAGCTCCACAAGGCCAGGATCGCGAACACCTGATGCGCATCGTCGAGACGCTCAGCGAACAGCATCCTCGTGCCGCGGCCATCGCTCAGTTGGCGCGAGCCACCGGCATGCGCCTGCGCGAGGCCATTTTGGCCGACTTACCGCGCTTAAAACGTGAGGCCGAATACTACGGCAAGATCAACATCCAGGATGGCACCAAAGGGGGCTGCTCAGGTGCCTCGGCACCTCGGTGGATCAGGGTGGATGATCATATTCACGAAGCGCTGATATTCGGCGAACAGGTCTCACCCGACGGCAGCCACAACCTACTTGCGCCGAACGAACGCTACCTCGATTTCCTACGAGAAATCGTCCGTCCTGCACGGGACATCCTCCATCAGCACGACCTCAAAGGCTTCCACGAATTGCGCGCGGCCTATGCATGCGAACGCTATCAGCAGATTACCCATCATCCCGCGCCGATCAACGGTGCCCATTGCTATCAGCTCGACCGAAACCTTGATCGAGAGGCCAGAGTACAAATCAGCTATGAGCTGGGGCATGGCCGTATCGATGTGGTAGCGGCTTACATTGGTGGTTTAACATGAGCAAGGCATTTGATATGGAACTCTTCCTCGCAGGGGTTCTGACCGGGTCACATGCCACGCGCCAACGCCATGTGCGCCAGGCGAAGGCCATCCAATCCGCAATCGCTGAGCGTTGGCAATCTGACAATCCATGGACTTGGAAGAGAAAACACCTTGCGTGGTTTTTGAATCACCATCTAAACCAGCGCACTGAATCGACGCGCTATTACTATTTGCTGACCATGCAATTACTCACTCATCGTCTAGGAAAATCTTGGCAGTTCAACCCCTAAACGAAGGTCAGAAACGGCCGATTCTGTTGAAAAAGTCGGTCATGATTTGCGCAGCAGAAAAGTATGCGTCCGAGATTGAAATCTTTGCTTTCGGCTGAGGCTTGCAGACACAGATTTCACGCAGCAGCGTGCAAAAAAATGCGTTTCCACCGGTCAACGATCATGCAGTTTTGGATGACCGACTTTTTCAACAGAATCGGCCAGAAGCAGTCATTGAGGGAAGGCGGCCCCCGACTCTAGAAGGAGACGATCATGCTTATGTTCTCTGTGCTATCAGTCAGCCAGGCCGGCTGAAAGCACTTCGGACTGTTCTAAGCCTATCGTCACTGCAATGAGTTCCTCTGACAGCATCGTCTTACCACTGCCGCCATTCATCAAGGCCGGTATGAACTGTTGGCTCAGCTCACAGGATGTGCAGGCCTAGCGGTTAACCGCTTTGACTTTTATTATCATACTGGACGCCTACTCTCCAATTGCAACTTCATATTTTTGATCTCATCATACCAAGTTGAAAATTGAAAAATTGACTTACCAGAATAGTAATTTCTAAGGTCATCATGCTCTAGCGGGCTAAGATTTGCATACAAGTCTTTCAATCTATCCGCCTCAGCCTGAAGCAGCGGAACCAGCTTCGTATAATCCTTAAAGTTCGACACTGTTAGTGTCTTCACTTTGTATTGATGCCGCTGTTCATTGAATACGTACGCGTTCATGAGCTTTTCTACGAGACGCCTGAGCAATGCTGACAACTTTTCTTTGTCGGATATGGTCGGTTCGCTAGGCAGACCGAAATAGGCGTCAATCTCGGCACAAAGCTCATCCCACTTTTCTGTGTACTCTGCCACCGTAGAGCAACTCTCTAAAACCTGAACAGACATGTGATTATTCAAACCAGAACCATTGATCGTGGCTTGTAGGTTAGAAAAGAAATCCCAGTTATGAGTCAGGACAATCACTTGGGAGGCAGGGTTGTCCCTGCAATAATCCCTCAATCGCTCACAAAAATTTGATACATAATTGTAATCAAAACTGGTCACCGGATCGTCAAGAACCAGAACCTGATGTGAAGAGACGCTTGCCTCACACATGAATAGTGCCAGCGCATGAACTTTCAGCTCTCCCTCGCTCAAGACCCGCTGAACAAGCTCACCACCGATTTTCGGCAGCACTATCGCATCAGTACCTTGGTTCGCTAAGCGAACGCCCATCTGCTCAAGTGACGCCCCACACAGGCGTTTATACTCCGAATCTAAATGTGGGACGAAAGAATGTAAAACCAGTTCCGAATGAGCCTCTTTTTTCTTGGCGGTCAACGCAGCTAAACGAGCTGTGAAATTGAATTTTTCGAATACTCCTGACAGCTTTTCGAACGCGATGCTATTGGTGCATATCTGCTCAATTTCGGGCTTGAGCTGGTACGCTGTGGCCTGGATTGCCAACGACTCAAGCTTAGTTGATATGCGCGAGGTCTCGACGTTTAGGTTTTGCAGTCCGCTTGCTGCCAGGGCGATAGCCGAATCAACCTTATCGAGCAGGTCAGATATGCCCTTGAGGTAGCCATTAAGTTCCACCCATCGTCCATAGTTTGTAATAGCAGGGGAATCAATGATCGGAGCCGCAAGGGCATCACGAATGGAATCAACCAAGCCAGCAAGCGCGTTCAAAAACTCTGGATTGATAACGTGTTCATATTGGGAGTACTGAAGAGGCGAGTAATCGTGAATTAATTGCTTTTTTGCAATCTGAGCATCACGCTCTGCGCGCAAACGGGAGAGGTCAAACTGAAGTGTGGAGCTTAGATGCTCGTGGTACGCAGCAAACAGAGCATGGGCCTCGGGCGACAACCTCTGATGGCAAAGCACACACTCGTCAGATGGAGAAAATGGCTTGACCGCCGCTGCCGCTGACAACAGGGCTTGCTGGGCAGGCACCGAATAGTTGGGTAAAAAGACCGCTCCGGCTAACTCAATGCTTGCGGCCTCTTTCTGCTGAATTAGCCTAAGCGTGTCAGCGAAATTCGAGTAAGAAAACCCACTACAGCGATCACGAAGGGTTGTCAGAGAACTTTTGATCTGAGCGAACAATTGCCTCTGCATACTCAGTGATTGCTGCCCCTCCACGCTTGAGGCAGCTTTCAGTTGAGCAAGCCTCACCTGCGCGTCTGTTTTTTCTTGCTCCTGCTCTGGCCCGTATACGACGGTTTTTATCCAATCGAGCATCGGTTGGTAGTTGCTCGCACTCCAGTCTTTGAATACGCCGTTATTAATATCTATTGCCGACTGTGCCTTTGCCTTCACACCAATGATGCTTAGATTGGTAGCACCTCTAGACTGGCTAATGAACCCGGCGCCATAGGATTGAAATTGCTTTAGGCATTCTCGGGCGTAATCGAAGCACTCCAACCGGAACACACTCAACTCGACCACTGCCTCGGGCTTGATGGAGCTGTTCACGTGATTAAATGCGACTGTGGCGTCAAAATATTTCAGCGCTTGCGCTTGAGTTCCAAATCCATCTAGATCTGTCCAAGTATTCTGAAGTTGTCCTCGGAGCTTAAAATTGAAAGATGGTAGCGACACGCCAGACATCAAAACATTGTGGAGCGGCTCCTTTGGCTTTTCCGGATTTGCGAGAACTTTCAGAGCTTGGCATAGGCTCGACTTACCAGCGCCATTTCGACCAAACACCAAGGTAATCCTTTTGGTGAGGTCGAGCTTGAGGGACGGCCTGAGCTTCTTGAACTCAGAGAAGCCTGACAGGCTCTCTAAGTAGAACGGAGGAATGGAGCCACGCAGTGGAGGCAGTAGTGGTGCAGGTGCCGAGGCGGTACAAGTGTAGGTTTCAGTACCGTGAAAAAGCCGCCAAAGCCGACCCAGCTCACCCGTCGAAAGTTCTTGTCCGTTAGAACTGATTGCAGCATCGCAAACCGCTTGAAACCAGGCCTCATTAACGGCATCACGGTGGGCCAGTAGGTAACCAGTTGCATCGTTATGCTTTGCCATGATGCCGTCCCTGCGCTTGATGACCGTGCCACTATAGAGGCGTTAAGCCGTGCCCGCCATACGGAGACTAGATAACCAACGGCTCTTGCTCTTCATTTCCATGTCTGCCGCCGCCGGGCGTGAGCCAATGATCCCGTCACCGCGTACGACTGATTTGCTTCACGTAAATGATCCAGCGGGCGTCCAATATCTAACCTGGAAGAGTCCGTCGAGTACTTCTCAGCCACTCACACCGCTAACCCTCAGCATTTTCGCTTGTTTCGTAAGGCCGAGAACACCCTGGCGCGTGAGGGACGTGCAGCTGAGGTTATGATTGGCGAATTATTATCGTTTTCTGCGAAACGCCACTAACAAGGCGCATGGGTTGTCGTCCAAGCATGCATGGATGAACAATACGAGGGCCAGATGTAACCCCTACACCAGCCTGTAATGATGCGCTTCCCCCCCACAGAGCCCTAGGAGGGCTGACGCTAGACCTCATCCAGGCTGCTTCATGTACCGAACCCGCAGGGGTGGTGTTTATAATTTCTCGGGAATCGAACAGAATTTAAATAATGGATAAGGAATCCCTATGATAGGTGGAGAGGTTGAACTCGCAGATATCGCACCCAAGGATCTACTCACGCGATGTGACATCCACCTTGCGACGAGAGTCGGAGCAGAGACTGCGCTGGATGTTTTCAGAAAAGACATGGCAAATTGGCCTATCGCACTTAATGAATTATTTTTGCCCCACACAATACCCAGCGACGTGATAATTTCACTAATTGAGATTCCATCTCAACGTGATACTTGGCTGTTCGCAGGTTTCGTACATGTTTCAAGCGTTCGAAATAAAAGCTGTATTACTGTGCGCCACGAGCACGAATTCAAAGGATTGATCGGTCGTCTAAAGTTAAAATTCCGCCGAGGAGGTGCATCAAAACCTTTTTTAAAAGGCGAGAAACACCTTCAGAACATTATCGTTCAAGAAATCCTGCCCACCCCATTCACTAGCGAGCCGTTCCCTGGGTATGAAAATATCAATATAAGCTTTCGCGAACTCCGCGCCTTAGTAGACGAGAATCAATCCGACTGGGTTGTCGCGCTCTCAAATATGAAGGGAGTGTACTTGATCACTGACAAATCGACGGGGCGAAAATATGTTGGGGCGGCATACGGAGAAGAGGGCTTATGGCAGAGATGGAAAATTTATGCAAAAACTGGCCATGGGAATAATTCCGAATTACTTCGACTGCACAAAAGCACGTTGAATTATGCGCAGGACAATTTCTCATTTAGTTTACTAGAGCATCACCCCAAAATAGTACGCGACGAAAAAATCATCAGTAGAGAGGCGCATTGGAAAACCGTGCTTCTGACCCGTACCCACGGCTACAATAGAAATTAATTACCACTTAAACACTAGACATCGAGACTAAGAATGGATCTCTGCGACTTTTATGAAGTAGCAACAGAAGACCTGATATATAGCACTACCATTGGATCAGCCGACATTCTTTATTCCTATCTCGAGAGCCATGGATATGTCGTCACCTTTCGTTATACTCGCCACCCTGAAACATCTGAACTTGAGCGTCGATTCTATCTAATCGACTATCACTGCGGCAGACTTCGTGATAGTTACGGATCTATTTCAGAAGAATCAAAAAAAGAAAATCTGGAACAAGTCATAGAACACCTAAAGAAAGAGTATAACAACGTCAAACTTCAGTATTTCGAGATAGTAGAACCAATTGAGCCAATGTATTTGCTATCTTTAAAGCTGCGGCATGCAATGCCGCATTGCCAGCTTTTAGACGAAGAGTCATTTGTCGAGCTATATGAATCAGCCGTGCTACCATTTGTTCAGTTCATAACAGGCCAATTAGAGCGACTTCCGACAGGCCGAGAAGACTGCTACAAATACGAAAAGCTGATCGGAATTTTTTTAAACATATACTTCCTTTCCGCTGGCTTTAGAGTCACCTACCAAATAGCTAACGCATCCAACCAGCACCGCAGAGATTTTTTCGTAAGAGTAAAGCGCACAACCGATGTAGACTTCAACGAACTTATTGTTGAAACACAAGCAAAATCAATAGTCGTAGAATGTAAAAACTCCATTCAAAAAAAAGAATTTATAGACGCCGTATCCCAAGTTGAAAAATACTCAAAAGCATCCAGCTTTGGAAAGCTTGGCATGATTTTCACTAGAAAGAAATGTGACATTTTCAAACTCATTGACTACACAAAAAGCCCGTGCACCATTATAGTCATGGACGACTCTGACATTCGCACATGGCTATTTAAAATTTCAACCTCTTACAGCTATTACAAACGGCACAAAAATAAAGAAAAGCTTCTTCAAGATATAGATGGCTGCTCAGATTTCTTTGAGAGATATCAAGAGATCTGTGAGAAGTGAGAAGTGAGAAGTGAGAAGTGAGAAGTGAGAAGTGAGAAGTGAGAATACTGGCAATCCTGAATGTGAGTGCTTTTTACGAGCAAAACTGAAGTTAACACTTAAAGAATCATAATTCTCGGTTCATTACCAACGCGTCATCAGCTGCCCTAGGTAGCGGAGCAGCGCAGCTGGTGGCGGCGGTATGGCAATTGGAACTGTCGTCGTTACAGGCGCTGGTGCCGTAACGGGCGCAGCTTTATCAAGTGGTGTAGCAGTTGTAACCAGCTAGGCAAAATGGGTGAGCATCTAGACCTAATCGTCGCAGCCCCAGGAGCTAAAAATCAACATTTGCCGAAAAGGGGCCGGGATCATGACGATCCCGGCCGGGACTGAGCTATTGCTAAATTAGAGCGTTATCACCGTGCCAATCAGCTCGGACAAACTTCTTAAAATTATACTTACCGAGGTTTAGATTCTGGGCGTGGTCCAAGATGATGACCTGAGGGTAAAAGCCCACCTCGGGTCGAATGCGATGTATTTCACGCAAAATCGTCACGTAAAGCTCCTGCACTTTATCCGTGTCCTCGCTGTTCGGAGAATTAGGATTTGGAAAATACACTTGACTAGGTTGATCCAGAAACAAAAAACTAGGAACGCTTGACCCTGGAGAGTTACAAAATAGACGTAGCATTCCCATAGACGCTGCGAGGTGAAAAGCTAGCCAGTTTGCACCGCTCCCCATGTCCGACAACGCCACGTGTCCGAATTTTTCATCAACATGCAGAAGACTTAGCTCATCGAGCTTCATTTTCAGATTCGGTGGCCTAAACTCCTCCTCAAAATCCAAATGAGCACATAGCGTACTCATCCATTTATTCAACTTAGCTTCAGCGCTTGAAATTGATTTGGCGAAATCATAATCAGAAAATTGCTTATTGAGTAGATTTAGCTCTTTACGCAGATCCTTTAAAGCCGATGCATCTTCGTTACCTACATCACCCACTACCCTTATCGCGAAATCTATCTGGACCTTATAGTAATTCAATGCATCCGTTAGGCTCTTGTATTTTTTAAAATTCTCCTCGAATAAATCAAGTGTTTTCAACTCATCCTCAAGCCTCTTGATCTCGGAAATTAATTCCCTTCGAGTAGCGCGAAAAGATTCAAGCTGTTCAGAATCGTACCTGGCAAAATTTGCCATCGACGCAATTTCTGAGTTTAGGCTATCCATCGCAGTTACATATTTACGGGATTCCTCAAGCATCTCCGGCACATCCTGACTGCACACAGGGCACGTGACCATATCATGTGCTACGGCTACACCTCTTGCTAAGTCATTTTTATGGTGTATCAGCGTCTTATTTGCATAATCCCTAACTGTTTCTATCTGCTTTATTTTTTTATTAGCCGCGCTTAGCTCAAGCTGTTTCGCCGCTAACTTCATCGCCACAGACTCATACCGGCGAGTCGTATCGGTCTTTAAATAATAATCATCTGCCAGACCCGGAAGACTTTTCCCAGCTTTCAACACGTCCTTGGTCGTGACCAAATTTGGAGGTGTGATATTGATCAACGCGTAGTAGCTTTCAATAAGTTCTTTCAGCCGATCACCATACTTGGAGCTTTCTTCAGCATTTCGCTCTGCATCGCGTTCAATTCGCTTAATTTTTAACTTTAACTCATCGACTTGTCGTTTAACACTAAAGTAGTCATCATTAACCAAGCCTAAAAATATCGGCAACTGATCCAAAATATCCTTACGTTTAAATACATCCTCCATTTTAGAAAACAAGGCATGTTTGCTGGCAATCAGATTTTGATACTGATACAGAAACGGCGTCATGTTTCTTATGCTAGCTTTTCCAGATTTCCGTTCTGCGTCAGCCGGGCTCGGATTGACAACTCTAAGCCCAATATACCTCTCAATATCATCTTGCCCTGCCCCTTTGATCTTTAAAAGAGGCAGGCTATCAAAGTACTCAATATTGAGCTTGTGAATTATAGAATAATCACTTTCAAATCGAACATGAATTTTTGATGCTCCATCGAGTTTCCATGCCGGCCTTGCAATGATTAAATAACCTTCTTTTAAGCGCAGCACAACACAAAAAAGCTTTGCGTAGGATTCGATCTTGCCTTTAGGTATGGTATTCAAACTTGAGCACAAGCAGTAATCGACAATTTCAATTAACGCACTTTTTCCGCGTTTCGAAACACCAGTGACGATGTTCAAGCCTTTCGTCAGCCTAAGACACCGACTAGTCCCATCATTACCAAAAATTCGAATTTGCTTTATATAGCAGTTCATACCTTGAAAACTCCAAGCTTATAGAAGCAAGCCGCGAGATCTTCCTTAGAGAAAATCATTCCTAAATTTCGCGATGCCTTAAAATATTCTTTAGCTGCATGACTTGTATACGCTTCTTTTTTTGGCACATAGTCAGGTGCATTACTAATTTCCAGACCGAAATTATGCCCTCTCGCGGAATACGCCAATATAGCGCGCTTGGTATACACTGAATAGTTGTTTACGGCCAGTTGAAGCGCCAATACCCTTCTACGCTTTTCATTGGTATCGAGAAATGCAGAGTACACAGTGCTTGTGCTTTTAAGAGCCACTAATGGTTCACGAGAATCACGACGCAACACTAATGGTATCATCAGATAAACGAGCTGAAACGGGACGGGCCTTCCATATCCACAAACAAAATGCTCAATAAAATCGGCCAACCAAAAAGGACTAAGTGCAAGCGTGATTTTTTCGTCAATCATCGACATCCAGCTCCGTTATACGCCAACAAAATTCAGAAGTATTAACATAAGAATGCAACATTCCTCTATTGAACTTCTTGGCCTCTGCACTTCCGTCGGTTCCGCCCACCCGTACATTTCTAAGTGAAGTTACATATAGCTGCTTGGACGCTCTGACTAACGCATCTTCAGTAATAGGTGCTTTTGCTAATTCCAAGCAACTGCTTACCTTATCGAGATCAAGATCATCTCCAATCCCCTCTTCTATTTTTTGAAATTCTTTCAAAATAAAGGGATCTTCGTCAGCGGTGATGCCCACCGTCAGCGTGTAGTAGTAATAATCTTGGGCCGCCGAGAAGACCTGCTTCTCATAAGGGATGAACCTGATCTGCTCAATGCATCTATGCCGAAATATCTCCTCCCCGCACGTCGTGTGTTTTAGATCAGGATAGTAAAGCACCCCTCCATTGTTTATCACGGCGGTTTGGGTTATCAGAAAGTGATGTATTTCGTCTCGCTCTATGTCCCAAGCGCCAGGTGCAGTTATTCCTTTTACTGCAATCATGCCTAGAAGCGATCTGACCATATTAGCTCTAGACTTAATAGGAGTTGCCGAGAAGGCAATATGCGCTACTAACCCATTGTAAAGTTTCAAAGCTCCATCGGAAGAATGCTTTATAGTCACTCGCGATAGGATGCAGGCTAGCTTTTCTTGATCGTAATCAGAGCTAAATTCGTATATTTTATGCACGTACGGGATGATCGTTTTAAAAGAAGTCGGCTGATCAAGTATCTCATCCGCCTTCATTTTAAGATTGCTATATCTGTCGTGAGGAGCCGCAGCATTCCATTGCCCTAACAATGACTCTGCACGAACAATCGAGCTGGTCAAGAGAACCAAATTTGAAAACGTTTTCAGTAAATCGTAGTTATCAACCCAGTTTTTTAGCGTTTTCCAAAAATCGACATGTGTATCAACGAGCACATGCTCTGGGTTGTCGTGATGTTTAATCTCATATTGGTAGTCAGCTGTAGTGATATCGCCCAGCTGCTCAAGATTTATTATCGCGCCAGCGGGCGCTTCTAAGCATATCTTAAGCACCATTAAATACTGGTAGAGATTTCCAAGCTGGCTCAGTGCCGCATTATTTTTCGCTGGTGAAGCCATTTTTAAGCTCCATCTTTTGGCAAACTCATGCCACTCATAGTCTCTTCCTAATATCAGGAGTTACCGTAATCACCGACGCCACCAACATCCTGAATTCCTTTTCTCAACAGTTGAGCGCTCTTAAACGCTTATTTCGTCATGCACACATCCACTTTTGGTCAGCTTTGGCTGAGGTAGTAAACGGTGCAGGGAGCAGACGAAACCGCACTGGCCAACAAGCCATAAAGGATCTACCTCACAAGAATCTGAGTTTGCGCACCACGTCTAAGGCCCCTTCGAGCAGCTGGGATGCGTGCTCAAAATTGTCTCGCTGCCCTTTTAAGTCATACGCCCACTTCGTGCCGTGAAAAAAATTGTTCCTGAATCGATACACAATCAGTAAAGACGCGCTCAAGCAGTCCGCGTGGACATTCGTACTTCCACACAATGCGGATAGGGTATGAGCTCGCGATTTCTCGTCGTGGAAAAACAAATTTTCAAAATACTGTGTCGGTTTACCGTCTTCCACGTAGCGCGCCTGGAAGTAATCAAAAACCGGGGTATGCCAGCAGCTCTCAAGGTGGCCGTCGCGCGCCCATCGCTCTGCTAACTCGACAATTTTGCCCGGGGCAGCGTTCGTGCCCAGCGCTTGAGCTTCGAACAGCGTCCACAGGATCGTAAATACATGGATAGCTGTCATCTCTTCCTGCGACAGCGTCGCCAAACCAGGTGCGAACCGTTCCATTCCAATCAGGTCCTGCATGCGTCCTCCATGAATTCACCATAAGCGCGGGCACTCAATATGGCACAACGCCACACATTAAAACCATCCACCTTCACGCCTTTGCAGGCAAAACCACTGGCGGGTCTGTACATTTTGTTTTGACGTTATTGATGTCGTTAATAGAAGCGGTCGCAGCCTCCTCTATGGGGCGCTCTCTGCCGGTCATAATCACGAAGCGCGTTGGCGAAAACGGAAAGGTAGCGAGGCTTGAGCGGGAGGGAGCTGGTGCGCTGTAGCTGCCTGACGGTAGTGATCTCTGACTCATATGTATGACAGCAAGAGCCGAAAGCAAGTGCTTGTGAGCCGGTATTCGAACTGGGTAGAGATGCGCGGATCGGCGGACGTCGCCGATAATGTTTGGGGCGCCCTAGAAACGATCGATCGAAACGAGGAGTTCATCAAGATAACGTTTGCGGTGCTCATGACGCCCGACTAATCGCGAAAGTTTGCCATGTGTCGGTTCGGCATTTTTGGCAGACCAAGGAGTCTATCCGTAACCAGTTTCTTGTAGATATTATTCACAGCTCGTCGGAAATTGGATGGAGTAATCCGATCAAGCTTCCATCCACACCAGTCCTTATTGGAGGCAGGTAGGGTGTACACTTCACGGTACAACGTGGAAGTGTACACATGCAAAAAACTATGTTAATTATACAGTTATGCTATTGTTCGAGTCTCCCTCGGGCACCAAACGCAAAAAGAAACCGACCCTAGGGTCGGTTTTTTTGTGCCCGGCGAATCAAGCGCAAGCCACCAGGCGCTGCACCTGCCGGTGGATTTCCTCACCGTGATTGAGCTCGGCAGTGCGCAGGTCAAACGCCGTCTGCAGGTTGAGCCAGAACTCGGGGGTGGTGTCCAGGCAGGTGGCGAGGCGCAAGGCCATGCCTGCCGATACACCGCGACGCCGAGAAAGAACGCCATGGATCGAAGTGGCAGATACGCCGAGCGCACGAGCCAAAGCGGCAGCGCTAACACCCATCTCGCTTTGGAAGTCCTCGCGCAAGACCTCTCCTGGGTGGACCGGACGCATGGCGTTCTTGCAGATCATGATGCACCTCAGTGGAAGTCCGTAGTTTCAACACTTACAGGCTTAGCGCATTGCGCAATGGATTGCCCGTCACTGCACCACCCCACACGCAATCCGCGCCCCACCACCACCCAACGCCTGTGGGTGATCGCTGTGGTTATCACCGCCGCCATGCACCATCAGCGCATGGCCCTTGAACTCTTCGGCCTTCAGGCGTGGCGCCAGGACCGGATAACGGGCAGTGCCGTCGGCGCTGACATACAGGGCCGGCAAGTCGCCTTTATGCCCGGCATCGTCGTATGGGCCCAGGTGTTTTTTACTCTGTTGCGGATCCCAGTGCCCGCCCGCGGCACCTGCCGGTGTGGTCTTGCCATCGGCGGTTGCCGGTGCACAGGAAGGCTGTTCGTGCAGGTGAAAACCGTGTACGCCCGGCGGCAAGTCGCGCAGGTCAGGCGTGAGCAGGGTGCCGTATTGGTTCTGCTCGAGGGTGATGGTACCGACCGGTTTGGCGCTGCCGTCGGCGCCCACCAGGGCCAGTTCCACAGTCTGGGCCTGGGCGGCGCCCGCTGTTGCCAGGGCGGCAGTGAACAAGAGTGCTTTCATGGTGTTGCTCCTTGTGGGTCGATGCAGCCGAAGGGCACCTTATCAAGGAGACCCTTGGTCCAGCGTGGGGATTGCATTACCGGCTTTGTCAAAATGTGTAGGATCACTGTCCCCCCTCATTTGCAGATCGAGTCGCGCCATGCAATTGACCCACCGCCCCGTCCAGCCCCACGACATCGCTGCCATTTGCTGCTTCCCCCAGGGCCCGGACGAGCTGTTCTACATGTTCCCCAAGGCCAGGTACCCGCTGACACCCGCGCAACTGAGCGAGGCCATCGCCCAGCGCAGCGGCTCGACCGTGGTCGAGGGCGACGGGACCGTGCTGGCCTTCGCTAACTTCTACAAGGCAGAGCATGGTGGCGTTTGCGCCCTTGGCAATGTGGTGGTGGCCCCCGCCGCGCGCGGCCATGGCGTAGCGCGCTATCTGGTGCAGAGCATGATCGAGCTGGCGCGCCGTCAGTTCGAGGCTCGCGAGGTGCAGGTGTCATGTTTCAACAGCAACACCGCCGGGCTGCTGCTTTATCCACAGCTGGGCTTTGAGCCCTTCGCCATCATCGAACGTGAGGGCCCCGGCAATACGCGGGTCGCACTGGTGCAGATGAAGCAGGCGCTGTAGCCGATCGATGGGCTGCAACGAACCTTGAGCGTGCGACGGCGTTCGATCCCGTGCGCTGGTGGTGCTGGTCAGCTTTCGCAACAGCAGCGCCTACAACCGCTGGTGGGAAGCGCGCACCTTGTGGGGCGGGCTGGTCAACAGTTCACGCAGCTTTGCCCGCCAGGTGCTGACGCTGATCGATGATTTGGATGACGGCGTCAACCCGATCAAGACGACATTGCTGCGCCGCCATATCGCCTATGTGAACTGCCTGGCCGCACACCTTCGCGGCGAACCGTGCCCGGATGAACTGATGGCCTTCATCCCGCCCGAAGAATTCGACCGGCGCAGCCGCTCGAACAACTTCGCCAACGACATCCTCACCGGCTCTGCGGCGCTGCTAACCCGCGAATACAAGGCCGGGCGCCTGGACAGCATTCGCCTGGCGCGGCTGGAATCGACCCTGGTCGACCTGTCCAACAGCCAGGGCGGCATGGAGCGCATCGCCAACACGCCCCTGCCCTACCCTTACGTGTATTTCCCGCGGCTGTTTATTTCGCTGTTCTGTTTGCAGAGCCCGTTCCGGATCAGTGAGCATCAGATTCAGATGGATGCGATTTGTGAGACCATCGAAAGGAATTTGGAGTCGATGCAACGGGATGCGCAGTGTGGGGAGCTGGTTGGCGAATCTACCCATTGACGTGCAATCGAGTGCGGGCGACTCAGAGTCTCGACGAAGCATGAGGGTGGGCCAGAAGATCAATCCCTAGCGCCCGGATGACCTTCAGTACAGTGTCAAAACGAGGCTTCGCACCGGGGGTCAACGCCTTGTACAGGCTCTCGCGCCCCAATCCACTGGCAGTTGCGATCTGGCTCATGCCGCGAGCCTTGGCGATATAGCCGAGGGCGCGAATCAGTTCGTCATGATCACCATCCGCCAGCACTTGAGAAAGGTACTCGCTGATTGTCTCATCGCTATCGAGCAACGCGGCCATATCAAACGTAGTAAGTGACAAACTCATATCAAATTTCCTTGGCCAGCTTCCTGGCCAGTTGGATATCAACAGATTGCGATGACTTGTCACCACCTGCCAACAAAACAATGACTACACCGTCCCGAGCCGTGAAATACACCCGATAACCCGCCCCCACATCGATGCGCATCTCGCAGACCTGACCACCGACGGACTT
Organism: Pseudomonas sp. RC2C2; assembly: GCF_018390435.1. NCBI lineage: Bacteria > Pseudomonadati > Pseudomonadota > Gammaproteobacteria > Pseudomonadales > Pseudomonadaceae > Pseudomonas > Pseudomonas sp. RC2C2. The sequence goes on along the minus strand of NZ_JAHBAX010000001.1, from coordinate 3,228,922 downwards.
CACATCTCCCAGATTTCCCGCCGTTACACGCTCTATTCGCCGTGCGATTGCCACCCTTGCACGCATGTCGCGTACGGAAATCAACCAAGAGGTGAATCTGGGCGTTTGCAAAACACTGTATTTCAAGGCTCACACCAATGTATCCCTTTGGATACAAGCAAGCAACCAGCAACCCACACCTCTCATCGCCTGGCCAGAAATTTGGCCGGGTTATGCAGATGCCTGAAGATGGCAACAATGACACCGAGAGAGAGGTTGCTGGATACCGCTGCTTCGCTGTTTCGTGTAGTCCATTTCCCAAGCATAATCCCCAAGCACTTCAGCTGTTGCGCCTGCATCGCTAGCTGCCTAGTCTTGGCCGGTCGTTGCCAAATCAACGACCGGTTTTGACAGACCGCTGTTGATACAGTCGCACTGCTCTATGGCAGCTGTGCGTGGGGCACATTCGTGTGCGCCGGTTCCTGTATCACCGGTCTGTCAACCCACGTACTGCTGCCACCCTCCTGTTTGACAGCGGGTTTGTGGCGGCTCGACCGATACAGGAGCTGACCATGCTGAAAATAGTCCCCGATCCCCCGCTTCTCTCCACCGATTCCCCTCATTGCCTTGAAGACATCCTGGTTCATGCCGGCGAGCATCTGGCCTGTGCCCTGGCTGTCGGCCAGCAAGCGGTGTTGTTGCATCCCGATAGGCATGGGCAGGCGCTGGTGCGTACTGCCCTGCACGAGATGGAAACGGCGCGCTGGCGGGTTGAACAGGCGCTGGCCTGCGTTCAGGTAGCCCACTGATTACGAGCGCTTTGCGCTCGATCGCTGGCAAGCCAGCTCCCACAGGGTTCGGCGCATGCCGATCGTTTGTGGGAGCCGGACTTGCCGGCGATGGGCGGCGCAGCCGACCCGGGCATCCCCAGCGAACAGGCACTGGAGCACGCCTCGCTAGGTGCCAGCGAAGAAGACCCCACTCTGGCCTGGGCCGCGCACCTTCTGGACGAGATGGCAAGGCGATTGTTGATGACATGGGCCTGGGTTTGCAGCAGGCCGAGCACGCAACAGGTAAAACCCAGTGAGGATTTCGCCCGCGCGGCCGTTATCCTCAAGGTAAGACCCTGCGCCCGAGGTAACGATGTTTCAACAATGGAGCGAAATGCTGCAGCTCTACAAACGCAGCCGCCCGAACTATTGGCACGCGATTCGCCACAATCCGCTGGCAGCGCACCTGTTGCCGACCTGGCTGGTGGTGCTGGCAATCATTCTGGTGGTCAGCGCGTCCTTCAGCGTGCAACAGCACCCGCTGGGACCGGTTACGGTGATGTTCAGTACCAGCCTGTGCATGTGGGCGCTGTTGCTGGCCCGTGAGTACTTTGTCGCCGAGCAGTTCAAAAGCCTGTATCAACGCCACGCCATCGCCAGCCAGCCGCTGCTGCAGCGCGACAGCTACCTGCGCTATGCACATTTCCTGCAGATGCTTGAACAGAACGCTGTCAGTGCGGCCCAGGCGGCCGAGATCGTAGCGTTTGCGAAGATTTCCGAGAACCCGCCCAAGTCGTTGAACCTGACCCAGAACGCGATGTTCGTGGCGATCATGGCCTTCCTCGCCACCATTGCCGCCGAAAAGGCCAAGTTGACCGAGCTGTGGGCGTACGGCAAAGGCAACCTGGTCATCCTGCTGACCTTCGCCGTCCTACTGGTGCTGTGGCTCGGATTGATAGTGGTGCGCGATCACCTGCATTACAAGGAACGGATCATCCGCTACCTGGAATGGGCCAGCCATGATCTGCCCGCTCGTGAAACCCCTTGGAAATGAGACTCACTCTTATTAGTATGCGCGACTCGCGTGGGGCGAAATCAGGGTGGCGGGGGCTGTGGCCGTGGAGACGAATCAACAAAAGCTCAGCACGCTTTTTATCGGGCAGCGCAGTGCCTTGATCCGCATGCTGTCGCGAGTCGTCGGCTGCGCCAGCCTGGCCGAGGACCTGGCGCAGGAAACCTATCTGAAAGTGGCTAAAGCGCTGAACACCCGACCGATCGAGCATTTGCACCCGTTCCTCTACCAAACCGCCCAGTACCTGGCATTCGATCACTTGCGCAGTCAACGAAGCAAGCGTCGCTTCGAAGACCCGTACGCGGATGAAAACCTTGTGGTGGAAGTGCCGACCAGCGCGCCTGGCCCGGACAGTCACGCCCAGGGCCAGCAACAGTTGCAACAGTTTCAGCAAGTGCTCGCAACCTTACCCAAACGCCAGCAACAAATCCTGATATTGCATAAACTGCATGGCCTTGCCCAAGCTGAGATTGCCCAGCGCCTGCAGGTTTCTCTGAGCACGGTGGAAAAAGACCTACGCAATGCGCTCACTGCCTGCATTAAAGCCACCGACATGCAGACCGCCCATGACTGAAGCATCCCCCCTCCTCATTCCCGGCGAATCGGCCAGAGAGCAGGCAAGCTACTGGTTCGCCCACCGTGCCCAGATCGCCAGTGATCAGGCAACCCGCCAGCGCTTCGAGCAGTGGCGCGGTGCCGATGCAGAACATGACGCAGCCTATGCCGAGCTAGAAGCACTGTGGAACAACCGCGCGTTCGAGCAGGCTCTGCAAAGCCTGGAAGTCGATCTGGGGTTGCCACCCGCGCCTGTCCAGCGCTCCTGGCGACGCCCAATGCGCCAATACCTGGCCACCGCCGCTGCCGTACTGCTGATGCTCGGTGCCGGCTGGATGGCCGATGTGCCGATGCGCTTGCAAGCCGAGCACCTGACCGCCATTGCCCAGGTCGAACACCTGGAGCTGGCTGACGGTTCGCATATCGTCCTGGGCAGCAACAGCGCAATCAGCACCGCGTTTGACGGTCAATCCCGGCATATTCGCTTGCTGCGTGGCGACCTTTACATCGAAGCCTTTCACGACGCCGCGCGCCCGTTGATCATCGATACCGGCGAAGCCAGGGTAACGGTGGTCGGTACTCGCTTCAGCGTCAGCAAGCGTGACAAGCAAGTCACCGTTGCCGTACGCGAAGGCCGGGTACGCTTCGCCAACAACGCCGGTGACAACAACCTGCTGCTGGCCGGTAACTGGCAACAACTCAAGGCCGGGCACCTGCAACCTGCGCACCAGGAAGGCGGCGAACGGCAGATGGCCTGGATCAATGGCCGCCTGTCGTTCCAGGATGCGCCGCTGGCCGACGTTCTCAGCGAGTTGCGCCGCTACTACCCGGCGCCCATCCTGCTGTTCAACAGCACTGCCGCCACTCAACGCGTCAGCGGCAATTACCAGTTGGATGAGCCCCTGGCGATTGTCCAGGCGCTGAGCAAAGTTACCGCCACACAGGTCACCCGCCTGCCCGGCGGAGCCCTTGTGGTTCGCTGAGCGACACCAGCCGATCACACCGGTGAAAAAAGTTTTACGGCTTTCGAGCTTTCAACCCGTCAAGGTTTTTGCGCTTGCAAATAATTCCTATTCAGAACGGGGCTCGCATGCACCTTCCAGCACTCCACCCAACCCACGCCCATAGCATCCTGGCACTGGCCATCTACCTGGCCTGTAGCAACGCCATAGCCGCCGAGATCATCGACACACCGATTGGCAACCAGGTGTTGAGCACCCACGATTTCGCCATTGCCGCACAACCACTGGCCAACGCCCTCGATCAATTGAGCGAGCAGAGTGGCTTGCAGATCGCCTATTCGGCAGATCTGGCCCAAGGTGTGCAATCGTCCGGTGTCAGTGGCCAGATGACCAGCCAACAAGCGCTGGCCCAACTGCTGGCAGGCACACAGCTGGGCTTCGAGCCCAACGGCGCGAATGCAGTCATGCTCGTGCGCCGCCCTGCCCCGGGTTCGGCACTGGAGCTGGGCGCCACCAGTATTATCAGTAACCAGCTAGGCACGGTTACCGAAGGTACGGGCTCCTATACCCCAGGCACTATCGCCACGGCAACGCGCCTGGTCCTGACACCCCGGCAAACCCCGCAGTCGATCACCGTCATCACTCGCCAGCACATGGATGACTTCGGCCTCAACAACGTTGATGACGTGATGCGCCATACACCCGGCATCACCGTCTCGGCCTTCGACAGCGACCGTACCAACTATTACGCCCGTGGTTTTTCCATCAACAACTTCCAGTACGACGGCATTCCCTCCACCGTACGCAACGTCGCCTATTCGGCGGGCAATACCCTGAGCGACATGGCCATCTATGACCGTGTCGAGGTACTTAAAGGCGCCACAGGACTGTTGACCGGTGCCGGGTCCCTGGGCGCCACCATCAATCTGGTGCGTAAAAAACCCACCGCTGATTTCCAGGGCCACGCCAGCGCCGGGATGGGCTCCTGGGATAACTACCGCAGCGAACTGGACCTCAGCGGGCCCCTGACCGACACCGGCAATGTCCGTGGCCGGGCGGTGGCGGCCTACCAGGACAAGAACTCGTTCATGGACCACTACTCGCGTAAAAGCTCGGTGTACTACGGCATCCTCGAGTTTGATCTGTCACCTGACACGATGTTGACCGTGGGCGGCGATTATCAGGACAGCAACCCCAAAGGCTCGAGCTGGTCGGGGAGCTTCCCGCTGATCAACTCCGCGGGTGGTCACAACAGCGTCTCGCGCTCGTTCAACAACGGCACCGACTGGAGCGGCTGGGAGCAATACACCCGCACCGTGTTCGCCACCCTCGAACATGAGCTGGGCGATGGCTGGGTCACCAAGCTGCAACTGGACCACAAGATCAATGGCTACCATGCCGCGCTTGGCTCGATTCAGTTCGACCAGCCCAAGCCCGATGGCAGCGCCAGCATCAACGCGCAGAAGTACACTGGCGAAACCACCAGCGACTCGGCCGATCTCTATGTCAGCGGGCCCTTCACGCTACTGGGACGCGAGCATGAGCTGGTGCTGGGTGGTTCGATCGGTACCTCGCACTGGAAAGGCAAGGGCTACTGGGACGTGACCCATCGCGGTCCCAACATTGTCGATTTCAATCATTGGAACGGCAATTTCCCCGAGCCTGACTGGGGCCCGGTGTCCCAACGTAGCGATGATGTGGTGCGCCAGACCGGCGCCTACATGACCACCCGGCTGAACCTCAGCGATGACCTGAAAGTCTTTCTTGGCGGTCGCGTCGTGAACTATCACCTGACAGGCCTGAACCCGTCCTACAAGGAGTCGGGACGCTTCGTGCCTTACGTCGGCGCAGTCTATGACCTCAACGACACCTATTCGGTGTACGCCAGCTACACCGACATTTTCATGCCCCAGGAAAGCTGGAACAAAGACCGCGACAGCAAGCTGCTCGAACCGGACGAAGGGCAGAACTACGAGTTGGGCCTGAAGGCGGACTTTTTCGAAGGCCGCCTGAACAGCAGCCTGGCCTACTTCGAGGTGCATGAAGACAACCGCTCCATGCCCGATGATGACTACAACAACCTGCAACCCACGCCACCCAACTACGCCTTCAAAGGCACCCAGGCGGTGACTAAAGGGTATGAGCTGGAGATTTCCGGGGAGCTCAGCCCGGGCTGGCAGTTGCAGGCCGGCTACACCCACAAGATCGTGCGCGATGACAATGATCAAAAGATCTCGACCTTTGAACCGGAGGACCAGGTCAGCCTGTACACCAGCTACAAGCTCAACGGTCGCCTGGAAAACCTGACCGTCGGCGCCGGCGCGCGCTGGCAAAGCGTGGGTTGGCAATCGATCTACAACGCCCCTCTCGGGCATTACCAAGACATCTCCCAGGAGTCCTACTGGCTGGTGGACCTGATGACCCGTTACCAGTTCAGCGAACACCTGTCGGCAACGCTCAACATCAACAACCTTTTCGACAAGTACTACTACACCAACGTCGGTTTCTATAACTCGGCGGCTTATGGTGAGCCACGCAATTTCATGCTGAGCACCCGCTGGGACTTCTGATCCGGGCACATCGCGGTAAACAAAGCCAGCGGACTGATCAAGCCCGCACAAACCGCTGCCTGAGCACGTCACTCAAGGCATCCACCAGCAACACCAGCACCAGCATGGCGATGATCACCGTGCTGGCCTGGGCTTCCTGGAACAGGCTCAGGGTGGTGTAGAGCATCTGCCCCAGGCCACCGGCACCAACAAAACCCAGTACGCTGGCCATGCGGATGTTGTTCTCCCAGCGGTACAGGCTGTAGGCCAGCAACTGCGGCCAGAGGTTGGGCAAGGTGCCGAAGCAGAACGCCGTGACCTGGCTGCCGCCTTGCAGGCGAATGGCCGCAGCCGGTTCTGGCGGGGTGTTTTCCAGCGCTTCGGCGAACAGGCGGCCGAGTACGCCTGAGGTATGCAAGGCCAAGGCCAGCGTGCCGGCATTCGGTCCAAGGCCCGCGGCCAGGACGGTCAAGGCCGCCCACACCAGCTCCGGAATCGCCCGCAATGCGTTGAGCAGCAGGCGCGCTACGCCTTGCAACGGCCAGCCAAAACGCCCGGCTGCCGGCAAGGCCAGCAACAGGCCGAGCACCACCGCAAGCAAGGTACCCAGCCCTGACATGGCCAGGGTTTCCAGTGCGCCTTTGCCAACCGCCCGCAGGTGATCGGGGCTCAGGTCGGGGCTGAGGAATCGCAGCGCGTAAGCACCCATCTGCCCTAACCCGCCATCGCCAAACAGCGCCTGCAGATCAAGACTCAAATAAGCGAACGAAGCTGCCACCGCCGCCAACAGCGCCAGCACCAGCGCCGTGTTGACCAACGCTCTCATGCCAACCTCCCGCGCAGCAGGCGACTGAGCTGGTCGGCCAGCCATACCAGCAGCAGAAACGTCAGCAGCATGCTTGCTACCTCGGCGCCTGCGAACATGCGCATGGACAGGTCGATCTGCTGGCCCAACCCGCCCGCGCCGACAAAGCCCATCACCACCGAGGCACGGATCGCGCATTCCCAGCGGTACACCGTGTAGGACACCAGCTCCGCCGCCGCAGCGGGCAGGATGCCGTAAAAAAACGCGCTCAAGCGGCTGCTGCCGGCCTGCAACAGGGCATGGGCCGGGCGCTGGTCGACCGATTCGAAGATCTCCGCGTAGACCTTGCCAAGCATGCCGCTGTAGGTAATGGCGATGGCCAGCACCCCGGCGGTCGGGCCCAGGCCGACCGCGCGGACGAACAACAGCGCCCAGACGATCTCCGGCACGCTACGCAGGAAGATCAACAAGGCGCGCACCGGCAGACGCAAGGTGCGCGACCAGAAGCCCAGGCGCCCGCCCCGTGAGGCAGCGCGCAACGACAGCGCCCGGCTGGCCAGCAGGCTGGCCGGGATCGCCAGCAGCAAGGCCAGGGTCATGCCGGCAGTAGCCACTGCCAGGGTCTGCAAGGTGGCATCCAAAAGCAGCCGAAGGAAGTCAGGCTCATGGGCCGGCGGCCAGAAGGCGCTGAGGAAAGTGGCCATCTCCCGGCGGTTGTCGGCCTGCAGCAATACGCCGGGGTTCAGTTCGCTGAGGCGGATGGCTGGCCACAACAGGGCAATCGCCAGCAGCGCCAGCAGCACCCTGGGCAGTGCCGCCGGGTCGCGGCTATCGGCCTTCAGCATCGGGGAATCTGCAGGTTCAACGCTGGCAGCGGTAGCGGCGGCGACACCAGATGTTCGTTGGCATACAAGCCATCGAGCATGTCGCTGGAGACCTCGCTCGCCGGGCGATCAAAGACGATCCGCCCTTCTCGAACACCAATCACCCGCGGGAAATGCGCCAGCGCCAGCTCTACCGCATGCAGGCTGGCGATCAGGGTCACGCCGCGCTCATTGGCATGCTGGTTGAGGGTTTTCAGGCTGTGTTCGGCCAGCACCGGGTCCATGGCCGAAACCGGCTCGTCAGCCAGCAGAATCTGTGGTTGCTGATACAGTGCCCGGGCAATGCCGACCCGCTGCAACTGGCCACCGGACAGCTGCCCGCACTGGACAAAAATCTTCTCGGCCATGCCCAGGCTCGTCAGCACTTCGCGTACACCCGGAACGTCCGCCGGGTGCAGCAGATTGAGCAGCCCGCGCAAGGTGCTCCACTGCCCCAGGCGCCCGGCCAGCACCGCCGTCACCACCCGCTGGCGCGGTGGCAGCGGCGGCGCCTGATGGATCAGGCCGATGCGCGCGCGCAGGCGCTGACGCGCCCCGGCCGACAAGCGCCAGGGCGCCACATCGAGCAGCTCGACGGCGCCGGTACTGGGGGCCAGGGCAGTGCCCAGCAACTGCAACAGGCTCGACTTGCCCGCCCCCGAAGGGCCGATGATCGCCACCCGCTCGCCGGCGCCAATCTGCAGGTCAATGCCGTGCAGGGCCTGGACCTGGCCATGGCGCAGGCTGGCGCCGGTCAAACGGATGGTCATTTCAGCAGTTCGGCGGCGCGCGCGGCCTCTTCGATGCCCTTGTAGTTGTCCGGGCTGGTTTCGATAAAGCGGCTGGCGGCCTGCAGGTCGAGGATGGCCTTGTCGGCGGGCTTGGCCGGATCGAGGTCGAGGAACGCCTGTTTGATCTTGTCTTTCAGCGCCGGGTCGAGGCTGCCGCGCACGGTCCAGTTGTAATCGAAGTAGCTTGGGGTGGTGGCGAACACCTTCACCTTATTGGTATCGACCTTGCCCGAGGCCACCAGCTTTTCCCAGACGCTGGCGTTGAGTACCCCACCGTCGGCCTTGCCGGCCTGGACCCACGCCGCCGTAGCATCGTGGGCACCGGAATAGGCGACGCGGCTGAAGTAGGTTTCAGGCTTGATGCCATCCTTGAGCATGAAGTAGCGCGGCATCAGGCTGCCCGAGGTGGACGAAATGGAACCGAAGGCAAAGGTCTTGCCCTTCAGATCGGCGAGGCTCTTCACATCCGGGTTGGCGGTGATGAATTTGCTGGTGAACTTGGCGTCCTGTTCACGCTGTACCAAAGGCGTGGCTGTCGGATCCTTGAGGTGCACCTGCACGAAAGTGAAACCGCCCAGCCAGGCCATATCCAGCTTGTTGGCGACCAGCGACTCGACCACCGCCGGGTAGTCTGCCACCGGCACGAACTCGACTTTCATCCCCAGCTTCTGCTCCAGATACTCACCCAACGGCTTGAACTTGCGCAGCAGTTCGGTGGGCGCTTCGTCAGGGATCGCGCTGACCCGCAGGGTATCGGCCGCCTGGGCCAGGTAAGACGTGCAGGACAATAGCAGACCGGCAAACAGCGCCAGGGGACGTTTGAGCATGGGGATTCTCCGGTTCAATAGCGGGGAAAGGGCCGGTACGGGCCACCCCGGAAATTATAAGAGGCATCGGCGCAAAGGCCAGCTTTGCTACACTCGGGCCTTGACGATTTTTCGAGGTGCGTATGAGCGAAACGATTCGCCTGACCCAGTACAGCCACGGTGCCGGTTGTGGCTGCAAGATCTCTCCGAAGATGCTCGAGGTGATTCTCGCCGAAAGCGGTACCCAGGCGCTGGACCCGAAACTCTGGGTCGGCAACGCTTCGCGCGATGACGCGGCAGTTTACGCCCTCGATGACGAACGCGGTGTGGTTTCGACCACCGACTTCTTCATGCCGATCGTCGATGACCCTTATGACTTCGGCCGCATTGCCGCCACCAACGCCATCAGCGATATCTACGCCATGGGCGGCGACCCGCTGATGGCCATCGCCATTCTCGGCTGGCCGGTCAATGTGCTGGCCCCGGAAGTGGCCCGTGAAGTGATCCGCGGCGGCCGTGCCGTGTGCGCAGAGGCCGGCATTCCCCTGGCTGGCGGCCACTCCATCGACGCCCCCGAGCCGATCTTTGGCCTGGCGGTAACCGGCGTGGTGCAAAAGCGTCACATGAAGCGTAACGACACCGCCACGGCAGGTTGCCGTCTGTACCTGACCAAACCCTTGGGTATCGGCATCCTCACCACCGCCGAGAAAAAGGCCAAGCTGCGCGATCAGGACAAGGGCCTGGCCCGCGACTGGATGTGCACCCTGAACACTCCCGGCAGCCGCTTCGGCAAGCTGGCCGCGGTCAAGGCCATGACCGACGTCACCGGCTTCGGCCTGCTTGGCCACCTGGTGGAGTTGGCCGACGGCAGCGGCCTGAGCGCACGCCTGAACTACAACGCGGTGCCCCGCCTGCCGAGCGTCGAGCATTACCTGGCCGAAGGCTGCGTGCCCGGCGGAACCCTGCGCAACTTCGACAGCTACGGCGACAAGATCGCGCCCCTGAGCGATGAGCAGAAGCACCTGCTGTGCGATCCACAAACCAGCGGCGGGCTGCTGGTGGCGGTGACCCCGGAAGGTGAAACGGAGTTTCTCGCCGTCGCCGCCGAACTGGGCCTGAACCTGGCGCCGATCGGCGAGCTGGTGGAGCGACAGAGCCATGCGGTTGAGGTGCTTTGATGCGTGACAACTGCACCGACTACCGCCAGCTGTTTCTCAACGATGTAGCCATGATGGACCTGCGCGCCCCGGTCGAATTCACCAAGGGCGCCTTCCCCAATGTCAGCAACCTGCCGCTGATGAACGACCTTGAGCGGCAAAAGGTCGGCACCTGCTACAAGCAGCAGGGCCAGCAGGCCGCCATCGCCCTCGGCCATCAACTGGTCAGCGGCCAGACCAAGGACCAGCGCATTGCCGCCTGGGCCGCGTTCGCCCGGGCCAACCCAGAAGGTTACCTCTACTGCTTTCGCGGTGGCCTGCGTTCGCAGATCGTCCAGCAGTGGCTCAAGGCTGAAGCCGGCATCGACTATCCGAAAGTGGTCGGCGGTTACAAGGCAATGCGCACGTTCCTGATCGAGACCACCCGGCAGGCCGTGGCGGAGTGCGACTTCGTGCTGATCGGCGGCCTCACCGGTACCGGCAAGACCGAAGTGCTACAACTGCTGGATAACACCATTGACCTGGAAGGCCACGCCAACCACCGCGGTTCCAGCTTTGGCAAGCGCGCCACCGGCCAGCCGGGGCAGATTGACTTCGAGAACGGCCTGGCCATCGATGTGCTGAAGAAACGCGCCCGGGGCATCGAGCAGTTTGTGCTGGAAGATGAGGGCCGCATCGTCGGCAGCTGCACGGTGCCGCTAGAGCTGTACCAGGGCATGCAGGGTTACCCGCTGGTGTGGCTGGAAGACAGCTTTGACAACCGCGTCGAGCGGATTCTCGGCGATTACGTGATCAACCTGTGCGCCGAGTTCGTTGCCCTGCACGGTGATGAAAACGGCTTCAGGCTGTTTGCCGAACGCCTGACCCGGAGCATGGCCAATATCCTCAAACGCCTGGGCGGCGAGCGCTACCAGCGACTGTCGGCGTTGCTCCAGCAAGCGCTACAGGAACAACTGCGCAGTGGCGCGGTGGAGCTGCACCGCGCCTGGATCAGCGGCCTGCTCAGCGAATACTATGACCCGATGTACGCCTACCAGCGCGACAGCAAGGCCCAGCGCATCGAGTTTGCCGGCGATCAGCGCGAAGTGCGCGAGTACCTGCGCGAGCGCGCCGCCCGGCGCTGATCTCAGGGCTGCAGCAATGCCTGCAGTTCGTCTGCCCGGTCCCGGGTGCTGCCGAGGATGCACCCGGCGCCATTGAGCTGGTCGATAGTGCCGCCGGTGAGGCTGTAATACAGGTTGCAGTTGGCGTCGCGGTACTTGATCCAGGCCCGCTGGGCCTCACGCAGCTGGGTTTGCTGAGGGCCTTCGAGAGCGGCCATGGCCTTTTTGTAGGCGCTGTTGAGGCGGCTGTCCTGGCGCTTGATCTCGGCGCCGTTGCAGTTGTTCATGGCCAGGGTGGACTCGGCGGTTTTCATGCAGGCTGTGTAGGCCGGGGCGTACTCGTCCTGGGCCTGGGCTATTGAAGATCCACAGACCAATAGGCCGAGGAGCAAAAATGGGCGGTTCATGCTGCGGACTCCGTCTTGGGTGGGAGCGGGCTGATCGTGGTCGGCATGCTAGATGGCGCCCTTGTCGATCTGGACCGGCGTCGGTGGCTCGATCACTTTCTTTAGCTGAAAGTGCAGGCTCGGCGTCTGGATCGCGTAGACGATGGCAATGTTGAGCACGATTGCCAGGCCGCCATCAAGCCAGTGCCAACCCGGCATCTGCGCACCTTTGACCCCCTGTCGGCACCACCAGGCCTGCGCTACGCAGAAGAAGCCGATCGATAGCAGCCAGACGTAATAACCGGGGCCAAAGCCGGTGACGTCGAGAAAACTGTAGCTGTGATTGTCTGGCAGACGCTCGACTTGCAGCGCGCTGAGCGCCAGGTACAGCGCGCCAAGGCCAAGCACCAGGGCCAGCCAGCGCCAACGCCGGTGCATCAGGATCGCCAGCCCCAGCAACGGGTTGGCAAACCAGCCGTAGATCTGCATGACAATGCCCCAAGGCCCGAGCAGCAGCACCTGCAAAGCATGCAGAGAGCCGTCAGCCGACAGGTAGATGGCTTTGAAGCACAGGCTCAACAGGTACAACGCCAGGGTGATTGCAACGTAGAAACGGGCCATCAGTTGCCTCCGCACTCAATGCACGGTACCTGCTCGGGGACCGACCGAAACGGCACTTTACTCCAGGGCGTGAATGCCAGCGGCACACTGACTACGATGCCAGCGACCAGCACCCAGCCCGGCCAGCCCAGCAGCGGTACCCTGCTGCTACCCGCAGGTTCCTGGCGGTAGCGCCACTGGCCAAGGATGAACAGCGCCATCGCCAGCAACCACACGTAGTAGCCGATCAGCAGCCCCGGACCGTTGGGCGAATCGGGTACCGGGGTCAAGTCGAACCAGCCCAGCGGCACCATCGAGCCACTGAGCAACAGCGCAGCGCACCCCAGGTACAGGGCCACCCGTGGTTGTTTGCGGTGCATCACCAGGGCGGCGAAATACAGCGGATTGGCATACCAGAAGGAGCCGCCCAAGACCCCCAGGGCCAGGGCGTGCATGCCACGCATCACATCGTGCTCACGGGCACAAGCCTCAAGGAACAGGCAGGTCAGGTAGCAGGCGAGGCTGAGGGTCAGGTAGTTCAGGGGCACCAGTAAATCCATTTGGCTGGTCAAAGAGCGCGCGACAATAGCGCAGACTGCGCTGCCGCGCTTGAGTATTCAACCTTCCATTGGCGCCTGATCGAGCAGCAGCCCGTATAGCCCCGAGTCCGACAGCTCACCGGCGACACACCAGCGCTGGCGCAGCAACCCTTCGAGCACAAACCCCTGACGCTCCAGGGTGCGTGCCGAGCCGTGGTTGCGCGGGTCGATTTCGGCCTCCAGGCGCCGCAAGTGCAGGCCGTGAGCCAGGTAGTCAATGAAACAGGTCAGCGCCTCGTCCATGAAACCACGGCCTTGGGCAGCACTGGCCAGGCAGTAGCCGATTTCCCCGCGGCGCGAAGTGGGCTCCAGGTTGAACAATTGGCTCATGCCGATCAGTTCGCTGTTGTCGCGCCGGTAGATGCCCAGCTTCAGCATCTGCCCAGCGGCATAAGCGGCGCGGTCTTCGGCCAATGCCGCCCGTGCCTCGGTCAGCGCTTGCCAGGGACGGTGGTGCCAGTAACGCATGACCTGCGGGTCGGCCATGATGGCAAACCATGCGTCGGCATCCTCGAGCACCATCGGGCGCAGTTGCAAGCGCGGGCTTTCCAGGCACAGGTCAGCGGGAAAACTGTACATGCGGGTCACGCGGGACCTCCTGTCCGATTCATGAACCCGCCAGTGTACCCCTCAAGCCGCGCCTCAGGCGACTTCAGCGCCCTCGTCCGGCCAGATCGGTTCGTTGGCCTCGAGCGGTGGCAACCCATAGGCGGCGCGGGCCGCATCGCAGCTGGGGTTGGCTTCGCCATTGACCCAGGCCGCGTCGAACTCCCGGCACGGGCTGGAGCGTTGTTCATACAAGGTGCAGCTCACACCTTTGCCAATCTCGCCTTCGAGCCCGATGCAGCGACAGGGCTTGCTGTCGGTGCCGATCATCGCCACGCGGCTGGGGCTGATCTGGACCACCAGATCGTCGGGCACGACACCACCCGCCGACGTGCACTCACCCCAGAAGAAAGACACACGGAAATACCCGCAGCAGGCGCCGCAGTTCAAACAAGGATTATGTTCGGACATGATCAGAAGGGGGGAGGTTGATTATCGTTATAGGGAGAAACCCGCCGCCATTCTATGCTTTGCCGGATGTTTGAGAAGGGGGGTATTGCAGAAATAAATCGCCGCTGACGGACGGTTGTTTCGCTGCGGCAATCCCGCTCCCACTGTAGGAGCGGGATTGACCCGCGATGGCCTGTACGCTTACTTCTGGGCCGGCTTGCTGCCCACACCATCAGCCCTGAACATCTGCCGGATGCCGCGCACCGCCTGACGGATGCGGTCCTGGTTCTCGATCAGGGCAAAGCGCACATGGTCGTCACCATAATCACCAAAGCCGATGCCCGGCGACACGCAGACCTTGGCCTCGGCCAGCAGCTTCTTGGAAAACTCCAGCGACCCCAGGTGCGCGTACTCTTCGGGGATTTTCGCCCAGACGTACATCGACGCCTTGGGGTTCTCGACCATCCAGCCCAACTCGTGCAGGCCCTTGACCAGCACGTTGCGACGCTGGCGATACTGCTCGGCGATATCGAGCACACACTGCTGATCGCCTTCCAGCGCGGCAATGGCCGCGACCTGCAGCGGGGTGAAGGTGCCGTAGTCGTGGTAGCTCTTGATGCGTGCCAGGGCGCTGACCAGCTCGGGGTTGCCGACCATGAAGCCGATCCGCCAGCCGGCCATGTTGTAGCTCTTGGACAGGGTGAAGAACTCCACGGCAATGTCCTTGGCCCCCGGCACCTGCATGATCGACGGTGCTTTCCAGCCGTCGTAGACGATGTCGGCGTAGGCCAGGTCGTGGATCACCAGCACGTCGTACTGCTTGGCCAGGGCCACCACCCGTTCGAAGAAGTCCAGCTCGACGCACTGCGCGGTCGGGTTGGAGGGAAAGCCAAGGATCATCATCTTCGGTTTCGGGATGGTTTCGCGGATTGCCCGCTCCAGCTCGTTGAAGAAATCCACCCCCGGAATCAACGGCACCGAACGCACCTGGGCACCGGCTATCACCGCCCCGTAGATGTGAATCGGGTAGCTGGGGTTGGGCACCAGCACGGTGTCGCCATGGTCAAGGGTGGCGAGCATCAGGTGCGCCAGGCCTTCCTTGGAGCCGATGGTGACGATAGCTTCGCTTTCCGGGTCGATCTCGACCTCGTAGCGGTCCTTGTACCAGCGCGAGATCGCCCGGCGCAGGCGTGGGATACCGCGGGAAGTCGAGTAGCCGTGGGTGTCTTCACGCTGGGCGACCTGCACCAGTTTCTCGACGATGTGCGGCGGCGTAGCGCCGTCGGGGTTGCCCATGCTCAGGTCGATGATGTCCTCGCCACGACGGCGCGCGGCCATCTTGAGCTCGGCAGTGATGTTGAAGACGTAGGGGGGGAGACGATCAATGCGCGCAAAGCGGCGCGGCGAACCTTGGTCAGCCATGGCTTCCTCGAAGACGTAAGCGCCCGGAACCGTCCGAGCGACGTTGGCCACTGCGGTGGCCGAGGCAAACCATAGAGCCTTTGCCCGCCGGGTGTCCAGTAACTGCAGAAAAATACCTCGCCAAGCCTTTCTTTTGCATTACAGTCCTGACACCATAATGAGAATCATTTGTATCACATTTATTAATTAGCCAGCATTCAAAGGAACTGCAATGCTTCCCCCCCTCCCCCAGCACCTCCCGTTCACACCGACACTTCTTGCCATCGCGCTATGTGCCGCCAGTGCCGGGCTGCACGCAGCCACGCCAGAAGACGACACTGAACCTGTCGACGTTCATCACCATCATGTGTGGGAACTTGGCGAAACCCGGGTCATCAGTAACCAGCTGGGGACCATCACCGAAGGCAACGGCAGTTACACCCCGGGCACCATCGCCACTGCCACCCGCCTGGTGTTGACCCCCAAGCAGACTCCGCAGTCGATCTCGGTGGTCACCCGCCAGTTCATGGATGACTTCAATCTCAACGCCATCGACGAGGTGATGCGCCATACACCGGGCATCACGGTATCGAGACTGGACAGCGAGCGCACCACCTACTATTCCCGTGGCTATTCGATCCAGAACTACCAGTACGACGGCATTCCCACCCTGGATAACGGCGTCAACGCCGCCGGCAACAACCTCAGCGACACTGCCATCTACGACCGCATCGAGGTGATCAAGGGCGCCAACGGCCTGCTTTCCGGTGCCGGCAAACCTGGTGCAGCGATCAACTTCGTACGCAAGAAACCCACCGCCGACTTCAATGCCCATATCGGCGCCAGCGGTGGCTCCTGGGACAACTACCGCAGCGAGCTCGATGTCTCTGGCGCACTCAACGACAGCGCCAGCGTGCGGGCTCGGGCCGTGGCCGCCTTCCAGGACAAACACTCGTTCCAGGATCACTATGAACGCAAGACCAGCGTCTACTACGGCATTGTCGAAATGGACCTGGATGACGACACCCTGCTGACGTTGGGCGCCGACTACCAGGACAACGACCCCAGGGGCTCCAGTTGGGCGGCCATCCCGATATTCAACAGCGATGGCAACCTGAACAAGGTTTCGCGTTCGTTCAATCCGGGGGCGCAGTGGAGCCGTTGGGAGCAATACACCCGTACCGCATTTGCCAGCCTGGAACGGCACTTTGCCAGCGACTGGGTCGCCAAGTTCGAGCTGAGCCACAAGCTCAACGGTTACCACGCAAGGCTCGGCTCTCTCAGCGGCGGTGCCCCCAACCCTCGCACGGGCAGCGGCAGCGCCCTGTACTCGGGCAAGTTCACCGGCGAAACCAAAACCGACACCGCAGAGCTCTATGCCACCGGCCCTTTCGAGCTGTTCGGGCGCGAGCACGAGTTGGTGGTCGGCACCAGCTATTCGCGGGCCAGGTTCGATGCCAAGGCCTATGACGCGGCGGCGGGTTACAACAACCGGGTCGACAACTTCTACACCTGGAACGGCAACATTGCCGAACCGGACTGGAAGCTGTCGCGCACCGACGACCTGACCACCCGCCAGACTGCCAGCTACATCACTGCGCGTTTCAAGCCCACTGATGATCTGGCACTGATCCTCGGGAGCCGGTTTGCCAACTTCACCCGCTCCGGCGACAGCGATCAGAAGGAAAGCGGACGCGCCGTGCCTTACGCGGGCGTGGTCTACGATCTCAATCCGACCTACGCCGTCTATGCCAGCTACACCAGCATTTTCAACCCGCAGTCCAGCCAGGATCGCTTTGGCAAGACCCTGGAGCCCAACGAGGGCGACAACTATGAAGTCGGTCTGAAGGGCGAATGGTTCGACGGGCGCCTCAATGCCAGCCTGGCCTACTTCGAGATCCATGAAGACAACCGCGCCGAACAGGACCGCAGCGGGCAACCGTCACAGGTTCTGAGCCCCTATGTGGCGACCAAGGCCAAGTCCAAAGGCTACGAAGCGGAGATTTCCGGGGAACTGGCCCGCGGCTGGCAGGTGCAGGCCGGTTATACCCACAAGGTCATTCGCGATGACGATGGCGACAAGATCTCTACCTGGGAACCGGAGGACCAGGTCAGCCTGTTCACCAGCTACAAGCTGCCCGGCGAGCTGGAGCGCATGACCGTTGGGGGTGGCGCGCGCTGGCAGGGCAAGTCATGGCAAGCGGTGAACAACCCGGTTCGCGGCCGGGAAGACTACACCCAGGAAGCCTACTGGCTGGTCGACCTGATGACCCGGTATCAGTTCACCGACAGCCTCTCCGGCCAGGTCAACCTGAACAACCTGTTCGACAAGAAGTACTTCACCAACGTCGGCTTCTATAACTCCTACTATTACGGCGACCCACGCAACGTGAGTGTCAGCGCTCGCTACGACTTCTAAGCCATGTCTCAGCGAATTTCCTGGTAGGAAGATGCCTGCCAGGTGATAGGCGCTGCCAACCCGGCAGGCGGCATCAAGGTGCCGCCCTTCACCGCAGAGAAGCCAGCGCCCTGGCTGCCCAGCGAAACAGCCCGCTCGCCCTTCTCCGACTCGGTCAGCACGGTGTAGGAATGCGTGCGCATTGCCTGGTACTTGCTGTCGTCGCGCGCGAGCACCTGGTGATAGGCCTGCAGGTCGCGCTCGCCGAGGTTGAGCATTTTCTGCAGTTTCACTCCCCAACGGGTCAGGCACACTTCAGCAAAATGGCGAACGATCAGGCCCGGCTCGGCCAGCACCTTGCCACCGGCGGCACCATCGGCTGCAGCATTGCCCACCAGAGTGGCATGGCGCCCGGGCATCGGGTAGACATGGCAACGGGTGCTGGCATGGGTCTTGGGGATCACGCAGGAGAAACCTTTGGAGCGTTCGTCGCGGGAGAAGAAGCCAACGTACTGCTTGACGTTTTCGCCCAGTTGCACCCGGTGGTGGTCGAAGTTGCCAATGCCTGGTACCGGATCGATGGCGAAAATATTCACCGCAAGCTTCTTCAACTCACTATCGCCAAGCAGGGCATTGGCCAGCATGTGACAGCTGACGCCGCCTCGGCTCCACCCCACCAGGTTGACCTGGGTGGGGATGATGCCGTCCTTGCGAAATTGCTTGATGATCTGCTCCTGGAGCATTTGCGGCGTAATCTTGCGGTTGCCGTAGTTGTAGGTGCGCCAGAACCAGGAAGCCGTTGCCGTCGAGTTGGGGATTGGGACGCCAGCGGCTTTCAGGCGCTGATACTCCTCCTCACTCAGTTCCGTGCGCTGCCAGTTGCTCTCGCCCTTGATGATCTGCAGTGCATGCTGGACATTTTCCTCCCAGCCTTTGCCAAACAGGGTCTGGTTCCAGTTGTAGTAGCCACCTGGCTCCACGAACAACTCATCGGCCTGCAGGTTGCCACTGCCTGGGCCGTCGACGGCAATCCAGTGGGCATACTCCTTGCCCTGGTCGTTGGAGGCCAGGGTCGAAACCAGCTCGCCATTCCAGAAGTTGGGGTTCTTGTCGTCGAAACGATGAGAGCCGGTGCCACAAAAGTAAACGGTCAAAATGCTCATGTCATGATCCTGTCAGGTTGAGGACCAGCACACGCTATTGCAGCCCGAGCGCCACCGACAGACGGAAAGAAACCCTGACAGCGGGCACCCCGCTGTCAGGGTCAGCGCCTCAGTAGACCTGAACCCGCCAGAGCTCGCGCGAAGCCGAAGCCGGCGACATCGGCAAGCGACCATGCAGGGTCTGGTAGTTGTCGATCAGAACCAGATCGCCCTCGACCCACTCATGGGCGATCAGGCAATCCTCGTCATAGACCAGCGCATTGAGCTGCTCGAGCAAAGCCTGCTGGGCTTGCGCCTCGAACCCGTGCACTTCCTGGCTCAAGGTCTGCAGGGTCGACTCGGTGCCTTCCTGGTAGCGCAAAATACGTTCACCGGTGCGCGGGTGCAGGTCCACCAGGCTGTAGCTACGCGGCGAGCCACCGAAGTAGGTCATGCGCGTGTAATAGGTAATGTCCACTGCCTGCCATTGCCGGGCTACCTGGCTGCCGACCTTGCGCAGGGCATTGCGGCTGTCGACGATGGTGGTCTGGCCTTCACCCGGCTGCGGCGCGGTCTTGCAATAGAGCATGAACTTGCTCGCGCAGAACTTCGGATCACGCTGCACCTGGGCATCGCTGGCCGGCAGCATGTTCAGGTCCCAATGCAGTGGCGTCTTCTCCAGCGAGTGCACCACGCCCTCGGGCTTGTCCGCCGGCTTGACCACATGCACCTTGCCGAAGGCCCATTGGTAGATGGTGCCGAAACGTTCGCAATCGCGGGCGAAGCTGTCGCGGTCTTCGAAGGTGCAGCCGCGCAGGCAGACAAAACCGAAGGTTTCCACCAAGGCTTCGAGCAATTGCGTCGAGAAACGCTCAAAGCCCAGGCCCAAGGGGGCGCGTACCAGCAAGCCGAACAACGGGCGCTTCTGGAGCTCGAATTCAAAGCCCTGCAGCGCCTCGCCGGTGGTTTCGTGGTACAGCCAGGGGCGCCCCTGGTACTGCACCAGCAGGTGCCGGTCGATATCCACTTCAGCCCGGGTGCGCAGCGTTTGGCTGCCATCCAGATGACGCACCGGCACCGCATGCCAGGGGCTGGAAACCCGTGTCAGGCCATCAGCCAAGGCCAGGGTGAACTTCGGCCCGGCATTGTCGTACTGATGCACCGACAGACGAATGTCGTCCGGGAAGAAGCGATTGACCGCGGCATTCAGCGCTTGCCCGCGGAACATCATCTGATAGGCCTTGTAGCCGATCTGCAGCAGGTGCTCGTCTTCGCTCTGCCCCGCTTCGCGGCACAGGCGCAGGTCGTTGTAGAGGTGGCTGCAGAGCTTGTCGTGGGCATGACTGAGGGTCTCGTCATGGCGACTCTGCGCGATCAGCGCCTCGACGTTCTTCCACGGCAGCCGGGCCTGCTTGACCAGCGTGGCGCGCACGGCATCGGCGCTGCTGGCCTGGGGGAACAGGTCTTCCATGCTTACCCAGTTGATCGTGTGGGTGGTGCACAACTCGCGCAATGCCTGGTTGTAGGCTTTGCGCACGTCGTCGGGCACGCCGACGATATCGTTGAAGGTCGTGCCGTCACTCAGGATCGATACCACGCAACCTGGCGCGTACAGCGCCGCGATCTCCTGGCCCAGTTGGTCCAGACGCTCGATGGCCATGGCTTCGCCGTAATCTGGCAGCACACCGAACGTCTGGTCGCGGGCATTCGGCGACTTGCACGGGAAGCCCGGCAACACCAGGCGTACCGGCGCCTGTTGATCGTAGAAGTGGGCAAGGCTGGTGGCCAGGCTGGCCCGACCTGCCCTGTCGAACCGATCGTCGTTGTCCTTGAGCAGATAACCTGCCAGCACATCGCTGACCGCCTTGATCCAGGTGTCCTTGTGTTGCATGACCTTTCTTCCTTGAGAGGTGGTGTATCAGAGCGGGCTGGCAATAGCGCCAGCCACGCAGGTTGGGTTGGCCCGCTGCACGGCATGCAGCAGGTCTGCCGGTTGATCGCAGTACAGGTCCGCCGTCTGTGCTTGCAAGGCATAGGCCCGACCGTAGCCCCAGGTCACGCCAGCGGCGTGCATGCCGGCTGCGCGTGCGGTCATCAGGTCGATGACGGTATCGCCGACGAACAGGCAGCGGGAGGGTTCCACCGCCAGATGCCGGGCCGCTTCCAGGGCAGCATCCGGCTGGGGTTTGAGCGGGTGGCCACGGCGCTGGCCAAGAACGATTTCGAAGGTGTTTGAGGGGAACAGCTGCCCAGCCACCTGCAACGCCATGTCGTGGGCCTTGTTGGTGACGATGGCCATCGGCAATTGCAATTGGCGACAGCCCTCGAGCATTTCCAGCACGCCCTCGAACGGTCGCGAGAACTGCACCAGGTGCTGCTGGTAGCAGGCGATGTAATGGGTATGCAGGGCCTTGTCATCGGCAATGCCCAGGCGCGCGGCGACACGCTCGAGCATCGCCCCGGTTCCACCGCCGACATAGGCGCTGATGGTCTCCCGTGGCAGCGGCTGATAGCCCTGATCCTGCAGCACCCGGTTCAGGCACCAGACGATGTCCGGCAAGGTATCGACCAAGGTACCGTCGAGGTCGAAAATCACGGCATCTGCCGTCAATGCTGGAAGCATCATTGCGCACTGGCGTAGTGGCAGGGGCGGCCCTGGCGGAACACCAGGCGGCTGTAGCGCTCGTCGATATTGCTGCGCTTGTCGAGCATCACCACCCCGCGGCGCTTGATCGCTACCGAGTGCCAGGGCGTACGCCACAGGTCGCTGGTGGGCACCAGGCGGATGCCGATCTTCTGTGACACGGCCAACTGCGGGTGAATCGACAACCGCAGGCACTGTGGGTAGCGCGCCTGCAACAGCGCGCTCCAGGCTTCGCTGCGCTGGATCACCCGTTGCGACGCCGGCTTGGCGATCTTCTTCACGGCGTTGAGGCTCATGCCGGCGAACTCGGCAAGCCCCGAGTAATCCTCGGACAGAAAACGGTGAATGCCGCAGTACATCAGCATCATGTGTGGCTCATCCTGAAAGCGCTGGCCCAGTGCGATCAGCGACTGGCCATACTCGATCATCAGCTCCTCGCGCATGGAGTCCAGGCAGCCCAGTTGTGGGTAGGCATCCTTGAGATCGAACAAGGCGAAGCTGTGCGGATAATGCTGCTCGGCGTAACGCTGGATTTCGTCGGTGTAAGCCTTGACGTGGGCATCGGGCACACGCACCAGGTCGGAAAACACGTAGCCGTCGGAACAAATGTGAATCAACGCGCCCGGCGCATACAGCGCCTGGATTTCAGCGCACAGGTGCTGCAGTTCGTCGATGGCGTGACGCTCGGCAAGGTCCGGTAGGTGGCTGAGGGTTTTCTGCCGGTTCGGCGACTTGCCCGGGAAGGCTGGCAGGACCATTTCGATGCGCTGGCCGGCTTCGATCGCGCTGAGGACTTTATCCAGATGCGGCTCGAGCACTTCAGCCGACAACTCGTCGTCCTGACCCGGTGCCAGGCTGCGGCGGCGGAACAGGCAGTCGAGTACCTGCAAGGCGGTATCGAGGTGCGCAGAGGTATGGCGTTCGCGCAGCAGCGCGAGGCACGCCCGTTGAGCAACGGCGTTTGGCTCGGTCATGGACAATCCCTTGTGTGGTCAATCACGGCCAGCATCCTCTGGCCATACGCAGATACTCCTTACCCGCGCCGCGCTAAAATCCGGCAAACCCCGGGTACTTGTCAACAGCAGATTCGGTCGTTGTGGCGTTCACTATCGATCGCGGGACAAGCCCGCTCCTACAGGGTTGATGCAATTCCTGTGGGAGCGGGCTTGACCCGCGATGAGCCCACCGGCACAAACAAAAACGCCCCAGGCTCTGCAGCCTGGGGCGTTTTTGTTACACGCGGATGAATCAGTGCGCGTAAGTCAGCAACAGCTCGGTCGGCACCTTGGTGTCCAGCGACATCATCACGCTCAGGGCAGTGATGGTGAAGATCGAGAACACGAACAGCTTGCGTGCCCACAGGCGATCGTCCACTGCCTTGTAGCCGGTCCAGGCCATGTACAGCCAGTACATGCCCATGGCGGCGGCAACGGCCAGGTAGCTCATGCCCGCGTAGCCGCCCAGGGTCAGCATCAGGGTCGCGACCAGGAACGCCACGATGTACCAGAGGATGTGCTTCTTCGCCACCAGGATCCCACGCTTGACCGGCAGCACCGGAATCGATGCGGCCAGGTAGTCGTTGAAGCGGAAGATCGCAATGGCGTAGGAATGCGGCATCTGCCACAGGCTGAACATCACCAGCAGGGTCAGTGCAGCCAGGTCGAAGCTGTTGCTCACCGCGCAGTAGCCGATCACCGGAGGCATGGCACCGGACAGGCTGCCCACCAGGGTGCCGTGCACCGATTTGCGCTTGAGGTACAGGCTGTAGAAGCCGACGTAGATGACAAAGCCGATCAGGCCGAACAGCGCCGCCAGGGCATTGGCCTGCACATACAGCAGGCCAAGGCCGGCCACCCCGAGCAGGGTGGCGTAGGCCAGCGCGACGTTCAGCGAGATCTGGCCCTGGACCATCGCACGGTTCTTGGTGCGCTCCATCTTGATGTCGATGTCACGGTCGATGCAGTTGTTGAACACGCAACCGGACGCCACCACCAGCGAAGTGCCAATCACCGTGGCCAGGAACAGCATGAAGTCGACATGCCCTTGCGCGGCAAGGAAAAAACCGCCTGCCACAGAAAGCACGTTACCGAAAATGATCCCCGGTTTGGTGATTTGGATAAAGTGCTTAACGGACATGTCGTCTTACCTCACTTCGCCATCATGCTGGTGTGGATGCTGAACATGATCCACAGCGACAAGCCGACCAACAGTGCAATGACCATCGCTGTAAACAGGAAGGTCGACACGTTGGAGCGCTGCTCGGCGGAACGGTCCATGTGCAGGAAGTACACCAGGTGAACCACGACCTGAATGACCGCCAGGGCCACCACGATCATGATCGTGATGTCCTTCGGCATGCTCGGGAACATCACCAGGCCGAACGGAATCGCCGTCAGGATCACCGACAGGATGAAACCGATCACGTAGGACTTGACGCTACCGTGGTTGCCCTCGGCGTGGCTGTTATGTGCGTTAGCCATTTACAGAACCCCCAGCAGATACACGACGGTGAACACGCAGATCCAGACCACGTCCAGGAAGTGCCAGAACAGGCTCAGGCAGCTCATGCGGGTCTTAGCGGTACCGGTGATACCGTGCTTGTTGATCTGGTACATCATCACCGCCATCCAGATCAGACCTGCGGTCACGTGCAGGCCGTGGGTACCGACCAGCGCGAAGAACGCCGACAGGAAGCCACTGCGCTGCGGGCCGAAGCCCTCGGCGATCAGGTGATGGAACTCATAGACTTCCATCGCGATGAAGCCGGCACCGAACAGGAAGGTGACAGCCAACCAGCCCAGCACGCCGCCCTTGTTGCCTTTGAACATCTGCAACATGGCGAAGCCGAAGGTGATACTCGAGAACAGCAGCAGTGCGGTTTCGACCGCGACAAAGTCCAGCTGGAAAATGTCGTGACCCGACGGGCCGCCGGCAAAACTGCCGGACAGCACCGCGTAGGTGGCGAAGAGCGACGCAAACAGGATGCAGTCGGTCATCAGGTACAGCCAGAAACCGAATACGGTCATCTGGCCCGAGTCGTGGTGGTGGTCGTCATGCCCATGGTCGTGACCATGAGCATGAGTATCAGCGTTAATTACATGACTGGACATTGATTAAACCCGTTCAAACGATTCGACACGTGCGCCAACCGGGGTACCGGTAGCCAGGCCCAGGGACTTCATGCGCTCACCTTCGATGCGCGCCACTTCCTCGGCTGGAACCATGTAGCCCTGGTCGTCACGAGCAGCGTGGGCGACGAAGACCGCGATGGTACCGATCAGGCTTGCGCCGACCAGCCACCAGATGTGCCAGATGAAGGCGAAACCGAATACGGTGAGCAAGGCACCCATGAACACACCGGTAGAGGTGTTGTTCGGCATGTGGATCGCTTCGTACTTGGCTGGAACCTTGTAAGCCTTACCGGCTTGCTTGGTTTCGTGCCATGCATCCAGATCGACATTCTCAGGCATGCTGGCGAAGTTGTAGAACGGCGGTGGCGACGAAGTCGACCATTCCAGGGTACGGCCGCCCCATGGGTCGCCGGTCACATCCATGTTGTCCTTGCGGTCGCGGATCGAGACGTACAGCTGGATCAGCTGGCAAGCGATACCGAACAGGATCAGCACGGCGCCGAACACGGCTACGTACAGGTAGGGTTCCCACAGTGGGTTGTCGGAGTGGTTCAGACGACGGGTCATACCCATGAAGCCCAGTGCGTACAGCGGCATGAAGGCCACGTAGAAACCGGAGATCCAGAACCAGAAGGCAGCTTTGCCCCACTTCTCGTTCAGGGTGAAACCGAAGGCTTTCGGGAACCAGAAGGCGAAGCCGGCAATGTAGCCGAACACCGCACCACCGATGATCACGTTGTGGAAGTGAGCGATTACGAACAGGCTGTTGTGCAGGACGAAGTCAGCACCTGGAACAGCCAGCAGTACGCCGGTCATACCACCGATCGAGAAGGTCACCATGAAGCCCAGGGTCCACAGCACCGGTGCGGTGAAGCGCAGACGGCCCTGGTAGATCGTGAACAGCCAGTTGAACAGCTTCACCCCGGTCGGAATCGAGATCAGCATGGTCGCCAGACCGAAGAAGGTGTTGACGCTGGCGCCCGAACCCATGGTGAAGAAGTGGTGCAGCCATACCGCAAAGCCCAGTACCGCGATCGCGCCCGAAGCGTAGATCATCGACTTGTGGCCAAACAGGCGTTTGCCGGCGAAGGTCGAGGTGACTTCCGAGAACACACCGAAGGCCGGCAGGATCAGGATGTAAACCTCAGGGTGACCCCAGGCCCAGAACAGGTTGACGTACATCATCGGGTTCCCACCAAGCTCGTTGGTGAAAATGTGGAAGTCCAGATAACGGTCAACAGTCAGCAGAGCCAGTGCAGCGGTCAGGATCGGGAACGAAGCGACGATCAGCACGTTGGCCCAGGTGCAGGTCCAGGTGAAGATCGGCATGTCCATCAGCTTCATGCCAGGGGCGCGCATTTTCAGCACGGTGGCGAGGAAGTTGACACCCGTTAGCGTCGTACCCAGACCCGATAGCTGTAGCGCCCAGATGTAGTAGTCGACACCCACGCCAGGGCTGTACTGGATACCCGCCAGCGGTGGATAGGCGACCCAGCCGGTCTTGGCGAACTCACCAACACCCAGGGAGACGTTGACCAGCACGACGCCGGACACCAGCAGCCAGAAGCTCAGGGAGTTCAGGAACGGGAAGGCAACGTCACGTGCACCGATCTGCAGAGGCAGGGCCAGGTTCATCAGGCCGGTGAAGAATGGCATTGCCATGAAGATGATCATGATCACACCGTGAGCGGTGAAGATCTGGTCATAGTGTTCGGGAGGCAGGTAGCCCTCGGAACCGCCGGTGGCCATGGCCAGCTGCGTGCGCATCATGATGGCGTCGGCAAAGCCGCGCAGCAGCATGATCATCGCGACGATGATGTACATCACCCCGATTTTCTTGTGGTCGACCGAAGTCAGCCACTCGGACCACAGGTAGGTCCATTTCTTGAAATAGGTGATTGCACCGATCAACGCAATACCGCCGAGCGCGATCATGGCAAGTGTCACCATGACTATCGGCTCGTGATACGGAATCGCATCCAGACTTAGTTTACCGAACATCTCTTACTCCTCTGCCCCAGCAGCTGAATGCATAGTCACGTCCATCCCTTCGGTACCGGCCGCTTCTTTGCTCTGCTCTTTTTCGTGGACCGGCCGACCGCGGTTCATGCCTTCGTACTTGTCGACGATGGACTGGAACTGCTCAGGCGAGGCCACGCTGTACAGCGCGACTGGATTGTTTTCGCTCGTTTTGGCCAATGCCGCGTATTCAGCCGCATCCAGCTGTTTAGGCGATTGCTTGACTTCGTTCACCCATGCTTCGAAATCAGCCTGGGAGGTGGCGGTTGCCTTGAACTTCATACCGGTGAAACCAGCACCGCTGTAGTTGGCGGAGATACCGTCGAACTCACCGTTCTCGTTGGCGATCAGGTGCAGTTTGGTGGTCATGCCAGCCATTGCGTAGATCTGCCCGCCCAGGCCCGGGATGAAGAAGGAGTTCATCACCGAATCGGAGGTCACGCGGAAGTTGACCGGGGTGTTGGCCGGGAAGACGATCTTGTTGACCGTGGCAATGCCTTGTTCCGGGTAGATGAACAGCCATTTCCAGTCCAGGGCGACCACGTCGATCTGCACCGGCTTCACGTCGGAAACCAGCGGACGATACGGGTCCAGCTCATGGGTGGTCTTGTAGGTGACGTAACCCAGGGCAATGATGATCAGCACCGGGATGGTCCAGACCGCCACTTCGATCTTGGTCGAGTGCGACCAGTCCGGGGTGTAGGTGGCTGCCTTGTTGGAAGCGCGATACTTCCAGGCAAACGCCAGGGTCATGAAAATGACAGGAATCACCACCAGCAACATCAAGCCGGTAGCGATCAGGATAAGGTTCTTTTGCTCAATGCCGACCTGGCCCTTCGGGTCGAGCAGGGTCCAGTTGCACCCACTGAGTAAAAGCATGCCTAAAAAGGGCAGAATGCCAAACAGTCTGGGGTAACGCTTTTTACTCATCTCACGACCTCTAGAGCAGCTTGCTTCAATGCAATTTGTGTTTTGGTCGCCAACACTTCGTCCTGCCAAGCGTCAGCATTTATGGGATCGAATACGGTCATGCCTTGAGGCCAGCTGCGGCGGCTCGGCATAAACCGGGTATTACGGTGTTTATTGTTTTGACTTCAGTAGGCAACAGGCCTGTCTTCAGACCAATTCCATTTGGTGCGGGAAATCACGGAGGGGGGTCAGCCCGGCATCGCCGCAGGCGATGCTCGTCAGAGTCAGCGAAAAGAGCCTGGGCTCCTTTAATCCTGCGACTCGCAAGCGGTGCCGAACGGAAATTGGGGGCGATTGTAGATAGGTAACCAATCGTTGACTATGACTTATTGAGCAACAGTCCTTTACCGATTACGTAACAATAGCGCCTGAAAAATCAGTTTCGCGACAGTTTGTCGCACCCCTTCCAATACCCCTGGAACGCCCGTTTTACAAGGGCCGAGACTTGATCAGGATCAAGTCTGGTGCGACAAACTTTGCAAATCTCATTGCGCAACGGACTTGCGTCAACACATGACTTTTGTCTAAGCCTGGCGGCGGTTGCGGTAGATGCCCAGAGGCACCAGAACGGCGGTCAGGATAAAGGCCGCCAGGGCCCATTGCGCCAGGGACAGGCCCATGACCGGCGGGTACGGCGTGGAGCAGAAACCATCGACCTGGAACACCAGTGGCAGCACCGACGCCAGCGGCAGGCCGTCGACGATCGGTTGCAGGGTATCGATGCCGCAACTGACCGCTGGATTGGCCAGAATGTACACATGATTACCGGCAGCGGCGATACCGCCGATGGCGCTGAGCACCACCAGGCCTTCGAGCACGGTCAGGCTGCGTTTGCCGGGCATGGCCGCACCGATGAAGGCAAACAGCGCGATCAGCAGCAAGGCATAGCGTTGCAGGATGCACAGCGGGCATGGCGCCTCGCCCAGCACGATCTGCATGTACAGCGCCCCGCCGATCAGGGCCAGGCAGATCACCCCCAGCAGTACCAGAAAGCGCCGTTCCCGATTCAGGCGCGATGTTTGCTCGTTCATTGCTGTTCCTTCGTAGACTGGATGGCTCGACTGCCGATACGCAATTCTACACGCTGAAGCAGACCATAGAGAGCGGCAAAAGTGCCGCGCCAGGCCCTCGTGGAGAGAAGCGAAGAGCAGAATACTGATTTGCCACTATCTTAGTCCTGTGGATTACCCTATCATTAACACTGTACAAATAAACAGTATCGAATACATCGATTACCAAAGGCATGTGAGGTGATGAATGGCCGTCGAAGTGGTATACCGCAGCAGCCGCGACCTGGAGCGCTTGTTCATGGATAAAGCCGAAGCAGACCGTCACGACAAGATGCTCGAGCTGGCCGAGCTGTTGGCCGAGGTCCTGAAGAAAGCCGTGCCTTCGCTGAGCGAACAGCAGGTCGAGGATGCCGGTATCTATATGGCGAAAAACCGTGATGTGTTCGCCAAGGCCTTCAAGAGCCAGCCCGACGCCCTGTCCGAGTTGCTCAACGACAGTACCGCCGAGTAACCGTCTTCAGTTGTAGATCAACTGCTCGGCCAGCATCTGCGCCACCCGCGCCGGCGAGCGCTTCTCGGCCTGGGCATGAGCGAAGACCTCGGTCAGGCGCAAGGGGATGCGCGCCAGGTGCGCGGTAATGGTGCTCAGGTCCTCGCCACGGTGCCTGAGCGCCACGTAGATCAACCCGCCGGCATTGATCACGTAATCCGGGGCATAAAGGATGCCGCGGCTTTCCAGCTGATCGGCCACCTGCAAGGTGGTCAACTGGTTGTTGGCCGCCCCCGCCACCGCCGCACAGCGCAACTGCATCACGCTCTGCCCCGTGAGCACCGGCCCTATCCCGCACGGGGCAAAGATGTCGCAGGGTGTGCTGATCAACATCTCGTTGGCCACCGGCCGGGCATTGAACTGCTCAATGGCCAGTTGCACCCGCCCCGGGTCATGATCACTGACCAGCAACTCGGCACCCGCTGCATGCAACTGCTCAGCCAGCGCATAACCGACATTGCCCAGGCCCTGCACGGCAATACGCAAACCTTCGAGGTTATCGCTGCCCAGGCGTGCCATCGAGGTAGCGCGAATGCCGGCGAACACCCCCATGGCCGCATGCGGCGAGGGGTCGCCGGCAGCGGTGGTGCTGGTGACGTGCTGGGTGGTCTGGGCGATGCAGTCCATGTCCAGGGTCGAGGTGCCGCTGTCCACGGCCGTAATGAAGCGCCCCTGCAGGGTATCGACAAAGCGCCCGAACGCCTCGAACAAGGCTGCACGGTTTTCCACATGGGGGTTGCGAATGATCACCGCCTTGCCCCCGCCCAACGGCAACCCTGCCAGCGCAGCCTTGTAACTCATGCCCTGGGCCAGGCGGATGGCGTCGATCATGGCGCTGTCGTCGTCCGGGTAAGCCAGGTAGCGGCAACCTCCCATGGCCGGGCCCAGGTGTTCGCTATGAATGGCGACCACTGCTTTGAGGCCGGTCGGCGGATCGATGCACAGGTGCAGCGACTGCGTGCGGGTGCTTTGCATGAGAGCGAACATCAACGGGCTCCTCGATGAGGTGCTGATCCCAGTATAGGTCGCGCTTTCACGCCTGATGACAACACTCGGACCACTGGACGAAAAGCCGCGCCAGCGCTACAACAGAAGCTTGAGCGGAGATTGTCATGAACCCACGTAGCGCCTGCCTGGCTTGCCTTGAACGTGACCCGGTCGCCTTGCTGGAAGCGGCACTGTGGATTGCTGCCGAGCACGATGAGAGCGTGGTGCCGGCGCAGGTCCTGGCCGAGGTTCAGGCATTGCAGCAGGAGGTCAGCGCCGGGCTGCCGATGCTGCCGCTCAGCGAACTGGCCCAACCCTTGTTGCGCCGCCTCAACGCCCTGGGTTTCCAGCAGGACGAGTACCACCCCCTGCGGCCCCAGTCGGCGCTGCTCGACAAAGTCATGCAGCGTCGCCGCGGTCAGCCATTGGCCCTGGCCCTGCTGACCCTGGAACTGGCCCATGGCCTGTCGATCCCCCTTGAGGGCGTGAACTTCCCCGGGCATTTCCTCTTGCGGGTGCCAGGCGCCGATCACCTGCTCGATCCTTGTGGCGGGCGGCGCCTGTACCCGGCCGATTGCCGCGAACTGCTGGGCCGTCAGTTCGGCCCGCAACTGGCCCTGAGCGCCGACCACCTGCTGACCGCCAGCCCTATGCAGATGCTCCAGCGCCTGTCACGCAACCTGCGCCAATTGCACGCCAGCCACGATGACTACCTCGAAGCCCTGAAGGATGCCGAACGGGTGTTGCAGCTGGGCCCGGGCACGGCTGCCGACTACATGGCACGCGCCACCCTGTATCAGCACCTGGAATGCCCCCAGGCCGAACGCTTCGACCTGGAGCACGCCCTGCTGCTCAGTGACGATCCAATCCAGCGCTTGCGCCTGACGGAACGCCTGAGTCATTTGCCACCGGCGTCGCCATCGGTGCATTGACCGCCTCGGCCGGGCTGCGCACCTGAATGATCAACAACGCTGCCAGCACCGCCGGAATCGCGCAGAAGAAGAATATCTGCTCGACCGGCAGGTGCATGGCCAACAGCAGGCTGCCGAACAGCGGCCCGAGGATCGAACCAAAGCGCCCTACCCCCAGCGCCCACCCCGTGCCGGTGGCCCGCACCTGGGCTGGATAGAAGTTGCTGGTAAAGGCGTTGAGCGTCAGTTGCCCGCCGATGATGCAGAAACCGGCGGCGAACACGCAGACCACCAGCCAGCGCGGGTTGCTGTGGTTCAGGCCGACCAGCACGGTAAACACCGCCGCCGCCAGCAGCACGGCACTGAGCAGGCGCACCTTGCGCTTGAGGCGGTCGGCGAACCAGGCCATGAACACCGCACCCAGGGTGCCGGCAAACAGGAACATCGAGGTCACCAGGTTGGCCTGATTCAGGGCCAGACCGCTTTCAAGCAGCAGCGAGGGCAGCCAACTGATCATGAAATACAAAAGGATCAGGCTGACGAAGAAGGTCGACCAGATCAACAGGGTCGGCCTGGCGTAGCCATCACGAAACAGCGCCACGACAGTGAGCTTGTTCTGGTTGTCTGCCATGGCCTGCGCACTGGCTGCAGGCGGCTGCCAGCCCGGGAGCATCTTCGCCGTGATCTTGAGCAGGCGCGCATAGGGCGGCGCATCACGCAGCAAGCGGGGCAAGGATTCAGGCAGGTACAAGACCAGGAACGGAAACAACAGCAGCGGCGCAATACCGCCGGCGAGGAACACCGCCTGCCAGCCGAAGCTGTCGATAAACCCGGCAGCGACGAAACCGCCCGCAGCGCCCCCCAGCGAGAAACCGCAAGCGGCCAGCGTGACCATCAGGGTACGCAAGCGCGGCGGCGCATATTCGGACATCAGCGCCATGGCACTGGGCATCGCCCCGCCCATGCCGATGCCACACACAAAGCGCGCCAGCATCAGGCTGTTGAGGGAGTTGGCGAACACCATCATCACGGTCAGGCTGGAGTACAGCAGTACACAGCACAGCAGCACCCGACGCACGCCAAAACGATCCGCCAGCGGCGTCACCGCCAGCGAACCGAGGGTCAGGCCCAGCAGGTTAGCGCTGAACACCGGCCCGAATGCGGCCTTCTCCAGGCCCCAGTCCTGGGCCAGAGAAGGAATCACATAGCCCAGCACCTGAGCATCATAACCATCGGTAACCAGCAATAAGGCGAGTAACAACAGCAATAACCACTGATAACGCGACACGGGCCGGGCATCCAGCGCCGTGCGAAAGCTGGCAATCTGATTGTGCATCGCAAGGTACCTTTTATTGTTATGGGTATCAGGTGCGGGCAGCGGGGTTTATGGCGTATCGGGCTGCCTCGACGGATGAGCCTGGGCGAACGCCGCATGTTGCTCGGCCAGCGCGGCGACCCGGCGAATGCGCGGGAAGCCACTGAGGTCGATGTTGAAGCGTTCGGCGGCATACAGTTGCGGAATCAGGTAGACATCAGCCAGCCCCGGCTCGTCGCCAAAGCAGAAGCCTTCATCGTCGATCAACTGCTCGACAGCAGCCAGGCCCTGGCTGATCCAGTGGCCGATCCACTGGTTGACCTGGGCGTCATCGTGGCCCAGGCCACGCAACTGGTTAAGCACACTGACGTTGTGCAGCGGATGAATATCGCAGCCGATCAACGCCGCAACACCACGGGCCTGGGCCCGCCGAAGCGGATCTTGCGGCAGCAGCGCCGGCTGTGGATAAACCTCTTCCAGGTATTCGATGATCGCTGGCGACTGCACCAGCACCTCACCGGAGTCGACCTTCAGCGCCGGCACCCGCCCTTGCGGGTTGAGGGCCAGGAAGTGCGCCTCGCGCTGCTCGCCCTTGAGCAGGTTGACCGGCAGTTGCCGGACCTCCAGCTGCTTGAGCGCCAGGGCAATCCGCACCCGGTAGGACGAGGTCGAGCGGTAGTAGGTAAAGAGTTCCATGGCCCTGCCCTCTCAGTGAGCCGCAAGGATCTTGCCGCGGCATTCACCGAAGCCGATCGAGGCCACGCCATCGCGCTTGCAACGGGCGCGCAGGATGATCTCGTCACCGTCTTCGAGGAACTTGCGCACCTCGCCCGACGCCAGTTCGACCGGCTCCTTACCGCCCTGGGTGATTTCCAGCAGGCTGCCGAACTGGCCCGGCTGGGCACCGGACAGGGTGCCGGAACCGAACAGGTCGCCCGGCTGCAGCTGGCAACCGTTGACGCTGTGGTGGGCAACCATCTGCGCCACGGTCCAGTACATGCTCAGGGTGTTGCTCAGGGTCAGGCGATGGGCCGGCAGCTTCTGCTCGCGCATGCGCTCGGTCAGCAGCAGCACTTCCAGCTCGATATCGAAGGCGCCGTTGGCCTGGTCGCGCTTGTCGAGCAGGTACGGCAGTGGCTGCGGATCACCTTCCGGGCGCGCCGGCTGGGCGCAGCGGAACGGTTCCAGGGCTTCGGCGGTGACCACCCACGGAGAAATGGTCGAGATGAAGCTCTTGGACAGGAACGGGCCCAGCGGCTGGTATTCCCAGGCCTGGATATCGCGTGCCGACCAGTCGTTGAGCAGGCAGAAGCCGGCGATGTGTTCAGCGGCTTCGGCGACCGGGATCGAATCGCCCATGTCGTTGCCCTGGCCGATCCAGATGCCCAGCTCCAGCTCGTAATCCAGGCGCGCGCACGGGCCGAAGCTCGGTTCGCTCTGGCCGGCGGGCAGGGTCTGGCCTTTTGGCCGGCGCACGTCGGTACCGGACGGGCGAATGGTCGACGCGCGGCCGTGGTAGCCGATCGGCACGTGCTTGTAGTTGGGCAGCAGCGGGTTATCGGGGCGGAACAGCTTGCCGACATTCTTGGCGTGTTCGATGCCGACATAGAAGTCGGTGTAGTCGCCGATACGCGCCGGCAGGTGCAGTTGGCACTCGCTGGCCGGATACAACAGCGGCTTGAGCGCGGCCTGGTGCTCGCTGTGCTCGCCGAGCAACTCCAGCAGGCGTTCACGCAGGGCGACACGCGCATTACGGCCGAGGGCGAAGAAAGCGTTCAGCGCACCGCCGCGGGTGGCTTCAACCGCAGCGCGTGCCTGGCCGTCGAACAGACCGGCAGCCAGCACGGCTTCCAGGTCGAGAATGGCATCACCGATAGCCACGCCACAGCGCGGCGCCTGGTCCTTGCGGCTGAAGATCCCCAGAGGCAGGTTCTGCAGCGGGAAGTCGCCGTGGCCGTTGGCGTGTTCGACCCAACTGCGGGCAAGGGCGGACTGATTCATGGGTTATCTCCGATTCGGGGTAAAGGTGCTCGGCAACGAGGCCCAGCAACTATCGTAGTCGGCCTGCAATTGCGGGCATTCGAGCGCATGACGGCTCGGGCGCAGCACCTGGCTGGTCTCGAACATGAAGGCCATGGTGTTGTCGATCTTGTTCGGTGCAAGCTCCACGGCAATGGCCTTGCTGCAGGTCTCGGCATCCGGGCCATGGGCGCTCATGCAGCTGTGCAGCGAAGCGCCGCCGGGCAGGAAGCCTTCGGCCTTGGCGTCGTACTCGCCCTTGATCAGGCCCATGAACTCGTTCATCAGGTTGCGGTGGAACCACGGCGGACGGAAGGTGTTCTCGGCCACCATCCAGCGCGGCGGGAAAATCACGAAGTCGAGGTTGGCCATGCCTGGCACGCTGGTCGGCGAGGTCAGCACGGTGAAGATCGAAGGGTCCGGGTGGTCGAAGCTGACCGTGCCGATGGTGTTGAAGCGGCGCAGGTCATATTTGTACGGCACGTTGTTGCCGTGCCAGGCGACCACGTCCAGTGGCGAGTGGTTGAGTTGGCAGCCCCACAACTCGCCGAGGAATTTCTGCACCAACTGCACCGGGCCGTCGATTTCTTCGTAATGGGCCACCGGCGCCAGAAAATCGCGCGGGTTGGCCAGGCCGTTGCTGCCGATCGGCCCCAGGTCCGGGATGCGCAGCGGCGCACCATGGTTTTCGGCCAGATAACCACGGGCCTGGGCGTCGAGCAGTTCGACGCGGAACTTCAGGCCACGGGGCAGTACCGCGATCTCCAGCGGCTCGACGTCCAGCACGCCCAGCTCGGTGACGATGCGCAGGCGGCCCTGCTCCGGCACCAGCAGCAGTTCGCCGTCGGCGTTGAAGAACACCCGTTCCATGGAGCGGTTGGCGCAATAGGTATAGATGCTGATGCCCGCCGGTTTTTCACCCGCCGAGTTGGCCGCCATGGCCACCCAACCGTCAATGAAGTCGGTCGCGTCGCTCGGGATCGGCTGTGGGCTCCAGCGCAGGCGATTGGGCGTCACCGAGCCCAGCGGACCACCGGCCAGTTGACGCTCCAGGCGCTCGAAGCGCGGGTGCAGGGCCGAAGGGCGAATGCGGTACATCCAGGTGCGGCGCAACTCGCTGCGGGCCATGGTGAAGGCGGTACCGGAAAACAGTTCGGCATACAGGCCGTACGGGGCTTTTTGCGGCGAGTTCTGCCCGACAGGCAGGGCGCCAGGCAAGGCTTCGCTGGCGAATTCGTTGCCGAAGCCGCTCTGGTAGCCGAGGACAGGGGTGTTATCGAGGTTCATCGAGCCTCCGGGCCCAGTGCAGGCCGGTCAATGGCAGTTGGCTGCAGGCCTTGAAGGGGTGGCAGCGCTTCTGCGTTATTTTTATCGTAATTACATTACGCATAACGTAATTTGATTGACGAAGACCGTCAAGCTATAAAGACGCCCACTGAACTCCCCGGATCGACTCCACCATGGCCAAAGCCAGCTCCCCCGCCGACAGCTCCGGCAAACAGAAGGTCCGCTCGGCCGAGGTCGGTACCGACATCCTCAAGGCCCTGGCGCAGTTGTCGCCGTCCACCTCGCTGTCGCGCCTGGCCGAGCATGTGGACATGCCGGCGAGCAAGGTCCACCGTTACCTGCAGGCGCTGATTGCCAGCGGTTTTGCCGAGCAGAACCCGGCCACCAACCACTACGGCCTGGGCCGCGAAGCCTTGCGCGTGGGCCTGGCCGCGCTGGGCGGGATGGACGTCTTGAAAGAGGCGGCGCTGCCACTGTCGCAACTGCGCGATGAGCTTAACGAAAGCTGCTTCATTGCCGTATGGGGCAACCAGGGCGCAACCGTGGTCAGTATCGAGCCGGCGGTACGCGCGGTCACCGTAGTCACCCAGATCGGTTCGGTACTGCCCTTGCTCACCTCCTCGACGGGCCTGGTGTTCGGCGCCTACCTGCCAGAGCGTGAAACCATCGAACTGCGCGAGCAGGAGCTGGCCACTTCTGGACACCGCTTCAGCGACTACGAAGCCTTGTTCGCCACGATCCGCCAGCGCGGCCTGCACCATGTCCATGGCCTGCTGATGCCGGGCGTCGATGCACTGTCGGCGCCGGTGTTCAACGCGGTCGGCAAGATTGCCGCGGTGCTGACCGTGGTCGGCCCGACCTCCATCTTCCATGCCGACGAGCAGGGGCCGGCAGCACAACGGCTGTTGGCTGCGGCGAAGCTGATCAGTTGGCGTATGGGGTATGAGGAAGCGCCGGCGGGATAAACTTGTTTACACACGATCACAGTCTTTCATCAAGCCAGCGCTTAATCTGACCACCGGGCACTGTTACTAGAGTTGTAACAGTGAATGTCACAATCGGCTATTTTTCCTCACCGATCAGCGGCTTATCCTGAACGCACTTACACAGCAGCAGGCAAAGCCCCAAGCCAGCTGTCTATTCCGGGCCTTTGCGGCGTGAACACCCCGCCCCCGCGACCTGTAAGCCCAGGTTCACCGACGTTGATTTTGAAGCTCCTTGATCTGCGTCTTACTTGGCCGCTGCACTGCAGCGGCCTTTTTTATGCCCGTGATTCAATCGCCATCGGCGTCGTCAAAGTGAAATCGGTGCAACAATCGGTGAGCGATGGGCGCCAGGATCAAGCCGATGCTGGCGACGAACACCAATCCCACATAAAGCCCGTAACCGGCGAAGAACAACTTGCCGCCGATGGACTCGGGGAGGATTACCGGCCCCACTCCGCCGAGCAGCAAGGTGGCATTGAACAGCGCATCATGCCAAGGCACCTGCGGCTCGAAATACAGATGCCCGACCACACCAAACAGAATCGAGCCAATCAGCAACAGGCAGGCTGCGAAGCCGTGCCACATCAGGCGGTAGCCAAACTGTCGGGTAGAGATGACAGCATCCGTTCTGGATTCGTACATCCACTGTGCTCCTGCAACCTGGGTGGCCGTCCAGCATAGGCAACTTCAGCCGACGACCACAACCTTGGGGCAGGTTCAGCCCTGTGGATACTTCTGCAGATTGGCCATCATCTGCTGTAAGGCTTGCAGGCTGTCTTGCGGGTGCACAGCGTTGTCGAAGTCGCCGATCTGCTGCCAGTTCGCCGCAATATCTTCGGGTGAAAAGCCCTCGCGCGGGTCAAAACCGACACCCAGGCTGCGCTCCCAGCGCACCTTGCCGACCCAGCCACCGCCCACTTCGTAGAGGCCGCCGCTGTCCTGGCAATCGTCACTGCCCAGGTACACCACCAGCGGGCTGACCAGTTCCGGCTTGAGCTGTTCGAACACCTGTGGAGGAATCAGCCCTTCGGTCATGCGCGTACCGCCGGTGGGGGCAATGGCGTTGACCAGGATGCCGTGCTTGCGCCCTTCGATGGCCAGGGTGCGGGTCAGGCCATACAAGCCGAGCTTGGCCGCACCATAGTTGGCCTGGCCGAAGTTGCCATAGATCCCCGAGGTCGAGGCAGTGAAGATCACCCGTCCCCAGTTCTGCTCGCGCAGGTGCGGCCAGGCGGCGCGGGTGACCTTGTAGGCACCTTCGAGGTGCACCTGGTAAACCTGCTCCCAGTCACTGTCCTCCATCTTGTGGAAGGTCTTGTCACGCAGGATACCGGCGTTGTTGATCACCACATCGACCCGACCGAAGCTGTCCAGGGCCTGTTCGACAATGCGCTGGCCATCGGTGACCGAGTCATGGTTGGCAACCGCAGTGCCGCCGGCTTCGCGAATCTGCGCCACCACCCGGTCGGCGGCCGAGACGCTGGCGCCTTCGCCATGGGTCGAGCCGCCCAGGTCGTTGACCACCACCCTGGCGCCATGCCGGGCGAACAGCAGGGCATGGGCGCGGCCCAGGCCACCGCCGGCTCCGGTGACAATCACCACTTTTTCGTCCAAGCGAATCGTCATGCTCATTTCTCCAGCAGAACAAGGGAGGGATGCCCGAGTGTCGGCCAGCACTGGCTGGCACACAATCAAGCGGGCAGACGCTGAATGGCAGGCGATAAGGCCGGGCGATAATTGCGCACACCTGGCCGCTCAGGACCAGGCGACCTTCTGCGGCATATTCACCAGGGGTTGCTCGCGAAACGCCAGGTAATGGCGCAGCACCTGTACCGGTGCTTCGGTATGCGGATAGTGGCCGATGCCCTGGAGCATCACGGTGTCGGCGTTGGGCACCAGTTCCTGGTAGCGCTCAACCATGTGTGCGCCGGAAATCGGATCGACCGCGCCGTTGATCAGCCGCAGCGGCACGCCTTCGGCCTGCAACGCCCCGACCCAGCGCTCACGATGGGCAACCCGTTCGGGCAGGTAAGTGATCAGCTTGTGCAGGATTCGTGTACCGCGGTTGGAAGCGACAAGGCTCCAGTAATCGTCCAGTGCGCTTTCACTGGGATGGGTGCAGGGGCCGTAGATCTGGGTCACGTTGCGCACCAGGTCGTCTCGCCCGAACGAACGCCCCACCAACCAACCCAGGCGGCTGAGCAGCAGTTTCTGGATCAGCAGCGGCCGATGACGCTCGGGAAACAGGCCGCCATTGAGGAATACGCAACTGGCGATTTGCGCACGGCCCTCATGGTGGCGGGCGAGCAATTCCTGGGCGACGCTGCCGCCATAGTCATGCCCGAGCAAATGCACCGGCTGCTCGACCTGCAGGTGCGCCAGCAGCGCCTGCAGCAAGTCGGCCTGCTCCAGCAGGCTGTAGTCGTGAGACAGCGGCTTGGCCGAATCGCCAAAGCCAAGCATGTCACAGGCAATCACCCGAAAACGCTGGGTCAGGGGGGCCCAGAGGTAATGCCAGTCCCAGCTGGCGGTGGGAAAGCCATGGATGAGCAGGAGCGGTTCGCCCTGCCCTGCGCTCCAGTAGCGGATGGCCAGGCCACGGAAGGAGAAATTCAAGCCCCGGGTCCGCCAGACGCACAATGGAATCTCGGCCAAAGGCATCACAGTGGTCCCGGTAGGTTGTAGCTGTTCGTGTTGGGCAAGGCATCGGCTGCGATCATTGCAATCACCTCGGCACATTCGTGTGCTCTACTGACTCAACAGTCTAGTCAGGCAGGCCCGTGCCGAGAGTTGCGTTGGCAGCCAGCTTATTGACCTTGGGAGTCAGCGCGCAAAATAGCGTGGTGAATCACAGCAGCAAGGTCAGCAACGGCGCGGCAAACAGGTTGAGCAAACCGGTCAGGACCATGACCAGGCCGGCCACCGAGCCCTCCTCGCCACCCACTTCATGGGCGCGGCTGACGCCCGCTCCGTGAGCGCCGACACCAAACAGCGCGCCACGGGCCAATGGCGTGCGCAGCGGCAGGTACTTGAGCAGCACGCCACCCAACATCGCCCCCAATACACCGGTAAACATCACGAATACGGCGGTGAGCTCCGGCACACCGCCCAGGTCCTTGGCCAGCGGCATGGCAAAGGGCGTGGTGATCGAGCGCGGCACCAGCGACAGACTGACCGAGCTGTCCAGTGCCAGCAGGTGCGCCAGGCCCCAGGAGCTGCCGATCGACGCCGCGCTGCCCATCAGCATACCCAGGGTCAGGGCCGGCCAGTGGCGGGCGAGCAAGGCGCGCTGTTGCCAGATCGGTACGGCAAAGGCCACGGTCACCGGGCCCAGCACCGTCATCAGCCAATGGGTATTGCGCGCATACTCGGCGTAGGCGGTATGCAACGGCACGGCAATCGCCAACAGCACTGCCGGCACCAGAATCAATGGCGACAGCAGGTAGCGCCCGGTGCGCCGGTACAACCAGCGGCTGCCCAGATAGGCCAACAGGGTAATGAGCAGCCAGAACAGCGGCATCGGCTCAAGCGTCATGGCGCAGCCTCCAGCGGCAGACCCACTCCACGGTTACCGCCGTAACCACCATTACCAGCAAGGTACTCACGCCGATCACCAGCAAGATCCGCCAGCCTTCATCGCGCAACAGGCTGCCATAATCGAGCAGGCTCATCAGCGCCGGAATGAAAAACAACAGCATCTCGGCCATCAGTACCCCGGCACCCAGCTGCAACATGGCCGGCTTGAGCACGCCGGCGGCGAACAACAGCAACAGCAGGGCCAGGCCAATGACCCCGCCTGGAATCGGCCAGGCCAACCAGGCGGCCAGCACACCACCGACCTTATAAAGAGCCAGCAACACCGCCAGCTCGGCGAGCAGGCGGACAAATCGGTTAAACGCAGGGGGTTTCATCGCGGGGGTCCTCTCAGGCCTTCATTTTAAAAGCCCGCTCCCCACGCCAAAAGCGAATTGTTAGACTGCCAGCTATTCCAGATTGGAATTGCGCGAATGGAATTCAAACAGCTACGCAGTTTTCTCGAAGTGGTGCACCGCGGCGGTTTTACCCAGGCCGCGCTGACCTTGCACATCAGCCAGTCCGCAGTGAGCAAGCAGGTCGCGCAACTGGAGCAGGATCTTGGCGTTGCGCTGCTTGAGCGCCAAGGCTCGCAATTGCACCTGACCGCCGCCGGTAAAATCGTTCTGGAACGCGGCGAAGCCATGTTGCGCCTGCGCCAGGAG
This sequence comes from Pseudomonas sp. RC2C2, assembly GCF_018390435.1. Classification (NCBI taxonomy): domain Bacteria; kingdom Pseudomonadati; phylum Pseudomonadota; class Gammaproteobacteria; order Pseudomonadales; family Pseudomonadaceae; genus Pseudomonas; species Pseudomonas sp. RC2C2. Next base: position 3,187,922 of record NZ_JAHBAX010000001.1, on the reverse strand, counting down.
CTGCTCAGCGAACTGGATGACCTCAGCCAGCTGACACGCGGCGAGCTGCGCCTGGGCCTGCCGCTGCTGGGCAGCGATGCGCTGTTCGCCCGATTGTTCGCCGAGTACCGGCGGCGCTACCCGAATATCAGCATCCAGCTGTTTGAAGGCGGCAGCCGCAGTGTCGAGCACGCCGTGCTCAGCGGCGAGCTGGAACTGGGCGGCAGCCTGACGCCAAACGACCCGGCCTTTGCCTACCAGCCGTTTTGCAACGAGCCCCTCGACGCCCTGCTGCCCACCGATCACCCGTTGGCGAACGCCGGCCAGGTCAGCCTGGCGCAACTGGCCGACACGCCGTTCCTGCTCTATCAGCGCAGTTTCGTGCTCAATGATCGTTTGCTCAGTGCCTGCCAGCAGCTGGGATTTACCCCGCGCGAAGGCGGGCGCAGTGGTCAGGCCGACTTTCTCGCCGCGCTGGTGGCGGCGGGCCAAGGGGTCGTACTGCTGCCCAGCGTGGTCGCCCGTGGCCTGGAGCGGCCGGGGGTGGTTCGCCTGTCACTGAGCGAACCGACGGACCTGCGCTGGGACATTGCCTTTATCTGGCGCCAGGGCGCCTACCTTTCACGCGCAGCCCAGGCCTGGCTTCAACTGCTGCGCGAGCAGCCACAGCCGCCGTGATCAGCCGCGCAGTTTTTCCACCAACTGGGCAATCCAGGGCTCGGCATCGGCTTCCGGGGTGACGGTTTCGCTGGCATCCAGGCGCAGCATCGGCAGCACTTCCTCCAGGCCCAGCTCGGCGAACAGTTCACGCAGTTGCTCGCCGCCACCACAGAACGTATCGCCATAGCTGGAATCGCCCAGGCCGATGACCGCGCCCTTGAGTCCACGCCACTCGGCGGGCAGCACGTCGCGAATGGCACTGTACAGCGGCATGATGTTGTCCGGCAGCTCGCCCATGCCAGTGGTCGAGGTCACGGCCAGGAATGCCTGCGGGGCAAAGCCCTGGATGTCCTGCAGGGTGGCCCGGTTCGCGTGCCAGGCCTCGAAACCTGCTTGTTTGAGCAACTTCTCGGCGTGCCGAGCAACTTCTTCGGCGGTGCCGTAGACCGAACCGGAAAGGATCGCGACTTTCATAGAGGTTTCCGAAACTGAGTAAAAACGTAGGATACTAGCATCCGGCACTGGCAAAAGGCCTTATTCGGCAGCTGTACAGCGACGGTCAATCTACTAGAATCAGCCAGCATGCCCGATCTACAGCCCTTGCGGACCTAACAAGATGATCAATGCCACATTGCTGCAGCGCATGATTGACGCCTCCAATGACGGGATCGTAGTGGCCGAACAGGAGGGCGACGACGACACCATCCTGATCTACGTGAACCCGGCCTTCGAGCGCTTGACCGGCTACGACGCCAACGAAATCCTCTACCGCGACTGCCGCTTCCTGCAGAACGACGATCGCGACCAAAGCGCCCGGGCACTGATCCGCCAGGCGATCAAGGATGGCCTGCCAAGCCGGGAAATCTTGCGTAACTACCGCAAGGACGGCAGCGCATTCTGGAACGAACTGTCGATCACCCCGGTGCTCAACGAGGCCGACAAGCGCAAGTATTTCATCGGTATCCAGAAAGACGTCAGCCGCCAGGTCGAAGCCGAACAGCGGGTGATAGCGCTTGAGCGCCAGCTGGCTGAAGCCCGTGCGCGCATCGCTGCGCTGGAAGCCGACCAACGGTCTTAACAAACCCGCCGTTTGGTTGTCCATGACGGTGAAAAAACGCACTCACGACTGCAACTTCGAGTTCGACCATGCAAGCAGATGCCCTTCTGACCCAGGATGAGCTGGACTTCATCCGCTCCATGCAGCACGCGCCCCAGCCCCACCCGGCTGAACCGCCGTCGCGCCTGATGGTCAATGGCGGCAGCGAAATCAAGAACCTGCTGACCCGTCTGATCGCCGACGAGCAGGTGACCCTGCAGGCACAGTTCAACAACCAGCAGATGACCTTCCCGCTGCAGTTGGTTGAAGACGAGTTCCACGCCCTGCACCTGCAACTGGGCGTGCCGAACATCTACGAAGAAGGTGCCGTGGTCCGCCCTTGGCGCCTGACCCTTGAGCAGCCGGTGGCCCTGGAAGACGAACTGGGCTTGAGCACCGGTTTGTGGGTGCGGGAAATCTCCTTCAAGGGTGTGCTGCTGGAAGTGCGCGAGCAACCCGAGCCACCCAAGCATTTCGAGCTCTGGTTCAGCCCCGACGGCGATGCCCCCATTGCCCTGCATGGCACCCTGCAACGGCGCACCGGCGATCGTCTGGCCGCCTACAACCTGGGCCAGAGCCTGCCGGCTGAAATCGAGCGCTTACGCGAGTACATCCTCCAGGCCCACCGCCGCGCCCACCCCGAACTGCACCCTTAAGAGTCCAGGTGACCGGCCAGGTATTGCTGCAGCCGCCGGCGCATCAATCGCCCGTCGCTGCCCAGGCAGGCCACCTGCGATCCGATCAGGCTGTCCTGAGCCAGGTCTGCGGCCTCCCCCGCCAGCAGCAACGGGCACTCCAGCCCCAGCGCCAGGCGCGCCAGGCGCTTGGGCAAGTCACTGGTCGGTGGCAGGTTGGAAAACAGCACCAGGGCATGAGGCGTCATGCGCTCGCAGACCAGGCTCAACTCTTCCAATGGCTGGCCAAGGCCGAGCACGCTGATGGCAATTTCACTGGTGCCGAGCAATAGCGCTGCCACCAGCAACTCCAGCTCGCGGCATTGGCCGGGAATTGCCGCCAGCACCACGCGTACTTCCTGCTGCTCACGGGCCAGCTGCAAACGCTGCAACACCCGCCCGCGCAAAAAGTTGTCGAGAAACAGCCATTCGCTGGCCTGGCCAAAGGCCTCGTGGGTGCTGCGCAGCGCCTGCCAGACCGGCATGAGGATGTCCTGGAACACCACCAGCTGTGGATAACTGCTGAACACCTGACCGTACAGTTGCTCCAGACGACGCTCGTCGAACGCCCTGACGGCCTGGCGCACGTGCGCCTGCCATTGATTGAAGTCGGCCAGGGATTCGTCGCTGCGCTGCGGCTGGCTTTCGGCCTTGAGGTTCTGGCTTTTGGCGAGGATGCGCCCGACTTTGCTGACAGCCACACCGCGTTCGATCCAGCCGAGGATGCTGCGCACCTCGTCGATATCGGCTTGTGAGTACAAACGGTGCCCACTTTCGGTGCGCGTAGGCTGAATCAGCCCATATCGGCGCTCCCAGGCACGCAGGGTGACCGGGTTGATACCGGTCAGGCGGGACACTTCGCGGATCGGGAACAGTTCTTCGTGGTCGAGCTGATGAGTACTCAATGAAGGCTGGTCAGGTTCGATCATTGCCAGGAAACCGCGGGTTTATGGGCCAACAGCCATTCTACTCCGGCTGCTGCAAGCGCGACCATTGGCATTTCTATCAGGTCGGCGACCGCCAGCACTGACGAGTCAGCCGATTTAGGGAATAATCCGCGCCCGATTCTTGCATCGATTCTTGCAAAGAAGCGAATACCGTCCAACACCCCGGGCGGCGTTCAAGGGGCAGGCCTACCGGCCACGCCCAGTTGCCAGGAGATATACCATGTCTACCCCACCCGTAACCCTGATGGTTACCCGCCGCGTCGCCGATGGTCGCTACCAGGACCTGATGGCCTGGTTGCACGAAGGCGAACAGCTGGCCACCGACTTTCCCGGCTACCTGGGCTCGGGCGTGCTCGCCCCGCCGCCGCAAGGCGATGAGTTCCAGATCATCTTCCGCTTCGCCAACGAGCAGACCATGCACGCCTGGGAACATTCGGCCTCGCGCAAGGCCTGGCTGGCCCGTGGCAATGGCCTGTTCGCCGAGCCGTCGGAACAGCGGGTCAGCGGCCTGGAAGGCTGGTTCGGCAACAACCCGGTACAGCGCCCGCCGCGCTGGAAGCAGGCGGTGGCGATCTGGCTGGCATTCTTTCCGGTATCGCTGCTGTTCAATCTGCTGTTCGGCCACTGGCTGGGCGCGCTGGACCTGGTGCCGCGCATCCTGCTCAGCACCTTGGGCCTGACACCGTTGATGGTGTACTTCTTCATTCCACTGTCGACCCGCCTGCTGGCCAACTGGCTGAACGCCAGCCCTGCCCGCCCGAGACCGCAGGGCGCGCGCAATCCCGCCTAGTTCGGGTATGCTGGGGGTTATCCAAGCGAACCAGTAAAAGTTGACCGCCCCCACCATGAACAGCCCAATTCTTGTCACCGGAGCCAGCCAGCGAGTCGGGCTGGCGCTGGCCCTGAACCTGGCGCAGGCCGGCCATACCGTGGTCAGCGCCAGCCGCAGCAAAAACCCCGAGGCCGCACACCCGAACATCGTCCAGTTCCAGGCCGACCTGTGCCGGGAAGACGATCGCCTGGCCCTGATCGAGCACCTGCAAGGCCACTACGACGGCTTGCGCGCCATCGTCCACAACGCCTCGTTGTGGCTCGACGATGACCTGGCCAACCTCAACACCATGTTCAAGCTGCACGTCGAGGCGCCCTATCACCTGAACCTGGCCCTGGGCGCCCAACTGGCCAAGGTGGACAAGGCCGACATCATCCATATCTGCGACGAGACCTCCTCACGCGGCAGCGGCAGCCATATCGGCTATGCCGCCACCAAGGCTGCATTGCAGAACATGGTGCTGTCGTTTGCCGCCAAGTACGCGCCGAACATCCGCGTCAACGCGATTCTGCCGGGCTTGCTGATCCTCAAGGCAAACAGCGACGAGGCCTACCGCCAGCAAACCCTGAAAAAGGCCCTGCTGGAATTCGAACCCGGCGCCCAGCCGTTGATCGATGCCGTGCGCTTCTTGCTCGACAGCCAGTACAGCACCGGCAGCAATCTGGTCATCAACGGTGGCCGTCACCTGAAAAACCGCCTCGCGGTAGACTGACCTACCGCTGACACGAGAACGTCCATGAACGATCAACAGAAGCTAGAACTCGAAGCCGCCGCCTTCCGCCGCCTGGTTGCCCACCTGGACAGCCGCAAGGACGTGCAGAACATCGACCTGATGAACCTTGCCGGCTTCTGCCGCAACTGCCTGTCCAAATGGTACAAGGCCGCCGCCGACGAAAAACAGATCGAGCTGAGCATGGATGAAGCCCGTGAAGTGGTCTACGGCATGCCTTACGCCGAATGGAAATCCCTTTACCAGCAAGAAGCCAGCGCCGAACAACAAGCGGCGTTCGCCAAAGGAAAGCCCCATGACTGATCTGAACACCCTGCGCGCCAGCCTGAAATCCGGCGAGCACGTCTTCGCCGACACCCTGGCCTTCATCGCCGAGCACTACACCTATCAGCCACAAGCCTTCAACAATGGCGGCGTAGAGAATGCTGCCGGGCAGAACGAAGGTTCGTGCAAGACCCTGGGCCTGGCCCTGCTCGAAGGCCTGAGCGATGAAGAAGCCCTGCTGGCGTTCGGCGAGCACTACCGCTCGGTGCAGGCCACCCCGCAAGGCAGCGACCACGGCAACATCCGCGCGCTGATCGAACACGGCCTGGCTGCGGTCAAGTTCGCCGAGCAGCCGCTCAAGCGCCTGGCCTGATCAAACGCCCCGGCGTGCCTTCGGCCAATTGCCCGTGGCGCAGCCAGTGCAGGGCAATTGGCCACAGCCTGGGCTGGAAGCGGCTGTGGAAAAAGGCGAAATGACCGATACGGTTCTCGGCGATATCACCTGGGGCAATGCGCAGGTGACTGCGCTCACTGGCCTGGAAGTACCCCAGTAAACGCTCGATGGCAGCAACCGTGCCGAACGGGTCGTCGGTCAGGCTGATGGCCAGGGTTTGCGCCTTGACCCGGGCGAACGGCAATCCATTCAGCCCATTCAGCGCCCGCCCGCTAGGGCGATGCTCATAGCTTGCAGTGCGCGTGCTCCAGTCCTGCACCACCCCGGCCGGGGTATCTTCCAGCCACCCCAGGCGCTTGCCGGGAAAGTAACCGAATACCCGGGTCAGCAGCGGCATCAGCACATGCCATTTGCCGAACAGTTGCCAGCGGCTGTCAGCGGCATAATCGCGCCAGTAGGCAAACTGAGCGCCGACCGTCACCAACCGGCGCAGTTGATCGGCCGACGGCGCCAACCCCGCTGCACAGCCACCAAAACTGTGACCGACCACATCGACAGGCTGGCCAGGAAACTCGCGCCGGGCGCGTTGCAACATGGCTTCGAAATCCAGCGCGCCCCAGTCGGTCCAGGAGGCTTTGAAGTGGCGCATGGAGGCCGGGCGCGACTCACCGATGCCGCGATAGTCATAGGTGATGACGTCGAAACCATGGGCAAACAGGTACTGGGCAAAGCGGGCGTAATAGCTGCAGCGCACCGAGGTGGCGGCGTTGATGATCACCAACGGGCGCGTGGGGGCCGGCACCTGGTGGCGCCAACAGAAACCGCCAAGGGAATAACCGTCGGCGGTTGTCTCACGGAAGGCGTGCCCGCTGTTGCTGGCTACGGGCAAAGCCGGGAATGCTTCGAGACTGCTCATCGACCTCTGTCACGCCGAAGCCGCTACCTGCGGTGCAGGGACCTTGCGCAAGTCGCTCAGTCGCGAGCCATCGTAGCGGGTTTCGCGGAACAGGCGCCAGCGCCCGAACACCCCATACACGTGCGTCACCCGGCCCTGCTCTTGATAACCCATGCGCAAATGCATCTTGAGCGCCGGGATATTGTGGGTTTCACAGACATCCACCACTGTGTGGCAACCCTTGGCGCGCATGGTCTCCCACAGGCTGACCTGGGCATCTGCCGACAAACGAGTGCCAAAGTAGGCGCGGGTCATTTCGCCGCCGAATTCAAAGAACTCACCGGGCTTCACCGGGAAGGTGCAGCCGTAATAATGACGGTCGTGATAGTCGCGCATGCTGGCAAAGATGAACCCTACGGCATCGCCTTGTTCATCCAGGTACATGTGCCCGGTATGGCCTTCGGCGGCCAGCTCGCGCATGGTCTGCACGCGGTCGCCAAAATAGCGGGCGAAGGCATCGGCGTTTTCCGCGGTAATGTCCACCAGGCGTACCGCAGGATGGTCGCGCAGGTTGTGCGGCGGTACCGGGCTGACCAGGTCGCGTTCCATCCACAGCAACTCCCAATGGAAGAAGATGTAACGCTCATAGAGGGTTTTGAGGACTTTTTGCAGACCCTTTTGCCTGATCCGCTCTTTTAGTTTTTGTAGCCCACTCATGGTGCCTCCTGTCGAAACCTTGACGGTTTAAAAGGGCATGTAGAGAGTGGTATAGAACAGTGGCGGCGCGGGAGTAGCAAAGGGCCAGAAATGGACTTGTTTCAAATTGTTTCAAGGCTGAAAATGTTGCCGCACCCGGTTAAAAACAGGTGCAGCAACAAACACTTGGCAAGTGCTACTTACAGCTCTATGCAGTCGAACCGTACGTCGGTAGCCACATCGGCGTCATAGTCAACATCCTGACGCTCGAAACCGAACAGGTTGAGGAACTGCTTCTTGTAACCGGCGTAGTCGGTAATTTCGAACAGGTTCTCGGTGGTCACCTGCGGCCACAGGGCCTTGCAGGCATCCTGTACGTCGTCGCGCAGCTCCCAGTCGTCCAGACGCAGGCGGCCTTCTTCGTCCAGCGCCGCCGGCGCGCCATCGGCACGGTACAGACGGTCACGGAACAGGCGGTCGAGCTGATCCTGGGTACCTTCGTGAACGTTCTTCTCTTTCATGATCTTGAAGACCATCGACAGGTACAGCGGCATCACCGGGATGGCCGAGCTGGCCTGGGTGACCACGGATTTCAGTACCGCGACGTTGGCGCCACCACCGACCTTCTGCTCCAGGCGCTTGGCGGTTTCGTCCAGGTCCATCTTGGCCTTGCCCAGGGCGCCGTGCCAGTAGATCGGCCAGGTGATTTCAGTGCCGATGTAGCTGAAGGCCACGGTGCGCGCTTGCGGCGCCAGAACACCGGCGGCGTCCAGGGCGTCGATCCACAGCTGCCAGTCCTGACCACCCATGACGGTGACGGTGTCGGCAATTTCCTGCTCGCTGGCAGGCTCGATGGATGCCTCGATGATGGTGTCTTTGTTGGTGTCGATGGCGGTTGACTTGTACGGCTGGCCAATTGGCTTGAGGGCCGAGCGTACCAGCTCGCCAGTCTGTGGCAGCTTGCGCACCGGCGACGCCAGGGAGTAGACCACCAGGTCGACCTGGCCGCCCATTTCGTTCTTGATCAGCTCGATGACCTTGGCCCGCGCTTCGTCAGAGAAGGCGTCGCCGTTGATCGACTTGCTGTACAGGCCTTCGGCCTTGGCGAACTTGTCGAAAGCGGCAGCGTTGTACCAGCCCGCAGTACCGGCCTTGGTCTCGGTGCCCGGCTTTTCAAAGAACACGCCCAGGGTATCGGCCTTGAAGCCGAAGGCGGCGGTGATGCGCGCCGCCAGGCCGTAACCGCTGGAAGCACCGATCACCAGGACCTTTTTCGGACCATCCTCGCGCACGCCCTGCTTGCGGGTGGCTTCGATCTGATCACGTACGTTCAGCTCGCAACCGGTCGGGTGCGTAGTGGTGCAGATAAAACCGCGGACTTTGGGATGGATAATGGCCAATGTCTGTACCTCGTCAGTGAATTTGCTGAGGGAGCCGAATCGCTTGGACTCGAGGTTCCGTGTGCTGTGAGGGTGAGACTACACCCGCAGCGTTGCCGACACATCCGGCCCCCTGGAATCCTTCAGGGCGCTACTTTGTCACAGCGTGGAAAACTTCAGCAACCGCTGATCTCAGACCCGGAACGCACCGATCAGGCGCTTGAGTTCCAGCACCTGGGTCGACAGCTGGCGGCTGGCGTCCTCGGTCTGGTGCGCGCCCTGGGTGGTGTTTTCCGCCGCCCGGTTGATCTCGACGATGTTCTGGTCGATGTCGTGGGCCACCGCCGTCTGCTGCTCCACCGCCGCAGCGATCTGCTGGTTCTGGTCGACGATGCTGCCAATGGCGCCAAGGATGTTCTCCAGCGCCTGCTGCACCTGCTGCGATTCGCCAACCGTGCCCGAAGCCATCTGATGGCTGCTGTCCATGGCCTTGACTGCGGCCCCTACCCCACCCTGCAGGCGCGAGATCATCTGCTCGATCTCTTCGGTGGACTGCTGGGTGCGCTTGGCCAGGGTGCGCACCTCATCGGCAACCACGGCAAAACCGCGGCCCTGCTCGCCCGCCCGGGCCGCCTCGATGGCGGCATTGAGGGCCAGCAGGTTGGTCTGCTCGGCGATGCTCTTGATCACCTCCAGTACCCGGCTGATGGCCTGGCTGTCGCTGGCCAGCTGGTTGATCACCGCCACCGACTGATCGATCTCGCCGGCCAGGCGGGCGATATTGCCTTGCTGGGTTTCCACCAGGCCACGCCCGCTGACGGTTTCCTGGTTGACGCTATGGGCGCTGCTGACTGCCGCCGCAGCGCTGCGCGCTACCTCCTGGGCAGTTGCCGACATCTGGTTCATGGCCGTGGCCACCTGCTCGATCTGCCCGCGCTGGCCACTGACCGCCTGGTTGCTGCGCGCCGATACCGCATGCACCTGCTCGGCCTGGCGCTCGACCTCGGCGACGGTATGGCCGACCTGCTCGATCAGGTCATGGATGCGCCGCACCGTACCGTTGAACACCTGGCCCAACTCACCCAGTTCATCGCGGCTGCTGGCCTGGAAATTCGCCGTCATGTCGCCGGCGGCAACCTTGTCCATCACCGCACCGAGGCTTTTCAGGGTATTGCGGGTCGAGGCGTAAAAGCCGCTATAGAGGTAGACAATCAGCAGGAATACGGCCGCCAGCGCCGACACCAGCAAAATCATGTGCAACCGGTGCTCGGCCAGACGCTGCTCGAGCTGCTGGCCGAGAAACTCGCCAATGGCGGTATTGAGCGTGTAGGTCTGCGCCATCAAGCCGCTAATCTGCTTGTAGAACCCCGGCCACGGTGCATCGAGGGTGTCGGCCACCACAACCTGTTCTTCGATCAGCTCGCTGGCCTGCTTGAGCGACGCCTGGCTGCTGTTGCCCAGGCTGCCAAGCCTGACCTGCGCGCCGGGCTCGGTGGCAAGCGCCTCATCCAGGCGGATGGCATAGTCGGCGCCGAGTTTTTCCAGTTTCAACAACAGGTCATCGAAGCGCGCGCTGGAGGCCGAATTGACAAAGCCCTGGCCTAGCGAATACGAGCCGATGGCCCGCCCTTCGCCGAGCGTCTGGGTAACTTGCGGGGTCACCGTGGTCATCAGTTCGCTCAGCTGGCGGATCGCCGAGTCGCTGTCCTGGCTGAGCCCGGCCTGGCTGGCAATCACCTTGCTCAGTACCTGGGCCTGGCCCAGCAGCTTGTCGAAAAGCGCCACCTTGCTCAACAGCGAGGTCTCGCTTTGGGCGGTTTTGAGCGTCTCGAGCATCTCGGCGCGCTTGCCATCGAAAGCCTTGGCCTGGGCCTCGTCACCGCTCACTGCAATCAAGCCGGACAAGCGGCTCTGCACCTGTTGCTCGACGCTGGCGATCTGCGCCTCGACATCCTCGGCCTTGCCCGACTGACCGAGCACGGCGTTGATCTGCACCAGGTTGCCGAGGGTTTCCACGTCACCGCGCAAGGCCAGGCTGCTGCCGAGCAGTTCCAGGCTCTGCAGTTCGGTGCGGGTGGCATGGAACTGCGCATAGGAATCGCGGACCAGGTAGTAGTTGGTGACCAGCATGGGCAGGAAAAACAGAATACTGATCAGGCTGAACTTCATCCCGAAGCTCAGGCGGTTCATCAGCGCGATGGCCGGATACAACAGGCTCTTCAAGGGTGGTGCCCTCCGATTCTTATTGTTTTTACGGTTCCTGCCTTTGCACCATCCTCTGTAGGAGCGGGCTTGCCCCGCGATTGCGGTTTGCGCCCCCACAGTGGCACAAGGCCACCGAACGTATTCAGCAACACCTGTATAGCGCATATCGGATCGGGGGTTTGTAACTTAAGGTTAACCGGCAGCGGAGCGACCAACGGCCGCTCCGCGATGGGCTTTAGCCGAGCACGGTCCACAGGGCGAAACAGGCGTACCAGAGCACTGCCGAGCGCAGCAGCAGCTCCCACAGGTTGTCGAGGCCGAGCAGGCCATCGGGGCCTGCCGACGCGTTGCCGGGCAGTTCAGCGGCGACGCGGCCGACCGAGTCGATCAAGCCGGCCGCGCTGATGTGCCAGTTCAGCAGTTCGTGCAACATCACCCGGCTGACTGCAACGAAGTTGCCGACCAGGGCGAAGCTGACGCCCAGCACGCGCACCGGCGCCCAGTCAAAGGCGTGGCGCAGTTGCAAGGCATGGTCGCGCAGCACAGGGGTACGCCCATGCTCGGCGGTCAGTGCCAGCAGCCGATACGCCAGGGCTGCGGCCGGGCCGAGGAGGAAGTACCAGAAAATCACCGCAAAAAAGCTCTGGTAGGCCTGCCACAACAGGTTGCCCTGCACCCGCTCCAGCAGGGCCTGGGCATTGTCGGCGGTCAAACCCAGGTCGCGCTCGGCGACATGCACCGCTGCTTGCTCGTCACCGCGCCGCCAGGCATCGCGAAACGGCCCTTGGGCGGCCTTGATGTCGCCCCGGCCGAGGCTGTAGATCAGCACCAGCAGGTGCACCGGCAAGGCCAGCAAGCCATAGGCCACCGGCTCCAGCACGTGCAGCAGCAAGGCCAGCAAGGCCACCGGCAGCAACACCAGGATGGTCAGCACCCACCAGGGATGGCGCCTGCCGTCACGCTCCAGGCGGGTAAGTTCGGTGACATAAAAACCGTCGCGTTGCAGACGCTGGCGCAGGGCCGAGAACTTCTCGAACCACAACACCAGCAACAACACCAGAAAACTCATGCTTCGTCCTCCTTGTCCTTGAGGCTTGCGCGGTAGCGCAGCCAGTCAAAAGCGCCACCGGGGTCGGTCTTGCGTCCCGGAGCAATGTCGCTGTGGCCCTGAATCCGTTCAGTGCCAATGGCCGGCCAGGCGTCCTGGATCTGCCGGGTCAATGCTTGCAGTGCCTGGTACTGGGCATCGGTGAAGGGCAGCTCGTCAGTGCCTTCAAGCTCGATGCCGATGGAAAAGTCGTTGCACGCCTCGCGCCCCTCGAAACAGGACACCCCGGCATGCCAGGCACGCTCCAGACAGGAGACAAACTGCGTGACCTTGCCGTCACGTTCGATGAGGAAATGCGCCGACACGCGCAGGTGCTTGATGCCTTCGAAATAGGGGTGCTCGCTGGCATCCAGCCGGTTCTGGAAGAACTCCTGGACCTTACCGGTACCAAATTGCGCCGGCGGCAGGCTGATGTTGTGGATAACCAGCAGGGAGATGACTTCGCCTTCGGCGCGGGCATTGCAATTGGGCGAAGGACAATGGCAGACGCCGGCGAACCAGCCAGTAGCGCGGTCCAGTTGCATAGAAAATCCTGAGACACGGGGGCACCGGCTCAGTATGCCCCGTGGTGGCTATAGTTGCATCGTTAAAACGCGTAGGAATCTAGCGTGCCTGCGCCTGGCGCAACTGGCTGAGCACCGAGTCCAGTGCCCGGTCGAACAACAGGGTGTCGTCCAGCAAGCGTACATGGCCGCGGCGCAAGGCCACGGCCAGGGCCATGCGCGACCATTCGCGGACTTTGAGCCCGGTACGGTTGACGAAAATGAAACGGTCGGTGCTGTCGATCTGGGCAATCAGCTTGCAGCGCTGCACTTCATCGTCGCCGATCAACTCGACCCAGGCGCCAATACGCAGACGCTCGACCTGCAACAACGCCGGGTCGTCATCGGCCAGGCGCACCAGGGAAGCTTCCGACTCACCGCCTTCGGGGGCACGCAAGACGATTTCATCGAGCACCAGCACCCGTTCGCTGGCATTGACAGGGATAACGCGCCCGCCCTCCACCGCGGTATCGAACAGCTGCACATGCAGGGTTTCGAGCTGGGCGAAGAACTCGCTGGTGGCAAAGGGATCGAACGCGGCGCCGGCGAGGCCATCGCGCAACGCCTTGAGTAGCCCCGGCACCAGTTCCAGCAGGCGCAGGCGTGCCTGCTCGTCACTGTGCGGCTGCACGCTCCAGATCAGTTCATCCATGGTTTCCAGCGCTTCAAGCCATTGGCGAGAGGTGTCGCCGTGTTTGAGACAGGCGAGCAACAGCACCTGACTCCAGGCCTGTTCGAGAAAGCGCACCACCACCCGCGGCAACGAACGGCCAAGCAGGCGCTGATTGAATTCCTGCTGCACCCGCTGACGCGCCAGTGCGGTACGTGCGCGGCCTTCTTCGGCATCGCGGGTGCGCTGCTCAAGCAACTCATTGCGGCGTCGCTCGTCACTGCTGAAGGCAAGAAACTCGGCGAGCAGTTCAGAGAAGATCGCCGGGTCATCGACAAAGTCGCTGAGCAGGCGCTGAACGATTTTTTCCACTCGCAGGTACAGGCTGTCGCGCTGGCAATCATCGCTGGCTCCCCAACCCATGGCCGCCGTGGCAATCTCGTTGAGCAAGCGCCGGGCCGGGTGGTTGCTGCGGCTGAAGAAGCTCTTGTCGAGCACCGCCACCTTGAGCATCGGGATCTGCAGGCGACCAATCAGGGCTCGCAGCGAGTGCGGCAGGTTGCGATCGCCAAGGATGAACTCGAAGAGCATGGCAATGAGGTTGATGACATCCTCGTCGACCACCTCGATCTTGCGGTAGGTGCCGCTTTTGACGCTGACCCGGGTCAGCAGTTGTTGCAGCTGTTGGTGCAGGTCGAAATCGTCACTCTCAGAGGTAGGCGGCACGTAGTGCTGCAGGTGCGAGAGCAGGCGCAACAGGTCACGGGTGCTGATCGCCTGCACCTGCTCGCAAGCCTCAAGGCGCGGGGCAACACGCCCGCGTACCGGCGAGAGCAAGGCCTGCAGCGAGGCGAACACCGCCTGGCCGTTGGCATCCAGCGGGTTGCTGTGCGGTTTGCTGTCGCCCTGGCTGGCCGACGGCTCGCATTCGGCCAGTGGCCGCTCCCGAGCCCGGCGTCGCGGCACGGCCTTGAGCTCGGGCAGCACGCCGGTGGCGATCAACAACTGGTTGGCTTCGCCGTACAACGGGTCGGCATCCTGCAGCACATAACGCTCGAACAGCTTGAGAATGATCAGTTTGACCTTGATCCCCACTCCCAGGCTGCGCCCGGCGCGCAAAAAATAATCACAGAGCATCGCCGGGCCCAGCGGGTTGCGCGCATCGTCCAGCGTCTGGCCCACCAGGGCGCCGAAGCGCAAGGTCAACTGGTTCAGGGCGATGCCGTCGCGCGCCAGTACCCGCGCGACCATGGCATCCAGGGCCATGTTGCGCTCCAGCTCATCGTTGGCCACCAGGGTCAGGCGCTCGCAGGCATCGCTACGCAGGGCCGGCAGTGCATCGGACTGACCGATCTGCACGAAGGCTTCATAGAAGTGGTCGAGATAGCCGCGCTCGATGTTCTTGCGCTTGAGGCGCAGGTCGCGCATGGCTTCGAAAAGGATGTTCTGTTCAACATTGTTGGCGGCCTTGTCGGCCATCTCGAACAGCGTATCGTCAGCGTTGTCGAATAGCGCCTGCAGGCTTTGGCGCAGCTGCAGCGCGGCCTTGTCACGGACCTGAAGAAGCACCACCGGCAGACGAGCGAGGGGCGCATTGTGCGCCTGTTCGGTGATGGCCTTGATCGGCACCACCTTCCCGTCGTTGTGCATCCTGGTCTCCTTGCCGGTTCGGTTTTGAGCGCTTGAACGCTCGTCAAAGCTATGACGCCAAATACAAGGCGCATTATCGAGTAAAAACCCTTCACTCGCCAGTGCACGGCACGCTGCTGCCGATAGACCCTGGTCCGGGTAAAACGCTCATTCGGCCTGACCAAAGGTCAAGCGTTGGCCACCCCTGCAGTGTTTGCTGCAAGCGCAGGCTGCCCTGCCCTATAATCCCGGGCACTTAGCTTGTGGAGCCCGCCATGCCGAATTTACGCCTCGCCGACCTGACCGCCGAAATCGAAGCCAACGTGCGCCGTGCGTTACTCGAAGACATCGGCAGCGGCGACATCACCGCCCAGTTGATCCCGGCCGAGCGCCTGGCCAAGGCCACCATCATTACCCGCGACGACTGCGTGATTGCCGGCACGGCCTGGGTCGATGCGGTGTTCCGTCAGCTCGACCCGCGGGTGGCGGTGCACTGGCAGGTCAAGGATGGCGACCGCGCCAGCGCCAACCAGGTGCTGTTCAACCTTGAAGGCCCGGCGCGTTCGCTGCTCAGTGGCGAGCGCTCGGCGCTGAACTTCCTGCAGATGCTGTCGGGCGTTGCCACGCACGCGCAATTTCTCGCCGACAAGGTCGCCGACACCCAGGTCAAGTTGCTCGACACCCGCAAGACCCTGCCCGGCTTGCGTCTGGCGCAGAAATACGCGGTCACCTGCGGCGGTTGCCACAACCACCGCATTGGCCTGTACGACGCGTTCCTGATCAAGGAAAACCACATCGCCGCCAGTGGCGGTATCGCCGAGGCAATCACCGCCGCCCACCGCATTGCCCCAGGCAAACCGGTGGAGATCGAGGTAGAAAGCCTGGACGAGCTCAAAGAAGCCCTGGATGCGGGCGCCGACATCATCATGCTCGATGAGCTGAGCCTGGATGACATGCGCGAAGCGGTGCGCCTGAACGGCGGCAAGGCCAAGCTTGAAGCCAGTGGCGGCGTGACTGAAAGCACCCTGCGGGTGATTGCTGAAACGGGTGTGGACTACATCTCGATCGGGGCGATGACCAAGGATGTAAAGGCGGTGGATCTGTCGATGCGCCTTAGCCTCTGAGGCTGACTGCAGGTATAAAAAAACCGGCCTTAGGGCCGGTTTTTTTTAGATTGACTCTATCAGAGCGCTGCGTTCTGCAGGCCGTCCAGGTAGCGCTCGACATCCAGCGCCGCCATGCAACCGGCACCGGCCGAGGTAATGGCCTGACGGTAAACATGGTCAGCCACGTCACCGGCAGCGAACACACCTTCAACGTTGGTCGCAGTGGCGTTGCCGTCACGGCCGCCATTCACCACCAGGTAGCCGTCTTTCAAGGTCAGCTGGCCTTCGAACAGCGAGGTGTTCGGGGTGTGACCGATAGCGATGAACACGCCATCGACCTTGATGTCGTCGAAGCTGCCGTCGTTGTTCTTCAGACGCGCGCCGGTGACACCCATATTGTCACCCAGCACTTCGTCCAGGGTGGCGTTGAGTTTCAGCTCGATCTTGCCTTCGGCCACGCGGGCGTTGAGCTTGTCGACCAGGATCTTCTCGGCGCGGAAGGTCTCGCGGCGGTGAACCAGGGTGACCTTGCTGGCGATATTGGCCAGGTACAGGGCTTCCTCAACAGCGGTGTTACCCCCACCGACCACGGCCACCGGCTTGTTGCGGTAGAAGAAGCCGTCGCAGGTCGCGCAGGCGGAAACGCCCTTGCCCATGAACGCTTCTTCCGATGGCAGGCCCAGGTAGCGAGCGCTGGCACCGGTGGCGATGATCAATGCATCGCAGGTGTAGGTGGCGCTGTCGCCCTTGAGGGTGAACGGCTTGCTGGCCAGGTCAACGGCATTGATGTGGTCGAACACCACTTCGGTCTCGAAACGCTCGGCGTGTTCCTGCATGCGTTGCATCAGCGCCGGGCCGGTCAGGCCGTGGGCGTCGCCCGGCCAGTTGTCGACTTCGGTGGTGGTGGTCAGCTGGCCGCCGGCCTGCATGCCGGTGATCAGCAGCGGCTTGAGGTTGGCGCGCGCGGCGTACACGGCAGCGCTGTAACCGGCAGGGCCGGAACCGAGAATAATCACTCGCGAATGACGTACTTCAGACATGTCACACTCCTGTCGAGCGGGCGTTCAATTGCCCGCATCGTATCGCCGGGATCACCGGCTGGAATAAAAAAGAACCTGCGAAGCACTTGGGGAAGGCTTTTGGCCGCAGGTCCTGAAAAACGTTGAATCGCAGCCTTACAGGCTGGCGGCGTTCTCGGCCAGGTAGTCGGCAACGCCCTTGGCGTCGGCCTTCATGCCTTTCTGGCCAGGGCGCCAGCCGGCCGGGCAGACTTCACCGTGCTGTTCAGTGAACTGCAGGGCTTCGACCAGGCGGATCATCTCGTCGACTTCGCGGCCCAGCGGCAGGTTGTTGACCACCTGGTGCTGGACAACGCCTTGCTGGTCGATCAGGAACGAGGCACGCAGGGCCACGCCGTCATCGTGCTCGATACCGTAGGCACGGGTAATCTCGTGCTTGACGTCGGCTACCATGGTGAACTCGACCGCGCCGATGCCGCCCTTCTCGACCGGGGTGCTGCGCCAGGCGTGGTGGGTGAACTGCGAGTCAATGGACACACCGACCACTTCCACACCCAGCTCGCGGAACTTGTCCATGCGATTGTTGTGGGCAATGATTTCCGACGGGCAGACAAAGGTGAAGTCCAGCGGCCAGAAGAACAGCACGACGTATTTGCCGCGCAGGGAAGAAAGCTTGAAGCTGTCGACGATCGAACCGTCGCCCAACACCGCCGCCGCATCGAAATCAGGGGCTTGCTTGTTGACCAGAATGCTCATGGAAACTCCTTGAAAATCAGAATTCGAAGGCGTTGAAAAGATGTGCGCACTTTAGCGAGGTGGCAGAGATTAAGGAAATATCCTTAGACAATCCACCTTATAGGCCTGCTCTATTTATCAACAAAAGCGCTCGTGGTTTATCTATGAAGCCCTGCCCGGGATGCTGCCGAGGTTTTGTTACAGCCCGTTTCTCGCTCTGCACCGCGCTTTCGCCAGGCGCACAAACTCGGTAAGGTCAGCGCGTTTGCCTTTACCCGGAGCCTTCCCCTTTATGCAAGCCCCTGTCCTCTCTGGCCCACAGTACCTGCGCGAAGGGCTGAAACTGGTCCTGAGCCCGAGCCTGCGCCTGTTCGTGTTGCTGCCGCTGGCGGTCAACCTGCTGCTGTTCGTCGGCCTGATCTACTTTGCCGGCCATCAGTTCAGCCTCTGGGTCGATTCGCTGATGCCCAGCCTGCCGAGCTGGCTGAGCTTTCTCAACTACGTGCTGTGGCCGCTGTTCGTGGTTTTGGTCGGGCTGATGGTGTTCTTCACCTTTACCATGCTGGCCAACGTCATTGCCGCGCCGTTCAATGGTTTCCTGGCAGAAAAGGTCGAAGTGGTGGTGCGCGGCACCGATGACTTCCCGGCCTTCAGCTGGGCGGAGCTCATGGCCATGGTGCCACGCACCCTCGGTCGCGAGGCGCGCAAGCTCGGCTACTTCCTGCCACGGGCGATCGGCCTGTTCATCCTCTCGCTGATCCCGGTGGTGAACATCATCGCCGCGCCGCTGTGGCTGCTGTTCGGTATCTGGATGATGGCTATCCAGTACATCGACTACCCGGCGGATAACCACAAGATGAGCTGGCAGGACATGCTCGCCTGGCTGCGCGAAAAACGCTGGCAGAGCCTGGGCTTTGGCGGTTCGGTGTACCTGGTGTTGCTGGTGCCCTTCCTCAACATCCTGATGATGCCGGCCGCAGTGGCCGGCGCCACGCTGTTCTGGGTGCGCGAACGCACCTGAGCCCTGGCCGCGTAGCCGCCCGGCTACGCGGCGCAGCCATCAGTTCGACAGCTGGTTGGAGAACTGCCCCACCGCATTGACTACCTTCTGCGCACCGTCCTGAATCTCGACGATCACCGTACCGGTCTGCCCGGCCAGGGACAGGCCCTGCTCGGCCTGGCGCTTGCTGCTGTCGATGATATCCACCGCCGCCTTGGCCAATTGCTCATTCTGCTGCACCACGCGAGCGATTTCTTCGGTGGCGGTGCTGGTGCGCGAGGCCAGTTGCCGGACCTCGTCGGCAACCACGGCAAAGCCGCGCCCCTGCTCGCCGGCACGGGCGGCTTCGATGGCGGCGTTGAGGGCCAGCAAGTTGGTCTGCCCGGCGATGTCGCTGATGGTCTTGATGATCGAACCGATCACCTGCGACTGCTTGTCCAGCGCCTCGATGCCTTCGGCGGCTTCCTGCATGTAGGTTTCCAGGCCGCGCATGACGTCCACGGTCTGGGTCACCACCTCAGTGGCCTTGCGTGCACAGGCGTCGGTTTCCAGCGAGGTGTTGTAGGCGATGTCGGCAGCCTGGGCTACGGCGGTTTCCTGGTTGACCTGGTCGGTGATCACCGTGGCGAACTTGACCACTTTGTAGAGCACGTCGTGGGCATCGATGATCGGGTTGTAGGACGCCTCCAGCCACACCACACGGCCATGGGCATCGATCCGCTTGAAGCGCTCGGCGACGAACTCACCATGGCGCAGTTTGTCCCAGAAGGCCTGATAGGCCACCGAGTTGTACTCCTCAGGCTCGCAGAACAAGCGGTGGTGCTTGCCCACGACCTGATCGAGCTTATAGCCCATGGTCTGCAGAAAGCGGTCGTTGGCGGTCAGCACTTCACCATTGAGGTTGAACTCGATCACCGCCGTGGAGCGCATCAGCGCCTTGATCAGGCTTTCGTGCTCGCGGGAGGTTTCGATGGTGCGGGTCAGGTCGCTCGAATGCAGGGAGAAGTACTTGATCCGCCCTTCGCTGTTTTTCACCGGCTGCAGGATCGACCGCAACCAGGCTTCCTGGCCATTGCCGCGCAGCAGGCGGAAGGCGCCATTGAGGTGCTCGCCACGGGTGATGGCGTGCTTCATGCGCTGGTAAAAGTCGAGCTGCTTGACGTGCGGGGGAACGATTTCCTCGATGTTGCGACCAATCAGTTGATGGCCGCTATAGAGCATCTCTTTTTCGAAGTTGCTGTTGACCGATTCGATTCGCCCTTGAGGGTCGAGTTGTAACACCAGCATCTCGCTGTCGAGGCTGCTTTTGACCTGTTCCATGGACTGCAGGTCTTCACGCAGCTGGAGGATTTCTTTCTTGAGTTTGCTGTTGAACATGACGCTCTCCCGGAGCGAAACCAGTCATTCGAATGCCTCTGCATCGGCTGCTGGCCAGGCAATCTTGAGTCACTTGCTGGGAAATATTTAAGCGCTGAAAACCGCCGGTAATCAGGCGTCATCGATCTGTCATTTATTGGTCACAGAGCGGCAATCCGGGCGGTCGACACTGGCTTCATGAGCACACCGTCCCTGCATGTCACCCTGATCAGTGAAACCTTCCCACCGGAAATCAACGGCGTGGCCAATACCCTTGGCCGCCTCAGCGATGGCTTGCGCTCGCGCGGTCACCGGGTCGAGCTGGTGCGCCCGCGGCAACTGGCCGAACAGCCCTCTGCCAGCGATGAAAACCTGCTGTTGTGCCGGGGCTGGCCGTTGCCGGGGTATCCGGGTTTGCAGTGGGGCCAGGTGTCGATGCACAAGTTGATCCGCCGCTGGCGCCGGCAACGCCCCGACGTGCTGTACATCGCCACCGAAGGCCCGCTGGGCCTGAGCGCCCTGCGCGCGGCGCGGCGCCTGGGGATTGCTGTGGTCAGCGGTTTTCACACCAACTTCCAGCAATACTCCAGCGAGTACGGCCTGGGCCTGCTGGCGCGCCTGCTGACCCACTACCTGCGCTGGTTCCACCGGCGCACCCACACCACCCTGGTGCCCAGCCTCAGCCAGCGCCTGGAGCTGGAACGGCGCGGCTTCGATAATCTCAGCCTGATGGCCCGCGGGGTCGACAGCCAGCTGTTCAACCCGGCACGGCGCAATCAGGCGTTGCGTGAACAATGGGGCCTGGGCGATGACGATATCGCCCTGCTGCATGTCGGGCGCCTGGCCGCCGAGAAGAACCTCGGTTTGCTCCAGCCGTGCCTGGAGGCCCTGCAGCAGCAGTATCCACAGCGGCGCATCAAGCTGATCGTAGTGGGTGACGGGCCCCAGCGCAGCATGCTTGAACAACACCTGCCGGGCGCAGTGTTCTGCGGCGCCCAGCGTGGCGAAACGCTGGCCGAGCACTATGCCTCGGGGGATGTGTTCCTGTTTCCCAGCCTGACCGAAACCTTCGGCAATGTGGTGCTTGAAGCCCTGGCTTCAGGCCTGGGCGTGGTCGCCTACGATGAAGCGGCAGCAGCCCAGCACATCCGCCACGGGCACAGCGGCGCACTGGCCATGCCGGGTGACGAAGCGGCCTTTATCGATGCCGCCGCCTGGTTGCTGGAAGAGCCGGAAACCCTGCGCCGGGTGCGCCTCAATGCCCGCCAGCACGCCAGCCGCCAGGGCTGGCCGGCGATTGTCGAGCAGTTCGAAGCGCACTTGCAGGCAGCCTGCCGCCAGGGCCAGGGCAACGTTGCGCGCCCGAGCCCGGCAGCACTTGCAATCAAACCAGAGTCGTCAACGCCTCACGGCTGAACGGCAGGATGTCCTGCTCGCGGCCATCACGCACTTTGGCTGCCCAGTCTGGGTCCACCAGCAGCGCCCGGCCGACCGCCACCAGGTCGAACTCGTCGTTGTTCAGGCGCTTGAGCAGGTTCTCAAGGCTAGCCGGCTGTGCCACTTTGTCGGTGGCGACCATGAACTGCAGGAACTCGCCATCCAGGCCGACGCTACCGACGGTGATGGTCGGCTTGCCGGTGAGCTGGCGGGTCCAGCCGGCCAGGTTGAGGTCCGAGCCTTCGAACTCCGGCTCCCAGAAGCGCCGGGTCGAGCAATGGAAGATATCCACACCGGCGTCGACCAACGGCTGCAGGAACGCCCCCAGCGCCTCGGCGCTCTGCACCAGGCGCGCGCTGTAATCCTGCTGCTTCCACTGCGAGAAGCGGAAAATGATCGGGAAGTCCGGGCCCACCGCCGCGCGCACCGCCTCAATCAGCTCGATGGCAAATCGCGAACGGCCAGCCAGGTCGCCACCATACTCGTCGCTGCGCTGGTTGCTGGCGTCCCAAAAGAACTGGTCGATCAGGTAGCCATGGGCGCCATGGATCTCGACACCGTCCATGCCAATGGCCTGGGCGTCGCGGGCAGCCTGAGCAAAAGCCTCGATCACTTCACGGATATCGGCCTTGGTCATGCCGTGCACCACCACCTGGCCATCCTTGAGCTTCTCGCTCGGACCATGGCCCGACACGCTGGCATCCGGCTCGGTGCCCAGGCGGCGCACGCTACCCACGTGCCAGAGCTGCGGAACGATGCGTCCGCCTTCGGCATGCACGGCTTCGACGACTTTTTTCCAGCCGGCCAGGGCGTCTTCCCCGTAAAAACGCGGCACATTCGGGTAGCCATTGGCGGCTTTGTGGCCGACCGTGGTGCCTTCAGTGATGATCAGGCCGACGCCTGCCGCGGCGCGGCGGCGGTAGTATTCCACCACTTGCGCGTGCGGTACGCCGCCAGGGCAGAAGGTACGGGTCATCGGTGCCATGACCACCCGGCTTGGCAGCGCGAGGGTGCCCAGTTGGAAGGGAGTGAAGAGTGCGTTGGCGGACATGGGGCGCTCCAGGGAATGGGGAATGCGCCTGAGGATAGGGGGAGCCGTTCGGGTGGCCCAGTACTATTGATCTGGGTGATTGAACAGCATCGCGGGGCAAGCCCGCTCCTACACTTCTGTAGGAGCGGGCTTGCCCGCGATAGGGCCGATCAGGCCAAAGCCTTCTCGATCGCCTGCACCACTGTCGGATCATCCGGCGCGGTACGTGGCGAGAAACGCGCCAGCACGCGGCCGTCCTTACCGACCAGAAACTTCTCGAAGTTCCAGGTGATATCGCCCGGAAACTCGGCGCCTTCACCCGCCAGCAAGCGATACAGCTGATGACGGTCGTGGCCGTTGACTTCAAGCTTGCTGCCCAACGGAAAGCTCACGCCGTAGTTCAGGCTGCAGAACTTCTGGATTTCTTCTTCAGTCCCTGGCTCCTGGCCGGCAAACTGGTTGCACGGCAGGCCCAGCACACTGAAGCCTTTGCCCTTGTACTGCTGATAGAGGTTTTCCAGCGCCGCATACTGTGGGGTCAGGCCACACTTGGAGGCGACATTGACCACCAGCACCACCTGGCCCTTGAACGGCGCCAGAGGCAACTCCTGGCCATTCAGTGCCTGCAGCTTCAGGTCGTGAAATGCACTCATGACGTACTCCCCTTTCCAGATCCCGGTTGCCGCTGCGAGCTGCAATCAGTAAAACCAGCCCATCAAAAAGGCGCCCTGCCAAGCCGTCTTCCCCTGCTGGAGCGACGGACTTGCCCGGGCGCCTTCGCGACTCTCTGAGCTTAGCGCAGAAAATCAGTGGTGATGGCCACCTTCGCCATGGACGTGGCCATGGGCTACTTCTTCTTCGCTGGCATCACGCACGTTGACGACCTTGACCTTGAAGTTCAGGCGCTGGCCAGCCAGTGGGTGGTTGCCGTCGACGGTGACGTCGTCGCCGTCCAGGTCGCGAATGGTGACGATCTGCATCTGGCCATCCGGCGCCGAAGCGTGGAACTGCATGCCCACTTCCAGCTCGTCGACACCTTCGAACATGCTGCGGTTCAGGGTGCTGACCAGCTCGGCCAGGTATTCGCCGTAGGCGTCTTCCGGCTCGACGGCAACGTCCAGCTCGTCACCGGTGGTTTTACCTTCCAGGGCTTTTTCCAGGCCCGGAATGATGTTGCCTGCGCCATGCAGGTAGACCAGCGGAGCGCCGCCGGCGGAGCTGTCGATGACCTCACCAGCGTCGTTGGTCAGGGTATAGTCGATGGAGACAGCCTTTTTGGCGGCGATCAGCATGGGGCGAGACCTTTTGCATAAGAATGTAGAACGAACAAGTGTAACCAAGGCCTCGCCTGAAAGCGAACGCAACCCGGACAAACGGGTTGCCGGATATTTGCGACGGGTGCGCTCGGGGGGTCGATAGCGATACCCTTGGCAATTGATTCTTTTGCACAGCTCATTTCGAGAAGCTCGCATGCAGACATTTTTTATCGCGCCGACCGACTTTGGCGTCGGCCTGACCTCCATCAGCCTGGGCCTGGTGCGCACCCTGGAGCGTGCCGGGTTGAAGGTTGGCTTCTTCAAGCCGATTGCCCAGCCGCACCCGGGCGATACCGGCCCGGAACGCTCCACCGAACTGGTTGCCCGCACCCATGGCCTCAAGCCACCGCAGCCGCTGAGCCTGGCCCATGTCGAGCGTATGCTGGGCGACGGCCAGCTGGATGAGCTGCTCGAGGAAATCATTACTCTCTACCAGCAGGCCTGCATCGGCAAGGACGTGGTGGTGGTCGAAGGCATGGTCCCGACCCGCCACGCCAGCTACGCCGCGCGGGTCAACCTGCACCTGGCCAAGAGCCTGGATGCCGAAGTGATCCTGGTGTCGGCACCGGAAAACGAGGTGCTCACCGAGCTGTCCGGGCGCGTCGAACTGCAGGCCCAGCTGTTTGGCGGGCCACGCGACCCGAAAGTGCTCGGGGTAATTCTCAACAAGGTGCGCACCGACGAGGACATGAGCGCCTTCGCCGCGCGCCTGGTCGAGCATTCGCCGCTGCTGCGCGGCGGCGACTTCCGCCTGCTCGGCTGCATCCCCTTCCAGGCCGGCCTCAACGACCCACGCACCCGCGACGTGGCCGAACTGCTCGGCGCCCAGGTACTCAATGCCGGCGACTACGAAACCCGGCGGATGAACAAGATCATCATCTGCGCCCGCACCGTGGCCAATACCGTGCCGCTGCTCAAGCCCGGCACGCTGGTGGTGACCCCGGGGGATCGCGACGACATCATCCTCGCCGTGAGCCTGGCGGCGATCAACGGTGTACCGCTGGCGGGCCTGCTGCTGACCAGCGACAGCAAGCCCGACCCGCGCATCCTTGAACTGTGCCAGGGCGCGCTGCTGGCCGGCTTGCCGGTCCTGTCGGTAAGCACCGGCTCCTACGACACCGCCAACCAGCTCAACGGCCTGAACAAGGAAATCCCGGTGGATGACCGCGAGCGCGCGGAGCTGATCACCGATTTCGTCGCCAGCTACCTGGACGCCGACTGGCTGCACCAGCGCTGCGGCACCCCGCGCGAGCTGCGCCTGTCGCCAGCCGTGTTCCGCTACCAGTTGATCCAGCGCGCCCAGCAGGCCAACAAGCGCATTGTCCTGCCCGAAGGCGCCGAGCCGATGACCGTGCAGGCCGCCGCCATCTGCCAGGCCCGCGGTATTGCCCGCTGTGTGCTGCTGGCCAAGCCCGACGACGTTCAGGCCGTGGCCCGCGCCCAGGGCATTACCTTGCCCGAAGGCCTGGAGATCCTTGACCCGGACCTGATCCGCGAGCGCTACGTCGAGCCGATGGTCAGCCTGCGCAAGAGCAAGAGCCTCAATGCACCGATGGCCGAGCAACAACTGGAAGACCCGGTGGTGATCGGCACCATGATGCTGGCCCTGGACGAGGTCGACGGCCTGGTGTCGGGCCTGGTGCACTCCACCGCCAACACCATCCGCCCGGCCCTGCAACTGATCAAGACCGCGCCGGGCTGCAGCCTTGTGTCGTCGGTGTTCTTCATGCTGTTCCCCGAGCAGGTGCTGGTGTACGGCGACTGCGTGATGAACCCGCACCCAACGGCCCATGAGCTGGCGGAAATCGCCCTGCAGAGCGCCGACTCCGCCGAAGCCTTCGGTATTGCCCCGCGGGTGGCGATGATCAGCTACTCCAGCGGTGATTCGGCCAGTGGCGAAGAGGTCGAGAAGGTTCGCGAAGCCACCCTGCTGGCCCAGGAAACCCAGCGCGGCCTGCTGATCGACGGCCCCTTGCAGTACGACGCTGCGGCCAACCTGGACATCGCCCGGCAACTGGCGCCCAACAGTCAAGTGGCCGGCCGCGCCACCGTGTTCGTGTTCCCCGACCTGAACACCGGCAACACCACCCACAAGGCCGTGCAGCGCAGCGCCGATTGCGTAAGCCTGGGGCCGATGCTGCAAGGCCTGCGCAAGCCGGTCAACGACCTGCCGCGCGGCGCCCAGGTCGACGACATCGTCTACACCATCGCCCTGACCGCCATTCAGGCCAACCGCTCACTGGATAGTTGAACATGCTCGGATTGCTACCCGCGCCGCTGCGCGGGGTTATCGCCTCGTTGCTGCTGGGGCTCAACACCATCGTCTGCTGCACCCCGTTGTTCATCGTCAGCCTGTTCAAGCTGTTGCTGCCGTTCGCCGCGGCGCAGCGGCTCACCGATGAACTGATGCGCCACATCCACGAAACCTGGATCAGCAACAACAACGCCTGGATCAACCTGCTGGGCAAGGCCCGCTGGCAGGTCGAGGGCCTGGCCGGGCTGGACTACCAGCACAGCTACCTGGTCACCAGCAACCACCAGAGCTGGGTCGATATCCTGGTACTGCAGTACGTGCTCAACCGCCGTATCCGCCCGCTGAAGTTCTTCCTCAAGCAGGTACTGATCTGGGTGCCGGTGATCGGCCTGGCCTGGTGGGCGCTGGGCTTCCCGTTCATGAAGCGCTACTCCAAGGCGTACCTGGCCAAGCACCCGGAAAAGGCCGGCAAGGACCTGGAAACCACCCGCCGCACCTGCGCCAAGTTTCGCGGCAAGCCGACGGCAATCTTCAACTTCGCCGAAGGCACGCGGTTCACGCAGGCCAAGCATCGCCAGCAGCAGTCGCCGTTCAAGCACTTGCTCAAGCCCAAGGCCGGCGGTATTGCCTTTGTGCTCGATGCCATGGGCGAGCAACTGCAGTCGATCATCAACGTCACCATTCACTATCCAAACGGGGCGCCAGGCTTCTGGGACTTGCTGTGCGGGCGGGTCAGGCACATTGTCGTGCACTTCGAGGAACTGGCGATTCCGGCCGAGTTCCTGGGCAGGAACTACGACCAGGATGAGACCTATCGCCTGGCCTTCCAGCAATGGATCAACCAGCTGTGGAGCGATAAGGACGCCTTGCTCGAACGGCTGCGACAAAACGCCGACGGGTAATTTGCCGGACAGCATCTATGCTCACTTCCTACGATGATTTCACTAGCAATCACAAGGAACGTAAGCCTATGAAACCGCTGCGCCGCTTTGCCCATGCTTTTGCTGTTGTTTCACTTCTGTCTGCAGCCAGTTTCACGGTGCAGGCAGAAGACATCCTGATCGACGCTGTCGCCACTGAGGATGTGGTCAATACCAAAGTCCTTGCCGTTGACCTCGATAAGCGCGTCGTTACGGTGGCAGGGCCTGAGAACTCTGAGGTGCCGATCCAGGTGAGCGAACAGGCCAAGGACCTGCATAACCTCAAGGTCGGCGACCTGGTCAACATCACAGTCAACCGCTCGGTTGCTACTGTGCTCGAAACCGACCTCACCAAGGCCCCGGGCATCAGCAAGGAGGCCGGTGTCATTCGCGCCACCAAGGACAACCCTAACCCAGGTGGTGAGGCATTTCGGCAGATCAAGGTCACCTCGAAGATCACCAAGATCGACCTGAAAACCCATGAGGTAACGCTGACGCCACCTGAGGGCCCGCAAAAGGTCGTGAAGGTCGAAGACCCTGACCTTCAGGCCCGCATGAAAAATCTCAAGGTCGGCCAGTCTGTGGTCATCGTTTATACCGATGTACTGACAATCACTACCAGAAGCCCAAGCTGAGTCGCCTGACCTACCGTATCGCCGGCAAAGCCGGCTTCCACAATTAATCTGGGCACACACCGGACCTGTGGGAGCTGGCCTTGCCAGCGATCGAGCGCAACGCGCTCGCAACTCAGGCGCCGCCTGGCATCCTGATCACACGGCTCTCCAGCCCATCGAGCAACGCATCAATCAATGCCTTGGCCATTTCATGGGAATGCAGGGTCGCCTGAAGAAACCCTCGCCCCGGCTCACAGGTATGCTCGACCGCCAGCGGCCCGGTCAGGCTTGCGCACTTCAAATACAGCGATGCATGCACCAGCGCATCTTCGACATTGACCCCGGCGCGCACGGCGAATAACTGTGGATGACCAGCATCGCAGAGGCCGAATGGGGTTTCTGTGGTTTCGAGAAGGTGGAATTCAGGTGGGTCTGGAACGATTTTTTTCATGATGAAGCTCCTTTTGGAATGGAGCAGCCACCGACTCGTCGCCAAACGAAGGGGTGGCGGCTGTACGCGGATTGGCGAACCGAGCCAAAAGGGAAACCCGGCAGGGCCGAAGCCCTCCCGCGCACAGCCACCATAAAGTGAAGTCAGCGCAACTTAACGCCGACAAGCATTCACATGGTGCAGTCTTTTGTTTGCTCCAGGTCGCCAAACCCGATCGCTGATACATCAGCGACCCGGTGAGCCTAGTGGCGTACTTCCCCCGGAGCAATCATCTGCAGGGCGACAGAATTCGTAGGATAGGTCCTAGGACGCTCAAACTACCAGCCCAAGGCTGTTGCAGGATGCTAACCAGGCCTCTGTGAGAGCTGGCTTGCCAGCGATGAGGCCACTGCAGGCACAAAAAAGGGGAGCCAGGCTCCCCTTTCTTACATCTTGCAACTTACTGGTACTGCTGCCCAGGAATCGGCTTGAGGTTGACCTCTACCCGACGGTTCTGCGCGCGGCCGTTGGCGTCGGCGTTGCTGGCGATCGGCTGGTCCGGGCCCAGGCCACGGGCGCTGACGCGGCTCGGGTCAACACCCTGGGAGGTCAGGTAGCTGACCACCGATTGCGCCCGACGTTGCGACAGGTCCATGTTGTGCTGACGGCTGCCGGTACTGTCGGTGTAGCCGACCACTTCAATGGTGTTCTGGTTGAACTGCTTGAAGGAGTTGGCCAGGTTGTTCAGCGGCGAGTAGAAGCTCGGGGCAATGTTGGCCGAGTCGGTGGCGAAGGTGATGTTACCCGGCATGATCAGCTTGATCTGATCGCCCTGGCGTTGAACCTCGACACCGGTGTTGGCCATGCTCTCACGCAGGGCAGCTTCCTGCTTGTCGGCGTAGTAGCCATAACCTGCGGCGGCGGCGCCCACCGCGGCAGCGCCGATCAGCGCACCCTTGCCGCGGTTGTTATGGTCGATGGCGGCACCGGCAATGGCACCGGCCAGCGCGCCCAGGCCGCCGTACTTGGCAGTTTTGCTCATCCCTGTGGAACCCTGCTGCGCCTGACCCTGGCTGTCATACGGGTTGGGGCTGGCACAACCGGACATCAGCGCGGCAGCGGTAGCGACGATAATCAAACGACGCATGGTGAACATGGACAAGCTCCTACTGTAATTCGAAAGTGCAGCGGATCTGATTCGGATCTATGCCAGCCTTGGATTGCAGCAAAGCAGAAAAATTCCCTGAAACTTCACGCGCGCACGAACGGGTTCTGGCGCATCTCATCACCCAGGCGGGTATCCGGCCCATGTCCGGTCACCACCGTGGCCTCTTCATCCAGGCTGTACAAGCGCTGCTTGATAGAACGAACGATAGTCGCCTGATCACCACCCCACAAATCGGTGCGACCAATCCCACGGCGAAAAAGCGTATCGCCTGCAATCAGCAGCTTGGCCTCGGCGAACCAGAAACTCATCGAGCCCGGCGTGTGCCCCGGGGTGTGCAAGGCCACGCCACAGCCGCAGGCCAGTTCTTCGTCATCGGCCAGCCAGCGGTCCGGCGCCGGCACCGGAGTGTAGGGCACGCCGAACATCTGGCACTGCATTTCCAGGTTGTCCCAGAGGAACTGGTCGTCCTTATGCAGGTGCAGGGTGGCGCCGGTCTTCTCCTTCAACTGCCCGGAGGCGAGGAAATGATCCAGATGCGCGTGGGTATGGATGATGCTCACCACCTTCAGGCCATGGGCATCCAGGCGGGCGAGGATCTGCTCGTGATTGCCACCCGGATCGACGACGATGGCCTTTTTGCTGATCGGGTCACCGATGATGGTGCAGTTGCACTGCAACGGGCCGACGGGGAAGGTTTCGCGGATCAGGGCGGGTTTAGCCGGGTTCATGGGGCAATCCTGTGGAGCAAAGGGTGGAGTGTCGCACAGCCTTCCACCTCCGGCGACGACACTCGTCACTTCACCTCAAGGCGATACTCGCGATCCGCACTCAAGCCAGCACACTGCGTACCAAACGTCCCCACCGACACCACGAAGTGATAGACCCCCGCACGTTGCGGTGTGCCGACCAATGTCGCGTCAGGCCTGCGGCCCTGGTGCTGCAGTGTCAGCCCTGGCGGTAAGGGTTCGGCATAGAAGCCACTCACCGGCGAACTGCTGGCGATGAGCGTGATCTGCGCCTGATAGGGCTGCCCCACCCTCGCCAGCGGCAAGGCTTCAGGGGAGAGCGTCGGCTGCGCACGCAAAGCGCAGCTGACCAGGGTAATCGGGTACAGGGCAATCTGACACCCGCTCAATGGCAGCAACAGCCCGGCCAACAGCCCGCGGGATAACCACTTCACGGCAAATAGAGCCTGAAAAGCCCCCCGCCCAACACCCCGCCGTTGGCAATCTCGATCCGCCCCTTGACGCCGTTGCGCTCGTGCAGAGCGGCAATCCGCGCCGCGAAGTATAGCCCCAGGCCGGTGCTGCCGCTCTTGCCGTCGATACCCTGCACATACTCCTGCTGACGCTCGAGCATGCGCGCCGGGAAGCCCGGTCCGTCATCGTTGATGCTCAGCAGCAGTTGTTCGCCTTCGTCGCTGACGCTGATCAACAAGGTATGCCCGGCATAACGAATGGCGTTGTTGAGGATGTTGGCCACTACCGAGCCAACCAGTTCGCGGTCGAAGAAACCCAGCGGGCTTGCGGTTTCAATGCGCCAGCTGGCGAGGATGTCGCGGTGCTGCAGCAGGTTCTGCTGGGCCGCCAGCTGGGCTTCGATGAAATCGTCGAGCTCGTGATAGTCGGGGCACATGGGCAGTTGGTTGACGCCCAGCTTGTACAAGCCCAGCAACTGCACCAGCATGCCGTTGAGGTGGCTGAATTCGTGCTCCATCACCCCCTGTTCGCTGCCGCTGCGCAACGCTTCGGGCAGGCGCGCCAGCCACTGGCTGTGGGCCTGGGTCAGGGCCGCCAGGGAGTTCTTCATGTCGTGTACGGTGGAGGCGATCACCGTGGAGAAATCCAGCCCCTGGTTGTCCTGGTTCATGCGCCAAAGGCCCGGATGTGCAGTTTGCGGTAGCGATCGTAACGGTTGTCGCTTTTCGGGATGCCGGTCACGCTGCCCAGGCAGGCACGGCACTCGTCCATGATCGCCGGCGGCGGTGCCTCGCCACCGATGCGCAGCAGCGCCTGGGCGGTGTTGAGGGCAATACTGATGTTCTTCGGCTGCAGCGTCAGGGCCCGGCGGAACTGCGCCAGCGCTTCGCTGAGCTGGCCGGCCTGGTAACTGCGAACGCCCTGGCGGTTAAGGTCGACCGCTTCGGTCACCGCGCCCAACACGTTCGGATCATCGGTCAGTTGTGCCACGCTCTGCATGACCTTGGGGTCGTCGCCGTAGGTCTCCACGCAGCCCTTGAGAATAGAGGTGCCGGCGGCCTCCTGGCCGAGCTTTTGCAACTGCGTGGCCACCACCAACGCGGCTTCCACCGAGAAAAACTGGTCCATTTTCTCCAGCCGGGCCATGGCCTGTTCGGTCAGCTTGGCGGCGGTTTCGGCGTCGCCAGCCTGCTGCAGGCTGGCGGCTTTCATCAACCGTGCGCGCACCTGCAGCCCCTGGTCTTCGACGTTCTCTTTGGCCACTTCGCTGAGCACGGTGTTGATCTCGACCCGGGTACGTGCATCCAGGCCGTTGCCGGCGTTCTTGTTCATCAGCGCCTGCACCAGCCCGAGGTTGCTCTCCGGGTCTTTGTAACGCGAGCTCTGGCCCTGGTTGACGGCGTGCCGGTAGGCCTTGGACGAGGTGTCGTAGTCGTCGTTGCTCAGGGCCAGCTTGCCCAGCATCATCTGCCGGCGTACGGCCAACGGTGAAAGGCGCACGGCCTCTTCCAGCACACCCTGGGCGCGCTTGCTTTCACCCAGGGCCACCAGCACCTCGGCCAGGCCATCGTACAGCCCGGGCATCATCGGGAAAGCCTTGAGTGCTTGTTCGTATACGCCCTGGGCCTGGGCCAACTGGTTGCGCTTGTACAACAGGTTGCCCAGGGCGGCATAGGCCCAGGGCGTGGCGCGGCTGGCGATGATGGTGGTGAGGAACTTCTCCAGCTCATCGACGCGGTTGAGGTCGCGCAAGGCATCGGCGCGATAACGCAGGCACAGCGGCGCGAAGCGCGGGTCCTTCTTGCACAGCTCGGCACAGGCCGCCAGCACCTCGGCCGGACGGCCGCGGTCCAGGGCCTGGAGGATCGGTTTGAGCAAGGTCTTGCGCTGCACCAGTTTTTCCAGGCGCTGAGCCAGGCCGATGCGGTTGAACGGCTTGGTCAGGTAGGCGTCGGGCTCGTGCTCCAGGGCGCTGAGGACAATCGCCTGGCTGCTTTCGGCAGTGACCATGAGGAACACGCACTCATGACTGATCAGTTTGTCGAGGATCAGGTCCTCGAGCACCTGCTGGCCGTTCTTCTTGCCATCGCCCAGGTGGAAGTCTTGAAGGATAAAGTCGTAACGTTTCTGCGCGCACATGCGCAGTGCCTGCTCGCCACTGTCGGCGGTGTCGACATCGCGCACGCCCAGTTCGCGCAACATCGAGCGGGCCGAGCTGCGAAAATCGGAGAAGTCATCGACAATCAGAAAGCTTTTTTGGCTGTAGACCTGCATCCACGAAACCTGTCATGGCAAATGAAAAAATAGACGCAGAGGCACCTTCACGGACAGGCTCGGCTTCGCGGGTAGATTCGCTGCGGCAATGAATCGGCCCGCACTCGCAGAGTATCGGCCACACAGGGCGATAGCTTGAGGCTTGCGCTGCGCATATTTGGCGCACGATCGTACCAGCAATGGCGCAAATAATAGCACTATGCTATCACCGTTCATGCTAAGCACAGAGTAAAGCGCCGCGCCCCTGTTGCGGACAACGGTGCTGAGGTGACGATACATACCGACCCGTCTCACCACTGTCTCAAAATGAGACGGAGCATCCCGGCGACAGGCTGCCAACTTTGCCCGACAGCGCCTGAAAACAGGGACTTCGCCACTTTGGCACACGCGTTGCGAACACCCGGCACTCACTCACAACAATGAGGTTTGCCATGTCCACCACTGCCCCCCTGCACCCCGACGCCGAAGCCTTCATTCGCCGCGCCCCACGCATGCTGATTGGCGCCGACTGGGTCGACTCCAGCGATGGCGCCCGCCTGACCCTGCGCAACCCGGCCAACGGCGAGAACCTCTGCGAGGTGCCCGCCGCCACCCCGGCCGATGTCGACCGCGCGGTACACGCCGCCCGCCAGGCGTTCGATGACTCCGCCTGGAGCCGCACCCGCCCACGCGAGCGGCAGAACCTGCTGTGGCGCCTGGCCGACCTGCTTGAGCGCGACGGCGAAATCCTCGCCCAGCTCGAATGCCTGAACAACGGCAAGAGTGCCATGGTAGCCCGGGCCATGGACGTGCAGCTGTCGATCGACTTTCTGCGCTATATGGCCGGCTGGGCCACCAAGATCGAAGGCAGCACCGTCGAGGTGTCGATGCCGTTGATGCCCGCCGATCAGTTCCACGGGTTCGTGCGCCGTGAAGCGGTCGGCGTGGTCGGCGCCATCGTCGCCTGGAACTTCCCCCTGCTGCTGGCCTGCTGGAAGCTCGGTCCGGCCCTGGCCACCGGCTGCACCATGGTCCTCAAGCCTGCCGATGAAACCCCGCTGAGTGCTCTGAAACTGGCCGAACTGGTACTGGAAGCGGGTTACCCGGCGGGGGTCTTCAACGTCGTGACCGGCACCGGCCTGGTCGCCGGCGATGCCCTGACCCGCAACCCGCTGGTCGACAAACTGACCTTCACCGGCTCCACCGCCGTGGGCAAGACCATTGGCAAGATCGCCATGGACTCCATGACCCGGGTCACCCTGGAACTGGGCGGCAAATCACCGACCATCGTCATGGCCGACGCCGATCTGGCCAGCGCCGCCGCTGGCGCCGCCAGCGCGATCTTCTTCAACCAGGGCCAGGTGTGCTGTGCCGGTTCCCGCCTGTACGTACAGCGCAAGCATTTCGACAATGTGGTGGCCGATATCGCCGGCATCGCCAATGCCATGAAACTCGGCAACGGCCTGGACCCCAGCGTGGAAATGGGGCCACTGATCTCCGCGCGCCAGCAGAAGCGCGTCTACGACTACATCGAGCAAGGCCGCAGCAGCGGTGCGACCATCGCCTGCGGTGGCGAGCAATTCGGCCCCGGTTACTTCGTCAAGCCAACGGTGATTGTCGATGTCGACCAGCGTCACCCGCTGGTACAGGAAGAAATCTTCGGCCCGGTGCTGGTGGCCATTCCGTTCGATGACGAAGCTGACGCGGTGCGCATGGCCAACGACAGCCCCTACGGCCTGGGTGCGAGCATCTGGTCCAACAACCTGGGCGCGGTGCACCGGATGATCCCGCAGATCCGCTCGGGCTCGGTATGGGTCAACTGCCACAGCGCCCTCGACCCGGCGTTGCCGTTCGGCGGCTACAAGATGTCGGGGGTCGGTCGGGAAATGGGCGCAGCGGCCATCGAGCACTACACCGAGCTCAAGTCGGTGCTGATCAAGCTGTAACCCTCAGAGTGGCAATGCGCTGTTGCTGGCCGCGCTCGCCCAACGGGCGGTCGAGGCCAGCAGGCGCTGGATCAAGGCGGCGTCTGCTTGAGCTTGCGGTACAGGGTTGCACGGCTGATGCCCAGGGCCTCGGCTGCCGCAGTGACATTGCCAGCATGGCGTTCCAGGGCCTGGCGAATCAGCACGCTCTGGCTGTCACGCATGCGTGTGCTGGGCGGCCGGGCGCTGTCGCGCAATTCGTCGAGCAGGTTGTCGGGCAGGTGATCCAGGCCCAGTTCCTGTTCACCGGCTTCACGCATGGCCAGCAGCAAGCGCAAGGTCATTTCCAGCTGACGGATGTTGCCCGGCCAGTGATAGCCGGCGAACAATGCACTCAGCTCGCTCGAAAGCTCGACGCCCTGGCCACCGAGGCGATCAAGCAGGCTGCGCACCAGCGCCGGCAGGTCTTCGCGCTCCCGCAACGCGGGCAACTGCACGCTGATGCCATGGATACGGTAAAAAAGGTCTTCACGAAACTGCTGGCTTTGCACCTGGGCCTTGAGGTCGCGATGGGTGGCGCAGATCAGGGCGATATCCAGGTCTTGCTCCTGGCCCGCGCCCAACGGCGCAACCTTGCGCTCCTGCAACACCCGCAGCAGGCGGGCCTGCAAGGCCAGCGGCATATCGCCAACTTCGTCCAGAAACAGCGTACCGCCATGGGCCTGCTGCAGGCGCCCGATCATGCCGCCGCGACGCGAGCCGGTGAACGCCCCTTCACGGTAGCCGAACAGCTCCGACTCGATCAGGCCTTCAGGGATCGCCGCGCAGTTCACCGCCACAAAGGGCTTGCCGGCGCGCGCGCTGTCCTGATGCAGGGCGCGCGCTACCACTTCCTTGCCGCTGCCGGTCTCGCCCAGCAGCACCACCGGCAGGCCGTTGGCCAAGCCCTGACGCGCCATGCGCAGGGCCCTGGCGTGGCGGCTGTTGCCGGCGCCAAGGCGCTCCAGGTCCGGCTGTTGAGTGCTTTGCCGAGGCGCCCGTGCAGCCGGCACGACAACGCTCAGTGGCCGCTGCGGCACCTGCAGGGCCTTGTAGAAAAAACCACCCTTGGCTGTCTCGGTGCTTTCGACACTGCCTGGTTGCACGCGCGCCAGCCATTGCTCCAGGCGCATGCCGAGCAGGCTGTCGCAACGTTGGCCGAGCAGCGCCTCGCGCTGACTGCCGAGCAGTTGGCAGGCCTGATTGCTGGCAGCCAGGATACGCCCGTCCAGGCCCAGTGCCAGCAGGCCCTGCCAAGGGGAGCCGAGGTATTGCCGGCGGCTGTGAAACGCCAACACGATCTGCTGCGGGTAACTGTTGTTGAACAGCTTGCCCTCAATCTGGCTGACCGCCAGGGCGAGCAAGGCAGTGCGGTCCTGCAAGCGGCCCAAGGGCCCTTGGCGGGTCAGGTCGAGCACGCCGAACAGGTCACCTTGCGGGCAGTGGATCGGCACTGAGGTGCAGGAATAATCGCTGAGCCGTTCGAGAAAATGTTCGCCACAATCGATCTGCACCGTGCGCGCCTCCACCAGCGCCGTCCCCAGGGCATTGGTGCCGCATTCGGCTTCACTCCAGCGGGTGCCAGGGACAATCCCCGCCTCGGTGCTGTGGCGCACAACGTCGGCCGGGCCTTCAACGGCCAGGATGGTCGCATCGGCGTTAGCCAGGATGATCAGGGCGTCCTGGCCCTGATGCCCACTCAAGTAATCGAGTTCCGCGGTGGCGGCATCGAGCAGCAAGCGGTTGTTGGCGAGTAACAGATCAAGGTTGGCCACCGGGGCCAGGCCGAGGTCATGCTGACTGTGCACGCCGACGCCATGATCAAGGCTGCGGCGCCAGGAGGCGTCGATTTCGGCACGCAACACGCCTTCCGGCACCTGGCCGTCCACCGCGAGTATTTCCCGGGCTAGGCGTGTACTGGGAGGGAGTGCGATCGTTGTTGTTTGTTGCGGGCTCATCGGCTGCTCCGGATCGGTATCCCGATTCAAGCAAGTCCCACGCCAGCAATGGTCGACGGGGCAAGCGGCTCCCATCCTTTTACGTCAAGGACGGTTGCGCTGCAATCACCCGGTGTCACTATTGCAGCATCCCCAGGGCCTTGGCCCGGGCCACCGCCTGGGTCCGGCGCTCGACGCCCAGCTTGCTGTTGATGTGGCTGGCGTGGGTTTTCACCGTGTGCAGGGAAATGAACAGGCGCTCGCTGATTTCCTGGTTCGAGCAGCCTTGGGCAATCAGCTCCAGCACGGCCATCTCGCGGCTACTCAACGATTCGTTGCCAGCCATCGATTCGACCGATTCAGGCGTCGGCAGCAACCCCAGCAAGCTGCTTTGGGCGGCCCCCTGAGGGTGTTGCAGCAACTGCTCACGCAGCCATTTCGGGTGGTCCTGCAGCAGGCGCTGGAAAGGTTGCAGAACACCGCCGCGCGCGGACTCCAGGGCCAGGCCCAGCAGGTCTCGCGCCTGCGCCTCGTTATTGCTGGCCAGCAGCAGAACCATCCACTGGCACAGCGCAGTGACGCAGAGCATCTGCCCGCCGCTGGCCTGGCCGCGCTCCACCAGTGCCTGCAAGCGGCGCCCGGCCTGTTCCAGACGACCTTGGGTGCGTTCGAGCAAGGCCTGCTGCAGTTCGATATGCAGCGGCAACAACGGGTGGAACTCGGGAGCAGCCGCCGCCTGTTCGCCACCGTAGGTCTGGCCCAGGCGCAACAGCCAGGACTCGGCCAGGTCGGTGCGGCCCTGGGCCAGCCACAGCTCGCACTTGACCAGGGTGATCATCGCCAGATAGAAAATCGGCGGAACGTCCCAGATGTGCATCAGCCGCTCGGCTTCGGCAAGCTCGGCAAAGGCTTCGGCGAAACGCCCTTCGCGGCCATCCAGCGAAGCGATCACGCAATGGCCGATCAGTACGCTGATGTCGCGACAGGCGCGCGCCTCGATCAGCCCGGCGCGCAGGCGGCTACGGCCGGCTTCCGGTTTTAGCCGTGCCGCCAGCAGGTAGCCCTCGTACAGGGTCAACCGCGCTCGTGCCGCGTACAGCCGTTGCGCCGACAAACCCTGCAGGCGCTGCAGGCCCTGGCGCACTTCATCCAGGGCGCGCAGCACCTCACCACGGGCGTGCAGTACCCGCGCGCGGTCGTAATGGGCCAGGGCTTCGAACAAGGGATTGCCGACCCGCTGGGCCAGCTCCAGCGCTTCGCGGTTCCAGCCGCGGGCACGCCAGAAATCGGCATCGGCGATGGCCAGGTTGGACAAGGTCGACAGGCATACCAGACGCTGCCCATAGCGCTTGAACGGCAAGCTGTGCAGCGCCTCGGAGCAGTATTCGAGGGTGCGCTGGCGGTCGCCGCGACCACGGGCAATGACCCCGCTCAACGCCAGCCACTGGGCCAGCATGGATTTCTGCGCGGTGGCTGAAGGCGCCGGCAAAAAACGGCTCAGGTGGCTGGCCAGCTCTTCGGCGGCATCCAGTTGCCCGGCCAGGCCCAGGGCCCAGCTGTACAGCACGATCAGCCGCGGCGTGCTGATCAGCAGGCTGTCGGGCAGGTCCATCTTCCAGCGCAGGAGCATGCCGACGTTCTGCTCGGCCAGCAGTTGCTCCTCGGACAGGTTCTGCACCAGGTTGGCGGCCACATCCAGGTGCCCGGCACGCAAGGCCTGCTCGACGGCTTCATCGAGCAGGCCCTGGCCATGGAACCAGCGACAAGCGCGCAGGTGCAGGCTCGACAACGGCAGGCTGGCCTGGCGGGTGCGCAGCAGGTCGGAGAACAAGTGATGATAACGGAACCAGCGCCCGTGCTCGTCCAGCGGCACCAGGAACACCTGGTGTGCCTGCAGGTATCGAAGGATCTCGGCACTGTCATGGCTTTCGCGCAGGGCGTCACAGAGCTCGGCGCAAAAGCGCTCCTGGCAGGCGGTGTCGTATAGAAACCCCTGCACTTCGGCGGGCAGCATCTCGATCACTTCTTCGAGCAGGTAGTCACGAATCAGCCCTTCGCCGCCATGCAGGGCCTGAGGCAAGGCACTGTCGGCCCCCGCCTCGTTGGCGGCGAGCAACCAGAAACGCAAACCGGCGACCCAGCCATCGCTGCGCTGGATCAGGTTGTCCAGCGCCTGTCCACGCAGCACGCTGGGTTGCTGGCCAAGCACGGCGAGGGATTCATCGGTGGTCAGGCGCAAGTCCTGCTCATTGAGTTCGAGCAACTGGCGCGACAGACGCAGGCGCGCCAGGTGCCAGTCTGGCCGCTGCCGGCTGGTCACCAGCAGCACCAGGCCAGGCGGCAGGTGATTGAGGAAAAACTGCAGGCAGCGATCGAGCACCGGGCCCTGGGCCAGGTGGTAATCATCCAGCACCAGCAGCAAGGGGTTGTGCGGCTGCAGGTGCCGGGCCAGCTCATCGAGCAGGCCGTCGAGCCATTCTTCGAAGGCGAACGGCTGATGCCGCTGGCGCATTTTCAGCAGGCCCAGGGCCTGGCCGCCAAGCGCCGGGCAGTACTGCTGCAAGCCTTCGAGCAAGCGCTCAAGAAAGCGCCCGGGGTCGTTGTCGCGCCGGCTCAGCCCCAGCCACAGGCTGCTCCAATGGTTGGGCAGCCCCTGGCAGAACTCCACCGCCAATGAACTTTTACCGAAGCCTGCCGGTGCGTTGACCAGCAACAAGCGCCCACCGAGCCCCGCGTGCAAACGCTGGCACAAGCGCGCTCGCGGTACATAGCCTTCGGGCAATGGCGGACGAAAGAAGCGGCCCTCCAGGACGCTCATGGCCTGGCTGGCGAACCCTTGCGTACGGGACAGATCAGTCATGGCCGGCTCGTTCTAGTTAGGGAATCTTCGGCAGTACGGATCAAGGCAGACTAACGGGTTAAACCGCACATTTGAAGATGATTGCCCCTTTATGCCGAAAAAAGACTACAACAAAAAACGACAAACCTGAGCGGGTCACGCTGCGCAAACAGAAACGCCCCGGCAAGCCGGGGCGTTCTGGGAGATCACACGGAGGTTTTAAAGCTTAGCGCACACCTTCCTGGCGAAGCGCGGCAGGCTGGAAGTCAGCCTTGGAGGCAGTGAAGCCAAAGTCGTAGGCTCTCTTTTCCTCGTTCTTCATGCCCAGAGCCAGGTAACGACCCGATTGCAGGTCGTAGATGACTTCCAGGGCGTACCACGGCACCTGGACGTTGTAGTAGTCCTGGGAGTGGGCCTCGGACACGCGCCACAGCTGGTTGCGGCCGTCGTACTGGTCGATCACCGCGGCTTGCCAGGTGTCTTCGTCGATGTAGAAGTCACGCTTGGCGTAGATATGGCGCTGGCCCGGTTTCAGGGTCGCAACCACATGCCATACCCGGCGCAGCTCGTAACGGGCGAGGTCCTGGTTGATGTGCCCGGCCTTGATGATGTCGGCGTACTTGAGCTTTGGATCGTCGAGCTTGTAGCTGTTGGAGGCAATGTACAGCTCTTTCTTGCCTTCCAGCTTCCAGTCGTAGCGATCCGGCGCACCGTTGTACATGTCCAGGTTATCGGAGGTGCGCAGGCCGTCGGCAGCAGTACCCGGGCCGTCATAGGAAACCTGTGGCGCAGCCCGTACCCGACGCTGGCCGGCGTTGTAGACCCACGCTTTGCGAGGCTCTTTGACCTGGTCCAGGGTTTCATGCACCAGCAGTACGGTACCGGCCAGACGCGCTGGCGCCGTCACCTTCTGTTTGAAGTAGAACAGTACGTTGCCCGGGTTGGCCGGATCGTAATCCTTCATCCGGTCACGGAAAACGAACTGGTCCTGGAAGTACACCAGGCTGTACGAGCCGTTTTGCTGCGGCGTGGCCTGGGTTACCAGACGGGTCACGCTGCCGCCACGGTAGCGGGTGATGTGGTTCCAGATCACTTCCACGCCGCTTTTCGGAATCGGGAACGGTACGGCGTTGTCGAAGTTCTCCAGGCCGTTGCCACCACCGACCAGGTTGGTGCTGGTGGCGTTTTTCTTGATCGCGGCAAACACTGCATCCGGCACGGTGGAACCGCGGTGGGTCGGGTACACCGGAATCTTGAAGGTGTCCGGATAGCGCTTGAACATAGCGACCTGGCCTGGGGACAGTTTGTCCTTGTACTGGTCGACGTTCTGCGCGGTGATGGTGAACTTCGGTTGCTCGTTGCCGTACGGGTCGGAAAGGAAGCCCTTGCCGTCGACGCTACCGGCGCCGGTGGACAGCGGCTTCCAGGCGGTGATCGAGCCGTCGGCGTTACCGGCCTTTTCCGCCCCCATCGGCGTCAGGCTCGCGCCCAGCTTGGCCGCCTCGTCGGCGGAAACCGCCGCCATGACACTGGTCGCCAACAGGGACAGGCCCAGTACACCGGCTTGCAGCAGAGTCTTGGTTGTTTTCATCTTCATGGTCGTCCTGAATCCGAATTCTTAGAAGTTCACGCCGAAGCTGAGGGCGATGAAGTCGCGGTCATCCACGGTGGTGTACTTGCCGTCGAAGAAGTTGGTGTACGACAGGCTGGTGGTGTAGGTGTTCTGGTACTCGGCGTCCAGGCCCAGGCTGATCGCCTTGCGCCCTTCCTCGAAGTTGCCGCCAGGGCCTGGCGAGTAACCGGAGACGTCATGGGACCAGGCGATGTTCGGCTTGAGGTTGACCCCGGCGAACACGTCGTTGTAGTCCCAGATCGCCCGGGCGCGGTAGCCCCAGGAGGTGCTGGTGGTGTAACCGTCGTTTTCGCACTTGCGACTGCGGTTGTCGCCCGAGGTGCCGGGACCTGCGCCGGTGATGGTGCCACTGTTGAGGATCTGCGAGCAGGTATCGAAACCGCCGGTTGCCGGCAATGGACCAGGACCGTAGACCGGGTCACGGCCATAACGCACTTCATGGGCGCTTTCCAGGCCGCCGACATGGGTCACGCCCAGCTCACCCACCACGGTCAGACGGCTGGCGCCCATGACCTGGTCGAAGAAGTGCGTCAGGGTGGTCTGGAACTGGGTGATTTCCTTGCGCCGGTAACCGTGCAGGTCCTGGCCAGGAACACCATTGAGCAACGAGGCGTTAGCCAGGGTCCCGCCAATTGGACGCACGCCAGCAAACAGGATGTCGGTGGTGTTCAGTTGCACCGGCGCATTCGGCCGGTAGCTGATTTCACCGCTCCACGCGGTACCGGTAGGCAGGGTGGTGGAGAAGCTCAGGCCATACAGGCGGATGTCTTCAGGGTACTCGACGAAGTACTGCGAGTTGCCCGCAACGATCATCGGCGCCAGCGGCCGCAGGGATGCCGGCAAGCCAGCCAACCCGGCATAGACCGATGGCGCGGCGCCGGTGGCGCTGAAGATCGGCGCACGGCTGTGGTAATTCATGAAGTAGGCGCCGAATTCGGTACCCAGCGGGTCGTACATGTAACGGAAGGCCACACCGAACTGGCCGCTGTCGCGCGCATCGCGGTCCGGGCCACGGCGTACCAGCACGCCTTCTTCGTTGATGTTCACCCCGCGGGTGGCGAGGAACTGCTGGGCAGCGCCCGGCACCGTACGGCTGCTGTTGAGCACGCGCAGGTTGTCGGTACAGCCGTCGGCAATGATGTCCGGCTGGGAGAAGAAGGTGCCGCAGTTGTCGACGACGGTCTGGTCCCATTCGATCTGGTAGA
This sequence comes from Pseudomonas sp. RC2C2, assembly GCF_018390435.1. Classification (NCBI taxonomy): domain Bacteria; kingdom Pseudomonadati; phylum Pseudomonadota; class Gammaproteobacteria; order Pseudomonadales; family Pseudomonadaceae; genus Pseudomonas; species Pseudomonas sp. RC2C2. Next base: position 3,145,867 of record NZ_JAHBAX010000001.1, on the reverse strand, counting down.
ACGCTTCGGCCGAGAGGTTGTCGGTCAGGCTCTGGGACACATAGAACATGTTGACCGGAATCAGGCCTTCCTTCACTTCGGCGCCCGGGCGACGGAATGCGGCGACGTCGATCGGGTTGATCGAGTTGATGCCGCCACCGATGAAGGTACTTTCACCCCAACTGACCACCTGCTTACCCAGGCGCACCGAGCCCGGCTGATCGGCGATGGAGTAGTTGTGATAGACGAAGGCGTCGAGGATCTGCCCGCCGGACGATTGCGCGCCCTCTTTACGGTTGGAATCGCTGATGTCCTTGAACTCGCGATGCTCGTCCTTGAGTTCGAAGTCGTACCAGTACTTGCCACGGACGAATACCCCGGTATCGCCGTACTTGAGCTCCAGGTCATGGATGCCCTTGAAGATCTTCGAGAAGGTTTCACCGCGCTTGAAGTTCAGGTGGCCGTCATCGGAGGTTTGCGACAGGCCCTTGCCGCCGTTGTTGACGCCGATCAGGTTCTTGTTCGGGTTGGCTGTCGACCAGCTCGCCCCCACCGACAGCGACGAGTCGAACGAGCCTTCGATTTCACCGATATTGAAACTGACGCCGAAAGCAGGACCGGCGAGCGTAGAAGCGAGGCTGACGGCCAGGGGCAGTTTCGCCCGGCGCCAGAACAGATTTGCTGATGTCATCGACGCTACTCCATGTACTTTATTTTTATGGCAGTGAGTCCTTTGCAGAAACGCATCGTTCGAGCGGTGTGAGCGCACCTTTTGCTCGAGCGAGTGGCTGGGCACATGCATGTGCGATCCCCCGTTCCTGAAAATCCCCTGAACCGACTATAGCCAGCAGGTTGAACTGCTTGATCCCTCTAAAGTGTGATTTGCATCCCAACCCCTCTGCCGTGGTCTGCATGACCGGCCACTATGCTGGCAGGGGGAAGAATGGCTGAATTTCGTCATTTGACAAGGCAGCCATGCGTCTGGCGTGCGGGTCGCGCCCGAATGGGCACGACCCGCCTGACGTTACAGGGTCGAGAGGAAGGTGCTGTTACTGGCTTGCCATTGGCTGATATCCACGCGGATTCGCTTCTTGTCGAGCTTGCCGACGCTGGTCTTGGGAATTTCAGTAACAAGGGCGATCTGACTGGGGATTGCCCACTTGTTGATGTGCCCCAGCTCCACGAACGGCTTGAGGTGCGCCTTGAGCGCCTTGGCATCGATGCTCTGGCCTTCGTGGAGCACCAGCAGGGCAAACGGCCGCTCGCCCCACTGTGGATCGGCGACGCCGACCACTGCCACTTCGCGGACCGCCGGATGACGGCTGATCAGGTCTTCGAGCTCCAGTGAAGAGATCCACTCACCGCCGGTCTTGATCACATCCTTGATCCGGTCGCGGATATCGATCACGCCCATGCTGTCGAGGGTGGCGACGTCGCCGGTGTGCAGCCAGCCGCCGTGCCAGAGTTCGGCGCCCTTCTCGGCCTCGCGGAAGTAGCCCATGGTCAGCCACGGCGCCCGCAATACCAGTTCGCCCTGGGTTTCGCCATCGGCCGAGAGGAACTTGCCAGTACCGTCGACGATCGCCGCCTCCACCAACGGTACCGGCACCCCGGCCTTGATCCGGTAGGTGATGCATTCATCTTCGCTACCGGCCAGCAATTCGTCGTTGAGGTGGGCACAGGCCACCAGCGGGCAGGTCTCCGACATGCCATAGGCCGCGGTCAACTGGATGCCATGGGCCTTGGCCGCCTCATACAGGGCGCGGTTCAGCGCACTGCCGCCGATGATGATCTTCCAACCGCCAAAGTCCTGCTGCTGGGCGCCCTTGGCGTTGAGCAGCATCTGCAGGATGGTCGGTACGCAGTGCGAGAAGGTCACCTGCTCCTTGCGCCACAGCTCGCACAGCATCTCCGGTTCGTAACGCCCCGGGTAAACCTGCTTGATGCCAAGCATGGTCGCCACGTAGGGAATACCCCAGGCGTGGACATGGAACATCGGGGTAATGGGCATGTACACATCGTTGCTGCCGAGCAGGCGCACGCTGTCGATACTGCCGGTGACCGACGCCGCCGCCAGGGTGTGCAGCACCAGTTGCCGGTGGGTGAAGTACACCCCCTTGGGGTTACCGGTGGTGCCGGTGGTGTAGAACGTGGTGGCCACCGAGTTCTCGTCGAAATCGGGGAAGTCGTACACCGGGCTGGCCGCCGCCAGGAGTTGCTCATACTCACCGACCAGGTTGGGCAGGTCGGCGGTTTTTTGCTCACCATCGGTCAGCAACAGGGTTTTCTCGACCGTGGTCAGTTGCCCGGCGATAGCCTGGTAGAGGCCGACAAAGTCGCTGTTGACCAGCACGAAGCGGTCGTCGGCGTGATTCATGGTGTAGAGGATCTGCTCCGGCGACAGGCGCACGTTGATGGTGTGCACCACTGCGCCGATCATCGGGATGGCAAACATGCATTCGAGGTAGCGATGGCTGTCCCAGTCCATCACCGCCACGGTGTCACCGGCCTTGACCCCCGCCGCGGTGAGCACGTTGGCCAGCCGCGCGATGCGTTCGTTGAGGGTCAGGTAGCTGTAGCGCAGTTGATCGCGGTAGACGATTTCGCGGGTTTTCTCGTAGCGACTGCCCGACAGCAGTAAACGCTTGATCAACAGCGGAAACTGATAGGCGCCCTCGGCGGGAGGAATGACGCGAGTCTGCAACATAGGAGTCCCTTTTCTAGTGTGCACAAGCTAAGCAAGACATGTCCTACTCTAGAACGCCACAGCAGCGGCCAAATCAGCCAAAGGAATGATTTGACCGGTACAGGGACCAGCGGCGTTTAACCATCACTGTCAGTGCATCTCGGTGAAGGCAATCTTCACGCCCAGGGCAATCAGCACCGCCCCCATGCTGCGGTCGAACCAGTGGCCCATGCGCGCAAAGGCGGCGCGCACCCGCTGCTGGCTGAACAGCCTGGCCACCAGGCAGAACCACAGGCCGGTGGCCAGTGCCAGGTAGACGCCGTAGCCGGCCTGCACGGCCAACGGGGTGTGCGGGTTGATCACCACGGTGAACAGCGACAGGAAAAACAGCGTCGCCTTGGGGTTCAGGCCGTTGGTCATGAAGCCTGCGACAAAGGCGGCACGCGGCGTGCGCTCGACCGTCGAGACCTGCACGGCGTCACTGCCAGGCGCCGCAGGGCGGGCGCGCAGGGCCTTGAAACCGATATACAGCAGATAGCCTGCTGCCAGCCATTTCAGCACGTTGAACAGCATGATCGACTGCGACACGATCAAGCCGATACCCAACAGCGAATAGCCCACATGCAGGAAAATCGCCGTACCGACACCGCAGGCCGTCCAGGTGCCGGCGCGCCGGCCGTGGGTAACACTCTCGCGTACCACCACGGCAAAGTCCGGGCCGGGGCTGGCCACCGCCAGCAGGTGAATCAACGCGACAGTCAGAAATTCAGCCCAGTACATGGGGGCTCCTTGCGGCAAAGAAGGCAATCGGGGGCGCTACATTACGCTTTCGTCCTTTCGGGCAACAGTCTCTGGTAGGAGCGGGCTTGACTCTCCTCCTGAGGGCAGGGGTTAGCCTCAGCGCTTTTGCCCCTGGACCTGCCTTCGATGAGTAAACGAATCCTGGTGATACTCGGCCACCCTGCGCGCAACAGCTTCTGCGCCGCGTTAAGTGACAGCTACATCAATAGTGCCCGGGATAAAGGCCATAGCGTCTGCCTGCTGGCACTCGGCAACCTGGCCTTCGACCCGATCCTGCATGACGGTTATCAACAGGTGCAACCCCTGGAGCCCGACCTGCTGCACGCCCAGCAACTGATCAGTTGGGCCGAGCACCTGGTGTTCATCTTCCCGGTCTGGTGGGGCGGCATTCCGGCGTTGCTCAAGGGCTTTCTCGATCGCATCCTGCTGCCCGGCTTTGCCTTCAAATACCGCAGCGGCTCGCCCTTCCCCGAACAACTGCTCAAGGGCCGCAGCGCCGACCTGCTGGTGAGCATGGACACGCCTCCCTGGTATTACCGCTGGGTCTATCGCATGCCGGCCCTTGAGCAAATGCGCCGCACCACCCTTGGCTTCTGTGGAATCAGGGCCAAAAAGACGTTAACGTTCGGTCCTGTCATCAGCTCAAGCGAACGGCAACGCGAAACCTGGCTGCAACAGGCGCGCACACTGGCTCGCCGGCATTAAAAGGACGTTCGATGTACATTGGCAAAGCCGCGCAGTTGTCCGGGGCGACCATCAAGAGCATTCGCCACTATGAGCGCATCGGCCTGTTGCCGGCGCCCAGGCGCCAGGGAAGCTATCGCCTGTATGACCAGCAGAGCGTCGCCCTGCTGAGCCTGATCAAGTGCGCGCAGAAGCTCGGTTTCAGCCTCAAGGAAATGCAGGCGCTGGTCGGCGATGATCAGGCCGGGCTGCCGATGGAGCGCGTGCGCCAAGCGATTGCCGGCAAGAAAGCCCAGTTGCAGGCGCAGATCCAGGCGCTGCAGCAACAACATCAAGGCCTGCTCGAACTGGAAAGCAGTCTTGAGCAAAGCCATTACGATTGCTTCGTCTACAACGCCTGAGCCCTCACAGGAGTCATCCTAATGTCCACCTCCCGTCGCGCCGTATTTCTCGACCATAGTTCCCTGGACCTGGGTGACCTGGCGCTGGATCGCCTCAAGGCCTGTTTCGATGATTTGCAGCTGTATCCGGCAACCGCTCCCGAGCAGGTCGCCGAACGCCTGCAGGGCGCAACCGTGGCGATCAGCAACAAGGTCATGATCGACGCCGCCACCCTGGCGGCCTGCCCCGAACTGAAGCTGATCCTGGTGGCCGCCACCGGCACCAACAATGTCGACCTGCAGGCGGCACGCGCTCAAGGTATCGTCGTCAGCAACTGCCAGGGTTACGGCACCCCGTCAGTGGCGCAGCACACCCTGGCCCTGCTGCTGGCCCTGGCCACCCGCCTGAGCGACTATCAAAAGGCCGTCGCCGACGGCCGCTGGGGCCAGGCCAAGCAGTTCTGCCTGCTGGACTTCCCGATCGTCGAGCTGGAAGGCAAGACCCTCGGCCTGCTCGGCCATGGCGAGCTGGGTGGCGCCGTGGCGCGCCTGGCCGAAGCTTTCGGCATGCGCGTGCTGCTAGGCCAATTGCCCGGCCGTCCGCCGCGCGAAGACCGCCTGGCGCTGGATGAGCTGCTGCCGCAAGTCGACGTCTTGACTCTGCACTGCCCGCTCAACGAGCACACCCACAACCTGATCGGCGCCCGCCAACTGGCCCTGCTCAAGCCGGGCGCTTTCGTGATCAACACCGCCCGCGGCGGCCTGATCGACGAGCAGGCCCTGGCCGATGCCTTGCGTGCCGGCCACCTGGGCGGTGCCGCCACCGATGTGCTGAGTGTCGAGCCGCCAGTCAATGGCAACCCGCTGCTGGCGACGGACATCCCGCGCCTGATCATTACCCCGCACAGCGCCTGGGGCGCGGTCGAATCACGCCAGCGTATCGTCGAGCAGTTGAGCGAAAACGCCGAGGCGTTTTTCGCCGGCAGCCCGCGCCGCCAGGTCTAAGCCAGGCCCGGCTCTGGTAAACTGCGCCACTTTTTTCAGGAGTCGCCGTCCATGGACCCGCGCAGTGAAGTGTTGCTTCGTCAGGCTGATCTTTTCCAGGGCTCGCTGTTGCTGGCCGGTTTGCCTGCTGACGACCTGCTCGGCAAGCTGCCAGCGGCCCATGGCTGGAGCTGGCATGCCGGCGATCATGCGGCGCTCGATGCGCGCTTCGCCGGGCGCAGCCACTTCGGCGTAGAAGCACCGGCCCAGGCCTTCGACGCCGCCGTAGTGTTTTTGCCCAAGTCCCGTGACCTGGCCAATTACCTGCTCAACACCCTGGCTTCGCGCCTGGCCGGCCGCGAGCTGTACCTGGTCGGCGAGAAACGCGGCGGCATCGAAGGCGCGGCCAAGCAGCTGCACGCCTTCGGCAAGCCCCGCAAGCTCGACAGCGCCCGCCATTGCCAGTTGTGGCAGGTCACCGTGGAGCACGCACCGCAAGCCAAATCGCTGCAAAGCCTGGCCGAGCATTTCGAACTGGCGCTGGCCGATGGCCCGCTGCAGATCGTCAGCCTGCCGGGTGTGTTCAGCCACGGCCGCCTGGATCGCGGCAGCGCCCTGCTGCTGGAAAACCTCGATCAACTGCCCACCGGCCACGTGCTGGATTTTGGTTGTGGTGCGGGCGTCCTCGGCGCGGCCATCAAACGTCGCTATCCGCAAAACCGCATCACCTTGCTTGATGTCGATGCCTTCGCGGTCGCCAGCAGCCGCCTGACCCTGGCCGCCAATGGTCTGGACGGCGAGGTGATCAGCGGCGACGGCATCGATGCCGCACCGCGCGAGCTTGACGTGATCATCAGCAACCCGCCGTTTCATACCGGGGTGCACACCAATTACCAGGCCTCAGAAAACCTGCTGCGAAAATCAGCCGATCATCTGAAAAAAGGCGGAGAAATGCGCCTGGTGGCCAATAGCTTCCTGCGCTACCAACCGCTGATCGAAGAGGCCCTGGGCAACTGCCGGATCCGCGACGAAGGGCAAGGCTTTCGCATCTACCAGGCAACACGCGGTTAAAATCAGCGCTTGCCGAAACGGATTTGCCTAGGCAGAATCCGCTCCGTCCTAGGGGAGTAGTCTCCCGCGAGCACCCAGCTCGCCCGGTACGCGTCAACATACTTGGTCCACAGACCATGGCGCGTGCGACCCACGGTCCGCACAGACGGACCCAGGGTTTGACAAGACCTATGACACGAACACCTTACCCGGGGCGGGAAGGCTGTACGTGTCATAGCCGTGTCGACCCGCCCCCGTAGGAATCCTGATGCTGGAATCATTGCTCGTCCCCACCGCGATCGTGGCCCTCGCCGAAATTGGCGACAAGACCCAATTGCTCGCGCTCATCCTTGCCGCCCGCTTTCGCAAACCCTGGCCGATCATTGCCGGCATCATTGCTGCGACCCTGGCCAACCATGCGGCTGCAGGCGCGGTCGGCGCCTGGGTCAGCACCTTCTTCAGCGCCGCCACCTTGCACTGGATTCTCGCGGCCAGCTTTGCCGCCACGGCGTTGTGGACGCTGATCCCGGACAAGATGGACGATGACGAAGCCAGCACCGCCCGGCGCTTCGGCCCGTTCCTGACCACCCTGATCGCGTTCTTCATCGCTGAAATCGGCGACAAGACCCAGGTCGCCACGGTGATGCTGGCGGCACAGTATCCGCACCTGATCATGGTGATTATCGGTACCACCCTGGGCATGTTGATTGCCAACGTACCGGTGGTGCTGGCGGGCAACTTCGCCGCCGAGAAACTGCCGCTGACCCTGATCCGCCGCCTGGCTTCGGCCGCGTTCTTCGTCCTGGCCGCTGTGGCGGTGTATTCGGCAATGCAGGTCAGTGGCTGGATAGGCTGATCGGTGGTGACTTCATCGCTGGCAAGCCAGCTCCCACAGGCCTTGTATACACAGAACCCTGTGGGCGCCGGTCTTGCCGGCGATGGGCCGCAGCGCGGCCCCGGCTATAACTTACTTGCGGGCCTGTTCGTACAACGGCATCACCTTCGGAATCGCCGCCTGCAACGACGCCTGGCGGCTCGCCGAGGCCGGGTGAGTGCTCATGAACTCCGGCTGCGAACCGCCCGAGGCCTGAGCCATCTTGTCCCACAGGCTGATGGCTGCATTCGGGTTGTAACCGGCTCGGGCGGCCAGTTCCAGGCCGATCAGGTCGGCTTCGTTCTCGTTAGCCCGGCTGTTGGGCAGGGTCAGGCTGTATTGCACCACGGTGTCGGCAATTGCCAGGCTGTCCTGGCCCAGGCCCAGCAAGGCTCCCGCGCCCTGGCGGGCCATCTGCACACCATAGGCCTTGGACATCGCTTCACGGCCATGCTCGCGCAAGGCGTGGGCGATTTCATGGCCCATCACCGCAGCCAGCTCGTCATCGGTCAGCTTGAGTTTGTCGATCAGGCCGTTGTACACGAAGATCTTGCCGCCAGGCCCGCAGTTGGCGTTGAGCTCGTCGCTCTTGATCAGGTTCACTTCCCAGTTCCACTGTGCCGCATCCGGGCGGAATTGCGGTGCCTGGGCAATCAGGCGATTGGCGATGGTCTGCACGCGCTTGGCATTGGCGCTGCTCTTATCGAGCACACCCTTGCTCGAAGCCTCACCCAGGGTCTGCTGGTAGGACTGGGCGTACATCTGGTTGACTTCATCGGTCGACAGCATGCTGAACATATATTGCTTACGCTCGACACCCACGGCGCCGCCGCTGGTGGTGTTCACCGCCTGGCAGCCAGCAAGCAGGACGCTGGCGCTCAATGCACCGATTACAAATGACTTACGCATGAAAACACTCCCTTCGAACATGCCGCGTATCCTAGGCCGACTCGCTTGAGCCCGCCATATCCCTGATGAAGATTTCTCCAGACGGTGCTCATGCTTTCGCCCCGCCGGGCCGATAACGCAAGGCAGACGCCTTTCCTTGCGCTTGGAGCCCCACATGAAGTTCCGGTCGATCCAGTTTTCCGTCGCCGCCCTGGCTGGTGCCATTGTCCTGAGCATTGTTGCCGCTCTGGTGCTCTACGCCGTGTATGCCGGCGAACGCACCCAGGAACTGGTGCAAACCCGCACTCAGCAGCAGTTCGAGGCGGTGATCGAGCAGCGCCTGACCGCCCTGGCGCGGACCCAGGTCAGCGAAATCCAGCGCGGCCTGGAAGCGCCCCTGCTGATCGCCCGCGGCCTGGCTACCAGCAACGCCATGCTTGGCATGCAGGACAGCAACGGCAATGCCCTGCTGAAGATCGAACGCGAGCAAATGATTGCCCTGCTCAAGCAGACGGCGCTGACCAACCCGCTGATTCTCGGCACCTACCTGGGCTGGGAGAGCAATGCCCTGGACCACGATGACGCGCGCTTCGTCGGCACCTCGGTCACCGGTATCGACAGTGCCACCGGGCGCTTCCTGCCCTGGTGGTTCCGCAACGAAGACGGCAGCCTGGGCCTGGACAAGCTGGCCGACGTCAATGACCAGACCGTCCTCGCCACCGGCGTGCGCGCCAGTGAGTACTACCTGTGCCCACGGGAGTCGAAAAAAGCCTGCGTTATCGACCCGGCACCTTACAAGGTAGGCGACAAGGTGGTGATGCTCGCCTCGTTCGTCGAGCCGATCATGATCGACGGCAAGTTCCAGGGCATTGCCGGCGCCGACCTGTCGGTGAACTTCATCCAGGAACTGCTCAATACCGCCGACCGCCAGCTCTATGACGGGGCCGGCGAACTGGCGCTGGTGTCCGGCAACGGCCGCCTGGTGGCCTTTACCAAGGACCCGGGCAAGTTCGGCGAAAAAGCCAGCGACGCTCTCGACGCCAATGCCGCCGGCACCCTGGCGCAACTGAGCGGCGAAAACCTGCACTACGAAGTCGACAAGAGCGCTGGCCGCATCGAGCTGTACCTGCCATTCAAGATTGCCAATACCGACGCCCGCTGGACCCTGCTGCTGGAGCTGCCGATCAGCGCAGTGATGGCCGATGTGGAAAAACTGCAAAGCGACCTCAGCGCCCAGCGCAGCACCGACATCACCGGCATGACCCTGGTAGGCCTGGGCATCGCCGCGCTGGGCCTGCTGGTGATCTGGCTGCTGGCCCACGGCATCGCCCGACCACTGCGGCAGATGGTGGCGATGCTCGATGACATCGCCCAGGGCGAAGGCGACCTGACCCGCCGCCTGAGCAGCGACCGCGCCGATGAACTGGGCTCGATCGCCAAGGGCTTCAACACTTTCCTGAGCAAGCTGCAGGCGATGATCAGCCAGGTGGTGGCCTCGGTGCAGAAGGTCAGCGACTCCTCGGAGCACACCGCCGACATCGCCATCCGCACCAACCAGGGCGTGCACAAGCAAATGGCCGAAATCGACCTGGTGGCCACCGCCGTGCACGAGATGACCGCCACCGCCCAGGACGTTGCGCGCAACGCCACCCATGCGGCCCAGGCCGCCAACAACGCCGATCAGGCCGCCCACCAGGGCCTGGAAATCGTGCGCAACACCTCCCATTCGATCAGCGCCCTGGCCGAGGAAATCGGCCGCGCTGTCGGCGTGGTGCAAACCCTGGCCCGCGACAGCGAGAACATCAACGCCATCCTTATCGCCATCCGCGCGATTGCCGAACAGACCAACTTGCTGGCGCTCAACGCCGCGATCGAGGCAGCGCGCGCCGGTGAACAGGGCCGTGGTTTTGCCGTGGTGGCCGACGAGGTGCGTAACCTGGCGCAGAAAACCCAGCAGGCCACTGAAGAAATCCAGCAGATGATCCAGCAACTGCAGCAGGGTACCCGCGATGTGGTGCGCGTCATGGAAGACAGCCAGGGCAAGACCGACGACAGCGTGCAGCAAGCGGCGCGCGCCGCCGAAGCCCTGGAGAGCATCACCCAGGCGGTATCGGTGATCAACGACATGAACACGCAGATAGCCAGTGCAGCCGAAGAACAGAGCGCGGTAGCCGAGGATATCAACCGCAACGTGATCAATATCGGCCAGGTGGCCAACGAAGTGGCGGGCGGCGCCGATGAGTCAAGCACCGCCAGTGCCGAGCTGACCAAGCTGGCCGAGCAGCAGCGGCGGTTGATCAACCAGTTCAGAGTGTGAGGCCTTGGGGCTGCTTCGCAGCCCATCGCTGGCAAGGCCAGCTCCCACAGGGTCAGTACACACTCCATTGTGGCAGCCGGCCTTGCCGGCGAAGCCCTTTCCAGCCCCCTCAAGCCGGGGTCAAGCACTCCGGCCCATTGAGCTTGGGATCGTTGACGAAATTGGCCAGCACCCGCTCGCGCAGCGGTGCCTGGCCGCCCGCCAGCAATTCGTACAAGCGCGCCGGCGGGGTCTGGGGATCAAGCCACGCCGCTTGCCCGGCGGCATCAAGAATCAGCGGCCGTCGCTGGGTCATCGCCGCCTGGGTCACCACCGCGGTGCTCAGCCAGACCTGATCCTGCACCGGATACGCCTCCCAGATCGCGGCAAAAAACAACGAGGAGCCCTCCCCCGGCGTCAACCAGTAGGGGCGCTTGCGCTGGGTGCCACGCCATTCGTAAAAACCGTTGGCCGGCAACAGGCAGCGGCGCAGGCGAAAGGCCTCACGGAACATCGGCTGTTCGGCCAGGGTCTCGGCCCGGGCATGGGCCGGGGTGCGTGACAAGTCGGTGAGCCAGGCCGGAGTCAGCCCCCAGCGCGCCCGCGCCAGTTCCATCTGGCCATCGTCGAGACGGCGCTGGATCAGCACCGAGGCACCGGGGGAGATGTTCCATTGCGCCTGCTGGTCACTGGGAAATCCCGGCAACGCAGCAAAGGCGGGAGACCAGCGAAACAGCGCATAACGTCCACACATGAGGGGCAAAAACCTAGCAAATCAGGGTTCCGGGGAGGTTCTCCGGTTCGTCGCCCACAAGTGGCTGGGCGCTATTGTACGCGGCGATCAGCTCGCGTGCGCAGGCGGCCTGCTCATCAGCCACCGCCAGGCCCAACAGACCGTGCATCGGCAGGTCGCCCATGGCGCCCATCAGGTCGCGACCGACCAGGTGCACGGTGATGCCTTCACTGGCGAGCATGCCGATAAGCATTTGCGCTTCCAGCAGGCTTTCAGGCTCGTAAATTCGCTGCATCAGTCATTCTCACCATAAACGTCCAGCATCCATTCCTCGCCATGCACCTGCAGCACGAAGCGGATCGGCTTGCAGCACACCTGGCAGTCCTCGATGTACTCCTGATCGCCGCCCGACAGGTCCACCGTCGTCTCGACTTCTTCACCACAATAAGGACAATCGTAGATCGCTGTCTCCAGCATCGCGGCCTCCCGAGTGACTTGTGCGTATAATTGCCGGTCTATTTACAGGCCCTGAGTGTGTCTGAGCCGTTTTTCAGACCCCGGCCCTACCTATTACCCTAGCCGTTTCCAACAAGAGAGCATGATGGGCGAATTCGATGCCATCCGACCGTACGACGACGCTGAAGTCCCTGCCGTTCTGGCACGGCTGCTCAGCGACCCGGCATTCCTCGATATCCTCACCCACTTCCGCTTCCCGCGCATGGCCGGAGCCTTCGGCTGGCTGCTCAAGCCGTTGATCGCCCGACGCCTGCGCAAAGAGTTTGCCGGGGTCAGCTGCGTCTCGACGCTGCAGGACAAGGTCGAATACTACGTCGACCACACCATCGAGCGGGCAACCGACGGCGTGACCTATACCGGTGTAGAGCAGCTCAAGGCCGGTACCGCCTACCTGTTCCTGGCCAACCATCGCGATATCGTCATGGACCCGGCGTTCGTCAACTATGCCGTCTACCACGCCGGCCTGCCTACCCCGCGCATTGCCATTGGCGACAACCTGCTGCAAAAGCCGTTCGTCAGCGACATGATGCGCCTGAACAAGAGCTTTATCGTGCACCGCTCGATCACCGGCCGCCGGGAAAAGCTTGCCGCTTACCAGTTGCTGTCGGCCTACATCAACCATTCGATCCGCAATGACTGCCAGTCGATCTGGATCGCCCAGGCCGAAGGCCGGGCCAAGGATGGTGATGACCGGACCGATTCGGCGATCCTGAAAATGTTCCACATGAGCCGCAAGGACGAGCCGTTCGGCGCAGTGATCCAGTCGCTGAACCTGAGCCCGGTGTCGATCAGTTACGAGTACGACCCGTGCGATCAGGCCAAGGCCCGCGAGCTGTACATCCGCGCCACCACCGGCACCTACAGCAAGGCGCCAGGTGAAGATGACGTCAGCATTGCCCAGGGCATCACCGGCTACAAAGGCCGCGTACACATCAACTTTGCCCCGCCGGTGAGCGAGTTCGTCGAGGACACCAAGCAACTGGCAGCCGAGATCGACCGGCAGATTCTGGCCGGTTACCGGTTGTTCCCGGTGCACTATCTGGCGTATGCGCAGTGGACCGATGCCGACCCGACGCTGGCAGTACCGGTGGCGGCCAAGGTGTTTCCGGCCGATGAACTGGCCCGCGCCCAGGCCGAATGGCAGCGCCGCCTGGACGCTTGCCCGGCCGAGCATCGGCCGTTCCTGGTGCAGCAGTATGCGACGCCGGTACGCAATCAGTACCGGGTCAAGGCGGGGTTGGCGCTTTAGGTCGCACCGCGTCGCCTGCATCGCTGGCAAGCCAGCGCCCACAGGAACACTCTGTGGGAGCCGGCTTGCCAGCGATGGGCTGCGAAGCAGCCCCGATCACACCCAGGTACTGAACCAGGACAGCAACAAGGCCAGCGCCAGGAAGGCGAAACCGAGGATGTAGTAAAAACGGTTGATGCGCAGGCTCATGCCATCGACCACCGCCTCATCGGCGGCCATGCCCGCCAGGGTTTGCGCCGCGCGACGCCGGGCGCTGTGCAGCAGCAGGCCGCCCGGGCAGGTCAGCAGCAGGGCCAGCAGGTTGATCAGCTTGGCCGGATGGGCGGCAAACAGCCCCCAGATCACTTGCAACGACATCGCAAAACCTCAAAAAGAAGTACATCGATACTTTCGACACGGCGGGCATTCTACCCAAGCGCCGCGCCCGTGCCTGCCCTTTGCGACCAACGACGATTAATTCGCAGCGTCACACGCTCGTCATCTGGACACGCCACTCTATCGGCCGTCGCCACCCACCGGAGCTTGTCATGCTGCACGCCGAAAACCAGGACCGTCTTTACCTGATCGCCCAGAGCGACGAGCAGCAGGCGCTGATCGACGGCCTGGCGTTCAACGTCCAGGACCGCCAATGGCTGGTGTACTGCGCCCTGGGCGGACATGCCCATGATGATCTGCCCGAAGTCGACGGTCCTACCGGCATCAGCGTACTGGATTTCTACGTCGAAGCCGCCTGAGCGTCCAGAAACGCAAAAGCCCGATGCCTACCCTGCAGGCATCGGGCTTTTTACTGTCTGGGCTTACTCGCCGAGGATCTGGCCGACGGCCTGGTCCTTGAACAGACGGGTCAGGGCGTCGCTCAGCACATCACCCACCAGCTTGGTGTTGGTTTCCTGGTTCGGCGCCATGCCGAAACGCTGGTCGAGCGAGGCGCCGTAACGGCCGCTGTAGCGACGGTTGGCGTTGGCCACGTCAGCCTTGAAAGTCGCACCGATGGTGGCTTCGGTCACGTACATGCCTTCTTTTGGCGACTGGTACTTGAGCTCGGTCAGGGTCACGGTCAGTTGCGGCGCGTTGTAGGCATTCGGCGTCGGCGTGAAGCCCAGCAGCCGCACAGCAGCTTCGGCCTGGGCCTGCAGTTTTGGCAGGATATCGTTGCTGGTCACCGTGATGGCACTGGTTTCCGGGTACAGGCCGCCACGGGTGCCCAGGGTTTGCGAGGCACGGCCATCGACCACCTTGACCACCACCGGCTGGCCATGACCGACCGGCGCCAGCTGAGCGGTGAGTTTCGGTTGCGGGCTGAGTTGTTGCGGGCTGTGGGCACAACCGGCCAGGGTCAGACTGGTCACCGCGATCAAACCGAACAACAAACGTTGCAACATGCTCATCTCTCCAGAATAGGCAGCAAAGGCCGCCAGTATAACCAGCACAAGGCAGCCCAGCTATCGGCGTGCCATTAGTGAGTAAGACAGGCCGCAGCGGCCACGGTTCGCTGTCACAATCGTTTCATCACTGCCCGGTTATCCTTGCCTCAAATCTTCACAGGGATACCGCCATGCCCTCGCTCCTGGCCCTGCTGTTCAAACGCAATCCACAACGCTGCTTTGCCCGCCTCGACGCCCAGGGCCATTGCCAGGCCTTCAAGCAGTGCGCGCAGGCCCCCGCGACCAGCGGCTGGGTGGAAATCAACGAAATTCGCCTGGCCTGGCTCAACCGTCCACTGCCCGCCAACGCCCGTGTTTCAAAGCGTGTCAGCGGAAACTGGCTGCAACGCACCCTCGCCGCCTGAGTTTTGCCTCAATAAAAGTCGCTAATAAAGAGTTTTTCTGCCCGCGACATCGCTATAATCTCCCCCCGATTATAAGGACGTCTCCTGATCGGGCCTCGCAGTACCGCCAATGCACAGCATTGCGCATCCCCCCCACCGCCCACAGAGAGCCTTCCACACAGGTCTTGCACCAGCCAGTGTGCCTGCGTCATTCGGCCCTCTGCCCTGCCTGAACCTGCCGGGTCTGCCATCGCGCAGTCCATTTTGAGGTTCACGTCTCCAAAAGAGCGTGAAAAAACGGGTTTTCACAACTTCACGAGAGTGTGGCGAGCAATGAACAGTCTGGCATGTGCAAAAGCACCTAAAGTGTCCCGAACAGCCCTGAACAGCTGGCAACAGCGCTCATTTGCAATGGGTGCCTGAAACCGGTCCATAACGCACGACGGATACCTTGACCATAAGTCGAATTGCCGCACCGGCTGTAAAATGCGTTCATAGGCAACGCAAAGCCCGGTTGGTGGTGTCCGCTGAAGTTGCAAGAACTGCGAAGAATCGGACATGGCGATCCTGGCAAGCCAGGGATCCTATGCTGTCAATTTGGTGCTGAAGATTTTGGAGACGCGTTAATGGCGCAGAACGAAGCAGTCGATGTAGTACTGGTAGGGGCAGGCATCATGAGTGCCACCCTGGCCGTACTGCTCAAGGAACTCGACCCGGCGATCAAGCTGGAAGTCGTCGAGTTGATGGATTCGGGTGCCGCGGAAAGTTCCAACCCGTGGAACAACGCCGGGACCGGCCATGCCGGGCTGTGTGAACTGAACTACACGCCACAGGCCGCCGACGGCAGCATCGATATCAAGAAAGCGGTGCATATCAACACCCAGTTCGAGGTTTCCCGGCAGTTCTGGGCTTACCTGAGCAAAAAAGGCGCGTTCAGCTCGCCACGGGCGTTCATCAACCCCGTGCCGCACCTGAGCTACGTCGAAGGCGAAAAGGGCATCAGCTTCCTCAAGAAACGTTTCGAGCTGCTCAAGCAGCACCATGCCTTCGCCGAGATGGAATACACCGAAGACAAGGCGGTGATGAACGAGTGGATGCCGCTGATGATGCCGGGTCGCCCCGCCGACCAGCAGATCGCCGCCACCCGCGTCATGAAAGGCACCGACGTCAACTTCGGCGCGCTGACCAACAAGCTGCTCAAGCACCTGGCCAACGCGCCCCAGGCGCAGGTCAAGTACTGCAAGAAGGTCACCGGCCTGCGCCGTAACGGCAGCGGCTGGACCGTCAGCATCAAGGACGTCAACAGCGGCAGCAGCCGTGAAGTCGACGCCCGCTTCGTGTTCCTCGGCGCCGGTGGCGCGGCCCTGCCGCTGCTGCAACTGTCGGGTATCGAGGAGAGCAAGGGCTTTGGCGGTTTCCCGGTCAGCGGCCAGTGGCTGCGTTGCGACAACCCTGAAGTGGTCAAGCACCACCAGGCCAAGGTCTACAGCCAGGCCGCGGTCGGTTCGCCACCCATGTCGGTACCGCACCTGGATACCCGCGTAGTTGACGGCAAGACCTCGCTGCTGTTCGGCCCGTATGCCGGCTTCACCACCAAGTTCCTCAAGCACGGCTCGTTCCTCGACCTGCCGCTGTCGGTACGCATGGGCAACATTGGCCCGATGCTGGCCGTGGCCCGCGACAACATGGACCTGACCAAGTACCTGGTCAGCGAAGTGATGCAGTCGATGGAGCAGCGCCTGGAGTCCCTGCGCCGCTTCTACCCCGAAGCCAAGGCCGAGGACTGGCGCCTGGAAGTGGCTGGCCAACGCGTGCAGATCATCAAGAAAGACCCGAAAAAAGGCGGCATCCTGCAGTTCGGTACCGAACTGGTTGCAGCCAAGGACGGCTCCCTGGCCGCCCTGCTCGGTGCTTCGCCAGGTGCTTCGGTGACCGTGTCGATCATGCTGGAACTGATCGAGCGCTGCTTCCCCGAGCAAGCCAAAGGCGCCTGGGCTGCCAAGCTCAAGGAAATTTTCCCGGCCCGGGAAAAGGTCCTGGCCACCGACGCTGCCCTGTACCACAAGATCAGTGCGTACAACGACGAGGCCCTGGGCCTGGTCGAGAACAGCCCGGCGCAGAGCTACGCGTAACTTGCCGGCATAAAAAAACGCCCTTCGGGGCGTTTTTTTATGGGCGCTGTTTTCAGCTGCGGGCCTTGTCGATGATCTCGATGTAGTCGGCGGCGTTACGCTGATCCTTGATGATCTCGACAAAAGTCTGGCCGTGCTCGTCCTTGCCGTCCAGGTCAAAGCCAGCCTCGACGAAGAAGCCGACATAGCGCTCGAAGTCATCGATGCGCAGGCCGCGGTAGCCCTTGATCAGCTTGTGCAGCGACGGCGAAGTGACGTTATCAGCCGGCTCGTACTGGAGGAACGACTTGACGTAGTCGTCGCTGATCTCATCACCAATCACTTGCTTCTTGTCTTTACGCATTGCCGACTCCAACTGAACCATCACGGACATTTTCACGGGTCGGCAGTTTACCCCCGGGCAGCGCCGGCACTCAACGCGCGCGTACGCTACCGGTGTGCAGATCGGCCCAGATGTGACCATTGGGGTAGCTGAGGAACTGCACATAGACCGTATCGTTGCGCAGCAGATCGAGCATGACCCGGTACTGGGCCAGCGGGTAGTTCAGCGTCAGAGTCTTGCTCTTGTCATCGAACACCGGCTTTTTCAGGCTTTTGCTTTCGGCATCGAAGCTGATCAACACCTGGCTGATGGTCGCGCCCTTGCTCAGCGGCTTGCCTTTGAGGCGCAGGATCAACGGTGAGGTCACCGGGATAGGCTGCTGGTTGGACTGGCGCTGGTTGCCGACCACTACGGAGTAGCTGGTGACCTGCAGCAGCTGCTGTGACTCAGCAGCTTCCTTGCGCAGCCCAAGATCATCGGGCGGCAGGAACTGGCTATGCAGGGGCGCTGCGGCCAGCGGCATGCTCAGCAGGAACAACAGGGGGAAGATCGCACGCATGTCAGGCTCCTTGGGGGCAGCCTGGCACTCTAGCATGGGCCGATGATCGCGGGGCAAGCCGCTCTCACAGGTTATGTGAGAGCGGCGCTGCGGCGCCTCGGCTTGCCCCGCGATTGGAAGTCAGAGTCCTTTAACCGCGTAGATACCGTTGGCGTTACGCCAGTAACCTTTGTAGTCCATACCATAACCGAACACGTAGCGGTCGACGCAGCTCAAGCCGCAGAAGTCGGCCTTGAGGTCGGCGCTGGCCTTGCGATCATGGTCCTTGTCGATCAGTACGGCAGTATGCACGGCACGGGCACCGGCGTGCTTGCAGAAGTCGATAATAGCGCTAAGGGTATGACCTTCATCAAGGATGTCGTCGATGATCAGCACATCACGATCAATGAACGAAACTTCCGGCTTGGCCTTCCAGAACAGGTCGCCGCCGCTGGTCTGGTTGCGGTAGCGGGTGGCGTGCAAGTAGGACGATTCCAGCGGGAACTGCAGATGAGTCAACAGCTTGCCGGCGAAGATCAGGCCGCCGTTCATCACGCAGAACACTACCGGGTTGCTATCGGCCAGCACTTCGGTGATCTGCGCGCCCACGCGGGCGATGGCTGCCTCGACTTCGGCTTCGGTGTGCAGGCAGTCAGCCTCGCGCATGACTTGACGGATGTGCTCGAGATCGGCGGACATGGCGCTCTCCAAGGGGCGGCAATTGAGAAAAGCGGGCAAAGGTACGCATCCCGTCGCATCAGATCAAGCATTTCTGGACTAACGTCCAGTAAGTCTGAGGACATGCATGGCTGAATAGATTAATCTAGCGCGGTTTTTTTGCCCGCCCCCCGGAGCCTTTCCCTATGCCTACCCGTGAGATCCGTCACCCGCTGATCCGCCACAAGCTCGGCCTGATGCGTCGCGCCGACATCAGCACCAAGAATTTTCGCGAGCTCGCCCAGGAAGTCGGTACGCTCCTGACCTACGAAGCCACCAAAGACCTGCCCCTGGAAAGCTATGAAATCGATGGCTGGTGCGGCAAGGTCCAGGTCGAGAAAATCGCTGGCAAGAAAATCACTGTAGTACCGATCCTGCGTGCCGGCATCGGCATGCTCGATGGCGTGCTCAGCCTGATTCCGGGCGCCAAGGTCAGCGCCGTTGGCGTGGCCCGCAACGAGGAAACCCTCGAAGCGCACACCTACCTGGAAAAACTCGCCCCGGAAATCAACGAACGCCTGGCCCTGATTATCGACCCGATGCTGGCCACCGGCGGCTCGATGGTCGCCACCATCGACCTGCTGAAGAAAGCCGGGTGCAAGGACATCCGCGCCATGGTCCTGGTCGCCGCGCCCGAAGGCATCGCCGTGGTGGAAAAAGCCCACCCGGACGTGCAGATCTACACCGCCTCGATCGACCAGCGCCTGAACGAACACGGTTACATCATCCCTGGCCTGGGCGATGCCGGTGACAAGATTTTCGGCACCAAGCAGAAGGACGCCTGAACATGCAGGATGAGTTCAACGACCCGCTCTGGCGCCAGGTCGTCTCTGGCGCGCAGATGCTCTTCGTCGCCTTCGGCGCGCTGGTACTGATGCCGCTGATTACCGGCCTTGACCCCAACGTCGCGCTGTTCACGGCGGGTCTGGGAACTCTGCTGTTTCAGGTGGTTACCGGTCGCCAGGTGCCGGTGTTCCTGGCTTCGAGCTTCGCGTTCATTACCCCGATCATCCTTGCCAAGGGCCAGTTCGGCCTGGCCGAGACCATGGGCGGGGTAATGGCAGCAGGTTTCGTCTACACCTTCCTCGGCCTTGCGGTAAAAATCAAAGGCACCGGCTTTATCGACCGCTTGCTGCCGCCGGTAGTGATTGGCCCGGTGATCATCTCCATCGGCCTGGCAATGGCGCCGATTGCCGCCAACATGGCCATGGGCAAGGCCGGTGACGGCACCGAGCTGCTGCCCTACAGCACCGCGATGATGATCTCCATGCCGGCACTGCTGACCACCCTGATCGTTGCCGTGTTCGGCAAAGGCATCTTCCGCCTGGTGCCGATCATCGCCGGCGTGCTGGTGGGCTTTGGCCTGTCGTTCTACTTTGGCGTGGTCGACACCGCCAAGATCGCCGCCGCGCCATGGCTGGCGCTGCCGCACTTCACCGCACCTGCGTTCAACTGGCAGGCGATCCTGTTCATCGTACCGGTGGCCCTGGCGCCGGCGATCGAGCACATCGGCGGCGTGATTGCCGTTGGCAGCGTGACCGGCCGCGATTACCTGAAAAAGCCCGGCTTGCACCGCACCCTGCTCGGGGACGGCATCGCCACCACCACTGCCGGCCTGTTCGGCGGGCCACCCAACACCACCTATGCCGAAGTGACCGGCGCGGTGATGCTGACCAAGAACTACAACCCGAAGATCATGACCTGGGCGGCAATCTTTGCCATCACCCTGGCCTTCATCGGCAAGTTCGGCGCGCTGCTGCAGAGCATTCCGGTACCGGTAATGGGCGGCATTCTCTGCCTGCTGTTCGGCTCGATCGCGGCGGTAGGCATGAACACCATGATCCGCCACAAGATCGACCTCAGCGAGGCGCGCAACCTGGTGATCGTTTCGGTGACCCTGGTGTTCGGAATCGGTGGCGTGCTGATCGGTAGCGGCACCGGCCCCGATGACTGGGGCCTGAAGGGCATCGCCCTGTGCGCGGTGGTGGCTATTGCCCTGAACCTGCTGCTGCCGGGTAACGACAGCTGGAAGAACAAGGCGCTGGACGATCAGTTGCCTTGATCTGAATGCCAGTCAGGGCCGCTGCGCGGCCCATCGCCGGCAACGCCGGCTCCCACAATGGCAATGCATGCCATTTGTGTGGGAGCTGGCTTTGCCAGCGATGAGGCCCTCAAGCCTCTTCGCACATCCCCTTCAAGGCCTGTACCCACTGCGGGTGATCATTCAGGCACGGCACCAGCACCAGCTCTTCGCCGCCCGCCTCGACAAACTGCTCGCGCCCACGATCACCGATCTCCTCCAGCGTCTCGATGCAGTCGGCGACAAACGCCGGACACATCACCAGCAGCTTTTTCACCCCAGACTTGCCCAGTTCGTCCAGCCGCGTTTCGGTATAGGGCTCGATCCACTTCGCCCGCCCCAGCCGCGACTGAAACGACACCGACCACTTGCCGTCGGCGATACCCATCTTCTGCGCAAAGGCCTGGGCGGTGCGCAGGCACTGGCCGCGGTAACAGACCGCAAGCATCTCGGGCGAAGCATCGCGACAGCAATCAGCGTCCTGGAAACAATGGTTGCCGGTCGGATCGAGTTTTTTCAGGTGCCGCTCGGGCAGCCCATGAAAACTCAACAACAGGTGATCGTAATCCTGCTGCAGATAAGGCTGTGCACTGGCCACCAGGGCATCGATGTACTCGGGTTTGTCGTAGAACGGCTGCAGAATCGCCATCTCGATCGGCAGCTTCTGCTCGGCAATTACCTGTTTAGCCTGCTCGACAACCGTGGTCACGGTGCTGTCGGCAAATTGTGGATAAAGCGGTGCGAGGGTGACGTTCTTCACCCCCTGGGCTGCCAGGCGCGCCAGCACCGTCGGCAGCGAAGGCTCGCCGTAGCGCATGGCGATTTCCACCGGGCCGTGTGTCCATTGCTCGCGCATGGCTGCCTGCAGGCGGCGGGTCAGCACCACCAGTGGCGAACCCTCGTCCCACCAGATCGAGGCATAGGCATGGGCCGACTGCTCCGGGCGCTTGATCAGGATCAGCGACACCAGCAGGCGCCGCACCGGCCACGGCAGGTCGATGACATAAGGGTCCATCAGAAACTGATTGAGGTACCGGCGCACGTCGGCGACAGAAGTGGAGGCCGGTGAACCCAGGTTGACCAGCAGCAAAGCGTGATCGGTCATGCAACGTCCTATTTCAGAGGCGGCTGGACAGTTCGTCCAGGGCCGATTGCAGATCATTGAAGCGGAAGGTAAAACCGGCCGCCAGCAAACGTACCGGCCGCGCCCGTTGCCCACCCAGCAGCAGGGTCGACAGCTCGCCAAGCCCGGCCTTGAGCACCAGCGCCGGCAACGGCATCAACGCCGGGCGGTGCAAGGCCCGGCCCAGACGCTTGGCGAACTCGCGGTTGCGCACCGGCTCCGGGGCGCAGGCATTATAAGGACCGCTGGCATCCTTGTGCTGCAAGAGAAAATCAATCAGGGCGATCTGGTCATGTATATGAATCCACGGCATCCACTGCCGACCATCGCCGATAGGCCCGCCCAGCCCCAGTTTGAACGGCAGGCGCAGGCGCGACAAAAAGCCGCCCTCGCTCGATAGCACCAGACCGGTACGCACCAGTACCACCCGAATACCCAAGGCCTGGGCTGTCATTGCGGTTTCTTCCCAAGCGATGCACAACTGGCTGGCGAAATCCTCCTTGACCGGCTGTGAAGCCTCGGTCAATTCACGCTCGCCGCCATCGCCGTACCAACCGACCGCCGATCCGGAAATCAGCACCTGCGGACGTTGCTGGCGCGCCTCAAGCCAGGCTATCAACTGTTCAGTCAGGGTGATTCTGCTTGCCCACAATAGCGCGCGGCGCCCGGAGCTCCAGGGGCGGTCGGCGATCGGCGCACCGGCCAGATTGATCACCGCATCCAGGGTGTCGTCATTGCTCAGGTCTTCAAGCCGGGCAATGCCGCGCACACCGGCACCACACAGCCTGCCCACCTGTTCAGGGCGGCGACTCCAGACCGTCAACCGATGCCCCTGGGCCAGCCAGTGCTGACACAGCTGTTGGCCGATCAACCCGGTACCGCCGGTCAGCAATATATGCATGGCTGTGTCCTCACATGGCGCGCCAGTGGTCTATTTTTAACAACAAGGCACTTTTTTGACCGATCGCTCTCGGATAAACATAGGCCAACCTGTGGTAACGAGCGGAATCATCTTATACATGATCCATGCATTGTACAGGTTAGCCGGGCAGCATAGTCTGCAACCCTAAGGTTCGAAGAGGCCATCATGACTGTACCTATTGCCATCATCGGGGCCGGTATTGCCGGCCTGTCCGCGGCCCAGGCGTTGCAAAAGGCCGGGCAGACCGTTCATTTATTCGACAAAGGCCACGGTAGCGGCGGACGCATGGCCAGCAAGCGTAGCGATGCCGGTGCCCTTGATCTCGGCGCCCAGTACTTCACCGCCCGCGACCGGCGCTTTGTCGACCAGCTCCAGCAATGGGTGGCCGCTGGCTGGGCGGCCGAATGGAAGCCGCAGCTCTACCACTATCAGGACGGCGTGCTCAGCCCCTCGCCCGACGAACAGACGCGCTGGGTCGGCGTGCCGCGCATGAGTGCAATCACCCGCGGCCTGCTCAAGGACGTCACGGTGAATTTCAGCTGCCGCATCGCCGAGGTCTATCGCGGCCAGAAATACTGGCATTTGCAGGACACAGACGGCTGCAGCCATGGCCCCTTCAGCCGGGTAGTGGTCGCTGTACCGGCGCCCCAGGCCACCCAGTTGCTCAGTGCTGCCCCCAAGCTCGCCGCCACCGCTGCGGGTGTACAAATGGACCCGACCTGGGCCATCGCCCTGGCCTTCGACACCCCGCTCGACACCCCGATGCAGGGGTGTTTCGTCCAGGACAGCGCCCTCGACTGGCTGGCACGCAACCGCAGCAAACCCGGGCGCGACGAACATATGGATACCTGGGTGCTGCATGCCACCTCCAGCTGGAGCAAGCAACACATCGACCTGCCCAAGGAGGCCGTGATCGAGCAACTGTGGGGCAGCTTTGCCGAACTGGTCGGCTGCGTGGTCCCTGCCCCGAATTTCTCCCTCGCCCATCGCTGGCTGTATGCACGCCCCTCCAGCAACCATGAGTGGGGCGCATTGGCCGACGCCGACCTGGGCCTGTATGCCTGTGGCGACTGGTGCCTGTCCGGCCGCGTCGAAGGGGCCTGGCTCAGTGGCCAGGAAGCGGCTCGGCGCTTGCTGGAACACCTGGAGTAAATCAGCGGAGCTACCCTCGTTCAGCCCCGCCGCCGTTCAAGACCCTGCTGAAAAGCTGTACAAGAAAATTGACTTGCATAGGTTTATCTCTATGATGAGATTTACCTGTACAAGATTTTATTTCTGTACAACTAATACAGGATCTATTCATGGACGCGTGCGACCTGCCGTGCAAACCTAGAATTGCCGTCAGCGCCTGCCTGGTCGGCCAGGAGGTTCGCTTCAACGGCGGCCACAAGGCATCACGACTGTGCAACGAGGTCCTGAGCAAACATTTCGATTTTGTTCCGATATGCCCGGAAGTGGCCATTGGCCTGGGCGTGCCTCGCCCGGCCATCCGCCTGGTGGGCGACCCCGCCGACCCGCAGGCGGTGTGCAGCCGCGATCCAGGGCTGGACCTGTCCGGCCCGTTGCGCGCCTATGGTCAGCAAATGGCCAATGACCTCAATGACATTTGCGGCTACATCTTCATGCACAAATCACCGTCCTGCGGGTTGCAGCGGGTCAAGGTGTATCAGGCCAATGGCTACCCCGCAGTAGAAGGTGGCCGCGGGCTGTTCGCCGCCGCGTTCTGTCAACAGCGCCCCGACCTGCCGGTGGAAGAAGACGGCAGGCTGTGTGATCCAGTGCTGCGGGAGAACTTCATCACCCGGGTCTACGCCTATGCCGACTGGCAGCAATTGCTCGCCGCAGGGGTCAGCCGCGGGGCCCTGATTGCGTTCCACGCCCGCTACAAGTACCAGTTGATGGCCCACAATCCGCAGCAGTACAAAACCCTGGGCAAGCTGTTGGGCAGCATGACCCGTGACGACGATCCAGCAGCACTCGCTGCGCGCTACTTCAGCCAGCTGATGCAGGCCCTGAGCCGCTGCGCCAGCCGTGGTACCCACAGCAATGTGCTGCTGCACCTGAGCGGTTACCTGCGCAACGCCCTGAGCGGCAACGACAGACAGGAAATCCAGCAGCTGATCGCCCAGTACCACGCCGGCGAAGTACCGCTGGTAGTGCCGCTGACGCTGCTCAAGCATCACCTGCGCAATCACCCCGACCCGTACCTGCTGCAGCAGGTCTACCTGCAGCCACACCCGCAAAGCCTGAGCCTGCGTAATGCCATCTGAAGCGCTGCTGCCGATCCGTGAAGTGACGCGCCTGACCGGCGTCAACCCGGTCACCCTGCGCGCCTGGGAGCGGCGCTACGGGTTGATCGTGCCGCAACGCACTGGCAAGGGGCATCGCCTTTACAGTCAGGATGACGTCCAGTGCATCCGGCAGATCCTCACCTGGCTCAATTGTGGCGTTGCAGTGAGCCAGGTCAGATCCTTGCTGGAGGCTGCGCCCAGTGCAGCGCAAGCGCCGCCCGGCAGCGACTGGCAAACCTTGCGTGAGCAACTGACGGAAGCCATCGGCGCACTCGCCGAGCGCCGTCTTGAGCAACATCTGAACCAGGCCATGGCCCTGTACCCGCCAGCAACGCTGTGCCAACAGCTGTTGATGCCGCTGCTTGCCGACCTGGAACTGCGCTGGCAAAGCCAGTTCGCCGCACACCTTGAGCAAGTGTTCTTTCACTCCTGGCTGCGCAGCAAACTGGGCGCGCGGGTGTACCACAACAATCATCAGCTGGGCGGCGCCCCGCTGTTGCTGGTCAACGCCTCTGACCTGGCCTTCGACCCGCGGCTATGGCTGAGCGCCTGGCTGGCGAGCAATGCCGGCTACCCGGTGCAGGTCTTCGATTGGCAACTGCCGGGCAATGAGCTGCCCCTGGCCATTGCCCGCCTGCAACCCTGGGCGCTGCTGCTGAGCGTCGACAAAACGCTCGACCTGGCGCGCCTGCAGCGAAACCTGGCCAACATTGAAATTCCGAAACTCCTGTGTGGCCGCGCAGTCAGCATTCATAACCAAGCGCTGCAAACCTGGAGCGACGAGACGCTGTTTGCCCTCGACTCGCCCCAGGCGGCGCTTAACTGCCTGCAGCAACTCAGCGGACGCGCCCTGAACACCACCGACAACGGCCAAGGATTCCCATGCAACTGATCTGGCTGCGCAGCGACCTGCGCGTACTCGACAACACCGCACTGGCAGCGGCCTGCGAACGGGGCCCGAGCCTGGCAGTGTGGCTGCTGAGCCCCGGGCAGTGGCAAGCCCATGACGATGCCGCGTGCAAGGTCGACTTCTGGCTGCGCAACCTGCAAGGCCTGAGCACAGCATTGGCGCAGTTGAACATTCCGTTACTGATCCGTCGCGCCGATACCTGGCAGCAGGTACCCGAGGCCCTGCTGCAACTGTGTCAGGAACATCGGGTACAGGCCGTGCATTTCAACGACGAATATGGCGTCAACGAAAGCACCCGCGACCAGGCTGTGCGCTGCACCCTGGAACAGCAAGGCATTGCCGCTCACGCCTACCTCGACCAATTGCTGTTCAAGCCCGGTAGCATCCTGACCCGCAGCGGTGGCTACTTCCAGGTCTTCAGTCAGTTCCGCAAAGTCTGTTACGAGCGTTTGCACCTAGGGCTGCCGCACCAGGTCAAAGCGCCCAAGGCGCAAGCACCGACGGGTGTGGCAAGCGACCCGGTGCCGGCTGAAGCTGCCGGCTTCCCTCTCCCCGCACAGCCTTTACGCGAACTTTGGCCTGCGGGTGAAGAAGAAGCCCGGCGCCGCCTGCGACGCTTCACCGACGAATGTGCCGAGGACTATCAGAAGCAGCGCGATTTTCCCGCCGTCGCCGGTACCAGCCAACTGTCGGCTTACCTGGCGGCCGGGGTGATTTCGCCACGCCAATGTCTGCACGCGGCGTTGAGCAACAACTTCGGCGAGTTCGACAGCGGTAACCAGGGCCTGCTGACCTGGATCAACGAGCTGCTCTGGCGCGAGTTCTACAAGCACATTCTGGTGGGCTACCCGCGCGTATCCAAACACCGCGCCTTTCGCGCGGAAACCGAAGCCCTGCCCTGGCGTCACGCGCCGGATGAGCTCAAGGCCTGGCAGCAGGGGCAAACCGGGATCCCGATCATCGACGCCGCCATGCGCCAATTGCTCGCCACTGGCTGGATGCACAACCGCCTGCGCATGGTTGTCGCCATGTTCCTGACCAAGAACCTGCTGATCGACTGGCGCGAAGGCGAACGCTTTTTCATGCGTCACCTGATCGACGGTGACCTGGCCGCCAATAATGGTGGTTGGCAGTGGAGTGCCTCGACCGGCACCGACGCAGCGCCCTATTTTCGCATCTTCAATCCCCTGAGCCAGTCTCTGCGTTTCGACCGCGCCGGCCACTTCATTCGACAGTGGCTCCCTGAACTGGCTAGCCTGGATGAAAAAAATATCCACAATCCCGTGCCTGCTGACGATCTTTTTGCTACTAATCTTTATCCACAACCTATTGTGGACCTCGGTAGCAGTCGCCAACGTGCGTTGAATGCATTCAAGAATTTACCCACGCGGCAGGAAGAGAGGGCAGTAACGTGATCGAACCCATCGCGCGCAAGGTGTGGGTCACCGGTGCAGGCTCCGGCCTGGGTCTGGCGTTGGTGCAACAACTGCTTGCACAGGGCTGGAAAGTCGCCGCCAGCGGGCGGGCATCAACCGAACTACAGGGGCTGTCGCAACTGAACCCGCAGCAGTTGTTACTGCTCGATGGCAACTTGACCGATGCCGCCCAGGCGGCGCAGGCCAGCCAGCGACTCCAGGCGCAGTGGGGTGCCCTTGATTGCCTGCTGGTCAATGCCGGAACCTGCGATTATCTCGACGCGAGTATCCCGCCGACGGCAATTTTCGAAGCGATCGCCAGCAGCAACCTGAGCGCTTCGGTCCACTGCCTGCACAATGCGCTGCCACTGCTGGAGAACGGCCAGTCGCCGCAGATCATGGCAGTGCTCAGTCGCTATTCAGCGCTGCAGCTCTACGAACCAAGTCAGCCGGCAACACCGGACAACAGCCTGGCAGAAGTGTTTCGCAGCGAGTGCCAGCACTTGGCAAGCAAAGGTATCGACCTGACCCTGGTCGCGCCCCAGACCCTGAAAGTGCCGCTGGTGGCGACGCAGGTCATGCCGCAAGAGTGGACTGCAGAAAGTGCCGCCGATGTGTTGCTCCAGCGGCTACCTGAGCGGGCCCCGGAGTTGCTGCTCGAAGCCCTGAATCTCAACAGCCTCTGGCCATTGCCCGAACAACCTTCAAGCCCTGTGTAAAACCCAGGGCTGTCGTTGCAGAGGTCAGAGCGGCATACGATAGTGCAGCGAGTAACTTTCCACACCGTCGTTGGGCATCTTCAGCCCGGCATTGGAATAGTGGATCGCGCGTACACCTACTTCATGTCCGCCGGCAAAACGCAGGCCGAAGCCGATACGGTCTTCGAACTGGAAGGAGGAGCCGAGTTCATTACTCTCAAGTTCGGTACTGGAAAACGCTGCCACACCGATGCCGGCTTCGATGTAGGGTTTAACCGACTCACCGGCGAACTCGTAAACGAACACGGGTGAGAACGACAGGCTGTGGTTGCTGGCGGTTTCATCGCCATCCCAATAGGTGTAGGCACCATCCCAATAACCGGTAATGCGCCCTACGCTAGTTTGCCACCAACTGGCATCCCAGTTCGATTGCAGGCCCAGCCGATAGGTCATGGTCGAATCGCCGGTCTGCCCGACCGACAACGATACGTCCGCTGCTTGAGTGGTAAAAGATTGCCCCAGGGTAACGGCTGCAAGCGCAGCCAAACAAAGCAGTTTCTTCATGAGAAACATCCTTTTTCCTAATGCTGTTGTTGGTTTCTCTGTCTCACCAGACAATAAAATAAAAATCGGCGGCGTTGCGTTAGCTCAGTCAATGTTGAGTGCTTTTCACACTCTTTTTACATCGTGAAGCTTCGCACACTGTCAGATTTATTCCACAACATTGGAAGGATCTTTCGCAAATGTTCGGGGCTGGCACTGGTCCAGAATTGCGCGTCCTGTGCCGGTCCCGCGGCTAGCAAGTGACGCTCGCCAAGCAGGCGCTGCAATTGGCGGGCAACCGCAGCGCCGGTATCGATAATTGCCACCGAGGCCGGGACCATTTCCGCCAGCAGAGGCTTGAGGAAGGGGTAATGGGTGCAGCCCAGGATCAGCGTGTCGCAGCCAGCGTCGAGCAAGGGATTTACATAGCCTTGCAGCAGTTCGCGCACCACCGGGCTGTTCAGGTCGCCAGCTTCGATGCACTCCACCAGGCCAGGGCAAGGCTGGGTAACAACCTGCACATCGTTGGCAAAACGATCGAGCAAGGCGACGAACTTGGCGCTTTGCAGGGTGCCGGTGGTGGCCAGCACACCGACCACGCCACTACGGGTAGCGGCAGCCGCAGGCTTTACCGCTGGCTCCATCCCCACCAGTGGCCACTGCGGATACTGTTCGCGCAAATCAGCCACCGCGGCCACCGTCGCCGTGTTACAGGCCAGGACCATGGCCTTGGCACCCTGCTCACGGAAGAACTCAGCGACGATGCGACAGCGCTGGCGAATGAATGCCGGCGACTTCTCACCATAGGGGATGTGCCCGCAATCGCCGACATACAGCAGCGACTCATTGGGCAACAGGCGCTGGATCTCGGCCAGTACCGACAGGCCGCCAACACCGGAATCGAAGACGCCGACCGGCGCCGCCGCGCCGTCAGCCATGATCCTTGCCACAGACGCTGCAGCCCGGGTCGCGCTTGACCCGCAGCTCACGGAAACGGCTGCCCAGGGCATCGATCAGCAACAAGCGCCCTACCAGCGGTTCGCCAAACCCGGCCAGCAGCTTCAGTGCCTCAAGCGCTTGCAGGCTGCCGACCAGACCGACCAACGGGCCGAGTACACCGGCTTCACTGCAGGTCAGCTCGGCTTCGCTGCCATGGCCGTACAGGCAGTGGTAGCACGGGCTTTCAGGGCGGCGTGGGTCGAACACCGACAACTGCCCTTCCAGGCGA
Organism: Pseudomonas sp. RC2C2; assembly: GCF_018390435.1. Classification (NCBI taxonomy): domain Bacteria; kingdom Pseudomonadati; phylum Pseudomonadota; class Gammaproteobacteria; order Pseudomonadales; family Pseudomonadaceae; genus Pseudomonas; species Pseudomonas sp. RC2C2. The sequence goes on along the minus strand of NZ_JAHBAX010000001.1, from coordinate 3,116,060 downwards.
ATCGCCGCGCCGCTGACCAATGGCTTGCCCAGGGCCACGCAGGCGGCATTGACCGCTTCGCGGGTGGCAAAGTTGTCCGAGCAATCCAGTACCAGGTCCACCGCCTTAACCGCCTCGGCCAAGGAGTCTTCGTCCAGGGCGTGGCGATGGGCGAGCAACGTGATTTCCGGGTTGATCGCCGCGAGGCGTAGCAGTGCCGAATCGACTTTGCTCATGCCCACCGATGCGCTGTCGTGCATGACCTGGCGCTGCAGGTTGGTGACGTCCACCGTGTCGAAATCGGCCAGGTGCAGTTCGCCAACACCGGCAGCCGCCAGGTACAAGGCGACCGGCGAACCCAGGCCGCCCAGGCCGACAACCAGCGCCCGGCTGTTTTTCAGGCGCAGCTGACCGTCGATATCCACCTGCGCCAGGAGGATCTGCCGGCTGTAGCGCAACAGCTCCTGATCGGTCAGCACGACAGCCGGCCCAGGGTGATGCGCTCGTGGCCATTAAGGTCAAGGCGGCTTTCGATCTGTTCGAAATCATGCCGGGCCAGCAGCTCGCGCACGGCGGCGGCCTGATCGTAACCGTGCTCGAGCAGCAGCCAGCCGCCGGGCAGCAGGTGCGCCGGCGCCTGACTGACGATGCTGCGCAGATCGTCCAGGCCATCGTCGCCGGAGACCAGCGCGCTGCTTGGCTCAAAGCGCACGTCACCGGCCACCAGGTGCGGGTCGGCAGCGGCAATGTACGGCGGGTTGCTGATGATCAGGTCATAGCGCTCGCCGCCCAGGGCATCGAACCAGTGGCTGCTGCGCACCGTCACGTTGTTCAGTTGCAGGCGCTGGCGGTTACGCTCGGCCAGGGCCACGGCTTCCAGCACCCGGTCAACCGCAGTGACCTGCCACTGCGGGCGCTCACTGGCCAGGGCCAGGGCAATCGCGCCGGTACCGGTGCCCAGGTCGAGCAGCTTGACCGCACTTGCCGGCAGCAACTGCAGAGCGGTTTCGACCAGCAGCTCGGTTTCCGGCCGTGGGATCAGGGTGTGCGGCGCCACCTCCAGGTCGAGGTTCCAGAACCCCTGCTGACCGAGGATATAGGCGACCGGTTCACCGGCGCGCCGACGCTGCAGGTAATCGGCAAAGGTCAGCGCCGCTTCGCTGCTGACAATCCGCTCCGGCCAGGTGTGCAGGTAGCTGCGCGACTTGCCGATGGCCGCAGCCAACAGCAGTTCGATATCCAGACGCGCCGTCGGCGAATCCGGCAGCTCCGCGCCGCGGAGCAAGCTGGCAATAATCGTCATTTACTCACCCAGTGCAGCCAGTTGGTCAGCCTGATACTCGGCCAGCAATGGCTCGATGACCGCATCCACCCCACCGGCCAGCACATCATCCAGGGAATACAGGGTCAGGTTGATGCGGTGATCGGTTACCCGCCCCTGTGGATAGTTGTAGGTACGAATCCGTTCGGAGCGGTCGCCGGAGCCAACCAGCAGCTTGCGCTCGCTGGCCATGGCATTCTGCGCCGCGCTGGTCTGGATGTCGTTGAGCTTGGCCGACAGCCAGGACATCGCCCGGGCGCGGTTCTTGTGCTGGGAACGTTCTTCCTGGCACTCGACGACGATGCCGGTGGGCAAGTGGGTGATGCGGATCGCCGAGTCGGTCTTGTTGATGTGCTGACCACCGGCACCGGAGGCGCGGTAGGTATCGACGCGCAGGTCCGCCGGGTTGATCTCGATCGCCACCTGCTCGTCCGGCTCGGGCAGCACCGCCACGGTGCAGGCCGAGGTGTGGATACGGCCCTGGGATTCGGTTTCCGGTACGCGCTGGACGCGGTGGGCACCGGACTCGAACTTCAGCTTGCCATAGACGCTGTCGCCTTCGACCCGGGCGATGATCTCCTTGTAACCGCCATGCTCGCCTTCGTTCTCCGAGAGAATTTCCAGGCGCCAGCCGCGCTTTTCAGCGTAGCGCGAGTACATGCGGAACAGGTCGCCGGAGAAGATCGCCGCTTCGTCACCGCCGGTACCGGCGCGGATTTCCAGGAACACATTGCGCCCGTCGTTGGGGTCCTTGGGCAACAGCATGCGCTGCAGCTGGTTTTCCAGGACAGCCAGTTGCTCCTTGGCCTCGCGAACTTCTTCCACCGCCATTTCGCGCAGGTCCGGATCGCTGTCCTTGAGCAGCGCCTGGGCACCGGCCAGGTCATCCTGAACCTTGCGCCACTGGGCGTAGGCAACGGCGACCGGCTCGACTTCGGCGTATTCACGGGAATAGGCGCGAAAGCGAGTCTGGTCGGAAATGACCTCGGCATCGCCCAGCAGGGCGGTCAGTTCCTCGAAGCGGTCCTGGAGCGTGTCCAGTTTATTCAGCAGCGACGCTTTCATTGCGGGGTTTTATCCGTCGAACCCTCGGAGAGGGCAAAGAGTTCCTGGGCCATGGCCAGCGCATCGAGGCGGCCTTCGGCAGAGAGCTTTTTCAGCTGCACGCTGGGCGCATGCAGCAGTTTGTTGGTCAGGCCACGGGCCAGTTGCACCAGCACGTCATCGGCGCTGGCGCCATTGGCCAGCAGGCGCTGGGCCTTTTGCAGCTCCTCGTCGCGCAGGCGTTCGCTCTGCTGACGGTAAGCCTTGAGTACATCCACCGCAGCCAGCTCGCGCAGGCGCAGCATGAAATCTTCGGCGCCCACCGAAACCAGCTCTTCGGCGGCCTGGGCAGCACCCTGGCGGCTCTTGAGGTTTTCGGCGACCACCTCGTGCAGGTCATCGACGGTGTACAGGTACACATCGTCCAGCTCGCCAACCTGCGGTTCGATATCCCGCGGCACGGCGATGTCGACCATGAAGATCGGCTTGTGCCGGCGCTGCTTCAGGGCGCTTTCCACCGCACCCTTGCCGAGGATCGGCAATTGGCTGGCGGTGGAACTGATGACGATATCGCTGTTGACCAGCTCCTGGGGAATGTCGGCCAGCAATACCGCATGGGCGCCGAACTGTTCGGCCAGGGTGCTGGCGCGCTCCAGGGTCCGGTTGGCGACGACAATGCGCCGTACGCCCTGCTCGTGCAGGTGACGGGCCACCAGGGTAATGGTTTCACCGGCGCCGATCAGCAGTGCCTGGCTACGGCCCAGGTCGCTGAAGATCTGCTTGGCCAGGCTGACGGCGGCGAAGGCCACCGACACCGGGTTTTCGCCGATGGCGGTATCGGTACGCACCTGCTTGGCGGCGCTGAAGGTGGCCTGGAACAGGCGCCCGAGCAGCGGGCCGATGGTGCCGGCTTCGCGGGCCACGGCATAGGCCGACTTCATCTGCCCGAGGATCTGCGGCTCGCCCAGCACCAGCGAATCGAGCCCGGAGGCTACCCGCATCATGTGCCGCACAGCATCGTGATCTTCATGGATGTAGGCGCTGGCGCGCAGTTCATCCAGGCTCAGCTGATGATATTCGGCCAGCCAGCGCAGAATACTCTCTGCGCCCAGGTGGTCCTGCTCTATATAAAGCTCGCTGCGGTTGCAGGTCGAAAGGATCGCGGCTTCGCGGCTGGCGGTCAGTCGGCAGAGCTGCTGCAAGGCGTCCACCAGCTGCTCAGGGGTAAACGCCACGCGCTCGCGTACGTCTACCGAGGCAGTCTTATGGTTGATACCGAGGGCAAGAAAGGCCATGCAAGGTCGCTGATTGTGACGAGAAGCCGATAATTGTCCTACTTCGCAAGGCGCAGAACAACCACTGCTCGCTATTGTCTCTATAGTCTACCTCTACCGAGACCTTCGCTTATGGGTTTGCCCCGGCGCTTGTGTCATGATGATCCGACCGCTGGTAAGCCGCCCAAATCCCGATTATGAATAGATCCTACGCGTTGCTCCTTGCCCTTGCCTTGCTCCAGGGCTGCCAGACCCTGGCTCCGCATTCACCGGATGCCAAGTCGCCTGCAGAGGCTGCCCCGGTGCAACCGGCCAAGCCCACCGTCTACGGGTCGTTCAGCCAGGACACCGTCTACAGCCTGCTGGCCGCCGAACTTGCCGGCCAGCGCGACCGCTTCGACATCGCCCTGGACAACTACGTCAGCCAGGCGATCAAGACCCAGGACCCAGGCATCTCCGAGCGCGCCTACCGCATCGCCGAATACCTGGGTGCCGACCAGGCTGCCCTGGACACCGCACTGATCTGGGCAAAGAACGCCCCGGACAGCCTCGACGCCCAGCGTGCCGCCGCCATCCAGCTGGCCCGCGGCGGTCGCTATGACGAGTCCATGGCCCACATGGAAAAAGTCCTTCAGGGCCAGGGCGACACCCACTTCGACTTCCTCGCCCTGTCGGCCCTGGAAACCGACCAGGACACCCGCGAGGGCCTGCAAAAGAGTTTCGACCGCCTGCTGGTGAAATACCCCGACAACAGTCAGTTGGTGTTCGGCAAGGCGTTGCTGCTGCAACAGGACGGCAAGGCCCAGGCCGCCCTCGACCTGCTCGAAGCGCACCCGCCCGAAGACGGCGAGATCGCTCCGGTATTGTTGCGTGCCCGCCTGCTGCAGGGCTTGGACCGCGGCAAAGAGGCCCTGCCGCTGCTGCAAAAAACCATTCGCCAGTACCCGGACGACAAACGCTTGCGCCTGACCTATGCGCGCATGCTGGTCGAACAGGACCGCCTGGCCGATGCCAAGGCCGAGTTCGTCAGCCTGGTCCAGCAGTATCCGGATGACGACGAGCTGCGCTACTCGCTAGCCCTGATCAGCCTGGAAACCAAGGACTGGGACGAAGGCGCCGGCTACCTCGAAGAGCTGATCGCCCGCGACAGCCATGTCGATGCCGCACACCTGAACCTGGGCCGCATCCATGAAGAACGCAACGACCCCGAAAGCGCGCTGAACGAATACGCCCTGGTCGGCCCCGGCACCGACTACCTGCCGGCACAATTGCGCCAGGCCGATATCCTCATCGCCAACGGCCGTAGCGCCGAAGCTTCGCGGCGCCTGGCCGCAGCCCGGGAAAGCCAGCCCGATTACGCCATCCAGCTGTACCTGATCGAAGCCGAAGCCTTGGGCAACAACGACAAGGACGCCCAGGCCGAGCAGGTTCTGCAGCAGGCGATCAAGCAGTACCCGGACGACCTCAACCTGCTCTACACCCGGGCCATGCTGGCGGAAAAACGAAACGACCTGACCCAGATGGAAAAGGATCTGCGCAACATCATCAGCCGCGAGCCGGAAAATGCCATGGCCCTCAACGCCCTTGGCTACACCCTGGCTGACCGCACCAGCCGTTACGCCGAAGCCAAGGCGCTGATCGACAAGGCACACCAGATCACCCCGGAGGATCCGGCGGTGCTCGACAGCCTCGGCTGGGTCAACTACCGCATGGGCAACCTTGACGAAGCCGAGCGCCTGCTGCGCCAGGCCCTTGAGCGGTTCCCCGATCACGAAGTGGCCGCCCACCTGGGTGAAGTACTCTGGGCCAACGGCAAGCGCCGCGAAGCCCGCCAGGTCTGGGCCAAGGGCTTTGAAGCCCAGCCCGACAGCCCCATCCTGCGCAAGACCGTCCTGCGCCTGACCGGATCCGAGACTCTATAAGCCTATGTTTTTGCGCCACTGCATCACCTTCACCCTGATCGCCCTGCTTGCCGGCTGTGCCGGCTTCGGCTCCCGTGAGGCCCTGCGGGGCGAGGGCAGCCCACAGCTGTGGCGCGAGCACAAGCAACAGCTGAGCACCCTCGATGGCTGGCAGATCAACGGCAAGGTCGGCATCCGCGCGCCGAAAGACTCCGGCAGCGGCACGCTGTTCTGGCTGCAGCGCCAGGATTACTACGATATCCGCCTGTCCGGCCCGCTGGGCCGCGGCGCCGCGCGCCTGACCGGGCGCCCCGGTGGCGTCACTCTGGAAGTCGCCAACCAGGGCCGCTTCGAGGCAAATAGCCCCGAAGCCCTGCTCGAAGAGCAACTGGGCTGGGAGCTGCCGGTCTCGCACCTGGTCTGGTGGATTCGTGGCCTGCCCGCCCCCGACAGCAAGAGCCAGCTGACCCTCGACGGCGACAGTCGCCTGGCCAGCCTCAAGCAGGACGGCTGGGACGTGCAGTACCTGAGCTACGCCGAACAAAACGGCTACTGGCTGCCCGAACGCATCAAGCTGCACGGACAGAACCTCGACGTGACCCTGGTGGTCAAGGACTGGCAACCACGGCAACTGGGCCACTGATCTATGAACACTGCAACCCTGACCCTGCCGGCACCGGCCAAACTCAACCTGATGCTGCACATTCTTGGTCGCCGCCCTGACGGCTACCATGAGCTGGAAACCCTGTTCCAGTTTCTCGACCATGCCGACGAGCTTTCCTTCGCCTTGCGCGAAGACGGTGAAGTGCGCCTGCACAGCGAGATTGCCAATGTCCCCCACGACAGCAACCTGATCGTCAAGGCCGCGCGCAAGCTCAAGGCCTTGAGCGGTTGCAGCCAGGGCGTGGATATCTGGCTGAAGAAAATCCTGCCGATGGGCGGCGGCATTGGTGGCGGCAGCTCCGATGCCGCCACCACCCTGCTCGGCCTCAATCATTTATGGCAACTGGGCTTGAGCGAAGACCAACTGGCCGAGCTGGGCCTGACCCTGGGCGCTGACGTGCCGGTTTTCGTCCGCGGCCATGCGGCATTCGCTGAGGGTGTGGGTGAGAAGCTGACCCCGGTCGACCCCGAAGAGCCCTGGTACGTCGTGCTGGTCCCGCAAGTATTTGTTAGCACAGCAGAAATTTTTTCAGATCCGCTGTTGACACGTGATTCCTTGCCCCTTAAGATGCGCCCCGTTCCCAAGGGAAACAGTCGAAATGACTGCCAACCGGTGGTAGAGCAGCGTTACCCAGAGGTACGCAATTCATTGAATTTGTTAAACGAATTCACTGACGCTCGGCTTACCGGAACTGGAAGTTGTGTGTTTGGGGCCTTCCCAAACAAAGCTGAAGCTGATAAAGTTTTGGCCCTTCTTGCAGAGACCCAAACAGGGTTTGTAGCTAAGGGAAGCAACGTTTCGATGTTGCATCGCACGCTGCAGAGCCTGCTCTAGGAATCGAGCACCAGGTGCTCGCAGCAACAGATACAGGGGCGTCGCCAAGCGGTAAGGCAGCAGGTTTTGATCCTGCCATGCGTTGGTTCGAATCCAGCCGCCCCTGCCATTTTCCTTATACTCATCCAGGTATACCCTCAGCCTTCAGGTACTGCGCGTGTCCAAGATGATGGTCTTTACGGGGAACGCCAACCCCGATCTGGCTCGGCGTGTCGTACGTCAGCTGCATATCCCACTGGGTGATGTTTCTGTCGGAAAATTTTCCGACGGCGAAATCAGCACTGAGATTAATGAAAATGTTCGCGGTAAGGACGTTTTCATCATTCAGCCGACTTGCGCGCCAACCAACGATAACCTGATGGAACTGGTAGTGATGGCCGATGCCTTCCGCCGCTCCTCAGCTTCCCGAATCACTGCCGTGATTCCTTACTTCGGATATGCCCGCCAGGATCGCCGTCCGCGTTCGGCGCGTGTAGCTATCAGCGCCAAAGTCGTCGCTGACATGCTCACCGTCGTAGGTATCGACCGTGTTCTCACCGTCGACCTGCACGCTGACCAGATTCAGGGTTTCTTCGATATTCCGGTAGATAACATCTACGGCTCCCCCGTTCTGGTGGATGACATCGAAGACCAGCGTTTCGAGAACCTCATGATCGTGTCCCCGGACATCGGCGGCGTCGTGCGTGCACGTGCTGTTGCCAAGTCCCTGGGCGTTGATCTGGGCATCATCGACAAACGCCGTGAAAAGGCCAATCACTCCGAAGTGATGCATATCATCGGCGACGTCGAAGGACGTACCTGTATTCTCGTCGACGACATGGTCGACACCGCCGGCACCCTGTGCCACGCGGCCAAGGCCCTGAAAGAACACGGCGCTGCCAAGGTTTACGCCTACTGCACGCACCCTGTCCTGTCGGGTCGGGCGATCGAGAATATCGAGAACTCCGTGCTGGACGCACTGGTGGTGACCAACACCATCCCGCTGTCCGCTGCAGCACAAGCCTGTGACCGTATCCGTCAACTGGATATCGCACCGGTTGTTGCCGAGGCGGTTCGCCGCATCAGCAATGAAGAATCGATCAGCGCGATGTTCCGCTGAGGGTTTTACCCTCGCGAACTCACGTTGACGTAAAGCGCCCCGCCCCAACACTGGTTGTTGGGGCGGGGCTTTTTTGCCCATCCCGCTTTGGCGCTGGTCGCAAACGCCACTCGGGAATGGCTATTTTGGAGATACAACATGACTGATTTCATTCTGAACGCCCAAGCGCGTACTGACCTGGGGAAAGGTGCGAGCCGCCGCCTGCGTCATTCCGCCAACATCCCTGCCGTTGTCTACGGTGGTGGCCAAGCTGCTGAATCCGTGACCATCCTGACCAAGGAAATCACCAAGCTGTTCGACAACGAAGCTGCCTTCAGCCACGTTATCGAACTGAACATCGACGGCAAGAAACAAAACGTCGTTGTTAAAGCCATGCAGCGTCACCCTGCCAAGCAGTTCATCATGCACGCTGACTTCGTCCGCGTTGTTGCTGGCCAGAAACTGACCGCCAAAGTACCTGTGCACTTCATCAACGAAGAAGCTCCGGTCAAGAAAGGCGGCGAGATCTCCCACACCGCCAACGAGATCGAAGTTTCCTGCGAAGCCAAAGACCTGCCTGAGTTCATCGAAGTCGACCTGGCCAACGCCGAAGTCGGCGCGATCATCCACCTGTCGGACCTCAAAGCTCCGAAAGGCGTTGAGTTCGTCGCTCTGGCTCACGGTAACGACCTGGCTATCGCCAACGTTCACGCTCCGCGTGTTGCGCCTGAAGCTGCAGAAGGCGCTGCCGAGTAATCTACTCAGCACGCCGGCGTTGACCGGGTTACAGCGCCCAGCGCTGTAACCCACAACTCCAAGGAAGAGCCCCTGACGTGACCGCCATCCAACTGATCGTCGGCCTGGGAAACCCCGGCCCCGAATACGAACAGACCCGGCATAACGCAGGGGCTCTTTTCGTAGAACGCATTGCCAGCGCCCAGCGCGTCAACCTGACTGCTGATCGCAAGTATTTCGGCCTGACGGCAAAATTCAGCCATCAGGGCAACGACGTTCGTCTTCTGATTCCGACCACCTACATGAACCGCAGCGGCCAGGCCGTTGCTGCACTGGCGAATTTTTTCCGCATCCCGCCAGATGCCATCCTGGTGGCCCACGACGAACTCGACCTGCCTCCCGGCGTCGCCAAGCTCAAGAAGGGCGGCGGCCACGGCGGGCACAACGGGCTGCGCGACATCATCGCCCAGCTCGGCAACCAGAATGACTTTCACCGTCTGCGGCTTGGCATCGGCCACCCGGGTGACAGCAGCAAGGTCTCCAGTTTCGTCCTCGGCAAGGCGCCACGCGCCGAGCAGGAGAAACTGGACGCCAGTATCGATTTTGCCCTCGGCGTGCTGCCGGACATCCTCGCCGGCGACTGGACGCGTGCGATGAGAGAGCTGCACAGCCAAAAGGCCTGACTCCACGAAGAGGGATTCACCATGGGTTTCAATTGCGGCATCGTCGGCCTGCCCAACGTCGGCAAGTCCACCCTGTTCAACGCCCTGACCAAATCCGGCATCGCCGCTGAGAACTTCCCGTTCTGCACCATCGAGCCGAACAGTGGCATCGTGCCGATGCCTGATGCGCGCCTGGACGCCCTGGCGGCCATCGTCAAGCCGAACCGCGTGCTGCCGACCACCATGGAATTCGTCGACATCGCCGGCCTGGTGGCTGGCGCCTCGAAAGGTGAAGGCCTGGGCAACAAGTTCCTGGCCAACATCCGCGAAACCGACGCCATCGCCCATGTGGTGCGCTGCTTCGAAGACGAGAACGTGATTCACGTCTCCAACAGCGTCGACCCCAAGCGCGACATCGAGATCATCGACCTGGAACTGATCTTCGCCGACCTCGACAGCTGCGAGAAGCAACTGCAGAAGGTTGCGCGCAACGCCAAGGGCGGTGACAAGGACGCCCTGGCGCAGAAAGCCATCCTCGAAAAACTCATCCCGCACTTCACCGAAGGCAAGCCTGCGCGCAGCCTGATGAAGGCCATGGGCGCTGACGAGAAGGCGCTGATCCGCGGCTTCCACCTGCTGACCAGCAAACCTGTGATGTACATCGCCAACGTTGCCGAAGACGGCTTCGACAACAACCCGCACCTGGACGTGGTCAAGGCCATCGCCGAAGAAGAAGGCGCGCTCGTGGTGCCGGTGTGCAACAAGATCGAAGCCGAGATTGCCGAGCTCGACGACGGCGAAGAGAAGGACATGTTCCTCGAAGCCCTGGGCCTCGAAGAGCCAGGCCTGAACCGCGTGATCCGCGCCGGTTACTCGCTGCTCAACCTGCAGACCTACTTCACCGCCGGTGTGCAGGAAGTACGCGCCTGGACCGTACGCGTCGGCGCCACCGCTCCACAAGCGGCCGGCGTGATCCACACCGACTTCGAGAAAGGCTTCATCCGTGCCGAAGTGGTCGGCTACGACGACTTCATCCAGTACAAGGGTGAAGGCGGCGCGAAGGAAGCCGGTAAATGGCGCCTGGAAGGCAAGGACTACATCGTCAAAGACGGTGATGTGATGCACTTCCGCTTCAACGTCTGATCCGCTCCCTGATGAGCCCGAAACCCCTTGAGGCTATGCTTCAAGGGGTTTTTCTTTGCCTGCGTTGCGCACAAATGCTGGCCAAAACCCAGGTCTATACTCAAAGCCGCACTCAAACGGCTTTCGTCCACAGACCAGGTATCGGCGCATGGCTAAAAAGAAGGAAAAACAAAGCAACAGCGAACGCCTCCCCCGTAAAGAGTACGAGCAAGCACTCAAGGCCCTGCACGTCGAGCTGGTCAAATTGCAGCAATGGGTGGTAGCCAAGGGCCTGAAAGTCTGCATCGTCTTCGAAGGTCGCGACGGTGCCGGCAAGGGCGGAACGATCAAGGCCATCACCGAACGCGTCAGCCCGAGGGTGTTTCGCGTAGTGGCGCTGCCAGCACCGACCGAACGGGAAAAAAGCCAGATGTACGCCCAGCGCTACATCCAGCACATGCCCTCGGCCGGCGAAGTGGTGATCTTCGACCGCAGTTGGTACAACCGCGCCGGTGTTGAGCGGGTGATGGGGTTCTGTACCGAAGAGCAGTCCCGCAAGTTTCTTTCGGTGGTGCCATCGTTCGAAAAGATGCTGGTCGAGTCCGGCATCGTTCTCATCAAGTACTGGCTGGAAGTCAGCCCCCAGGAGCAGGAACGGCGCCTGAAAGAGCGCATCACCGACGGTCGCAAGATCTGGAAACTGACCCCGATGGACCTCAAGTCCTTCACCCGCTGGGACGACTACACCCGCGCGCGCAATGAGATGTTCGCCGCCTCGGATACCTCATGGGCCCCCTGGTACGTGGCCCCTTCAGAGGACAAACGACGGGTGCGCCTGAATATCATCAGCCACTTGCTCAAGCAGGTGCCCTACGAGGACATCACCCACAAGCAGAAGATCGAGCTGCCCAAGCGCGGCAAGATCGGGCGCGACAAAAGCACCAGCTACACGTCGCGCATGGTTCCCGAGCGCTTCTGAAAGACACCTGGCGCGCGACAGCGCTGCAAGTGTGCTACAGAGTGCCCTGATCGGCGCGCTGGGCCCTGAAGGCCCGCCGCCGGGCACTGCGGGCGAACACCACGAACAGCGCCGCCATGGCCGTCAGGGCCATTGGCAGGCCATGGGGCGCAACGTCCATGGCCGCGCCGCTGATCAGCGGCCCGAGCAGGCTGCCGACGCCCCAGAGCAAGCCGACGCTGGCATTGGCGGTGACCAGGTCCTGGCCCTTGAACTGCTGGCCGATCAGCACCAGCGCCAGGGTATAGACCCCGCCCGCCACCGCACCGAGCAGCACCAGTGCTGGCCATAGCAACCATTGCATGCCGATCAGCCACGGCAGCGCCAGGCCGATCAACATCGCCACCACGCCGCACACCAGGTGTACCGTCGTGCGCTCGCAGCGGTCGGCCAGCCAGCCGATCGGCAGCTGGAAGAGCATGTCGCCGGTAAGGATCACCGTCACCATCAACGCCGCCACCCCCACCGCATAGGCATGGTTGGTGGCGTACACCGGCAGCAGCGAAAGAATCACTGCATCGAAGAACGAGAAGAACAGCACGCCCATGCACAAGGCCGGCGCCACGCGGAAAAAGCCCGCCAGGGAAAAGCTCTTGCCGCCCTCCTCGCCATGCTCGACATGATCATTGGGCACCGTCAGCACGATACACAGCAGCGCCAGGCCGTAGCAGGCGGTCACCACTGTCGTCACCCAGGTGCTCTGTGCCCCGAGCAGCGCCAGCATTGCCGGGCCGAGCATCTGGAAACCGGTGAACGCCGTGGCGTACAGGGCCATGATCTTGCCGCGGTTGTGCTCCGGACTCAGCTCGTTGACCCACGACTCGCCGAGGATGATCGCGATGCCCATGCCGATCCCCAGCCCCAGCCGCAACAGCCCGAGCAAGTAGATCGAAGAGAAGCCCCACTCAAGCAAACCGATGCTCAGGGTGCACAGGCCGAAGCACAACAGGTAGATGGTACGCCGGGTCAGGTGCCGGCAACAGGCATCGACCATGAACGCCGACAGCATCATCCCCGCGGCCGGAATCGCCGAGACGATACCGATCTGCAAAGTACTGGCGCCGGCGTCGAGCAAACGCAGGGACACCAGCGGCAAGCTCGCCCCGAGACTGAAACCGACCACCGACACCGCAAACAACAAGCCCAGCAACAAACGCATATTCATCACAACTCCAGACTCACCGGCGCAGGCACGACATCGCACCTGCGCAGGCGCATACATGACCGTAAAAGGATTCGGTTAGCGGCGAGCTCAGCCACGGCAGAACGCCGGGCACACAGCCTCAGGGTCAGGAGGTGTGAAGGTGCGGCGAGAAGGTAAACGCGAACAACACGCTGCGCCGACGCTTGAGCACCGTGTCACACGGCCAGTCGCACACGACGGCCTGGATAACAGCCGGCTGGATGGCGCAAGGACGGGAAAAGCGGTTCATGGGTCGACTACAGGAAAAAGGCAGGCCGGCACTCTAGGGGAAGCCCGGGCCAGACGTCAATCTCGCTGTGCTACTCTCGCGCCATCATGGAAGAGGATCAGCGCATGTCCGAACATCATCAGTTCATTTTCCCCCGCTATCGCCACCTGCCCGCGCCCGATTGGAAAAGCCTGGAGCAACAGCTGCTGACCCTGGGCTGGCTCGAGCCCGCTGCGGCCGATGCCCTGGATGAAACCGGCGACAGTGACGACAGCCTCTGGTGCAGCCCGTTGTACCGACCGAGTGCCGAGTTGTTCCGAAGGCTCAGGGTCGAAGCGGACCCCGCGCAGGTCGTGCGCCTGTTCGAGTTCGAGCCCGGCCAGCCGTTTGTCTGCGCGGGCGAGAACTTCAGCCTGCCAGGGCAATACCTGCAGGCACAGGTGGCCGAAGAGACCTTCATGCAGTTCATGGGCGACGCTATCGAGGCGCCGCACACCACCTGGTGCAGCCCCGTCGACAAAACGACGTACTACCTGATGGATCTGGATTGGGACTTCAGCTTCGGCGTTGGCGAGCAGGTCCTGCGCAGCGACCGCCTCAACCGCGCCGAAACCGAACGCCTGGCGGCACTGATCGGCGAACTGGCCGGGCAGCCGATGAGCTGCGCCCACCGGCATCGCTAGGCAGCTTCAACGCTTGCCGGTGGACGGCAGGAGGATTGCCAGCAGGCCGAACAGCGGCAGGTACGAGCACAGGCTGTAGACGTATTCGATGCCCTTGAGGTCGGCCAGATAGCCCAGCGCCGCTGCGCCGATGCCGCCAAAGCCGAACATCAGGCCGAAGAAGATGCCAGCGATCATCCCCACGTTACCCGGCACCAGTTCCTGGGCATATACAACAATGGCCGAAAACGCCGAGGCGAGGATAAAGCCGATGATCACGCTGAGCACGCTGGTCCAGAACAGGTCGACGTAAGGCAGCAACAGGGTGAATGGCGCGACACCCAGGATCGAGAACCAGATCACCGCCTTGCGCCCGATGCGGTCACCGATCGGCCCGCCAAAAAAGGTTCCGGCCGCTACTGCGCCGAGAAACAGGAACAGGTGTAGCTGCGAGCTGGCCACCGAGAGGTCGAACTTCTCGATCAGGTAGAACGTGAAGTAGCTGGTGAAGCTGGACATGTAAAAGTACTTGGAGAACACCAGCAACCCCAGCACCACCAGGGCGCCGATCACCCGCTGGCGGGAAAGGCTATGGGTCGCGCGCTGGCCTTGCTTGGCCTTGAACAGGTTCAGGTGTGCCCTGTACCAGCGGCTCAGGCCATAGGTGACCAGCACGGCGCAGACAGCGAACAGGCCGAACCACACCACATTGCCCTGACCGAAGGGGATGATGATCGCCGCCGCCAGCAACGGGCCGAAGGCGGAGCCTGCATTGCCACCAACCTGAAAGCTTGACTGCGCCAGGCCAAAACGCCCACCCGAGGCCAGCCGGGCAATACGCGAGGTTTCCGGGTGGAAGGTCGACGAACCAATGCCCACCAGCGCCGCCGCCAGGAGGATCATCGGGAAGCTGGCGACATACGCGAGCATGACGATACCCACCAGGGTGCACAGGGTGCCCAGCGGCAGCAGGTTCGGCATCGGCTTGCGATCGGTATAGAAACCCACCCAGGGCTGCAGCAACGAGGCGGTGATCTGGAAGGTCAGGGTGATCATCCCGACCTGGGCGAAGCTCAAGCCATAGTTGGCCTTAAGCAGGGGGTAGATCGACGGCAGCACCGACTGGATCAGGTCGTTGATCAAATGCGCCAGGGCACAGGCGGCGATGATGCGCATCACCAGCGGGCTGCTCTGGGCAGTGGCGGTACTGGCGGGTGACGACGAGGCAGTGCTCACAGCCATGACAAAAGCTTCCATCCGGTGGGCGGGATCCAATTATCCAGAATTCGTTAGCAAGCGCACTATTCTTTTCGACCAACGTACTTTTGACGTTCTTGTTAATGATTATCAATAACGATATAGTCAGTGCGCTTTCACCACCCCCACTGCCCGCCTATCCGAGGCCTGCATACGCCATGCCCGCTGACCTGCCATGACCCCATCGCCAAACCAACTGGAACTGCCGGCGCGCCGCCTGCACAAGATCGAACGCCGCGTGGCGCCACGCTCCTGGGGCGTTTGGGCAGTGGCGGCCAGCCTCTTGCTGATCAGCGCCCTGGTGATGCTGCAACTGCCATTGCTGCAGCGCCTGAACAGCGATGTCGCCACCGCCGTTGGCGAACGCCGGCAGATCCAGCTGGCCGATGGCTCGCGGCTGACCCTCGACAGCGCCAGCGCCGTAGATGTCGACCTGCGTGGGCCTGTGCGTACGCTGCGCCTGGTGCAAGGGCAGGTGTTCATTGAAGTGACCCACGATGGCCGGCCTTTTGTCGTCAACATCGATCAGGCGCAGGTGCAGGTGCTGGGTACGCGCTTCTCCGTCAGCCGCGGCCGCGATCATGACGAAGTGGTGCTGCTCAAAGGCAAGGTCGAGGTCAGCAGCGGCGGCGACAAACGCATGCTCGCCCCCGGTGAGCGCGTGACCCTGAACGGCAGCCGCCTGGGCCAGGTCGAGAAGGTCGATGCCGAACGCCGGCTGGCCTGGCGCGAGGGCCAACTGCGGGTACGCGACGTGCCGTTGCGCCAGGTGCTGGAACAGCTTGCCGAATACCAGGGCGGCCGCCTGTTGTACATCGACGAACAGCTCGGTCAGCGCCCGGTCAGCGGCAGCTTCAACCTCGACCAGGCCAGCAGCGCAATCAATGCTCTGGCCCGCAATCAGAACCTGAGCGTAAGCAGCCTGGCCGGGCAATGGATCATCGTGCCGAGCCCATAAATGGCTAAGCAGTTGATCGCGCGTTAATTTTTTTGAAAAAGAGTGTTGACACAAATCCGTTTCAGGCGAATAATGCGCGCCACTTGGCTACATAGCTCAGTTGGTTAGAGCATAGCATTCATAATGCTGGGGTCCGGGGTTCAAGTCCCTGTGTAGCCACCAAGTACTAAAAAGGGCTTACCGCAAGGTAAGCCCTTTTTTCTTGCCTGCGATTTTTACCCCGCCCGCTTAACGTACATTGGCAAACACCACTGCCACCCCCAGGCCGATCAAGGCCACGCCAATCACCCGATCGACCAGGCGCTGGCGCTCAAGCATGGCCCGGCGCAATACCGCGCTCGAGAAGAATACCGCCACCAGGCTGAACCACAGCCAATGGGCGAACGACATGAACGCGCCATAGCCGAAGTTGATCGCCAGCGAGCTGCCCGGTTGCACCACCTGGGTGTAGGCGCTGACCACAAAGAGCATGGTCTTGGGGTTCAGGGCATTGGTCAGAAAGCCCGAGCGCAAAGCCACCAGCACCCCGAGCTGACGGGCGCTGGTACCGTCCAGGGAAATCCGTGTGGTGTTGGTCAGCGACTTGTAGCCAAGATAAATCAGGTACCCCGCCCCCAGCACCTTCATGGCCAGAAACAGCGCCGGACTCTGGCTGATGATCACCGCAATGCCCAACACGGTGTACAGCACATGCACCTGCACCCCCAGGGCAATGCCCAGGGCCGCAGCCAGGCCCGCACGCCGGCCGAAGGCGTAACTGCTGCGGGTCACCATGGCAAAGTCGGCGCCCGGGCTGATCACCGCTAACACGGTGAACAGGGCAACGGCGATGATTTCATTCACGTAAAGCTCCTCGATCTGCTAGGCCAATGCACAGATACGTCTGCGCGCGGCCATTATCGAAAGCTTCTGGCAAGGCAAAAAGCGATTTATAGTGAGTGAAATCCGCTAGTTTTTCTCACAGATATGAAGCTGCCAGCGCTTTCTGCCTTTCGCTATTTCGACGTCGCCGCACAAACCCAGAGCTTCGTGCGCGCTGCCGAGCTGCTCAATGTCACCCACGGCGCCGTGAGCCGGCAGGTACGCCTGCTGGAAGAGTCGCTGGGGGTGCAACTGTTCGAGCGGCGCAACCGGGCGATCTTTCTCACCGCCGCCGGGCGCGCCCTGCACGGCACCACCCTGTCGGTGTTCGAACAGCTGGAGGGCGCGGTGTACCGCCTGCAGCAACAGGCGCGGGAGAACGTGCTGGTGCTGTCGTGCGAGCCGACCATCGCCATGCGCTGGCTGATCCCCCGGTTACCGGCCTTTCATGCCGCCCACCCGGATATCCACCTGCACCTGGTGGCGGCCGGCGGGCCGATCGACTTCGCCCGCAGCGGTGTCGACCTGGCCCTGCGCCGCGATGATTTTCGCTGGGATGCCAACCTGCATGCACTGAAGATCTGCGACGAATGGGTCGGGCCGGTGTGCAGTGCCGGCCATGCCCTGCCCGAACCAGGCCTGGCCGGCCAACGCCTGCTGCACAGTGCTTCGCGGCCCAATGCCTGGGCTACCTGGCTACACCGAAGCGGCGAATCGGCCAAGGGCAGCAGCCGCGCCGATTACGAGCACTTTTACCTGTGCATCCAGGCGGCGGCGGCCGGGCTGGGCGTAGCCATGGCTTCGCGCTTGATGGTCCAGGACGAAATCGACAGCGGCCAACTGCAGGCGCCACGCGGCTTCATCCAGGATCAATCAGCCTACTACCTGCTCAGCCCCCAGGCGATTCTTGACGATGGCAAAAGCCGCTGCTTCGCCGAATGGGTGATCGAGCAATCACACGCTTGCCTGGCTCACCTGGCCTGAGCCTTGCCGGCCATCGCCGGGGCACAGAAGGAGGAACCGCTGCTGAAGTCGCTCCCCCAGGTGCGGTAGCCTGCCGTGTCGATGTGAATGCGCCCCGATGGGTATCGCCCCAGGCCCATGTTCCAGCCCTTGCCGTGGGCCTGCCAGAAGCGGCACAGCGGCGCCGGGTCGGCCCAGCCCGGCAACAGCAAGTCGACCGCAAAGGCGCGGGTATGGGCGCTGGCCACGGCGCCGCCAGCGCAGCGGTTGAGCACTGGGTTGCGGTAGGCCGACACCACTTCATAGCGTTTGAGCACGCCCTGATCGTTCAGGGTCTTGAGCAACTGCAAGGTCGAACGCACTGCCGGCCACTGCACCGCTGGCGCCACCGCAAACGGCTCGGCCTTGCACAGACGCCAGTCACTGGCCGAGCGCAGCAGTTGGTGGATTGGCACCACCCCATACAGGCGCGCATCCACCAGCATCTGGCGAAAGGGCCGGGTCTGATGATCGCCCGCCCACTGGGCAAACAGATGCAGGTCACGCTCCTCGGCCTGCGCAGTGCCCAGCACTGTCAGCAAAAGTCCTGCACCAATACCAGCCTTACGCCACGGATTCATCAGCTTGCCCCCCCTTCCCAACCCCCGGGAAATTCCTCCAGTATGGTAAGCCTCCCGACTGCAGGGAGAAACTGACAAGGAGTTAATCATGCACAAGACTGCTCCATTGACCTTTGCCCTGGCCGCCCTGACCTTGAGCAGCGCCGCCCTGGCTGACACCCGCATCGACCTGGGCAGCCAGGAACGCGTGACCCGGCTGTTTGCCTACCCCAACAACTGCAATGTCATCTGCTTTCGTGACTGGAGCCTGGAACGAACAGTAGAGCACTACCTGACCCAGAGCGTGCAACGCGACGGTTACGCCACCGCGACCGTGAAGGTCAATCGCGACAACGACAAACTGCATGCTGACATCCAGGGTGTGCCAAGCGACTACAGCAAACCCCTGCAAGCGCTGCTCACTACCGGCGATCTGGCCTATCAAGGCGCCAACCAGCTCAACAGCGAAGGCAAATGGGCCTACAGCTGGAACCTGTTCCTGCCGCTCGGCATGGCCCTGGAAAATCGCCGCAGCATTCAGCTCTTGCACTTCCCGCCGGACTACTCGCTGACCCAGGCCCAGGACTACCTGCGCTCCAACACTACCGACCGCTGGGCCACGCTGCTGACCTTCAACGGCATCCCCGCGGAACAAACCCCGGCCTACCAGACCATCGTCGACATCGCCCCGATCGCGGCGCCAGCCAGCGCCGGCAAAGACCTTGAAGGCGTGTATGGCTACTTCAAGGACTATCAGGTGCAGATGGTCAAGGAGGTGACCCGAACCGGCAATGGCGCATCCTTGCCAATGGTTGCCTTCGGTTCGCCGGTGCGCAGCTGGATCGAGCAGCAGTATGGGCCCAAGCTCTACGTTCTGGGCCTGGCGACTATCAGCCCGACGCCCGGGCAAAAGGTGTCGGTGCTGGGTGCCAACCACCCGAGCGCGATCTGGTATGCGGCGGATAAAACCAACTATAACGGCGACCAGGACAAAGCCGATCAGGCCGGGCTGAAGATGATGGGCCAGGACTTGAGCGCCGCCTGCTGGCAGTCGGGCATGGGCCGCAACCCGGCGGCGGATGCCAAGGCCACCCTGGGTGCCTGTACGCAGAAGTGGCAGGTGACAGCGAAGAAGCAGACGTGCGAGCTGTATTTCCGCACGATTCGCAACATGACCCCGGAGCAGGCCAGTGCCAAGTGCAATACCGGGGAGGTGACGCGCACGTTGCGTGACTTGCAGAAAGCTTGAGGGGTATCCATCGCGGGGCAAGCCCGCTCCCACATGGACCGGTTCATACAGATCCTGTGGGAGCTGGCTTGCCAGCGATTGGCCGCCCCGCGATAGGCTCAGTCCTGCGGACGCAACCGGTACTGCGGCGGCAGCTGGTCCAGGCCACTGATAGTCGCGTTCAAGCTCTTCCAGCGCCCATCCTTGATGCCGTAGATGCAGCCATGCACCGACAGGCTCTGCCCGCGGTGCCAGGCATTCTGAACGATAGTGGTATGGCCGACATTGGCCACCTGCTGGATCACGTTCAGCTCGCACAGGCGGTCCACCCGCTCTTCCTCGGTCGGCAGCTTGGCCAGCTCCACGCGGTTTTCGTAGTACAGGTCGCGAATCGAACGCAGCCAGCCATCAATCAGGCCCAGCTGACGATCCTGCATGGATGCCCGCACCCCGCCGCAACCGTAATGGCCGGTAACCAGGATGTGCTTGACCTTGAGCACGTCCACCGCGTACTGGATCACCGACAGGCAGTTCAGGTCAGTGTGCAGCACCACGTTGGCAACGTTGCGGTGAACGAACAGGTCGCCCGGCAGCATGCCGACGATCTCGTTGGCCGGTACCCGGGCGTCCGAACACCCGATCCAGAGGAACTCCGGTGTCTGCTGACGCGCCAGCTTGGCGAAGAAATCCGGATCTTCCTGCTTGATCGCATCGGCCCAGCGCGCGTTGTTATCAATCAGTTCTTGTAGATCGTGCATGTTCAAGCCTCATGGTTGATGCCCATCCTGTGACAGGCGCCGGCCTGTTCAGGTCACGCCTTTGAATCTTCCGGCAAACGGCAGGTCAACCGTTTAGGCCCCTCTGCAGGAGGATCGACCATGAGCCAGAAACACCGCCCGCTTCACGCCCCGCAGCCCGCCCCGAGCGATGAAGACGAAGACGAAGACCCCATGGGCTCGGTTGAAGAATTGCACTTTGACGAGGATACCCCCAACGTTGATGTCGGTTTCGACCCAACCGACGATGACCTCGAGCCGGAAACCCTGATCCCCGAAGACGGCGCCCGCTCCGCCAACGAGCCGGGAGCAAATCACCCTGCGGACTGGGACCTGAGCGTAGTCGACCAAGGTGACATCGGCGGCGGCAAAGGCCTGGATGAAGCAGAGCTGGCACGCCGCGACCCGCTGGACGGCAAGCCGGAGCGCTGACCCCTTACTCGAACAGGGTGCAGGCCATGACCAGGGCGTCTTCGCGACCGCCAGCAACCGGGTAGTAATCACGCCGGCGGCCGATTTCATTGAAGCCGTAGCGCTCGTACAGGCGATAGGCCGACTGGTTGCTGGCACGCACTTCGAGGAAACACTCACGACCGTTGAGCGCATAGGCGCGCCTCATCAGCTCCTCCAGCAGGCGCAGGCCCAGGCCGCGACCCTGGCTTTCCGGCTTGACGGTGATATTGAGCAGGTGCGCCTCGTCGATGATCACGTTGATCACGCCATGGCCGACCTGCTGCTCGCCTTCGAACATCAGCCAGATTTCATAGGACTTGAGACCGTCGAGGAAGATCCCGCGGGTCCAGGGGTGGCTGAAGGCGGCGTATTCGATCTTCAGTACGGCATCCAGATCCGCCTCGGTCATCCGGCGGAAGCTGATCGTGTCACTCATCACTTGGTTTCCAGCGCGCCATCAGCCGGCGCATGGCTTGCCAGACGTGCGCCTTGCGCTGCGGCTCGTCCATCAACAGTTCGAGCCCCGGCAAGGCCCAGGCAGCGCCCAGCCCTTCAACCGGCAACTCGCGGTAATAAGCATCGGCGTCGGCCTCGCCGGCAAAACGCACGGCAGGCAGGCCGATCAGCCACAGGCAGACGCACGGCGCTTCTTCAAGCCGGGCCTGGATAAAGCCCTGGACGAAATCGGTCGCCGCCTGCGGCCCCTGATCGAGGTTGCCGCGCACCAGCAACGGCCAGCGCACCGGCTCGCCGATGATCTGCGGGCTGTCCGGCAGGCCGGCGGCGCGCAGCATGTCCTTGAGCAACAGATAGGAGGGGTCGCGGCTCTGGAATGGCTCGCCGGTGGCAAGCTCCACCAGCAGCAGGCAATGGCCGGCGCGCAGCAGTTGCAGGGCAAAGCGTGGAGGCGGCACCGGGGCCGGCCTGGCCGGCACTGGCGCCTTCTCGGCCTCTTCCACTGCTTTGGCCGCCACTTTCGGCATGCTGCCCGGGCGCGGGATCTCGATCTTCGGTCGCTCAACGGTGCGTGCTACCGGCGCGCTCGCTGCTACGGCAGCGGCAACAGGCGCCTGCTCCTGCGGCTCGAACGCCGGTTCCTCCAGCGCCGCCACCGGCAACAACAGCTCCGGGCGCGACGGTGCAGCGAACGGCAGTTCGGCACGCGGCAGCCAGTGCACCACTTGCATGGCGTTGAGGTAAGCGCGGCGGCGGGACTCGATTAACAAGAAGGATCGGCCATCTGTGGATAAGTCAGGGGCGATATTCTAACGTTGTTCGCCGTTTGGCGCCGCTGTTGATCGGCAGAAAACCGCTCGACAGCAGGATCAAGCGATCAGGGGGTGAATCGACAGGCGTCTGATGCAGTACAATCGGCGCTTTTATTTGGCAACGAGTCGACCCGCCAATGATCGAACCCAAGCGCGTCCTGCGCGCCCTAGCCGAACACTGGGCCCTGCTCGAGCCGTTGTGCGAGCGCTTCGACGGGGGCACCCTGAGCCTGGCCGAACTGCGCCAGCAACTGGCCACCCAGCAGTTGGAGAGTACCCCCCAGGACATCACCAGCCTGCTCGACGTGTGGATCCGCCTGGATATCCTGGTGCCGGTGGCCAAAAGCCCGAACCGTTTCGAGCTCAACGCCCAGATCCATGACTTTCTTGCCTACCTGCGCCGTGAGCACCGCCTGGGCCTGTGCCTGGAGATCGAAGCCTACCTGCGCCACCTCGAGCGCCTGGCCGGGCATATCCAGGACGCCTTCGAGATTCGCGACGGCAACGACCTGGCGCGCCAGCTGCGCCTGCTCGACATGCGCGTGCGCGACGTCCTGAAGAAGCTCGACAACGACGAACAGGCGCTGGTCGCCGTGGCCGAACGAGCCAAGACCAGCGACCGGCAGATCCCCCTGCGCCAGCGTTACGCCGAAGTCCTGGCGACCTGGGACGAATATGTCGAACCGATGATCCAGCTGGTCAACGCCGACGGCGCCTTCGAGCAAGGCGTGCGCAAGGTCGAGACCGTGCTGCTGCGCTTGCTCGGCGAGCAGGCGCGCCTCGGCCATCTGGTCGACGACGACATGCTCCTGCGTACCCATGCGCGCATCCTCGAGATGCAGACCAGCGCCCAGTTGACCCTGCGCCATGCCCGCGAACTGCTGCTGCCGCTGCGTGAAGAAGCGCGCCGCCACAACGCCGTGACCCGTGGCGCCGCCCTGGCCCTGTCGGTGATCCGCCGCAAGGGCCTCGATGCCGTGCCGCAGGCGGCCATGCCGCTGTTCACCCGCCCGCAGAGCACCTTCCTCGGCAGCGCCAGCCAGGTCGAAGCCTATGTCTATGCCCTGGCCCGTTTCGAGCCCAAGCCTGCGCAGTTCCCCAAGGCCCACAAAAGCCACAAGGGCGACGCACCGCGCGCACCGCGCACGGTCAAGGAAATGCTCGAACGCTGCGAGGACGCCCTGCCGCTGCCGGACCTGATGGTCTGGCTGCTCGACCAGGAGCCCGAAGGCGCCACCGACGAGCTGCTGTACTGGTTCTCGCGCCTGTCGCGGGAAAAACGCTTTGCCCGCGAGCGCCTCGAGCGCCGTGAATACACCACCCGCGAACACCTGGTCAGCCTGCGTTCCTTCGCTCTGACATCGAGCCGCGAACCATCGCCTGAGCCAACTGCGAGCCCTGCCCATGCATCTTGATCTTTCCGAACTGTCCCAGCTCGCACCGATCTTCCGCGAGCTGTTCAAGGGCTTCCACATCAGCCGCCGCGACCCGGAGCTGTACGCCCAACTGTCGAACTTCCAGGACCAGTACCGCGGCCTGTTCAAGGCCCTGGGCTTTGAACTGGTGTGCGACACCCGTGGCTTCTACTACTTCGTCCCGGACCTGGCCGCCGCCCAGGTCAACAAGACCGCCCAGCGCCTGTCGCTGTTCACCTTCATCCTGGTCGAACACCTGGCCGACCAGGGCCGCGACCCGATGTCGGTGCTCGACGGCGGCAGCCTTGGCCGCGACGAACTGCCTTCGCTGCTGGAAAAGTACCGCGACCTGTTCATCCAGGCCGAAGTGCAGACCCCGGACGAGCTGGAAGAAAAGATCATGCGCCGCATGACCCAGCTCGGCTTTGCCCACGAAGAGAACGGCATCTACCGCTTCCTGCCGCCGATGCACCGCTTCCTCGACGTCTGCCTGTCGGTCCAGCAGGACCGCGACCTGGCCGCCAGCCTGCACAGCGCCCTGCCGCTGCCAACGCCGGTGCTGGTCGAGGAAGAGAGCCCGGAAGAGCTGAACCGTACCGACGACCCGCTCGACCTCAGCCCGTTCGAAGAAAGCGAAGAAGACGCCTTGGCCCGAGCCATTGCGCAAGAGCAACAGGAGATTGACGCATGAGCCAGGAACGCTACGGCATTCGCCGCTTCGCACTGCTCAACACCGCCGGCTACAGCCTGGGTCTGTTCCCCCTGGAACACCCATTGTCGGTCTACGGTGCCAACAACTTGGGCAAGAGTGCCTCGATCAACGCCCTGCAGTTCCCGATCCTGGCGCGCATGTCCGACATGAGCTTCGGCAAGTACAGCCTGGAGCAGTCGCGGCGCTTCTACTTTGCCAGCGACACCAGCTACATCCTCTGCGAGGTCAACCTGCCCCACGGCCCGCACGTGATCGGCGTGGTCGGCCGCGGCCCGGGGGGTGGCTTCGGTCACCAGTTCTTCGCCTATGCCGGCGAGCTGGACCTGGCCCACTACCAGAAGAACGACACCTGCCTGCGCCAGAAAGAGCTGTTCAGCAACCTCGAGCGCAACGGCCTGAAAGCCTATGAGCTCAAGCCTGACGAGCTGCGCCGGTTGCTGGTCGGCGGCCACACCTCGATCCCGCTGGACCTGACCCTGATCCCGCTGCGCTCCACCAGCGAACAGAGCCTGAAAACCTTCCGCGCCCTGTTCATCAACCTGCTGCACATGCGCGAGATCACCGCAGCCAAGCTCAAGCAGCTGTTCCTCGATGCCTTCGAGCACAGCCTGCGTTCGGGCAGCGTCGACTACATCGCCGCCTGCGAAGAGGCCTTCCGCGACGTACGGCGCATGGAGCAGGACTACAACTCGCTGGTCGCCGCCGGCCCGCTGGTCGAGGCCCTGGCCAACGGCGTGGCCCAGCGCGACATCCTGCGCGGCAAGCTGCATCGCCTGTCGCCACTGCTCGACTCGCTGCTCGGTACTTGGCAGGACTACGCCAGCACGCGCAAAGAAGAACTGGTGATCCAGGCCGAGCACTATAAAAACGAACAGGACAGCCTGCAGAACGACCAGCGTGGCGGCACCCAGGAGCTGATGCGCCTGGAGCGCGAGATCACTGGCGTGCAACGCTGGCTCGGTGAGCTGTCGGTGCTCAAGCACCGCTTCGCCCTGGTCGACGACGTCAAGGTCCTGGAACAGCAACTGCTGGCCGCCAAGGACGCCCACGACGAACTCGCCGGCGCCCTGGCGCAGTCGCGCCAGTTCAGCGCCGAAGACCTCGAAGAGCGTCTGCGCGAGCTGGAAAAACGCCTGAAGTCGGTCAAGCAGCAACTCGATCATGCCGACAACAACAGTTATGCACGCCTGCGTGAAGAGTTCTCGCAGCAGGACGTCGAGCGCCTGATGCGCCTGTTCAACGGCGCGCTGTTCAGTCTGCCGCTGGGCGAGCGCGGCATCGAGCTGGACGACAGTGATGTCTGGGTCAAATCCCTGGAAGCGGTGCTCGACGGCTTCAAGGGCGAGCGCTTCGAAGCCCCGGGCCTGTCCATCGACCTCTCGCACATCGAGCCCCCTGCCCTGCAGGCCCTGGCCGACCGCGCCGCCCTGCGTGACCAGAAGGAACGCCTGGAGAAAGAGCTCAAGCAGCTCAAGACCCAACAGGCCGTGGCCGCCGACCGCGCTGCGAGCAAGACCCAGACCGAAGCCCTGTACCAGCAGGTACTGGATGCGCAGAAGGCCCTGGAAGACTTCCGCCGCAGCGAGACCCTGTCCGCCGAAGAAGGCGACAAGCTCGAACAGCTGGCGCAGATGGAAGCCGCCCAGGACGAGCTCAAGCGCTCCAGCGACGCCTTCACCGAACGCGTCCAGCAACTGTCGGCCAAGCTGCAACTGGTCGGCCGCCAGATCGCCGACATGGAAGCCAAGCAGCGCACGCTCGACGACGCCCTGCGCCGTCGCCAGCTGCTGCCCGCCGACCTGCCGTTCGGCACGCCGTTCATGGAGCCGGTCGACGACAGCATGGACAACCTGCTGCCGCTGCTCAACGACTACCAGGACAGCTGGCAGGGCCTGCTGCGGGTCGATGGCCAGATCGAAGCGCTGTACGCCCAGGTACGCCTCAAGGGCGTGGCCAAGTTCGACAGCGAAGACGACATGGAACGCCGCCTGCAGCTGCTGATCAACGCCTACTCGCACCGCACCGAAGAAGCCCTGACTCTGGGCAAGGCACGCCGCGCCGCGGTCACCGATATCGCCCGGACCCTGCGCAACATCCGCAGCGACTACGACAGCCTCGAGCACCAGCTGGCGCTGTTCAACCGCGAGATCAACAAGCGCCAGGTGTCCAACCTGCAGAGCTTTCGCATCGTCCTGGCGCCGAACAAGGAAGCGCTCAAGCACATCGACCAGATCATCCACAGCGCCGGCCAGTACGAGGAAGGCGAAACCCTGTCGGTGTTCGACCTGAGCCAGAGCGCGGAGCAGGACAACAAGAACGAAGAGGCCAAGGAGTACCTGGCGCGGCTGGTGGCGGCCAACCACAACCAGCTGGGCCTGAAGGACCTGTTCGAACTGGCCTTCGAGATCACCAAGGTCGGTGGCCAGCCGGTGATCCACACCGACATCGACGGTGCGGCGTCCAACGGCACCACCATGACCATCAAGGCGCTGACCAACATGTACCTGTTGCTGCACCTGATGGACCGCGACCTGGCCGGTCGCGTGCGCCTGCCGTACTACCTGGACGAGGCGGCCGACATCGACGAACGCAACCAGGCAGCGCTGCTGGAAACCAGCTTGCAGCTGGGCTTCGTACCGATTCTGGCGAGCGTCAAGCCGCAGGTTTCGGCGCATGTCGCCATCGACCTGGAAGGCGGCAGTGGGCCGAACGGCATCTACATCGACGAGGCGGACTGGAAGTACATCAGCCGCCGTGATGTGGAGAAGGCGGTGGTGCGGGTAGAAGAGGAAGAAGCTTCGGCTTGAGGCCTCTCCAGGGGCCTTTCAGGCCCCATCGCCGGCAAGGCCGGCTCCCACAGGGATCACGGTGGTCCTTGTGGGAGCTGGCTTGCCAGCGATGCATTCAACTCGGTTTTACTGAGCCCACGGCAGGATCGGAATCGCCGTTACCGCGTTCTGCGGACTGCCTTCGATCACACGATCCGAGTACACCAGATAGACCAGGGTATTGCGCTTCTTGTCGAGAAAGCGCACCACCTGCATGGTCTTGAACACCAGCGAGGTACGCTCCTTGAACACCTCGTCACCGTCCTTGAGCTGCTCCTTGAAGCGAATCGGCCCGACCTGACGGCAGGCGATCGACGCCTCGGCGCGGTCTTCAGCCAGGCCCAGGCCGCCTTTCAGACCGCCAGTCTTGGCCCGCGACAGGTAGCAGGTCACGCCCTCGACCTTCGGGTCGTCAAACGCCTCGACAACGATGCGGTCATTCGGCCCGACGATCTTGAACACCGTCGATACCTGGCCAATCTCCTCGGCCGACGCCAGTACCGGCAACGCCAGCAGCGCCGCTGCAATCATCCCTTTGAACACACGTATTTCCTCAGACCAGAATCAGGTTGTCGCGGTGCACCAGCTCCGGCTCGGCGATGTAGCCCAGCAGGGCCTCGATCGCGTCGGACGGCTGGCCAATGATTTTTTGTGCTTCCAGGGCGCTGTAGTTGGCAAGGCCGCGGGCGACTTCGAGGCCATCCGGACCAACGCAGACCACCATCTCGCCACGCCGGAAGCTGCCCTGCACGGTCTTCACACCGACCGGCAACAGGCTCTTGTTGTCCTTGCGCAGGGCCTTCACTGCGCCATCGTCGAGCACCAGGGTACCGCGAGTTTGCAGGTGGCCAGCCAGCCACTGCTTGCGCGCGGCGAGCATGCCGCGCTCAGGCGACAGCAGGGTGCCCAGGCGTTCGCCCGCCTTGAGGCGGTCGAGCACGCGCTCCAGGCGGCCACCGACGATGATCGTGTGGGCACCGGAACGCGCTGCCAGGCGCGCGGCACGCAGCTTGGTCTGCATGCCGCCACGGCCCAGGGCGCCACCGGTGCCACCGGCCACGGCATCGAGGCTCGGATCGTCGGCACGGGCTTCGTAGATGAGCCGCGCATCAGGGTTGTTGCGCGGGTCGGCATCGAACATGCCGTCGCGGTCGGTGAGGATCACCAGCAGGTCGGCCTCCACCAGGTTGGCCACCAGCGCCGCCAGGGTGTCGTTGTCGCCGAAGCGGATCTCGTCGGTAACCACCGTGTCGTTCTCGTTGATCACCGGCACCACACCCAGTTCCACCAGGGTGCGCAGGGTGCTGCGGGCATTGAGGTAGCGCTTGCGGTCCGACAGGTCGTCGTGGGTCAGGAGGATCTGCGCGGTGTGCCGGCCATGCTCGGCAAAGCTCGATTCCCAGGCCTGCACCAGGCCCATCTGGCCGATCGAGGCCGCGGCCTGCAGCTCGTTCATCGCACTCGGTCGCTTGGTCCAGCCCAAACGGCTCATCCCGGCGGCAACCGCCCCGGACGACACCAACACCAACTCGACACCCGCCTCATGCAACGCCACCATCTGCTCGACCCAGACACCCATGGCCGCGCGATCCAGGCCCTTGCCATCTGCTGTCAGCAGGGCACTGCCGATTTTCACGACCCAGCGCTGCGCACCCGTCACCTTGCTCCGCATCTTCTTCCAACCTATTCAGATCTTTAGATACCAAAACGCCGCTCCTGAGAGCGGCGTTTAGTGTACTGCAACGAATCAGTCGCGCACGTAAATGATTTCCGGGCCGTCTTCGTCGTCCTCGTCCCAATCATCGTCATCGTCGTCGCCGATGTCGTGCACGCTCTTGACGCCGCTGCGGCGCAGGGCGCGGGCGTCGTCCAGGGCCTGCAGCTGAGCACGGGCTTCGTCTTCGATGCGCTGGTCAAGCTCAGCCAGCTCTTCGGCGTAGGCCGGGTCGTTGGCCAGGCGGTCGGCGCGGTCTTCGAGGTAGCGCATGATGTCGCGACTGAGCTGCTCGGTGCCCTGCTTGGAGATCGCCGAGATCACGTAGACCGGGCCTTCCCACTGCAGGCGCTCGACCACTTCCTTGACCCGCTCGTCACGCTCGTCGTCCATCAGCATGTCGGTCTTGTTCAGCACCAGCCAGCGGTCACGCTCGGCCAGCGACGGGCTGAAGCGGGTCAGCTCGTTGACGATGACTTCGGCGGCATCGGCGCTGCTGCTTTCATCCAGCGGCGCGAGGTCGACAAGGTGCAGCAGCAGGCGGGTACGCGCCAGGTGCTTGAGGAAGCGGATACCCAGGCCGGCGCCGTCGGAGGCACCTTCGATCAGGCCGGGAATGTCGGCGATGACGAAGCTCTTCCAGCGGTCGACACTGACCACACCCAGGTTCGGCACCAGGGTGGTGAACGGGTAGTCGGCGACTTTCGGCTTGGCGGCCGATACCGAGCGGATGAAGGTACTCTTGCCGGCATTCGGCAGGCCCAGCAGACCGACGTCGGCCAGTACTTTCATTTCCAGTTTCAGGTCACGCTGCTCACCCGGTTTGCCCGGAGTGGTCTGGCGTGGCGCACGGTTGGTACTGGATTTGAAACGGGTGTTGCCCAGGCCGTGCCAGCCGCCCTGGACCACCATCAGCTTCTGGCCCGGCTTGACCAGGTCGCCGATGACTTCCTGGGTGGCGGAGTCGATCACCGTGGTGCCGACCGGCACGCGCAGGATCAGGTCGTCGCCCTTCTTGCCGGTGCAGTCGGTGCTGCCGCCGTTGGAGCCGCGCTGGGCCTCGAAGTGACGGGTGTAACGGTAGTCGACCAGGGTGTTGAGGTTGTCGTCGGCAACCATGTACACCGAGCCGCCGTCGCCACCATCACCGCCGTTGGGGCCACCGTTCTCGATGAATTTCTCGCGGCGGAAGCTCATGCAACCGTTACCGCCATCACCGGCTTTGACCCGGATCGATACTTCGTCAACAAACTTCATAAAAACCGCCTCTCGTCAGCTGGACGAGCTGAGTGACACAAAGACATAAGGCTCTTGCAAAAGTGAGCGCGGCGGCCCCGTCACGATAGTAACAACCCACGCCGGCAGCCCATACAAACAGCTTTGCAAGAGACTCACCCCACAAACGAAAAAGCCCCGTCGCGAGACAGGGCTTTTCCAGCGTTCGCGCGATTACTCGGCGACAACGCTCACGTAACGACGACCGAAGGCGCCTTTTACTTCGAACTTGATCTTACCCGCGATCTTGGCGAACAGGGTGTGATCCTTGCCCATGCCAACGCCGTAGCCAGCGTGGAATTGGGTGCCGCGCTGACGCACGATGATGTTGCCAGGAATGATAGCCTGGCCGCCATACATCTTCACGCCAAGGCGTTTGGCTTCTGAGTCGCGACCGTTACGGGTACTACCACCAGCTTTTTTGTGTGCCATGGTTCAATTCTCCAGAAATGGATTCAGGCGATTAAGCCGAAATACCGGTGATCTTGATTTCGGTGAACCACTGGCGGTGGCCCATACGCTTCATGTGGTGCTTACGGCGGCGGAACTTGATGATGCGCACTTTGTCGTGACGACCTTGGGAGATCACTTCAGCAACAACTTTGGCACCAGCAACGACTGGAGCGCCGATGTTCACGTCGTCGCCATTGGCAACCAACAGAACGCGGTCGAAAGTCACGGATTCGCCAGTGGCGATTTCCAGTTTTTCGATTTTCAGGTATTCACCTTCGGCGACTTTGTACTGCTTGCCACCGGTAACAATTACTGCGTACATGGGTATTTCTCCGATAATCCTGCTCACCCAGCTCTTTATAGGAAGAGTATTGGCTGGCATGGCTGCATAGGGCTGGAACGGCCCAGTGCAATTGCGTAAGGCAGGTGCTGCCCAGGAAGTTCAGGGTGCGCGATTGTACGCAAGCCCTGCTTTGCTTGCAAGTCCCACCCCCGACCCGCGGGCAGCGCGCCTTGACACGCCGGGACCCGCGACCTAGCATGCCGCGCAACCTTTATGGAGCACCTGTGGCCGATGCAACCCCAAGCTTTCTACCGTGCGGTAGCGGACGACTTCAGCGCCGTTGACGAGATTATCAAGAAACAGCTGACTTCGCGTGTACCGCTGGTATCGAAAATCGGCGACTACATTACCTCGGCTGGCGGCAAGCGCCTGCGTCCACTGCTGGTGCTGCTGTGCGGCAAGGCCCTGGGCCGCGAAGGCGACGACCTGCGCCTGCTGGCCGCCACCATCGAGTTCCTGCACACCGCCACCCTGCTGCACGACGACGTCGTCGACATGTCCGGCATGCGCCGTGGCCGCTCCACCGCCAACGCCCTGTGGGGCAACGCGCCAAGCGTGCTGGTCGGTGACTTCCTGTACTCGCGCTCGTTCGAGATGATGGTCGAACTGGGCTCGATGCCGGTCATGCAGATCCTCTCCAAGGCCACCCGGGTCATCGCCGAAGGCGAAGTCCTGCAGTTGTCCAAGGTGCGCGACGCCAGCACCACCGAAGAAGTCTACATGGACGTCATCCGCGGCAAGACCGCGATGCTGTTCGAGGCCTCGACCCACAGCGCCGCGGCCCTGGCCCAGGCGAGCGAGGAACAGAGCGAAGCCCTGCGCACCTTCGGTGACCACTTGGGCGTGGCCTTCCAGCTGGTCGACGACCTGCTCGACTACAAGGGCGATGCGCAGACCCTGGGCAAGAACGTCGGTGACGACCTGGCCGAAGGCAAGCCGACCCTGCCGCTGATCTACACCATGCGCGAAGGCACCGCCGAACAGGCCGCGCTGGTGCGTCAGGCGATCCAGAAGGGCGGCATCGAAGACCTCGAGAGCATCCGCGCGGCCGTCGAAGCCTCAGGCTCCCTGGACTACACCGCCAAACTGGCCCGCGACTACGTGGCCCGCGCCATCGCCTGCCTGGACGTGCTGCCAGCCAGCGAATACCGCGACGCACTGGTCGAACTCAGCGAATTCGCCGTCGCCCGCACGCACTGATTCGCCACTTCCCTAATCGCGGGGCAAGCCCGCTCCCACACGGTGGGAGCGGGCTTGCCCCGCGATTGCATTCGCCCCACGACAACAAAACCCTATACAATGTAGGTTTTGTACCTGTACGTCTTGAGGAACCTTAGTGAGCACTTTGCCACCCTGCCCCAAATGCAACTCCGAATACACCTACGAAGACGGCGCCCAGCTGGTCTGCCCCGAGTGCGCCCACGAGTGGTCGGCTGCCGGTGATGCCGAAGCAGCCAGCGATGAGGCGGTAAAAAAGGATGCAGTGGGCAACGTCCTGCAGGACGGCGACACCATCACCGTGATCAAGGACCTCAAGGTCAAGGGCACCTCGCTGGTGGTCAAGGTCGGCACCAAGGTCAAGAACATCCGCCTGTGCGATGGCGACCACGACATCGACTGCAAGATCGATGGCATCGGCCCGATGAAGCTGAAATCTGAATTCGTCCGCAAGGTCTGATTCTGGTGGGTTCGGGGCCGCCCTGCGGCCTCGACAGCCCACAACCTGGAAAAAACCGCCAATAGGCACTTGCTATTTTGATAATAAGAATTATTCTCATTGAACGCTTTCAAGGAGAATAGCCATGACTTATCTGATAGACGCCTGGCTTGACCGCCCCCATC
Organism: Pseudomonas sp. RC2C2; assembly: GCF_018390435.1. Classification (NCBI taxonomy): domain Bacteria; kingdom Pseudomonadati; phylum Pseudomonadota; class Gammaproteobacteria; order Pseudomonadales; family Pseudomonadaceae; genus Pseudomonas; species Pseudomonas sp. RC2C2. The sequence continues at coordinate 3,083,409 of NZ_JAHBAX010000001.1, read as the reverse complement.
CATACTTGCGCATCCTGCACCGGGAAACCGGCGAGGTCTGTGCCGTGCTTGAAGAAGAAGCACTGGACGAACTGCGCGACCAGGGCGACCTGGATCTCAATGGTTTGAATTCGAGTGAGCCGGGTGTGCTCAAGGAACTGGTGAGGAACCTGTTCCTGTTCTGCTATGCGCGGGCGTTGCGCCCGGGTGGCGGGACCGATTGGAACTGAAACCGCATCGCCGGCAAGGCCGGCTCCCACAATGGACCGGTGTGAAGCGAATCCTGTGGGAGCTGGCTTGCCAGCGATGAGGGCCGAAAGGCCCTCTGACGTTCTTAAAGAACGTCTTACAGAACGTCCAGCAGCTCGACGTCGAACACCAGCACGCTGTGCGGCGGGATGCTGCCAACGCCCTGAGCGCCGTAAGCCAGCTCGCTCGGCACGTACAGGCGCCATTTGCTGCCGGCATTCATCAGTTGCAGGGCTTCGGTCCAGCCGGCAATCACGCCGCTGACCGGGAATTCTGCTGGCTGGCCGCGCTCGTAGGAGCTGTCGAACACGGTGCCGTCGATCAGGGTGCCGTGGTAGTGGGTACGCACGCTGTCGTCGCGGCTTGGCTTGGCGCCTTCACCTGCGGTCAGTACTTCGAACTGCAGGCCCGAAGCCAGGGTGGTGATGCCGTCACGCTTGGCGTTTTCAGCCAGGAAGGCCTTGCCTTCGCCAGCGGCAGCTTCGGCCTTGGCAGCAGCTTCGGCTTGCATGATTTCGCGGATGACCTTGAAGCTGGCCGACAGGTCGGCTTCGCTGACGCGGCTGTCCTGGCCGTTGAAGGCGTCGGTCAGGCCGGCCAGGATGGCGTCCAGGCTTACGCCTGGTGGCGGGTTGTCACGCAGTTGGCCACCCAGCTGACGGCCGATGCCGTAGCTGACGCGAGTTTCGTCGGTAGACAGGTTGAGTTCGGACATTTGCTTGCTCCGCTGCAGGGCGCATGACAGCCGCGCCCTTTATGAAAAGGGCGAGCAGCCTAGCACACTGCGCTGGCGCAGATCAGCTACCAGGCCGAACGTCGTGGCATCGGTATTTTCAGGTCGCCATCGCCGGCATCGCCACCGCCGCACATCTCATCATCCATCGACCAGTGCACCAGGTGCACTGGCACCGCTGGCAAACCGCTGAGCAGGCGTTGCGCATCGACTACCGAATGCACTTTCAGGCGCTGCCCATGGGTGTCCGAGAGCGGATGGGCGTGGCCCTTTACCCGTGCCTCGATAATGAAATCACCGCCCTCGATGGCGATCAGGTTGAGCTCTTCGACATGACCGGCTCTGGCCTCGGTGTTCAGTTGGTGAAGGTTCATTGCGATACCTCGTTACCGGAACTTCGAGTGACCGTTCATTCTCTGTACAGCCGCGCACAAAGCACAAGGCAAAACCGCAACCGCCCGTCCGTTTTGCAACGCACGGGCGGTTGTTGACTGGGCAAAACGCCTGATCAGTGCTTGGTGACCTTGTCCAGGTAACCCATGGCAAAGGCCGAGACCACGAAGGTCATGTGGATGATCACGTACCACATCAGGTACTGGGGCTCGATGTTGCGCGCGTCCATGAACACCCGCAGCAGGTGGATCGAGGAAATCGCCACGATCGAGGCGGCGACCTTCATCTTCAGCGAAGACGAGTCCATCTTGCCCAGCCAGCTGAGTTTTTCCTTGTCCTCGTCGATGTCCAGTTGCGAGACGAAGTTCTCGTAACCGGAAATCATCACCATCACCAGCAAACCACCGACCAGGGCCATGTCGATCAGCGACAGCAGCACCAGGATCAGGTCGGCTTCGGCCAGGGCGAAAACGTTGGGCAGGACGTGGAAGATCTCTTGGAAGAACTTCAGTGCCAGCGCCAACAGGCCCAACGACAGACCAAAATAGATCGGCGCGAGCAGCCAGCGCGAGGCATACATCGCATTTTCGATAATACGTTCCATTGAAAACTCGTCAGGTTGGCAAAAAAGCGAGCGCGAGTATAACAGCCACCCATGACAGAAAAAGCCCGTGGCACGCTGCCACAGGCGTGGCGCCTGCGACTCAGGTTTCCGGATGGAACTGGAAGTCGCCGACGTGATGGACGCGCTCGCCGTTGATCCGGCGCAGCTGGGCTTGCAGGTGCACACACCAGATCTGCGGATCATCGGCCAGCTGATAACCGTGCAAGGTCAGGCTGTCGACAATGGCATTGAGCACCGACTCGGCCACGAACGGCCCGTGAAACGGCCCTTGGGCCTTGATCGCAGAGGGCTGCTCGCCAGCCATGCCGGCGGCAAACAGCAAGGTCCACATGCCATTGTCACCGGCCAGTGGGCGGATACTGCATTCAATGCGGGTCACCAGGCCCAGGCATTGACGGGTGAGGCTGAGGCTGCGCGGCATGGCGAAGGTCCTCGGTAAACCCTTGTTCAGCCCTCAGGTGAAGGCTGTCTCGTTCCTGTACCTACGACTGTCCCTGATCTGAAGAATAGAAGAATTCCACCCAGGCGTGGAAAAACCGGCGCCGAATGGTCACACCCCATTTAGCGCCGTTTTTTTGACTCGTACCACTCAGTTCAAGAAGCTTTTACCTGCGCCAGGGCCTGCTCGGCATGTTCCTTCTCTGCCTCCTTGAGGTCCTCTTCACTGATCATCTCGGCGATGACCCGCAGGCGCTCCACCACCCGGGCGTTGACGCTGCCTTCAGGGAACTGGCCCTCTTCATCCGGTTCACCGGCAGGCTCACCGACCAGCAGGCTCAGGGCCTCGTCGGCCTGGCTTACCGCATAGACGTGGAACATACCGGCGCGCACCGCCTGCAGCACCCGCTCATCGAGCATCAGCGTGGCAACGTTGGCACGCGGGATGATCGCGCCCTGTTCACCGGTCAGGCCACGTGCTTCGCACAGGCGGAAGAAGCCTTCGATTTTCTCGTTGACCCCACCCACCGCTTGCACTTCACCGAACTGGTTGATCGAACCGGTAATGGCGAAGCACTGCTTGAGCGGCGTCTTCGACAACGCCGAGATCAGCGTGCAGGCCTCGCCCAGGGAAGCGCTGTCACCGTCGACGTAACCATAGGACTGCTCAAGGGCGATACTCGCCGAGATCGCCAGGGGGAATTCCTGGGCATAACGGCTGCCCAGGTAGCCGGTAAGGATCATCACCCCCTTGGAGTGGATCGGCTGACCAAGGTTGACCTCGCGCTCGATGTCGACGATGCCGCTGCCACCCGGGTAGACCGTGGCGGAAATCCGCGCCGGGATACCGAATGCCGAATCGCCGACTTCGAGCACGGTCAGGCCGTTGCACTTGCCCACCGCGGCACCGTCGGTGTCGATCAGGATGATGCCGGCCAGCATGTCGTCGAGAATCCGCGCCGACACGCGGCCAGTGCGGGTGGCCTTGGCCTTGAGGGCACGTTCGATGTGCCCGGCGTCGGTCATTTCGTCGTTGGCCAGGTGGCGGATGAAGTCCGCCTCGCTGACCAGTTGGAACAGGTCGCCGATGCGCGCCGACAAACGCCCCTGGTGCTCGGCCAGGCGCGCGCTGTAGGTGGCCAGGCGCGCCACCGCATCAGCGCTCAGCGGCGCCATGCCCTCTTCGCTGGTGCGGGTCTTGAGCAACTGGGCGAACTGCTCCAGGCTCTCGTCGACCATGGGGATGTCTTCGTCGAAATCGACCAGTACCCGGAACATTTCCTGGAAGTCCGGATCGTGATCCTGCAGGGCGTAGTACAGCTGCCGCGCGCCGATGATCACCACTTTGATATTCAGCGGGATCATCTGCGGATTGAGGGTCACGGTAGCCAGGCGGCCGTACTCGCCCAAGGGCGATTCCATCTTCAGCTTGCGCGACTGCAGGGCGCGCTTGAGCGCGTCCCAGACAAACGGCTCGCCGAGCATCTTCTCGGCCTCAAGAATCAGGAAACCGCCGTTGGCCCGGTGCAAGGCCCCGGGGCGCAGTTGCCGGTACGTGGTGTACAGCGCCCCCTGGTCGGTGCTGTATTCGATACGGCCAAACAGGTTGTCGTAGGTCGGGTGCGGCTCGAACACCACCGGCGCGCCGCCGCTGGCGTGATGGCCGACCACCAGGCTTGGCGAGTACTGCTCTTCGAGCAGCTTGCGCGCCTGGGCATCGGTCTTGCTGTCATCGACCAATTGCTCGACCACGGTGCGCAGCAGGTACACCTGCATGGCCTGCAGATAAGCGCAAACGGCGGCGTTTTCTGCGTACTTTTCAGACAGCGGCGCCAGCAATGGCTGCAAGGCCAGGGTGATGGTTTCTTCGTTGAGGTGGCGTAGCTGGTTGCTCGACTCGCGCTTCCATTGCGGCAGGCTCGCCAGCTCTTCGTTGAGGCGCTCCTCCAGGGCGGCGATGTCGTCGTGGAAACGCTCACGCTCGGCTTCCGGCAACTGGGCGAATTCGGCTTCGTCCAGCGCCTTGCCATCGGCCATCGGGGTGAAGGCGACGTTGCTGCTGTCGCGGTACAGGGCTACGTCCTTTTCCAGTGAGGCGCGCTCGATCACATCCAGGGCGCGGTCGTAGCGCTGGTTGAAGGCGCGATCGATGGCGCTCTTCTTCTGCTGGTAGGACGGGTGCTCGAAGACCGCCGGGAAAGTCGCCAGCAGGTTGTCGATCAGGCCACCGATGTCGCTGATGAACGCCCCGGCGCTGCCTGGCGGCAACTCCAGGGCGCGCGGCTCGCGTGGCTCGTCGAAGTTGTTGACATAAACCCAGTCCGAGGGCGTATGCAGGCGTTTGCCTTCCGCCTTCAGGTAGCGTTTGACGAACGAGAAACGGCCAGTGCCGGGCTCGCCCATGACAAATACGTTGTAACCAGGGCGCGGCATGGCGACGCCGAACTGCAAGGCTTCAACCGCACGCTCCTGGCCAAGCACACCGCGAAAAGGCTCCAGATCATTGGTGGTGGAAAAAGCGAACTGTTCAGCGGAAAACGGCCGGGTCAGGGCTTCGGGCGCAAGACGCAGGCTCGCAGCGACAGGATCGGGCATCGGGCTTCCTTACTTCGGCGGGGCAGATGTCAGCATTCTGGCGCCGTGCGCGTACGCCTTGCAAGGCTCATCGCTGCGAATTGTCGCAGGGGCGAAAAGCCGATCTACGTCAACATTTTCAGGCAATCTTTCGCAATAAATCACGCAACCCTTAGATCGTGCCTAAACTCCAAACTGCGCGGCTGGGTAAATAACCGACCCGCCCTGGCAACTGGTCCTACAGATATGCCAGACAACCCTGACCTTTGGTATGTACTTCTAGAAAGAGAACAATGCTATGAAACGGATTCTTCTGGGTACTCTGTTCACTGCGGTTTCCCTCAATGCCATGGCCCAGGCGCCTGGCGGACCGGACTGCGGCTGGGGCAACATGCTGTTCGAGGGCCAACGCGGGACACCGGCCCACTTCCTGGCCTCCACCACCAACGGCACGTCCGGCAACGCCACTTTCGGCATGACCTCGGGCACCAACGGCTGCTCGACCAACTCTGCGCTGACCTATGGCGGTAAATCATGGTTCGCCATGAACGGTATGATGAACGAACTCTCCGAGGACATGGCCAAGGGTCAAGGTGAAGCACTGACCACCTATGCCGTGGTGCTGGGCGTTGCCCCGGAAGATCGCGCGCACTTCGCCGCGGTTACCCATCAACACTTCCAGGACATCTTCAAGACCGCCGATGTCACGGCTGAAGACGTGCACAGCAACACCCTCGCGGTGCTCAAAAGCGACCCGCGCCTGGCCAAATACGCCACCCAGGCTTAAGCTCGGCCCACCCGCCCCGTCACCGGGGCGGGTTGTTGTCCGCCTCTATCGGCATCATTCAGACTTAGTTGCCCGACATGCTCAAACGCCTTGCCTACCTGGCGCTCTGTGCCTGCGCCCCGCTGCATGCTGCCCCTACATTCGATGACGCACGCCTGAAGCAACTGGCGGCCGAGCGCTACTGGATCGCCCTCGGTCACTACGAGACGGCCAAGCTTGGCGGTTGGCGCAGCTACGTCGACGACCAGCGCTTCTTTCTCGCCGCAGACGGCGCCCATCACCCGGACCAGGAGCTGCGCGCCACCGTCCAGGCGCTGTATGCCCCGGCGAGCCTCGGCAACAAACACGCCCAGTGCGTGTTCCCGGCGCGTACCCGCTGGTTGCGCGAGCAGTTGCAACTCAGCGACCTGCCAACCCCGGACTGCCAGGAATACACTCAGTGGTTCAAGGACGTCTCACCGCACAGCGCGGTGATGATCTTTCCGGCCGCCTACCTGAACAGCCCGTCGTCGATGTTCGGCCACACCCTGTTGCGGATCGACCAGGCCGACGTGCAGAGCAACGCAACCGCCCTGCTCAGCTATGCGATCAACTTCGGCGCCTATATCGAAGGCAGCGACAACAGCATCCTCTATGCCTGGAAGGGCCTGATGGGCGGCTACCCGGGCCTGTTCGCCCTGGTGCCCTACCAGGAAAAGCTCTCCGAGTACCGCAGCCTGGAAAACCGCGACCTGTGGGAATACCGGCTGAACCTGACCCCGGAAGAAACCGGGCGCATGGTCGAGCATGTCTGGGAACTCAAGCAGATCCAGTTCGACTATTTCTTCTTCGACGAAAACTGCTCCTATCGCTTGCTCGAACTGCTGCAAGTGGCACGCCCGAGCCTGGACCTGACCTCGCAGTTCCCGTTGACCGCGATTCCCACCGACACGGTCAAGGCCGTCAAGCAGTCCGGCCTGGTCGAACGCATCGACTACCGGCCGTCACGCGAACGTGAGCTGCTGGAGCGGGCCAAACCGCTGGATGCCGGCGAGCAACAGCAGGTGCTGGCGGTCAGTGCCGACACCGCCCAACTGCAAAGCCCCGAATTCACCGCCCTGCCGCGCGAGCGCCAGGCCCTGGTACAGGACGCCGCCTATCGCCTGGAGCGTTACCGGGCCAACGGCCAGGAGCGCGACCCGGCACGCAGCAAACGCAGCTTCGAGCTGCTGCGGGCGATTAACCGCAACCCGCCACCGGAGCTTGAAATCGAACGCCCGGGACTGCCTGAAGACGGCCATCAGTCGCGCACCTGGCAGTTGGGCCTGGGTAGCCGCGATGATCGCGCCTATGCCGAGTATGGCCTGCGCATGGCCTATCACGACCTCAACGACAACGCCTACGGCTTTCCCCTCGGCGCGCAGATCGAGATCCTTCAGCTCAAGCTGCGCCAGTACGAAGGCAACGACTGGCAGGTGCAACGCCTGGACCTGGCCACCATCCGCTCGCTGACCCCGCGCAATGCCTTGCTGCAACCCTGGTCGTGGCAGGTCGCCGGAGGGCTGGAGCAGGTGCTGGGCAAGCATGGCGATGAGGTACTGGTCAGCCACGTCAACGGCGGCGCCGGCGGTACCTGGCAGCTGGCCGATGACCTGCTTGGTTTTGCCCTGGGCACGGTGCGGGTCGAGCATAACAATGACTTTGCCGGTTTCATCGCCCCGGCAGCGGGGTTCAACACCGGGCTGCTGTGGCGCAATCCGCTGGGCAACCTGAGTGTCGAGGCCAAGGCCGACTACTTCACCAACGGCGAGGTGCGGCGTAGCCTGAGCTTGAACCAGCAGTGGGAATTGTCCCGCGATCTGGGCCTGCGGCTCAGTGCCAGCCGCGACTTCAGCAAGTTGGCGTCGGCGCAGAACGAGGTGATGCTGGAATTGAAGTGGTACCAGTATTAGCAAGGCTGCGCCTTGCATCGCTGGCAAAGCCAGCTCCCACAGGTCAGGTGTACACGGTCCAGTGTGGGAGCCGGCCTCGCCGGCGATGGGCTGCGCAGCAGCGCCAATGCCCTGATCACATCCTTTTGACACGCCAGCGACAATTCCCCACCTAGACTTTCCCTGGCAAGCGGAGAGTTTGAACATGCGGCGGTATTGGCTGGTCATGGTGGTAATGGGCGTGCTCACAGGTTGCCAGACAACCCACGAGCAACTGATCAATCAGGGTTATCCACCGGCCTACGCCGATGGTTTCCAGGACGGTTGCAGCAGCGGTCGCCAGGCCGCCGGGGTGATGGCCGGGGATTTTCGCAAGGACGTGCCGCGCTACCTGCACAACCGTCAGTACGAGTCCGGCTGGGACGATGGCTTTCGCCAGTGCCACGCCATGCAGGAGAACCAGGACCTGCAGGAATACCGCGCCCGACACTGGGATGACCGCGATGAGCAGTGGCAGGAAGAAAAGGATCGGGATGCCGCGCGCGCCTATCGACGCAAGTAGGTCGCAATCGGACATCCGATGCAACCACCGGGCTGTCAGCATGGTCTCCCATGAAAGGAGGCCCTCATGAGCCGAGCATTCGTCAACGAAGACCAGGCCGCCGCCCAGGCCAGCCAGCCGGTGGAACGCCGGATCAGCGAGCAGCCCAACCATGTTACCGCCTGCGGCCTGACCCTGCTGCAACAACGGCTCGCCGAGCTGAACAGCTTGCGCAGCGAACTCCTGAGCCAGGGCGATCAGGCTGACCAGCAGCGCCTGGCCGAAATCGAACGCGACCTGCGCTACTTCAGCGCCCGGGTGCAAAGCGCCCAGGTCGTCGCCCCCGCCACTTCCCATGAAAAGGTGCAGATCGGCAGCCGGGTACTGTTCGTCGATGAGCAGGGCCAGCAGCATCAGGTGCAACTGGTCGGTGAAGACCAGGCCTATGCCGCCAGCGGCCTGATCAACTGGGGTTCACCTCTGGGCCGGGCGTTGCTGGGAGCCGCGCCCGGTGATGAGGTGCTGTGGCGACGACCGGCAGGGGATCTGCGAATCGAGATCGTCGCCATCGAGCCGGAAGCTTAAACCACGCCCTGGGCCAGCATGGCATCGGCAACCTTGACGAAGCCGGCGATGTTGGCGCCCTTCACGTAGTTGATCCGGCCGTTCTCTTCGCCGTAGTGCACGCAGGCATGGTGGATCGATTGCATGATGTTGTGCAGCTTGCTGTCCACTTCACCGGCGGTCCACAACAGGCGCATGGCGTTCTGCGACATCTCCAGGCCACTGACGGCCACGCCACCGGCGTTGGAGGCCTTGCCCGGAGCGAAGAGGATGCCGGCTTCGATGAAGATATCCACAGCCTCGAGGGTGGTCGGCATGTTGGCGCCCTCGGCCACGCAGATGCAGCCGTTGCGCAGCAGGGTGCGGGCGTCTTCGGCGTCCAGTTCGTTCTGGGTCGCGCATGGCAGGGCGATGTCGCAGGCCAGGGTCCAGGGGCGCTGGCCCTTGCGGAACTCCAGGCCAAAACGTTCGGCCAGCTCGCTGATCCGGCCACGCTTGACGTTTTTCAGCTCCATCAGCGCATCCCACTGCTCATCGCTCATGCCGGCTTCGCAGTACAGCGTGCCTTCGGAGTCGGACAACGAGATCACCTTGCCGCCCAGGTCCATGACCTTGCGCGCGGCATACTGGGCAACGTTGCCGGAGCCGGAAATGGCCACCCGGCGACCGTCGATGCGCAGGTCCTGGCGCTTGAGCATCTCTTCGGCGAAGTACACGCAGCCGTAGCCGGTGGCTTCCGGGCGGATCAGGCTGCCGCCGTAGGTCATGCCCTTGCCGGTCAGCACCGAGGTGAACTGGTTGGCCAGGCGCTTGTACTGGCCGAACAGGAAACCGATCTCGCGGGCGCCGACGCCGATATCACCGGCCGGCACGTCGAGGTCGGCGCCAATGTGGCGGTACAGCTCGCTCATGAACGCCTGGCAGAAGCGCATGACCTCGGCATCGCTCTTGCCCTTCGGATCGAAGTCCGAGCCGCCCTTGCCGCCGCCCATGGGCAGCGAGGTCAGGGAGTTCTTGAACACCTGCTCGAAAGCCAGGAACTTCAGCACGCCGAGGTTCACCGAGGGGTGGAAACGCAGGCCGCCCTTGTACGGGCCGATGGCACTGCTCATCTGGATGCGGTAGCCGCGGTTGACCTGGACCTTGCCCTGGTCATCGACCCACGACACGCGGAACAGGACCGCCCGCTCCGGCTCGACCATACGCTCGAGGATACCGGCCTGCAGGTAATGAGGATTGGCTTCGAGGAACGGCCAGAGGCTGCGCAGCACTTCTTCGACGGCCTGATGGAACTCAGGCTGGGCCGGGTCGCGTTGCTTGAGGCGAGCGAGGAAATCTTCGACAGATTCGATCATGTAGACATTCACCAGATGGAGTGGGCTTATTGGTTTTTTCCCCGACTGTACCAAGAAGCCACCGCACCGCAACAGGGCGAAATGTCGTTTTTATGAAATTAAATGGTGCATTTGTATAAGTGTATACACTTCATCTTTCAGCGCTAAATCTGTGGGAGCTGGCTTGCCAGCGATGAATTCGACACAAATCCAGGCAAAAAAAAACGGGACCCGAAGGCCCCGTTCCAGTGCACAGCACTGAGGGTTATGCCAGTTTTTTGTGCCGTACCCGGTGCGGCTGAGCAGCGGCTTCGCCCAGGCGCTTCTTGCGATCGGCTTCGTACTCGGTGTAGTTGCCTTCGAAGAACACCGCCTGCGAATCGTCTTCGTAAGCGAGGATGTGGGTGGCCACACGGTCCAGGAACCAGCGATCGTGAGAGATCACGATGGCGGCGCCCGGGAAGTCCAGCAGGGCTTCCTCCAGCGAACGCAGGGTTTCGACGTCGAGGTCGTTGGACGGTTCGTCGAGCAGCAGGACGTTGGCGCCCTCTTTCAGGGTCAGGGCCAGGTGCAGACGACCGCGCTCACCACCGGAGAGGTCCTTGACGAACTTCTGCTGATCGCCGCCCTTGAAGTTGAAACGGCCCACGTAGGTGCGCGACGGAATCTCGTAGGTGCCGATGCGCAGTTGGTCGGAGCCGTCGGAGATCTGCTGGAACACAGTCTTGTTGCCGTCGAGGTCTTCGCGGCTCTGGTCAACGCAAGCCAGTTGCACGGTTTCACCGATCTCGATGCTGCCCGAGTCCGGCTGTTCCTTGCCCATCAGCATGCGGAACAGGGTCGATTTACCGGCACCGTTGCCACCGATCACGCCGACGATGGCGCCTTTTGGCATGGAGAACGACAGGTTGTCGATCAGCACGCGATCGCCATAGCCCTTGGTGACGTTCTTGAACTCGATGACCTTGTCACCCAGCCGTGGACCGGCCGGGATGTAGATCTCGTTGGTCTCGCTGCGCTTCTGGAACTCCTGCGACTGCATTTCTTCGAAGCGTTGCAGACGGGCCTTGGATTTGGACTGACGGGCCTTGGCGCCTTTGCGCACCCACTCCAGTTCTTCCTTCATGGCCTTTTCGTGGGCCGACTGCTGCTTGGATTCCTGGGCCAGACGATCGGACTTGGCTTCCAGCCAGCCCGAATAGTTGCCTTCGTACGGAATACCGGCGCCGCGGTCGAGTTCGAGGATCCAGCCGGCGACGTTGTCGAGGAAGTAACGGTCGTGGGTAATGGCAACCACGGTGCCCGGGAAGTCGTGGAGGAAATGCTCCAGCCAGGCGACGGAATCGGCATCCAGGTGGTTGGTCGGTTCGTCGAGCAGGAGCATGTCAGGGGCCGACAGCAGCAGACGGCACAGGGCCACACGGCGCTTCTCACCACCAGACAGGTGCTCGACCTTGGCTTCCCAGGCCGGCAGGCGCAGGGCGTCGGCGGCCACTTCCAGCTGACGCTCGAGGTTGTGGCCATCGCTGGCCTGGAGGATGGCTTCAAGCTTGGCCTGTTCGGCAGCCAGCTTGTCGAAGTCGGCATCCGGCTCGGCGTAGGCGGCGTAGACTTCGTCCAGGCGGGCCTGGGCGTCCTTGATCACACTGACCGCTTCCTCGACCACTTCACGCACGGTCTTGGCCGGGTCCAGCTGGGGCTCCTGCGGCAGGTAGCCGATGTTCAGTTCGGGCATCGGACGGGCTTCGCCGTCGAACTCGGTGTCTACACCCGCCATGATTTTCAGCAGGGTGGATTTACCCGAGCCGTTGAGGCCGAGCACGCCGATCTTGGCGCCGGGGAAAAACGACAGGGAGATGTTCTTCAGGATTTCCCGCTTCGGCGGGACAACCTTGCCCAGCCGATGCATGGTATAGACGTATTGAGCCATGGATAAACCTAGCGTCAGAGACGAAAAAATAAGGACGATACAGATGAAGGAAGCCGTAGCCCCCAGGAAAGGGCCAAAGCTACCGTAATGCGCCGGGTTGGGCAAACCGCCGACGAACAGGGCTGGCACTTTGCCACGTTTGCGGGCATGCTAGCCGCCCTTCGGGCGTCCGGCTTATAGTGCGCAACCGGAGCCGTCGCCAGGAACGCGGCACTTGCCAACCAGCAGCTCTAAACCTGCCATCCAGCCATACCGCAGGATCAACGTTTGACCAATCTCTCTCAGCCGTCATCCCTGCGCAAGCCGGCCACTGCGTCAGGCTCGCCGCTGCGCGGTTCATTGAAAGGCGCGCTGGCCCTGTTGGTGCTGTTGCTGCTCGGCCTGCTGCTGTGGCAGTTGATTGCCCAGTTCCGTCATACCCAGGCTGACCAGTATCAGCAAAGCTTGAACGACAGTGCCGAGCTCGCCGATCACATGAGCCTGAACATGGCGCTCAAGGCCCAGGTGGTGCTCAATCAGTTCCAGCAATACCGCGTGTCGCCTGGCCCGGAACACCTGCCAAAAGTCATCGCCCAGTTGCGCCAGCAACAGCCGAACCTGCTCAGTGTCGCCTGGATCGGCGCCGACGGCAGTCTACAGGCCGACAGCCTGAACGCCAGCCCCGATTACCAGGTGCTGGACGAGCTGCTGCGGCTGAACCAGGGGCGCGACTACTATTACAGCAACAGCGCCGATAACCAGCAGGTCTACCTGTTGCTGCGCCAGCCGGGCGAAGCGCCCAGCGGCTACTGGTTCCTGCGCCTGGCGCCGAGCTACTACAGCGACCTGACCACCCACCTGGACCGGCCCAACCACCCCTTGTGGTTGCTGGAAAACAGCCGTACCGGCGACATCATCAACCGCCATCAACCGACTCCCGGCAGCGATGAGCCGCTGCAAAGCGTGATGCTGGCGTTTCTCGACAACAGCACCTGGCAGCTGCGCGGCCTGTTCGATGCAGGCCTTGCCCGCCAGCAACTGTTGCCGGCACTGATCGGCAAATGCGTACTGGGGCTGTTCTGCGCATTGATACCGCTGCTGGCCTTGATCAACATGCGCCGCCGGCATCGCCTGCTGCAGGAAAGCCGTCGGCGCTACCACGACATTTTCGAAGGTACCGGGGTCGCCCTGTGCGTGCTCGACCTCTCCGGCCTGCCCGGTCAGCTCGAGCGTTATCGCCTGCGCAGCCGCCCGGCCCTGGAACAGCGCCTGGCGTTCGACCAGCCTTTGCGCCGGGTGCTGCTGCAAGAACTGAAAGTCACCGAAGTCAATCAGGTGGCCCTGCAACTGCTCGGCGTCAATTGCTGTGACAGTGCCTGGCAGCGCCTGGTCGAAGGTTCGCAGACCGACAGCGACGGTATCGGCGTCCAGCTGCTCGGGGCGATCCTCGACAACCAGCAACAGCTGGAGCTGGAGGTACGCCTGCCGACGGCGGATGGCGAAGACCTGCACCTGTGGCTGATGGTGCGCTTCCCGCAGCAGCGCCGTGATTATCAGGCGGTGATCCTCAGCATCAGCGATATCACCAGCCGCAAGCAGGTCGAGCTGTCGTTGCTCGAACGCGAAAGCTTCTGGTCGGACGTGGTGCGCACCGTGCCTGACCAGCTGTACGTGCAGGATGTGCAAAGCCAGCTGATGATCTTCAGCAACCGCAACCTCGGCCAGACCCTGGGCTACAGCCGCGCGGAGCTGGCGAAGATGGGCGATCATTTTTGGGAGTTGCTGCTGCACCCGGACGATGCCCAGCTGTACCGGCAATTGCGCCAGCAACAACGCCACTCGGGTTATGTCGAGCAACTGCATTGCCAGCTGCGTTTGCGCCACCACGACCAGTGCTGGCGCCGCTTCGACATTCGCGAACAGGCCCTGACCCGCAACAGCGCAGGTTGCGTGACGCGGATCATCGGCGTCGGCAAGGACGTTACCGAGCAGATCGAGGCCAGCGAATCCCTGCGCGACAGCGAACAACGCTACCGCATGCTCGCTGAAAGCATCAGCGACGTGATCTTCTCCACCGACAGCCAACTGCAACTGAACTACGTCAGCCCGTCGATCCAGGCGGTCCTGGGCTTTGAAGTGGAGTGGATCATCGAAAACGGCTGGCATTCGACCATCGCCAACCCGGCCCAGCTCACCGGCATCTACAGCCTGGTCGAGCGGGTCAACAAGGCCCTCGGCGACCCCGAACAGCTGGAGCAGTTGCGCACCCAATTGCCGACCCAGCTGTTTTTGTTCGACTGCCTGCGCGCCGATGGCCGCAAGATCCCGATCGAGCTGCGCCTGGTGCTGGTCTGGGATGACCAGGAGCGCTTCGAGGGCATCCTTGGCGTCGGCCGCGACATCAGCCAGCAACGCCGCGCCGAGAAAGACCTGCGCATGGCCGCCACGGTATTCGAGCACTCGACCTCGGCGATCCTCATCACCGACCCGGCCGGTTACATCGTCCAGGCCAACGAAGCCTTCAGCCGCGTCAGTGGCTACGCCGTGGCCGATGTACTGGACCAGTTGCCGAGCCTGCTGACCGTCGATGAGCACCAGGATGCCCACCTGCGCTACGTGCTCAAGCAGCTGCACCAGCGCGGCACCTGGGAAGGCGAAGTGTGGCTCAAGCGCCGCAACGGTGAACACTACCCGGCCTGGGTCGGCATCACCGCGGTACTCGACGATGAAGGCGACCTGGCCAGCTACGTGTGCTTCTTTACCGACATCAGCGAGCGCAAGGCCAGTGAACAGCGCATCCACCGCCTGGCCTACTACGATGCCCTGACCCACCTGCCCAACCGCACCCTGTTCCAGGACCGCCTGCACACGGCCCTGCAGCAAGCCGATCGGCACAAGGCCTGGGTGGTGCTGATGTTCCTCGACCTCGACCGCTTCAAGCCGATCAACGACTCCCTCGGCCATGCCGCGGGCGATCGCATGCTCAAGGACATGGCCGAGCGCCTGCTCGACTGCGTCGATGACGACGACACCGTGGCGCGCATGGGTGGCGATGAATTCACCTTGCTGCTGCAACCGCGCGCCACCCGGGAAATGGCCTTGAACCGCGCCATTCACGTGGCCGAACAGATTCTCGGCAGCCTGGTGCGACCGTTCGTGCTGGAGAACCGCGAGTTCTTCGTCACCGCCAGTATCGGCATCGCCCTCAGCCCGCAGGATGGCAGCGAGCTCAGTCAGCTGATGAAGAACGCCGACACCGCCATGTACCACGCCAAGGAGCGCGGCAAGAACAATTTCCAGTTCTACCAGGCCGACATGAACGCCAGTGCCCTGGAGCGCCTGGAGCTGGAAAGCGACCTGCGCCACGCCCTGGAGCAGAACGAGTTCATCCTTTATTACCAACCGCAGTTCAGCGGCGACGGCAAGCGCCTGACCGGCGCCGAGGCGCTGCTGCGCTGGCGCCATCCGCGACGCGGGCTGGTGCCGCCAGGGGACTTCATCCCGGTGATCGAGGAGCTCGGCCTGGTGGTCGATGTCGGCGATTGGGTGCTCAAGGAGGCCAGCCGCCAGCTCAAGGCCTGGCACCAGGCCAAGGTGCGGGTGCCGAAGGTCTCGGTGAACATCTCGGCGCGCCAGTTCTCCGACGGCCAGTTGGGCGAGCGCATCGCCACCATCCTCAAGGAAACCGGCCTGCCGCCGGCGTGCCTGGAGCTGGAACTGACCGAAAGTATCCTGATGCGCGAGGTCAACGAGGCCATGGTGATCCTCGACAGCCTGAAGAACCTCGGCCTGAGCATCGCGGTCGACGACTTCGGCACCGGCTATTCGTCGCTCAACTACCTCAAGCAGTTCCCCATCGACGTGCTGAAGATCGACCGCACCTTCGTTGACGGCCTGCCCGAGGGTGAACAGGATGCGCAGATTGCCCGGGCGATCATCGCCATGGCCCACAGCCTGAACCTGGCGGTGATCGCCGAGGGCGTGGAAACCCACGAGCAGTTGGAGTTCCTCCGTGAGCACGGCTGTGACGAGGTGCAGGGTTACCTGTTCGGGCGGCCGATGCCGGCGCATCAGTTCGAGGCGCAATTCAGCAACGAAACCTTGTTCATGTTCGAGTAGGCAGGAAGCTGCAAGCCTTAAGCTACAAGCGGCAAGTTAGAAGCGTTACGCGTTCGGCCTTTGACTTGCCGCTTGAAGCTTGCAGCTTGTCGCTCATGAGCCCCATTTGTCTGCGACATGATGCCCTTTCATATGCCAGACAAAAGCTGATGAGGTAGAATGCCCGCCTATTTCAGCACGATCCTTGAGGACCGCCATGTTCAGCCGTGATTTGACCATTGCCAAGTACGACGCCGATCTCTTTGCCGCCATGGAGCAAGAAGCTCAGCGCCAGGAAGAACATATCGAGCTGATCGCCTCGGAAAACTACACAAGCCCCGCTGTCATGGAAGCCCAAGGCTCGGTGCTGACCAACAAGTACGCCGAAGGCTATCCGGGCAAGCGCTACTACGGCGGTTGCGAATACGTCGACGTGGTCGAGCAACTGGCCATCGACCGTGCCAAGGAACTGTTCGGCGCCGATTACGCCAACGTCCAGCCGCACGCCGGTTCGCAAGCCAACAGCGCCGTCTACCTGGCCCTGCTGTCGGCCGGTGACACCATCCTGGGCATGAGCCTGGCCCACGGTGGTCACCTGACCCACGGCGCCAACGTCAGCTCCTCGGGCAAACTGTACAACGCCATCCAGTACGGCATCGACGCCAACGGCCTGATCGACTACGACGAAGTCGAGCGCCTGGCGCTCGAGCACAAGCCGAAGATGATCGTTGCCGGCTTCTCGGCCTACTCGCAGATCCTCGACTTCCCACGCTTCCGCGAAATCGCCGACAAGGTCGGTGCCTACCTGTTCGTCGACATGGCCCACGTTGCCGGCCTGGTCGCTGCAGGCGTGTACCCGAACCCGGTGCCATTCGCCGACGTGGTCACCACCACTACCCACAAGACCCTGCGCGGTCCACGTGGTGGCCTGATCCTCGCCCGCGCCAACGCCGAGATCGAGAAGAAGCTGAACTCCGCGGTATTCCCGGGCGCCCAGGGCGGCCCACTGGAGCACGTGATCGCCGCCAAGGCCATCTGCTTCAAGGAAGCACTGCAGCCTGAGTTCAAGGCCTACCAGCAACAAGTGGTGAAAAACGCCCAGGCCATGGCCGGCGTGTTCATCGAGCGCGGTTTCGACGTGGTTTCCGGCGGTACCCAGAACCACCTGTTCCTGCTGTCGCTGATCAAGCAGGAAATCTCCGGTAAAGACGCCGACGCCGCCCTGGGTCGCGCCTTCATCACCGTCAACAAGAACTCGGTTCCAAACGACCCACGTTCGCCGTTCGTCACCTCCGGCCTGCGCTTCGGCACCCCGGCCGTGACCACTCGTGGCTTCAAAGAGGCCGAGTGTAAAGAACTGGCTGGCTGGATCTGCGACATCCTCGCCGACCTGAACAACGAAGCGGTGATCGACGCCGTTCGCGAGAAGGTCAAGGCCATCTGCGCCAAGCTGCCGGTATACGGCAAGTAAGCACAGCGTCATGATGTGAAAAAGCCCGGCTCAAGAGCCGGGCTTTTTTGTACCTGTAGGAGCGGGCTTGCCCCGCGATGCAATAGTGATCGCACCATCGCATCGCGGGGCAAGCCCGCTCCTACAGAGTCAAAGCCTCAAACCCTTCGCGAATCTTCGCCTCCGGCAAATCGTCGGCAATGAACACCATCACACTCTCGCGCACTTCCCCCTCTGCCCACTCAGTATCCCAGTCAAAGCCATAAAGCTTGAGCACGCCCTGGAACACCAGGCGCCGCTCCTCTGCGGCAATGTTCAGCACGCCCTTGTAGCGCAGCAGCTGCTTGCCGTGCTCCTCCAGCAACTGGTTCATGAAGTCGCTGAGGCGATCAATGTCCAGCGGCGTATCGGTGCGCAGCACCAGGCTGGAGATCCGATCCGGCGTCGCCGTCTGCACGACCGGGCGCAGGCTCAAACCGCCACCCAGGTCGGCATTGAGGTTGAAGCCGCGCACATCGAGCAATTCGGCCAGGTCGATCTTGCCATGCTCCACCACCCGAATCGGCGCACGACGGTTGATCCGCCCCAGGCGCTCGCTCAGGGCCTGGAAGCTGGCGCCATCGACCAGGTCGGTCTTGCTCACCAGCAGGCGGTCGGCAAAGCCGATCTGCGCCTGGGCAATGGTCTGGGTCAGGTGCAACTCAGCGTGCGCCGCATCCACCAGGGTGATGATGCCGTCGAGGAGGTAGCGCTCGCGCAGTTCTTCGTCGATGAAGAAGGTTTGCGCCACCGGCGCCGGGTCGGCCAGGCCCGTGCACTCGATTACCAGGCGGTCAAAGGCGATCTCGCCGCTGTCCAGGCGCTCGAGCAGCAGGTACAGCGCTTTGGTCAGGTCGGTGTGGATGCTGCAGCACACGCAACCGTTGGCCAGGGTCATGACCTGCACCGGTTCATCGCCCAGCAACTGCGAATCGATGCCGGCATCGCTGAATTCGTTTTCGATGACGGCGATCTTCAGGCCATGCTCGGCCTTGAGCAGGTGACGCAGCAAGGTGGTCTTGCCGGCGCCGAGAAAGCCACTGAGTACGGTGACGGGAATGGGAGATAACAAACCGAATACTCCTGAACGCTGAAAATGACTGTGGGAGCCCGGCGCGAACCAGGCTCCCACAGCTTTGTCACTTGCCTTGCATGCCGCTTTTCAACAGCACTTGGGCCCACCCTTGCCGCCGTAACGAGCCTCCTGGCGTTCGCGGAAGAACTCCTCGTAGGTCATCACCGGCTTGTCCGGGTGCTTGGTCTGCATATGCTCGACGTAGTTGTCGTAGTCGGGCATGCCGACCATCAGGCGGGCTGCCTGCCCCAGGTACTTACCCAGTCGACCGAGATCGTTGAACATCACTGCATTCCTCTTCGGTTACGCATCCGGCAGGGCCTGGAACGGGGACTCTTTGTCAGTCCGCTCTTTTTTGCCCAGGGCAGCGATGCCGACCTTGAGGGCGAAGAACAGAATGCTGAAGACCACGAACAGGAACAGGCCGGTCAGGGCCGCGTTGGTGTAGGCGTTGAAAATCACGTGCTGCATCTGGCCGATGTCCTTGGCCGGGGCCAGCACCTGCCCGGCGTCGAGCGCCGCGCTGTACTTGTTGGCCAGGGCCAGGAAGCCGACTGCCGGGTTCGGGTCGAACAGCTTGATGAAGCCGGCAGTGGTGGTGCAGATCAGCAGCCATACCGCAGGCACCAGGGTGACCCACATGTAGCGTTGGCGCTTCATCTTGATCAGCACCACGGTGCCGAGCATCAGGGCGATGCCGGCGAGCATCTGGTTGGAGATGCCGAACAGCGGCCACAAGGTGTTGATGCCGCCCAGCGGATCGATCACGCCCTGGTACAGCAGGTAACCCCACAGCGCCACGCAACCGGCGGTGGCGAGCAGGTTGGCGCCCCACGATTCGGTGCGTTTGAGTGCAGGTACGAAGCTGCCCAGCAGGTCCTGAAGCATGAAGCGCCCGGCACGGGTACCGGCGTCCACAGCGGTGAGGATGAACAGCGCCTCGAACAGGATCGCGAAGTGGTACCAGAAGGCCATGGTGTTTTCACCCGGCAGCACCTGGTGGAGGATCTGCGCGATCCCCACCGCCAGGGTCGGCGCACCGCCGGCACGAGCCAGGATGGTGTGCTCGCCGATGTCCTTGGCCACCGCTTCGAGGGCGTCCGGGGAAATGGCAAAGCCCCAGCTGCTGACGGTCTGCGCCACCGACACGACGTCGGCGCCAACCACTGCGGCCGGGCTGTTCATGGCGAAGTACACGCCTGGCTCGATCACCGAGGCGGCAACCATGGCCATGATCGCCACGAACGACTCCATGAGCATGCCACCGTAGCCGATGTAACGGGCGTTGACTTCGTTATCCAGCAGTTTCGGCGTGGTCCCCGAAGAAATCAGCGCGTGGAAGCCCGATACCGCGCCGCAGGCGATGGTGATGAACAGGAACGGGAACAGGGTGCCTTTCCAGACCGGGCCGGTACCGTCGGTGAACTGGGTCAGCGCCGGCATTTTAAGCTCGGGAGCGATGATCAGGATACCGATGGCCAGGCCGACGATGGTGCCGATCTTGAGAAAGGTCGACAGGTAGTCACGCGGTGCCAGCACCAGCCACACCGGCAGTACCGCGGCAACGAAACCGTAGCCCACCAGCATCCAGGTGATCTGCACGCCGGTGAAGGTGAACGCCGGGCCCCAGACCGGGTCGGCGGCAACCTGGCCCCCCAGCCAGATCGACAGCAACAGCAGCACCACGCCAATCAGCGAAATCTCACCGATATGGCCCGGGCGGATGTAGCGCATGTAGATGCCCATGAACATCGCGATCGGGATGGTCGCCATCACCGTGAACATGCCCCATGGGCTCTCGGCCAGGGCCTTGACCACGATCAGCGCCAGCACCGCAAGGATGATGATCATGATCAGGAAGCAGCCGAACAGGGCAATGGTGCCCGGAATCCGGCCCATCTCTTCACGGACCATGTCGCCCAGCGAGCGGCCGTTGCGGCGGGTGGAGAGGAACAGGATCATGAAGTCCTGTACCGCACCGGCCAGCACCACCCCGGCAATCAGCCAGAGCGTGCCCGGCAGGTACCCCATCTGCGCCGCCAGCACCGGACCGACCAAGGGACCGGCACCGGCAATCGCGGCGAAGTGGTGACCGAAAAGAATGTGTTTGTTGGTCGGCACGTAGTCCAGACCGTCGTTGTTAAGCACCGCCGGAGTGGCCCGACGTGGGTCCAGCTGCATCACCTTGGTGGCGATGAACAGGCTGTAGTAGCGATAGGCGACCAGGTAGATGGCCACCGAAGCGACGACAATCCACAAGGCGTTGATGGCCTCGCCACGACGCAGGGCGACCACACCCAGCGCACAGGCTCCTATGACTGCCAGCGCCAACCACGGAATGTGGCGTAGCAGGCTATTATTGTTGTTCATGGTTTGCTTCCAGCTAGTGGATAAAAGACAGCCTTTCGAGTCTAGCGATACTGGCAGGAAAGGCCAGCCCCCACGTTGGTCTAGAGCCCTCCAGCGTGGGTTGGACAAACCTCGTTATGCGCCCTTGCGCGGGCCTTGGCAAGTGCTGAGCTATAGTCAGGAAGAACCCCGGAGTGCCTGAACATGAGCGACCCCCAAGAACGTCGACGTTTCCAGCGAGTAGCCTTCGATAGCCCCACCGAACTGCGTCAGGGCGATCGGTACTGGCCGGTCGAGCTGATTGACCTGTCCCTCAAGGGCTTGCTGATCAAGTGCCCAGAACCTTGGGACCCCGACCTGACCCAGGACTTCGAGGCCCTTGTCCACCTGGGGGAGCAAGTAACGCTATGGATGCAGGTGGAACTGCGCCATGAGGAAGGCAATCGACTGGGTTTTGTTTGCCTGCGTACTGATATCGATTCATCGTGCCATTTGCGGCGTTTGGTCGAACTCAACCTGGCCGACAACCCCGAAATGATGCGTGAACTGCGGGAATTGATCGAAGATTAGAATCTGTTAGCACCCTAACCACCAGCCTACCCCTTGCTTTTCTGTCCATCTGGACAGCTTTTTCAGCCTCCCTGTCATTTCTCACGCAGCCTTGCGAGGGCTGCGCGCAGCTGTTGGAACGATCTCTGCATCCAGCCCTGAAGCCAAACCATAGGTAGGACTGTTCCTACGCAAATCTAAAAATTGTATACAATTGTTCTGGCATTCATGTGTAGGACTTGTCTACAGTAGCGCCACAACAATAAAACTGAGAACTTGCCCCATGAATACGTCCTCCCCTAGCACGTCTTCAGCCCAGCGTCCCGAAGACGAGAACCTGGGCCTTGGCGCCAACCTGGCTTATGGCCTGCAGCATGTTCTGACCATGTACGGCGGTATCGTCGCCGTGCCTCTGATCCTCGGCCAGGCAGCCGGCCTGGGCCCCGCCGATATCGGCCTGCTGATCGCCGCGTCGCTGTTTGCCGGTGGCCTGGCAACCCTGCTGCAAACTCTCGGCCTGCCGTGGTTCGGTTGCCAGTTGCCGCTGGTGCAAGGGGTGTCGTTCGCCGGTGTGGCGACCATGGGCGCGATCCTCAGCAGTGAAGGCGGTGGCGGCTTGCCCGGGGTATTGGGCGCGGTCATGGCGGCGTCGCTGATCGGTTTTCTGATTACCCCGGTGTTCTCGCGGATCACCAAGTACTTCCCGCCGCTGGTCACCGGTATCGTCATCACCACCATCGGCCTGACCCTGATGCCGGTGGCCGCACGCTGGGTGATGGGAGGCAACAGCAAGGCGCCGGATTTCGGCAGCATGGCCAACATCGGCCTGGCTGGCCTGACCTTTGTCATCGTCCTGGTCCTGAGCAAGCTGGGTAGCGCGACCATCTCGCGGCTGTCGATCCTGCTGGCGATGGTCATCGGCACCCTGATCGCCTGGTCGCTGGGCATGGCTGACTTCAGCAAAGTTCTCGACGGCCCGCTGGTGGCGTTGCCGACGCCGTTCCACTTCGGCATGCCGACCTTCCACATCGCCGCCATCCTGTCGATGTGCATCGTGATCATGGTGACCCTGGTGGAAACCTCGGCGGACATCCTCGCCGTCGGTGAAATCATCGACACCAAGGTCGATTCCAAACGCCTGGGCAATGGCCTGCGCGCCGACATGGCCTCGAGCATCCTGGCGCCGATCTTCGGCTCCTTCACCCAGAGCGCCTTCGCCCAGAACGTCGGCCTGGTAGCCGTGACCGGGGTCAAGAGCCGCTACGTGGTGGCCACTGGCGGGGTGATCCTGGTGGTGCTCGGCCTGCTGCCGATCATGGGCCGGGTGATTGCCGCGGTGCCGACCTCGGTACTGGGTGGCGCCGGCATCGTGCTGTTCGGCACCGTTGCCGCCAGCGGCATCCGCACTTTGTCCAAGGTCAGCTACAAGAACAACGTCAACCTGATCATCGTTGCCGCCTCCCTGGGCTTCGGCATGATCCCGATTGCCGCGCCGAACTTCTACGCGCAGTTCCCCAACTGGTTCGAGACCATCTTCCACTCCGGCATCAGCTCGGCTGCGATCATGGCGATCGTGCTCAACCTGGTGTTCAACCACTTCACCGCCGGCAACTCCGACCAGCAGTCGGTATTCGCCGCCGCCTACGAACGCACCCTCCACTACTCGGACATTTCCGCCCTGCGCGATGGTGACTACTTCGAAGACGGCAAGCTGTTCAACGCCGAAGGCAAGGAGGTACCGGTGATGAGCGAGGCCGAGCATGGAGAGCCGCCGGCGCGACGAGAGGCGATTTCGGAGCACTGATTGGGTTGCGCTTGATTCAACAGGGCCGGTGCTTATGCACCGGCCTTTTCTATTGCGCCGTTATTGATGCGCCGATGACAGCTGCTGGGTAATGAATCCCTCGGCGGTCAGCGCACGGATAACCCCACGCAAAAGGTAGCTGTGGGAAAAGCCCAAGGTGTATTGGCGGGCATTGGGCTTGATCGGGACCAGCATGCCGCGCTCAACCAGTTTCTTGATCTGATACGTACGTTGAGGGCCATTCAGTCCCGGCATCGCGGCTGCCAGGTCACTCGATCTGGCAATTGCGCTGTCACTATCGAGCAGCAACCGGAGCACTCCGTACTCAAGCTCGGTAAGCAACGCCCGCTCACGGGCATGGGCCAGTGCTGGAGACAGGATGGCCTGTTTCAAATAACGGTAATCCAATAATCGATCAAGCTTCCTGAGTTCGTCCAGAATGCCCCGCAGAACATACTCGCACCACCGCTCCTGCCCTTCGGCCGTACCGGCATCCGCTTGGGCAAGCATTTCGTAATAGCGTTCGCGGTCATTGCAAAACACCGCGGTCGGGTTGAGCAAACGCCCACCTGCAGCGACGTTGAATCCATATTTGATCAACATCACATAGGTCAATAACCGCACCACGCGGCCATTGCCATTGCTGAACGGGTGAATCCAACCGAATCGATGATGAGCGATGGCAACCTTCATCAGATCGTACTTTTGGGGATCCCTGCGATTGATGAAAGCAACCAGCTCTTCCATGTAACCTTGGACCTGCACCGGATCGGGCGGGAGATGGCTCGACTGGGCGATACGCACCTGTCCAGCGCGGAAACTGCCAGGGGTTCGATCCCCTTCCCTGTCGAGGTCGTCGACGGTAATGGCATGCAACTCTCGCAGCAGATGCAAACCGACGTCATCCGCCTCATTGAAATGGTC
Organism: Pseudomonas sp. RC2C2; assembly: GCF_018390435.1. Taxonomy (NCBI): domain Bacteria; kingdom Pseudomonadati; phylum Pseudomonadota; class Gammaproteobacteria; order Pseudomonadales; family Pseudomonadaceae; genus Pseudomonas; species Pseudomonas sp. RC2C2. The sequence continues at coordinate 3,059,085 of NZ_JAHBAX010000001.1, read as the reverse complement.
CTCGACAAAAGTCATGGCTTTTTCGATATTGGATATTTCGCGAAGCTGGTCCGATGCGGAGTCAGTCCCCTCCACTTTGCTTTCGACATAGTCCGCAAGTGTCGTGTGGTTACCTTCGATACGTGCCGAACCCAAGCTCTCTAGAAGGTGGAAAATGCTCTTGAGCTGGAAGAACAGACTGGAAGGTGTGGTGCCAGCAAGCCGATAGCGACGTAAGTGCTCAAGCTCCGTCAAGACATCCACCAATGGCGAGTCGAAGGAAGGGTTAAGCAGTGCCAGTTCGTGGTGCTTGAAAGTCGGCATGTCGAATTATCTCAAGAGCACTTCTTCAGTAAGTCAAAAAATAGCACATGAAAGCCCTGTAAATACTGGGCTTTATAAGAAAGCGCTTAAGCAATTATGTCAAAACACGGCGAGTAGCCAAGTCAAACGCTTGGTTACTGCAAGTCAAATGGCAAGCTGAACTCAGCCTGCAGCCAAATCCCCCGGGCCGCTGGCAAAGTAGCCATTCAGTTGCTGCAAATCCTGCGGTTCCAGCACCCCAGCCAGATAACGCAGCTGCAACCAGGCGCGCAGGTAATCGTAGCGCGCCTGCGCCAGGTCGCGGCGGGCGCTGTACAACTGCTGTTCGGCATCGAGCACGTCGAGGTTGACCCGCTCGCCACCGGCCACGCTTTTGCGCGTGGCCGTGATCAAGCCGCTGGCTGACTTGACCGCCAACTCATAGGCGCGGATCTTCGCCGTGCTGCTGGCACAGAGGTTGAACTGCTTGCGCAACTGATTGAGCGTGTCGGCAATCTGCCCATCCAGGCTGAAGCGCGCACTGTCGCGCTCGGCAGCCGCCTGGCGGGTGGCCGCCGACACGCCGCCGCCGGCGAACAACGGCAGGCTGACCTGGATGCCGATGCTGTCGGTGTCATAGCGCTGGTCGTAGCTGCTTTCGGAGCTGGAGCTGGATTTGCCGGTGCTGGCATAGGCACTCAGGGTCGGCAGGTGGCCGGCGCGCTGACGCTCGACGGCGTAGTCGGCGGCAACCAGGGCGTGACGCTGGGACGCCAGTTCGGCGTTGTAGGCCACGGCAAGATCCCGCCAGCTTTCGAAGCGCAGTGGCTGCAAGGGTTGAACGCGGAAATCACCATTCAACGGCGCCAGGTCGGCAACCTCCAGCGGCTCGCCGATGATCGCCTGCAGCGTACGCAGGGCAGCATCGAGGTTGTCGCTGGCTTCGATCTCTTGCGCCTGGGCCAGCTCGTAGCGTGCCTGGGTTTCCAGCAGGTCGGTACGGGTACCCTCGCCGCCCTTGAGCAAGCGCCGATTCAGTTGCAATTGCTCGGCATAGGCACGGCGCTGGGCCTGGGCCAGGGCGATCTGCTCGTTGGCGAACAGCGCCTCACTGTAGGCGTCGAACACCCGCACCGCCAGCTCCTGGCTGCGGCTGCGAAAACGCTCGTCCGCCAGCAACGCCTTGGCCACACCCTGGCGGTACTCGGCCCAGGCACCATAGTCGAACAGCGGCTGTTGCACGGTCAGCGTCGAGGTGTAGCTGCGGTAGTCACGCTGGCTGGTGACGTTGCCACGGGCGTTGGTCTGGGTCACTTCGGAATCGTTGCGGGCATTGTTGTAGCGGTAGGACAGGTTCGGCAGCAACGCTGCCCGGCCGATGGCGCGGCTCTCAAGGCCGGCATCGCGCTCGGCGATGGCGGCATGGAAGGCCGGATCGTTGCGCAGGGCCAGGGCATAGGCATCGCCCAGGTCCACTGCAGCGGCCGACAGGCTGGTGCCCAACAACAGCAGGCATGACCACACACGCATCGACATCATTCCTCCGCCAGGGCGACATGCACCCGGTCGGTCAACGGCTTGAACAGGTAATTGAGCAGCGAGCGCTCGCCGGTACGCACGAAGGCTTGCACCGGCATGCCGGGGCGGATGTCCTGGCCGGCCAGTTGCTGCAAGCCGGCGTCACTGACCTTGGCGCGTACCTGGTAGTAGGGCTGCTGGGTTTTCTCATCGACCAGGCGGTCGGCCGAGACCAGGGTCAGCTCACCCTCGACCCGTGGCGTTTTGCTCTGGTTGAAGGCGACGAACATGATCTCCACCGGCAACCCCGGGTGCAGGCGGTCGACCAACTCCACCGGCGCACGGGCATCGATCAGCAACGGCGCATCGCTGGGGACGATCTCCATCAGTTGCTGACCGCGGGCGATCACTCCGCCATTGGTGAACACGCTCAGGCCCACCACCGTGCCGCTGGCCGGGGCGCGCAGCTGGGTGTTGGCCAGTTCGAAGGCGGCGCTGCGCAGGCGGTTGCCGAGGTCTTCGGCGCTGGACTGCATCTCGCTCAACTGCTGGCCGACTTCGCGCTGGTACTCCTGTTGCCGCTGGGCCATGCGCAGTTTCAGCTCCAGAACCTGGCGGCGGGTGCGGCCGATATTGCCCAGGTCCTCCGAAATCGCGCCGTTGATCTGCGCGTACAAGCGCTCGCTGTCGAGCAGGCGGTTGCGTGCAATGTAACCGTCACGGGCCAGATCACGCAGCCCCTGCAGTTGTTCATCAAGCGCAGCACGTTGTTCCTGCTTGTGGCTCATCGAGCCCTGCACACCGGCCAGCATGGCCTCGGCGCCGGCGATGTTCTCGCGCAGGCCGGCCAGCTCCATGTCCAGCGACTGGCGCCGGCTGTTACGCAACTGGCGCTGCAGTTCCAGGGCGGTGGCCACCCAGGGCTCGGCCGCCAGGGCCTGCAGCTCGGTCGGGAAGGTGATCGATGCCAGCCCGTCACGCTCGGCTTGCAGGCGCGCTTCACTGGCCCGGGCGTTAACGTACTGAACCCTTAACGAATCATGCTGGGCCTGAGCCTGGGTGGCGTCCATCTGCACCAGCACCTGCCCGGCACTGACACGGTCGCCGTCGCGCACCAGCAGACGTTCGATGGTGCCGCCCGTGGGATGCTGCACAGCCTGGCGACTGCCGGCGACCACCACGTTGCCCGAAACCGGCACGCCCTTGTCCAGCGGTGCCAAGGCGGCCCAGAGGATGAAACCGCCAAAACCACCGATCACCAGCCAGCGGCCCAAACGGCTGTGGCGGCGGGCATCGAGGGTCAGCAGGTTGTCGGGAATGGCATGCGCGTGAAGCGACTGAGGGACGGTCATGATCAGGATCTCGGGGTGCCGTAGCTCATGCTGACGCTGGCCGCGCTGCGTAGCGCCGGGGTGGGGGTGGGAATGCCGGCCGGCTTATGGCTGCGCTGCAGGTCCTGCAGCACCCGCGCGCTCGGACCGAAGGCCTGCATCTGGCCGCTCTGTAGCACCAGCAACTTATCCACAGCCGCCAGCAGGCTGGACTTGTGGGTAATCAGGATCAGCGTGCGCTGCTGCGCCTTGATCTGCTTGATAGCCTCAAGCAAAGCGCGCTCGCCAACATCATCCAGGTTGGAATTGGGTTCATCGAGCACGATCAGCGCCGGCAGGCCGTACAACGCCCGGGCCAGGCCGATGCGCTGGCGCTGGCCACCGGACAGCCCCGCCCCGCCTTCACCCAACTGGGTGTCATAAGCATTGGGCAGTTTCAGGATCAGCTCGTGCACACCGGCCCGTTGTGCGGCGGCCACCACCTGTTGCGAGTCGACCGCACCCAAGCGGGCGATGTTCTCGGCAATGCTCCCGGCGAACAGCTGCACGTCTTGCGGCAAGTAACCGATGTGGGTGCCGAGCAGGCCCTTGTCCCAGTGCTGCAGCTCGACGCCATCCAGGCGCACCTTGCCGGCAGCCGGCAAGGCAGCGCCAACCAGCAAACGCGCCAGCGTCGACTTTCCCGAGCCGGACGCGCCAATAATCCCCAGGCTGTCGCCGGCCGCCAGCTCGAAACCGAGATTGACCAGGCACGGCTTGCGCGTGCCCGGCTGCATCGCACTGAGCTGCTCCACCAGCAAGCACCCGCTCGGTGCCGGCAACGGCATGCCGGCCGCGCGCGGCGGTTGCTCGCTGAGCAAACTGTACAACCGCTCATAGGCCTGGCGTGCCGACCCCCACTGGCGCCACACGGCAATCAGCTGGTCGATCGGCGCCAGCACCCGGGCCATGAGAATGGAGCCGGCGATCATCATCCCCGGGGTAATCAGTTGCTCGATCGCCAGCCATGCGCCCAGGCCCAGTACCAGCGATTGCAGGGCCAGGCGCAGGCCCTTGGACACTGCGGTGATCGCTGCCGTGCGTTCGCTGCCGAGGTTCTGGCGCAGGAGAAAACCGTGGTGCAACCTGGCCCAGCGCTGACGCACCGCCGCCAGCATGCCCATCGCCTCCATGACTTCGGCATTACGCAGGTTGGCGCCAGCCTGCTGTCCGGCCTGCTGCGACAGCTGCCCGGCTTCGGCGAATGGCGCCTGGGTCAGGCGCTCGTTGATCCAGGCGAGGATCGTCAACAACACGGCGCCAACCAGCGCCATCAACCCCAGCCAGGGGCTGAACAGGAACATCACCAGCAGGTACACCGGGAACCATGGCGCATCGAAAAAGGCGAACAGCGCCTGGCCGGTGGCGAACTGGCGCAAGGTGGTCAGGTCGCTGAGCACCTGGGTCGCCGCCCCCTTGTGGCCGGCCAGGCTGGCCTGATAGGCGGCCTCGAACACGCGCGGGTTGAGGCGCATGTCCATCTGCGTGCCGAGACGGATCACCACCAGGCTGCGCACCCACTCCAGCAGGCCCATGAAGGCGAACAGGCCCAGCACCATCAGGCTGAGCATCAGCAAGGTCATCTCGTTGCCCGAAGACAGCACCCGGTCGTAGACCTGCAGCATGTACAGCGCTGGTGCCAGCATCAGCAGGTTGATCACCGCAGTGAACAGGCCAATGTTGGCAAAGCCGGCGCGGCAGGCCTTGAGCGCCTGCAATACTTCGTTCGCAGGGCGGGAGCGGGTTGCTTTCATGAAGGACCTCAATAGGGCGAGCCCGCGGGCGGTTGACCTCGCCGGCGCAGGCTCGCAGAATTCGCACCACCGCCGCCTGGGCCCGGCAAAGACGCAGGCGGCGGGGTAAGCCAGCAGCGAATGGAGGAGTGATCTTCCATTCGCTTTTTTTTGCCTGGGGTCAGGCGGCCAGGGCAAAGTCCTCGGCCAGGGCTTGAACGCCCACCACATCAGCCGAAGCGACATTCAGCGGGCCACCGGCCAGGGCAGCGCTGATGGCGTCGAAGGTGTCGTCGGTGGATACGCCGTAACCGGCCAGCAGGTTGTCCAGCACGCCTTCCAGGGCCGAGGTGTTGCCCTGCATCAGGCCGTAGATCACGCTCTGCACTTCGTTGCCGGCGCGACCGGCGCCCAGCGCCGCCTCCAGGTCCAGGCCATTGAACGTGACCACTTCTTCGGCCAGGGTGAAGTTGCTGCCATTGCCGCCACCGAGCTTGTAACCCAGCGAAACGCTGTCCACTTCGCCCCACAGGTAGTGGTTCATGTTGCTGCTGGCCGGTTGGCCCGGGTTGAACACATAGTGCAGGCCGTTGGTGGTATCGCTGCTGGCTACGAAGGCGTAGTCGGAACCATTGGCACCGTGGGTCGCATACTGCTCGCCGTTGAAGCCGCCTTTGTTGAAACCGCCGGTGTTGCTGTAGCCATGACCTGCGGTGGCGAAACCGGCCGCCCAGGTGGCCAGGTAATCGTCAACGGTGTAGGAGGCGTACGCTGCATCGTAAGAAACGGAAAGGCTCATGTCTCATCCTCTAAATAGTTGAGGGTTGTGGTTCGAAGGCGTGTTCCATGCCTTCGGTGTTGCCCGGTATGGGCAATTCGGTCAGAACTTGTACTCGAGCATCCCGGTCAGGGTCCGGCCACGGGCCAGGGACAGGTTGTTGCTGTCGCCCATGGCCACGAAGTACGCCTGGTCGGTGAGGTTTTCCAGGCTCAGGGCCAGGTTCAGCTGCGGCGTCATCCAGTAGCTGCCGTACAGGTCGTAGACCTTGTACTGCGGCCACAGGGCCTGATCGAGGTAGGAGTAGTTGTGGGTGTCCAGGTTGGTGCCGTTGCCTTTGCTGTAACGCAGGCGGGCACCGACATCGAGCTGGTTGTCGAGAAAACGCAAACCGACGGTGAGCGAACCGCGATCAGCCGGCATGTAGGTGGCGTTACCCATGATGTCGCCGCAGCGGCTGTAGTTGTTGAGCTCTGCATTGTCGAACGCCTCGCTCACCGGCACCCGCCGCATGATGATGCGATTGCCGACCTTGAGCGGGCGCAGCACCGTGCCCACGCGCTTGAGATCCTTGGCTCCCCCCAGGTAGAACTGCGGCGAGCAGAACTCGTTGCTGCCGATCATGTGGGTGTAGCTGAGCTTGCTGTAGAACCGCCCGGCGTCGTAATCCACGGCGTATTCCACGCCACGGAACTGGGTCTGCTGCTGGTTGTTCTGGTACGCCATGCGTCCGGTCGAGGTGCCTGCTGCGGTCAGGCCCGGCACATCGACGTTGATATCGAGGAACGAGAAGTTGTCGATCCGGGTGTCGAAGTAAGCGACCTTCATGCCCAGCCGATCGCCTTCACGGAACAACGACTCCTTGAAGATGTTCACCCCCAGCTCCCAGTCGTGGGAGCGTTCGGCTTGCAGGAACGGGTTGGGGTAGACCATCTCGGCGCCACCGCCGCCGTGGGGACGGCCGGACATGAACACTTCGGTGACCGAGGGTGGCCGCCAGCCACGGCCCCAACGGGTGTACAGCTGCAGCCAGTCGACACCCGGCTTGACGGCAATGCCGAAGGTCGGCGAGAAGCGCCCTTCTTCCTGTGCCTCGTCAAACAGCAGGTGCGTCGCCGGCTTGCCCAGGTCGGCCTCAAACGGTCCGTCCGGGTACATCCACACGGTCATGCCGGTTTCACCCGTGAGCCGGTAGCGGTCATAGCGCAGGCCGGCATCCAGGGTCAGCCAGTTGCCGTGTTCGTACTGCATTTGCCCGAACAGGCTGGCCATGACGCGCTTGCCGCCCGGCGTCGACCCCTGAACGTAGGGGTAGGCTTCTTCGTTGCTGGCCGGCACGCGATCGGTGCGCGGCTTGAATTTGTCCTGGAACAGCTCGGTGCCGTAGTCGAACGTCAGCTGGTCGCTCGCCCCAAAGTAGAAGCGCGAGGTGTTCTGCAACTGCAGGCCCCAGGTATCGGTCTGGAAGCGATCGCTGTAGGCCGCATAGTAGTTTCCGCTTTGCGGGCTGGCATTGTTGCCGGCATTCCAGCGATCCTGGCGGGTGCTGACGAAATAGAGCTTGGCCCTAAAATCGATCAGGTCGCTGTCGGGGCTGAAGCTGTAGTCGAGGGCGACGTTCTTGGCATTGATGTCGTTGCTGCCGGAGCGCTGGTAGAAGTACTGGTCCTCGGTGTCGTTGAGCCAGGTCCAGGCATCCTTGCTGTCGGTGTCGGTCTCCATGTAGCTCAACTGCACGCGCTGATCCTGGGGCAGGTTCAGGCCCAGTTTGATCATCTGCGAACGGGTGACGCTGCCCATGTCTTCGACTTCACCCTTGAGCCAGTCGTCCCAGGCGGCGGGAAACTGGTTCTTCAGGCGAATCTCGGTGCCGAGGTTGTCTTCATTGTTGCTGCCCGCCCGGTAGTTGCCGAAATGGCGCTCACTGACGCCGAGCAAGACATCGCCGACGTCATTGCCGAACGCGAACAGCGCACTGCCATTGAAGTACGTGCCGTTACCCAGTTCACCGATACCGTGACCGGCGCGCAGGCGGCCGCCGTATTCCTTGCCGGCACCGAGAAACTCGCTGGCCTGCACGGTGTTGAAACTGGCAATACCACCGATGACCCCGGCGCCGCCCATGCCTGAGCGCGAACCTTTTTCGATCTCGACACTGCTGATGAACTCCGGGTCGACGAACATCACCCCGTTGCGCTGCTGGTGACCGTTGACGTTGAAGTTCTGGCGCATGCCGTCGATGTTCATGTTGACCCGGCCGTAGTCCTGCACGCCGCGGATATTCACCGACAGGCCCGGGTCGCGCTGGTTGACGGCGGTGTAGACGCCGGCGGTTTCTTCGAGCATGTCGGCGGCATGGCGTGGCGGGCGCTTGTCGATCTGCTCGCGGGTGATGACGCTGACCGAACGGGGAGTCTGATAAACCCAATCGGCATTGCTGTTCGAGTCGACATGCGTGGCGCCCAGCTCCAGCGCCTGGCCGTCGTCGCTCACCCGCTCCAGGCCGACCCGGTCGGAGCCGCTGAAGCGATAGCGCACGGGCGAGCCGCGCAACAACAGGCCAAGCCCTTCCTGTGCCGAATGCTCGCCGCGCAAGCCTTCACTGCGCAGGCCTGCCAGCTTGCGGCTGTCGAAGAACACCTGCACCCCGGCCTGTTCGGCGAAGGCCAGCACAGCACTGTCCAGGGCCTGGGCGGGAATGTCGAAGTGGATCAGCGCGGTGCGCTGGCTGGGTGTCGCGGGCTCGGCCGCCTGGACGCTGCCAATCCCCATCGGCAAGGTCCAGGCGCCCAGCATCAGGCTGCTGGCAAGGGCTACCCGACCGAGCGGCCGGGTGCGTCGTTGGTGTGGATTGCTCACGTCTGTTGCTCGCTGTGTTGGCGTTTTCTAGTAATGAAAATCAATCTCAACAAACAGACGTGCAACGTGGGGAAAGTCAGTAAAGAAATTTCAAAAGAAATTTAACCCGTGAACATCAGACGCCGCAGGTGAGCGCCGATTGCCCTTGTTTACGGTCCTTGCCGCTGTTTTCGATGATCGATGCCGTCACCGCAACCTCATCGCCGCTGGCCGACATGTCACCGTCTTCGGCCACCCGGTAGCCCAGTTTGCGAAACAGCATACGTACCTGATCGGGCGGCGCATCAAAATAGATCCCGTGCCATTCATAGCCGATGAATACCGCCGTGACCTTGATGCCATGGAAGGGCAGGTCGACCGGGTAGCTCACCTCCTCTTCCTGCGCCTCGGCAGGCAGGGCCTGACGCTTGGCAATCGCCTTGTCGAAGTAAGGCTCAAGCGGTGCACCGAACTCGCAGGTGGCGGGGTCGAACTGCACCAGGTTGTCGTCGGCCGCCAGCACCTGAGTGCTGCACAATCCGAGCAGCAAGGCGCCGGAGAGGGATGAAGCAATACACGCGAGAAAACCACTGGCCATATCCCTGCCTTCAGATCATCGTGAAAACGCCAGTTTCGTGGAAAAAACCGCTGCCGACAATCGCCCGCCAAGGCACTCAATAGATCAGGGTCAGCCCCGGCAGATCCAGCCGACTGACCTTGAGTTCATCGGTCAGCAGGCCCAGCGCGGCGTCCAGGTTATCCAGACGAAACATGCCGCTGACTTCACGCCGTGCCAGGGCCTGATCGGTGATCAGCAGGTGCCCGCTACGATAGCGATTGAGTTGCGCGGCCACCTCAGCCAGCGGTTCGCGCTCGAACACCAGCACGCCGCGCTGCCAAGCGGTGGCACGACGCACGTCCTGCTCAGGCCACAGGCGAATACCGTGGGTCGTGTCGTAGCGCAGGCTCTGACCTTCCTTGAGCAACTGCTCGCCGCTGCCCGTTTGCGCGGCGTCCTGCAAGGTAACCGCAACACTGTGCTCGAGCATGCCGACCCAGGTGCCGCCATCAGGCTCGGGGCCCACCACGAAACGCGTGCCCAGGGCACGGCTGCTGCCCCCTGCCCGCTCGACCACGAAAGGCCGTTGTTCGGTGCCGGAGACCGGCGCAACAGTAAACACCGCTTCACCGGCCAACAGGCGCACACGACGTTCGCTGTCGCTGTAGGCCAGCTCGATGCCACTGTGACTGTCCAGGTCGACCTGGCTGCCATCGGGCAAACTCACCCGGCGCACTTCACCTTTGGCCGTTGCGTAATCGGCGTGCAATGCCAAGGAAACGCTGGGCAACTGATCCACAGCGACAACCGCCAGCACCCATGCAGCCGTAGCGCTCAATGCCCAGCGCAAGCGTGAACGGCGTCGGCGCCCGGCCAGTGGACGGGCCACGGCAAGCGACGCCCTTGGCGCACCCTGGTCAAGCGAGCCAAGACGGCCAAGGTCGGCCCAGGTCGCCTGGGCAAACGCCAGCGCCTGGGCATGGCGCGGATCACTGGCCAACCAGCGCGCCAGCGCCTGCTCCTGCTCGGTTCTCAACGGGCCGGCGCTGAGCAGCACCGCCCACTCGGCGGCCTGCTCGCGAATGGCTTGCTCTGGCGAGTTCTGGCTGGTCACACGGTTCTCTCGAGTTCTGGTTATGTGAGTGCTGACGTCTGAAGGCGCATTTCCCAGTAAACCGTTCGTCATCCTGGTTCCTGCAGACACTGCATCACATAGGCCAAGGCCTTGGCCAGATGCTTCTGCACCGAGCTGTCGGAAATGTCCAGCGCGCGCGCCACCTCGGCGTGAGTCATGCCTTCCAGGCGGTTAAGGCGGAACACGTCCTGGGTACGCGGCGGCAAGTCGGCCAGCGCCCTGCGCAGGCGGCGCATGTGCTGTTCAGTGGCGGCATGTTCATCCAGGCCCGGGCGGTCTTCGACGATGGTTTCCAGTGCCTCGTGAGGCACCGAATCGGTCTTGCGCCGTTGCTGCTGACGAACATGATCGATCATCAGATTGTGCGCAGTGCGATAGAGATAGGCCGGGGTGTTGTCGATCCGTTCATGGCCCTGTTGCTCGGCCAGGCGCAGAAAGCTCTCCTGCACCAGGTCGGCAGCCAGTTGCGGATCACGCACCTTGCGCGTCAACACCCCCTGCAAGGTTTTCGCGTGCTTGAGGAACAGCCGCTTCAAGTCGGACTCCGCCACGCGAACTCCCTGTGGATGGCCGGAAGAAGGCGGTATGCTACTCGTTAGTGAGAATCACTTGCAACTTCACCCCGGCAAGCCTTGCACGCGCCGGGGTGCGCAGGTCACTCGAACAGCGCGTCCAGTGCCTGCTCAAGCCGGGTCACGGCAATCACCTGCAATCCGGGCGGCGCTTCCTTCGGTGCGTTGCCCTTGGGCACGATGGCACGCTTGAAGCCATGCTTGGCCGCTTCCTTCAGACGCTCCTGGCCACTGGGTACCGGGCGTACTTCGCCGGACAGGCCGACCTCGCCAAACACCAGCAGGCCGTTGTCCAGCGGGCGGTTGCGCAGGCTGGACATGATCGCCGCCATCAGCGCCAGGTCGGAGGCTGTCTCCAGCACCTTGACCCCGCCGACCACGTTGAGGAATACGTCCTGGTCGTGGGTAGGGATGCCGCCATGGCGATGCAGCACCGCCAGAAGCATCGCCAGGCGGTTCTGGTCCAGGCCGAGGGTAACCCGCCGCGGGTTGGACAGGTGGCTGTCATCGACCAGCGCCTGTACCTCCACCAGCATCGGCCGGGTGCCTTCCCAAGTGGCCATGACCACACTGCCCGGCACCTCTTCCTGGGCACGCGTGAGAAAGATCGCCGACGGGTTGGAAACTTCCTTCAAGCCACGGTCGGTCATGCCGAATACACCCAGCTCGTTGACCGCGCCAAAACGGTTCTTCACCGCGCGTAACAGGCGCAGGCGGCCGTCGGACTCGCCCTCGAAATACAGCACGGTATCGACCATGTGCTCGAGCACGCGCGGCCCGGCCAGCGCGCCTTCCTTGGTCACGTGACCGACCAGGAAGATCGCCGTGCCGCTCTGCTTGGCATAGCGCACCAGCAACGCCGCACTCTCGCGCACCTGGGAAACGCCGCCGGGAGCCGACTGCAACTGTTCGGTGAAGATGGTCTGGATCGAGTCGATGACCATCACCTTGGGCTTCTCGACCCGCGCCGTGGCGATAATGGTTTCGATGCAGGTTTCGGTCATCACCCGCAGTTTGTCCTGGGGCAGGCCCAGGCGCCGGGCACGCATCGCCACCTGTTGTTGCGACTCTTCGCCGGTGACATACAGCGCCGACATGCGCGTGGCGATGGCGCACAGGGTCTGCAGGAGGATGGTCGACTTGCCGATCCCCGGGTCGCCACCGATCAGCACCACCGAGCCATCGACCAGGCCGCCGCCGAGCACCCGGTCCAGTTCGGCGCTGGCGGTGGTGAAGCGCGGGATTTCTTCGACACTGACTTCGGCCAGGGTCTTGATCTGCGCCTGTTGCCCAGCCCAGCCGGTGCGCCCGCTGGGGGCCGCGGCGGCGCCGCTTTCCAGCACGGTCTCGACCAGGGTGTTCCAGGCGCCGCATTCAGCGCATTGCCCGGCCCATTTCGGGAAGGTGGCGCCGCACTCGGTGCAGCCGTACATGCGCTTGGCCTTGGCCATGGGACGGTCCTCTGGAAAAAGGCACCATCATAGCCGACCTCGACAGCCTGGGCGGGCACAGAAAACCACAAAACTATTCGGTATAACCGCAGTCTGTTGCAGCAGCGCGGAGCATGAAGCGCATAGCTGATTTACACTGCGTTTACCAATCTCATCTGTTACAAGGAATAAACCATGGGCGTGCTCAGTGAATTCAAGGCCTTCGCGGTCAAAGGGAATGTCGTCGATATGGCCGTCGGTATCATTATCGGTGCCGCCTTTGGCAAAATCGTTTCATCTTTCGTAGGTGATGTGATCATGCCACCGATCGGTCTGCTGATCGGCGGCGTCGATTTCAGTGACCTGGCGGTAACCCTCAAAGCCGCCGAAGGCGACATACCGGCCGTGGTAATGGCCTATGGCAAATTCATTCAGACCATCCTCGACTTCATCATCGTCGCCTTCGCGATCTTCATGGGCATCAAGGTCATCAACCGCCTGAAACGCGAAGAAGCCGCCGCACCCACCCTGCCGCCGGTACCCAGCAAAGAAGAAGAGCTGCTCACCGAGATCCGCGACCTGCTCAAGGCGCAGAATCGGCAACCCTGAGTGCAGGGATAAAAAAACGGCGCCTGCGGGCGCCGTTTTGCTTGCGGCTTACCAGTAGGTCTCGACGGCTACCTGGCCGGGGCGGCGGCTGAGGCTGAGGTTCATGTCGCGTTGTTTGAGCACTTTGCGGGTGTCATCGACCATCTGCGGGTTGCCGCAGAGCATCACCCGCGAATGTTCCGGGGTCAGCGCCAGGCCTGCTGCGCGTTCCAGATCGCCATTCTCGATCAGGGTGGTGATGCGCAGGTTCAGGGCGCCGGGATGCTGTTCACGGGTAACGATCGGGATGAACTGCAGCTTGCCGGCAAATTCCGCCAGGTAGTCGCGTTGCTCAAGGCCCGCGATCAGCTCCAGGTACGCCAGCTCCCGGGCTTCGCGCACCGAGTAGACCAGCTTGATCGATTCGAAGCGCTCCCACACCTCGAAGTCCTGGAGGATCGACAGGAACGGCGCAATACCGGTGCCGGTTGCCAGCAGCCACAGGTCGCGGCCGTCGACAAAGCGGTCGAGGGTCAGGTAACCAAAGGCCTGGCGATCGATCAGCAGGCTGTCGCCTTCGCCCAGTCGGCTCAGTTCACTGGTGAACTCACCGCCCGGCACCACGATGGAAAAGAAATCCAAGTGCTCGTCGAATGGCGAGGACACCATCGAATAAGCGCGCCAGACCACGCTGCCGTCAGCCTTGGTCACCCCTAGGCGAGCGAACTGGCCGGCACGAAAACGAAAGCCCTGGTCGCGGCTGGTACGCAGGCTGAACAGGCTGGGGGTCAGTGGCTGGACGTCGAGCAGCGTCTGGCGGGTGAACTTTTCAGCACTGGCAGTCATGACTCGCTCCAAAGAAAAGATGGCCCAGTGTCGCGCAAACGCTGCGGGATAAACACCGTTGGTTTGTAGTGGCATCGACCAGTGGCGTGGTCAGTACCAGTGATAGCCCATTGATTTCAAACTGATATCAAACAACTACGCCACTGTGTGCTAAAGAACATCCCTGTAGAAATGTTCACATTTCTATAGCCAAAAAACCCAACAAAATCGTGGGACATTTCCTACACTACTTTCCACCTTTATTCAGTTGTTGGATCCATCAACGAGAGACTGGCCCCATGCCGCACTGGAAAGAACAGCAGCTAGAGCAGTTGCTGGGTGAAACCGACGAACAACGGATGTTTGAGCTCGCGGTTTCCCTGGCCCAGCAATTGGGCATGGAGTACCTGGCCTTCGGCATGCGCGTGCAGATCGCGACTCTGGCGCCTCAACTAAGAACCTTCAACAATTATCCCGACGCCTGGAACGAACACTACCAACGCTGCAACTACCTGGACATCGACCCAATCGTCGCCCACGGCCATCGTTCGCTAATGCCGATCCTGTGGTGCGATGACCTGTTCCGAGAGACGCCTCAATTCTGGGAAGACGCCCAATCCCACGGTCTGCGCCATGGCTGGAGCCAGTCGGCACACGATATGCGTCACAACGAAAGCATGCTCAGCGTCGCCCGCAGCCAACAAGCAATCAGCCTCGAAGAGCTCTACGACAAGGCCGGCCAGACGATCTGGCTGTGCAACCTGCTGCATACGCTGATGATTGACCGGCAGCCGGGGCACGAAACACCGTCCTGCAATTTATCCACGCGGGAGACCGAAGTACTGAAATGGTCTGCCGCCGGCAAGACCGCCGCCGATATCGCCTGCATCCTTTCGCTGTCGCAGAGCACGGTGAACTTTCACATCCGCAGCATCATCAGCAAAACCAACGCGAGCAACAAAGCCGGCGCGATCGCCATTGCGGCGATGCGTGGCCTGATCTGAGCCAACAGCCCCGTCCCCCTGCAAAGCACGGTAGAATCACGGCCCTGTAGAGCGCGCCACGCGCGCACATCAATGCCCCAGAGCCTTACACCATGCCCCTGCTGACCAGCCCTTTCGCCGAACTCGACCTGCTTCGCCAGCCCGAGCAAGCCAACGACCCCCTGCAAGCCTTCGATGCTGCCGACGAGTATTTGCTGGAGCACCTGGCCGAGCAGTCACCGACGGCGAGTACCCGGGTGCTGGTGCTCAATGACAGCTTCGGTGCCCTGGCCACCAGCCTGGCCCCCCATGTAGCGGTGCTCAGCAGCGGTGATTCGCACCTGGCGCATCTGGCCCTGGAAAAGAACCTGGTGCGTAACGGCCTGGCCTTCGATGCAGTACCGTTCGTGGCGGCCAGCAAGCCGTGGCAGGGGCCGTTCGACCGGGTGCTGGTACGTGTGCCCAAGACCCTGGCGTTGCTCGAGGAGCAACTGATCCGCTTGCAGGGCCAACTGACGCCCGGCGCGCAAGTGGTTGCCGGCGCCATGATCAAGCACCTGCCCCGCGCGGCGGGTGATCTGCTGGAGAAGTATATCGGCCCGGTGCAGGCATCGCTGGCGAAGAAAAAGGCCCGGCTGCTGATTGCCACCTTCGAGCCAAAGCCGGCGTTCACCTCCCCTTACCCGACCCGCTATCAACTCGACGCGCCACACCTTGAGCTGCTCAACCACGCCAACGTGTTCTGCCGCGAAGGCCTGGATATCGGTACCCGGGCGTTCCTGCCGCACCTGCCCAAAGACCTCGGCGATGCACGGGTCGCGGACCTGGGCTGCGGCAACGGCGTGCTGGCGATCGCCAGCGCCCTGGCCAACCCGCAGGCGCAGTACACCCTGGTCGATGAATCGTACATGGCGGTGCAATCGGCACTGGAGAACTGGCAGGTGGCGCTGGGCCAGCGTGAAGTCACTGTACGCGCTGACGACGGCCTGGCCGGGCAGCCGGCACAGTCGCTGGATGTGGTGCTGTGCAATCCGCCGTTCCACCAGCAGCAGGTGGTCGGCGACTTCCTCGCCTGGCGGATGTTCCAGCAGGCTCGTGAGGCATTGGTGGTCGGCGGCGCACTGTACATCGTCGGCAACCGTCACCTGGGGTATCACAGCAAGCTGGCGCGCTTGTTCCGCGGGGTCGAGCAGGTGGCGGCGACGCCGAAGTTCGTGGTGCTCAAGGCGCGTAAATAAACCAGCACCGCGTCACCTGCATCGCTGGCAAGCCAGCTCCCACAATAGACCGGTGTCCACTGGCCCTGTGGGAGCTGGCTTGCCAGCGATGAGGCCCTAAAAAAAACCCTCCGCAGCTGACGCTGCGAAGGGCTGTAAATCCGCCGCAAGGCGGGATGGGAAATATCGTTTCAGTGCGTGCTCAGTCCGGCCGCACTCATGAACAGGCGCATCAGCCAGGCCACCAGGGCCAGGCTCAGCACACTGCCCACCCAGATCAGCGCCAACCAGCCCAGGCGCTGCCAGAGCGGTTTCTTCTCTTCGTCAATCGTGCCTTTGCCAGTCATTGCCATGCTCCCCTAGTGGTAACCATCTTCGTGGGTCACCTTGCCGCGGAACACGTAGTAGCTCCAGAAGGTGTAACCGAGGATGAACGGGATGATGAACAAGGTCCCGACCAGCATGAAGCCCTGGCTCTGCGGTGGCGCAGCAGCATCCCAGATCGAGATCGACGGCGGGATGATGTTCGGCCACAGGCTGATGCCCAGGCCGCTATAACCAAGGAAGATCAGCACCAGGGTCAGCAGGAACGGGGTGTAGTGAGCATTACGCGCCACCGCCCGGAGCAAACCGTAGAGGGTCACCAGCACCAGGATTGGCACCGGCAGGAACCAGAACAGGTTCGGCAGGCTGAACCAGCGCTCGGCAATGTCCGGATGGGCCAGCGGCGTCCAGATGCTGACGATACCGGTCACCGCCAGCAGCACCAGGGCCAGCGGGCGCGCCAGGTCATGCATCTGCAGCTGCAGTTTGCCTTCGGTCTTCATGATCAGCCAGGTGCAGCCGAGCAAGGCGTAGGCGACGATCAGGCCCAGGCCGCAGAACAGGCTGAACGGGGTCAACCAGTCGAGGCTGCCGCCAGCGTAGTTGCGATCGACCACCTCGAAGCCTTCGATGAAGGCGCCCAGCGCCACGCCCTGGAAGAAGGTCGCCGCCAGCGAGCCGCCGATGAACGCCTTGTCCCACAGGTGGCGCTTGGCCGCAGTGGCCTTGAAGCGGAACTCGAAGGCCACGCCGCGAAAGATCAGCCCGACCAGCATCAGCATCAACGGCAGGTACAACGCCGAGAGCACCACTGCGTAGGCCAGCGGGAAGGCGCCGAACAGCGCCGCACCACCGAGCACCAGCCAGGTTTCGTTACCGTCCCAGACCGGCGCCACGGTGTTCATCATCACATCGCGGTCCTGCTCGCCCTTGACGAAGGGAAAGAGAATGCCGATGCCCAGGTCGAAGCCGTCCATGACCACGTACATCATGATGCCGAAGATGATGATGATGGCCCAGATAAGCGGAAGATCAATGCCCATGATTCAGTTCCCCTTGTTCAGGCTGGCGGGCTCGCCATTGTCATGGTCGTCATCGGCGGCGGACAGCGGCCGGGCGGGGGTGCGTTGCTGGCCAGGGCCACCGGGATTGGTCTCGTCGCCTTCACCGGTTTTCGGCCCTTTGCGCACCAGGCGCATCATGTAGCCCAGGCCAGTGCCAAACAGCGCGAAGTAGACCACCACGAACATCACCAGGGTCAGGCCGAGCTGGCCGTAGCTGTGGTTCGAAGCGCCATCGGCGGTACGCATCAGGCCGTAGACCACCCAGGGCTGGCGACCGATCTCGGTGGTGAACCAGCCGGCGAGGATCGCGATCAGGCCGGACGGCCCCATCCACAGGGTCAGGTACAGGAACGGCCGCGAGCTGTAGAGCTTGTCGCTTTTGCGCAGCCACAAGCTCCAGAGGCCGACGAAGATCATCAGCATACCTAGGCCGACCATGACCCGGAACGACCAGAACACGATGGTCGAGTTAGGCCGGTCTTCTTTCGGGAATTCCTTCATCGCCGGCACTTGCTTGTCCAGGCTGTGGGTCAGAATCAGGCTGCCCAGCGCCGGGATTTCCAGCTTGAAGCGGGTGGTCTCGGCCTGCATGTCGGGGATGCCGAAGAGGATCAACGGGGTCGGTTCGCCCGGCACGTTTTCCCAGTGGCCTTCGATCGCAGCAATCTTCACCGGCTGGTGCTTGAGGGTGTTGAGGCCGTGGAAGTCGCCGATCACTGCCTGTACCGGGGCCACGATCAGGGCCATCCACATGGCCATCGACAGCATCTTGCGGATCGCCGGGTTATCGCGGCCGCGCAACAGGTGCCAGGCTGCCGAAGCGCCGACGAAGAACGCCGTAGCCACAAAGGCGGCCGTCGCCATGTGCGCCAGTCGGTAGGGGAACGACGGGTTGAAGATCACTGCGAACCAGTCCACCGGAACGACCACGCCGTTGACGATTTCGTAGCCCTGCGGGGTCTGCATCCAGCTGTTGGAAGCAAGGATCCAGAAGGTCGAGATCAAGGTGCCGATGGCCACCATGACCGTGGCGAAGAAGTGCAGGCCACGGCCGACACGGTTCCAGCCAAAGAGCATGACGCCAAGGAAACCGGCCTCGAGGAAGAAGGCCGTGAGTACTTCATACGTGAGCAGCGGGCCGGTGACGGAGCCGGCGAAGTCGGAGAACTTGCTCCAGTTGGTGCCGAACTGGTAAGCCATGACCAGGCCGGAGACCACCCCCATGCCGAAGTTGACGGCAAAGATTTTCGACCAGAAATGGTAAAGGTCACGGTAGACGCTGTTGTTGGTTTTCAGCCACAACCCTTCGAGAACAGCCAGGTAGCTCGCCAGGCCAATGGTGATGGCCGGGAACAGGATGTGAAAGGACACGGTAAACGCGAACTGAATTCGGGCGAGATCTAGAGCCTCTAATCCGAACATAGTGCTTCCTCTGTCAGGTAATCCGGCGTCAGGCGATGGCCTTGGCGCCAACTGCCCCCACGGTAGTTGAGTGCGGCAAGTTGGAATTGTTCTGTAAACATCACATCGCAGGGAATTCGGCCGTCTGGCCCTACCGTTGCAAATGAAACAATTGATCCAGATCAACGGTTGCCTGAAAGGATAGTCCTGAACGGCCTGCGCGCTTGTGTGGTTGATTGCCGCGTGACCGGTTGTCTCACCCCCTTTACCGCGCCCTAAAACAGTGCGCTAACCGCACGCAGGCCGAACTCCTCGCAACCTACTGTTACAAAGTGATGATAATCTGCACCGCCGATCCCTTCGCCGAGGCTCTGTTTCGCCGATGTCAGACCCTGTTCTGCTACTGCGTCATCACCGTCCCTTCCTGGCCTTCTGGCTGGCCCGGGTGTTTACCGCCAGTGGTTTCCAGATGCTCACCGTGGCGATCGGCTGGCACCTTTACCAGTTGACCGGCAATGTCCTCGACCTGGGCCTGGTGGGCCTGGTGGAGTTCGCCCCGCGGGTGCTGTTCATGCTGCACACCGGGCACGTTGCCGACCGTTATGACCGGCGCCGGGTCGCGGCCTTGTGCCAGAGCGCCCAGGCCATGATCGCCCTGGTGCTGGTGGTTGCCAGCAGCACCAACAGTGTCAGCCGCGAACTGATCTTCCTGTTGGCGTTTTTGCTCGGCAGCGCACGCTCGTTCGAAATGCCGGCAACTCAGGCGCTGCTGCCGAACGTGGTGCCTTCCGAGCTGTTCCCGCGTGCAGTGGCCGCTTCTGCCTCGGCGATGCAGGCAGCAACGATCGTGGCGCCGGCGGTAGGCGGCTTTCTGTATGCCTTCGGCAGCGTCTGGGTGTATGGGCCGACGGTGGCGCTGTACCTGATCGCCTGTGTACTGACCCTGGGCCTGGTCTCCCGTCAGCAACCGGGCAACCAGGGCCGCGCCAGCCTCGAATCGTTGATGGCCGGGATTCGCTTTATCCGCAGCCGCCCGGACATTCTCGGCGCCATCTCCCTGGACCTGTTCGCCGTGCTGCTGGGCGGCGCCACCGCACTGCTGCCGGTGTTTGCCAAGGACATCCTGCTCACCGGCCCATGGGGCCTGGGCCTGCTGCGCTCGGCGCCGGCGGTGGGCGCCTTGCTGATGTCGCTATGGCTGGCGCGCTTCCCGGTGGAGCGCAAGGTCGGGCGGGTGATGTTCACTGCCGTCGGCGTGTTTGGCGTGGCGACCATCGCCTTTGGCCTGTCCACTTCGTTCTGGTTTTCCCTGGCCGTGCTGGCGGTGCTGGGTGCCGCCGACATGATCAGCATGGTGATTCGCGGCGCCTTCGTGCAACTGGAGACCCCGGACGAGATGCGGGGCCGGGTGAGTGCGGTGAACGGGCTGTTCATCGGTGCGTCGAACCAGCTCGGTGAGTTCGAGTCGGGGGTGACGGCGCACTGGTTCGGCACGGTGCCGGCGGTGGTGCTGGGCGGGGTCGGGACGCTGCTGGTGACCGGGGTGTGGATCAAGCTGTTCCCGACCTTGGCTGGGCGCGATCATATGCAGAACAGGCCCGAGGATTGACCTCAGGGGCCTCATCGCTGGCAAGCCAGCTCCCACAAGTCCGGTGCATGCAAAACCTGTGGGAGCTGGCTTGCCAGCGATAGGACCAGCACTGTCACACCCGCAACAGGCCTGCCACCCGCTTGCGCAGCGCCCGCCCCGCCACCTGTTCAACCAGCACCAAGGCAAACTCCAGCGCCGCCGCCGAGCCCTGCGCGGTGATGCAATTACCATCCACCACCACCGGCTGATCGACAAAACTGCACCCGGACAAGCCCTGGCTGACACCTGGATCACAGGTCATGCGCCGCTGACGCAACACGCCATAGGCCTGCAGCGCCAAGGGCCCTTCGCCGATCGCGGCAAAAAACTTCCCGGCCTTGGCCTGATCCTTCACCTGCTGCGCCAGCGGCTGGTGGGCAGTCATGTGCTGTGCGCCTTTTTCGCCCCCGGGCAAGACCATCAGGTCAAACGGCTGGGCAAGCAGGTCGACCAGCATGCCGTCGGCGGTCAAACGCGTGCCACGGGCACAGGTGAGCATCCGCCGGCCTTCAATGCTGGCCACCACTACTTCCAGTTCGGCGCGGCGCAGCACGTCGATCAGGGTCACGCTTTGCAAGTCATCCACGCCTTCGGCGACGACGATCAGGGCTCTGTGGGTCATCAACTGCTCTCCGCCGGGGTATCTAACAAGCGTAGTCGCTCACAGCGCCAGGGTCAGTTGACACTCATACCCCTTGCGCGCGCGGTAGCCATCACCACTGTCGACCCAGCCGGTGGCCCGGTACAAGGCCAGGGCGGCGTGGTTGCCCGGGTCCACCGATAGCTGCAGGCAGCGCACCGCGGGCCACAGGTCGCGCACCAGGCCCGGCAATGCCTGCATGCAGAATCGCCCCAGACCACGCCCCTGCAGGCGTCGATCCACCTGCAAGGCATTGACCGTCGCGGCATCGACCCTGGCCCAGGGCGCCAGGAACGCCCCGCGCTGGAGCAACAGGAAGGCACGCGGCACGGCCTCCACCAGCAGCGCCACGCCGCGCAGGTCAGGGCTGTCGGTACGGTGCAGGATGTACAGCGCGCCGGCCATATCACCGGCATAGCGCTGTTGCTCGGGCTGCACCTGGATGTCGATCAGCCGATCGTGCTGGGCCGGGGTGAGGTCGCGGTAGTCGATCAGTTGCACAGCGTGGTCTCGTGAGGGGGGAACGGCGCAGAACCTGCAGATATCTGCAGTGTATCGCGACATTAATTACCGCTGCCCGAGCATGCTGGTATGATGCGCGGCTTTTTTCCGACCCAGGGAAAAACCACAGTCTCCCGGTACAGTCTGTGCTTTGCTAACTGGGTCGATACATTCACGGCGCCGGGAGCGCCACAGGGAGCAGGCATGCTGGAAAGGCTGTTTCAACTAAAAGCACACGACACCAATGTCCGCACCGAGATTCTCGCGGGCGTGACCACCTTCCTGGCCATGGCCTACATTCTGTTCGTCAACCCGAGCATCCTCGGCGAGACCGGCATGGACAAGGGCGCGCTGTTCGTCGCGACCTGCCTGGCCGCGGCCATCGGCTCGACCACCATGGGCCTGATCGCCAACTACCCGATCGCCCTGGCACCGGGCATGGGCCTGAACGCCTTCTTCACCTACACCGTGGTCCTGCACATGGGCCACACCTGGCAGGTGGCCCTGGGTGCGGTGTTCATCTCGGCCGTGTGTTTCTTCCTGCTGTCGATCTTTCGCATCCGTGAATGGATCGTCAACAGCATCCCGTTGCCGCTGCGCTCGGCGATTGCCGCCGGTATCGGCCTGTTCCTGGCGCTGATCGCCCTGCACAACGCCGGCATCGTCGTCGATAACCAGGCGACCCTGGTGGGCCTGGGCGATCTGAAGAAGCCAGCGCCGATCCTCGCCACCCTGGGCTTCTTCCTGATCGTTGCGCTGGAGGCCATGAAAGTCCGTGGCGCGGTGCTGATCGGTATCCTGGCGGTAACCGTGGCCTCGATCGGCCTGGGCTTCACCCCGTTCAACGGCGTGGTGTCGATGCCGCCGTCGCTGGCGCCGACCTTCCTGGAACTGGACATCAAGGGCGCACTGGACGTCGGCCTGATCAGCGTGATCTTCGCCTTCCTGTTCGTCGACCTGTTCGACAACTCCGGTACCCTGATCGGCGTCGCCAAGCGCGCCGGCCTGATGCGCAAGGACGGCCACATGCCGAAAATGGGCCGTGCGCTGATCGCCGACAGTACCGCCGCCATGGCCGGCTCCCTGCTGGGCACCTCGACCACCACCAGCTACATCGAATCCGCTGCCGGCGTGAGTGCCGGTGGCCGTACCGGCCTGACCGCCATCGTCGTGGCCATTCTGTTCCTGCTGGCGTTGTTCTTCGCACCGCTGGCCGGTAGCGTGCCGGCCTTCGCCACCGCCCCTGCGCTGTTGTTCGTCGCCGTGTTGATGGCTTCGGGCCTGGCTGAAATAAACTGGGACGACATTACCGAAGCCGCGCCGGTGGTGGTTACCGCCCTGGCCATGCCGCTGACCTACTCGATCGCCAACGGCATTGCCTTCGGTTTCATTGCCTGGACCGCGATCAAGCTGCTCTCTGGCCGTGCCCGTGACCTCAACGCGGCGCTGGTGATCCTCTCGATCCTGTTCGTCATCAAGCTGGGCTGGTTCAACGCATGAGTGCTGTCTTCGATCCTTCGACCTACACCCAACAGCTCGACGCCAAGGTCGCGCGCCTGCGCGAGCTGCTGGCGCCGTTCGCGGCTCCCGAACCTGCGGTGTTCGACTCGCCGCGCGAGCACTATCGCCTGCGCGCCGAGTTTCGCCTGTGGCGCGAAAACGAGCAGCGCTTCTACGCAATGTTCGCCCCGGGCGAGAAGTACACGCCGATCCTGATCGAAGACTTCCCGATTGCCAGCCAGCAGATCAACGACCTGATGCCACGGCTCAAGGCCGCCTGGCAGGCCAGTTCGGCGCTGAGCTTCAAGCTGTTCCAGGTGGAGTTCCTCACCACCCTGGCAGGCGATGCAATGATCACCCTGTGCTACCACCGCCCGCTGGACGAGCACTGGGAAGCCGCCGCGCAACAACTGGCCAGCGACCTGGGCGTGAGCATCATCGGTCGCTCCAAGGGCAAGCGCGTAGTGATCGGTCGCGATTACGCCGTCGAAGAGTTGCAGATTGCCGGGCGCACCTTCCGCTACCGCCAGCCTGAAGGCGCCTTCACCCAGCCCAACGGCGCGGTCAACCAGAAGATGCTCAACTGGGCGTATGAGGCCCTGGGCGAGCGCGAGGACGACCTGCTTGAGCTGTACTGCGGCAACGGCAACTTCACCCTGCCGCTGGCCACCCGGGTACGCAAGGTACTGGCCACCGAGATCAGCAAGACCTCGGTGAATGCCGCCCTGCACAACCTCGACGACAACGCTGTGGATAACGTGCGCCTGGTGCGTTTGTCGGCTGAAGAGCTGACCGAAGCACTGAACGAGGTCCGGCCATTCCGCCGCCTGGAAGGCATCGACCTCAAGAGCTACCAGTTCGCCAGCGTGTTCGTCGACCCGCCGCGCGCCGGCATGGACCCGGACACCTGCGAGCTGACCCGACGCTTCGACAACATCCTGTACATCTCCTGCAACCCGGAAACCCTGGCGGCGAATATCGCCCAGTTGCACGACACCCATCGCATCGAGCGTTGCGCGTTGTTCGACCAGTTTCCGTATACCCACCACATGGAGAGTGGGGTGTTGCTGGTTCGGCGTTAGTCGGCGTCGGCTTCATCGCTGGCAAGCCAGCTCCCACACCACCCTGAGGGAGCTGGCTTGCCAGCGATAGAGGCCCTTCAACCAAGCCCCGAACACATCAACAACGGCACCAGCTGATCCTCATCGGTCAACGCCCCATGGTGCCCCCGCCACTGGCTGGCGTGCTTCTCCACCTCGCTGCGAATGATCCCGCCGGCCCCGCTCGGGATCACGATCAAATCGCCAATCCGCGCTTCCGCCTGGCTGAGCAACACATCGCCGAACAGCCCCTTGGCAATTGCCTGGGCCTTGCTCAATACCCGGTATTGATCCCCGAGACGATTCTGCCAACGTTCGTGCACACGATCCTGCTGGTGCTCGTGGGTATACAGATAACGCGCACGAATATCCCCGGCCATCGCCCGCACGCCTTCCTGGAGCACGGGGTCCAAGTCAAAATCATGCACCTGTTCGCTGTCCAGCGCTTGCATGCCGTGATCGGCAATCACCATCATCCGGGCCTGTTCGGGCAAGCGTCGGGCGATGGCCTGGGCCAACTGATCGGCAATCGCCAGTTGCTTGAGCCAACCCTCGGAGCCTGGGCCGAACAAGTGCCCGGCAAAGTCCAGGTCGCCGAAATAGGCAAAACAGAACGCCGGCCCCGGCACCGCCAGGGCGGCGTTGATCAATTGCGGATAAGCGTCATAGGCCGGTGCCGGGAGGATCGTGCCGGCCTTGTAGATCGCCCGGCTGAAGTCGGAGTTGGCATAGCGCCCGAGCATCACCGTGCTGATGGCGACGCCCTGCGCGGCGGCCTGGCTCCAGGCATCGGCGGGCACGATAAAGGCCTCCGGCGGCGGCGCGACGCTGGCCTGCGCCTCGACCTGCAAGGGCGACGTGGTCCAGGTCAGCGGCGACAGTTCGGTCTGTTCATCCAGGGCAAACCCGCAGCCAACGATGCCGTGGGCGCCGCTGCCCAGCCCTGAGGTCACCGAGGCCAGGCTGGTCGCAGTGGTGGCCGGAAACCCGACCTTGAAGTGGCTGTCCGGCTGCATCAATGAGGCAAGAAACGGTGCATGCCGGGCATGCGCCTGCAGCAGGTTCCAGCCCAGGCCATCGATCAGTAGCAGGCAGGTGCTGCGCGAATGATCGAGGCGAAAGGCATTGCGAAAACCATGGCCACCCAAGGCGGCGAAGATCGACTGGGTCAGGTTGGCCAGGCCTGGCCAGGTCTCACCCAGCGACTGCAGCTCGTTGATCGGCGTTGCCATGTCTCCCTCCGTGGTCAGGTGCAAAGCAACATGTGTAGCACAGGCTGTGCGATCAGCGCACAGAAAACACATCTGCGGGCCTACGGCCAATTGACCAAATTAACCATTCGGTACATTTTCTAACTGACGCGCTCCCTCTTCATTACCAAGAACAACAACGGAGTTTTCAGCATGGCTTTGGCCTCCTCTTCCGGCATCCTCGCCGGCCTTATCGGCGCCGGCATCCAGGCCTCGCGCACCCCGGCGCTGCACGAGCACGAAGGCGCCGCGCAAGGCCTGCACTACCTGTACCGGCTGATCGACCTGGATCAGCTCAAGCTCGACAGCAGCGCCCTCGAAGAGCTACTGACTGCGGCCCAGTACATGGGCTTCACCGGCCTTAACATCACCTTCCCGTGCAAGCAGGCGATCTTGCCACTGCTCAATGAACTGTCGCCGCAAGCCCGGGGCATCGGCGCGGTGAACACCGTAGTGTTCAAGGATGGCAAACGCATCGGCCACAACACCGATTGCCTGGGTTTTGCCGAAGGTTTTCGTCGCGGCCTGGCCGATGCGCCGCGCCGCCAGGTGGTGCAGATGGGCGCAGGTGGCGCCGGGGCTGCGGTGGCCCATGCGCTGCTGGAAGAAGGCGTCGAGCAGCTAACGGTGTTCGATGTCGAACTGGCCCGCGCCCAGGCCCTTGTGGATAACGTGAACCAGCACTTTGCAGGCAGCCGCGCCAGGGTCGGCCATGATCTGCAGAGCGCCATGGCCAGCGCCGACGGCCTGGTCAACACCACGCCCATGGGCATGGCCAAGCTGCCGGGCATGCCGGTGCCCAAGGCGCTGTTGCGGGCTGAACTATGGGTGGCGGAGATCGTTTATTTCCCGCTGGAAACCGAGCTGCTGCGCGAAGCCCGGGCCCTGGGTTGCCGCACCTTGAGCGGGGCGAACATGGCGGTGTTCCAGGCGGTGAAAGCGTTTGAACTGTTCAGCGGGGTGAAGCCGGATGCGGCGCGGATGATCGAGCACTTCAACAGCCTGGGTGACTGAAAAGCATCGCCGGCAACGCCGGCTCCCACAATGGATCTGCATGCGCCGCAACTGTGGGAGCTGGCTTGCCAGCGATGGGCCGCAAAGCGGCCCCGGACCTTCAGGCCTGCAAGAACCTCAGCACCGCCTCGCAAATCATTTGCCGATGCCGGTCCTTGACCGCCTTGTCCTCGAAATCCACCTGGAAGATCTCGCCAAAGGTATGCCGGTTCGACACCCGGTAGAAACAGAACGAGCTGATCAACAGGTGCACATCCAGCGCCTCCAGCCCCTGGCGGAAGACTCCCTCGGCAGCCCCGCGCTTGAGCACTTCATCCAGCGCTGTCAGCACCGTCTTGTTCATCGAGCGAATGGTCGACGAGCGCTTGACGTACTCGCCGTGGTGCATGTTCTCGTTGCAGACGATGCGCACGAAGTCGACGTTGCGATCATGGTGATCGAAGGTGAACTCCACCAGCCGGCGGATGCCCAGGCGTGGCTCGAGCTCGGCCAGGTGCAGGTTGCTTTCAGTGCTGCGGATATCGCCGTAGAGCTTCTCCAGTACCTCGACGTACAACTGCTCCTTGCTGTTGAAGTAGTAGTAGATCATGCGCTTGGAGGTTTGCGTGCGCTCGGCGATCGCATCGACCCGGGCGCCAGCCAGCCCCTGCTGGACGAACTCGCTGATTGCCGCCTGGAGAATGTTCTCACGGGTCTTTTCCGGGTTGTTCTTGCGGCCCTTGCGCGGCGCTTGTTCAGGGGCTGCGCAGAGTGCTGGGGTAGTCGTCATACGGGACTCATGGCCATCGGTTAACCCGGCAATTATGAGCCCCGGGTGCTGAGTAAGGAAGCCTCGCCGCCTGTGCTCTACAACTTGGCCTGCGCCGGCGCGCCGGCACGGGCCTTGGCCATGGCGGCCAGGCGCACGGCGACGTTGGCCGCACCATAGCCACTGTAGCCGTTACGCCGCTGCAGCACTTCGAAGAAGAAGCGTTCCTCGAACGGCTCGGTATACACATGAAACAGTTCACCACCCTGGGCGTCGCGGTCGTACAGCACGTTGTAGTAGGCCAGCTCGCTGAGAAACTCGTCGTCGAAATCAAAGCGCGCGGCAAGGTCGTCGTAATAGTTGAGCGGGATGTCGAGCAAGGCCACGCCGGATTCCTTGGCCTGTTTGACCGCAGCAAAAATATCGGCGCAATCAAAAGCGATGTGGTGCACGCCCGAGCCCCGGTAATGCGACAGGGCATGGGCAATCGCTGTGTTGCGGTTTTCCGAAATGTTCAGCGGCAGGCGGATCGAGCTGCAGCGGCTGCGCAAGGCGCGGCTCTTGACCAGGCCATAAGGGTCCGGCAGCACGACTTCGTCATCGGCGCTGAAATCCAGCACGCTCTTGTAGAACAGTGCCCAGCTGTCCAGGCCGTCGGCCGGCAAGGCCAGGGCCATATGGTCGATGCGGGTCAGGCCCAGGCTGTTGCCCGGTTGGACCTGCACACTGAAATCGGTGTCATAGATGGTCCGGCCCTGGGCGTCCTGGTCAACCAGGTAGATCAGGCTGCCGTCCGGTGCGCGCACCGCGGCCAGCTCGCGCTCGTTGGGGCCGACCAGGCCACGGTAAGGCTGGCCATGGTAGGCCACGGCACGGGCCAGGGCCTGGGCGCTGTCCTTGACCCGGATCGCCGTGGCGCACAGCGACGGACCATGGCTTTCAAAGAAGTTGTGGGCGAACGAATAGGGTTCGGCATTGAGGATCAGGTTGATGTCGCCCTGGCGCAGCAGGCTGACATTCTTCGAGCGGTGCACGCCGGCGCGGGTAAAGCCCAGACGCTCCAGCCAGATACCCAGCTTGGCCCCCAGGGCATCGTCGACGGCAAACTCAAGGAACTCGATACCGTCATAGGCACTGGCAGGCGGTGGGGCGAACAGCAGGTCCTCGCTGGCGGGCGCTACGCGCTCTTGCTCAAGACGCTGACGGGTTTTTTCTTCCAGATACAACAGCGAGCGCAGGCCATCGGCGGCATTGGCCCGTGGCGGCGCGGCGCGGAATCCATCGTTGAAGATTTCCAGCGACAACGGGCCACTGTAACCACTGGCCAGGATCGGTGCCAGAAAGCCTGCCAGGTCGAACTCGCCCTGCCCCGGGAAGCAGCGAAAATGCCGGCTCCACTCCAGCACGTCCATGGCCAGGATCGGGGCATCGGCCATCTGCACGAAGAAGATCTTGTCCCCCGGCACTTGGGCGATGGCCCTTGGGTCGCCCTTGAGCGACAGGGTGTGGAAACTGTCGAGGATCATCCCAAGGCTGGCATGGTCAGCGGTTTTGACGATGTCCCAGACCTGCTCCCAAGTGTTCACATGGCGGCCCCAGGCCAGGGCTTCGTAGCCGATGCGCAAACCACGGGCACCGGCCCGTTCGGCCAGCAGGCGCAGGTCGTCCACCAGCACCTGGCGCTCTGCAAGGGAGTCGGCAGCGACGTTGCTGCACACCAGCACCAGATCGGTGCCCAGCTCCTGCATCAAATCGAATTTGCGCTCGGCCCGCTCCAGGTTGCGCGCCAGGCGATCGCGGCGGCAGCCCTCGAAGTCGCGAAACGGCTGAAACAAGGTAATTGCCAGGCCCAGGTCAGCGCAGCGCTGGCGAATTTCACGCGGGCTGCCGGCGTAGTACAGCAGGTCATTTTCAAAGATCTCGACCCCATCGAAGCCCGCGGCGGCGATGGCTTCGAGCTTTTCTGGCAAAGTACCGCTCAAGGATACGGTGGCGATCGAACGCTGCATTATTCTGGCTCCGATGGGCAGGCAAAAACCGGGTAGAGGAATTATTGGCGTTGAGCAATTTTTGCTCAATAAAAAAGGTACGAACTAGTTAGTTTTGTGTTCGATTATCGCCCAAAATAGCGTTCGATGAATTGACCCTTTTTTGACCACAGGCGCACCATTTCGACACGGGGCAAGTGACCCACGAGCCAAAAGCTCCCCGCCACCTGCCAACTACTCGACTGCCGAACACCTCGGCGACCGTTGCGTTGCGTTCCACCCCAAGGCTTGACCCATAAACATAAAAATACGGGTAACCCGCGATGATCCACTCTCAACCCACCCGCATGGCCCAGCCTCTGGGCAGTACTCCGCACGCAGGCATCGGCGACAAGCTGCGTGGCGCCATGGCCGTCGGCAAGACCCGTTGGGTCATGCTCGCCCTGGTGTTCTTCGCCACCACCTTGAACTACATCGATCGCGCCGCTCTCGGCGTGATGCAGCCGATCCTGGCCAAGGAAATGAGCTGGACGGCGATGGATTACGCCAACATCAACTTCTGGTTCCAGGTCGGTTACGCCATCGGCTTCGTGCTCCAGGGCCGCTTGATCGACCGGGTCGGCGTCAAGCGCGTGTTCTTCTGCGCCGTGCTGCTCTGGAGCCTGGCCACCGGTGCCCACGGCCTGGCGACCTCGGCAGTGGGCTTTATGGTCTGCCGGTTCATCCTTGGCCTTACCGAAGCGGCCAACTACCCGGCCTGCGTCAAGACCACCCGCCTGTGGTTCCCGGCCGGTGAACGGGCGGTGGCCACCGGCATCTTCAACGCCGGCACCAACGTCGGCGCCATGTTCACGCCGATGCTGCTGCCGTTGATCCTCACCGTCTGGGGCTGGCAAGCAGCGTTCATGGGCATGGGCGCGCTGGGCCTGGTGTGGGTGGTGTTCTGGGGCCTGAAGTACTTCAACCCCGAAGACCACCCTAGCGTCAGCAAGGAAGAACTGGCCTATGTGCAAGGCGAAGCAGAACCGGATCAGGCTCGCGTGCCGTTCTCACGCATCCTGCGCATGCGCGGTACCTGGGCCTTCGCCCTGGCTTACTCGGTGACCGCGCCAGTGTTCTGGTTCTACCTGTACTGGCTGCCGCCGTTCCTCAATCAGCAATACAGCCTGGGCATCAGCGTGACGCAGATGGGTATCCCGCTGATCGTCATCTACCTGAGTGCGGATTTCGGCAGTGTCGGCGGCGGCATTCTCTCCTCGTTCCTGATCGGCCGCGGCATGGCCCCGGTCAAGGCGCGACTGCTGTCGATGCTGTTGTTTGCCACCACCATCATCGGCGTGATCTTCGCCGCCGGCGCCAACAACCTGTGGGTCGCGGTACTGGCGATTTCCCTGGCGATCGCCGCGCACCAGGCCTGGACCGCCAACATCTGGAGCCTGGTAA
The DNA here is from genome assembly GCF_018390435.1 of Pseudomonas sp. RC2C2. Taxonomy (NCBI): domain Bacteria; kingdom Pseudomonadati; phylum Pseudomonadota; class Gammaproteobacteria; order Pseudomonadales; family Pseudomonadaceae; genus Pseudomonas; species Pseudomonas sp. RC2C2. The sequence continues at coordinate 3,028,654 of NZ_JAHBAX010000001.1, read as the reverse complement.
TGGACTACACACCCAAGCACATGATGAGCACGGTGTTCGGTTTCGGCGGCATGTGCGCGGCGATCGGCGGCATGTTCATGACCCAGTTGGTCGGCTACATCCTCACCACCACCAACAACAACTACACCCTGCTGTTCACCATGATCCCGGCCATGTACTTCATCGCCCTGACCTGGATGTACTTCATGGCCCCACGCAAGGTGCCAAAAGTCGAGGCCTAACGGCGCCTCTGCAACCAGGCGGCGCCCAGGCCGCTCAGGCAGATCAAGGCAATCCCCACCAGCCCGGCCATGTCCGGGCTGTGTCCGAACAGCACCAGGCCGAGAATCCCGGCGAACACGATCTGGCAGTAGCTGAACGGCGCCAGCATGGCCGGTGGCGCATGGCGAAAGGCCTGGGTCAGGAACAGGTGCGCAGTCATCCCACAAGTGCCCAGGGCTACGGCCATCAGGCCGTGGATCAGGCTCGGGGTCTGCCAGAACATCGGCACCACGGCGCTCATTACCAGGGTGTTGAGCAGGCCAGTGAAGAAGTTGCTGGTGGTCGGGCTATCGGTGCCGCTGAGTTTGCGCGTCAGCAACTGGTAGAAGCAGAAGCACAGCGCCGAGCCGAACGGCAGCAATACCGCCGGGGTGAACAACGCCCCACCCGGATGAATGATCACCGTCACCCCGACGAAACTCACCAGCACCGCCACCCACTGCCCACGCGTGACCTTCTCGCCCAGCAGTGGCAGCGACAGCGCCGTGACCAGCAACGGCGCGAGGAAGTTGACCGCCGTCGCCTCGGCCAGCGGTATGTACTGCAAGGCCGTGGTAAACAACAGGCTGGTGCCCAGCAGGCACAAGGCCCGCAAGGTCTGCAGCCCCGGCCGCCGGGTACGCAGCACGCGCAGGCCCGACGGCGGCAGGAAGATCACCATCATCAGCAGGGTGTGCACCAGGTAGCGCGCCCACACCACCCAGAGAATCGGGTAGAACCCCGCCAGGTACTTCGACAAGGCGTCGTGGCTGGCGAACAGAAAAGTCGCCAGCACCACCAGGGCAATGCCCTTGAGCGGTTGGCTGACAGCGTCGAGCGCAGTGGGACGGGGCATCGATAAAAGCTCGCAGGTTCAGAGTTGACGGAGCAACTGATGGGTCTTGTCCAGGGCCATCTGCGCCCGCTGCAAGGCACTCAGGCCCTGGTCGCGAACGGGAATTTCCAGGCTCAGGGCGATATTTTGCGGCAGGCTACGCAGCAGGCCGGGCAAATCGCAATTGCCGTTACCGGGAAAACGCCGCTCGTTGCGCGCCTGGCGCAGGATTTCAGCCATGTCGTCCGGGCGCGGGCCGGCCACGTCGCACAACTGCGCATAGCGTAGCCGCGAGGCCGGGACCTGGCGCAGTTCTTCCAGCGAGGACGCCGAGCGGTCGAAGTGAAAGGCGTCGACCAACACCCCGCCATTGTCGTGCCCGGCCTGTTCGACGATACGCCAGGCCTGGGTGAGGTTCTTGGCGTCGGTCCAGGGCATGAACTCCAGGTGTGGGTGCAGGCCGTATTGCCCGGCCAGGTCGCAGAGGGCGGCGAAGTTGTCGGTCTGGCGCTGTTCGTCGGGGTCGTTGCCAGCCACCAGCAACTCGCTGGCGCCAAACTCGGCGCCCACCGCCAGCAAGGTCTCGAAGTCGGCCACGCGGGTGTCGGGTTTGAGCCGCAGTATCTCCACATCCAGCACCTTGATGCCGGTGTCGCGCAGGCGCGCGGCAGTCTGGCGACGCAGGCCAGCGTCGGCCACCAGCGGGAAGTGGTGCTCCTCGGCCGTGGCCGGCTCCAGACGCAGGCCGACATGGCTGTAGCCGGCACGGGCGGCGACCTCGACCATGTCCACAGGCGACAGCTCGAGTACCGTCAGGGCGGCGAGGGACATCACGCGTTGCGTCATTGTTGTTGTCTCGGCGGGTTGAACTTGGAAATATTTAGAACCCAGTTCCAATTTCAATGCAAGCAAAAAAACGACACCCATCGCTGGCAAGCCAGCTCCCACAGGTTCGGTGTATGCAGTACCTGTGGGAGCTGGCTTGCCAGCGATGCTTTTAAACGAACAACTCGGACGCAGGGCTCGCCGCCGACAACTCCGCCACCGCCGCCAATAACACCGGCGCCAGGTCGTGCATGCGCGCCTCGCTCATCCGCGCGCTGGGCCCGGCAACGCTGAGCACTCCTAGCGCGTGACCGTCGAGCGGGTGACGCACTACTGCCGCCAATGCCGAAGTACCCACTGCCGAACTTTCCACCACCCAGGCATAACCATGTTCGCGGGCGATGCGCAGGCGCTCCAGCAGCTCGGCATTGGATTTCGGCGCATTGGGGCCGAAATCCGCCGGGTCGGCAATCCCTTGGCGCTCCACCAGCAACAAGGCCTGGGCATCGCTCAAACTCGACAACCAGGCATGCCCGGAGGCGGTGTAGAACAACGGCGCATCACGGCCCATGTCGGGGTCGTAACGCAAGCCGGAACGGGCGCCCTGGGCCTTGGCGATCCAGGTCTGGCGCTCACCGTCGATCACCCCCAGGCGCACCAGTTCACCGGTCTGCTGCGCCAGCTGATCGAGGATCGGCTGGACGATATCGGCACCGCTGCTGGCCAGGTAGCGAAAGCCCATCGCCACCAGGCGAGTGCTCAGGTGGTAACGGCTGCTCTCGACGTTCTGGCGCACATAACCCAGGCGCATCAGCTCGGCGAGCATGCGATGGGTGGCGCTCTTGGGGATGTCCAGCTCTTCGGCCAGGGTCTGCAGGGGCAGCCCGCGCGGGGCGCTGGTAAGGCGTTCGAGAAGGTTGAACGCGCGTTCGATCTGACTGCCGGCCATGGTCATGGTCCCTGAAATTTGTGCCGATTCTAAAGAGCCCCGGCGAAAGCGCAAATCACTGTCCGATCTTCGCCCACTTTGTCGTGGCACGCCTTGGCTGCGCAATCTCTCGAACCGTAGAATATGGAATCAAGTTCCAAAATATAACAAAACTTGTTGGAGGATACTGCCCATGCCCGTCGACACCCCGCTGGTCGAATGCGATGTACTGGTCATCGGCTCCGGCGCCGCCGGACTGGCCGCTGCGGTGACCGCCGCCTGGCATGGTGAAAAAGTCATCGTGGTCGAAAAAGACCCGGTGTTCGGCGGCGCCACGGCCTGGTCCGGCGGCTGGATGTGGGTGCCGTGCAATCCGCTGGCGCAGCGCGCCGGGATCATCGAGGAGCGCTCGCAGCCACGTACTTACCTGGAACATGAACTGGGCGAACGTTTCGACGGGCAGATGATCGATGCGTTTCTCGAGGCGGCACCCAACATGGTGTCGTTCTTCGAGCGCCATACCGCCCTGCAATTTGCCGACGGCAATGGCATTGCCGACATTCACGGCAATACCCCTGGCGCCGGCACCGGCGGGCGTTCGGTAATTGCTGCACCCTACGATGGCCGCCAGTTGGGCAAAAAGTTGCTCACGCGCCTGCGCAAAACCCTGCGCGAAACCTCGTTCATGGGCATGCCCATCATGGCCGGCAACGACCTCGGTGCCTTCCTTACCCTGACCCGTTCCTGCCGCTCGTTGCTGCATGTGAGCAAGCGCTTCAGTCGCCACCTGCTCGACCTGGCAACCCACGGCCGGGCCCTGCAACTGGTCAACGGCGTAGCCCTGGTCGCGCGGCTGGCCAAGTCGGCTGAAGACCTCGGCGTGTTGCTCTGGGAATCGGCAGCGGCTCGCCAGTTGATCCGCGAGCATGGCCGGGTCAGCGGTGCGCTGATTGAAACCGCACGCGGGCCGATCCGAATCAATGCGCGCAAGGCCGTGGTGCTGGCCGCCGGCGGCTTTGCCAATGACGTCGAACGGCGCAAGGCGCTGTTCCCGCGTACACCTACCGGTCACGAGCACCTGGCCCTGCCGCCGCTGGGCGTCAACGGTGACGGCCTGCGCCTGGGCGAAAGCGTTGGCGGCCAGGTCGCCGATGACCTGCACAGCCCGGTGGCCTGGGCGCCGGTGTCGCGGGTGCCGCACACGGACGGCAGCATTGGGCATTTCCCGCACATCATCGATCGGGCCAAGCCCGGCATCATCGGCGTGCTCGCCAACGGCAAGCGCTTCGTCAACGAAGCCGACGGTTACTACGACTACGTCAGCGCCATGGTCGCCCAGGCGCCGGGGGACAAGGTCGAGTCGTGGCTGATCTGCAGCCATGCCTTCCAGCGTCGTTATGGCCTGGGCATCTCGCGGCCGTTTCCTTTACCGGTGCAGCCGTTGATCAAATCCGGCTACCTGAAAACTGGCGACAGCATCGAAGCCCTGGCGCGGGCCTGCGGGATTGACGCTCAGGGCCTGGTCGCGACCGTCGCCGAGTACAACCGGCATGCCCGCAACGGCGAAGACCCGCAGTTCGGCCGCGGCTCGACGCCCTACAACCGCAAACAGGGCGATGCCCTGCACGGGCCTAATCCGTGCGTGGCGCCGATCGAGCAGGGGCCGTTTTATGCGGTGAAAGTCGAGCCGGGCTGCTTCGGCACCTTTGCCGGGCTCAGGACCAACGCCAATGCGCAGGTGCTGGACGAGCACCAGCAAGCAATTACCGGGCTGTATGCGGTGGGTAGCGACATGGTCAGCATCATGGGCGGGCATTATCCGGCGGGCGGAATCAATCTGGGGCCGGCGGCGACCTTTGGTTACATCGCCGGGCGGCATATTGCCGGGGTGACAACGTACGAATGAGGGAGCTCTTGGGGCTGCTGCGCAGCCCATCGCCGGCAAGCCGGCTCCCACAGGTCGGGCGCACGCAGGTCTATTGTGGGAGCTGGCGTTGCCAGCGATGGGCTGCAAGGCAGCCCCAAGAAAGCATCAGAAATCGAAGAACACCGTCTCGCCTTCACCCTGAATGCGGATATCAAAGCGGTAAGCCAGCTTGCCGTCCACTTCACAGCGGCTCGCCACCAGGGTCTCGCGCCGTTGTGGCTGCTCGATCAGGTTGAGCACCGGGCACTGGGCATTGGCTTGGGCCTCGTCATCGAAGTACAGGCGGGTCTGCAGGTGGATATTGATGCCGCGGGCAAACAGGCTGACGTTGATGTGCGGCGCCATTGGCACACCTGCGGCGTTTTTCGCCACGCCCGGTTTGATGGTGTGCAAGGTCCACTCACCGGCATCGAATGTCGTGGCGGTACGGCCAAAACTGTTGAACGGTTTTTCCAGGTCGAAGTCGCCCTGGTAGTCGCCATTGTGGTCGGCGTGCCAGAACTCCAGGAACGAGTCGCGCACCAGGTGACCGTTGCCGTCATAGACATTGCCGAACACCAGGATGTGCTCGCCCGGGGCATCAGCACGCGCCATGCGGTTCCAGATCTCCTGGTCACGAGTCGGGTTGCCGGCAGCCTCCAGGGCCAGGCCGATATGTACGTAGGGGCCGGCGGTCTGCGAAGGGGTTTCCGGCAGCAGTTCGATAGGCATTGGTAGCGCCTCCTCAGCAGTTTTCGAAGTGGGTCTTGCGCTGCCCGCGCAACACGATGTCGAAGCGATAGGCCAGGCAATCCATGGGGTTGGCATTGCTCATGTCCAGGCGTGCGATCAGGCTCTGCACCGCGTCAGGGTTGGCAATCGACTTGACGATCGGGCACATCGGAATCAACGGGTCGCCTTCGAAATACAGCTGGGTAATCAAGCGCGTGGCAATCGACGGGCCGCTGATCGACACATGGATATGCGCCGGGCGCCAGTCGTTGGGGCCATTGCGCCAGGGGTACGGGCCCGGCTTGATGGTGCGGAAGCTGTAGTAGCCTTCGCGGTCGGTCAGGGCACGGCCGACGCCACCGAAGTTGGGGTCCAGCGGCGCCAGGTAGCGGTCGTTCTTGTGCCGGTAGCGGCCACCGGCGTTGGCTTGCCAGATCTCCACCAGGGTATGCGCAATCGGCTTGCCGTACTGGTCGCAGACGCGGCCGGCGAGGACGATGCGCTCACCGATCGGCAGGCCGCCGTTGTTGAAGTTGAGCAGCAGGTCATGGTCGTGCGGGCCGAACTTCAGGTGCGAGAAATCCGGGCCGGTGCTTTCGCTGATCGACTGCGGGATGCTCACCAGGGCCTGGCGCGGCGAACGGGCGACGGACGTCTTGTAGTCCGGGGTGAAGGCTTTCGGGTGCCAGTTACGGTCACGGATAGCGAAGCGACTGTTGTCTTGCGCAGACATGCCGTTCTCCTGTGTTTGGAATTATTGGAGGGCCTGGGCGTGGCAGGCGAGCTTGCAGTTTCCGGTATGCGGGGCCCGGCGAATACTGAAAAGAACAGCGCCATACATAACCAAATGGTTATGTGTAAATCAGGAATCTGACAGAGCCCCGTGCGGTGATCTAATCTTTGTGCCCATGTTTCCAAGCTCCGGAGAGCACTCATGCAATGGCGAAAAGGCAGGCGTAGCGACAATGTGGTCGATGCCCGTGGCGAGGGCGGTGGCGGCATGCGCTTCGGCGGTGGCAAAGGCCTGAGCCTGGGGGCGATCCTGTTGATTGTCGGGATTGGCTGGATCACCGGCCAGGACCCACTGCAGATCCTCGGCCAACTGGCCGGGCAGATGGACCAGCAGCAGACCGCGCCGGCCACCAACGGCACGGGCAAGACGCCACCGGCCAATGACGAGCAGGCCGAATTCGTACGCTCCGTGCTCGGCGACACCGAAGACACCTGGAAGGCCATCTTCGCCCAGGCCGGCCGCCAGTACCAAGACCCCAACCTGATCCTGTTCAGCGGCCAGATCAACTCGGCCTGCGGCTTCGCCTCTTCGGCGGTCGGACCGTTCTATTGCCCGGCGGACCAGAAGGTCTACCTGGACATGAGCTTCTTTCGCGAAATGGACCAGCGCTTCTCGGCCGCCGGCGATTTTGCCCAGGCCTACGTGATTGCCCACGAAGTCGGCCATCACGTACAAACCCTGCTCGGCGTCTCGGCCAAGGTCCAGGCCGCACGCCAGCGCGGCGAACGCATGGAGGGCGACAACGGCTTGCTGGTGCGTCAGGAACTGCAGGCCGACTGCCTGGCCGGGGTCTGGGCCTACCAAGCGCAAAAACGCCTGAACTGGCTGGAACCGGGCGATGTCGAAGAAGCCTTGAACGCCGCCAACGCCATCGGCGATGACCGTCTGCAGCAGCAGGGCCAAGGCCGGGTGGTACCGGACTCGTTCACCCACGGTACCTCGCAACAGCGCCAGCGCTGGTTCAAGACCGGCTTCGCCAAGGGCGATATCAACCAGTGCGACACCTTCAGCGCACGCACGCTCTGACCCGTCTCACTACGGTTTCGCGGCCACCTGAAACCTCAGGGTGGCCGCGGAAACGCCCTGTTACCTACCGCTGATCATTTTTGCTGAAAAAGCGTTTCAGCTCCGGCGCAAGCCGCCGATAAACCCTGCTCAGAACATCGGCTGGCCATCAATAACAACAACCTTCCACCGATTCGGATCAAGAAGCACAACGTTCCTGGAGGGATTGCATGAATAGCTGGTTTGCCAACATCAGCGTCAACCTGAAACTCGGCCTGGGCTTTGGCCTGGTGCTGTTGCTTACCGGCCTGCTGGCCCTCACCGGCTGGAACAGCCTGGGCAGTCTGATCGATCGCAGTAACTGGATGAGTGATATCACCCAGCTCAACAGCGACCTGACCAACCTGCGCATCACCCGCCTGCAGTACATGCTGACCAACGGCGACGATGCGGCGGCCGGCAACGTCCAGGTCAAGCTCAATGCCTTCAGCGAACAGCAGCAAAAACTGCTGAAGAACTTCAAGAGCCCCGAGAACATCAAGCTGCTCCAGGACCTGGGCCAGACCATCAGCGCATATCAGGTGTCGATCAACAAGATGCGCGCCGGTTACAAGACCAGCCTGGCCGCACGCGATTCGATGAACCAGGCCGCGGCCCGCGCCATCGAGCTGATCGAAACGATCAACCGCGACGTGCTGGCGCTGCCCGAGGGTGACGCCAGCCGCCTGGAGCAGTTTCGCACCATCACCCAGGCCAAGGAGCAACTGCTGCTGGTACGCCTGGCCGTGCGCAGCTACATCGCTGACATCAGCAGCGAAACCGAGCAACTGGCCTTGCGTCAGCTCGACACCGCCCTGGCCGAAATTGCCAGCCTGAACCGCCAGCTGCCAGGCGAAGCCGCGCGCATCAAGCAGTTCGAAACCGCCGTCATGGCCTACCGTGACGCCGTGCGCCAGTTCCGCGATGCCACTGCCGATATCGCCGTAGCGCGTCAGGAAATGACCGTTCAAGGTGCCGACATCGTCAAGACCAGCGACGCCCTGTACCAGATCCAGCTTGACCGTCGCGACAGCGAAAGCACCCAGGCCCGCTCCCTGCAACTGACTGCCACCTTGCTGGCGCTGCTGGTTGGCGTACTGGCGGCGGTGATCATCACCCGCCAGATCACCCGCCCGCTGCGCGAAACCCTGGCCGTGGTCGAGAAGATCGCCGCCGGCGACCTGACCCACAACCTGCGCGTCACCCGCCGCGACGAACTGGGTGTGTTGCAACAAGGCATCCAGCGCATGGGCTCGACCCTGCGTGACCTGATCACCGGCATCCGCGACGGCGTCACGCAGATCGCCAGCGCCGCCGAAGAGCTGTCGGCCGTTACCGAAGAAACCAGCGCCGGGGTCAACAGCCAGAAAGTTGAAACCGACCAGGTAGCGACCGCCATGCATGAAATGGCCGCCACCGTACAGGAAGTGGCACGCAACGCCGAGCACGCCTCAGAAGCCGCCACTGAAGCCGATAGCCAGGCCCGTGCCGGTGATCAGGTTGTCGCCGAAGCGATCGGCCAGATCGAACGCCTGGCCGAAGAAGTGCACCGTTCTACCGAAGCCATGGGCCTGCTGCAGCAGGAAAGCCAGAAGATCGGCAGCGTCATGGACGTGATCAAGTCGGTGGCCGAGCAAACCAACCTGTTGGCACTCAACGCCGCCATCGAAGCGGCCCGTGCCGGTGAAGCCGGGCGTGGTTTTGCCGTGGTCGCCGACGAAGTCCGTGGCCTGGCCCAACGCACGCAGAAGTCCACCGAAGAAATCGAAGAGCTGGTGGCCGGCCTGCAGAGCGGTACCCAGCAGGTCGCCAATGTGATGCTTGGCAGCCGCAACCTGACCGACAGCAGCGTCGAGCTGACCCGCAAGGCCGGTGCCTCGCTGGAAAGCATCACCCGCACGGTGTCGAACATTCAGTCGATGAACCAGCAGATTGCGGCGGCGGCGGAGCAGCAGAGCGCGGTGGCCGAGGAGATCAGCCGCAGCATTCTGAACGTACGTGACGTGTCCGAGCAGACGGCGGCGGCCAGTGATGAGACCGCAGCGTCGAGTGTTGAATTGGCGCGCCTGGGCAACCAGTTGCAGACCATGGTCAGCCACTTCCGCGTCTGACCCGCTGAAGCCGGGGCTGCTTTGCAGCCCATCGCCGGCAAGGCCGGCTCCCGCAATGGATCTGTTTACACCGACCCCTGTGGGAGCTGGCTTGCCAGCGATAGCTTCACCCCTTATTTAACGATCTGCCCCACTCCCCGCCCACGCGGATCGGAAGCAGTTTCCAGCGCCGTGCCATTAACGCGGATGGCCTGGATATCGCCCATCTCCCAACCCTGATCTTCCAGGGTGTAGCCCATCTTCTTCAGCGCTTGCGCGACCTCGCCGTTAAGCGGTGCAAAGGCATCGAAATAGATCGTGTCCTTGGGCAGCAACTGGTGATGCACGCGCTGCGCGGCCACGGCTTTTTCCAGCGGCAGGTTGTAGTCATAGAGGTTGTTCAGCACCTGGAAGATCGAGGTAAAGATCCGCGAACCACCCGGGGTACCCAGCACCAGGGTGACATTGCCATCGCGGGTCACCAGGCTCGGGCTCATCGACGAGAGCATGCGCTTGCCCGGCTCGATCGCGTTGGCATCGCCACCGACCACACCAAAGGCGTTGGCCACGCCCGGCTTGGAGCTGAAGTCGTCCATTTCGTCGTTGAGCAAAAAGCCTGCGCCCTTGACTACCACACCGCTGCCATAGTCCCAGTTCAGGGTGTAGGTGTTGCTGACCGCGTTACCGTCCTTGTCGACGATGGAGAAATGCGTGGTCTGGTGCGGCTCAAGGCCCGGGCGGACTTTCTCGGTGTCCGAGATGGCCGTCGGGTTGACCTCCTGGGCGCGCTTGGCGAGGTAGTCCTTGGCAATCAGCTGCTCCACCGGCACCTTGGAAAACGCCGGGTCGCCAAGGTAGTCGGCGCGGTCAGCAAACACGCGTTTTTCGATCTCGGCCAGCAGGTGGATGTAGCGCGCCGAGTTCAGCTCGACGCCCTTGAAGTCGGCGGCGCGCGCTTCCTTGATACCCAGCAACTGGGCCAACGCGATGCCGCCGGAGCTTGGCAGCGGCGCGGTATAGACGGTGTTGCCGCGCCAGTCGATCTTCATCGGCTCGCGCCATACGGCTTTGTAGGCCTTGAGGTCGTCCTTGCTGATCAGGCCCTTGTCGGCCTGCATCTGCGCGACCAGCAGGTCAGCGGTCTTGCCTTGGTAGAACTCGCTGACGCCCTTGTCGGCGATGCGCTCCAGGGTTTGCGCCAGCTCCGGCTGCTTGAAGGTCTCGCCGACTTTCATGCTGCCGAAATAGTCGTTGAAGTTGGTGCTGTCCTTGAACAGGCCCAGGGCATCTTCGCGGTATTGGTACTGTTTGGACGCAACCTTGAAGCCGCTCTTGGCGTACCCCACCGCCGGGGTCAGTAGCTCGGCCCACGGCAGCTTGCCGAATTTCTGATGCGCCTCCCAGAGCCCCATCACCGTGCCCGGCACGCCGGCCGCGCGGGCACCGACAAGGCTGAGGTTCTCGATGATCTCGCCCTTGTCGTCCAGGTACATGTTACGGCTGGCGGCCTTCGGCGCGGTTTCTCGGTAGTCGAGGAAGTAGGCCTTGCCGTCGACATAGAGGGTCATGAAACCGCCGCCGCCGATGTTGCCTGCCTCAGGGTAGGTGACCGCCAGGGTAAAAGCGGTGGCCACGGCCGCGTCCACCGCGTTACCGCCTTTTTTCAGGATATCGGCGGCGACCTGTGCACCATATTGATCAGGTGCAGCCACCGCACCACCCTCCAGGGTCACCGCGTAAGCCGCGTTACTGGCGAGGATCGCGGCGCCCAGGGCCAGGGATCGGAACATCACAACGCGCATGAGAGCTTCCTTAGTGTTGTTTTCGTTGAACAGCCATTAAGGCTGATGTCCGACGAGTTATCAAACACCGTGGGGGATTTCGCCGCGCATAGACAGAAGCTGTCGCGTATGGAGTGATCAGCAGGCGTAGACCGCCAGCTTGTTCTGAATGAATTCGAGGAAGCACTGAATGCGCAACACCAGTTGGGTATTGCGGTAGTACACCGCATTGATCGGCTGGCGATAGCCGCTGTTGTGCTCGGCCAGGATCACCTGCAGGCGCCCGCTGCGGATGTCTTCATGGGTCATGAAGTGCGACAGGCAGACGATGCCTTCACCGGCCAGGGCCAGCTCACGCAGGGTTTCACCGCTGGAGGCCGACAGGCCCGGGCGGATCAGCAGGCGGTCGCCCTCGGCATGGCGCAACGGCCAGTGGTTGAGGGTTTCGGTCTGGGTGAAACCGAGCAGTGCATGCCCTTGCAGGTCTTCGACCCGTTCAGGGGTGCCGTGGCGGGCCAGGTACTCGGGGCTGGCCAGCACGTTCAACGGGCTGCAACCGAGCGCGCGGGCATGCAGGCTGGAGTCGGCCAGTTCGCCGATGCGGATGGCAACGTCGGTGCTCTGCTCGATCAGGTCGATGATCAGGTCGCTGGTGTTGAGTTCCAGCTGGATCTGCGGGTACAGCGCGCGGAACTCGCCGACCCAGGGGACGATGGCGTGCAACATGAACGGCAAGGCCGCATTGATGCGCAGGCGCCCGGACGGCGTCTGGTGGTGCACCGACAGATGCTCTTCGAGCTCGTCCATCTGCTGCAGGATCGACTTGGCCCGCTCGAAGAAAAACCGCCCTTCTTCGGTCAGGTCCATGCGCCGGGTGGTGCGGTTGATCAGGGTGGTGCCAAGCTTGGCTTCCAGGCGCGACAGGGTCCGGCTGATCGCCGATGGCGTTTGCCCGCCCTGCTCGGCAGCCGCGGTAATCGAGCCGCACTCGATTACCGAGACGAACACCTGCAATTCATCGGACTTGGCTTTCACGGCTGTACCCCGGGGTTGGCAACAGCCGTGATAGATAGCCGCTTGGCGCGGCCAGCGCAAGGCTTCATCAGGCTTGAGCCTGGAAAACCTCGGCCAGGTGCTGCTCGTAGGCGGCCACGGCGGCTTCGACGTTGGGGCGCTTCATCACGTCCACGGCAAGATACGTCGGCAGGCCGCTCATGCCGAGGAACTGGTTGGCCTTGTGGAACGGGAAGTACACCGCGTCCACGCCCTTGCCTTCGAAGAAGTCGCTGGGGTCATCAAAGGCTTGCTGCGGCGCGTTCCAGGTCAGCGACAGCATGTACTGCTTGCCCTGGATCAGGCCACCGCTGCCGTACTTTTGCGAGGCATCGGAACGGGTGCGACCATCGTTAGCGTAGAGGCTGCCGTGGCCGGCGGTGAAGACCTCGTCCAGGTACTGCTTGACGGTCCACGGCGCGCCCATCCACCAACCAGGCATCTGATAGATGATGACGTCGGCCCAGAGGAACTTCTGCACCTCTTCGGCGTTGTCGTAGCCGCCGTCGATGTAGGTGGTCTTCACATCGAACCCGGCGCGATCAAGGAATACCAGCGCGGCTTCGTGCAGGGTTTCGTTCAAGCGGCCATCGGAGTGGGCGAACTTTTTACCACCGTTGAGCAACAGGACTTTTTTCATAGGTGCCTCATCTGTGTTCGATCAGGGGCAAGCAAGCCTGTGACCGAGTGAATTTGATGGCGGCAGAATAGAGATCGGCCTTGCGGGGAAACAGCCGCGCCGGGGCAAAATACATTTGATCAAAAAGCACGAATCCAACGCTTATTGTTGCCTTAGAATCGTTTAACCCCTTCCTTTCAGAGGCTTCTTCATGAGCGAGCAGTACGGTTTCATTCTCAAAGCCAAGACCCGTCCGGAAATGTCCGAAGCGTTCGAAGCGCTGTTTCGCGCCTACGTCGAGCCAAGTCGCCAAGAGCCAGGCTGCATCGAGTACCACATGCTGCGCGACAAGCAAGACCCCAGCCTGTTCGTGTTCTACGAGATCTGGGCCAGCAAGGCGGCGCTGGATGTGCATTCGGCCCTGCCGCACATGCAGGCGTTTTTCGACAAGCGCATGGATTATCTGGAGCGCGACTTCGACATCCAGTTGATCGACATGCTCAGCCCCTCTTCGGCTAGCCGTTAAGCAACAGGTGCGCGCCGAGCAGGGCAAGGCCAATAAAGAAGCAGCGCTTGAACAGCTCGGCGCTGATGCGCTGACGCAGCCACTGGCCACCGAGCATGCCCAGTAGCGCCGGCGCCAGCACCAGCAATGACGCGCCCAGGGCCTGCGCGCCGAGCGCATCCTGGCCCGCCAGGCCGATCGCCAGGGCCAGGGTCGAGACGCTGAACGCCAGGCCCAGGGCCTGGACCATTTCGTCGCGGCTCAGGCCCAGGCTCTGCAGGTAAGGCACCGCAGGAATCACAAACACCCCGGTGGCAGCGGTGATCACCCCGGTGCTCAGCCCGCAGAGCGGCCCAAGCCAGGGTTCATGTGCAGCCGCCAGGCGCACTGCTCGACCGAACAGGCCGTACAACGCATACGCCAGTAACGCCCCACCCAAGGCACGCGCCGCCCATTCGCCACTGTTGATGCCCAGCCAGGCGCTGCCCAGCAAGGTGCCGACAAAAATCATCGCCAGCATCGGCCACAGCCTTTTCAGCAGGGCCCGCAAGTGTCCACCAAAGGCCAGTTGCCAGAGGTTGGTCAGGGTCGAGGGCACGATCAGCAAGGCCGCTGCCTGCGCCGGGGACATAGCCATACCGAGCAGGCCCATGGCTATGGTCGGCAGGCCCAGGCCAATCACGCCCTTGACCGCGCCGGCCAGCACGAAGGTCGCCAGGACCAGCAGCGTCAGCGCTGGACCGATATCCTGATAGAAGCCGAACAAGGTAGTCATGGCGCTATCCTGCACCTGGCCTGCGAAGCTGAAAATCTGCCATATACTCAGCCAGACTATTGCTCAGGTAGAGGCTGATGCATTTCGATCTGATTGACCTGCGACTGTTCCAGCACACCCTGGAGTGCGGCAACATCACCGCCGGCGCCCAGCGCAGCCACCTGTCGCTGCCGGCCGCCAGCGCGCGCATCCGCGCCATGGAAAGCTCACTGGGCACGCCGCTGCTCGAGCGCAACCGCCGAGGCGTGCAGGCCACGCCTGCCGGGCAGGCGCTGCTGCAGCATGCTCGGCTGATCGGCCAGCAGGTCGAGCGCCTGCAGTTCGACCTCGGGCAGTACGCCCAGGGCCTGCAGGGCCAGGTCCGGCTGTTGTGCAACACCGCGGCGCTGACCGAATACCTGCCGGAATTGCTCGCAGGCTTTCTCCAACAGCACCCGGCCATCGATCTCGATATCCACGAACTGCCCAGCCTGCGCATCGTCCAGGCGATCACCCAAGGCATGGCGGAAATCGGCATCATCTCCAGCGCGGTGGCCAGCGAGCACCTGCAGACCCTGGCGTTTCGCGACGACCCGCTGATGTTGATCATGCCGCCCGGGCATCCGCTGGCCAGCCACGCCAGCCTGCGCTTTGCCGACACCCTCGGCCACGGCTATGTCGGCCTGCAAGCCGACAGTGCCCTCGCCCTGCACCTTGAAGAGCAAGCCCTGCACCTGGGCCGGCGCCTGCAGGTACGGGTGCGCGCCGACGGCTTTGACGGGGTGATCCGCATGGTCGCCCATGGCGCCGGCCTGGGCATCGTGCCGATGGCCGCCGTGCAGCGTTGGCAGGGGCTGCTGCCCTTGCGCAGCCTGGCGCTGAACGAGCCGTGGGCCAACCGCCAGTTGCGCCTGTGCAGCCGGGATTTTGCCAGCCTGCCCGGGCATGCACGGGCCCTGCTCGACTGCCTGAGTGCCGGCGCTATTGCTCCGGCAGGGGCAATCCACCGACAATCGCCCCCGCGGACCTAGTTGCTGCTGCACTGATCGCCAACCGAGTCGTAAAGGGAGTTTCACCGTGCCGTCGATCTACCAGCTCAAACCCCGCTTTCAGGCGCTGTTGCGCCCGACGGTCGAGCGCTTGTACCAACGCGGTGTCACCGCTAACCAGGTGACCCTGAGCGCCGCCGTGGTTTCCGTCTTGCTTGGCCTGTTGCTGGCCTGGCTCCCGCAGGTCACCTGGCTGTTCGCCCTGGTGCCGGTGTGGATGCTGCTGCGCATGGCCCTCAATGCCATCGACGGCATGCTCGCCCGTGAATTCGGCCAGCAATCCAAGCTCGGCGCCTACTACAACGAACTCTGCGACCTGATCGCCGACAGCGCCCTGTACCTGCCCTTCGCGCTGCTGCCGGGCGTCTCGGCGGCGCTGCTGGTGATCGTCGTGCTGGCGGCGCTGATCAGTGAATACGCCGGGGTCATGGGCCCGCTGGTCGGTGCCGAGCGCCGCTACGACGGGCCCATGGGCAAGAGCGACCGTGCCTTTGCCTTCGGCGTGCTGGGCGCCGGCGTTGCCAGCGGGCTGTTGCCGGCCAGCTGGATCAACGGCGTGCTGCTGGTGATCTTGCTGCTCTCGCTCTATACCCTCTACAACCGGGTCAGCCGCGGTCTGGCGCAAACCCGCTGAAGCTCTTTGTGCCAGATAAGGATATTTGCCATGCGCAACGCGCAATCGCTGCATTTCACTACCCACGACGGCGTCGAACTGCATTACCGCCACTGGCCCGCCGACGTCGCTGACGACCAGCCGCGCCGCGCCGTGGTGATGTTCCACCGCGGCCACGAACACGGCGGGCGCATGGCGCATCTGGCCGATGAACTGCAACTGCCCGACCACGACATCTTCGCCTGGGACGCCCGTGGCCACGGCCAGTCACCCGGGGCCCGGGGCGACAGCCCGAGCTTCGCTTGCAGCGTGCGCGACGTGCAGACCTTCATCGAACATATCGCCCGCGAGCATGGCATCGCCGAAGAGGACATGGCAGTGCTGGCGCAAAGCGTCGGTGCCGTGCTGATCGCCACCTGGGCCCACGACTACGCGCCCAAGGTGCGCTGCCTGGTGCTGGCCTCGCCGGCCTTCAAGGTCAAGCTGTACGTGCCGTTCGCCCGCCCGGGGCTGAAGCTGATGCGCGCCTGGCGCGGCAACTTCTTCGTCAACAGCTACGTCAAGCCGCGCCTGCTCAGCCACGACCCCGAACGCATCGCTTCGTATGAAAGCGACCCGCTGATCAGCCGGCCGATTTCGGTGACCATGCTGCTTGGCCTGTATGAAGCCGCCGACCGCGTGGTGGCCGATGCCCAGGCAATCCAGGTGCCGACCCAGGTGCTGATTTCCGGCGCAGACTTCGTGGTCAAGCGCAAACCCCAGGAGCAGTTCTTCGAGCGCCTGGGTAGCGTGCATAAAGAGAAACACATCCTCCCCGGGTTCTTCCACGACACCCTTGGCGAGCGGGACCGCAGCCATGCCCTGGCGCGGATCCGGCGCTTTATCGAGCACTGCTTCAGCCAGGCGCCGCAGCGCCCTTCGCTGCTCGATGCCGACCGACTGGGCGCCAGCTGCGCCGAGGCCGAAAGCCTGGCCGCGCCGCTGCCACGCAACTCGCCAGCGGACCTCTACTGGCGCGCCACCCGCGCCGGCTTGCGCCTTGGCAAAGGCTTGTCGGACGGGGTCAAGCTTGGCTTCGACACCGGCTTCGACTCCGGCAGCACCCTGGACTACATCTACCGCAACCAGCCCACCGGCAAGGGCGCGATCGGACGCATGATCGACCAGAACTACCTCAACGCCATCGGTTGGCGCGGCATCCGCCAGCGCAAGCTGCATGTCGAGGAACTGCTGCGCCTGGCCATCGAACGCCTGCGCGAACAGGGCAAGCCGGTGGATATCGTCGATATCGCCGCCGGCCATGGCCGCTACATCCTTGAAGCGTTGCAGGGCCTTGAGCGCAAACCGGAGTCGATCCTGCTGCGCGACTACAGCGAGCTCAATGTCCAGCAGGGCAGCGCGCTGATCGCCGAAAAAGGCCTGGCCGAGATTGCCCGCTTCGTCCAGGGCGATGCCTTCGATGCCCAGAGCCTGGCCAGCCTCGACCCGCGCCCGACCCTGGCGGTGGTTTCCGGCCTGTATGAACTGTTCGCCAGTAACCAGATGGTTGGCGACTCCCTTGGCGGCCTGGCCCAGGCGGTGGAGCCCGGCGGTTACCTGGTGTACACCGGCCAACCCTGGCACCCGCAGCTGGAGATGATCGCCCGCGCCCTGACCAGCCACCGCGCAGGCCAGGCCTGGGTGATGCGCCGGCGCAGCCAGGTGGAGATGGATCAACTGGTGGAGGCGGCAGGCTTTCGCAAGGTCTGCCAGCGGATCGATGAGTGGGGCATCTTCAGCGTCAGCCTGGCCCAGCGGGTCGCTTGATGAGCACTGTGCGCGAGCCCGGATTGATCAAGCGCGGGGTGCTCTGGCTATTGTTGCTCGGCCCGCTGTTCTTTCTCAGCTATGGCCTGACCAACACCTACACCGCCGGGCGCAACGACGTCGGCAGCCTGGTGTTCGCCTGGGAAGGCGACATCCCGCTGTGGCCCTGGACCATCATCCCGTACTGGTCGATCGACCTGCTCTACGGCCTGTCGTTCCTGTTGCCGCTGAGCCGCCTGGAGATGGACCGCCACGCCCTGCGCCTGCTCAGCGCGCAGCTCATCTGCATCCTCGGTTTTCTGCTCTGGCCACTGCGTTTTACCGTCGAACGGCCAGCGCTGGATGGCCTGTTCGGCTGGTTGTTCGATGTGCTGATGGGCTTCGACAAACCGTTCAACCAGGCGCCGTCGCTGCACATCGCCTTGCTGGTGATCATCTGGGCGATGTTTGCCCGGCATATCCACGCAAGGCTGCCGCGCTTGCTGGTGCATGGCTGGATGGCACTGATCGGCGTATCGGTGCTGACCACCTGGCAACATCACTTTATCGACCTGCCCAGCGGCGCGCTGGTGGGCGTGCTGTGCGTCTGGCTGTGGCCGGTCGAGGGCAGGCCGGTGCTGCGCCATCTGCAACTTGCCCGCGACCCGCAGCGCTGGCGCCTGGCGCTGCGCTATGGGGCCGGGGCGGCATTGCTGGTGGGGCTGGCGATGTACCTCGGCGGTGCTGCCCTGTGGTTGATGTGGCCGGCGGTTGCGTTGCTGCTGGTGGCGCTCAACTATGCGCAACTGGGCGCCGAGGGCTTTCAGAAAGGTGCCGATGGCCGGCTCTCGTATGCCGCGCGCGGGTTGCTGGCGCCCTACCTGATTGGCGCCTGGCTCAACTCACGCGGGTGGACGCGGCGTCATCCCCAAGCGGATGAAGTGTGCGATGGCGTGTACCTCGGGCGAATTCCGGGCAAGGGGCAGGCCGCACACTTCGCCGCCATTGTCGATCTGTGCGCCGAACTGCCGGCCTCGCTCGCCCCGGGCCAGGCCTACTGCGCCCTGCCCAGCCTCGACTTGATCGTGCCCACGGCCGAGCGCTGCCGGGAAGCGGCAACGGCCATCGAACAGCTGCGCACCCAGGGCCCGGTACTGGTTTGCTGCGCCCTCGGTTACTCACGCAGCGCCAGCGCCGTGGCTGCCTGGCTGGTGCTCAGCGGACGCTGCGCCGATGCCGGGCAAGCGCAGCAACGCATTAGCCAGGCACGCCCCGGGGTGGTCCTGCATCCGCAGCACCTGCAGGTGATTGAACGCCTGCAAACGGAGCCTTGCCTGTGAGCGGCGAAACCCAACTGGCCCTGGTCGCCAGCCTACTCAAGCGCGGTCGGCAGGTTGAGCGCCTGGCCGACGGGATCAGCCTGCTGGCGGTACTTTTTGGCCTGGCGGCGCTGCTGATCGACGCGCCCGCCCCTTGGTTCAGCGCTGTGCTGTGCAGCCTGTTGCTGTTGGCCGGCTTGCTGCAGAAGTTCTTCGCCCTGCGCGTAGCGCTGGATGCCGATCTGTTTGCGCACCTGGCCGCCCGCAGCGATCAGCTCACGCAGCACACCCAGGTACTGGACCAGTCGCTGTTCAGCCTGGGGCTCAAGGCCAACCCGCTCGATCAGCGCGACTGGCAGGCACGCAGCCTGGCGGCCATGGGCCTGCTGCGCAAACAACTGCTGTGCTTTGCCGTACAAGCCGTGCTGGCGTTGGCCAGCATCCTGCTTTTGCCCTTGCTTCACGTTGCCGGATAAGGACCTTGCCCATGCTTGCTGCCCTCACCGCCTTTGCCATCACCTCGGTCGCCCGCCTGATCACTGGCGCCCGCGCCTTGTGGCTGGGTTGCACGCCGCAACCGGTGCAACGGCTGTACTACGCCAACCACAGCAGCCACGGCGACTTCGTGCTGATCTGGGCCTCGCTGCCCCAGCCGCTGCGCCAGCACACGCGGCCGGTAGCCGGTGCCGATTACTGGCAAAAGCCGGGCATCCGCCAGTTCCTGATCAAGCGGGTGTTCAATGGCGTGCTGATCGACCGCCAGCACAGCGATGCCATAAGCAACCCCTTGCAGCCGATCCAGGAGACGCTGGCCCAAGGCGACTCGCTGATTTTCTTCCCCGAAGGTACGCGCAACCTCAGCGACGAGCCGTTGCTGGCGTTCAAGAGCGGACTGTTCCACCTGGCCAGTGCTCACCCGCAGGTCGAGGTGATCCCGGTGTGGATCGCCAACCTCAACCGGGTCATGCCCAAGGGTCGCGCCCTGCCGCTGCCCTTGCTGTGCACCCTGAGCTTTGGCGAGCCGCTGCACCTGCAAGCGGACGAAAGCAAGCACGCGTTTCTCGACCGGGCCCGCCAGGCCCTGTTAGCCCTGGCCCCGAAGGAATCCTGAGATGGACAACAACACCCTTTCGCTGTTCGCCGGCATCGGCGGCCTGCTGTTGCTCGCCAGCCTGATCGGCCGCCTTCTCAAATGGCGCGCGGGCCCGGCGCCCCACGCTGTCATCGACAACCTCAATGCACGGATCAACGCCTGGTGGGTGATGGTCCTGGTCATCGGCCTGGCCTTCCTGTTCGGCAAGCTGGGGGTGATCCTGCTGTTCTACTGCGTGTCGTTCTACGCCCTGCGTGAGTTCCTGACGCTGACGCCGACCCGGCGCAGCGACTACCCGGCACTGGTCGCGGCCTTCTACGTCGCCCTGCCGGTGCAGTACCTGTTGATTGCCATGGACTGGTACGGGCTGTTCAGCATTTTCATCCCGGTCTATCTGTTCCTGCTGCTGCCGATCCTGGCCAGCTTCGGCGGCGATACCACGCGCTTTTTGGAGCGCGCCTCGAAGGTGCAGTGGGGCTTGATGATCGCGGTCTACTGCCTGTCCTCGGTACCGGCCTTGATGACCCTGGAGATCCCCGGATACGAAGGCCGCAACCTGCTGCTGATCGCCTGGCTGATCCTCGTGGTGCAGATCTCCGATGTGCTGCAGTACGTCTGCGGCAAGCTGTTCGGCAAGCACAAGGTGGCGCCCAAGCTGTCACCGTCAAAGACCGTCGAAGGCCTGGTCGGTGGTGTGGCGCTGGCCACCCTGATCGGTGCCACCTTGTGCTGGATCACCCCGTTCAGCTTCTGGCAGGCGGCACTGATGGCCCTGACCGTCAACCTCATGGGCTTTGCCGGCGGCCTGGTGATGTCGGCCATCAAGCGCGACCGCGGCGTGAAGGACTGGGGCCATATGATCGAAGGCCACGGCGGCATGCTCGACCGCATGGACTCGGTGTGCTTCGCCGCACCGGTGTTCTTCCACTTCGTGCGCTACTGGTGGGTGTGACCGTTACAGCAACAGGTCGTAGGACAGCTTGCCGATCAGGATCAGCAGCAACACCAGAAACAGCGCGCGAACAAACGGCACGCCCTTGCGCACCGCCAGCCAGGTACCGGTCAGCGCGCCGAGGATGTTGAAGGCGGCCATGGGAATGGCGATCAGGTAGAGCACGTTGCCGGTGGGGATGAAGAACATCAGCGCGGCGACGTTGGTGGCGATGTTCACCAGCTTTGCCGACGCCGACGCATGGAGGAAGTCGAACGCGAAGCAGCGAATGAACAGGAAGATCAGAAAGCTGCCGGTGCCCGGCCCGAACAGGCCATCATAGAAACCGATGGCACCGCCGATGACGATCGCCAGCAGTTTCTCGCGGGTGCCGATGCGCATCGGCTTGTGCAGGGCGCCGAAGTCCTTTTTCCAGAAGGTGTAGATCGCCATCAGTACGATCAGCACCAGCACCGCCGGGCGCATCAGCGATTGCGGCACCAGCGACACCGTCGCCGCGCCGACGAAGGCCATGGCAAAGGCCGCACAGGCCGCCGGGATCACCAGGCTCCAGTCGATCACCACCTTGCGCACGAACGAGCGTGCGGCAAACGCCGTACCGCATGCCGAAGCAACCTTGTTGGTGCCCAGCAGGGCCGCCGGTGGCGAGGCTGGCAGGACGTTGAACAGCGCCGGGATCTGGATCAGCCCGCCACCGCCCACCGCGGCATCGATCAGGCCGGCGGCAAAGGCAAACACGCAAAGAATGACGAGATCGACCATGGATTCAGGCTCTGACGATGATGGATGGACGCGCCAAGGTTAACCAACGTGCGGCTTTTGTGTTGCAATGCCATATTGCGAAAACTGCAACGAGGTAGTGCATGGCCCTGAATATGCTGGCAGAGCTGGAAGCCTTGGCGATGGTTGCCCGCAAGCGCAGTTTCGTCGCTGCGGCGCGTGCCCTGGGGCGCTCGCCCAGTGCGGTGACCCGTGCCGTGCAAGCCCTGGAGCAAAGCGCCGGGGCCAAGCTGTTGAATCGCTCGGCCAACGCCGTGAGCCTGACCGAGGCTGGGGAGCGCCTGTTGCCCTACGCCGAGAAAATGCTCGATCTGCAACGCGAGGCCGACGAAGAGCTGGCCGGGCTCAGCGGCCTGGCGTCCGGATGGGTGCGGTTTTCCGCCCCGGAATCGCTGGCCCAGGTATTGCCCGGATTGATTGCGCAGTATGGTGAGCGCTATCCACAGGTGAACGTCGATGTGATCTTCAGCGACGAGCCGATCGACCCGGGTAAAAGCAAACTGGACTTCTCGATTCGCGGCGCCTTCGCCCGGGACAGCGAACTGATCGGTTATCCGCTGTGGCGTTATTCTCGCTCACTGTATGCCAGCCCCGCTTACCTGCAACGGCATGGCGCACCCGAATCGATCGAGGCGCTGGAAACACACGCATTGATCCTGCATACCGCGCCACGGATTCTCAAGGAGTGGCAGTTTCGCAGCGCCGATCAGGCCGTCAGCCTGCGGGTGCATCCAAGGTTTCGCTTCAGCTCAGGAGTGGCCGTATTCCAGGCCGCCCTGGCCGGTGTCGGCATCGCCCGCCTGGCTGACTGGCTGGCCGAACCCGAGGTACAGGCCGGGCGCCTGCAGCGGGTGTGCCCCGAGTACCGGCTGACCGCCAGCAACGGCGACAGCCCGCAAATGCACGCGGTGTACCCGGCCGGCACGCTAGCGCAGCGGGTCAAGGCGCTACTGGAGGTGATCCGCAGCTTTGGCGACAACCTCGACCGATAAGCACAGGTTTGCGCTCCCAGACACCCAAAGGTCGAGACCAGACATATGCCGAGAGCCAATCGCCCCTATGGTGACAGACCTTTGAGCAACCCTCTGGAGCCTGGAATGTCCGATTTCATCACCGTGCTGCGCGAGACCTGCCCTACCCCCGTGCTGGATGCGACCAAGTGGCAACGCATCGGCGGCGACCCGCACACCGTCAACCTCAACGCCTATGTGTCGTCCGATGGCAGCAAGATCATGGGCACCTGGATCTGCACGCCGGGCACCTTCCAGGTCAATTACGAGAAGTGGGAGTACTGTCACTTTCTGGATGGCTATTGCGTGATCACCCCGGAAGGTGAACAACCGGTGCATCTGCGGGCCGGTGACGTGTTCGTCATCGAACCTGGGATGAAAGGCACCTGGGAGGTGGTGGAGACGGTGCGCAAGTATTTCGTTTTTGCCTGACAGCAGGGGCTGCCTTGGCAGCCCATCGCTGGCAAGGCCAGCTCCCACAGAATTAGGTGTGCGCAGTACCTGTGGGGGCCAGCCTTGCTGGCGATGCTCTTTTTACTCGGGCTTGCGATAACCTTCGACAATCGCCGAGAAATCCTTGCCACCCTCGCCACGCAGACTCATGGCCTGGTACAGCTGTTGGGCCACCGCGCCAAGAATCACCGGCTGGTGCGCCTGGCGTGCCGCCTCGGTGGCCAGCCCCAGGTCCTTGAGCATCAGCTCGGCACCGAAGCCACCGGTATAGCCACGCGATGCCGGGGCCGTTTCGATGATGCCTGGCCACGGGTTGTAGGTGTCCGAGCTCCAGCAACGGCCGGTTGAGCTGTTGATGATCCCGGCCAGTACCTTGGTGTCGATCCCCAGCGCGTTACCCAGGGCCATGGCCTCGGACACGCCGATCATGGAGATGCCCAGCAGCAGGTTGTTGCAGATCTTGGCGATTTGCCCGGTGCCGACATCGCCGCAGTGGACGATGTTGCGGCCCATCTGCGCCAGCACCGGCTGCAGGGTGGCGAACAGTGCGTCGCTGGCGCCAACCATGAAGGTCAGGGTGCCGGCTGCGGCGCCGCCAGTCCCACCGGACACCGGTGCGTCGGCCAGGTCGACGCCCTGCTTGGCCGCAGCAGCCGCTACATCGCGGGCCGTCTGCGGGTCGATGGTGCTGCAGTCGACCACCGGGGTACCGGCCTTGACACCGGCCAGCACACCGTCTTCGTTGAGGTACACACCGCGCACGTGGGCAGCAGCTGGCAGCATGGTGATCACCAGCTCGCTCTGCTGCGCGGCGTCACGCGGCGAGCTGCTGATCTGTCCGCCGAGCTCGGCAAGTTCAGCCAGCACGGTCTTGTTCAGGTCGAACAGGTTCAGCTGATGCCCGGCCTTGATCAGGTTACGGGCCATGGGCGCGCCCATGTTGCCCAGGCCGATGAATGCGATACGCATGATGAACTCCTTAGCGCAGGCTGATGGTAGTGTTCACGCCATCGTTGACGCTGTCATCATCGAACCAGCGGCTGGTGACGGTCTTGGTCTGAGTGTAGAACTGCACCACCTGTTTGCCGTACGGGCCCAGATCGCCGAGCTTGGAGCCGCGCGAGCCGGTGAAGCTGAAGAACGGTACCGGCACCGGAATCGGGATGTTGATGCCGACCTGGCCGACGTCGATCTCGGTCTGGAACTTGCGCGCCGCCGCGCCGCTCTGGGTGAACAGGCCGGTGCCGTTGCCGAAGGGGTTGCGGTTGACCAGGGCGATGGCTTCGTCGAGGGTGTCGACTTCCAGCACCACCAGTACCGGGCCGAAGATTTCCTGGGTGTAGATCTGCATGTCGGTGGTCACCCCGGAGAACAGGGTCGGGCCGACGAAGTTGCCTTGCTCGTAGCCCGGCACGCTGACCTCGCGGCCATCGAGCTCAAGCGTGGCGCCTTCCTTGATGCCGTTTTCGATCAGGCCCAGCACCCGCTCCTTGGCGCGCTTGGAAATCAGCGGGCCGACATCGGTGCCCGGCTCGCTACCGGCGTTGACCTTGAGCTTGGAGGCCAGCTCCTTGAGCTCCGGCAGCCACTCGCGGGCCTTGCCCACCAGCACCGCCACCGAGGTGGCCATGCAGCGCTGACCGGCCGCCCCGAAACCGGCACCGACCAGGGCGTTGAGGGTTTGCGTGCGGTTGGCGTCCGGCAGCACCACTGCGTGGTTCTTGGCCCCCATCATCGACTGCACACGCTTGCCGTGCTGGCTCGCCAGGTTGTAGACGTGGGTGCCGACTTCGGTGGAACCCACGAACGAGATGGCCTTGATATCGCTGTGGGTGCACAGGGCATCGACCACCTGCTTGCCACCATGGACGACGTTGAGCACGCCGGCCGGCACACCGGCTTCGATTGCCAGCTCCACCAGCATCATGGTCGACAGCGGGTCCTGCTCGGACGGTTTGAGCACGAAGGTGTTGCCGCAGACGATGGCCATCGGGAACATCCACAGCGGGATCATCGCCGGGAAGTTGAACGGGGTGATACCGGCGCAAACGCCGATCGGCTGGCGCAGGGTATAGGTATCGACGCCACCGGCGACGTTTTCGGCGAATTCGCCCATCTGCAGGCTGCCGATGCTGCTGGCATGCTCGACCACTTCCAGGCCGCGGAAAATATCGCCTTCAGCGTCGGCGATGGTCTTGCCCTGTTCGGCGCTGAGGACCACGGCAATGCGCTTGGAGTGTTCACGGATCAGCGCCTGCAGCTTGAGCATGATGCGCATGCGCGCGCCGATCGGGGTGTCGCGCCAGGTCTTGAACGCACGCTGGCCGGCGGCAATCGCGGCGTCGACTTCTTCGGCGGTGGCAAAGGGTACACGGGCCAGCACTTGTTGAGTGGCCGGGTTGACCACATCACGCCATTCGCTGGTTTTCGATTCGACCCATTGGCCATCGATCAGCAGCTTGACCTGCTCGACCTTGGTCTGGCCGGAAGTAAGGGATGCGTTCATGTGCGTTCTCCTGAAATTGTTGTTAGGGAGAGATCGACGCCGCCGGGTCAGCCACAGCGGGCGCTTGGGTCCAGGGCTTTTTTGGAGTATAGATGTGCAAACATCTAATAAGAACGCACATAAAAGCCGGACCAACATGCAAAAAAACATCACTTCCCTGGGGTCGTTGAACTGGGATGACCTGAAGTTCTTTCTCGAAGTGGCGCGCACCCGCAAGGCCAGCAGCGCGGCCAAACGACTGGGTGTCGACTACACCACCGTGTCGCGGCGGATCAGTTCGCTGGAGGTGGCACTGGGCACCCTGCTATTCGAAAAATCACGAACCAACGGCTTTGTCCTTACCGCCGAGGGCCAGCGCCTGCTCAGCTATGCCGAGTCGATCGAGAGCACCCTGCACATGGCCTGCGAACAGGTGTCGGGCTCCGGCGTGGCGCTGTCGGGGCATGTGCGCATGGGCTGCACCGAGGGCTTCGGCAGCTTCTTTGTCACCCCGCAACTGAGCCATTTCGTCGACGCCTACCCGGCGATCTCGGTGGACATCCTGCCGCTGCCGCACTTCATCAGCCTGTCCAAGCGCGAGGCCGACATCGTCATCGCCCTGGAGCGCCCGGAACATGGGCCGTACGTATGCTGCAAGCTGTGCGACTACCGCCTGCGCCTGTACGCGACCCAGGAATACCTGGACAGCCACGAGCCGATCACCCGCAGCAGCGACCTGGCCCGGCATCAGTTCATCAGCTATGTCGACGACCTGGCCTTCAGCTCCGAGCTTCTGTACCTGGCCAACCTGATCCCGGCCGCCAGCGCCAACCTGCGCAGCACCAGCGTGATCGCCCAGTACGTCGCGGCCCAGCAGGGGCGCGGCCTGGCGATCCTGCCGTGTTTTCTGGCCGCGCAGGATCCGCGCCTGGTGGCGATTCTGCCGGAGGAGGTGGCGATTACCCGGCAGTTCTGGATGTACTGCCGCGAAGACTTGAGGAAACTGAAGCGGATTACCCTGCTATGGGATTACATCCGCAATGTCACCGAGCGCAACACCCCGCTGCTGATGGGCGAGTCGCGCACGATGAGCTTTGCCGACTGATTCAGTCGGAGGCGACCACGATCGACACCCGGCGGTTTTCCAGGCGTCCGGCGCGGGTGTCGTTGCTGGCCACTGGCTCGCTGCTGCCCAGGCCACGGGTTTCGACGTTCTCGGCACGCATGCCAATCGCAATCAGCACCTTGGCCACGCTCTGTGCCCGGCGCGTGGACAACTGCTCGTTGTAAGCGGCGCGGCCCGAAGCATCGGTGTGGCCATCGACGCGCACGCTCTGGATGTTCACCGACAGCAGCGACTTGCCAATGCGCTCGACAATGCTCCGGCTCTGGGCGTTGAGGGTGTCGACATCGCTGCCGAACAGCACTTTGCTCGACAGGCCGAACTCCCAGCCTTCATCGGTGAGCTGGAAGCCCTCTTGCTTGAGCAAGGCAATCTGTTCGGCAGTGAGGCCCTTGGGCGGCACGCTCTGGCAACCGCCCAGGGCGAACAGCGCCAGGACCAGGCAGATAACGTGAAAACGTAGACGTTGGCTCAGGTGAATCACGGTTCAGCTCCTGTTTTTTACGTGATGGGCAGAGCGCTCCGTCTCTGCCATTTGCCCCTGCCCGCGCAGGTTGCGCTTGGCCTGATACATCGCCGCATCGGCGGCATTGAGCAGATCTGACGGGCTGCGGCCGTCATCGGGGAAATAGGCGATGCCGATACTCAGCGAGGTAATGATGCTCCGCCCTTCGCTCAGGCGGATCGGCAACTTCATGCTGGCGGCAATCTTCTCGGCAATGCGCAAGGCATCTTCGCGCGTGTGCAGCGGCGCCAGCAGCACCGCGAACTCGTCCCCACCCAGACGGGCAACCAGGTCATTTTCGCGCAGTTGCGCGCGCACCCGCATGGCTACGCTGATCAGCACTTCATCGCCCGCAGCATGGCCAAAACTGTCGTTGACCTCCTTGAAGTTATCACTGTCGAGAAACAACAGTGCCAGATGCTCCTGGTGCTTGTCGGCATTGCGCAGGGTGCGGCTCAGGCGGCCCTCGAAAAACGCCCGGTTCGGCAGACCGGTAAGGCTGTCATGGCTGGCCTGGTGGGCAAGGCTTTCATTTTCGCTTTGCAGGTGGCTTTGCCAGGACTCCAGTTCGTCAAGCAGGGCGTTGAAGTCATTGCCCAGTTCATTGAGCTCGGCAATCTGCGCCGCTGGCACGCGGCGGTCGAAGCTACGTTCACGGCGCGCGGCATGAGCGACATTGGCCAGACTGCGCAGAGGCCCGACAATATCGCCAAACATCCGCCGCGACAGATAGAGGGCGCTAAAAGCACTGAGTGCCGTGCACAGGAGGATGCCGGCCAGGCCACTGAGCAGGAAGCGCACCAGGCTACCGCCCTGGCCCACCAGTTCAATGTGCCCGACCTGCTGGCCCTGGTGCAGCACCGGCAAGATGATCGGTTCTTCCAGCAGGCTGCGGGCAATCACTTGCTCGGTCTGCGCCAGAAAGCCGCTCTCACTGCGCTGCCAGCGGGCCAACAGTACACCGCCATCATCGAAAACCTTGGCATCGGCCACCTCTTCAGTGGTGGCGATCAGTGCCAGCGCCTCGTTGGCCGCACCGGCATCGTTGAACACCACCGCCGCTTCCACGGTGTAGTTGATCGAACGGGCAATCAGGTGCAGGTTGTGATTGGCGTACACGCGCAAGGCCAATACGCCGAGCACGGTCAGGGAAACGCCGGCCAGGCCGACCGCCAGCAGCGCGACGCTCAGGTGGCGGCGTCCGAGGACGGCACGCAGGGTCGGGCGCTCGCGCCCCTTGCCAAAGCCAATCATGGTTGCGCCGCCCGTCGCCGCGATAGCTGCAGCACACTGGGGTGAATGCGCACGCCGCTGCGCGCCACCGAGTCGAGGTTGACGTCAAAGGCCACCTGGCGGTCGCTGACCCGCAGGCAGAACAGGCTGCCGACCGTGCACGGGTCGTCGGCTTCGCTCATGCTCAGGACCGGATGGCCGCTCACTGCAGTGAACAGCCGGGCGCGTTCGTCCTGGCTGAGCTTGCCGATATAAATCGCATCGCATTCATTGGCAATACGCGGGTCGTCGGCCAGCAAGCGGCGCACCTGTACCGGGCGGCCGGTGGCCTGGGTAGTGCCCTTGACCAGGTCGTCGGCGTATTCGGTCGGGCCGATCAGGCACAAGCGCAGTTGCACCGGTTCAACCGGCCAGCGTGCATAGCTGAGGATACCCAGCACCACCTGGGTGACGGCCTTGGCCCGCTGCTCGGCCAAGTTCGAAGTGGATCCAGCCTCGGCACCGGCCTGCGACGCGAACAGCAACAACAATGCGGTCAGCAGCGAACGCGTCAGGCTCCTCACGCGTCCCGATGTCGGGGCGGCCAGATTCATGAAGGAAATCTCTTAAGACCATGCAGGATGATGCCGCAACGATAGCACAGAGGCCGATTTTCCAGCGAGGCAGCAGCCCGCCGATGATCCGGTAAAAGGCCGAATCGCCGTGGTTATACCTGCTCCAGCATCAGCCCGGAGATCCGTTTGACCTTGCGCCGCACCGCGTCCTCGAACACGCCCTGGCGCGGCTCGATCAAACTGAAGCAGGTCTTGGCCCGGGTGATACCGGTGTAGATCAACTCCTTGGTCAACACCGGGTTCAGGGCGTCCGGCAGCACCAGCGCAGTATGGGTGAACTCCGAGCCCTGGGACTTGTGCACGGTCATGGCGAATACCGTTTCGACTTCGTTGAGACGGCTGGGCAGGACGAAACGCACACCGCCGTGCCCGTCGTTGCGGGCGAAAGCCACGCGCAGCACGTGCTGCCCGTCATGCTGCTCGTCCGGCAGGCGCAAGGCGATGCCGATATCGCCATTCATCAGGCCCAGACCGTAGTCGTTGCGGGTCATCAGCACCGGACGGCCTTCATACCAGGGCTGTTCACTGTCGATCAGCCCGGCGGCGCCGAGTACCCGGCCAACCCGCTGGTTCAGGCCCTCGACACCCCAGGGCCCCTTGCGCACGGCGCAGAGCAACTGGAAGGTCTCGAAGCCTTGCAGCACCTGCATGGCCCAGGTCTCCCAACGCGGATCCTCCACCGGCGTGCCGAGTGGCGGGCGCTGCTGGCGGAGGGTCTGCAGGTAGCTGCGATAGCCCTGGGGCCCGGCGTTGCCGCGGCCCAGGCCTTCGAGCAGCAGGCGATCGAAGTTGCGATCCTGCTCGCCGCGCAGGCTCAGGGCAAACACATCGTCCTGCTTCTGGTTGAGCAGGGCCCGTGCCTGTTCGGCATCCTGGCGGTTGACCAGGCGCGCCAGCTGGCCGATGCCACTGCCTTCGCCGAAGCGCCGCGAGTAGCGCAACATCACCACTTGCTGCGCCAGGGGATACTGCCCGGCGCTGCCAGCCAGCAGCTCGCTGGCGGCCAGGGCTTCGCCACTGACCTGCTCCAGCCAGGCCTGCGTCTCGGGGCTATAGCGCCCGGCTTCGGCATCGCGGCACAGGTCACCCAATACCGCACCGGCCTCCACCGAGGCCAGCTGGTCCTTGTCGCCCAACAGCACCAGGCGTGCGTGAGGTGGCAAGGCGCCAAGCAGGTTGGCCATCATCTCCAGGTCAATCATCGAGGCTTCGTCGACCACCAGCACATCCAGCGGCAGCGGGTTACCGGCATGGTGACGGAAATGCCGCGAGCCCGGGCGACTGCCGAGCAGGCGGTGGACGGTGGAGACGTCGGTGGGAATGTTCTCACGAACCTCGGCGGCCACCGCCAGGCGCTCGACCTGCTGGCCGATGGATTCGGTCAGGCGCGCGGCGGCCTTGCCGGTCGGCGCTGCCAGGCGGATGCGCAGCGGGCGGCCGGCCTCGACGGCGGGCGCTTGCAGCAAAGCCAGCAAACGCACCACCGTGGTGGTTTTGCCGGTGCCCGGCCCGCCGGTGATAATGCTGAAAGCGCTGCGCGTAGCCAGGGCGCAAGCGAGCTTTTGCCAATCCACCTGGCCAGTGGGCGCACCGCCGTCGAACAGTTGCGCCAACCGCGCGCAAAGGTCCACCGGGGTTGGCTCGACCTGCTGCAGGCGCTCGCGCAAGGCGTTGTCGATCCGCCGCTCGTAGGCCCAGTAACGGCGCAGGTACAGGCGCTGGCCGTTGAGCACCAGCGGGCGCGCGCTGTCTTCATCGCTGCCGCCATGGGCCACCAGGCGACTGCGGCTCAGTTGCTGCAGCCAGGTGTCGAGCGCCAGGCGCTCAAGCAGTTGCGATGGCAACAGCAACGGCCCGGCCAGGGCATCGCCTTCGGGCGGCAGCGACAGGGCGAAATCCGGCTCGGCCAGGGTTTCGCCCAGGTCCAGGCACACATGGCCATGGCCCAGTTGATGGCTGGCCAGGGCCGCCGCCAGCAACACCAGGGGTTCGCCGCACGGGTCGCGCTCGCCGAGAAAACTCACAAAGGCACGATCCAGCGCACGCAGCCAGCCCCGTTCGACCCAGCGATCAAGCAAGGCAAGCAGGTCGGCGCTCTTGCCCAACGGCTCCAGCTCCGCCAGGTGGCGGGCATCCAGCGGCGTCGGCAACAGGTCGTCGAGGCTACGGCTCATGGTGCGTCTCCGAGAAACAGGTCGTGTTGTTGCGGGGTGCTGACACCGCGGAACAGGGCGTCGAGCTGCTCGATC
This sequence comes from Pseudomonas sp. RC2C2, assembly GCF_018390435.1. Lineage (NCBI taxonomy): Bacteria > Pseudomonadati > Pseudomonadota > Gammaproteobacteria > Pseudomonadales > Pseudomonadaceae > Pseudomonas > Pseudomonas sp. RC2C2. Next base: position 2,997,286 of record NZ_JAHBAX010000001.1, on the reverse strand, counting down.
AGCTCACGCGGTGGCTTGGCGAAATACAGGCCGCGGGATGCCGAATCGACACCGCGCAGGAAGATGAACAGCGCGCCGCCGACATGCCGGTCGTAGTCATAACCGGGTAGCCGTGCGCGCAACTGGCGGTGCAGGGCCAACAGGTAGAGCACGTACTGCAGGTCGTAGCGGTGGCTGAGGATTGCCCCTTCCATGGCCAGTTCGCTGTAGGCCTGGTCATCAGGGCCGAGCCAGTTGGATTTGTAGTCCGCCACGTAGTAGCGGCCGTCATGTTCGAAGGCCAGGTCGATAAAGCCCTTGAACATGCCATTGAGCAGCGCCGGTTGCGCGGCCAGGCGTGCGACGCCCTGATGGGTGTATTCGCACACCAGTTGATCGAGCCTGCCGACATCGACCTTGTGGCTGGCAAACCAGAACTCCATTTCAATCTGGTACTGGTCCAACTGGCTCAAGGACAACGGCGAACTGTCGGGCGCCAGGGCCATGGGTTGCTCGAGCAATTGCTGCAACCATTTGCTGAGGGTCGGGATCCAGCCGGTCCAGTCGCGGCGGTTGCAGCGCTGGCCAACGGTGCGGGTCAATTGCTCGGGGGCAGCGCTGACCTGGGCGAAACCTTCATGCCCGGCCCATTCGAGCAGGCCGTGGAGGAAGGTGCCGGGGTTCGGCCCACGGGGGAAGCGATGAATATCACCGCTGCCGGGCATGACTTCACGCAACTGCTGCAGATCGGGCCGCTCGTCATCAAGCAGTTGTTGCGCCTGGGAGCTGTCGGCCGCCAGGGTCATGGCCTCTTCGCCGATACGCAAGGCGCTGTAGGAAGCGATCCACCAGTTTTCCGCAGCCCGGCGTTTGGGCTGGCGTGCGGGCAGCAGTTCGGTCTGGTTGCGTGGGGCGCTGTAGGCCTGTTCATCGGGCACTGGCAAAGCGATGCTGGCGATGGATGGGCAAACGGATTGCAAAGCCTGCAGCCAATCGCCCAACTGGGTCGAGGCTGGCAAGGCGCTGCCGCCGCCCAACAGGTAACCCAGGGCCGAACGGTGCAAGGTCGAGGTCTTGCCGGTACCACGCTTAAGGTCGGCGACACCAAGCCAGCAGGCATGCTGGGCGCGGGTCAGTGCCACGTACAGCAGGCGCAAGTCCTCGGCCAGGCGCTCATCGTCGGCCAGGGCGATCTGGTCGGCATCCGGGGTCAGGGTCAGGTGTGCCTGGCCTTCGCTGTCGTGCCAGGCCAGTGGCAAGCGCGAGCCATCCACCGGCTTGCTGGTGCAGATGAAGGGCAGGAACACCAAGGGATACTCCAGGCCCTTGGACTTGTGGATGGTCACCACCTTGACCAGTTGCTCATCGCTTTCCAGGCGCAGGATCTGCTCCTCGCCGGCCTGCCCGGAACTGGCCAGGTGTTCGCCCAGATGACGAATCAACGCCTGCTCACCATCGAGCTCGGTAGCCGCCTGTTGCAGCAGCTCGGCCAGGTGCAGCAGGTTGGTCAGCACCCGCTCGCCATCGCTGCGGGCGATCAACACCTGCGGCAGGTCGAAGTCGTGCAGCAGGCGCCGCAGCATCGGCAACACCCCCTGGCTGCGCCAGATCAGCCGGTACTGGCGGAACTGCATGACCCAGCGCTCCCAGACCCGCTCATCCTGGTTCAATTGTGCCAGGGCGCTAAGCGGCAAGTTGAGGGTGATGCTCGCCAGCGCGGCCTTGAGCAGGCGCTCGGCGTCCGGCTCGGCGCAGGCCTTGAGCCAGGCCAGCAGGTCATGGGCCTCCTGGGCGGCGAACACCGAGTCTTTGTCCGACAGGTACACGCTGCGTACATCGCGAGCCGCGAGCTCGGCTCGGATCAACTGCGCCTCGCGGCCATCGCGTACCAGAATGGCGATGTCCGACGGCAGGCAGCCGCGCAGTGGCTGATCAGCCTGAACGAAACCACTGCGCCCCTGCTGCCCGCCATTGAGCAGGGCGACGATCTGACTGGCGCAGCTGGCGGCCAGTTGCTGGCGATAAACGGCGCCGGACACCGGCTCTTCACTGCTCAGTTGCCAGAGATTCAGTGCGGGTACCGGCGAGCCATCGACCTGCAACTGCTCGCTACGGCCCTTGGCCTTGACCTCGAGAAATGGCACCGGGTTGTCGCTGCCGTCGCGAAACAGGAAGGCGCCACGCCCCTGCTCGCGCACTTCGGCCTGCATGAACACATGGTTGACCGCCGTGACCATGGCCTGGCTTGAGCGGTAGTTGGTATCGAGGCTGTGCAGGCGCCCGGCCGTGGCCCGTCGTGCCCCCAGGTAGGTGAAGATGTCGGCGCCGCGGAAGGCATAGATCGCCTGCTTGGGGTCGCCGATCAGGAACAGGCCGGTGTCGCGAACGTTCTCTTCAATCCGGTAGATGCGCTGGAAGATCCGGTACTGCACCGGGTCGGTGTCCTGGAATTCATCGATCAGTGCCACCGGGAACTGCTCGCGGATCAGCCCGGCCAGGCGCTCGCCAGCATCGCCATGCAGCGCATGGTCGAGGCGCAGGAGCATGTCGTCGAAACCCATCTCGGCGCGGCGGCGTTTCTCCTGTTCGAAGCGTGCGCCAACCCAGGCGGCGGCATGTTCGAGCAGACAGGCATCGGGAGTGGGCAGCCCCTGGAGCTGATCACGCAAACCTTCCATTGCCTGCAATGCCGGGTGACTTGGCGCTTCGCCCTTCCAGGCTTCAGCCATGCCGGCGCGGGTAAAGCGACTGAAGCCGGTACCCAGGTCCAGCTCCAACGCCTGATCGTCCTCGGCCCAGGCCTTGAGCTTTTCACACCAGGGCTCGAAGTAGCGCGCCTGCATCTTGCGCCCGTCGACCTGCTTGGCGGCCAGGCCCTCACGACAGATCTGCAGCAACTCGCCGGACCATTGCGCCCAGGGCGCCTTGAGTGTGCGCAGCAATTCAGCGCGTTGCTCCAGCACCGCGTCGATCAGCGCCTGCGGCTCTTCTTCATTGCTGTCGATGTGCTGGCGCCCGAACAGCGCGCGCACCCGGGGCAGCAAGGTTTCAGGGCTGACCCAATGGCTGCGTACCCAGGCCAGCGCATCGCCCTGCATGCTGTAGCAGAAGCGTCGCCAGTAATCACGCATGACCTGGCCCAGCAGGTCGCTATGGTCGGTTTCCAGGGTCTGGGTAAACAGGCTGCCGCTGTCGAAGGCATGCTCGCGCAGCATGCGCTGGCACCAACTGTGGATGGTCGATACCGCGGCTTCGTCCATCCACTGCGCGGCCACGTCCAGGCGGTTGGCACAGGCGGCCCGCAGCGACGGCTGATAGTCATCGCGCAGTTGCTGGAGCAAGGGATCGGCTTCGCTCAATTCACCACGGAAGTAGCGCGCGGCTTCTGCCAGGCGGGTGCGGATACGCTCCCGCAGTTCCTTGGTAGCGGCGTCGGTGAAGGTCACCACCAGGATCTGGGGTGGCAACAGCTCGCGGCCAAAGCCCTGCTCGCCGCCATGACCAAGCACCAGGCGCAGGTACAGCGCCGAGATGGTGAAGGTCTTGCCGGTCCCGGCGCTGGCTTCGATCAGCTGACTGCCGTGCAGGGGAAAGGTCAGGGCCAGGGGGGCTGGGGCAACAGCAAGGCTCATCGAGCGCTCTCCTCTTTGCCCAGCGTCTGCCAGGGCGCTTCGAACATCGGGCGGTACAGGGCTTCGCACCAGCCTTCGAACTCTTCACTGGCACTGAGTGCCGCGAAATCGCTGAACTGCCGGGCCAGCGCGGTGCTTTCGCTGCGCTCGCCAAAGGTATTCTGGCCATCGCCGTCGTAAGCCTTGGTCGCCGCGGCCAGGGCCTTGTCTGGATCGCTCTGGGCCAGCCAGGCAAAGGCGGTCTTGACGGCTACCGGCAGGGGCGCATTCATACCGGCCTGGCGGGCCAGCAACAGATCACCCAGCAGCTCGGCGGCGCGGGCCTGCTCCAGGGGCGCGAGCAATAGGGTGATGTCGGTGGCGACCACCGCGCTATGCAGCTTCAGGCCAACCGCACAGGCCGCCAGGTGTATGACCCAGGTCGGCGTCAGACGGTGCCATTTGAGGGTGCGGCCATTGCTGATGCCGTTGGGCAAGGTCGTGATGCTCAGCAGCGAATCATCTTCACGCTGATAGACCCGGCCCAACCAACCTTCGAGCTTGAGCTGGCGGTACTCGAAACGGATTGGCAGGGCGTTGTCCACAGGCATCGGCCATTGCTGCAGCAACTGTTGATAACGCTGCAGCACGCCGGGCAACGGCTCGATCAGTTCGGCCTGCAGGCAATCTCCGAAGCCTGCTAGCGGCAACAACCCGTAGCCCTGCAAACGCCGGGCCTGGGTGGTCAGTGCCCGCTCGCTGTCTTGCGGGTCGGCCAGGGCTGCGGCCAGCAGGCTTTCGCTCAGGCTGTAGCGCTGCAGGGCATCGAGCACAAACGGCTCTTCATCGGCCAACGGCGCTTCCACCGACTCGAAGAACACTTTCAAGCGTTGGCTGAAAAAGTGCCGAAGCGGATTGCGGAGAAAATCCTGCAGCAAGGTCAGGGTCAGCGGTTCATCGCTGCTGTACGGCGGCAGCTCATCCTCTGGCTTGAGCTGTTGTTCGTCAGGCAGATGCAGCGTGCGCCACTCGCGGGCATAACTGAACAGGCCGCTGCCTTTGTGGAAGTAGCGCGCACTGAAGGGCTGCAATGGATGCTCCACGGTCAGGGCATGCAGCAACTGCTCACCGGCATTGAGCTTGCCGCCAGCGGCAGCGCCGGCCAGACGCCAACCGCCAGCCAGGTGGTCGCGCAACTGGCCGATCAGCACCGAGGCCGGGCGTTCGCTGTTGTCGCGGATGCTGCGCCCGACCCAGCTGACGTACAGCTGGTCACGGGCCGAAAGCAGCGCTTCGAGCAACAGGTAACGGTCGTCCTCACGCCGCGAACGATCACCCGGACGGTAGTCACTGCCCATCAGGTCGAAGTCCAGCGGCGGTTGCGCACGAGGATAGTCGCCATCGTTCATGCCCAACAGGCAGACCACCTTGAACGGGATTGCGCGCATCGGCATCAGGGTGCAGAAGTTCACTGAACCGGCAAGAAAGCGCTGGGACAAGCGGCCCTGGTCGAGCCCGGCCAACCAGGCTTCACGCACCACGGTGAGCGGCAGCAAGTCTTGCAGGCCGACTGATTCACAGGTCTGCAACCAGGTTTCACGCAAGGTCTGCAGTTGCACCAGCAGATAGTCGTCATGCTCGGTTTCTGCGAAGAAGAACACTTGCAGCAAGGCATGCAGGCGCTCACCCCACTCGGCCGCCGTTGCCGCTTGAGACAGTTGTTCGTGGGCGATTTCCAGAGCGTCGAGCAAGGCCACCAGCGGGCCGATCAAGGCAGCATCCAGGCCGCCGATTTCATCGAATGGCTCGATACCATCACACCCTTCACCGACACCGACGGCGTACCCCAGCAGCATGCGTCGCAAGCCGAATCGCCAACTGTTCTGTTCGAGGTTTGCCGGCAAGCCGAGGCCGGCGCGTTGCTCGGCGTTCAGCCCCCAGCGGATACCGGCGCCTTCGATCCAGCGGTGCAGGGTTGGCAGGTCGCTTTCCTTGATGGCGAAGCGCGCACGCAAGGCGGGCACATCCAGCAGGTCGAGGATCTCGCTGACCGCGAAACGGCTGTCGGGCAACTTCAGCAGGTGTTCCAGGGCAATCAGCAGCGGGTCGCGGCCACGCTGGCCCTGGTCGGTCAGGGTGAAGGGGATGAAGCGTGGGTCGTTGCGGTCCAGCTGGCCGAACACGGCGCGGATGTGCGGCGCATAGGTATTGATGTCCGGGAGCATGACGATGATGTCACGGGGGCGCAGCGTCGGGTCGGCACTGAAACGGGCGAGCAACTGGTCGTGGAGGATTTCCACTTCACGCTGCGGGCTGTGGCCGACATGGAAACGTACCGAGCGATCTTTGCCTGGGTCGACGTCTGGCCAACGCTCGCGGGTTTCAGCCAGCGGACGCAATTCAAGAATGTCGTCCTGCAACTGGTTGAGCAGGCTCTTGGGCTCGTTGTCGCTGAACAGGTCGATGCGCCCGTCGCTGAAGGCTGCGCGATAACTGCCAGGGTCGTCATAGCTGTCGAGCAGGTTGATGTAGTCGCGGCCCTGCTTGCCCCAGGCGGCCAACAAGGGATGAGCGTGCTGGTGCAGGGTTTCGGCGTCGATCAGGCTGGGCATGCCCTGCTTGCGCTGCTGGCGCTTGTATTGATGACGTAGCAGGTCCTTGTCGGCAACGATGTCGGCCCAGTGATGACGGCAGGGGTTGTGCACGCAGAGCAGCACCTGGCTGAAACGAGCCAGGCCGGCCAGCGCTTCCAGCGCCTGGGCGGGCAGCGAGGAAATGCCGAAAACGATAACCCGTGACGGTAAGCCAGGCGGTGCCTGCTCCAGGCTGTTGATGCGCTCGATGAAGCGTTGATGGACACCGGCGCGGCTCTGGGCCACGCCCTCTTCTCCGACATCCAGCAGCAAGGCGCGCCACAATTCGGCCTGCCAGCAGTTGGCGGGCGGCAGTGGTTTTGATTCGCCACGGGCGGTATTGAGCACATGGCGACCGGCTGCCCAGTCCTTGAGCCAGTCGGCACGATACACCTGATATTGGTCGAACAGGTCGGCCAGGCGTTCGGCCAACTGGTAGCGCTTGCGCAGGTCGTTGTCGTCGGTGAGAAAGCGCTGCAAGGGCTCGAAGTGCGGTTTGTCGATGACCTCCGGCAGCAGGCGCATCAAACGCCAGGTCAGCGGCGCCTTGTCGAGCAGCGATACCTCGGGGATTTCTTCGCGGCCCAGCACCTTGCGGTACAGCTGCCACATGAAACTGCCGGGCAGCTGCACCTCGACTGCGGCGGCGATACCGCAGCCGCCTTGATCGTCGTCTTGAGGGTCTTCGGCCAAGGCCAGCTTCAGCCACTGGGCGATGCCGTTGCTTTGCACCAGGGCGATTTCGTTTTCCAACGGTGCCAGCGGGTAACGCCGCATCCAGCTCACCACCAGGCTGCGCAGTTCATCCAGGCGGTTGCCGTGAACCACCATGAAACCTGGTATGAGTGGGTTTGCGTGCGGCATTGGGCATCCTTGAGGCTGTGCGGGCAGGGGGAAACCTTATCATGCTCGGGGAGCCTGACTGTGTTGTGCAACAGCCAGAAAGACAAAACCCCTACCTGCGTACGCAGATAGGGGTTTCGGAATTTAATCTTGACGATGACCTACTCTCACATGGGGAAACCCCACACTACCATCGGCGATGCATCGTTTCACTGCTGAGTTCGGGATGGGATCAGGTGGTTCCAATGCTCTATGGTCGTCAAGAAATTCTGTTGCCAGAAGGTCTTGTCAGACACTCCAGCGAATCGGGTATGTGATGTTTTGTGAGTTACAAATTCTCGGCTTTGCAGTCTTCACAACACCGCAATCTGGTCATTCGACGCAAATTGCTTGGGTGTTATATGGTCAAGCCTCACGGGCAATTAGTATTGGTTAGCTCAACGCCTCACAGCGCTTACACACCCAACCTATCAACGTCGTAGTCTTCGACGGCCCTTCAGGGAGCTCAAGGCTCCAGTGAGATCTCATCTTGAGGCAAGTTTCCCGCTTAGATGCTTTCAGCGGTTATCTCTTCCGAACATAGCTACCCGGCAATGCCACTGGCGTGACAACCGGAACACCAGAGGTTCGTCCACTCCGGTCCTCTCGTACTAGGAGCAGCCCCTCTCAAATCTCAAACGTCCACGGCAGATAGGGACCGAACTGTCTCACGACGTTCTAAACCCAGCTCGCGTACCACTTTAAATGGCGAACAGCCATACCCTTGGGACCGGCTTCAGCCCCAGGATGTGATGAGCCGACATCGAGGTGCCAAACACCGCCGTCGATATGAACTCTTGGGCGGTATCAGCCTGTTATCCCCGGAGTACCTTTTATCCGTTGAGCGATGGCCCTTCCATACAGAACCACCGGATCACTAAGACCTACTTTCGTACCTGCTCGACGTGTCTGTCTCGCAGTCAAGCGCGCTTTTGCCTTTATACTCTACGACCGATTTCCGACCGGTCTGAGCGCACCTTCGTACTCCTCCGTTACTCTTTAGGAGGAGACCGCCCCAGTCAAACTACCCACCATACACTGTCCTCGATCCGGATAACGGACCTGAGTTAGAACCTCAAAGTTGCCAGGGTGGTATTTCAAGGATGGCTCCACGCGAACTGGCGTCCACGCTTCAAAGCCTCCCACCTATCCTACACAAGCAAATTCAAAGTCCAGTGCAAAGCTATAGTAAAGGTTCACGGGGTCTTTCCGTCTAGCCGCGGATACACTGCATCTTCACAGCGATTTCAATTTCACTGAGTCTCGGGTGGAGACAGCGCCGCCATCGTTACGCCATTCGTGCAGGTCGGAACTTACCCGACAAGGAATTTCGCTACCTTAGGACCGTTATAGTTACGGCCGCCGTTTACCGGGGCTTCGATCAAGAGCTTCGCGTTAGCTAACCCCATCAATTAACCTTCCGGCACCGGGCAGGCGTCACACCCTATACGTCCACTTTCGTGTTTGCAGAGTGCTGTGTTTTTAATAAACAGTCGCAGCGGCCTGGTATCTTCGACCGGCATGGGCTTACGGAGCAAGTCCTTCACCCTCACCGGCGCACCTTCTCCCGAAGTTACGGTGCCATTTTGCCTAGTTCCTTCACCCGAGTTCTCTCAAGCGCCTTGGTATTCTCTACCCAACCACCTGTGTCGGTTTGGGGTACGGTTCCTAGTTATCTGAAGCTTAGAAGCTTTTCTTGGAAGCATGGCATCAACCACTTCGTCGCCTAAAGGCAACTCGTCATCAGCTCTCGGCCTTAAGATCCCGGATTTACCTAAGATCTCAGCCTACCACCTTAAACTTGGACAACCAACGCCAAGCTGGCCTAGCCTTCTCCGTCCCTCCATCGCAATAACTAGAAGTACAGGAATATTAACCTGTTTTCCATCGACTACGCTTTTCAGCCTCGCCTTAGGGACCGACTAACCCTGCGTCGATTAACGTTGCGCAGGAAACCTTGGTCTTTCGGCGTGGGAGTTTTTCACTCCCATTGTCGTTACTCATGTCAGCATTCGCACTTCTGATACCTCCAGCAAGCTTCTCAACTCACCTTCACAGGCTTACAGAACGCTCCTCTACCGCATCACCTAAGTGATACCCGTAGCTTCGGTGTATGGTTTGAGCCCCGTTACATCTTCCGCGCAGGCCGACTCGACTAGTGAGCTATTACGCTTTCTTTAAAGGGTGGCTGCTTCTAAGCCAACCTCCTAGCTGTCTAAGCCTTCCCACATCGTTTCCCACTTAACCATAACTTTGGGACCTTAGCTGACGGTCTGGGTTGTTTCCCTTTTCACGACGGACGTTAGCACCCGCCGTGTGTCTCCCATGCTCGGCACTTGTAGGTATTCGGAGTTTGCATCGGTTTGGTAAGTCGGGATGACCCCCTAGCCGAAACAGTGCTCTACCCCCTACAGTGATACATGAGGCGCTACCTAAATAGCTTTCGAGGAGAACCAGCTATCTCCGAGCTTGATTAGCCTTTCACTCCGATCCACAGGTCATCCGCTAACTTTTCAACGGTAGTCGGTTCGGTCCTCCAGTCAGTGTTACCTAACCTTCAACCTGCCCATGGATAGATCGCCCGGTTTCGGGTCTATACCCAGCGACTAAACGCCCTATTAAGACTCGCTTTCGCTACGCCTCCCCTATTCGGTTAAGCTCGCCACTGAATATAAGTCGCTGACCCATTATACAAAAGGTACGCAGTCACCTAACAAGTAGGCTCCCACTGCTTGTACGCATACGGTTTCAGGTTCTATTTCACTCCCCTCTCCGGGGTTCTTTTCGCCTTTCCCTCACGGTACTGGTTCACTATCGGTCAGTCAGTAGTATTTAGCCTTGGAGGATGGTCCCCCCATATTCAGACAAAGTTTCTCGTGCTCCGTCCTACTCGATTTCATGACTAAGAGATTTTCGCGTACAGGGCTATCACCCACTATGGCCGCACTTTCCAGAGCGTTCCGCTAATCTCAAAGCCACTTAAGGGCTAGTCCCCGTTCGCTCGCCACTACTAAGGGAATCTCGGTTGATTTCTTTTCCTCAGGGTACTTAGATGTTTCAGTTCCCCTGGTTCGCCTCTTGCACCTATGTATTCAGTACAAGATACTCAGCTTATGCTGAGTGGGTTCCCCCATTCAGAGATCTCCGGATCAAAGTCTGTTTGCCGACTCCCCGAAGCTTATCGCAGGCTACCACGTCTTTCATCGCCTCTGACTGCCAAGGCATCCACCGTATGCGCTTCTTCACTTGACCATATAACCCCAAGCAATCTGGTTATACTGTGAAGACAACATTCGCCGAAAATTTGTAATCACTCACAAATTTTACCTTAGCCTGAACACACACCAGTGAAAGTGCTGTCCAGTCTATCTTTCTATCACATACCCAAATTTTTAAAGAACGATTCTGAAAAAGTTCAGAAATCAATATTCGATGCGAATATTCATTTCTAAGCTTTGACGTAAGGTGGTGGAGCCAAGCGGGATCGAACCGCTGACCTCCTGCGTGCAAGGCAGGCGCTCTCCCAGCTGAGCTATGGCCCCAACAAGAAACTGGTGGGTCTGGGCAGATTCGAACTGCCGACCTCACCCTTATCAGGGGTGCGCTCTAACCAACTGAGCTACAGACCCAGTTAAGAGCTGTTACCGATATCGTCTTCTTCAATGAATCAAGCAATTCGTGTGGGAGCTTATAAGACAGCTGATGTCTGTCGATTAAGGAGGTGATCCAGCCGCAGGTTCCCCTACGGCTACCTTGTTACGACTTCACCCCAGTCATGAATCACACCGTGGTAACCGTCCTCCCGAAGGTTAGACTAGCTACTTCTGGTGCAACCCACTCCCATGGTGTGACGGGCGGTGTGTACAAGGCCCGGGAACGTATTCACCGCGACATTCTGATTCGCGATTACTAGCGATTCCGACTTCACGCAGTCGAGTTGCAGACTGCGATCCGGACTACGATCGGTTTTGTGAGATTAGCTCCACCTCGCGGCTTGGCAACCCTCTGTACCGACCATTGTAGCACGTGTGTAGCCCAGGCCGTAAGGGCCATGATGACTTGACGTCATCCCCACCTTCCTCCGGTTTGTCACCGGCAGTCTCCTTAGAGTGCCCACCATAACGTGCTGGTAACTAAGGACAAGGGTTGCGCTCGTTACGGGACTTAACCCAACATCTCACGACACGAGCTGACGACAGCCATGCAGCACCTGTGTCAGAGTTCCCGAAGGCACCAATCCATCTCTGGAAAGTTCTCTGCATGTCAAGGCCTGGTAAGGTTCTTCGCGTTGCTTCGAATTAAACCACATGCTCCACCGCTTGTGCGGGCCCCCGTCAATTCATTTGAGTTTTAACCTTGCGGCCGTACTCCCCAGGCGGTCAACTTAATGCGTTAGCTGCGCCACTAAAATCTCAAGGATTCCAACGGCTAGTTGACATCGTTTACGGCGTGGACTACCAGGGTATCTAATCCTGTTTGCTCCCCACGCTTTCGCACCTCAGTGTCAGTATGAGCCCAGGTGGTCGCCTTCGCCACTGGTGTTCCTTCCTATATCTACGCATTTCACCGCTACACAGGAAATTCCACCACCCTCTGCCCTACTCTAGCTCGCCAGTTTTGGATGCAGTTCCCAGGTTGAGCCCGGGGATTTCACATCCAACTTAACGAACCACCTACGCGCGCTTTACGCCCAGTAATTCCGATTAACGCTTGCACCCTCTGTATTACCGCGGCTGCTGGCACAGAGTTAGCCGGTGCTTATTCTGTCGGTAACGTCAAAATACTCACGTATTAGGTAAGTACCCTTCCTCCCAACTTAAAGTGCTTTACAATCCGAAGACCTTCTTCACACACGCGGCATGGCTGGATCAGGCTTTCGCCCATTGTCCAATATTCCCCACTGCTGCCTCCCGTAGGAGTCTGGACCGTGTCTCAGTTCCAGTGTGACTGATCATCCTCTCAGACCAGTTACGGATCGTCGCCTTGGTGAGCCATTACCTCACCAACTAGCTAATCCGACCTAGGCTCATCTGATAGCGCAAGGCCCGAAGGTCCCCTGCTTTCTCCCGTAGGACGTATGCGGTATTAGCGTTCCTTTCGAAACGTTGTCCCCCACTACCAGGCAGATTCCTAGGTATTACTCACCCGTCCGCCGCTGAATCGAAGAGCAAGCTCTTCTCATCCGCTCGACTTGCATGTGTTAGGCCTGCCGCCAGCGTTCAATCTGAGCCATGATCAAACTCTTCAGTTCAATACTGCTTGGGTTTTGAGAAAACCCTAAACTTGGCTCAGCAATCTCAAATGACTTACTTTCAAATCTTTCGATTTTTCGTGTAGCCACTTGTGATGCTGATAATCTTTTTGACTATCAGTCTGAACTCACAAGCACCCACACGAATTGCTTGATTCAGTTGTTAAAGAGCGGTTGGTTAAGAGCTTTTCGCCTCAACCGAGGCGCGCATTCTACGCTTCCCTCAGAGCCTGTCAAGCGTTTATTTTGAAGTTTTTCGTTCAAATTCAACTGCTTGACTCGCTGCGATCTCTCGTCAGCGGGAGGCGAATTCTACAGCGTTTCAAACCGCTGTCAACTGCCTTTTTCACCGCTGTCGATCTTTCGATCGAAGCCCCTCCGGAATGCCCTGAAACTGCTAACTCGTTGAAACTCAAGGAGTTTTCAGTTCCGACTGCGCCGGAAGTGGGGCGAATTATAGACAGATCCACAGGGGCGTCAAGGACTTATTTCAACTTTGTTTCAGCGGCGGCGTTTTAGCTATAAGCCACAAGCTTCAAGCTGCAAGTAGAAGCGCTAGCACCGCGCTCAACTTGCAGCTTGCAGCTAACGCCTTAGAGGCTCGGGAATGCAAACTGCGAAGCTTCATGGCTGGCACGTTGTGGCCAGCGCTGGGTAATGGCTTTGCGGCGCGTGTAGAAACGCACGCCATCCGGGCCATAAGCATGCAGGTCGCCGAACAGCGAACGCTTCCAGCCACCGAAGCTGTGGTAAGCCACCGGTACCGGCAGCGGGACGTTGACGCCGACCATACCCACTTCGATTTCGTCGCAGAACAGGCGCGCCGCTTCACCGTCACGGGTAAAGATGCAGGTGCCGTTACCGTACTCGTGCTCGTTGATCAGGCGCATCGCCTCTTCCAGGCTGTCCACACGCACGACGCAGAGTACCGGCCCGAAGATCTCTTCTTTATAGATGCTCATCTCGGGGGTTACGCGATCGAACAGAGTGCCGCCGACAAAGTAGCCGTCTTCGTTACCGGCAACCCGGTAGCCACGGCCGTCGACCACCAACTGCGCACCAGCAGCCACACCTTGGTCGATGTAGCCAACCACCTTGTCACGGGCCGCCGCGGTAACCAGCGGGCCCATGTCCAGGCCGCAGGAAGTGCCGGCGCCAATCTTCAGCGCCTTGATCTGCGGCTCAAGCTTGGCGATCAGTGCATCAGCCACCTGGTCGCCGACGCATACGGCCACGGAGATTGCCATGCAACGCTCACCGCAAGAACCGTACGCTGCGCCCATCAGCGCGCTGACGGCATTGTCCAGGTCGGCATCAGGCATCAGCACCGCGTGGTTTTTCGCCCCGCCCAGGGCCTGGACGCGTTTGCCGCGCTTGGTGCCTTCGGCATAGATGTATTCGGCAATCGGCGTTGAACCGACGAAACTCAGGGCCTTGACCTCTGGCGCCTCGATCAGCGCATCAACCGCTTCCTTGTCACCATGCACCACGTTGAGCACGCCTTTCGGCAGGCCGGCTTCGTGCAGCAGCTGGGCTATCAGCAGAGTCGAGCTCGGGTCACGCTCCGACGGTTTGAGGATAAAGCAGTTACCGCAGGCAATCGCCAGTGGGTACATCCACAGCGGCACCATGGCCGGGAAGTTGAACGGGGTGATACCGGCCACCACGCCCAGCGGCTGGAAATCGGACCAGGCATCGATGTTCGGGCCGACGTTGCGGCTGTACTCGCCCTTGAGCACTTCCGGGGCGGCGCAGGCGAACTCGACGTTCTCGATGCCGCGCTTGAGTTCACCGGCGGCGTCCTCCAGGGTCTTGCCGTGCTCTTCGCTGATCAGTTGGGAGATACGCGCCTCGTTCTGCTCCAGCAATTGCTTGAAGCGGAACATCACCTGGGCGCGCTTGGCCGGCGGCGTATTGCGCCAGGCCGGGAACGCGGCCTTGGCCGAATCGATGGCTTGCTGCACGGTTTGCTTGCTGGCCAAGGCGACCTTGTGGATAGCCTGGCCAGTGGACGGGTTGAAGACATCGGCGGTGCGCGCGTCGGCAGCAACCAGTTCGCCGTTGATCAGGTGTTGAACAGTGCTCATGCAGAACTCCAGAAAGGGGGTATGCCTGGGCGCGAGATCACTCGCGCCCGCTTCTTATATAGAGAGAGGAACGATCAATCGACCTGGTTGATGGCCTCACCCACCGCATCGAACAGACGATCCAGTTCCTGTGCCTGGCTGTTGAAGGTTGGGCCGAACTGCAGGGTGTCGCCGCCGAAGCGCACATAGAAGCCGGCTTTCCACAGCTTCATGGCAATCTCGTACGGACGCACGATGGCATCGCCGTCACGGGCGGCAATCTGGATCGCCCCGGCCAGGCCGTAGTTACGAATGTCGATGATGTTCTTCGCGCCCTTGACCCCGTGCAGCACCTTCTCGAAGTGCGGCGACAGTTCGGCGGCAGCCTGTACCAGGTTTTCCTTCTCCAGCAGGTCCAGCGCGGCGATACCGGCGGCGCAGGCCACCGGGTGCGCCGAGTAGGTGTAGCCGTGGGGGAATTCCACCGCGTATTCCGGGGTCGGCTGGTTCATGAAGGTCTGGTAGATCTCGCTGCTGGCGATCACCGCGCCCATCGGGATGGCGCCGTTGGTGACCTGCTTGGCAATACACATCAAATCCGGGGTAACGCCGAAGGCATCGGCACCGAACATCGAACCCATGCGGCCGAAGCCGGTAATCACTTCGTCGAAGATCAGCAGGATGTTGTGCTGGTCGCAGATTTCCCGCAGGCGTTTCAGATACCCCTTGGGTGGCGGCAGCACGCCGGCGGAACCGGCCAGCGGTTCGACGATCAGCGCGGCGATGTTCGAGGCATCGTGCAGCTCGATCAGTTTGAGCATTTCATCGGCCAGGGCGATACCGCCCTCTTCCGGCATGCCCTTGGTGAAGGCATTGCCCGGCAGCAGGGTGTGCGGAAGGTGATCGACGTCGAGCAACTGGCCGAACAGCTTGCGGTTACCGTTGACGCCACCCAGGCTGGTGCCGGCGATGTTCACCCCGTGATAGCCACGGGCACGGCCGATCAGCTTGGTCTTGGTGGCCTGGCCTTTCAGGCGCCAGTAGGCACGGACCATCTTCACCGCGGTGTCGGCGCACTCGGAACCGGAGTTGGTATAGAAGACGTGATTAAGGTTGCCCGGGGTCAGGTCGGTGATCTTCTCGGCCAGCTGGAACGACAGCGGGTGACCGAACTGGAAGGCCGGCGAGTAATCGAGCACGCCCAACTGGCGCGAGACCGCCTCCTGGATCTGCTTGCGGGTGTGACCGGCGCCACAGGTCCACAGGCCGGACAGCGCGTCATAGATCTTGCGACCCTTGTCGTCGGTCAGGTAGCTGCCTTCGGCGGCGACGATCAGCCGTGGATCGCGCTGAAAATTGCGGTTGGCGGTGTAGGGCATCCAGTGGGCGTCCAGCTTGAGCTGGCTGGCCAGACCGACAGGAGCGTTTTCAGGCAGATTCATCGGACAAGTCCTCGCAAGGCAATTGGGCAGCGACAAGTGTTGTTGCAGCTAAATTGGCATGAGCATAAAGTTTGGAAAACCTGGCTTTTCTAATCTTCAGATCAACTTTAGTTAAACATTCATTCAAAACTTGCAGTCGCAAGGATGTTACAAAGTGTTTCCATGCATCCCGGCAAGGCGCATGATGCCGGCGGCCCCCTTCAGGAGACTTGGCGCAGGACGCGCAAGCACGCCCACCATGAAAACCATCCTGTGTTTAATGATCTGCGCCCTGGTTGGCGCCGCCGTACAGTTTGCTGGTGTGCCTCACGGGCTGCTGCTGGGCACCATCGTCGCCAGTGCCACGCTGGTCAGCCGGCTGCGCTTTACTCCCAACCTGCGCTTTGGCCTGGAATATGTGCAACTGGTCATGGGTATCGCCACCGGGCTGATGTTCGAGGCCTGGGATAGCGCCACAGTGGCCAGCATCCTGCCGAGCCTGGGTTTTCTGCTGTTGTGCCTGAGTGCGCAGATCAGCGTTGCCGGCCTGTGGCTGTTCAAGGGCTGCGGCTGGAGCCTCAAGGATTCGCTGCTGGCGGTTTACCCCGGCGCCCTGGCTGCGGTGTTCGACTTGCTGGAGTCGGAACGGGCTTCCAGCAAGGTGATCGTCGTGCACCTGATGCGCCTGGTGTCGATCACCCTGCTGGTCAGCCTGTGCATTCGCGCAGGTAGCGATGCACCTGCAGTCGCGAGCGCCTCGCTCACCCCGAGCCTGTTGCTGACCCTGGCATCGCTGCTTGCCCTGTGCATCCTGCTGGGGCGCCTGCTGCTCAAGCTTGGTGTTCCCGCGCCCTTCATGCTCACGGCGATCATCGCCACGGCGGCCTATGTAAAGCTTGGCTTGCTGCAGGCTTTTCACATGCCCGGCTGGAGCGTGGACTTCGCCGCGCTGATCCTCGGTGTGCTGATCGGCGCCAGGTTCAGGGAAATCAGCCTCAAGGAGCTCATCCGTCACGGCAGCGCCGGGCTGATGTCCGTGGGCTTGATGCTGCTGGTCGCCGCAGCCTTTGCCGGAGTGGCCGCCAAGGTCCTGGGCAGCGACCCCTTCACCCTGTGGCTGGCCTACATGCCCGGCGCCATCGAAACCATCGCCATCGTCGCCTTCAGCGGCGGGCTGAATGTGGTGTTCGTGCTGTCTCATCACCTGGTGCGAATGCTGCTGTTGCACTTCGCCCCGGCCCTGATCGTTCAGGCCCGTCGCTGGCGCGAGAATGTCTGATCAGCGTATGTTGTGTGCCTTTCATGTCCCTGAACACAGAGGCATCGCGTGAAACGTCCACAACCCCTGGCCCAGGTCAGCGATTTCGATATCCGCCTGTTGAAGATCTACCGCAGCGTGGTGGAGTGCGGCGGCTTTTCGGCTGCCGAGAACGTGCTGGGCATCGGCCGTTCGGCCATCAGCCAGCAGATGAGCGACCTTGAACAGCGCTTGGGCCTGCGCCTGTGCCAGCGCGGACGCGCCGGTTTCTCGCTGACCGAAGAAGGCCGCGAGGTGTATCACTCGGCGCTGCAGTTGCTCAGCGCCCTGGAGAGCTTTCGCACCGAGGTCAACGGCCTGCACCAGCATTTGCGCGGCGAACTGAACATCGGCCTGACCGACAACCTGGTGACCCTGCCGCACATGCGCATTACCCATGCCCTGGCCCAGCTCAAGGATCGCGGCCCGGACGTGCGCATCCAGATTCGCATGATCGCCCCCAGCCAGGTCGAACAGGGCGTGCTCGATGGCAGCCTGCATGTTGGCGTGGTGCCGCAGACCAGCCCGCTGTCGGGCCTTGAGTACCAGCCGCTGTACAGCGAACGCTCGCTGCTCTACTGCGCGGTCGGCCATCCGCTGTTCTATGCCGACGATCGGCAACTGGACGACGAGCGTCTCAACAGCCAGGACGCCATCGCGCCGACCTTCCGCCTGCCCGCCGATATCCAGGCCCATTACCAGGCGCTGAACTGCACCGCCAGCGCCTCCGACCGCGAAGGCATGGCCTTCCTGATTCTGACCGGGCGCTACATCGGCTACCTGCCGGACCACTACGCGACGTTCTGGGTGCAGCAAGGCCGCTTGCGCGCGCTCAAGCCCGCCGAGCGCTTCTACGACCTGAGCCTGTGCTGGGTAACGCGCAAAGGCCGGCGCCCGCACCTGGTACTGGAAAGCTTCCTTGAAAGCCTGGCGGCTACTCGCTGAGAACTAATGCTGGTAGGTTAGCCAGTCATAAGACCCATTGCCTTGTCTGGAATCGTTCATGACCTTTGAAGTCCCTGCGCATCGCCTCCAAGTCTCGGGCAAGCCCGCCGGCCGCATTCGCCAGAAGAACGAGCAGGCCATCATCCAGGCCGCCGAGGACGAATTCGCCCGCCACGGCTTCAAGGGCACCAGCATGAACACCATCGCCCTCAAGGCCGGGTTGCCCAAGGCCAACCTGCACTACTACTTCACCAACAAGCTTGGCCTGTATGTGGCGGTGTTGAGCAACATCATCGAGCTGTGGGACAGCACCTTCAACGCCTTGACCGTCGACGATGATCCGGCCCAGGCATTGAGCAGCTACATCCGCACCAAAATGGAATTCTCCCGGCGCAACCCGCAGGCATCACGGATCTTCGCCATGGAGATCATCAGCGGCGGGCAGTGCCTGAGCGATTATTTCAGCGAAGACTACCGCGCCTGGTTCAAGGGCCGTGCCGCGGTGTTCCAGGCCTGGATCGACGCCGGCAAGATGGACCCGGTCGACCCGGTGCACCTGATTTTCCTGCTGTGGGGCAGCACCCAGCACTACGCCGACTTCGCCACCCAGATCTGCCAGGTCACCGGCCGCAGCCGCCTGACCAAGCAGGACATGGAAGACGCCAGCAACAATCTTATCCACATCATTCTCAAAGGCTGTGGCCTGACACCTCGCGACTGAACCTGCCTTATGCCTTCTACCCTGCTCGACACCTGCGAGTTTCGCGAAGAGATTCGCAAGAGCCGTTTCATCACCCTGGCTGCGCCGATCAGTAGCCCGGCCGACGCCATGAGCTTCATCGAAACCCATAGCGACCTCGCTGCCACCCACAATTGCTGGGCCTGGAAACTCGGCGGACAATACCGCAGCAGCGACGACGGCGAACCCGGCGGCACCGCTGGGCGGCCGATCCTGGCTGCAATCGAGGCCCAGGACTGCGACCAGGTGGTGGTGCTGGTGATCCGCTGGTACGGCGGCATCCAACTGGGCACTGGCGGCCTGGCTCGTGCCTACGGCGGTGGCGCCAATAAATGCCTGCAGCAAGCAGAAAAACGCTTGCTGGTCAGCCGCAGCGAACTGACCTGCAGCTGCAGTTTCAGCGAACTGGCGCTGCTCAAGCTGCGCGTGGCCGAGGCCGATGGCCTGGTACTGGACGAACAGTTCACCGCCAATGGCGTCGACCTGCGCCTGGCCCTTGGCGAAGAACAGATCGAAGTGCTGCAGCGTCAGCTGGCCGACCTCAGCCGTGGCCGAATCCTGCTGGAACGCGCCTGAACATTTGCCCACATTCACTGTGGGCCCGGCTGTGGATAAGCTCTGAGCATTCGGCTGTGAGCCTTTAACCACGGGGCCTGCAGAAGAACGATCATATTTTGATCAAGATCTGATGACAGTGCTTCAACTGTCGAAAAATCAGCGAGTTATCCCCAGTTATTGCCAGGGCACAGCGGCCCTGACAGGCTTGTGTCCAGCGTTCACGCTTGCACACAAATACTGTGGAGCAAACTGTGGATAAGCCGTGCACCCCTGCGCCAACGGCTTGCTGGGCCACGGCTTGGCTAGACTGGTTATTCTTTGATCAACGATTGATGCCCCCTTGAAAGGAGTTCCCTATGTCCACGAACAAGACCGCCCTGATCATCGGCGCCTCGCGCGGCCTGGGCCTTGGCCTGGTGCAGCGCCTGGTGGAAGATGGCTGGAATGTGGTTGCCACTGTCCGCGACCTGGCCAAGGCCGAAGCCCTGAGCACCCTGCCCCGGGTGCAGGTGCAAACCCTTGAGATGAACAACGCCCGCCAGCTCGATGCACTGCAGGAACGTCTCGCTGCACACACCTTCGACCTGCTGTTCGTCAACGCCGGGGTCAAGGGCCCGGAGGAGCAGAACCCGGAACAGGCCAGGCTCGCTGACGTCGGCGAATTGTTCATGACCAACAGCGTGGCGCCGATTCGCGTGGCCCAGCGTTTCGCCCCGCAACTGCGCAAAGACACCGGGGTGATCGCCTTCATGAGTTCGGTGCTGGGCAGCGTGAGCATTCCCGATGCGCCGGAACTGTGCCTGTACAAGGCCAGTAAGGCCGCACTGAACTCGATGATCAACAGCTTCGTGGTGCAACTCGGCGAACCGCAACTGACCGTGCTGGCCATGCACCCGGGCTGGGTAAAGACCGACATGGGCGGTGAAGGCGCCGACATCGATGTGCCAACCAGCACCCGCGGCATGGTCGATCAGGTTCACGCCCACAGTGGCAAAGGCGGCCTGCAATTCATCAATTACAAGGGCGAAAGCCTGATCTGGTGAAACCCCGCGCGGTGGGTGTAGACTCGACACCTCGCCCACCGCGGCGGACCTGGATCAGCAGACAGGGCAACACTGAGCTGGCTAACCTGAACCCACTTTCAGAGGAGCCGGCACCATGCCTGCGACCCGCATCTGGTTGAAAAACCCCCTCGCCATCTTCACAGCCAACAGCCTCGACGCCCGTGGCGGCCTGGTGATTGAAGACGGCCGTATCCAGCAAGTACTTGGCCTGGGGCAAAGCCCGGGCAGCCCCTGTGGACAAGTCTTCGATGCCCGTGAACACGTGGTGTTGCCAGGACTTATCAACACCCACCACCACTTCTACCAGACCCTGACCCGCGCCTGGGCGCCGGTGGTCAACCAGCCATTGTTTCCCTGGCTGAAAACCCTCTACCCGGTCTGGGCCCGGCTGACCCCGGCCAAGCTTGAACTGGCGACCCGCGTGGCCCTGGCCGAGCTGTTGCTGTCGGGCTGCACCACCGCCGCCGACCACCATTACCTGTTCCCCGATGGCCTGGAAAACGCCATCGACGTGCAAGTCGAAGCGGTACGCAAACTGGGCATGCGCGCCATGCTCACCCGCGGCTCCATGAGCCTGGGCGAAGCCGACGGCGGCCTACCGCCGCAACAGACGGTGCAACAGGGCGAAGTGATCCTGGCGGACAGCCAGCGACTTATCCACAGCTACCATGAGCGTGGCGACGGTGCGCAGGTCCAGATCGCCCTGGCGCCCTGCTCGCCGTTCTCGGTCACGCCGCAAATCATGCGCGCCAGCGCCGATCTGGCCGAAGCGCTGGACGTGCGCCTGCACACTCACCTGGCCGAAACCCTCGACGAAGAGGACTTCTGCCTGCAGCGCTTCGGCCTGCGCACGGTCGATTACCTCGACAGTGTCGGCTGGCTCGGCCCGCGCACCTGGCTGGCTCATGGCATCCATTTCAATCCGGACGAGATCGCCCGCCTGGGCGCCGCCGGCACCGGCATCTGCCATTGCCCAAGCTCGAACATGCGCCTGGCCTCGGGCATCTGCCCAACCCTGGAACTGACCCGGGCCGGGGCGCCGGTGGGTCTGGGCGTGGACGGTTCGGCCTCCAACGATGCCTCCAACATGATCCTCGAAGCGCGCCAGGCCCTGTACCTGCAACGGCTGCGCTACGGCGCCGAAGCGATTACGCCGGAACTGGTTTTGGGCTGGGCCACCCGCGGCTCGGCGCAGTTGCTCGGGCGTACCGACATCGGCGAGCTGGCGGTGGGCAAACAGGCTGATCTGGCCCTGTTCAAACTCGACGAGCTGCGCTTCTCCGGCAGCCACGACCCGCTCTCGGCCCTACTGCTGTGCGGCGCCGACCGCGCCGACCGGGTCATGGTCGGCGGCCAGTGGCGGGTTGTCGATGGCCAGATCGAGGGGCTGGATGTCCAGGCGCTGATCGCTGATCACCGTCAGGCCGCCGCACAACTGATCGCGGGCTGATAGCTCAAAGGCAAGCAATGCCAACATGATGACGGTGGCGAAGCGCACGAAGAGGATCATGCCCTCGATCGCGTTGGTTTCGCCATCGTTGAAGGTTACCCGCAGGAACCGCCTGGTCAGCTTTCTCCGCGTAGACAGCGCAACCTCTGTAGAATGGCGGCAACCGCACCTGATGAGATTCCACCACTATGTACGACTGGCTTAACGCTCTGCCCAAGGCAGAATTGCACCTGCACCTGGAAGGATCGCTGGAGCCCGAGTTGCTGTTCGCCCTGGCCGAGCGCAACAAGATTGCCCTGCCCTGGAACGATGTCGAAGCCCTGCGCAGCGCCTATGCGTTCAACAACCTGCAAGAGTTTCTCGACCTCTACTACCAGGGCGCCGATGTGCTGCGTACCGAGCAGGACTTCTACGACCTGACCTGGGCTTACCTGAAGCGTTGCAAGGCGCAGAACGTGATTCACACCGAGCCGTTCTTCGACCCGCAGACCCATACCGATCGCGGCATCCCTTTCGAGGTTGTGGTCAATGGCATCAGAGCGGCACTCAAGGATGGCCAGCAGCAACTGGGCATCAGCAGCGGCCTGATCCTCAGTTTCCTGCGCCACCTCAGTGAAGAGCAAGCCCACAAGACCCTCGATCAGGCCATGCCGTTTCGTGATGCCTTCATTGCCGTCGGCCTCGACAGCTCGGAGATGGGCCACCCGCCGAGCAAGTTCCAGCGGGTGTTCGACCGGGCCCGTAGCGAAGGCTTCCTGACCGTTGCCCACGCTGGCGAAGAAGGCCCGCCCGAATACATCTGGGAGGCCATCGACCTGCTGAAGATTCAGCGTATCGACCATGGCGTACGCGCCATCGAAGACGAGCGCCTGATGCAGCGGATCATCGACGAGCAGATCCCGCTGACCGTCTGCCCGCTGTCCAACACCAAGCTGTGCGTGTTCGAGCACATGAGCCAGCACAACATCCTCGACATGCTCGAGCGTGGCGTGAAGGTCACGGTCAACTCCGATGACCCGGCGTACTTTGGGGGTTACGTCACCGAGAACTTCCAGGCCCTGCATGAGCACCTGGGCATGACCCAAGACCAGGCGCGGCGCCTGGCGCAGAACAGCCTGGATGCGCGGTTGGTCAAACCCTGACATTGGAGCTGGACCTGTAGGAGCGGGCTTGACCCGCGATGAGGCCAGTGCAGCCTGCACATCGGGTAGCGCTCGATCGCGGGGCAAGCCCGCTCCTACAGGTTAATCCTGAATCTCGCTCAGCTCCTCCAGGGTCTTGCCGCGGGTCTCGACCCCGAACACCCCAACCACCAGCGCCGCCACGGCAAAGCACAGTGCCCCCAGGGCAAACACCCCGCCCTGCCCGGCCAACGGAAACAGCAAGCCGGTGACCATCGGCCCGAGCAGCGAACCGATACGCCCGACCGCCGAGGCAAACCCCGAACCGGTAGCCCGCGCCGAAGTGGGATAGAGCTCGGGAGTGTAGGTGTAGAGCACTGCCCACATCCCGAACAGAAAAAACTGCATCAGCAGCCCCGTGCCGATCAACAGCTCCACCTGCCCGCCAAACACCGCACTTTGCCCGTACAGGTAGGCCATGACACCACCACCCAGCAAGGTCATCACGCAGGTCGGCTTGCGCCCCCACACCTCCACCAGCCAGGCCGCGACGAGAAACCCGGGAATCCCGCCCAGGGAAATCAGCACGGTGTAGTACACCGACTGAGTAACAGCGAAACCTGACTGCTGCAGCAACGCGCTGAGCCACGAGGTCAGGCCGTAGAAGCCCAGCAAGGCAAAGAACCAGACACTCCAGATCATCAGGGTGCGGCGACGGTACCGCGTCGACCAGAGCTCAACGAACGCCGAGAAAAAGCCCGGTGTCTGCGGCGCCGTTCGTGCCAATGGCACCGGTACGGGTAATTGCTGCAGCCCCAGCGAATTCATCACCTTTGCCTCGATGCCACGTAGCACCGTATCAGCCTCCAGCAGACGACCGGATTGCTCGAGCCAGCGCGGCGATTCGGGCAGAAAAAAGCGAATGGCCAAAACGAACACCGCAGGCACCGCGAGCACCAGGAAGATGTCGCGCCAGCCAATCAGCGGCAGCAGAAAATACGACAGCACGCCGGCGGCCACGAAACCCAGGGGCCAGAAACCATCCATCAGGGCAATGTAGCGGCCGCGGCGCTTGGCCGGAATCAGCTCCGAAAGCATCGACTGGGCAATCGGAAACTCCATGCCCATGCCGATCCCCAGCAGTACTCGATACAACGTCAGGGTTTCGACCGACTGCGCGGTCGAGCACAGGTAACTGGCCAGGCCCCAGAGCACGATGCTCCACTGGAACACCGGCTTGCGCCCGAAGCGGTCACCGAGCATTCCGGACAGCGATGCGCCCAGCACCATGCCGAAGAAGCTCGAACTGGCCAGTAACCCGGCCTGGGCCGTGCTCAAGCCGAACTCGGCTTTGATCGAGCCGAGCAGGAAGGTCATCATCGCCAGGTCCATGGAGTCGAAGAAGAACGCCAGGGCGATGATGATGAAAATCAGACGGTGGTAACCACTGATCGGCAAGCGTTCCAGACGCTGCGCCGCACTGTAGTCCTGAGCTGCCATGCAAGAATCCCCCGCAGTTGTGCCAACCCCGAGTGTCACGGCATCTGCCTTCGGGCGAGTTGTCAGCAGCGACCTCGCCAAATGCCGCAACGACGCCTGCCAAGCAGGCGCCTCTCCTCGGTTCAGCCGGCAGTCTTCAGCACTGGAACCTGGGCTATGCGGTTGATGTGTGCCAAACCCGTCGCGCTGATCTGCAACATGCGCGATGTTTCACTCTCACGTATCCAGCCGGACTGCAGAAACAGCTTGAGCAGGCTGCTGCCCAGCGCGCCTCCCAGATGTGGGCGGTGATCGCTCCATTCGCTGCAGCACCGGCAACTGCTGAAGCTTCGACGTTGATGCTGGGCCAGGGCCTCGATGAAAATCCCGTAAGCGGCGAACTGCGCGCGGCCGTGCGGGGTGACGTCGATGTGCTGCTCGCTGCCCTCCAGCCAGCCGGCATCGAACAGGCGCTGATAGAGATCGGCCGCCAGCTCGCCGCCCAGGTGATCGCCACACAGCCGTGCCCGGCGCATGGACAACGGAATGCCACCCACCTCCTGCTCGCGACTGTCTTCGGGTGTTTTGACCTGGACACTGGCCAGCGCCTCGACAGCCGCCCCAACTTCCGGCGCGGCTAACCTGAAATAACGTTTGCGCCCCCGCGGTTCCAGCTTCAGCAAGCCACTGGCCGACAACCTGGCCAGGTGAGCGCAGGCCGAAGAAGGCGTCAGCCCTGCCATGCTGGCGAGCTCATCGGAAGGTCGCGCCATGCCATCGATCAAGGCCCAGAGCATCGCACTGCGTTTCGGGTCTGCCAACAAGCTGGCGATCTGGCTGATACTCGTTACTGGTTTCATATCTCAACTCCCTGCGAGATCATGTCTGATATCGATTGATTAACCATGTCGGCAGCATTTACTGCGAGGTGTCCGATGCCAGAAAGGCAGGAAGTGGAAGTTATCAAGTCATCGTGTTCCTCCTGCAACACGAACATACAAAAGTTATTCAGGCTACTTGCGGTCAAGCACCTCACCGGCAGTCAGCCCGGGCCAGGGCCAGGCGATGTCTGAGTGAGAGGTAATACTTGCCGACCTGGACATGGAAGTATCTCTCGCTGGAAATGACTGCTGGATCCATTATAAGCCGCGTTGCGCCAACGTAATCCGGTCGATTTCCAAGGTATTGGCAACCTCAGCAATGGCCACCAGGCACAAGACTGAAGATACGTTTGGACATGAACACCCCAACCCCCATGTTACATATCTTGCTAGCAATTGACGGATTATTATCAAGTTCAGATCGCCCGATAAAACCTACAACAAATTATGCTGAAACTCACAAGAATTGCATGCCAGTCATGTAGGAGTGTCACGTAATAGCAACTTCTTGGGCAGTTTAACCCAGCAGTTTCTCGAGCATTATCTGACAACGCGCTCGAAGCATATTTCGCAATAACTGCACGGGTTTGCCCAACTGCGCCCGGTGGGTGCACATCAGGTTCAGGGGCGCCGCTTCACCACGCAGTTGTGGCATTAGCAACTTGAGGCGTCCGGCCTGCACATCGTTGGCCACATCCAGCCAGGACTTGTAAGCAATACCGACACCGGCCAGTGCCCAGCGCCGGACCACATCGGCATCATCACAAAAACGATCACCGTTGACGCTCACACCGACCTCACTGGCGCCCTCGCCAAAGCGCCAATGGTCATGCACACGGCTGCCCAACTGATACAGCAGGCAATTGTGCTCGGCCAGTTGCGCCACTTCGGCCGGCTCACCGTGGCGGGCCAGGTAGGCAGGTGATGCACACAGCACCCGGCGGTTATCCGGGCACAACGGCAACGCCACCAGACTGGAGTCTTCCGGGGCGCCATAGCGCAGGGCGATGTCCGCCGCCTGGCGAAACAGGTCGGCGTTGCGATCGCCCAGCAGCAAGCGCACGTTAAGCTGCGGGTGTTCATCCTGCAGCTCGTCGAGCCACGGCAAGAGTACGTTACGACCAAAATCCGAGGGCGCCGACAACAGCAGGGTACCGCTGACCTGATCCTGCCCATGGGCCAGGACTCGCTGCCCCTCCTCCAGGCTCGCCAGGGCGGAACGGGCATGCTGCAAGTACCCCTCACCCTCGGCGGTCAGGCGCAGATTGCGGGTCGAGCGCGCCAGCAAGCGCACGCCCAACTGCTGCTCCAGACGTTTGAGCGAAGCACTGGCCACTGCCGGTGACAGGTCAAGCAAGCGTGCGGCCGCAGACAGGCTGCCCAGCTCGGCGGCACGAACGAACAACTGCAGATCATCGATACGCATCCGAGACACTCGCCATTATCAAAAAAATATTGAAAGATTCTGTAGTTTTATCGGCTTTTAACGACAAGTGAAAGCGCCAATCATGGGGTCACGCCCTATCTGCCAAGGACCACCCCATGAAAGCCATTGCTTACTATCACTCCCTGCCCATCACCGACCCGGCAGCCCTGCAGGACATCGAACTGCCAGCCCCCGAGCCAGGCCCACGCGACCTGCTGGTGGCGGTGCGGGCGATCTCGGTGAACCCGGTTGATACCAAGGTTCGCCAGAACGTGTCGCCAGAAGGCGGCGCCGCCAAGGTGCTGGGCTGGGACGTGGCCGGGGTGGTCAAGGCGGTGGGGCGCGAGGTCAGCCTGTTCCAGCCGGGCGACAAGGTTTACTACGCCGGCTCCATCGCCCGTGCTGGCGGCAACAGTGAACTGCACGTGGTGGATGAACGAATCGTCGGGCACATGCCGAAAACCCTGGGCTTTGCCGAGGCTGCGGCGCTGCCTTTGACGGCTATCACGGCCTGGGAGCTGTTGTTCGAACGTCTGCAAATCGCCGAAGGCCAGCAGGACCAGGGCCAGAGCCTGCTGATCGTCGGCGCCGCCGGCGGTGTCGGCTCGATCCTCACCCAACTGGCGAGCACGCTGACCGGTCTCACCGTGATCGGCAGCGCCTCGCGCCCACAAACCCAGGACTGGGTGCGCAAGCTGGGCGCCGATCAGGTGGTCGATCACAGCCAGCCGCTGGCTGCCGCGCTCAAGGCTCAGGGCATCGAGCAGGTCACCCATGTCGCCAGCCTGACCCAGACTGACCAGCACCTCGATCAACTGGTCGAAGCCCTGGCGCCACAAGGCAAACTGGCACTGATCGATGACCCCAAGCAGTTGGACGTCACCAAGCTCAAGCGCAAGAGCCTGTCGCTGCACTGGGAGTTCATGTACACCCGCTCGCTGTTCGAAACCGCCGACATGATCGAGCAGCACAACCTGCTCGAGCGGGTTGCCGAACTGATCGATAACGGCACCCTCAAGACCACCCTCGGCGAGCACTTCGGCACCATCAATGCCGCCAACCTGCGCCGCGCCCATGCCCTGCTGGAAAGCGGCGCAGCCAAGGGCAAGATCGTTCTCGAAGGTTTCTGAAACCCCGCGCCCGCCGCGTTTTCGCGGCGCACGCGACCGTCAGTCCGACAACTGACCCAGGTCATTCCGCTCCCCGTGGCCAGCGCTACAATGCATCAGCCAACGCCAACCTCAGGTATGCAGATATGAATATCCAGGTCAGTGCATCAGCAAAAAAGCCCGGCTGCCCATGGCAGGTTCAGCTCGACCAGCATGTGGTGAGCTTTCGCAGCGAGGCCGAGGCCCGCGCCTTCGTCAACACCCTGCAAGCCCGGCTCCAGGCCCCGCACCCGCTCAAACGCAGCGGCTGAGAGTCAAGCGCCGGGTCAGCATCGCCACGCTCACCACCGCCAGGCCGCACAAGCTGATGACGATGGCCATCGGCACCGCCGTGCCATCGTGCAGCACCCCCACCAGCGCCGCGGCACCGGCGGCCACGCTGAACTGCAGGCAACCCAGCAGTGCTGAAGCGCTGCCGGCCCGGGCGCCCTGCCCGCTCATGGCACAGGCCGAGGCGTTGGGGATGATGCAGCCCAGGCTGGCAATACAGATGAACAGCGGAATCAACAACGGCCACAACGCCGTCGGGTGCAATGCACTGATCCCCAGCAGGGTCAGCCCCGCCGCCAGGTAAACCCATACCGCACGCGCCAGCAGGAAGGCCGGGCCACGCTTGGCCAGCAGCCGCGCGTTGACCTGCGCCACCAGGATGAACCCTGCGGCGTTACTGCCGAACAGCCAGCCATAGTGCTCGGCCGGCACGCCATAGAGTTTGATGAAGACGAACGGCGAACCGGCGATGTAGGCAAACATCCCGGCAATGGCGATGCCACCGGTCAAGGCGTGGCCGAGGAAGATGCGCTCCTTGAACAGCCTCCCGTACTGGCGCAAGGCACCGGACAACGGCTGGCGCGGCTGGTTGGCCGGCAGGCTTTCCGGCAGGCCGAGCGCCACGGCCAGGGTGCACAGGGCACTGAACAGGGTCAGGGCGATAAAGATCGACTGCCAACCGTACAGGTTGACCATCAGGCCACCGAGCATCGGTGCCAGGATCGGCGCCAGGCCCATGACCAGCATCAGTTGCGAAAAGACTTTGGCCGACCCCACCGCATCGCACTTGTCGCTGACAATCGCTCGCGACAGCACCATCCCGGCGCAACCACCAAGGGCCTGGACGAAGCGCGCCACGATCAACGTGTCGAGGCTCGGGGCAAAGGCACAGGCCAGCGACGCCATGGTAAATAGCGTCACCCCGACCAGCAGCGGAATGCGCCGGCCAAAGCGGTCGGCCACTGGTCCATAGGCCAGCTGGCCAATCGACAGGCCGAGAAAGTACGCCGCGAGGGTGGTCTGGATATGCTTCTCGTCGGTGCCGAAGGCCAGCGCCATGGCCGGGAAACCGGGCAGGTAGAAGTCGATCGCCAGGGGCCCGAACGCACTCAAGGCGCCGAGAATCAGGATGGTTCGCAGGTTCATCGGAAATCCGTAGCAGGCTAAGCAAGTCCGCTAGTCTAACCGCCCTGCCGGGGTTTCGCTGACAGAGTTACGCCTGCGCGATGAATCTTTTATCCACCGCGCGGGCGTCAGAGGTCAGACGGCTTCGGCCGTGTAGCCCTCTTCGCGAATCGCCGAGAGAATTTCCTCGGCCGGCAACTCGCTCTGCACTTTTACCTGCTTCTGACCCAGATCGACCTCAACCCTGGCGTCTGCATCCTGGGCCTGAACCGCGCGAGTGACAGCCTTGACGCAATGGCCGCAGGTCATTCCTTGAACAGTGAATACTTGCATTGCAACAGCCTCCTGTGGGGTTTGAGCGCAGTCTCAAGCTTGCCACCGGGGCAAGGTCAAGTACGAGGATTGCCTGCCGGGCTGGAAATCGGCGCGCCGCTCCGCCAAGCTGCAAGCCTTAGAATCGATTTGCAGGAGTTTGAATTCATGCGCAGGGCAGCTTTGGGCCTTTTCGGCCTGATGGGAGCATTGAGCCTGATCCCCCCGGCCAGTGCCGAGGGCAATGCCGACTACAGCATTCTGACCATTTCCCGCGAGCGCCTGGAAGTGGCGACCTCGTGCGAGATCGGCGTGTACCTCGATGACCAGCTTTCGGCGCGGCTGTTTCAGGAGCAGTCGACCTCGTTCAACCTGCCGCCGGGCCAGGTCGCGGTGCGCCTGCGCCTGCTGCCGGCACAGGCCCCCGGGTGCCAGAACGGCCTGGAGAACCAGCGCAACCAAAAGCTGACCCTGAGGGCCGGTGAGATCAATAAATACCGCATTGCCGTGGATCAGAATGGCCTCAAGCTGATCAGGGCCGGCCTGGGCTATTGACCTTCCCCGCATGGCAAGGTTGATGCTTGAGGCCTGTCCAAGGAGGAGTGCCCCATGTCCGCATCTACCACGTTCGACCTGCCGATTGCCGGCATGACCTGCGCCAGCTGTGCTGGCCGGGTCGAGCGCGCCCTGCGCAAGGTCGTCGGCGCCGAACAGGTCAGTGTCAACCTGGCCACCGAACAGGCCCGGGTCCAGGCCCCGGCCGATAGCCTGCCAGCGCTGGTCGAAGCTGTTGAGCAAGCCGGCTACAGCGTGCCATCCCAGACCCTCGAACTGCAGATCGGCGGCATGACTTGCGCCTCCTGTGCCGGCCGCGTCGAACGTGCCCTGGCCAAGGTTCCGGGCGTGCAGCAGGTGACCGTCAACCTGGCCAACGAACGCGCGCACTTGCAGCTGTTTGGCCAGATCGACAGCAGCGTGCTGATCGACGCCGTCAGCCAGGCCGGTTACACCGCCAGCTTGCCGCAGAGCGCCAAGGTCAACCAGGCCGAGGCCGAACAGCGACTGCGCAAAGAGCGTTGGTCGGTGGCCCTGGCGGTGTTGCTGGCCTTGCCGCTGGTGCTGCCGATGCTACTGCAACCCTTTGGCATCCACTGGATGCTGCCGGCCTGGGTGCAGTTCGTCCTGGCCACGCCGGTGCAGTTCATTCTCGGTGCGCGTTTTTATGTCGCCGCGTGGAAAGCCGTGCGCGCCGGCGCCGGCAACATGGACCTGCTGGTCGCAATCGGCACCAGCGCCGGCTACGGCCTGAGTATCTACCAATGGGTCACGACCAGGGACGGCATTGTTCCGCACTTGTACTTCGAGGCCTCGGCCGTGGTGATTGCCCTGATCCTGCTCGGCAAGTACCTGGAAAGCCGCGCCAAACGGCAAACCGCCAGCGCCATCCGCGCGCTGGAAGCCTTGCGCCCGGAACGCGCGCTGTTGCTGGTCGACGGCCAGGAGCGCGATGTCGCCATCAGCGAACTGCGCCTGCATGACCTGGTGCTGGTCAAGCCTGGCGAACGCTTCCCGGTCGACGGTGAAGTGATCGAAGGCCTGAGCCACGCCGACGAAGCACTGATCAGCGGCGAAAGCCTGCCGGTACCGAAACAGCCGGGCGACAAGGTCACCGGCGGCGCGATCAACGGTGAAGGCCGCCTGCTGGTCCGCACCCTGGCTCTGGGCACAGAAACCGTGCTGGCGCGTATCATCCGTCTGGTCGAAGACGCCCAGGCTGCCAAGGCGCCGATCCAGAAACTGGTAGACCGGGTCAGCCAGGTGTTCGTACCGGCCGTACTGGTCCTGGCGCTGATCACCCTGGTTGGTTGGCTGCTCGATGGCGCACCGATGGAGTACGCACTGATCAACGCCGTTGCCGTGCTGGTGATCGCCTGCCCATGCGCCTTGGGCCTGGCTACACCGACGGCGATCATGGCCGGCACCGGTGTCGCCGCCCGCCACGGCATCCTGATCAAGGATGCCGAAGCCCTGGAACGTGCCTATGCGGTCAACCGCGTGGTATTCGACAAAACCGGCACCCTCACTTCCGGCAGCCCGCGCATCGTCCACAGCCGGGCACTGGTGGGCGAGCAGGCGCACCTGCTGCAACTGGCCGGCGCCCTGCAGCGCGGCAGCGAACATCCGCTGGCCAAGGCGGTGCTGGATGCCTGTGAAGAACAAGGCCTGCCTGTGGCCGCTATCAGCAACAGCCAGTCGCTGACCGGCCGCGGTATCGCCGGCAGCCTCGATGGCCGCGAACTGGCCCTGGGCAACCGTCGCCTGCTGGATGAAAGCGGCCTGCAACCCGGCGAGCTGGCCGCCAGCGCCCAGGCTTGGGAAGCCGAAGGCCGCACCCTGTCGTGGTTGATCGAACGCAGCCCGCAGGCGCGGGTGCTGGGCCTGTTCGCATTTGGTGACAGCCTCAAACCTGGCGCCGGGCAAGCGGTCCGGCAACTGGCCGGACAAGGCATCAGCAGCCACCTGCTGACCGGCGACAACCGCGGCAGCGCCAAGGTGGTGGGTGAAGCCCTAGGCATCACCGACGTGTACGCCGAGGTACTGCCCGCCGACAAGGCCGCCACCGTTGCCGCGCTCAAGCAGTCCGGCGTAGTGGCGATGGTCGGCGACGGGATCAACGATGCCCCGGCACTGGCCGCTGCGGACATCGGCATCGCCATGGGCGGCGGCACCGACGTGGCCATGCAGGCAGCCGGAATCACCCTGATGCGCGGCGATCCGCGCCTGGTGCCGGCAGCCCTGGAGATCAGCCGCAAGACCTACGCCAAGATTCGCCAGAACCTGTTCTGGGCGTTTATCTACAACCTGATCGGCATTCCCCTGGCCGCCTTCGGCATGCTCAACCCGGTGCTGGCCGGCGCCGCCATGGCCCTGTCGAGTGTCAGCGTGGTCAGCAACGCGCTATTGCTGAAAACCTGGAAACCGGCCACCCCGCCTGAGGACGATGCCCAATGAATATCGGCCAAGCCGCCCGCCGCTCGGGCCTGAGCGCGAAGATGATCCGCTACTATGAGTCGATCGGCCTGCTCAAGCCGGCCTTGCGCAGCGACAGCGGCTATCGCCTGTACCAGCAGGAAGACCTGCACCAGCTGGCATTCATCAAGCGCTCGCGGGACCTGGGGTTTTCACTGGAAGAAGTCGCCCGCCTGCTGACCTTGTGGCAGGACCGTCAGCGCGCCAGCGCCGACGTCAAGGCCTTGGCCAGCCAGCATATCGATGACCTCAACCGGCGCATCGAGGAGCTGGTGAGCTTGCGTGACACCTTGAGCGAGCTGGTTGCCCACTGCCAGGGCGACGACCGCCCGGACTGCCCGATCCTCAAGGACCTGGCAGCCGGCGGCAGTTGCTGTCACTGACGGCGTTTACTGGAGCCAGGGCGGCGCCGGTTCTTCGTCCTTGACCATGCCCCGTTCGGCGTCGGCCTTGGCCGCACGTCGACGGGCTTCATCGATGCGTGCCGCGTCGATCTCGCGCATCACCCCATCAACGTCGGCGCTGTGCTCATCATCGGCGAATACCCCGGTCAGCGGGCTTTCCGGGAGCAAGTTGCCGGCCTGGTACAGCGCCCACATCTCGCGGGCGTAACGCGTCTGCTTGAGCTCCGGGGCAAAGCGCCCGAAGTAGGCGGCCATGTTGCCGACATCGCGCTCGAGCATGCTGAACGCATGGTTGTTGCCCGCGGCATCGACCGCTTGCGGCAGGTCGATGATCACCGGGCCGTCGGGCCCGAGCAGTACGTTGAACTCCGAGAGGTCGCCATGGACCAGGCCGGTGCAGAGCATCAGCACGATCTGGCGGATCACGAAGGTGTGGTACTCCCGCGCCTGTTCAGGCTCCAGGTGCACGTCGTTCAGGCGTGGCGCGGCATCACCGTACTCGTCGGCCACCAGTTCCATGAGCAGCACACCATCGAGAAAATCATAAGGCTTGGGCACCCGCACACCGGCATTGGCCAGGCGGAACAACGCCGCCACTTCGGCGTTCTGCCAGGCGTCTTCGGCCTCCTTGCGGCCGAACTTGGAGCCCTTGGCCATGGCCCGGGCCTGACGGCTGTTGCGCACCTTGCGGCCTTCCTGGTACTCGGCAGCCTGGCGGAAACTGCGCTTGTTGGCTTCTTTGTAGACCTTGGCGCACCGTAGCTCCCGACCGCAGCGGACCACATACACCGCAGCCTCCTTGCCACTCATCAGTGGTCGTAGTACTTCGTCGACCAGTCCATCTTCAACCAGCGGTTCAATGCGTTTTGGAGTCTTCATCGGTTTCTGTCGGGGGTCCTGTCTGGCCAAACACGTGATTGTTATAGGTCACAGGTCCTGGAACCTGCTTGTCGCTGAAGCAAGACCGCACTGCGTTGTAACGGCAATCCGCCTGACTTGCCATTCTTTTTCTGCCCGATGGCGACCAATCGGTCACAAAAATCGCCAATCATCAATAAATACGGGGGATTCTTCCCGAGTAACACTTTATTTCCAGAGTCCACGGCCGATGTAGTCTGCAGCAGCCTCGTACGTTTACAAGAAAAATTCTGGAGCGCGGATGAACATAAAACAAAAACTGACCTGGGCTTTTGCCGTGATCGCCGGCTTGCCAGTGATCCTGGTCGCTACCCTGGTGGTCCTCAACCTGCGCAGTGAAGCCCGCGAAGGCTTCGTCGACGGCAGCAGCCGCGAGATCCGCCAGGTGGCCAACGCCATGCAACTGTTCTTCGAAGGCATCAGCCAGAACGTCGACTACCTGGCTGCCCAGCCACTGGTCAGCGCCACCGGCAACGAGCTGAAAAAGTACATGAGCGCAGATGCCGCACAGATCGCCTTGGGTGAACCTGACAAGAAACTCCACGATTTCTTCGCCAGCCTCGCCGCCAGCCATCCCGCCTACTCATATTTGTCCTACGGACTGAGCGACGGCGGTTACGCCATGTGGCCGGGCGACGCGAAAATGGCCAACTACGACCCACGCCAGCGCCCCTGGTACCAGGCGGCCATGGCCTCCCCGGGCAAAACCCTGCGCACCGACGCCTACTACTGGGCCGGTGACGATGCGGTGCTGGTCAGCACCGTGCGGGCAGTGCCCAACCAGCTCGGCAACCCCGGCGGCGTGGTCAGTATCGACGTCTCGCTCAAGCAGCTGACCGAGATCGTCAAGCAGATCAAGCTTGGCGAAAGCGGCTACCTGATGCTGCTCGAAGACAATGGCAACGTGCTGGTCGACCCGCGCGCTCCGGCGCACAACTTCAAGCCGCTGGGCAGTCTCGGTGCCGGGTATGCAGAACTGGCCAAGGCCGGCAAGGGCCTGGTCGAAGTCGAGCTCGATGGCGAGCGCTACATGGCCAACGTCTGGCCCTCGGAGCAACTGGGCTGGAACTTCATCGGCCTGATCCGCCATGACGAAGTGATGCACACCGCGACCCAGCTGACCTGGCTGGTGGCCGCCATCGCCATCGTGCTGGCGGCGGTGTTTGCCCTGGTCGGGGCCACTTTCGCCAAGCTCATCGTGCGCCCGATCCACAGCGTCACCAGCGGCCTGGAAGGTATCGCCCAAGGTGAAGGCGACCTGACCCGCAGCCTGGACGTGCGCGGCCGCGACGAAACCGCGCAACTGGCCAACTGGTTCAACCAGTTCCTGGCCGCGATCCGCAACCTGATCCAGAGCATCGGCCAGGCGGCGAACAAGATCCTCGCCACCTCCAGCAGCTCGACCCAGGTGTCCCACGACATGGCCGAAGCCGCCGGGCGCCAGCGTGAAGCGGTGGACATGGTGTCAACCGCCTTCCACGAAATGGTTGCCACCGCCAACGAAGTCGCACGCTCCTGCAGCCAAGCCGCCGATTCGGCCGACAGTGGCCAGCAACAGGCCCGCGAAGGCCAACAGCAGATCGATGCGGCGGTGCAGAGCGTCGATCGCCTGAGCCAGGAGATCGAGCAATCAGCGCAGTCGATGCAGCATCTCGAACGCGACAGCAACGCCATTCAATCGATCCTCGGCACCATCCGCTCGATTGCCGAGCAGACCAACCTGCTGGCCCTCAACGCCGCCATCGAGGCCGCCCGCGCCGGTGAGCAAGGCCGTGGCTTTGCCGTGGTTGCTGACGAGGTGCGGGCGCTGGCCAAGCGCACCGCCGACTCCACCGCCGAGATCGACAACCTGCTCGGCAACCTGGCCAAGCGCACCAGTGAAGTGGCCCAGCAGATGCACGCCAGCCTCGAAGTATCGCAGCAGTCAGTCAGCCGCATTAGCCTGGCGCGCAGCAGCTTCGGGCAGATCCGCGAGTCGGTGGACATCATCCGCGACATGAACACCCAGATCGCCACTGCCGCTGAAGAACAGCACCAGGTGGCCGAAGACATCAACCGCCATATCAGCCAGATCCACGGCGATGCGCAGTTGGTGGCGGAGCTGGCCAACTCGGCGCGCCAGGACTCGCAGAGCCTGGCCGGTTTGTCCAACGAACTGGATGCGCTGGTACGGCGCTTTCGTACCTGACGACTACAGGCGCAGTTCGCCCGGGGTGACGCCGAACAGGCCCTTGAACGCGCCGATGTAGGCCGAGGTGGAACGCCAGTCGCCCGGCCCCGGTGGTGAGTCAGCCGGCACGGGTCAACGCTCGATGATCGCCGTCACGCCCTGACCGCCAGCAGCGCAGATCGAGATCAGGCCACGGCCCTTGCCGGCACTGGCCAGCAACTTGGCCATGTTCGCCAGAATGCGCCCGCCGGTGGCCGCGAAGGGATGCCCGGCGGCCAACGAGCTGCCCTTGACGTTGAGCTTGCTGCGGTCGATCGAACCCAGTGGCGCATCCAGGCCCAGGCGGCTCGTGCAGTACTCGGGGTCTTCCCAGGCCTTGAGGGTGCACAGCACTTGTGCGGCGAAGGCCTCATGGATTTCGTAGTAGTCAAAATCCTGCAGGGTCAGGCCATTGCGCGCCAACAAGCGCGGCACCGCGTAAGCCGGGGCCATCAACAGCCCTTCCTGGCCTTTGACGAAATCCACCGCAGCGGTTTCACCATCGACCAGGTAGGCCAGCACCGGTAAACCGCGTTCGCGAGCCCAGTCTTCACTGCCCAGCAGCACCACCGAGGCGCCATCGGTCAATGGCGTGGAGTTGCCGGCGGTCAGGGTGCCCTGGCCGCTGCGGTCGAATACCGGCTTGAGGCTGGCGAGTTTTTCCAGGGTCAGGTCGGGGCGCAGGTTGTTGTCGCGGGTCAGGCCCAGGAAGGGCGTGAGCAGGTCGTCATGCCAACCCTCGACAAAGGCGCCAGCCATGTTCTGGTGACTGCGCAGGGCCAGCGCGTCCTGTTCCTGGCGGTCGATCTGCCAGGTCTTGGCCATCTGCTCGCAATGCTCGCCCATCGACAAGCCGGTGCGCGGCTCGCCGTTGCGCGGCAGCTCGGGTTTAAGGTGGCCGGGACGCAGCTTGAGGAAAGCCTTGAGCTTGTCGGCGGTGCTCTTGCCACGGTTGGCCTGCAGCAAGATGCGCCGCAAGCCTTCGCTCACCGCGATCGGTGCATCCGACGTGGTATCAACGCCACCGGCAATGCCGCAGTCGATTTGCCCCAGGGCGATCTTGTTGGCCACCAGCAGGGCGGTTTCCAGGCCCGTGCCGCAGGCCTGCTGCAGGTCGTAGGCCGGCGTTTGCGCTGACAGCCGCGAGCTGAGCACGCTTTCGCGGGCCAGGCTCATGTCGCGCGAATGCTTGAGCACCGCCCCCGCCGCCACTTCCCCAAGGCACAGGCCATGCAGGCTGTAGCGTTCGATCAGGCCTTCAAGCGCGGCGGTGAGCATCGCCTGGTTGCTGGCGGTGGCATAAGGGCCGTTGGAACGGGCGAAAGGAATTCGATTGCCGCCTATGATTGCGACCCGGCGCAGTGAGCGCATGCGTGCTGTCCTCTTTTTCCCCAATGGTCCGCTACAGCGTAGGTGTTTTTTGCACATTCGAACGACCAATGGCCAATCATGGTCCACACTTTGAAGCTATTTCAGGGAGAACCGCACATGAGCGACCGCTATATCGACTTCGCCAACTCCAAACTCGGCCACCGCCTGGTAGGAGCTGTCGGCCTGCCCAGCCCGGCCCGCCTGGAGCGCTGGGAAGCCGGCCGCCTGCGGCCGATCGAAGGCGCCCTGTTGCTTGGCGGCGGGCCGTTGGCAAAGACTGTCGAAGCCTTCGCCAAGCGCCTGACCGACGAGTTGTACAGCTTTGCCAGCCCCGAACTCGAAGCCAGCGAGTGGGTGGCCGGGCTGGGGCCCAAGCTCAAGGCAGTGGTGTTCGATGCCAGCGAGCTGGGCGATATCGACCAGCTCAAGCAATTGCGCGAATTCTTCCAGCCGTTGCTGCGCAGCCTGGCGCCCAGCGCCCATGTCGTCATACTCGGCCGCACCCCGGAACAGCTCGACGAGCCGCTGGCGCGCGTTGCCCAGCGCGCCCTCGAAGGTTTCAGCCGCTCGCTGGCCAAGGAGCTGCGCGCGGGCGGCACCCTGCAACTGCTGTATGTCAACCCAGCGGCCGAAGACCAGCTCGAAGGTGCGTTGCGTTTCTTCCTTTCACCGAAAAGCGCGTTTATCTCCGGCCAGGTATTGCGCCTGGAAGCCTGCGGCGCCGTGGTGCAGGACTGGAGCCGGCCACTGGCCGGGCGCAAGGCACTGGTCACTGGCGCTGCCCGTGGCATTGGTGCGGCGATTGCCGAAACCCTGGCCCGCGATGGCGCCGAGGTGATCCTGCTCGACGTGCCGCCCGCCAAGGCCGACCTCGAAGCCCTCGCCGCACGTTTGGGCGGGCGCAGCCTGGCCCTGGACATCTGCGCGGCGGATGCCCCGGCGCAGTTGCTCGAAGCCTTGCCGGACGGTATCGACATCGTCGTGCACAACGCGGGCATCACCCGCGACAAGACCCTGGCCAACATGACCCCGGAATTCTGGGACTCGGTGCTGGCGGTCAACCTCAAGGCCCCGCAACTGCTGACCCAGGCGTTGTTCGACAGCGGCGCCCTGCACGACAACGCGCGCATCGTGCTGCTGGCCTCGATCAGCGGCATCGCCGGCAACCGTGGCCAAGCCAACTATGCTGCCAGCAAAGCCGGGCTGATCGGCCTGGCCCAGGCCTGGGCAGCGAAGCTGGCCGCGCGCGGCGCCAGCATCAACGCCGTGGCCCCCGGTTTTATCGAAACCCGCATGACCGCGGCCATCCCCTTCGCCCTGCGCGAGGCCGGGCGGCGCATGAGCTCGCTGGGCCAGGGCGGCGTGCCCCAGGATGTCGCCGAAGCGGTGGCCTGGCTGGCGCAACCGGGCAGTGGCGCAGTCAATGGCCAGGTGTTGCGGGTTTGCGGCCAAGCCGTGATGGGGGCCTGAAATGACCCGTCAATGGATTGAGCTGAGCAGCACCGCGGCGCTCTCCGGGCTATACCTGCGCGCTGCACGCAAACGCAAGATCAGCGGCGACAGCCTGCCGGCCAGCGGCTTGCGCTGCCACCTTGGCGTCGACCCGCAACAGTTGGAGGCCTACCGCAAACTCTGTCACTTCAGCGACGACGGGCGCCTGCCGCCTACCTTTCCCCACGTCATGGCCTTCGCCTTGCAGATGCAGTTGCTGACCGCCGCGGACTTCCCCTTCCCGCTGCTGGGGCTGGTGCACCTGCACAACAGCATTCGTGTGCTGCGACCGCTGGGCGGTATCAGTCGCCTGCGTTTCAGCGTGTCGGTGGATAACCTGCAGCCGCACGAAAAAGGCGCCACCTTCGAGCTGATCACCGAAGCCGAAGACGGCCTCGGCCTGCTCTGGTCGCAAACCAGCCGCATGCTCTGCCGTGGCCTGAAGCTGGGCGGCGAGCCGGCAGTTGCCGATGCGCCCGAAGCCCTGGCCCTGAGCGAACTGACCCGCTGGTACGCCGACAGCGATATCGGCCGGCGTTACGCCAAGGTCTGCGGCGACTACAACCCGATTCACCTGAGCGCCGCCAGCGCCAGGCTGTTCGGTTTTCCCACCGCCATCGCCCACGGCATGTGGAGCAAGGCCATGGCCCTGGCAGCCTTGCGCGGCCACTTGCCGGTCAGCGGCTATGAACTCGAAGTGGGTTTTCTCAAACCGGTGCGCCTGCCCAGCGAAGTGATCCTCAACACCAGCCCGGCGGCGGCCGAAGGCCAGTTGCAACTCGACGGCCATGGCGAGCTGGTGCACATGCGCGGGGCCTGGCGGTCATTGCGCTGACAGCGCCCTCTTGCGTTGCAACGGCGCCCGCCTGAAGCTATGCCGCTTGAGGAGAGCGCCGATGAACTTGCAAGAACTGACCCAACGCCTGCACCGTATTCGCGACAACAACGACTGGCGCGGCTTTCACAGCCCGAAAAACCTGGCCATGGCTGCCAGTGTCGAGATGGCCGAACTGGTGGAAATCTTCCAGTGGCTGACTGAAGACCAGTCGCGCCAATTGCCGCCCGAGCAGCTGGCACACGCCGGCCAGGAAGTCGGCGACATCGTCCTTTACCTGTTGCTGCTGTGCAGCGAACTGGGCCTGGACATGGAACAGGTGGTCAACAGCAAGCTGGCCGACAGCGAAAGGCGTTTTGCCAAATGAACGACCGTCATTTCGATGAACTGGCTACCCGTTTTGCCGAGAAAATCTACGGTGGCGCCAAGGGCGCGATACGCCTGGCGGTGCTTCAGGCCGACCTCGCCGAAGCCCTGCCCGAGCGCCCCCTGCGCGTCCTGGATATCGGTGCCGGCCTGGGACATATGGCC
This sequence comes from Pseudomonas sp. RC2C2, assembly GCF_018390435.1. Taxonomy (NCBI): domain Bacteria; kingdom Pseudomonadati; phylum Pseudomonadota; class Gammaproteobacteria; order Pseudomonadales; family Pseudomonadaceae; genus Pseudomonas; species Pseudomonas sp. RC2C2. The sequence continues at coordinate 2,956,818 of NZ_JAHBAX010000001.1, read as the reverse complement.
CTGTGGCTGGCCCAGCGCGGGCATCAGGTCACCCTGGCCGAACCCGCCGCGCCGATGCTCGACGGCGCCCGCGAGCGCTTTGCCGACGCCGGCCAGCAGGCCACCTTCATCCAGGCGCCCTGGCAGGACCTGCTCGGCCAGCTGACCGAACCCTATGACCTGGTGCTATGCCATGCGGTGCTGGAATGGCTGGCCGAACCCGAGACCATCCTGCCGGTGCTGCATCAGTTGACCCGCGCTGACGGCATGCTGTCATTGGCGTTCTACAACCGCGACGCACTGGTGTACCGCAACCTGCTCAAGGGTCATTTTCGTAAGTTGCGCAGCAATGAACTGGCCGGCGAGAAGCAGAGCCTGACCCCGCAAAAACCACTTGATCCGCGTACGCTCAAGGCGCAACTTGAAGACTTGTGGCAGGTCGAAAGTGAAAGTGGTGTGCGGGTTTTCCACGACTACATGCCCCGCGATTTCCAGGCCAAGGCCGAACTGTCCGAGCTGCTGGAAATGGAACTGGCGCATCGTCGTCATCCGGCCTTCGCCGGGTTGGGCCGCTACCTGCACTGGATCTGTCGACCGCGCTGAACCGCGCCCGCCGGGAGGGTGACATGCCGTACCGTTTGACCCTGGCCCTGCTGGGCCTGGCCCTGGCCGCCTGCCAGGGCAGCAACCCTTATGTCGCCAGCTCCCGCCCGCTGCCACCGGCCCCAGCACAGGCAGCCACGACCTTCGATGCCAGCGCCTACCCCGCAGCTCCCCGCGACTACGCCCGCTACCGCAGTTGGGCCTGGCGCAATGGCCAGCTGCCGGCTGGCAGCACCTATGCCGATCCCGCCCAGCTGGCCGATGCCGTCAGCAATGCCCTCGACCAGCGCGGCCTGCGTCCGGCCCGCAATGGCCAGGAAGGCGACCTGCTGGTCAGCGCCGACCTGCGCCTGGAACGGCGCCTGCGTCAGGTTCGCGAAGATTATTCCGCCTATGACCGCTATCCCTATGGCGGCTATGGCAGTTACGGGCGCTATCACAATGGTTACGGGGTCTACACCAGCGTGCCGCTGGTGCGTACCTACGAAGTCGAGGTAATGGTGGTGCGCGTTGACCTGTATGACGCGCGCGACGGCCAGCCGGTGTGGAGCGCCAGCGCCGAAACCGCCAGCCAGGACTCCCAGGGCAAGCGCGCCGATGCCCTGCGAGAGTCAGTGCAAAAGGCGCTGGCCAGCTATCCTCCCAGTTAAAGGCAATCGGAGAACCACCATGTTGCGCCGTCTCGCTTTACTTTCGTTAATGCTGTTGCTCGGTGCCTGCCAAAGCGGCAACGTCACCCAGGACTTCGATGCCAGCCGCGATTTTGCCGCCTACCGTAGCTGGGTCTGGCAGGAGCCGGGGTTGCAATATCGCCCGGATGATCCGCGGATCAAGAGCGACCTCACCGAACAGCGCATCCGCCAGGCGGTGGCCGGCCAGCTTGACCAGCGCGGCCTGCGCCCGGCCCAGGGCAATAGCCGTGGCGACCTCAAGGTCCAGGCCTACCTGATCGTCGAGAATCGCCAGCAACAGATCACCACCCACTATGGCGGCGGTTGGGGGGGCTACTGGGGTGGCTACTGGGGCGGGCCGATGTACAACGAAACCCGCAGTGTCGACTACAAGGTGGCAACCATCCAGGTGGACATGTTCGACGCCCGCGACGGCAAGCTGGTGTGGCGCGGCAGTGCCGAGCAGATCATGAACAACTACCCGCCAAGCCCGGAAGAACGCAATACGGCGATCCACAACACCGTCGCCAAACTGATGGGCAACTACCCGCCCCGCTGAGTCTCACGGGCCAGTCGCCATAAAGGCGACTGGCCATTATCTTGGCTACACTCCCTTGCACTGCTGCCCCGCGCGGCCATCGGCCGGCAAAGGAGTGCTCGTGGCTTCTCGCTTTCCAGCACGACAACGTGGCGCTATCGGTTTGATCGCAGCCCTGACCCTGGGCATGGCCCTATTGTTCGTGCTCATGGTGGTCGACACCGGCAGGTTGTTTCTGGAACAGCGCAAACTGCAGCGGGTTGCCGACATGGCGGCGCTGGAGGCTGTCAATGGCAAGGGCACGTGCCTGGCCACTGGCCCGAGCGCGCAGGCCCTGGCGACCCAGGCGGCGACCCGCAATGACCATGCCCCAGGGCCCGATCGCAGCCTGCAGGTGGAGTGCGGCAGCCTGCAGACCGGCGCCGCCAGCTTGCGGGTTTTCACTGCCGATGCAAGCAAGGCCGATGCAGTCCGGGTGACGGCCGGCATTACCCTGCAGACCAGTATTGCCGCCGGTATCCGCTCGCTGGTGGCCTCCGCCACCTTTGACCCCAGCACCCGCCTCAGCGCCCAGGCAACCGCGGCCCAGCCCGGTCCGCCGCTGGCCCGCCTGAACATCCGCAGCACCTTGTTGAACATCGACTCATCACGCTCGGCGCAGCTCAACGCACTGATGGGCACGTTGCTTGGCAGCCAGGTCAACTTGAGCCTGGCCCAATGGCAGGGCTTGTTGCAGGCTGACGTCAACCTGCTCAACTACCTCGATGCCCTGGCGATCAAGGCCCAGGTCAGCGCGGGCAACTACACCGAACTGCTGGGCAAGACCGTTAATGTCGGTGAGGCGCTGGCGGTCATGGCCACGGTGGCTGCACAGAACAACCCGCTGGTGGATGTCAGCGGCCTGACCCAGCTCAGTGTCCAGGCCCAGAATGCCGGGGGGATCGTCCTCGGCGATTTACTGGACATCCACAATGGCGGCTCAAGTGCCGGGCTGGACGCCAAACTGCAAGCCCTGCAACTGGTCCAGGGCATGGTGCAACTGGCCAACAGCGCCCATGGTGCCGAAGTCAGCCTGCCGGTCAACCTGCTGGGCCAGGCCAATATCTCGACTAGGGTCAAGATCATCGAACCGCCGCAATTTTCCGCCCTGGGCAATCCGGCCAAAGCCACGGCAAACCCTAAAGACCCCGAGCAGATCTATGTCCGCACCGCCCAGACACGCATCCTGATCAAGGTCGACCTGGGCCCGCTGCTCGGCGGGATCAACCTGGGGATCATCCAGGTGCTACCCAACCCCAGCCTCGACCTGGGCCTGGAGGTTGCCAGTGCCAGCAGCCATGTCACCGGCTACAACTGCGCCTCGGCCGCCAGCAAAAGCCTGACCGTGCACAACGAAGCCGCGGCGGTAAAAGTGCTGATCGGCACGATCGACAGCAACAACTTTTTCTCAGCGGTCAAGCCGGTCGATGCCGCCCCACTGGTGCTACTGAGGGTGCTGGGCATCAATATCGGGCTGGGCACAAACTCACCGGTCTTCAGCCAGAGCGAAACCTTCACCTACCTCAAACCACCTGAGCTTGAACAGGACTCGGCCAACCACCTGCTCAGCTCGACAAACATCGTGGCCAGTGTCCGCAATACCCTGCAGAGCGTGGAGCTGACCCCGAAGGTCGCGCTGGTCAGCCTGTTGCTCAATACGGTTTCAGGCTTGATCGGCGGTTTGCTGGGGGCGCTGCTCGATCCAATCATCAACAACCTGCTGATGCTGCTGGGCATCGACCTGAATCAGGTGGTGATTGGTGCCAACCTCAGCTGCCACAGTGGTCGCGCTCAACTGATGATCTGAGCCCGTGGCAGCTCGATGCAGAACCGCGCGCCCAGCTCACCGTTCTCGACACTCAGGCAGCCGCCCATGGTGTCAATGATGCCGTAGCTCACCGACAGCCCGAGGCCAGTGCCGACCCCCACCGGCTTGGTGGTGAAGAACGGCTCGAAAATGCGTTCGAGCAAACGCGGTTCGATGCCGCCGCCGTTATCCTCGACCCATAGCCGCACCTGCCGCGCATCGCACTCAAGCCCCAGGGCAATCCACGGCTGCAGGTCGCGTTGCTGCTCCCGCCGGGCCAGCAGGGCATCGCGGGCGTTGACCAGCAGGTTGATCAGCACCTGCTCCAACTGATCCTGATGACCACTGACCTGCACGTCGTGCTCAGCGGGCTGCACGCGCAGCTCCACACCCTTGCCGCGCAAGCCGTCAGCCAGCAGCGACAAGGCCCCCTCCACCGCCTGCCAGGGCGCGAACAGTTGCTGCTCGACCTCCGAACGCCGACCGAACACGCGCATGTGATCGACCACCTTCGAGGCACGCAGCACCTGGGCATCGATACGCTTGAGCTTGTCTTGCAGGTAGTCGACCTGGACATCACCGTTTTCCAGACGCTTGAGCGCGTTGACCACGGCCATGCGCATGACGTTGAGCGGCTGGTTGATCTCATGGGCAAGGCCGGTGGCCATTTCACCGAGGGTGGCCATTTTCGCGCTTTGCAGCAGTTGCTGTTGGCTGCGCCTGACTTGCGTGTTGTCGCGGCCCACCGCCTGGACTTCCTGCAGTTGGCCGTGCTCGTCGAACAAGCCGCGGTCAGACCACACCCACCAGGCATGCTCACGCCCGGGCAATTGCAGGCAGATTTCAGCGCTGCTGACCGGCTGCTCCGGGGTCAACCCCGCCAGGCGCTCGACAAAGGCCTGGCGCTGCGCTGCGGACATCCACTGGCCGAGGTTCAAGCCGGCCAGTTGCGCGGCTGAACACTCCAGGTAATCGGCCAGCGGCTGGTTGCCGAACACCAGGTTAAGGTCCGGCCGGTAGCGGCAGATCATCGCTGGCGAATCCTCGACCAGCACCCGATAACGCTCCTCGCTCTGGCGCACTTTTTCCGCAGCCTCGGTCGCCTCGCTGACGTCCAGCCAGATGCCCACCACCTCCACCGGCAGGCCCAGGTCATCGCGCAGCAGGCGCGCTTCATCGAGTACCCAGTGATAGCCCCCATGATGATCACGCAGGCGATAGCGGCTGCGGCTCTGGCCTTGGCGCAGCAGCGTGCGGGTACGTTCCAGCCACAGCGGCTGGTCCTCGGGGTGCAGCCACTGCGCCGGTTGCAGGGGCTCGCCGGCCAGGGGCTGCCAGCCGAGCATCGGCGCCAGGCTGGCACTGCAGAATTCGGTCAGCAACGCGCCTTCGGCGTAGCGCTGGATATAAATCACCGCCGGTGAACTGGCGATCAGGTTTTCCAGGCGCGCCTGGGCTGCGCTGGCCTGCGCCTGCTGGGCCTTGATATCGCTGATGTCGAGCATGAAGCCTTGTACCCGGCGGTTGCTGCCACTGCCGTGCACCTGGCCGCACAAGCGATACCAGCGCGGCTGCGCCTGGGTATCGTGGTCCAGCAGGCGCAGGCTCAACTGCAAAGCGCAGCCCTCGCGCTGCAGGTCGCCAAAGGCCAGTTGCGTCGCTTCCCGGTCTGCAGGATGCACGCGGCTGAGCCATTGATTGACCGTCAGCGCCGCAGGCACGCCCAGGCTCTCGGCCAGCGCCGGGTCCAGGTGCAGCTGGGGATCGGCCAGGTGCCATTGCCACCAGCCGGCCCCCAGTTGCAGTTGCAGGCTGTCCAGGCGTTCGCTCTGCACTTGCAACTGATGGGCAGCCAGGCGACCGAGCAGCGGTTCGACAAAGGCCGCAGCAACCAGCAGGGCATCCTGGGCCTGCAGCACTTCTTGCGGCTCGACGCAGACCAGCCAGGCCTGATTGACCTGGCCTTGCGCAAAAGCCAACAGGTAGGTGGACAGCCCCGGCAACAAGGCCTGCAACGCAGGCTCGGTGGTGCTGCTGATCATGCTGGCGGGCAGCTGGCGATCCAGCACCGGCGCCATCTGTTCATCTCGCGGCCAGTGCCGTGCATCGCCGCTGCAGGCATAGGTCTGCCAGCCCTGATCGGTTTGCACCAGCACGCTCGCCCCCAGGGCCCGCCAGTGCCGCACCAGCCAGTTGAGCTGTTCTTCAGCCACCGCTTGCAGGCGTTCGATGCTGCAGGCACGCAGTGCGCAAGCCAGATGCGCCGTCAGGTGCTGCTGGCGCTCGGCAGCCAGCGCTTGCTGACGATGCTGCAGCAGGTCGCCGATATCGAACAGTTGCAGCAGCCAGCCGCCACGCTGGGCCAGCAACCAGCCACGGGTGTGCAGGGTGTGACCACCGGCCGCCTTGAAGTCCAGTTCCAGCGACTGGCCTTGCCAGTCGATCGGCTCACCTTCAAGCACCAGCAAGCTGTAGGGCTGCACATAGTCGTGCAGGCGCGCGCTGGGCTGGGTCGGCAGCGCCAGCACCGAACGCAGCGGGCCGGCCAGGCGCAATACCCTGGCCGATGCATCCAGCCACAGTTGCAGGCCTACCGCTGGTACCTCGGGCGCTTGCGGCAATGGCTCCTCGGCCGGCGCCGCGCGCCCACGCCAGCGCTCGAACAAGCCCGGGCCGCCACTCACAGTTGCAGGCTCGCTTCGGCCTTGAGGCTGGCGGGCAAGCGCGGGACTTCACCGATACCCGGCAGGTCCAGCACCGGCAACACCGAGGTCAGCTTGGCTTTGGCGTAGTCGATCTTCACTGTCAGCAGCTTGCCGGGGGTGAGCGTGACACTGGCATCGCTGTTGACCTGGAAGTCCAACGACGTCGGCATCCATGCCAGCTGTTCACCGAGCACACGTTTGGCCAGAGCATTGATGTCAGCGCTGTAGGTTGCACTGGCGGGGTCCAGCGCCACGCAGCGGCGCACCGCTTCGCTGCTGGCCTGGTTGAACGACTGCAGCATCAGCATGGGCAGTCCGTAGCTGAGCACCCCGTAGAAGACCGCGAAGAAGGTCACGAATACCGCGACAAACTCGAGGGCTGCCGCGCCTTTTTGCCGCTTGCACAGGCTTGCTTGCATGATCGCGTCTACCCTGACAGAGACACCTGAAAGACAGCATAGAATCATTCACCACAAAGGGATGACCTTTCGCCAATGCAAAGCATTGTTCTGCTGCTGTGGCTTGCCTTGTGCTCTGAACAAGATCTGCGCGAACGCCAGATCGCCAATACCCTGACCCTCGGCGCCGCCACCTGCGCCCTGGCCTATCTGTTCGTGACCGGGCACACCTGGATTGGCGCCGACGCCAGCGAAGGTGGCTGGGCGCTGGCCATCGTCATGCTCCTGACCCTCCCCGGCTACATGCTCGGCCGCCTGGGCGCCGGCGACGTGAAATTGCTCGGTGCCCTGGCCCTGGCCACCGATCGCATGCACCTGCTGGGTACGTTTATCGGTGCCGGTGTAGCCGTCGTTGCCTGGCTGCTGGGCCGTCGCTGGCTGTGGTCCCTGTTAAGTCAGAAGGTTAAGAACCGCCTGAAGCAACTGAACGAAGAGTCGTCAAAAAAACAGCCTTTCGCGCCGTTCCTGCTGGTCGGCTTTTTACTGGCTGCGGTCTGGATCCATTAGTCGAATGCTACGTGCAAATGGATGTACCCACCTTGTACATAGCCCAAAAGTGCGACTACTTTCTAATGTGTGCCGGATGGATCCAGGCTCAGCCTGGTCGAGGGAACACAAAGGCGAACAGCAGGGAGTTGCTTGTGAACAAATCAGTCAGTGAATTAAAGGTGCTGGTGGTGGACGACCTGCCACTGATCGTCGAAGAGTTGTGCGAATTTCTCCAGAGCAGTGGCTACCATTGCGTGCCCTGCCACTCCAGTACCCAGGCTATCGAACAGTTCAGTGTCGATCAGGAGATCGCGCTGGTGCTGTGTGATCTGCACATGCCCGACTACGATGGCCTGGAACTGATGCGTGCGCTCAAGGCCATTGCCGGGCCGCAGCGGCTGTTCGAAGCGATCATGCTCACCGGCCGCGCCAACAAGCAGGACGTGATCAAGGCGCTGCGCGAAGGCTTTGCCGATTACTACCAGAAGCCGGTCGACCTCAGCGAACTGCTCGAAGGCGTGCAACGCCAGGAGGCTGCCGTGCTGGAACGACGCAGAAGCTACCAGCACCTGGGTGACCTGAACCAGAAGCTGCAGTTTTTGGCCGACTCGATCGACGACCTCTACCAGGACCTGGACAAGGCCCGCGGGCTCGGCGCCCACCGCCGCGCCACCGACGTCGACCCCGAAGTGGAACCCGACAACCTGCCGACCCTGTTCAACAAGCTGTCACCGCGCCAGCTGGATGTGGCGCGGCTGGTCAGCAAGGGCAAGACCAACTACCAGATCGCCTGCGAACTGGGCATCACCGAAAACACCGTCAAGCTCTACGTGTCCCAGGTTCTGCGCCTGACCCACATGCACAACCGCACCCAACTGGCGCTGGCGCTGTCTCCCAGCTCCTCGCCCCTTCATCAACGTGTCACGGCGCACTGAGTGCAGCGCCGGTGTCAGGTGCAGGCGGCTCACCAGGTTGACCTGCGCCTGGAGATTGTCGTCGCTGCCTTCGTGCCTTGTTCCCGCTCATGAGCCCAATGCCCTGCCCAGGGCGCTAAGGCCGGGGCCGGCCAATACGATCAGCAAGGCCGGAAACAGAAACACCATCATCACCATCGACATCTTCCCAGACATCTTCGAAATCCGTTCCTGCATGCGTGTCAGCCGACGGTCATCGAGCAGTTGCTTGAGCGCCAACAGCGACTTCATTGCGCCACCGCCCTGGCTCAGCAATTGCTGGAGAATCACGCAGGTGTCGCTGAACTCGTCGACGCTGAGCAACTGCGCGGTTTTCTCAAGCTCCGCAGCCAAGGCCATACCGGAGTCGACCCGCAGCAGAATCGCCCGCAACTCCTCACTCAACACTGGCAACAGTTGTCGCGACTCCTGACTCAGCACACGCAAGGTTTGCTCCACCGCCAGGCCCGACTCGAAGAGAATCCTCAGCAAGGGTATGAAGGTCGAAACTTCGCCGGCGATCTGTTGCTGGCGACGCACAGCGGCCCACGCCAGCAGGCGTTTGGGCAACAGATAGCCCGCACCCATGGCGCAAAACGGCACTACCAGCCACGGTACCTGGGTATCGCGGTACAGGGTCTCCTGCAGCGCTATGCCCAACCCCAGGGCCAGGAACGGCACGCCAACCTGGCAAGCGGCAAACAGCGCCCGTTGCCGACTCCGCCGCCAGCCCATGCGGTCAAGCAGCAGACGGGTCTCGCTATCCAGATTCAGCGAACGCTGGCCCAGCCGGCTGCTGCCGATCTGTTGCAGCCAGTTGCCCAAGCGGTTCTCACTGCCAAGCTGGCCCTGCAGACGCCGAGCAACCAGGCGCTGACGACGACGCTGGTGCAGCAACTGGCCTGCCAGCAAGACAAATGCGGCGAAGAACATCAGGGCACAGAGCAACCAGGCCATTTCAGATACTCCGTAACATGCGCCACAACACCAGGCAGCCCAGCACTTGCAGGATAAAGGCGCCGAGCAGCAGGAACTGACCGTTGCCGTCCTGCCACATAGCCAGCAAATAGTTGGGGTTGCTGATCAGGAAATAGCCGGCCATCCCCACCGGCAACAGGCCCAGGACAGTCGCGGTCATGCGGGTTTCACCGGTCATGGCGCGCAGTTGACGGCTACCCTGCTCGCGCTCGCGAATCAGCTTGATCAGGTTCTCCAGCAGCTCGCTGGCGTTGCCGCCGTAGCGATGATTGATACGCAGGCCCAACGCGAACAGGCGCAGCTCATCCTGCTCATACAGTTCGGCCAGGTCGCTCATGGCATCGTCCAGGCTGACGCCCATCTGCACATTGCGCCGCACCCGCTGTAGAGCGCCATGCAAAGGGTCACGCGACGCATCGATGGCGCCCAGCACGGCATCGTTCAAGGTTCGCCCGGCCTTGAGGCTGCGCACACTGTGATCGAGCAACACCGGCAACTGTTCGATCATCCGCTGCAGCCGTCGGCGATAGCGCCAGCCCAGGAACAACCAGATCAGCAACGGTGCAAGCAGCACCAGCCCGACGCCTGCTGCCCACCCCAGGATCCGGCCACACAGCAGCGCTGTCAGCAGGCCGATCACCAGCCATATCAGCAGCCGGTCATTGCGCCGCTCGATACCGGCGCGCTGCAACAGGCGGTCCAGCCAGTCACGGCTACTGGGCGTCAGCGCCGAGGTCACCTGAACCTGGCCAAGACGCTGCAGGATCCGCTCCTCACCCGACTTGCGCATGCCGCTGTAGAACAAGCGCACCGATACCCCCAGCAAGGCCAGGCAGATCAAGCCAAGTACCGCAGCAATCACGGCTGCAGTTCCGAATAGTCGCGGCGCAGCTTGTCGCCGGCAGGGTTCGGTGCCTCCCGCAAGAAACCCTCGCCGTTGTGCCGATCGAGACGGAACAGGGTATTGGTGACGTACACATCATCGCGCACCCCGACTACCTCCAACACCTCGCTGACACAGCGGCGGCCATCGGCCAGGCGGGTCAATTGAATGACCACATCCAGTGCCGCACAGATCATCTGCCGCAGGGTTTTCTCGGCCACCTGGCGGCCGGTCAGGCCGACCAGGGTTTCCAGACGCAGCAAGGCGTCCTGGGCGGTGTTGGCATGTACGGTACTCATTGAGCCGTCGTGACCGGTGTTCATCGCGGTGAGCACATCGAGCACTTCGACGCCACGGATCTCGCCGAGCAGAATGCGGTCGGGGCGCATCCTCAAGGCGTTGCGGATCAACTCGCTGGCCTTGATCTCGCCATGCCCCTCGGCATTCGGCGGACGGGTTTCCAGGCGCACCACGTGAGGGTGATCGAGTTGCAGCTCGGCCACGTCTTCGATGGTCACCAGGCGCTCGCGGGGCGTAATCAACTGGCTGAGGATATTCAGCATGGTGGTCTTGCCGGTGCCGGTGCCGCCACTGACCAGGATGTTGCAGCGCCGTGCCACCGCCAACTGGATGAAGTCGAGAATGCCCTGGTCGATGGTCCGGGTGGCCAGCAGGTCGGCGCTCTTGAGCATGTCCTTGCGAAACTTGCGGATCGACAGGCACGGGCCGTCCAGCGCCACCGGCGGAATGATCGCATTGACCCGGCTGCCGTCGGGCATGCGCGCATCGACCATGGGTGACGATTCATCCAGGCGCCTGCCCAAGGGCGCGAGAATCCGTTGCATGACCCGCTCGACATGGTGGGCATCGATAAAGCGCAGATCCGTCTGCTGCAGCAGGCCAGCCCGCTCGATGAACACCCGGTGCGGGCCGTTGACCAGGATTTCGGTGACGCTGGCATCGCGCAACAGCACTTCAAGCGGACCGAAGCCGGTCAGTTCGTCGACGATTTCCTCGGCCAGGCGTTCCATCTCGTAGCGCGACAGGGCCAGGTGCAGTCGGGCGATATAGTCGCCGACCTGCTCCACCACGAATTGCGCCAGGGCCGGGCGCGAGCCTTCGAGCAGGTTGCGCCCGCTGTCCTCGATGGCATCGATGATGTAACGATGCAAGGCGCACTTGAGCCCTTGCGGGTCGGCCCCCAGGTTGTGCCGCGGGCCGCCGAACAGTTCGTCACCGCTCATTTATGCCCCCATAACCGATTGAGCCAGTTGGCGCTGACCGCAGGGTTGCTCTCGGAGCGGCGCGCCAGCCGTTCACCGAGCGCTTTCAAATGTTGGGTGAGCTGCTCGCGCGGTGCCAGTTCGAACAAGGTCAGGCCCTGGTTCTTGGCATTCAGGCGCACCTCTGGGCTGTAGGGCAAAACCCGCAGAACCGGCAAGCCATAGCGCTTGCCCAGGGCTTCGGAGTCCGGTGCGACGCCGCGCAGGTAGCGGTCGACCAGCAGGCTGGCGTGTTCGAGCTTCATGCCCTTCTCGCGCCATTGGGTCAGCACCTCCAGGTTGCGCCGGCAATCGAGGACATTCTGGTCGGTGTACCAGATCAGCTTGTCGCAATGGCTGACGAAGGTGCGCAGGGCTTCGCTGTCAACCTGCCCGGTCAGGTTCACGACGATGTGCTGGAAATGCTGGCGCAAGGCGCTGAGCAGCATGTACAGCTCCGCCGCGCTGGTGCGTTCCAGCGGTTCGTCGGTCTCGGCGTAGGCCAGCAGGCGCAGGCCCGAGCTTTCACGCGTGAAGGCGCTGTCGATCAGGGTATTGTCGAGCCGGCGCAGGTGGCGCAGGGCATCGCCGAAATGAAACGAGGCTTCCAGGCCGAGCAACGCCAGGCTGTCACCACGAGGCACGCCAAGGTCCAGCAGCAACGTTTGCTGGCCGCTGGTTTGCACCACCCGCGCCATATGGGTGGTCAGCAAGGCGCCATCAGCGGTGCACTGGGCGCCATAGAGTACCGTCAGCCCCCCAAGGCTGGGGTTGCTGGCTACTGGCGGCAGGCGTTTGCTCAAGCGCCGCACCAACCCTGCGACTTCACTGGAGCGCGAGCCATAGGCGACAAAGTCCCGCGCCCCGGCACGCATGGCATTGAGCACCAACTGGTTGTCCATGCCATCGCCCAAGGCAACGATTGCCAGCATCGGCTTGGCTTCCAGCACCCCCTCGATCAGTGCGCACTGATTGACCACCTGCTCACGATCCAGCCCCACGAACACCAAACCGGCAAAGGTGACATCGACCAGCGCCAGCAGCTCGTCAAGGCTGCCGCTGCCGGCGCCCACCACCTGCCCCAGTGGCGCCAGCGCACCTTGCAGCCACTGCAAGTCGCCATCGTTGCGGGTGATGGCGAGGAAGGTCTGGCTCAGGCTTTCACTCATGGGGATAACCCGCTGCGACGTTCGAAGTCGCCGTTTTCGAGGGCGCTGCCAGCGCCATTGGCACCTGCGGCGCAGTGCACGGCAAGGCACAGAGCATCTGCTTGGTTACCCGCTCGGAACGACTGCTCATTGAAGGGCATCCTTGCTTGGTCAGGGGGTGGGCTGTCCGGCTTGATTTCCGCGGATGATCTCTATGCCGCGCGACGGTGCGACGCTGGCCACCGGCTGGGCAGCGGGTACCTGGGCAAGCTGACTGAAGCGATAGAGTTTGCGATTGGCGCTATCGACTTCCTTGCTGCTGGCTTTGGGGTCCGCCCAATAGCGGGCCAGGCGCTTCTCTTCGGCGCTGCGTACGGCCAGGCGCAAACTGCCGGCCTGGGCGGCAAGCAGCAAGCGGCTGGCCAGTGCCTCGGGAACGGCAAGCACTACCGTGCGCGCAGCATTGGGCGGTTGCTGCGGCTGGCTCTTTTCATTCACTGGCGGCTGCGCGGGCTTGCCGTCATTGGTCAGGCCCAACTGTTCGCCGACACTGAGCAGACGCAATGCCGGCAGTACCACCTGAGCCGACGCTTGCGGGTTGCGGGTCTCTTCGCGCAGATACAGCAAGACATCGACATAGTCGCCCGGACTCAACTGCCCGGCGACGCCCACCACCTCATCCACAGCTACCGCCAGCGCGCGCTCATGGGGGTGGATCATCCGTGCCAGCGGGCCACCGGCTTCGAAGCTGCCCTGCTCCAGCCAGGTTCCAGCACTCAACGCGCGCCAACTGCTGCGCCCGAGCACTTGCTCAAGGGTCTGGAAACTGCCGGGCGGAGCCACCTGCAAGCGTTCTACTACCAGGTCGTCTGCCGTCAGCGGCACATACGCGGCAACGTCACGACGCAACACCACCACCGGCTTGCGCAGTTGGTCAGCGGCGTCTTTTGCCACTTGCTCAACGGGCGTCGGTACAGGTGCAGCGACAGGTGCGGCAAGCGGTTCACTGGGTGGGCGGCTCAGGACCAGGCCCCAGTAACCGGCCAGCAACGCACCGAGCAGAAAGAAGCCTGCGAGGATGATGGTAATGCGACTGCTCATGCCGATCCTCCTTCCCCTCAGCGTTCTTTCGGCCCTTTATGTGAAATGGCCTACAGCACTGCAGTCGGAAACAACTATTTCGCTATTTGACGGTAGCGCAGCTAAGACAAAATGCCATTACCCGTCAGATTTTTTTCCGTCGCAAAACCGGCAGCACCATAAAACAACAGCTTATTGGCGCCGGCATTGAGTTATAACTTTAGTATTAATACCTTCTTACATTTGCCGAAGTATGACCCGTTGACAATGCTGTGATGGCAAAGGGGAATCATCCAATACCCCTGCCACCTGCGCCTGCGGCGCAAGGAGAAATGCCATGCGTCTTTCCCGTGTCCTCAAAAGCTGCAAAGAATTCTTCTACCGCAAAGAGGGTGCCTCGGGCATCGAGTATGCGATTGCCGCGGCGATGGTGGCAGTGGTGCTGACAGCGTTCATCACCCCTATTTCCGGTAGTGTGTCTTCGGTCATGACCAAGGTTCAGGGGGCGATGACCAAGGCTCAAGCCACGACGCCTTCAGAGTAGGCCAGCATCACTGCTGTACCGTTTGGGTCTCTTGTTCAATCACGCTGCCATAGGACTACCTCATGCCGACCTCTTCCCCCCGTCAACAATTGCTCCTGGTGGATGACGAAGAGGACGCCTTGCTGGAGCTTGCCGAATTGCTGGAGGGTGAGGGGTTTTGCTGTCACACGGCTACCTCGGTCAAACTCGCCCTGCAACAGCTCACCCGCCACCCGGACGTGGCCCTGGTCATCACCGACCTGCGCATGCCCGAGGAAAGCGGCATTTCACTGATCAGGCGTCTGCGCGAGCACACCGCGCGTCAACACCTGCCGGTGATCGTCACCTCCGGGCATGCCGACATGGACGACGTCAGCGACTTGCTGCGTCTGCAGGTGCTGGACCTGTTCCGTAAGCCGATCTACCACAACCGCCTGCTGGAAACCCTGGACAACCTGTTCCCCAAGCCGCGGATGCAACTGGTGCAGTGAACCTTTCAGGTCTGCTGCGCAGCCCATCGCTGGCAACGCCAGCTCCCACGATAGACCTGCATATACCTGGCGATGCACGTTCATAACTGCACACTGAAACTCAAGCTGACCCGCGGCTCGCGGTCAAAGCTGTCGAGGGCGACATCCGAGAGCGGCTTGGCCAGCTCCAGCGCAAGGTTGTAGAAACGCCCGTCACCGATGCGCAGCCCCAATGCTGCTGAAGACAGGTGCGCATCACGCAGGTCCACTTCATTGAACCAGGTGCGCGCGGTATCCAGCACGGCATAAGGTTGCAGCAGCTTCAGCCAGCGGCCATCGCCGTTGAAGCTGTAGTTGACCTCATAAGCCAAGCCCCAGCCCTTGTCGCCCAGAGCCTGATCGGCGGGATAGCCGCGAGCGAAGCTTTGCCCGCCGAATACCACCCGCTCACTGTCAGGCAGGCTGTCGCCACTCCAGTACAAGGCCGCCGACACCACGCCCTGCCAGTTGCCGAACAGGCGGTCGCTCTGCAACCCGGACAGGCGCAGGCGCAAGAAATCCAGGTCGAAATCGCTGTTGGTTTTCGCCCCCAGATAATCAAGGCCCTGGTAGGCGCCACCACTGACGATCCGCAGTTGGTCTGCATTGGCCTTGCGCCACTCGCCCTCAAAGCCCAGGGCGCGCACATCGGTGCGGTTGCTCAGGCGCATGGGCGCGCCGACTGCGCGGTACAGCACATCGTCGTTGACCATGTAGAAGCGCGCGGCAACGTTGAGCGACTCGCCGGGCGCGGCGAGCAGTACCTGGCTCAAGCCGGCCGAGAAGCGGTCATTCTCGCGATGGGCCTTGAGTTGGGTGCCATCGCCGAGCAACACCTGGGCACTGGGGTTGCTGTCGTAACGCGACGCCGACAAGTGCAGCTGGCTGCCCTGGTCGTCCAGGTACTGGGCGTAATCCAGGCGAAAATAGCTTTCGTGATCTTCCCCGCGTGGCGCCAGGGTGGTGACACTGAACTGTTCGGCGAGCGCTGTCTGTGCGTTGCTGCTCACGGTGAGTAGCGCCTGGGGGTCATCGCGGGTGCCATCGGTGATGACCAGGGTTGCGCTGAACGGCCGGCGCGTGGCCTCGATGATCAGGCGGCTGGCACCATTGCTGGCATCGGCAGGCGACAACCGCGCCTGCACGCTGAAACCCGGCAGGCGACTCATCAGGGCGATATAGCGCTCGAAGGTCGTACGGGTCAGCGGGCGTTCGGCCTTGAGCCAACCCACCAGTTGTTCCACATAGGCTGCCGCCGGGCCAACCTTGCCATGCAGCTCAAGATCGTCGATGTAGCCTTCGACCAGCACCACCCGTACCCGGCCATCGGCGAAGTCCTGCTCGGGCAGATAAGCATGGGACAGCAGGTAGCCGTCCTGCTGGTAGCGCTGGGTCAGGCGCTGGGTGGCGTCGATCAGTTCGCCCAGACTGACCTCGCGGTTGACCAGGCCTTGATAGTTGTCGCGCAGGTCACTCAACGGATAGATGCTGCCGCCCTCGAAGCGCACCTTGCGCAGGAATATCCGGGTATCACGCAGTAATGGCTGGGCCAGGGTGACCGCAATGGGCACCTGCACACCCGGGTTGCTCGGCCGATAGGCATCGGCCGGCAGGTTGGGGGCGGGCAGGTTTCGTTCGATTTCGTGGCTGTCGAGAAAGCGCGGCAGGGGTTCGCTGCTGGCCACGCTCGCCCAGGACAATCCAACAATTGCGACAGCCAACGGACGCATCGGACACTCCATGATCCCGATCAGTACGCAGCCGCCAGGGCAGCGGCCTCGTCACCCCAAGCGTAGGTGCTGGCCCCGGCATCGTCTAATGCGCGTTGTCACTCGTTGACCTGGAACTCGACCCGGGCGGTTTCGCCACTTTCATCCAGGGCGCTCAACTCGAAGCGCCCGGCCTGGTCGAAGCTCGCCGTAAGGTTTTCCTGGCCGCTGGTTTCGCCCAGCGGCGCACCGTTGAGAAACCACCAGTGCCGCCCGTTACCGCCAAGGGCCGAGACCTTGAAACGCAACGGCTCGCTGCTGGTGGCCGGACGGCGTAACTGATCGCCCTGACGCACACCGACGATCGACAACGGCGGCGCGCTGGGCGGCACCTGCGGCGGGCAACCCGGATCGACCTTGGGCAAGCGCGCCTCGCGGCGTTCCACCCGTGGCAGCCAGGGTTCCAGTGGCGACGGCCATAGGGCGATGTCCCGCGCCTGGGCGCCGGGGCACGTGGCATCGACGCGCAAGCCCTGGGTGTTGACCCAGACGGTCTCGCGCAGGCCGACGCTCAACGGTTGGTCCTGGGCCAGCAAGGTCGGCGGCGTGGTGCCGTCCAGGGTCCAGGCGAAGCGCTGGCGACGGCAGTTCGGGTCCTGGCGGGCCATGGGTTGCCCCAGCGGCCAGCAGATTGCCGCAACCCCGACATTGGCCGGCACCGCCGTCACGGGAGTGGCGATACCGCGCTGGCTGTCGCGGTTGCTCAGCACGTCATGCACCTGCAGCATCAACGGCGCCGCCGAGGCCAGGCCGAACTGCCCCGGCACTGGCGTACCATCCGGGCGGCCGATCCAGATGCCGATCAGGTAGCGCGGCCCCACGCCAATCGACCAGGCATCACGAAAGCCATAGCTGGTACCGGTCTTCCAGGCCAACTGCGGACGCTGCACCAGTTCGGCGTGAGGGTCGCGATCCGGGCGCGCCTGGCCGCTGAGAATACGCCGGATGATCCAGGCGCTGCCCGGCGACAGCAGGCGCCGCTCAAGCAACGGCTCATCCGGCTGCAAGCGGATCGGCGCGCTCAAGCCATCTCGGGCAAACGCCGCATAACCACCCACCAGGTCCTCCAGGCGGCTACCGGCGCCGCCGAGAATCAGCGACAGGTTCGGCTCGGCCAACGGCGGCAGGATCAGCGGCACGCCACCACTGCGCATCTGCGCGGCGAAGCGCTTCGGCCCGTAGGCTTCAAGCAGTTGCACCGCCGGCAGATTCAATGACAATGCCAGGGCGGAACTGGCCGCCACCGGCCCGCTGAAACCCATGGAGAAGTTGCCCGGGCGATAATCGCCGTAGCGCCGCGGCACATCCTGCAGCAAGGATTCGGAATGGATCAGGCCATCGTCCATGGCCATGCCGTAAAGAAACGGCTTGAGGGTCGAGCCGGGTGAGCGCAGGGCGCTGATCATGTCGACGTGGCCAAAACGGCGCTCGTCATTGAGATCAATCGAACCCAGGTAAGCGCGTACCGCCATGTTCTGCGCCTCGACCACCAGGATCGCCGCCGAGGTACGCTCCGGCAGCCGCGCACGCCAGCCCAGCAACAGGTCTTCCAGGCGCCGTTGCAAGGAGGCATCGAGGGTGGTGCGAATCAACGGCGGGCTGAGCGGACGATTGAGTCGGCGCGCCAGCAGCGGCGCCAGCGCCGGCTCCTGACGCGGTGCCAGCAACAGAGGCTCTTCTGCTGCCTCGGCAACCCGCTGCTGCGGCCATACCTGGTACTCGGCCAGGCGTTGCAGGACCTTGTCGCGCGCCGCCTGGGCACGCTCGGGGTGGCGATCCGGGCGCAGACGGCTTGGTGCCTGGGGCAGCACCGCGAGCAGCGCCGCCTCCGACGGCGTCAGGTGCATCGGCGACTTGCCAAGGTACGCCCAACTGGCTGCGGCGACGCCCTGCAAGGTGCCGCCGAACGGCGCGCGGTTGAGGTAGATTTCAAGGATCTGCGCCTTCGACAGGTGCCACTCCAGCTGTGCCGTGCGCCACAACTGACGCAGCTTGCCGGGCAGCGTGCGCGAATGTGGGTCGAGCAGACGCGCCACTTGCATCGACAGCGTACTGCCGCCAGACAACACCCGGCCACCGCGCAGGTTCTGCCAGGCCGCCCGCGCCAGCGCCAGCGGATTGACCCCGGGGTGATGGTAGAACCAGCGGTCTTCGTAAGTCAGCAATGCCTCCAGGTAATAGGGCGAAATCTGTTCGGCGCTGACCGGGTAGCGCCATACACCCTCGGCATCGGCGAAGCGCCACAGCGGCGTGCCGTCTTCGGCCAGCACTACCCGGGCCAGATCATCCGCCGGCATCGGCAACGGCCAGAGGCGGTCGGCGAGCCCTAGCAAGGCAACAAGCAGCAACGGGATACCGAGCAGCAAGCCCAGCGGTTTTCTGATGGCGCCGCGCAGGCGCGTTAAGATGTGCATCAAGTCCTCCTGGCGTAACAGCTACGCAGGGAACCGACCCGGCCAAGGCACGGCCAAAGGCTTGGCAACGGCGCATTCGCCGAATTGATCATCAGGAAGCAACTATGCATGTAGAAGGTTTTTTCGAGTGGCTCGGCCAGGCACTGGGGGCAGTGATCCGTTTTATCGTCGACGGCCTGAGCGGGTTGTTCAACGTGCTGGCCAACGCCGGTAGCAATTTCATCGAGGGCCTGTCACGCACCCTGGGCATGGACACTTCGCTGGTCAGCATCCTCGCCCTGATCATCGGCCTGATGCTGCTGTACTCGGCGATCCGCGCGTTCATGCGCGCTTCGATCATACTCGGCATCATCTGGCTGGTGCTGGGTTTGTGGGTGCTGAGCTGGATCATTCACTGAGCAATTAGAGCATGTGGGAGCGGATTCATCCGCTCCCACAAAGCCCTCTGTCAGCGGCCTTTGACTACCAGTTCGGCAGGCGTCTCGCCCACCGCGTTGTAGTTCGGCCGGTACATCGACTCGACCTGCGGCGGCGGTACCTTGTAGGTCCCCGGGGTCACCGCGCGGGCCAGGTACAGCAGGTGGGTGGTGGAGTAGTAGTCGATGTTCAGCGCCGCTACGTAGCGGTCATCGCGAAACTCCTGATGCACCACGTTGGCGTTCTGCATCGACTCTCGCCATTCCTTCACCGCACTGCTGGCGTTCTCCAGACTGGCCGCACTTTGCGCCAGGTTCTGGTTTTCCAGCTCCAGGCCCGCCGGCAGCAGGTCGACCACCAGAGCGTCCGGCACCTGGGTGTTGGCCGTCACGGCCAGGTGCACCAGCACCAGGTCACCGCTCTTGAGCGCCTTGATGTCCAGTGCCTGGCCATTCATGCCGAGGAACTCGCGGCGAATGGTCATGCCGCTGCCTCGGGCAACCGGGGCCTGACGCGGATAACCGGACAGGGTCAGTTGCTGGAACAGGGTCTCGCTGCCTTCGTTCTGGATGGTCAGCGGCGAAGCCAGCAGTGGGCCCTCGAGTTTCATCCCCGATTGCTCGGGATTGAACTCGCGCACTTCACCGGCGCTGTCCAGGCGCGCCGACCATTTGCTTTCCGGCTTGCCCAGCAGACCACGACCGGCAAGGAACAGCGCGTTGCGCTCCTGAGTCGACAGCCAGCGGTTACCCGCCATCTGATCGGAGAGCTCGAACAGCCGTGCATCGACCTTGTCGCTGGCCAGGTTGTTCTCGGTGAGCAGCGACAGGATCAGCGCCTGGTCACGCACGGAGCTGCCGTAGTCGCCCAGCCAGGTGTTTTCGTTGCGGGTGACGGCAAGGCCGGCCTGCAGCGCCTGTTGCCCACGCGGCTTGTCGCCCATCTTGTCCAGGGCGATGGCCAGTTGTACCAACGGCAGGCCCGAGCGCGAATCGCTGCGCCGCTCGAACAGGCTGCGCAGGGCGCCCAGCGGCGCCTGCTGGGTACGCGCCAGCACCAGGGCGGCGTAGGCCTGCACGGCGAAGCGGCTGTGCTCGGAGTTCTGGCTGTAGTTGACCTCGATCAGGTTGCGCTCCTGCAGGTAACGCAGCAGACGCTCGCTGGCCTTTTTCAGGGCCTCGGGCGGTACCGCATAACCTTGCTCGCGGGCGCGCAGGAGGAAGTCGGTGACGTAGGCGGTCAGCCAGAACTCTTCCTGGTCATCGGCGCTCCACAGGCCGAAGCTGCCGTTGTAGCGCTGCATGCCCAACAGGTGCTCGATGCCCATCTCGATCTTGCGCTTGCGCACGTCCGCCGCTTCACCCTTGATACCGAGGCGCTTGAGGGTCGCGGCATCAGCGTACAGCGATGGGTACAAGCCACTGGTGGTCTGCTCCAGGCAACCATACGGATAGGCTTCGAGGGCGCGGATCTGTTCGGCCAGGTTCAGCGGTGGGCGGCTCGACAGGGCCAATGAGGCTTCAAGGCCGGCGGGTTCGAACAGTGCAAGGTCTGCGTCGGGCAAGGTCCAGGGTTGGTCTTTGAGGGCGACGCGATAGTGCTGCAGCATCGCCGGGTAGGCCGGGCGAATGCCCAGGGTCCAGTCGCGGCTGAAGGCCGTGGCTGACTCGCCCGGCAGTTGCAGGCCCTGCACGTCGACCTTGACCTTGCCCTGGCCCAGGCCACCGCTGGCCTGCACCGGCACCAGCAGGGTGACGCGCTTGCCTTCGGTGAGGTTCAGGGTCTGTTCGGCGGCGCCGAGCAGGTTCAACTGGCCTTCGGTGCTCAGGCGCACGGTCAGGTTCTGCGCCTTGCCCGACAGGTTGGACAAGTCCAGGGCCAGGGTGGTGCGGTCGCCACCGGCGAGAAAGCGCGGTGCCGAGAGCTCGGCGATCAACGGTGCGGCAACCACGGTCTTGCCTTCGGCCATGCCGTAGCGCTCGCCGGTCCAGGCCTGGGCCATCAACCGCAGTTCACCGTTGAAGTCGGGGATATCGACCGTGGCTTCACCTTCGCCCTTGTCATTGAGGGTGACCGGGGCGCTTTGCTTGGCGACGATGGTCACCGTGGTGTTCGGGCGCTTGCCGCCCTTGGCCATGGCGGCGTCACCACCGAAGGCCAGGCTGGCCAGACGGCCCTGCCCGGCTTCGATCAGTTGGCCATAGATGTCCAGCTGGTCGGCGCCATAGGCCTTGCGCCCGAACATACCGGTGAACGGGTCGGGGGTAGCGAATTCGGTGATGTTAAGGATACCCACGTCCACTGCCGCCAGCAGTACATGCACCTGTTTGGGCACGCTGCCGTCGGCATTGCGCGCCTGTACCTTGACGGTCAGCGGCTGCTTGGGACGCATCTTCTCCGGCGCGCTGAGGGTGACGGCCAGCTTACGTTCGTGACGATCCAGCGGCAGGTGCAGCACACCTACGGCGCGCTTCGGCGTGGCGTTGACCTTGCGCTCACCCGGGCGGATCACCAGGGCGCTGACATACAGGTCATGGCGCGCCCACTTCGGATCGAGCTTGACGGCGAAGCTCTTGCCTTCGGCCGGCACGTCGATTTCTTCCCACCACAGCGGGCCTTCGCTGGACTCGACCATCAGGTAACCGGTGCCTGCGGCAGGCGGCGTGACGGTGATGTTGGCGGTGGCGCCATCGGCGTAGGACGGCTTGTCGAGGGCCAGCTTGACCTGATCGGGACGCACGGCGCCGCCGTCGGCGTTGTCCTGGGCGCGGTAGCCGGCCCAGAAGCGTTCGCTCGACACCAGACCGGTCTGCGGGTCTTCGACCTCGACGCGGTACGGGCCCCAGTCAACCAGGAAGTTGACCCGCGCGGTCGAGCCGGCTTTGACATTGACCGTCTCTTCGTTCTGGGTCAGGTACTTCTCGTTGTAGTTGTAGCTCCAGCCATCGCTCTGCGAGTAGTTCCAGTAGTAGTCGCGACGCTCACGGATCAGGCGAACCTTGAGGTTGTTGACGGCCAGCTTGTTGCCTGCGTCATCGGCCACCAGCACTTCGAATTCCACCGGGCCTTCGCCGTCGGTCTCTTCACCGTCGAACAGGCCGCGCAGGCCAGGCAGGCGCCCGGCCGGCCAGATGGGTTGCTCAAGACGGCGGGTGATCGGCCGGCCACCGGACTCCTGCAAGCTCGCCTGCACGGTCAATTGCAGCGGCGAACGGGCTTCGGACCATTTGCTTTCGATGTTCAGCGTGGTTTTGCCCGCGGCATCGAGGGTAACCTCGTCCAGCTCCAGGTCCTGGCTCAGTTCCTCCTCGGTGATCGAACCGAACTTGTAGCCAGGCAGCGCCGGTACCGCTTCACGCAACGGGCGCACATAAGCCTGGCCGCTCAGGCGGTTGCCCGAGGCCGGGGCGCCATACAGGTAGCGACCATTGACCTTGATCTGCGCGGTCTGCTCCGGGCTCAACGGCTTGTCGCTGCCCTTGAGCTCCAGGGCCAGGCGCTCGGGCAGGAAGTCTTCGACGAGGAACTCGAACACCTGCTTCTTGCCGCCACCGAGGTCGAACAACAACTGCCAGCGCCCGGTCGGCGCTTCATCGGCCAGTTGCAGTTGGTACTGATAGAAGCCATTGGCATCGGCTTCCCAGACGAACTTGCGGCTGATCTGCTCATCCGGGCGGCGGACTTCCACGGTCACCGGTTGCGGCTTGAGCGGGCGGCCATCCTGGTCACGCAGCAGGCCGTTGAGCAGCACGGTTTCACCCGGGCGATAGAGGTCACGCGGGCCGAACACGAAGAACTGCAGCGGGTTGGCCTGAGGGCCGGTGATGTCGAACTCGGCCAGGTCCAGGGCAGCGCTGTTCAGGCGCAGCATGGTGGTGTGCACGCCTTGGTGGGCCAGCAGGGTTTCAGCCTTGGGCGGCGTTGGCAACTGGGCGTGGCCGTCGCTATCGGTTTTGGCCTGGGCCAGCACGCGGCCTTCGCCGTCGAGCAGTTCCAGCTCGACGCCGCTCAGCGCCTTGCCGCCTTCCAGGCCCTGGGTGAAGACATCCATGCGGTTCTGGTAGCGATGCGCCGAGACGCCGATGTCGCTCAGGGTGAACAGCGTCGCCGGTTGCGAATAGTCATAGGTGCCGGACGCGCGCATCACCGCCAGATACACGCCGGGCTCTTGCAGCGGCTTGATCCCGGCAATCGGCAGCAGTACGGTCTCGCGGGTGTTCTTCGCCGGGTTGAGGTCGAAGCGGCCGCTGTAGACCAGCTCGGCCATGTCCAGGGTTTCCTTGGACTGGTAGTAGTACAGGCTGCTGTTGCGGCCCCAGGCGGCGAGGAACGGCGAGAGTTTGTCAGGCTTGATGCGGAAGAACTCGACATCGACCTTGTTGACGTTCAGGGCGATCACCGGCAAGCCTTCGGCCAGGCGGGTCGGCAGCAGCGAGCCACGGCTGGCGAAGCCGATGGTCGACTGCATGTCGCGGGTTTCCAGGCGGCTGATCGACTCGGCGGGCAGGCGCTTGCCGTTGACCGCGAGCAGGCCGGCGTCGATGGTCAGCACCAGCTTGCGCTGCGGCTCCAGGTGGCGCAGGCGCAGCTCCATCTTGTTGGCGGAGAGTTCCCAGGCGCCGTCGACCTTGCCTTTGACGGTATCGACCAGGTGCACCTTGTCGGCGAAGTTCTGCTGGTCATCCAGCGGCACCGAGAAGGTCAGGGCCAGGGCGCTGGCGCCATCGACCTGCACCTCCGAGACATCCACCACGCTCAGTTCGCGGCCGGCATAGCGCTTGGCCAGGGTCGCGGCATCGTCCTTGACCGGAGCGGGTTTTGCCGCTTCCACTTGCGCCGCCGGGGCGGCCGGAGCCGGGGCTGCGGGTTGGTCCTGGGTCTGCGCAGGCGGTTCGACGGGGGCCGGCGCCGGTTTATCCGGGGCAGACGAATCGCAGGCACTGAGCAAGGCCAGCGCGCAGGCCAGCAACAATCCTTTGTTGAGCATGGGAGTAGTAACTCTCGGGCAGCGGAATCTTAGGCGTGCACTATATATCAACCGCGCCGCAACGGTGATACGGCGAGCGGATGTGAGACGGCCTTCGCACGATTTACTAGCGCAGCGGCTACAATGCCGGCTTGCCAGGAGCCTCCATGTCCCGTTTGCTGACCGACTGGCGCGACCGCCCGACCCATATCAAGGTCTGGGCGCTGGCCGCGCCGATGATCCTTTCGAATATTTCCGTACCATTGGTGGCCCTGGTCGACAGCGCCGTGATCGGCCACCTGCCCCATGCCCATCAATTGGGTGCGGTGGCGGTGGGCGCCAGCCTGTACACTTTCCTGGCCTGGGTCATGGGCTTTCTGCGCATGGGCTCGACCGGATTCGCCGCCCAGGCGGCGGGCCGTGCCGACGGTGCGGCGTTGCGCCAGGTGTTGCTGCAGGGCCTGTTGCTGGCGCTGTTGTTTGCCCTGCTGCTGGGCGTGCTGGCCCTGCCGTTCAGCCACTTGGCCCTGCAACTGATGCAGCCCACGGCGGCGCTGGAGCAATCGACCCACGACTTCTTCCAGACCCGCCTGCTGGGCCTGCCGGCGGCGCTGGCCAGCTTCGCCCTGGTCGGCTGGTTCCTCGGCACCCAGAACGCCAGGGCGCCGCTGGCCATCCTGCTGACCACCAACCTGTTCAACATCGCCCTCAACCTGTGGTTCGTGCTCGGCCTGGAGTGGGGCGTGATCGGTTCGGCCCGCGCCTCGGTGATTGCCGAGTGGAGCGCCGCCCTGCTCGGCCTGGCCCTGACCCGCCCGGCCCTGCGCGCCTACCCCGGGAAAATCGCCTGGGCGTTGCTGGCGCGCTGGCAAAGCTGGCGGCCGCTGCTCAGCGTCAACCGCGACATCTTCATCCGCAGCCTGGCGCTGCAGGCGGTGTTCTTCCTGATCACCGTACAAGGTGCACGCCTGGGTGAAGCGACGGTGGCGGCCAACGCCCTGCTGCTCAATGGCCTGTTGCTCACCGCCTATGCCCTCGATGGCCTGGCCCATGCGGTCGAGGCGCTGTGCGGGCATGCCATTGGCGCGGGTGATCGCCAGGCGCTACGACGTTCATTGACCGTCGCCTGCGGCTGGTCGTTGCTGGCCAGTTGCGGCTTTGCCGTGTTGTTCCTGCTGGCCGGGCATCTGTTCATCAACATGCAGACCGACATCGCCAACGTACGCGAAACCGCCTACCAGTACTTGCCTTACCTGGCCTTGCTGCCGTTGATCGCGGTATGGAGTTATCTGCTCGACGGTTTGTTCATCGGCGCCACGCGGGCGCGGGAGATGCGCAACGGCATGCTGCTCAGCGTGCTCATCGCCCTGCCGGTCGCCTATCTGGCTCGCGACCTAGGCAACCACGGCCTGTGGCTGGGCTTTCTGCTGTTCATGGCCTTGCGCGGGGTGACGCTGGGGGTGATGGGCTGGCGGTTGCAGCGGCGGGATGGGTGGTTTGTGCATCGGTAGTTGAAAGCATCGCGGGTCAAGCCCGCTCCCACAGATTCAGCATCATGCCGACCCTGTGGGAGCGGGCTTGACCCACGATAGGGTCGACGCGCAGCCCGTGACTGCACGCGACCCGCACCACTGATCAGCTCGACAGGTACGACGAGCGGGTCAGCCCCAGACGCAACGCGTCGAGGAACTGGGTCTTCTCACGGGCAGTGATCTTGGCGCTGGCGCACTTGTCGCGGTAGTGGGTCATCAACTCCTCCGGCGACAAGTGCACGTAACGCAGCATGTCTTCGATGGTGTCGTGGGTCTCGATACCGGCGTGGTACACGCTGCCGTTCGGGTTCTGGTAGATGTTCACCGAGTCGGTGTCACCGAACAGGTTGTGCATGTCACCAAGGATTTCCTGGTAGGCACCGACCAGGAAGATACCCAACAGGTAGTCCTCTCCCTCGTTGATCCCGTGCACCGGCAGGCTGGTCTCGATGCTCTGCTCGTCGACGTACTGGTTGATCTTGCCATCCGAGTCGCAGGTCAGGTCCTGCAGCACGGCGCGGCGCAGCGGCTCTTCGTCCAGACGATGCAGCGGCAGGATCGGCAGGACCTGGCCGATTGCCCAGGTGTCCGGCAGGCTCTGGAATACCGAGAAGTTGCAGATGTACTTGTCGGCCAGCTTGTCGTTGAGCTCGTCCAGCACCTGGCGATGCGAGCGCTGACGGGCCTTGAGCGAGTTGTGCAGGCGCCGGCAAACGGCAAAGTAGCACTGCTCGGCCAGGGCCTTCTCGGCCAGGGTGATCTTGCCGTCGGCGTACTGGGCAGCCACGTCGCTCATGTAGTGGGTGGCGCGCCAGTAGGTCTCGGTGACCATCTCGATATCGGTCGGGCCGAGCAGGTCGACCAGCCACTGTACGGTCTCGGGCAGGTTTTCCTTGTTCTCGATCCGCGGCACTTCGTCGTTGTGTTTCTCGACATCGGTCACCTGCACCACCAGCATGGCGTGGTGCGCGGTCAGCGAGCGGCCGCTTTCCGAGAAGATGTGCGGATGCGGCAGGCCCTGGGCATCGCAGAACTCCTTGAGCATGCCGACCACGACACCGGCGTAGTCATCCATGTCGTAGTTGATCGAGCTGGCGTTGCGCGAGTGGGTGCCGTCGTAGTCCACGCCCAGGCCGCCGCCGACGTCGATGTGATCGACCGGCAGGTTCAGTGCGCGCAGCTCGCCGTAATAACGGATGGCTTCCTTGAAACCATGCTGGTAGTCGGCCAGGTTGGCGATCTGCGAGCCCATGTGGAAATGCAGCAGGCGGATGCCCTGGTCCAGGCCGGCATCGCGAAAGCGCTGCACTACCGAGATCAGTTGCGCGGCCGAGAGGCCGAACTTGGACTTCTCGCCACCGGTATCGGCCCACTTGCTCGAGGCCAGCGACGACAGGCGCACGCGCAGGCCGATCTGCGGCTTGACCTTGAGCTCGGCGGCTTCCTCGATCACCAGGGCCACTTCCGACTCTTTTTCGATGACGATGAAGACGTTGTGGCCAAGTTTCTGCCCCATCAGCGCCAGGCGGATGAACTCGCGGTCCTTGTAACCGTTGCAGACGATGGTGCCGCCTTTCGGCGCCAGCGCCAGCACGGCCAGCAACTCGGGCTTGGAGCCGGCTTCCAGGCCAATGGAAACGTTCTGGGTGGCGATGATGTTCTCGACCACCGCTTCCTGCTGGTTGACCTTGATCGGGTACAGCGCGGTGTACTGGCTCTGGTATTCCAGGCGCGCGATGTTGGCGTCAAAAGCGCCAGTCAGCTGGCGCACGCGGTCCTGGAGGATGTCCGGGAAACGGACCAGCAGCGGCAGCGACAGGCCACTCTTGCGCAGCTCGTCAACCTGCTCGAACAGGTCGATCGGCGCACTGCCTGGCCCGTTCGGGCGGACTTCGACGCGCCCGGCCTCGTTGATTGCGAAGTAACCGGCCCCCCAATGGCGAATGCCGTAAACACTGCGGCTGTCCGCAACTGTCCATTGGCTGCCATCGTCTTTGCGTGTGCGTCGTACGGACATTGAAGTCCCCTATATAGAAAGTCGAAAAACACCGGCCTGCATGGGGCGGGCGCAGTGTAAAACCTGAAAGTGACGATTATCCGTGTTCAGGGATAGACCCTTCCTACGGGAACGAGTTTAGAAAGCGAACTGCAAAAAATCGCGATGCAGTCTTCAGCCGCCGGACTTTTTCGCTTTGAAGCCCTGTTTGATCAGCTCGGCCAACAACAGCTCGACATGATCGCCCTGGATTTCGATGACCCCGTCTTTCAACGCGCCGCCGGTTCCGCAGCGGCGCTTGAGCGTGCTGGCCAGATCCTTGAGCTGTTCCAGGGGCAGCGGCACGCCGCTGATGGTCGTCACCGTCTTGCCGCCACGGCCCTTGCTTTCGCGACGCACGCGAGCAATGCCATCGCCTTCGGGGATGAGCGTCTGTTTGCAGATGCAGGCATCTATCGGTTTGCTGCAGTCCGGGCAATGCCGGCCTGCATCAGTGGAGAACACCAGGCCACCCAGGGCGGCGAATGATGCGGCTTTCTTGGCCACTTTTGATCCTCTACGGTGAGGATAAAAACTGGTCGATGCCCCTGGCGGGGTACCGACCGCGAAGCCCCACTCTGGCAGGGGCAGCGCAACTGCCGCATGAAGCGTGCGGCAGCCTTAAAGGCCGCGCAGTGTAACGATAAATGTCGCGAATGCTAAGTACAAAACTGCGCCATTTTGCATGTGAATCGCGACGTCAGGCTTGACGGTCGATGTAGCGCTGCAAAGCCGCCAGCGAATCGGGGCAATATGGCTGCTGCCGGCTGTCGGCCAAGGCCTGTTCGACGGGGATGAAACGCGCTTCGCTGACCTCTTCCGGCTGCAGGCGCAAAGGCCCGTCCCAGACCGCCGAAAACACCGCACACCAGAGCCGGTTGCCAGGTTGGTCAAAGAAAAAGCACTCGTGGGCCGTGAGCTCGACCCCGGCCACCCCGAGCTCTTCTTCAAGCTCGCGGGCCGCCGACTCGGCGAAGCTTTCGTCGGCCTGGACCATGCCACCGGCGGCGACATCCCAGTAACCCGGGTAGATCGCCTTGCTCTCGGTGCGCCGGTGCACGCACAGCTCACCAACGGAGTTGAACAACAGGATATAGGTACCGCGCCCGATCAAGCCGCGTTCGCGTAGCTCGGCGCGGGGCAAGGCGCCGAGCAACCGGTCGTTTTCGTCGACCCAGGCGATCCGTTCGCGGTCGGAGGCGGCGCGGTGCGCCGCCTCCTGCTTGGAGATCGACACCGGTTCAGCCCTGGGTCAGCAGTTGACGCAGGTCGATCACCGCAGCGTTGGCCCGCGAGATGTAGTTGGCCATCACCAGCGAATGGTTGGCCCACATGCCAAAACCGCTGCCGTTGAGCACCATCGGGCTCCACAGCGGTTCCTGCGAGGCTTCCAGCTCACGGATGATCTGCCGCACGCTGACCGTGGCATTCTTCTTCGCCAGCACGTCGGCGAAGTCGACCTCGATGGCGCGCAGCAGGTGCGACAGCGCCCAGGCCTGGCCGCGGGCTTCGTAGAACACGTTGTCGATCTGCAGCCATGGGGTTTCGACCACTTCCTCGTCAACCTGCGGCACCTGGCCCGGCACCACCGATTCAGTCTTCAGGGTGCTGTTGAGCTTGACCCGGCCAACGCTCGCCGACAGCCGCTGCGACAGCGAGCCCAGGCGGGTGGCGACGTCGCCCAGCCAGTTGTTGAGGTTGTCGGCACGGGTGTAGAACAGCGCGCCCTGCTGGTCCGGCGAGGCCAGGCGGTTCTGGTAGCGGGTCAGGGAGTTGATGCCTTCCTGGAACTCGGATTCGCTCGACGGCAGGATCCAGCTCTTGTTGTCGAAGTTGAAGCGCGGCTCGGCCTTGGCCAGGTCCGCATCTTCGGTGGACTGCGACTGCGAGCGGGCAAAGTCCTTGCGCAGGGCACGGCTCAGGTCACGTACCTGGACCAGCACGCCGTATTCCCAGCTGGGCATGTTGTCCATCCACAGGCCTGGCGGGAAGCGGTCGTTGGAAATGTAGCCGCCGGGCTTGTTGAGCAAGGTGCCGGCCACGGTCTTGAGCGTCTCGATGGTGGTGTAGCCGACGACCATCTGCTTGCCGGTTTTTTCGGCGGCCGCCTGGGCGTTCTGCTGTACCGGGAACAAGTCGGGTTCGGCGCTCCAGTACCAGCCCAGGCCCACGCACACCAGCAGGTACAGGCCGATCAGCGAGCCCAGGGCGCGGCTGAACAGCAACCCGCCGAAATAGCTGCGGGTGGCGGCGGTGCGCGGCTCGACCCGCTCACGCGCCTCGGCTTTGCCTGTACGGTTTTTCCAGTCCAGCATGGCGTTGTCCTTTCAGTCACGTCGGTTCAAGGGGTTCGACCGCAACCCCCGGGCTTCGTGCCAGCGCGATGGCGTTTTGTGCCGCGCGCCACCTGCCGGGGTCGGCAAGTATCGCTGCACTATAAATCAAGCACGGCGGTTCGCATAAGCGACTATTGGGTCAGCAAATGAATAAACGGACTTGTACAGTTTATTGATACAAGGCACTCGATTGCCGGGAAAGTGGTGCTAGCATAGAGCCACCACTCGACCTCAGCCTCACCCTTATAAGTAGTCAGGACATGACCGAGCCAGAAGACCCCAATCGTGAGCGCCTCAAGCAACACTTTGCCCAGCGGGTCATTCATCAGGCCCGGCAAATCCTCGAAATCTGGCAGCGCCTGCAGCGCAGCGAGTGGTCCACTGGCGACCTGGGTGAGCTGTGCGAGGCCAACCTGCGCCTGCAACGCTATGCCGAACGCTTCGAGCAGCCCGAGCACAGCCAGTTGGCCGAAGCCATCGGCCATACCCTGGAGGCGGTCGAGGCCAACAGTGCGCGCCTGAGCAGCCAACTGATCAGCGAACTCAACCGGCTGATGCAGCGTCTGTCGCGCACCGGCCTGCGCCAGGGTGACCAGCTTGAGCAAGTGCCGCTGCCCCCTTTGCGCAAGCCGGTGTACATCATGCTCCAGGACCACGACCGCGCTGAGCGCCTGGCCCAACAGCTGGAATTCTTCGGCTTGGGTGTACAGGCCTTGTACAGCGCAGCCGCATTCCAGGCGACCATGAGCGAACGGCTGCCTTCGGCGATCGTCATGGACGTCGACTTCACCGGCCCCGGTGTCGGCCTGCAACTGGCGGCCCAGGCCCAGCAAGGCCTGGAACAGCGGTTACCGTTGCTGTTTTTCAGCCTGCACGAGACCGACACCCCGACGCGCCTGGCCGCCGTACGCGCCGGCGGTCAGGAATTTCTCACCGGCACCCTGGAAGCCTCGAGCCTGCTGGAGAAAGTCGAGCTGCTGACCAGCGTCACCCAGTACGAACCCTTCAAGGTGCTGATCATCGACGACTCGCGGGCCCAGGCCCTGCACACCGAGCGCCTGCTCAACAGCGCCGGGATCGTCACCCGCACCTTGATCGACCCGATCCAGACCATGGCCGAGCTTGCCGACTTCCAGCCTGACCTGATCATCCTCGACATGTACATGCCGGCCTGCACCGGCACGGAACTGGCCAAGGTGATCCGCCACAACGACCGTTATGTCAGCGTGCCGATCATCTACCTGTCGGCCGAAGACGATCTGGATAAACAGCTCGACGCCATGAGCGAGGGCGGTGATGACTTTTTAACCAAACCGATCCGCTCGCGACACCTGATCACCACCGTGCGCAACCGCGCCGCCCGCGCGCGCAACCTCAAGGCACGGATGGTGCGCGACAGCCTGACCGGGCTGTACAACCACACCCACATCCTGCAACTGCTGGAAGACTGCAGTTTCCGCGCGCGCCGCGAAGAACAGCCGCTGAGCTTCGCCATGCTCGATATCGATCACTTCAAGAAGGTCAACGACAGCCACGGTCACCCCATGGGTGACCGGGTGATCAAGAGCCTGGCGCTGTTCCTCAAGCAGCGCCTGCGCAAGACCGACTTCATCGGCCGTTACGGCGGAGAAGAGTTTGCCATCGTCATGCCCAACACCGACCTGGGTGCCGCGCACAAAGTGCTCGATGAGATTCGCCGGCGCTTCGCCGAGATCCATTACCCCGCCCAACCTCGCGACCTGTCCTGCACCTTCAGCGCCGGCGTTGTACAGTTGAGCGAAGGTCTGGATGCCCTGAGCATGGCCACCGCCGCCGATGAGGCGCTGTACCACGCCAAAGGCGCCGGACGCAACTGCGTACAACGGGTGGAAGCATAAAGGCAAAGTGCCAGTTTTTTTCGCAAAACCGCCCGTCTCGTCATAACCCGGTCATAAAAACGCAATAACTTCAGGCGCTTACCATTCGGCCGTTGGTAGACCCGGACATGCGCCTGAAGCTGCTTACCAATTTCAATACCCTGTTGCTGGTTACCGTGTGCATCGCCCTGGGCGCTACCCTGTGGTGGTCGCAGCGCGCCCTGGAGCGCCCCTACTTATTAATGGAGCGCTACCTGTCGCTGTCGCAGCAATTCCAGAACCAGGCCGCACGCAACATCCAGGACTACCTGAGCAGCGGCGACGCCCTGCGCCATGCCACGGCGGTGCAAGCCACCGCCGCCCTGCAGGCCGAACTCGAACAATTGCCAGCCGCGCTTGCAGCCCGGCTGCGCCCGAGCCTGGACAACCTGCAGCGCTTCACCGCCAACGAACTGCTCGGTGCCGGCAAGCTGGCCGGCGACCCCCAGGCCCTGCTGCTCCAGGCCGAACGCGAGCTGGGCGCCAGCCTCGAACAACTGGCCAATTATGCCCAGAGCAGTACCCGTAGCGATGCCGGGCGTTATGCACCGGCGCTGTTCAACGCCTCCCTGCACCTGTCACGGCTGTCCCTGGCCCGCGACAAGCTGGTCAGCAGCGGCCGGAGCGAACTGGCAGATGAAGTCGAGCGCGAACTGCAGCAGATCGCCGCTCAGGCCCAGGTACTTGAGCAGTTGCCGCTGCTGGGCGTAACCGCCGCCCGCGAATCCAGCGCCGATGACTTTGCCGCGCTGATGGGCCTGGAAACCCAGGCCAGCACCGAGGCCGAAGACCATGGCGTGGCGCTCAAGCGCGAGCTCAACAGCCTGATCAAGCGCTACCCGGGCGAACTGCAGCGTACCCGCGAACAGATCCAGCAGCGCAGCGCCCTGGCGAACAGTACCTTCGAGCGCATCGCCGCCGTTCAGCAGGCCATCGCCGAGCTCGAACCCGGCGTGCGCAGCCAGCATGCCGCCATCCAGGGCGAAGTGCGGGTGATCCAGGGCCTGATGATCGGCCTGATCCTGCTCATCGCCCTGCTCATCGACACCCTGCAGCGGCGCCTGGCACGGGTGCTGACCAACCTGGCGCCGGCGCTGTCGCGCTGGGCCGAGGGTGACTTCGGCCAGGCCATTGCCCTGGGGCGGAGCAACCGCGAGATGCATGACATCCAGGACTCGCTCAATCGCCTGCGCGCCTACTTGGTGGAGCTGGTCGGCACCATTCGCCATAACGCTGAACAAGTCGCCGGCAGCAGCCACGCCCTGGCCGGCATGAGCAGCGCCCTGCACGATGGCGCCGAACGCCAGGCCGGCGATACCGCGCAAATCCGTGATGCCCTGGGGGAACTGGAAGCAACCATCCTGCAGGTGGCCGGCGATGCCAGCCAGGCCGCCGACGCCAGTCATGACGCCGGGCGCGCCGTGGAGCAGGGCCAGGCGGTGATCGGCCAAAGCCTGACCGGGCTGCGAGCACTGGTCGATGAGGTGCAGGGCAACGCACAGATGATCGAACAACTGGCGCAGGAGTCGGCAACCATCGGCAGCGTGCTGACGGTCATCCGCTCGATTGCCGAGCAGACCAACCTGCTGGCCCTCAATGCGGCGATCGAAGCGGCGCGGGCCGGGGAAATGGGCCGTGGTTTTGCCGTGGTCGCCGAAGAGGTGCGCTCACTGGCGCAGCGCACCACCGGTGCCACTGGCGAGATCCAGACCTTGATCGGCCGCTTGCAACAGGCGGCACGCGACTCGGTGCAAGGCATGCGCGCCCAGCTCGAACATGCCCAAATCACCGCCGATCAGGCCCAGGCGGCAGATGGCGCGCTGGATGAAATTGTCGCGGCGATCCAGACCATCTCCGCCACCGCGGTACGGATTGCCGATGTCACGGCCCAGCAAAGTGGCGCGGTGAGCGAGATTCGCGATCACAGCGAACGGATTCATGGCCTCGGGGAGGACAACCTGCAGCGTATTGGCGAGGGCCGTGAGCAGGGTGAGCAATTGCTCCGGCTTGGGGGGGAGTTGAACACGGCGGTACGGGCGTTTCGGCTCTGATCCAAGACGGTGGCGCCACCATCGCCGGCAAAGCCGGCTCCCACAGTAGATCTGCATCCACCGGCCCTGTGGGAGCTGGCCTTGCCAGCGATGCAGGCGCCGCGTAACTGCACGTAACGGCGCAGTCCGCTATCATGCAGGCACTTTTGTCCTGCGAGACCGCCATGCGCCGCCTGCTTTGCCTCCTGTTTCTGCTCCTGGCCTTGCCCGCCGCCGGTGCCGGCCTGCTCGACAATCGCCCCAGCGCCACCCTGGGCGCGGCGTCGCTGAACAACAGCGCCGATTTCCTGCCGGTGCACGAAGCCTTCAAGCTGAGCCTGGTGCAGGATGAAGGGCAAAGCCTGAAGCTGCGCTTCGTCGCCGCCGATGGCTACTACCTGTACCGCCACCGCTTCCAGTTCCGCAGCGAACCTGCCGACATCGCCCTGGGCACGGCACAGATCCCGCCCGGTGAAGCCAAGCACGACGAATTCTTCGGCGACGTCGAGGTCTACCACGGCATCCTCGACATCGAAATCCCCCGCCCGGCCAACGAACAGCGCCCCTTCACCCTGCTGGTCGGCTACCAGGGCTGTGCCGACAAGGGTCTGTGCTACCCGCCGGAAACCGCGCGCCTGAGTGTCGATGGCACTGCGAGCAGCGCTTTGCCAGGCGCTGCGGCCGTCGGCAAAGCCGGGTGGGACTGGCAAAGCCTGCTGCTGTTCTTTCTCGCCGGCGTCGGCCTGACCTTCACGCCCTGTGTGCTGCCGATGCTACCGATCCTCTCCGGGGTGGTATTGCGCGGCCAGGCCAGCGGTTGGCGCGGGTTTGCCCTGTCGCTGGCCTACGTGCTGCCGATGGCCGCCTGCTTCGCCCTGCTGGGGGCGCTGATGGGCCTGTTCGGCGCCGGCCTTAACCTGCAGGCGCGCCTGCAGTCGGTCTGGGTGCTGGTGCCGTTTGCGCTGTTCTTCGTGCTGTTCGCCCTGGCCATGTTCGGCCTGTTCGAGCTGAAACTGCCCCATGCCATCAGCAGCCGCCTGGAGCGCCTGGTGGGCCAGACCAAGGGCGGTTCGCTGATCGGCGCGGCGATCCTCGGAGTGTTCTCCAGCCTGCTGGTGTCGCCGTGCGTGTCAGCGCCACTGGCCGGCGCGCTGCTGTACATCAGCGCCAGCGGTGATGCCCTGGGCGGTGCGCTGAAACTGTTCGCCCTGGGCCTGGGCATGGGCGCGCCACTGCTAGTGATCGCGACCGGCGGCGCAGCCTGGCTGCCAAAGAGCGGGCCGTGGCTGGTGACGGTGAAAAACGCAATCGGCGTGCTGTTGCTGGGCCTGGCCATCGGCCTGCTCAGCCGCGTGCTGCCGGGCCAGGTCACGCTGTTGCTGGTCGGCCTGCTGGCCGCTGGCACCGCGGTGTTCCTCGGCGCCCTGGAGTTCACCCTGAAAACCACCCGCCAGCGCCTGGCGCAGTTGTTCGGCCTGGCCCTGCTGTTCTATGCCCTGGCCTGCTGGTACGGCGCCTTGAGCGGCCAGACCGACCCGCTGCGCCCGTTGCCTCAGGCAGGCATTGCCAGCA
Source organism: Pseudomonas sp. RC2C2 (assembly GCF_018390435.1). Taxonomy (NCBI): domain Bacteria; kingdom Pseudomonadati; phylum Pseudomonadota; class Gammaproteobacteria; order Pseudomonadales; family Pseudomonadaceae; genus Pseudomonas; species Pseudomonas sp. RC2C2. Next base: position 2,921,227 of record NZ_JAHBAX010000001.1, on the reverse strand, counting down.
CCGGCGCAAGCGTCCAGGCCAGCAGCGCCAGCGACTGGCAGACCCTCACCACCCCGGCGGCGCTGGACAGCGCCCTGGCCGCCGCCAAGGCTGCCGGCCAGCCGGTGCTGTTGGACTGGTACGCCGACTGGTGCATCAGTTGCAAGGTGATCGAGCATGAAGTGCTCAATGCCCCGGCGGTGCAAGCGCAGCTCAAGGAGTACAAGCTGCTGCGCTTCGATATCAGCGAAAGCAACGCCGAACAGCGCGCCCTGCTCGACCGTTACCAGCTGTTCGGCCCGCCCGCGCTGCTGTTCTTTGCCGCGAACGGCAGCGAAATGAGTGCTGATCGTGCGGTTGGCGAGATAAACGCCGGCGAATTTGCCGAGCATCTGACGCGCATTCGCGCCAATCTGGGTCTATAACTTCCTCTGGCCGCTAAAAAGCCAAAATCAATGACCGAAATTAATAAAGTAGTCACATATTTAGCGTGAATATCGGTCATCGTGCTGGCTATTGCCGGTAACTGGACAGTGCCCGCCGGTTTACGGCATAGTCGCCGCGCAAAGTTTCCTAACGATAAAAAGGAACCACAGATGGCAACGCTACTGGTGCTGCACGGCCCCAACCTGAACCTGCTCGGCACCCGCGAACCGGGCGTCTATGGCGCCGTGACCCTGGCCCAGATCAACCAGGACCTGGAGCAGCGCGCCCGCGCCGCCGGCCATCACCTGCAGTACCTGCAAAGCAATGCCGAGTACGAATTGATCGACCGCATCCATGCTGCGCGCGGTGAAGGCGTGGACTTCATCCTGATCAATCCGGCGGCTTTCACACATACAAGTGTCGCATTACGTGACGCGTTGCTGGCGGTGAGCATCCCATTCATCGAAGTGCATCTGTCCAACGTGCACAAACGCGAACCTTTTCGCCATCACTCCTACTTCTCTGATGTCGCCGTAGGGGTGATTTGCGGCCTGGGTGCCACGGGTTATCGCCTGGCCCTGGAGTCTGCCCTGGAACACCTGGCTGCTAACGCAAAGCCCTGATGACGAGACCCTGGCCTACGGGCCTGGGCTCACAAGAAACGTTTGCTAACACGTTTTTATATTTACGCCCCTGACCGAACCTTGGGAGTTGATGATTAATGGATATCCGTAAAGTCAAGAAACTGATCGAACTGCTGGAAGAGTCTGGCATCGACGAGCTGGAGATCAAGGAAGGCGAGGAATCCGTACGGATCAGCCGCCACAGCAAGACTCCAGCCCAGCAGTACTACGCTCCGGCTCCAGTCGCCGCTCCTGTTGCCGCACCAGCAGCCGCACCTGCCGCCGCCGCGCCAGCCGCCGAAGCCGCCGCACCGAAACTGAACGGCTCCGTTGCCCGTTCGCCAATGGTCGGTACCTTCTACCGCAAAGCCTCGCCAACCTCGCCAGCCTTCGTTGAAGTCGGCCAGACCGTGAAGAAAGGCGACACCCTGTGCATCGTCGAAGCCATGAAGATGATGAACCACATCGAAGCTGAAACCAGCGGTGTGATCGAGTCCATCCTGGTAGAAGACGGTCAGCCGGTTGAGTTCGACCAGCCGCTGTTCACCATCGTTTGAACCGCGGAGAGCCAACGATGTCTGCGAAGCTGGAAAAAGTCCTGATCGCCAACCGCGGGGAAATTGCCCTGCGGATCCTGCGTGCCTGCAAAGAGCTGGGCATCAAGACCGTCGCCGTACACTCCACGGCTGACCGCGAACTGATGCACCTGGGCCTGGCAGACGAGTCGGTCTGCATCGGTCCTGCTTCGGCCAGCCAGTCCTACCTGCACATCCCGGCCATCATCGCCGCGGCCGAAGTGACCGGCGCTACCGCCATTCACCCGGGCTACGGTTTCCTCGCGGAAAACGCCGATTTCGCCGAGCAGGTCGAGAACTCCGGTTTTGCGTTCATCGGCCCGAACGCCGACACCATTCGCCTGATGGGCGACAAGGTTTCGGCCAAGGACGCGATGATCAAGGCTGGTGTTCCAACCGTGCCGGGTTCCGACGGCCCGCTGCCGGAAGACGAAGAAGAAGCCCTGCGCATCGGCCGTGAAGTCGGCTACCCGGTGATCATCAAGGCCGCCGGTGGCGGTGGTGGTCGCGGCATGCGCGTGGTGCACAAGGAAGAGGACCTGATCTCCTCGGCCAAGCTGACCCGTAGCGAAGCGGGCGCCGCCTTCGGCAACCCGATGGTCTACCTCGAGAAGTTCCTGACCAACCCACGTCACGTGGAAGTCCAGGTCCTGTCCGACGGCCAGGGTAACGCCGTGCACCTGGGTGACCGCGACTGCTCGCTGCAGCGCCGCCACCAGAAGGTCCTCGAAGAAGCGCCAGCACCGGGCATCGACGAGAAAGCCCGCCAGGAAGTCTTCGCCCGCTGCGTCAAGGCGTGCGTCGACATCGGCTACCGTGGCGCCGGCACCTTCGAGTTCCTCTACGAGAACGGTCGTTTCTACTTCATCGAAATGAACACCCGTGTTCAGGTGGAGCACCCGGTTTCGGAAATGGTCACCGGTATCGACATCGTCAAGGAGATGCTCAGCATCGCCGCTGGCAACAAGCTGTCGTTCACCCAGGATGACGTGGTGATTCGTGGTCACTCCCTGGAGTGCCGGATCAACGCCGAAGACCCGAAGAAGTTCATCCCGAGCCCAGGCACGGTCAAGCATTTCCACGCCCCGGGTGGCAACGGCGTTCGCGTCGACTCGCACCTGTACAGCGGTTACGCGGTTCCACCGAACTACGACTCGCTGATCGGCAAGCTGATCACCTACGGCAAGGACCGCGACGAAGCCATGGCGCGCATGCGCAATGCCCTGGACGAGATCGTCGTCGACGGCATCAAGACCAACATCCCGCTGCACCGCGACCTGGTGCGTGATGAAGGTTTCTGCAAAGGCGGCGTCAACATTCACTACCTGGAACACAAACTGGCTAACCAGGAGTGATTCGGCAGTGATGTGAAAAAGACCCCGGTCCTGTGACCGGGGTCTTTTTTTGGGGCTGCTGTGGGAGCGGGCTTGACCCGCGATGGCGGTTTTCAGGCAAATCGCATCGCGGGTCAAGCCCGCTCCCACAGAGAATCAGCTTTTGGTCATCCGCGGCATCTCGATCCGGTGCTCATGCACCCGCCGATACAACGTCGCCCGCGAAATCCCTAAGGCCTTGGCGGTTTCCCCCGGTTTCCAGCGGTGACGAATCAGCGCATCGAGCAACTGCTGACGCGCCGGGCTGACACTGGCCTGAACCTGCACCTGGACCTGCCCGCCACGAATCTCCAGCGGCAAATCATCAAGCTGCAAGGTGCTGCCGGAACAGATCGCACAGGCATAACGCAGGACCTGGCGCAGCTGACGCAAATTGCCCGGCCAGGGGTAATTGAGCAGCGCCTGCAGCGCACCGTCGCTCAAGCCGACATCAACGCCACAGCCCTTGGCTTCTTCGCCCAGCAACTGGTTGATCAGCGCCAGCCGGTCACTGCGCTCACGCAATGGCGGCAGTTCGAAACGGGCATTGGCCAGACGAAAGTACAGGTCTTCGCGAAAACTGCCGGCCGCGACCATTGCCGTCAGGTCGCGATGCGTGGCGCAGATCACCTGGATATCCACCCGCTGGCGCGCCGAAGCGCCCAAGGGCGCCACCTCGCCTTCGGCCAGCACACGCAGCAAGCGGGTCTGCAGGTTCAATGGCATATCGCCAATCTCATCGAGAAACAGCGTACCGCCATCAGCCTGTTGCAGCAGGCCCTGCATGCCCTTGCTGGAGGCGCCGGTAAAGGCTCCGGCGACATAGCCGAACAGCTCGCTCTCGATCAGGTTCTCGGGGATGGCGGCGCAGTTCAGCGCCACGAACGGCTTGCGGCTGCGCTGGCTCATGGCATGCAACTGGCGGGCAAACACCTCCTTGCCCGAACCGGTTTCGCCCAACACCAGCACGGCCAGGTTGCAGTCCTTGACCCGGGTCGCCAGGCGCAGGCTGTGCTCGACCCGCTCATCAACCGGCTGGCGGGCAATGGCCGCGCTCCGCCGCCCAGGCTTGCGCCGCGGCGAGCTGATGCGCACATGCAGTTCGCCGCTTTCACCGCGCCAGCGCAGGCGTTGGGCCGATTCATCGGTGGCGGCGCGCAGGGCATCGAGGTCGAACAGCTCGCCGATATGTTCCGGCAGCTGCCCGTAACGTTCCAGCAGCACCTTACGCGCCAGGCTGTTGAGCGCCTGCAATCGGCCATCGGCATCCCAGGCCAGCAGGTAATCCGGCTGGCTGTCGACATAACCCGGCGTGCTGTGGGCACGCAGCACCCAGTGCGGTTCGGCACTGTGCATGAAAAACGCGTTCTCGATCTCCCGCGCGCTCTGCACCACCATCTGCCGGATCAGGTGCTGGCTACGCCGATCGTCCGGTGATTGCAGCGCCGAGACATCGACCACGCCGAGCAGCTCGCCCCGGGGGTCGAACACCGGCGCCGCCGAGCAGGTCAGGCCGATGAAGGCGGCACGAAAATGATCGCGCTTGTGCACCGTCGCCGGTGCCTTGCTGGTCAGCACCGCCGCCACTCCGCAAGTGCCCTCCTCGCCCTCCGACCAGCAGGTGCCCAGGTACAGCCCGGCCTTGCGACAGTCGTTGCGTATGATCGGCTCGACCCGGTAATCGATGGTCCGCCCCTGGGCATCGGTCAGCAGCACGCAATAGTCGGCATCGCGCACCCGTCCGTGCAGACGCGCCACCGCATCGCCAGCAATGCGCAGGAACAGCTCGGAACGTTCGCGGCATTCGTCGAGCAGGCTTTGCGAGAGGATGCGCGGCCCCTGCTGGGACGCAGGGTCGAGCCGGTGCTGCTCCATCGAGCGACGCCAGGAGTCGAGGATCAGCGGCGGCACCGGCACCTGAGGCAGGCGTTCGGCGTTCTTCAGCACGCGGCTGACACAGTCGACGTGGGCTTTGGAGTTCGCGGCAAGCATGGGGCCTCCGGTTCTCGTGTTCTTGTCGTTATGGGCCTCATTAAGCGCCGAATGCCAAGGGTGAACAAGCACTCTGTGGATTCCCGGCCGGCTGAGACGCTGCGTCTCAGCGTCTCGCCCATAGCCAGCAGCGCTGACACCGAGCGTCTTGCCCCTGCCCGGGCCAACACCGCACAAACCGCTCTAGAGTGGACATCCGCATAACTTGGCACCGGCCTTGCTCCTGCCCCTGGCAAACAAGAACCAGAGGTGTGCCATGCGCCAACCCGCCCTGACCGTGGGGATCATCGCCAATCCGGCCAGCGGCCGCGACTTGCGCCGACTGACTGCCAATGCCGGGCTCTACTCCAGCACCGACAAGGCCTCGGCGGTGCAGCGCCTGCTCGCCGCGTTTGCCGCCACCGGTATCGAACAGGTGCTGCTGCCGCCTGACATGACCGGCATCGCCGCCGCCGTGCTCAGGGCCAGCCTCGGCCCGCATGCCGAGCAACAGCGCTGGCCGCAACTGACCATCCTCGACATGCCGCTGCGCCAAACCGTTGAAGACACCCGCCACGCCGCGCGCCTGATGGCCGCCCAGGGTGTGGCCCTGATCGCCGTGCTCGGCGGCGACGGCACGCACAAGGCGGTCGCCGCCGAAGTCGGCGACATCCCGCTGCTGACCCTGTCCACCGGCACCAACAACGCCTTCCCGGAACTGCGCGAAGCCACCAGCGCCGGCCTGGCGGGCGGTCTGTTCGCCAGCGGCCGCGTCCCGGCGCCAATTGGCCTGCGCCACAACAAGCGCCTAGTGGTGCGAGTGCCGGAACAACAGCTCTGCGAATGGGCCCTGGTGGATGTCGCGGTGTCGCCGCAACGCTTCATCGGCGCCCGCGCCATCAGCCGCGGCGAGGACCTCGCGGAAGTCTTCACCACCTTCGCCGAACCTCACGCCATTGGCCTCTCGGCACTGTGCGGGCTGTGGTGCCCGGTGTCGCGTACAGCACCCGAAGGCGCCTGGATTCGCCTGCATCCACAGGCTGAGCAAGCCTTGCTGGCACCGCTCGCCCCCGGCCTGTTGCAAGGCTGCGGGGTGACCGCCTCAGGGCTATTGATACCTGGCGTTGCCTACTCCCTGAGCCTGTCCAGCGGCACCTTGGCGCTGGACGGCGAGCGCGAAATCGAGTTCAGCGAACGCGACCAGCCAAGCATCTGCCTCGACGCTTTCGGCCCCTTGAGCATCGACGTCGAGGCGGTGCTGGCCTATGCCGCGCACCATCGCCTGCTGGCGGTCGGCCGCGAACACCCGCAACACCCTGCGAACCAACCGTGTTGAGACAACCCCGGAGAACAACAAGATGTCCACTCACCTGTCTACCGAGCAATTGCTGCATGCCTATGAAGTCATGCGCACCATTCGCGCCTTCGAAGAGCGCCTGCACGTGGAGTTCGCCACCGGCGAGATCCCCGGTTTCGTTCACCTGTATGCCGGCGAAGAGGCCTCGGCCGCTGGCGTCATGGCCCACCTGCGCGACAGCGACTGCATCGCCTCCAACCACCGCGGCCACGGCCACTGCATCGCCAAGGGCGTCGACGTGTACGGGATGATGGCCGAGATCTACGGCAAGAAGACCGGTGTGTGTGGCGGCAAGGGCGGTTCGATGCACATCGCCGACCTGGAGAAAGGCATGCTCGGCGCCAACGGCATCGTCGGTGCCGGTGCGCCATTGGTGGCCGGGGCGGCGCTGGCAGCGAAAATCAAGGGCACCGATGACGTCGCCGTGGTGTTCTTCGGCGACGGTGGCTCCAACGAGGGCGCGGTGTTCGAGGCGATGAACCTGGCCTCGATCATGAACCTGCCGTGCATCTTCGTTGCCGAGAACAACGGTTATGCCGAGGCCACCGCGTCGAACTGGTCGGTGGCCTGCGATCACATCGCCGACCGCGCCGCTGGCTTCGGCATGCCCGGGGTGACCATCGACGGCTACGACTTCTTCGCCGTGCACGAAGCGGCAGGCGCGGCCATCGAACGTGCGCGCTCGGGTCAGGGCCCGTCGCTGATCGAGGTCAAGCTGACCCGCTACTACGGCCACTTCGAAGGTGACGCGCAAACCTACCGCGCACCGGATGAAGTGAAGAACCTGCGCGAAACCCGCGACTGCCTGATGCAGTTCCGCCAGCGCAGCACCCGCGCCGGCCTGCTCAGCGCCGAACAACTGGACCAGATCGATGCTCGGGTCGAGGACCTGATCGAAGACTCGGTGCGCCGGGCCAAGTCCGACCCGAAACCCGACCCTGCCGCCCTGCTCAGCGATGTGTACGTGTCATACCCCTGAGCCTGCCTGACAACAAGAACAAGTGGAGAAGTATCATGGCGAGAAAAATCAGCTACCAGCAAGCCATCAACGAAGCCCTGGCCCAGGAAATGCGCCGCGACAGCAGCGTTTTCATCATCGGTGAAGACGTCGCCGGCGGCGCCGGGGCGCCTGGTGAAGAGGACGCCTGGGGCGGCGTACTCGGCGTGACCAAAGGCCTGTACAAGCAGTTTCCCGGCCGCGTGCTCGACGCGCCGTTGTCCGAGATCGGTTATGTCGGCGCGGCGGTCGGCGCCGCCACCCAGGGCCTGCGCCCGGTGTGCGAACTGATGTTCGTCGACTTCGCCGGCTGCTGCCTGGACCAGATCCTCAACCAGGCGGCGAAATTCCGCTACATGTTCGGCGGCAAGGCGGTCACCCCGCTGGTGATGCGCACCATGGTCGGTGCCGGCCTGCGCGCCGCCGCACAGCATTCGCAGATGCTCACCTCGCTGTGGACACACATTCCCGGCCTGAAAGTGGTCTGCCCGTCCTCGCCATACGACGCCAAGGGCCTGCTGATCCAGGCGATTCGCGACAACGACCCGGTGATTTTCTGCGAGCACAAGCTGCTCTACAGCATGCAGGGCGAGGTGCCGGAAGAGCTCTACACCGTGCCGTTCGGCGAAGCCAATTACCTGCGCGACGGCGACGACATCACCCTGGTGACCTACGGGCGCATGGTTCACCTGGCCATGGAGGCTGCCGCCAACCTGGCGCGCCAGGGCATCGACTGCGAGGTCCTCGACCTGCGCACCACCAGCCCGCTGGATGAAGACAGCATCCTTGAGAGCGTGGAAAAAACCGGGCGCCTGGTGGTAATCGACGAAGCCAACCCGCGTTGCTCGATGGCTACCGACATCAGCGCCCTGGTGGCGCAAAAAGCCTTCGCCGCCCTCAAGGGGCCGATCGAAATGGTCACCGCCCCGCACACCCCGGTGCCGTTCTCCGACGCCCTGGAAGACCTGTACATCCCCACCGCGGCGAAGATCGAAGCCGCGGTGCACAAGGTGATTGGCGCGAGGAGTGCCGCATGAGCCAGATCCATACCCTGACCATGCCCAAGTGGGGCCTGTCGATGACCGAAGGGCGCATCGACACTTGGCTCAAGCGGGAAGGCGAGCAGATCAACAAGGGCGACGAGGTGCTGGATGTCGAGACCGACAAGATCTCCAGCAGCGTCGAGGCGCCGTTCAGCGGCGTGCTGCGCCGCCTGATCGCCCAGCCGGATGAAACCTTGCCGGTGGGCGCCCTGTTGGCGGTGGTGGTCGAAGGCGAAGCGGACGAAGCCGAGATCGACGCGGTGGTGCAGCGCTTCCAGGCCGAATTCGTCCCCGGCGGCGACGGTGAACAGGACAGCGGCCCGGCGCCGCAGAAAATCGACCTGGGCGGGCGCACCCTGCGCTACTTCGACCTCGGCGAGGGCGGCACGCCACTGCTGCTGGTGCACGGCTTTGGCGGCGACCTGAACAACTGGCTGTTCAACCATCAGGCCCTGGCCGCCGAGCGCCGGGTCATCGCCCTCGACCTGCCCGGGCATGGCGAGTCGGGCAAAACCCTGCAACGGGGCGACCTCGATGAACTGAGCCAGACAGTGATCGCCTTGCTCGACCACCTGGATATCCAGCACGCGCACCTGGCCGGGCATTCCATGGGCGGGGCGGTGTCGCTCAACCTGGCACGCCTGGCGCCGCAACGGGTGCGCACCTTGACCCTGATCGCCAGCGCCGGCCTCGGTCGCGAAATCAATGGCGACTACCTGCAAGGTTTCGTCGACGCCAGCAACCGCAACGCACTCAAGCCGCAACTGACGCAGCTGTTTTCCGACCCTGGCCTGGTGACCCGGCAGATGCTCGAAGACATGCTCAAGTTCAAGCGCCTGGAGGGTGTCGACTCGGCGTTGCGCCAACTTGCCGCGGCCCTGGCTGACGGCAGTGTGCAGCGCCACGACCTGCGCGCGGTGGTTGCCCAACAGCCCAGCCTGGTGATCTGGGGCGCTGCCGACGCAATCATCCCCGCCAGCCATGCCGAGGGCCTGCCGGCCGAGGTCGAGATCCTGCCGGGCCAGGGCCATATGGTGCAGATGGAGGCCGCCGAGCGAATCAACCAGCGGCTGGCGGCCTTCCTCGCCAGCCATTGAACCAACCCGCGCCGCCGTCACCACGGCGGCGCTTTCGTGTACGCCAGGGAGATAACAACAATGAATGATCTTTCCAAACCCGCCGCCAGCATGCGCGCAGCGGTCTGGCACGGCCGCCAGGACATTCGCGTCGAAGATGTGCCGTTGCCCGCCGACCCGCCGCCGGGCTGGGTGCAGATCAAGGTCGACTGGTGCGGCATTTGCGGCTCCGACCTGCACGAGTATGTCGCCGGCCCCGTGTTCATTCCGGTGGAGGCGCCGCATCCGCTGACCGGCATTCAGGGCCAGTGCATTCTTGGCCATGAGTTTTGCGGCGAAATCCTCAAGCTCGGTGACGGCGTGCAGGGCTATGGCATAGGTGACCCGGTGGCTGCCGATGCCTGCCAGCACTGCGGTACCTGCTACTACTGCACCCATGGCCTGTACAACATCTGCGAACGCCTGGCCTTTACCGGCCTGATGAACAACGGCGCCTTCGCCGAGCGGGTCAACGTACCGGCCAACCTGCTGTATCGCTTGCCCGAAGGCTTCCCGCGCGAAGCCGGGGCGCTGATCGAGCCACTGGCGGTCGGTATGCATGCGGTGAAGAAGGCCGGCAACCTGCTCGGCCAGAACGTCGTGGTGGTCGGTGCCGGGACCATCGGCCTGTGCACCATCATGTGCGCCAAGGCAGCCGGTGCCGCCCAGGTAATAGCCTTGGAAATGTCCACTGCGCGCAAGGCCAAGGCCCTGGAGGTCGGCGCCACGGCAGTGCTCGACCCCAAGCAATGCGACGTGCTGGCAGAGATTCGCGCCCTGACTGCGGGCCTCGGTGCCGATGTCAGCTTTGAATGCATCGGCAACAAACACACCGCCAAGCTGGCCATCGATATCATCCGCAAGGCCGGCAAATGCGTGCTGGTGGGCATTTTCGAGGAGCCCAGCGCGTTCAACTTCTTCGAACTGGTGTCCACCGAAAAGCAGGTGCTCGGCGCCCTGGCCTACAACGGCGAGTTTGCCGACGTCATCGCCTTCATTGCCGATGGGCGCCTGGATATCAGCCCGTTGGTCACCGGCCGTATCGGCCTTGAGGCGATTGTCGGCCAGGGCTTCGAGGAACTGGTGAACAACAAGGAGGAGAATGTGAAGATCATCGTCTCGCCGGCCAGGCTCTAGGGACTACAGGGATCCCACAAACCCTTCGCACTCAAGTAAACTGGCGGGCTTCTCGCAGCCTCGGGCTGCCCCTGTAGATTTTTCCAAAGGTGCCCGCCATGCCTTGGCTGCAAGTACGTCTGGCCATCAGCCCGGAACAAGCCGAAACCTATGAAGATGCCCTGCTCGAGGTAGGCGCCGTTTCGGTCACCTTCATGGATGCCGAAGATCAGCCGATCTTCGAACCGGACCTCAACACCACCCCGCTGTGGTCGCACACTCACCTGCTGGCATTGTTCGAAGCCGATACCGACGCCAACGCGGTGTTCGCCCACCTGCAGTTGCTGACCGGCGCCGAACTGCCCGAGCACCAGGCTGAAGTCATCGAAGACCAGGACTGGGAACGCAGCTGGATGGACAACTTCCAGCCGATGCGTTTCGGCCAGCGCCTGTGGATCGTGCCAAGCTGGCATGCGGCGCCCGAGCCCGAGGCGGTCAACCTGCTGCTCGATCCGGGCCTGGCCTTTGGCACCGGCACCCACCCGACCACCGCCCTGTGCCTGGAATGGCTCGACGGCCAGGACCTGAAAGACACCCAGGTGCTCGACTTCGGTTGCGGCTCGGGCATCCTCGCCATCGCCGCGCTGCTGCTCGGCGCCCGCGAAGCGGTCGGTACCGACATCGACGTGCAGGCCCTGGAAGCCTCACGCGACAACGCCGGGCGCAACGGCATCGCCGACGAGAAATTCGCCCTGTACCTGCCCGAGCACATGCCGGCCATGCAGGCCGACGTGCTGGTCGCCAACATCCTCGCCGGCCCGCTGGTCTCGCTGGCCCCGCAACTGTCGGCGCTGGTGCGTCCGGGCGGCTTGCTGGCGCTGTCGGGGATCCTCGCCGAACAGGGCGATGAAGTCGCCGCGGCCTACGCCAAGGACTTCGACCTCGACCCGATCGCCGTACGCGATGGCTGGGTACGCATCAGTGGTCGCCGCCGCTAAGTGCGCCTAGAATAACCTTCTGCATAACCCGGACCGCCGCATGACCGACAGTTTCGTCACCCAGTGCCCGCATTGCCAGACCAGCTTTCGCGTCAGCCACAATCAGTTGAGCGTGGCCCGCGGTGTGGTGCGTTGCGGCGCCTGCCTGCAAGTGTTCAACGCCGCCCGGCAACTGCTGGAGCAAAGCGCGGCGCAGAACCCACCTGCACAACCGGCGCCTGTCGAACCTGTGGTGGAGCCTGCGCAAGCACCCAGCCAGCATGAGTGGAGCGCCGCCGAGCTGGACCTGGACCAGCTCGACCTCGATCAGGAACTGGCGCGCCTGGAACAGCGTGAAATCCAGCCAACGACCGAGTTCAAGGCCGCCGTACCGCGCCAGGACAACCTCAGCGCGCACCGCGACAGCCCCGAGCAGGACGACCAGCATTGGCCCGACAGCCTGTTCAGCAGCCCGGCTTCAGAGCGCGAGCAACTGAGCGCCGAGCTCGACGAGCCGCAGCCGCCACTGATCGAGCAGGAAGCCCTGGACCTCGCCCCGGCACCCGGTGAGCGCACCGAACCATCGTTGTCGCTGGATGTGCTCGACGACGACCTCGATGCGCCGGCTGCGCCCGCGTCTGCGCTGCATGCCGATGATGACGAACTGCCCGGCGAGCGCCTGTCGGCCCGTGAGCCTGACGACGACCTGGACCGCCCCGAGCCCGGACTGGACGAGCGCCGCGAGCCGGGCCTGGGCCCCGCCAGCGGCCGCCCTGCCCGCAAGGAGCCGCTGCTCGACCTGGTCGACGACCCGATCCAGCTCGGCTGGCAGAAGCCCAAGGTCAACTGGGGCAAGCGCCTGCTGTGGCTCTTGCTGATCCTGCTGGCCGCCGCGGCGCTGGCTGGCCAGTACATCTGGTACCAGTTCGACGAACTGGCCCGCCAGGACCGCTACCGCCCCTGGTTTCAGACGATCTGCCCGACCGTCGGTTGCCAGGTGCCGTCACGGGTCGACATCGCCCGGATCAAGAGCAGCAACCTGGTGGTGCGCAGCCACCCGGACTTCCACGGAGCCTTGATCGTCGATGCAATCATCTACAACCGTGCGCCGTTCTCCCAGCCGTTCCCGCTGCTGGAGCTGCGTTTTGCCGACCTGAACGGCCAGTTGATCGCCAGCCGCCGCTTCAAGCCCACCGAGTACCTCAGCGGTGAGCTGGCCGGCAAGGGCGAAATGCCCAGCCAGACACCGATCCACATTGCCCTGGACATCCTCGATCCGGGCCCCAAAGCGGTCAATTACAGCCTGTCATTCCGGTCCCCGGAATAACAGGCGAGCGGCAAGCTGCAAGCTTCAAGCTACAAGAAAAAGCAGCCCCATACGCTGATCCGTTTTTGCTTGCGGCTTGAAGCTTGCAGCTTGCGGCTTAAAGCCAACTGTTCAGATTTTATCCAAATCCATCTTTATCCGGTCACCGAGAGCGGGTATCATGCCAACCCTTTTTCGAACTCTAATGATCCGGCCCCACAACAGGGAACTCCTATGTCGGCGGTACGCATCGGCCCATACACACTGCAGAACGCCCTGATCCTCGCGCCGATGGCCGGGGTCACGGACCAGCCATTTCGTCAGCTGTGCCGACGAATGGGTGCAGGCCTGGTGGTGTCGGAGATGGTCAGCAGTGACATGAGCCTGTGGAACAGCCGCAAGTCGCGTCTGCGCATGATTCACGAAGGTGATCCCGAGCCGCGCTCGGTGCAGATCGCCGGCGGTGACGCGCAGATGCTCGCAGCTGCGGCCCGGGCCAATGTCGAGGCCGGCGCCCAGATCATTGACATCAATATGGGCTGCCCGGCAAAAAAAGTCTGCAACAAGGCCGCAGGCTCTGCTTTATTGAAAGATGAAGCCCTGGTCAGCGAAATCCTCCACGCGGTGGTTGCCGCCGTGGACGTGCCGGTCACGCTGAAGATCCGCACAGGCTGGGACAGGGCCAACAAGAACGGCCTGACTGTGGCGAGGATCGCCGAGCAGGCTGGCATCCAGGCACTGGCGGTACATGGACGCACACGCGCCGACCTCTACACCGGCGAAGCCGAGTACGACACCATCGCGGCAATCAAGCAGGCGGTGTCGATCCCGGTTTTTGCCAATGGCGATATCACTTCGCCAGAAAAGGCCCGAGCGGTGCTGGCTGCCACCGGTGCCGACGGTCTGCTGATTGGCCGGGCTGCCCAGGGGCGGCCATGGATCTTTCGCGAGATCGAGCATTACCTGCGCACCGGCGAAACACTGCCGGCGCCGCAGTTGGACGAAGTGGAACGAATTCTGCTGGAGCACCTGACCGCGTTGCACGCCTTTTACGGCGATGTGATGGGCGTACGTATCGCCCGCAAGCACGTCGGTTGGTACCTGGCAACGCTACCGGGCGCCAGGGAGTTTCGCGCCCAGTTCAACCGTTTGGAAGACACGCAAGCGCAGTGCGCCAACGTTCGCAGCTTCTTCAGCGAACGTGAACAGAGCCTTGAGACAGAGGACGGACAAGGGGTGGCCGCATGACGATGATGACCGAGACTTTAGTGAGTGGAACAACGCCCGTGAGCGACAACGTCAACCTGAAACAGCACCTGAATACACCGAGCGAAGAGGGCCAGACCCTTCGCGGCAGTGTGGAAAAGGCGCTGCACAACTATTTCGCCCATCTTGAGGGCGCGGCCGTCACGGACGTGTACAACCTGGTGCTCTCGGAAGTCGAAGCGCCGTTGCTCGAAAGCGTAATGAACTACGTCAAGGGCAACCAGACCAAGGCCAGCGAGCTGCTCGGGCTCAACCGCGGCACCTTGCGCAAGAAACTCAAGCAGTACGATTTGTTGTAAGCAAGCATCCAAACCAGAAAAGGCGGCTCCCATTCGATGAGGTCGCCTTTTTTGCTGACTCCACCGCGTTATGGAATCTGAAATGACCGACCAGACTACCCGCCTGCCGATCCGCCGCGCCTTGATCAGCGTCTCCGACAAGACCGGGATCCTTGAATTCGCCCGTGAGCTGCAACAGCTCGGCGTCGAGATCCTGTCCACCGGCGGCACCTTCAAGTTGCTCCAGGACAATGGCGTTGCCGCGGTGGAAGTTGCCGATTACACCGGCTTCGCCGAAATGATGGACGGCCGGGTCAAGACCCTGCACCCGAAAATCCACGGCGGCATCCTCGGCCGTCGTGGTACCGACGACGCCATCATGGCCGAACACGGGATCAAGCCGATCGACCTGGTCGCGGTCAACCTCTACCCGTTCGAAGCCACCATCTCCAAACCTGGCTGTGACCTGCCGACCGCCATCGAGAACATCGACATCGGCGGCCCGACCATGGTTCGCTCGGCGGCCAAGAACCACAAAGACGTCGCCATCGTGGTCAACGCCAGCGACTACGGCCAGGTGCTGGAAAGCCTCAAGGCCGGCGGCCTGACCTACGCCCAGCGTTTCGACCTGATGCTCAAGGCATTCGAGCATACCGCCGCCTACGACGGCATGATCGCCAACTACATGGGCACCGTGAACCAGGCCAGTGAAACCCTGAGCACCGAAGGCCGCAGTGAGTTCCCGCGCACCTTCAACAGCCAGTTCATCAAGGCCCAGGAAATGCGCTACGGCGAGAACCCGCACCAGAGCGCGGCGTTCTATGTCGAGGCCAAGCCCGCTGAAGCCGGCATCGCCACCGCCGTACAGCTGCAAGGCAAAGAGCTGTCGTACAACAACGTGGCCGACACCGACGCCGCGCTGGAGTGCGTGAAGAGCTTCGTCAAGCCGGCTTGCGTCATCGTCAAGCACGCCAACCCGTGCGGCGTGGCCGTCAGCCCGGACGCCGAAGGCGGCATCCGCCAGGCCTACGAACTGGCCTACGCTACCGACACCGAGTCGGCGTTCGGCGGCATCATCGCCTTCAACCGCGAGCTGGATGCTGAAACCGCCAAGGCCATCGTCGAGCGTCAGTTCGTCGAAGTGATCATCGCCCCGAGCGTCAGCGACGAAGCCCGCGCCGTGGTGGCTGCCAAGGCCAACGTACGCCTGCTGGCCTGCGGCGAGTGGTCGGCTGAACGTGCCGCTGCCTGGGACTTCAAACGCGTCACTGGCGGCCTGCTGGTGCAGAGCCGCGACATCGGCATGATCACCGCGGGCGACCTGAAAGTGGTCACCAAGCGCGCGCCGACCGAGCAAGAGATCCACGACCTGATCTTCGCCTGGAAAGTGGCCAAGTACGTCAAGTCCAACGCCATCGTCTACGCCAAAAACCGCCAGACCATCGGTGTCGGCGCCGGCCAGATGAGCCGCGTCAACTCCGCCCGTATCGCGGCAATCAAAGCCGAGCACGCGGGCCTGCAGGTGCAGGGCGCGGTCATGGCATCGGATGCGTTCTTCCCGTTCCGTGATGGCATCGACAACGCTGCCAAAGTGGGCATCACTGCGGTAATCCAGCCGGGTGGCTCGATGCGCGATGCCGAAGTCATCGCAGCCGCTGACGAAGCCGGCATCGCCATGGTCTTCACCGGCATGCGTCACTTCCGGCACTGAGTGAAGCAGCGACAAGCTCCAAGCTGCAAGCTGCAAGAAAAAGCGCATCGAGTCGCATCCTCTTGCAGTTGCAGCCCCTTAAATTTCAGAGTTGCAAGCTACGCAAAAGGCAGCACTGGCTGCTTTTTCTTGTAGCTTGCAGCTTGCAGCTTCTCCGAAGGAGCCTTCATGAATATTCTGATTATCGGTAGCGGCGGTCGTGAACACGCCCTGGCCTGGAAAGTCGCTCAGGACCCACGGGTCGAGAAAGTCTTCGTTGCCCCGGGCAACGCCGGCACCGCCACCGAAGCCAAGTGCGAGAACGTCGATATCGACGTCACCGCCCTGGAGCAACTGGCCGATTTCGCCGAAAAGAACGTCGCCCTGACCATCGTCGGCCCTGAAGGCCCGCTGGTCGCCGGTGTCGTCGACCTGTTCCGCAGCCGCGGCCTGGACTGCTTTGGCCCAACCAAGGGCGCAGCCCAGCTGGAAGGTTCCAAGGCTTTCACCAAGGACTTCCTGGCGCGCCACAAGATCCCGACCGCCGACTACCAGAACTTCACCGAGATCGAGCCGGCCCTGGCCTATCTGCGGGAAAAAGGCGCGCCGATCGTGATCAAGGCCGACGGCCTGGCCGCCGGTAAAGGCGTGATCGTCGCCATGACCCTGGCCGAAGCCGAAGACGCCGTGCGCGACATGCTCGCCGGCAATGCCTTTGGTGATGCAGGTTCGCGCGTGGTGATCGAGGAGTTCCTTGACGGCGAGGAAGCCAGCTTCATCGTCATGGTCGATGGCCAGAACGTGCTGCCAATGGCTACCAGCCAGGACCACAAGCGTGTCGGCGACGCCGACACTGGCCCGAACACCGGCGGCATGGGCGCTTACTCGCCAGCACCGGTGGTCACCGCCGACGTGCACCAGCGCGTGATGGACCAGGTGATCTGGCCGACCGTGCGTGGCATGGCCGAGGAAGGCAACGTCTACACCGGTTTCCTCTATGCCGGTCTGATGATCGACAAAGCCGGCAACCCGAAAGTCATCGAGTTCAACTGCCGCTTCGGCGACCCGGAAACCCAGCCAGTCATGCTGCGTCTGGAATCAAGCCTGGTGCTGCTGATCGAAGCCGCCTTCGCCAAGGCCCTGGACAAGGTCGAAGCGCAGTGGGACCCGCGCCCGAGCCTGGGCGTGGTCCTGGCTGCCGGTGGCTACCCGGGTGACTACAGCAAAGGCGCCGCGATCAACGGCCTGGATGCTGCCGCGAAGCTGGAAGGTAAAGTCTTCCACGCCGGTACCGCACTCAAGGACGGCCAGGTGGTTGCCACCGGTGGCCGCGTACTCTGCGCCACTGCCCTGGGCAACAGCGTCGAGTCTGCCCAGCAACAAGCCTACCGCCTGGCTGCCGAGATCAACTGGGACGCCAGCTTCTACCGCAAGGACATCGGCTACCGCGCCATTGCCCGCGAACGCGGTGAACACCAGCAATAAGCAGGTGCCTGGAGGCCGCGACGCCGCAAGCGTCCTGCCTCCGGCTTGTCGACAAGGCCCGCCATGGGCCTTGCCTTCGGCTTGGCGCGCCGCGCATAGTTACCATCCGGCATTCAGCTAAGAAGGGATTTCGTCGTGCGTTGGCTCAGGATTGCCATTGGCCTCACCGTCAGCTTGCTGACCCTGCTCTGCCTGTTCCCGGCTGCGGCCGAACAAGGCAGTGGTTGGGCGGTATTGCTTGACGATCAGGCCAGCCTGCAATTGAGCGATGTACGCTCGGAACGCTACCGCAACCAGTTCAGCCCCCTCGAACTCAACGAACTCAACGCTGCCACGCCCGACCAGGCGTTGTGGCTGCACTACCGGCTGGAGCCCGGGCAGCAGGAAAAACTGCTGCGGGTCTTCGCCCCCGACCTGTCGCGCCTGGACCTGTACGCTCTCGACGGCGATCGGCTGATCAAGCAGATCCACAACGGTCGCCTGAACGACAGCGACGATCCTTACCTGCGCAGCAGCGACCATGTGCTGGCCCTGCCCAACAGTGCGCACGCGCTGGACATCTACCTGCGCCTGGTATCAGAGCACCAGCTGCGCCCGGCCATCAGCCTGGAGCCTGCCGCCCAGGCCGCCGCCGACCAGCGCCAGCCGCTGTTCTTCGGCCTGCTGTTCGGCTGCCTGCTGATGCTGATGCTGCACAACCTGATCCGCTTCGCTTACTCACGCTCAAGTACCAGCCTGGCCCTGGCGGTCTACCACGCGCTGATGCTGCTCAGCGCACTGATTCTGCTCAACCTGAGCGGCCCCTGGTGGAGCCTCTGGCACTCGGCACAAACACCGGCGGCCTACCTTACTGCCCTGCTGGCGTCGCTGGCCGGCCTGACCTTTACCCTGCGCTTCTTCACGCCTTGCGAACAACCGCGCCTGAGCCGCCTGCTGCAGGGCGAGATGCTGGTGATCGCGCTCTGCGGCCTGCTGCTGTTGTTCGTTGATACCCTGCCATTGAACCTGATGACTTATGCATTGATGGCCCTGGGTAGCCTGACCATGCTGCTGGTTGCCAGCTACCACTGGTACAAGGGCTACGCTCCGGCGCGGCTGTTCGCCGTGGCCATGCTGGCGTTCAATATCGGCTGCCTGGTGGTGTTGCCGGCCCTGCTCGGACTGACCCGCACGCCGACTCAATGGCTGCTGTTCATTCTCCTCGGGCTGACCAGCGTCAGCGGCCTGCTGCTCAACCTGGCGGTCAGCGAGCGCTTGCGGCGCATCAGCGAAGAGCGCTTCAGCGCCAGCCGTGAACTGGCCGCCAGCAACGCCGAGATCAACGCCAAGGCCGAATTCCTGGCCAAGATCAGCCACGAGATCCGCACGCCCATGAACGGCGTACTGGGGATGACCGAGCTGCTGCTCGGCACCCCGCTGTCGGTCAAGCAACGCGACTACGTACAGACCATCCACAGCGCCGGCAACGAGTTGCTGACCCTGATCAACGAGATTCTCGACATTTCCAAGCTCGAGTCCGGGCAGATCGAACTGGATGACGTGCAGTTCGACCTCAATGCGCTGATCGAGGACTGCCTGAGTATCTTCCGGGCCAAGGCCGAGCAGCAGAACATCGAGCTGATCAGCTTCACCCAGCCACAGGTGCCGCGAGTCATCAGTGGCGACCCGACGCGCCTGCGCCAGGCCCTGCTGAGCCTGCTGGAAAACGCCCTGAAAAAAACCGACCAGGGCGAAATCCTGCTGGTGGTCGCCCTCGACCAACGCGGCGACAGCCCGCGCCTGCGCATTGCCGTGCAGGACAGCGGCGAGCCGATCCCGCCAGGCGAACGCGAAGCGCTGCTGCAGGCAGAGCTGCACAGCAAGCATTTCCTTTCCAGCAACAAGCTCGGCGGCCACTTGGGGCTGGTGATCGCCAAGCAACTGATCACCCTGATGCAGGGCGAGTTCGGTATCAAGACCAGCCACACCATGGGCAATACCCTGTGGATGACCCTGCCGCTCGACCCGCACCGTCTCGAACAGCCGCCTGCCGATCTCGACGGCCCGCTGCGCGGTGCCCGGGTGCTGGTGGTGGACGACAACGACACCTGCCGCAAGGTGCTGGTCCAGCAATGCAGCGCCTGGGGCATGAACGTCAGTGCCGTGCCGTCGGGCAAGGAGGCCCTGGCCCTGCTGCGTACCAAGGCGCACCTGCGCGACTACTTCGACGCGGTACTGCTCGACCAGAACATGCCCGGCATGACCGGCATGCAACTGGCGGCGAAAATCAAGGAAGACCCGAGCCTCAACCACGACATCCTGCTGGTGATGCTCACCGGTATCAGCAACGCGCCAAGCAAGGTCATCGCCCGCAATGCCGGGGTCAAACGCATCCTGGCCAAACCGGTGGCCGGCTATACCCTCAAGACCACCCTGGCCGAAGAGCTGTCCCAGCGCAGCAAGGGTCAGCCGAACATCCCGGTGCAGGCCGGGCTGTCGGCGCCACTGAACCTGCCCAGCGATTTCCGCATCCTGGTGGCCGAAGACAACAACATCTCGACCAAGGTGATTCGCGGCATGCTCGGCAAGCTTAGCCTGGAACCGGACACCGCAAGCAATGGCGAAGAAGCCTTGCAGGCGATGAAGGCCAACCACTACGACCTGGTATTGATGGACTGCGAAATGCCGGTGCTTGATGGCTTCTCGGCCACCCAGCAGCTGCGCATCTGGGAAGTCAGCAACCAGCGCCGGCGTACGCCGGTGGTCGCCCTGACCGCGCACATCCTCGCCGAGCACAAGGAGCGTGCGCGCCTGGCCGGCATGGACGGGCACATGTCCAAGCCGGTGGAGCTGTCGCAGTTGCGTGAATTGATCGAACACTGGGTGGCGCGTCGCGAAGCCGAATCAAGCCAGATTCCGACCCCATAATTCGCATACACTTGCTTCACTTCACCCTTGCTGCGAGCCTCGACCATGCTCCATGAGTTGTTCAGCGTCTACCTGAAAATGCTCGTGCTCTACAGCCCGTTCTTCGTGCTCTCGTGCTTCATCAGCCTGACCCGCGGCTACTCCAGCAAGGAGCGCAAGCAACTGGCCTGGCGTGTGGCAATCGCCGCGCTGATCGCCAGCGTGCTGCTGTACCTGTTCGGCCGGGTGATCTTCGGCATATTCGGCATCACGGTGGATGCGTTTCGCATCGGCGCCGGCAGCGTGTTGTTCATTTCGGCGCTGGGCATGGCCCAGGGAAAATCGGCGGTGCAAACCGACAATGTGCAGCAGGACGTGACCATCGTACCGTTGACCATACCGCTAACCGTCGGCCCCGGCACCATCGGTGCGCTGCTGGTGATGGGGGTTGGCCAGCCGCACTGGGATGACAAACTGCTGGCCATCGTCAGTATCGCCCTGGCCAGTTTCACCGTCGGCCTGGTGTTGTACCTGTCGAACCGTATCGAGCGGATTCTCGGCGACCAGGGGTTGCAGATTGTCAGCCGCTTGATGGGTTTGTTTGTCTGCGCCCTGGCGGCGCAGATCATCTTTACCGGGATCAAGGGTTACCTGGTGCCCTAGACCAGAAATGTGCCCAGGTTGCGCATACGACCGGCCTGGCGCATTTTTTCCACCTTGGCGCGCAGCTCCTGATCGAACAGCGCGACGTTGAAGCGCACCAGCTCGGCCTTGACCTGCCGGGTCTGGCGCTCGCGGAACAGAAAGCCGGCACGCGTCTGCGTAAGCGCCATCGATTCGTGATACAGCACCATGTCTACCTGCCCGGCCTTGCCTGGAGCACAGGGTAGCAATTGAAAAACCCCCGTTTTTTGCACCCGCTGCTCAAAATGCGCCAGCGCGTCGCGTGCGCCCCTGAGGGCCTCCAGGGTCCCGCCCATCGATAGTGCCAGTTCACTACCGCCGCTGGCCGCCGCAATGCTGCGCAGAGCCTTGTCGACGATGTTCGGTCGTTCACCGCCGGGCCAGTGCACCTCGCTTGCCTGAAGCGGGTCGTAACCGTAGAACATCAATTGCCGACGGTAATAGTTGAACCAGTCGTCGATCAGTCCCTGCTCGTAGGCATCACGGGTAACCATCTCGGCTGCCGATATGGCCAGTAGCACCGAATCGCGCTGCGCTGCGCTAACCTCGGGATGAAATGACAGGATGCTCGAGTCGGCGACCACGCCCGTTAGCTTACTCATGATTATCACCTTCAGGTTGACTGTCGAGCGCCATCACATAGTTGTGCTCCTGCTGCTTGCGCGCCATCAAACTGCGCAGATCGGCGCGCGAACCCTCGAACATCTTGCCATCCAACACAGCCGCCCCGCCGTTAATCACAACCTCGTTGCATAACACTTCGCCGGCCAACGACTGCTCGATTCCGGCCACTTCAGGCGCCTGTACGAGGGTAATGGAGATACTGCACAGGTCGATTACAGGACCGGGGTGTACCAGCCCGATTTCCATGATCAGAACTGCACCCGTATCGCGTGCCTCGAAAGTAAACCCACCAAAACACTCCAGGCCCTGTGCATCCCGAGTCAACGCCGCAATCCCTTGATCGATGATTGCACTTGCGCCGGTATATCGGGTTTCCAGCCAGAGTTGCAGAGGTTGGATCGCAGAGAGTAGCGAGCAATCAGATGCGGATTTGCTCTCATGATGGAACTTGGTGAAGATCCAGTCGCGTTCAGTCAGGGTGTTGCGATAGCGTTCGTACCACGTCTGGTAATTCAAAAAACGCGAGCCAGCGAACTTGTTCGCCACCAGTTGCGCATACAACACAGAGTCGAGTACCGCCTGGCGTTGATCCGGCAGTACGTCGGGGGCGATAAGCAACAACGAGCCACCATTCACCCATACACAATAGTCTTCCATGATCCCTCCTGGTCCAGTAGAAACTTGAATGTCAGGATGGCTAAAGCCTCCAGCCATCCCGACCGTCCAATCAGATATCGTGGAGGAGGACACGGCTCTGCTTGTGTTGTTTCAGCTTGTCGATAATGGCATCGCGAATGCTGTGATAGAGCTTGCGGTTCAGCATTAACGCTGCCGCTGCCTCGTAGGTATCAGAAGAGCTGCCCGCCCATTCGAACAAGGCCCAGTCAGCGTCTTTACCCGACTTGCTCGTCTGCACAGCACTTGTCACCAGCACGACGTCGTCGCTTTCGGTCACCAGGCAAGCGGCGAGGCCTACAGAGCCGGTTTTGCTATTGTCGGTCTTACGTTTGATTATTTGCTGAGCCTCTTCACTAAGGCCAAGCTTTTTCAGCGCCCCGTCAGCCAGCTTGCGCAGGGCCGTACCCGCCGGCCCGCCCAGAACAGCGCTGCCAATTCCGCTCACGGCTTTGGAGGCAATGGCGCCGATCTTGAGCGATTGGGATCCCGACTCAGTTTTTTGGTACTTCTGACGGACTACGACCCAGCCACAGTCCTGCATGACGCTGAGAAACTTCTTGAACCACTCTTCACACTGGGTATTAGGGTTGAAGAGTTTCCCGGCAACTTCGGAAGAAAACTGATAGGAGTCAATTACATCTTCACGGGTTGGATCTTTGATCTTGCCGGCAATGGCCAGCAGCGCGCCTGGAATAGCGATAGCCAGATCTTTAGAGGGCTCTTCTTTTTTAGCGACGTCGTTCATCTCGAATAATCCTTTATATGAAGCCCCGCTCGACATCGGCGGGAACTTCACACTATTCGAGACACGACCTTCGGTCAGGGCCGAAAGCCTTCCACGCCAGCATCAACCCTGCGCCGGATACCAGCGCGGGGTATAGACCCACTGCCCACCGTCCGCGCGGGCAAACTCGCAGGTAGTCGAGGACCCGACCAGCACCATGGTGCGCATGTCGACCATTTCCGGCTGCAGCTCACCGAGCGTGACCACCCTTAGCGTCTGCCCCGGCCTACCGATGTCGCGGCCAAGGACTACAGGGGTCAGGGCGGTGCGATGTTGGCGGACGATTTCCAGGGCCCGCCCAAGCTGCCACGGGCGCGAGCGCGAGATCGGGTTGTAGAAGGCCAGCGCCAGGTCGGCCTGGCAGGCCAGGTCCAGGCGCTTCTCGATGATCGACCAGGGTTTGAGGTTGTCCGACAGCGACAGCACGCAGAAGTCATGGCCCAAGGGAGCGCCGGCCTGCGCCGCAGTCGCCAGGGAAGCGGAAACACCGGGCAGCATTTCCAGCTCCACTGCATGCCAGTGTGGATCGCTCGACTCGTGCAATGCTTCGAGCACCGCCGCAGCCATGGCAAACACACCTGGGTCGCCCGAAGACACCACCACTACCGAGCGTCCTTGCGCCGCCAGCTCGAAGGCGTGCCGGGCACGCTGCATCTCTTCGCGGTTGTCGGTGCAGTGCAGCACCTGATCGGCACGGAACGGCCCGGCCATGCGCACATAGGTTTCATAGCCGAGCACATCGTTGGCTCGCGCAAGCTCCGCCTTGACCGCCGGCACCATCAGGTCGGCAGCGCCAGGCCCGAGGCCGATCACCGCCAGGCGCCCGCGGGCGCGGCCGATGTGCTGCGGGTCGATCGGCTGGTTCGAGACCACGATGGCCAGGCCATCGCTCACCGGCTGCGGTGGCAGCAATTGCGGCATTGCCTGAGCGGCCAGGGCACTGGCATCGCCGGCACCCGGGGCAAAGCGCAGTGCCACGCCCAGCTCGGCTGCAGCCGCGTGCAGGTCTGGGTTGGCCATGTGCTGCTCTGCTGCCAGCAGGCAGGCCAGCGCCGGCTCGGCAATCCGTGCTGCCTGCAGAGCAGTGCGAATGGCCTGGGCCAGCTCCGGCAGCACCTCGCTGACTGCCACCAGCACACAGCGCGGATAGATCACCAGCTCATTGGCAGAGGCTTCACGGGCGTCACAACCGACATGAATCGCCAATTGCGCCTGCTCGCTTTGCGGCAGCTGCGCCTGTTCAAGCCAGGGCGCGGCGCCGTCAATGCGCACGCTTTCACCGGCCAGCAGATCGGAAACGAAACGCTTGCCCAGCTCAAGGTCGGCCAGGGCATAACCGCTGGGCGGGTTGAGCAGGCAGGTACCGAAACGCAGCTCGCCACTGGTAGTGATCGCCGCCGCCACACCCAGGCCGGCACCGATTTCCCGGGCCATGAGATTGACCCCGCCGAGGCCGCCGAGCAGCGGCACCACGGCACTGCCATCCTCGGCCACCGCCAGTACCGGCGGCTCGGCGCCCTTCTCCAGCAACAGGCCGGCCAGGGTGCGGATGACGATGCCGGCAGCGCACAGGGCGATGATTGGCGTGTCTTGCTGATAGAGCTGGCGCACGGTAGCGCCGAACGCCTGGTAACTGCGGTCGGCGCCTTCGACCCGGCCTTCAAGGCCATGGATCAGCGCGTCCGGGTACAGCTGCTGGATCTTACGGGCAGTGGCCAGGCTGCCTTTGCCAAGGATGACGATGGCCGGGGCTTTACGGGTCATCAACCTTGCCACCTTTCACCGGGCACGATGATCAGCGAGAAGTATGGCGAGGACTGCGGATCGACCTCGTCCAGGGCGACGATCTTCTGGTTGGCCATGGTCGCCCGCTCCACATACAGGGCCCGTTCGGCCAGGCCGAGCTCGGCCAGCACATCGCGAACCTTGGGGAAGTTACGCCCAAGTTTCATGATCACCGCGGCATCGGCATCGGCCAGGCGGCGCTTGAGTTCATCATGGGGCAGCACGCCAGAGAGCACCGACAGGCTCTGGTTGCGATACACCAGCGGCGCACCGAGCACCGAGGCGCCGCCGAGCATCGAGCAGACCCCCGGGATCACCTGGGCTTCGTAGCGTTCGGCGAGACGGTCATGCAGGTACATATAGGAGCCGTAAAAGAACGGATCGCCTTCGCAGATCACCGCCACGTCGCGGCCGGCATCCAGGTGCGCGGCAACCTCAAGGCTGGCGGCATCGTAAAAATCGCTGATGACCTGTTCATAAGACAACGGCGCCGGCAGCACTTCGGTGGTCACCGGGTACACCAATGGCAGCAAGGTCTGGGCTTCCTGCAGATGGCTTTCGATGATGCCGAAGGCGTTGCCGCGCTTGCCCTTGGCAACGAAGTAGGCCACCACTGGCGACTCGCGCAGCAGGCGCAATGCCTTGACGGTGATCAGTTCCGGGTCGCCGGGGCCGACGCCCAGGCCCAGCAAACGTCCACGAGCCTGCATCATTCGACCTCCGTGGCCAGCGCATTGACCGCCGCGGCGGCCATGGCGCTGCCGCCCAGGCGCCCCTGCATGATCACGAACGGCACGCCACGGCTGTCGGCGGCGAGCATCGCCTTGGACTCGGCGGCGCCGACAAAGCCCACCGGGAAGCCGAGGATCAGCGCGGGTTTGGGCGCGCCGGCGTCGAGCATTTCCAGCAGGTAGAACAGCGCAGTCGGCGCGTTGCCGATCACCACCACGCTGCCTTCCAGGTGCGGCCGCCACAGCTCCAGGGCCACCGCCGAACGGGTGTTGCCCAGCTCACGGGCAAGCGCCGGCACCTGCTCGTCGCGCAGGGTGCAGATCACCGGGTTGTTGGCTGGCAGGCGTGCACGGGTAATACCCTCGGACACCATCCGCGCATCGCAAAGGATCGGCGCGCCGGCGGCCAGGGCATCGCGCCCGGCCTTGCCGGCACCCGAAGAGAACTGCAGGCCATCGATCGCATCGACCATGCCGCAGGCGTGAATCACGCGGACCGCGAGCTTTTCCAGATCGGCCGGGATGCGATCGAGCCGGGCTTCCTCTCGAATGATCGCGAAGGAATTGCGATAGATCTCCTGACCATCGCGGATGTAATCAATCATCAAGGGTGCTCCGTGAGCCGGCGTCTAGCAGTGCGCCGGCTTCTTTTAGTGTGAGGTTGCGTGCGCGCAGGCGGCCGAAGCCCGGCTCGGTTGCGTCACGCAGGTACAAGTCGTAGTGGCCGGGGCTTTGCGCCAGCAAGGTGGCGTGCGCCACGTGGGCCATGGCGCAAGAGCGCGGACAGCCACTCAGGTGCACGCTGGCCGGGGCACCGGGGGCCAGCAGAGTCGCCAGCAGGCGGGCATCGCCCTTGGTTTCGGCCTGGCCTTTGGCGCAGCCGGCGGAACCGGTGCAGGCGACCAGACGGGACAGTTGTTCACTCGCCGAGACCAGCAGCCCCAGTTGGGCCAGACTCTCGCTGACCCGCTCGGCATGGCGCTGGGCAATAGCGGGCAGCAACAGGCTTTGCCAGGGGGTCATGCGCAGGGTGCCGTCGCCCTGTTCACGTGCTAGCCGGGCCGCGACGCGCAGCATCGAAGGGTTCAGGCGGCCCAGCGGCGCTGCGGCACCGACAGCGCTCAGGCCGGTTTGCAGTTGGGGATAAATGCCCAGATAGCTAGCCGCTGTCAGCGAGCGGCGCCATTGACAGACCGCTGCGTCAGCCCGGATCGGCAAGCCCAACCCGGCGGTAAAGGCCTGCGGTGCATGCTCGGCCAGCAACTGGCGCATCCGCGTCTGCTCAGGCCGGGCCAGATCGAGAAACCGCTCGAGCACCGCCAGTACCAGTTCGTGCCCGCGCGTCAGGGGCACGGCGCCCAGCGGCGCATCCTGGGCCGGGCAGCCCGCCAGGCCGAACGCCAGCCACAGTTCGTCGTCAAGCTTCAGCGGGCTGAGCCACAGGTCATGGGGGTGCTCGAGCATCGCCAGGGCCTCGCCGCCATCCAGCTGCACGGCGAACTTGGCCGAGAGCTGATGAAAGCGCGGGGTGGTTTCCAGCGACTGCAGCACCTGCTGCGCCAGTGGCCGGGTGTCGAGCAGCATCTGCGGATCGATGCCTGCGGTGGGGCTGAGCATCAGGTTGCGCACATCGTCGCCGGCGGCCTCGCGTGGCCCAAGGCTGGCAGCCAGCAGCAGCTCGATCAGCCCGCTATGGTCGCAGCCGATGCCGCGAATCTGCAGGTTGCCGCGGTTGGTGACTTCTATTTCACCCCCCGCATAGCGCTCGGCCGCAGTGGCAACGGCCTCGGCCTGATCCGCCGTCAGCGCTCCGCCTGCCAGCTTGATCCGGCAGATGCCGCCGTCCAGCGCCTGGACGATGCGCCACAACCCCGGACAGGCCGAGGGACGCAGCGAAGCTTGGGGCTGGTGGGCCGATACAGGCTGGTTCAAAAGGTCACCCGGCAATCGTGAAAAGGCACTTCAGTGTAGAAGGCGCGGTATTATGCCTGCTTTGTCCGAAGGCATGAAAAGCCTGCCGGTCGGATTGCGTTGAATTGAGGAAATCCATGTCGCCCTGGCTGACAGTAGTAGGTATCGGTGAAGACGGTTTCAGTGGCCTGGGCAAGAATGCCCGGCGCGCGCTGCTGGGCGCCTCACGGGTGTTTGGCGGCCAGCGCCAGCTGGATCTGCTGCCGCACTGCATCACTGGCGAACGCCTGCTCTGGCCCAGCCCTTTTTCCCTGGCGCCGGTCCTGGCCCTGCGTGGCGAACCGGTGTGCGTGCTGGCCAGCGGCGACCCGATGTTCTATGGCGTGGGCGCAAGCCTTGCGCGGCAGCTCGATGTCAGTGAAATGAACGTGCTGCCGATGCCCTCCTCCTGCGCCCTGGCCGCCGCCCGCCTGGGCTGGCCGTTGCAGGAGGTACTGAGCCTTTCGGTGGTGGCGCGGCCGATCGCGGCGCTCAACGCTCATCTGTACAGCGGCATGCGCCTGCTGGTGCTGAGCAACGATGGCAGCAGCCCGGCTGCCATCGCCGCATTGCTGCGTGAGCGCGGTTTCGGGCCGAGCCGGCTGCAGGTCTTCGAGCACCTTGGCGGCAACGCCGAACGCCGACTCGAGGGCACTGCCGAGCACTTTGCGCACACACAGGTTGCCGACTTGAATCTGATCGCCATCGAATGCCTGGCCGCACCCGATGCGCCGCGCCTGTCGCCCCTGGCAGGTCTGCCGGACAGCGCCTTCAAGCACGATGGCCAGCTGACCAAGCGCGATGTGCGTGCCATTACCCTGGCGCGCCTGGCGCCGCGACCGGGTGAACTGCTCTGGGATGTCGGCGCTGGCAGCGGCTCGATCGGCATCGAGTGGATGCGCGCCCACCCCAGTTGCCGGGCGCTGGCCATCGAGTCCGATGAGGGGCGCCAGCAGTTGATCGAACACAACCGCGATGCCCTCGGCGTGCCCGGCCTGCAATTGATCCGCGGCCGCGCACCGATGGCCCTGCAGGGCCTGGAGCGCCCTGATGCCATTTTCATCGGCGGCGGCGTGACCCGCGCAGGCGTGTTGCAGCATTGCTGGGAGCAACTGCGCCCGGGCGGGCGTCTGGTGGCCAATGCCGTGACTCTGCAAAGCGAGCTGGCCCTG
This sequence comes from Pseudomonas sp. RC2C2, assembly GCF_018390435.1. Classification (NCBI taxonomy): domain Bacteria; kingdom Pseudomonadati; phylum Pseudomonadota; class Gammaproteobacteria; order Pseudomonadales; family Pseudomonadaceae; genus Pseudomonas; species Pseudomonas sp. RC2C2. The sequence continues at coordinate 2,892,356 of NZ_JAHBAX010000001.1, read as the reverse complement.
GTCAACTGGCGCGAGCAGCATGGCGGCGAGCTGACCCGCATCCATATCGCCCAGGCGCAACCGCTGGGCGAGTTCGATACCTGGCGCCAGGCCCTGCCGATTACCCTGCTAGAAGCGGTCAAGCCTGTCGATGCGTGACGAGACCCGGGAACAACCCGCCCCGCTGCGCAGCGGCCTGACCACCGGCAGCTGCGCCACCGCTACCAGCCTCGCAGCGGCCCGCCTGCTGCTTGCCGGCGAGGGCAATGACGCCGTGCACATCACCCTGCCCAAGGGCAAGGTGGTGCAGATGCGCCTGGAGTTCTGCCGCCTGCTGGAGGATGGCGCCGAGGCCGGCACCCTCAAGGATGCCGGCGATGACCCGGACGTTACCCACGGCGCCCTGCTTTACAGCCGCGTGCGTTTACAGGCGGAGCCTGGCGTACGCTTTGTCGCTGGCAAGGGCGTCGGCACGGTGACCCGCCCCGGGCTGGTACTGGCGGTTGGCGAGCCGGCCATCAACCCGGTACCCCGGCGGATGATGACCGAACACCTGCAGCGCCTGGCCGCCGAACACGCTTACGCAGGCGGGTTCGAGGTCACGGTGAACGTCCAGGACGGTGAAAGCCTGGCGCTGAAAACCATGAACCCGCGCCTGGGCATTCTTGGCGGCCTGTCGATCCTCGGCACCAGCGGCATTGTCCGGCCGTTCTCCTGCTCGGCCTACATCGCCTCGATCCACCAGGGCATTGACGTGGCGAAAACCAACGGTTACCAGCACATCGCCGCCTGCACCGGCAACGCCAGCGAAGACACCATGCGCCGAGTCTACAACCTGCCGGAAATCGCCCTGATCGAAATGGGCGACTTTGTCGGCGCGGTGCTCAAGCACCTGCGCAAAGTGCCTGTGGATAAACTCAGCCTGTGCGGTGGCTTTGGCAAGATCAGCAAGCTGGCCGCCGGGCACATGGACCTGCACAGCCGCCATTCGAGCATCGACCTGCCGCAACTGGCCGACTGGGCGGCGGCGATCGGTGCCGACGACGCCTTGCAAGACGCGATTCGCCAGGCCAACACCAGCCAGCAGGCGCTGGCCCTGGCCAGCGCCGCCGGCGTTGCCCTGGGCGACGCGGTCTGCGCCCATGCCCTGGCCTTTGCCCGCAGCGTAGTACCGGCGCAGGTGCAGGTGGAGGTGTTTGCCATCGATCGCCAGGGTGGCATCGTTGGCCATGCGGGGGGCTTTGCATGAAACGCATCCTGTTGCTCGGCGGCATCACCGAAGCCCTGGCCATTGCCCGCACCCTGGACCCGCAGCACGTCTACAGCCTGGCCGGAATTGGCCGGGTGCCCACTGACCTGAAGTGCCAGGTGCGGGTCGGAGGCTTTGGCGGTGCCGAGGGTTTGGCCGCTTACCTGCTTGCGCACAACATCGATCTGCTGATCGACGCCACCCACCCCTACGCCGCCCGGATCAGCGCCAACGCCGCTCGCGCCGCGCAGCTCACCGGCGTGCCGTGCTGGGCTTTGCGCCGCCCGGCATGGCAAGCCCAGGCCGGCGATGACTGGCGCGAGGTGGCCGACTGGGCCGAGTTGATCGATGCCCTGCGCCCGTTCCAGCGGCCGCTGTTCACCCTCGGCCGTGAGCCGCTGCAGCATCTGCAGGAAATTCCCGCCCATCAGTTCTGGACCTTGCGCGCCCTTGAAGCCTGCCCTGGCAATGAGCGCTGCGAAGTGATCGGCGCACGCGGGCCGTTTCACCTGGACGACGAACGCGCGCTGTTCGAGCGGCGGCAGATCGATGTGCTGATCAGCAAGAACAGTGGCAGCGGGGCGACCGAACCCAAACTTGAAATCGCCAGGCAACGGCGAGTGCCGGTGTTGATCCTCAAGCGACCGGAACTGCCGCCAGTCGACAGAGAATTCTTCAGCCCTTCAGAGCTATTGGCAGACCTGCCTTGATGGATTTGCTTGCACCACAACCTGTGGGAGCGGGACTTGCCAGCGATCGACTGCAGAGCGGTCGCAATCCAGACAACACAGCTTTATCGCCTAGCCTGGCCTCATCGCTGGCAAGCCAGCCCCCACAGAAGGCGAGCTATATTTTAGGAGGTTTCTTACTGGGTTGATTTGCCCCATCCCCACCCCACTGCCTTACACTACGCCCCTCCTCACCCCGGAAGACTTCACCCATATGGAAATGCAATGGTGGATCTGGCTGGTATTCGGTTTCGGCCTTGTAGTGCTTGAACTGGTCCTGCCAACCTTCTTCATCCTCTGGTTCGGCATCGGCGCCGTGCTGGTTTCGTTCATCGCTTTTCTGGCGCCGAGCCTGCAACTCGACATGCAAATGCTGCTGTGGGTGGTGTTCTCATCCATCACCACGCTGTTGTGGTTCAAGGTGTTTCGCAAGAAGCAGCCAGACACCCGCTGGACCGCCGACAGCGTGATCGGCGAGGTCGGCCTGCTCACCGCCACGGTCTCTGAATTCCAGAAAGGCCGCGTGCGCTTCCAGAAACCCATCCTGGGCAACGAGGAGTGGATCTGCGTTGCCGATGCCGAGATCCCCTCGGGCGAGCGCGTGCGCATCACCGCCATCGAAGGCAATACCGCCCGGGTTACCCGGGCCTGATCAGCAAAAAAGGAAGCTTTGACTCATGACCAGCCTTATCGTCGTCGGCACGATCGCCGCATTCGCCCTCCTCACCCTGTTCAAGGGCGTGCGCATCGTGCCCCAGGGCGAGGAGTGGATCGTCGAGCGCCTGGGCCGCTACCACAGCACCCTCAAGCCAGGCCTGAACCTGCTGATCCCGTACATGGACGTGGTCGCCTACCGCCTGCCGACCAAGGACATCATCCTCGATGTACAGCAGCAGGAAATCATTACCCGCGACAACGCGGTGATCGTCGCCAACGCCCTGTGCTTCGCCAAGGTCGTCGACCCGCAGAAGGCCGCCTACGGTGTCCAGGACTTCACCTTCGCAGTGACCAGCCTGACCATGACCTCGCTGCGCGCCATCGTCGGCGCCATGGACCTGGACGAAGCGCTGTCGAGCCGCGAACAGATCAAGGCGCGCCTGCGCGAAGCCATGTCCGAGCAGACCGAAGACTGGGGCGTGACCGTGCGCTCGGTAGAGATCCAGGACATCAAGCCGTCGCAGAACATGCAGGCGGCCATGGAGCGCCAGGCCGCCGCCGAGCGTGAACGTAAAGCCGACGTCACCCGGGCCGAAGGCGCCAAGCAGGCCGCCATCCTTGAAGCCGAAGCGCGCCAGCAGGCAGCCAAGCTCGACGCCGAAGCGCAGATCAACCTCGCCGAAGCCTCGGCGCGTTCGATCACCCTGGTCAAGGACGCGGTGGGTACCGAGATCACCCCGGCAATGTACCTGCTGGGCGAGCGTTACATCGGCGCCATGGAGAGCCTTGCCAGCAGCGACAACGCCAAGGTCGTGGTGCTGCCCGCCGACCTGCAGGAAACCGTGCGCGGGCTGATGGGCCGCAACAAGCAGGCCTGATGCTGGCCGGGTGTGCGGCACTTCACCGCACCCCCGGTAATTTTCCCTATACTGGGCGTTACAATAGCCACCTCTGATTCCTGACCGGATCTTTCCATGTCCCCATATCGGCCCGCCATTGCCTGGATCGCCTGCTTCGCAGTGCTGTTCAATCTGCTGGCCATGCCGTTGGCGTCCGCAGCCCCCAAGGGGCCGGCCGAACAACTGCTATGGGGCGCCTTCTGTTCGAGTGTCGGCGGCAAGGCCAAGGCGCAAATCATTGCCCTGGGCAAGATCGACCTCGGCCAGCAAGGCGATGATCACTCCAGCATGCAGCACTGCTGGTGCTGCTCTGGCGCAGCGCCCTTGCTGGCATTGCCTGGCCACCCACCACGCTTGCTGATGCCCAGCCAGGATTTCGCCCGTGCGCCTGCGCTGCTTGCCATCCACCAGCCGACACCCCGGCAACAGTGGCCGGCCCTCAACCCACGCGCCTCCCCTCTGGTCTGAGTTCACTGCGCTACCTGCTGCGAACCTGAATCGACTGGAGAATCACCATGTTCAAGAACGCCCTGCTGCTGGCCGCACTGATGCTGCCGGCGACCTTTGCCAATGCCCATGAATACACCGTAGGCGAGCTGCATATCGCTCACCCGTGGTCGCAGGAACTGCCGCCCAACGCGCCCAACGTGGCGGCCTATTTCGTCGTGCATAACAACGGCAAGACGGCCGACACCCTGCTCAGCGTCAACAGCCCGATCAGCGACGATGCCCAGTTGCACGAGCATGTGCACAAGGACGGCCTGATGAAAATGCAGCAGGTACAGAGCGTCGACGTCCCTGCCGGTGGCGACCTGAAGTTCGCCCCCGGTGCCTACCACGTGATGCTGATGCAGCCCAAGGACCGCAGCCTGCTGGCTGATGGCAAGCGCTTCCCGCTGACCCTGCATTTCAAGAACGCCGGTGATATCACCGTCGAGGTCGCGGTACAGAAGCAGGCACCCGAGGAAGCCGCCCACAGCCATTGATCGCTGAAGGCTGCCCGGCGTGACGATCGCCCGCAGCAGGTTCAGCCACACCGCGCGTCCTGAGTCGAGGACGGTTCGCGGCAGCTGGCTGAGCCTGTTCGCCATGTTGATGATCTTTATCGGCCCACTGGTTTCCCAGTCGATGCCGATGGATCACCGTGCCATGCCGGCCGGCATGAGCATGGACAGCGCTGCCGATTATTGCCATGCCGACAGCCACCACGGTGGTAGCCCGGCGCTGAAGGTGATCTGGGAGAAGTGCGGCTATTGCAGCCTGTTCTTCCATTGCCCGGCGCTGCCCCAGGCCCTGAGCCTGCTCAACACCGAAGCCGTTCCCGCCAGCCACCGACTGCTCGTCCACCCGCGCCAGGGCCATGCCCGGCAGACGGTATTCCCCGGCGCCCGCAGCCGCGCGCCGCCTTCCCCCATCGTCGTCTGAGCCCACTACCTGCGCCCGAAGTCCGGCAACTGCCGTCGACTGCGCGCACCCTTATGACTGATCGATGTTGGAATCATTATGTCCGGCTGCACCGCTGTTTTTCGTCTGTCCCTGCAAGGGACCATCGCCGTGATCTGCGGCACCCTGCTCAGCCCCCTGGCCCTGGCCGCCAACCAGGCCCAGGACACGCATGTCCATGACCAGGCCGAACTGAGCCCGACGGTGATCACCGCCGTGGCTCCCAGCTCGCCACTGACCATCGTCACCAACCCCAAGGACCCACGCCAGCCGGTACCGGCCAGTGATGGCGCCGACTACCTGAAAACCATCCCGGGCTTTTCGGCCATTCGCGCTGGTGGCACCAATGGTGACCCGGTCCTGCGCGGCATGTTCGGCTCACGCCTGAACATCCTCACCAACGGCGGCGTGATGCTCGGCGCCTGCCCCAACCGCATGGATGCCCCGACTTCGTACATCTCGCCGGAAACCTACGACCGCCTGACCGTGATCAAGGGCCCGCAAAGCGTGATCTGGGGCCCGGGCGCCTCGGCCGGGACCATCCTCTTTGACCGCGAGCCGGAAAAATTCGGCGAGCTCGGCAGCCGCGTCAACGCCAGCCTGCTGGGTGGCTCCAACGGCCGCTTCGACAAGGTGCTGGATGCCGCCGCCGGCAATCGCTACGGCTATGCGCGTTTCGTCGGCAACCAGTCGCGCTCCGATGACTATGAAGACGGCAATGGCGACACCGTGCCGTCGCGCTGGGACAAATGGAACGGTGACGTCGCCCTGGGCTGGACGCCGGACGCCGACACCCTGGTGGAACTGACCGCCGGCAAGGGCGACGGTGAAGCCCGCTACGCCGGGCGCGGCATGGACGGCTCGCAGTTCAAGCGCGAAAGCCTTGGCCTGCGTTTCGAGAAGTCCAACATCGGCGAGGTCTGGGACAAGCTCGAAGCCCAGGTCTACTACAACTATGCCGACCACGTGATGGACAACTACAGCCTGCGCACGCCCTCGGGCATGGGCATGATGGGCATGCCGATGGTCAGCAACGTCGACCGACGGACCCTTGGCGGGCGAATCAAGGGCACTTGGCGCTGGGATGACCTGCAACTGATCAGCGGCATCGACGCGCAGACCAACGAACACCGCCAACGCGGCGGCATGGGCATCGATGCGCACAAGCACATGGCCTGGACCAAGGACGCCGACTTCCACAACTACGGGGTGTTCGGCGAACTGACCTGGTACGCCGCCGAACAGGACCGGCTGATCACCGGCGCGCGCCTGGACCGTGCATCGGCCAAGGACTACCGAGCCACCAGCGCCACTCGCGACAATACCCGCGCCGATACCCTGCCCAGCGGTTTTATCCGCTACGAGCATGACCTGGTGGACGTTCCCGCCACCACCTACGTCGGCCTCGGCCACGCCCAGCGCTTTCCCGACTACTGGGAGCTGTTCTCGCCCAAGTCCGGTCCGGCCGGTTCAGTCAACGCCTTCGACAGTATCAAGCCGGAGAAAACCACCCAGCTCGACTTCGGCATCCAGTACCAGACCGAGACCATCGACGCCTGGGCCTCGGGCTATGTCGGGCAGATTCGCGATTACATCCTCTTCGACTACCGGCCGGGGATGATGGGCATGCCCAGCTCGCGCGCGCAGAACATCGACGCGCGGATCATGGGCGGCGAACTGGGCGCGGCGTACAAGTTGACCAGCAACTGGAAAGCCGACGCCACCCTCGCCTACGCGTGGGGCAAGAACAGCAGCGACGGCAAGGCACTGCCGCAGATGCCACCGCTGGAAAGCCGCCTGGGCCTGACCTACAGCCGTGATGTGTGGAGCGCCGGCGCCTTGTGGCGCCTGGTCGCGGCACAAAACCGCATCGCCGAGAATTCCGGCAACGTGGTGGGCAAGGACTATGAGAAGAGCGGCGGTTTCGGCGTGTTCTCGCTCAACGGCGCCTACAAGGTCAGCAACAACCTCAAACTCAGTGCCGGGGTCGACAACCTGTTCGACAAGGCGTACGCCGAACACTTGAACCTGGCGGGCAATGCCGGCTTCGGCTTCCCGGCCAGCGACCCGCAGCCGATCAATGAGCCGGGGCGTACGTTCTGGACCAAGGTCGACCTGAGTTTCTGACCCACCCCGGGCGCGATTACTGATCGCGCCTTCCCCAGGCAACACGGGAGCGGGCTTGCCCCGCGAGACCCTGCGACTGAAGAACCGCTATCGCGGGGCAAGGCGAATCGCCACGCCGCCGCTCCTACAGCAAATCCGTTAACATAGGCCCCCGCTTTTTCAGGCCCGCAGGACCTTGATGAGTACCCTGAGTATCAGCGACCTGTACTGGTCGCCCCTGGGCCACGGCCACTGCCACCACCAGTTCCAGCTGCGCGCCGTTGAGCTGCAGGTCGGCGTCGGCGAGTTCGTCGGCCTGATCGGCCCCAACGGCAGCGGCAAGACCAGCCTGCTGCGCTGCGCCTACCGCTTCAACAAGCCGGAACGCGGCCAGGTGCGCCTGGGCGCACATGACCTGTGGCAGCAGTCTTCGCGCTGGTGCGCCCAGCGCATTGCCGTGGTGCTGCAGGAGTTTCCCGATGCCTTCGGCCTGAATGTCGAGGAAGTCGTCGCCATGGGCCGCACGCCCCATAAAGGCCTGTTCGACGGCGACAGTCACGCGGATCGCCAGTTGGTGCAACAGGCCTTGCAGGCGGTCGGCCTGCAGGGTTTTGATGACCACACCTTCGCCAGCCTGTCCGGCGGCGAGAAGCAGCGAGTGATCCTCGCCCGCGCCCTGGTCCAGCAACCCCAGGTGTTGATCCTCGATGAGCCGACCAACCACCTCGACCCCCGTTATCAGCTGGAGCTGTTGCAGCAGGTGCGGCGCCTGGGCATTGGCACCCTGGCGAGCATCCATGACTTGAACCTGGCTGCGGCCTTCTGTGATCGCCTGTATGTGCTCGATCACGGGCGCATCGTCGCCAGCGGCACGCCTGACCAGGTGCTGACTGCCGAGTTGCTGCAGGAGGTGTTCGGCGTGCAAGCGCTGATCGACCGCCACCCTCTGGCTGACCACCCACGCCTTACCTGGATAACCCAGCGATGATTCGATCCACCCTGCTGCTCGGCCTGGCCTTGCTGCTGGCCAGCCCCGGCGTTTTCGCCGAGGCGACCCAATACCCGTTGACCGTGCAGAGCTGCAACCGCCAGGTGACCTTCACCCAAGCCCCGGAGCATGCCCTGAGCCATGACATCAACATGACCCAGATGATGCTCGCCCTCGGCCTGCGCTCGCGCATGGTCGGCTACAGCGGCGTCAGCGGCTGGAAGGCGGTGACCCCGCAGTTGCGCAAGCAACTCGACGGCCTGCCGGAACTGGCGGCCAAGTACCCGTCGGTGGAAACCCTGCTCAACGCCAATGTCGACTTCCTGTTCGCCGGCTGGGACTACGGCATGCGCGTCGGTGGCGACCTGACGCCACAGAGCCTGGCGCCGCTGGGCATCCCGGTCTATGAGTTGACCGAGTCCTGCGCCTTTGTCATGAAGCGCCCGGCCGCGAGCCTGGATGACACCTATACCGACCTGCGCAACCTCGGCAGGATCTTCGACGTGCAGGAACGCGCCGAGCGACTGATCGGTGAGATGCAACAGCGCGTCGCCGTGGTCCAGCAGCACTTGCCGGCACAGCGCCCACGGGTGTTTCTCTACGACAGCGGCGAAGACCGGGCCATGACCTCCGGGCGCCTGGGCATGCCCGAGGCGCTGATCGCCGCAGCGGGCGGGCGCAATGTGCTCGACGACATCGAGGCCAGCTGGACCCGGGTCAACTGGGAGAGCGTGGTCGAACGCAACCCCGAGGTGATCGTCATCGTCGACTATGGCGAAGTCAGCGCCGCGCAGAAGCAGGCGTTTCTCCAACAGCACCCAGCCCTGCAATCGGTCGATGCGATCCGCAACAAGCGCTTCGTGGTCATTCCTTACGTGGCGGCCACGCCAAGCCTTGAGAACGTCGAAGCCATCGAGACCATCGCCAAGAGCCTGCACGGCGCATGAGGTCCGCAAGCGCCCGTCATCGCCTGTTGCTGCTCGGGCTGTTCGCCCTGCTGCTGGTCTCCTGCGTGGTCTCCCTGGGCTTCGGCTCGGCACCGGTGCCGGTCGAGGTGGTCTGGCGGGTCCTGCTGTTCAAGCTGTTCGGCGTTACCGGCGAAGCGCCTGCATGGAGCACCGGCCAGGAGCATATCGTCTGGTTGATTCGCGTGCCGCGCATGCTCCTGGCGGCGCTGGTCGGCGGCGGCCTGGCGATGATTGGCGCCGTACTGCAGGCCGTGACCCGCAACCCGCTGGCCGACCCGCACCTGCTCGGCGTCACCTCCGGGGCAACACTCGGTGCAGTACTGGTGGTGCTGCATATCGGTGAACTGCTGGGTGTGTTGACCTTGCCCCTGGCGGCCTTCATCGGTGCCCTGTGCAGCATGCTGCTGGTGCTGGCCATCGCCAGCCGCCACGGCCGCCTGGACAGCGACCGTCTGCTGCTCTGCGGCGTGGCGGTGGCCTTTGTGATGATGGCAGCGGCTAACCTGCTGCTGTTTCTCGGTGATCACCGGGCAAGCTCGGCGGTGATGTTCTGGATGCTCGGCGGCCTGGGCCTGGCGCGCTGGGAGCTGCTGCCGATTCCGGCCATCAGCGTGTTGCTGGGGCTGGCCTTGCTGCTGGGCATGGCCCGCTCGCTGAACGCGCTGATGGCCGGTGAGCAGACCGCCGTGACCCTTGGCCTGAATGCGCGCAAGGTCCGTCTGCTGGCGTTTCTGATCTGTTCACTGTTGACCGGCGTGCTGGTGGCGATCAGTGGCTCGATCGGCTTTGTCGGCTTGATGGTGCCGCACATCGCCCGGCGCCTGGTCGGTGCCGAGCACAGCCGCCTGCTGCCGGTGTGCCTGCTGCTGGGCAGCCTGTTCCTGATCTGGGTCGACGTCGCCGCGCGCACGTTGATCTCGCCCGAGGACCTGCCCATCGGCATCGCCACCGCCGCCATTGGTGGCTTGTTCTTTATCGGCCTGATGCGCCGACGTTGATCGCGGTCAACACCGCCGGCGCCTTGAGACGTATTGTCGCGCTAGCGCCAGGAAGGCGCGTGTTAGCCTAGCGGCGCACAAAAAGACTGACCTCAACGGAATGCCTGCCGATGACTGTGAACCTGCCCCCGCAACACCCCGTTCCCGATGACCATGACCACCTGCAACGCAGCCTGTCCAACCGCCATATCCAACTGATCGCCATCGGTGGTGCCATCGGCACCGGCCTGTTCATGGGCTCGGGCAAGACCATCAGCCTGGCCGGTCCGTCGATCATCTTCGTCTACATGATCATCGGTTTCATGCTGTTCTTCGTCATGCGTGCCATGGGCGAACTGCTGCTGTCGAACCTCAACTACAAGTCGTTCATCGATTTCTCCGCCGACCTGCTCGGGCCCTGGGCCGGCTACTTTACCGGCTGGACCTACTGGTTCTGCTGGATCATCACCGGCATCGCCGATGTCATCGCGATCTCGGCCTATTCGCAGTTCTGGTTCCCTGACTTGCCGCAATGGGCGCCGGCGATTGCCTGTGTCGGCCTGCTGCTGTCACTGAACCTGATCACGGTGAAGATGTTCGGCGAAATCGAGTTCTGGTTCGCCATGATCAAGATCGTCGCTATCGTCGCCCTGGTCGGCACCGGTCTGTACATGGTCGTGGCCGGCTTCCAGTCGCCCGCCGGGCGCACCGCCGACATTGCCAACCTGTGGAATGACCAGGGCATGTTCCCCCATGGCCTGATGGGCTTTTTTGCCGGTTTCCAGATTGCCGTGTTCGCCTTCGTCGGCATCGAACTGGTGGGCACCACCGCCGCCGAAGCGAAGAACCCGGAGCGCAACCTGCCGCGGGCAATCAACTCGATCCCGGTGCGCATCATCGTCTTCTACGTGCTGGCGCTGATCACCATCATGGCGGTCACGCCATGGCGCGACGTGGTGCCCGGCAAGAGCCCGTTCGTGGAACTGTTCGTGCTCGCCGGCCTGCCGGCGGCGGCCAGCATCATCAACTTCGTGGTGCTGACCTCGGCGGCCTCGTCGGCCAACAGCGGCGTGTTCTCCACCAGCCGCATGCTCTTCGGCCTGGCCCAGCAGGGTGATGCACCCCGCAGCTTCGAACACCTTTCCAGCCGCAAGGTGCCGGCCAACGGCCTGTACTTCTCCTGCACCTGCCTGCTGCTGGGCGCCGCACTGATGTATGTGGTCCCCGACCTGATCGAAGCCTTCACCCTGGTGACCACGGTATCGGCGATCCTGTTCATGTTCGTCTGGACCCTGATCCTGCTGTCTTACCTGAGCTACCGCAAGCAGCGCGCGGCGCTGCACCAGGCCTCGAAGTACAAGATGCCTGGCGGGCGCTTGATGTGCTGGGTGTGCCTGGCGTTCTTCGCCTTCATCCTGGTGCTGCTGGGCCTAGAGCACGATACCCGCCAGGCACTGATCGTCACGCCGCTGTGGTTCGTGTTGCTGACCGTGACCTACCAGTTCGTGCGGCGTAACCGCGCGCTGCTGATGGCCAACGCCGACAGCTGATCAGCCGAACTACAGGCCGCCCTGCTCGTACGCCGCCGCCACACTGTCCCACAGCTGTTCCAGTACGGCGGCGGCCTCGGCGCGCTGTGCCTCGCTCGGGCCGTCGATGAACTCACTGCGGCCCTGGCCAAGGCTCAGGCAGGCATCGATGCCATTGCCCCAGATGTACGAATAGATCAGCAGAAAACTGTCCGAATCGACGTCGGCGTAGTGCGCGACCTGCCGCAGGGGCGCCAGCAGTTGCAGCATCTCGCCATAATTGTCAGTGAACTCCAGCACGGCGAACGTCCACACCCCGGCCTGCTCATCGTAATGACTGCGGCTACCCGGGGAGAACTCAACCCAACCTGCGATCAGGTCGCCCAGGCTGCAGGTAGTGGATCGGTCCAGGTCATGGGCGGACAGCTCACCCGCCCCGTAGGCGTCCTTGCTGTCATACCAGCGTTGCCAATCATCGAACTGCCGCGGGTTGGCCACCGGCGCGCTCATAACCGCCTGATAGGCAGCGGGGCTGAGGTTGCAGCGAATGTACAGCGACGAAGCTTCCATCGGGTCTGTCCTTGTTCCGTGGGTGAGGGTTGATTAAAGCCAGCACAGGGCCGCTTAGCGTTGTGCCGCCTTGAACAGTTCGGCCAGCACTGCGTCGGCCTCCTGACGTTGGGCCGGCGTCGGCGCCTTGGCAAACTGGCTGCGGCCGTTGAGGGTCAGGTAGGCGTCGTCGCCGTTGCCCCAGATGTACGAGTAGACCAGCATGAAACTGTCGGAGTCGGCCGCGCAATAGGGTGCGACGCTGCGTAGCGGCGCCAGCAGGGAGATCATCTCGCCGTAGTTATCACTGAACTGCAACAGGGCGAAACGCCAGGCGCCCGCCTTCTCGTCGTACTCCGAGTACGTGCCCCAACCAGTGACGCCGACCAGCTCTCTAAGGTTTCGCGCCACCAGCGGCCGCAGGTCTTCACTCCTGACCTTGCCCGGGCCATACATCCCATGGCTGTCGAACCATTGCTGCCAATCATCGAAGGCTGGCGCCCCGCCTGGCGGGGCGGCCTTGACCTCGGCGTACTGGGCAGCGGTCATGTTGCAGCGAAAATACAGCGAGGACGGCTCGCTGGCCTGCACCTGCCCCACTGCGGCCCACAAGCCGGCCACCAGCATCCCTGCACGCACGTGTCTGTTCACTGTCATCGTCCCTGATCGGTGTTGAAGGCGGCGATGATACCCGCGCGAACCAAAGCTGTGCAGACAAGTTTGCAGCGCACAGGTCCCGGCGCCATCACGGTGCAGGCACGCTTCATTGCCGTCGCAAATCCCCATGAAACCCCTGTCCCAGACAGCCTCGCGCTACCCGGCACAGCCCTTGCTAACGCTCTTGGGCGAAGTCGCCATCTGCCCAACAGAACATCCGATTCCATGGAGAGAGCACTATGAAGCGTCGCAGTCTGATCAAGGCCTTTACCCTCAGCGCGTCCATCGCGGCCATGGGCCTGAGCTGGAGCATCCAGGCCGCCGAGACCATCAAGGTCGGCATCCTGCACTCGCTGTCGGGGACCATGGCGATTTCCGAAACCTCGCTCAAGGACATGGCCCTGATGACCATCGAGCAAATCAACGCCAAGGGTGGGGTCAACGGCAAGCTGCTGGAGCCGGTGGTGGTCGACCCGGCCTCGAACTGGCCGCTGTTCGCCGAAAAGGGCCGCCAGCTGCTGACCCAGGACAAGGTCGCGGTGGTGTTCGGCTGCTGGACCTCGGTGTCGCGCAAGTCGGTACTGCCGGTGTTCGAAGAGCTCAATGGCCTGCTGTTCTACCCGGTGCAGTATGAGGGCGAAGAGATGTCGCCGAACGTCTTCTACACCGGTGCCGCACCCAACCAGCAGGCGATCCCGGCGGTGGAATACCTGATGAGCGAAGACGGCGGCAGCGCCAAGCGCTACTTCCTGCTGGGTACCGACTACGTCTACCCGCGCACCACCAACAAGATCCTGCGCGCCTTCCTGCACAGCAAGGGCGTGGCCGACAAGGACATCGAAGAGGTCTACACGCCGTTCGGCCACAGCGATTACCAGACCATCGTCGCCAACATCAAGAAGTTCTCCGCCGGCGGCAAGACCGCGGTCATCTCCACGGTCAACGGCGACTCCAACGTGCCGTTCTACAAGGAACTGGCCAACCAGGGCCTGAAAGCCACCGACGTGCCGGTGGTGGCCTTCTCGGTGGGCGAGGAAGAACTGCGCGGCATCGACACCAAGCCGTTGGTCGGGCACCTGGCGGCGTGGAACTACTTCGAGTCGGTGGATAACCCGGTCAACAGCCAGTTCGTCGCCGATTGGAAAGCCTACGCCAAGGCCAAGAACCTGCCAGGCGCCGACAAGGCGGTGACCAACGACCCGATGGAGGCCACCTACGTCGGCATTCATATGTGGGCCCAGGCGGTCGAGAAAGCCAAGTCCACCGATGTCGACAAGGTCCGCGAAGCCCTGGCCGGGCAGACCTTCAAGGCGCCGTCGGGCTACACCCTGACCATGGACAAGAGCAATCACCACCTGCACAAGCCGGTGATGATCGGCGAGATCCAGGATGACGGTCAGTTCAACGTGGTCTGGGAAACCGGGCAGCCGCTGCGTGCGCAGCCATGGAGCCCGTTCATTCCGGGCAACGACAAGCGGCCGGATTATGCGGTGAAGGGCAACTGAGCCACCGGGGCCGCTTGGCGGCCCATCGCTGGCAAGCCAGCGCCCACAAGGACCGCGCCTCCCCACAGGCACTGCATGTACCTGTGGGAGCTGGCTTGCCAGCGATGAGGCCCTGAGAAACTCCACAACCGCGACGGATCCCGCTATGCCCAAGGCCCTCCAGCGCCTCCTCCTCGGTCTGCTCCTGCTGCTGCCGCTAGCCGCCCCGGCAGCCGACGCAGACTACTTCATCGCCGCCAAGGCCAATGAGCAGGCGCGCCTGCTCCAGGACTGGGCGGCGCAACCGGACCCGGCCCGCGTTGAACTGCTGAGCGCTCTGCAACAAGGCCGCATCGCCGCCGGCGACACCCGCAAACTGCGCCTGAACAACCGCTTGCGCGGGCTTGTGGATAACGCCCTGGCCAGCCATCAGTTGCTCAGCGCAGATAGCACAGTGCGCCTGGCGGCTGCCCAACAATTGCAGAAAAGCGCCCAGCCGGCCCAGGTCGCCTTCCTCGACCGGCGCTTCGCCAGCGAAGCCGATGCCGCCGTCCATGCGGCATTGGCCCTGGCCCTGGCCAACCTGCAACTGGTCGACAGCGACCCGGCCGTGCGCCTGGCGGCGGTGCGCCTGCTCGGCGAAACCGGCGACCCGATGGCCCGCACCCGATTGGAGGCGCTGCTCGAACCCGGTGTCGAGAGCAACGCCGGCGTGCGTACCGCCGCCGAAACCAGCCTGGCCCAGGTCAAGCGCAAGCTGCTGTTTGGCGAGCTGCTCGGCCAGGCCTTCAGCGGCCTGTCGCTGGGTTCGATCCTGTTGCTCGCGGCCCTGGGCCTGGCCATCACCTTCGGCCTGCTCGGGGTGATCAACATGGCCCACGGCGAGATGCTCATGCTCGGCGCCTACGCCACCTATGTCGTGCAGGTCCTGGTGCAACGCTACGTGCCCGAGGCCATCGTGTTCTACCCGCTGATCGCCCTGCCGGTGGCCTTCGCCGTCAGTGCCGGGGTCGGCATGCTCCTGGAGCGCACGGTGATCCGCCACCTGTATGGCCGCCCGCTGGAAACCCTGCTGGCCACCTGGGGCATCAGCCTGATCCTGATCCAGGCCATCCGCCTGCTGTTCGGCGCACAGAACGTCGAAGTGGCCAACCCGGCCTGGCTCTCCGGTGGCCTCCAGGTGCTGCCCAACCTGGTGCTGCCCTACAGCCGCCTGGTGATCATCGCCTTCGCGCTGTTCGTGGTGCTGCTGACCTGGTTGCTGCTCAACCGCACGCGCCTGGGCCTGAACGTGCGTGCCGTCACCCAGAACCGCAACATGGCCGCCTGCTGCGGCGTACCGACCGGGCGTGTGGACATGCTTGCCTTTGGCCTCGGCTCCGGTATCGCCGGGCTCGGTGGCGTGGCCCTGAGCCAGATCGGCAACGTCGGCCCGGACCTGGGCCAGAGCTACATCATCGACTCGTTCCTGGTGGTGGTGCTGGGCGGCGTCGGGCAACTGGCCGGTAGCCTCTGGGCGGCCTTTGGCCTGGGCATCGCCAACAAACTGCTGGAGCCGCAGATCGGTGCAGTGCTCGGCAAGATCCTCATCCTTGCGCTGATCATTCTGTTCATCCAGAAACGCCCGCAAGGCCTCTTCGCGCTCAAGGGACGGGTAATCGACTGATGAACCAGCCTCTGCTTGTTACCGCCAGCCAGAAGGCCGGCCCGCGCTGGACCCTGGCCATCGGCACCACGGTGCTACTGGTGCTGCTGGCCCTGCCAGTGCTGTCGTTGCTGCCCGCCGGGCACAGCCTGCAGGTCTCGGCCTATACCCTGACCCTGGTCGGCAAGATCCTCTGCTACGCCATCGTCGCCCTGGCCCTGGACCTGGTCTGGGGCTATGCCGGGTTGCTGTCGCTGGGCCATGGCCTGTTCTTCGCCCTCGGCGGCTATGCCATGGGCATGTACCTGATGCGCGAAGCGTCTGGTGATGGCCTGCCAGCGTTCATGACCTTCCTGTCGTGGAGCGAACTGCCCTGGTACTGGGCCGGCACCCAGCACTTTGCCTGGGCCCTGTGCCTGGTGGTGCTGGCGCCGGGTTTGCTGGCGCTGGTGTTCGGCTACTTCGCCTTCCGTTCACGGATCAAGGGCGTGTACTTCTCGATCATGACCCAGGCCCTGACCTTCGCCGGCATGCTGCTGTTCTTTCGCAACGAGACCGGCTTTGGCGGCAACAACGGCTTCACCCATTTTCGCAGCATCCTCGGCTTTGAAATCACCGCGCAAAGCACCCGCGCGGTGCTGTTCCTGCTCACCGTCGCCTTGCTGGTGGCCAGCCTGTACCTGGGCTGGTGCCTGGCCCGGAGCAAGTTCGGCCGGGTCCTGACCGCCCTGCGCGATGCCGAGAACCGCCTGATGTTCTGCGGCTACGACCCGCGCGGTTTCAAGTTGTTCGTCTGGGTGCTGAGCGCGGTGCTGTGCGGTCTGGCCGGGGCCTTGTACGTGCCGCAGGTGGGCATCATCAACCCTAGCGAGATGTCGCCGACCAACTCCATCGAAGCTGCCGTGTGGGTCGCCCTCGGCGGACGCGGCACACTGATCGGGCCGCTGCTGGGGGCCGGCCTGGTCAACGGCATGAAGAGCTGGTTCACCGTGGCCTTTCCCGAGTACTGGCTGTTCTGCCTCGGAGCGCTGTTCATCCTGGTGACCCTGTACCTGCCACGGGGCGTGGTCGGTCTGCTGAACAAAAGGGGCGAACAATGAGAGCCATCCCACTACCGCCGGTGCACCCGGAATTCATGCTCGAACCGATCCTCGACGCTGGCAGCGGCCGCGATGCCATCGGCCTCGGCCAGCGCCGCGGCGAAGGCCTGGAGGTGCGCCACGGCACGCTGCTGACCCTGGAAGACATCAACGTCAGCTTCGACGGTTTCAAGGCGCTGAACAACCTCAACCTGTACATCGGCGTCGGTGAGCTGCGCTGCATCATCGGCCCCAACGGTGCCGGCAAGACCACCCTGATGGATGTGATCACCGGCAAGACCCGCCCTACCAGCGGCAAGGCCTGGTTCGGCGACACCCTGGACCTGACGCGCATGAGCGAGGTACAGATCGCCCAGGCCGGAATCGGCCGCAAGTTCCAGAAGCCGACGGTGTTCGAGGCCCTGAGCGTATTCGAGAACCTGGAGCTGGCGCAGAAGGCCGACAAGTCGGTGCTGGCCAGCCTGCTGGCGCGCCTGAGCGGCGAGCAGCGCGAGCGCATCGACGAGATCCTGCAGACCATTGGCCTGAGCGCTTCGGCCCAGCGCCCGGCCGGTTTGCTCTCCCACGGCCAGAAGCAGTTCCTGGAGATCGGCATGCTGCTGATGCAGGACCCGCAGTTACTGCTGCTGGATGAGCCGGTGGCGGGCATGACCGATGCCGAAACCGAATTCACCGCCGAACTGTTCAAAAGCCTGGCCGGCAAGCATTCGCTGATGGTGGTCGAGCATGACATGGGCTTTGTCGGCAGCATCGCCGACCACGTCACCGTGCTGCACCAGGGCAGTGTGCTGGCCGAAGGGTCGCTGGAACAGGTGCAGGCGGATGACCGGGTGATCGAGGTCTACCTCGGGCGATGAGGCCAACAAAGGACGACAACATGCTGAAAATCGACTCACTGCACCAATACTACGGCGGCAGCCACATCCTGCGCGGCTTGTCGTTCGAGGCCAAGGTCGGTGAAGTCACCTGCCTGTTAGGCCGCAATGGCGTCGGCAAGACCACCCTGCTGCGCTGCCTGATGGGCCTGCTGCCCACCCGCGAAGGCAGCGTGCACTGGGAAGGCCAGGCGATCACCGCGCTCAAGCCGCACCAGCGGGTGCACGCCGGCATTGCCTACGTGCCCCAGGGCCGCGAGATTTTCCCGCGCCTGAGCGTCGAGGAGAACCTGCTGATGGGCCTGTCGCGCTTTGGCGCCAGCCAGGCCCACAGCGTGCCGGCGTTCATCTACGAGCTGTTCCCGGTGCTGCTGCAGATGAAACAGCGCCGTGGCGGCGACCTCTCCGGTGGCCAGCAACAACAACTGGCCATCGGCCGCGCCCTGGCCAGCCAGCCGCGCCTGCTGATCCTCGACGAGCCCACCGAAGGCATTCAGCCTTCAGTCATCAAGGAGATCGGCGCGGTCATCAGCACACTTGCCGCCCGTGGCGACATGGCGATCCTGCTGGTCGAGCAGTTCTACGACTTTGCCGTGGAGCTTGCCGACCAGTACCTGGTGATGTCACGCGGTGAAATCATCCAGGCCGGGCGTGGCGAAAATATGGAAGCCGAGGGTGTGCGCGGCCTGGTAACCATTTAACCTGAGCCGATCACAGTGCCCCTGTTCGAGAACCTGCCATGACTTACCTGTTGCGCGATGCAGTGCCTGCCGACCTGACGGGCATTCGCGATATCTATAACGACGCCGTGCTCAACACCACGGCGATCTGGAACGAGCAAGCGGTCGATCTGGACAACCGCCAAGCCTGGTTCGATGCTCGCCAGGCCCAGGGTTATCCAATCCTGGTGGCGGTGAACGCTGCCAACGAGGTACTCGGCTATGCTTCATTTGGCGACTGGCGGCCGTTCGAAGGTTTTCGCCATACCGTCGAGCACTCGGTGTACATCCGCAGTGACCAGCGCGGCAACGGCCTGGGGCCCAAGCTGATGCAGGCGCTGATCGAACGGGCCCGCGCCTGCAACAAACACGTAATGGTCGCCGCCATCGAAAGCGGCAACGCCGCCTCGATTCGCCTGCATCAGCGCCTGGGCTTCACCCTCAACGGGCAGATGCCCCAGGTCGGGGTGAAGTTTGGTCGCTGGCTGGACCTGACCTTCATGCAATTGATCCTCAGCCCCGATGCCCCGCCCCCGACAATGGAGTGACGCCTGTGAATGCTGCGCAGCTCAATCGTGTGACCCATGAAAGCTTTGCCTACTACCGCGACGGCCTGGTGGCGTTGCTGCTCGATGCCGTGCAACACGGCGCCTCGGTGGGGTTTCTGGCCGATATCGATGCGCAGCAGGCCGAGGGCTATTTCGAGGAGGTGCGCCAGCGCCTGGTCAGCGGTGAGCTGTTGCTGTGGGTGGTGGGCAAGGACAAGGAAGTGCTGGGCAGTGTCCAGCTGGGCTTGTGCCTTAAGCCCAATGGTTTGAACCGGGCTGAAGTGCAAAAGCTGCTGGTGCACAGCGCGGCACGGCACCGGGGCCTTGGCCAGCAACTGATGCAGGCGCTGGAAACGACGGCGCGGCAGAAGCAGCGCGGCATGCTGTACCTGGATACCGAAGCCGGCTCGGGGGCCGAAGCTTTTTATCGGTCGCAGGGGTACAGCAAGGCCGGGGAGATTCCTGATTATGCCTGTGGGCCGGACGGGATCTATCGGGCAACGGCGCTGTACTACAAATTGCTCTAGGTCTTCAGGGCCAATCGCCGGCAAGGCCGGCTCCCACAGGGTACTGCATGCACAGGGCCAGTGTGGGAGCCGGCCTTGCCGGCGATCGGTCGCGCAGCGCAGGCAATGAACTCAGCCCTGCACAAACCGCCCCAAACGTTGCCTGAGCATGCTGTTCTCGCTGCGCAGTTGCTGCACTTCCTCCAGCAGCTCCAGGGCCAGCGCGACCCCTTCCCACTCCAGTTGCAGATCGTGGTGCAGCTTGGCCGCGCGCTTGGCCAGCACCGGCGCCTGATCGTCAAACAGCCAGTCTTCCGGCGTTCGCCCGGAAGGCTCGACAATGCCGTGTTCGACGATTTCGATCACGTAGGCCGCCGGCAGATCGGCTTCCTGACAGAGGGTCTGCATGTCCAGTTGAACGACCAGGGTACTGCTCATGATCAGCTACTCCATTGTGTCCTCGGGTTGAATGCGGCCTTTTCCGACAACTTGGTCCACAGCTCGCGGGCGGCGGCATCGGACTGGCTCGGCATCACCACTTTCAATTGCGCGAACAGGTCGCCGCGCTGGCCGTGCTTGTTGCCCAGGCCCATGCCCTTGATCCGCAGGCGCTGACCGTTCTGGCTGTCCGGACGGATGGTCAAGTTGACCTTGCCGGTCAGGGTCGGCATCGCCACCTTGGTGCCCAGCGCGGCCTCCCACGGTGCCAGCGGCACGGTGATGATCAGGTCATGACCTTCGACATCGAACAGCGGATGCGGTGCCATGCGAATGGTCAGGAACAAGTCGCCATTGGCCCCGCCACCGACGCCCGGTGCGCCCTGGCCCTTGAGGCGGATCTTCTCGCCGTCGCTGACGCCGGCCGGGATCTTCACGTTCAGGGTCTTGGTGGTAAAGCCGGTGCGCTGACCACTGGCGTTGTGCTGCGGCACCTGGAAGCTGATCTGCTTGGACTCGCTGGACAGGGTCTCTTCAAGGAAAATCGCCAGTTCCATTTCCACGTCTTGCCCCCGCCGTCCGGCACTGCGTTGCTGGCCGCGGCCAAATGGATTGCCATTGCCACCGCGCGAACCGAAGATCGAGCTGAAGAAATCGGAAAAATCGCCACCGTCACCAAAGCCGCCAGCACCTGCCGAACCGCGGCTTTGCCAGCCTGGCGGGCCCTGGAACGGCCGGCCGTGCTGGCCGTATTTGCGCAGTTCGTCGTACTCGGCGCGTTTTTCCGGGCTGCTCAGGGCTTCATAGGCCTCGTTGGCCTCCTTG
Source organism: Pseudomonas sp. RC2C2 (assembly GCF_018390435.1). Lineage (NCBI taxonomy): Bacteria > Pseudomonadati > Pseudomonadota > Gammaproteobacteria > Pseudomonadales > Pseudomonadaceae > Pseudomonas > Pseudomonas sp. RC2C2. The sequence continues at coordinate 2,871,487 of NZ_JAHBAX010000001.1, read as the reverse complement.
AATTTCTCCTCGGCGTCACGCTCTTTGCTGACGTCGGGGTGATACTTGCGCGCGAGCTTGCGGTAGGCGGTCTTGATCGCCTTGTCATCCGCCGTCGGCTCTACGCCAAGAATCTTGTAATAGTCTTTGAAGTCCATCTAAGGAATCACCATGGGTTAATCGAATGCTTGTGTAGATTGGGGTCAAGCATAGCCTTTCAAGGTGCCCATGGGTTTGCTGCAAAGCAGATAATCGGTCTTGATTCTGCTGACGGCTGGCATAAACTGCGCGGCCGTTTTTCCCCCGGAAGTACAACCCATGAGTGACGCATCCCCGGCCCATGCCTGCGGCATCGACTTTGGCACCTCCAACTCCACCGTCGGCTGGCACCGCCCGGGCGTGGAGTCGTTGATCGCCCTGGAAGACGGCAAGATCACCCTGCCGTCGGTGGTCTTCTTCAACATCGAGGAGCGCCGCCCGGTGTATGGCCGCCTGGCCCTGCACGAATACCTCGAAGGCTATGAAGGCCGCCTGATGCGCTCGCTCAAGAGCCTGCTGGGTTCCAAGCTGATCAAGCACGACACCAGCGTGCTGGGTATCGCGCTGCCGTTCAAGGACCTGCTGGGCATGTTCATCGGCGAACTGAAAAAGCGCGCCGAAGCCAATGCCGGCCGGGCCTTCGACGAGGTCGTACTGGGCCGCCCGGTGCATTTCGTCGATGACGACCAGGCCGCCGACCAGGAAGCCGAAGACACCCTGGCGCAAGTCGCGAAGAAGATCGGTTTCAAGCACGTGTCGTTTCAGTACGAACCCATTGCCGCGGCCTTTGACTATGAGTCGAACATCCAGGGCGAAGAGCTGGTGCTGATCGTCGACATCGGCGGGGGTACTTCGGACTTCTCCCTGGTGCGCCTGGCCCCCGAGCGGCACATGCTCGATGACCGCCAGCAGGACATCCTCGCCACCGGTGGCGTGCACATCGGCGGTACCGACTTCGACAAGCAGCTGAGCCTGCAGGGCGTGATGCCGCTGTTCGGCTACGGCAGCCGGATGAAAAGCGGTGCCTTCATGCCCACCAGCCACCACATGAACCTGGCCACCTGGCACACCATCAACTCGGTGTACTCGCAAAAATCCCAGCTGGCCCTGGGCAGCATGCGCTACGACATCGAAGACACCGACGGCATCGACCGCCTGTTCAAGCTGATCGAACAGCGCGCCGGGCACTGGCTGGCGATGGAAGTGGAAGAAACCAAGATCGAGCTGACCCACAACGAGCGCCGCCTGGTCGACCTCAAGCGGGTCGAGCCGGGCCTCAGCGTCGAGCTGAGCCGGGCGCTGTTCGAGGAGTCGATCGACAACCTGCTCGAGCGCGTGCGCGGCAGTGTCAGCGAGTTGCTGGTCAAGGCCGGCGTCGGCGTCGCGCAGGTCGACACGGTGTTCTTCACCGGCGGTTCCAGCGGCATCCCGGCCTTGCGCCAGAGCGTGGCGGCGATGCTGCCCAATGCCCGCCATGTCGAAGGCAACATCTTCGGCAGCATTGGCAGCGGCTTGGCGATCGAGGCGCGCAAGCGTTACGGTTGAGATAGCCGGGGCCGCGTTGCGGCCCTTTCGCCGGCAACGCCGGCGCTAGCCTTCAGTTCACACCAGCTCTTGCTGGCGCAACTCACTCTTCAGGTAGGCGTAGTAAATCGGCCCCGCCACCACCCCCGGCAAGCCGAACGCCGCCTCGCATACCAGCATCGCCAGCAGCAATTCCCACGACTTGGCACTGATCTGCCCGCCGACGATCCGCGCGTTGAGGAAGTACTCGACCTTGTGGATAACGATCAGGTAACCGAGCGCCGCCATCGCCACCCAGATCGACAACGACAGGCCGACGATGGTGATCAGGGTGTTGGACATCAGGTTGCCGATCACCGGCAGCAAGCCGAGCAAGAAGGTCAGCACGATCAGGGTCTTGGTCAGCGGCAGGTGCACGCCGAACAGCGGCAGTACCACGGCAAGGAAGATGCCGGTGAAGAAGGTGTTGAGCAGGGAAATCTTGATCTGCGCGAAGACAATGTTGCGAAACGCCTGCACTAAAAGCGCCAGACGGTTGAACAACGCCGCCGCCAGAGGCTTGCGCTTGGAGATGTCGGGGATGCGCTGCAGGGCGACAATGGCGCCGAGGATCATGCCGATCAGCAGGGTGACGAACATGTGCGCCGCGCCCTTGCCCACCAGTTGCAGCTCACCCAGGTGGGTCTTGAGCCATTCGCCGATGGCCACTTTGAACTCCGAGGCGCTGGCCGGCAGGTAGGCATCGATGAACGGCGGCAACTGCCCGCGGGCCTGGTCGACCAACAGCATGAACTTGTCCAGGGATGCCCCGGGGTTTTCCGCTTCATGCAGCAAGAAACTGATGGCGCCGGCGAACAGCAGGGTCAGGGTGCTGACCACCAGGGTGCCGAGCAACGCCACCGCCAGCCAACGCGCCCGTTGCCCGGCAATCAGGTGCTGCAGTTTGGGGGTGAGCATGTTGACCAGTTCGAACACCAGCAGACCGGCCAGCAGGCTCGGCAACAACTTGAGCGGCAACACCAGCAACAGGCCGGAGAAGACGATGATCCAACTGGCCAGGGTGATCTGGCGCGGAGTAAAGGTCATACAACCTCGAAAGGCGACGGCATGGAAAACCGGCAGTCTGCCAGCCTTCGCCCGGCAGGCATAGTGGCATGCAGCGGCACTGCGGCTGGCAATGCCGTTGTGATGTTTCTATGATTGCCGCCCCCCGATGGAATGGTGGCGTCTCGCAGCGCATTCGCAGGTAAGCGAAACAGGAGTCCCTCTGTGCCTTCCCACCTTCAAGGCAAAGAGCTCCAGACCATGTGCAAACTGCTTGTCCTGCTTCCGCTGATGCTGCTTGGCGGCTGTTCGGAAGATTTCGCCACCCTGCATTTCGCGCAGCCGGTAAGCGCCTACTATGGCGACCTCAGGCCGCAATACGGCGATGACCTGTACCAGGCCATCCTGGCACTGAAAATCGATCCAAAAGACATCGAGGTCGAGCTTGACGATGACCACCGGCAGAACTTGCTGATCAACGTCTCACGCTCGCTCGATGCCGGTAAGCGCCAAGCCCTGCGCGAGTTGTTCGATGAAATTCCCCGGGCTCGCGCCGCCGCTTCCTGGGAAGTCGATGTCACCCTTGAACCGCACGCGCCGGGCGCCAGGTTCGACGGTTTAAGCGAGGCGGTCAAAAGCATCCAGGGGCCAGTCACCCTGCAGCTCAAGCTTGGCAATCGTATCGAAGCGCTTTCCAGTGCCACGCTGCGCGAGCGCACGCTTGCCGCCGAGAACAACAGTGAAGTGTCGAGCATCATCACCTGTCACGTGCTGGCCGAGGTGTCCGGTGGCCCATTCAAGTTCAGGTCGATCGTGCAGCGCGACGATGGCCCACCGGAACGCGCGCAGGTCATTATCGAGTACGCGCCGATGCATTTCGCCCAACTGCCGGCACGCTTCGACTTCAAGGACCCGACCCTGCGGGAGAGAATTCACAACGGCCAGGTCAAGGCCTGGCAAGCCGAGGGGACGCCGCAGCGCAGCCCGTGGCGCCCCTTCGAGATCGGCTCGCTGGGCAAGCAGAGCCTGAACTTGAATCCGGGCAAGGACCTGCGTATCGGCATGCTCCAGGGCGACTGCCGGGACCTGGCCAACCGCGCCGGCCGGCCATTCTCGCTGTTTCTCGGCGAGGGCCTGGACCGGCTCGAGTCGGTGACTTACGCCGCCGACGACTGAAGCTGGTCGCGAAAGGCTTCAGCGTTCTCGACATTGAAGCGGCTGAGGCGGTGCGCGCCGCTGAAGTCAACGATCAGGCGATTGCACAGCAACAGGTTCTGCACCTTGACCTCGGTGATCTCCTCCACTGGCACCGACACCCGGTACTGCTTGCCGTCGAAATAGTGCACCTTGCCCTCTTCCAGGCTCAGGCTGGTGGCAATTTCCTTGCCGCAGACCATGTTGAACAGGGCGGTGACCGACAACAGGGTCAGCAGGCTGAAAAAGGCCAGGTCACTGCCGTCGATCCAGTAGTTGATCGTGGCAATCGAGTAGAGGAAAAACGCTGCGGCAAAGAACGCCGAGCAGCCGAGCAACAGATGCTGGCGCGAGAAGTTGAAGTCCGTTTTCATGAAGATCCTGGCGATGAAGTGTGCAGGATGAACCACCCTGCCCGGGCCGCGGATCATAGGGGGGTGGCGACAGGCTCGCAAGGATCTCGGGCCTGCCGCCAGCAGCAGACGTTACTTTTTCTTCAGGCAGTCGCTCATGTAGGCCTTGCGCTCATCGCCCTTGAGCGCCTTGGTGGTGGCGTCGGCGTTGCAGGTTTTCATTTTCTCCTGCTGGGTCGCCGGCTTGGCTTTCAGGCAGTCGCTCATGAACGCCTTGCGCTCGTCACCCTTGAGCGCCTTGGTGGTGGCATCGGCATTACAGGTTTTCATTTTTTCCTGTTGCGCCGTGGCGGCAAATCCTTGGGAACACATCAGCAAACCCAGCAACAGCAACGGCACACGCACCATCTTCATGGCGTTTTCTCCTGGTCGCCGCGCACCACGCGCAGCTCTGGCGAGAGTGTAGACAAATATGGTTACAAACCTCCAGCACGCGGCTCTTCGGCCCGCGCTTGCCGCCGGTATTGCTCGGGCGTGCAGTGGGCCTGGCGCTGGAACATGGCGATGAAGGCCGAGGCGCTGCTGTAGCCCAGGTCGAAGGCAATCTGCTGAATCGGCAGGTTCTGTTCCAGCGCCTCGATGGCGCGCAAAAAGCGCAGGCGCAGGCGCCACTCGCCAAAGCTCATGCCCAGCTCGCGGATGAACTGGCGGGCCAGGGTGCGTTCGCTGACATGCAGGCTGGCGGCCCAATGGCCGAGCGGGCGATTGTCACCGGGCTGGGCATGCAGGGCCTGCAGCACCTCGCTCAGGCCGGCGCTGCGCGCGTATGGCAGGTAGCAGGTCTGGGTCGGTGCGCGGCGTAACTGGTCGACCAGCACCTGGGCCAGACGCTGGTCGGCCTGATCCTGCGCCACCTTGACGTCACGGGCGGCGAAGTCGCCGAGGATGGCCTTGAGGATCTCGCTGATCACCAGGGTGCAGGGGGCATCAGGCAGGCCCTGGCACAGCTCGCGATCCAGATAGACCGAGCGATAGACAATGGCCTGCGGGTTGTAGCAGCTGTGCTCGGTATCCGGCGGCACCCACACCGCATAGTGCGGTGGCGAGATGAAGCGCTGGCCGTCGATCTCCAGGTGCATGATGCCATGGGCCGCATAGTTGAGCTGGCCCCAGGCGTGCCGGTGCGCGGCGCTGTGGGTGTCGGCGCCGAATTCGTCGTAACGAAAGTACACCGGGGCCGGCAAGACCTCGAATTGCGGGATTTCTACGTACTTTATCGCCATGCTGTCTGGATCTATGCGCAGGTTGTCTGGATGCAAGTATAAGCAACAGGACAGACAAGCGGATAATGGCCGCCTGTTCCCTCAAGAGTTTCTGTTTCATGAATTATGCGTTTCCGTTGCTGGCGATCTTCATCTGGGCCGGCAATACCGTGGTCACCAAGATGTCTGCCGGGGCGATCTTCCCGGCCGAAATCGGCTTCTATCGCTGGCTGCTGGCAGGCCTGTTGTTCACCCCGTTCCTGCTGCGCCCGGTGCTGCGCAACTGGGCGGCCATTGGCCCGAACCTGGGCAAGGTCTTCATCCTCGGCGTATTGGGCATGGCGGTGTACCAGAGCCTGGCCTACTTCGCCGCCGCCATCACCAGCGCCACCAACATGGGCATCATCCTTTCGCTGATGCCGCTGATGTCCCTGGCCCTGGCGATCATCAGCCTCGGTCAGCGGCTGACCATCGGCGCGCTGATCGGGGCGCTGGTGTCGTTCATCGGTGTGCTGGTGGTGGTGTCGGCGGGCGATCTGGCGGTGCTGGCGCAACACGGGGTCAACGGCGGCGATGCGCTGATGCTGATCGCCACCCTGGCCTACGCGGTGTACAGCACCCTGCTGAAAAAGTGGCAGCTGCGTATCCCGCCGTTGCAACTGCTGTACCTGCAGGTGCTGGTGGCGATCATCGTATTGCTCCCGCTGTTCCTGTTCTCGGCAAAGACCGGCCTGGGCGCGGGCAACATCGGCCTGGTGATCTATGCCTGCGTTCTGGCCTCGATGATCGCGCCGCTGGCCTGGATGCAGGCGGTCAGCCGCCTGGGCCCGAGCCGCACGACCCTGTTCTTCAACCTGTTGCCAGCGGTGACGGCGGTGATCGCCGCCGGGGTGCTGGGTGAGCAACTGGCCCTTTATCACCTGGTGGGCGGGGTCTTGACCCTGGTCGGGGTGATCCTTGCCGAACGCCGGAAAACACCCCTGCGCCGCGCGACTATAGCCCCGCAGCCTTGAGCCTGGCGGCATGCTCGGTGAACAGCCGCACCGGCTCCGCGCCCTTGCCCACCGCCCCTAGCGACTGGTTGACGATGTCCAGGTGATCGAGCGGATAGTCATCACCGATCACCTGGCCCAGGTGCGAACTGAAGCGCCCGACCATACCGTCACACTGGCCCTTTTCCCGCACGAACGTGCGGGCGAACAGGCGGCAAAAGCGGTTGCTGCCGTCCAGGCGGTTGAGGCCGCGGTCGGTCCGCCCCGGTTGCAGGGTGCCGGACCAGGAGTAGTAACGCACACCATTGACCTCGGCCGGGCCCTCACCGCCCCAGGTGGTTGGCAGGCCCTGTGGATAAGCCTGGTTGAACAACGCCACCCCGGCGCTGGTCAGGGAGTGGTGCGAAGCGTGCACGTCGATCGGCAGTTTCGGCCCACGCCAGCCAGTCTCCAGCCAGCCCATCAACACCCCCAAGCCATGCAACAGTGCTGTGAGCAGGCGGCCACGAACAGAATCGGCCGGGTAGTGTTCGAACAGGTAATCGGCCAGTTCCGAGCCATGGTTGGGGCCGGCGATCGAGGTAACCGAGGCAACCCATTCCGGCCGCTTGGCCGCAGCGTAGCGCGCGGTCAGGGCGCCCTGGCTGTGGCCCATCAGGTTGACCTTGTCGGCCCCTGTACGCTGGCGAATACCTTCGATGATCAACAGCAACTGCTCGCCGCGCACCTCACTCGAGTTGAGCGCTGACACCTGCACGGCAAACACCTTGGCGCCGCCCCGGCGCAACGCCGAAACGATACCGAACCAGTAGGGATACAACAGCAAGCGAACAAACCCGAGCATGCCCGGCACCAACACCAGTGGATAACGCGTGGCGAGCCCTTGGGCCATGGCTGCATTCCCCGTTCCGTGGACAGTCGGCCAACCCTACAGGCAATTCGATGGCAATCGCAATCGAACTCCCGCCGCTCGCTGGGGTTCCAAGCCAATAGACCCTCAGCAAGGAGCTCAACCATGTACAAACATATCCTGGCCATTCTGCTGACCACCGCCACCCTGGCCGCCTGCGGCAGCCGTCCTGAGAACCCGGTGGACTACGTCACCTACCACGAGGAACCGCTGGTCAAACAGGTCGAGAACGGCATGACCATGCAGCGGGTGATCGCCATTGGCGGCAGCCCGTCGACGGTGATCGACCTGCCCCACGGCGGCACCTGCAACAACTACATCCTCAACCGTGACGGCAAGCAGCAGGCCTACTACGTACGCTTCGATGCCACTGGCCATGTCGACGCCAAGGGCTTCAAGACCTGCGAACAGCGTCAGGTCGATGACGATGCCGTCGAGAAGGCCAAGGCCAAGCTATAAAACTTTTCCGCCTGCCGGGGACTCACAGCTTAAGTAACCAGCGCGCCGACAGAGCGTGAAGATCTATCCATTTTCAGCCTGGAGATGATGATGAGCAACGTTGAACTGACCGATGTTAAAACCTTGCGTGAACGCGCCCGCCAGCATGTCGAGCAGGGCGCGGTGACCGAGGGCTACAGCGCCGACCGGGAGAAAATCCTGCGCCTGCTCAACGAGTCGCTGGCCACCGAGTGGGTCTGCGCCCTGCGCTACAAGCGCCACTACTACATGGCCAGCGGGATCAAGGCCAGTGTCGCCGCCGACGAGTTCCTCGAGCACGCCACCCAGGAGCTGGAGCACGCCGACAAGCTGGCCGAGCGCATTGTCCAGCTGGGCGGCGAACCGGACCTGAACCCGGACAACCTGAGCAAGAACTCCCATGCCCAGTACGTCGCCGGCAGCAACCTCAAGGAAATGGTCCTGGAAGACCTGATCGCCGAGCGGATCGCCATCGACAGCTACCGCGAGATCATCCAGTACATCGGCGAGAGCGACCCGACCACCCGGCGCATCTTCGAAGACATCCTGGCCCAGGAAGAAGAGCACGCCGACGACATGGCGGATTTGCTGCAAGGCCTCTGATCACCTCCCGCCAAAGGGCCGCGAAGCGGCCCCGCCCCTCACAATTACCCCGCCTTCACCGCCCGCGGTGCCTTGCCAGCCTTCATCTGCTCCAGCAACGGCGTGCACTGGTTGGGTACATCGCCACTTGGCGCAATCAACGCCAGCAAACCGGCTGCCGGGCCGGCAACCACGCCCAACGCCACCATCCCCGCCCCCCGCAGCGCTAGCGGCAGCGCCTGCACGCCAGCACTGGGCTTGGCAAACGGCCCGCGCACATACAGCGGCGAGCGCAACGAGAACAGGCGCACGCCCTTGGACTCGGGGTTAATCTTCAGGTCCAGCTGCTCGCTGGCAAAGTTGGCCGTGCCATCGATGTAGACGATCGCGTTCTCGGTGTCGAAGACGAACACCCGGGTCGTGGCCAGGCCATCCTTGATACCGAAATCGGCCGCCGCGCAGTTGATCTTCACTTCCTTGTCGCCAAACAGCTTGCCGACCACGTAGTTGCCGACGTTGAGCCCGGCGATCTCCATCAGTCCGCGGCTGATCGCACCATCGTTGATGAGCATTTTCAGGTCGCCATTGGCGGTGGCCAGCAAGGCCGCGACCGAGTTGCCGAGCCCGCTGATGTCGGCGTCGCCATTGAGCTCGCCGAAGCTGGTCTTCATCGGCTCGAAGGTCGGGAACAGTTGCTTGAGCTTGAAGTTGCGCGCACTCAATTGCGCCCTGCCCTGCAGCGGCACGCTGCGGCCATCGAGGCGCACCTGGGCGTCGAGCTTGCCGCCGGCGATGCCAAAGCGCAGCGGCTCCAGGCGCAGCACACCGTCATCGAGGACGAAGTGGCTGGACAGGTCAGTGAACGGCAACTCGGCACTGTGCACGATGCGTTTGCCGCTGAAGGTCACGTCGGCGTCCATGGTCCGCCAGCGTTCGGTACGAAACTCCTCGACCGGCAACACCTTGCCCGCCGGTTGCTTGCTGGCACCGCCGCGGGCTTTCTGCTGGGCGTTGGAGTCAGCGCCGATCAGCGGCGCCAGGTCCTTGAATAACAACTGGTTGGACACCAGCTTGCCGGTCAGCTTGGGCCTCGGTTGGCTGGCGACGAACGCCAGGTCGCCATGGATATCGCTGTCGCCGATCTTGCCATTGAAGCCTTCATAGCGAAATACCGCGCCGCCCGGTTCATGCAGCTTGGCGGTCAGATGACCGTCGGTGGCGTAGGGCGGCGAATCAGGCAGGGTCACGCCGGTCAGCGGATACAGGTTACCGAGGCTCGCGCCCGACAGCCGCAGGCGCAGGTCGAGGGCACCGAGGTTGCGCGGGTCGGTCAGGGTGCCAGCGACGGCGATGCGGGTATCACCAATGGCCATGTCTGCCTGCAGTGGGAACGGCTGCGAGGCGTCCTGCAGGGCCAGCAAACCGCCGATCTTGCCGGTACCGGCCAATGTCTGGCCTTTATAGCGACCCTTGACCATGAGGCCGAAGGCGTAGTCCTGGGCACTGCCGGCCTTCTGCGCTGAAGCCTTGCCGACGATGTCGCTGAACGGAATCGGTTTGCCCAGCGGGTCGATCAGTACGTCCAGACGGGTTTTCAAGGTCTGGTCATCAACACTGACCTGGCCCTTGTCGAAGCCGATGGCGCCGATGTCCAGCACCCACTCCGATGGTTGGGCCTGCTCATCCTTGGGGCCGAAGTCGAAGGTCCAGTTGGCACGACCGTCGGCCAGACGCTTGAGGCTGGCGGTCGGCTGGTTGAGGTCGATGCGCGGAATGACGATCCGCTGCACCAGCAGCGGCAGCGGCGCCAGGCGGAACTCGACGCGCTTGAGGCCGACCATCTGTGGCTCCTTGAGCCAGTCCGGGTTGCCCAGGGTCAGGTCTTCGGCGATGAAATGCGGCCATGGCAACCAGGCGCGCCAACCACCCTGCTCCAGCTCGCGCTGCCAGCGCACCGTCAGGTTACCGTTGATAGCGAAGGGCCGGTGCAGCGCTTCGGAGACCTTGGCATTGAGGGTGGGCTTGACCCGGTTCCAGTCGAACGTGGCGATGACGATCACCAGTACGGCCAGGACCAGCAGCAGGCTGGCGAGGGTCCAGGTGATGAGTTTGGCGGGGCGCGTCATTGCACGATTCTCCTGATGACTGCATGGCAAAAAGCGGGCGCGTTGATGGCACTTATCTCTTCGGACTGATGAAAAGCCGAGGGGTTTAATGGATCAGCCATGATATCGAGGTTTTTTCTGACCTCTCTCTCAACTTTTGTTGATCGTTACCCCATCCGCCAGCCCCGCCAACGGCCTCAGCAGCGCTGCTCATCGCGCCGTAACCAGCTAGCTAGAGCGGTCGCGGTAAAACATCAATTCCGTTGATTGTTACCATTATCTTTATGAACTTTTATCTGGCGTGTCCCGGCGTAGCATTGGCTCCGTACCCACTTTCCAGCCCCGCCGAGGAGCACCGAATCATGAAACGCCAATTACTGCTGAGCCTGTCCCTGTCCATTCTGGCCGCCAACGCCTTTGCCGTTCCCGCCGCCGACCAAGCCCTGAGCGCCGAATCGCGCTCGAGCTCGACGGTGATTTCGCAGCCACTGAACCCGCTGGCTGAAGGCGGTTCGGATCGCGTACTGGAACGCAACAACCGTGTCGCTGAAGGCGGTTCCGATCGCGTACTGGAGCGTAACAACCGTGTCGCCGAAGGCGGCGCCGATCGCCTGAATGACCGGGTCAAAGTTGCCGAGGGTGGCTCTGATCGCCTGAAACAGTATTACAAAGTAGCCGAAGGTGGTTCTGACCGTCTGAAAGCACGCTTCGAGGTCGCAGAAGGTGGCGCTGATCGCCTGATCGAAATCCAACGCGCGAGCTGAAGCCTATGCCAGACAACAAGACTCACCAATACTGTAGCGGCTCCCCTCCCAGCCCGGTCCATTGACCGGGCTTTGTTTTTCCGGCGCCAGCCTATTAGAGTGCAGGGCTGTTTCACTGCCTGCCGATACTTGCCATGCTGCCGCGCGCCGAACAAAAGCAACAGACCCGCCACGCCCTGCTGGATGCCGCCCGCCACCTGATGGAAAGCGGTCGAGGTTTCGGCAGCATCAGCCTGCGCGAAGTGGCGAAAACCGCAGGTATCGTCCCGACCGGCTTTTACCGGCATTTCTCCGACATGGACCAACTGGGCCTGGCCCTGGTCAATGAAGTCGGCGAAACCTTTCGCCAGACCATCCGCCTGGTACGCCAGAACGAATTCGAGCTCGGCGGCATCACCGACGCCTCGGTGCGGATCTTTCTCGATGTGGTAGCGGCCAACCGCGCCCAGTTTCTGTTCCTGGCCCGCGAGCAATATGGCGGTTCGCAACCGGTGCGCCAGGCCATCGGTACCTTGCGTCAAGGCATCAGCTCGGACCTGGCTACCGACCTTGCGCGTATGCCGCGTTGGCAGCACCTGGACGCCGCAGCCCTGGCGGTGATGGCCGACCTGGTGGTGAAAACCGTGTTCGCCACCCTGCCGGAACTGATCGATGAGCCGAGCGACAATACCGCCGTGCCAATCAGCGCCCAGGAAAAAATCACCCAGCAGCTGCGCTTCATCTTTGTCGGCGCCAAGCACTGGCAGGGGCTCAGCACCCTGTAGGCAGTCTGTTCTGGGGCTGCTTCGCAGCCCATCGCCGGCAAGGCCGGCTCCCACAGAGATCACTGCCCCCACCGAAGTCCTGTGGGAGCTGGCCTTGCCAGCGATGAGGCCGGCAAAGTCCCCGCCGTTTCCTGCTACCATTGCGCGCAAACGCACTGACCGCGACGAACTTTCTCCATGCCCGACCTTCGTACTGCCCAGCCTCAACTGCCCGCCCTGCTCGCCGAGGTCCAGGCGCACTTTGCCCAGCGCATCGTGCCGCTGTGGCAAGGCCCGGGCTGGAATGCAGAGATGGCCCTGCCCTTCGAAGCCCTCGACTCGCAGCAGCAGCCATTGCCTGCGCAGCGCTACCGGGCCATGGCCTGCGCGCGCCAGCTGTACCTGTTCAGCAGCCGCATCGAGCAGCCCGGCGCCAGCGAGCGCGCCGCGGCTCTGTTTCGCTCGTTGCAGCGGCACTTCCATGATGCCGAACACGGCGGCTGGTTCTACAGTATCGATGCCCAGGGCAAGCCGCTGGACCGGCGCAAGGACCTCTACACCCACGCCTTTATCGTCTTCGCCTGCGCGCATTACTGGGGCAAGGTTCGCGAGCCACTGGTCGAATCGACCCTCAATGCCGCGCTGGAAGTGGTGGCCGTGCAGTTCGCCCGCGATGACGGCCTGTACGAAGCGAGCCTTGGCGAAGATTGGTCGGACCTGGCCAGCGGCCCGCTGCAAAACCCGCTGATGCACCTGGCCGAAGCCTTCCTTGCCACCCTGGCAGTGCGTGACGATGAAGCCGTTCAACACGCGCTGGAAACCCTGGCAGCGGCCATGCAGATGCACTTCATCGATCCCGATCACGGGGTGATGCTGGAAAAACCGCGCGGCGCTGTGGATAACTGGTTCGAACCGGGTCACCAGTTCGAATGGTTCTACTTGCTGGAGTCTTCGCCGCGGCTACGCGGTGGTGAGTTGCATGGATCGCTCAGCCGGGCATTCACCTATGCCGAGCAATGCGGGGTGAAGGACACCGCGGTGCTGGCAATGCTCAGCGCCGATGGCCAGGTGCGCGACGCTACCCAGCGCATCTGGGCCCAGGCTGAATACCTGCGCGCCCTGACCTTGCGCCCGGAGAGCGCCGCCACGGTGCTGGCCCAGCTCAAGGCGCTGCAACAGAACTTCCTGCATGCCGGTGGCTGGTATGAGTGCCGGGATGCCAGTGGCAAGGTCAGCCGCTTCGATATGCCATCGACTACGCCTTACCATCTGGCGACGTGCCTGGAAGGCTTGCAGCGTCAGGTCTGACGCTATCGCCGGCAAGACCGGCTCCCACAACGGCCCTGGTGGCCTGAACCCCCTGTGGGAGCTGGCTTGCCAGCGATTAGGCCCTCACGCCTTGCCCGAACGATCGATAGAGAAACCCGCCCACGCCTGACTGACCGGCATCAGCTCAAGGCTGTTGATGTTGATGTGCGCCGGCTGGTTCATGATCCAGAAGATGGTCTCGGCGATATCCTGCGGCTGGATTGGCTCGGCCCCGGCATAGGTGGCGTCGTAACGCGCCTGGTCGCCACCGAAACGCACCAGCGAGAACTCGCTCTCGCACAGGCCCGGCTCGATGTTGCTCACCCGCACGCCAGTGCCCTGCAGGTCGCAGCGCAGGCTCAACGAGAACTGCCCGACGAACGCCTTGGTGCCGCCATACACGTGGCTACCCGGGTACGGATAGTTACCGGCCACCGAGCCGACGTTGAGGATGGTCGCACCACGGCCATGGGCGATCAGCCGTGGCAGCAGCAGGCGGGTGCTGTACATCAGGCCCTTGATGTTGGTGTCGACCATGGTTTCCCAGTCATCCAGATCACACTTGGGCGCCGGGTCCGCGCCCAGGGCCAGGCCTGCGTTGTTGATCAGCCCGCGCAGCTTGGCGAACGACGGCGGCAGGTTGGCGATGGCTTCTTCCATGGCCTTGCGGTCACGCACATCAAGCACCAGGCCGTGCACTTCGGTCAGCTGGGACAGCTCGGCGCACAGCGCTTGCAGGCGCTCCTGACGGCGACCGGTGAGCACCAGCGACCAGCCGGCTTCAGCAAAACGACGGGCGCAGGCTTCACCGAAGCCGGATGTTGCGCCAGTGATGAAAACGGTAGAGGTCATGCGGGTCTCCTTGATGAGGCTGATCACAGGGTTTTCAGCATGCCCACCATCGCATCCGGCAGCAAGCCATTCGGTTTACTGTACAAAAATCGATCAAACCTTGGAAAGGCCCGGTATAGAAGGCCTGCGGCAAACTTTGCTCATCTTATCCACAAGCCCTTCCACAAAATCCGGGGGCAACTTGAAAACCCTGAAAGCCATGTAATCCGGGCCTTGCGCAAGTATTTTCCTTGACCTTGGGCGCTGGCCTTGACCTCAGGGCCGTGGCGCGCGCTCACGGCGCGGATTTCCATGATGGCTCCAGGCCTGTAACTACGCTGTGTACGTCGATCTTTCCAAGGCTTGCCCACAGAGTTATCCACAGGCATTTGGAGCCCGTTAATCGCTATTTGCACTAAGGACAAAACACTTGACAAACCCTGATGCGAACGCCGGAAAAAAACCTGATCAAAAAACAACCACAAGCCTGAAGGCCTTGTAAATAAAGGCCTACAGCAAGCTGCACCCAAGTTACCCACAGTCGCTTCCACACCAATGGTGGACAACTCAAAAGCTGATAAAACAGCCAGTTAAAGCGACTTTCTGTCGCGCCCAAAAGAACGTTACCGCAAGGTTTTCCACAAAACTGTGGACAAAAAAAGACGCCCCGTCAGGCGGGGCGCTTTTTCCAGCTACAGATCAGTGCCCGCCCAGATAAGCGTTACGCACCTCCTCGTTGACCAACAGCTCCTGGCCAGTGCCAGTCATGCGGATATGGCCGTTGACCATCACATACGCGCGGTCCGAGAGCTTCAGCGCATGGTTGGCGTTCTGCTCCACCAGGAAGATGGTCATGCCGGTCTGCGCCAGCTCGCGCAAGGTGGCGAAGATCTGCTTGACCACGATCGGCGCCAGGCCCAGCGACGGCTCATCGAGCAGCAGCAACTTGGGACGGCTCATCAGCGCCCGGGCGATGGCGAGCATTTGCTGCTCGCCGCCGGACATGGTCATGGCGCGCTGGTTGCGCCGCTCCTTGAGCCGTGGGAACAGCTCGAACATGCGCTGCATGTCCTCGCTGGCGAACGTGTCGCCAATGGGGATGGTGCCCATCATCAGGTTCTCTTCCACCGACATGTCGGGGAACACCCGCCGGCCTTCCGGCGACTGGGCGATGCCGTTGGAGGCGATATAGTGCGAAGACTTGTGGGTAATGTCGGTGCCACGGTAGACGATCTGCCCGGCCGCCGCTCGCGGCTGGCCAAAGATCGACATCAGCAGGGTCGACTTGCCGGCACCGTTGGAGCCGATCAGGCTCACCGTTTCACCTTCATCGATGTGCAGCGAGACTTTTTTCAGGGCCTGGATCGGCCCGTAAAACACGTCGATCTCTTTCAGTTCGAGGATCGCTGTACTCATACCAGTTCCTCTTCATCGGCGCCCAGGTAAGCGGCAATCACCGTCGGGTTGTGACGGATGTCCTGTGGCGCGCCTTCGGCGATCAGTTTGCCGTGGTCGAGCACCACGATATGGTCGGAAATACTCATGACCATGCCCATGTCGTGCTCGATCAGCACCACGGTCAGGTCATGCTCGTCGCGCAGTACACGGATCATCTTGCTCAGCGCTTCGGTTTCCTGCGGGTTGAGGCCGGCGGCCGGTTCGTCCAGGCAAATGATTTGCGGGCGCGTGCACATGGCCCGGGCAATCTCCAGGCGACGTTGCTGCCCGTACGACAGCTCACCGGCCAGGCGGTTGGCACAGTCGACCAGGTCGACCACTTCCAGCCAGTAGAAGGCATGGTCCAGGGCATCGCTTTCGGCCTTGCGGTAGCCCTTGGTGTTGAGCACGCCAGCCAACAGGTTGCGGTTGACCCACATGTGCTGGGCTACCAGCAGGTTCTCGACCACCGACATTTCCCGAAACAGGCGAATATTCTGGAAAGTCCGCGCCAGGCCCGCGCGGTTGACCAGGTGGGTGCCGCCGAACATCTTGTAGTGCAGGCGGTTGATGAAGCGCTTGGGCGAGACGAAATCGCCCAGCCGGAAGCGCTCGCCCAACAGCTGGATCACGTTGGTGCGGGTGCCGCGCAGGTTCAGTTCGATGTTGCCGCCACTGGCTTTGTAGAAGCCGGTCAGGCAGTTGAACACCGTAGTCTTACCCGCACCGTTGGGGCCGATCAGGGCGAAGATGGAGTTGCGCTTGACCTTCAGGCTGACGTCACTGAGCGCCTTGATCCCGCCAAACTGCATCATCAGGTTGTCGACCGAGAGAATCACCTCATCGCTCATGGCGCTACTCCTTTACGCGGGACTACACCGGTACGGCTGATGCGAATCAGGCCGCGCGGTCTCCAGATCATCATCAGCACCATCAGCACGCCGAACAGCAGCACCCGGTACTCGGAGAAACTGCGCAGCAGCTCGGGCGCCACGGTCAGCACGAACGCCGCGATCACCACACCGACCGTCGAGCCCATGCCGCCGAGCACAACGATGGCGAGGATCAGCGCCGACTCGAAGAAGGTGAACGACGACGGGTTGACGAAGCCCTGGTAGCTGGCAAAAAACACCCCGGCAAGGCCGGCGGTGGAGGCGCCGAGAGTGAAGGCCGAGAGTTTCACCAGCACATGGTTCAAGCCCATGGAACGGCAAGCGATCTCGTCTTCGCGCAGTGCTTCCCAGGCGCGACCGACCGGCATGCGGGTCAAACGGTGCTTGATGTACAGCACCGCCAGCACCACCAGGAACAGCACGATGTAAATGAACAGGAATTTCAGGTTGGGGTTGTAATCAACGCCGAAGAACTCGTGGAACGGCACCCCGCCGTCCTTGGCCCGCCGGCCAAACTCCAGGCCCATGAAGGTTGGCGAAGGCACCGGCATGCCGTTGGGACCACCGGTGAACGACAGCCAGTTGTTGAGCACCAGACGGATGATTTCACCAAAGCCCAGCGTCACGATGGCCAGGTAGTCACCATGCATCCTCAGCACCGGGAAGCCCAATATGCACCCGGCCAGCGCCGCGGCCAGCGCCGCCAGCGGCAACACGGTCCAGAAGCCCAGCCCCAGGTACTGGTAACCCAGCGCCAGGCCATAGGCGCCGATGGCATAGAAGGCCACGTAGCCCAGGTCGAGCAGCCCCGCCAGACCGACCACGATGTTCAGGCCCAGGCCCAGCAGCACGTAGATCAGGCCGAGGATGACCACGGTGAGCAAGTACTTGTTGGCGAAGAACGGAAAGACGATGGCAATCACGATCAGTGCCGGGATGATCCAGCGCAGCCGCGACTTGTAGTCCGGCGCCAGCACGTGCACGCCGGAACCACTGCCCTCGAAGCCCTGGAGGATCGACTGGCCCTTGGGCGTCTGCAGGAACAGGCTGAGGATAAAGCGCCCGGCCATCACCCCGGCCACCAGCCAGGCAACACGGGTGGGTTCCAGGTTGAAACTGTAGCCGTCGAGCACCACGCCGACGATGGGCCCGAACACGATCAGGGAAATCAGCCCGGCGAGAATCGCATCGATCAGGCTGCGCTTGATATCGAATGTAGTTGTTTTGGCAGCAGACATACTTACACCTTCGCCACGAGTGGGCGACCCAGCAGGCCTTGGGGACGGAAGATCAGGATCAGCACCAGCAGCGAGAAACTGAACACGTCTTTGTAGTCGGAGTTGATCAGCCCGGAGAACAGCGACTCGGAAATACCGAGGATGATCCCGCCGAGCATGGCGCCCGGTAACGAGCCGATGCCACCGAGCACCGCGGCGGTGAAGGCCTTGATGCCGATGATGAAGCCGGCATAGAAGTCGAAGGTGCCGTAGTTCATGGTGATCAGTACGCCGGCCAGGGCCGCCATTACCGCACCGATGACGAACACATAGGAGATCACCCGGTCGGTGTTGATACCCAGGATCGAGGCCATCTTGCGATCCTGCTGGGTGGCCCGGCACATGCGCCCAAGCTTGGTGAACTTGATGATGTAGGTGAGTGCGGCCATGCCGACGAAGGCAGCCACCAGGATGAAGATCTTGGTGTAGGTCAGTTGGACGAAACCGGTGCCCACCTCGACGCGCCAGGCGCCTTCGAGCAGGGTCGGTACGCCTTGCTGGCGTGCGCCCTGGCTGATCTGCGCGTAGTTCTGCAGGATCAGCGAGATACCGATGGCACTGATCAGCGGTGCCAGGCGGGTGGAGTTGCGCAGGGGTTTGTAGGCAATGCGTTCGATGGTCCAGCCGTAGACTCCAGTGACCACCACCGTGAAGATCAGCGTCCCGAGCATCAGCAAGGGGAAGGATTCGATACCGAAATACGCCAGCAATGCCAGGCTGATTGCCGCCAGATACGCGGAAATCATATACACCTCGCCGTGCGCGAAGTTGATCATGCCGATGATGCCATAGACCATTGTGTAGCCGATGGCGATCAGGCCATAGACAGACCCGAGGGTCAGCCCATTGACCAGTTGCTGCAGGAAAATACCATCCATAACGCAATCTCACGTATTTGAGATTGCACAAGCGCCGACTACGGTGAGCCCTGGATGAAGCGGCTCTCGCAGCGCAGGGTTGTGCAGATCTACGAGAAAAGACAGGTACGGCGCAAAACCGGGCAGCGACCCGGGCACAGGCCCGGGTCGCCTACCGTTGTTATTTTTGTTTTTCCAGTTGGTGATACTTGCCGTCCTTGTCCCACTGGTAGACCACGTAGTCGGAGACCGTCAGGTCACCCTTGCTGTCCCACTTCTTCTCACCCATCACGGTTTGCACCGGGTTGGCCTTGAGCCACTTGGCAGCGTCTTCGCCCTTGTTCGACTTGGCGCCGTTGAAGGCGGCGGCCAGGGCCTGAACCGAGGCGTAGGCATACAGGGTGTAGCCTTCAGGTTCGGTGCCGCCTTTGCGGAACTCTTCAACCACTGCCTTGCTGTCTGGCAGCAGGCGCGGGTCGGCGCCGAAGGTCATGTACACGCCATCGACGTACTGCGGGCCGCCAGCGGTGGCGACCAGTTCGTCAGTGACGATGCCGTCGTCGGACATGAACTTGACGTCTTTCAGACCCGCCTCACGCAGTTGCCGGACCAGTGGGCCGGCTTCCGGGTGCAGGCCACCGAAGTAGACGACGTCGGCACCGGTTCCGCGGATCTTGGTGACCACAGCGCTGAAGTCCTTCTCGCCACGGGTCAGGCCTTCATACAGCACTGGTGTCACGCCGCGTTTGACCAGTTGAGCCTTGGTCGCATCGGCCAGGCCCTGGCCGTAGGTGTCCTTGTCGTGCAGGACCACGACCTTCTTGCCCTTGAGCACATCGACGATGTAGTCGCCGGCGACGATGCCCTGCTGGTCATCACGCCCGCACATGCGGAACATGCCGGTCAGGCCGCGTTCGGTAACTTGCGGGTTGGTCGAACCCGGGGTGATGGCGATGACACCGGCTTCGTCGTACACCTCCGAAGCGGGGATGGTATTGGACGAGCAGAAGTGCCCGACCACACCGACGACCTTTTCCTGATCAACCAGGCGGTTGGCCACGGCCACGGCCTGCTTCGGCTCGCAGGCATCGTCACCCTTGACCAGCTGAATCTTCTCGCCGTTGACACCGCCTGCGGCGTTGATCTTGTCGGCCGCCGCCTGTGCACCTTTCATGTACTGCTCGCCAAACGCTGCGTTGGCACCGGTCATCGGGCCTGCTACGCCGATCTTGATGTCGGCCTGAACATACGAAGAAACGCCCAGCGCCGTAGCCACGGCAAGGGCCAGAAAGCCTTTCTTGTAAAACGTCTGCGACATGAGGTGGTGCTCCTGGAGTTTTTTTTGGTTGGCACTACAACTTTCAGCAATTGCTCTGAGCAAGCGCCGTGCCAGTGGTTTTTTATTCTGGAAAAACTCGTGAACAAGTTGCAGTGCAAGGATTCGCGGCCTTTTTTTATTGGTCGTGCAACCGTCTGCCTCACGGCAAGCGCCACCCGTTCCAGCAAAAAAGAGCAACCGCGAAGTGCCATCATTGCAACCCTTGGTTGTGGTTACGTGCAACCGGCCTGTAACAGGATGCGTAACCGAACTGCACATCCGTGGTGCGCGACTGCTACAGCGGGCACCATTACAGGCTAGCCGCTGAGCGCTAAAAGCGCCGCTACCTGTAGCCTGCTACTGAATTACCCCAGGCCTGGCCTGCCCCCGCAGCGATAAAGGCTGGCACAATGCGCAGGTCTGTGCGTCGTCGCGGCTGGTGATGGCGTGCGCCCCCTTTGGAGCCCTTTATGAGCGAGAGTGCATTTGCCGATCGCATCGTGCAGAACCTGCTCGACACCGATTTCTACAAGCTGACCATGATGCAGGCCGTGCTGCACAACTACCCCAACGTCGACGTTGAATGGGAGTTCCGCTGCCGCAATGGTGAAGACCTGCGCCCTTATCTGGCGCAGATCCGCGAACAGATCGAGCAACTGTGCGAACTGAGCCTGGGTAATGGCCAGTTGGGTTTTCTTGAGCAGATCAGCTTCATGAAGCCGGACTTCTTGCGCTTTCTCGGGCTGTTCCGTTTCAACCTGCGCTACCTGCAACTGGGGGTGGAGAACGATCAGCTGTACCTGCGCCTGCGCGGGCCCTGGCTGCACGTGATCCTGTTTGAAGTGCCTTTGCTTGCGATCATCAGCGAAGTACGCAACCGCCATCGTCATCCGCAGGCAAAGCTCAGCGACGCACGCGACCAGCTGTACCGCAAGTTCGACTGGCTCAAGGCCAATGCCAGCAGCGACGAGCTGGCCGAGTTGCAGGTCGCCGACTTCGGCACCCGCCGACGCTTCTCCTACAAGGTTCAGGAAGAAATAGTACGGGTGCTCAAGGAAGATTTCCCGGCGCGCTTTGTCGGCACCAGTAACGTGCACCTGGCACGGAAACTGGATATCAAGCCCTTGGGGACCATGGCCCATGAATGGATCATGGCCCATCAACAACTGGGGCCGCGGCTGATCGACAGCCAGATCGCCGCGCTCGATTGCTGGGTGCGCGAATACCGCGGGCTGCTTGGCATCGCCCTGACCGACTGCATCACCATGGATGCCTTCCTGAGCGATTTCGACCTGTACTTTGCCAAGCTGTTCGACGGCCTGCGCCATGACTCGGGCGACCCGGTGCAGTGGGCGGAAAAGGCCATCGCCCACTACCGCAAGCTGGGGATCGACCCGATGACCAAGACCCTGGTGTTCTCCGACGGCCTGAACCTGACCAAGTCGCTGGAGATCTTCCGTGCCCTGCGCGGGCGGATCAACGTCAGCTTCGGCATCGGCACCAACCTCACCTGCGACCTGCCCGGGGTGGCGCCGATGAGCATCGTGCTTAAAATGACCGACTGTAACGGCCAGCCCGTCGCCAAGATTTCCGATGAGGCGGCCAAGACCCAATGCCGCGACGAAAACTTCGTCGCCTACCTGCGCCACGTCTTCAAAGTGTCCAAGGAGTAATTCATGCAAGCCGTCCAGCGAGAGATTGCGCAAGCGCTCAAGGTCCAGCCGCCGTTTACCGACAGCGCCGCGCTCGACGCCGAAGTCGCCCGGCGCGTGGCGTTCATCAAGACCTGCCTGAGCAACGCACGGCTCAAGACCCTGGTGCTGGGCATCAGCGGCGGCGTCGACTCGTTGACCGCGGCGCTGATGGCGCAACGGGCGATCAACGAACTGCGCCGCGAGACCGGTGACGAGCAGTACCGCTTCATCGCCGTGCGCCTGCCCTACCAACTGCAGCACGACGAGCACGATGCCCAGGCCTGCCTGGAGGTGATCAAGGCAGACGAGGTGCACACCGTCGACATCGCCCCGGCCGTGCGGGCCCTGGCAGCCGAGGTCGAGGCCCTGGAGAACGGCACGCCGGCAATGGTCGACTTTGTCGTCGGCAATACCAAGGCGCGCATGCGCATGGTTGCTCAGTACACCATCGCCGGCGCCCGTCAGGGCCTGGTGATCGGCACCGACCACGCCGCCGAAGCGGTGATGGGCTTCTTTACCAAGTTTGGTGATGGTTCCTGCGACCTGGCGCCGCTCAGCGGCCTGGTGAAAAACCAGGTACGGGCCATCGCGCGCAGCTTTGGCGCGCCGCAATCATTGGTGGAAAAGGTCCCGACGGCGGACCTGGAAGACCTGGCGCCCGGCAAGCCGGACGAAGCATCCCATGGGGTGACCTATGCGCAGATCGATGCGTTCCTGCATGGCGAGCCGGTGAGCCAGGAAGCCTTCGATATCATCAGCGCCACGTACCGCAAGACCCAGCACAAGCGCGAGATGCCGTTCGCGCCTTGAGGCGCTGATTGATTCGCCGGCAACGCCGGCTCCCACAGTAATCGGTGTGGGAGCCGGCGTTGCCGGCGATGGCTGGGGGGGGGCCCCCCCCCTGGGCTGCAAAGCAGCCCCAGGGCAATTACTTCAGGGTAACAGTGCCTTTCATCATCGAGATGTGGCCAGGGAACGAGCAGAAGAAGCCGTACTTCTCGTCTGCCTTGAGCTTGGACACGTCGATGGTCAGCGAATCCTTCTCGCCAGCGCCAATGATCTTGGTATGGGCGATCACGCGCGCGTCGCCTTCTTTCAGGTAGCTCTTGTCGATGCCAGCCGCCAGGCCGTCGGTGGCGATTGGCTGCATGTCAGCTTCTTTGCTGATCACCAGGTTGTGGCCCATGACGTTCTTCGGCAACGAACCGGAGTGGGTCAGCTCGACGGTGAAGGTCTTGCAGCTCTTGTCGATTTCGATGGCCTTGGTGTTGAAGGACATCTGGTCGGTGGAGTCGATCGTCGCCTTGCACTCAGCGGCAAATACCTGAGTGCTGGCGAGGGTCAGCAAGGATACTGCTACAACTTTGGCAAACATCGTGAATCTCCATGGCAGGGGTTTTTATCAGTTTGAAGACTGCCTGAAACCGCAAGACCGGCCCATGATGTGGGTCAAGCGCTGGCCGAAGAGCCAGGCAGTGAATTTGTTCTATGGATTGTATACAGGAAATCTAAGTGCCCATCATGCACCTTTGAGGGAGGATGAGACAACCTCTCATTTAGGAGTAAATGATCATGTCCTTTGGTACTTTCCTGAACAGCCTTCTGGCCGCCTACGCCTGCGGCGCTGCAGGCGCCTCCTGCGAGTTTGCCCGGCCGGAGTGAACACTGCGGGCTTGGAAGCGAGCGGCCAGCGCCTTACTCTGTGCACGCTTGTAACCGGAGAGAAGCAATGCCCGTACGTTCCGTTTGTGTGTTCTGTGGCGCCAGCACCGGCGTCAACCCGGCCTACCGCGAGGCGGCCATCGCCCTCGGCCAGGCCATCGCCGAGCGCGGCCTGACCCTGGTCTACGGCGGTGGCGCCGTGGGCTTGATGGGTATCGTTGCCGATGCGGCCATGGCTGCGGGCGGCGAGGTGATCGGCATCATCCCCGAAGCGCTGAAAAACGCCGAGATCGGCCACACCGGCCTGACCCGCCTGGAAGTGGTCGACGGCATGCACGCGCGCAAGGCACGCATGGCTGAACTGAGCGACGCCTTCGTCGCCCTCCCGGGCGGCCTGGGAACCCTGGAAGAACTGTTCGAAGTCTGGACCTGGGGCCAATTGGGCTACCACGCCAAGCCGCTGGGCCTGCTCGACGTCAACGGCCTCTACAGCAAGCTGGGCAGCTTTCTCGACCATGTGGTGGAAGAGGGCTTCGTACGCCCGCAACACCGCGCCATGCTGCAACTGGCCGACTCGCCCGCCGAGCTGCTCGACGCCATGGACAGCTTCGAAGCCCCGGTCCTGCCCAAGTGGGTCGACAAAAAGCCTGACTGACTGTGGGAGCGGGCTTGACCCGCGATCGAGCGCGTAGCAGTCGCAATCCAGGCAACACCTGATGGGCCTCATCGCGGGTCAAGCCCGCTCCTACAAGGCAGTGGCTTCATCCAGCGGCATCACCGTGACCTGCACCTGCGGGTCATGGCAGCCGCCACCGAGGATCACCCCGCGCAACGGCGACACATCGGAAAAGTCCCGACCCCAGGCCAGGGTGATGTGCTCCAGCGCCGGGCGCAGGTTGTTGGTGGGGTCGAAATCGATCCAGCCCTGCCCCGGGCAAAACACCGAAACCCACGCATGCGAGGCATCGGCACCAATCAGCCGTGGCTGGCCGGGTGGCGGACGGGTCAGCAGGTAGCCGCTGACATAGCGCGCCGCCAGCCCACGCGAACGCAGACAGGCGAGCATCAGGTGGGCAAAGTCCTGGCACACCCCACGACGGCGCTCCAGCACCTCCACCAGCGGCGTGGCGACCTGGGTAGCGTCGGCGTCGAAGGTGAACTCAGTAAAAATCTTCTCCATCAGCGCCTGCACGCCCGCCAGCAATGCCTGCCCGGGTTGAAAACAGGACTCGCTGAAGGCAACGAAGCGCTGCTTGAGCCGCACATAAGGTGACTCGAAGCGGTAGCGACAGGCTTCCAGAGCCGCGCTCGAAAGCGGCTGATTGGCATAGGTCAGGGCATCGCGTACCTGCTCCCACGCGGGCGCCGCGGCAAAGTCCGGCGCGGCCCGCTCCAGCACTTCGATTTGCAAACGCGCCACCACCCGCAACTGCTCATGCTGGCGCTCGAATGCCAGGCGGGTCAGCGGGTTGCCGAACACATCCCAGTCATCACGGCGCTGGGTCGGCTGCGGGCTGACCTGCAGGGCCTGGGCCGTACAGCGTTGCCAGGCACAAGGCCGCGGCCACAGGTGCGCCAGCTGCTGGGCCAGGGACACCGGGCTGTCGTAGCGGTAGTGGGTGTCGTGAACGATCTGGTAGCGGGCACTCATCACAGCGACACCGTCTGTTGGCTGACATCATCGACATGAGCGAAATGGCGTAGGGCCAGGCGCTCGGAGAGCTCGCCACTGGCGATGGTGACCGCTTGCAGCAGATCAGCCAGCCCGGCCAACACCGCCTGCACGCTGGCGTTGCCGAACAGTGGATGCTCCAGGCTGCGCAGGTCGAAGTGGCGCAATTGCTCAGCCAGCAGGGCCAGGGCCGGATCGCGAGGGCTGTCGAACTCTTCGCTCAAGCGCTGGTTGGCACGCACCAGCAGCTTGAGCTGGAACAGCACCGCGTGGGGGTTTTGTTCATCGAGCAACAACAGATCGAGCACCGGGATCAGTTGCGCAACGGCCAGATAACGCGAGCGATAAGTGATGCTGCTGTTGCCCAGCTCCAGCAACCATTCAAGCCCGGCTTGATCGTACACCGCCGGCCCGCGCAGAAACGCCGCCAGGCTACTGCACAGCGATTGCAGACGCTCGATGCGCCGGCCAAGCATCAAAAAGCGCCAGCCCTCGTCGCGGGTCATATCGTCCAGGGCAAACCCCGAGAGCGCCGCCAGCGACATCACCAGGCGGTTGAGAACATCCACCCGTTCGCCGAAATCCGCCTCGCCATCCTCCAGGCATTGCGCCTCCCGCTGCAGCTCGACCAGCGCCTGCCAGTTCTCCCGTGAGAGCTTGCCGCGCACCTGCGACGCCGCCCACTGCAGGCGCAGCAGGTTGGCGCGCAGGCTGAACGCCCAGTCCGCATCATCCAGCGCCGCGCGCAAGCGCCCG
Source organism: Pseudomonas sp. RC2C2 (assembly GCF_018390435.1). Lineage (NCBI taxonomy): Bacteria > Pseudomonadati > Pseudomonadota > Gammaproteobacteria > Pseudomonadales > Pseudomonadaceae > Pseudomonas > Pseudomonas sp. RC2C2. The sequence continues at coordinate 2,845,814 of NZ_JAHBAX010000001.1, read as the reverse complement.
GGCAAGTCGCCCTCCTCCGGCAGCAGCGACAACTCATCGGCCAGCTCCACCGCTGCTTGCAAGGCCAGCGGATCGTCGCCGTCCAGGTAACGGGTTAGGATGATCCGCAGCAAACGCGCACTGGCATCGCAACGCTCGCAGTAGCGTCCGAACCAGAACAGGTTCTCTACCACGCGCGATGGCAGGTAAGGGTCCTGACGGATCAATTCGGCCACACCGATAGTGCGCTGGGCCCGCCACTGTTCACCCTGTGGTGCCGCCTCGCCAAGTACCCAGGTGTCCTTGCTGGCGCCGCCGCGCTGCATCGACACCACTTCGGCATCGGCCTGGGCCGCGACCCGGGTCAGGCCACCGGGCAACACCCGATACCCCTCGGCCGTGGCCACCGCATACACGCGCATGCCAATGGCCCGCGCCTGCAACTGGCCCTGCTCGGCCTGCCACACCGGCGCCTGGGACAACTGCGCCAACGCCTGGGCCACGTAGGCATAGGGCCGGGCCTGGATGCGCTCGGCCAGGGCCTGGCGTTGGGCCGGGTCGAGGTCGCGACCGAACACCGGGCTGAAACTCTGCGAGGGAAACGCCGGCCTGACCACCAACATGGGCAACTGCTCCAGGGCGCGGGCCATCACCGGAGGCTCACCACACCACCAGGTGGCAATCGACGGCAGGCTCAGGTCTTCAGCAAAAAAACGCTGGTTGATCGCGGGCAAAAAGCCGAGCAGGCCAGGCGATTCCAGCACCCCGCTACCCAGTGCATTGGCCACCAGCACCCGGCCCTGGCGCACCGCATCAAGCAAACCGGGCACGCCCAGGGCCGAATCGGTGCGCAGCTCCAGCGGGTCACAGAAGTCATCGTCCAGGCGGCGCATGATCGCGTGCACCCGACGCAAGCCGCTCAAAGTCTTGAGGTACACCGTGGCGTCGCGCACGGTCAGGTCGCTGCCCTCGACCAGTGGATAACCCAGTTGCCGAGCCAGGTACAGGTGCTCGAAATAGCTCTCGTTAAAGCGCCCCGGAGTCAGCAGCACCACCAGCGGCGCGTCCTTGTCGCTTGGCGCCAGACGCGCCAGGGTCTGTTGCAGGGTGCGGAAAAACCCGGACAGGTGCTGCACTTGCAGATCGCGGTAGAGCTCGGGCAAGGCCCGCGAGACGATGGTGCGGTTTTCCAGCGCGAAACCTGCACCCGACGGCGCCTGGGTACGGTCGGCGGTTACCCACCAGCGACCGTCCGGGGCGCGAGCAAGGTCCACGGCGTAGATATGCAGGTAAGTCCCTTCCGGCGCGGCGATACCCTGGCAGGGCCAGAGAAAATTGTTATGGCCATAGACCAGCTCGGCCGGCAGCAGGCCTTCACGGATCAACTGCTGCGGCCCGTAGATATCGGCCAGCACCGCATTGAGCAAACGCGCGCGCTGTTCAACGCCGGCCGCCAGCTGCTGCCATTCGGCGGCCGGCAGCAGGTGCGGCAACAGGTCCAGCTCCCACGGCCGGTCGGCGCCCTTGGGGTCGGCATAAACGTTGTAGGTGACGCCGTTCTCGCGTAACTGGCGGGTCAACGAGGCCTGGCGTTGAGCCAGTTGCGCCGGCCCGCTGCGCTGCAGGTAGGCGCACAGCAGTTGCCAATGGCCACGCACGGCGCCTTGGCCTTCGAGCATCTCGTGATAGGTCCCCGCACTCAGCGGGTAAGCATCAAACAGGTCAGGCATGGCAATGCTCGAAGGCCACAAGTCAGTTCAGAGTAGCGCTCAGCTGCGGCGCAAATCCAGGGTAAAGGGTAGTTCCGGGTTCACCTGCGGCTCAGGGATCGCCATCACGCCCGGGCTGTGTCCAAGGCGGAAGAAGCGCGCCTGACGCCGGCTCTGGGCTTCGTTGGCATTGACCGGCAGGGTCTGGTAACTGCGCCCGCCCGGATGGGCGACATGGTACTGGCAGCCGCCTAGCGAACGGCCCATCCAGGTGTCCAGCAGGTCGAACACCAGCGGCACATGCACCGCGATGGTCGGCTGCAAACAATTGGCCGGCTGCCAGGCGCGATAGCGCACGGCGGCGACGAACTCACCGACCCGCCCGGTTGGCTGCAAGGGTAGCGCCCGACCGTTACAGGTCAGTTGATAGCGCTCCGGCGACAGGCCGCTGACCTTGACCTGCAGGCGCTCCAGCGACGAATCGACATAACGCACGGTGGCACCGCCACTGCCCTCCTCGCCCAGTACATGCCAGGGCTCCAGGGCCTGGCGCAGTTCCAGTTCAATGCCATTGACGGCAAAGTCGCCGACCTTGGGAAAACGAAACTCCAGGTGCGCGGCGAACCACTCGGCCCGCAGCGGGTAACCTGCGGCGTTGAGCTCGACCAGCACATCAGCGAAGTCCTGCTCGATAAAGTGCGGCAGCATGAACCGGTCATGCAGTTCGGTCCCCCAGCGGGCCAGGCGCTTGGGCGCATAAGGTTCACGCCAGAAACGCGCGACCAAGGCACGCAGCAGCAGTTGCTGGACCAGGCTCATGCGTGCATGCGGCGGCATCTCGAAGGCACGCAGCTCAAGCAAACCCAGGCGCCCGGCCGGACCATCCGGGGAATACAGTTTGTCGATGCAGAACTCGGCGCGATGGGTGTTGCCGGTAACGTCGATCAGCAGGTTGCGCAGCAGCCGGTCGACCAGCCACGGCGGGCATTGCTCACCGGCCTCGGGCATCTGCGCGAAGGCGATTTCCAGCTCATACAGGGCATCGTTACGCGCTTCATCAACCCGCGGCGCCTGGGACGTCGGGCCGATGAACAGGCCGGAAAACAGGTAGGACAATGACGGATGGTTGTGCCAGTAGCTGATCAGGCTGCGCAGCAGGTCGGGGCGGCGCAGGAAGGGGGAGTCGGCCGGCGTCGCGCCGCCAAGGACGAAATGGTTGCCGCCACCGGTACCGGTGTGACGGCCGTCGATCATGAATTTTTCGCAGCTCAAGCGCGTCAGCCGCGCCTGTTCGTAGAGAAATTCGGTGCGCTCCACCAATTCATCCCAACTGGCCGAAGGCTGCACGTTGACCTCGATGACGCCGGGGTCGGGGGTGACTTTGAAATTGGCCAGGCGCGGATCGGCCGGTGGCTCGTAGCCTTCGAGGATGACCGGGCAATGCAGCTCGGCCGCGGTGGCTTCGATCACTGCGAGCAGCTCGAGGTAATCCTCCAGCCGTGACAGCGGCGGCATGAACAGGTACAACCGCCCCTCACGCGGCTCGGCGCACAGCGCCGTGCGCGTCAGCCAGTCTGCCGAAGCATCGATCTCGGGGGCTGCGCGCTCCTGCTGGTCGACTGCCTGCTGCGCACTGGCCTTGAGCAACTCTTCACAACCGGGCAAGTCGCCCAAGGTCTGGTTCGGGTCGGCGGGGTGCACATAGGGGTATTCAGCGGCCTTGACCCAAGGCTGCGCCGCCAGCGGCAAGCGATAGCCAAGCGGCGAGTCGCCAGGCACCAGCCGGCAATGTTCATCACGCAGGTACCAGCGCCCACTCTGCCAGCGTTGTTCGTCGGCGCTGCGGGCCAGCGGCAGAACCTGGCCGATGACCTGGTCCAGGCCCTGGCCAAACACCTTGCGCAGCCTCGCCCGTTCCATCTCGTCGTTCAGGCGCGCATCGTCGGCGCGCACATTGGACGGCAAGCCGCCCTCGCGCCATAGGTAATAGAGGTGGTCTTCATAAGCGGCGAAGACATAGCGTGGCGGCAGCTTCAGCCGTTCGGCAACGCTGGCCAGGAAGCGCCCGGCCAGGTTGCTGTCGGCACCGAGGTCCTCCTGCTCGTCGGCAATCAACGCCGGGTTGCTCCACAACGGCACACCATCGCGGCGCCAGAAGCAGTTGAGCGACCAGCGCGGCAGCTGCTCCCCCGGATACCACTTGCCCTGGCCGAAGTGCACCAGAGCGCTGGGGGCGTAATGCTTGTACAGGCGCTGGAACAGTTCGCCCGCCAGGCGCCGCTTGTTCGCACCCAACGCGGCGGTATTCCACTCGGCGCCGTCAGGGTCGTCGATGGCCACGAAGGTCGGTTCACCGCCCATGGTCAGGCGTACATCCGCCGCTTTCAGGTCGCTATCCACCTGCCGCCCGAGGGCAACGATGGCCTGCCATTGCTCATCGCTGTAGGGCAACGTCACCCGTGGCGATTCCCACAGGCGCTCGACGCTCATGTCATGTTCGAAGGTGCATGCGCAGGGCTCGACCAGGCCACTGATCGGCGCCGCTGAAGTCGGATCGGAACTACAGGCCAATGGAATATGACCTTCACCGGCAAACAGCCCTGAGGTGGCGTCCAGGCCGACCCAGCCAGCACCTGGCAGGTACACCTCGCACCAGGCGTGCAGGTCGGTGAAATCTTCTTCGGTGCCGGACGGCCCGTCCAGCGACTTGATGTCGGCCGTCAGCTGAATCAGATAACCGGAGACAAACCGCGCCGCCAAGCCCAGGTGGCGCAGCAGTTGCACCAACAGCCAGGCCGAATCGCGGCAGGAGCCGGAGCCCAGTTCCAAGGTCTGCTCCGGGGTTTGCACGCCAGGCTCCAGGCGAATCAGGTAACTGATGTCTTCGCTCAGGCGCTGATTGAGCGCCACCAGGAAATCGACGCTGGCTTGCGGCGCGCGCTCGATGCTTTGCAGGTAGGTGGCGAACATCGGCGTCAGCGGCAGCTGTTCCAGGTAGGGCATCAGCTCATGGCGTTCGTCACGGCCATAGCTAAAGGGAATCTGCTCGGCGCAGGGTTCAAGGAAGAAGTCGAAAGGGTTGAACACCGCCATCTCGGCGACCAGGTCGACTTCGACACGCAGGCTGTCGGTCTTTTCCGGAAACACCAGGCGCGCCAGGTAATTGCCCTGTGGGTCCTGCTGCCAATTGATGAAATGCCCACCCGGTTGCACTTTCAGTCCGTAGGAAAGGATCCGCGTGCGGCTGTGGGCCGCCGGACGCAGGCGCACGATTTGCGGGCCCAGTTCAACCGCACGGTCGTAGCGGTATTCGGTGACATGGTGCAAGGCGACATGAATCGACACGGCGGGCCTCCTGCGAGCCTGGGCGGTAGTGGAACCGCGCAAGACTTGTGCCATGGCCCCAGGCCTGCGATTCCTTGCATGCAGCCCGTACCGTCGCACTCAAAACGCACCGTAGCGAGGCCGCCGTGCAAGCCTTGCACAGATTTGAGGCTTTGCCAGCGACGCAAACAAAAACGCCAGCCCGAAGGCTGGCGTTTCAGTTAGCGCGGCAGAACCGGCTGGCGGGCGGGCTTCTTCTTGCCCTTGCCGCCCTTGGCGGCATCCTTGCGCGCCTTGGCCGCTTCCTGGTTGCGGGCAAACGCCGCAGCCTTGGCCTGTTCGCGCTTGTCCCAAGGCTTGGAACCGTCACTGGCACGCGGCGGCAAGCCGTTGTGCTGGGTGAGGATCTTCTGTTCCTTGGCCACCTTGTGGCTGCCGGCCGGGGTCGAGTTCTTGCGCCGGGCACTCTGGTAGCTGTCGGTCGCCGGCTGGTGCAGCGGGATCAACTGGTGCTTGCCCGGGCCGATCAGGTCGGCACGGCCCATGCGTTCCAGGGCTTCACGCAGCATCGGCCAGCCCTTCGGGTCGTGATAGCGCAGGAACGCCTTGTGCAGGCGGCGCTGCTGCTCGCTCTTGACGATGGTCACCGGGTCGCTCTTGTAGGTGACCTTGCGCAGCGGGTTCTTGCCCGAGTGATACATGGCCGTGGCCGACGCCATTGGCGACGGGTAGAACGCCTGCACCTGGTCGGCACGGAAGCCGTTGCCCTTGAGCCACAGGGCCAGGTTCATCATGTCTTCGTCGGTGGTGCCCGGGTGCGCGGCGATGAAGTACGGGATCAGGTACTGCTCCTTGCCCGCCTCTTTCGAGTACTTCTCGAACATGCGCTTGAAGCGGTCGTAGCTACCGATGCCCGGTTTCATCATCTGGTTCAGCGGGCCTTCCTCGGTATGCTCCGGGGCAATCTTCAGGTAGCCGCCGACGTGGTGGGTCACCAGCTCCTTGACGTACTCCGGCGATTCCACCGCCAGGTCGTAACGCAGGCCCGAGGCGATGAGGATCTTCTTCACCCCTGGCAGGTCACGGGCGCTGCGGTACAGCTTGATCAGCGCCGAGTGGTCGGTGTTCAGGTTCGGGCAGATGCCGGGGAACACGCACGATGGCTTGCGGCACGCCGATTCGATCTCGGGGCTCTTGCAGGCGATGCGGTACATGTTCGCGGTCGGGCCACCAAGGTCGGAGATCACCCCGGTAAAACCGGGAACCTTGTCACGGATCTCTTCGATCTCGCGAATGATCGACTCGTGCGAACGGTTCTGGATGATGCGCCCTTCGTGCTCGGTGATCGAGCAGAAGGTGCAGCCGCCGAAGCAGCCGCGCATGATGTTCACCGAGAAACGGATCATGTCGTAGGCAGGGATTTTCTCCTTGCCGTACGCCGGGTGCGGGATGCGCGCATAGGGCATACCGAACACGTAGTCCATTTCTTCGGTGGTCATAGGAATGGGTGGCGGGTTGAACCAGACGTCCACTTCGCCATGCTTCTGCACCAGGGCACGGGCGTTGCCCGGGTTGGTTTCCAGGTGCAACACGCGGTTGGCGTGGGCATAGAGCACTGGGTCGTTGCGAACCTTCTCGAACGACGGCAGACGGATGACCGTCTTGTCGCGGGTCATGCGCGGGCTGGCGAGAATCTGCACCACCTTGGCTTCGTTCGGGTCTTCGACCTCGCCCTTCTCCTGCTCGATGGCGCAGGCCTGGGTGTCCTGGGTGTTGACGTACGGGTTGATGATCTTGTCGACCTTGCCCGGGCGGTCGATACGGGTCGAGTCGACCTCGTACCAGCCTTGCGGGGTATCACGGCGTACGAAGGCAGTGCCGCGAATGTCGGTGATGTTCTCGATCGACTCACCGAACGACAGGCGCTGGGCCACTTCGACGATGGCCCGCTCGGCGTTGCCGTACAGCAGGATGTCGGCGCAGGCGTCGATCAGGATCGAATGACGCACCTTGTCCTGCCAGTAGTCGTAATGCGCAATACGGCGCAGGGAGGCTTCAATGCCGCCGAGGACGATCGGCACATGCTTGTAGGCTTCCTTGCAGCGCTGGCTGTAAACCAGGCTGGCGCGGTCCGGACGCTTGCCGGCCATACCGCCCGGGGTGTAGGCATCGTCGGAACGAATCTTCTTGTCGGCCGTGTAGCGGTTGATCATCGAGTCCATGTTGCCGGCCGCGACGCCGAAGAACAGGTTCGGCTCGCCGAGCTTCATGAAGTCGTCTTTGGACTGCCAGTTCGGCTGGGCAATGATGCCCACGCGAAAGCCCTGGGCCTCCAGCAGGCGGCCGATGATGGCCATGCCGAACGACGGGTGGTCGACGTAGGCATCACCGGTCACGATGATGATGTCGCAGGAATCCCAGCCGAGCTGATCCATCTCCTCCCTGCTCATCGGCAGGAACGGTGCTGGCCCGAAGCATTCGGCCCAGTACTTGGGATAGTCGAAAAGTGGTTTGGCTGCTTGCATGTCAGTGACCGGTGGCTAATCGATGAAAAATCGCGGGCGCGGAATATAGCACAAAAATTGACCAAATCCGACGGTGGTGGTCGGAATCAACCCACAACAATTATTTACCGCCCGTCGCCGCCAGTGCCGCGCTCTGATCTGCGTTTTCCACCAATGGAGACGCACACCATGCCCCCCTCAACTGTCGAGCAGGACCCACTGGCAGCCAACGACCAGCAACGCTGGTCGGATCGACTGACCCTGGAGCTGATTGAAGAGCATCTGAACCAGACCTTGCAAACCCTGGATGAACAAGAACAGCGCCGCTACCTGCAACTGGCCCGTCTCGGCCCGCAACTGCGCCAGCGCCTGAGCGATGCCCTGCGTCAGTTTCAACGGACTTTCGAGCACCAGGCCCTGGAGGACCTGCGCCAACAACTTGCCCTGGCATCCGGCCAGGCGCTGGACCCCCTGAGCACCTACCTGCACACCTATTCGCTGGAGATTCAGCGCGAGTTCCCCCACCAGGAAGTCGAACACCTGCAGACTCGCAGCCTCTGGCAGGCAGCCCAGGACAACTTTGGCTTCAACATTGCCCTGCAAAGCGGCTCAGGACAGGACTTCCTCAGGGCCAGCAGCATCAACACCCGCGAGTCAGGTGGGCGTCATTCGCTGATCCCGGTCAGCACCTTCGTCGATATCGTGCGCAAGCTGAACCTGGGCAAGCGCTTGCAAGACGCGTTGCAGCAGAAGCTACCTGCCCTGAGCGCACAAGCGGTCAGCGACTACCAGCGTGCCCTGCTGCAATTTGCCCTGCTGGAAGCCTATCGCAGCACCGAAGACCACGAATTCAACCGTGAGCAACTGGCTAGCCTGCAAACGGCCTGCGAGCGACCAGGGGGCCTGCAGTGGACGTATTTCAGCCTTAAGTTGCCGGACGGGGTCATCGAGCACCTGCTTCGGCTGGCCGAGGCCCAGCCACTGCTCAGGCCGATCAAGCAGGCACTGGATGCACTGGCCAGCCAGCGCATGACCCAGACCCTGATGGGCAACCTGATTCCTCTGCCATTCTTCGTGGTGCGCCTGGGCGATGGGGTTTTCAGCTATTTTCCCGAACGCCCGGGCGGCGCCTGGCGCTCTCACGTCTCGGCCGTCGACGCTGTGGACTCGCTGCGCCAGCAGATCCACCAGAGCCAAAACACCAGCGCGTTGCATTGGCTCTATCAATGGCTGCCGCTTGCGCTACAACAAAAACTCTCGGCACTGCTCAAGCCTGACAACGTTGACCGCAACCAGCTCAATGCATTGGCCAAATGGCTGTACGACACCTTCGCCACCCAGCCCTCCACCGCCCTGCTCGATGTCGTCGAGAACCCGAACAGCCCGTGGAAATCGCAATCACTGCTCCAGGCTATCGCCCAGGAGCAGCAGCACGGGATCGCCGCCGACCTTTCGCTGATGGCGATCAGCAACAACAGCGTGGATTTCGACACCTTCCAGAAAGGTGCGCTGTTCGTGGTCAGCGAAGTGCTGGAGCTGCTGACGCTGTCGGTTCCCGGCGGCGTTACCGGTCTCAACCGCGCCATGCTAACCGCCACCTTCGCCAGCCTCGGTTTCCAGTCGATTTGCGCAGCCAACGCACTGCTGTCCGGCCGCACCAGCGAAGCAGTCCAGGCAGCGGCTGATATCGCCGACCTGATAATCAGCGCCAGGCTTCAGGGCCTCGGCGCACGGCTCTCGGCGCGCCGCTCAAGGCAGTTGGTGACGGCCCTTGGCCGTGCACCGGCAATTGAGGCACGCGTGGCACAGCAACTGGATTCGCGAAGCTGGAGCGCCGCCAAATTGCTGGAACACCTGCTGCCTCAGCTCCCAGCCAAGGCGATAACCTCAGTGTTGCGCCTGAGCGGTGTGCAGCGCGAACAGCTGGAGGCGGCATGGAGCGTCGCAGCGGACCTGCCTTGGCAACTGCGCTGCGTGATTGAAAGGCAACAACCGACCAACGCAGAGGGCAACCCGGCCATTGCCGCCCTGACCCTGCGCTTCCCCGGTCTGTCTGTTGCGGCCGCGCGCGAAGCCCTGCACCGCCACCCCGAGCTGATGCAGCTACAAGCGGACAGCCTCATCGAGCCCGGCCCCATTGCGACCGTGCTCGGGCTTGCGCAAGAAAGCCGCAGCCTGTTGGCGCTGTGCAAGCTGGACGATGAACTGGCGGGCCCCGACCGGGATGTCGAAGCCCTGTGCTGTCAATTGCTCGCCAGCCACCCTGAGTGGCCAGCCACATCAGGCATCCGCATCGAAGAGAACCTTCAGGCCCCACCCGCTACAGGCTTCGCCCCCGCACCGCCCGTTCAGTACTTCGCTGCTCCCGACGCCACGGGCTACCTGAACCTGACCCGCACCGGCAGCCACTATCACTTCCAGGACATGCCAGGCGCTGCGCTACTGCAGGCCTTGCACGAGCATCCACACAACCCATTGCGCAAGGACGTTAGTGTTGCCATGTTGCGCGCACAACTGCTCGACATCGCCCTGCGCAACCGCGAACTGCTGCCGGAACTGCTGGCCGAGCCCCCTCTGCAAGCGGTCTCAGCCGGGCGATTGAGGGTCAGCGCCCATCCATTGGCCAGTACTGCTGGCACGCCTGGCAGCGGAATTCATCATTACCAAGGGACAACCTACGCCATGATCGAGGGCGCGGCATACCCGATAGTGCCTGACGCCCCGGCATCAACGCCAGAATGGCGGGTATGGCGGCTGGCAGACGGCCCGCGCGCCGATAGCCCGGCGATTGTGCTGTATCGCCAGCACTGGTACTACGCCCGGGTTCCTGGCGCCGCCGGCATGCCCCGCCGAGGAGGGCGTCTGGCGCAAATGCAGGAGCAGAACCGCGCAGCAGCCACAGCCGAGCGAGCTGCCCAATTTCAACAGCAGCACAACACTCGCCAGCAACTGCTTGAGGTCAACCAGGCACTGCTGACGACCGCCGACCAGATGACCCAAGTCACTGCGCGGGTCAACGCCGCGATTGGAGGCTCAGACACACAGCAACAAGCCATCGCCGCCCTGGTGGTGACCTACTGGAAAGCCATCAAACACATTTCGACGAAGATCGACCTGCTTGCAATCCTGGGCGACCCGCAAACACTGCCCCAGCAACGAGAGATGCACGTGTATCGGCTTCATTGCCTGGAAAAAATCATGCTCAGCCAGGACCTCGCCTTCACCGGTGAAACCGGGGAAATGCTGGCCGACCCGCATCAAGGCGAGCATGGCCGCTATCGCCTGCAACACCGGCGCATCCTCCAGCACCTGGAAGAAAAACGCCCCTTCCTCGACAAGCACGCCGCCTATATCGAGGCCCTGTCCAGCGGTTTTCCAGGCACTCAGACCGACACTTATCTCGCCCGAGCCAGGGAAGACTTCCCTGCAACCCCGCTGATGCGCCAAGCAGCGGTGATCCTGTTCAAGTTGGACTTGCTGGTGATCAGCGACACTCCGGACCCGCAAGCCCGGATCCAGTTCAATACCGAGGCGGCGCTGCGCCTGGTGCAACTGCACGACGCCCTGACCACCTACACCGACCTGGACAGCCTCCCGGAAAACTATCAGCTCTCACTGCTCGATGACCTGCAACGCCAGTTCGACAGCCACCAGCAAGGGCTAAGATCCATGCAGGACACCGCTGCCACGCTGGATAAAGCCCACCTGCGCGATATCGACCAGGTGCTGGTCAGCCTCATGCGGCAGATACAGCAGCGACTTGAGTCGATGTATCGGGACCTGACCAGCAACACCTTGTTGAGCCTTGATTCGCAGGCCCTGGACACTGATTTTCTGCCCGCCCAACCACTGCAGCGGCCTGTCGCCGGGCCACGCAAGCGGGTGATCAAAGTCAGGCAGCAGGGCACTACGGCATTTAAGGTAGGGCAAGCACATACCGACGAGCAGGGCCGGGAAGTGGTCGATATCATCAGCCCCGGCATCGTTGCCGGGCCCCGGGTGCAGCGCTACGTCAATCCGGTGGCCGGCTACTGGCAGCCACTTGCCGTTGAGCGCAGAGTTGGCACCGCTGCGTCACTGGCAACGCAACTGTCCCAGGCCAATACGTTACTGGGCAAAGTCGAGCAGCAACTGGACAGCGCACGCCAGGATGCCGAGAAACAGCAAAACCCGACCAACATCGTCGAGGCCCTTGAGCGTCACGCCGGGGCCTTGGAGGTTTTGGCACAGGGCATTGAGTCATCCAGCACCGAGGCTGAACAGCGAACACTGCTCGATCGCCTGCGCGGCGGCGCCCAGCGCTTGCGCCAGCACGGCGAAGCATTGCGCCTGATGCTGTACAAATCACCGGAAACGCTCGACATCAATCGCCTGCTGTACCTGATCGAGCACCGGCAAGTGAGCGTGCACAAGACACTGATGCGAGCGCCGCGCGGTAAAGGCCGGAACAAGCACTTCCTCGACATTTACCAGATCCGCGATGTCCAGGGCAGCCGCTCGACACTGTGGGAAGCGCATTTTCACTACGATGCCACAACGACCGCCATGGAGCAGTTCCAACTCAAGGGCGCGCACTTGAAGACCCTGGCGCAAAGCCGCCTGGGCGCGGCATCACAGGCCCAGGCCGAGCGGGAGGGGCAAGCCCATGTACCGATCTGGCGTGCTGCCTTCAGCCCTCAGGCAGCGCGCGAACTGTTCAGAGCCGCCAGTGACGGCTGAGCGACTTACTCGTCGTCGTCGAAGTTGTAACTGCCCGGCGCGAGGTTTTCGAAGCGTGTGTACTTGCCGATGAAGGCCAGGCGGATAAAGCCGATCGGGCCGTTCCGCTGCTTGCCGATGATGATTTCGGCAATGCCCTTGTGCTCGGTCTCCGGGTGGTAGACCTCGTCGCGGTAAACGAACATGATCACGTCGGCGTCCTGCTCGATCGCACCGGATTCACGCAAGTCGGAGTTCACCGGGCGCTTGTTTGGCCGCTGCTCGAGGGAGCGGTTGAGCTGCGACAAGGCGACTACCGGGCAGTTGAACTCTTTGGCCAGGGCCTTGAGCGAGCGGGAGATCTCGGAAATCTCGTTGGTGCGGTTGTCGCCGCTGGAGCCCGGGATCTGCATCAGCTGCAGGTAGTCGATCATGATCATGGCGATGTCGCCATGCTCGCGCACCAGGCGGCGGGTACGCGCACGCATCTCCGACGGGCTGATGCCGGCGGTATCGTCGATGAACAGCTTGCGGTCGTTGAGCAGGTTGACCGCCGAGGTCAGGCGCGGCCAGTCGTCGTCTTCCAGCTGGCCGGAACGCACCTTGGTCTGGTCGATGCGCCCGAGCGAGGACAGCATACGCATGATCAGCGATTCGCCTGGCATCTCCAGGGAGTACACCAGTACCGCCTTGTCGCTGCGCAGTACGGCGTTCTCCACCAGGTTCATGGCGAAGGTGGTCTTACCCATCGATGGACGACCGGCGACGATGATCAGGTCGGCGGGCTGCAGGCCGCTGGTTTTCTCGTCGAGATCGGTGTAGCCGGTGGACAGGCCGGTGATCGCGCTGTCGGTGTTGAACAACGTATCGATGCGGTCGATGGCCTTGGTCAGCAGGTCGTTGACGCCCACCGGGCCGCCGGTTTTCGGTCGGGCTTCGGCGATCTGGAAGATCTGCCGTTCGGCTTCGTCGAGGATCTCCGCGGCATTGCGCCCCTGGGGGTTGAAGGCGCTGTCGGCGATCTCGTTGCTGATGCTGATCAGTTGGCGCAGGGTCGCCCGCTCGCGGATGATCGCGGCATAGGCCTTGATGTTGGCCACCGACGGGGTGTTCTTGGCCAGCTCGCCCAGGTAACCCAGGCCGCCGACTTGCGAACTCAGGCCTTCCTTGTCCAGCTGCTCGTGCAGGGTGACCACGTCGAACGGGGCCATCTGGTCGGCGAGCTTGTGGATAGCGCGGAAGATCAGGCGGTGGTCATGCCGGTAGAAGTCGCCATCGGAGACTTGATCGAGCACCCGCTCCCAGGCGTTGTTGTCCAGCATCAAGCCACCGAGCACGGCCTGTTCGGCCTCGATGGAATGCGGCGGCACCTTCAGGGCAGCGGTTTGCAGATCATATTGCTCGGGGGCGGTTATCTCGTTCATGGCCACGCAGGAATCAGGGTGATGAAAAAGACAAAGGGCACGACCTGCAAAGCAGGATCGTGCCCGATGTTAACCGGCTGACACCCAAGGTGCCAGCCGATCGGTACAGCTTAGGCTGCGACAACAACCACGCGAACGGTGGCTTCAACGTCGCTGTGCAGGTGCACGGCAACGTCGTATTCGCCGACGTTACGGATGGTGCCGTTCGGCAGACGAACTTCAGCTTTGGCCACTTCAACGCCGGAGGCGGTCAGGGCGTCAGCGATGTCGTGGGTGCCGATCGAACCGAACAGCTTGCCTTCGTCACCGGCGGTGGCAGTGATGGTCACTTCCAGCTCAGCCAGTTGGGCAGCGCGAGTTTCGGCCGAAGCTTTTTTCTCTGCAGCGATTTTTTCCAGCTCAGCACGACGCTCTTCGAACGCAGCCAGGTTGGCAGCGGTCGCAGCGGTGGCTTTGCCGAATGGCAGCAGGAAGTTACGACCGTAACCGGCCTTAACATTTACCTTGTCGCCCAGGTTGCCCAGGTTGGCGACTTTTTCCAGCAGGATCAGTTCCATTTGGTATTAACCTCTTAACTTTTAACCTTCACCGTTCGCGTCATCGGCATCCTTGGATGCTGAACGACCACGAAAATCAATCAGGCTGTCGACAATGGCCAGAACCACGAGCAATGGACCGATCAAGTGCATGAAAGGCAACAGCGTGACGTATAACCCCACCAGCCAAAAATTGGCCAGGCGTTTCTGCGCGACCAGCCCGTGAATCAGGGCCAGCCCGGCGAACATGAACGCAACACTGCACAGCGGCAACAGAATCAATGCGTGCAGCCCCATGAACGGTGCTACAAACATGACGGCCAGCAATGCCAGCATCACGCCCTTGGGGAACCGAATCGCGCGAAATTCGCGACCGAAACCACCTGGGTTGTACAACAACGCCTGCCAATAACGCCCAAGAATCAGACATGACACGCTAAAGACCTGCAGCGTTATCGCTATTGAAGCGATCAAGATTGGGGCCATCACTGAGGCGAGCATTGCCTTCTGGTCCGCCGAGATAGTCTCGTAGGCTTTACCCATCACTAACGGCAAGGCATCTTGCGACGCTTTGGCGAGTGAATCGATGTAAGGACCCAGCAAGGTCCCCAGGCTCACCGCAAACAACAACCCCACTACCACGCTGACCAGCAGCACGCGGTTCCAGGAATGGCCTGCGCGCAAAACCAACGCAAGGCTGCAAGACCCCACCAGCACCAGCAACGCTGTCGGGTCCTTCAGGAAGTGCCAGCTCAACAACGTCGCCAGCAATCCCAGACCAAGGACGCTCAATGCGTCCGAACCGCGCCGCAGAAGCACAAGGCATCCCGCAGCGGCACTCAACCAGAACAACAGCGGCAATGCCGCCGATCCGGCCACGACAAGCGTGGCCTGCACACGTCCGCGCATGATGTAATCAGCTAGCGCTCGCATGCACTTTATCCTTTGCTACTTGTCGACGACCCGGTCTCAGCGGCCGTGGCTGTCGGTGTAGGGCAGCAGGGCCAGGAAGCGGGCGCGCTTGATAGCGGTAGCCAGCTGACGCTGATAACGAGCTTTGGTACCGGTGATACGGCTTGGAACGATCTTGCCGGTTTCGGATACGTAAGCTTTCAGGGTGTTGAGATCTTTGTAATCGATCTCTTTCACGTCTTCAGCAGTGAAGCGGCAGAATTTACGACGACGGAAGAAACGTGCCATGTAATAGGCTCCTCAAAAGGTCCGTGGATTACTCGTCAGCGTTATCGCTGTTGTCGCTGTCGTTGCTGTCATCGCCATCGGCGCTGTCAGCATGCTCAGGACGGTCGCGACGCTCACGGCGCTCACTGCGGTTCTCTTCAGCCTTGAGCATCTCGGACTGGCCGGTAACGGCTTCGTCGCGACGGATGACCAGGTTACGGATCACGGCATCGTTGTAGCGGAAGTTGTCTTCCAGCTCGGCCAGGGCCTTGCCGGTGCACTCAACGTTCAGCATCACGTAGTGAGCCTTGTGAACATTGTTGATTGCATAGGCCAGTTGACGACGGCCCCAGTCTTCCAGACGGTGGATTTTGCCGCCGTCTTCTTCGATCAGCTTGGTGTAACGCTCAACCATGCCGCCGACTTGCTCGCTCTGGTCAGGGTGGACCAGAAAGATGATTTCGTAATGACGCATGAATGCTCCTTACGGGTTGTAGTCTGCCACCAGAGTGGTCAGACAAGGAGTGAAGGACACTTGTATGTCTTGCCCTGGGAAAAGGCGCATGAACGCCTGCCAACATGGCAAGGGGCGCAATTGTAGAGAAGCGCCGAGGGACAAGCAAGGCAATTGGTGAATTATTGAGCAGCACCGAGGTGCTGCGATCGCCGGCAAGGCCAGCGCCCACAGACGTGCACAACACCTGTGGGAGCCGGCCTTGCCGGCGATGGGCTGCGAAGCAGCCCGCAGAGATCAGCGCTTGGCCTTAGCCTGCCGCTGACGAACGGCCTCGAACAGGCACACGCCCGTCGCCACCGAGACGTTGAGGCTGCTGACGCTACCGGCCATCGGCAGCTTGACCAGAAAATCACAGTGCTCGCGGGTCAAGCGGCGCATGCCCTTGCCTTCGGCGCCCATGATCAGGATGGTCGGGCCCGTCAGGTCCTGTTGATACAGCTCCTGCTCGGCCTCGCCCGCCGTTCCCACCACCCACAGGCCACGCTGCTGGAGTTTCTCCAGGGTCCGCGCCAGGTTGGTGACCGCCACCAAGGGGATGACTTCGGCCGCACCGCAGGCCACTTTACGCACCGCAGGGGTCAGGGTCGCCGACTTGTCCTTGGGCACCACCACCGCCAGGGCGCCGGCAGCATCGGCGGTGCGCAGGCAGGCGCCGAGGTTGTGCGGGTCGGTGACGCCGTCGAGCACCAGGATCAGCGGCGCGCCCTCAGTACGGTCGAGCAGCTCTTCGAGCATCGCCTCGCCCCAGACCTGGCTCGGGCTGACTTCAGCCACCACGCCCTGGTGCACGCCTTCAACCCAGGCATCCATCTCACGGCGCTCGGCCTGGCCGACCGCCACGCGGTTCTGCGCAGCAAGCTCAAGCAGCGGCTGCAGGCGCGGCTCGCTGCGCCCTTCGGACAACCAGATCTGCTTGACCCGCTTGGGGTGATGACGCAACAGGGCTTCCACGGCATGCACGCCGTAGATCTTTTCCAACTGACTCATGACTTGGCCTTGGGTTTACGTGACGCGGAGCCGGCTTTCGGCGGCCCTTTACGGTGCTTGCTCGGTTTTTCCGACTTGCCCGACTTGGATGCCGGCTTGCTACCTGCGTGCTTGGCATCGGACATCAAGGCCTTCTTCATCTCCCGGCTCTTGCGCACTTCGGCGTTTTTCGCCGCGGCATGGGAGGGGAAATAGGCTTCGGCGGTTTCGTTCTTCTTGCTCCGGCGCGCAGGTTCAGCGGCCTTGGTCACTTCAGCCTTGTCGAGCACCGGTACCGGCTTGCCGTCTTGTGGACGCACGCCTTCGCCACGCTGCTTGCGACCAATCGGCGCCTTGAGGGTGTTCTCGGCCATCTCGAAGTCGATCTTGCGCTGCTCGAGATCGACGCGCATCACCCGCACCTCGACGGTGTCGCCCAGGCGGAAGTTGCGCCCGGTACGTTCACCGGCCAGGCGGTGATGCACAGGGTCGAAGTGGTAGTAATCACCCGGCAAGGCGCTGACGTGCACCATGCCTTCGACGTAGATGTCGGTCAGCTCGACGAACAGGCCAAAGCCGGTCACCGCGGTGATCACACCCGGGAAGCTCTCGCCGACGCGGTCTTTCATGTACTCGCACTTGAGCCAGTTGACCACGTCGCGGGTGGCCTCGTCGGCACGCCGCTCGCTCATTGAGCACTGCTCGCCGAGCTGCTCCAGGGTCGCCTCGTCGTACGGGTAGATACGCGCCTTGGGAATGCTCATCGCACCGGCACGCTTGACGTGCGGGGTTTCCTGGCGCGAACGGATCACGCTGCGGATGGCCCGGTGGGTGAGCAGGTCCGGGTAGCGACGGATCGGCGAGGTGAAGTGGGTGTACGCCTCGTAATTCAGACCGAAGTGGCCATTGTTGTCGGCGCTGTACACCGCCTGGCTCAGGGAGCGCAGCATCACGGTCTGGATCAGGTGGAAATCCGGGCGGTCGGCGATGCTCGCCAGCAGTGCCTGGTAATCCTTGGGCGACGGCCCCTCCTTGCCCTTGTGCAGGGACAGGCCCAGCTCGCCCAGGAAGGCGCGCAGTTTTTCCAGACGCTCCGGTGGCGGGCCGTCGTGAACACGGTACAGCGCAGGGATTTCGTGCTTCTTGAGGAACTCGGCGGTGGCCACGTTGGCCGCCAGCATGCACTCTTCGATCAGCTTGTGGGCGTCGTTGCGCACGGTCGGGCGAATTTCGGCGATCTTGCGCTCGGAACCGAAGATGATCCGGGTTTCCTGGGTTTCGAAGTCGATCGCACCACGGGTATGACGGGCCGCCAGCAGCACCTTGTACAGCGCATAGAGCTGCTTGAGGTCCGGCACCACGTTGCTGTACTGCTCGCGCAGGGCCTTGCCTTCGCGGGTACGGGCGTGTTCGAGCATGCTGCTGACCTTGTTGTAGGTCAGGCGCGCATGAGAGTGGATCACCGCTTCGTAGAATTGGTAATCGACCATCTGCCCGGACTTGTTGATGGTCATTTCACAGACCATCGCCAAGCGGTCGACGTGCGGGTTCAGCGAGCACAGGCCGTTGGACAGCTCTTCGGGCAGCATCGGCACCACGCGCTCGGGGAAATACACCGAGTTGCCGCGCACCTGGGCTTCGGCATCCAGGGCAGAACCCAGGCGCACGTAGCTGGAGACGTCGGCGATCGCCACGTACAGGCGCCAGCCACCGGAGAACAGGCGCAACTTGCCCAGGCTCTCGCAGTACACCGCATCGTCGAAGTCGCGGGCATCTTCGCCGTCGATGGTGACGAACGGCAGATGGCGCAGATCGACGCGGTGCTCTTTGTCTTTCTCTTCGACTTCCGGCTTGAGCTTGCGCGCTTCCTTGATCACGGCTTCTGGCCAGACATGCGGAATATCGTAGCTGCGCAGGGCAACGTCGATTTCCATGCCCGGGGCCATGTAGTTGCCGATCACTTCGGTGATATCGCCCTGAGGCTGGAAGCGCGGGGTCGGCCAGTGGGTGATCTTGACCTCGACGAACTGACCGATCTTGGCACCGCCGTTGCGACCCGGGGTGATCAGCACTTCCTGCTGGACCTTGGGGTTGTCGGGGGTGACAAAGCCGATACCGCCTTCTTCGAAGTAGCGGCCGACGATGCTCTCGTGGGCACGGGAGATCACTTCGACCACCACACCTTCGCGGCGGCCACGACGGTCCAGGCCGGAAACCCGGGCCAGGGCGCGGTCGCCATCGAACACCAGGCGCATTTGTGCGGGGCTGAGGAACAGGTCGTCGCTGCCGTCATCCGGGATCAGGAAACCGAAGCCGTCGCGGTGGCCGGCGATGCGGCCGAGGATCAGGTCGAGCTTGTCTACCGGGGCATAAGTGCCGCGCCGGGTATAGATCAGCTGGCCGTCGCGCTCCATCGCACGCAGGCGGCGGCGCAGGGCTTCGATCTGGTCTTCGGTGGTCAGGCCGAACTCTTCGACCAGCTGCTCACGGGCTGCCGGCGAGCCGCGCTCGTCCAGACGCTGGAGGATCAGCTCACGGCTAGGAATAGGGTTTTCGTATTTTTCCGCTTCACGAGCGGCCTCGGGATCGAGGGTCTGCCAATCGGCCATTAGGAGGGGTTCACCTTGTCTATATAAGGGTTAGTTTGGCATAGGCGTATTGAAACCGGAAATTTCAGGCTTGGACAGCCCTGTCAGAGCCCCCTCAATGCTGCCAAAACCATCATAAGGAACAACGACTTGAATTTTTTAAGATTTTTTCTGAACGGGGGTTTACAGCTCTCAGAGGCATCCGTATAGTGCGCACCACAGCGACGGACACCGTCGTTATAGTTGAGATGCAACACGATGTGAAGCATCATGTTCCTCAGCGAAATGCCCAGATGGTGAAATTGGTAGACACGCCAGCTTCAGGTGCTGGTGACCTTACGGTCGTGGAAGTTCGAGTCTTCTTCTGGGCACCAATTTCAAATCTTAGAACTGCCTCCGGCTTCTGAGATTTACTGCAACACGCTACACTGTTTTTGTTTCAAGCTACACCGCTTCATTTTGCCCAGATGGTGAAATTGGTAGACACGCCAGCTTCAGGTGCTGGTGACCTTACGGTCGTGGAAGTTCGAGTCTTCTTCTGGGCACCAATTCAGATCAAACCCGCGAAAGCGGGTTTTTTCGTTTCTGCCCCTCCCCTTTTCCTCGCCTGCAATCCTGAAACGACCGATAGCCTGCTCATGAATTTTCCCTCACAAGGGCATTTGAGAAGCAATATCGATTATCATTGTTTCCAGATATGTAGCCGCAAGCGAGGAAGTACCCGCATGACGTTCCGCAATAACACCCTGTTGCGCGGCCTGGCCGTCTCTGTTTTTGCCATGGTGCTGGGCACGCCAGCCGCCATGGCCGCCGATCCTGTGGCACTGACCCTGTACAACGGCCAGCACAAGGAAATCGGTGAAGCCATCGCCAAGGCCTACGAGGCCAAGACCGGTATCCACATCAACATTCGCAAGGGCAGCAGCAACCAGCTGGCCAGCCAGATCATCGAAGAAGGCGATCGCTCCCCCGCCGACGTCATCTACACCGAAGAATCGCCACCGCTGAACAACCTCGGCGAGCTGGGCCTGTTGGCCAAGATCGATGATTCGACCCTGCAGGTGCTGCCCAAGGAATATGTCGCCGGCAACGGCACCTGGATGGGCGTCACCGCGCGCACTCGCGTGGTCGCCTTCAACCCCAAGGTGATCGACGAGAAAGACCTGCCGCCCTCGGTGATGGATTTCGCCGACCCCGAGTGGGACGGCAAGATCGGCTTCGTGCCGACCAGCGGCGCGTTCCAGGAACAGGCCGTGGCCATCCTCAAGCTGCACGGCCGCGACGCCGCCGAAGAATGGCTGACCGGCCTCAAGGCCTTCGGCAAGACCTACACCAACAACATGGTTGCACTCAAAGCCGTGGAGAACGGCGAAGTCGCGGCGGTGCTGGTGAACAACTACTACTGGTACGCCCTGAAGAAAGAGCGCGGCCAGCTGGACTCGAAACTCTACTACCTGGCCGATGGCGACGCTGGCGGCCTGGTCACCATCTCCAGCGCTGCTGCGGTGAAAGCCAGCAAACACCCGAAACAAGCCCAGGCACTACTGGCCTGGATGGCCAGCGAAGAAGGCCAGCGGGTGATTACCCAGACCACCGCCGAGTATCCGCTGCATAAAGGCATGGTCTCGGACCAGGGCCTGAAGCCCTTCGAAGACCTGCGCCCGCCGAAAATCAGCCCGGCCGACCTGGGTAATGCCGAAGAAGCCCTGGAGCTCGAACGCGAAGTTGGCCTGCTGTAATGAGCGCAGCCCTGCCCGCGGCCGCACTGGCCAGCCGTTACGTACCCAAGCGCAAGCGCCCGTCGATCTGGGTGGTGCTGCCGGTGTTGCTGCTGGTCGGGCTGAGCCTGTTACCGCTGCTGTATGTCGCCCTCAAGACCTGGGAAGCCGGCTGGCGCGAAGCCTTGCACCTGCTCTGGCGCCCGTTCGTTTGGGGCCTGCTGCGCAACACCCTGATGCTCATGGCCGGCGTCACCCTGGCCTGCATGGCCCTGGGCGTATCCCTGGCCTGGTTGCTTGAGCGCAGCGACCTGCCAGGGCGGCGCCTGTGGGGCGTGATCCTGTGCCTGCCGTTTGCCGTGCCGGCGTTTGTCAGCGGCTTTACCTGGGTATCGCTGAGCCCGCGCTTCGAAGGCCTGGGCGGCGCCATCCTGGTAATGAGCCTGTCCAAATATCCGCTGGTGTTCCTGCCGGTGGCGGCCACGTTGCGCAACCTCGACACCTCGCTGGAAGAGTCGGCGCGCACCCTGGGACAGACACGCTGGGGCGTATTCTTTCGCATCACCCTACCGCTGCTATGGCCGTCGATCATCGGTGGTAGCCTGTTGATTGCCCTGCACATGCTGGTGGAGTTCGGCGCCTTGTCGATCCTCGGCCTGCAGACGTTCACCACCGCGATCTACCAGCAGTTCGAGCTGGAGTTCAGCAACGCCAACGCCGCCATGCTCTCGGCGGTGCTGTTGTTCATGTGTCTGCTGATGCTATGGCTGGAACTGCGCGTGCGCGGCAAAGCCCGGCATGTGCGGATCGGCCAGGGCGTGGCCCGGCGTGGTGCGCCGATTCACCTGCGCGCATGGATGCCGGTGGGGCAGCTGTACTGCCTGACATTGGCACTGCTGGGCAGCGGCATTCCGTTGGGCATGCTCGGCTACTGGCTGAGTGTTGGCTCGTCGGCGGCGTTTCCGCTGGCCGATATCAGCCGCGCCCTGTTCTCGTCGCTGTCGCTGTCACTGGGTGGCGCCGGGCTGAGCCTGTTGCTGGCTCTGCCGGTTAGCTTCCTGGTGGTGCGCTACAAGGGCCGCCTGGCGATCTGGGCCGAGCGCCTGCCGTACTTGCTGCATGCGCTGCCGGGGTTGGTGATTGCCCTGACCCTGGTGTACTTCGCCCTGCACTACGTGCCGGCGCTGTACCAGACCACAGGATTGTTGTTGCTGGCTTATGCGCTGCTGTTCCTGCCGCTGGCCCAGGCACCGGTGCGCACGGCCCTGAACAAGGCGGCGCCACAGCTTGAAGAAGCCGCACGCACCCTTGGCGCGACGCAGTTCACGGCGTTCTGCCGGGTGACCCTGCCAATCATCTTCCCGGCCCTGGCTGCGGCATTTGCCCTGGTGTTCCTGGATGCCATGAAGGAACTGACGGCGACCCTGCTGCTCAGCCCGACCGGCATGACCACCCTGGCCACCGAGGTGTGGGCGCATACCGCCAACGTCGAGTTCGCGGCAGCGGCACCTTATGCGGCGCTGTTGATTCTAGTGTCCGGGTTGCCGGTGTATCTGCTGACTACGCGGATGTACCTGAACCGCGCGTGATGCCTGAAAAGCATCGCGGGGCAAGCCCGGAACTGCCCCAAGCTGGCCTTGAGCTGCGCTGCCAGGTCATCGAGCACCTTGCTGCTGGCGGTGGTCTGCATCACCACCTCGGCGGCCCGCTCGGCCTGGGTGTGAATGGTCTGCACCCGGCCGCGCACCGCCTGAGCACCCTGCGCCTGCTGCTCAGCCGCACGGGTAGCCAGGCCGATGGCCGCATGCACCTGCTCCACCGAGGCCTGCACCGACTGCTGCACGCGAGCGTTATCGCGTAGCACCAGCAGGCCCTCGCTGGCTTGCCGCCCTGCCTGGCTGATCGCCGCCACCGCTTCTTTCGCCCCTTGCTGCAACGCACCGATATGCGCCTGGATATCACCGGTAGAGCTCTGGGTTTTGCTCGCCAGCGCCCTCACCTCATCGGCCACCACAGCAAAACCACGGCCGGTTTCCCCGGCGCGCGCCGCCTCGATGGCAGCGTTGAGCGCCAGCAAGTTGGTCTGCTCGGCGATGCCATGGATCACCGTCAGCACCACCTCGATCTGCTCGCTTTGCTGGGCCAGGCGCTCGATGACCTTGGAACCGGTCTCGACCTGCCCGGCCAGGTCCTCGATAAGCTTGGCCACCTGAGTAGAGGTACGGCTGTTCTCGTCAGTGGCCTGACGAATATCCACCACCTGCTGCAAGGCCGACTGCATGGCCTGGCTTTCAGCCTGGGCCTCATCGGCCATGCTCGACAAGTCGCGCAGGCTGGCGGCAACCTCATCGCGCTGCAGCTCGGCAGCGGCGTCGGCGCCAGCATTGCGCTGGGCCATGGCGCCGATCTCGATGCCGGTACGCTGGGCCACCTCGCCGGCCTCGCGAACGATGGGCTGCAGCTTGGCGACGAACTGATTGACCGCTGCGGCCATATCGCCGATCTCGTCGCGGCTGTCGATGGTGACGCGCTTGGTCAGATCGCCCTCACCCGCCGCCAGGTCGTTCAACGCAGCGATCAACAGGCGCAACTTGTTGACCACGCGCCGACCGAGCACCACGGCCACCACCAGCAACACGCCCAGGCCGACCAGGGCCAGACCCACGCCGATGTTCCAGCGCAGGGTTGCCGCGGCGTCCTGGACGCTTTGCGCAGTGTTGGCCTGCATGCCGGCCGCACTCGCCTGAGCCGCTTCCAGGCGCGCGCTCAGGGCCTTGTTGCTGTCTGCTGCGGCGCCCACCAGGCTGTCGCCGACCAGTTGATCACCACTGGCAATCAACGCCGAGAAGCGCTTGTCCAGTGCCACCAGCTCATGGTCAACCACGGCAGTGGAGACGCCCATCAGCACCTTGCCGATCTCGACACCGTTGGGGTTGATCGAGGCTTCGACAAGGTACACCGACGGGTCGTTACGCGCGGCATCCAGTACCTTGTCCAGCGCCCGCTCGCCCTGCCCCCTCTCCAGCAGCGCCTGGTTGATCGGGTTCTGCCGGTTGAGGTAACGGGTCAGGTGCTGGCCCTGAGCGTCGTCGTACACCACGAACAACACGTTGGGGTTGCGCTGGGCCCGACGGGAGAACTCCGACAGGGTCGGCACGTCGTTATCCCACATGGCTCGCGGCGCCACCGAGGCCAGCAACTCGGCCATGTCGTTGGCCGAATCCTTGAGGTTCTTTTCAAGGGTCGCGCGCAATTGTGCCTGTTCATCCTGCAAGCGCGTGGAAAGGCCTGCAGTCAGGCGCTGACGGGTACTGGTGGAGAGGCTATCGAGCCCGGAGCTGACCTCCCTGCCAGCCTGTTCGAGTTCAGCGGCAAGCTTCTGGCTGTCGGTAGCCAGACGATTGTCCAGATCGGCCTCCAGGGCAGTGACCGTGCTCCGGGTCAGCGCGACCGCGACCAGCACCTGCACCAAAAGAGCGATACCAAGAGCAACAAAGACAGGCCGCAACAGGCGGCTTCGTAACAGTGAGAGAACGGCAGACACGAAAGAACCCTCTACTTCTGGGGCCATTAAGGTGATGGCACCGCTTGAGCGATTCTTACAGCAAAGGTTGTGCCGATCAGCCGACAGAAACGACAAAGGCCCCTATCAAGGGGCCTTTGTCTTTACATCAGTCGCGAATCAGGCGAACGGATGACGCAGCACGATGGTCTCGTTGCGGTCCGGGCCGGTGGAGATGATGTCGATCGGCGCGCCGACCAGCTCTTCCACACGCTTGATGTAGGCACGGGCATTGGCCGGCAGTTCTTCCAGGGTCTTGGCACCCAGGGTCGACTCGCTCCAGCCCGGCATTTCTTCGTACACCGGCTCCAGGCCGATGTAGCTGTCGGCGTCGGTCGGGGCGTCGATAACGGCACCGTTCTCGTTTTTGTAGCCCACGCAGATACGGATGGTTTCCAGGCCGTCGAGCACGTCCAGCTTGGTCAGGCACAGGCCGGAGATGCTGTTGACGTCGATGGCGCGACGCAGGATCACGGCATCGAACCAGCCGCAACGACGGGCACGGCCGGTGGTGGCGCCGAACTCATGACCACGCTTGGCCAGGAAGGCACCGACGTCATCGAACAGTTCGGTCGGGAACGGGCCCGAGCCAACACGGGTGGTGTAGGCCTTGGTGATACCCAGGATGTAGTCCAGGTACATAGGGCCAACGCCCGAACCGGTAGCGATGCCGCCAGCGGTGGTGTTGGAGCTGGTAACGAACGGGTAGGTACCGTGGTCGATGTCCAGCAGCGAGCCCTGGGCGCCTTCGAACATGATGTCCTTGCCGGCGCGACGCAGGTTGTGCAGCTCGGCAGTGACGTCGAGCATCATCGGCTTGAGCAGCTCGGCGTATTCCATGCACTCGTCCAGCGTCTTCTGGAAGTCGATTGCAGGCTCTTTGTAGTAATTGACCAGCACGAAGTTGTGGTAGTCCAGCAGCTCGCCGAGCTTGGCAGCGAAACGCTCGCGGTGGAACAGGTCACCGATGCGCAGGCCGCGACGGGCAACCTTGTCTTCATAGGCCGGGCCGATGCCGCGACCGGTGGTGCCGATCTTCTGCTCGCCACGGGCTTTTTCACGGGCCTGGTCGAGGGCCACGTGGTAGGACAGGATCAGCGGGCAGGAAGGGCTGATGCGCAGGCGCTCGCGCACCGGTACGCCTTTCTCTTCGAGCTTGTTGATTTCACGCAGCAGGGCGTCAGGTGCAACCACCACGCCGTTGCCGATCAGGCACTGCACGCCTTCGCGCAGCACGCCCGAAGGGATCAGGTGCAGCACGGTCTTTTCACCGTCGATCACCAGGGTGTGGCCAGCGTTGTGGCCACCCTGGTAGCGCACTACGGCGGCAGCATGTTCGGTCAGCAGATCGACGATCTTGCCTTTGCCCTCATCACCCCACTGGGTGCCCAGGACTACGACATTCTTACCCATAACACTTGTCCTCATTCGCGCAAACTTGGCGCCGGCTCGTACCGGCGGGGAATCTCAAATGGCCAGCGGCAGAACCTGCCAAAGCCCGTTTTGCTGAATCAATTGCCGATCGCAATCCGCCTCGACGGCGGCAGTCAATGGCTGCCCAGGCAAGGCCTGAACCACCCGCTGACCTTCACTGCGCAATTGGCAGACCAACTGCCAGAGTGCCGCATCGCTGCTGTCGGGCATCCAGATCCCGCCAGACGGCAATACCACCTCGGCTCGCCCCAGTGTGACCAGGGTCTTCAAATCCGTGGAGAAACCGGTGGCCGGGCGTGCCCGGCCAAAGTCTGCTCCGATGTCGTCGTAACGACCGCCCTGGGCGATCGACTGACCGACACCCGGGACGAACGCGGCAAACACCACACCGGTGTGGTAGTGGTAGCCACGCAACTCGCCCAGGTCAAAATACAGCGGCAGCTCGGGGTAACGCGTGGCCAGCCGCTCGGCGATCGCCATCAGGTCATCCAGTGCCGCCAGTACCGCCGCCGGTGCACGGCCCAGACGCACACGCGCCTCAGCCAGCACTTCGCGACCACCGCACAGCTCGGTGAGCGAGCGCAGCATGGCGGCCAGGTCCGCTGGCAGCTTGGCGGTCAGCTCGATCACTTCGTCGACGGCCTTGCGCTGCAGGGCATCGAACAGCTGCTGCTCGATCGCACCCGACAAACCGGCGGCACGGGCCAGGCCGCGGTAGATACCGACGTGGCCAAGGTCCATGTGCACGTCCGGTACATCGGCCAGTTGCAGCATGGCCAGCATCAGGCTGATCACCTCGACGTCGCTGACCGGGCTGGCGTCGCCGTACAGCTCGGCACCGAGCTGGATCGGGCTGCGCGAGGTCGACAACGCCCGTGGCAAGGCATGCAGCACGCTGCCGGCATAGCACAGACGGCTCGGACCTTCACGACGCAGGGTGTGCGCATCGATGCGCGCTACCTGCGGGGTGATGTCGGCACGGAAGCCCATCTGCCGGCCCGATTGCGGGTCGATGACCTTGAAGGTCCGCAGGTCCAGGTCCTGGCCGGCACCGGTGAGCAGCGATTCCAGGTACTCGATATGCGGAGTCACGACGAAGTCATAACCCCAGCTCTGGAACAGATCCAACACCTGCCGACGCGCGATTTCGATGCGCGCCGCCTCAGGTGGCAGTACTTCTTCGATGCCATCTGGCAGCAGCCAGCGGTCTACCGTTGCCATTACGCCATTTCCCCTATGGTCCGGGCGGCTTGCCCGCGGGCGAGCCTTGAGTGAAGCAGGTATCGGCAAACAATGGCGCGCAGCACCGATTCCAGCGCTACCGCCGTGCCTATACCCTCGAATACCTTGGGCTGCTCTGTAGACCCGAGCCGGGTTTGAACCGTTCGATCTTGCAGACGCAAAAAAGCCGGGAATTTCCCGGCTGCCGCATCATACACCCGTTTTCTCGCGGGATCAC
Organism: Pseudomonas sp. RC2C2; assembly: GCF_018390435.1. Taxonomy (NCBI): domain Bacteria; kingdom Pseudomonadati; phylum Pseudomonadota; class Gammaproteobacteria; order Pseudomonadales; family Pseudomonadaceae; genus Pseudomonas; species Pseudomonas sp. RC2C2. Next base: position 2,818,217 of record NZ_JAHBAX010000001.1, on the reverse strand, counting down.
CCCGCCAGGCGTTTTAGCCGCCCGGCGGGGTAGATGCTTATGGCTTGGTCTTGCCCATAAAGCGGAAGAACTCGCTGCTCGGATCGAGCACCAGTACGTCGCTCTTGTCGGCAAAGCTCTCGCGGTAGGCCTTGAGGCTACGGTAGAACGCGTAGAACTCCTGGTCCTGACCGTAGGCCTTGGCGTAGATCGACGCTGCCTGGGCATCGCCATCACCGCGGGTCTCTTCCGATTCCCGGTAGGCTTCAGCCAGCAGTACCCGGCGCTGACGATCGGCGTCGGCACGGATGCCTTCGGCCAGCTCGTTACCCTTGGCGCGGTGCTCGCGGGCTTCACGCTCGCGCTCGGTGCTCATGCGCTCGAACACGCTGCGGTTGACTTCCTTGGGCAGGTCGATGGCCTTGACGCGAACGTCGACCACTTCGATACCCAGTTCCTTGCTGGCCATACGGTTCAGCGAGGCAGTGATGTCAGCCATCAGCGCGTCACGTTCACCGGAGACCACTTCGTGCAGGGTGCGTTTACCGAACTGGTCACGCAGGCCGCTTTCCAGACGGCGCGACAGACGTTCGTCGGCAATCTGCTTGAGGCCCGAGGTCGCGGTATAGAAGCGCTCGGCATCCTTGACCCGCCACTTGGCGTAGGCATCGACCATCACCGCTTTCTTTTCCAGGGTCAAGAAGCGCTGGGTCGGGGCGTCCAGGGTCATCAGGCGGGCGTCGAACTTGCGCACCTGGTTGACGTAAGGAACCTTCACATGCAGGCCAGGCTGGACATCAGCCTGGACCACACGACCAAATTGCAGGAGTACCGCACGCTCGGTCTGGGCCACGATGTAGAAGCTGTTCCAGGCCACGATCGCCAGCACCACGGCCACGATCAGGGCGATCAGCGATTTATTGCTCATCAGCGGCTCTCCCTAGTACGCAACTGTGTTTGCTGCTGTTGCAGTTCCGCCGCCGCACGGTTGGCCGCATCGGCATTGGCCGACGGCGCAACGGTGACCGGGGCAGAGCCGGAACGGCTGCCCTGCACCATCTTGTCGAGCGGCAGGTAGAGCAGGTTGCTCTGGCCGTCCTTGCCGGAAACCAGGACCTTGCTGGTGTTGCTGTAGACTTCCTGCATGGTGTCCAGGTACAGGCGCTGACGGGTCACTTCAGGGGCCTTGCGGTACTCGGCAACCAGCTTGGTGAAGCGGTCGGCCTCACCCTTGGCACGCGAGACGACTTCGTCGCGGTAACCGTTGGCGTCCTCGATGATCCGCTGGGCCTGACCACGGGCCTCCGGCACCACGCCATTAGCGTAGGACTCGGCCTGGTTGCGGGCACGCTGCTCGTCTTCACGGGCACGGATCACGTCGTCGAAGGCTTCCTGCACTTCACGCGGGGCTGCCGCGCTCTGTACGTTGACCTGGGTGACAGTGATACCGGTCCGGTAGGTATCGAGGAAACGCTGCAGGCGCTCCTTGATTTCCACGGCCATCTGCTCACGACCTTCGGTCAGCACCTTGTCCATCGCGGTGGAACCCACCACGTGACGCAAGGCACTGTCGGTCGCGTGCTGCAGGCTGATTTCAGGCTGATCGACGTTCAGCACGAAATCCTGCAGGTTGGTGATCTTGTACTGCACGGTCAGCGGCACCTCGACGATGTTCTCGTCTTCGGTCAGCATCTGCCCCTGCTTGGTATAGGCACGTTCGCGGGTAACGTTCTCCATGTACTTGCGATCGATCGGCGGGAAGTAGATGTTCAGGCCCGGCCCTACGGTTTCGTAGTATTTGCCGAAGCGCAGCACGACTGCCTGCTCCTGTTCGTCGACCACGTACACGGCGCTGTACAGCCAGATAGCTGCAAGCACGGCGAGACCGATGCCGAGCAGGCCGAAGCCACCGCCCTTGCCGACGCCGCCATCACCACCGCGTTTCTTGCCACTGCCGAACATGCCGTTCAGGCTGTCCTGCAGCTTGCGGAAGGCCTCGTCGAGATCCGGCGGCCCTTTCTTGTCGCCACCACGGCGCCCGCCCCACGGATCCTGATTGTTCGAGTTGCCACCCGGCTCATTCCAAGCCATAGCGCTCTCCATCTGATAAAGCAAAGACGCGCCCACGGCGCGCCGTCCAATGCTACAGAATGCCTGTCACGGCTGCCCGACCGCGTCGCCGGGCATTTATTGCAAAGTATGTTGCTCGATGAATTCCAGCGGCTGCAAACCTTCGCGGCTGACCAGGCGGTTCAACTCCACCCGCGGCAGTCGCACAGCCAGCAGGCTGCTGCCTTCATCGTCATGCTCTTCGCTCTGCACCGCGCCCAGTTCAAAGAACTGCGCACGCAACCGGGCAAAACGCTGTTCAAGGCGCAAGGTACCGACAAACAGGTCATCCCCCAGCAATTCGGCGACCGCCTGCCCCACCAGCTCCAGCCCCCGACCATCGCGGGCCGAGACCCAGACCCGTTGCGGCTTGCCATCGGCATCGCGCTGAATCTGCGGCTCGACACCTTCAAGCAGGTCGAGTTTGTTATAGACCTCGAGGATCGGCAAGCCTTCTGCACCGATCTCTCCCAATACCGCCATGACCTGCTCGATCTGCGCCATGCGCTCAGGCTCATGGGCGTCGATCACATGCAGCAGCAGGTCGGAGTTGCTCGACTCTTCGAGCGTAGCCCGAAATGCCTCGACCAGCTTGTGCGGAAGGTGACGAATGAAGCCCACGGTGTCGGCCAGCACGATCGGCCCGAGGTCGTCGAGCTCAAGCCGGCGCAGGGTCGGGTCGAGGGTCGCGAACAACTGGTCGGCGGCATAGACCTCGGACTGGGTCAGGGCGTTGAACAGGGTGGACTTGCCGGCGTTGGTGTAGCCGACCAGGGAAACCGAGGGGATATCCGCCCGTTTACGGCCACGGCGAGCTTGTTCACGCTGGCTGCGGACCTTCTCCAGGCGCGCCTTGATCTGGCGCAGGCGTACCCGCAGCAGGCGGCGGTCGGTTTCGAGCTGGGTTTCACCCGGGCCGCGCAGGCCGATACCGCCCTTTTGCCGCTCAAGGTGAGTCCAGCCACGCACCAGCCGCGTGCTCATGTGCTCGAGCTGGGCCAGTTCGACCTGCAGCTTGCCTTCATGGGTACGCGCCCGCTGGGCGAAGATATCGAGAATCAGACCGGTGCGGTCAAGCACGCGACACTCGAAGACTCGCTCGAGGTTACGTTCCTGACTGGGTGTGAGGGTGTGATTGAATATCACCAAATCTACCTGCTCGGCGTTGACCAGGTCGCGTAACTCTTCGACCTTGCCGCTGCCAATCAGGTATTTGGCGGTGGGCTGATGTCGCGCCACATTGGCGAACGCGACAATATCGGCCCCAGCCGACAGTGCCAGCTCCTGAAACTCCTGCGGATCTTCGCGCGCCTCAGGGTTCTGACCTTCCAAGTGAACGAGGACCGCCCGTTCACCACCACCGTGGCGCTCAAAGAACAAAGCAGACTCCTATCAGGCGTTACCTGGCTCAGCGTCGCCTTGCTCGGATTCGGTTGCGCTAGGCAGACGGATCGGACGCACAGGGACAACTGTCGAGATGGCGTGTTTGTAAACCATCTGGCTAACGGTGTTCTTCAGCAGAATCACGAACTGGTCGAAGGATTCGATCGTGCCTTGCAGCTTGATGCCGTTAACCAGATAGATCGAAACCCCAACTTTTTCTTTTCTCAAAGTATTCAAGTAAGGGTCTTGTAGCGAATGCCCTTTTGACATATGCCGCACTCCTGTAAGGATCAATAGTAAAAAAATCAAAGAAAAACTGATGGCTCAAGCCGCCCCACCCCAAGGATAGACGGCAATTGCAAGGACTCAGCTCAATATGGAGACCGATCCAAGGTATTTCAAGGTGCGAGACAGATTGTCGCAGGCCAGGCTGTCCAACCAGTGCAGGTCAGCCCAACTACGCAACCAGGTGAACTGCCGCTTCGCCAATTGGCGAGTGGCAATGATGCCGCGCTCCTGCATTTCAACTGAATTCAACTTGCCATCAAGGTGATCCCAGACCTGGCGATAACCAACCGCCCGTATAGACGGCAGCCCCGCGTGCAAGTCACTTCTGGCTCGCAGCAATCGGACCTCGTCAACGAAGCCCTGTTCCAGCATTTGCCCGAATCGTAGCGCAATCCGCTCGTGCAGTATGTGCCGATCGGTTGGGGCAATGGCCAGGCTGGCGACAGTATAGGGCAATTGTCCCGCTGCGGACGCGCCTGCGGCGCTACTTTCCGCGGATTGACGCTGGCGATGTGACGTCATCGTCAGGCCGCTGACCCGGTAGACCTCCAGCGCGCGGATCAGCCGCTGCGGGTCATTGGGGTGAATACGTGCCGCCGATTCCGGGTCGACCGCCGCCAACTGCTGGTGCAAGGCGTGCAAGCCGAGGCGCTGGGCCTCTTCTTCGAGCTCGGCACGCACCTGTGGGTCAGCCGCCGGCATGTCCGCCAGGCCTTCGAGCAAAGCCTTGTAATAAAGCATGGTGCCGCCGACCAGCAGGGGGATTTTGCCGCGCGCGGTGATATCGGCCATGGCCTCCAGCGCATCGCGACGAAAATCGGCGGCCGAATAGCTTTCAGCCGGGTCAAGGATGTCGATCAAGCGATGCGGATGGGCAGCCAGAATCTCTTTGGACGGCTTGGCAGTGCCAATGTCCATGCCACGGTAGACCAGCGCCGAGTCGACACTGATCAGCTCGCATGGCAGGACCTTGGTCAGCTCGATGGCAAGGTCGGTCTTGCCCGCCGCAGTCGGGCCCATGAGGAATATCGCTGGAGGTTTGCCACTCATGTCATCGACCGCGCAAAAACAGTTTGTCCAGATCGTCCAGGCCCATCTGGGTCCAGGTCGGCCGGCCATGGTTGCATTGACCGCTGCGCTCGGTGTTTTCCATGTCGCGCAGCAGGCCGTTCATTTCAGCGATGGCCAGGCGCCGGTTGGCGCGGATGGCGCCGTGGCAGGCCATGGTCCCGAGCAGCTCGTTCAGGTGCGCCTGAATACGGTCACTGGTGCCGTATTCCATCAGATCGGCCAGAACGTCCTGGACCAGGCGGTTGGCCTCGGCCTGCTTGAGCAGCGCCGGAATCTGCCGGATCGCCAGGCTTTCCGGGCCCAGGCGCTGCAGCTCGAAGCCCAGGCGCTGGAACCACTCGGCGTGCTCTTCGGCGCAATCGGCTTCGCGCTGGCTCAAGGCCAGGGACTCCGGCACCAACAGCGGCTGGCCGCTGAGGCCTTCGCTGGCCATGGCCACCTTGAGGCGTTCGTACATGATCCGTTCATGGGCGGCGTGCATGTCCACCAGCACCAGACCGACGGCGTTTTCGGCAAGAATATAAATGCCCTTGAGCTGGGCCAGGGCGTAGCCCAGCGGCGGGATGTCGCCCTGGCCTTCGGGCAAGGCCACCGGCGCAGCCTCGGCCAGCGGCGCAAAGAACTCCCGGTACACGCCCTGAGCTTCGGCTGCAGGCAATGCCTGGGTCGGTCGCGGCGTGTACTGGTATTGATAGCCTGCACCACTGCCATTGCTACCCACAGACGGACGCAGGCCTGGCTCGGCCATCGGCTGCTCAAGCAGGTTGGCAGCCAGGCGCATCTCGCCCTGGGGGCCGAACTCACCGGCCTGAATGCCGCTGGGGCGGATGATCTCGCTGGTGGCAGCGGGCGCGGCCAGCTGATCTTCCGGGCGCACATCGGCCAGGGCGCGATGCAGGGTGCCGTATAAAAAGTCGTGAACCATGCGCCCGTCACGGAAGCGCACTTCGTGCTTGGTCGGGTGCACGTTGACGTCGACACCGGTAGGGTCGACCTCGAAAAACAGCACGAAAGTCGGGTGCCGGCCATTGAACAGCACGTCACGGTAGGCCTGGCGCACGGCGTGGGCGACCAGTTTGTCGCGCACGGCACGACCATTGACGAAGAAGTACTGCAGGTCGGCCTGGCTGCGCGAGAAGGTCGGCAAACCGACCCAACCCCACAGGTGCAGGCCGTTGCGCTCAACCTCGATCGGCAGCGCCTGTTCTAGGAAGCCCGGGCCGCAGATGGCCGCTACACGGCGGGCGCGCGCGGTATCGTCATGGGCTTCGTGCAGGCTGAGGATGCTTTTGCCGTTATGGCGCAGGTGAAAACCCACGTCAAAACGCGCCAGCGCCAGGCGCCGGATCACTTCCTGCAGGTGATCGAATTCGGTTTTTTCGGTCTTGAGAAACTTGCGCCGGGCCGGGGTATTGAAGAACAGGTCGCGCACTTCCACCGAGGTACCGACCGGATGCGCTGCGGGCTGCACTCGCGGGGCCATGTCGCGGCCTTCGGTTTCCACCTGCCAGGCCTGTTCGGCATCGCGGGTACGCGAGGTCAGGGTCAGGCGGGCGACCGAGCTGATCGAGGCCAGGGCTTCACCACGAAAGCCCAGGCTCATGACCCGCTCAAGGTCTTCAAGGTCGCGAATCTTGCTGGTGGCGTGGCGGGCCAGGGCCAACGGCAGGTCATCGGCGGCAATACCAGCGCCGTCGTCGCGCACGCGCAGCAACTTGACGCCGCCCTGCTCGACTTCAACGTCGATACGCTTGGCGCCGGAGTCCAGGCTGTTTTCCAGCAACTCCTTGATCACCGATGCCGGGCGCTCGACCACCTCACCGGCGGCAATCTGGTTGGCCAGCCGCGGGCTGAGCAGCTCGATGCGGGCACTGCTGCTCATTGCTGGGCCGCCAGGGCGGTGGTCGGGATGTTCAGGTGCTGGCCGACTTTGAGCTCATCGGTTTTCAGGCTGTTGGCGCTGCGCAGGCTGGCAACGCTGACCTGATAACGCACGGCGATCATCGCCAGGGTCTCGCCCGGGCGCACCGAATGCTCGCGCGGGCCCTGGGCAATCTTGCCGCTGTCGCGCAGCCAGGCGACATAAGTGCCCGGCGGCGGGTTCTGCTGGAAGAACTGGCGCACGCCGCTGTGGATCGAACGCGCCAGGGATTGCTGGTGGCTCGGGGTAGCCAGCTTGGCCGCCTCGTTGGCGTTGGAGATAAAGCCGGTTTCCACCAGGATCGATGGGATGTCTGGCGATTTAAGCACCATGAAGCCGGCCTGTTCGACGCGCTGCTTGTGCAGCGGGGTGATCCGGCCCATGTTGCCCAGGACCTTCTGGCCGACGTTGAGGCTGGAGGAGAGCGAGGCGGTCATCGACAGGTCGAGCAGCACACCTGCAAGCATGCGGTCCTTGTCATCGAGGCTGACGTTGCCGGCACCACCGATCAGGTCGGAGCGGTTTTCGCTGTCGGCCAGCCAGCGCGCGGTTTCCGAAGTGGCACCGCGATCGGACAGCGCAAACACCGAGGCACCGAAGGCCGCCTTGGACGGCGCAGCGTCCGCGTGGATCGAAATGAACAGGTCGGCGCCCTTCTTGCGGGCAATCTCGGTGCGTTTACGCAGCGGGATGAAGTAGTCACCGGTACGGGTCAGCTCGGCGCGAAAGCCCTTCTCGGTGTTGATCTGGCGCTGCAGTTCCTTGGCAATGGCCAGGACGATGTCTTTTTCATGCTGGCCACGCGAACCGGAAGCCCCCGGGTCTTCACCGCCGTGACCGGCATCGATGGCAATGACAATGTCACGCTTGCCGTTGGGCACTGGAGGCAGCTTGATCGCCGGTTGCGCCGGGGTTACCGGCACAGCCGGCGTGGTCGCCACCGGCGGCGTTGGCGGTGGCGGCGCAGCATCGGCCTCCTGGTCGAACAGGTCGACCACCAGGCGGTTGCCGTACTGGGCATTGGGCGCCAGGATGAAGCTCTTGGGCGTCACCGATTTTTTCAGGTCGACCACTACGCGCAAGTCGGTCGGCGTACGCTGGGCCGAGCGCACGCTGGTAATCGGGGTATTGGAGGTGGACACCGACAACGGCGCAGCCAGGGTCGCGCCATTGATGTCGATCACCAGGCGATCCGGGGCGGTCAGGGTAAATACGCTGTGCTGCACAGGGCCCGAGAGGTCGAAGACCAGCCGTGTGTTATCCGGCGCTCGCCATAAACGCATACTTTTGACTTGCGTGACGGCCAGAGCGTCAACGGTCACTACCGTAAGCAGCAGTCCTACGACAGAAACCAGTGCGCGAATGCGCATACCTATCCCCATTTTCTATTTGAATTCCAAGGCCAGAGCGGCACACCAGGCTTCGCCACGTGCCCCCTGCGGCGACAGGTTGAGCGAACGACCGCCCGCCTGGGGGCTTATGGTAATGGTCAGGTCGGGCTTTGGCAAAATGCCCGCCCCTTTTTGGGGCCACTCGAACAGGCACAAGGCGTCATCTTCGAAGTAATCGCGGATGCCCAAGAACTCCAGTTCCTCCGGATCGACCAAGCGATACAGGTCGAAGTGGAACGCGCGAATGTCGCCAATCTCGTAAGGCTCAACCACTGTAAAGGTAGGACTCTTTACCGCCCCTTGGTGTCCGAGGCCGCGAATAATACCGCGCGACAGGGTGGTCTTGCCCGCTCCCAGGTCCCCTTCGAGAAAAATCACGCCGTGACCTTGAGTCACCTTGGCAATGCTATGGCCAACGTTGACCGTGGCCTGTTCATCGGCCAAAAACAGGGTTATGCCAAACACGCTGAATGCTCCTCCAATAACTGACGAATTGCCGGGACCATGTCGCTGGCCGCCAGGCCGCGGCCCTGCACGGCCAGGCGCTCGCCCGCACAGGCATGCAGCCAGACGCCCAGGCAGGCCGCGTCCCAGGCCGACATGCCCTGGGCGAGCAAGGCGCCGAGCACACCACTGAGCACATCCCCCAGGCCGGCACCCGCCATGGCCGGATGACCGCGCGAGCACAGCGCCAGTTGCCCCGCCGGGTCGGCTACCAGGGTGCCGGCGCCCTTCAGCACGCATATGACCGCGTATTTACGCGCGAGTTTGCGTGCCGCGCCGGGCCGGTCAGCCTGCACCGCCTCGGTCGATACACCCAGTAAACGAGCGGCCTCCCCCGGGTGCGGGGTGATGACGCTGCCTTTGGGCAATGGCAAAGGCTGGCGCGCCAGCAGGTTCAGGGCATCGGCGTCCCACACCTGCGGCGCCTGGCTGCTGGCCACCGCCGACAACAGGCTGCGGCCCCAGGCCGCCTGCCCAAGCCCCGGGCCGACCACCAGCACCGAAGCCCGCTCGATCGGCGTCATCAACTGGTTGGCCGAATGCACACCCAGGCTCATCACCTCGGGCAGACGGGCCATTGCTGCGGGCACATGCTCGGCACGCGTGACCAGCGACACCAGCCCGGCGCCGCAACGCAACGCCGCTTCGGCACTGAGCAGCACGGCACCACCCGTGCCGCGATCACCACCGACCACCAGCACATGGCCGAAGTCGCCCTTATGGGCGTCGGCAGGACGTGGCGCCAGGGGCGCAAGGGTGACGCTGGTGAGCCGATGTGGCTCGTTTGCGGGGTGTTTGGTCTGAGGCATGGGTCAAAGGCTCTGATGTCTGGCAGAATTATACGCACCTGAGTCCGTATTGCCTTATTCCCATGTCTGCTTCCGCCCCCGACCTACCCACGCTGGCCCAATCGATCAAGGATTGGGGCCGAGAGCTCGGCTTTGCCCATGTCGGCATCGCCGGGGTGGACCTGGGCGAGCACGAAAAACACCTGGAGCGCTGGCTTGAGGCCGGCTATCACGGCGAAATGGACTACATGGGCGCCCACGGCAGCAAGCGCTCGCACCCGGATGAGCTGGTGCCCGGCACCTTGCGCGTGGTGTCCCTGCGCATGGACTACCTGCCGGGTGATACGCGCATGGCCCAGCAACTGGCCCAACCGGAGAAAGCCTATATCTCCCGCTACGCCCTGGGCCGCGACTACCACAAGCTGGTACGCAAACGCGTGCAACACCTGGCCGAGCGCATCCAGAAAGAGATCGGCCCGTTTGGCTTTCGGGCGTTTGTCGACAGCGCCCCAGTGCTGGAAAAGGCCATCGCCGAGCAGGCCGGGCTGGGCTGGATCGGCAAGAACACCCTGCTGCTCAACCGCAAGGCCGGCAGTTACTTCTTTCTTGCCGAGCTGTTCGTCGATATGCCGCTGCCGGTCGATCCGCCACACGCCAGCGAACACTGCGGACGCTGCAGCGCCTGCCTGGACATCTGCCCGACCCAGGCCTTTGTCGGCCCCTATGTGCTGGATGCCAGGCGCTGTATCTCGTACCTGACCATCGAGCTGAAAAGCGCGATCCCCGAAGAGCTGCGACCGTTGATCGGTAATCGGGTATTCGGCTGCGACGACTGCCAGATTGTCTGCCCGTGGAACCGTTTTGCCCGCCCCAGCGGCGAGAGCGACTTCAAGCCCCGGCACAATCTCGATAGCGCCGGGCTTGCAGAGCTGTTCATGTGGGATGAGCAGACCTTCCTCGACAGCACCGAAGGCTCACCGCTGCGCCGTGCCGGTTATGAGCGCTGGTTACGCAACCTGGCGGTGGGGCTGGGCAATGCACCGTCGACTATCCAGGTGCTGGAGGCGCTCAAGGCGCGGCGGGAGTATCCGTCGGAGCTGGTGCGCGAGCATGTGGAGTGGGCGTTGGGGCAGCATGCCGAGCGGCAGGCTGGCTGAATCAGCGGCGCAGGCATCGCTGGCAAGCCAGCTCCCACAGGGGACCAGGCGGGTTGCATTATTGAGACCGGTCAGGGGCTATGTGGGAGCTGGCTTGCCAGCGATGAGGCCGGCACAAGCAAATCAATGCTCGTCGTTGTAATGAAACTTGGGCATTTCCCAATGAAACCGAATCGCCAGCAGCCGTAGCAGGAAACCGCCAAACAAGGTCAGCAGAATCGCCTGCTCACCCGGCACATTGAAGTACACGCACCCCAGATAGAACCAGGCCGCCGCGAACGACACACTGGCATACAGCTCTCGGCGGAAGATCAGCGGAATATCGTTACAAAAGATATCCCGAAGAATGCCGCCAAACACCCCGGTGATCACCCCGCTGATCGACGCCACCAGCATGCCCTGGCCCATTTCCAGCGCCGTCATGCAGCCGATCAGGGTGAAGGCCACCAGCCCCAGGGCATCGAGCACCAGGAACAGCGAGCGCAGGTGGCGCATCAGCGGTGCAATGAAGATGGTCATCAGCGCCGCGAAACTGGTCAACACCAGGTATTCCGGGTGCTTGACCCAGGTCAGCGGGTAATGCCCCAGCAGTACGTCGCGCACCGAGCCACCACCCAGCGCGGTGATGCAGGCGATCAGCACCACACCGAACCAGTCCATACCGCGACGGCCGGCCGACAGCGCGCCAGTCATGGCTTCAGCGGTGATAGCAACGAGGTAGAGCATCAACAACATGGCGCAGATCCGAGCAATGGGGCGCGCAGTCTAACCAGTTGCCACAGGCACCAAAAGGGGGCGCCGCACGGATTGTCTGTACAAGCCGACGGCGCTGCGATCAGAACTTGATGAAGTGCTCGCGATAGTGGCGCAATTCGTTGATCGACTCGCGGATATCGTCCAGCGCCAGGTGGGTACCGCCCTTCTTGAAGCTGTCGCGCACCTCAGGGGCCCAGCGTGCCGCCAGCTCCTTGAGGGTCGAGACGTCGAGGTTGCGGTAGTGGAAGTAGTTTTCCAGGTTGCGCATGTGGCGATAGAGGAACCGGCGATCCTGGCAGATGCTGTTGCCACAGATCGGGGATTTGCCTTTGGGTACCCACTGCTCCAGGAAAGCGATGGTCTGGGCCTCGGCTTCGGCCATGCTGACCGTGCTGTCCTTGACCCGCTGAGTCAGGCCGGAGGCGCCATGGGTGCGGGTGTTCCACTCATCCATGCGCGCCAGCACTGCATCACTGTGGTGAATGGCGATCACCGGGCCTTCGGCCAGGGTGTTGAGGTCGCTGTCGGTGACGATGGTGGCCATTTCGATAATGACGTCTTGATCCGGATCCAGACCGGTCATTTCCAGGTCGATCCAGATCAGGTTCTGTGGGTTCTGCATGATTCTGCTCCTCGGTAGGTGCGCAGTTTAGCCTAGTGGAGCGTGCTAAACTCCCCGCCGTTAAATATTGCCTCCCGAACACGGAACCTTCATGGCCAAACGCCAGCTCAATCGACGCCAGAACTGGCGCATCGAAAAAATCCAGGGTGAACGCGCTGCCCGCGCCGCCAAACGCGAACAACAGACCCTGAAGGAGCTCGAAGGCGGCGACCTCGGCCCGGAACAACTGGGCCTGGTTATCGCCCACTTTGGCGTGCAGGTCGAAGTCGAAGCCCAGGACGGCGACGTTGCCGGCCAGGTGTTCCGTTGCCACTTGCGCGCCAACCTGCCAGCGCTGGTCACCGGCGACAAGGTCGTGTGGCGGGCTGGCAACCAGGGCATCGGCGTGATCGTGGCACAGATGCCACGCCACACCGAGCTGTGCCGCCCGGACAGCCGCGGCCAGCTCAAGCCGGTGGCGGCCAACATCGACCTGATCGTGATCGTCTTCGCCCCGGCACCGGAACCCCATGCCAACCTGATCGACCGTTACCTGGTGGCGGCTGAACATGCCGGCATCCGGCCGTTGCTGCTGCTGAACAAGGCCGACCTGATCGACGAACAGAACGCGCCGGCGCTCAATGCGTTGCTGGCGGTGTACCGACAGCTGAGCTATCCCGTGCTGGAAGTGTCGGCCCATCAGGGCAATGGCATGGAGCAGCTGCAGGCGCAACTCGACGGCCACATCAGTGTGTTCGTCGGCCAGTCCGGGGTTGGCAAGTCATCGCTGGTCAACAGCCTGCTGCCCGATGTGCAGACCCGCGTCGGCGACCTGTCGGAATGGTCCGGCCAGGGCACCCACACCACCACCACCGCCCGCCTCTATCACTTCCCTGGCGGTGGCGAACTGATCGACTCCCCGGGTATCCGTGAATTCGGCCTGGGCCACGTCAGCCGCGCCGATGTCGAAGCCGGCTTCATCGAATTCACCGACCTGCTCGGCACCTGCCGCTTTCGCGACTGCAAGCACGATCGCGAACCCGGTTGCGCGTTGCTCAAGGCCCTCGAAGATGGCCGCGTGCAACAGCAGCGAATGAACAGCTACCGTTCGATCATCGCCAGCCTGCCGCAAGACAGCTACTGAGTACCCGAGGCTCGGAAACGGGCCTCAAACGGCTACAAAGTAGGACCTATATGTAGGGATTTTTACCCAAACAAGCAGGAAGCATCTTGTTTGTTGGTCGTACCTTGCTGTCCGAAAGACTTTCGCTGATTGTCACCTTTCAAGATTCGCCGCCATGAAGCGAATCGCCCCATGCCCTGCGTATGAAAGGAATCAACCATGACAATTCAGCCGTTACGCATCGATGCCACGCCCTCCAGCCTGGGAGGGCACCACTGATGCCAGTCTTTATCAGTTATCGCCACAGCCAACGCCTGGACGCCTTCATCATCAATGAACGGCTCAAGCTCGAAGGCATCAGTACCCAACTGGACCTGTTCGACAACGAGGCGCAGCAGACCACCGACGATATCAGCGGCATTATCCGGCGCAACATCAGCCAATGTACCCATCTGATCGCCGTGCTTGCCCCCGAGACCGCCGACGCCTGGTGGGTGCCCTTCCAACTGGGGGCGGCGACCCTGGTCAATCGCCGGGTTGCCTTCTACCAATGCGGCGAGGCCACCTTACCGGCCTATCTGGAGAAGTGGCCAACCATGTACAACCGCGAGCACATTGACCTGTACGTTCGCGCCTACCATGACGAGCAGACCTTCAAGCGCTCGATCGACAGTGAAGCCTGCGAGGCCAATGCCACCAACCGCTCCAACGCCGATTTCTTCCATGCCGACCTCAAGGCCAAGATCCGCCGCGGCTTCTAGTCCGTAGCGTAAAAAAACGCCCGTGGGCATCGCTGCGCACGGGCGTTTTTCTACAAACAGTATTACTGCTTGTTTTCGTCCATCTTCAACACGCCGTCCTCGAAGATGTTCAGCTTCTGCCGCAACTCCCGTGGCTGCATCGGCTCGGGCTCGGCCGCCGGGGCCTGCGCTTGCGGGGCAGCCGGTACCGGCGCTGCAGCACCGGGTTGCGCGGCATCAGGGGCAGCAGGCTGGGTCTGCTCGCCCTCGATGGTACGCTGGGCCTTCTTGGTCAGGACAATGATATCGATACGGCGGTTGACCGGGTTGAGCGGGTTCTGCCGGTCGAACAACGACGACGAGGCGTAACCCACTACCCGTGCCACCTGGGTATCCGGATAGCCACCGGCGACCAGCGCACGACGGGCCGCGTTGGCACGGTTGGCCGACAGCTCCCAGTTACCGAAGTCACCGGTACCGGCGTACGGCTTGGCATCGGTATGGCCGCTGATGCTGATCTTGTTCGGCACCGCCTTGATGGTGTCGGCCATGGCCAGCAGGATGTCTTCGAAGTACGGTTGCAAACGCGCGCTACCCAGGTCGAACATCGGCCGGTTCTCGGCGTCCATGATCTGGATGCGCAGGCCGTCCTGAGTGATTTCGAAGAGGATCTGGTCCTTGAACTTCTGCAGTTGCGGGTTTTCTTCGACCTTGTTCTGCAGCTCCTGCAACAGCAGTTCCAGGCGTTCGCGCTCAACCTGCTCGGCCATGCTCTCAACCTTGTCCTGGTCCAGTTGCAAGCTGGTGTCAGGGGTCGGCTCGGATTTCACTTCCGGGTTGATGGTTTTTTCCGGAGCGAGCTGGGGCGAACCACCGAGATCGATGATGTAGGGCGTACCGCTCTCGGAAAAACCGATCGGGTCTTTGAAGTAGCCGGCAATGGCAATCTTCTGCTCAGGCGTGGCCGTCGACAGCAGCCACAGCACCAGGAAGAACGCCATCATCGCCGTAGCGAAGTCGGCGAAGGCGATCTTCCAGGCGCCACCGTGGTGGCCGTCGCCAAAGCGCTTGATGCGCTTGACGATAATGGGCTGATTGTTCTCCATGGCTTAGCGACCGCGAACTGCTTGTTCCAGCTCGGCGAAGCTCGGGCGATGGGCCGGGAACAGCACCTTGCGCCCGAACTCCACGGCCAGCGATGGCGGCATGCCCGAGGCCGAAGCCACCAGCGAGGCCTTGATCGCCTCGTAGATGTTGAGCTCTTCCTTGGCGTCATGGCGCAAGGATGTGGCCAACGGGCCGAAGAAACCGTAGGCGGCGAGAATACCGAAGAAGGTACCCACCAGCGCTGCACCCACGTGCAGGCCGATGGACTTCTGGTCGCCATCGCCCAGCGAGGCCATGGTCACCACGATACCCAGAACCGCAGCGACGATACCGAAACCTGGCATGCCGTCGGCGATGCCGGTCACGGCATGGGACGGGTGCTCGAGTTCTTCCTTCATGCTCAGCAGTTCCATGTCGAACAGGCCCTCGAGCTCGTGCGGGGCCATGTTGCCAGTGGACATGATGCGCAGGTAATCACAGATGAACGCCGTCATGCGCTCATCCCCCAGGACTGCCGGGTACTTGGCGAAAATCGGGCTGGCAGCGGCGTCTTCGATATCGGCTTCGATCGCCATCATGCCTTCGCGACGGGATTTGTTGAGAATCTCGTAGACCAGGCCCAGCACCTCGATATAGAAAGTGTGGGTAAAACGCGTGCCAAACATCTTCAGCGACTTCTTGATTACATGCATGGTCATGTAACCAGGGTTGGCCTGAAGAAATGCACCAAAGGCAGCGCCACCGATGATCAGCACTTCGAAAGGCTGAATCAGGGCCGCAATCTTGCCGTGGGAAAGAACATATCCGCCGAGCACACTCGCGAATACGACGATGATGCCGATAATTTTAGCCATAGATAGGAAGCACTTACTGTCGTGGTCAGGGTCGTGAGCGGAAGTTAAAAAAACTCTTCTTCTACTTATCGGCAGAAGTGCGCCAGACTATAGTCAGTCAAGGCGAAAAGCCAGTTCGGCCTACCTCCAGCATGCCTATTGAAACCATCGTGCCAAGTCAAACACCAAAAACACTCGATGCCTGGGTCAAGCTCCTCGATAGCGTGCGCCTACCGGTGCCGCTGGCCAGTTTCGAGCGGGTAAAAGCCGCCATCGGCGACAGCCGCCGCTCATTGCGCGATATCGCCGAACTGATGCAGAACAGCCCGGCCCTGGTGCTCAGCGTGATGCGCGAGGCCAATCACCACAGCAGTACGGCCATGAGCGAGCCGGCCGAGAGCCTGGAAATCGCCCTCAACCGCCTGGGGCTTGCGCGTACCACAGAGCTGCTGGAACGCCTGCCGGCCGTGCCCGAGAGCGAGATTGCGCCCACCCTGCGCCAGTTGCAGATGGTCAGCCAGCACGCCAGCCAGCAGGCCAACGGCCTGTTCGCCAGCCGCCTGGCGCGTCTGTGGCAAGAAATCCACTGGGGTAGCCTGCTGTTCCTGGCGCCGCTGTGGCCGCTGGCGCTGACGCACCCCAAGCTCCTCGATGAATGGGAGCTGCGCGTGGTGCACAAAGGCGAGTCGGCCTCCCGAGTGGAAGAAGAGCTGTTTGGCGTACGGGTCATGAGCCTGTGCAAGGCCCTGGCCGAACACTGGCGCCTGCCGGACTGGGTAACCCGCGGTTACCATTTACTGCAGGAAGAACGCCGCCTGCTGGCCGAGGCGATCCTCATCGCCCGCGATCAGGACAGCCTGCACCAGCAACAACGCCTCGACGATCAGCCAAGCTTGCGCCGCTGGTTCAATCAGCCGGCCAATACCGTGCTACTGGCCAACGGCCTGGCCCTGGCCTCGCAGGCGGGCTGGACCAATGCACATGTGCAGCGCTGGCAGCTGCTCACCAGCCTTTACCTGCAAACGCCGTTGGACGATGTGCAACAACTGGTGCACCAACAGGCGGCGATCAGTGCCCGTCATCACGCCGGCCCCGGCCTGTTCCACCCGGCCGAGGCTCTGCTCTGGCCCTGGCAGCAACAACACCTGCACCAGGGCCAGATCGCTCCGCCAACGCCCTCGGCCCAGGCCCTGGGCACCTGGCGCAAGCTCTGCGGCGAGTTGCTCGCCGAGCCGAGCCCGTTCAGCAATGCCATCCACCTCACTACCCTGGCGCGCGATGCCCTGGTCGCCTGCGGCATGCAACGACTGATGCTGTTGATGACCGACAAGACCGTGAGCCAGTTGCGGGTTCACCAGACTGCCGGCATTCCCGGTGAAGCTGCCAACCTGGTGCTGCCTATCGAGCAAAGCAAACTGTTGCAGCGTTTGCTGAGCAAGTCGGCGCAACTGCGCCTGACCCCGGACAACCACGCCCAGTTCTCGGCCCTGCTGCCGGCCAGCCTGCGTGCGCTGTTTCGCAGCGAACATGTGTTGCTGCGCTCGCTATCGAGCAATGGCCGGGTGGTGATGCTGCTGGTCGCCGACCAGGGCGGCAAGCCATTGGCCGACGTCAGCGTGCAAGCCTTCGGCAAAACCGCGCAATGCATCGAGCGGGCCCTGACCGCCTTCAGCAACCGCAGCGCCTGAGCCATGCGCTACAATCGCCCCCTCTGTTCCGCTCTGGAGACTCTGGATGACTGACTTTTCTGGCTTGCCCCTGGTAATCGAGCCGGCTGATCTGCAAGCCCGGCTGGATGCGCCAGAGTTGATCCTGGTCGACCTGACCAGCCCCAACCGCTATGCCAGCGGGCATGTTCCCGGTGCGCGCTTCGTCGACCCGAAGCGCACGCAGCTGGGCCAGCCTCCCGCGCCAGGCCTGTTGCCGGCCAAGGCTGACCTGGAAAAACTGTTTGCCGAACTCGGCCATAACGCCAACGCGGTCTACGTCGTATATGACGAGGAAGGCGGCGGTTGGGCCGGGCGCTTCATCTGGCTGCTCGACGTCATCGGGCACAAGCGCTACCACTACCTCAACGGTGGCATCCAGGCCTGGCCGGCCAACAACCTTGCCACTGATGTGCCGCTCAACATCACCGGCACGGTCAGCCTGACCCTGCACGAAGAGCCAACGGCAACCCGCGAGTACCTGCAAAGCCGCCTCGGTGCCACCGACCTGGTGATCTGGGACGCGCGCAGCCCAGCCGAGTACCGTGGCGAGAAAGTCCTCGCGGCCAAGGGCGGGCATATCCCCGGCGCGGTCAATTTCGAATGGACCGCCGGCATGGACATGAACGATCACCTGCGTATCCGCAAGGACATGCCCGAAATCCTCGCGCAGCTGGGCATCAGCAAAGACAAGGAAGTGGTCACCCACTGCCAGACTCATCACCGTTCCGGCTTTACCTACCTGGTGGCCAAGCATCTGGGCTACCCTCGGGTCAAAGCCTACGCCGGATCCTGGGGCGAATGGGGCAACCACCCCGACACCCCTGTCGAAGTTTAAGGAAACCTAATGAAATCCCGCTTGTTCATCATCAGTCAGTACCTGCTGCCTCATCACCTGCTTTCGCGCCTGGCCGGCTGCATCGCCGAATGCCGCGTGCGCTGGTTCAAGAACGCCTTCACCAGCTGGTTCGCCAAGCGCTACCAGGTGGACATGTCCCAGGCCCTGGTCGAAGACGTCACCGCCTACGAGCACTTCAACGCCTTCTTTACCCGCGCCCTCAAGCCAGGTGCGCGTCCGCTGGATGAAACCCCGGGGGCGATCCTCTGCCCGGCCGACGGTGCCGTCAGCCAGCTCGGCCCGATCGAGCATGGGCGTATCTTCCAGGCCAAGGGCCACAGTTTCAGCGCCCTGGAGCTGCTGGGTGGCGATCCGGCCAACGCCGCGCCGTTCATGGGTGGCCAGTTCGCCACCATCTACCTGTCGCCCAAGGACTACCACCGCGTGCACATGCCGCTGGCCGGCACCCTGCGCGAGATGATCTACGTACCGGGCCGGTTGTTCTCGGTCAACCAGACCACTGCCGAAAACGTTCCGGAACTGTTCGCCCGCAACGAGCGCGTCGTCTGCCTGTTCGACACCGAACGCGGGCCGATGGCCGTGGTACTGGTGGGTGCGATGATCGTCGCCTCGATCGAAACCGTCTGGGCCGGCCTGGTGACGCCACCCAAGCGTGAACTGAAAACCGTGCGCTACGACGAAGCCAGCCGTGCGCCGATCCACCTGGAGAAAGGCGCCGAGCTGGGCCGTTTCAAGCTGGGTTCGACAGCCGTGGTACTGTTCGGGCCAGAGCAAGTGAAATGGGCCGAAGAGCTCGGCGCAGGCTCTGCGGTAAGCATGGGCCAGCGCCTGGCACTGCCGGAGCAAGCCTGAAAATAAAAAAGCCCGCAGCGATGCGGGCTTTTTTGTACCTGGCTTTCGGATCCTGCGCAAAACCCTGTGGGAGCTGGCTTGCCAGCGATGGGCCGCACAGCGACCCCGCCATCACGCGCGACCGTCGCGATCCCGGAAACCCAACAGGTACAGCACACCATCCAGGCCCAGGGTCGAGATCGCCTGCTTGGCCGATTGTTTGACCAATGGCTTGGCGCGGAAGGCCACACCCAGGCCAGCAATCGCCAGCATCGGCAGATCGTTGGCGCCGTCACCGACCGCAATGGTCTGCTCCATCTGCAGGCCTTCCTTGCGCGCCAGCTCGCCAAGCAGGTCGGCCTTGCGCTGGGCATCGACGATCGGCTCGACAGCCACGCCGGTCACCTTGCCATCGACCACTTCCAGCTCGTTGGCGAACACATAATCGATGCCCAGCTTGGCTTGCAGCTGCTTGGCGAAGTAGGTGAAGCCGCCAGAGAGAATGGCGGTCTTGTAGCCCAGGCGCTTGAGTTCGGCAAAGAGCGTCTCGGCGCCTTCGGTCAGGCGTAGCGAAGCACCGATCTGGTCCAGCACGCCAACGTCCAGGCCCTTGAGCAGCGCCAGGCGCTCCTTGAAGCTGGCACGGAAATCCAGTTCGCCGCGCATGGCCCGCTCGGTGATTTCTGCAACCTGCTCGCCTACACCCGCCGCCTTGGCCAGCTCGTCGATCACTTCGGCTTCGATCAGCGTCGAGTCCATGTCGAACACTGCCAGGCGGCGGTTGCGACGGAACAGCGAATCCTGCTGGAAGGCGATGTCAACGTTCAGCTCCTGGGCGACGCTGAGGAACTCGGCGCGCAGGGCCTGTGGATCAGCCGGTTCGCCACGTACCGAGAACTCGATGCAGCCCTTGCCCTGCTCAACCGGAGTGTCCAGCGCCACACGACCGGACAGGCGATCGATATGGTCGATGTTCAACCCGTACTTGGCGGTGATCGAGCTGACGCGCTGCAACTGCTCGGCAGTCACCTTGCGGGTCAGCAGGGTGACGATATGCCGGGCCTTGCCCTGGCCTTCGACCCAGTTCTGGTAGTCGGCTTCGGAAACCGGAGTAAAACGCACCTGCTGGTCGAGTTCGTAGCCCGCAAACAGGATGTTCTTGAGCACCGATGAAGCCTTCTCGGTATCCGGAATTTCCACCAGGATGCCAAAGGACAGGGTGTCGTGAATCACCGCCTGACCGATGTCGAGGATGTTCACCCCACCCTGGGCCAGGACGCCGGTGATGGCCGCAGTAAGACCCGGGCGGTCCTCACCAGTGATGTTAATCAGAACGATTTCGCGCAAGACGGGCTCCGACTCGTTGAAAAAAAGCGCATTCTACCGATTTTCGCTGACCATCGGGCGCAGTCGATACTTTGCCCGCCCCTGAGCCCTCGCTATACTGCGCAGCAACTTCTCCGACATAAAGAGCCGCGCTCTGTGAACCGGCCCACGCCCGTTAAGACCGACAACTTCTTCCTGCTGATCTTCCACGCCCTGCGCCAACGCCGAATACCGCTGGCGCTGCGTATCGCCTGCCATAACGTGTTCCTGGTGGCACTGGCGCTGGTGATCTACGCCTGCGTGATGGGCCTGCAGTTCAAGGAAGCCATGCATGAGCAGGCCGATGCCCTGGGGCAGAGCCTGACCACCCAAACCGCGACCTCGGCCACCGAGCTGCTGGTGTCCAACGACATCCTCAGCCTCAATGTGCTGCTCGGCAATCTGGTGAAGAACCCGTTGGTGGCCCATGCGGCGATCTACAGCGTCGACAACCGGATCCTTGCAGAAGCCGGCCAGCGCCCGAAAAACGGCCTGCTGGGCGAGGCCGAGGGCCTGTACCAGACCAAGATCACCTTCCAGGACGTGACCGCCGGGCAACTGCGCATCAGCCTGGACATGAGCCAGTTCCAGCAGCCGCTGACCATCAGCCTGCAGAGCATGGGCATTCTTGCCGGCATCCTGCTGGCCCTGGCACTGGCCATGAGCCTGCGCCTGGGTCGCTACATCTCCACCCCGCTGCTGCAATTGCGGGTCTGGCTGCGCGACATCAACGAGTTCACCCCGGCCATCGAGCGCCAGGATGAAATCGGCGACCTGGCGCGCCAGCTGCACACCCGCCTGGCACCGCCGCCACGGGAAGTCGAGCCGGAAGAAGAAGCCGAAGAATCCTTCGACGAGGATGAGCCGGAATTCGAAGTGCGCAACCTGCGCGACCCAAGCTTCGACGAGCAACCTGCCGTGGCCAGGGCCGCCAAACCGGTAAAACCTGCGGCAGATGACGACAGCGATGATGCCTTCGCCGACCTGCTCGACGAAGACCACAGCCCCGCCCCTGTTCCGGCTGCCCCGATCAACCGTGAGCCACAGGCCAGCGCCGTTCTGGCGGTGCAACTGGGCTCCCAGGAACAACTGCGACGGCTGCCGCGCACGCGCCTTACCGAACTGCTTGAGCGCTACCGCGACTGCCTCGACCAGGCTGCCTCGCTGTATGAAAGCGAAGTGCACACCCTTAACGACGGCAGCACCCTGCTGTTGTTCCACAGCCAGGACAGTGGCGAGGACTACCTCACCAACGCCATCTGCTGTGGCGAGCTGCTGCGTGCCCTGGGCCATGCCCTGCAGATCGAAGTGGCCGACAGCGGCATCACCCTGCAATTGCAGTTGGGCCTGGCCCTGGGTGAAGACCTGCACGGCCTGAGCCAGATCGACCTGTTGCTGACTGAAAAGGCCCAGGATGCCCTGGCCCTGTCGCAGCACAGCCGCAACCTGCTACTGGTCGAGCGCAAGATCAGCGACGACGCCCTGGTGCGCCAGCGCGCCCGCATCCGCCCGATCGCCAGCCCCGAGGGTGCCTGCTGCGTCGAGCGCTTGATGGAGCCGTACCCGTCGATGCTGGAACGGCAATTGGCGCGGATGCATGAGCGCCGGGTCAAGAGCTGAGCCCCTGCTAGACCTAAAAGCCCGCAGTGATGCGGGCTTTTTTGTTGCTGACCTGTGGGAGCTGGCTTGCCAGCGATGAGGACAGACCGGTGCTGGCTGACTTACGACCGCTTCACGGCCGATCGCTGGCAAGCCAGCTTCCACAGACAGGATGAGCGCCCACAAAAAAGCCCGCATCGCTGCGGGCTTTTTGTAGGCACTCGACTCAGAAGCGGAACACTTCCAGATCAGTACGAATCGGTGTCGCCAACGGAATTTTCGGCTTCTCCGGCTCTTTGCGCACCTGAACCGGTGCCGCCTTTTTCGGTTGTTCTTCAACCACCACAGGCTGATTGGCCAGCGGCTTCAAGGCAATACTCAACTGTTCTGCGAGCTTTTGCAGCAACTGGCCCTGGGCCTGGACCTGAGCGGCCGAGCTACCCTGGTGCTGTTGCTCCAGGTGCACGATGCGGTTGTCACGGACCTGGCCACGGCGATCCAGCAGGCGCCACTGGGCGTCGAGGATCGCTGGCTGGTTGGTACCGGAGTCCAGGCGGGTAATCGACAGCAGAACCTGTACATCCGGGGTGAAACCGGTGCTGGCCGGGGCCAGGACCACCCGCTGGCTGTCCAGACGCCAGGCCAGTTGACGGACCAGCAACTGGTCGATATCGGCCGACAGGCTACCGGCCCAACGGCCATCGGTGGCTGCGGTCAGGCTGCCATCGGCCTGGCGCTGCAGCAGGGTCTCGCGTTGCAGGTAGTCGGCAACCGATACAGGGCCGAGCACCACTGCCATGCCAGCGCTTTGCTTGGGTTGGCCAGGCTCACCGCTGTCGAGCTGATACAGGGATACCGGTTGGTGCATGCTGCAACCGGCCAATCCGAGCACGCCACACAGCAGAACCAACGGAAGGCGCAGAAATTTCATCATCCCATCCAGGCGGTCGCCACAAGGCAAACCGCAGTGATACTCATATAGATTCGTTCGGGTACACAGCCACGCTGGTACCGCAAGGGGCCTATCATCCGCGAAATAGCGGCTCGACTCCAGTGTTTCAACCCCGAACGGGCAGGAAAATACCCGTTCAGGCTGTCTAACCCAGACTTACCCGGGGATTTCGACCAACAGTGCGTCAACCCGCTGGAAGCCACGGGGCAGCTTGTTGCCCCGGCGCCCGCGTTCGCCCTTGTAATGTTCAAGGTCGTCGGCCTTGAGTGACAGGGTACGCTTGCCGGCCTGCAATACAAGGGTCGCGCCGTCAGGAAGGACGGCCAGATCTGTGACAAATTCTTCACGTGAGGCCACCCGATCACCCGGGATGCCAATGATTTTATTGCCCTTGCCCTTACCCAGCTGTGGCAGGTCGCTGACCTTGAAGATCAATAGCCGACCTTCGGTGGTCACCGCCGCAAGCCAGTTGTGCTCGCGATCGGCCACCGGCCGCGGCGCGATGACCTTGGCGCCGTTTGGCAGGCTGAGCAGCGCTTTACCGGCCTTGTTCTTGGCCTGCAGGTCTTCGCCCTTGACCACGAAGCCGTAGCCGGCGTCGGAGGCGATCACATACAGGGCGTCATCTTCAGGCAACAGCACGCAATCGAAGCTCGCCCCCGGCGGCGGCGTCAGGCGCCCGGTCAGCGGTTCGCCCTGGCCACGGGCCGACGGCAAGGTATGAGCGGCCAGCGAGTAGCTGCGCCCGGTGGAGTCGATCAGTACGGCAAACTGGTTCGAGCGCCCGGCAGCGGCGACCTTGAAGCCATCGCCGGCCTTGTAGGACAGCCCCGTGGCATCGATGTCGTGGCCCTTGGCGCAACGCACCCAGCCCTTCTCCGAGAGCACCACGGTGACCGGCTCGGTCGGCATCAGTTCGTTTTCCGACAGGGCCTTGGCTTCGGCCCGCTCGACGATGGGCGAGCGGCGGTTGTCGCCATAGGTTTCGGCGTCCTTGATCAGCTCGGCACGCACCAGCTTGCGCAGCTTGGTTTCGCTGCCCAGCAGGGCGATCAGCTTGGCTTGCTCCTTGGCCAGCTCGTCCTGCTCGTTGCGGATCTTCATCTCTTCCAGGCGCGCCAACTGCCGCAGGCGGGTCTCGAGGATGTACTCGGCCTGGGTTTCGGTGAGGTCGAAACGGGCAATCAGCGCAGCTTTTGGCTGGTCCTCGGTACGGATGATATGGATCACTTCATCCAGGTTGAGGAAAGCCACCAACAGGCCTTCGAGCAGGTGCAGGCGGCGTTCGACCTTGTCCAGGCGGAACTTCAGGCGGCGGCGCACCGTCTGCACGCGAAATTCCAGCCATTCAACCAGCAGCGCACGCAGGTTTTTCAGCTGCGGGCGGCCGTCCAGGCCAATGATGTTGACGTTGACCCGGTAGCTGGACTCAAGGTCGGTAGTGGCGAACAGGTGCTGCATCAGTTCGTCGAGGTCGACCCGGTTGGAACGGGCGATGATGACAATGCGGCACGGGTTCTCGTGGTCCGACTCGTCGCGCAGGTCGGCGACCATCGGTAGCTTCTTGGCCTGCATCTGCGCGGCGATCTGCTCCAGCACCTTGGCCCCGGAAACCTGGTGCGGCAGCGCGGTGACGACGATGTCGCCGTCTTCGATGCGGTACACCGCACGCATGCGCACCGAACCACGGCCGCTTTCGTAGATTTTCAGCAGCTCGGCGCGCGGGGTGATGATCTCGGCTTCGGTCGGATAGTCCGGGCCCTGGATGTGCTCGCAGAGCTGCTCGACCGTGGCCTTGGGCTCATCGAGCAGACGTACGCAGGCCGAGGCGACTTCGCGCAGGTTGTGCGGCGGCACGTCGGTGGCCATGCCCACGGCGATACCGGTGGTGCCGTTGAGCAGGATATTCGGCAGGCGCGCGGGCAGCACCGCAGGCTCGTCGAGGGTGCCGTCGAAGTTCGGCACCCAGTCGGCCGTACCCTGGCCCAGCTCGCTGAGCAGCACTTCGGAGTAGCGCGACAGGCGTGCTTCGGTGTAACGCATGGCGGCGAAGGATTTCGGATCGTCCGGCGCACCCCAGTTGCCCTGGCCATCGACCAGGGTGTAGCGGTAGCTGAACGGCTGCGCCATCAGCACCATGGCCTCATAGCAGGCCGAGTCGCCATGGGGGTGGAACTTGCCGAGCACGTCACCGACGGTACGCGCCGACTTCTTGTGCTTGGAGTCGGCGTCCAGGCCCAGTTCGCTCATGGCATAGACGATGCGCCGTTGCACCGGCTTCAGGCCGTCGCCGATATGCGGCAAGGCACGGTCCATGATCACG
The DNA here is from genome assembly GCF_018390435.1 of Pseudomonas sp. RC2C2. Lineage (NCBI taxonomy): Bacteria > Pseudomonadati > Pseudomonadota > Gammaproteobacteria > Pseudomonadales > Pseudomonadaceae > Pseudomonas > Pseudomonas sp. RC2C2. Next base: position 2,792,831 of record NZ_JAHBAX010000001.1, on the reverse strand, counting down.
TACATGGAGTAGTTGAGGTAGGCCTGTTCGGTGAAGTCAGCCAGTGACCGGCGCTCTACGCCATCGAGGCTGAGATCAAGGGAGTCGCTCATGCGGGCCTCATCATTTCAGGTTCTGGCGCAGCAGCAAGGTGCCACCACGCTGGGTAAATTCGAGTTGTTTCAGGGCACTCATGCCCAGTAATACCTGTTCGCCATCCAGCCCCGGCACCACCAGCGCGCGGACATTGCGCAGGAGGATATCGCCCAGTTGCAACTGCTCCAGGCGTGTGCGATAGCCCTGGGTACGGCCGTTGGCGGTACTCAACATCACCGGCGCACCGTGTTCCAGGCCGAGCTTGCTGGCCAGGGCTTCGGGAATCGCCACGTCAGTGGCCCCGGTGTCGAGCAGAAAATGTACTGTCTGGCCGTTGATCCGGCCATCGGCGACGAAATGCCCCTGGCCATTGCCGGCCAGTTGCACTTCGATGTAACCCTCGCCATGTTGCGAGGTGACCACGGCATTGGGGTTGGCCTGGCGCTGTTCCCACTCGCCGAAAAAGCGCGTAGCCAGGAACAATCCGGCCGCCCAGGCCAGAATCAGCAATACCCGGCCAGCCCGCTTGCCCGGCGGCTGGCTCACGACTTGGCACTCCAGCCACCGGCCGGCGCGGCAAAGCGCCAGACGATCGGTCGCGATTCGCCGTCCTGGCGGGTCGCACCGTTGTTGTCCAGGCCGATCCAGGCGCCCGTGTCATCGATCACCAGAGCCTCGGCCAGGCCGAAAGGCTGCGAGTAATGCCGATGCTCGGCCAGCGCATCGGCGGCAAACGACCAGCAGCGTTCGACCTTGGCAGTCTGCGCGTCCCGCCGGCAGATGCGGTAGGCATTGCGTTCCAGGGTAAAGAGCTTGTCGTTGTACAGTGCCAGGTCGGCAAAGTCCCGCGACACCGGGCGCGGCTTGGTCATCTGCGATGGCTGCATCTCGACCCCGGCTTCGCTGAGCAGCACGCAGCCGTCGCCACAGTTCCAGGTGGTCTGCAAGCGGTTGATCAACAACAGGCCGCGGCGCTCGCGCTCGGCCGCCAGCCAGATGCGGTCACCGGCCGGGCTCACCGCCAGGCCTTCGAACAGCGCATTGAAATGCAGCAACATGCCACTGGCCCGCGCCTGACGGACCATGCTCGGGTCGATCTTCAACCAGTTAGGTGCACCCTCTACCGGCACTTGCAGCACTGCCGCATGGGCTTCGCTGACCAGGTAGTGGTTGCCGGCGCCGTCGCAGCTCAGGCCTTCGAAATCCAGCTCACCGCCGCGCACCTGCGAAGCAACCCAGGTGCGCGAACGCAAGCCCCAGGGCAGACCGCTTTCCGGTACCGGCGGTACGTCCATGTGCAGCGCTTGCGCTTGCCAGACCGTTGCCGAGGTGTCCAGGCGGTAGAGCAGCTCGTCGTCGCGGTCCGAAACCGCCCACAATCCGCCACGGCATGCACTCAGGCCGGACAGGTTGCCACCGCGCATGCCCTCGACCGGGTGCTCGGCAACCAGCTTGAGCTCGGGCCAGGGCGCCGCCTGTGACGACGGGGCGAACAGCGCCAGCAGCGCAGCCAGGGCCCGAGCTATCAAGCCAGGACCTCGGCCAGGTTGCCTTTGGATTCCAGCCAGCTCTTGCGATCGCCAGCGCGCTTTTTGGCCAGCAGCATGTCCATGATCTCGCGGGTGCCGTCCAGATCGTCCAGGGTCAGCTGGACCAGGCGCCGGGTGTTCGGGTCCATGGTGGTTTCGCGCAGCTGCGGCGGGTTCATCTCGCCCAGCCCCTTGAATCGGGTGACCTGCGGCTTGCCGCGCTTCTTCTCGGCCACCAGGCGGTCGAGGATGCCATCGCGTTCGGCTTCGTCCAGGGCGTAGTAGATCTCCTTGCCCAGGTCGATGCGGTACAGCGGCGGCATGGCCACATACACGTGGCCAGCTTCGACCAGCGGGCGGAAATGCTGGACAAACAGGGCGCAGAGCAAAGTGGCAATGTGCAGGCCGTCGGAGTCGGCGTCGGCGAGGATGCAGATCTTGCCGTAGCGCAACTGGCTCATGTCCGCAGCGCCCGGGTCGACACCGATGGCCACGGCGATGTTGTGCACTTCCTGGCTGGCGAGTACTTCGCCGCCATCGACTTCCCAGGTGTTGAGGATCTTGCCGCGCAGCGGCAGGATGGCCTGGAACTCTTTGTCACGCGCCTGCTTGGCCGAACCGCCCGCCGAATCACCCTCGACCAGGAACAGCTCGGCGCGCATCGGGTCCTGCCCGGCGCAGTCAGCCAACTTGCCGGGCAGTGCCGGGCCCTGGGTGATGCGCTTGCGCTCGACCTTCTTGCTCGCCTTGAGGCGCCGGCCGGCGTTGTTGATGGCAAGCTCGGCCAGTTGCATGCCCAGCTCGGGGTGAGCGTTGAGCCACAGGCTGAAGGCATCCTTGACCACGCCGGAGACGAACGCGGCCGCCTCGCGGGAGGACAGGCGCTCCTTGGTCTGCCCGGAGAACTGCGGCTCCTGCATCTTCATCGAGAGCACGAAGCTGATGCGCTCCCAGACGTCTTCCGGCGCCAGCTTGACCCCGCGCGGCAGCAAGTTGCGGAACTCGCAGAACTCGCGCATGGCATCGAGCAGGCCCTGGCGCAGGCCATTGACGTGGGTACCGCCCTGGGCGGTGGGGATCAGGTTGACGTAGCTTTCCTGAACGCTGTCGCCGCCTTCGGGCAGCCACAGCAGCGCCCAGTCGACCGCTTCCTTGTTACCGGCCAGGCTGCCGCAAAACGGCTCGTCGGGCAGGCGCAGGAAGTCGCTGACCGAATCGACCAGGTAGGAACGCAGGCCGTCTTCGTAATGCCACTCAACCTTCTCGCCGCTGGCCTTGTCTTCGAAACTGACCAGCAGCCCCGGGCACAATACCGCCTTGGCCTTGAGCACGTGCTTGAGGCGGCTGATGGAGAATTTCGGCGAATCGAAATACTTCGGGTCCGGAGCGAAGTACACGCAGGTTCCGGTGTTGCGCTTGCCAACGGTGCCGACCACTTCCAGCTCGGTGGCCTTGTAGCCATCGGCGAAGGTCATCTGATACTCGTTGCCATCACGCTTGACCTTGACCCGCACCTGGCTGGACAAGGCGTTGACCACCGAAATACCAACCCCGTGCAGACCGCCGGAGAACTGGTAGTTCTTGTTGGAGAACTTGCCGCCGGCGTGCAGCTTGGTGAGGATCAGCTCGACCCCGGAGACGCCTTCTTCAGGGTGGATGTCCACCGGCATGCCGCGACCGTCGTCGGACACTTCCAGGGAATGGTCGGCGTGGAGGATCACCTGCACCGACTTGGCGTGCCCGGCCAGGGCTTCGTCGACACTGTTGTCGATCACTTCCTGGGCAAGGTGGTTCGGCCGGCTGGTATCGGTGTACATGCCCGGGCGCTTGCGCACCGGGTCAAGGCCGGAGAGGACTTCGATGGCGTCTGCGTTATAGGCACTAGCGCTGGGAATGGCCATGGGTTCTCGTCGTCAGTCGTGGGTGAAAATAGGTTATCAAAATACAGAAAAATCGAGCGCTTGATACTGCTGCGGGGCAATACCGGCAAAGCTCAGCAGGGCTGGCAGGCGTTCGCTAAAGCCCTGGAAGCTGTGATCGCCACCGGCCTGGATGCGCAGCGCGCAAGCGCGGTAGAACTGCTCGGCCTGGCGGTAGTCCAGGGTTTCATCGGCGGTTTGCAGCCACACTTGAAAGCGACCGGCATCCACCGGTGCTGGCACTTCCAGTTCGGCCAACGCCTGCACGTGGTCCAGGGTCAGCTCCCAGGTTTCGCCGGTGTAGAGGTTCTGCTGGGGCCCCAGGTAGCCATCGAACAGCCGGTGCGGGTTGACCGCCGGGTTGATCAGCAAGGCCTTGAGCCCATGGCGCTCGGCCAGATGGGTGGCATAGTAGCCGCCGAGCGAGCTGCCGACCAGTAATGGCGATTCAAGCTCGGCAATGGCGGCGTCCAGCTGGGCAATGGCCTGGCGCGGGTGATGATGCAGCGCCGGGACGCGCAGGCGCTCGCTCAGCCCCAGTTGTGCCATGACTGCTACCAGTTGGCAGGCCTTTTTCGACGACGACGCGCTGTTGAACCCGTGAATATAGAGAATCGAACCCGACATGCCGCCCCCGATGCGCCTTGAATGCCTGGATCGCCAGGCAGGAAAGCGCGCATTTTAGCCTGTTCGGCGGCAGAAGGAGCGGTTTCAGTGTTTTGGCAACACTTAATAGCCGTCGCCTGCGTAATCGACGGTGAATTCGAAGTCGGTCACCCGCGATACGCCGGTGTCGATCGAGCCATCCGCCTGCAGGCGCAGCCAGCGATAGCCCGGAGCCTGCTCGCCGACTTTGAAGTCTTCGCTCCCCGGCTCGAACTGGATGCAGGTCGACGGTGAGGCCAATAGCCGCACACCGTCGCGCACCTGGTCCCATTCCTGATGAATGTGTCCCCAGAGCAAGGCGCGCACCTGTGGATAACCTTTCAGTACGGCAAACAGCGCATCGGCATTGCGCAAGCCGATCGGTGCCATCCAGGCGCAATCGATAGGCACCGGCTGGTGATGAAAGCAGATCAGGTGATGGCGCTCGGGCGCTTCGCTCAACGCTTGCTCGAGCACGTTGAGCTGGCCGTCATCGAGCAACCCCGGCACCGAGCCGGGCACTGCCGAGTTGAGCAGCAGGATTCGCCAGTTACCGATATCCACCACGGGATCGAGCAGTTCGGTGCCCTGCGCCGCCTGCTCCATCGGCAACGGCTCGTCATGATTACCGGCAAGCCAGCGTGCCGGGGCCTTGAGGCTGGCGGTCAGGTCACGAAAACTGGCGTAGGACGCCAGCGAGCCGTCCTGGGACAGGTCGCCGGTGGCCAGCACCAGGTCGATCCGCGGCTGCTCGGCGCGCACCCGTTCGATCACGCGCTGCAGGCTGTCGCGGGTGTTCATGCCCAGCAGCGTGCCTTGCGGGTCGGCAAACAGGTGGCTGTCGGTCAGTTGCACCAGGTGCACTGGCGCGTCGCGAAGTGGGATCGATGATTGCGGCAATGGCCGACTCCTTGAACGGATTCAGCGCGATTATGGCGGCTGGCGGGCTTTGAGCAAATACTCGAAAACGACCGCCGTCACATTTCAGCGAACGACGGCCAACTCATGGCCACAGGCCAGGCAATAGCTCAGCCATTCACCGAGGAAGAGGTTGAGCTGGGCCTTTTCATCCGGCTGGTGCATGGCCGCATTCGGGTACGGGTAGATGCTGCGAAAGCGCCGGGCATGCTCGGCGCTGACCACTTCGGCCATGCGCGCGTCGTGGTAGACCTGCACTTCCAGCTGCGGCACCGGCAGCCAGGGCAGGCTGTGCTCCTGGCGCACGCGCAAGGTGGTGGTGTAAGGGCAAGCGAGCACGACATCGAGGACCAGTACGCCAAGCATCTGGTCCCCTTGGGTCATGCCGATCCGGCGCGAGCTCTGGGTGCTGCGCATGTCGGGCAGCAGGCGCATCAAGCGCGCATAGTTGGCCTCGCAGGCAGCCTGCAACCCGACCAGATCGACCCGGTAGCGCTCGCGCAGCAGATTCACGACCATAGCCCCCTGACTTCAGCGCGGTTCAAGGCCAGCCATTGCAAGGCAATGATGGTTGCCGCGTTGGCAATTTTGCCATCGCGCACGGCCTGCAGCGCATCCTCGAACGCCCAGACCCTGACGCGAATATCCTCGCCCTCTTCTTCCAGGCCATGCAGGCCACCGGCCCCATCGCTGCTGCAGCGACCCAGAAACAGATGCACAAATTCATCGCTGCCGCCCGGTGACGGGAAATACCGGGTCATCGGCCACAGCGTACTGAACACAAGTCCAGCTTCCTCCTCGGCTTCGCGGTGTGCAACTTCTTCCGGTTGTTCGTCCTTGTCGATCAGACCGGCGACCAGCTCGATCAACCAGGGGTTGTCGACCTTGCCGATGGCACCGACGCGAAACTGCTCGATCAGCACCACTTCATCGCGCTGGGCGTCGTAGGGCAGCACGCACACCGCATCGTGACGCACGAAAAGTTCGCGGCTGATTTCGCGCCCCATGCCACCGGCATACAGCTCGTGGCTAAGGCGAAGTTTGTCCAGGCGGTAGAAGCCCTTGTAGCAAATGGCCCGGTCGATGATCTCGACCTTGCTGGGCGTTGCGTTGTTGAACGTGTCTGGCATGGGAATCCTCGTTACCTCATTTACCGCATCGCGCCATCCTAACCTGCACACCGCCGTGTTTCACCTCTTTAAAGATACTGTCCAGGCTGCGAGGATAGACACCCCGCTGGTCTATTCAGCTTAGTGGCGAACTGAAGGCCTTGCCGACGGTCCAAGTCCGATCACCTTTGCCTTACAAGGATCATCATGACGCTTGTGAAACTGACGTCCGTGGCCGTGCTGGCCCTGGCCCTAGGCGCTTGTCAGAGCCTGTTCCAGCCCAACATGCGCACGCCGCTGGAGGTCAAGCGCGACCGCTGGGAGCACATCAAGCCCGGTTGCAGCAACGCCGATTGCCCGCTGGTCAACATCGACACCATCCACTTCCCGGCCAACCCCAAGCTGGACGGCATCATCGAGAAACGCCTGCTACAACTGACCCAGGACAACGAGCGCAGCGCCCTGCCCGCCTCGCTCAAAGCCTATGAAGAGCAGTTCATGGCCAGCGCCGAAAGCCGCAACAGCAGCTACCTGCAAGCCAAGGTACGCGAGCAGCATGACGGACTGGTGATCATCGAGCTGTCCAGTTATCTGGATACTGGTGGCGCCCATGGTATGCCCGGGCGCGGCTTCATCAACTATTCGCGCCAGCAGGACAAGGTGCTGAGCCTGCAGGACATGCTGGTACCGGGCCAGGAAGCGACCTTCTGGAAGACTGCCGAAGAAGCCCACAAAGGCTGGCTGATCAGCACCGGCATGGACAAGGACGCCGAGTTCGTCAAGACCTGGCCCTTCCGCCAGACCCCGCACATTGCCCTGACCTACGGTGCGGTGGTGCTCAAGTACGAGGTCTATGCCATCGCCCCGTACTCCATGGGCCACATCGAGCTGAAAATCCCCTACCCGCGCCTGAACGGTGTGATCAAGCCGGAGTTGTTTCCCGGTCGCGGCTGACCGCTGGCGCTGCCGCCCAGTACACCAACCCTGCCAGCAGCAAGGCCGGCAGGGTCGAGCCGAGGTTCGGGGCGTAGTGTGCCAGCAGATGGTACGCCGCCACGCCAATCGCCCAGGCCAACAATGCCGGCCAATGCAGGCTGTGGATCGGGCTGGCATCGCTGCGGCGGCGACGGATGATGAAATGATCGACCAGCACCACGCCGAACAGCGGTGCGAACACCGAGCCGATCAGCAAGAGGAAGTTCTGGTACTGCGCCAACGGCGCGAAACTGGCGATCAGGGTGCACAGCACACCGATGGCCAAGGCCAGGTGCTCGACCTTCAGGCGTACCAGAAAACCGCTGGAAACGGCCGCCGAGTGAATATCGGCAAAGGCCTTTTCCGACTCGTCGAGCAGGATCAGCAGCAGTGGGATACCCAGGCCCGCGCCAGCCAGCGCCAGCAGCAGGGTATTGACCTCAGCCGCTGGAGCAAACGCCAGGGTGTAGGCCACGCCCAGGCTCATCATCCATACGTTGCCGATGAAATAGCCCAGCGCCGTGCCGGCAAACACCCGGCTGGCACGCTGGCTGAAGCGTGAGTAGTCGGCAATCAGCGGCAACCATGACAGCGGCATGGCAATCGCAATGTCGATACCGATCGCCAGCGGCATCGAACCATCGCCGGCACGCGCCCACAGCGCGGCCAGATCGGCCTTGGCAAAGAGGTTCCAGGTCAGCCACAGGCAGGCACCGATCAGCAGCCAGATCCCCCACTTGCGCAAGATCTTGCGCACGAAGGTCAACGGCCCGCTGATCGCCAGCAAGGTGGCCAGGACACCAAAGCACAAGGTCCAGAGCAACGGGTTGGTCAGCGCACTGCCTGCACCGAAGGCGCGCTCGCTGAGCAAGCTGGCGGCATCACGCATGACGATGATTTCGAACGAGCCCCAGCCGATCAACTGCAGCAGGTTGAGCATGGCCGGCAGGCGTGCGCCATTGCGGCCCAGGCTGCGGCGCAGGGCGGCCATGGACGACAAACCGGTGTCACTGCCGATGACCCCGACGGCGGCGAGCAGCAGCACGCCGACGCTGGTACCGACGATGATCGCCAGCACCGCATTGGCCAGGCCCAGGCCCGGGCCGAGCAAGGCGCCGGTCTGCAGGACCATCAGGCCGATACCGAGGGAAAACCACAGGGAACAAAGGTCGCGACCGCTGAGCACGCGCTGCTCGGCGCTGACCGGGTGATCGGGGGAAAACGGGCTGGGTGTGCTCACGAGAGTAGTCTCGACAGGAGGAATTTATTGTTCTTCAGGGCCCTAACGCTGGCAAGCCAGCTCCCACCGGTACCTTGTGGGAGCTGGCTTGCCAGCGATGCGGTGTGCACCAGCACACCGCCTGAACAGCCCGATCAGACCTTCTTGTACAACTGGCTGCCTTCCTGGCGGAACCGCTCGGCCTGCTCGCGCATGCCATCCTCGACCGCCACGTCCACCGCTTCGATGCGCTGGTTGGCGGCGTATTCGCGCACTTCCTGGGTGATCTTCATCGAGCAGAACTTCGGCCCGCACATGGAGCAGAAGTGCGCGACCTTGGCCGAATCCTTGGGCAGGGTTTCGTCATGGAAGCTGCGCGCGGTGTCCGGGTCCAGGCCGAGGTTGAACTGGTCTTCCCAGCGGAACTCGAAGCGCGCCTTGGACAGCGCGTTGTCGCGGATTTGCGCACCCGGATGACCTTTTGCCAGGTCCGCAGCATGGGCGGCGATCTTGTAAGTGATGATGCCGGTCTTGACGTCATCCTTGTTCGGCAGGCCCAGGTGTTCCTTGGGCGTGACGTAGCAGAGCATCGCACAACCGAACCAGCCGATCATCGCCGCACCGATACCGGAGGTGATGTGATCGTAGCCCGGGGCAATGTCGGTAGTCAGCGGGCCGAGGGTGTAGAACGGCGCTTCGTCGCAGCACTCGAGCTGCTTGTCCATGTTCTCCTTGATCAGTTGCATCGGCACGTGGCCCGGGCCTTCGATCATGCACTGGACGTCATGCTTCCAGGCGATCTTGGTCAGCTCGCCGAGGGTTTCCAGCTCGCCGAACTGCGCTTCGTCGTTGGCGTCGGCAATCGAGCCCGGACGCAGGCCATCGCCCAGCGAGAAGCTGACGTCGTAAGCCTTCATGATTTCGCAGATTTCGTCGAAATGGGTGTAGAGGAAGTTCTCTTTGTGGTGCGCCAGGCACCACTTGGCCATGATCGAGCCGCCGCGGCTGACGATACCGGTGACCCGCTTTGCGGTCAGCGGCACATAGCGCAACAGCACGCCGGCGTGGATGGTGAAGTAGTCCACGCCCTGCTCGGCCTGTTCGATCAGGGTGTCGCGGAACAGCTCCCAGGTCAGGTCTTCGGCCACGCCGTTGACCTTCTCCAGGGCCTGGTAGATCGGCACGGTACCGATCGGCACCGGCGAGTTGCGGATGATCCACTCGCGGGTTTCGTGGATGTGCTTGCCGGTGGACAGGTCCATGACGGTGTCCGAACCCCAGCGAATGCCCCAGGTCAGCTTGGCCACTTCTTCTTCGATGGACGAGCCCAGGGCGCTGTTGCCGATGTTGCCGTTGATCTTCACCAGGAAGTTGCGGCCGATGATCATCGGCTCCAGCTCCACGTGGTTGATGTTGGCCGGGATGATCGCGCGACCGCGGGCGATTTCCTCGCGTACGAACTCGGCGGTGATTTCTTTCGGGATGCTGGCACCGAAGCTGTGACCGGCATGCTGCTGGTCGAGCAGCCCTGCGGCGCGAGCTTCCTGCAACTTCATGTTTTCACGGATGGCGACGTATTCCATCTCGGCGGTAATGATGCCCTGGCGCGCATAGTGCATCTGGCTGACGTTGGCGCCGGCCTTGGCCCGGCGCGGGTTGCGCACGTGGGCGAAACGCAGTTTGGTCAGTTCGGCATCGGCCAGGCGTTGCTGGCCGAAGTCCGACGACAAGCCGGCGAGGCGTTCGGTGTCACCCCGGGCGTCGATCCACGCTGAACGGACATCGCCCAGGCCTTTGCGCACGTCGATGATCACGTTGGGATCGGTGTAGGGACCGGACGTGTCGTAGACCAGCACCGGAGCGTTGGCTTCGCCGCCGAAATCGGTCGGGGTGTCGTCCAGGCTGATTTCACGCATGGGCACGCGGATGTCCGGGCGCGAGCCTTCGACATAGATTTTGCGCGAACGGGTGAACGGCTGTACGGACTGTTGATCGACCTGGGCCGATTCACTCAGATTGGTATGTTTTTCTTGTTTACTCATCACAGGCTCTCCAGACGGCTTCCTAGCAGTGGAATGTCGGGGAGAACCTGAAAGGCACGGACGCACCATGGGTGGTGCTGTACCAAATGCGCGGTGATGCCTGCAGCGATGATGGCTGCCTCGACACTCCCGGACCTGGCACAAGAGACTCGCCGGGAAAGCGAGAAATCTTGTTCCCTACGCAGGCGCTAACCTGATCAGGTTCAACGGGATCCGGATTATCCGATCTCAGCCTCAACGCAAGGCACCCCGACAAGAACGTGGGCAGTCTAGACTGGAGTGGCATGCAAAGCCAAGCACCTGGACATGGACACGATAAATGGCGCAAATAGCGGATTGTTGCGAAATGCCTGCACAACTACACTCACCAGTTCAGAAATTCTCACCGTTCAAGGATTGCCCTATGCTGCGCAAACTCTCACTGGCCCTTGCCGTGTCTTGTGCTACCAACGGAATGGCCTGGGCAGCGGATGTGCCCCTGTCGGCGAAGACCGACCTGGTCAGTGTCTATCAGGAAGCCGTGAACAATAACGCCGACCTGGCGGCCGCCCGCGCCAACTACGGCGCCCAGAAGGAAGTGGTGCCCCAGGCCCGTGCCGGCCTGCTGCCAAACCTCTCGGCCGGCGCCGAGATGATGAGCAACCGCACCAAGATCGACAGCCCTTCGGTGACCTCCAACCGCAGCGGCAATTCCTGGCAGGCGACCCTGGCGCAACCGATCTTCCGCGCTGACCGCTGGTTCCAGTTGCAGGCGGCTGAAGCGGTCAACGAGCAGGCGGCCCTGGAGCTGTCGGCTACCGAACAGAACCTGATCCTGCAAAGCGCCGAAAACTACTTTGCCGTGCTGCGCGCCCAGGACACCCTGGCCTCGACCAAGGCCGAAGAAGCCGCGTTCAAGCGCCAGCTCGACCAGTCCAACGAGCGCTTCGACGTCGGCCTCTCGGACAAGACCGACGTGCTGCAGTCCCAGGCCAGCTACGACACCGCCCGGGCCAACCGCATCGTTGCCCAGCGTCAGGTCGATGACGCCTTCGAGGCGCTGATCACCCTGACCAACCGCGACTACAACTCGGTGCAGGGCATCGTCCACACCCTGCCGGTACAAGTGCCGGTGCCAAACGATGCCAAGGCCTGGGTCGAGACGGCCGGCAAACAGAACCTCAACCTGCTGGCCACCAACTACGCGGTAAGCGCCGCCGAAGAGACCCTGCGCCAGCGCAAGGCCGGGCACGCACCGACCGTGGATGCGGTAGCACGCTACCAGAAAGGCGACAACGACAGCCTGGGCTTCACCAACCCCAACCTCACCGGGCAGAACTACAGCGGCGATGTCGAACAGACCAGCATCGGCCTGCAGTTGAACATCCCGATCTACAGCGGCGGCCTGACCAGCTCGCAGGTACGCGAGGCTTACCAACGCCTGAGCCAGAGTGAACAGCAACGCGAAAGCCTGCGCCGCCAGGTGGTGGAAAACACCCGCAACCTGCACCGTGCAGTGAACACCGATGTCGAGCAGGTGCAAGCGCGCAAGCAGTCGATCATCTCCAACCAGAGCGCCCTGGAAGCCACGGAAATCGGCTACCAGGTGGGTACCCGCAACATCGTCGACGTGCTCGACGCCCAGCGCCAGCTGTACACCTCGGTGCGCGACTACAACAATACCCGCTACGACTACATCCTCGACAACCTGCGCTTGAAGCAGGCGGCAGGCACGTTGAGCCCGCAGGACCTGACGGATTTGAGCCGCTATCTGAAATCGGACTACAACCCGGACAAGGACTTCCTGCCGCCAGACCTGGCAGCAGCGGCCAAGGCCAACTTCGAAGCCCGTCCCTGAAAAGCGATCGCCGGCAAGACCGGCTCCCACAAAAACCTGTGGGAGCAACTGTCTTGATCAGGCTGTTTGCACTCGCCAAGGGGTATTGTCCCGCAGCATTGCATTCAGCCTGACGATCAGCACCCGCATGCAGGCTACGAGGGCCACTTTGGCGCACTTGCCACGCTCCCGAAGTGCTTCGTAGCGTGCTTTAAATTCCGTGTTGTGGCGGATGATGATCCAGCTCGACATGTACAGAACTCGCCTTACATGCGCCCGCCCCCCCCATATCTGGCGGTGCCCTCGATGGCTACCGCTATCGTTGTTGTAAGGCGCTACGCCCACCAGCGCGGCGATTTGACGGCGGTCCAACTGCCCCAGTTCAGGCAGTGAGGCGAGCAGATTTGCGGCGGTTACTCGACCGATTCCGCTCACCGCCAACAACTGACGCGCCCTGGTATCGTCAAGTTGCACCATCGCCTGGTCAATTTCTTCGTCGAGGCGTTTGATCAGCACTTTCAGCTGTTCTATGTGCTCATCAAAGTGGGCCATCACCATTGCCGAGCGGCATTGCAGGCGACGCCGCTTGTAGTCATCACGGCTCTGCACAAATTGGGCGCGCTGCTTCACCAGCTCTCGCAGCTCTTCGCGTTCAGGGCTGACCGGTTGGCCTTGAGGGGCGCTGAGGTGTGCAGTGAAGTCCGCAAGGACTTCGGCGTCGATCTTGTCGGTTTTGGCTTTTTTACCCATGGCATCGGCGAATTTTCGGGCACGGGCTGGGTTGATGCAGATGGTTTCGAAACCCGCTGAGCGCAATGCAATCAGCACCTCTTTCTCGTAGCCGCCGGTCGCTTCAATCAACACTCTGCTGATCTTGAAGTCCTTCAGTCGCCCGATCAGCACATCAAAGCCTGGGCGTTCATTGACTACTTCGAAGCGGATTTTCTGAGGTTTGATGCAGATTTCCAAAGTGGCTTTGGCAGTGTCGATTCCAACAGAAGACAACATGGCTGAACCCTCTTACACTCAGTTGTGAGAGCGCTCTGGCTTGGCCCACGCTTGTGATTCGAGAGGCGCTCAATCAACTGTTCGGGCTCGGGCCAGGGTGGAGAGGTGAATGGCAGCTTTGCTCCCACACGTGCTTTAAGCACTACCGGCGTACAGCTTGCCATTCACCGCTCTCACTTCTGATTCTATTCCTACCTAAAGACACAAGCCGGCCTTGCCGGCGATGGCAGGCGAAGCCTGCCTAGATCAACCGCCCCAGCGCATCCAGCAAGCGCTTCAATGCCCCCTGATTGGTCTTCATCACCGCCAACCCCGCCGCCCCCATGCGCTGCGCATCCCGCGGCAACTCGATCAGCCGCCGCACCTCGGCCGCCAGCCCTTGGGCATCATCGACTTCCTGCAAGGCACCGGCCTCACGCAGCATCGCCGCGATCTCGAGGAAGTTGAACAGGTGCGGACCACTGAGCACCGGCAGCGACAGCGCCGCCGGCTCCAGCAGGTTGTGCCCGCCGTTAGCCACCAGGCTGCCGCCAACGAAGGCAATATCGGCCAGGGCGTAGAGAAACAGCAGCTCGCCCATCGTGTCGCCGAGCAGCACGGCCGTATCCGCGTTGATCGGTTCGGCACTGGAACGGCGAACCGTTGGGAATTGCCCGCGACACAGCTCGAACACGCTGTTGAAGCGTTCCGGATGGCGCGGCACCAGGATCAGCAAGGCGTCGGCGTGATGTTCACGCAACTGCCGGTGGGCAGCGAGAATGACCTCGTCTTCGCCTTCATGGGTACTGGCGGCGATCCACACAGGGCGCTGGCTGGCCTGCCACTGCTCACGCAAGGCACGAGCGCGGTGCAGCAGTTGCTCGTCGATACTCAGGTCAAATTTGATCGAACCGGTGACCTGCACACACTCAGGTCGCGCACCCAACTGGCGAAAGCGCTGGGCCTCGGTTTCGGTCTGCACCGCGATCAGGCTCATTTCGGCCAGCATCGGCCGGGTCAACCCGGCAAAGCGCGCATAACCGCGGGCCGAGCGCTCAGACAATCGCGCGTTGGCCAACGCCACCGCTATACCGCGCTTGGCGCACTGGTGAATGTGATTGGGCCACAGCTCGGTTTCCATGATCACCGCAAGCTTGGGCTGCACGTGATCGAGAAAGCGCCCGGCAGCCCAGGGCAAGTCATATGGCAGGTAGCAGTGCTGAATTCGCGGCTCATCGGCAAACATCGCCCGGATCCGCTCGGACCCAGTCGGGGTCATGCAGGTGATGGTGATCGGCAGCTGTGGATAAGCCTGCAGCAAGGCGCGAATCATCGGCGCCGCGGCGATGCTTTCACCTACCGACACCGCGTGCACCCAGATACCGCCCTTGGCCATGGCCGGCAGGTTCAGGGCGAAACGCTCGCCGACACGCTGAGCATAGGCCGGGGCCTTGCGCGAACGCAGAAACAGGCGCAGCGCAACCAGCGGCAGGCCCAGGTGAAACAGCAGGGTATAGAGGGTTCTGTTCATGGCGCCGAAGTGTACTAGCCAATTGCGCGCAAGTGCACTGCGAAGCGTTCAGCCAGCCACTGTGCAGCGGGGCCCAGCGGCTCGTCACGACGCCACACCAGCTCGACCACCAGCGCCGGTGGCGTCCATTCGCTGGCCAGCTCGACCATTTGCGCCTGGTAGGTGGGGTACTGCACCACATGCCGCGGCAACCAGGCCCAGCCCAGGCCACGCATCAGCAACTCGGCCATGGCGTAGAAGCTGTCGGCACGCCAGATCTGCGGGCTGATCGGCTCGCCACCGGGATAGCCGCTTTCCTGTGGGGTGATCAGCAACTGGCGGTGCCTGGCCAGGTCCTGGCGGGTAACCCGCTGCAGGCCGGTCAGTGGATGATCCACCGCACACACCGTGACCATCTCGATCCGTCCTACAGCCCGGCGCTCAAGGGCCTCCGGCATATGGTCATGGTGAAACAACAGGCCCAGATCGGCGCGCCGTTCGATCAACTTGCGTGCAACGTCGCCCTGGGCGCCGCTGGCCATCTGCACCTCAAGCAAGGGGAACTGCCGAGCCAATTCGTCGAGGCTGTCGATCACCGGTTGATAGGGCATGGCCTCGTCCTGGGCCACGCGCAGCTGCGCCTCTTGCCCGCGCATCAGGGCCAGGGCACGGCCGTCGAGGCGTTCGCACTGGCGCAGCAGTTCGCGGGCATCTTCCAGCAAGGTTGCGCCTGCCTCGGTCAGGCGCGGCTGGCGGCCGCTGCTGCGCTCGAACAGGGTCACGCCCAGGTCAGTCTCCAGCAGGGCAATGCCGTTGCTCACCGCCGATTGCGCCTTGCGCTGCTCACGGGCCACTGCCGAAAACGAACGCAGCTCGGCGACCCGCACGAACATGCGCAACTGCTCCAGGTTCCACTGCTCGGCCATCAACCTATCTCCAGGAAAGATAGGTAATGACTTTACCCCATTCAGGCTTGCTCTAGAATGCCCAGCCAGAACAGAGGATTACCGACATGAATGCCTACACCTACCTGGCTATCGCCATCTGCGCCGAAGTTATCGCCACCGCCTCGATGAAAGCCGTCAAGGGCCTGAGCACGCCCCTGCCGCTGCTGCTGATGGTCTGTGGCTACGCGGTGGCGTTCTGGATGCTGACCCTGGTGGTGCGCAGCATTCCGGTGGGTATCGCCTATGCAATCTGGTCGGGCCTGGGCATCGTCCTGATCAGCATCGCGGCGCTGGTGATCTACGGGCAGAAGCTGGATGTACCGGCGATGCTCGGCATGGCCATGATCGTCGGCGGCGTGGTGGTGATCCAGGTCTTCTCGAAAACCGCCGGGCATTGATCCGCAACCGGGTGCAATGCTTCACAGGCTGTATACTGGGCGTCTGTCCAAGCTTGTGAGGTTCATGCATGCCAACCGTAATTTCCACCGATGTGCTGATCGTCGGCGCCGGGGTCGCAGGCCTCTGGCTCAATGCCCGCCTGCGCCGGCTCGGCTATTCGACGGTGCTGGTGGAACGCGCCAGCCTCGGTGGCGAGCAAACCCTCAAGTCCCAGGGGATCATCCACGGCGGCGCCAAATATGCCCTGCACGGTGCCCTGACCGGCGCCTCGGAGGCCATCGCCGACATGCCGCGGCGCTGGCGCGAGGCCCTGGCCGGCAACGGCGAGCTGGACCTGTCCGGCGTGCGCCTGCTGTCTGACGCCCATTACTTGTGGTCACCCGGCACCCTGGCCGGCAATCTCACCAGCTTTTTTGCCAGCAAGGCGGTGCGCGGCCGTGTCGATCAGGTCAAGGGCGATCAACTGCCGCCTGCCCTGCAGGACCGCGCCTTCAAGGGCAAGGTCTATCGCCTGGCCGAATTGGTCGTCGATGTGCCGAGCCTGCTGAACAAGCTCGCGGAGCTGGCCGGCGACAGCCTGCTGGCCGCTCAATCCATCGAACCGCTGAACGACAATGGCGAGCTGCTTGGCTTGCGCGTCGACGGCCGCGAGATCCGCGCCCAACGCGTGGTGCTCAGCGCCGGTGCCGGCAATGCCGCGTTGCTTGAAGCCCTGGGCCTGAGCCAGCCGGCCATGCAGCGCCGGCCGCTGCACATGGTCATGGCCAAGGGCGCCAGCCTCAAGCCCTTGTACGCCCACTGCCTGGGCGGCGGGCCGAAGCCGCGCATCACCGTCACCAGCCACCCGGCAGCTGATGGCCAGTGGGTCTGGTACCTGGGCGGCGACCTGGCCGAAGCCGATGGCGTAGCCCGCGAACCTGAAGCGCAGATTGCGGCGGCGAAAAAAGAAGTCGGCAACCTGCTGCCCTGGATCGACCTCAGCCAGGTGCGCTGGGCCACCGTGCGCATCGACCGCGCCGAGCCCGCACAGTCGGGGCTGGTGCGCCCGGACAACGCCTTCCTTGCCGAGCAACAGCGTCTGCTGGTGGGCTGGCCGACCAAGCTGGCCCTGGCCCCGGACTTCAGCGACCGGGTGCTGGCCACCCTTGAGCGTGACGGCATCAAGCCGGCCGCTCAGGCTACCCTGCCCGAACTGCCCCGGCCACCCATGGCCCTGCCGGTGTGGGAGCAACTGCTGCCATGAGCCTGCCGAGCCTGCACGACCTGCATCGTCCCCTCGGCAGTACCGGCCTGACGGTGTCGCCACTGGGCCTGGGCACCGTCAAGCTCGGCCGCGACCAGGGCGTCAAGTACCCCAACGGCTTCACCATTCCCGACGACGCTGAAGCACGCATGCTGCTGGCCCAGGCCCGCGAGCTGGGCATCAACCTGATCGACACCGCGCCAGCCTACGGCCGCAGCGAGGAACGCCTCGGCCCGCTGTTGCGCGGTCAGCGTGAGCACTGGGTGATCGTCAGCAAGGTGGGCGAGGAGTTCGAAGACGGCCAGTCGCGTTTCGACTTCAGTGCAGCGCACACGCGCTTTTCCATCGAGCGCAGCCTCAAACGCCTGGAAACCGACTGCATCGACCTGGTGCTGGTGCATTCCGACGGCAACGATCTGCATATCCTCGAACATGAAGAGGTCTACCAGACCCTCGAAGCGTTGAAGCAGGAAGGCAAGATCCGAGGTTTCGGCCTTTCCGGCAAGACCGCAGCGGGCGGCCTCAAAGCGCTTGAGCGCGGCGATTGCGCCATGGTCACCTACAATCTGAACGAGCAGGCTGAACGACCGGTGATCGATTACGCTGCCGAACACGGCAAGGCGATCCTGGTGAAAAAGGCCCTGGCCAGTGGTCACGTGTGCCTGAGCCCGGGGGTCGATCCGGTGCGCGCCAGCTTCGAACTGCTGTTTGCCCAGCCTGGCGTCAGCAGTGCTATTGTCGGCACCATCAACCCGCTGCACCTGGCCCATAACGTGGCAACCGTTGCCAACGTCCTGCGCCACTGACATCCACGCCGCCGCCGCGGCCGACCCCAACGCAAGAAGGAGCCGACATGCCGCGAACGCTGATCCGCAAGAACCCCAGCAACTTCAAGACCCTGCCGCTGCACGTCGAGGCCAGCCCCGAAGGCCTCGTCTACCAGAGCATCGGCATGCCGCTGAACTTCGCCCAGACCCTGCAACGGCGCAAGCCGATCCAGCTCGCCGACAGCCAGCACTTTGCTATCGAGCTGGCCAATCTCGGCGTGTCGGTGCGCCTGACCCTGCGCTGGCAAAATCGCGATTACTGGGTGCTGGTGCGTCAGCGCCGTCAGGACCGCGGCGATGTGGTGCTGAAACTGATTTCAGGCTATGTGCCCGCTCAGGAGCTGAACCTGCCGCTGCATACGGCAATTCAGGAGGTTGCCGAAGAATGCCTGCTGGAAACCCCGGAAGGCTGGCTTGGCGGGCGCTTCAACGACACCTGGCTACCGGCTCCCTACGCTGACGCCTTGCACTACCGCGAAGCCCTGCCCTTCGTGCTCACTCCGCAGTCCGGCGCCGCACGCCCGGTGCGCTGCGCCAATCTGCAGTTGCTGGAGCGGCCTCGGGCCTACGTGCACTTGCCCACCGCGTCACTGCAGTTGATCTACGACCTGTGTCTGCAAGTCCCCCGCGAGGCCAAATCACTGAGCCTGTTCCACGTTGACGAGCGCCTTGAAGGCGACCAACTCGTCGCTCGCCTCAACCGCAAGCGCCCCGACCTGTACCTGATGCCGCTGGAAGACGGCCAGCCACGTGCCGAACTCTACACCCTGAGCAAGGATCGTCTGCTACCGGCCAGCACCCGCGGCCTGTACCTGGCCGAAAGCTTTGCCAGGCAGGAGGGATGGCTGGTCAGGGATGAGCGGATACGTTGGAAGGACTGGGTCAGGCAGCAAGGCCTGACGCCAGCGAAGCCGGACAGCGGCTTGAAGCGGCTGACCGGTAGAGCGCGGGAGCTGTTGCAGATGGCCCGTGGCGGATTGCGCAAGTAGAGCCGATCGCGGGGCGACTTGCCCCGCGATGTTTCAGTTCTTGCGGATCTTCTCGACGATAGCGGTGGTCGAGCTGTTTTCCACCAGCCCCAGCACCTTCACGGTGCCGCCGTAGGCCGTGACGATATCGGCGCCGACCACCTGGTCGATGCCATAGTCACCGCCCTTGACCAGCACGTCCGGCTTGACCTGGCTCAGCAGGTTCTCCGGCGTAACCTCAGGGAAGCTGATGACCCAGTCCACTGCCCCGAGGCCGGCCAGCACAGCCATGCGCCGGTCAACACTGTTGATCGGCCGGCCCGGACCTTTCAGGCGGCTGACCGAGGCATCATCGTTGACCGCGACAATCAGGCGATCGCCCTGGGCACGGGCCTGCTCCAGGTAGGTCACGTGACCGGCATGGAGGATGTCAAAGCAACCGTTGGTGAAGACGATCTTCTCGTTGTGCGCGCGGGCATCATCGATGGCCAGCAGCAGCTGGTCGAGGCTCAGCACGCCACGCTCGGAACCTTCTTCGCGCTGGATGGCGCGGCGCAACTCCGGGGCACTGATGGCTGCGGTACCCAGTTTGCCGACCACGATACCGGCGGCAAGATTGGCCAGGCCCACCGCATGGGGCAGCTCTTCGCCGGCAGCAATGGCTGCGGCCAGGGTCGAGATCACCGTATCGCCGGCACCCGTCACGTCAAACACTTCACGGGCCCGGGCAGGCAGGTGCAGGGCCGGGTGACCAGGACGCAGCAAGGTCATGCCGTGCTCGCCACGGGTCACCAGCAAGGCACCGAGCTCCAGCTCGCTCATTAGTTGGCCACCCTTGGCCACCAGCTCGGCCTCGTCGGCGCAACGGCCAACGATGGTTTCGAACTCGCTGAGGTTGGGGGTGATCAGGCTGGCACCACGGTAGATCGAGAAATCCTTGCCCTTGGGGTCGGCCAGCACCGGAATGCCCTTGGCCCGGGCCGCCTGGATCAGGCTCTGGTGGTTTTTCAACGCTCCCTTGCCATAGTCCGACAGGACCAGCACCTTGACGCCATCGAGCAGCGCATCGACCTCGGTGCCCAGGGACAACGGGTCGGTGGCAAAGGGCTCTTCAAAGTCGATACGCAGCAACTGCTGATGGCGGCTCATGACCCGCAACTTGACGATGGTCGGCTGGTGGGCAATACGCTGGAAGATCGAGCGCACACCGGCAGCCTGCAGGCTGTTGGCGAGGCTGTCGGCCGCCTCGTCCTGGCCCGTCACGCCAACCAGTGCAGCCGGGGCCCCCAGGGCGGCGATGTTCAAGGCCACGTTGGCCGCGCCGCCGGGACGGTCCTCGATCTGTTCGACCTTGACCACCGGTACCGGCGCTTCAGGCGAAATCCGTGAGGTACCGCCATGCCAGTAGCGGTCGAGCATGACATCGCCCACCACCAGTACCGGGGCTTGATCGAAACGCGGCATGGACAACTTCATGGGCAACCCATATACAAAATAATTAACAGGGGCAGGATATTAGCACAGGCAAAGCGAAGGCTTGTTTACCGCCTTGTTGCCAGGCATTCCAAGGAAAGGCTGCCGGGGCACGACAGGCCCCGGCGCGTGTGAATCAGGTGATATCGGCCTTGGCCGGTTCGTCCAGGCCCATGGCATGCAGCCTGGCGTAATAGCCATTGGCAGCCAGCAACTCGGCATGGGTACCGCGCTCGACCAACTTGCCCTGATCCATGACCAGGATCATATCGGCCTTCTCGATAGTCGACAGACGGTGGGCGATCACCAGCGTGGTGCGCCCTTGCATCACGTGATCCAATGCGGCCTGGATGTGTCGCTCGGACTCGGTATCGAGGGCCGAAGTGGCCTCGTCGAGAATCAGCAACGGCGCATTCTTGAGCAGCGCCCGGGCAATCGCCAGGCGCTGGCGCTGACCACCGGAGAGCAGCACGCCATTCTCACCGACCTGGGTGTCGAAGCCTTGCGGCAACTGCTCGACGAACTCCTTGGCATAGGCATCGGCGGCAGCGGCTTCGATCTCGGCCCGCGGCGCACCGGCCAGGTCGCCATAAGCGATGTTGTTGGCCACGGTGTCGTTGAACAGGGTCACGTGCTGGGTCACCTGGGCGACGTGCTTGCGCAAGTTACGCAGTCGGTAGTTCTCGATCTCCACGCCGTCGAGCAGGATCTGCCCCTGGTCGTGGTGATAGAAGCGCGGGATCAATGCCGCCAGAGTCGACTTGCCACTGCCCGAACGCCCCACCAGGGCGATCATCTGCCCGGGTTCGGCGGTGAAGGAAATGTCGCTCAGGACCTGACGTTCGGTACCCGGATAGGTGAAATTCAGGTTACGGACCTCGAGGCGCCCCACAACACGGTCCAATTCAACGGTGCCACTGTCGACTTCCGGCGCCTCGTCCAGTTGCTCGAAAATGCTTTCGGCACCGGCCAGCCCCTTCTGGATGGTCGAACTGACTTCCGACAACTGGCGGATTGGCTTGGGCAGCAGGCCCGCCGCAGTGATATAGGCCACCAGATCACCGGCCGTAGCATCACCGCGCAGAAACAGCACCAGGAACATCAGCGCGGCCATGGCGGTATAGATCACCAGTTGCAGCATTGGTGTGTAGACCGCGCCGGTCTTGGTCATGCGCAGCTGCTTGTCGGTGTTGCTCTGGCTGGCATTGGCAAAGCGCTGTTGCTCATAGCTTTCGCCACCGAAGCTGCGCACGACGCGGTAGCCCTGGATGGTCTCGGAAGCGACGTGGGTGACATCGCCCATGGCCACCTGAATCTTCTTGCTCTGCTTGCGGAATTTCTTGCTCGCAGTTCCGACCATCAGCGCAATCACCGGCAGGATCGCCAGCATCACCAAGGTCAGTTTCCAGTTCATCCACAACAGGTAGACAAACAGGAAGACCACGGTCAGGCCTTCGCGGATCACCACCTTGATCGCATCGGTCGCAGCGCCGGTGACCATGGTCACGTTGAAGGTGATGCGCGAGATCAGGTGACCGGAGTTGTGGTTATCAAAGTAGCGGTTGGGCAGCACCAGCAGCTTGTTGAACAACTCGACCCGCAGGTCATGTACCAGACCCAGGGAGACTTTGGCCAGAAAGTAGTTGCCCAGGAACGAGCCGAGGCCCTGCCACGCTGCGATCAGCACGATCAGCAGTGGTACGGCCTGCAGCAACTGCAGGTCTTTCAGGTAAGGCACGGTGGGGAACAACACAGCCTGAGGGTTGCTCAAACCATCGACGAAATACTTGAGAATGCCGGCCAGCATTGGCTGGGTCGAGGCAAAGATCACAAAGCCGAGGATACTCAGCATAAAAATGCCGATGTACGGCTTCACATAGCTCAGCAGCCGGAAGTAGATTTTCAGGCTGGAGCTCTGCTCCGCCTCTCGCGGTGTTTCAGCCATCGTCGAGCTCGCTGTTCAGATTGAACCGGAAATTTTATCACAGCCTGGAGCTCGGGCACGCCCCCAGACCAGGACAGTGGCCAGGCCAACCGGCAGCCAGCTGATGAACCATTCAGCACGCGGGGTGCCAGTGAGGCTGGCGGCGTCAAACTGCATGGCCAGGGTCGAGAAAAGCCACAGGCCCATCAAGCCCTTGCCGAAGGCGGTGTCACGGGCTTTCCAGATTTCGCGTAATACACAAAGCCAGACAGCCAACCATAGCAGCATGCCGGGAATGCCCAGTTCTATTGCAATGTGAGTGAACATGTTATGCGCGTGATCAAACTCCAGGCCTACCGCCTGGATTTTATAGAACGCGCCCAATCCCAGGCCCGCCCATGGGTGCTCGGCAATCATCTGCAGGCTGGCCTGCAAGATTTCCGGTCGATAGGACGAGCCCCGCGCCATGATCAGCGGCTGCATCAAGACAAAAACAACAATCGCCACAACCATCGCCGCACCCGCGATCCAACAACTACGACGATCCCGGCACCAGATGGGCATGGCAAGCACTGAAATCAGCAGTGCCAGTGCCGCACCTCGACTCTGGCAGAGCAGCAGAAACATACCGAGGGCGATCAACGATAAGCCCCAGGCACCTTGCAACACCAGGGTGCGCGGCGGCCAATGAAGCATCCAGATAATGGCGGCAGCAATTACATAAGCGCCAAGAATAGGATGGGAAATTTCCCCTATACCGTAAAGTCGGGCATACCAGGGCTGTGCCTGAACCCCATAGAACAGCGCGATTGAACAGACCGCTGCGACCGCCAGACCAACACCGCCCCAGTTAAGCAGGCGCATCACACGCGCAGCGTCTGCATTGGCCATCATTGGAAAAAACAGCAGGAACACTGCGATATACACCAGGCGTTTGACCTCACGCCCACCCTCGTCGACACTGCTCCAGGAAAGACTCAGGGCAGACCAGCCAAGCAGCAGGGCAACCGAGAGCCATAGCCAGCGCTGGGCTTTCCAGGTATCAACAATGAGCACGCGAGCCGACCATAGCAACACCAGTGCCGGTAGCCACAAAAATGCGATCAAACCTTGCTGGTATACCTTGTTACTGGGCGCCAAAGCGATTGCCACCACGAACCACAACAAACCGATCGCCAGCCAGGACTGCGCCCAACGCCTTGCGTACATCATGCTTTTCCCCATCGTTTCAACAACACCGGCATGGTGCATCCTTAAAACTTTCGGCATTATTGCCGGTCATTTTGCTTGCCCGATGACAAGGCCCCTATCCATGCAATGTTCCCGGCTACCCCAGGTCGACTTCAATCAGCTGACACTCGGCGCCCAGGTCCTGGAGGCCGACAGCTACGGAGCTAAAGTCTACCTGCTAACCGATGGCAATATCCTCAAGCTGTTCCGACGCAAGCGGCTAATTTCATCTGCCTTGCTGCGACCTTACTCGCGTCGCTTCATCGACAACGCCTTGCAACTGAAGAAGCTTGGAGTTCCTACGCTTGAAGTACTCAAGTACTTCACCCTCGATGCCCCTGGCATGACCGCCGTGCTGTACCAACCTTTGCCCGGAGAAACCCTGCGCCAACTGTCCCGACAGCCGGGCTTCAGCTGGCAGAAGCACCTGCCGGAGCTGGTTGCCCTGATACAGCAGCTGCATCGTTCGGGCATCTACTTTCGCTCATTGCACCTGGGCAACATTGTGGTGACGCCACAACAGCAATGGGGCTTGATCGATGTGGCTGACATGCGTTTCCTGCGGGCGCCATTATCCGCACGACTGGTAAGGCGCAACGTGCAGCACTTTGCTCGCTACATTGGCCGAGAACAGTTGGGGGATGAGTTTCCCCTTGCAGAATTAGAGCGCGCCCTGTTGAAGTGAGGTTTTTCAGGGCGTGCGTAGCAGTTCACGGGAAGCCTGACTGAAACTCTGCCAGGCTTGATCCGGGGCCAGCGCCTGTTGCTGAGCCACCGCGACCTGTTCTGCAGGCAATGCCGTACAGTCAATGATCGCCTTGGCCCACGCCTGGGGATCGCCCGCCGGGGCATAAAGGCCCGCGTCACCCAATTGCTCGCGAAACACTGACAGATCGCTGCACAGTACCGGCACTTCTGCCATCACCGCCTCCTGGAGCACCAGCCCCAGGCCCTCAGCATGCGAGGGTATGAGCACCCAGTCAAATGCCCGGTAGAGTTGCGCCAGGCCGTTGCAATGGCCTGGCATCGAGACTTTATCAACCAGTCCCAGCGCCTTGAGCCGCCCTTCCAGCAATGCGCGTTGCACACCCTCACCAAGAATCACCAGGCGCAGGTCCGGCTGCTGCTGGCTAGCCTGAGCAAAGGCCTCCAGCAGGTAATCGAAACCCTTGCTATCAACGAGGCGGCCGACTGCACCCATTACCCGCACTCCTCGGGTTGGCAAGTTCAACGCCAGTCGGGCTTGCTCCGGCTCAAGCAGGCCACGGCGAAACCCTTTTGGCTCGAGGGCTGTACGTAATACGTTGACTGGTATGCCGAGGTCTTGCTCCAACGCGCTGGCAAGGGTCTGGGATACCGCCACAATACTCAACCGACTGCTGGGGATCGCGCGTAGCAAGGCGACATCTGCCCGACGTAAACGGGTCTTGCCGTGAAAGACGATAGCTGCCCGGACATCCGGCATTTTCTGCACGACCGGCAGAATCAGCCGCGACACCCCCAACCCATCCAGCACCAGCACCTGCGCATTGGCCTGCTCCAGCGCTTCACGCAGGCGGCCATGCAACCAGGGCCTGAGCAACACCCACAGATGCCGCCCCTTGAGCAGACGATGGGACAACTGCCACTCACGTGTCGATTCTGCGCTGCAGCAGGAACCCCGGCCTTGCAGTAGCCAACTGCTGATCCTTGCCCCAGGCTCCGCCTGGGACAAAATCTGCTGGTGAACCTTGTGCACCGAGCTATAGGCCGAGCCACCTGCCCACATGATGTTGACGATATTCACGGGGAGCCCCCCCCCTGCGTCGGACTGGATAACTGGCAAACCAGAAGTATCAATTCGCAAGAAGGCCAACCCACACTCCCATTGCAAATCCGATCAACAACATGACTGCCAGCTTGACCCGCTCGCGCTGACGCCGGCGGGCTTTACGCTGACGCTCTTCAGGCAGACTCACGTGCATGCCGAAGCCTGTGTGCAACACTGCGTCACCTTCCAGGCTCACCCCAGTCAGGTTCAACTCGGCATAGCGCTTTGACAATGCCTTTTCACCAGCATAGGCGGCAAACGGCGCACAGCGCTGATAATCGCTCAGGCGGCGCAAACCGGGGTTCAGCGAGAAGCTTTGCCACTCGGGCTTGTCCGACAGCAATGGGTAGCAGGGAACACCGGCGATCACCTGGCGCTCGCCCAGATGGATATACGGGCTGTGCAATTTCAGGTCGTAGACATAGCTACGCAACCAGACCTGCAGGAGCTGCGGGCTGACCGCCAGGATCGCCAGCGAGTCCTCGACAAAGCCTGGGCGGTAGAACTCCCAGTCATCCTCGCAATGGAAGATGTAGGGGGTCTTTACGTGACTATAGGAAAGGTCGATCGACGCCAACTGGCCCAGCTTCGGGCGATTGACGAAGACCGTGCAGTACGGCTTCCAGTGCTCGGGGATAGCCTGGTGAACAGCCTCATCCCCGGAGTCCTCGGTGATGAACACTTCACGAATAGGCGCGGTATTGAACCGGTCAAAGCTTTCCAGCGTAAGTTTTAGCAAATCGAAGCGTCCGCAACTGGTGACAACCAGTGTTACGTCACTATCTTGGCAGAATCGCACCGGACCCCCTCCCCATAAACTGTATTCAAATGTTCAAGACTACTTGCCTGGTTTCAGGACAGCCGGCTCATATGCCCAGTCTCAAACGCAAGCGCTGCCAGCCGGTCAGGGCTGGACGGGGACGAAGAGGTGGCTGCATTTTTTCCACGATGCTACGACCTACCTGGGCGAAGCTGAATTGCGAGACCGCCAGATCACGACCGTTATTGCTGATTCGCTCAACCAGTTCAGGGTCGGCACGCAACACTTTCAGCTTCTCTTGCAACTGGGCAATGCTGTCATAGAGCACCACGTTATGCATGTCTTTGAGGCCCAGGGCGCGATTCTCCGCCTCACCCTGGCTAAAGGCCAGCAAAACGCAGCCACAGGCCATCGCCTCGAAATTCTTGATCATGTATTCGCCCATGCCGACATCCGCGCTGACAAAAAAGCGGATGCGGTTGAGCGTGTTGCAGTATTCTTCGCCCGACTTGGTGCGCGTAACCAGCAGGTTTTCAACCTGGGCCAGCTCGTCGAGCAGCGCCTTGCGGCCACTGTAGGCAACACTGTTGGTACTGCCGACGAACGCCAGCTCGATGTCCCGCTCACGCCCCTGGTCGGCCAGCAACTGCTGGTCGTAGCCCTTGGGCACAAACACAGCATCAAAACCTTCCTGGCATAGCTGTTCGCTGACCCTGTAGCCGGAACTGATCACCCGCGCCCAGGGCAACTGGCGGTAGTGAGCGCTGAACTTGCCGGTGTACTTGCACGGGATGTAATTCTGGTAGGCATCATGTTCGAGGATGACCAGGTTGGGCACCGTGCGAATGAAGCCAACCTGGCGAATCTCTTGCTTGAAGCGCAGGAAGAACACGATCCGGTCGTACTTGTCGACCTCGACTTCGCGGCGAAAATAACGACGCAGATTACGCTGATCGTCACTGCTCAGCCAGCGCAGATCACAGTCGCAATGCGCAGCAACACCGTCATACAAGCGATCAAGGATCGCCCGTTGTTCTTTCTGCACCAGAAATAGAACTTTCATTGTCTTCCTTGCGGCGCTCGGGCCACAGCTTTCAATCTTGCAGCGTCATGATCAGAGGTCACGACGCCAGAACAATTCATGGCGACGCACGGCCTTGCGGAAAAATTCGTTCTCGCCATAAGGCGAAGCTCGGCGCCCGGCCAGCCAGCGTTGCAGCAAGCGGCGCAGGCGGCGCTTGAACGGTGCAGGAGGCTGCAGGTCGTGCATCATGCCCAGTGCCATGGCCTTGTCGCGCTGGCTTGGCAAGTCCAGCACCAGGCTGTAGGGCACCCAGCCCTGGCTCGCCTCCAGTTGCGGCGGCAAGGCCACCCCTGTACCGCTGTCACCCATTGGCCAACGGTCGTTGTCATACAGGTGATTGGCATAACACAGCAGGGTTTCAGGCTGCCATTCCAGGCCCAGCAACGCCTCAAGCACGGCCGCCTGGGCGCAGATGTGGTCAGGGTGCGGATCGAGAGTCGGGTGTGGCATCACCAGCACCTGTGGCCGGGCCTTGAGCAACAGTGCACGCAAATCGGCCAGCAGGTTGTTCCAGGTCGGCGCGCCGTCCTGGTCACCCGGCAGGGTCAGCGGGTTGAACTGGCGGAACAGGCGAGTATCGGTAAGCCCGGCCTCGCGCGAAGCCATCGGCTCTGCAGGCTCGGCCTGCATGACCGGGAGCTGCAAGCAGAAATACCCAAGCTGCACGCAGCGAGATTCCGGCACACCCGCCCAGCGCGGCACGGCGATGCTGTCCCAGGCCCGCAAGCGGCCCTTCAAACGTGCAGCCTCGGCCTTCTCCAGGCCCATTTTCTGGTAGTGTTCGGCTTCGATTTCACCAGCAGTCAAGGTCACCACCCAGGTCTCCTCGGCCTGGCTGTAGAGGCCAAATGCAGCGAGTTCGGCATCATCGGCATGGGGCGCAATGACCATCACCCGTCGTTGGCGCAGGTCCGCGCACGCTGCAACCCACAGCTGCGCTTCGCCCTCCAGCCGGCAGTAGCGCCCACGCAGGCGCAGGCCCCCAGCCATGAGCGGTTCAGCCAGCCCGGTAAGGTTCAGGTAACGAAGACCGTTTACGCCCCGTTCGAAGGTCTGAACATCTTCACCGCCCAGGCTTACCGCAGGGTCGAGGAAACGCCCCAGCCAACCGCTCTTCAGGCGCAGCTGAAGGATCAGCGTTTCGTCACCGCCAAGCTGCAGCGGCGAGTGCAGGCGCACAAGACCGTCGACCAGTGCGGCCGGATGGGCCACGCAGCCTGGCGGGAACTGATACTGATAGTCCTCGGTCGGCGAATAGAACAGGTGATCGGCAAACCACGCCTCGTGAGCCGCCCACAGCAGCGGCAGCAACAGCAGCGGCAGCCACCACTGGACAAAAATGCCCAGGGCGAGCAGCACCAGCAGACCAATCAGCAGCCCCAGGCGCTTGTTGCGCCGGTGGCGCTTGAGCAACTGCTGCTTGCGGCTCACACCTGAAACACCGGCACAGGGTTGCACCAACGGTCCTTGTACTCACGATCGGCACGGCCGAAGGAGAAACGCAGGGGCTTGTCGCGCGTGCGGGCGTCTTCCCAGGCGGCCTGGGTATTGAGGAAGCTCAGTACGCTGCCAGGGCTGAAAGCCTTGGTTTGCGGGTCGACACCGCCGTTGATGTATTCGACGCTGATCCACTGCGGCGCTTCGACCCGGTAAACCAGCTGGATGGCAATCGGCGCACCCTCAAGAAACAACACCGAACCGATCAACAACTCGCGCAGGCGCTCGATCACTTCGGCCATGCGCTCGCCACCGGTGGCCGGGAACTCCCAGCGGCGCTGGAACAGATCGCAGTAGATTGCGGCAAGTTCAGCACTGGAGAAATCCGTGACCGGCCGCACCTGGCCGCCCGCCTCTTCGAGCAAACGCAGTTCGCGGCGCTGGTTGTAGCGAAACTTCTTCGACAGGTCTTCAGGCGTACGCGCCATGGCCAGCGCTTCGGTCTGCGGCTTGAGGTTGGCAAAGCGGCCCTGGTTGAGCTCGGACAGATAGCGCCCGGCATGACGCAGCGGCGCCTGGGTATCGGCGGCAGCCGGCAGGATCAGCTCGGCGTTGCCCAGGTCGTACAGGCCTTTTTTGCCCTGACGCTTGAGCACATCCTTGGACAGTGCCAGATGGCGGCCCCAGGTAGGAATCGCGGCCTTGAGCTCGCCATTGCGCTGCCAACCCAGGTAACGCACCGGGATCTGTGCCAGATCAGCCAGTTGCTCGACCACCAGCGGATGGGTGGCGACACTGCCACCAAATTGGTGCCAGACCTGAGCGTAGGTAGCCGCATCGATCTGCGTCCAGCCGCGCTCGCGCCAGCCTTGAATATGATTGAGCATCAGGCCTCCGCCGCCAGCGCACGAACGTGCGGCAGTTGCCAGAAGGCCTCGCGCACCGCGGCATCGGAGAAACGCTCACGCAGGCGTTCAAGCATGCGCCCGGCACATTCCTGGCGTTGCCCTGGATCGAGCGCAGCCAGGTGCTGCAAGCCCTGGCCCAGGCGCTCGGCGTCGCCCAGCGGGAACAGGATGCCGACACCCTCGACCACCTCGACCGCACCACCACAGGCCGTGGCCAGCAGCGGTACACCAGCGACCATGGCTTCGAGCAAGACCATGCCGAACGGCTCGTGGTCGGAGCTCAAGGCGAAGGCGTCGAAAGCACGGAAGTAATGCCGGGCATCAGGCACCTGACCGAGAAAATCCACCTGCGCGGAAATACCGAGCTCGGCGGCCTGGTCCTTGAGCTTCTGCTCCAGGCGGCCCTTGCCGAGAATTACCAGCCGAGCACCGGCCGGCAGCTGCGGCAGAGCCTGGGCAAAACCACGCAGCAAGGTGGCCTGGTCCTTGTCCGGATGCAGGCGGCCGACGTTGCCGACAATCCATGCTTGCGGGTCCAGGCCCAACGCCTCGCGCGCCTGCGCGGCAGGTACCTGGCTGGCCTGCAGCGCCTCGATGTCGATGCGGTTGTAGAGGGTCTGGATACGCTCGGCCGGCCACTTGGGCAGGCATTTGCGCATGTCGTCGCGCACCGCATCAGAGACACCGAGCAGGCTCAGGCGCTTGCTGAACAGGTTGGCAAACAGCTGGCGGCTGCCCCGCAAATAGTCACCAAACGCGTGGTGCACGCCAATCACCGGCAAGCGCGTGCCAAGCAAGGCGATATAGATAGGCTTGAAGCGGTGAGCGATACAGAAGCTGAACTCGCGGCTGGCGACGATCCGCCGTAACGCACGGATCGCCCCCAGCTTCAGGCCACGGATGGCCTTGGAGCTGAACCCGAGGAAGATCACTTCATCCGAGGCGCAGCCGGCCGCTACCTGAGGGTCGGCAGCGCCGGTAAGGAACACCGTGGTGACCTTGTAGCCGCTGCCGTCGAACAGACTGGCGTACTGGCGCGCGCAGTCCAGAAACGGACCGTCATATCCATGACAGAACTGCAGTACGCGTTTTTCAGCCCTGGACGTCATAGGTGTCCGCGCCGTCCTTGACCACCAGGATGTCTTCCATGATCAGGTACTGCAGGTCCGAGCCGAAGAACATGTTCAGCGCATCGGTCGGCGAGCAGATCATCGGCTCGCCACGGCGGTTGAGCGAGGTGTTCAACGACACGCCGTTACCGGTCAGGGTCTCCAGCGCTTTCATCATGTCGTAATAGCGCGGATTGTACTCGCGTTTGAGCACCTGGGCCCGCGAGGTGCCGTCTTCGTGGACGACTTCCGGCACGCGGGTCTTCCACTCTTCAGCCACTTCGAAGGTGAAGGTCATGAACGGCGCCGGATGATCGATCTTGATCATCTGCGGTGCGACGGTGTCGAGCATCGACGGGCAGAAAGGCCTCCAGCGCTCGCGGAACTTGATCTGGTGGTTGATGCGGTCGGCAACGCCTTCCACGCTTGGGCAACCAATGATCGAACGACCACCGAGCGCGCGCGGGCCGAACTCCATGCGGCCCTGGAACCAGGCCACCGGGTTGCCGTCGACCATGATCTTGGCGATCTGCTCGGGCATGTTCTCCAGCTTGCGCCATTTCGGCTGGCTCGGGTGACGCGCACAGGCGGCGATCACGTCCTCGTTGGAGTATGCCGGACCGAGGTAGACGTGTTCCATCTTCTCGACCGGCACGCCACGGGCGTGGGACACATAGGCAGCAGCACCCACCGCGGTACCGGCGTCGCCGGAAGCCGGCTGGACGAACAGTTCCTTGAGGTCTGGACGGGCAATGATCTTCTGGTTGAGCTTGACGTTCAGCGCGCAACCACCGGCAAAGGCCAGCTTGCCGGTCTCCTTGAGGATGTCGCCCAGATAATGGTCGATCATCTGCAGGGCGAGCTTCTCGAACAGCGCCTGCATGCTCGCGGCGTAGTGGATGTACGGCTCGTCGGCGATGTCGCCTTCGCGTTTCGGGCCCAGCCATTCGATGAGCTTGGGCGAGAAGTAGAAGCCTTTGCCCTTCTCTTTATACCGACGCAGGCCGATGACGTTGGCGTAGTCGGTGTTGATCACCAGCTCGCCGTTCTCGAACGAGGCCAGGCGCGAGAAATCGTACTTGCTGGCATCGCCGTACGGCGCCATGCCCATGACCTTGAACTCGCCATCGAGCATCTCGAAGCCGAGGAACTCGGTGATCGCGCCATACAGGCCGCCCAACGAGTCCGGGTCGAAGAATTCCTTGATCTTGTGGATCTTGCCGTTTTCGCCGTAGCCAAAGAAGGTCGTGGCGTATTCGCCTTTACCGTCGATACCGAGGATCGCGGTCTTCTCCTTGAAGCCCGAGCAGTGGTAGGCACTGGAGGCATGAGCCAGGTGGTGCTCGACCGGCTCGATCTTGACCTTCTTCGGGTCGAAGCCCAGTTGCTCCAGGCACCAGACGATTTTCTTGCGATAGCGCTTGTAGCGACGGTTGCCCATCAGGATCGCGTCAAGGGCGCGGTCCGGGGCATACCAGTAACGCTTGGCGTAGTGCCAGCGAGCCTTGCCGAACAGGCTGATCGGGGCGAACGGGATCGCTACCACGTCAACGTCGGACGGTTTGATACCGGCCTGTTCCAGGCAGAACTTCGCCGATTCGTAGGGCATGCGGTTCTTTGCATGTTTATCGCGCACGAAGCGCTCTTCTTCAGCGGCGGCAATCAGCTTGCCGTCGATGTACAGAGCCGCGGAAGGGTCATGACTAAGGGCGCCGGACAGGCCAAGAATCGTCAATGCCAAGGGTCTAGCCTCTTCAATCTGTAAATATGCGCGCGGGCCATTGGGGCGGGCGGCAGCCAAAGCGCGGGATTATAACGCAAAGCGTAGGAGCGGGCTTGCCCCGCGATTGCATACATTCAGACACACCGCATTGCGGGGCAAGCCCGCTCCTACAGCAGTTATTCGGCGATCAACCAATCCATCCGCCAGCTACCCTGGGTCTGCGCCAGCACCTGGGACAGCCACGGCAGCAGCGCACGCAGCTCTTCTTCCAGGCCCCATGGCGGGTTGGCGATGGCCAGGCCCGAGCCGTTGAGGCCCTGCGGGCTGTCCTGTGGATGCACATACAGCTCGACCCGCAGCAGCTTCGGCGCACCGGTACTGGTCAGGTCCTGGTAGAAGCGCACCAGTTGGCGCTGGTCCTTGATCGGGTACCAGATAGCCGCGACGGTCTGGCGCATGCGACCGATGGTCTCTTTCATCGCCTGGGTGCAGCGCTTGAGCTCGTCGGCTTGCTCGAACGGTGGATCGATGAGCATGACAGCGCGTTTTTCCTGCACCGGCAACAAGGCCCGCGGCACATGCCAGCCCTCACCCAGGTGCACGGCGACGCGCGGGTCCTTCTTCATGTTGTCCTTGAGCAGGCGGCCGTCTTCGGGGTGCTTCTCGTTGAGCAGCACACGGTCCTGCTGGCGGGCCAGGCGCCGGGCCAGCTCCGGGGAACCCGGGTAGTAGCGCAGCTCGCCGTCAGGGTTCATCTTGCGCAGGATGCGCAGGTAGTCTGCGGTGACTTCCGGCAAGTCGTCGCGCCCCCAGAGACGACCGATCCCTTCGATCCATTCGCCGGTACGCGTCGCCTGGTCGCCCTGCAGGTCGTAAAGACCCAGGCCGGCGTGGGTGTCGAGGTAGGCAAACGGCTGCTCCTTGCGCGACATCAACGCGATCAGACGGGTCAGCACAAGGTGTTTGAAGACGTCGGCATGGTTGCCGGCGTGGAAGGCGTGACGATAGTTCATGGCAACTCCTGCAAGACCGCGCAGTTTACCTTGTCATGCGGGCGGCGTCAGGCACGGGCCGCCAAAACGACAACGGCCCGGGCTCTTGCGAGACCGGGCCGTTGTCAGGCGAAGCTCAACAGTCGATCAATGACCGGCTTTGAACGCCTCGTCGGCAGCTTCGAAGCGCGACACCATGCCCTTCGACGGGCTACCGGCCTTGCTGACGAAGTAGATCGCCAGGGCGCCGAGAATGAAGCCCGGGATGATCTCGTACAGACCCCAGATGGAGAAGTGCTTCCACACCACAACGGTGATCGCACCCACCAGGATACCGGCCAACGCGCCGTCACGGGTCATGCCTTTCCACAGCACCGAGATCAGCACCACCGGACCGAAGGCAGCACCGAAGCCGGCCCAGGCGTAGCTGACCAGACCCAGCACGCGGTTCTCAGGGTTGGAGGCGATCAGGATGGCAACCACAGCCACCAGCAGCACCATGGCACGGCCGACCCAGACCAGCTCCAGCTGCGAGGCACCCTTGCGCAGGAAGGTCTTGTAGAAGTCTTCGGTCAGGGCGCTGGAGCACACCAGCAGCTGGCAGCTCAGGGTACTCATGACCGCTGCCAGGATGGCCGACAGCAGAACACCGGCGATCCAAGGGTTGAAGAGGATCTTGGCCAGCTCAATGAACACCCGCTCATGGTTCTCGGCGACCGGGCCCGCGACGTCCGGATGCGCCGAGAAGTAGGCGATGCCGAAGAAGCCAACGGCGCAGGTGCCGACCAGGCAGAGGATCATCCAGGTCATGGAGATGCGACGCGCATTGGCGATCGACTTGACCGAGTCAGCGGCCATGAAGCGCGCCAGGATGTGCGGCTGGCCGAAGTAGCCCAGACCCCAGCCCATCAGCGAGATGATGCCGATGAAGGTGGTGCCCTTGAGCATGTCGAAGTTGCCCGCGTCCTGCAGTTCGATGGCCGCGAAGGTGGTATCGAAGCCACCGGTTGCGATCAGCACGATCACCGGCGTCAGGATCAGGGCGAAGATCATCAGCGTGGCCTGGACGGTATCGGTCCAGCTCACCGCCAGGAAGCCACCCACGAAGGTGTAAGCAATGGTCGCCGCTGCGCCAGCCCACAGCGCGGTCTCATAGGACATGCCGAAGGTGCTTTCGAACAGGCGGGCACCGGCAACGATACCGGAAGCACAATAGATGGTGAAGAACACCAGGATCACCACCGCGGAGATGATCCGCAGCAACCCGCTGTTGTCTTCAAAGCGGCTGGAGAAGTAATCCGGCAGGGTCAATGCATCACCGTTATGCTCGGTCTGCACACGCAGGCGGCCGGCGACGAACAGCCAGTTCAGGTAGGCACCGACGATCAGGCCGATGGCGATCCAGCTTTCCGACAGACCCGACATGTAGATGGCGCCCGGCAGGCCCATCAACAGCCAGCCACTCATGTCCGACGCACCGGCCGAAAGCGCGGTAACCACGCTGCCGAGGCTGCGACCGCCAAGAATGTAGTCAGAAAGGTTGTTGGTGGAGCGATAGGCCATGAAGCCGATCAGCACCATTGCCGCGATGTAGATCACGAACGTGATCAAGGTTGGATTGCTTACACTCATTGTTGCGCCCTGGCGTTTGTTTTTATGTAGCGACAGCCTCAGAGGAGGTTGCACCCAGGCCGCGAATCCTATGCAACAACGCAAAGAGGGTGCAACCTGTTTTTACAATCAAGTTGCACCTCGTCGGAAATTTTGCGTAACAGCAGGTTTTTGCTCCCTTTTGGAGCAAGAACACCTATTTTCAGAAGAAAATGCACCATAAACAGCCATTTCCGCTGCGGGGTTTTACCCACCGGACGAGTTGCACTTTTTTCCTGCATTTTTTGGGTTGCACTAGGTTGCACCCGAAATCGCGCACGGCTAATCTTGGCGCCAGCTTAAGTCACAACCTGTGGCAATAATGAGGATAAGAAATGGCGACGACCACCCTTGGGGTCAAACTCGACGACCCTACCCGTGAGCGACTCAAAGCAGCTGCGACGTCTATCGACCGCACGCCGCACTGGTTGATCAAACAAGCGATCTTCAACTACCTGGAGAAGCTCGAGGGTGGCGCCACCCTGACCGAACTCAACGGTCAGCCCGGCATTCATGCCGACGATGCCGGCGAAGTCCAGGCCGACCACGCCCACCAGTGCTTCCTCGAGTTCGCCGAGAGCATCCTGCCGCAATCGGTACTGCGCTCGGCCATCACCGCCGCCTACCGCCGCCCCGAGCCGGAAGTGGTACCGATGCTGCTTGAGCAGGCACGCCTGCCGGCTGCCATGGCCGAAGCGACCAACAAACTGGCCGCTGGCATCGCCGAAAAACTGCGCAACCAGAAAAGCGCTGGCGGTCGTGCCGGCATCGTCCAGGGTCTATTGCAGGAATTTTCCCTGTCGTCCCAGGAAGGCGTGGCACTGATGTGCCTGGCCGAAGCCCTGCTGCGTATCCCCGACAAAGGCACCCGTGACGCCCTGATCCGCGACAAGATCAGCACCGGCAACTGGCAACCGCACCTGGGCAACAGCCCGTCGCTGTTCGTCAACGCGGCCACCTGGGGCCTGTTGCTGACTGGCAAGCTGGTCTCGACCCACAACGAATCCGGCCTGACCTCTTCGCTCAGCCGCATCATCGGCAAGAGCGGCGAGCCGATGATCCGCAAGGGCGTCGACATGGCCATGCGCCTGATGGGCGAGCAGTTCGTGACTGGCGAAACCATCGCCGAAGCCCTGGCCAATGCCAGCAAGTTCGAAGCCAAAGGCTTCCGCTACTCCTACGACATGCTCGGTGAAGCGGCACTGACCGAACATGACGCCCAGAAGTACCTGGCGTCCTATGAGCAGGCCATTCACTCGATCGGCAAGGCCTCTCACGGTCGCGGCATCTATGAAGGCCCGGGCATCTCGATCAAGCTCTCGGCCCTGCACCCGCGCTACAGCCGCGCCCAGTACGAGCGGGTGATGGACGAGCTGTACCCGCGCCTGCTGTCGCTGACCCTGCTGGCCAAGCAATACGACATCGGCCTGAACATCGACGCCGAAGAAGCCGATCGCCTGGAGCTGTCGCTGGACCTGCTCGAGCGCCTGTGCTTCGAGCCGCAACTGACCGGCTGGAACGGTATCGGTTTCGTTATCCAGGCCTACCAGAAGCGCTGCCCGTACGTGATCGACTACGTCATCGACCTGGCCCGCCGCAGCCGCCATCGCCTGATGATCCGCCTGGTTAAGGGTGCCTACTGGGACAGCGAAATCAAGCGCGCCCAGGTCGACGGCCTGGAAGGCTATCCGGTGTACACCCGCAAGGTGTACACCGATGTGTCCTACATTGCTTGCGCACGCAAACTGCTGTCGGTGCCGGAAGTCATCTACCCGCAGTTCGCCACCCACAACGCTCACACCCTGTCGGCCATCTATCACATTGCTGGTCAGAACTATTACCCGGGCCAGTATGAGTTCCAGTGCCTGCACGGCATGGGCGAGCCGCTGTACGAACAGGTTGTCGGCAAGGTCGCCGATGGCAAGCTGAACCGTCCGTGCCGCGTGTACGCACCGGTCGGCACCCATGAAACCCTGCTGGCCTACCTGGTGCGCCGCCTGCTGGAAAACGGCGCCAACACCTCGTTCGTCAACCGCATCGCCGACCAGTCGATCTCGATTCAGGAACTGGTCGCCGACCCGGTCGCCACCATCGAGCAGATGGCCACCCAGGAAGGCAGCTTCGGCCTACCGCACCCACGCATTCCGCTGCCGCGTGACCTGTATGGCGCCGAGCGGGCCAACTCCGCCGGTATCGACCTGGCCAACGAACACCGCCTGGCTTCGCTGTCCTGCGCCCTGCTGGCCACCGCCCACAATGACTGGAAAGCCGCGCCGATGCTCGGTTGCGCCTCCAGCAGCGAAGCGCCTGCCCAGGTTTTGAACCCGGCAGATCTGCGCGATGTGGTCGGTCACGTCCAGGAAGCCAACGTCACCGACGTCGACAACGCCATCCAGTGCGCCCTCAACGCCGCGCCGATCTGGCAGGCCACCCCGCCAGCCGAACGCGCTGCGATCCTGGAACGTGCCGCCGACCTGATGGAAGCCGAGATCCAGCCGCTGATGGGCCTGCTTGCCCGTGAAGCCGGCAAGACCTTCGCCAACGCCATTGCCGAAGTGCGTGAAGCAGTCGACTTCCTGCGCTACTACGCCGTGCAGGCGCGCAACGACTTCAGCAACGACGCCCACCGCCCACTGGGCCCGGTGGTGTGCATCAGCCCATGGAACTTCCCGCTGGCTATCTTCAGCGGCCAGGTTGCCGCTGCGCTTGCCGCCGGTAACCCGGTGCTGGCCAAGCCGGCCGAGCAAACGCCGCTGGTGGCTGCCCAGGCCGTGCGCCTGCTGCTCGAAGCCGGTATCCCTGAAGGCGTGGTGCAACTGCTGCCAGGGCGCGGTGAAACCGTCGGCGCCCGCCTGGTCGGCGACGATCGGGTCAAAGGCGTGATGTTCACCGGCTCCACCGAAGTCGCCCGCCTGCTGCAACGCAACATCGCTGGCCGCCTGGACGCCCAGGGCCGTCCGATCCCGCTGATCGCCGAAACCGGCGGCCAGAACGCAATGATCGTCGACTCCTCGGCGCTCACCGAACAAGTGGTCATCGACGTAGTGTCGTCGGCCTTCGACAGCGCCGGTCAGCGTTGCTCGGCCCTGCGCGTACTGTGCCTGCAGGAAGATTCCGCCGACCGCGTCATCGAAATGCTCAAGGGCGCCATGGCTGAAAGCCGTCTGGGTAACCCCGAGCGCCTGGCCGTGGACATTGGCCCGGTGATCGACGCCGAAGCCAAGGCTGGTATCGAGAAGCACATCCAAGGCATGCGCGACAAAGGCCGTACCGTGTACCAGATGGCAATCGCCGATGGTGAAGAGATCAAGCGCGGCACCTTCGTGATGCCAACCCTGATCGAACTGGAGAGCTTCGACGAGCTGCAACGCGAGATCTTCGGCCCGGTACTGCACGTGGTGCGCTACAACCGCAAGAACCTCGACCAGTTGATCGAGCAGATCAATGCCTCCGGTTACGGCCTGACCCTGGGTGTGCACACCCGGATCGACGAAACCATTGCCAAGGTCATCGACAACGTCAACGCCGGTAACGTCTACGTCAACCGCAACATCGTCGGTGCCGTGGTTGGCGTGCAGCCATTCGGTGGTGAAGGCCTGTCTGGTACCGGCCCGAAAGCCGGTGGCCCGCTGTACCTGTACCGCCTGCTGTCGACCCGCCCGGCCGGCGCCATCGAGCAGTCATTCCAGCGCACCGACGGCGAAAACGCCCCGGACACCCGCCTGCGCGACAGCTTGAGCAAACCGCTGCAAGCCCTCAAAACCTGGGCGGCGAGCAATCAGCTGAACGACCTGAGCGACTTGTGCGAACAGTTCGCCCAGCAATCGCAAAGCGGTATCAGCCGCCTGCTGGCGGGGCCGACTGGCGAGCGCAACAGCTACACCATCCTGCCGCGCGAGCACGTGCTGTGCCTGGCCGAGGTCGAAGCTGACCTGCTGACCCAACTGGCCGCAGTCCTGGCCGTGGGCAGCTCGGCGGTCTGGCCGGAAGGCGAGCTGAGCAAGACCCTGCGCAATCGTCTGCCAAAGGAAGTGCAAGCGCGCATCCAGCTGGTGGCCGACTGGAACAAGGACGAAGTGGTGTTCGACGCCGTCCTCCATCACGGCGACTCCGACCAACTGCGCGCCGTGTGCGAGCAGGTGGCCAAGCGCGCCGGTGCCATCGTCGGTGTTCACGGCCTGTCGTCGGGTGAAACCGCGATTGCCCTGGAGCGCCTGGTGATCGAGCGCGCGCTGAGCGTCAACACCGCTGCTGCCGGTGGCAACGCGAGCCTGATGACTATCGGCTGACGTTAGCGCAACCACGAAAAAGGGAGAGCATCTGCTCTCCCTTTTTCGTTACGGGCTCAATAAAAACCTATCATCAGCGAACCTACAGCAAGCAACACCAACGACGGCCAAAACAATAGCCCCCAGAGCATCCAAATCCAGTTAATCAACGACAGCCTTGCATTGGCCAACCCCTGCTCATCTCCTTCACTGAAGTTGATGGCGCACTGAATTCTGACAATCACCCAGATGAATACTCCATGTGAAGTCAGCAGGAGCATCGTGGCGATATGAAAGAAATGTTCCCAGGCGCCCTGGTCCAACAACAGCAAAGGACCCACGCCAATCAGGTAAAGCAATGTCAGGACCAATGGTGACCATCGGTACTCAAGCCTTGATTGGCGAATCCGCGCATCGATCCGCCTCATCAGCGGATACAGGAAAATGATCGGGAACAAGGCGCGGACCAATGGCAAGACAGGCTCGCCTGTAACTTTTCGGTACAAGACCCAGCTTCGGTGAAAACAGAACCACCAATACAGGCCAAAGGTGAAGAAACTCATGATGGCCAGTTTTTTGGGCGACACCACAAAGAACTGAGGATGATCGTTGACCCCGGAAGTTGTTTCTGACGACATCGACAAATACCGACTCAGAGGAACAGAGAATGAGTCGACATCTAACCGGTTTGAGGCTGTTGAAATCTGCCATACCGATCCTAACCAGAAGTACGACCGGTCCTAAGCCGAGCGCCGCCGCTCGCTCATGCCCCGTCATCACCTGTACCTATTAACCTGTCCTGATCCCTGCCTGCACCCTAGACTCGGCCCATCCCCAGACAGGAATGCCGCCATGTCCGAGACCCTGCTCAGCGCCCGCAACCTGGCCTTCGAACTCTATGAAGTGCTCGACGCCGAGGCCCTGACCCAACGCCCGCGCTTTGCCGAGCACAACCGCGAAACCTTCGACGCCGCCCTGAGCACCGCGCGATCCATCGCTGAAAAGTACTTCGCCCCGCACAACCGCAAGGGCGATGAGCACGAGCCGCGCTATGAAAATGGCGAGGCGGTGCTGATTCCGGAGGTAAAGCCTGCGGTCGATGCCTTCCTTGAAGCAGGTTTTCTCAATGCCAGCCGTGACTTCGAAGCCGGTGGCATGCAGTTGCCGACCCTGCTGTCGCAAGCCTGCTTCGCCCACTTCCAGGCCGCCAACGCCGGGACCACGGCCTACCCGTTCCTGACCATGGGCGCTGCCAACCTGATCGAGAGTTTTGGTAGCGACGAGCAGAAACGCCTGTTCCTGCAGCCGATGATCGACGGCCGGTTCTTCGGCACCATGGCCCTGACCGAGCCGCACGCCGGTTCGTCCCTGGCCGATATCCGCACCCGCGCCGAACCGGCCGACGATGGCAGCTATCGGCTGCGCGGCAACAAGATCTTCATTTCCGGCGGTGACCATTCGCTGTCGGAAAACATCGTGCACATGGTCCTGGCCAAATTGCCGGATGCGCCGCCCGGGGTGAAGGGCATTTCGCTGTTTATCGTGCCCAAGTTCCTGGTCAACGCCGACGGCAGCCTGGGCCCGCGCAACGATGTGCTGCTGGCCGGGCTGTTCCACAAGATGGGCTGGCGCGGCACCACCTCGACGGCGCTGAACTTCGGCGACAACGGCCAGTGCGTCGGCTACCTGGTGGGCAAGCCGCACCAGGGCCTGGCCTGTATGTTCCAGATGATGAACGAGGCGCGCATCGGCGTCGGCATGGGTGCGGTGATGCTCGGCTATGCCGGCTACCTGTACTCGCTGGAGTACGCCCGCCAGCGTCCGCAGGGACGCCTGCCAGACAACAAGGACCCGGCCACTGCTGCCGTGCCGATCATCAACCACAGCGATGTCAAGCGCATGCTGCTGACCCAGAAGGCCTATGTCGAAGGCGCCTTCGACCTGGGCCTGTACGCGGCGCGATTGTTCGATGACAGCCAGAGCGGCGAAAGCGCAACGCTTCGCCAGCAGGCCCATGAGCTGCTCGACCTGCTGACGCCGATCGTCAAGTCATGGCCGTCGGAGTTCTGCCTGAAGGCCAACGAACTGGCCATCCAGATTCTCGGTGGCCATGGCTACACCCGCGAGTACCCGGTCGAGCAGTACTACCGCGACAACCGCCTGAATCCCATTCACGAAGGCACCCACGGCATCCAGTCACTGGACCTGCTCGGGCGCAAACTGGCGCAGAACGGCGGTGCCGGGCTCAAGCAACTGGTCCGTCTGATCGCCACCACCTGCAAGCATGCCCAACAGCACAGCAGCCTGGATCGCCTGCGTGTACCGTTGGAGCAGTTGCTCATGCGCCTGCAGGAAGTGACGCTCGGGCTGCTCGACGACTTGGGCCAGGGTCAGGTCAATGCTGCCCTGGCCAACTCGGCGCTGTACCTCAAGGCCTTCGGCCACTGCGTGATCGGCTGGCGCTGGCTGGAGCAGGCAGTGCGTGCCGAACAGGGCCTGGCCGGGGGTAACCCGGCTGATCGCGACTTCTACCTGGGCAAATTGCAGGCCGCGCGTTATTTCCTGACCTGGGAAGTGCCGGGCTGCCATAATGAGCTGGCATTGCTCGCGGCCCGTGACGATACCTGCCTGAGCATGCACGACGAGTGGTTCTGAGGGGGAACCACCGCGCACACGGAGGTTCCCGCATGTTCGAGTTGACCGCATTGCTGCGCCAGCGCTTCGCCGCCCTGCGCAGCAGTGGCGAATTCTTTTCCCTGCGTTATGTGCAGCAGAGCCAGCAGCACCTGTCGGTGCGCAAGAATATCGCCGAGCCGCCGTTCCTCAGCCGTGACGAAGGCGCAATGCTGACCGTGCGCCTCAATGGCGTGGAAACCTACGCCGCCACTGCCGACCTGTCCCAGGCCGGCCTGCAGCGGGCTCTGGAGCAGGCTGAAGCACTGGCCCGGCAGATCGCCGGGCGCGCCCTGCTCGACCTGCGCGAACAACCGGTGGCCACAGGCCGCGCCGACTACTGCTCGCCCAACCTCGAGCAAGCTTTCCCGTCCCTGGCCGAGTGCTACGCCCTGCTCGCCCAGGAGTCGGCCAGCGTGCCGAGCGACAGTCGTCTGGTGAACTGGCACGCCAGCCTCGGTATCAGCACTATCGAACAGATCTACCTGAACACTGCCGGCGCCGAATTGCGCCAGGCTCAGCGCTTCATCTACCCGGGCTTCAGCACCACTGCCTTCGACGGCCAGGACAGCCAGACCCGCACCCTGGGCCGGGAGAACTTCGGCCAGCAGGGCGGCCTGGATGTGATCGAGCGTTGCGGGCTGGTCGGCGCCGGAGCCAAGGTCGCCGATCAGGCCCTGCAACTGCTGCTGGCGCCGAACACGCCAAGCGGTGTGCGCGACCTGCTGCTGATGCCCGACCAGATGATGCTGCAGATCCACGAATCCATCGGTCACCCGCTGGAAATGGACCGCATCCTCGGCGACGAGCGCAATTACGCCGGCACCAGCTTCGTCAAAGCCAGCGACTTCGGCAACCTGCAATACGGCTCGAAACTGCTCAACGTGACCTTCGACCCGTCGATCCGCGAGGAGCTGGCCAGCTACAGCCACGACGATGACGGCAGCGCCGCGCACAAGCAGTTCCTGATCAAGGACGGTTTGCTGGTTCGTCCGCTCGGTGGCGCCCTGTCGCAGTTCCGCTCTGGCCTTGAAGGGGTGGCCAACAGCCGCGCCTGCGGCTGGAACCGCGCGCCGATCGACCGCATGGCCAACCTCAACATCGAGCCGGGCGACAAGCCCCTGGCGCAACTGATCGGCGGCATCGAGCAGGGCATCCTGATGCGCACCAACCGCTCGTGGTCGATCGACGATGCGCGCAACAAGTTCCAGTTCGGTTGCGAATGGGGCCAGTTGATCGAGAACGGCGAGCTCAAGGGCGTGGTCAAGAACCCCAACTACCGCGGCATCTCCGCACAGTTCTGGGGCAA
The DNA here is from genome assembly GCF_018390435.1 of Pseudomonas sp. RC2C2. Lineage (NCBI taxonomy): Bacteria > Pseudomonadati > Pseudomonadota > Gammaproteobacteria > Pseudomonadales > Pseudomonadaceae > Pseudomonas > Pseudomonas sp. RC2C2. The sequence goes on along the minus strand of NZ_JAHBAX010000001.1, from coordinate 2,749,353 downwards.
CCTCAGCGCCGTCGGTGACGCCAGTACCCTGCAGGTATTGGGTACACCGAACTGCGGCAAGGGCGAGCCCAACCAGGTGGTACGGGTGGGCCACGCCTCCCCCGCCTGCGTATTCAGCCAGATCGACGTATTCGGAGGAGACGCCTGATGGCTGCCACCCCACTGCAAAGCTTTCAGCACCTGGTCGCCAGCCTGCGTGACGCAGTACCCGCCCCTGAGCATTTCACCCTCAGCTACAGCGGCGAACACTCGCAGTTCATCCGTTTCAATCACGCCAAGGTGCGCCAGGCCGGTGAAGTCCAGCAAGCCAGTTGCGTGCTCAAGCTGATCGCCGACGGGCGCCAGGCCGAGCTGCAGTTCACCTTGGGCAACGATGCCGAAGTGGACCAACTGCGCTTGCAACAGGCTTTGGAGCAGCTGCGCCAGACCCTGCCGCTGCTCGAGCCCGACCCTTACCTGCAGCTCAACGACAGCGCCTGGCAAAGCCATAGCGTGCAGGATCAACCGCTGCCTGACAGCGCCGAGGTACTGGCGCAGATCGAGCAAGGCGCAGGTGATCTGGATCTGGTCGGCATCTATGCCGCAGGCCCCATCTGCCGCGGCTTTGCCAGCTCGTTCGGGGCATTTGGCTGGCACCAGGCCAATAGCTTCAACTTCGACTGGAGCCTGTTCCACAGCAACGGCGAAGCGGTCAAAGCCAACTATGCCGGGCAAACCTGGGACCACGAAGCCTTCGCCGTGCGCCTGCAGCAGACCCGCGAACAACTTGACTACCTCGGCCGCCCGCTGAAAAAGCTCGCCCCCGGCCAGTACCGCGCCTACCTGGCACCGGCGGCGCTCGACGAGGTCATGGGCATGCTCTGCTGGGGTGGCTTCTCGGCCCAGGCCATCGCCACCAAGAACAGCCCGCTGCAGCGCCTGTACAGTGCCGATGCCAGTCTGAGCCCATTGACCAGCATTGCCGAACAGGTCAGCGGTTCGCTGAGCCCGTCGTTCTCGGATGAAGGCTTGCTGCGCAGCGACCTGCGTCTGATCGACAAAGGCCAGGCCCTGGATCGCCTGATCTGCGCACGCAGCGCCGCCGAGTTCGAGCTGGCGGCCAACGGTGCCGACAGTCACGAAGCACCTTGCGCCCTGAGCATGGCGCCAGGTGACCTGGAGCACAGTGAAATCCTCACCCGCCTGGGCACCGGCCTGTACATCAGCAACCTTTGGTACCTGAACTACTCGGACCTGCCTGCGGCGCGCATGACCGGCCTGACCCGCTTTGCCACCTTCTGGGTCGAGAACGGTGAGATTCAGGCTCCAGTAAGCACCATGCGCTTTGACGACAGTGTCTACAGCTTGCTGGGTTCGCAGCTGGAAGCGTTGACGACAGACCGCGAGCTGATTCTGTCGACCAGCACCTACGGGCAACGGCAGACCAGTTCGAGCCATTTGCCGGGAGCCTTGGTCAAACGCCTGACGTTGACACTGTGATAACCCCGATCGCTGGCAAGCCAGCTCCCACACGGATCTGTGTGAACTTGTCCCTGTGGGAGCCGGCTTGCCGGCGATGAGGCCCTCGACCTTGTAGAGATGCCCATGCCCAACCGCGCCCCGCTGGACCCGACCACCGCCCGCTGGATCCCCTGGGTAGTGGCCATCGCCTTCTTCATGCAGTCGCTCGACGGCACCATCCTCAACACCGCCCTGCCGGCCATGGCCCGCGACCTGGCCGAAGACCCGCTGCGCATGCAGTCGGTAATCATCGCCTACATGCTCACCGTGGCCCTGCTGATCCCGGCCTCGGGCTGGATTGCCGACCGCTTCGGCACCAAGCGCATTTTCTTCGGCGCCATCCTCCTGTTCAGCCTCGGCTCGCTGCTCTGCGCCCTGGCCAGCAGCCTCGGCATGCTGGTGGCGGCGCGGGTGATCCAGGGCCTGGGCGGGGCATTGATGTTGCCGGTCGGGCGCTTGGTGGTGCTGCGCGCCTATCCGCGTTCGGAACTGGTGCGGATCATGAGCTTCATCACCATCCCCGGCCTGCTCGGTCCGTTGCTGGGCCCGACCATGGGCGGCTGGCTGGTGGAGATTCTCAGCTGGCACTGGATCTTCCTGCTCAACCTGCCGGTTGGCGCCATCGGTTGTTATGCGGTGTGGAAGTTCATCCCCGACCTGCGCGGCAGCGAGCGCACCCGCTTCGACAGCATCGGCTTCGTGCTGTTCGGCGCGGCGATGGTGCTGATCACCATCGCCATGGAAGGCCTGGGCGAACTGCACTTGCCGCACCTGCGGGTGATGTTGTTGCTGTTCGCCGGCATGGCCTGCCTGGCCGCCTACTGGCTGCGCGCCGGCAGCGTCGACAACCCGCTGTTTTCGCCAAAACTGTTCCGCACCCGGACCTTCTCGGTGGGTATCCTCGGCAACCTGTTCGCTCGTCTCGGCAGTGGCGCCCTGCCGTTTCTGGTGCCGCTGTTGCTGCAGGTGGCGCTGGGCTATTCACCGTCCCAGGCCGGCATGAGCATGATCCCCCTGGCCGCTGCGGCGATGCTCGCCAAGTCGATTGCCCGGCCGCTGATCGAGCGTTTCGGCTACCGCAACATTCTCACCGGCAACACCCTGCTGCTGGGCTTGCTGCTGGCCAGCCTGGGACTGGTCGACGAGCAGACGCCCTACGCCCTGCTGCTGTTGCAACTGGGCTTGCTGGGCGCGGTCAACTCGATGCAATTCACGGCAATGAACACCGTGACCCTGATCGATCTGGATGACCACAACGCCAGCAGCGGCAACAGCCTGCTGTCGGTGGTCGCGCAACTGTCGCTGAGCCTCGGCGTGGCCTGCGCTGGCGCCCTGCTCGGCGGTTTTACCGCAGCGGGCAGCGCCGAGGGCGTAGAAAGCACCCTCGGGGCGTTCCAGCTGACCTTCGTGACCATCGGCCTGATGGCCATGTTCGCCGCAGCGATCTTCATGCAGCTGTCCAGGGCGGACGGAAGGCGTGCCCCTCGTCCGGAACCGGAGATCGAGCCTTAGGGCTAAAGGCCACGAGGCTGGTACACTGCGCGACATTTTGTTTTGCAGGCCAGTCTCGTGACCACCATTGCCACCGTCTTCGCCACTTTGCCGCTGTCCGCCGCCATGCTGGCCAACCTGGACGCCCTCGGCTACGCCCAGATGACCCCGATCCAGGCCCAGAGCCTGCCGGTGATGCTCAAGGGCATGGACCTGATCGCCCAGGCCAAGACCGGCAGCGGCAAGACTGCCGCCTTCGGCATCGGCCTGCTCAACCCGCTCAACCCGCGCTACTTCGGTTGCCAGGCGCTGGTGCTGTGCCCGACCCGCGAGCTGGCCGACCAGGTGGCCAAAGAACTGCGCCGCCTGGCCCGCAGCGAAGACAACATCAAGATCCTCACCCTCTGCGGTGGTGTGTCCCTCGGCCCGCAGATCGCTTCGCTGGAGCACGGCGCGCACATCATCGTCGGTACCCCGGGCCGCGTGCAGCAGCACCTGAGCAAGGGCACCCTGGTGCTCGATGGCCTCAACACCCTGGTGCTCGATGAAGCCGACCGCATGCTCGACATGGGCTTCTACGACGCCATCGCCGACATCATCGGCCAGACCCCGAAGCGCCGCCAGACCCTGCTGTTCTCCGCCACCTACCCGGCCGGCATCAAGCAGTTGGCCTCGACCTTCATGCGCGACCCGCAGACCGTCAAGGTCGAGTCGCAGCACGCCGACAGCCAGATCGAGCAGCGCTTCTACGAGATCAACCCGGACCAGCGCATGGACGCGGTGAGCAAGCTGCTCGGCCATTTCCGTCCGCAGTCGTGCGTGGCGTTCTGCTTCACCAAGCAGCAGTGCCAGGAGCTGGTCGAGCACCTGCAGGCCAAGGGCATCGCCGCCCAGGCCCTGCATGGCGACCTGGAGCAGCGTGACCGCGACCAGGTCCTGACCCTGTTCGCCAACCGCAGCCTGTCGGTGCTGGTGGCCACCGACGTCGCCGCCCGCGGCCTGGATATCGATGCCCTGGACATGGTTATCAACGTCGAGCTGGCCCGCGATGCCGAGATCCACGTGCACCGCGTCGGCCGTACCGGTCGGGCGGGCGAGAAAGGCCTGGCGGTGAGCCTGGTGGCCCCGGCCGAAGGCCATCGCGCCCAGGCCATCGAAGACATGCAAAAGGCCGCCCTGCGCTGGGAACAGCTCGACAGCCTCAAGGCCCAGAATGGTGCACCGCTGCTGCCGACCATGAGCACCCTGTGCATCGCTGCCGGGCGCAAGGACAAACTGCGTCCTGGCGATATCCTCGGCGCCTTGACCGGTGATGCCGGCTTGCCGGGCACCCAAGTGGGCAAGATCGCCATCTTCGACTTCCAGGCGTTCGTTGCTGTCGAGCGGGCGGTGGCCAAGCAGGCGTTGCAGCGGCTCAACAGCGGCAAGATCAAGGGGCGGTCGTTGCGGGTACGGATCGTCTGACACCTTTTCGCCGGGCAAGCCCGTTCCTACACACCCTGTAGGAGCGGGCTTGCTCCGCGATCGCTTCACCACCGAATCTCGAGGATTTTGCAGTGCGTTCCACCGAAGTGATCATCATCGGCGCTGGCGCCGCCGGCCTGATGTGTGCCTTGACCGCCGCCAAACGTGGCCGCCAGGTGCTGTTGCTCGACCACGCCAACAAGCCGGGCAAGAAGATCCTCATGTCCGGCGGCGGCCGTTGCAACTTCACCAACATGTACACTGAGCCGAGCAACTTCCTCTCGCACAACCCGCACTTTTGCAAGTCGGCCCTGGCCCGCTACACCCAGTGGGATTTCATCGAGATGGTCGGCAAGCACGGCGTGCCCTACCACGAGAAGAAGCTCGGCCAGCTGTTCTGCGATAACAAGTCCAGCGACATCCTCGGCATGCTCCTGGACGAATGCGCCAGCGCCGGCGCCGAACTGCGCATGGATACGCGTATCGAGCAGATCGAAAAACTCGACAGCGGCTACCTGCTGGAAACCAGCGCCGGCCAGTTCCAGTGCCAGTCACTGGTGATCGCCACCGGCGGCCTGTCGATCCCGACCCTCGGCGCCACCGGTTTCGGCTACCAGGTAGCCCGCCAGTTCGGCCACACCTTGCTGCCGACCCGCGCGGGCCTGGTGCCGTTCACCATCACCGAACCGCAGCTCAAGGCCATCTGCACTGAACTGTCGGGGACCTCGGTGGATTGCGTAGCCAGCTGCAACGGCAGCAGCTTCCGGGAAAACCTGCTGTTCACCCACCGCGGCCTGAGCGGCCCGGCGATCCTGCAGATTTCTTCGTTCTGGCAGGCTGGCGACACGCTTGAAATCAACCTGCTGCCGGAGCATGACGCCCTGGGCTGGCTGCAACAGCAGCAAGCCGAGCGCCCCAACAGCGAGCTCAAGACCCTGCTCGGGGAGATCTTCACCAAGAAGATGGCCAACCTGCTGGCCGAGCACTGGTTCGTCTCCAAGCCGATGAAGCAGTACACCCCGGCGGAACTGGCCCAGGTCAGCGACAAGCTCGGGGCCTGGCAGGTGGTGCCGGCCGGCACCGAAGGCTACCGCACGGCCGAGGTGACCCTGGGCGGCGTCGATACCCGCGAGGTCTCGTCGAAAACCATGGAATCACTGAAAAGCCCGGGCCTGTACTTTATTGGCGAAGTGCTCGACGTCAGCGGCCACCTGGGCGGCTTCAACTTCCAGTGGGCCTGGGCCTCGGCGTACGCGGCCGCGCAGTTCGTCTAACCTTCGCGGTAGAATCAGCGCATCAAGGAACAAATTTTGCTGGTCAGAGGGTAGCGGTAACACCGCTGCCATCTGATTGGCTCAATTTCGATCATCGCCCAAGGCCTGCCCACCCGACATGTCATCTTCCTCGTTCAGCCAATCGTTGCGCCGCCTCTGGGCCCTGGACAAGTTCAGCTATGCCATCCGCGTTCTCATCGCCCTGACCGGCAGCATGCTGCTGTGCTGGTACAAGGACGAGATGAGCCTGCTGATCCCGCTGTTCCTGGGGATTATCGCCAGCGCCCTGGCTGAAACCGACGACAGCTGGCAGGGGCGCCTGAATGCCCTGGCGGTAACCCTGGTATGTTTCACCATCGCCGCGTTGTCGGTGGAGTTGCTGTTTCCCTATCCGATCATCTTCGGTTGCGCCCTGGCCCTGGCCAGCTTCGCCCTGACCATGCTTGGCGCCCTCGGTGAACGCTACGGGGCGATTGCCTCGGCAACGCTGATCCTCTCGGTGTACACCATGATTGGCGTCGACCAGCGTGGCGGCGAGGTCACGGACTTCTGGCATGAGCCACTGCTGCTGGTGGCCGGGGCCGCCTGGTACGGTTTGCTTTCAGTGCTGTGGCAGGCGCTGTTCTCCAACCAGCCGGTACAGCAGAGCCTGGCCCGGCTGTTCCGCGAACTGGGCCGCTACCTCAAGCTCAAGGCCACCCTGTTCGAACCGATCCGCCAACTGGACGTCGAAGCCCGCCGCCTGGAGCTGGCGCAGCAGAATGGCCGGGTGGTGGCCGCGCTCAATGCGGCCAAGGAGATCATCCTGCACCGGGTTGGCAATGGCCGGCCGGGGTCGAAGGTCAGCCGCTATTTGAAGCTGTACTTCCTCGCCCAGGACATCCACGAGCGCGCCAGCTCTTCGCACTACCCGTACAACGCCCTGACTGAAGCCTTCTTCCACAGCGATGTGCTGTTCCGCTGCCAGCGCCTGCTGCGCCAGCAAGGGGTGGCCTGTCAGCAGCTGTCCGAATCCATCCAGCTGCGCCAGCCGTTCACCTACGACACCAGCTTCACCCAGGCCCTGGAAGACCTGCACGCCTCGCTCGAACACCTGCGCATCCAGAGCAACCCGGCCTGGCGCGGCCTGCTGCGTTCGCTGCGCGCACTGGCGGCTAACCTGGCGACCCTCGACCGCCTGCTCAGCGACGCCAGCAACCCCGACAACCTCGCCGATGCCAGCGACAGCAGCCTGCTCGACCGTTCGCCGCGTAACTTCAAGGACGTCTGGAGCCGCCTGCGCCAGCAACTGACACCGACCTCGCTGCTGTTCCGCCATGCCCTGCGCCTGCCGCTGGCGCTGTCGATCGGCTATGGCATGGTGCACCTGATTCACCCGACCCAGGGCTACTGGATCATCCTCACCACATTGTTCGTCTGCCAACCCAACTACGGCGCCACGCGGCGCAAGCTGGTGCAACGGATCATCGGCACCGCCATCGGCCTGACCGTCGGCTGGGCGCTGTTCGACCTGTTCCCGAGCCCGGTCATCCAGTCGCTGTTCGCCGTGGCCGCCGGGGTGGTGTTCTTCGTCAACCGCACCACCCGCTACACCCTGGCGACCGCAGCGATCACCCTGATGGTGCTGTTTTGCTTCAACCAGATCGGCGATGGCTACGGGCTGTTCCTGCCGCGCCTGTTCGATACCCTGGTAGGCAGCCTGATCGCCATCCTCGCGGTGTTCCTGTTCCTCCCGGACTGGCAGGGACGGCGCCTGAACAAGGTGCTGGCCAACACCCTGAGCTGCAACAGCACCTACCTGCGCCAGATCATGCAGCAGTACGCCCAGGGCAAGAGCGACGACCTCGCCTACCGCCTGGCCCGGCGCAATGCCCACAACGCCGATGCGGCGCTGTCGACCACCCTGGCCAACATGCTCATGGAGCCTGGGCATTTTCGTAAGGAGGCGGATGTCGGCTTTCGCTTTTTGGTGCTCTCGCACACCCTGCTCAGCTATCTCTCGGGCCTGGGTGCACACCGCGATAACGCGCTGGATGCCGAGGTTCGCGAGCAGTTGATCGACAGTGCCGGAGCGCGCCTGGCCAACAGCCTGGATGAGATTGCCGAAGGCCTGGCCAGCAAGCTGCCGGTGGCCATTCACAGTGATGCCGAAGAGGCCCTGGCCAATGAGCTTGAGCAGATGCCCGAAGAGCTCGACGAAAACCAGCGCCTGGTGCAAACCCAGCTGGCGCTGATCTGCCGTCAATTGGGACCGCTACGGACCCTTGCCGCGCACCTGATCAAGGACAGCGCGACAGCCTGATCACAAGCCGTGCTGCCTGAGCAGCCGGGCATAGCTACCGTCGGCTTTCATCTGCGCAATGGCGCGGTCGAAGCCGGCGACGATCTGCTGGTGCTCGGGGTTCTTCAGACTGACCAGGATATGCAGGCTGTTCTCGCTGATGGGCTGGTCAAAGAACTCCACCGCCTCACGCACCTCTTTCGGTTCGCGCTTGAGGTAGTAACCGGCAACGAACTCATCTTCCAGCGCCAGGCGCACGCGGCCCGCGGCCAACATGCCGACGGCGACGGAAAAACTGCGTACCGGAATCTTCTGCAAATGGGTGTCGCTGTCGAACTCGGGCGAGTAGGCGTAATCGCGCACTACAGCAATGGGGAACGGGTACAGGTCGCTGAGGGCATTGAAGCGCACCGCGTCGCCTTTGCGCTTGAGCAGACGGATACGGTTGGTCAGGTAGCTGGCGGAAAACTGGCCAATCTGCGTACGCGCGTCGTTGTACCAGGCGTTGACCAGCACATCGTAGCGCCCGTCCCCCACTCCCAGCAGCGCCCGCGCCCAGGGCACCTGTTCGTATTGGCTGGTATAGCCGGCACGGGTCAGGGCGGTGGTGACGATGGCCGTGGCCAAGCCGCCGTTGGCCATGTTGGCGTCAGTGAAAGGTGGCCAGCTGTCAGCAACCAGGCGCAGCGTGGCGGCCTGCGCCGTCGTGCTCGCCAGCAGCAGTATTCCCAGCAAAGCCAAGACTCGAAGCAATGGCCGCATGCTCAAATCCTTTAGCGAACCTCTGGTTCGCGCCGTTGATTTCAACTGCTTGAGAATGTTCAGTGCCTATCAGCCATTGCAGGTTACACAAAGAAGCAGCACTCGGGCAGAGACAAATGATATCAAATAGCCTCTATTCTGGTCGACTTCGAGCCTGTGTTGACCTGGAGCAATTAGACCCTCGCCTCGCTGTCTGCCATGATCAGGGGTATCAACCGCTTGAGAGACGCCCATGGCCATCGACTGGATCTGCAAACACCACAGCGACATTGGCAAGGAACAACTCTATGCCATTCTGCGACTGCGCACCGAAGTGTTCGTGGTCGAACAGAAATGCGCCTACCAGGAGGTCGACGGCCAGGACCTGGAGGGCGACACCTGCCACCTGATGGCCTGGGAGGGTGACAATCTGCTGGCTTACCTGCGTTTACTCGATCCGCAATCCCAGGGCGGTGACGTGGTCATTGGCCGGGTACTGATCGCCCCAGAGGCACGTGGTCGTGGACTGGGTCATGAACTGATGGAGCACGGGCTCAAGTATGCAGAGGAATACTGGCCAGAAGTGCCGGTGTACCTGTCCGCCCAGGCGCACTTGCAGGACTACTATGCACGCCATGGCTTCAAGGTGGCGGGAGAGGAGTATCTGGAAGACGATATCCCGCATATCGGTATGCGTCGCGGCTGAAATTCAGGGCTGCTGCGCAGCCCATCGCTGGCAAGCCAGCTCCCACAGGAGTCACACAGAACCTTGTGGGAGCTGGCTTGCCAGCGATGGGGCCCTCAGGGATACCCCAGCACTTCACGAATACCGCGCAAATGCTGGATGATCCACTGCTTGTCGATCGCTCCCCAGTCACGAATCCGGTAGTGCCCGGCATGATTGCGCGCCCCTGCCTGCTGCTCGAACTCACAGACGATATCCAGGTCAGCCAGGGCGGCAATGGTGTCCTGGGCGGTGCGCCGCGGCATGCCGGTGGCCTCCATCAACGCCGGGACAGTGCTGGCCGTCTGGCTGTCGATCAGCCAGGCGACATACAGCCGGCGGTAGAAACTGCTCTTGGTCTTGCTCACTTCCATTGGCAAATCCTCAGGGCCTACAGGCTGGCGGGCAGCTCGCGGTAGGTCAGGTAAACCCGCAGGTCGAATTCCAGTTGATGGTAGCCCGGCTGCATGTATTCGCAGAGCTGGTAGAACGCCTTGTTGTGATCGGACTCTTTCAGGTGCGCCAGCTCATGCACCACGATCATCTTCAGGAACTGCGGCGCCGCCTCCTTGAACAACGAGGCGATGCGGATTTCCTTCTTGGCCTTCAATTTGCCACCCTGTACCCGCGACACAGCGGTGTGCAGGCCGAGTGCCCGGTGGGTGAGGTCCAGGCGGTTATCGAACAACACCTTGTCAAGGTTCGGCGCGTTGCGCAGGTGCTCCTGCTTGAGCGCCTGGGTGTAGGCGTATAGCGCCTTGTCGCTCTGCACCGCGTGCTTGTCCGGATAGCGCTGCTGCAGGTAATCGCCCAGGCGATTGCTGGCAATCAACTGGCGAACCTGGTCTTGCAGGGCGGGCGGATAGGCTTGCAGGTACTTGAGCACAGTCATGGTCAAAACGGCTGACGATAAAAGCGCCCAGTGTACCCAACTACACCCCTTGCCAGTCAAAAAAGCCCGGAAACGCCCCGGCGTCACCAGGAGTCATGGGCCGCGCCACCAAGAAGCCTTGCACATATTCGCAACCATTGGCTTGCAACCAATGCGCCTGCTCGCGGGTTTCGACGCCTTCGGCGATCACGCTGATACGGTACTGCCGGCACAGGTCAATCACGCAACGCACCAGCGCCGCGTCCGCTTGCGACCCGGGCAGACGTGCGACCAAATGGCGGTCAAGCTTGAGGGTGTCGATCGGTAGATCGCGCAGCATGCGCAACGAACAATCGCCGGCACCGAAATCGTCGAGGGCAACGCGTACGCCTAGCTCCCTGAGCTTGTGCAACTGCTTCAAGGCCACCTCGTTGTTGACCATCAGCGAGGTCTCGGCAATCTCGACCTCCAGCTGCGCCGGCTCCAGGCCCTGGCTGCCAATCACCCGCCCGAGCTCCTCGACCAGGTTGGGCATGGCAAACTGCACGCGACTGAGGCTGATCCCCAGCACCAAGGCTGGATCGAAGCAATCCTGCCAGTCATGCCGTTGCGCTGCACCCTGGGCATAGATCCAGCTGGCCAGGCGCGAAATCAACCGCGCCTCCTCCAGCAAGGGCAGGAACAGCCCCGGCGGTACATCGCCAACGCTGGGGTGCTGCCAACGCAACAACGCCTCGAAGCCGCGCAGGCGTCCGTCGGCAAAGGCGACCTGAGGCTGGTAGACCAGGCTGAAGTCCTCGTTCTCAATGGCGCCGCGCACCGAGTCCTCGAGCATCAGCCGTGAACGTGCCCGGCCGTTAAGGTCCTGGTCGTAATAGCGATATTGCTGGCGCCCAGCCTGCTTGGCCGCATACATCGCGGCATCGGCCGCACGCAGCAGGCCGTCGAGGTTGGCGCCACAATCGGGGTAGGTGGCAATACCGATGCTCACGCCCAGGGTCACTTCCATGCCGTCGATCTGCTGGCAGATCGACATGCGCTCGATCACCCGCTCGGCAAATCGCGCAGCCTGCTCCGGGTATTCAAGTGCATCGAACAGCGCCGTGAACTCATCGCCGCCCATGCGCGCGAGAATCGCGCTGGCCCCCAGGCAATCCTTGAGCTGCTCGGCCACCCAATGCAGCACCCGGTCGCCCGCCTCATGGCCGAGAAAATCATTGATCCGCTTGAATCCATCCAGGTCCAGGTACATCAGGGCCTGGGCCTTGTCGCTGCGTTCGTTGCGTACCAGCGCACTTTCGGCGGCCTGATAGAAGCCACGACGGTTGAGCAGGCCGGTCAGGGGGTCGGTGACCGCCTGGAACTCCAGTTGCTGGTGCAGGTTGCGCACCACCGACATGTCCAGCACCGTGACCACCATGGCCCGCTGACCATCGGTCAACGGCGAACAGGACAGCGCCACCGGCACCGGCTGGCCACCGGCGGTGCGCAGCAAAGCATCGTGGATACGGAAAATCTGCCGGTCCAGGTAGGCCTGGTAGAAGGCCGACTCATTCCACAACGTCATGCCTGGCGATTGCACGAAATCCAGCAGGCTGGCGCCTTGCAGCTTCTCGACAGGGGCTTCGAGCAACTGGGAAATGGCCGGATTGGCAAAGGTGATTCCACCGTTTTCATTCACCACCAAAATACCTTCGGCGGCATTGTTGAGCACCGAGGCATTGAAGGCCCGCGCCGCCTCGAGGTCGCGACTCAAACGCTGCAACGAGCGCCGGTTGCGCTGCTGCTCAAGCAAGGCCTGGACCTTGGGTTTGAGAATCTGCGGGTCGAAGGGTTTGAACAGGTAATCCACTGCGCCACTGGCATACCCTTTGAGCACGGCGGCCTGGGACTGCTCGTTGGCGGTAAGAAAGATGATTGGCGTCAACCGCGTGCGTTGGCTGCCGCGCATCAAGCGGGCAACCTCGAAACCGTCCATGCCGGGCATCTGCACATCCAGCAGCACCAGGTCCACTTCGTGTTCGAGCAACGCGCTCAGGGCTTCCGTCCCGGAGCTCGCGGTAAGTACTTGCCAATCCTGGCGGGCCAGCAAGGCCCGCATGCTGATCAGGTTTTCCGGGTAGTCATCAACGACCAGCAGTACTGAGCCGCTATCGTGTGACTGAGGTTGCGCGCAATCCATGCTGCTTCTCTTAAGGCACCAATGCCGGACTTCGGCTGAAATCTGTGCGTAACTCTAGACCCGGCTGCCGCAAATCTGAAGTCAGCACATTGCCATCATGCGCGGAATGGCCTGTTAGCCGACTAACGGTCTGTCCATCCGGGCCATGCGCGCCGACTCCCTGGCGCACAGGCACAAAAAAACCCGCATCGCTGCGGGTTTTTCTGTTCAGGCTTAGTTGACCTTGGCGGCCAGCTCGCCCTTGGCGTAGCGCTGGAACATCGCTTCCAGGGAGATCGGCTTGATCTTCGAGGCGTTGCCTGCGGTACCGAAGGCTTCGTAACGGGCGATGCAGACATCGCGCATGGCCTTGACGGTTTCGCCGAAGAATTTGCGCGGGTCGAACTCGCTCGGATTGGTGGCCATCAGGCGACGCATGGCACCGGTGGAAGCCAGGCGCAGGTCGGTGTCGATGTTGACCTTGCGTACGCCGTACTTGATGCCTTCGACGATTTCCTCAACCGGAACGCCGTAGGTTTCCTTGATGTCGCCGCCGTACTGGTTGATGATCGCCAACCACTCTTGCGGTACTGAGGACGAACCGTGCATCACCAGGTGGGTGTTGGGGATGCGCTTGTGGATTTCCTTGATGCGGTCGATTGCCAGCACGTCGCCGGTAGGCGGCTTGGTGAACTTGTAGGCACCGTGGCTGGTACCGATGGCGATGGCCAGGGCATCGACCTGGGTCTTCTTGACGAAGTCGGCGGCTTCTTCCGGATCGGTCAGCATCTGGCTGTGATCCAGCACGCCTTCGGCGCCGATACCGTCTTCTTCACCGGCCATGCCGGTTTCCAGCGAACCCAGGCAACCCAGCTCGCCTTCAACCGAAACGCCGCAAGCGTGAGCCATGGCCACGGTTTGCTGGGTAACGCGGACGTTGTAGTCGTAGTCGGTTGGAGTCTTGCCGTCTTCACCCAGCGAGCCGTCCATCATGACCGAGCTGAAACCCAGCTGGATCGAGCGCTGGCAGACGTCAGGGCTGGTGCCGTGGTCCTGGTGCATGCACACCGGGATGTGCGGGAATTCTTCGATGGCAGCCAGGATCAGGTGGCGCAGGAACGGCGCGCCAGCGTATTTGCGGGCACCGGCCGAGGCCTGGACAATCACCGGGGAGTCGGTCTTGTCAGCGGCTTCCATGATGGCGCGCATCTGCTCGAGGTTGTTGACGTTGAAAGCTGGAACGCCGTAGCCGAATTCAGCGGCGTGGTCCAGCATCTGGCGCATGCTAATGAGTGCCATTGTGTATCTCTCTCCCGACAAGCGTCGTTTTTCGTGCAAGCCTGCCGCAGCGGCGGTTGCTATTCAAGTAGTGTGGGCCATCAGACGGCCCGGCCAGTCACGGCGCCTTGCAGCCCCGCCCTATCAAATCGTTGGTGGCGACCCAGTACACCAGGCCTTCATCACCCTTGCTGTGGAACGCCAGCACTCCATCGCTGTACAGCGCACCCGAGCCACTGGGCTCCGGCTTGAGCCGGTAGACCTGGTCGCCGCCCCCGAGGCGTACATCCACGTCCTGCTGGCTGCTGTCGACAAAACGCCAGAGCACTTCGGCCTGGCTGTCACAGACCCAGCGGGTCCAGTTGTCGGTCGGCGCCGGTGCAGGCTTGAGGCTTGCACAACCACCGAGTACTGCCAGGGCCATCAAGGCCACTACCGCTTTCATCCAATACCCTCTAGCAGACCACAAACCGGCCGGTAGGTTGCCGCGAACCGATCAAGGGCAACCCTGGGCCCGGCGCTGATGTTCGTCGTCGTATTTTTCCAGGCCATCCGGGCCCAGCCTTTTGTTGATCACCGGTGCCGTTTCAGCCTGCCATTCAGACTGATAGCAGCCGCCTTTCGGCGTGCCGGGCTTTTGCGCCGCCTGCTCCGGGTTGCTGGAGCAAGCGCCGAGCAACCCGGCCAGGATAATCACAGGCAACTGCTTGACCATCAGGTCGCTCCCTTTGCCAGGCGCTGAGTGGATCAGGCCTTGGCCCGCTGTTCCAGCACTTCAACGGCCGGCAGCACTTTACCTTCGACGAACTCGAGGAATGCACCGCCACCGGTAGAAATGTAGGAGATCTGCTCGGCAACGCCATATTTGTCGATAGCCGCCAGGGTATCGCCACCGCCAGCGATGGAGAATGCAGCGCTGTCGGCGATGGCCTGGGCCAGGACCTTGGTGCCGTTGCCGAACTGGTCGAATTCGAACACGCCAACCGGGCCGTTCCACAGGATGGTCTTCGACGACTTCAGCAGCTCGGCGAAGTTGGCCGCGGTTTGCGGACCGATATCCAGGATCATGTCGTCTTCGGCAACGTCAGCAATCAGCTTGACGGTCGCTTCGGCGCTTTCGGCAAATTCCTTGGCAACCACTACGTCCACCGGCAGCGGCACGTTGACCTTGGCGGCGATGGCCTTGGCGGTGTCGATCAGGTCAGGCTCGTACAGCGACTTGCCGACCGGGTGACCGGCCGCAGCCAGAAAGGTGTTGGCGATGCCGCCGCCGACGATCAGCAGGTCGCAGATCTGGCTCAGGCTGTTGAGCACGTCCAGCTTGGTCGAAACCTTGGAGCCGGCAACGATGGCCGCCATCGGCTTGGCCGGGGCTTTCAGGGCCTTGCCCAGGGCGTCCAGCTCGGCGGCCAGCAGCGGGCCAGCAGCGGCGACCTTGGCGAACTTGGCAACACCGTGAGTCGAGCCTTCGGCGCGGTGAGCGGTACCGAACGCGTCCATCACGAATACATCGCACAGGGCGGCGTATTTCTGCGCCAGCTCGTCAGCGTTCTTCTTCTCGCCCTTGTTGAAGCGCACGTTCTCGAACAGGACGATATCACCGGCCTTGATTTCGACACCGTCGAGGTAGTCGGCAACCAGCGGCACGTCGCGGCCCAGGGCCTTGCTCAGGTACTCGGCGACCGGCTTGAGGCTGTTCTCGGCGGAAAATTCGCCTTCACTCGGGCGGCCCAGGTGCGAGCAGACCATCACGGCCGCGCCCTTTTCCAGGGCCAGCTTGATGGTCGGCAGCGAAGCGAGGATACGCGCATCGCTGGCAACCACACCGTCCTTCACAGGCACGTTGAGGTCTTCGCGGATCAGTACGCGCTTACCTTGCAGATCGAGGTCGGTCATCTTCAACACGGTCATGAATGCAGTCCTTCAGGGCTGTTTACAAGTGGAGCGGGTTTGATTGACGACGTGCAGAAAGTGATCGGCAACGTCGAGCATACGGTTGGCAAAACCCCATTCGTTGTCGAACCAGGCCAGCAGGTTGACCAGCCGGGGGCCGGAAACGCGGGTCTGGCTGGCATCGACAATCGCCGAATGCGGGTCATGGTTGAAATCACAACTGGCGTGCGGCAGTTCAGTGTAGGCCAGCAGACCTTGCAGCGGGCCGCTCAGGGCGGCTTCGCGCAGCACCCGGTTGACCTCGGCTGCGGTGGTATCGCGGGCGGTCTGCAGGGTGATGTCCAGGCACGACACGTTGACGGTCGGCACGCGTACGGCTTTGGCCTGAATTCGCCCGGCAAGTTCCGGCAACAGCCGTTCGATACCGCGGGCAAGACCCGTGGACACCGGGATCACCGACTGGAACGCCGAACGGGTACGGCGCAGGTCTTCGTGGTGGTAGGCGTCGATCACCGGCTGGTCGTTCATCGCCGAGTGAATAGTGGTGATCGACACGTACTCCAGGCCAAAAGCCTGGTCCAGCACCCGCAGCAGCGGCACCCCGCAGTTGGTGGTGCAGGAGGCGTTGGAGACCAGCGTCTCGGTGCCGTCCAGGCAATCCTGGTTGATGCCGTAGACCACCGTGGCATCGACATCCGCCTCGCTGGCCATGGGCTGGGAGAACAGCACCCGCGGCGCACCGGCGTCGAGAAAACGCATGGCATCGGCACGGGTGTTGTAGGCACCGGAGCACTCCAGCACCAGGTCGACGTCGAGCGCCGCCCAGTCGACCCCTTCCGGGGTGGCACTGCGCAACACCTTCACGCAGTCGCCGTTGATATGCAGACAATCGCCGTCGACCTTCACCTCACCGGGGAAACGCCCGTGGGTGGAGTCGAAGCGTGTCAGGTATTCGATGCTGGCCTGGTCGGCCAGGTCGTTCAGTGCAACGATCTCGAAGCCCGCCTTCGCCCCCCGTTCAAAGAGTGCGCGCAAGACGCAACGACCAATACGGCCGTAGCCGTTGAGTGCAACTTTGTAAGGACGCGATTGGGGCATGGGATGCTCACGGAACAGAAGCGTTATCTGCAACCTGCGGGAATCGAGTTGACTTCAATCGCTGGCAAGCCAGCTCCCACAGGGATCACCGCAGCCCCTGTGGGAGCTGGCTTGCCAGCGATGAAGCCGACGCCAGTCCCACAGGGAAACGGGATCAGTCTTCCAGCAGCTCTTCAGCAGTACCCAGGATGTTTTCCAGGGTGAAACCGAACTCTTCGAACAGCGCCGACGCAGGAGCCGACTCGCCGTAGGTGGTCATGCCGATGACGCGGCCTTCGAGGCCGACGTACTTGTACCAGAAGTCGGCATGGGCCGCTTCGATGGCGATACGCGCGCCGACTTCCAGTGGCAGCACCGACTGTTTGTAGCCAGCATCCTGAGCGTCGAACACACTGGTCGATGGCATCGACACGACGCGGACCTTGCGGCCTTGTTCGGTCAGCTTGTCGAACGCCTGAACCGCCAGGCCGACTTCGGAACCGGTGGCGATCAGGATCAGCTCAGGCTCGCCGGCGCAGTCTTTGAGGACGTAGCCGCCGCGGCTGATGTTGGCGACCTGCTCGGCGTCACGCGCCTGGTGCTGCAGGTTCTGACGCGAGAAGATCAGCGCCGATGGGCCGTCTTTGCGCTCCAGGGCGACCTTCCAGGAGACTGCCGACTCGACGGCATCGGCTGGGCGCCAGGTGTCCAGGTTCGGCGTGCTGCGCAGGCTGGTCAGTTGCTCGATCGGCTGGTGGGTCGGGCCGTCTTCGCCCAGACCGATGGAGTCGTGGGTGTAGACGTGGATGACCCGCTGCTTCATCAGCGCCGACATGCGCACCGCGTTGCGGGCGTATTCCATGAACATCAGGAAGGTCGCGCCGTAAGGCACCAGGCCGCCGTGCAGGGCGACACCGTTCATGATCGCGGTCATGCCGAACTCACGCACGCCGTAGAACATGTAGTTGCCGCTGGCGTCTTCGGCGCTGACACCTTTGCAGCCTTTCCACAGGGTCAGGTTGGAACCGGCCAGGTCGGCCGAACCGCCCAGCAGTTCAGGCAGCAGCGGGCCGAAGGCGTTCAGGGCGTTCTGGCTGGCTTTACGGCTGGCAATGGTCTCGCCCTTGGCCGCGACTTCAGCGATGTAGGCCGCAGCCTTTTCCGCGAAGTCAGCCGGCAGGTCACCGCTCAGGCGGCGCACCAGTTCATTGGCAAGCTCTGGGTGAGCGGCGGAGTAGGCAGCGAAACGCTGGTCCCATTCGGCTTCAACGGCCTTGCCGGCTTCCTTGGCGTCCCACTCGGCGTAGATGTCAGCCGGGATTTCGAACGGTGCGTGATTCCAGTTCAGCGCCTTGCGCGCCAGGGCGATTTCGTCGTTGCCCAGCGGGGCACCGTGGCAATCTTCCTTGCCCTGCTTGTTCGGCGAGCCGAAACCGATGATGGTCTTGCAGCAGATCAGGGTCGGCTGCTCGCTCTTGCGCGCGGTGTCGATGGCGGTGCGGATCTCGTCGGCGTCATGGCCGTCGACATTGCGGATCACCTGCCAGTTGTAGGCTTCGAAACGCTTCGGGGTGTCATCGGTGAACCAGCCTTCGACTTCGCCGTCGATGGAGATGCCGTTGTCATCGTAGAAGGCGATCAGCTTGCCCAGGCCCAGGGTACCGGCCAGGGAAGCGACTTCGTGGGAAATACCTTCCATCATGCAACCATCACCCAGGAACACATAGGTGTGGTGGTCGACGACGTTATGACCTGCGCGGTTGAACTGGCTCGCCAGGACTTTTTCCGCCAGGGCGAAACCAACGGCATTGGCCAGGCCCTGGCCCAGTGGGCCGGTGGTGGTCTCGACGCCCGGGGTGTAACCGAACTCCGGGTGGCCCGGGGTACGGCTGTGCAGTTGACGGAAGCTCTTCAGGTCGTCGATCGACAGGTCGTAGCCGGTCAGGTGCAGCAGCGAGTAAATCAGCATCGAACCGTGGCCGTTGGACAGCACGAAGCGGTCACGGTCAGCGAAGTTCGGGTTGGTCGGGTTGTGCTTCAGGTAGTCACGCCACAGAACCTCGGCGATATCCGCCATGCCCATAGGGGCACCGGGGTGGCCGCTGTTGGCCTTTTGCACGGCATCCATGCTGAGGGCACGAATGGCGTTGGCACGCTCACGACGGCTGGGCATCGCTTATCTCCTGGGTGTTGAATTAGTTACGAAACGAAAAAAGGCGGCCATTTTCGCCCAGGCACGTGCCCGGGGGCAATGACGGATGGTCGATGCAGCATGATTTTCCTGTGATTGAGAGAAGAATCAGGCGTTAGACCGGGCAAACAGCCGGATCGGTCGCACAGCCTGCGACGAATTGCCCCGCTTATCGCGCAATATCAAAACTTTTTGATATTGGCCTTGCGACGTTACCGCTGCCTGACTAGACTGCCGCACCATGAACCTACCCGTGCCGTCGATCCGCCAAGAGCAAAGCGACGCGCTGGCTGCCCTGTGCAAAGCCGGCGGCGACCCATTGCGCCTGAATGTATTGCGCGCACTGGCCAGCGACTCGTTCGGTGTGCTGGAGCTGGCGCAGATCTTCGCCATTGGTCAATCGGGCATGAGCCACCACCTCAAGGTGCTGGCCCAGGCCGGCCTGGTGGCGACCCGTCGCGAAGGCAATGCGATCTTCTACCGTCGCGCCCTGCCCGACGGCCCGAGCCTCGGCGGCAAGCTGCATGCAGCGTTGCTCGAAGAGGTGGACGGGCTGGGCCTGGCCGATGAAGTCCAGGCCCGTATCGCCCAGGTGCAACAACGCCGGGCCGCCACCAGCCAGGACTTTTTCCTGCGTGTCGAAGAGAAGTTTCGTGCCCAGCAGGACCTGATCGCCGGCTTGCCGCAATACCGCGAAAGCCTGCTGGCCCTGCTCGACAAACTCAGCTTCGAAACCGACGCCGATGCCCTCGAAGTAGGGCCCGGCGACGGCGAATTTCTTCCCGAGCTGGCCCGGCGCTTCACCCGGGTCACCGCTCTGGACAACAGCCCGACCATGCTCGACCTGGCCCGCCGGGTCTGCGAGCGCGAAGGTCTGGCTAATGTGAACCTGCAGTTGGCCGATGCACTCAGTGCAACGGATGTGGAAGCCGACTGCGTAGTGCTGAATATGGTCCTGCACCATTTCAGCGCCCCGGCCGAAGCCCTGCGGCAGCTGGCCAACCGCGTGAAACCAGGCGGAAGCCTGTTGGTAACAGAGTTGTGCAGCCACGACCAGAGCTGGGCCAGAGAGGCCTGTGGCGATATCTGGCTGGGCTTCGAGCAGGACGACCTGGCCCGTTGGGCCAGCGCTGCGGGACTGGCGCCCGGGGACAGCCTCTATGTGGGCTTACGTAATGGTTTCCAGATTCAGGTCCGCCATTTTCAGCGACCGGCTGGCGACATCACCATCGGTAAATTTTAGGAACCCGTCGAGATGAGCGAATACTCCCTTTTCACCTCCGAGTCCGTGTCTGAAGGGCATCCGGACAAAATCGCCGACCAGATTTCGGATGCGGTGCTGGACGCCATCATCACCCAGGACAAGTTCGCCCGCGTGGCCTGCGAAACCCTGGTGAAAACCGGTGTGGCAATCATCGCTGGCGAAGTCACCACCTCGGCCTGGGTCGATCTGGAAGACATCGTTCGCAAAGTCATCGTCGACATCGGCTACAACAGCTCCGACGTCGGCTTCGACGGCGCGACTTGCGCGGTCATGAACATCATCGGCAAGCAGTCGGTAGACATCGCCCAGGGCGTTGACCGCAGCAAGCCTGAAGACCAGGGTGCCGGCGACCAGGGCCTGATGTTCGGCTACGCCAGCAACGAAACCGACGTGCTGATGCCAGCACCGATCTGCTTCTCGCACCGTCTGGTCGAGCGCCAGGCCGAAGCACGCAAGTCCGGCCTGCTGCCGTGGCTGCGCCCGGATGCCAAGTCGCAGGTTACCTGCCGTTACGAAGGCGGCAAGGTAGTCGGTATCGACGCCGTTGTACTGTCGACCCAGCACAATCCTGAAGTGTCGCAAAAAGACCTGCAGGAAGCGGTGATGGAGCTGATCGTCAAGCACACCCTGCCGGCCGAACTGCTGCACAAAGGCACCCAGTTCCATATCAACCCGACCGGCCAGTTCATCATCGGCGGCCCGGTGGGTGACTGCGGTCTGACCGGCCGCAAGATCATCGTCGACAGCTATGGCGGCATGGCCCGTCACGGCGGTGGTGCGTTCTCCGGCAAGGACCCGTCCAAGGTTGACCGTTCCGCGGCTTACGCCGGTCGCTACGTGGCCAAGAACATTGTCGCAGCCGGCCTGGCCGAGCGTTGCGAGATCCAGGTTTCCTACGCCATTGGTGTCGCTCAGCCGACTTCGATCTCGCTGAACACCTTCGGCACCGGCAAGATCTCCGACGACAAGATCGTCCAGCTGGTGCGCGAGTGCTTCGACCTGCGCCCGTACGCGATCACCACCATGCTCGACCTGCTGCACCCGATGTACCAGGAAACCGCTGCCTACGGTCACTTCGGCCGTATCCCGCAGCAGAAGACCGTCGGCGACGACACCTTCACCACCTTCACCTGGGAACGCACCGACCGCGTCGACGCCCTGCGCGCCGCTGCCGGCCTGTAAGGGCTGAAGCCACAAGCTGCAAGTTGCAAGTTGCAAGTAAAAAGCCCCGGCCGGGTAACTGGCCGGGGCTTTTCATTTGGCAGCAGCACTCCCTCTTGTGGGACTGACCTGGACACATGACCTGACAGTTGCAATCCCTCAAGGCGAACAATCTTTCCTAGGCTTGGTGTTCCACTTCACCGAGCAAGGATGCTCGCCATGCTGCACCAATCCCTGTTCGCCCTACTGCTCTTGCTTTGGCTGCTCCCGGCACACGCGCAGACTTGCCCCGACTGGCCGACGGTCCAGGCCCGGGCTGAAATCCGCCAGCTCCAGCTGACGCTTGCCGACTGGGACGATCACTATCACCGTCAGGGTGTCTCACTGGTCGCCGACGAACTCTACGACCAGAGCCGTACGCGCCTGAGCCATCTGCAAAGCTGCTTCCCCTTGCCGGCCAAGGCGCCGGGCAACCCGCTGAAAACCGCCGTCGGCCCCCTGCGCCACCCGATTGCCCATACCGGCCTGGGCAAGCTGGCCGACGAGGCGGCAGTCAAAGCCTGGCTGCATGGCAAGCAAGACCTGTGGATTCAGCCCAAGGTCGACGGCGTGGCTGCCACCCTGGTCTATCGCGGCGGCAAGCTGGTGCAACTGATCAGCCGTGGCGACGGCGTTCATGGTCACGACTGGAGCCGCCACATCCCGGCCCTGGGCGGGCTCAACCAGCAGTTGCCCGAGCCGCTCGACCTTGTGCTTCAGGGCGAACTGTTCTGGCGCCTGGACGGCCATGTGCAAGCCAATGCCGGCAGCCTCAACGCCCGCGGCAATGTCGCCGGCTTGCTGGCACGCAAACGCATCAGCGCCGAACAGGGCGCGGTGGTCGGGTTGTTCGTCTGGGCCTGGCCGCAGGGACCGGCCGATCAGCGCGCGCGGCTCAAGGGTTTGAGCACATTGGGCTTTGAACATAGCGAGCGTTACAGCGAACCCTTGAGCACCTTTGCCGAGGCTGCCAGGTGGCGTGAGTATTGGTACCGCAGCCCGCTGCCGTTCGCCAGCGACGGCGTTGTGCTGCGTCAGGGCAATCGTCCGGACGGCACGCGCTGGCAAGCACGCGACCCTTACTGGATAACCGCCTGGAAGTACCCTTTTGCCCAGGCCCTGGCTGAAGTCCGTGGTGTGCAGTTCAACATTGGCCGCACCGGGCGCATCACGCCGGTGCTGCAGATCAAGCCGGTGCAACTGGATGACCGGCAGATCCGTCAGGTCAGCCTCGGCTCCTTTCAGCGCTGGCAGCAGCTGGACATCCGCCCCGGTGATCAAGTGGCCATCAGCCTGGCCGGGCTGACCATCCCGCGCCTGGACGAGGTCGTACTCCGCAGCGTTCAACGTATGAACATCGCGGTCCCGGACCCTGCCCACTACCACCTGCTCAGTTGCTGGCAAGCGAGCGATGGCTGCCGCGGCCAGTTCATCGCCCGGCTCAACTGGCTCAGCGGCAAGCAAGGCCTGAACATGCCAGGGCTGGGCCCGGGTACCTGGGAGAAACTGATCGACAGCGGTCATGTTCGCGGCCTGGGCGACTGGCTGGACCTCCAGGACCAAGACCTGCAATCGGTACCCGGACTAGGTGAGCGCAGCCGCCAGCAGTTGCTGCACGCCTTCGACCAGGCTCGCCAGCAACCCTTCGCGCGCTGGCTCAGCGCTTTGGGCGTTCCAGCCGCAACGCCTTTGGCAGCGGATACCACTTGGGTAGACCTGCTCCAGCGCGACGCCGGGCAATGGCTGAGCGAACCGGGTGTTGGCCAAGGTCGCAGTGCTCAATTGCTGGCATTTTTCAGCTCACCCGAGGTGCAGATAGTGGCCGAACAATTGCGCAGACACACAATCGAGGGTTTCTAATTTTCCCGGATCAGGGCAGCATCACGGATTCTGCCAAGCCCGCGACAACGGAGCCCCCAATGAAACTGCTTTCCCCGCTTGCCCTGTTCACTGCCTGCTCACTCCTGGCCGCGCCCCTGCTGGCCGCTGAAGAACAGCCAGGCCTGACCGGTTGCGCAGCCAAGAAGCAAGCCATCAGCGAGCAGATCGAGCAGGCTCGCGCCCATGGCAACAGTGATCAGCAAGCCGGCCTGGAAAAGGCCCTCAGCGAAGTGACCGAGCACTGCACCGACGCCGGTCTGCGCAAGGAGCGCGAGCAGAAAGTCCTCGACGCCCGCCATGAAGTGAACCAGCGCACCAAGGACCTGGACAAGGCCATGAAAAAAGGCGATGCCGAGAAGATCAACAAGCGCAAGGACAAGCTGGCCGAGTCCAAGCAGGAGCTGCAGCAAGCCCTGGATGAGTTGGAGAAGTAACAGCAGGCGGGAACATTGGGGCTGTTACGCAGCCCATCGTTGGCAAAGCCAGCGATGGGGCGCCTTGCGCCCCCTGATCAGTCAGTGATTACGAAACTCGGTATGACAGGCTTTGCATGCCGCCTCGACCTTGTTCATCGGCACCGTCAGCGCTGCCGCCTTGAGCGGCTGGGTACGGGTCGCCGCCACCAGCTCGGCGGTGGTGGCCTCCATCTGCCGGGCCAGGTCCTGGAAGCGCGCCTGCTTCTCCCAGACATCGGCGCGGGCGCTGCTATCATCCTCCTCACGAACCTGCGGGAAGTGCTTCCACGGTTCACGAGACAGGTTATCGAGCTTGACCGCGCCATCGGCGAACTTCTGCCCATCGAAGGCCAGGCGCCCACGCAACATGCCACCCAGATCTTCGCTGGTCTTGAGCATTTGCTTGAAGATCGTCTTGCGCTGGCCCAGCGGCGAGTTCGGGTCGACCCCGCCACAGGCACTCAGGGTCACACACGCCAGCAATACAACAGAAAGTCGCTTGAGCATCTTGATCACTTCGGCTCACGGAAAAAGGCGGCCAGTATCCTCGCCTCACCGGCAAAGACCAATACCCTTATTAAAACTACGGTTTGCAAAACAGGCGGCAAGCCCCGCAAACCGCCGAGGAACCCCGTTGATGAAACTTCCTTTGCGCCACTTTGGCTGGACCCTTTCAGTACTGGCCCTGCTGGCCGGCTGCAACGGC
Organism: Pseudomonas sp. RC2C2; assembly: GCF_018390435.1. NCBI lineage: Bacteria > Pseudomonadati > Pseudomonadota > Gammaproteobacteria > Pseudomonadales > Pseudomonadaceae > Pseudomonas > Pseudomonas sp. RC2C2. The sequence continues at coordinate 2,724,901 of NZ_JAHBAX010000001.1, read as the reverse complement.
AGCGAGCCAGAAAAAACCCAACCTCATCCGCTGGCCAGCTATGTTGGCGCCACCTGGAAAGACCTGCCGCAGGTCAGCGACAGCGACCTGGTGGCCGGTTTCGAATCCTGGCGCAGTGCCTGCGAGCGACTCAAGCGCGATGCCGTCTGGGCCAACACCTGCACGGCAGCAGCAGCCGTTCCATCCAGCCCGGTTGAAGTACGCAGCTTTCTTCAAGCGCAGCTGGACGTCTACAGCATGCGTTCAGCCGACAACAACGCCAATGGCCTGATCACCGGATATTACGAACCGGTGTACCCCGGCAGCCTGACCCAGACCGCCAGCGCCAACGTGCCGGTCTATGGCGTGCCGGACGACATGATCGTGGTCGCCCTGGACAGCGTGTATCCCGAGCTCAAGGGCAAGCGCCTGCGTGGCCGCCTTGATGGCCGGGTGCTGAAGCCTTACGACACCGCTGAAACCATCAATGCCCAGGGCGTCAAAGCGCAGGTTCTGGCCTGGCTGACAGATCCGATGGACCTGCAGTTCCTGCAGATCCAGGGCTCGGGCCGCATTCAGCTGGAGAGCGGCCGCCAGCTGCGCATCGGCTATGCCGACCAGAACGGCCACCCTTATCGCCCGATCGGCCGCTGGCTGGTGGAACAGGGGCAATTGAAGAAAGAAGAAGTGACCATGGGCAGCATCCACGCCTGGGCCCAGAGCAACCCGACGCGGGTACCGGAACTGTTGGCGAGCAACCCCAGTTATGTGTTCTTCAGCACTCGCCCGGACAGCAATGAGGGCCCGCGCGGTTCGCTCAACGTACCGCTGACCGCCGGCTACAGTGTGGCCATCGATCGCAAGGTGATTCCGCTGGGCAGCCTGCTATGGCTCTCCACCACCCGCCCTGACGGTGCTCCGGTGGTTCGCCCGGTCGCGGCCCAGGACACTGGCGGGGCAATCACCGGCGAGGTGCGCGCCGACCTGTTCTGGGGCACCGGCAGTGAAGCCGGCAAACTGGCCGGCGACATGAAGCAGCAGGGCCAGATCTGGTTGCTGTGGCCCAAGGGCGCAGCGTTGCCGGCCGTGCCCCAGGTGCCGTGACGCGGCTTAGATCGAGACGAAGAAGAACGACGCTACCAGGCCCAGGCCGACGAACCATACCAGCGAGCGCAGGGCGGCCCAGTCGGCCAGGTAGCAGATGATGTAGAGCAGGCGGCTGGTGATGTAGAGCACCGCCAGAACATCCTGGGTCACCTGCTCGGCATTGCCGACGATGTCGGCGATGATTACCGCGGCGGCAAACGCCGGGAAGGCTTCGAAGCTGTTCAATTGCGCCGCGTGGGCTCGACGCGGGAAGCCCTCGAGCTTGTCGAGGAAAGCCCGCGGGTCGTGGTTCTGCCGCAGGCTGAAGCGACCGCTGCCAACCTTGGCGATGCTGGTACAGAGAATGGGGAGGAACAACGCGATCAGTACACACCAGAAGGCAACGGTCATGGCCAAGTCCTTGTCAGTAAAAATATCAGAGCTTCATGATCAGCATGCCGATCAGCACCAGCGCACAGGCTAAGAGCCTCGGCCTGCCAAAAGGTTCTTTGAGGTAGCGCATGCCCAACAGCACCACCAGGATCACGCTGACCTCGCGCAGCGCTGCCGCCTCGGCCACCGAGCCCAACTGCATGGCCCAGAGCACCAGGGCATAGCTCAACAGCACGCAAAAGCCTACCGCCAGCCCCAAGCGCCACTGCAGTCGCCAGAACAGCATGAACGGTGCGCGTCGGGCCACCCCTGCCAGCAACGGAAACGGCCAGGCGCTGACCAGGGTCAGCCATACAAGATAGTCCAGCGGCTGTGACCACAGGCGGATCGCCTGGCCATCGAACCAGGTGTAGCAACCGATGCACAAGCCAATCAAGGCCACCACCGGCAGCATCGACCAGGGTAGCCGATCACCGCCACCGCCTTGCCAGAGCAGACAGAGCATGCCGCAGGGGATCAGCAAAATGCCGATGATCTGCTGGCTGCTCAGGGACTCGCCGGCAAACGTCAGGGTCAGTGCCAGCACCACCAGCGGCGACAAGCCGCGCATCAACGGATAGACCAGCCCCAGGTCACCGACCCGGTAAGCTTGAATCAGCAGGAAACGATAGAAGAGCTCGAACAGCGCCGACGCCAGCATCCACGGCCAGACGTCAGCCGGCGGCACCTGGACGAACGCCACCATGGCAAACGCGAACACCAGTGCCACCACGTCCATGCTGGCAATTACCAGCAGGCGTTCGCCGCTGAACTTGATCAGGGTGTTCCAGGTCGCGTGCAGCAGCGCCGCGACCAGTACCAGTGAAGTGGCTAACACGCAAAGGTCCTTGGCAAGGCAGGTGAGGTCATCAATGGCCAGCCGCTATATAACCACTTCAGCGCAGGGCGCTGGAAACGAAATTGAAGGAACGTGGTCAACGGATCCAGTCAAAAGTGTGTCCCGAAGCCCTCGGCAGGTCATCAAAGAAATGCCCGAGGCTATCGGGTGTCGACTTGGAAGCCACTACAGGACCTAGGATGCTTGAGCTCGTTGCTGCGTTTATCTGTTTGACCACCCTCCTCACCTATGTGAACTACCGCTTCATCGGCCTGCCCCCGACCATCGGCGTCATGGTCACCGCCTTGCTGTTCTCCCTACTGTTGCAAGGCCTGAGCGTTATCGGCTATCCCGGCCTGGAAGAACGCGTGCAGGGCTTGATGAACCAGATCGATTTCAACGATCTGCTGATGCACTGGATGCTGTCGTTCCTGCTGTTCGCCGGCGCCTTGCACGTGAACCTGGCCGACCTGCGCAGCTACCGCTGGCCGATCGGCCTGCTGGCGACTGTCGGCGTGCTGATCGCCACCGTGGTCATCGGTTTTCTTGCCCACTGGATTTTCGCCCTGTTCGGCTGGCACGTGAGCTTGCTCTACTGCCTGCTGTTCGGCGCGCTGATCTCGCCAACCGACCCGATCGCGGTACTCGGCGCGCTGCGTACCGCCAACGCCTCCAAGCCGCTGAAGACCACCATCGTCGGTGAGTCGCTGTTTAACGACGGCACCGCCGTTGTCGTGTTCACCGTGCTGCTGGGCATCGCCCAGCTTGGCGAAACCCCCACGGTGGCTGACACCGCGATTCTGTTCGCCCGCGAAGCCATTGGCGGCGTGGTGTTCGGCGGCCTGGTCGGCTACATCACCTACCGCATGATCAAGAGCATCGAGCAGTACCAGGTCGAGGTCATGCTGACCCTGGCGCTGGTCATCGGCGGCTCGGCCATGGCCTATGAACTGCATGTTTCAGCGCCGATCGCCATGGTGGTGGCGGGCCTGATCATCGGTAACCTGGGCCGCAACCTGGCGATGAACGACATGACCCGTCGCTACCTGGATGGCTTCTGGGAACTGATCGACGACATGCTCAATGCCCTGCTGTTTGCCCTGATCGGCCTCGAGCTGTTGTTGCTGCCGTTCTCCTGGATGCACCTGGCGGCGGCTGGCGTACTGGCGCTGGCGATCCTGCTGTCGCGCCTGCTGACCGTGGCCCCGGCCATCGTCATGCTGCGCCGCTGGCGGTCGGTGCCACGCGGCACCGTGCGGGTACTGACCTGGGGCGGATTGCGCGGTGGCGTGTCGGTGGCCCTGGCCCTGTCGCTGCCAAGCGGCAGCGAGCGCGACCTGTTGCTGAGCATCACCTACATCGTGGTGCTGTCGTCGATCCTGTTGCAGGGCCTGACGATCGGGCGGGTGGTGCGCGGGGTTACCGAGCAGCCTTGAGGCCGCTATCGCTGGCAAGCCCGCTCCCACAGGGATATGTGGGAGCCGGCTTGCCGGCGATGCCTTTCATTCCACCGCGGTATCGAACTGATCCTTGATGTACTTGATCTCGGTGCGCCCGTGCGGCGCCGGCAGGCCGTCTTCACCCAGGTTGACGAAGACCATGCGGTCGACCGTGAGGATGCTCTTGCGGGTGATCTTGTTGCGCACTTCGCACTTGAGGGTGATCGAGGTGCGCCCGAATTCGGTGGCGGTGATGCCCAGTTCGATAATGTCGCCCTGGCGCGAGGCGCTGACGAAGTTGATCTCCGAGATGTACTTGGTCACCACGCGCTGGTTGCCCAGTTGAACGATCGCATAGATCGCCGCCTCTTCATCGATCCAGCGCAGCAGGCTGCCGCCGAACAGGGTGCCGTTGGGGTTGAGGTCTTCGGGTTTTACCCATTTGCGGGTGTGGAAATTCATCGCTACTCCTGACCTTGGCCTCTGAAAAGTCGAGCGCCAAAGGGCAATACAGCCCTCCGGCCCTTGTTCTACATGGTAGTCCCATTCGGGTGGCGTCGACCATTACGACCATTGGTCAGTAGCCATGGAAATTTCACCGGGCGCACTTTGACACCCCGCTCTATACATCTAGCCTGAGCATGTGATCCACAGATCACTCCAGGTAGTCGGACAACCGGAACTTGGCATACGGCGCGGCAGAACCGGCATCGCAGGAAGCGAAGCTCCGGGCAGTGCCAGTGGAGAGCAACTGAGGCTCACCATTGACCTACTCGAACTGTGAAAAGGAATCCACTCATGTCCCGAGTCATTGATGTCAGCATCAACTTCGACACCGAAACCATCCTCAAGAAATTCCCCAATCCGAGCAAGGACCCGAACAAGCCCACGTTCATCCCGCCGGAACATATCTACATGGTCACCTACCAGGACAACGTCATCGCCGGCCAGGCCGGCGGCGAGTTGCACCTCAGGGGCCGCGTAGGCGATGTAGTTCGCTGGCGCGAGCAGAGCATTTCATTTGGCTTCGAGCAGTCCGTAATCCTTTATGCGTTCGTCTGCGACGACCCGAAGCACCAACTGCTGGAAGACCCTCGTCCCCTGCGCGCCAAAGTGCAAACGGCTGTGCCTAACGCGAACAATAAGTCTGTTCCGACCTGCCAGATCAACGACAACTACTACTGGCGCGGCGACCTGCTCGCGCAAGGCAAAGTCACTTACCACTTCAAGTTCATGATCGTCGATCGTGATTGCAAGTGCTGTGGCTACTTCGAATGGGATCCGTTCATCACCATCACCAACTGATCCAGTGCATGTGCCATCGGCCTGCGGGCCGGTGGCACATGTCAAAACCCTCCCCAATTGGTGCTCATGGAAGGAGCTCATCATGGCTACGGAGAAACCTGAACACGTTGTGCTTATCGTCGATACCAAGGGCCTGCTCGACTCTCTTGAACCGCTGCCCATTGATCCCGACTCACCCGCCGATCTCGACCCCCGCCACCTGTGCATCCTGCACGCCCGCCCGGAGACGGACGCCCCCCTGCTTGTCGACGCTCCACGGCTGACCATCGAGGCTGGGAAAACGCTGCTGCTGCGCATGGTGCCAGTGGCGCTGCTCGGCGAAGAAATACTCTTCAGCCACAGCCCTGCCAGCACGCCCCCGCTGGCAATCGAGCTGATCGAACAGCACAACGTGCACCTGGCGCTTCCCGAAGCGTCCACCCCGCTGCAACCGTCGAGCCGTGAGGTCGACGATTATCACTGGCAGCTGCGCAGCGACCAGCCTGGCGAGTTCAAGCTTACCTGGCAGGTCATGCTACTGGCCCAGGACTGCGAGCCGCTGGCTTACCTGCGCCTGCACCTGGATCTGCTGGTCACGATGCCGACCGGCTGAGCCGTTGATTTGTCTTTAGCGCTTGGGAAGCTCGAAAAGCCCGGCTATAATCGCCCGGCATTATTCGACGGTGGCTACATTGGCTACCGTTCCCGCCACCTGTCCGAGGGGCGCTGCAGCAGGTTCAACCTGTCAGGCTCGGATGGGGCGTTGTCCCGCCAGGCATGCCTGCGGACACTAAACGCACAACGGCGCCCATTCGCACATTACGAATGGAGGCTCTCAATGAGCGCTGTAAACACGCCTGCTGGTTTTACCGATTACAAAGTCGCCGATATCTCCCTGGCTGCCTGGGGCCGTCGCGAGACCATCATTGCTGAATCGGAAATGCCTGCGCTGATGGGCCTGCGCCGCAAGTACCTGCAAGAGCAACCGCTCAAGGGTGCGAAAATCCTCGGCTGCATCCACATGACCATTCAGACCGCCGTGCTGATCGAAACCCTGGTTGCCCTGGGTGCCGAAGTACGCTGGTCGTCCTGCAACATCTTCTCGACTCAAGACCAGGCCGCTGCCTCCATCGCGGCTGCCGGCATCCCAGTTTTCGCCTGGAAAGGCGAGACCGAGGAAGAGTACGAGTGGTGCCTGGAGCAAACCATCCTCAAGGATGGCCAGCCATGGGACGCCAACATGATCCTCGACGATGGCGGCGACCTCACCGAGCTGCTGCACAAGAAGTATCCGGCTGTGCTGGAGCGCGTCCACGGCGTCACCGAAGAGACCACCACCGGTGTGCACCGCCTGCTCGACATGCTGGCCAAGGGTGAGCTGAAAGTCCCGGCGATCAACGTCAACGACTCGGTCACCAAGAGCAAGAACGACAACAAGTACGGCTGCCGTCACAGCCTCAACGACGCCATCAAGCGCGGCACCGACCACCTGCTGTCGGGCAAGCAGGCGCTGGTCATCGGCTACGGTGACGTCGGCAAGGGCTCGGCCCAGTCGCTGCGTCAGGAAGGCATGATCGTCAAGGTGTCGGAAGTCGACCCGATCTGCGCCATGCAAGCCTGCATGGACGGTTTCGAGCTGGTCTCGCCGTTCATCGACGGTATCAACAACGGTACCGAAGCGAGCATCGACAAGGCGCTGCTGGGCAAGATCGACCTGATCGTGACCACCACCGGTAACGTCAACGTCTGCGATGCCAACATGCTCAAGGCCCTGAAGAAGCGCGCCGTGGTCTGCAACATCGGCCACTTCGACAATGAAATCGATACCGCTTTCATGCGCAAGAACTGGGCTTGGGAAGAAGTCAAACCACAGGTACACAAGGTCCACCGTACCGGCCATGGCGACTTCGACCCACAGAACGACGACTACCTGATCCTGCTGGCCGAAGGCCGCCTGGTGAACCTGGGCAACGCCACCGGTCACCCGAGCCGGATCATGGACGGCTCGTTCGCCAACCAGGTCCTGGCCCAGATCTTCCTGTTCCAGCAGAAGTACGCCGACCTGCCAGCCGCTCAGAAAGCCGAGCGCCTGACCGTTGAAGTCCTGCCGAAGAAGCTCGACGAAGAAGTGGCCCTGGAAATGGTCCGCGGCTTCGGCGGCGTGGTGACCCAACTGACCAAGCAGCAGGCCGACTACATCGGCGTTACTGTTGAAGGGCCGTTCAAGCCACACGCCTATCGCTACTGAAAGTTGGTAGCTGCAAGCTACAAGCTGCAAGCGGTTCGCGCCGCTGCTGCTTATAGCTTGCGGCTTGTAGCTTGCCGCTGAAGAGAGTCTTCTATGTCTCAGGAACGTCGTTACAGCTTCGAGTTCTTCCCGACCAAGACCGATGCTGGACATGAAAAACTGCTTGCCACTGCCCGCCAGCTGGCCAGCTACAACCCGGATTTCTTCTCCTGCACCTACGGTGCCGGTGGCTCGACCCGCGACCGCACGCTCAACACCGTGCTGCAGCTGGAAAGCGAAGTGAAAGTCCCGGCGGCCCCGCACCTGTCGTGCGTCGGCGACAGCAAGGATGACCTGCGCTCGCTGCTGATCCAGTACAAGGCAGCTGGCATCCAGCGCATCGTTGCCCTGCGTGGCGACTTGCCATCGGGCATGGGCATGGCCAGCGGCGAGTTGCGCTACGCCAACGAACTGGTCGAGTTCATCCGCCAGGAAAGCGGCGATCACTTTCACATCGAAATCGCCGCCTACCCGGAGATGCATCCGCAGGCGCGCAATTTCGAAGATGACCTGAAAAACTTCGTACGCAAGGCCAACGCCGGCGCCAACAGCGCCATCACCCAGTACTTCTTCAACGCCGACAGCTATTTCTACTTCGTCGAGCGTGTGCAGCAGATGGGGGTGGATATCCCTGTAGTACCGGGGATCATGCCGATCACCAACTACAGCAAGCTGGCGCGTTTCTCCGACGCCTGCGGCGCCGAGATCCCACGCTGGATCCGCAAGCAGCTGGAAGCTTACGGCGACGACGTGAAGAGCATCCAGGCCTTTGGCGAAGAAGTCATCACCCGTATGTGCGAACAACTGCTGCAAGGCGGCGCACCTGGGCTGCACTTCTATACCCTGAACCAGGCCGATCCGAGCCTGGCGATCTGGAACAACCTCAAGTTGCCCCGCTGATCGGCTCGCTACACCACAGGTAACAATTGCGTCAAAATATTGATAAGGCCTTTAGCTTACGCTAAGGGCCTTTTCTGCATTCTTACCCCCTGACGGATTCTCGTGCCTTCATGCGCCAAGGACTTACCCCTGCTCGACCGCAACTTGTTTACCTGGTCTTCGGGCCACACACCTATCATCAGGAAGCCCAGTTCAGCATCGTCAGCGCCCTGGCCAACCTGCGCAAGACTCCCGGGCAAGCCCTTGATATCCAGGTCTACAGCGACAACCCCGAGCCCTACCTGCATCTGCCGGTAAGCGTACATCCACTCGACGCGGCCACCCGCGAAGCCTGGAACCAGCCCTACGGTTATCACTTTCGCAGCAAGCATGTGGTGCTGCGTAAGGTGCTGGCCAGTGCGCCCATGGCAGTGCTGATCGATACCGACACGTTTTTCCATCAGTCGCCCATCGAACTGTTCCACCGGGTCAAGCCAGGCACCTTGCTGTGCAACGCCATCGGCGGCACCTATGGCAGTGACCCGCAGTGCCTGCTGTTTCAGACCCTGGCACCGATGCTCGAGGAGCGCGGCCTGGCCGACCGGAACATGCCACTGCTGAACTCCGGGGTCATTGGCCTGATGCAGGAAGATGCACCGTTGCTCGACCGCTCCATCGCCTTGATGGACGAGTACTACCCCCACGCCAAGGGGGCTTACACCCTGGAAGAGTTCTGCCTGACTGTCGCGGCCTACCGGCAGATGCAGGTCAACCAGTGCACCGACCTGATCCATCACTACTGGAGCCGCAAGCAGCTGTTCCGGGCCAAGGTCCAGGCCTGGCTGGCCAAGCACCAGCATGCCCCTCTGACTGAAGCGGCGCTGGCCGATGTCTACCGCGTCAACGCCCAGCTGCCCAAGCCGCCCACCCTGCAGCGGCTGGGCTACAAGGCCTTGAGCCTGACCTTGCCGGCCGAACAGCGCCAGTTCATGCGCGAGTTGCTCAACGGCTGCTACGACTACCCCAACGAGTTCGACCGCGCCTGCGCCTCGGCTTGGTGGGACAAGGCCCTGGACAACGCCAAGGCCCGGCATCCGCAGCCGCTCTGCCCCGCGACCCTGCAGCAATGGTTCGAGCATCCCGGTATGCGCCTGTCCCTGGGCCGCAAGCACCGCACCGTGCGTGATTTGCTGTTAAAGCGATCACAGCGCTGACAACCCGGCTGGATCGACGTGCACGGCTACTAGCCATAGCCGTGCGCACGTCGTAATCTCCAGCCATGCCCGATTTCACCCGTCTGTTGACCGCGCTGTTTCTCACTTGCCTGAGTGCCTTTGCCCATGGCGAGAAGCTACGTATCGTCACCGAACCCTGGGCTCCCTATGTCTACCTTGAAGACGGTCAGGCCAAAGGCATCGACTACGAGGTGACCGCCGAAGTATTCAAACGCCTGGGCGTCGAGGTGGAATGGCAATTCCTGCCGTGGAAACGCTGCCTGGCCATGATCGAACAAGGTCTGGCCGATGGTGTGCTGGACATCTTCCAGACCGAACAGCGCGACAGCCAGCTGTTCTACCCCAGCGAACCGCTGTCCGACGTCGAATTCACCCTCTTCTACGCCAACGACCGACCGCACAAGGTCAAGCGCCTGGAAGACCTGCGCGGCCTGACGGTAGGGACCTCGCCCGGTTACAGCTACGGAGCGGCGTTTATCGAGTCGCCGCTATTCACCCGCGAACCTGCGCCCACCCATGAGGCCAACTTCGGCAAGCTGCAGCGCGGGCGCATCGACCTGCTGATCACTGACCGTCGAGTAGGCCGCTACCTAGTGCGCAACCTGGGCCTGGAGCAGCAGATCAGCGAACTGCCGCTGGTGATCAGCCGCCAGAGCCAGTACCTGGCGGTGCGCCGCAATGTCGGCATGGACCTGCTGGCCCAGCGCTTTGCCGCCGAGCTGCGCCGCTTCAAGCGCGAACCGGCCTATGCCGCGCTGCATGCCCGTTACGCCAGTGCCGGGGAAAACTTTCAACCCGCCGTTGAGCAGCAGGAACACAGCACGCGCTGAATGCTCTGTTATACTCGGGCCTTCCCGCCAGGCTTACGCCCGGACGCTCGGCCTTGCAAAAGGCATCCCGACCGGCAGGACAGCGCGGCCAAGAGCCCGCCCGCCGCCCCGGATGCGCATTGAAGGCCCTGCAGGACCGGACGCGATAGCATCACCTGATGCCCGTCGCGCCAGGCAAGATTATCCCATCGGGCTCAGCCCCCATTAGAACAGGATTACTCATGTCCTTTGCTTCCCTCGGTCTCTCCGAGGCTCTAGTCCGCGCCATCGAGGCAGCGGGCTACACCCAGCCCACTCCGGTGCAACAGCGGGCCATTCCCGCCGTGTTGCAAGGCCGCGACCTGATGGTTGCCGCCCAGACAGGTACTGGTAAAACCGGCGGCTTCGCCCTGCCGATCCTTGAGCGCCTGTTCCCAGGCGGTCACCCGGACAAATCCCAGCGTCATGGCCCACGCCAGCCGCGGGTACTGGTGCTGACCCCGACGCGCGAACTGGCCGCCCAGGTTCACGACAGCTTCAAGGTCTACGCCCGCGACCTCAAATTCGTCAGCGCCTGCATCTTTGGTGGCGTCGGCATGAACCCCCAGGTTCAGGCCATGGCCAAGGGCGTTGATGTGCTGGTAGCCTGCCCGGGGCGCTTGCTCGACCTGGCCGGCCAGGGCAGCGTTGACCTGTCCCATGTCGAAACCCTGGTGCTGGACGAAGCCGACCGCATGCTCGACATGGGCTTCATCCACGATGTGAAAAAGGTCCTCGCCCGTTTGCCGGCCAAGCGCCAGAACCTGCTGTTCTCGGCGACCTTCTCCAAGGACATCACTGACCTTGCCGACAAGCTGCTGCACAATCCGGAACGCATTGAAGTCACGCCGCCGAACACTACCGTCGAGCGTATCGAACAACGCGTCTACCGCCTGCCGGCCAGCCACAAGCGTGCCTTGCTGGCGCACCTGATCACTACCGGCGCCTGGGAACAGGTACTGGTGTTCACCCGTACCAAGCATGGCGCCAACCGCCTGGCCGAGTACCTGGAAAAGCACGGCCTGACCGCCGCCGCGATCCACGGCAACAAGAGCCAGAACGCCCGTACCAAGGCCCTGGCCGACTTCAAGGCCGGTACCGTGCGCATCATGGTCGCCACCGACATCGCCGCCCGTGGCCTGGACATCGACCAACTGCCGCACGTGGTCAACTTCGAGTTGCCCAATGTCGAAGAAGATTACGTCCACCGCATCGGCCGTACCGGCCGTGCCGGTCGCTCGGGTGAGGCCATTTCGCTGGTCGCTCCGGATGAAGAAAAGCTGCTCAAGAGCATCGAGCGCGTCACCCGCCAGAAAATCCCGGATGGCGACCTGATGGGCTTTGACGCCTCCAAGGTCGAAGCTGAAAAACCCGAAACCCGTGAACGTCCGCAAAACAATCCGCGCACTGGCCGTGGCCAACGTGCCGATGGCAGCAATGCCAACAGTGGCGGCCGCAAGGACAAGGGCAAGGATCAGGGCAAAGACAAAGGCCGCGACAAGGACAAGGAAAAAACTGCGGAGAAATCCGCTGGTGGCCGCCAGGAGCGCAAGCCGCGCGACAACAAGCCGCGTCAGGCCCAGTCGGCTCAGCCAGGTATCCCGCCAGTGCCGGCCAACCGTGATCCGGAAGAATTCCTGGATGACGAAGTCGACAACTTCGGTAACCGCGCCGACTACGTCAGCCCTTACCAGAACAAGGGCAACCAGGGCCGCAACCGTCGCCCGGGTGCACCTGCCCAGGCTGGCGCCGGTACGGGTGGCCAGCCACGGGGTGGTCAGCCACGCAGCAACAACGGCCCGCGTAGCGGTGGCAGTGCTTCGGCCAATGGAGAGAAACGCGGTGGTGGTGCCCGTAGTGGTGGTGGCGGCCGTGACGGCCAGGCGCGCCGCGACGGTGGTGGCGGTCGTAACCGTCGTCCAGCCCGCGATGATCAATCGAGCCAGGAACCGGCCGTGCGCAACCCGCGTGAAGGCCAGTCGCAGCCGAAGATCATGCACAAGGAGTCGAAGGTCGATCGCTTCCCGACTGCCGAGCAGCTCGAGCAACTGCCAAGCCGTCCACGTGGCGAGAAACCTGCTTTGCTGACGCGCAACCGCTGATTCAGCGACCGCGCCAACAAAAACGCCGCCCCTAGGGGCGGCGTTTTTGTTCGTTCAGCAGCAATTACTTCTGCTTGACGCCTTCGATCGTGATGTCCAGATCCAGGGTCTGCGATGCAGGGCCTGGGCCTTTGATGCCGAAGTCGTTCAGGTTCAGCGTGGTCTTGGCGTTGAAACCGGCACGCTCGCCACCCCATGGATCCTTGCCTTCACCGTTGAAGGTAGCCTTGAAGATCACCGGTTTGGTCACACCGTGCAGGGTCAGGTCGCCGGTCACGTCAGCGGTTTTCTCGCCGGTAGATTTAACGGCGGTGGACACGAACTTGGCCTCTGGGTACTTCTTCACATCGAGGAAGTCTTTGCTGGCGATGTGCTTGTCACGCTCGGCGTGGTTGGACCACAGGCTGGCGGTTTTCAGGTCGACTGCGATCTTGCTGGCCTCAGGCTTGGTCGAATCCCAGCTGAAGGAACCATCGAAATCCTTGAAAGTACCGTGGATGAAGCTGTAGCCCAGGTGGCTGATCTTCCAGTCAACGAAGGCGTGCTGGCCTTCCTTGTCGATCTTGTAATCTGCTGCCATGGCTTGGCCGGCGGACAACAGTGCGGTACCGAGCGCCAGAGCGGCAAAAGTCTTTTTCAACATGCGTCTATATCCCTTTGGAGTTGAGGTTGAACATCAAGCTTTGCGGCCCAGCATGCGGATCAGGGTCGCGTCACGGTCAATAAAGTGGTGTTTCAGGGCGGCCAGGCCATGCAGCCCGGCAAAAATCACCAGGCCCCAGGCCAGGTAGAAATGGATTTCGCCGGCGACGTCGGCCTGGTCGGGCAGATTGCTGACCAGCGCCGGCACTTCAAACAGGCCGAACACCGGAATGCCAACACCATCGGCGGTAGAAATCAGGTAACCGGCAATCATCACCGCGAACAAACCCAGGTACAGCAGGCCATGGCCGGCAGTGGAGGCCAGGCGAGTCAGTTTGCCGTGGCTGGCCGGAGCCGGCGGGGGCGGACTGACAAAGCGCCAGAGCACACGCAGCAGCATTACCCCAAGCAGCACCAGGCCGATGCTTTTGTGCAGGTCGGGGGCGTCTTTGCGCCAGGTGCTGTAGTAGTCCAGGCCCATCATCCACAGGCCCAGGCCGAACAGGCCGAATACGGCCAGCGCAACACCCCAGTGCAGGAAGATGCTGACAAGGCCATAACGAGAAGATGAATTGCGCAGTTGCATTGCCGTGTTTCCCTGTAAGAACTGTGCTCAAGACTAACGAGTTATTTATCGATTAAAAGCAGAAAAACTTGCTCTGAAATATCGAGAAATATGATCTTTAGTATGAAACGAAGCTATTAAGGAAACATTAACTACGTGGGAAGGGAAGACCCTGAGGGTCTTGGGGCCGTAGCGCGGCCCATCACCGGCAACGCCGGCTCCCACAGGTTCGGCTTGAACAAAACCCTGTGGGAGCCGGTCTTGCCGGCGATGAAGTCAGCGCATTACTGCGCCTTGGCCTGGGTATCGGCCACCGGCTTTTTCACCGGTTCCGCCTTGGCAGCGGCTTTCTTCACTGGCGCAGCCTTGGCTGCAGTCTTTTTCTGCTGTTGCGCTTTGGCCACCGGTTTTTTCGCCGGCGCCTGCTTGGCCGCAGGTTTGGCCGGGGCCGCTTTTACCGGCGCCTTGGCCGGTTCTTCCTTGGCAACCGGTGCTACCGTGGGTGCCGGTGCAGTAGCCGGAGCGGGTGCCGGGGCAACCTCGGCAGGCTTGGCGGATGGCTGCTCGGCAGGCTTGTCAGCACCGCCGAACAGACGCTTGAAGAACCCTGGCTTGCCCTCTTCCTTCTTCACCGGCTCCTCGGCCTTGGCCGACTTGTCGGACGAACCACCAAACAGGTTGCTGAAGAAGTTGCCCTTGCTCGCCGCCGCCGCAGCCGTGCCTGCAGCAGCGGTGGCCGCTACCGCCTTGACCGGTTCGAACGACTTGCCGGCCGCCAGATCCTGGACCTGGCTGGCAGCGCGCTGACCACTGCGCAGGGCGCCTTCGAGGGTGCCCGGGTACATCGCATCGGTGTGCTCGCCCGCAAAGGCAATACGCTGCACCGGACGCTCCCACAGGCGCCAGTACTTGCTGATCTGGCCAGGACCATAGGCCAGGTAGGCGCCACCGGTACCGACGTCGGTGCTGTAACGGCGCACTTCGTAGCCGGTGAAGGCACCGCGGGCCTGCGGGTAGAAGGCGTGCAGGCGGATCAGCACCTGATCGACCATCTGCTTGTCGCCAAAGGCTTGCAGCAGACGCGCGTTGTCACCGGAAAGGTTGATCACCACGTTGGCGCCGCCCTTGAGCGCAGGCTCGATCCAGAGCATGCCCAGGCCGGTGTTGCTGTAGATCTCGCCGGACATCCGCGAGCGGCTCTCCCACACCGGGGTCTTGAACTTGAGCATCAGCTGGTCGCGCCAGCCGTAGTTGGTACCCTTGAGCGCAGCCAGGTGCTTGGCGTCCAGGCCCGGGGTCATCTGGATTTTCGACAGGGCGCGCAGCGGCACGGCCAGCACTACGTAATCGGCCTGGTAACCGACGCTACCGACTTTGACGGTGACGCCGTCCTTGTCCTGGACAATGGCACTTACCGGCGATTGGGTCTTGATGGTCTTCAACTGTTTGACGAAGGCCTGGGCCAGTACCGGGCTGCCGCCTGGCAGGCGGGCCGCGCGCAGGTCACGGTCGCTGACGCCACGGTAGACGCGGGTCTGCTGGGCGAAATAGAGCAGCGACAGGCGCGATGGCTCGTCGTAGCGGGTACGGATTTGCTGATTGATCAACTGGCGTGCGGTGGCCGGCAACTGCAGCTTGTCGAGCCAGCCGGAGACGTTGAGCTGGTCGAGGGCAAACAGGGTGCTGTTGGCCGCCGGGTTCAGCGGATCGTCGATCGAGCGCGCCAGGTCGTCGAGGGTCTTCTCGTAACGCTTGAGCGCCTCGGCGGTGGCCGGCTGCTTGGTGGCCAGGTCGGTCGAGCTGAAATACTCGCCGTCGATCAGGTAACCCGGGGTCCGCACGAACTCCGGTGCCGGCAGGGTACTGAGCTTGAAGGTGTCCAGGTACTGGTTGAGCACCGGCTGGGCCTTGCTGTTGCCGATCCATTCGCTGGTGGCCAGGCCCGAGCGCCCGCCCATGCCGGCCTTGGCTTCCAGCAGGGTCACCTGCCACCCCTTGTTCTGCAACTCATAGGCGGCTGTCAGGCCGGCCAGACCGCCACCGACGACGATTGCCGTCGGGGCCTTGTCCTTGGCCAGCGCAGTGCCGCTGAACAGTCCTATCATTACCAGCGCACACGCGCGCAGCCAACCAGCAGACATTTGGCGAACTCCGGATCAAAGCAGAAGTGTTTGGGGGGATCCCCCCAGAAAGAGTAGCCGAAGGATACGCCACGCCAAGCGCCCCCGCCAGCAACGCCAGCACCCTGATTGCAGCGCACGGGTTGTTCTCGGCCGGCGCATTGCATAGGCTTGCGCGGCATGTCCGAGCCGCCGTCGCCAGGAGAATCGAAATGGGCCTCAACCAACAGTGGATGCAACGCGACCTCAAGGTCCTGTGGCACCCCTGCACCCAGATGAAAGATCACGAACAACTGCCGCTGATTCCAATCAAGCGCGGCCAAGGCGTGTGGCTGGAAGACTTCGAAGGCAAGCACTATCTCGACGCCGTCAGCTCCTGGTGGGTCAACGTTTTTGGCCATGCCAACCCGCGCATCAACCAGCGCATCAAGGATCAGGTCGACCAGCTCGAACACGTGATCCTCGCCGGCTTCAGCCATCAGCCGGTGATCGAGCTCTCCGAGCGCCTGGTGCAGATCACCCCTGAAGGCCTGGACCGGGTGTTCTACGCCGATAACGGTTCGTCCTGCATCGAAGTGGCGCTGAAAATGAGCTTCCACTACTGGCTGAACAAAGGTCAGCCGGAGAAAAAGCGCTTCGTCACCCTGAGCAACAGCTATCACGGCGAAACCATCGCGGCGATGTCGGTCGGCGATGTGCCGCTGTTCACCGAGACCTACAAGGCGCTGCTGCTCGACACCATCAAGGTGCCGAGCCCGGACTGCTACCTGCGCCCCGAGGGCATGGGCTGGGAAGAACACTCGCGCACTATGTTCGCGGCCATGGAGCAGACCCTGGCCGAACACCATGCCACGGTTGCCGCCGTCATCGTCGAACCGCTGATCCAGGGCGCTGGCGGCATGCGCATGTACCACCCGGTGTACCTCAAGCTGCTGCGTGAAGCCTGCGACCGCTATGGCGTGCACCTGATCCACGACGAAATCGCCGTGGGCTTTGGCCGCACCGGGACGATGTTCGCCTGCGAACAGGCCGGCATCCGCCCGGACTTCCTGTGCCTGTCCAAGGCCCTGACCGGCGGCTACCTGCCGCTGGCCGCCTGCCTGACCACCAACGAGGTGTACAGCGCCTTCTACGACGATTACCCGACCCTGCGCGCCTTCCTCCACTCGCACAGCTACACCGGCAACCCGCTGGCCTGTGCCGCGGCGCTGGCGACCCTGGATATCTTCGAGCAGGACAACGTCATCGAAGCCAACAAGGCTCTCTCCCAGCGCATGGCCACCGCCACCGCGCACCTGGTCGACCACCCGCATGTCGCCGAAGTGCGCCAGACCGGCATGGCCCTGGCCATCGAGATGGTCCAGGACAAGGCCAGCAAGACCGCCTACCCGTGGCAGGAGCGCCGTGGCCTGAAGGTCTTCGAGCACGCCCTGAGTCGCGGTGCCCTGCTGCGCCCGCTGGGCAGCGTGGTGTACTTCCTGCCGCCTTACGTGATCACCCCGGAGCAGATCGACTTCCTTGCCGAGGTGGCCACCGAGGGCATCGACATCGCCACCCGCAGCAGCATCAGCGTGGCGGTGCCGGCTGATTTCCACCCTGACTTCCGCGATCCGGGCTAACCGCATCGCGGGTCAAGCCCGCTCCCACAGAGATCCCTGTAGGAGCGGGCTTGACCCGCGATGAGGCCCGCACTGCCAACACATTTTTAGAGTTAGCCCATGAGACTGTCCCGCTTCTTCATCGACGCCCCCCTGAGCCTCGGCGCCCACGATCTGCCCGAAGCCCAGGCCCACTACATCGGCCGCGTGCTGCGCATGGCCACCGGCGACGCCGTGCAACTGTTCGACGGCAGCGGCCAGGAGTTTCGCGGCCAGTTGCTCGAAGTCGGCAAGAAAACCGTCCGCGTGCAGCTCGACGAAGCCTTCGCCGGTCAAGCCGACTCAAGCCTGCAGGTTCACCTCGGCCAGGGCCTGTCCCGCGGCGAGCGCATGGACTGGGCCATCCAGAAGGCCACCGAGCTGGGTGTCAGTGCCATTACCCCGATCGTCAGCGAGCGCTGCGAAGTGCGCCTGAAAGATGAGCGCGCCGACAAGCGCCTGGCCCACTGGCGCCAGGTGGCAATCAGCGCCTGCGAGCAGTGCGGGCGCTCCAGCGTGCCGGTGATTCACCCGCCGCAGCTGCTGGCCGACTGGCTCAAGGCCTGCGACGAAGACCTCAAGCTGGTCCTGCACCCGGTCGCTGAACCGATGGTCAGCCACCAGAAGCCGGCCAGCCTGGCCTTTCTGATCGGTCCTGAGGGCGGTCTGAGCGAAGCAGAAGTGGAGCAGGCCAAAGGCGCCGGCTTCCACGCCGCGCGCCTGGGCCCGCGGGTGCTGCGCACCGAAACCGCGCCGGTGGTGGCCCTGGCCGTCGCCCAGCAGCTGTGGGGCGACTTCTAGAGCACGTAGAAGAACACCGCGATGAAGTGCAGCAGGCTGCCGGCAATCACGAACAGGTGCCAGATGCCATGCCAATGGCGAAAGCGGCTGTCGTAGGCGAAGAAGATGATGCCGATGGTGTAGAACGCACCACCGGCCGCCAGCCAGGCAAAGCCTGCGGCGCCGAGACTGGCCAGCAGTGGCTTGACCGCCACCAGCACGATCCAGCCCATCAGTGCATAGATGATGATCGACATCACCCGCGCTTCGGAGCGCGGCTTGATCTCTTGCAGCATGCCGATCACCGCCAGCCCCCAGACTACCCCGAACAGGCTCCAGCCCCACGGCCCGCGCAGGCTGACCAGGCAGAACGGCGTATAGCTGCCGGCAATCAACAGGTAGATGGACAGGTGATCGAGCTTGCGCATGACCACTTTGGCCTTGCCGCGCACGCTGTGATAAAGCGTCGAGATGCTGTAGAGCAACAACAGTGTGAAACCGTAGATCGCCAGGCTGACGATCTTCCAGGGGTCACCTTGCAGGCTTGCCACCACCAGCAGCCAGATGGTGCCAATGCAAGCCAGCACGGCGCCGACCAGATGGGTCCAGGCATTGAAACGTTCACCGTGATACATGCAACAGGATCCTCCTGACTAGTAACAGGGCTCCCATCCTACACAGGCAAATGTTTCAAACCACCCCTGCGTTCACCAACAGCTGTTCCAGTGCAGGAAGATCCGGCACCCGCGCCACCTGTTCGCCCACCTGCACCGCCGCCATCTCCAGGGCGGCCAGCGGCACATCGACGTAGTTGAGCTGGCTGTCGAGCTTGCACGAGCGTGGAATGCCCTGCACCAGCAAGGCAACAAAGCGCAGCGGGCTGCTGCCCAGGGCATTGAGCACGACAATCCGCGCCCGCTCGCCAACCTGTAGCTGGCCGCCACAGGCCGATTCGAAGCTGAGCAGAGGCAAGCGCTGGCCACGCCAGTCGATCCAGCCAAGCAACCATTCAGGCGACGCCAGCACCGGGCTGCCGACCTGAAAGCCGATCAGTTCGGCCACGGCAACGTTGGGCAGCACCAGGCAGCGATCGCTCAAGGGCAGCAGCAAGCCGGTCAGGCTGCTGCGCCGGTTATGCCGGGCGGGTTGTTCAAGCATCGCGGCGGCTCCATTGGGCAATACTCTGCAGCAGCACCGACTCTTGATAGGGCTTGCCCAGGTAGTCGTTGACGCCGATGGCCATGGCCCGGTCGCGGTGTTTCTGGCCGGTACGCGAAGTGATCATGATGATCGGCAGGTCCTCGAGCTTGGGATCGTGACGAATCTGTGTGGCAACTTCAAAGCCGTCCATGCGCGGCATTTCAATGTCCAGCAGAAGCACGTCCGGACGATGTTCCTGCAACAGGGCCATGGCGTCGACCCCGTCCTTGGCGGTCAGCACGTTCATGCCGTGGCGCTCGAGCAGCCGCCCGGTGACCTTGCGCACGGTCACCGAGTCGTCCACCACCATCACCAGCAGCGGCCGTTCCGGCACGCTGCCATGGTTTTCCCGGCGCAGACCTTCGCTGCTGCGATGGTGCTGGGCCAACTGCTGCAGGCCGCGTAACTGGCCGAGCAAGTCGAGAATCAGCACCACCCGGCCATCACCCAGCAAGGTCGCCCCGGACAACCCCTGGACCGCAGCGAACTGCGGCCCCAGGCTTTTGACCACGATCTCGCGGCTGGCCGCCAGGCCATCGACCTGCACGGCGTACTGTTGATCGTGGGAATGCACCAGCAACACCGGCAGCGGCAGGCTCTGGCCCAACAGTTTCGGTTGCGCCGCGCCTTGCAGCAGCTCGCCCAGGTAGCGCAGCTCATAGCGGTGTCCGGCGTATCGGTAATGCGGCGGGTCGAGCTGGTAGCAGGCTTCAAGCTCGGCCGGCGGCACGCGGACGATGCCTTCGATGGTGTTCAGCGGAATCGCGTACAGCTCTTCACCGTACTGGACCATCAACCCACGGTTGATCGACACAGTGAACGGCAGGCGGATCAGAAAACGCGCGCCCTTGCCCGGCTTCGACTCGATCACCATCGAACCACCGAGCTGCTTGACCTCTTCATGGACCACGTCCATGCCCAGCCCTCGCCCGGAAATCTGGGTGATCTTCTCGGCGGTGGAGAACCCCGGCTGAAGGATGAACTGCATGATCTCGTGGTCGCTGAGCACCGCCGCAGGGTCGAGCAGCCCACGGTTGATCGCCTTGCGCCGCACGGCCTCAAGCGGCACCCCTGCACCGTCATCGGTCATTTCGATGACGATATCGGCGCCTTCATGCAACAGGTTCAGCGAGATCAGCCCCTGCTCCGGCTTACCGGCCGCCAGGCGCGCCTCGCGCGACTCCAGGCCATGGTCGACGGCGTTGCGCAGCATGTGCTCTAGCGGCGCCATCATGCGCTCCAGCACGCTGCGGTCCATCTCGCCCTCGGCATTGCCGATCACCAGTTCAACCTGCTTGCCCAGCTCGCTGGACACCTGCCGCACCACCCGCTGCAAACGCGGCACCAGGCGCTCGAACGGCACCATGCGGGTGCGCATCAGGCCTTCCTGCAGGTCGCTGTTGACCCGCGCCTGCTGCTGCAACAGGCTCTGCGCGTCATGGGCACGCACGCTCAGGGTTTCCTTGAGGTCAAGCAGGTCGGAAGCCGACTCGAACAGCGCCCGCGACAACTGCTGCAGTTGCGAATGGCGGTCCATCTCCAGCGGGTCGAAGTCATCGTAGGCCTGGCCGTCGCCGTCGGCCTGGCGGCTGAGAATGCGCCCCTGGGTTTCGGTATCCAGGCGGCGCAACTGGTCGCGCATGCGCTCCAGGGTGGTTTCCATCTCGTTCAGGGCCACCTGCGCATCGTTGACCTGCTGCTCGATGCGGCCACGGATGATCGAGTTTTCGCCGGCCAGATTGCCCAGGTCATCGAGCAACTCCGAGGCCACCTTGACCATGTCGCCGGCGCCACGCTCAGGCGCGGTCACCGGCAGTTCCGGCGGCGCCGTGTCCGGGTGCGCCTGGCCGGCGGCGGTATCGGCCAATGCCGCGCTGCTGAAGTTGCGGATGTAGTCGATCAGCGCCGTAGCCGCGTGCAGCGGCTGTTGCAGGCGCACGGCATCGAGCATGTGGGCCAGGCGGTCATGACAGTTCTGCAGCAGGCTGAACAGCGCCGGGCTGGGTTGCAACTGGCCAGCGGCAAGCAGTTCGTAGAGGAACTCCAGCTCGTGGGCCAGGTCGCCGATCGGCCCGATCTCGACCATGCGTGCACCGCCCTTGAGGGTGTGCAGGTCACGCAGCAGGTTTTCGACCTCGACGCCATTGCGCGGCTCGGCTTGCCAGCGCAGCAGGGCCGCACTGGAGCTTTCGACCAGGTCGAGGCTTTCTTCGAGGAAGATCTCCAGCAACTCTTTGTCGCCAGCGTCCTGCTGCGCTTCGACAGGCTTATCCACAACCGCAGGCGGCGGTGCGTCATGACGGAACTCGCGCAGCGCCGCCAGCAGTTCGACCTGGGCTGCCGGCACCTGGCCTTGCTGCAATTGTTCGAGCATCTGCGCCAGTTGCTGGTGGCTGCGCTTGAGCAGGGCAAACAGCTCGGCACCGGGGCTGAAGCGCCGGTCCACCAGGCCTTCGTAAAGCAGCTCAAGCTCTTGCGCCAGCACTTCGAACGCCCCCATGGCAGCCATCTGTGCGCCGCCCTTGAGGGTTTGCAGGTCACGGGCCAGCGACGACAGCGCCGAGGCGTTATCGGTATCCAGCAGCCAGCGCGCCAGGGCCTGGTCGGCACTGTCGAGAATGTCGTTGGCTTCATCGAGGAACAGCTCGAGCATGGCCGGGTCCGGTGCCTGGGCGGCCAGTTCGGCGGTGGCGCTGGCAAGCTCGGTGATTGCCCCGCCCTGGCTGCTGACCAGGCCCATGGCCGACGGTTCCAAGCCTTCGTCGAGCAGTTCGCGCAGGGCCTGCAAGCGTTCCGGACGCGGGTCGACTTCCTGGCCGGCGGCGATCTGGTCGAGCATGTCGATCAGCGCTTCATGGGCGCTCTGCGCCTCGCTGAAGAATCGCGGGCTGACCGCCAGGCTGCTCTCCTCCACTGCACCGTAGAGGTCGAGCAAGGCTTCACACAGTTCGTCCACCTGCCACAGGTCGGCCAGGTGCGCGCTCTGGCCGAGAGTGGTCAGTTCATCGAGCAGCGCATTGAGCTCCTGGCGCTCACCCGGATGCTCCTGCCAACGCAGCAGCAACGACTCGGCGTCGAGCAGGATGTCCATGCCCTGGGCCAGGAAGCTGGCAATCAGTTGCGGGTCGCGCTTGACCCGCAAGCCCTGGCTCGGCGCCTCCAGCAACGCCTGCAGGCGCGCATCGACCACCTGGTGAATATCGGCAATCAGCGTCGCAGCCCCGGCAATCGGCGCCAACGGTGAACTGGAAAGCTGCTGCACGCCACGGCGCAGCAGCGGATCTGCGGTTTCCAGGAGGTAGATTTCTTCAAGATCAAAGGCCAGCAGATGGGCCTTGAACTCGCGGGCCAGTAAGTCCAGGGCACCGGCCAGCTCGGCAATCGGCAACACCCCGGCCATCGCCGCGCTGCCCTTGAGGGTGTGCAGGGCGCGCTGCAGGTTGTCGCTGACCGGCAGCGGCAGGTGCTGATCGGCCTCGCGCAAAAAGGCTTCGAGGCTGTCCAGGTGCCCCAGGGCCTCGTTGCGGAATATCTCCAGCAATTGCGGGTCAATGGCTTCGCTGGCCACGGCCTCGCTGTGCGGGTCATTCATGGCCAGCGCATGCAGATGCGTCGCCAATTGCTCAATCTCGGGATGGGCCGGCGCCAGGGCCTGGGCAAACTCGCCAAGCAGCGCAGGCATCTCATCCAGGGCTTGTTGCAACGCGGCGAAGGGCGCCGCGCCAATCTCCACCCGGCCTTCGAGCACACGGTTGAGCAGGTGCTCCGCCGCCCATGCCAGTTCCGCCAGCGCCTGGGCGCGGACCATGCGCCCACTGCCCTTGAGGGTGTGCAGGCCGCGGCGCAGTTCGATCAGGGCTTCGCGATCGGCGCTGTCGGCTTGCCAACGGGCCCACATTTCATTGAGCAACGGCAGCAGCTCGTTGGCTTCTTCAAGGAATATCTCGCGCAACTCGTCATCGATCGGCATGACGTCAGGCGCAGCTACCGCCGGCACCTCTATCACCGCAGGTTCCGGCTCAAGGCGATAACCCAGGGCAGCAAGGCTGTGCTGGGCCGCCTCGAGGAACCGCGAGGGATTGGCCTGGGGGTCGGCAATCAGCCATTGCAGGTAACACTCGCAGGCACTCAAGGCCTCGGCCAGATGGCTCAGGGCCGAAGGCTCAGCAAGAGTTTCGTTGCCCAGCAGATGCTCATGTACATAGTCGCCGCAGTGGCCGATCAACGCCGCTGCCCGCGGCAGCATCAGCATCGCCAGGGCGCCACGGATTTGCTGCAGCAAGCCAGGCAGTGGTTGCAGGCGTTGTGGCTGCCAGCCAGCATCCAGGCAATCGCCGATCAGGTCCTTGACCTGTTGCAACACGGCTAAGGCCTCTTCAAGCACCAGTTGCCGAATCTCGGCCAGATCGGTGCCCGGCAGCGGGCTCTGGCTGCTCTGCTCCAGCGGCCCGACCATGCCGGCCAGGGTTGCCTCGACATACAGCAACGCCCCGGCGATATCCATCAACAGCGCATCGGCCGGCTCACGCTGGCCCTGGGCCAGGCTTTGCAGCACCAGCACCTGATCGATGATCACTCGGCGCGGCTGGCCAAAGCCGAGCACGGCCAGGGTGTCGGCGATCTGCCGCAGCGGCGCCAGCAACGGCTCCAGCTCGTCCAGATGCTGGCGATCGCCACGCACGAACTGGTCCAGACGCTCCTTGACCCGCTTGAGGTCTTCGCACAAAGCGGCGACCACCGAGCGCAGCGCATCGCGATCAGGCCCGGCCTGCAGGCGATCGCGCCAGGTCCCCAGGTACAGGTCGAGGTTGGCCAGCTCTTCAGCGTCAGCGGGGCTACTGGTCAGTAGGCTGTCCTGCGCCAGGGGCTCGGCGCCGCGCTCGGCACGCAGCTGGTTGAGTACCGGCAGCACCACCAGCGGCAGGTCACGGCGGGCGCTGCGCAGGCGCTCAAGGTACAGCGGTAATTGCTCCAGGCCGCGAAACAGTGCGCCCAGCGCTTCACCGCGCTGGCTGGCCCGGCCCTGGCGCAAGGCCAGACCCAGTTGTTCCATTTCTTCGGCGAGCAGGGCCGCGCCATTGAGCTCGAGCATCAGCAGGCTTCCGCGCACCTGATGCAGCTGTTCGACGAAGCCATCGAGTACGGCCTCATCTCCGGGCTCGGCGGCGAAGTGCTCCAGGGTCAGGCGCGCCTGGCCCAGGCAGTCGGCAACCGCCCCTTTGACCCAGGCCAGTGCTACCGTATCGTGCCGATCCGCCATAACTGCTCCCATCACCATGAGGCCCTCAACGCGGCGGTGTCGGCGGCAAAGTAAAGCCGGACACCGAGCGGCGCATTTCACTGGCCATGCGCGCCAGGTTGCCAATGCTTTCGGCGGTGGCGGTAGAGCCAGCCGAGGTTTGCGAGGTGATCTGCTGGATTACCGACATGGTATGCGAGATCTGCCCGGCCGAAGAGGTCTGCAGCTGGGCGGCATCGGAGATGCTGTGAATCAGGTCGGCGAGGGTCTGGGATACGCCTTCGATTTCCGCCAGGGCCACCCCGGCATCCTGGGCCAGGCGTGCGCCGCGCACCACCTCGGCGGTGGTCTGCTCCATGGAGATCACCGCCTCGTTGGTGTCGGCCTGGATGGTCCGCACCAGCGCTTCGATCTGGCGCGTGGCCGACGACGAGCGCTCGGCCAGGCGTTGCACTTCATCGGCAACCACGGCAAAGCCACGCCCGGCTTCACCGGCCAGCGAGGCCTGGATCGCCGCGTTGAGGGCGAGGATGTTGGTTTGGTCAGCAATGTCGTCGATCAGGCTGACGATATCGCCAATCTCCTGGGACGACTCGCCCAGGCGCTTGATCCGCTTGGCGGTGTCCTGGATCTGTTCGCGGATGTTGTCCATGCCGTTGATGGTGTTGTGCACCACCTCGTTGCCCTTGTTGGCGATGGCGACCGAACGCTCGGCCACTTTCGCCGACTCGTAGGCGTGGGTGGACACCCGGTCGATGGACTCGGCCATGTCGCCCACCGCCACCGAGGCATCGCTGATCTGCTGGGCCTGGTGTTCGGAGGCCTTGGCCAGCTGGCGCGCGGTGTTCTGGGTGTCCTGCACGGCGGCGGCCACCTCCTCGGCACTGAGGTTGATGGTCGCCACCAGGTCGCGCAGTTGGTCGATGGAGTAATTGATCGAGTCGGCGATGGCGCCGGTGAAGTCCTCGGTGACCGAGACCGTCACGGTCAAATCGCCATCGGCGAGGTCTTCGATTTCGTCGAGCAGACGCATGATCGCCTGCTGGTTGCGTTCGTTTTTCTCGGCGGTTTCGCGCAGCTGGCGGTGAGTGGTACGCACCATCACCAGGCCGATGAGGATGATCGAAGCCAGCGCCAGCAAGCCCAGCACATAGCCGCCGACGGTATCCAGAGTGCGCCCGCCGGCCAGGTTCTCGAAGCCGGTGGCCAGTCGCGAGGCTTCATCGAGCAGGGTTTGCGACAGGCCGAAGATACTCCCGGCGGCTTCGCGGACACGGAACAGTTCAGGCGAGGTTTCAAGGATTTCGTCGACCGAGCCTGCGACGAACTGGAACAGTTCGGCGATCTCGGCCAGCCGCGCGCGGGCATCGGGGTCTTGCACGCGGGTAACCTGGATCGCCTCGTTGCCGCCGAGCATGGCTTCGAGCACCTGGCCGAAACGGCTGGCGTCGCGGCCGAAGGCATCGGCGGCCTGAACCGCAGTGTCATCCCCGGCCAGAACGGTGTTGACCGAGCCGAGAATGCGCTCTGCCAGCAGCGACTGGCGCTGGGCCACCGCGACCTGACTGGCCGGGGCGCCGCTTTGCAGCAGGATTTCCACGACCTTCTCGTACTCCACCTGCAACTGCGGCACGGTTTCGGCCAGGGTCGCGGCGACCTGGTGCAGCGACAGCACGGTCTGTTCACTGGCAAGAATCGCGTCGGTGTTCTTGCGCAGGTTTTCCCAGTCGCGCAGCACCGCGTCCATTTCCTTGCGCACCGCCGGCGGCGCGGCAGGCAGGCCGGTACTGCTATCACCCTTTTTCAGGTAGCCCCAGCGCTGTTCGAAATCATTGCGCGCCTCGCTCAGCAGGCGAAAGGCCACAGCCTTGCCGGCCGCCGCTTCAGTGGCGTTCTTGGCAATGCGCTGGGACAGCACGCGCAGCTCGCCGGCATGGCCGATGTACTGCTTGTCGTAATTGGCCTGGGTGTTGAGGTAGGCGAAGTTGGCGAACAGCAGGATGATCGACAGGATCAGCACCACGAACAACGCCGCGATCTGCGCGCTGCTGCGGGAACCCTGGGGCGATGGAGCCGTCTTGGTGGTAGTCACGGAGGTGGCATTCCTTTACAACGCGACGTCGAGGAAACCCGGCGCCTGGGCCAGGGCGAAGGGGCTGAAGATCGCCCAACTGCGCTCACGCTGAAAATGCCCCTGAACGAAGGGCGCGGCAGCGCTCAATAACGGAGTTGGCGGCGACAGGTCGAGGTTGTGCAGCGCAAAGTGCTGCAGACCCAGCACCTCATCGACCAGCAACCCGGTAAACAACTCGTCATGGTCGAGTACCAGCACCCGTCGCTGCTTGCGTGGGGCCGACAGGCCGAGGCCGAAAAAACCGCAGAGGTCCATCACCGGCAACAAGCGGCCGCGCAGGTTGGCCACCCCGCTGACCCACGGCTTGACCCCGGG
This sequence comes from Pseudomonas sp. RC2C2, assembly GCF_018390435.1. Lineage (NCBI taxonomy): Bacteria > Pseudomonadati > Pseudomonadota > Gammaproteobacteria > Pseudomonadales > Pseudomonadaceae > Pseudomonas > Pseudomonas sp. RC2C2. The sequence continues at coordinate 2,697,860 of NZ_JAHBAX010000001.1, read as the reverse complement.
AATGCGGCTCAGACGCGGCTCGTGCAGGACCTCGGCGACTTCGCCCATGGGCGCGACGAACCACTGCTCGGCGATGCGAAAGCCGATGCCGCTCCAGCTCTGCAGGCGGGTTTCCTGCAACGGCAGGTCGGCGGCCAGCAGCCGGCAACGCCGGTCGATGTCCAGCAGCAGCTCGAAAGCCGTCAGCGACTCGCCCATGGGCTGGCTGGTCAACCTTTGAGCACGGCGTTGAGCTTCTTGATCAGGGTGTCTTCGTCCACCGGCTTGGTCAGGTAGTCCCTGGCGCCCTGACGCTGGCCCCAGACCTTGTCGGTTTCCTGGTCCTTGGTGGTAACGATGATCACCGGAATGTGCGCGGTCTCAGGGGTCTTGCTCAACTGGCGGGTGGCCTGGAAGCCGTTGACCCCGGGCATGACGATATCCATCAGCACCGCGTCGGGCTGTTCCTGGCGGGCCAGGGCCACGCCGTCGGCGCCGTTTTCGGCCTTGAGCACCTGATGCCCGTGTTTTTCGAGCATACCGGTCAGTTTGTACATTTCGGTCGGCGAGTCGTCGACGATCAGAACTCGGGCCATGCTGTTCCCCATGAAGGAATAGACGCCTGCGGCGGCGCAGCGTCAGGGTGCGTGTTGTTCTTCTGCGGCGAATCCCGGCACATGGGCCTTGATTGCGTCCAGCAGTTCTTCCTTGCTGAAAGGTTTGGTCAAAAATTGATCAGAACCGACGACGCGGCCGCGGGCCTTGTCGAACAGACCATCGCGAGACGACAGCAAAATCACCGGCGTGTCCTTGAAGGTGCTGTTCTGCTTGATCAGGGCGCAGGTCTGGTAACCGTCCAGACGCGGCATCAGCACGTCGACGAAAATGATCTGCGGCTGGTGGTCGATGATCTTGGCCAGGGCATCGAAACCGTCGATGGCCGTGATGACCTCACATCCTGCTTCGCTGAGCAATATCTGGGCGGTGCGGCGAATCGTCTTGGAGTCGTCGATCACCATCACCTTCAATGCCGCGCCGGGCTGTTCCATAATTGCTCTACCATCGCTGCTCGCTATGAGCGGCAAGCTACAAGTTTCTAGCGGCAAGAAAAAGCAGGGTGAACGCGGCGTGCTTTTTCTTGTGGCCTATGGCTTGTGGCTTGCAGCTGGAGACGGCCTCGCAGGCCACGTGCCAGGCCTTTTTAGCACACTCTGGGGGGTGCATTCCATCGGCCCGCGCCGACGCCCGCCGCAGCACCGGCCAGGATGCGTTTTTCCCTTGACCGCCAGCGCCGCGAGCGCCACCCTGACGCCACTTTTCATTCGAGCCAATGCGGCCCATTGCCGCTGAGAGGATTTAGCCCATGAGCGTTCGCCTCGGGATTGTCATGGACCCCATTGCGCGCATTTCCTATAAAAAGGACAGCTCGCTGGCCATGTTGCTGGCCGCCCAGGAGCGCGGCTGGTCGCTGTTCTACATGGAGCAGCAGGACCTCTACCAGGGTGCCGGCCAGGCCCGCGCGCGCATGCGCCCGCTGAAAGTCTTCGCCGACCCGGAGCACTGGTTCGAGCTCGACGCCGAGCAAGACTGCGCCCTGAGCGAGCTGGACGTGATCCTGATGCGCAAGGATCCGCCGTTCGACATGGAGTTCGTCTACAGCACCTACCTGCTGGAACAGGCCGAAGCCGCCGGCGTGCTGGTGGTCAACCGCCCGCAGAGCCTGCGCGACTGCAACGAAAAACTGTTTGCCACGCTGTTCCCGCAGTGCACGCCGCCGACCCTGGTCAGCCGCCGCGCCGACATCCTGCGTGAATTCGTCAACCAGCAGGGCGACACCATCCTCAAGCCGCTGGACGGCATGGGCGGCACCTCGATCTTTCGCCATCGCCCCGGCGACCCGAACCTCTCGGTGATCCTCGAAACCTTGACCGGCAACGGCACCCAGCAAATCATGGCGCAAGGCTATCTGCCGGCCATCAAGGACGGCGACAAGCGCATCCTGATGATCGACGGCGAGCCGGTGCCTTATTGCCTGGCGCGCATCCCCGCCTCTGGCGAAACCCGTGGCAACCTTGCCGCCGGTGGCCGTGGCGAAGCCCGCCCGCTGACCGACCGCGACCGCTGGATCGCCGAACAGGTCGGCCCAACCCTGCGCGAGAAGGGCCTGCTGTTCGTCGGCCTGGACGTGATCGGCGAGCACCTGACCGAAATCAACGTCACCAGCCCGACCTGCATCCGCGAGATCGACAATGCCTTCGGCACCAAGATCGGCGTGCAGTTGATGGATGCCATTGATCGCAAGCTCAAGGCGCGCTGACAGCCGACGCGGAGCAACCGCGCAGAGTGGGGTATCATGCCGGTCGTTTTTATGACCTGGGCACCTGCTCTGCCGGTTTTTCCCGGGTTTTGCAGCTGCTGGATACCTGATGACGCTTCCTGCTGACATCCCTGCCGACTTCTCTCCACCCCGCGTACGCCCGGTGGATCGCCTGGGTTTTACCTTGTTCCTGGCGGCGCTGCTGCACCTGGTGCTGATCCTCGGCGTCGGTTTCACCTTCGCCAAGCCCGAAGAAATCCGCCGGACCATGGAAATCACCCTGGCCACCTTCAAGAGCGAAAAAGCGCCGCAGAAGGCTGACTACCTGGCCCAGGACAACCAGCAAGGCAGCGGCACCCTGGACAAGAAAGCGCTGCCGAAAACCACCGAAGTGGCGCCCTTCCAGGACAGCAAGATCAATAAGGTCACACCGCCTCCAGCCGCCAAGCCCGAAGTGCAGCCGCAACCGACGCCGCCCAAAGCCGTGGTCGCGACCAAGGCACCGAAGCCGGAAAAAGTCGAAACCCGGCCCAAGGAAGCCAAGCCGCAGCCCAAACCCAAGGCCGCGACCCCGGATTTCGACAGCTCGCAACTGTCCAGCCAGATCGCCAGCCTCGAAGCCGAGCTCTCCAACGAGCAACAGCTGTACGCCAAGCGTCCGCGCATTCATCGCCTCAACGCCGCCTCGACCATGCGCGACAAGGGCGCCTGGTACAAGGATGAGTGGCGCAAGAAGGTCGAGCGCATCGGCAACCTCAACTATCCCGACGAAGCCCGGCGCCAGCAGATCTACGGCAGCCTGCGGCTGATGGTGTCGATCAACCGCGACGGCTCGCTGTATGAGGTGCTGGTGCTGGAGTCTTCGGGCCAGCCCCTGCTCGACCAGGCAGCCCAGCGCATCGTACGCCTGGCCGCGCCGTTCGCGCCGTTCACCGGCGACCTGGCCGATATCGACCGGCTGGAGATCATCCGTACCTGGCGTTTCGCCCGCGGCGACCGCCTGCAAAGCAACTGATCTAAGGCTCCGCCTGATGGCAAAACAATAGCCATTTTGCGATGATGCGCGCCCGTATATCCCCCTCGAGAAAGGATTCTTTTGATGTCGCGCATCCATTTCGCCCGCAAAACCGCTGCCCTCGGCCTGGCCCTGGCAGCGTGTGTATTGCCAGCTGTCGCCTTCGCCGACGCCGCCGAGCTGTCGCAGAAGCTGTACAACGAAGTTGGCGAGTACAAGTACGACGAAACCCCGGCGCGCCTGGCCAAGATCCAGGCCCTGCTCGACCAGGGTGCCGACCCGAAAGGCCAGCCGATGTTCCTGGCAGCCTCCTACAAGATCGTCGCGCCGTTCGAGCTGTTCCTGCCAAAGATCGGTGACGTCAACACGCCAATCCAGGAAAACGGCGAAACCCTACTGCTATTCGTCCTCAACCAGGCCGAACAGTCGAAGGCCTCCGAGGCTGACCTGCGCATGGTCAAGGGCCTGATCAAGGCTGGCGCCAACGTCAATGTATTAGCCCAGGGCGATTCCGCCACGCCGCTGAACACCGCAGCACGCAAGGGCTCACCCGAACTGATCAAGCTGCTGCTGGATTCCGGCGCCGATGCCAAGGCCGTCCGGCCGAACGGCTTTACCCCACTGACCGGACCGGGTGCTTCAAACCTGGAGGTGATCAAGCTGCTGGTCGCTGCCGGCGCCAATCCGTACCAGGTCACCCTGACCGGCTCGACGCCGCTGCACCATGTTTGCGAACGCGCCTTTGAGATGAACGGCCAGCCCGACCCGCAAGCCGCCCAGCGCATCGCCCTGCTGCTGAAAAAAGGCAGCTCGATCGATGCCTACCACGAGCAGCACGGCACCTTCCCGGTCGGTACGCCGCTGGAAGAAGCCGCCCGCTCGGACAACCCGGACTGCGTCGCCGCACTGATCAAGGCCGGCTCCAGCCTGAAGGCCCCGGCGTTCCCGGAGAGCTACCTGGCCAAGTACCCGCAGGCCAAGCAGCAGACCGTCCAGGAGTACGTGCTGTCGGCCGCTGAAGAGTCGCCAACCCTGTATACCGAAGAAGTGGTCAAGCTGTTCAAGTAACCCCGCAGTAAAGCTGACAAGGTGACGCCAGCACCTTGTCAGCGTGGCCGCTCACCGCCACACTATCAACCATGAAGAACCTCAGCCCGGATTACCTCAAGCACCAGTTCCTGATCGCCATGCCACACATGGCCGACCCGAACTTCGCGCAGACCTTGACCTACATTGTCGAGCACAACGCCAATGGGGCGATGGGGCTGGTGGTCAATCGACCGCAGGACCTCAACCTGGCCGACATCCTCGAACAACTGCGCCCGGAGGTCGATCCGCCGGCCAGTTGCACCCACGTCCCGATCTACATGGGCGGCCCGGTACAAACCGACCGCGGCTTCGTCCTGCATAGCAGCGAGCGCACCTTCCAGGCCACCGTCGAGCTCGACGGCCTGTCACTGACCACCTCCCAGGACGTGCTGTTCGCCATCGCTGACGGCCTTGGCCCCAAGCGGAGCCTGATCGCCCTCGGCTATGCCGGCTGGGAAGCCGGGCAACTGGAAGCGGAGCTGGCCGACAACGCCTGGCTGAACTGCCCGTTCGACCCCGAGATCATCTTCGGCATGGCCTGCGAGCAGCGCCTTGCAGCGGCCGCAGCACGCCTGGGGATCAACCTCAGCCTGTTGACCAGCCAGGCGGGGCACGCCTGATGGCCGAAGTACGCTTGCTGCTGGGCTTTGACTACGGCAGCCGCCAGATCGGCGTCGCGGTCGGCCAGGTCATCACCGGCCAGGCCCGCGAGCTGTGCACCCTCAAGGCGCAGAACGGCACACCGGACTGGGCCCAGGTGGAAAAACTGATCAAGGAATGGAAACCCGACGCCCTGGTGGTCGGCCTGCCATTGAACATGGACGGCACCCCCAGCGAGATGAGCGAGCGCGCGGAAAAATTCGCCCGCCGCCTCAATGGCCGCTTCAACCTGCCGGTGCACACCCACGACGAGCGCCTGACCACCTTCGAGGCCAAGGGCGAACGCATGGCCCGTGGCGGCCAGCGTGGCAGCTATCGCGACAACCCGGTGGACGCCATTGCCGCCGCCTTGCTGCTGCAGGGCTGGCTGGAGGCCAATACCGGGGCCTGAGACCCGATCATCGCATTCAAGCCGGGCCAGCGTACCGCTCCCCGGCCCCTTGAGGAGCAAGCATGAGCCTACCCAATCCCGCCGAACTGATCCGGCAGATGGCCGTTGACCTTCGCGCCCATCTGGCCCGGCGCGCCATTGCCGAGCCGCGCTTCATCGGCATCCGCACTGGTGGTGTCTGGGTCGCCCAGGCACTGCTTGAAGAACTGGGCAGCGATGCCGCCCTGGGCACACTTGACGTTTCCTTCTACCGCGACGACTTCAGCCAGAACGGCCTGCACCCGCAGGTGCGCCCGTCCGACCTGCCGTTCGAGATCGAAGGCCAGCACCTGGTGCTGATCGACGACGTGCTGATGAGCGGACGCACCATCCGCGCCGCCCTCAACGAACTGTTCGACTATGGCCGCCCGGCCAGCGTGACCCTGGTCTGCCTGCTCGACCTGGATGCCGGTGAATTGCCGATCCGGCCGAATGTGGTCGGCGCCACCCTGTCGCTGGCCGCCCATGAACGGGTAAAATTGACCGGACCCGCACCGCTCGCCCTCGAGCGCCAGGACCTCGCCTCCGCATCCGCCCTTTAAGAGTCCCCCGCGATGACGCCAATCGACGCCAAGCGCCCGCTGCAGCTCAATGATCAGGGCCAGCTGCGCCACTTTCTCTCGCTCGACGGTTTGCCCCGCGAACTGCTGACCGAAATCCTCGACACCGCCGACTCGTTCCTCGAAGTCGGCGCCCGGGCCGTGAAGAAGGTCCCGCTGCTACGCGGCAAGACCGTCTGCAACGTGTTCTTCGAGAACTCCACCCGCACTCGTACCACCTTCGAACTGGCCGCCCAGCGGCTGTCGGCGGACGTCATCACCCTGAACGTGTCGACCTCCTCGACCAGCAAGGGCGAAACCCTGTTCGACACCCTGCGCAACCTCGAAGCCATGGCGGCCGACATGTTCGTCGTGCGCCATGCCGACTCGGGCGCCGCGCACTTCATCGCCGAGCATGTGTGCCCGGAGGTGGCGATCATCAACGGCGGCGACGGCCGCCACGCCCACCCGACCCAGGGCATGCTCGACATGCTCACCATTCGTCGACACAAGGGCGGCTTCGAGAACCTCTCGGTGGCCATCGTCGGCGACATCCTGCACTCGCGGGTCGCGCGCTCGAACATGCTCGCACTGAAAACCCTGGGCTGCCCGGATATCCGCGTGATCGGCCCGAAAACCCTGCTGCCGATCGGTATCGAGCAGTATGGCGTCAAGGTCTACACCGACCTCGAGCAAGGCCTCAAGGACGTCGACGTGGTGATCATGCTGCGCCTGCAGCGTGAGCGCATGGCCGGCGGCCTGCTGCCCAGCGAAGGCGAATTCTACCGCCTGTTCGGCCTGACCACCGCACGCCTGGCCGGAGCCAAACCGGATGCCATCGTCATGCACCCGGGCCCGATCAACCGCGGCGTGGAGATCGAATCGGCCGTGGCCGACGGCGCTCACTCGGTGATTCTCAACCAGGTCACCTACGGCATCGCGGTGCGCATGGCGGTGCTGTCCATGGCCATGAGCGGGCAGACCGCGCAACGTCAATTCGAGCAGGAGAACGCCCAGTGACCCTCAGTATTCTCGGCGCCCGGGTCATCGACCCCCTGAGTGGCCTGGACCAGACCACCGACCTGCACATCGATGCCGGCAAGATCATCGCCATCGGCGCCGCCCCGGCAGGCTTCAAGCCCGCGCGCAGCATCGACGCCCAGGGCCTGGTGGCCGCACCCGGCCTGGTCGACCTCAATGTCGCCCTGCGCGAGCCCGGTTACAGCCGCAAAGGCAGCATCGCCAGCGAAACCCGCGCCGCCGCTGCCGGCGGCGTCACCAGCCTGTGCTGCCCACCGCAGACCAAGCCTGTACTGGACACCTCGGCAGTGGCCGAACTGATCCTCGACCGCGCCCGCGAAGCCGGGCACAGCAAGGTCTATCCGATCGGCGCCCTGAGCAAAGGCCTGGAAGGCGAGCAGCTTGCAGAGCTGATCGCCCTGCGCGACGCCGGTTGCGTAGCCTTCGGCAACGGCCTCAATGCCTTTGCCAACAACCGCACCCTGGCCCGTGCCCTGGAGTACGCCGCGACCTTCGACCTGACGGTGATCTTCCACTCCCAGGACCGCGACCTGGCCCAGGGCGGCCTGGCCCACGAAGGCGCCATGGCCAGCTTCCTCGGCTTGCCGGGCATCCCGGAAACCGCCGAAACCGTGGCCCTGGCGCGTAACCTGCTGCTGGTCGAACAAACCGGCGTGCGCGCCCACTTCAGCCAGCTGACCAGCGCCCGCGGTGCGCGGCTGATCGCCCAGGCCCAGGCACTGGGCCTGCCGGTCACCGCCGACGTTGCCCTGTACCAGTTGATCCTCACCGACGAAGCGCTGCGCGACTTCTCAAGCCTCTACCACGTGCAACCGCCGCTGCGCACCCGTGCCGACCGCGACGGCCTGCGCGAGGCAGTGAAGTCCGGGGTGATCCAGGCGATCTCCAGCCATCACCAGCCCCATGAGCGTGATGCCAAGCTGGCGCCGTTCGGGGCGACCGAACCGGGCATCAGCAGCGTCGAACTGTTGTTGCCGCTGGCCATGACCCTGGTGGAGGACGGCCTGCTCGACCTGCCAACTTTGTTGCAGCGTTTGTCTGCGGGCCCTGCCGCGGCGCTGCGCCTGCCAGCGGGCGAGCTGAAGGTTGGCAGTGCGGCCGACCTGGTGCTGTTCGATGCCAAGGCCTCGACCGTCGCTGGCGAGCAGTGGCGCTCCAAGGGCGACAACTGCCCGTTCATCGGCCACTGCCTGCCGGGAGCGGTGCGTTATACCTTGGTCGATGGGCATATCAGTCACGAGACCTGAAGGTCAGCCACAAGCTGCAAGCCTTGAGCTACAAGCGGACCAGGCCAGTCGCCGGTCCGCTTTTTCTTGCCGCTTCAAGCTTGCAGCTTATCGCTCACACACATGTGTGTAGTTGAAATCCTTCCCACCACCCCCATATGAGTCTGCATCAGGCATTTTCGCCCCGCTGCGTGGAGACTCTCCCTTGACCACCATCGTTTCAGTTCGCCGCCACGGCAAAGTCGTCATGGGTGGCGACGGCCAGGTTTCCCTCGGCAACACCGTGATGAAAGGCAACGCCAAGAAAGTCCGCCGCCTGTACCACGGCCAGGTCATCGCCGGTTTCGCCGGTGCCACCGCCGACGCTTTCACCCTGTTCGAACGCTTCGAAGGGCAACTGGAAAAACACCAGGGCCATCTGGTCCGTGCCGCCGTGGAGCTGGCCAAGGAATGGCGTACCGACCGCTCCCTGAGCCGCCTGGAAGCCATGCTGGCTGTGGCCAACAAGGACGCCTCCTTGATCATTACCGGCAACGGTGACGTGGTCGAGCCCGAAGACGGCTTGATTGCCATGGGCTCCGGTGGCGCCTACGCCCAGGCCGCCGCCCGCGCCCTGCTGCAGAAGACCGACCTCTCGGCCCGCGAAATCGCCGAGACCGCGCTGAACATCGCCGGTGACATCTGTGTGTTCACCAACCATCACCTGACCATCGAGGAGCAGGACCTGGCCGAGTAATTCAGCTGTTCTGGCGCCCGGCCCCGGTGGCCGGGCTTTTCCACGCTGACTTATCGAGCCCAAGGACCATCATTACCATGTCCATGACCCCCCGCGAGATCGTCCACGAACTCAACCGCCACATCATCGGCCAGGACGACGCCAAGCGCGCCGTCGCCATCGCCTTGCGCAACCGCTGGCGGCGCATGCAGCTGCCAGCCGAGCTGCGCGTTGAGGTGACGCCGAAGAACATCCTGATGATCGGCCCGACCGGCGTCGGCAAGACCGAAATCGCCCGGCGCCTGGCCAAACTGGCCAATGCACCGTTCATCAAGGTCGAAGCGACCAAGTTCACCGAAGTCGGCTATGTCGGTCGTGACGTCGAGTCGATCATCCGCGACCTGGCCGATGCCGCAATCAAGATGCTCCGCGAGCAGGAAATCATCCGTGTCGGCCACCGCGCCGAAGACGCCGCCGAAGAGCGCATCCTCGATGCCCTGCTGCCGCCTGCGCGCACTGGCTTCAATGAAGACCAGGTGACCAGCCAGGACTCCAACACCCGTCAGCTGTTCCGCAAGCGCCTGCGTGAAGGCCAGCTGGACGACAAGGAAATCGAGATCGAAGTGGCCGAGGCCATGGGCGTCGACATTTCCGCGCCACCGGGCATGGAAGAGATGACCAACCAGCTGCAGAACCTGTTCGCCAACATGGGCAAGGGCAAGCGCAAGAGCCGCAAACTCAAGGTCAAGGAAGCGCTCAAGCTGGTGCGCGACGAAGAAGCCGGGCGCCTGGTCAACGAAGACGAGCTCAAGGCCAAGGCCCTGGAAGCGGTTGAGCAGCACGGCATCGTGTTCATCGACGAAATCGACAAGGTCGCCAAGCGCGGCAACGTCGGCGGCGCCGATGTCTCGCGCGAAGGTGTCCAGCGCGACCTGCTGCCGCTGATCGAAGGCTGCACGGTGAACACCAAGCTGGGCATGGTCAAGACCGACCATATCTTGTTCATCGCCTCCGGTGCCTTCCACCTGAGCAAGCCAAGCGACCTGGTGCCCGAGCTGCAAGGCCGTCTGCCGATCCGCGTCGAGCTCAAGGCCCTGAGCCCGGAAGACTTCGAGCGCATCCTCAGCGAACCGCACGCCTCGCTCACCGAGCAGTACCGTGAGCTGCTGAAAACCGAAGGCCTGAACATCGAGTTCGCCGCCGACGGCATCAAGCGCCTGGCCGAGATCGCCTGGCAGGTCAACGAGAAGACCGAGAACATCGGTGCCCGTCGCCTGCACACCCTGCTCGAGCGCCTGCTCGAAGAGGTGTCGTTCAGCGCCGGCGACCTGGCCAGCGCCCACAGCGAAGCGCCGATCCACATCGACGCCGACTACGTCAACAGTCACCTGGGCGAATTGGCGCAGAACGAAGACCTGTCACGCTACATCCTGTAGCGCAGCGGCAAGCTTCAAGTTGCAAGCTGCAAGCTGGACACCGGTGTCTTGCAGCTTGTAGCTTGCAGCTTGTAGCCCAAGAGCCCTTATCCATGACCAGACTCCCCAGCAGCATCAACCTGCACAAAGCTTCCAAGACCCTCTCCCTGACCTACGGGCCAGGCGAGGTGTACCACCTGCCCGCCGAATTCCTGCGCGTGCACTCCCCCTCCGCCGAGGTCCAGGGCCACGGCAATCCGATCCTGCAGTACGGCAAGCTCGGCGTCGGCCTGAGCGGGCTGGAACCTGCCGGCCAGTACGCACTGAAACTGACCTTCGACGACGGCCATGACAGCGGCCTGTTCACCTGGGAATACCTCGAGCAGCTGTGCCTGCGCCAGGAGGCCCTCTGGGCCGACTATCTCGATGAGCTGGCAAAGGCCGGAAAATCCCGCGACCCCAACGAGTCGATCGTCAAGCTGATGCTCTAGCTCGCGCCCTCCAGGGTTTAGAGCGCATTTTCTAATTCTATTTGCTTGAATGCCTGCACTACGGCCAATGAGTGGCCGTCTTGCGCTATACCAAAAAGTCGGGTAACCAATGGATCTGGCAAGTTCCCTGCATCGGATTTAATGCAGGGTCGGGCTGGTATGTAGAGGTCGCGAGCGAAAGCAGGCAGTCTTCTCACGCAGAAAAAACCCGCAGGGCTCATCGTCGTTTGCATCCGGCCGCAGGACCGCAGTTCGTTATCACTGGTCACCCGAGCAGCAGTACCGGGCGTTCGTCTGTGTAACGCGCACAGTCAACCGGTACTCGTCTCAGGACAACGGAGCGTCGTAGATGAGTAACAAGAATAACGATGACCTGCAGCGCCAAGCCTCGGAAAACACCCTGGGTCTGAACCCGGTGATCGGCTTGCGCCGCAAGGATTTGCTGACTTCTGCTCGAATGGTACTGCGTCAGGCCATTCGCCAACCGCTGCACAGTGCCAAGCATGTCGCGCATTTCGGCATGGAACTCAAGGATGTGATCTTCGGCAAGTCGAGCTTGCAACCGGAAAACGATGACCGTCGTTTTCACGACCCGGCCTGGAGCCAGAACCCGCTGTATCGCCGCTACCTGCAGACTTACCTGGCCTGGCGCAAGGAACTGCACGATTGGATCGGTAGCAGCAATCTTTCCGACCAGGACATCAGCCGCGGCCACTTCGTCATCAACCTGATGACCGAGGCCATGGCGCCGACCAACACGGCGGCCAACCCGGCGGCGGTCAAGCGCTTCTTCGAAACCGGCGGTAAGAGCCTGCTCGACGGCTTGTCGAACCTGGCCAAGGACTTGGTCAACAATGGCGGCATGCCCAGCCAGGTGAACATGGACGCCTTCGAGGTCGGCAAGAATCTGGGCACCAGCGAAGGCGCGGTGGTGTTTCGCAACGACGTGCTGGAGCTGATCCAGTACCGGCCGATCACCGAACAGGTGCTGGAAAAGCCGCTGTTGGTGGTGCCGCCGCAGATCAACAAGTTCTACGTCTTCGACCTCAGCCCGGAAAAGAGCCTGGCGCGTTTCTGCCTGCGCTCCAACGTGCAGACCTTCATCGTCAGTTGGCGCAACCCGACCAAGTCCCAGCGCGAATGGGGCCTGTCGACCTACATCGATGCGCTCAAGGAGGCGGTCGACGTGGTCCTGGCGATCACCGGCAGCAAGGACCTGAACATGCTCGGCGCCTGCTCCGGCGGCATCACCTGCACTGCGCTGGTGGGCCACTACGCGGCGCTGGGCGAGAAAAAGGTCAACGCCCTGACCCTGCTGGTCAGCGTGCTCGACACCACCCTCGACACCCAGGTGGCGCTGTTCGTCGACGAACAGACCCTCGAAGCCGCCAAGCGCCACTCCTACCAGGCCGGCGTGCTCGAAGGCCGCGACATGGCCAAGGTGTTCGCCTGGATGCGGCCCAACGACCTGATCTGGAACTACTGGGTCAACAACTACTTGCTGGGCAACGAGCCACCGGTGTTCGACATCCTGTTCTGGAACAACGACACCACGCGCCTGCCGGCCGCCTTCCACGGCGACCTGATCGAAATGTTCAAAAACAATCCACTGCTGCGCCCCGATGCACTGGAAGTGTGCGGCACACCGATCGACCTCAAGCAGGTGACCACCGACATCTTCAGCGTCGCCGGTACCGCCGATCACATCACCCCGTGGCAATCGTGCTACAAATCGGCCCAGCTGTTCGGTGGCAAGGTCGAGTTCCTGCTGTCCAACAGTGGGCACATCCAGAGCATCCTCAACCCGCCGGGCAACCCCAAGGCGCGTTACATGACCAACAGTGAAATGCCCGCCAGCGCCCTCGACTGGCAAGAGAACTCGACCAAGCACACCGACTCCTGGTGGCTGTACTGGCAGACCTGGCTGGCCGAGCGTTCGGGCAAGCTGAAGAAAGCGCCGGCCAACCTTGGCAACAAGGCTTATGTGGCCGGTGCCGCAGCGCCAGGGACCTACGTTCACGAGCGTTGATAGCGAACACCGCCGCAGCTCGAAAAGGCTGCGGCGTTTATCCACCACAGGGCTTCGCGCATGCCGCAACCGTATATTTTCAGGACCGTCGATCTGGATGGACAAACCATCCGCACCGCCGTCCGACCCGGCAAGCCGCACTTGACGCCCTTGCTGATCTTCAATGGTATCGGCGCCAACCTGGAGCTGGTATTCCCCTTCATCCAGGCCCTGGACCCGGACCTGGAGGTGATTGCCTTCGATGTGCCGGGCGTCGGTGGCTCATCGACCCCGCGCCACCCGTACCGCTTTCCCGGGCTGGCCAAGCTCACCACCCGCATGCTCGACTACCTCGACTATGGCCAGGTCAATGTCATTGGCGTGTCCTGGGGCGGTGCCCTGGCCCAGCAGTTCGCCCATGACTATCCCGAGCGCTGCAAGAAACTGGTGCTGGCCGCCACCGCCGCCGGTGCGGTGATGGTCCCGGGCAAGCCCAAGGTGCTGTGGTTGATGGCCAGCCCCAGGCGCTACGTGCAACCGTCCCATGTCATCCGCATCGCGCCACAGATCTACGGCGGCGGTTTTCGCCGCGACCCTGACCTGGCCTTGTCGCACGCGGCCAAGGTGCGCTCCGGGGGCAAGCTTGGTTACTACTGGCAGCTGTTTGCCGGGCTCGGCTGGACCAGCATTCACTGGCTGCACAAGATCCAGCAGCCGACCCTGGTGCTGGCTGGCGACGACGATCCGCTAATTCCCTTGATCAACATGCGTCTGTTGGCCTGGCGAATTCCCAATGCCCAGCTACACATAATCGACGACGGTCATTTGTTCCTGATCACCCGGGCCGAGACCGTCGCCCCGATCATCATGAAGTTCCTCCAGCAAGAGCGCCAACGCGCCGTCATGCACCCTCGGCCCGCTCCCAGCAGCTGAGAAGCCTGCCACACCCGAGCCCTTGGCAGGACGCCAGGCAACCCGGGTGCGCGGCGTGAGGTTGGTGTCGCTCTTGCATTGATGTGTTTGTTGATGGCCTGACGACGGAGTGTTGCCTGATGAAAGACAAACCCGCGAAGGGATCGCTACCGGTCCCCGCCACCTATATGAACGTGCAGAGTGCGATCAGCGGCCTGCGCGGTCGTGACCTGCTCTCGACCTTGCGCAGTGTCAGCCGCCATGGCCTGCGCCATCCGCTGCACACCGCCAAGCACATGCTCGCCCTGGGCAATCAACTAGGCAAAGTGCTGCTCGGCGAAACCCCCTATCAACCCAACCCCCGCGACAACCGCTTCAAGGACCCGGCCTGGAGCCAGAACCCGCTCTACAGCCGCGGCCTGCAGGCGTACCTGGCGTGGCAGAAGCAGACCCGCCTGTGGATCGATGAAAGCCAGCTGGAACCGGACGACCGCGCCCGCGCGCACTTCCTGTTCACCTTGTTCAACGATGCCGTGTCGCCCAGCAACTCGCTGCTCAACCCCCTGGCGGTCAAGGAACTGTTCAACTCCGGCGGCCTGAGCCTGGTGCGTGGCATCAACCACCTGCTCGATGACCTGCGCCACAACGACGGCCTGCCGCGCCAGGTCAACCCACAAGCCTTTGAAGTCGGCCGCAACCTGGCCACCACGCCGGGCGCGGTGGTGTTTCGCAACGAGCTGCTGGAGCTGATCCAGTACAAGCCGATGAGCGAAAAACAGTATGCCAAGCCGCTGTTGGTGGTACCGCCGCAGATCAACAAGTTCTACATCTTCGACCTGAGCCCGGCCAACAGCTTCGTTCAGTACATGCTCAAGAACGGCTTGCAGACCTTCATGATCAGCTGGCGCAACCCCGACCCGCGTCATCGCGAGTGGGGCCTGTCGAGCTACGTCGAAGCGCTGGAAGAAGCCATGAACGTGTGCAGGGCGATCACCGGCAGCCGCGAGATCAACCTCATGGGCGCCTGCGCCGGCGGCCTGACCATGGCCGCGCTGCAAGGCCACTTGCAGGCCAAGCGCCAGTTGCGCCGGGTCAACAGCGCCACCTACCTGGTCAGCCTGCTCGACAGCCAGATCGACAGCCCGGCCAGCCTGTTCGCCGATGAACAAACCCTGGAAGCGGCCAAGCGCCGCTCCTACCAGCAAGGGGTGCTCGATGGCCGCGAAATCGCCCGGGTGTTTGCCTGGATGCGTCCCAACGACCTGATCTGGAACTACTGGGTCAACAACTACCTGCTGGGCAAGGCGCCACCGGCGTTCGACATTCTCTACTGGAACAACGACAACACCCGCCTGCCGGCCGCGCTGCATGGCGACCTGCTGGACTTCTTCAAGCACAACCCGCTGGCCCATGCCGCGGGCCTTGAGGTGTGCGGCACGCCGATCGACCTGCAGAAGGTCAACGTCGACAGTTTCAGCGTCGCCGGCAACAACGACCACATCACCCCCTGGGATGCGGTGTATCGCTCGGCATTGCTGCTCGGTGGCGACAAGCGCTTCATCCTCGCCAACAGCGGCCATGTACAGAGCATCATCAACCCACCGGGCAACCCCAAGGCGCATTACGTCGACAACTCGCGCCTGAGCAGTGACCCGCGGGCCTGGCTCTACGATGGCAAGCAGATCGACGGCAGTTGGTGGCCGCAGTGGCTGGAATGGATTCAAGCGCGCTCCGGCGCCCAGCGCGAAACCCTGATGGCCCTTGGCAACCAGCACTACCCTCCCATGGACCCCGCGCCCGGCAGCTACGTCCAGGCGCGCTGAACAAGAAGAACGGATGAAAACCCGCGACCGTATCCTCGAATGTGCCCTGCAGTTGTTCAACCGCCAGGGCGAGCCGAATGTCTCGACCCTGGAGATTGCCAACGAGATGGGCATCAGCCCGGGCAACCTCTACTACCACTTCCACGGCAAGGAGCCGCTGGTGCTGGGGTTGTTCGAACGTTTCGAGGAGGAGCTCACGCCACTGCTCGACCCGCCGCTGGAAGTGCGCCTGGATGCCGAGGACTACTGGCTGTTCCTGCACTTGATCGTCGAGCGCATGGCCCAGTACCGCTTCCTGTTCCAGGACCTGTCGAACCTGACCGGGCGCTTGCCCAAGCTGGCTCGCGGCATGCGCAACCTGCTCAACGCCCTCAAGCGCACCCTGGCGGCGCTGCTGGCCAGCCTCAAGGCGCAGGGCCAGGTGCTCAGCGATACTCGGGCGTTGGGGCAGCTTGTTGAGCAGATCACCCTGACGCTGCTGTTCTCGCTCGATTACCAGCGGGTGCTGGCCCGTGAAGGTGAGGTGGGGGTGGTGGTGTATCAGGTGATGATGCTGGTGGCGCCGCACCTGGAGGCGGGCTCGCGGCATGCAGCCGAGCAGTTGGCGCTAAGGTATCTGGAGGGCTGAAAGCACGCGGGGCAAGTCGGGTCGCCGCACCGCCGCTCCCACAAAATCCTGTGGGAGCGGCGGTGCGGCGACCCGACTTGCCCCGCGATAAAGCCAGTATCAGGACTGGCTGATCGGGCTTACCGGTGCCAATGGCGCCACAGAGGCCGGTGCAGCACTGGCTACCGATGCCGGGCTTGGCGCCGGTGCAGCGCTGGCCGCAGGTGCCGCCGGCTTCGCTGCTGCAGGTTTAGCTGCTGGCTTGGCCGCTGGCTTCTTCACTGCCGGTTTCTTCGCCGCAGCCGGTTTGGCTGCTGGCTTGGCCGCAGGTTTAGCCGCTGCGGTTTTCGCCGCTGGCTTGGCTGCAGGTTTAGCCGCTGCAGTTTTTGCTGCAGGTTTCGCCGCCGCTTTCGGTGCAGCCTTGGCCAATGGCTTGGCTGCAGCCTTGCTCGCTGCCGGCTTTTTCGAGATGGGCGTCACCGATGCACCGGTCAGCTTCTCGATCTGCTTGGTCAGCGTGTCGACCTGCTTGTGCAGGGCGGCGACTTCATTGCGGCTCGGAACGCCCAGACGCGAAATGGCACTGTTCAGGCGCTTGTCGAAAGCCTCTTCGAGCTCGCCCCATTTGCCCAGCGCGCGATCTTTGACATTACTGACCCGAGAGCTAGCCGATTTCGCAGTAGCCTTGGCCGAGTCGACCGAACTCTTGGCTAGCTTCTCAGCTTTCTCACCATCCTTGACCAGGGTGTCGAACAGCTTGCTGCCATCCGCATCGATCTTGGAGTAGATACCCAAACCAGCCAGCCAGATCTTGCGGGAATACTTCTCGATCCCCCCGACCCAGGAGCTGCCTTCTTTCTCAGTATTCTTCTTGCCAGCCATCCCGCTCTCCTTATTGTTTACGTGCGACACGTTCAAGCAATGCCGTGAGCTCATCGAGCTTGGCAGAGAGTGCCTCCACGTCATGTTTAGACGGAATGCCGATGCGATTCAAGGCGCTTGCGACCCGCGTGTCGAAAGCCTTTTCGATTTTGTCGAGTTGAACCTCGACCTTGCCCTTGACGCTGGTCAGCTCGCCCTTCACCGAATCAATCTCGGAGTTGGCAGCATCGACCTTCGCATCGAGTTTTTTCTTGCCGCGTTGTTCTACCGATTCGCCGGCCTTGACCAGCTCTTTAAGGTAGTCGGCACCTTCCTGACCTACCCGGGTGTAAGCCCCCAGGCCTGCCAGCCAGATCTTGCGCGCGTAGCCGCGCACCTCACCCAACCTGCGCTGGGCGTCGTCTTTTTTCTTCAGGATCACTTTGGCCATGCTCTGCACCTCACGCTCTGAACGGAAATGGAGGAACTGCCCACGGAAGTTGGGCCTGAGCACAAGGTAGGGGGGAAAATTAGAATTGGCACACTAATAAAGGGGCAGCGGCAAGCTTCAAGCTTCAAGCGGCAAGAAAGGGCAGCGGTGATCTTGAAACCGTCGCCCCCTCCCATTCACCGCGAAGCACTTGCAGCTTGCAGCTTGAAGCTCCCCCCTTGAGCCGCTAGGCGAGCGCCTTATCCAGCGCCCGCTCGATCTCACTCTTGATGGTCCCGCTCATCATCGACAGCATCATGCCCAGCTTCAGCTCGACCTTGATGCTGTCCTCGCCAATCAGCACGCTGCCGTTGGCACCACTGCGCTTGACCTCGACCCGGTCGCCGTTCCAGCTGGCCTTGAGGTCGTATTCGCGGGCCAGCTTGTCGACCAGGGCTTCGGCCTTTTGCCGGGCCGCGTCGCGGCCCAGGCTGTGTTTGCGTTCAACGCTGATCTGGGTCATTCATTCAATCCTGGGTTCGAAGGCATACTTATATTATGCCCGCGCCCCACCTGCGACACACCCCGCCAAGACAAATCCGACCGTACGCCCTAGAATGGCCAGTAATTTTTTCCGGTGAAGCGATATGAACGATCAGCGCAAAGGCGACCACGCCGAACCCACCACCCACTTCGGCTACAAGAACGTGCCGGAAAGCCAGAAGGCCGAGAAAGTCGCCGAGGTGTTCCACTCGGTGGCGGCCAAGTACGACCTGATGAACGATGTGCTCTCCGGCGGCATGCACCGCCTGTGGAAGCGCTTCACCATCGAGCTGTCGGGCGTGCGCCCGGGTAACCGGGTGCTCGACATCGCCGGCGGCACTGGCGACCTGGCGGCCAAGTTCTCGCACCTGGTCGGCCCTACCGGCCAGGTGGTGCTGGCCGACATCAACGAGTCGATGCTCAAGGTCGGTCGCGACCGCCTGCTCGACCGCGGCGTGGCAGGCAACATCGAGTTCGTCCAGGCCGACGCCGAAAAACTGCCATTCCCGGACAACCACTTCGACTGCGTGACCATCGCCTTCGGCCTGCGCAACGTCACCCACAAGGAAGACGCCATCCGCTCCATGCTGCGGGTGCTCAAGCCCGGTGGCCGGTTGCTGGTGCTGGAATTCTCCAAACCGACCAACAAGCTGATGTCCAAGGTCTACGACGCCTACTCGTTCGCCTTCATGCCGCTGGCCGGCAAGCTGATCACCAACGACTCGGAAAGCTACCGCTACCTGGCCGAATCGATCCGCATGCACCCCGACCAGGAAACCCTCAAGGCGATGATGGTCGAGGCCGGCTTCGATCGCGTCACCTACCACAACATGACCAGCGGCATCGTCGCCCTGCACCGGGGAATCAAGCCCTGATGCTCCTGGCCGGCCTGCTCGCCAGCGTCGAACACGGCCTCAACCGTGTTTTGCGCCTGGACAGCACAGCGCTGCCGCGCTTGAGCCCGCTGGACGGCAAGGTGATTGCCATCGACTGCCGCCAGCCGGCCTTGCAGCTGTTCATCCTGCCCAGCGACGAAGGCCTGATGCTCGCCGCGCACTGGGCCAATGAGGCTGACTGCACCTTGCGTGCGCCGGCCAGCAGCCTGGTGCGCCTGGCCCTGAGCCAGGACAAGAGCGCGGTGCTGCACAGCCCGCAGGTCGAGCTTGAAGGCGATAGCGCGGTGCTGCTCGATCTGGTCGCGGTGCTGCAGGACCTGGAGCTTGACTGGGAGTACGAAGTCTCCCGCTGGCTGGGGCCGATCGCCACGCAGTTGCTCAGCGGCCATTTGCGCAGCCGCGCCAACTGGACCCGCCAGGGCCTGGCGGCGCTCAACCAGAACCTCTCCGAGTACCTCGCCGAAGAGGCCCGGACCCTGGTAGGCCAGCGCGAAGCCGAAGCCCGTTTCAGCGAACTCGACACGCTAAAAGTCGATATTGAACGCCTTGAGGCGCGCATCGAGCGCCTTGCCCGATCCCTTGATACCAGCGATAACGCATGAAGCTGCTTGCCGTCCGCCGTCTGTTGCGCATCCAGCGCGTCGTGATCCGTTACCGTCTCGATGACCTGCTGTTCGCCCTGCCCCTGCCCTGGTGGCTGATGGGCCTGCGCTATGCCATGCCCTGGCGCTGGCTGCCGCGCAAAGAGCTGGAGCTCAGCCGTGGCGCGCGCCTGCGCCTGGCGCTGCAGGACCTGGGGCCGATCTTCATCAAGTTCGGCCAGTTGCTGTCGACCCGCCGCGACCTGCTGCCCGAAGACATCGCCGACGAGCTGATGCTGCTGCAGGACCGGGTGCCGCCGTTCGATCCGCAAAAAGCCATCGCCCTGATCGAAGAACAGCTCGGGGCGAAGATCAGCGAGGTGTTCAGCCGCTTTGACGTCGAGCCGTTGGCTTCGGCATCGGTGGCCCAGGTACACGCGGCCAAGCTCAAGAGCGGCGAAGAGGTGGTGGTCAAGGTGGTGCGCCCGGGCCTCAAGCCGGTCATTGCTCAGGACCTGGCCTGGCTGTTCCTGATTGCCCGCGGCGCCGAACGGGTTTCGGCCGATGCACGCCTGCTGCACCCGGTGGAAGTGGTCAACGACTACGAAAAGACCATCTACGACGAACTCGACCTGTTGCGCGAAGCGGCCAACGCCAGCCAGCTCAAGCGTAACTTCGAAGGCTCGGAGATGATGTACGTGCCCCAGGTGTACTGGGACTGGTGCCGGCCTAAAGTGCTGGTGATGGAGCGCATCTACGGTATTCAGGTCACTGACCTGGCGACCCTGGCCGACCAGCGCACCGACATGAAGATGCTCGCCGAGCGTGGCGTGGAGATCTTCTTCACCCAGGTCTTTCGCGACAGCTTCTTCCATGCCGACATGCACCCAGGCAACATCTTCGTCAGCACGGTCAAGCCGTGGTGCCCGCAGTACATTGCCATCGACTGCGGCATCGTCGGCAGCCTGACCCCCGAGGACCAGGACTACCTGGCACGCAACCTGTTTGCCTTCTTCAAGCGCGACTACCGCCGTGTGGCGCAGTTGCACATTGACTCGGGCTGGGTACCGGCACAGACCAAACTGAATGAATTCGAAGCGGCGATCCGCACCGTGTGCGAGCCGATCTTCGAAAAACCGTTAAAGGATATTTCTTTCGGCCAGGTGCTGATGCGCCTGTTCCAGACCGCGCGGCGCTTCAACATGGAAGTCCAGCCGCAGCTTGTTCTGTTGCAGAAGACCCTGCTCAACATCGAAGGCCTGGGCCGCCAGCTGTACCCGGACCTGGACCTGTGGACCACCGCCCAGCCGTTCCTCGAGCGCTGGATGCGCGAACGGGTCAGCCCCAAGACCCTGCTGCAGAACCTGCATGGCCAGGTCGAGCAGATCCCGCACCTGGCCGGCATGACTCGCGACCTGCTCGAACGCATGTCGCAGCCGCACCTGGCCGACCCGCCCGCGACCTGGCAGCCGAAGAACGATCACTGGGCCCTGCGCCTGCTCGGTGCCGGGCTGCTCGGCGGCGGCGCCACCCTGGCTGCCGGCGCGGTCAGCCTCAGCGCTCCCGCTGCCTGGCCTGCCTGGTTGATGCTGGCCGCTGGCCTCTACCTGATCGTGCGTCGATAGCCAGCCGGGCTGCTGGCTGGCACACTAGCACAAGGGTTCGGCAAAGGATCGGACCCGGCTTTGGAGTCGAAAATGAAAGACTGGCTGGACGAGATCAACTGGAACAGCGATGGCCTGGTACCGGCTATCGCCCAGGACCACAAGACCGGGCGCGTGCTGATGATGGCCTGGATGAACCGCGAAGCGCTGGCGCTGACCGCCGCCGAGCAGCGGGCCATCTACTGGTCACGTTCGCGTGGCAAACTGTGGCGCAAGGGCGAAGAATCCGGCCACGTGCAAAAGCTGCACGAAATGCGCCTGGACTGCGACGCCGACGTGATCATCCTGATGGTTGAACAACTGGGTCATATCGCCTGCCATACCGGCCGCGAGAGCTGCTTCTACCGGGTCTTCGACAACGGTGAGTGGAAGACCGTCGATCCGGTCATCAAGGACCCGCATGCCATCTACAGCGCAGGACATTGACATGAGCGACACCCTGACCCGCCTGGCCGAAGTACTGGAAGCGCGCAAAGGCGCCGAGCCCGACAGCTCGTACGTGGCCAGCCTGTATCACAAGGGCCTGAACAAGATTCTGGAAAAGCTCGGCGAAGAGTCGGTCGAGACCATCATCGCCGCCAAGGATGCCGCCCACAGCGGCGACTGCAGCGATGTCATCTACGAGACCGCCGATCTGTGGTTCCATAGCCTGGTCATGCTCGCCCAACTGGGCCAGCACCCGCAGGCGGTGCTGGACGAACTGGACCGCCGTTTCGGCCTGTCCGGGCACGCCGAGAAAGCAGCGCGTCAGCCGTCGGCCTAACTGAATTATTTCGAGGGATTGCACCATGGGTATTTTTGACTGGAAACACTGGATCGTCCTGCTGGTCGTGGTGGTACTGGTGTTTGGTACCAAGAAGCTGAAGAACTTCGGCAGCGACCTGGGCGAGTCGATCAAGGGCTTCAAGAAAGCCATGAACGAAGAAGAGACCAAACCGGCCGAACAGACGCCCCCTCCGGTGCAACCCGTCCAGCCGCAGGCCACTTCGCCGCTGAACCAGCCGCAGACCATCGATGGCCAGGCCCACAAGGTCGAAGAGCCGATCAGGAAAGATTGATCAATGTTCGGGATCAGCTTCAGCGAACTGTTGCTCGTGGGCCTGGTGGCCCTGCTGGTGCTCGGCCCCGAGCGCCTGCCGGGCGCCGCGCGTACCGCCGGGCTGTGGATCGGCCGGCTCAAGCGCAGCTTCAATGCGATCAAGCAGGAGGTCGAGCGTGAAATCGGCGCCGATGACATCCGTCGTCAGTTGCACAACGAGCACATCCTCTCCATGGAGCAGGAAGCGCGCAAGATCCTCAACCCCAACAGCGTGACGCCTGAGCCGCCTGCAACCCCGGTTGCCCATGGCGAAAGCGCCCCGGCGCCAACACCCAGCAGCAGCGAAACCACGCCGCCAGCCGCCAGCGCGCCCACCGAACCGACACAGCCCCCGCGAGCCCCATGAGCGATATTCCGGAAAACGACCAGCCGATGCCGCTGGTTTCGCACCTCACCGAGTTGCGTACACGCCTGCTGCGCTGCGTCGCGGCCATCTTCCTGATCTTCGCCGGGCTGTTTTCCTTCGCGCAGCAGATCTACACCCTGGTCTCGGCGCCGTTGCGCGAGCACCTGCCGGCCAACGCGACGATGATCGCCACCGACGTCGCCTCGCCGTTCCTGACGCCGTTCAAGCTGACCATGATCGTCTCGCTGTTCCTGGCCATTCCGTTGATCCTCCAGCAGATCTGGGGCTTCATCGCGCCGGGCCTGTACCGCCATGAAAAGCGCATCGCCATTCCGTTGCTGGTGTCGAGCATCATCCTCTTCTACGCCGGCATGGCCTTTGCGTATTTTCTGGTGTTCCCGCTGATCTTCGGCTTCTTCGCCAGCGCCACCCCGGAAGGGGTGTCGATGATGACGGACATTTCCAGCTACCTGGACTTCGTCATGACCCTGTTCTTCGCCTTCGGCGTGGCCTTCGAGATCCCGGTGGCCGTGGTCCTGCTGGTGTGGATCGGCGTGGTCGATGTGAAGTACCTGCGAAAGATCCGCCCGTACGTGATCATTGGCTGCTTCGTGGTCGGCATGATCCTGACCCCGCCGGACATCTTCTCGCAGACCCTGCTCGCCGTGCCGATGTGGCTGCTGTTCGAGATCGGCGTGCTGTTTGGCGGGCTGATCCGCAAGCGTAGCGAACACCCTGAAGACGCTGCCGACGACCATAACGACCAGCCGCCAGCGACTCAGCCGTGAACCTGCTGTTACTTGAAGAGGCCGATTTCATCGCGGCCGATCGCGTGGTGCTGGCTGACCGGCGCTTTACCCACATGCAGGAAATCCACCGCGTGGCGGTGGGCGATACCCTGCGCGTCGGGCGTATCGGCGGGCTGATGGGCCAGGCCGTGGTACTGCGCCTGGAAGGCCATGAAGCCGAGCTCAGCGTCAGCTTCGACCAGCCACCACCGTCCAAGCTGCCGCTGACTTTGGTGCTGGCCCTGCCACGGCCGAAAATGCTCCGTCGGGTGTTCCAGACCGTCGCCACCATGGGCGTGCCAAAGCTGATCCTGGTCAACAGCTACCGGGTCGAGAAAAGCTTCTGGCAAACCCCGTTCCTCGAGCCCGAAGCCATCCGCGAACAGCTGATCCTCGGCCTTGAGCAGACCCGCGATACCGTGCTGCCCGAGGTGATCATCGAGAAGCGCTTCAAGCCGTTTGTCGAAGACCGCCTGCCGGCCATTGCGCAAGGCACCCTCGGCCTGGTCGGCCATCCAGGCCCGTACCCGCCCTGCCCGCGCGGGCTGAACGAGCCGGTTACCCTGGCCATTGGCCCGGAAGGTGGCTGGATTCCCTACGAGATCGACCTGCTGGGCAAGGCCGGGCTGAACCCGGTACAACTCGGCGAACGCATCCTGCGCGTGGAAACAGCGGTCACCGCCCTGCTCGCCCGTCTGTTCTGACTTCAGTTTTGCCGCTCCAGGCCGATGCATTGGCACCAGAAAAATAATCGCCTCTGCCGATCGCAATGGAGTCCCACCATGTACCGTTGGTTAGCCCAGCACCTGGGTAACGTGAGCGTCAATCTCAAACTCGGCATCGGCTTCGGCCTGGTCCTGTTGCTGACCCTGGCCATTACCCTGACCGGCTGGCAGGGCCTGAACGGCATCAGCAACCGTGGCGACACCCTGGGCGGGATTTCCCAGGTGCACCAGGCCACCCTCGAACTGCGCATTGCCCGCCAGGGCTTCCAACTCAAAGGCGACGAGGCCGCGGCGCAGAACCTCAACAATGCCCTGGCTGCGCTTGAGCGCCAGTTGCAAGCGGTCGACCAACGCATCGTCCTGCCCGAGAACCGCCGTCGCATCGAGCAGCAGCACGAAGCCGTGCGCCAGTACCGCCAGGCGCTAAGCAGTGCCGACAAGGCCGCCCAACAGCGCGAAGCCGCTCGTGCCGTGCTCGGCAGCAGCGCCGACGAGGCCGCGGCGTTGATCGCCCAGGTCGAGCAACAACTGCTCAGCGGCAGCGACCTGAACCTGTTCAACAGCGTGGTCGGTGCCAGCAAGCTGCTGCAACAGGCGCGCTTCCAGGTGCGTGGCTACACCTACAGCGGCAAGCCCGAATTCCAGCACACTGCGCTGGAGGCCATCGACCAGGCCACCTCGCAGCTCAAGACCCTGGCCGAAGTACTGCCGGCCAGCTACACCAGCAACTTCAACCAGGCCGCCCGCGCCCTGGGTAACTACCGCGGCGCCGTGGTCGAGTTCGGCAATGCGCAAAACGCCTCCGAGCAGGCCGCTCAACAAATGGTTGTCTTGGGCCAGAACCTGATCGAGCAGAGCCAGCAACTGACCAGCACCCTTACCACCCTGCGCGATGACGAGTCGCAACACGCCAAGTCGATGCTGGCCCTGGCCACCGTGCTGGCCTTGCTGTTCGGCCTGCTGGCCGCCTGGGCGATTACCCGGCAGATCATTATCCCCCTGCGTCAAACCCTCAATGCCGCCGACCGGGTTGCCAGTGGCGACCTGCGCCACGACCTCAAGATCGACCGCCGTGACGAGCTGGGCCAGTTGCAGCGCAGCATGCAGCGCATGACCGTGAGCCTGCGCGAATTGATCGGCGGCATCGGCGACGGCGTCACCCAGATTGCCAGCGCCGCCGAAGAACTGTCAGCGGTCACCGAGCAGACCAGTGCCGGGGTCAACAATCAAAAGGTCGAGACCGACCAGGTGGCCACCGCCATGAACGAAATGGCCGCCACCGTACAAGAGGTCGCACGTAACGCCGAGGAAGCCTCGGAAGCGGCGGTGATGGCCGATCAGCAGGCCCGCGAAGGTGATCGAGTGGTCGGCGAAGCCATCGCCCAGATCGAGCGCCTGGCCAGCGAGGTCAACCACTCCAGCGAAGCCATGGGCCAGCTCAAGGCCGAAAGCGACAAGATCGGCAGCGTGCTCGATGTGATCAAGTCAGTCGCCCAGCAAACCAACCTGCTCGCCCTCAACGCCGCCATCGAAGCTGCCCGCGCCGGGGAAGCCGGGCGTGGCTTTGCCGTGGTCGCCGATGAAGTACGCAGCCTGGCACAACGCACCCAGCAGTCCACCGAAGAGATCGAACAGTTGATCGCCGGCCTGCAGAACGGCACCCAGCAGGTTGCCACGGTAATGGACGCCAGCCGCGGCCTGACCGACAGCAGCGTCGAGCTGACTCGCCGCGCCGGCACCTCGCTGGAAACCATCACCCGCACCGTGTCGTCGATCCAGGCGATGAACCAGCAGATCGCTGCGGCAGCCGAGCAGCAAAGCGCGGTGGCCGAAGAAATCAACCGTAGCGTGATGAACGTGCGAGATGTGTCGGACCAGACATCGGCCGCCAGTGAAGAGACGGCGGCGTCGAGCGTTGAGCTGGCGCGGTTGGGGACGCATCTGCAGACGCTGGTCGGCAAGTTCCAGCTGTAGAAAGCATCGCGGGGCAAGCCCGCTCCTACCGGTCTGGTGGGAGCGGGCTTGCCCCGCGATGGGGCCCTAAAGCACCTGCCGCAAAAACGCCTGTGCGCGCAGGTCCTTGGGTGAGGTGAAGAACGCCTCCGGCGGCGAATCTTCCAGCAGCTTGCCGTGATCGAAGAACAGCACCCGATCCGCCACTTCCCGGGCAAAGCCCATTTCGTGGGTGACGCAAACCATGGTCATACCTTCCAGGGCCAGGGTTTTCATCACATCCAGCACTTCGCCAACCATTTCCGGGTCGAGCGCCGATGTCGGCTCATCGAACAGCATCACCTTGGGGTCCATGGCCAGGGCCCGGGCGATCGCCACCCGTTGCTGCTGACCGCCGGACAGGCGTGACGGGTACTCGTTGGCCTTCTGGCCAATCCCGACCTTCTCCAGCAACGCCCGGGCCTTGGCCTCGCGCTCGACCTTGCCACGCTTGCGCACGACCTTCTGCGCCAGGCACAGGTTCTCCAGCACGGTCATGTGCGGGAACAGGTTGAAATGCTGGAACACCATGCCCACTTCACGGCGGTAGGCGTTGACGTCGGTCTTCGGGTCGGCCAGCTGCAGGCCATCGATGGCCACGGTGCCTTCATCGAACGACTCCAGGCCATTGAGGCATCGCAGGAAAGTCGACTTGCCCGAGCCCGAAGGGCCAAGTACCACCAGCACTTCGCCCTTGGCCACGTTGGTGCTGACGTGATCGACCGCACGCACCACCTGCCCGCGGGTATCGAAGACTTTTACCAGGTCACGGACTTCAATCACTTTGCGCAAGCCTCCGCTCAAGCCGGCTGGCCATGTGCGACAGCGGCAGGTTGATCAACAGGTACAGACCGGCGACGCAGAACCAGATCTCGAACGTCGAGAACGAGGTGGTGATCGCCTCGCGACCGCTTTTGGTCAGTTCGGTGATGGCGATCACCGAGACCAGCGAGGTGTCCTTGACCAGGCTGATGAACTGCCCGGCCAGCGGCGGCAGCACGCGTTTGAAGGCTTGCGGCAGCACCACATGGCGCATCGACTGACCGGCGCTCAGGCCCAGCGAACGGGCGGCTTCACCCTGGCCCTTGGCGATCGACTGCACACCGGCGCGGACGATCTCGGCGACATAAGCGCCGGTGAACAGCGCCAGCGCCGCCACCCCGGCAAACTCCCGGGACAGGTTGAGCACAGTGCCGATGAAGAAGTAAAAGATGAAAATCTGTACCAGCAACGGCGTGCCGCGCACCAGCTCGACGTAGACCGTCGACAGGTCACGCAGGGTCGGGTTGTTCGACAGCCGGCAAAGCCCGGCAAACAGGCCGATCAGCAGCCCCAGCACGCCGGAGGCGACCGAGATCCATACGGTGGTCCACAGGCCCCAGGCCAACGGCCCGGCAGCCCAGTGATGGGTAACGCCGATCAGGTCGCCTTCGGCCACATCGTCGCCGCGCGACAGCTGCACGCTGGCCTGTTCGACCTCGAAGACCTGCTCGCCACCGCTCTCGTCACGTACGGTGACGCTGGCCATGTCGCCTTTGCTGACGATGGCTTCGATGGTGCCGTTTTCGCTGACGCGTTGGGCGACTTCAGCCTGGTAGGCGAAATACTGCGGCACCCGGTTCCAGCGCCACTCGTAGGAAATCATCGAGGTCGCGTAATACAGGCTGACCGCCAGGCCGATCAGGACCAGCGCGGTCAGCCCGTGCCAGGGCCACTGGGCTTTCTTGTGTTTGATCACGTGAGGGTACTTCCGTAAAAGCGAACGCGCAGGGCCAGCCTGCGCGTCGGGTTTCAAGCCAGGCGTGGTGCCTCGGCCTTATTCCATGTCCTTGAGCCAGGCGGTGTCCTTGAACCACTTGTCGTGGATTCGATCGTAGGTACCGTCGTGCTTGATCTGGTGCAGGAAGTTGTTGATGAAGTTCAGGCTGTCGTAATCGCCCTTCTTCAGGCCGAAGGCCAACGGTTCGAAGGTGAACGGCTTGTCGAGGAACAGCAGCTTGCCGGCGCCGGCCTTGTTCACCGCCACGACGTTGTATGGGGCGTCGTAGACAAAGGCATCGGCCTTGCCGTTGACCACGTCCATCACCGCTTCCTGCTCGTTGTCGTAGCCGTGGTACTTGGCCTTGCCGATCAGTTTCTTGGCGACCATCTCACCGGTGGTGCCAAGCTTGGAGGTCAGGCGGTACTTCTCGTTGTTCAGGTCTTTGTAGGACTTGATCTCTTCAGCCAGTTCCTTGCGAATCAGCAGGGTCTGGCCGACCACGATGAAGGGCTCGCTGAAGTTCAGCTTGAGGTTGCGTTCCTGGGTCAGGGTCATGCCGCTGCCGATCATGTCGAACTTGTCGGTCATCAGCGCCGGGATAATGCCGTCGTAGGCGGTGGAGACCATCTCCAGCTTGACGCCCATGGACTTGGCCATGGCCTTGAGGATATCGACCTCGAAGCCGATGATCTCACCGCGCTTGTTGGTCATCTGGAACGGCATGTAGGTAGGGTCCATGCCGACACGCAGGGTGCCGCGCTTGACCGCGTCATCGATGGCACCGGCCGCCTGCGCGGCACTTACCGCAACCAGCGCCGTGACGCCGACCAGCAGCATCGACAGATACTTCTTAATCATCACCAGATCCCCTAGCAGGAAAGCTCGAATTTTATTGTTGGCGCGAACCGTCCTATTCAGACGGGTGCGAGATATTCGGGGAGGGATGCTAACGCATGAACGGCACGGTACATATAGCCGAAGACGACTTTGTTACCCATTGATCCCAGAAAAAACATCGCCGGCAACGCCGGCTCCCACAAGGTCAGTTGTGCATACAACCCTGTGGGAGCCGGCGTTGCCGGCGATTGCTTGAGCCGATCAGGCGATCAGGCACTGGCCAGCGAAGGCTGTACGGCAGGCTCCGGATGCAGGGGCAGCAGCGGCGAGTGCGGGTCGTTGGCGATCGACTGACGCCAGACGCCCAGCCAGGCCTCGTTCTGCTCATCCCAGACAGCTGTGTGCAGACGTGCCAGGGCGACCGGGTCGCTGAGCAGGGCCAGACGGGTATTGCCATCCAGACCGCTCGGGCCGCCGTCCAGGGCCTTGGCGATACGTTCGGCTCGCAGCGCTTCGATTGGCGCCGCGACGCCGTGACGGGCTGTGGCCAAGGCGCAGGCCAGGGCGTTCTGCTGCGGGTCGACCACGGCACGGACGAAGCCGTCGTGCATGGCGTGCCAGCGGTTCTCGTGGGTGTACTGGTCGGTGGCCAGCAGCTCATGAGGCGTGGCGTATTCCTCGGGAATCAGGAACAGGCTCTCGTCCTTGGCACGCAGGCCCAGGTGCACACGGCTGGAGATCACCGACACCGGGATCGACAGCATCAGCGAACCGACGATCGGCACCAGCCACCACAAAAAGCTCGGGTTCAGCCAGGCCACCAGCAGCGCCCAAGCCACACCCAGCAGGGTTTGCGGGCCATGGCGGCGTACCGCTTCACTCCACGGGGTGGAGTCATCGTCACGTTGCGGCGAGTTCCAGGTCGCGGCCCAGCCGAGGAACGCGGCAAGCACGAAGCGGGTGTGGAAGATCATCCGCACTGGCGCCAGGAGCATGGAGAAGAGCATCTCCAGCAGCATCGACAGGGTGACCTTGAAGCGCCCGCCAAACTCTTTCGCACCCTTGGCCCAGATCAGGATGACACTGAGCAGCTTGGGCAGGAACAGCAGCACGATAGTGGTGGAGAACAGCGCGATGGCCTTCTCCGGGTGCCACTGCGGCCACAGCGGGTAGAGCTGGCGTGGTTCGAGGAAGTACTGCGGCTCCATCAGGGTATTGGTCGCCAGCAACGCGGTCGACAATACCAGGAAGAAGAACCACAACGGTGCCGACAGGTACGACATCACCCCGGTGAGGAACACCGCACGGTGCACCGGGTGCATGCCTTTCACCAGGAACAGGCGGAAGTTCATCAGGTTGCCGTGGCACCAGCGCCGGTCGCGCTTGAGCTCATCGAGCAGGTTCGGCGGCAGTTCTTCGTAGCTGCCCGGCAGGTCGTAGGCAATCCACACGCCCCAGCCAGCCCGACGCATCAGCGCCGCTTCAACGAAGTCGTGGGAAAGGATCGCACCGGCAAACGCGCCCTTGCCCGGCAACGGCGCCAGGGCGCAGTGCTCGATGAAGGGCTTCATGCGGATGATCGCGTTGTGGCCCCAGTAGTGCGACTCACCAAGCTGCCAGAAGTGCAGGCCAGCGGTGAACAGTGGGCCGTAGACGCGGGTGGCGAACTGCTGCATGCGCGCATACAGGGTATCCATGCCCGAGGCTTTCGGCGCGGTCTGGATGATCCCTGCGTCCGGGTTGGCCTCCATCAGGCGCACCAGGCTGGTCAGGCATTCGCCACTCATCACGCTGTCGGCGTCGAGCACCACCATGTAGCGGTAATCGCCCCCCCAGCGACGGCAGAAGTCGTCGAGGTTGCCGCTCTTGCGTTTGACCCGGCGGCGACGGCGACGGTAGAAGATCCGCCCGAAGCCCTTGGACTCGCGGCAGACTTCCAGCCAGGCCTGTTGCTCGGCCACGGCGATGTCGGTGTCGTTGGTGTCGCTGAGCACGAAGAAGTCGAAACGGTCGAGGTCACCGGTTGCGGCCACCGACTCGAAAGTCGCCCGCAGGCCAGCGAATACCCGCGGCACGTCTTCGTTGCAGATCGGCATGACGATCGCAGTGCGAGCACCGGCTTCGATAGGCTCGTTGCCGGCACTGCTGCCGGAGATCCGGTACTTGTCACGCCCGGTAAGCAACTCCAGAAAGCCCATCAGCGCGGTCCAGAAACCCGCCGAGACCCAGCAGAAGAGGATACCGAAAAGGACCAGGATGCTGGTCTGCAGCGCATACGGCCAGACTTGCGTGGCGGTTTGCAGCAGCGGTTGGTGCATGACTTCGGCGAGGTCGACGAACGACCAGCCCTGGTACGGCAGGATGCCTTTCATGTACCAGCCGGCGACGATGGTCTGACCGAGCATCAGCGCCAACAGGATGTAGCGGCGCATCGAGCCGACCCAGCGCCAACGGGCCTTGGGCAGCTCACGTTTTTCCGGCGCCGGCGCGTTGGTGCGGCCGGTCAGGCGGCGCCAGGCGCGGATCAGGATGTTGGTGCGCCACGGCTCGGGGATTACCCGGGTGCGACGGATCGGCGGCGTGGCCTTCAGGCACACTCGGCCGCTACCGTCCACCGCAAGCATCTCGGCGTCTTGCAGGTCTTCGGCGCAGGTCACGTGCAGGCGCTCGCCCACCGAGGCCTGGACGGCCTCGGCAGCTTCGACGCCCGGCTGGGCAGACAGGCGCTGATGCAACTCGCTGAACGAGGAGCAGCGGGCGAGTTCCGCGCGTTGCTCGTCGCTCAGGGGCAGGTGGGCCAGATACTCGCTGAGCGATTCTGGCCGGGTATGGGCATTACTCATCGGCAGGCAACTGATAGCTCCAGGTCTCGGTCAGCACCTGTTCGGTGGTGGCCGGTGCCCCGGTGGTGGACGCCGCATCGGCGGCAGGTTGCTCGGCAGGCTTGTCGGCCTTGGCCTGTTTGGCCGCAGCTTTGTCCTGCTTGCTTGGTTTGGCAGGCTTGGCCGGTTCGACCGGAACATCACGCAGCAGCGCGGCGCGCATTTCCACGGACTTGCTCGGGTCCTTGACCTTCAACCGCAGGGTCAGGCGCCAGCCTTTGATTTGCGGGTTGTAACGCAGGTTGTTCTCGACCACTTCGGCATTGTCGCCGACGCTGATCTGGCTACGCACTGCGGTGTCTTCCGGCAGTTTGCTCAGCACCGGGCCTTCGAAGTCGACCAGGAAGGCCACGCTGCCATCAGGCTGACGGATCAGGTTGGACTGTTTGACGTCACCGGTCGAGCGCAGGGTCTGCTTGACCCAGCCCAGGTTCGGCGAGTGCAGGTTGGACTCGTCGATGGTCCAGTGCAGGCGGTAGGCGTATTCGAACGGGGTGCCTGGCTCCGGCAGTTTCTCCGGGCTCCAGAAAGCCACGATATTGTCGTTGGTTTCATCGGCGGTCGGGATCTCGACCAGATCGACGGTACCCTTGCCCCAGTCACCCACCGGCTCGATCCAGGCACTTGGACGCTTCTGGTAGTTGTCGTCGAGGTCTTCGAACTGGCTGAAGTCACGCTGGCGTTGCAGCAGGCCGAAACCACGCGGGTTCTCGACGCTGAAGTTGCTCACGGCCAGGTGTTTCGGGTTGTTCAGCGGGCGCCACAGCCACTCGCCGTTACCGGCATGGATCGACAGGCCTTCGGAGTCGTGCAGGGCCGGACGGTAGTTGAGCACCTTGGATGGCTGGTTGCCACCGAACAGGAACATGCTGGTCAGCGGGGCGACACCCAGGCGGCTGACGCGGTCACGCAGGAACACCTTGGACTGCACGTCGACAATGGTGTCGCTGCCCGGACGCAGGGTCAGGCGGTAGGCGCCGGTGGAGCGCGGCGAATCGAGCAGCGCATAGATCACCAGCTGCTTGTCGGTCGGTTTTGGACGCTCGACCCAGAACTCGGTGAACCGCGGGAATTCTTCGCCAGACGGCAACGCAGTGTCGATGGCCAGGCCACGAGCGGACAGGCCATACACATGGCCCTTGCCGACCACGCGGAAATAGCTGGCGCCAAGCAGGGTCATGATTTCATCCTGCTTGTCGGCCTTGTTGATCGGGTACAGCACGCGGAAACCGGCGTAGCCCAGTTTTTCGGTGGCCTTGGCGTCGAACTGCAGGTCACCGAAATCGAAACGGCTCGGGTCGTACTTGATCTCTTTCACCGCCTTGGGGGTGATTTCGTTGATCTTGACCGGCGTGTCGAAATGCATGCCCTGGTGGTAGAAGGACAGCTTGAACGGCGTCTTGTCCTTGGCCCACTCGGCCTTTTCGTTGAGGAAGCGGATCTTCTGGTAGTCCGCGTACTTCATTTCGCGGAACACCGCCGGCAGATTGCTTTTTGGCGCCTCGTACTTCTGCCCGGCAAGATCCTTCGCCTTGGCCGCGACATCGTCAAGGTTGAACGCCCAGAGCTGGCCTGCGCCGAGCAGGCTTACCAGCGTTGCGCCTGCCAACAGGGCCTTGCGCAGCCGAATGCCGGGAGTTCTTGGTGCATTACAGGGACTTACAATCACGAGCAACCCTCGCCGAAAACAGATCATAAAACCAACGGCCAGCGACATATGCCAGGTTGGCGAGCACTGTTCGGACTCCGAAAGGGCACAATGATTCCCCAAACGGTTCCGGACAGTCTCAAGTCAGAGTGAAACGAACCCACGAACGCAGGCCCACATAGCGCGCGATTATCCAGCAGGCCGCGTTACAACGCATCAGGCTGAACAAACTATTTATGCAACCAAACCCCTTGTTTTCCCGCAAACAGGGGTTTTTTGCCATCATATTTGTAACATAAATGTTACCGGGCCATCATTGACCAGGTGCACCTGCATGTCAGCTCCGAACTGACCACTGGCAACCGTCGCGTGCTGGACCTGGGCCTGGGCCAACATATAGTCGAAAAGCTCGGCGCCCAGCGCTGGCGGCGCAGCCGTGGAAAAACTCGGGCGCAGGCCGTTCTGGGTATCGGCGGCCAGGGTGAACTGCGACACCAGCAGCAGGCCGCCGCCAATATCCTTGAGCGACAGGTTCATCTTGCCCTGGGGATCGCTGAACACCCGGTAGTTGAGTAGCTTGTGCAGCAGCTTGTCGGCATGTGCGCGGGTATCGCCGGGCTCGACCGCGACCAGCACCAGCAGGCCCTGGTCGATGGCCCCGACGGTTTTGCCCTCGACATCCACCCGCGCGCCACGCACGCGTTGCAGCAAACCCTTCATGCTTCTTCCAGGGGCAGGTCGAGCAGGCGCCGGGCCATTTGGTCGGCGGCACGCACCAGGGCATCGGTAATGCCCGGCTCGGAGGCCGCGTGACCGGCGTCGCGAATCACCTTCAGCTCACTGTTCGGCCAGGCCTGGTGCAGTTCCCAGGCGTTGTCCAGCGGGCAGATCACGTCGTAGCGACCATGCACGATCACCGCCGGCAGGTGGGCGATCTTGGGCATGTCGCGGATCAACTGGTCCGGCTCAAGGAACGCATTGTTGGTGAAGTAGTGGCATTCGATACGGGCAATCGACAGTGCACGCTGCGGCTCGGAGAAACGGTCGACCACCAGCGGGTTGGGTCGCAGGGTCGCGGTACGTCCTTCCCAGGTCGACCAGGCCTTGGCCGCATGCATCTGGGCAATCTGGTCGTTGCCGGTCAGGCGCTTGTGGAAGGCCTTGACCAGGTCGTCGCGTTCTTCGGCCGGAATCGGTGCGATGTAGTCCTGCCAGTAATCGGGGAACAGGCGGCTGGCGCCGGCCTGATAGAACCATTCGATCTCTTGTGCACGGCACAGGAAGATGCCGCGCAGGATCAGGCCATGCACCCGCTCGGGGTGGGTCTGGGCATAGGCCAGGGCCAGGGTAGAGCCCCAGGAGCCGCCGAACAGCACCCACTTCTCGATCCCCAGGTGCTTGCGAATGCGTTCCAGGTCTTCGACCAGGTGCCAGGTGGTGTTGTTTTCCAGGCTGGCATGCGGGGTCGAACGACCGCAGCCGCGCTGGTCGAAGGTGATGATGCGGTACTGGTTGGGATTGAAGTAGCAGCGGCTCTGGGCATCGCAGCCGGCACCCGGGCCGCCATGGATGAACACCACCGGCAGACCTTCCGGCGAACCGCTCTCATCGACATACAGCACATGCGGTGCTTCCACGGCCAGATCGTGCCGGGCGTAGGGTTTGATCTGCGGGTACAAGGTCTGCATTACGCACTCCGTGTGGGAATTATTCTGCCGTTGGGCATCATAAACCTGAATTGCGCTTAGAGCATGTACCTGTGATGGCTTTGAGGGCCCTATCGCTGGCAAGCCAGCTCCCACAGGTTCGATACACCCTGCGGGAGCTGGCTTGCCAGCGATGAGGTCACCCCCGGCTCAAGCCTGGTAGCGCTCCTTGCCCCACGCCAGCACCGTCTCCAGCAATTGCTGTAACACCACCTGCGTCGGCGCGGCCAGATCCTCGCGGTACTTGAACGGCTCGACCTCTTCCATATAGGTGCTTTGCGCCAGCTCCAACTGCACCGCATGAATGTCGTTGGCCGGGTCACCGTAGTGACGGGTGATATGCCCACCCTTGAAGCGACCATTGAGCACATGGCTGTACTGCTCAAACTTTGCGCAAACGCCCTGCAGCCGCTCAGCCAGCTGCGAGTCGCAACTGGCGCCGTTGAAGGTGCCGAGGTTGAAGTCCGGTAGCTTGCCCTCGAACAGGTGC
Source organism: Pseudomonas sp. RC2C2 (assembly GCF_018390435.1). Taxonomy (NCBI): domain Bacteria; kingdom Pseudomonadati; phylum Pseudomonadota; class Gammaproteobacteria; order Pseudomonadales; family Pseudomonadaceae; genus Pseudomonas; species Pseudomonas sp. RC2C2. The sequence goes on along the minus strand of NZ_JAHBAX010000001.1, from coordinate 2,662,343 downwards.
GGGATGTGCGAGCGGATCGAGTGGGCATCCCACAGCAAGGCATAGCCAAACTGCTCGCGCAGGCGCGCCAGCTCATTGCCGATAGTGTCGTGGTACGGCCGCCAGATCGCTTCCAGGTACCCCGCGCGTTCCTGCGCCGACGGCGCCTGGCCGTCCTTGAACAACGGCTCGCCCTCGAACAGGGTCGCCGGGTAGAGGCCGGTAGTGGCACCGACATACAGCGGCTTGTCGTCGTCCGGGCGGTTCAGGTCGATGACGAAACGCGAATACTCGGCCGCGACCACACTGGCACCCAAGCCACGGGCGAAGTCGTACAGCTGCGGAATATGCCAGTCGGTATCCGGCAGGCTTTGCGCAGGCTCGACCAAGCCCTGCTGCACCGCAGGCGTCAGGCGCAAACCGGCGTGGGGCATGCTGATCAGCAGCGGCAACGTGCCCTGGTGAAAACTCAGTACCTTGTCCATACGGCCTCTCTCAATTGAAAATTTCATGGCCCAGGCGCACCACCCGCTTGGGCAGTTCGCCGCCCAGCCAGTAAGCCAGGTCGGCCGGTCGTTCGATCTGCCAGGCGACGAAGTCGGCCACCTTGCCGGCCTCCAGCGAACCATGGCTATCGCCCAGGCCCAGGGCCGTGGCCGCGTGCAGGGTGACACCGGCCAAGGCTTCTTCCGGGGTCATGCGGAACAGGGTACAGGCCATGTTCAGCATCAGGCGCAGCGACAGCGCCGGCGAAGTGCCAGGGTTGAGGTCGCTGGCAATGGCGATCTTCACCCCATGCTTGCGCAGGGCATCCATTGGCGGCAACTGGGTTTCACGCAGGAAGTAGAAGGCACCGGGCAGCAGCACCGCCACGGTACCGGCCGCCGCCATGGCGATGGCGTCGTCTTCAGTCATGAACTCCAGGTGATCGGCTGACAACGCCTGGTAGCGCGCCGCCAGGCTGGAACCGGCCAAGGACGACAGTTGCTCGGCATGCAGCTTGACCGGCAGGCCCAGCTCCCGGGCCTTGATAAACACCCGCTCGACCTGGGCCGGAGAGAACGCCAGGTACTCGCAGAAAGCATCCACCGCGTCGACCAGGCCCTCGGCGGCCAGGGCCGGGAGCATTTGGTCGCAGATGTGGCTGATGTAGTCGTCTGCGCGATCCTTGTATTCCGGCGGCAAGGCATGGGCGGCCAGGCAGGTGCTGCGCACGGTCAGTGGCAGCTCCTCGCCCAGGCGGCGAATGACCTTGAGCAGCTTGCGCTCGCTGGCCAGGTCCAGGCCGTAGCCGGACTTGATTTCCAGGGTGGTGACGCCATCGCGCATCAGCGCCTGCACGCGCTGGCGGGCGCTGGCGAACAGTTCGTCCTCGCTGGCCGCGCGGGTTGCCCGCACAGTGCTGGCGATACCGCCGCCCTGGGCGGCGATCTCGGCATAGCTGACGCCTTGCAGGCGCTGCTCGAACTCACCGCTGCGGTTGCCGCCAAACACCGTGTGGGTGTGGCAGTCGATCAAACCCGGTGTGACCCAGGCGCCGCCCAGGTCCACGGTTCTGTCAGCGACCAGGGCCGGCAGTTGCTGGCGCGGGCCGATCCACTCGATATGACCGGCGCTGGTGACCATCGCCGCATCCTCGATGATCGAGTAAACGCCTTGCGCCATGCTTGCCACATGGCAGTGCTGCCAGAGGGTTTTCATCCAGAGTCTCCTTGATCAGAGTTGAGAAGGTTCCTGCACCAGCGGCTGCTCGACGGCAACCACCTGTGGCTTGCACCAGAGTTTGTACGCCACCACCAGGAACAGCACCCAGACCACGCCCACCAACAACGCTGCCTGCGTATCCGGGAAGTAGCCGAGTACGCCGAAAACGAACAGCATGAAAGCAATCGCCGCCGCCGGGCCATAAGGCCAGAACGGTACCGGGAATTTCAGCTGGGCGACTTCTTCGCGGCTCATGCTGCGGCGCATGGCAACCTGGGTCACCAGGATCATCAGCCAGACCCACACGGTAGCAAAGGTCGCAATCGAGGCGATCAGCAGGAACACGTTTTCCGGGATCAGGTAGTTGAGCACCACACCGCCGAGCAACGCCGCGCCCATGACCAGTACGGTCATCCACGGCACACCGTGACGGGAGATCTTGGCAAAGCCCTTAGGCGCCTGCCCTTGCTGGGCCAGGCCGTACATCATGCGCCCGGCGCCGAAGATGTCGCTGTTGATCGCCGAGACGGCAGCGGAAATCACCACGATGTTGAGCACGGTCGCCGCCGAACCGATCCCCAGATTGCTGAAGATCTGCACGAACGGGCTGCCCTGGCTGCCAATCTGCGGCCATGGGTACAGGCACATCAGCACGAACAGGGTCAGCACATAGAACAGCAGGATGCGCATCGGCACGGCGTTGATTGCCTTGGGGAGAACGCGCTGCGGGTCCTTGGCCTCACCGGCGGTGATACCGATGATCTCGATACCGCCGAAGGCAAACATCACCACGGCAAACGAGGCGATCAGGCCGCCAATGCCATTGGGCATGAAGCCGCCATGCTCGAACAGGTTGCTGATACCCACGGCGTTATCGGCACCGGCATTGCTCAGGCCGAAGGCCATGATGCCGAAACCGGCCAGGATCATCGCGACGATGGCACCGACCTTGAGCAGCGACAGCCAGAATTCCATCTCGCCGAACACCTTGACGTTGCACAGGTTCAGGCCGCCGATCAGAAAGACGATGCCCAACACCCAGATCCAGCGTGCCACTTCCGGGAACCAGAACCCCATATAGATGCCGAAGGCGGTGACGTCGGCCAGGCAAACGATGATCATTTCAAAGGCATAAGTCCAGCCGAGGATGAACCCCGACATCGGCCCCAGATACGTGCTGGCGTAGTGGCCGAACGAGCCGGATACCGGGTTGTGCACGGCCATTTCGCCCAACGCGCGCATGACCATGAACACTGCCGCGCCACCGATCAGATAAGCCAGCAGCACCGCAGGCCCGGCCATCTGGATGGCCGAGGCCGAACCGTAGAACAACCCGGTGCCAATCGCTGACCCCAGCGCCATGAAACGAATGTGTCGCGCGGTTAGCCCACGCTTGAGTCCTTGAGCTTGAGATTGCATTTTCGCGTCCTGTTCTTGTTGTAGGCGAAAAGCGGCACGGACCCGAGGGTCCGTGCGGCAGGCGGCTGGCCAGGCAGGCCAGCCCGAGGGGTCACAGGCTAGGCAGGACCTTGGCCGGCAGCAGGCCGGTCAGGCGCCCAGCGGCCAGCAGGGCGATGGCCGCCTCGATGTCCGGGGCGAAGAAGCGGTCTTTCTCGTAGAAGGCGACCTTGCTGCGCAGGGTTTGACGCGCCTGCTCCAGTTTTGGCGAAGTCTTCAGGCCTTCGCGCAGGTCCAGGCCCTGACAGGCGGCCAGCCATTCAACGGCGAGGATGCCGCGCACGTTGTCGCTCATTTCCCACAGACGCTTGCCGGCAGCCGGGGCCATCGACACGTGGTCTTCTTGGTTGGCCGACGTCGGCAGGCTGTCGACACTGTGCGGATGGGCCAGGGCCTTGTTCTCGCTGGCCAGCGCAGCTGCGGTGACCTGGGCGATCATGAAGCCGGAGTTGACCCCGCCATTGGCCACCAGGAACGGCGGCAGCTGGGACATGTGCTTGTCCATCATCAGCGAGATGCGGCGCTCGCTCAGCGAACCGATCTCGGCGATGGCCAGGGCCATGTTGTCGGCGGCCATGGCCACGGGCTCGGCGTGGAAGTTACCACCGGAGATCACATCACCTTCGGCGGCGAACACCAGCGGGTTGTCGGACACGGCGTTGGCTTCGATCACCAGCACTTCGGCGGCCTGGCGGAACTGGGTCAGGCAGGCGCCCATGACCTGTGGCTGGCAGCGCAGCGAGTACGGGTCCTGGACCTTGCCGCAGTTCTCGTGGGAGGCGGAGACTTCGCTGCCGTCACCCAGCAGGTCGCGGTAGCAGGCGGCGGCGTCGATCTGGCCGCGCTGGCCACGGGCTTCGTGAATACGCGCATCGAACGGCGAACGCGAACCCAGCACCGCTTCGACGGTCAGGCCACCGACCGACATGGCCGCGGCGAACAGGTCTTCGCCTTCGAACAGGCCGCGCAGGGCAAAGGCGGTGGACGCCTGAGTGCCGTTGAGCAGCGCCAGGCCCTCTTTGGCCGCCAGGGTCAGCGGCTCAAGGCCGGCAACCGCCAGGGCCTCGGTGGCCGACAGCCATTGGCCGTTGTGGCGCGCCTTGCCTTCACCCAGCAGTACCAGCGACATGTGCGCCAGCGGCGCGAGGTCGCCGGAAGCGCCGACCGAACCCTTGAGCGGGATGTGCGGATAGACTTCGGCGTTGATCAGCGCGATCAGGGCGTCGATCACCTTGCGGCGGATGCCGGAGAAACCACGGCTCAGGCTGTTGACCTTGAGCACCATGATCAGCCGCACCAGGGCATCGTCAATCGGCTGGCCAACGCCGGCGGCGTGGGACAGCACCAGCGAACGCTGGAGGTTTTCCAGGTCGTGGCTGGCGATACGGGTCGAGGCCAACAGGCCGAAGCCGGTGTTGATGCCGTAGGCGGTGCGGTTTTCCGCGAGAATCTGCTCGACACAGGCGACGCTGGCGTCGATCTGCTGGTCAGCGCTGGAGTCCAGCTTGAGTTTTACCGGCTGCTGGTAGATCGCACGCAGCTGAGCCAGGGTCAGGGTGCCGGGCTTGAGGGTCAATTCAGTCACGTTAATGCTCCGTACTCGTGAGGCGAATGCGCCTGCATAGATATCAGTATCAACCATTTACCGCAGATCAGCCTGTGATCATCGGCAGGTTCAAGCCTTGTTCTTTGGCGCAGTCGATGGCGATCTGATAACCGGCATCGGCGTGACGCATGACACCGGTGCCCGGGTCGTTGGTCAGTACGCGGGCGATCCGCTCGGCAGCCTCGTCAGTACCGTCGCAGACGATGACCATGCCCGAGTGCTGGGAGAAGCCCATGCCCACGCCACCACCGTGGTGCAAGGACACCCAGGTCGCGCCGCTGGCGGTGTTGAGCAGGGCGTTGAGCAGTGGCCAGTCGGAGACGGCATCGGAGCCATCCTGCATCGATTCGGTTTCACGGTTCGGGCTGGATACCGAGCCGGAGTCCAGGTGGTCGCGGCCGATGACGATCGGTGCCGACAGCTCACCGCGGCGGACCATTTCGTTGAACGCCAGGCCCAGCTTGGCGCGCTGGCCCAGGCCGACCCAGCAGATACGTGCTGGCAGGCCCTGGAAGCTGATGCGCTCGCGGGCCATGTCCAGCCAGTTGTGCAGGTGGGCGTCGTCCGGGATCAGTTCCTTGACCTTGGCGTCGGTCTTGTAGATGTCTTCGGCGTTGCCCGACAGCGCTGCCCAGCGGAACGGGCCGATACCACGGCAGAACAGCGGACGGATGTAGGCCGGTACGAAGCCCGGGAAGTCGAAGGCATTGGTCACGCCCTCTTCCTTGGCCATCTGGCGGATGTTGTTGCCGTAGTCGAAGGTCGGCACGCCCTGCTTCTGGAACTCGAGCATGGCTTTGACGTGTACGGCCATCGATTGCTTGGCGGCCTTGACCACGGCTGCCGGTTCGGTCTGCGCACGCTCGCGGTACTGCTCCCAGGTCCAGCCGGCCGGCAGGTAACCGTTGAGCGGGTCGTGGGCGCTGGTCTGGTCAGTGACCATGTCCGGGCGCACGCCACGCTTGATCAGCTCAGGCAGGATTTCGGCGGCGTTGCCCAGCAGGGCGATGGAAATGGCCTTGCCTTCGGCGGTGTACTTGGCGATGCGCGCCAGGGCGTCGTCCAGATCCTTGGCTTGCTCGTCGACATAACGGCTGCTCAGGCGGAAGTCGATGCGGCTCTGCTGGCATTCGATGTTCAGCGAGCAGGCACCGGCCAGGGTCGCCGCCAGAGGCTGGGCGCCGCCCATGCCACCCAGGCCTGCGGTCAGCACCCACTTGCCCTTGAGGCTGCCGTTGTAGTGCTGGCGACCGGCTTCGACGAAGGTTTCGTAGGTGCCCTGGACGATGCCCTGGCTGCCGATGTAGATCCAGCTACCGGCGGTCATCTGGCCGTACATGGCCAGGCCCTTGGCATCCAGTTCGTTGAAGTGTTCCCAGTTGGCCCAGTGCGGTACCAGGTTGGAGTTGGCGATCAGTACGCGCGGGGCGTTGCTGTGGGTCTTGAACACGCCGACCGGCTTGCCGGATTGCACCAGCAGGGTCTCGTCGTCGTTCAGGTTGGTCAGGCTCTCGACGATCTTGTCGTAGCACTCCCAGTTACGCGCGGCACGGCCGATACCACCGTACACCACCAGCTCTTTCGGGTTCTCGGCCACTTCCGGGTCGAGGTTGTTCATCAGCATGCGCAACGGTGCTTCGGTCAGCCAGCTTTTGGCGGTCAGCTTGTTGCCGCGCGCTGCGCGGATTTCGACGTCACGGTATTTCTTGAAGTTGTTGTCAGTCACGGAAATGGCTCCTCAGCGATCGGTCCAGAGCAACCCAGGCATTGGGTGGGTCATGGCACTTATACAAACACATCTTTACTTGTATGTACAAGCATAGGCAATTGAAATGCCAACTCCTCTCCTGGGTGCTTTCGCGGCGCTAATGCAGGCGCTAGAGCCCCGCAGCACGTGGGCTGTGGCGAGATAAAAAAATTTGAGCCGATGAGTGGTCGAACAACGTGGAGCCGTGGCGTTGCACCACTTTGGGTCAATCGGTAACAGCCCCGGCCGAACCGCTCAGCCGAGGCGTAACAACTTCAGCGAGGGCTCAGCTCGATCAGGCAGCAACGACCCTGGAGGTTCAAGGTCTGCAGGCTATCGGTACCGTCAAGGCGCATGCAGTCATAACGTCCGAGCACATGCTCACCCTGCCCGTCCAGCGCCACCTCGACCTGCGAGGCTGCCGCAAACAGCAGCAAGGTCGTCGCCGAACTGAACACCCGCTGGCTGCCATCGAGCCACTGCAGGCGCGCGCGGTAACGCTCGGGGGAATAGATCAGATTGAAATCGCGAATCGAACCGCCGAGCAGGCTGCAACTGACCTGACTCTCGCCCCTGAAGGCAAAGGCATCGAACGGCAACAGCGGGCGCGTCGGCTGACCATCAACCTGCAGGCGCATGCCCTCACCCTCAAGCACGGTGATAATCCGCTGATAACCGGCAAAGCTGGAAAAGCCACCGGACTCGGCGATATCGGCAATCGATAGACGCCAACCGAAACCCTCCAGGCCTGCGCCGGCATCGCGGGTGATTTCTTCGGTGCTGCCGCCGCCGTTCTTCCATGGCATGCGGGGGTAGTCTTTGGCGCGTAAAATCTGCAACTGGCTCATTTGCTGAAGCGTCCTTCCAGACGATGACGGGATCCGGGATGAATCAGACGAGCGGCAGTCACTGGCTGGCGCCCCGACCAGGTACGGCGGCGGATCAGCAGGCACGGCTCGCCTTGTTCGATTTGCAGCAGGCGGCATTCTTCCGGCTCGGCGAGGATCGCTTCGACCACGTGCTCGCCTTCGGTCAGCGGCGCGACCTGGGACAAATAGGCGTAGGGCGTCTGCCGGGTGAAGTCCTGCTTGAGGTAATCGGGTGCCACCGCGGCGTTGACGAAGCGGTCTTCGATTTGCACGGCAACGCCGTTCTCGTAATGCACGATCAGCGAGTGGAACACCCGCTGGCCTTCACGCATGTCCAGGGCCAGGGCGCGCTCGGAACCGGCGGCCTCTTCGGCCAGGACAATCACCTGGCACGTGTGCTGGTGCCCGCGGGCGGCGATCTCGTCGGCAATGTTGTTGACCTCGAACAGCGCCGAGCGGCTCTTGGGTTCGGCAACAAAGGTGCCGACGCCCTGCATGCGCACCAGCAGGCCTTCAGCAGTCAGCTCGCGCAGGGCGCGGTTGATGGTCATGCGACTGAAGCCCAGCTGGTTGACCAGCTCGCTTTCAGACGGCACCCGGTGATGCGGTGGCCAGCTGCCATTCTGGATCTGCTGGGCGATCATTTGTTTGACCCGGGCGTACAGCGGCGCCGGACCCTCGCCCATCTGGGCAACCAGCGCGGAGACAGGAGGTGTCGGCACGGAAAATATCCTTGTTCGATTGAATGAACGGTAGCTTGCCGGAGTTTACCCAGCAGGCAAACGTCTGTATATGTATATACAAATAATCACAATGAGGTGCCGTGCCGATGTCCGTCTTCTTTGCCGAACGTGCTTTGCTGCCTACGGGCTGGGCCGAAAACGTCCGAATCGAGGTCGGCGCTGATGGCCTGCTGACCAGCCTCCAAGCCAACGCCTCGGCCGAAAACGCCGAACGCCTGGCCGGTCCGCTGTTGCCGGGCATGCCCAACCTGCACTCGCATGCCTTCCAGCGCGCCATGGCCGGGCTCGCAGAAGTAGCCGGCAACCCTAACGACAGCTTCTGGACCTGGCGCGAACTGATGTATCGCCTAGTCGGCAAGATCAGCCCTGAACAGCTGCAGGTCATCGCCCGCCAGCTGTACATCGAGATGCTCAAGGCCGGCTACACCTCGGTTGCCGAATTCCACTACGTTCACCACGACACCCAGGGCCAGGTTTACGCCGACCCGGCGGAGCTATCCCTGCGCATCAGCGCGGCGGCGCGCGCCAGCGGCATCGGCCTGACCCTGCTGCCGGTGCTGTACAGCCACTCCGGCTTTGGCGGGCAAGCCCCGAACGAAGGCCAGCGGCGTTTTATCAACAGCACCGAACAGTATCTGAACCTGCAGGCGCGCCTGGCGCCGCTGCTGGCCGAGCAGCCCGCGCAGGCCCTGGGCCTGTGCTTCCATTCCCTGCGTGCGGTGACGCCGGAACAGATTGCCCAGGTCCTGGCCGCCAGCGACAAGGCCTGCCCGGTGCACATCCATATCGCCGAGCAGCAGAAGGAAGTCGACGATTGCCTGGCCTGGAGCGGTCGCCGGCCATTGCAGTGGCTCTATGAGAACACCGAAGTCGATCAGCGCTGGTGCCTGGTCCATGCCACCCATGCCGAACCCGACGAAGTCGAACTGATGGCCCGCAGCCGCGCGGTCGCCGGCCTGTGCCTGACCACCGAAGCGAACCTGGGCGACGGGATCTTCCCGGCGGTGGACTACCTGGCCCGCGGCGGGCGCCTGGGGATCGGCTCGGACAGCCATGTGTCGCTGAGCGTGGTCGAGGAGCTGCGCTGGCTGGAATATGGCCAGCGCCTGCGCGACCAGCGCCGCAATCGCCTGTACCGCGGCGACCAGCCGATGGTCGGGCGCACCTTGTTCGATGCCGCCCTGAGCGGTGGCGCCCAGGCCCTGGGGCAGCCGATTGGCGAACTGGCGGTGGGCAAGCGCGCAGACTGGCTGGTGCTCGATGGCAACGACCCGTACCTGGCGACGGCCAGTGCAGACGGCATTCTCAACCGTTGGCTGTTTGCTGGCGGCGACCGTCAGGTGCGCGATGTGATGGTCAACGGCCAGTGGGTAGTGCGCCAGGGCCGCCATGCCCAGGAAGAAGACAGCGCGCGGGAATTTGCCGGGGTGCTGCGCAGCCTGTTGGGCTGATCCAAGACCGAGGCGAGACTATCGCTGGCAAGCCAGCTCCCACAGGGATTGCACTGCCCTTGTGGGAGCTGGCTTGCCAGCGATTCGGGCATCAAGGCTTAGCCGCAGCCATGTCCTTGTCCGCCACCCGCCAGATCAGCCGCTGGGTGTCGTAGCCCTGCTGGCGCGCCTTGGCCAGCAGGCTTTCGCGCTGCAAGGCCGGGATGGTCGGGGTACGCGAGAGTATCCACAGGTACTTGCGATCCGGATTGCCGACCAGCGCGGTGTGGTATTTGTCGTCGACGTAGAGGATCCAGTAGTCACCCTTGGCAACGCCCGGCAGCAACTTCGAGAACCAGTTGTCGAACACCACCCAAAGCTTGTCGGTCTTGCCCGGCACCTGCACGTTGGCCGTGCCGCTGGCCTCCTGCCATTCGCCTTCAAGGGTGCGGCAGCGGTTGAGCACACCAACGCTGCCGTCCGGCTTGAGGTTGTAATGGGCCTCGGACTGGGCACAGTCACGCTGGAAATACATCGGCAAACGCGCCAGCTCATACCACTTGCCCTGGTAGCGCTTGAGGTCGACGCTGTTGGCGGTCTTCGGCTCAAGCGAGCCTGCACCGGAACTGGCGCAGCCGCCGAGGATCAACCCGGCGCACAGCGCCAACAGCAGGTGCAGCTGCTTCATTTGAGGCCCTGCCCGGAATACATCAGCACCTTGTCACCGGCGTACTGGACGCTGATAAAGGTCTTCTCGTCGCCCCAGGTGCAGCTGGACATGCCCAAGGCACCGGAGCAATCGGTCGGCGCACCGAGCAGTTTCTCGACCTCGGCCTTGGCCATGCCGGACTTGAGCTGTGAGTAGTTTTCCTGGTTGATCTTGTTGCACGCAGTGAGGAACACGCACAAGGACAGCAGGGCGAGGGAACGCAACGACATGAAGGGTCACTCCTGGACATGAGGGTGCAGGCGCAATGGCCTACCGACAGCTTAGAAGGGAAAAAGCCCATCCGGTTCCCGAGCGTCCCGGTTTTGTTGGCGTCAAAGCCCCGCCATTGGTCGACTGGTGAGTTCTGTGATTAATCTTTTGCCCAGAACGGACGACACAGGAAGGCGCTGCGACCGTTTGCCGCGCCCCATCCGTTGACCCCGCCTTGTGCAGACAGACCTCGCAATGACAAAAAACCTGAAGTTCAGCCACAAGATTCTGCTCGCCGCCGCCCTGGTGGTCGCTGTCGCCTTCACCTGTTTCATCCTGTTCAACGATTACCGCCAGCGCCAGACCCTGCGCAGCAATACCGAAGCCTCGATGCAGGAGCTCGGCAGCCTGACCAGCAGCAACATCCAGACCTGGCTGCAAAGCCGCATGCAAATTTTGCAATCACTGTCCCAGCAGGTCGCCATCGATGGCGCCAGCAAGGACAGCCTGACCCGCAGCCTGAGCCTGCCGGTGTACGGCAGCAACTTTCTGCTGACCTACTTCGGCGGCCAGGACGGCTACATGCAGTCGGTACCGCTGGGCAACCGCGCCGCCGACTACGACCCGCGAGTGCGCGGCTGGTACAAGGCTGCCACCGGCGCCGGCCAGACCATCGTCACCGAGCCGTACATTTCTGTTTCAGCGAACAAATTGGTGATTACCCTCGCCACCCCGGTACAGCATCAGGGCCGGCTGATCGGGGTCAACGGCGTCGACACCGACCTGGACAGCATCAGCGCGATCATCAACGCCCTGAACTTCGACGGCCACGGCCAGGCCTTCATCGTCAACGGCGCGGGCAAGATCCTCGTGCACCCGCAAGCCGACCTGGTCCTGAAAAACCTCAGCGACGCTTACCCGCAAGGCGCCCCGCAGGTCGGCAGCGGCCTGAAAGAAGCCGAACTGGACGGGCACAAGCAGTTCATCACCTTCACCAAGGTCAACGGCGTGCCTTCGGCTGACTGGTACGTGGCACTGGTGCTCGACCAGGATTTTGCCTTTGCCACGCTCAGCGAACTGCGCACCTCGGCGGTGGTCGCCACGGTGATCGCGGTGCTGATCATCATCGCCCTGCTTGGCGTGCTGATTCGCGTGCTGATGGAGCCACTGCACGTGATGGGCCGGGCCATGTATGACATCGCCGAAGGCGAAGGCGACCTGACCCGGCGCCTGCGCATCCATGGCCAGGACGAATTCGGCAGCCTCGGCCAGTCGTTCAACCGTTTTGTCGAACGCATCCATGAGTCGATCCGCGAAGTGGCCTCGGCCACCGGCCAGGTCAATGAAGTGGCCCTGCGCGTGGTCAGTGCCTCTAACGCCTCGATCCACAACGCCGACCAGCAGTCGAGCCGCACCAGCAGCGTCGCGGCGGCGATCAACCAGCTCGGTGCCGCCGCCCAGGAAATCGCCCAGAACGCCGCCCTCGCCTCGCAGCATTCCAGCGACGCGCGCAATCTGGCCGAACAAGGCCAGCAGGTGGTCGAGCAGACCATCGAGGTAATGAACCAGCTGTCGGCGAAGATCAGCGACTCGTGTGGCAACATCGAGACGCTCAATGCCAACACGGTGAACATCGGTCAGATTCTTGAAGTGATCAGCGGCATTTCCCAGCAAACCAACCTGTTGGCGCTCAACGCCGCCATTGAAGCGGCCCGCGCCGGTGAAGCCGGGCGTGGATTTGCCGTGGTGGCGGACGAGGTCCGCAACCTCGCCCACCGCACCCAGGATTCGGCGCAGCAGGTTCAGCGCATCATTGAAGAGCTGCAGGCCGGCGCCCAGGTGGCGGTCGGCACCATGACCGAAAGCCAGAGCCACAGCCAGCACAGCGTCGGCATCGCCAACCAGGCCGGTGAGCGGCTGGGCAGCGTGACCCAACGCATCGGCGAGATCGACGGCATGAACCAGTCGGTGGCCACCGCCACCGAAGAGCAGACCGCCGTGGTCGAGTCGATCAATGTCGACATTACCGAGATCAATACGCTGAATCAGGAAGGGGTAGAGAACCTGCAGGCAACCTTGCGCGCCTGCAATGACCTGGAGAATCAGGCCAATCGCTTGAAGCAGTTGGTGGGGAGTTTCAGGATCTGATCTACAGCTAATCGCAGGTCAGGCCAGCTCCCACAGGCAATGCAAATCTCTGTGGGAGCTGGCTTGCCAGCGATAGATTCAGCTCAAAACCTCGAGCCTGGCTCCAGCAGAAAATCCATCTCTTCGTCGGTGCTCGGCCGGCCCAGCAGCAAATTGCGATGTGGGAAGCGGCCAAAGCGGGCGATCACCCGCTGGTGCTGCTCGGCGTAGTCGAGAAAACCTTCGAACAAACGCCGATCGGCATCCGGCTGGGCCTCGAGCAGCCACTGGTAACGCTCGACGCTGATGTTCTGCCAATCCAGTACCTCGGCATGCTCCAGCACCAGCAGGATGAACACCCGCTGGATCGGCAGCAGCTGGTAATCCCAGTTCTTCTGCAAGCCCTGCATCACCACCACCTGCGCTCGCCGGTCGCCATCGAAGGCCCGCGGCGTATCGCGGTGGATCATGCGCGGCAACTGGTCGAGCAGCAACACCAGCCCCAACCAGCCCTGAGGGCATTGCTGCCACTCATCCAGGCCACCGGCCAGGGCGTGCTCCATCAAATCGCCGAACAGCGCCTGCGCCTCAGCATCATGGTGCTTGCCGAACCACAGCGTGCTCTTCTCGTCAGCCACGGCCTGGGGGCTGGTGCCCCAGCCAAACCACCACTCCAGTAACGGCTGCCAAGGTGCGAGCATGATTTACTCCTTGTGATAACCGGTAACGCGCTCGACTTCCTGCTTGGAGCCGAGGAACACTGCCACGCGCTGGTGCAGGCTATCCGGCTGGATGTCGAGGATGCGCTGGTGACCGTCGGTGGAAGCACCGCCGGCCTGTTCGATGATGAAGGACATCGGGTTGGCTTCGTACATCAGGCGCAGCTTGCCCGGCTTGGACGGCTCGCGCGCATCGCGCGGGTACATGAACAGGCCGCCACGGGTGAGGATGCGGTGCACATCGGCAACCATCGAGGCGATCCAGCGCATGTTGTAGTTCTTTTTCAACGGACCGGTCTCACCGGCCAGCAGCTCGCCCACGTAACGGGTCACCGGCGCTTCCCAGTGGCGCTGGTTGGACATGTTGATGGCGAACTCGGCGGTGGTTTCCGGCACCTGGATGTTCTCGTGGGTCAGCACGAAGCTGCCCAGCTCGCGGTCCAGGGTGAAGCCCTTGACGCCGTTGCCCAGGGTCAGGATCAGCATGGTCTGCGGGCCGTAGATCGCGTAACCGGCGGCAACCTGCTTGGTACCCGGCTGCAGGAAGGCCTGCTCGTTGAGGCTTTCGTTCTGGCTCAGGTATTCGTTCGGGCAGCGCAGTACCGAGAAGATGGTACCGACCGAAACGTTGACGTCGATGTTCGACGAACCGTCCAGCGGGTCGAATACCAGCAGGTAGGCACCTTTCGGGTACTTGCCCGGGATCTGGTAGGCGTTGTCCATCTCTTCGGAGGCCATGCCGGCCAGGTGACCGCCCCACTCGTTGGCTTCGAGCAGGATGTCGTTGGAGATCACGTCCAGTTTCTTCTGGACTTCGCCCTGCACGTTTTCAGTGCCCATGCTGCCCAGAACACCACCCAGCGCGCCTTTGGAGACGTTGTGGCTGATTTCCTTGCACGCACGCGCCACCACTTCGATCAGGAAGCGCAGATCGGCAGGGGTACTGTTGCTGCGGGTCTGCTCAATCAAATAGCGACTCAGGGTAACGCGGGACATGTAAGGCTCCGAAGGAAGGGGGGGTAATAAAAACCCACGCAGTTTACAGGGAGAGTGAAGCGCTAGCGAGCAATCAGACACGCCTGGCCGATCAGACGGCACATCGGCCCGAGAGTTCACCACCCCCCGGGCCGACCTTTGCAGCTTAGCCAAGCGCTCTCCAGATGTCAGTGGCGTACTCGCGGATGGTCCGGTCCGAGGAGAACCAGCCCATGCGCGCGGTGTTGAGCACCGCCATGCGCCACCACTGCCTGGGTTCGCGCCAGAGCGCTTCGACGCGCAATTGCGCGTCCCAGTAAGCGTCGAAATCGGCGCACACCAGGAAGCGGTCATAGGCCACCAACGAGTCGACCAGACCGACATAGCGACCCGGGTCATCAGGTGAAAACACCCCGCCGCGAATGGCCTGAAGCACGTCGTTGAGCCGATGAGAGGCGCCGATCGCCGCACTGGCGCCAAAGTCGCCGCTGCGCTTGCGCGCCTCCACCTGCTGGGAGGTCAGGCCGAAGATGAACATGTTCTCAACGCCGACCTGCTCGCACATCTCGACATTGGCCCCGTCCAGGGTGCCGATGGTCAGCGCACCGTTAAGGCCGAACTTCATGTTGCTGGTGCCGGACGCCTCATACCCGGCGGTGGAAATCTGCTCGGAGAGATCGGCCGCCGGGATGATGCTCTCGGCCAGGCTGACGTTGTAGTTGGGCAAAAACACCACCTTGAGCAGGCCGCGCACGGTCGGGTCGTTGTTGACCACCTTGGCGATGTCGTTGGCCAGCTTGATGATCAGCTTGGCCTGGTGATAGCTGGCCGCCGCCTTGCCGGCGAATATCTTCACCCGTGGCGCCCAGCCGGTGCCAGGCTCGGCGCGGATGGCCTGGTACAGGGCCACCGTGTGCAGCAGGTTGAGCAACTGGCGCTTGTACTCATGGATCCGTTTGACCTGCACATCGAACATCGCCTCGGGATTGAGGGTGATGCCAAGGCGCTCCTGGATCAAGCTGGCCAGGGCCTTCTTGCTGTGCAGGCGCTGGGCGGCGAATTGCTTGCAGAACGACGCTTTGTCGGCGAAGGGATCAAGGTCGCGCAGACGCCCTTGCGGGTCATCGAGCACGTCGGCGCCCAGCGCCTCGACCAGCATGCCGGTCAGCTGCGGGTTGGTCTGGAACAGCCAGCGACGGAAGGTAATGCCGTTGGTCTTGTTGTTGATTCGCTCCGGGTAGAGCTTGTGCAGCTCGGCGAATACCGTGCTGCGCATCAGCTTGCTGTGCAGCGCCGACACGCCGTTGACGCTGTGCGAGCCAAGGAACGCCAGGTTGCCCATGCGCACCCGGCGACCGTTGTCTTCCTCGATCAGCGACACCGCGCGCAGCACGTCGAAATCGTGGATGCCCTTGGCGCGCAAGGCGTCGATATGAAAGGCGTTGATCAGGTAGATGATCTGCATGTGCCGCGGCAGCATGCGCTCCATCAGGCCCACCGGCCAGGTTTCCAGGGCTTCGGGCAGCAATGTGTGGTTGGTGTAGGCCAGGGTCTCGACAGTCAGCTGCCAGGCCGTGTCCCAAGGCACTTCGTGCTGGTCGACCAATAGGCGCATCAGCTCGGCGACGGCGATCGAAGGATGGGTGTCGTTGAGCTGGATCGCCGCCTGCTGCGGCAGGTTGAGCAGGCTGTCGTGCATGTTCAGGTGACGGCGCAGCAGGTCCTGCAGCGAGGCCGAGACGAAGAAATACTCCTGGCGCAGGCGCAGTTCCTGGCCGGCCTCGGTACTGTCGGCCGGGTACAGCACCCGCGAGATACTTTCAGCCCGCGCTACTTCGGCGACGGCGCCCAGGTGGTCACCAGCATTGAAACGCTCCAGGTGCAGCTCTTCCAGCGCCCGCGCCCGCCACAAGCGCAGGGTGTTGACGCTGGCGCCGCGCCAGCCGACCACCGGCGTGTCGTAGGCCACCGCCCGCACGGTCTCGGCCGGCCACCATACCTGGCGCTGCTGGCCACCGGCGTCGTGCACGGTTTCGACGCTACCACCGAAGCTGATCGGGTAGATCACCTCGGCACGCTCGAATTCCCAGGGGTTGCCGAAGTCCAGCCAGTTCTCGGTCTGCTCCTGCTGCCAGCCATCGACCACCGCCTGGCGGAACAGGCCGTGCTCGTAACGAATGCCGTAACCGTGGGCGGCGATGCCGAGGGTCGACATGCTCTCCATGAAACAGGCCGCCAGGCGCCCCAGGCCACCGTTGCCCAGGGCCGCATCGGGTTCCAGCAGGCGGATGCGCTCAAGGTCGACGTTCAGCCCGTCCAGCGCCTCACGGGCGACATCCAGCAGGCCCAGGTTGCTCAAACTGTCGTACAGCAGGCGGCCGATGAGAAATTCCAGCGACAGGTAATACACCCGCTTCTGGCTTTTGCGGTAGATCTGCCGGGTGTGGTCCATCCAGTGATCGACCATGTGATCCCGGGCAGCCAGGGCAATGGCTTCGAACCAGTCGTGATCGAAGGCGTGCTCCGGGTCCTTGCCGACCGCGTAGGTCAATTTATCCAGCACAGCGGTGCGAAAAGCGGCCACCTCTGCGTCACGAGCGAGCGGTTCCTGAGACATGCGATGTCCTCGGGCAAGTTGACGAATGCGGATGGAGATTTCTCAGCCTAGACCGTTCGACACAGAGCGGAAGCGCAGGTTCGGGAGTTTCTGCGTAAAAACAGCGGCGATGGCGGGCGCAACCGGCAAATGGCTGTTCACATTTTGACCAACTCCGGTATGATCGCGCGCCCACCCGAACATCTAAAACCAGAACCTGATGAAACCGACCCTGATTGCCGCCGCCGAAGTCGACCGCCTGGAAACCTGGCAGAAGTACCAAAGCCATATGTGCGGAGGCTGCAACTCGACCTGCTGCACCTTGCCGACGGAAGTGAAAATCAAAGACCTGATCCGCATGGGCGTAGTGGATGAGTTCGAGGTGGGCGAGCCGCCGAAGAACATTGCCAAGCGTTTGCAGAAAGACGGGATCATCCAGCGCTTCAACCAGAAGTCGGGAATTTTCACCCTGGCGCAGATGAGCAACGACGACTGCCTGTACCTGGATCGTAAGAGCCGCCTGTGCACCATTTATGACACACGCCCGGACACCTGTCGCAACCATCCACGGATCGGCCCGCGGCCGGGTTATTGCGCCTACATTCCCAAGCCAGCGGCGCGCCGCTAAAAGCATCGCTGGCAAGCCAGCTCCCACAGGGTTGTACATGATCTTGTGGGAGCTGGCTTGCCAGCGATGAAGCCAACCCGGTTTCATGTCCCGCACAAACAAAAACGCCCCCGGCCTTGCGGCCGGGGGCGTTTTTTATTTCAGCCGAGCTTAGTTAGCCTTGGCTTTCTTGGCAGCGCGGGTACGCTCGCCTTCGTCGAGGATCTTCTTGCGCAGACGGATCGACTTAGGCGTGACTTCGCACAGCTCGTCGTCCTGGATGAATTCCAGAGCCTGTTCCAGGGTGAAGCGAACAGGTGGAACCAGGGCGATGGTTTCGTCTTTACCCGAAGCACGCATGTTGTCGAGCTTCTTGCCCTTGGTAGGGTTGACGCCCAGGTCGTTGTCACGGCTGTTCAGACCAACGATCTGACCGTTGTAGATTTCCTGGCCGTGCTCGACGAACAGCTTGCCGCGCGCCTGCAGGGTTTCCAGGGAGTAGGTCAGGGCCTTGCCGGTCTCGACCGAAACCAGTACACCGTTCTGACGGCCGGACATGTGGCCGGACTTCATCGGAGCGTAACGGTCGAAGATCGAGGTCAGGATGCCTGCACCGTTGGTCAGGGTCAGGAACTGGTTACGGAAACCGATCAGACCACGGGCTGGAATGTTGTATTCCAGGCGTACACGGCCCTTGCCATCCGGAACCATGTTGGTCAGGTCGCCTTTACGCAGACCCATTTCTTCCATGACCTTGCCCTGGGAATCTTCAGGGATGTCGATGGTGACGTTCTCGAACGGCTCGTGCTTGGCACCGTCGACTTCACGGATGATCACTTCCGGACGACCAACACCCATTTCGAAGCCTTCGCGACGCATGGTTTCGATCAGAACCGACAGGTGCAGCTCACCACGGCCGGATACCTTGAACTTGTCAGCCGAGTCGCCTTCTTCAACGCGCAGTGCAACGTTGTACAGCAGCTCTTTGTCCAGACGTTCCTTGATGTTGCGGGAAGTCACGAACTTGCCTTCTTTACCGCAGAACGGCGAGTCGTTGACCTGGAAGGTCATCGAAACGGTTGGCTCGTCAACGGTCAGCGGCTTCATCGCTTCAACTGCGTCCGGGGAGCACAGGGTGTCGGAGATGAACAGCTCGTCGAAACCGCTGATGCAGACGATGTCGCCAGCCTGGGCTTCTTCGACGTCAACGCGGTGCAGACCGTGGTGACCCATCAGCTTGAGGATACGGCCGTTGCGCTTCTTGCCGTCGGTGTCGATAGCGACAACCGGGGTGTTCGGCTTGACGCGGCCACGGGCGATACGGCCAACGCCGATAACACCGAGGAAGCTGTTGTAGTCCAGTGCCGAGATCTGCATCTGGAACGGGCCGTCACGGTCAACAGCCGGCGCCGGTACGTTGTCGACGATCGACTGGTACAGCGGGGTCATGTCTTCGGCCATTTCGGTGTGGTCCAGACCGGCAATACCGTTCAGGGCCGAGGCGTAGACGACTTTGAAGTCCAGCTGTTCTTCGGTGGCACCGAGGTTGTCGAACAGGTCGAAGATCTGGTCCAGAACCCAGTCAGGACGCGCGCCTGGACGGTCGACCTTGTTGATCACCACGATTGGACGCAGGCCGGCTTCGAAAGCCTTCTTGGTCACGAAACGGGTTTGCGGCATAGGGCCGTCCTGGGCGTCGACCAGCAGCAGCACCGAGTCAACCATCGACATTACACGCTCAACCTCGCCACCGAAGTCGGCGTGGCCGGGGGTGTCGACGATGTTGATGTGGTAGCCGTTCCAGTTGATGGCGGTGTTTTTCGCCAGAATGGTAATACCGCGCTCTTTTTCCTGGTCGTTGGAGTCCATGACGCGCTCGTCGTTGAGCTCGTTACGCTCCAGGGTGCCGGACTGACGCAGGAGTTTGTCGACCAGGGTGGTTTTACCATGGTCAACGTGGGCGATGATGGCGATGTTACGCAGATTTTCGATCACGTGTGTATCTCGATCAGAGGATTCGGGTTGCCGCCCAGTCTAGGCGGCGAATATGAATGAATGGCGCTCAAACGGCCCGGTGGTCGGGAGGGCGATGGCGGATGCTCCCGCCATATAGCCCCGGCGTCTTATGTCGGACGATAAACGCGCACATTGGCATGTCCCTCACTGAGCAGATGATGGGCATGCAGGCGACTCATTACTCCCTTGTCGCAATACAGCAGGTACTGGCGCGTGGCATCCAGCTCCTTGAAGCGACTGTTCAGGGCGTAGAACGGCAAGGCCTTGACCTCGATGCCGTCCAGTTCCAGGGGCTGGTCTTCCTGGGCATCAGGGTGACGAATGTCGATCACCACCTGCCCGGCCAGCGCCTGGCTGACTTCTTCGATCTGGATATCTTCGCTGAGTTCATCGATCACGTGGTCGATGGAGATCAGCCGGGCGCGTTCCAGGGCGCGCTCAAGCACCGCCATGTCGAACTGCTTCTCTTCATGGTCGAGGCGATGACGCTTGGCGCAGGTGGTCGGGTTCACCGAGATCACGCCGCAGTATTCAGGCATGTGCTTGGCGAACTCGGCGGTGCCGATCTGCTGGGCCTGGTCGATGATGTCCTGCTTGTGGCTGGCGAGCAAGGGGCGCAACACCAGTTTCTCGGTGGCCGAATCGATCACCGCGAGGTTCGGCAAGGTCTGGCTCGACACCTGGGAGATGGCTTCACCGGTCACCAGGGCGTCGATTTCCAGACGGTCGGCGATGTTGGTCGCCGCGCGCAGCATCATGCGCTTGAGGGTCACGCCCATGTAGCTGTTGTCGACCTTGCCGAGGATCTCGCCGACCACTTCTTCGAACGGCACGCTGACGAACAGCACGCGCTGGCTGCTGCCGTACTTCTTCCACAGGTAGTGGGCGACTTCCATCACCCCCAACTCGTGGGCACGGCCGCCGAGGTTGAAGAAGCAGAAGTGGGTCATCAGGCCACGGCGCATCATCTGGTAGGCGGCGACGGTGGAGTCGAAGCCACCGGACATCAGCACCAGGGTCTGCTCCAGCGCGCCCAACGGATAACCGCCGATGCCTTTGTGCTGGTTGTGAATGACGTACAGACGCTTGTCGCGCACCTCGATGCGCACCTCGACTTCCGGCGTACGCAGGTCGATACCGGCGGCGCCGCACTGCTGGCGCAGCTGGCTGCCGACATAACGGTCGACGTCCATCGAGCTGAAATCGTGGTGGCCGCCGCGCTTGCAGCGTACGGCAAAGCGCTTGCCGGCCAGCAGGTGACCGAAGTGCTGCTTGCACTTGGCGACGATGTCGTCGAAATCACCCAGCGGGTATTCGTCGACCTGCAGGAAGTGGGCTATGCCCGGCATGCAGGTCAGACGCTCGGTCATTTCGCGCAGGACTTTCTCGTCCTCGATGTGAGTGATCACTTCGAGGTTATCCCAGACACCGTTAACCGCGAGCGCAGGATCGAGGTCCTTGAGCACGGTGCGGATGTTGCGGGCCAGTTGACGGATGAAGCGCTTGCGAACCGGCCGGCTCTTGATAGTGATCTCTGGGAAGACTTTTACGATTAGTTTCATGAAAAACAGCGCGCGAGGTGCCGACTAAAAAAGTGGGGCGCGGATTATAGCGGAAATTGCTCAAGCTTTGAGCAACTTTTGTACAGAAGGTTTTCTGTGCGCCAAAATGGTGCGCCATGCTCGATTAGCGCATCTTTAAAGTGCAGAAAAAAGCCGTGAATTTGCGAAAACGGTCGAAAACGCTTGGGTTTGGGGCAAAAATCCCAACTCGGGGCACTGGCATGCAATTTGCTCCCTTGTGAGGCAGGTTGCCTTGGCCGACTATTCGCGCCCGGCATCACCCAAATTAAAGGGCTGCACAGGCAAGCTCTACCCCACCCGGAGGACACTATGTCGAAGTCGGTTCAACTCATCAAAGATCATGACGTTAAATGGATTGATCTGCGCTTCACTGACACCAAAGGCACTCAGCACCACGTGACCATGCCAGCTCGTGATGCGCTGGATGAAGATTTCTTCGAAGCCGGCAAGATGTTCGACGGTTCCTCCATCGCGGGCTGGAAAGGCATCGAAGCTTCCGACATGATCCTGATGCCGGACGACGCCTCCGCCGTGCTCGACCCGTTCACCGAAGAGCCGACCCTGATCCTGGTCTGCGACATCATCGAACCGTCGACCATGCAAGGCTATGACCGCGACCCACGCGCCATCGCCCGCCGCGCCGAAGAGTACCTGAAGACCACCGGTATCGGTGACACCGTGTTCGTCGGCCCAGAGCCTGAGTTCTTCATCTTCGACGAAGTGAAGTTCAAGTCCGACATTTCCGGCTCGATGTTCAAGATCTACTCCGAGCAAGGCTCGTGGATGTCCGACCAGGACGTCGAAGGCGGCAACAAGGGCCACCGTCCAGGCGTCAAAGGCGGCTACTTCCCAGTACCTCCGTTCGACCACGACCACGAAATCCGTACTGCCATGTGCAACGCCATGGAAGAAATGGGCCTGGTCATCGAAGTACACCACCACGAAGTGGCAACTGCCGGCCAGAACGAAATCGGCGTGCAGTTCAACACCCTGGTGAAGAAGGCTGACGAAGTTCAGACCCTCAAGTACTGCGTACACAACGTTGCCGACGCCTACGGCCGCACCGCGACCTTCATGCCGAAGCCGCTGTACGGCGACAACGGCTCGGGCATGCACGTGCACATGTCCATCTCCAAAGATGGCAAGAACACCTTCTCCGGCGAAGGCTATGCCGGCCTGTCCGACACCGCCCTGTACTTCATCGGCGGTATCATCAAGCACGGTAAGGCCCTGAACGGCTTCACCAACCCGGCCACCAACTCCTACAAGCGTCTGGTGCCAGGCTTCGAAGCACCGGTCATGCTGGCCTACTCGGCCCGCAACCGTTCGGCCTCGATCCGTATCCCGTACGTTTCCAGCCCGAAAGCCCGCCGTATCGAAGCGCGCTTCCCGGATCCGGCTGCCAACCCGTACCTGTGCTTCGCGGCACTGATGATGGCCGGCCTGGACGGTATCCAGAACAAGATCCACCCAGGCGATGCCGCCGACAAGAACCTGTACGACCTGCCGCCTGAAGAGGCGAAAGAGATCCCGCAGGTCTGCGGCAGCCTGAAAGAAGCCCTGGAAGAGCTGGACAAGGGCCGTGCGTTCCTGACCAAGGGCGGCGTGTTCTCCGACGACTTCATCGATGCCTACATCGCGCTGAAAAGCGAAGAAGAAATCAAGGTCCGCACCTTCGTACACCCACTGGAATACGAGCTGTACTACAGCTGCTAAGCCAGTGACGCTCGCGCAAGCGGCGTAGCTTGAAAAAGGCCTCCTTCGGGAGGCCTTTTTCATACACATTCTTCAGACGCTCCCGATAGGTCAACCCCCTGACCTCGACCATGCTGGCTCAGCAAACCACGCCCGAGCCCATCATGATCCGCACCCTTATCACTCTCCCCCTGTTCGCTTTGCTGACAGGCTGCAGCACCCCGCCAGCACAGGTCGAATCACAGGTGCTGCTGCGCACCAGCAACGCCTGGGATGGCAGCCAGTACCCAAACTACCCCGACGGCCCGCCGGAACTGACCCTGGTGAAGATCCGCATCCCGCCTGAAACAACGCTCGACTGGCACAGCCATCCAATGCCCAACGCCGGCTACCTGCTCGCAGGTGAATTGCTGGTAGAAACCCGCGACAGCGGCAAGCAGGTGCGCATCAAGGCCGCAGACGCCTTGGCCGAGATAGTCGATGGCGTGCATCGTGGGCGCACAGGCACACAAGCGGCCGAGTTGATCGTTTTTTATGCAGGCAGCTCCGGCGTGCCGCTCTCCCGCCCCGCGATATCATCCAAACCGCTGACGTCACTGCTCGACAGCATCGACCAACGACTGCACATCGCCCAAGCCGTTGCCCTGAACAAATGGGACTCGGGCCAGCCTGTAGAAGCGCCCGAGCGTGAGCAGCAGGTCATCGCCAATGCCCGGAGCCAGGCCCTGCGCTTTGGTGTGGACGAGCACCGGGCAGCCGTGTTCTTCGCCGACCAGATCGAAGCCAACAAGCTGCTCCAGTACCGCGCACTGTCGCGCTGGCATGCCGCAGGCAGCGCACCACAAACGCCACGAGTCGATCTGGGCAGCCAATTGCGCCCGCAACTGGATCGCCTGCAACGCACACTGCTGAGCCAACTGGCAGAGTTTGATCGCAACCGCCCGGCGCAATGCCAGGCAACCCTCGCCCAGGCCATCGGTCAACTGGGCAAAGATCCGCAGCAGTCCCTGGCCCTGATCCGCGCCACCACGCATTTATGCTCGTCGCAGTAAACCTTCCACTATGCTCTATATTGGTGCATGCAATTGCCTGCACCTGAGCAACTCAGCCCATTTTGGTTCATGAAAAGTGCTAACTCAGGACTTTTTAGCCATTTTTCGCGCAAATACAGGTCTTAATCCGGAAATTCCGCTTCTTTTCGGAGCCTTGGTTTGCTTTTTGCATTTTCTTTGTACCAGCGGATTACCAGCGACCGCGACTTGGGCCCAGGCCGAGGTTGTATGAGCCAAAAGAGGTCAACGACGCCCCATGACCATCAGCGATGCACTGCACCGACTGCTACTGGACAACCTGACCACCGCCACCATCCTGCTCGACGCCGACCTGCGTCTTGAGTACATGAACCCGGCGGCGGAAATGCTCCTGGCCATCAGTGGCCAGCGCAGCCATGGGCAATTCATCAGCGAACTGTTCACCGAATCGCCCGAAGCGCTGAATTCCCTGCGCCAGGCGGTGGAACACGCACACCCCTTCACCAAGCGTGAAGCCCAACTGACCTCGCTGACCGGCCAGACCCAGACCGTCGACTACGCGGTGACCCCGATCCTCAGCAAGGGCGCGACCCTGCTGCTGCTTGAGGTGCACCCGCGCGACCGCTTGCTGCGCATCACCAAGGAAGAGGCCCAGCTGTCCAAGCAGGAAACCACCAAGATGCTGGTGCGCGGCCTGGCTCACGAAATCAAGAACCCCCTCGGCGGTATCCGCGGCGCCGCCCAGCTGCTGGCCCGCGAACTGCCCGAAGATGGCCTGAAGGATTACACCAATGTGATCATTGAAGAGGCCGATCGCCTGCGCAACCTGGTCGACCGTATGCTCGGCTCGAACAAGCTGCCATCGCTGGCCCTGACCAACATCCATGAGGTGCTGGAGCGGGTCTGCAGCCTGGTCGAAGCCGAAAGCCAGGGCGGTATCACCCTGGTGCGCGACTACGACCCGAGCCTGCCGGACGTGCTGATCGACCGCGAGCAGATGATCCAGGCGGTGCTCAACATCGTGCGCAACGCCATGCAGGCCATCAGCGGCCAGAACGAGCTGCGCCTGGGCCGCATCAGCCTGCGCAGCCGGGCCATGCGCCAGTTCACCATCGGCCACACCCGTCATCGCCTGGTGGCCAGGATCGAGATCATCGACAACGGCCCCGGCATTCCTGCCGAACTGCAGGAAACCATCTTCTACCCCATGGTCAGCGGTCGCCCGGACGGTACCGGGCTGGGCCTGGCCATTACCCAGAACATCATCAGCCAGCACCAGGGCCTGATCGAGTGTGACAGCCACCCTGGCCACACCACCTTCTCGATCTTCCTGCCGCTGGAACAAGGAGCCACCGCCTCATGAGCCGAAGTGAAACTGTCTGGATCGTCGACGATGATCGTTCCATCCGCTGGGTGCTGGAAAAAGCCCTGCAACAGGAAGGCATGACCACCCAGAGCTTCGACAGCGCCGACGGGGTCATGAGCCGCCTGGCCCGGCAGCAGCCGGACGTAATCATTTCCGACATCCGCATGCCCGGCGCCAGCGGCCTGGACTTGCTCGCGCAGATTCGCGAGCAGCACCCGCGCCTGCCGGTGATCATCATGACCGCCCATTCCGACCTGGACAGCGCGGTGGCGTCCTATCAGGGCGGTGCCTTTGAGTACCTGCCCAAGCCGTTCGACGTCGACGAGGCGGTATCGCTGGTCAAGCGCGCCAACCAGCACGCCCAGGAGCAACAGGGCCTGGACGTGGCACCGAGCCTGACCCGCACCCCGGAGATCATCGGCGAAGCGCCGGCGATGCAGGAGGTGTTCCGCGCCATTGGCCGCCTGAGCCATTCCAATATCACCGTGCTGATCAATGGCGAGTCCGGCACCGGTAAAGAGCTGGTCGCCCACGCCTTGCACCGCCACAGCCCGCGGGCGGCATCGCCGTTCATCGCCTTGAACATGGCGGCGATTCCCAAGGACCTGATGGAGTCGGAGCTGTTCGGCCACGAGAAAGGCGCCTTCACCGGCGCCGCCAACCTGCGCCGCGGCCGCTTCGAGCAGGCCGATGGCGGCACCCTGTTCCTCGACGAGATCGGCGACATGCCGGCCGACACCCAGACCCGCCTGCTGCGGGTGCTGGCCGATGGCGAGTTCTACCGGGTGGGCGGGCATGTGCCGGTCAAGGTCGATGTGCGAATCATTGCCGCCACCCACCAGAACCTGGAAACCCTGGTGCTAGCCGGCAAGTTTCGTGAAGACCTGTTTCACCGTCTGAACGTGATCCGCATCCACATCCCGCGCCTGGCCGATCGTCGCGAGGATATCCCGACCCTGGCCAGGCACTTCCTCGGCCGCGCCGCCCAGGAGCTGGCGGTGGAGCCCAAGTTACTCAAGGCCGAGACCGAGGAGTTCATCCGCAACCTGCCGTGGCCGGGCAACGTGCGTCAGCTGGAGAACACCTGCCGCTGGATCACGGTGATGGCCTCGGGGCGTGAAGTGCATATCGGCGACCTGCCGCCGGAGCTGCTCAACCTGCCGCAAGACACAGCGCCGGTAACCAACTGGGAACAAGCCTTGCGCCAGTGGGCCGACCAGGCCCTGGCCCGTGGCCAGTCAAGCCTGCTCGACAGCGCCGTGCCGAGCTTCGAGCGGATCATGATCGAGACTGCGCTCAAGCACACCGCTGGCCGCCGCCGCGATGCCGCGGTGCTGCTGGGCTGGGGCCGCAACACCCTGACGCGCAAGATCAAGGAGTTGGGGATGAAGGTCGATGGCGGCGATGAGGACGGTGACGACGAGGCCTGACCTGTGGGAGCTGGCTTGCCAGCGATCGAGCGCGAAGCGGTCGCATCCGGTCTGTAGAGAATGCACAGACTGCATTGACCTCATCGCTGGCAAGCCAGCTCCCACAAGATTGCAATTTGCCCCATTGATGCACCGACGCCGCTATCGGTGCACCGCCTGAAGGCACAAATCCCCGGCAAAACCCTGCCTACCCCCTCAAAACCCACCATTTTGCGCACTGCAACAAAACTGGCACACACCCTGCACTAGTATCAGTACTTCCAGTTTTGGGGACCTTGGTACAGGCAGGCCGGGGAATCCCCTCTTTTATTCGCGCAGCTTCACCTGCACCCGCCAGCGTCCGCCCTCCTCTGCACCGGCCCATTCGCCGTGCAGGGGGCGGGCCGCGACCAGGGTCACGAGCAAGCCAGCATCACTGCTCTGCACCCGCCAGCTCACAGGCTTACCCTGCAACTGCAACTGACCACGCGCAGCCTTGCCCTCGGCCTCGAACAGCAGGGCCAGGGTGCCTTCGACCTCTTCGCCGTGCAGCTTGGGCTCCTCGTTGAACCACAGGTTCAAGCCCGCCTCGACCACCTCGACCTGCTCCAGCACGCGTGGCTCGGGCGCGGTCAGGCGACCGATCATCAGCCCCACCAGCATGCCGAACAGCGCCAGGGAAAACAGCACGCGCGGCCAGAGCTGCGAACGCGGGTCCGGTTCAGGAGTAGAATGCTCGCCATCTTTATGTTCGGAGCCGTGCATGTTTCACGTCATCCTCTTTCAACCAGAGATTCCGCCGAATACCGGCAACATCATCAGACTGTGCGCCAACAGCGGCTGCCACCTGCACCTGATCGAGCCGATCGGCTTCGAGCTGGACGACAAGCGCTTGCGCCGGGCCGGTCTGGACTACCATGAGTATGCCACGCTCAAGCGCCATGCAGACCTGCCCAGCTGCCTGGAAAGCCTAGGCCAGCCGCGGCTGTTCGCGTTCACCACGAAAGCATCGCACCCTTACCACGAAACCGCTTTCCAGCCGGGTGACGCCTTCCTGTTCGGCCCGGAAAGCCGTGGCCTTCCCGCCGAGGTACTGGACAGCCTGCCCGCCGAGCAGCGCCTGCGCCTGCCGATGCGTCCGGGCTGCCGCAGCCTGAACCTGTCCAACACGGTGGCGGTGACGGTGTACGAGGCGTGGCGCCAGCAAGGTTTTGCCTGAGAGATCCTTTCGCGGGTCAAGCCCGTTCCTACAGTGTTCGCGATAACCCCCAAGAAAAAAGCGCCCCGAGGGGCGCTTTTTGCTTCATCGCAACAGGCTTATTGCAGCGAAGGGGCTTCGCCAGCTTCCTGCATGCGTTGCATTTCCTGAGCGTACAGTGCGTCGAAGTTGACCGGCGAGAGCATCAGTGCCGGGAACGAACCACGGGTCACCAGGCTGTCCAGCGCTTCACGGGCGTACGGGAACAGGATGTTCGGGCAGAAAGCGCCCAGGGTGTGGCTCATCGACGCCGGGTCGAGGTTCTTGATCAGGAAGATACCGGCTTGTTGCACTTCAGCGATGAAGGCCACTTCTTCGCCGTTCTTCACGGTCACCGACAGGGTCAGCACGACCTCGTGGAAGTCGCCTTCCAGGCCTTTTTGCTTGGTGTTCAGGTCCAGGGCGACGCTCGGCTCCCACTGCTGACGGAAGATCGCCGGGCTTTTTGGCGCTTCGAACGACAGGTCGCGCACGTAGATGCGCTGCAGGGAGAACTGCGGAGTGTTGTCGTCGGCTGCGGCTGCGGCGTCGTTGTTCTGTTGATCAGTCATGACAGATCCTTCTTTCCAGAGTCTTTAATGGGTTTCTGATTCAGGCCTTGAGCAGCGCGTCGAGCTTGCCGGCGCGCTCCAGGGCATACAGGTCGTCGCAACCGCCGACGTGGGTGGCGCCGATCCAGATCTGCGGCACCGAGGTACGCCCGGCCTTCTGGCTCATTTCGGCGCGCACCTGAGGCTTGCCATCGACCTTGATCTCTTCGAAGGCCACGCCTTTGCTGGCGAGCAGGTGCTTGGCCCGCGAGCAGTAAGGGCAGTAATCGCTGGAGTAGACGATGACGTTGCTCATGTCACTTCACCAGCGGCAGGTTATCGGCCTTCCAGCTCGACACGCCGCCCGACAGCTTGGCAGCGGTGAAGCCGGCCTTGAGCAGCTCGCGCGCGGTGGTGCCGGCGTGCTGGCCCATGGCGTCGACGATGATCAGGGTCTTGTTGGCCTTGTGCTTTTCCAGCTCGCCGATGCGCGCGGCGACCTTGTCCTGGGGAATGTTCACGGCACCAACGATGTGGCCGGCGGCGTAGTCCTTGCTCGAACGGATGTCGATCACCAGGCCTTTGTCGGCGTTGACCAGTGCAGTCAGTTCGCCAGTGCTCAGGCTGCGGCCGCCCTTGCGTGCTTCGGTGACGATCAGCAGAACCAGCAGAACGACGAAGATACCGACCAGCAGATAGTGATTTGTTGCGAATTCAATCAGGTGAGCAACCATCGGAGGGTGTTTCCAGGCCATTAAAAATGTTGGCCAGTATACACAGCCCCCAAGGTCGGCCAAAGCCCGCCGGGCAGGGTTATCGCCAGTAATTCTCATTGCCGCGCTACAGCCCGTCGGCCAGCGCCAGCGGGGCTGCAAGGTTAATTCGTCATTCGTGGCAAATTTGCCCTAAAATGCGTGTCTTTATCATCTGAACAACCGTGAGTGTGGGATTGATGACGAGCACGCCAAAACCCTTGGTCCTGATCATCCTGGATGGTTTCGGTCACAGCGAAAGCCACGAATACAACGCCATCTACTCGGCCAATACGCCGGTCTACGATCGCCTGCGCGCTACCCTGCCGCATGGCTTGATCTCCGGTTCCGGCATGGATGTCGGCCTGCCGGACGGGCAAATGGGTAACTCCGAGGTCGGCCACATGAACCTCGGCGCCGGCCGCGTGGTGTACCAGGACTTCACCCGGGTGACCAAGGCAATCAAGGACGGCGAGTTCTTCGACAACCCGGTATTGTGCGGTGCGGTCGACAAGGCTGTCGGCGCCGGCAAGGCCGTGCATATCCTTGGCCTGCTTTCCGATGGCGGCGTGCACAGCCACCAGGACCACCTGGTGGCCATGGCCGAGCTTGCCGCCCAGCGCGGTGCCGAAAAAATCTACCTGCACGCCTTCCTCGACGGCCGCGACACGCCGCCCAAAAGCGCGCAATCGTCGATCGAGCTGCTCGACGCCACCTTCGCCAAACTCGGCAAGGGCCGCATCGCCAGCCTGATCGGCCGCTACTACGCCATGGACCGCGACAACCGCTGGGACCGCGTATCGGCCGCCTATAACCTGATCGTCGACAGCAACGCCGAATTCAGCGCCGACAGCGCCCTGGCCGGCCTCGAAGCGGCCTACGCCCGCGACGAGAGCGACGAATTCGTCAAGGCCACGCGCATTGGCGAAGCGGTCAAGGTCGAAGACGGCGACGCGGTGATCTTCATGAACTTTCGCGCCGACCGCGCCCGCGAGCTGTCGCGAGTGTTCGTCGAGCCTGAATTCAACGAATTCCCACGCGCGCGCCTGCCCAAGCTTGCCGCCTACATCGGCCTGACCCAGTACTCGGCAAAAATCCCGGCCCCGGCCGCATTCGCCCCGGGCAGCCTGGACAACGTGCTCGGCGAATACCTGGCGAAAAACGGCAAGACCCAGCTGCGCATCGCCGAAACCGAGAAATACGCCCACGTCACCTTCTTCTTCTCCGGTGGCCGTGAAGAGCCCTTCGAAGGCGAAGAACGCATCCTCATCCCGTCGCCGAAGGTCGCCACCTATGACCTGCAGCCGGAAATGAGCGCGCCGGAGGTCACCGACCGCATCATCGAAGCCATCGAGCAGCAGCGTTACGACGTGATCGTGGTCAACTACGCCAACGGCGACATGGTCGGCCACAGCGGCGTGTTCGAGGCTGCGGTCAAGGCCGTCGAAGCCCTGGACCTGTGCGTCGGGCGCATCGTCGAGGCGCTGGACAAGGTCGGCGGCGAAGCGCTGATCACCGCCGACCACGGCAACGTCGAGCAGATGGAAGACGAATGCACCGGCCAGGCGCACACCGCGCACACCACCGAGCCGGTACCGTTCATCTATGTTGGCAAGCGCAAAGTGCAGGTCCGCGAAGGCGGCGTGCTGGCCGACGTGGCGCCAACCATGCTCATGCTGCTGGGCCTGGAAAAACCGGCAGAAATGACCGGCTCGTCGATTCTGATCGACGGCTAAAGCCGCTGAAGACAAGCTACAAGCCGCAAGAAAGAGCCCATTCACCCGTTTTTCTTGCCGCTTGTAGCTTGCCGCTTGCCGCTAAAGCCGTTTTTTTTGCAAGCCATGGCGGGCATACTAGGCCAGTCTCTATGCCTGGTGCCGCCCACCCCATGTTTCGCGCCCTGATCGTACTCGCCCTGTCTTGCCTGCTCAGCCCGGCCTTCGCCGATGAGCGCGCGCAAACCCAGCAACAACTGGACGCCACGCGCCAGGACATTGCCGAGCTGAAAAAGATGCTTGGCAAGTTGCAGGAGGAAAAATCCGGCGTGCAGAAAGACCTGCGCTCGACCGAAACCGACATCGGCAAGCTGGAAAAGCAGGTGGAGGCCCTGCAACTCGAACTAAAAAAGACCGAAGGCGAACTGGAGCGCCTTGATACCGAGAAAAAAAAACTCCAGAGCGCCCGCATTGAACAGCAACGACTGATCGCCATCCAGGCCCGTTCGGCCTACCAGAATGGCCGCGAGGAATACCTGAAACTGCTGCTCAACCAGCAGAACCCGGAAAAATTCGCCCGCACCCTGACCTATTACGATTACCTGAGCCAGGCGCGCCTGAGCCAGTTGCGCAATTTCAACGAGACCCTGCGCCAGTTGGCCAACGTCGAAAAGGACATCAGCCTGCAGCAGGCCCAGTTGCTGGCCCAGCAAGGCACCCTCGACAGCCAGCGCCAGGAGCTGGAGAAAGTCCGTGCCGAGCGTAAAGAGGTGCTGGCCAAGCTCAACAATGACGTCAAGGCCCGCGACCAGAAGCTGCAGGCCCGCGAGCAGGACCAGGCCGACCTGACCAAGGTGCTCAAAACCATCGAGGAAACCCTCGCCCGTCAGGCCCGCGAAGCCGAAGAAGCGCGGCAGAAGGCCCTGCTCGCCGCCCAGGAGGCGGAAAAGCAACGCCAGCGTGAAGCCCTGGCCGCCAACAGCAGCGAGGCGCCGAAGAAGCCCAAGGCGATCCCTGGCCCACTGGTTTCCAGCAGCGGCGAAACCTTCGGTGGTGCTTTTTCTGCCGCACAGGGAAAACTTCCATGGCCGGTCAATGGTCGATTGCTGGCCCGCTTTGGCGAAACCCGTGGTGATGACTCGCGGGCCAAGTGGGACGGCGTGATGATCAGTGCCTCCCCTGGCAGCCAGGTGCGCGCCGTGCATGGCGGCCGGGTGGTATTTGCCGACTGGTTGCGCGGCGCTGGACTTCTGGTCATTCTCGACCATGGTAATGGTTACCTGAGCCTGTACGGCCATAACCAGAGCCTGCTCAAGAGCGCCGGCGACGTGGTCAAGGCCGGTGAGGCCATCTCCACCGTCGGCAACAGTGGCGGCCAAGACAGCTCAGGGCTGTATTTTGCCATCCGCCAGCAGGGCCGCCCCAGCGACCCCGCACAATGGTGCCGTGCCCAGGGATAGGCAACACCCCCCTTTTTGACGGCGTAGCGCAACTTCGGGCTGCGCCGATGCTCTACGGAGCGCTACCAGGATCAGGAGTTCGTTCGACATGCTGCAATCGCCTCGCCTCACCTCGCTGGCCCTGACCATCGCCATGGTCCTCGGCGCGCCCCTGGCCCGTGCGGCCGAGCCGGCCAAGCCCGCCGCGATTCCAGCGACGACCGTCTCGGCATCGTCATCCAAGGCACCGTTGCCACTGGAAGAACTGCGCACCTTCGCCGAGGTCATGGACCGCATCAAGGCCGCCTATGTCGAACCGGTAGACGACAAGACCCTGCTGGAAAACGCCATCAAGGGCATGCTCAGCAACCTCGATCCGCACTCGGCCTACCTCGGCCCGGAAGATTTCCTCGAGCTGCAAGAGAGCACCAGCGGTGAGTTCGGCGGCCTGGGCATCGAAGTGGGCATGGAAGACGGCTTCATCAAGGTGGTCTCGCCGATTGACGAGACCCCGGCCTCGCGCGCCGGTATCGAAGCCGGCGACCTGATCGTCAAGATCAACGGCCAGCCGACCCGCGGCCAGACCATGACCGAAGCGGTCGACAAGATGCGCGGCAAGGTCGGCGAGAAAATCACCCTGACCCTGGTGCGCGACGGCGGCAACCCGTTCGATGTAACCCTTGCCCGCGCGGTCATCCAGGTCAAGAGCGTCAAGAGCCAGATGCTCGAAGACGGTTACGGCTACATCCGCATCACCCAGTTCCAGGTCAAGACCGGCGAAGAAGTCGGCAAGGCGCTGGCCAAGCTGCGCAAGGACAACGGCAAGAAGATGCGCGGCCTGGTCCTGGACCTGCGCAACAACCCCGGTGGCGTCCTGCAATCGGCCGTGGAAGTGGCCGACCACTTCCTCACCAAGGGCCTGATCGTCTACACCAAGGGCCGTATCGCCAACTCCGAGCTGCGCTTCTCCGCCGACCCGGCCGATGCCAGCGAAGGCGTGCCATTGGTGGTGCTGATCAACGGCGGCAGTGCCTCGGCGTCGGAAATTGTCGCCGGCGCCCTGCAAGACCAGAAGCGTGGCGTGCTGATGGGCACCGACAGCTTCGGCAAAGGCTCGGTGCAAACCGTGCTGCCGCTGAACAACGACCGCGCACTTAAGATCACCACGGCGCTGTACTTCACCCCCAACGGCCGTTCGATCCAGGCCCAGGGCATTGTCCCGGACATCGAGGTGCGCCGCGCCAAGATTACCGCCGAGCAGGACGGTGAAAACTTCAAGGAAGCCGACCTGCAGGGCCACCTGGGCAACGGCAACGGCGGCGCCGACCGTCCGTCGGGCAAGGGCGGCGGCGCCAAGCCTCGCCCACAGGATGATGACTACCAGCTCAGCCAGGCCCTGAGCCTGCTCAAGGGCCTGAGCATCACCCAGGGTAAATAAGGCCAGTTGATGCGTTACCTGCTGTTGGCCCTGTTGTACCTGATGAGCGGTGTCGCCCTGGCGGCGCCGACTCAACCGGGCAAGGCCTACCTGACACTGATCATCGACGACCTGGGGCAGAACCCTGCGCGCGACTCACGCGCCCTGGCCCTGCCCGGCCCGGTGACCCTGGCGATCATGCCCGATACCCCGCATGCCACAGCGTTTGCCCGCCAGGCCCATCACGCCGGCAAGACGGTGATCCTGCACATGCCCATGGACCCGGCCACCGGCCCCTACGCCTGGCACCCCGGTACACCCTTGCCGGAGCTTGAGCGCCGGTTGAACGCGGCGCTCGACAAAGTGCCCTACGCCGTCGGGATCAACAACCACATGGGCAGCCGCATGACCGCGGAGCCTGCGGCCATGGCCTGGTTGATGGGTGAATTGCAGCGCCGCGACCTGTTCTTCGTCGACAGCCGCACCAGCGCCGCCACGGTGGCCGCCAAATCGGCACAAAGCATCGGCCTGGCCAGCGTGTCGCGGGATGTGTTCCTCGATGACCTGCGCACCACCGAAGCCATTACCGGCCAGCTGCAACAGGGTATTGCCCTGGCGCGCAAGCAAGGCACGGCGGTACTGATCGGGCATCCTTATCCACAGACGCTGGAAGTGCTCGAACGCGAACTGCCCAAGCTCAAGGCCCAGGGCGTCGAGTGGATAGAAATTCAGCAGATGATCGCCGAGCGCGGCAACCGGGCGATGCCGGCTCACGGCAAGCAGGGCTTTTACAGCCCTGCTCGCGCGGCCCAGTGAGCCTTCGTCAATCCCAGGGAAGGATCCGTTCGAGCTGACTGGCCTTCAGGTCTGCCCGATAGATCTCCAGGAACTGCTGGTTAGTCTTCGCCGCCTGCAACTGTGTCTCGCGCCCCCACGTACGTTCGGCCCAGAGTTTCAGGTGGCCTTTGCTGAACTGACGCTGGTTGGCGGCCTGGGAGCCGTAGTGCAGATGCACTTCCCATAAACCGCTATCCCGCGCAGGCCCTTGCGCCTTGCGCACTTCATAGACATCCAGGTAGTCGTCAGCTGCCAGCTTCTTGCGCTCAACGGTCCTTGCGATGGTGATCTGCCCTTCAGCGTGAAGGTAGGCAAGACTTTCACCATTCGGTCGACTGCTGGCCAAATGCAACGTCACCAGCAGATTGCGTTTGCGCTCATTCAAGCGGCTGATGCACTGCTCCACAGTTGCTCGCAGTGCATTGTCACTGGCTGCAGCGTCTGCGCCTTCAAGCATTCTCGCCACACGCTGCAGTTTCTCGACATGACGTTCGATGACAAAAGACAAGCTGTGTGGTTCGTTCGAGGAGATGTAGCGCTTTGCCAGGGCGATTACACCGGCAACCTCGTTGTTCAGGCGCTGTGCCTGGATACGGGCCTGCGCCCGCTCACTGGCAGTCAATGGCGCGGACTCAACCGGGAACGTGGCCGGCACCACTTCGATCCAGACGTCACCCTGCTGGTGGTAGGTGCCGAGCACCTTTTTGCTCACGGGGTCACGCTGCTCAACCACTGGCTCGCCGAGCAGTTGCGTCTCTTCGCCGACCAGTGTTTTGCCTCCTCGCAAATGAACCACACGACGCATGCCCACCCGCGGCTTGTACGGCAAACGCTTGAACGGAAGCGGCGTCTCCCACTTCTGTTCCCGAACGGCCGCCTCCAGTTCCAGCTCGGCCGTCGCTTTAACCAGCCGCACCTGCTCCTTGTAATAATTGAGCGCCTGCTTGTTTACCACCACACCACCAAAGCGTTCCAGATAGTCGACCATGGTCAAGGCATTGGCATACTCACTCTGCACGCTTTGCAGACCGCTGATGGTTTCTTCTGAGGCAAAGTTGCCGCTGATCAATTCATCCAGGGTACTGCCTGCACCGCTGACGGACTTGCCGATCAGGTAATCATTGGTGGAAACAAGTGTCTGCACATCGGTGCCAGACAGTCTTTCTAGCGAGAGCTCGGCAAGGTCCCTGATCAGGTCGATTTTCAGTTGCAATGTTGTCACTGAGCGCTGGCCAACAATACTGTGGACCTGCTCCTGCTTGCCGTCATAGGCAATAGTGCCGTCGGTCAATGTATCAATCAGCAGCACGTCCAGTTTTTCCATTACCTCCTGTAGACGCAGCTGCAATGGCACCACCGCCATATGCCTCGCTCGGTAGGTGTTGTACGCCGCTACCTGTTCCGGGGTTGCCGGCAAGGTTACTATCTGTTTGCGAAGCGCAGCTAACTCATCGAACCTGGCCAGCAATATCAGTTCATCATGGATCAACATATAGTTCCTGAGGAGCTGCTTGCGCACCATGCCTCGGCGCTGCTTCAACGGCCTTGCCGTAACCTCGGGGAGGAACTTTGAGAACTTCGGAGTGAGCAGCGTTTTCATGCTGGCTTCCACCTCCAGGTCAATCTTGATTGACTGTTCCAGCGTGTCGATCAACGCACTGCGTGTTGTGTCCAGCAGGCTCTTCTTATCGGTAATCTTTATGCGTGTACTGTCGACCAACGCGCTCAAGCCTTCTGTGCTATCACCCTGGTCAATCCGCGCCTGTAAGCTGTCGCGCAGGTTCAGCAACTACTGCAGCGCACTCGAATGCTCCGCCATCGATGCCCACTGCGGTGTCAGCTCGGCAACCAACGCATTGTTTTTCAGGTCCAGCTCACCTATTTCGGACTGCAGCTTACGGACTGCCTCCTGGTTGACCTCCTGCTGCCCCGCCACTCGCCGTTTGGGACCGCCTCCTCTGAGCCGCAGACTCAGGTCAAACTGCCATGTATTGTTCTCTATGGTCAGCCAGGGGCCAGGCCGGCCTTGCTCGTCGACCACTCGCATCCCTTGGGCGTCGGCCCTGACGTTGTAAACATGACCTTCAATCAACGCGTAGTATCGCCCGGCAAGCAGGTACAGGCCCCGATACGAGCCTTGGCTCAACGGCGGATGACTCCCCAGTGAAGCCGATGAACGAAAGCCCGATATCGGTCGAGGATAATCCGTCGAGCTCGACTTGAGCCCCTGGGGTCCATACCAGGAAAAATCCAGTTCCAAGTCCGCTTTCACCCTCAGGGCACTGGGAGCAAAGGTTTTGCCCTGGACAGGAATTGCCCGAGGTACGGAGGGCGTGAACCGGCGACTCGGACCAAAGACCGGGACCTCACGCTTGTCTGCGGCAACTGGCGGCTCGACCTTCGGTAGGCTGGCGTGAAACAACACCATGACCAGGTTGAGCAGCAGATCGACCACTGCCGTTGATTTTTCGAACTCATTGCCATTTTTCAATGCATCTGCATCAGCATGCACTGTCAGCGCACCCTGAACGAGCCAGGCAACCACAGCCGCTGGCCCCCGTAAAAACGGCGTGGCCACGCTGAACAGCAGGTTGAACAACAAACCTGCACCCTCGAGCAGCATCGCCCAGCGGTCTTCGGCATTGGAGATCGTCTCGCGCTCGGCCAGCTCCACCAGCATCTGTGTATTGGCCATGTACAAGTTGCTGTCCGCCCCCGGATGCCAGCCCTGCAAGTCCAGCTGTGCCGGCTGGACGGGCTCCAGCCCCAGTTGAGTATCGAGGATAGGCCGACGTAAATGCGGCTCCTGGAAACCGCCATGGCCATATACCCGCTGAGCGTCGCTGCTCATCCAGGCCAAAATGCTTTGCTGCAGATCCTCCTGCGCCAGAATCTGCTCAAGCAACGCCTGCTGGCTGGCAAACTCCTGGAACGGTCTGTCGGCGCTCATTGGCCGGTAGAGCACGACCTTTCCCGCAGCGTGCGCCGACATAAACACAAAGGTGTTGGTCACTCGATCGGCTTCGCTGGCAGTCTCCTCACGCTTGAACGCCAAAGGCGCCAACAGGCTTTGACTCTCACCGCTGTCCGCTCGAAAGAACGCGACAACACGCTGGTAACCGGTATCAGACAGCGCTCCATCGATCTTGGCCTTGAGCGCAAGGAGCGGCAACTGGCTTGCCTGTTCCATGGCGAACAGGCTTATCCGCTCGACATTCTGGTCCGCATCCTGAAGTTTTTTGCTCAGGTACTGGGGATAGGTGCGACCGATATCTGCACGCTGCACCAATGCTTTCAGGTAATCGGTTGTCAACCAGGGCCACAGCAGCTGATCGGTTTTATGCGTGATTTTTTTCAATATGGCTCCCCTGGCCGAGCCCAGGTTGCCAATGGCAAATTCAGTCAGGGGCATGCGCTTGATCTCCACGCTCCCTGAGAATGTGCCCGGAACTCCACGCGCCAACCAGAACTCCAGCACCAGGTCGTCGGCATCATAATTGGCCTCAGTCAGATGGTCAGCGCGCATCAGTTCAAGCAGGGACTGGCGCGTGAAGGCACGTAGATCAAGGATGCCATCAAGGGAGGACTTGCCGTTGGAACTGGCTTGCGCAACCAGCAGATCCAGCACCCGCGTACGGTACTCCAGTCGATCAGCCATTGAAGCTTGACGCAACCATTGCGGCAGTTCGGATTCGCCCTGCCGTAACTGCAAGAGCCGGTAAGGATGTGCGCAAAAGAAAGACGCAGGATCGGTCAAGGCAGCGTACCCCTGATCCAGCTCGACTACGGTGCTGAAATGCCGCCCGTTCACGGGCTCCAGACCTTCAAGCAGCAGGTTCAGGAGCACTGCCCCCTGCATCGCGAACATATCGGTTGTGATGGGGTAGCGATCCCAACCGAATGAATCAAGCTGATACTGACGGGCAAGCCCATCACTCAGGCTCTGGGCCATGCTGTCCAGCGAATCAAAGGCATCGATACGCCCACTGGGCTTGCACAACAGAACGATGTTGCGATTTGCCAATGTCAGTGTCACCAACAGGTCCGGCAGCAACTGCTGGTAACGAACCTCGGCGCCAGCCACAGTGACATCAAGCAAAAAAACTTCAGGCACCTCGCTGGGGTTGTGCCACGCAGTGCTGTTACTCGCCGCTAACAGCGCATAGATGCAACTGCGTTGCTCATCATCCAGACCTTGTGCTTCAACCCCGCTGGCCAGGGCGGCCTTGAGCATGTGCCCCACCCCCTGCAGAGGCGTGCCACCCGAGCCACTTCGTGTCTGCCAGAAATCGACCTGGGCCCGTTGAAGAAACGGCTCGACGTTGGCCAGCAGCTCATTGAACGCGTCGGTGACCAGGGTCAGATCAGGAAGTCTGCCCAGGCCACTGGTCGCGTCGCGGTCATAAATGGGTCGGGGCGTAGGGGTAAAGCTCAGGAAACAATTGCTCAGAGCAATCCCGGTAAAATTGAATGTTGTTTGCGAGATAAGCTTTTCGAGAAAGACTTCGGCCAGTGACTTTATCGTCAATGTGTCGAGATCTTCTGGCGCTCGCGTACAGAGATAGATCTCTTTTGACCCGCGCAGTTGCGGGTAGCTTTTGTCGATTTCCGGGTATTGCTTGGCCAGCCGCTGCACCAATTGCTGATGCACTACAGCGCGCAGCGTTGGCCGCGACGCAAACGCCAGGCCGACGGTTTGCTCAAAGGAGTCCAAGGCGATGGTCATTGTCGTTGTCTCTGGGTAAGGGACCCGTGACGATAACGACACCTACAGCATTGCCTGCGTTAACTATTGCTCAGGTCTTTTACAGGTAACGAGCAAACACCTGCTCGACAAAGCCCTCGGCTTTCATCTGCTCCAGCGCCTGCTGCAGCTTGTTCACCACCTCGTCCGGCACTTCACGGTTAAGCGCCAGGTACAGCTCGGCACCGTGAAAACGCAGCACCGTCTTAAGCTTGCTCACCCCCACCTGGCGCGCCAGGTAGCGCCCGGCCGGGTCGCCGCTGGCCCACAGGTCGATTTCGCCGTTCACCAGCTTTTTCGCGTTGTCGCGGTCGCGCAGCACCAACACCGGGTTCAGGCCTTGCTTGGCCAGGTATTCGGCAATCGCATCCCCTTTATAAGCCCCGATACGATAACGCTTGGCTTGCTGCAGGCTGCTCAAGGCAATCGGGCTGCCCTCGGGGGCCAGCAAAATCCAGTCATCCGGCCCCAGCGGCCCGACCCACTTGAACAGCTTTTCCCGCTCGGGCTGACGGGCCATGACGAAAACGCCGTAGCCGGGGGTTTGCAGGGCCTGCTCGTAGATGCGCTGCCAGGGGAAGCGCAGGGTCATGCTGTAGGGCACCCCGGCGCGCTTGAACATCTCGCGTACCAGGTCGGCGGCAATGCCATTGATGCCATCGTCGCGGGCGAAGCTCTTGCCGCTGATGGCCATGTTGTAGGGCGGGAAGTTTTCGGTGAGCAGCACCACAGGCTCGCTCGCCTGGGCAAGGTGGGTGAACGACAGGCAGCTGCACAGCAACAGGACAAGACGCTTGAACATGGTGGCACCGGGCTCCTTGGCAACGCCAAGAGTGCCGGGGCCTAGTGCGCCTGTCCAGTCTGCACCGGTATCACAACAAAAAGGGCCCTGTTCCTGCGAACAGAGCCCTTCGGGTCCATCAGCCGTTATCAGCTGTAGACACGCCCCAGCAACTGGCGATGGCTTTCGAACTGATCGAGCACATCCCGGGTGATCTGCTCCGGGGTGAAGCCCATCAGGTCGTATTCCTGACTGCCGTTGTGCAGGTAGACCTCGGCGCGGTAGAAGCGCTGGCGCACTTCCGACTCGCCTTCCACCGGTGCTTCGCTCGGCGCGGCCAGGTAGCCGTCCAGGCTTACTTCGTAAACGAACGGGTTACCTTCTTCCATGTCGATGCGCAGGCCCATGGCCGAACGCGACTGGCCGACCCGGGTCTGCACCTGGAAGCCCAGGGTCTGCAGCTGCGCGGCTGCTTCCTTGAGCGCCGGGCTGACGCGCTTGTCCATGAAGCGCTGAACGATCGCCTGGGTCGGCTGCAGGTCCAGCTGGCTCAGGCGCTCGCTGAAACCGCGACGGCCACGGGCAGCCAGTTCGGCCTGCTCCTGCTCGACCTGGCTGTCCTGTTTCATGGCCTTGTACAGGCCGAACATGAACAGCACCAGCACTACCGAGAACGGCAGTCCCGCCAGCACCACCATGGTCTGCATGGCCTGGAAGTTACCGGCCAGAAGCAAACCGATGGTGACCACGGTAATGATCGCCGACCAGAGAATACGCAGCCAGTTCGGCGCATCTTCGTCGACATGGCCGCCTTTGCAGGAAAGGTTGGCCATCATCACCGCGCCGGAGTCGGCTGGGGTCAGGAACAGTACGAAGCCAACGAAAATCGCGACACCGACCACGATCTTGGCAAACGGATAGTGCTCGAGCAGCTGGTAGATCGACATCGCCGGCTGTTCCAGCGCCGTTCGACCGAGTTCCACCGCGCCCTGGTTCATCACCAGGTCCAGTGCCGAGTTGCCGAAGATCGACAGCCAGGCCAAGGTGAAGCCCAGCGGAATCAGCAGCACGCCAGCGACCAGTTCGCGCACGGTACGACCGCGCGAGATACGGGCAATGAACATGCCGACGAACGGGCCCCAGGAAATCCACCAGGCCCAGTAGAACACGGTCCACAGGCCCAGCCAGCGCTCGGACTTGTCACTGTCGCCTTCATAGACGTACAGGTCGAAGGTCTTTAGCACCGCGCCGTTGAGGTAGTCGCCGATGTTCTGCACGAAGCTGTTGAGCAGGTGCAGGGTCGGGCCGTTGAGCAGCACGAACAACAGCAGGCCGCTGAACAGGATGATGTTGAGGTTGGACAGGCGGCGGATGCCGTTCTCCACACCCGACACGGCGGCGATGGTCGCCACGGTGCTCATCACCAGGATCACGATCAGCAGGTTGGTGTCGCTGTGCTGCATGCCGAACAGGTATTCCAGCCCCGAGGACACCTGCATCGAACCAATACCCAGGTTGGTCACCAGGCCCAGCAGGGTCACGAACATGCCGAAGATGTCGACGGTGTGGCCCGCGGCCCCCTTGACCCAACGCTCACCGACCAGCGGGTACAGCGCCGAGCGCAGTGCCAGGGGTTGGTTGTGGCGGTAGGCGAAGTAGGCCACGGCCAGGCCGACCAGAGCATAGATTGCCCAGCCATGCAGACCCCAGTGCAGGAAGGTCAGCTGCAGGCCTTCACGGGCCGCTTGCAGGCTGGCCGGTGCGCCTTCAGGCGGGTTGAAGTAGTGATCCAGCGGCTCGGACGCGCCGAAGTACAGCAGCGAGATACCGATACCGGAGGAGAACAGCATCCCGGCCCAGGCACCATAGCTGAAGTCCGGCTTGTCATCCTTGCCGCCAAGCTTGAGCTTGCCGAAATTGGAGAAGGCCAGAACGATGACGAACAGCAGGTAGCCGCCAATCACCAGCATGTAGTACCAGCCGAAGCTGCGCGACAACCAGGCCTGGGCCTCGTTCAGCACGCGGCCGGCGGTTTCGGGAACTGCGATCAGCAAGGCAGTCAACAGCAGGATCAACAACGTCGAGGTGAAGAACACCACGCTGTTGACCCGGACCCTCTCGGCAGGGGTCTTGATTAGGGAGGCAGAACTCATTGCACATAGGCTCCG
This sequence comes from Pseudomonas sp. RC2C2, assembly GCF_018390435.1. Classification (NCBI taxonomy): domain Bacteria; kingdom Pseudomonadati; phylum Pseudomonadota; class Gammaproteobacteria; order Pseudomonadales; family Pseudomonadaceae; genus Pseudomonas; species Pseudomonas sp. RC2C2. The sequence continues at coordinate 2,620,123 of NZ_JAHBAX010000001.1, read as the reverse complement.
GGCAGTGCGAGAGAAACACGAAACAATCGTTACCCAAGCAAATGGTGCAATAGCCCCACTGCTTCAGGTGTTATAAAAGCACCTTGAAAAAACCGTGATCCCGAATCGATTGCGTTGAAAAAAACAGGCCGAAAACCCCGTCCCGAGGGTTGGCCGCGCGGTGCGATACCGCTCGGCAGATCTGCTCAACGCGCCGTTTACACCCGTCAACACCTTGTATTCCGGGGGTTCCACGTCTTTTTGGGGTGCCAATTTGTGCTCACTGCAGGCAGGAAAAACCTGTCAATTGCACAGATTGTCGCAGAGCTTATTCTTTGTTGATTGAACGTTCAATCAAAACAAAATAGACTGGCCTTCGCCGAGGCAGCCGCTCGTCGACTGCTCGCAGGCCTGAGGAGATTTGCAAGATGCCCAAGGTCGGTATGCAACCCATTCGCCGCCAGCAGTTGATCGAAGCCACATTGATGGCCATCGACCAGGTCGGCATGGGTGACGCCAGCATTGCGCTGATCGCCCGTTTGGCCGGTGTGTCGAATGGCATCATCAGTCACTACTTTCAGGACAAGAACGGCCTGATCGCAGCGACCATGCGGTACTTGATGAGCGTGCTGAACGAGAACGTCGTCGCCAACCGGCAGGCGCTCAAGGACACCAGCCCGCGCGCCCACCTGCAGGTGATTATCGAAGGCAACTTCGACGCCAGCCAGGTCAACGGCCCGGCAATGAAAACCTGGTTGGCCTTCTGGGCTTCCAGCATGCACCAGCCGTCTTTGCACAGGTTGCAGCGGATCAACGATCACCGCTTGTATTCCAACCTGTGCTGCCAGTTCCGCCGCGTCCTGCCGCTGCCTGATGCACGCACCGCGGCCCGTGGCCTGGCAGCATTGATCGACGGCCTGTGGCTGCGCGGTGCGCTGTCCGGAGACGCGTTCGACACCGACCAGGCGAAACAAATCGCTTACGAATACATGGATCTACAACTGGCGAAACAGACGAGCCCGGACACGCAAAACCAGGCCTCTGAACCACCGCGCGTCGCGATTGCCAAACAAGCAGGAGCGCTGCACGGATAGCCAAACACACATATGCACTTGCGAGGACACTATGGCCCGTTTCGAACTGCAAAAACTCTACATTGATGGTGGTTATGTCGACGCTTCCAGCGACGCTACCTTCGACGCCATCAACCCGGCCAACGGCGAAGTCCTCGCCCAGGTGCAACGCGCTACCCAGGCCGACGTCGAGCGCGCCGTAGAAAGCGCCGAACGCGGCCAGAAAGTCTGGGCGGCGATGACCGCCATGCAGCGTTCGCGCATCCTGCGCCGCGCCGTCGACATCCTGCGCGAGCGCAACGATGAGCTGGCCGCCCTGGAAACCCTGGACACCGGCAAGTCCTACTCCGAAACCCGCTACGTCGATATCGTCACCGGCGCCGACGTGCTGGAATACTACGCAGGCCTGGTACCGGCCATCGAAGGCGAGCAGATCCCGCTGCGCGACAGCTCGTTCGTCTATACCCGCCGCGAGCCGCTGGGCGTGACCGCCGGTATCGGCGCCTGGAACTACCCGATCCAGATCGCCCTGTGGAAATCCGCTCCTGCCCTGGCGGCCGGTAACGCGATGATCTTCAAGCCGAGCGAAGTCACCTCGCTGACCACCCTGAAACTGGCCGAGATCTACACCGAAGCCGGCCTGCCGGACGGCGTGTTCAACGTTCTGACCGGCAGCGGCCGCGAAGTCGGCACCTGGCTGACCGAGCACCCGCGCATCGAGAAAATCTCCTTCACCGGCGGCACCACCACCGGCAAGAAGGTCATGGCCAGCGCCTCGAGCTCGACGCTCAAGGAAGTCACCATGGAACTGGGCGGCAAGTCGCCACTGATCATCTGCGACGACGCCGACCTCGATCGCGCCGCCGACATCGCCATGATGGCCAACTTCTACAGCTCGGGCCAGGTCTGCACCAACGGTACCCGCGTGTTCGTCCCTGCCTCGATGAAAGCGGCTTTCGAAGCCAAGATCGCCGAGCGCGTTGCGCGCATCCGCGTTGGCAACCCTGAAGACGAAAACACCAACTTCGGCCCGCTGGTCAGCTTCGCTCACATGGAAAGCGTGCTGGGCTACATCGCCAAGGGCAAGGAAGAAGGCGCACGCGTTCTCTGTGGCGGCGAGCGCCTGACCGCAGGCGAACTGGCCAAGGGCGCATTCGTGGCGCCGACCGTGTTCACCGACTGCCGTGACGACATGACCATCGTCAAGGAAGAGATCTTCGGCCCAGTGATGAGCATCCTCTCCTACGAGACCGAGGAAGAAGTCATCCGTCGTGCCAACGACACCGAATACGGCCTGGCCGCTGGCGTGTGCACCAACGACATCAGCCGCGCCCACCGCATCATCCACCAGCTGGAAGCCGGTATCTGCTGGATCAACGCCTGGGGCGAGTCGCCAGCCGAAATGCCGGTCGGCGGTTACAAGCAGTCCGGTGTCGGCCGTGAGAACGGCGTGAGCTCGCTGGCTCAGTACACTCGCATCAAATCCGTTCAAGTTGAGCTGGGTTCCTACAACTCGGTGTTCTGAAGCGACAAGCTTCAAGCGGCAAGCTGCAAATCAAAGCCGGTGCGTGTTGCGCCAACCGGCTCTTGCAGCTCTCACTCATTTGCGAGCCTCGCACGACCGCATTTTCTTGCGGCTTGTAGCTTGAGGCTTGCAGCTGCTTTCGGAGAAAGCCATGGAATATGACTACATCATCGTCGGTGCCGGCTCTGCCGGTAATACCCTGGCGACCCGCCTGACCGAAGACGAAGGCGTGACTGTCCTGCTGCTCGAGGCCGGTGGCCCTGACTACCGCATGGACTTCCGCACCCAGATGCCAGCCGCGCTGGCCTTCCCGCTGCAGGGCCGCCGCTACAACTGGGCCTACGAGACCGACCCGGAGCCGCACATGGACGGCCGCCGGATGGAATGCGGTCGCGGCAAGGGCCTGGGTGGCTCGTCGCTGATCAACGGCATGTGCTACATCCGCGGCAACGCCATGGACTTCGACGGCTGGGCAAAACTGCCAGGCCTTGAGGACTGGACCTACCTGGACTGCCTGCCGTACTTCCGCAAAGCGGAAACCCGCGACATCGGCGCCAACGATTACCACGGCGGCGAAGGCCCGGTCAGCGTGACCACGCCTAAAGCCGGTAACAACCCGCTGTTCCACGCCATGGTCGAAGCCGGCGTGCAAGCCGGTTACCCGCGTACCGAAGACCTCAACGGCTACCAGCAGGAAGGTTTCGGCCCGATGGACCGTACCGTGACGCCTAAAGGCCGTCGCTCCAGCACCGCCCGCGGCTACCTGGACACCGCCAAGAAGCGCTCGACCCTGACCATCGTCACTCACGCCCTGAGCGATCGCGTGCTGTTCGACGGCAAGCGCGCCGTGGGCGTCAGCTACCTGGTCGGCGCCAGCGAAGAGCGCGTCGAAGCCCGTGCGCGCAAGGAAGTGATCGTCTGCTCCGGCGCCATCGCTTCGCCGCAACTGCTGCAACGCTCCGGCGTTGGCCCGCGTGCGCTGCTGGAAAGCCTCAACGTGCCTGTGGTTCACGACCTGCCAGGTGTGGGCGAAAACCTGCAGGACCACCTTGAGCTGTACCTGCAGTACGCCTGCACCCAGCCAGTGTCGCTGTACCCGTCGCTGCTCTGGTACAACCAGCCGGCCATTGGTGCCGAGTGGCTGTTCAAGGGCACCGGTATCGGCGCCAGCAACCAGTTCGAAGCCGGTGGTTTCATCCGTACTCGTGAAGAGTTCGAATGGCCGAACATCCAGTACCACTTCCTGCCGGTGGCGATCAATTACAACGGCAGCAACGGTGTACAGGAACACGGCTTCCAGGCCCACATGGGTTCGATGCGCTCGCCTAGCCGCGGCCGTATCCAGCTCAAGTCCAAAGACCCGCGCCAGCACCCGAGCATCCTGTTCAACTACATGGCGACCGAGCAGGACTGGCAGGAATTTCGTGACGGCATCCGCCTGACCCGCGAAATCATGGCCCAGCCTGCGCTGGACGCCTACCGTGGCCGCGAAATCAGCCCGGGCGCCGACGTGCAGACCGACGAGGAACTGGACAAGTTCATCCGCGAGCACGCCGAGACCGCGTTCCACCCGTCCTGCTCGTGCAAGATGGGCGACGACGAGATGGCGGTGGTCGACGGCCAGGGCCGCGTGCATGGCATGCAGGGCCTGCGAGTGGTCGATGCCTCGATCATGCCGATCATCATCACCGGCAACCTCAACGCCACCACGATCATGATCGCCGAGAAAATCGCCGACAAGATCCGCAACCGCCAGCCGCTGCCACGCAGCACCGCCAAGTACTACGTCGCCAACGGCGCGCCGGTCAAAGGCAAGGCGCTGCGTGAGGTCAAGCAGGCGTAAAACCCTGCCGCCCCCATCGCTGGCAAGGCCAGCTCCCACAATTTAGGGTTGATCATCCTTCCCTGTGGGAGCCGGCCTTGCCAGCGACATAAAGAAAAAGCACCTGCCCGGTGCTTTTTTTGTCCCCGCGATTAACCCTTTACAGCCCGCCAACCCCTCAGGTTAGAATCCTTGGCACGCGACCTGCTTGATATTCAAAGCAAACCGCCCCTCCTTCCTGCTTTTCCCCGGAGTACTGCCTTTGGATGCGTCCACCATCAATAGCCTGTTCTTGATCGGCGCATTGCTGGTGGGTGCAAGTATTCTGGTCAGCTCACTGTCTTCACGCCTGGGCATCCCGATCCTGGTCATCATCCTTGCGGTCGGCATGATCGCCGGGGTCGATGGTGGCGGGATCATCTTCAACAACTACCCGACCGCCTATCTGGTGGGCAACCTGGCCCTCGCGGTGATCCTCCTCGACGGCGGCCTGCGCACGCGGGTGGCGAGTTTCCGCGTGGCCCTGTGGCCGGCGCTGTCGCTGGCGACCGTCGGCGTGCTGATCACCACCGGCCTGACCGGCATGGTCGCCGCCTGGCTGTTCAACCTGAGCCTGATCCAGGGCCTGCTGATCGGCGCCATCGTCGGCTCCACCGACGCTGCGGCGGTGTTCTCGCTGCTCGGCGGCAAGGGCCTGAACGAACGGGTGACGGCAACCCTCGAAATCGAATCGGGCAGTAACGACCCGATGGCGGTGTTTCTCACCGTAACCCTGATCGACATGATCGCCAGCGGCCAGACCGGCCTGCACTGGAGCCTGCTCACTCACCTGTTGCGCGAGTTCGGCATCGGCGGCCTGCTGGGCCTGGGGGGCGGCTGGCTGATGCTGCAGCTGGTCAACCGCATCAACCTCGCCGGCGGCCTGTACCCGATCCTGGTGGTGGCCGGCGGCCTGGTGGTGTTCTCGCTGACCAACGCCCTGCACGGCAGCGGCTTCCTTGCCGTGTACCTGTGTGGCCTGGTGCTGGGCAACCGCCCGATCCGCAGCCGCCACGGCATCCTGCACATGCTCGACGGCATGGCCTGGCTGGCGCAAATCGGTATGTTCCTGGTCCTCGGCCTGCTGGTGACGCCTCACGACCTGCTACCGATCGCCCTGCCGGCGCTGGGCCTGGCGCTGTGGATGATTATCTTCGCCCGGCCGCTGTCGGTGGTCGCCAGCCTGCTGCCGTTCAAGGCCTTCCATGGCCGCGAAAAAGCCTTTATCTCCTGGGTAGGCCTGCGTGGCGCGGTACCGATCATTCTGGCGGTGTTCCCGTTGATGGCCGGGCTGCCGGATGCCCAGTTGTTCTTCAACCTGGCGTTCTTCATCGTCCTGGTGTCGTTGCTGGTGCAGGGCACCAGCCTGCCCTGGGTGGCCAAGCTGCTGAAAGTGACGGTACCGCCCGACCCTGCCCCGATCTCCCGTTCGGCCCTGGAAGTGCACATCACCAGCGAGTGGGAGTTGTTCATCTATCGACTGGGCGCGGAAAAATGGTGCATCGGCGCCGCCCTGCGCGAGCTGAAAATGCCTGAAGGCACCCGTATCGCAGCGCTGTTTCGCGGTCAGCAACTGCTCCATCCGTCGGGAAGTACCACCCTGGAAGTCGACGACCTGCTCTGCGTGATCGGCCACGAACACAACCTGCCGGCCCTCGGCAAGCTGTTCAGCCAGGCACCGCAGCGTGGCCAGGACCTGCGCTTCTTTGGTGACTTCGTGCTCGAAGGTGACGCAGAACTGGGGGCTGTAGCGGCGTTGTACGGATTGAAGCTCGACGGCCAGGACCCGCACATGCCGCTCAGCCGCTTCATCGCGCAGAAGGTTGGCGGCGCACCGGTGGTCGGCGACCAGATCGAGTGGAACAGCACCTTGTGGACGGTTGCAGTGATGGAAGGGAACAAGATCCTCAAAGTGGGCGTCAAATTCCCCGAAGGAACTCGACCCGGCCCTGGATTGTTCCTTTAAACTCTGTTCTTCGCCTCTGCCTGTACGAATTTTCTGCCTATGTCCCTGCGCACGTTGTTAAGCGCAGCCCTGATCGGGCTGTGCCTGTCCTTCTCCCCGGTGTGGGCGGCTGAACCGCCAACCACGGCAGCGATCCAGCAAAGCCTGGACAAGATCACCGAACGCAAGCTGCCCGAGGCCGAACAGAAAGCCCTGCAGCAGGTGCTCGAAAAGACCCTGGCCTTCCTCGGCAACAAAGAGGACAGCGAGAAGAAGCTCACCGCGCTCAAGCACCAGCTCAACGACGCGCCGCGCCAGACCAGCGAAAACCAGCGCGAGCTGGCCAAACTCAAGGACAGCAAGGTGATCCCGGTCACCCAGCGCTACGCCGCCTCCAGCGTGCCGCAGCTGGAGCAATTGCTGGCCGAGCGCACCACCGAGCAGGGCGAACTGCAAAAAGCGCTGTCCGAGGCCAACAGCCTGACCATCACCGCGCAGACCCGGCCCGAACGGGCCCAGGCAGAAATCAGCGCCAACCAGACCCGCACCCAGCAGATCAACACCAGCCTGAAGATCGGCAAGGACGGCGGCAAGCCGCTCAGCGCCGACCAGCGCAACCAGCTCAACGCCGAACTGGCCGCGCTCAACGCCCTGACCCTGCTGCGCCGCCAGGAACTGGCCGGCAACAGCCTGCTGCAAGACCTGGGCAACAGCCAGCATGACCTGCTGATCGAGCGCGCCGCGCGCCTGGAACAGGAAATCCAGGACCTGCAGACGCTGATCAACCAGAAGCGTCTGGCCCAGTCCCAGCAAACCGTCACCGAACAGTCGATCGAAGCGCAGAAAGCTGGCGGCAGCACCCTGCTGGCCACCGAAAGCGCCGCCAACCTCAAGCTCTCCGACTACCTGCTGCGCAGCACCGACAGCCTCAACGACCTGACCCAGCAGAACCTCAAGACCAAGCAGCAGTTGGACAGCCTGACCCAGAGCGACCAGGCTCTGGACGAGCAGATCAGCGTGCTCAAGGGCAGCCTGCTGTTGTCGAAGATCCTCTACAAGCAAAAGCAGGCGCTGCCGCACCTGAAGCTCGACCGCGACCTGGCCGACCAGATCGCCGACATCCGCCTGTACCAGTTCGAGATCAACCAGCAGCGCGAGCAGATCAGCAGCCCGAGCAGCTATGTCGACAAGCTGCTCACCGCACAACCACCCGAGACCGTCACCCCGCAATTGCGCAAGGCCTTGCTGGAAGTGGCGATCACTCGCAGCGACCTGCTCGAACGCCTGAACCGTGAACTGAGCGCGCTGCTCAACGAATCAATCACTCTGCAGTTGAACCAGAAGCAACTGTTCAGCACCGCGCAGAACCTGCGTGCAACCCTTGATGAGCAGATGTTCTGGATCCCCAGCAACAAGCCGCTGGACCTGGAATGGCTGCGCAGCGTGCCCGAGCGCCTGCAGAAACAGGTGGTCAGCCTGCCCTGGGGGTCGGGCCTGCGGGAGCTGACCGACGGCCTGGCCCAGCGCCCGTTGCTGTTCCTGCCCTTGCTGTTGCTGATCGGCGCCCTGCTGTGGCGGCGCAAGTACCTGTATGCGCGCCTGACCAAGGTTCATCAGGATGTCGGCCACTTCAAGCGTGACAGCCAGTGGCACACGCCCCAGGCCATCCTGGTCAATATTCTCCTGGCCATGCCCCTGAGCCTGGGCCTGGCCCTGTGCGGCTATGCCCTGCAGGTCGACGCCCGCGGGCAGAACGCCAACCTCGCCTCGGCGCTGTTCCAGGTGGCCCAGGCCTGGCTGGTGTTCTACACCGCCTACCGGATACTCGCCCCGGGCGGCGTGGCCGAACTGCACTTTCGCTGGGAAAAGCCCCAGGTCGAATTCCTCCGTGGCTGGATCCGCCGCCTCGGCACCGTGGTCCTGGCCCTGGTCGGGGTGGTGGCGGTGGCCGAGCATCAACCCTCGGCGCTGGCTGAAGACGTGCTCGGCATCGGCGTGGTGCTGACCTGCTATGCGCTGATGGCCTGGCTGCTCAGCCGCCTGCTGCTGAGCAGCCCCACCCACCGCAACACCTCGCTGTTTCGCAAGGCCGTGGGCGTGGCCTTCACCGCGCTGCCGGTGGCGCTGTTCATCGCCGTGTGCTTTGGCTATTACTACACCGCGCTCAAGCTCACCGACCGCCTGATCGATACCCTGTACCTGCTGATGTTCTGGCTGGTGATCGAAGCCGCCTTCGTCCGCGGCCTGGCCGTGGCCGCCCGGCGCCTGGCCTACCAGCGGGCGCTGAGCAAGCGCCAGGCGGCCAAGGAAGGCCTGGATGGCGAAGTGCTGGTCGAAGAGCCGACCCTGGACATCGAACAGGTCAACCAGCAGTCCCTGCGACTGATTCGCCTGGCCCTGCTCGGCGGCTTCATCGCCGCCCTGTACTGGGTCTGGTCGGACCTGATCAGCGTGTTCGCCTACCTCGACAACATCACCCTGTACGAGTACACCAGCGGCACCGGCGCATCCATGAGCATGGTGCCGATCAGCCTGCGCGACCTGCTGGGCGCACTGGTGATCATCGGCATCACCGTTGCCCTGGCCGGCAACTTGCCTGGCCTGCTGGAAGTGCTGGTGCTATCACGCCTGAACCTGGCCCAGGGCAGCGCCTACGCCACCACCACGTTGCTGTCCTACGTGATTGCCGGGGTCGGCTTCGTCTCTACCCTGTCAGCCTTGGGCGTCAGCTGGGACAAGCTGCAATGGCTGGTGGCCGCACTGTCGGTGGGCCTGGGCTTCGGCATGCAGGAGATCTTCGCCAACTTCATCTCCGGGATCATGATCCTGTTCGAGCGCCCGGTACGGATCGGCGACACCATCACCATCGGCAACCTCTCCGGCACGGTGAGCAAGATCCGCATTCGCGCCACCACCATCACCGACTTCGACCGCAAGGACATTATTGTCCCGAACAAGACCTTCATCACCGGGCAACTGATCAACTGGTCGCTGACCGACACCATCACCCGGGTGACCCTCAAGCTCGGCGTCGACTACGGCTCGGACCTCGACCTGGTGCGCACCCTGCTGCTCAAGGCCGCCAACGACAACCCACGGGTACTCAAGGAACCGGCGCCGATCGTCTATTTCCTCAACTTCGGCGAAAGCACCCTGGACCATGAACTGCGCATGCACGTACGCGACCTGGGCGACCGCAACCCGGTACTCGACGAGATCAACCGCTACATCAACAAAGAGTTCAAGCGGCAGCACATCAACATCTCCTTCCGGCAGATGGAGATCTACCTGAAGAACATGCAGGGCCAGGAGTACAAGATGGTCCCGGTAGAAAGCCTGGACAAGACCGTGCTGCCAACCGCCAACAACAGCGGCAAGCCCGCTGACGAAGCGCCAGGCAAACCGGCCTGACTGGACGCCAGCGGCCATACCCTTGCAGAATACTCAGGTTTTCTCCAGGAGATGGCCGTTGAAAGCCCTCGACGAACTGACGTTCGATAACCGTTTCGCCCGCCTGGGCGACGCCTTTTCTACTTCGGTACTGCCCGAGCCGATTGCCGAACCGCGCCTGGTGATCGCCAGCGAAGCGGCCATGGCGTTGCTCGACCTGGAACCAACCGAAGCCTATTCCCCGGTCTTTGCCGAACTGTTCGGCGGCCACAAACTGTGGGCCGAGGCCGAGCCGCGGGCGATGGTCTATTCCGGGCATCAGTTCGGCTCCTACAACCCACGCCTGGGCGATGGCCGTGGCCTGTTGCTGGGCGAAGTGCGCAATGACGCCGGCCAATCCTGGGACCTGCACCTCAAGGGCGCCGGGCAGACGCCGTATTCGCGTATGGGCGATGGCCGCGCGGTACTGCGCTCCTCGATCCGCGAATTCCTTGCCTCCGAAGCCCTGCCAGCCCTGGGCATCCCCAGCAGCCGGGCGCTGTGCGTGATCGGCTCAAGTACGCCGGTCTGGCGCGAAACCCAGGAGCGCGCGGCCATGCTGTTGCGCCTGGCGCCGAGCCATGTACGCTTCGGTCATTTCGAGTATTTCTATTACACCCGCCAGCCCGAGCAGCAGCGCATGCTTGCCGAGCATGTGCTCAATACGCATTTCGCCGAGTGCCGCGACGCGCCGGAACCGTACCTGGCGATGTTCCGCACCATTGTCGAGCGCAACGCCGAGCTGATTGCCCGCTGGCAGGCTTACGGCTTCTGCCACGGCGTGATGAACACCGACAACATGTCGATCCTGGGCATCACCTTCGACTTCGGCCCCTTTGCCTTCCTCGACGACTTCGACGCCAACTTCATCTGCAATCACTCCGATGACCAGGGCCGCTACAGCTACAGCAATCAGGTGCCCATCGCCCACTGGAACCTCAGCGCCCTGGCCCAGGCCCTGACGCCGTTCATCAGCGTCGAAGCGCTGAAGGAAACCCTGGGGCTGTTCCTGCCGTTGTACGAGGCCCATTACCTGGACCTGATGCGTCGGCGTCTGGGCCTGACCCGCGCGGAAGACGGCGACAAGCTGCTGATCGAACGCCTGTTGCAACTGATGCAACCGGGCGCGGTGGACTACACCCTGTTCTTCCGCCAGCTCGGCGACCAGCCTGCTGAGCAGGCGCTGCAGGTAGTGCGTGACGACTTCATCGACTTGGCCGGTTTCGACCTGTGGTCAGCCGATTACCTGGCACGCCTGCAGCGCGAGCCCGGCAACGCCGAAGGCCGCCGCGCGCGCATGCATGCGGTCAACCCGCTGTACATCCTGCGCAACTACCTGGCCCAGCGCGCCATCGAGGCGGCCGAGGGTGGCGACTACGAGGAAGTTCGCCGCCTGCACCAGGTGCTGAGCAAACCGTTCGAGGAGCAAGCGGGGATGCAAGCCTACGCCCAGCGGCCACCGGAGTGGGGCAAGCACCTGGAAATCAGCTGCTCGTCCTAAGGCCTGCGCCTCAGCTGTCGAGCCACCAGTCGAGCAGGGTTTCGTCCTCGTCATCGTCGAGGTTGCGGTAGATGTTGGCGTAATACCACTCGACGCCGGTGCTCTGGCGAAAGCGGTCGAACACTTCACGGATGGCTGCAAAACCGTTACGCGCGGGGATGGCCAGGGTCAGGTTGCCCTTGTAGCGACCATCCAGAGAACCGCCGAGCAGCGTCTGCACTTCGTCTTGCAGTGTGTCGACAGCCCCCTGGGGCAAGTCGTCGGCATAGATATGAATGCAGAAGTTGCCACCCCGCTGCAGCACTTCGGCGCGCTGGTCCGGGTGGTTGATACGGATGGTATCGCCACGCGCCAAGTCGAGGGCCAACCCTGGTGACGACAGCAGCTCAAAGGTATTCGCATCGATCTGACGGACCGGCACGCTCTCGAATACCGGTTCGCCATTGGATCGGGAATCGACAAAAATGCGGATATGCGCTGAATGCTGGCAATCCATCGGGCACTCCATGGCCTGTGTACAAGGCGTACATGCTAAACCATTCAACATGTAGGTGCGGGCGTAACCCGCGAACGACCGCAGACCGGTCGCAACTCTCGGAGCTTTCATGACTGATCCACTACTCATCCCCTGCCCCCACTGCAACGGCCTCAACCGCATCCCCGGCGAACGCCTTGGCGACAGCCCGAAATGCGGCCGCTGCAAGAACCCGGTCCTGCTGAGCACGCCGTTTGATTTGAAACAGGGCGACTACGCCAGCCAGATCAAGGGCGACCTGCCGTTGCTGATCGATGTCTGGGCCGATTGGTGCGGGCCATGCAAGTCGTTTGCGCCGATCTTCGCGCAGGCGGCCAGCCAGCTCAGCGGGCGCTGCCGCCTGGCCAAGCTGGACAGCGAGGCCAACCAGCAACTGGCCGGGCAATTGGGGATTCGTTCGATTCCCAGCCTGATCCTGCTCAGAAACGGCCGGGAAGTGGCGCGCCAGAGCGGTGCATTCCCACTCCAGCAACTGCTGGAATGGTTGCGCAGCCAGGGCGTCTAGACGCCTTCTTCGAGCAGGGCGTGCAGTTCAACGAACTGCTGGGTCAGCTTGTGCCGCGGCTCCAGATGAATCAGCGGCAGGCTGGCCTGGTGTGATTCACGCATCTTCACCGAGCTGTTGAGGTATACCGGCAGCACCGGCAGCCCCTCGGCGATCAACTCGTCAAGCATCTGCTGGGGCAGGCTGGCGCGGGCCTGGAACTGGTTGACGACAATGCCTTCGACCCGCAGTTCTTCGTTGTGATCGTCCTTGAGCTCGTCGATCTCGGCCAGCAGCCCGTACAGCGCCTGGCGCGAGAAACTGTCGCAATCGAAGGGGATCAACACTCGATCAGCCGCGATCAACGCAGAAACAGCATAGAAGTTAAGCGCTGGCGGAGTATCCAGGTAAATCCGGTCATAGTCCTCGTCCAGCTCATCCAGCAGTTTGCGCAGCTTGTTGATCTTGTGCTTGGCCTCAAGCTTGGGCTGCAGGTCAGCCAGCTCGGCGGTGGCGGTCACCACATGCAGGTTGTCGAACGGTGTTTCGTAGATATCGACCTTGTTCTTTTTCGCAAACGGCCCGGAAGACAGGGTCTGCTTGAAAAAGTCGGCAATGCCCATGGGAATGTCCTCGCCGGTAAGGCCGGTAAGGTACTGGGTCGAGTTGGCCTGGGCATCCAGGTCGATCAACAGGGTTCGATAGCCTTCATTGGCACTCACCGCTGCCAGGTTGCAGGCAATGCTCGACTTGCCGACGCCACCTTTCTGATTGAACACCACGCGCCGCATGGAATGACCTCCGTGTGTCTGGGGATGACCGAGTATGTGTGCGAAGGGTTCGCTTGACCAGCACCGTTGGGCTCAAGTTGACGAGGAATCGACCGACAACCCATAACCTCCGTTGGTCGGGAAAAACCTGACTGATCTGACGAAGCTGAACAATCGAGGTCTGTTTCAAGCCGGAGTATTTGTAACCAGCATTTGCTACACGCCGACAGCACCGGGATAATGCGCGCCACTCGGCGATTGCGCCACACCCCTGTCAGGTCGTTGTTGCGAGTTACTCCCTCGGCAAGGAAGTCCCTCAGGGCGGGAAGTACAACAAAGTGATCACATTCAATATCAGCCAGTGGCGCGCGTGGGCACCAGGCCTGCAGACGGCTGCCGATTGGCAGGCCTGGAGCCAGGCAAAGCACTTGCCGGCAGAGGCTGAACAGGCACCGGATGTGTCGTTTTTACCAGCCATGCAGCGTCGTCGCCTGAGCCGCCTGGCGCGCATGGCCTTTGCCGTGGGCTGGCCGCTGGCCGAGGGTTTGCAGGATGTGCCGCTGGTGTTCGTTTCCCGGCATGGCGAAACCCCGCGTACCTTCGAGATCCTCAGCGACCTGGCCAATGAGCAACCGCTGTCGCCAACCCAATTCAGCCTGTCGGTACACAACGCGGTGATTGGCTTGTGGTCGATCATGCGGGGCGAAACCAGTGAGATGACCGCCCTGGCTGCTGCCGGTGACGGTTTCGAACAGGGTGTGCTGGAAGCTGCTTGCCTGCTGGGCGAAGGCGCTCCGGCGGTGCTGCTGATTGTTACTGAAGAGCAGCCGCCCGCGGCTTACGGCCCGAGGATTGATGACGTGCCCTTCGCCTATGCGCTGGGCCTGCTCCTGACACCAGGCGATGAATGGCAACTGCACCTTGGCGATAACGTCGGCGCTGTACCTTCGAGCGAACCCCATGCCTTGAGCTGGTTGCGTTGCCTGCTCAAGGGCGACAGCACTTGTACCCACACCTGGAAGAGCCGCACATGGAACTGGCAACGCAAGCCATAAGCAGACCGCGCGACGCCTATTACTGGCGCCTGCTCGCTACCGCCGTCAGCTTTCTGCTGTTCGGCGTCGGCGGCCTGTGCCTGCGCCTGCTGGTCTTCCCGCTGCTGGCCGGCCTGCCCGGCGATGCCGCACGCCATCGCCAGCGCGCCCGGCACACCATCAGCTGGCTGTTCTGGCGCTTCATTCGCTTCATGGCCGCCAGCGGCGTGCTCACCTATGAAATCAAGGGCGCCGAAAAGCTCGGCCGCCCGGGGCAGATGATCATCGCCAACCACCCGTCGCTGATCGATGTGGTGTTTCTCATCGGCCTGGTGCGCCAGGCCAATTGCGTGGTCAAGCAAAGTCTCTGGCACAACCCGTGCACCCGTGGCCCGGTGCGCTCGGCCGAGTACATCAGCAACGACGGCAGCATGGACATGCTCGACAGCGCCGTGGCGGCGCTGCAAGGCGGCCAAACCCTGATCATCTTCCCCGAAGGCACGCGCACCCAACCCGGCCAGCCGCCTGCCTTTCATCGCGGCGCGGCGGCCATTGCCCTGCGCGGTGCGAACATCATCACCCCGGTCACCATCAAGGTCGCCCCCAGCACCTTGACCAAGGCCGAACCCTGGTACCGCATACCCCAGCGCCGGGTGCATTTCAACTTGCAGGTCGGTGCCGACATCGACCCGCAGGCCTTCGCCGCACAAGGCCCTGCCCCGCAGGCCTCGCGCAAACTCAATGAACACCTGCATCAGCACTTCACCAAGGAGCTCGCCGAAGATGAGCGATCCACAGAACACCCTTAACCACGACATCAAGCTGTTGATCATCGACGCCCTGGGCCTGGAAGACATCAGCGCCCAGGACATCGGCGACGAGCAGACCCTGTTTGGCGAAGGCCTGGGCCTGGATTCGGTGGACGCCCTCGAACTCGGCCTGGCGATCCAGAAGAAGTACGGCATCAAGATCGACGCCGATGCCAAGGACACCCGTAACCATTTCACCAGCGTGGCCAGCCTTGCGGCTTTCGTCACCGCTAAACAGGCAGCCTGAGACAGCACCATGCAAACCCGCGAAGACATTTTCAACACCCTGCGCGACGCCCTGGTCGAACTGTTCGAACTGGATCCGGCCAGCATCAGCCTGGAGTCGAACCTGTACCAGGACCTGGAAATCGACAGCATCGACGCCGTCGACCTGATCGATCACATCAAGCGCCAGACCGGCAAGAAAATCGCCGCCGACGAATTCAAGGCCGTACGTACCGTCAATGACGTGGTCGAGGCGGTGTACCGCCTGGTCAACTCTGCGGCATGAAACGCCTGATCGGCCTCGGCCTGCTGCTGGCCGGTCTGCTGTACCCCTTTGCGGTGCATTTTGGCATGGCCCACTTTGCCCCCTGGCAGTTCGGCCTGTTGCTCGGCGGCCTGTGGCTGGCGCGCGCCTTGAGCGAACCGAGGCGGCCCGGCGGGCACTGGATGGCCGTAGCCGCGATTGCCTTCTGCGCGTTGCTGGCGCTGTTCAACAGCCCGCAGCTGCTGCGTTGGTACCCGGTGCTGATCAGCGCGTTCATGCTCGGCCTGTTTGGCCTGAGCCTGAAATTCGGCCCGCCGGTGGCCGAGCGCCTGGCGCGGCTGCGTGAGCCGGAACTGCCTGCCGTGGCGATCCACTACACGCGCCAGGTGACCAAGGTCTGGAGCCTGTTCTTCCTGGCCAACGGCCTGGTCGCCGCCGCCCTGACCCTGTGGGCGCCGCTGAGCTGGTGGACCCTGTACAACGGCCTGATCGCCTACGGGCTGATGGGCCTGCTGTTTGCCATTGAATGGCTGATAAGACAACGCGTGCGAGGACGCTCATGAAATGGATTGCCCTTGAGCAACTGCTGCACCCGGCCGATGCGCCGCGCACGGTGAGCTTCGCCCCGGCGCTGGACCACGCGAGCCTGTGCCAGCAAGCCCTGCAAGTGGCCGCCGGCCTCCAGCTGCGTGGCGTGAAGCGCATTGCCGTGCACCTGGAAGACGCCGCACAGCTGGCCGTCGCCCTGCTCGGCGCCTGGCGTGCCGGCGTGCAGGTGCTGCTGCCTGCCGACCTGCAAGCCCAGACCCGCCAGCGCTGGCGCGGCGAGGTCGAGCTGTGGCTGAGCGATCAGCCACAAGACACCACGCTGGAGGCCCTGTTCGAAGCGCCGCTGGCCGCCGCCGACCTGAATCTGGACCAGTGCCGGTTGAGCCTGTGCACCTCCGGCTCCAGCGGTGAACCCAAGCGCATCGACAAGAGCCTGCGCCAGCTGGCCAATGAGGTGCAGGCCCTGGAACAGCTGTGGGGCAAGGACCTGGGCGCTGCCTGCATCATCGGCAGTGTCGCCACCCAGCATATCTATGGCTTGCTGTTTCGCGTGCTCTGGCCGCTGTGCGCCGGGCGCCCGTTCGTGCGTCGCCAGTTGCCCTTCCCGGAAGACCTGCAGCGCGCCAGCCGCGAGCACCCGGCCTTTGCCTGGGTGGCCAGCCCGGCGCTGCTCAAGCGCATGGGCGACAACCTCGACTGGCCAGCGTTGAGCCCGGTGCGCCGGGTGTTTTCCTCCGGCGGCGAACTGCCGGCCAGCGCCGCCCAGGCCTTGCACCAGCGCCTGCAGCAATGGCCAACGGAAATTCTTGGCAGCTCGGAAACCGGCGGCATCGCCTGGCGTCAAGGCGACAGCCTGTGGCAGCCATTTGCCGAGGTGCGCCTGAGCCAGAACCAGGACGGTGCACTGCGCATTGAATCGCCTTACCTGCCGCCCGGTCATATCGAACAAAGCGCCGATGCCGTCGAGTTTGCTGCTGATGGGCGTTTTCGTTTGCTCGGGCGCCTGGACCGCATCGTCAAACTGGAAGAAAAACGCATCTCCCTGCCGATGCTGGAGCAGGCCCTGATCGAGCACGCCTGGGTCGAGGACGCGCGCCTGGGCGTGATCCAGGAAAACCGCGCCAGCCTCGGCGCCCTGCTGGTGCTCAGCGCTGTTGGCCTGTACGCCTTGCGCAACCAGGGCCGCCGCGCGCTCACCGAAGGCTTGCGTCAGCACCTCAGCCAGCACTGCGAAGCCCTGGCCCTGCCCCGGCGCTGGCGCCTGCTGCGGCAATTGCCGTTCAACGCCCAGGGCAAACTGCCCCAGGCCGAACTCCAAGCCCTGTTGCTGGCGCCCCGGCCGAAAGGCCCGGAAGTGCTCAGCCAGGCCGAGGTGGATGGCGAGCTGCAGCTACAACTGGCAGTGTCGGCGGACCTGGCCTATTTCAACGGTCACTTCCCGCAGACCCCGGTGCTGCCAGGCGTGGTCCAGGTCGACTGGGCGCTGGCCCTGGGACAACAATTGCTCGACCGGCCGCGCCAGTTCGCCGGCATGGAAGTGCTGAAATTCCAGCAACTGGTGCGCCCTGGCGACCCGCTGCAGCTGACCCTGCGTTTCGATGCCGAGCGCGGCAAGTTGTACTTCGCCTACAGCAACGCCGGGGTGCCCTGCTCCAGTGGCCGCATTGTGCTGGAGGCCATCGGTGAATAAGCCCTGTGCGGTAATCCCGGTGTACAACCACGAACTGGCCGTGCCCGCGGTGGTTGCCGACCTGCTCGCCGCCGGCCTGCCCTGCGTATTGGTCGATGATGCCAGCAGCCCGGCCTGCGCCACCGTGCTGCGCCAGTTGGCCGAGCACCAGCAGGTGTTCCTGGTGCAACTGCAGGTCAACCAGGGCAAGGGCGGCGCAGTCATGGCCGGCCTGCGCGAAGCCGCGCGCCTGGGCTTCAGCCATGCCTTGCAGGTGGACGCCGACGGCCAGCATGACCTGGCCGATGTCAGCCGCTTTCTCGAACAGTCGCAGGCTTATCCACAGGCGCTGATCTGCGGTTATCCACAGTACGACGCCAGCGTGCCCAAAGGCCGTCTGTACGCGCGCTACCTGACCCATGTATGGGTGTGGATCAACAGCCTGTCGCTGCAGATTCCCGATTCGATGTGCGGTTTTCGGGTCTATCCGCTGCCACCGACCCTGGCGCTGATCGACGCGGTGAACCTCGGCAAGCGCATGGACTTCGACCCGGAGATCCTCGTCCGCCTGGCCTGGCGCAACCAGCCGATGCGCTGGCTGCCGACCAAAGTGCATTACCCGGCCGATGGCCTGTCGCACTTTCGCCTGTTCCACGACAACGCGCTGATCTCGAAGATGCACACCAAGCTGTTCTTCGGCATGTTGCTGCGCGCCCCGGCAATCCTCTGGCGGCGGTGGCAGGCATGAGCAGTCGCGAACAACACTGGGCCGCACACCAGGAGCGCGGCAGCTTCTGGCTGATGAAACTGACCGCCTTGGGCATCAAGCTGCTCGGCCGGCGCCTGCTCAGCCCGGTGCTGTATGCCATCGTCCTGTACTTCTTCCTGTTCGGTCGCCGCGCCCGGCAGAGCATCTGGCAATACCAGCGGCGCCTGGCCGACTGGAGCGGGCAACCCCGTCTGCGCCCCAGCCACCGTCGGGTGTTCGGCCAGTTCATGGCCTTCGCCGATGCCCTGCTGGACAAGCTCGATGTGTGGAACGGCAAGCTGCGCCTGGAGCAGATCGAGATCGTCGACCCGGGCAAACTGCACACCCAGCTACGCGCCGAGCGCGGGCAGCTGCTGGTGGGTGCGCACCTGGGCAACCTTGAAGTCTGCCGCGCCCTGGCCGAGCTTGGCGAGCAAGTGACCATGAACGTGCTGGTGCATACCAAGCACGCCGAGCGCTTCAATCGCCTGCTGGGTGAATCGGGGGCGAGCAACCTGCGGCTGATCCAGGTCAGCGAGCTGGACCCGGCGATCATGCTGCAACTGAGCCAGCGCCTGGACCGCGGCGAATGGCTGGCGATTGCCGGCGACCGCGTGCCGCTGCATGGTGCGCGCACGGTCGAAGTGGATTTCCTCGGCCACCGCGCCGCCTTCCCGCAGGGCCCGTGGCTGCTGGCCGGGCTGCTCAAGTGCCGGCTCAACCTGTTCTTCTGCCTCAAGCAGCAAGGCCGCTACCAGGTGATCCTCGAACCCTTCGCCCAGGCCATCGAGTGGCGCCGCGGCCAGCGCGATCAGGTGATCGCCGACTGGGCCGGGCGCTACGCCGAACGCCTGGGCCACTATTGCCTGCAAGCGCCGCAGCAATGGTTCAATTTCTACCCTTTCTGGAAGACCGATGACGATGCATCCGCATAAGCCCGTGACCTTCGGCGCGCTGCCGTTGGCAATCGAAGACGTCCTCGCCCTGGCCCACCGCCAGGCCGAAACCCGCCTGCAGGACGACAGCGAATACCGCGCGCGGATTGCCCGTGGCGCGCAGTTCCTCGACTCGCTGCTGGACAAGGAAGGGGTGATCTACGGGGTGACCACCGGCTACGGCGACTCGTGCGTGGTGGCAGTGCCGCTGGAGCATGTCGAGGCCCTGCCCAAGCACCTGTACACTTTCCATGGCTGCGGCCTGGGCCAGTTGCTGGATGCGCCGGCCACCCGCGCGGTGCTAGCCGCCCGCTTGCAGTCGCTGTGCCACGGCGTCTCTGGCGTGCGCATCGAGTTGCTGGAGCGCCTGCAGGCGTTTCTCGCCCATGACATCCTGCCGTTGATTCCCCAGGAAGGTTCGGTGGGTGCCAGCGGCGACCTGACGCCGCTGTCCTACGTTGCCGCAACCCTGTCCGGCGAGCGCGAAGTCATGTACCGCGGCGAGCGCCGCAGCGCCGCTGACGTACACCGTGAGCTGGGCTGGCAGCCGCTGGTGCTGCGGCCCAAGGAAGCCCTGGCGCTGATGAACGGCACTGCGGTAATGACCGGCCTGGCCTGCCTGGCGTTCGCCCGTGCCGATTACCTGCTCAAACTCGCCACGCGCATCACCGCGCTGAACGTGGTTGCCCTGCAAGGCAACCCGGAGCACTTCGACGAGCGCCTGTTCGCCGCCAAGCCGCACCCGGGGCAGATGCAGGTGGCCGCCTGGTTGCGCCAGGACCTGGCCATCGACGCGCCGACTGCGCCGCTGCACCGCCTGCAGGACCGCTACTCGCTGCGCTGCGCTCCGCATGTGCTGGGCGTGCTGGCCGACAGCCTGGGCTGGCTGCGTGGTTTTATCGAGACCGAACTGAACAGCGCCAACGACAACCCGATCATCGACGCCGAAGCCGAACGCGTGCTGCACGGCGGGCACTTTTATGGTGGCCATATCGCCTTCGCCATGGACAGCCTGAAGAACCTGGTGGCCAACGTTGCCGACCTGCTCGACCGCCAGCTCGCCCTGCTGGTCGACGTGCGCTACAACCACGGCCTGGCGAGCAACCTGTCGGGCGCCAGCGCCGAGCGGGCGATGCTCAACCACGGCTTCAAGGCCGTGCAGATCGGCGCCAGCGCCTGGACCGCCGAAGCCCTGAAAAACACCATGCCGGCCAGCGTGTTCTCGCGCTCCACCGAATGCCACAACCAGGACAAGGTGAGCATGGGCACCATCGCCGCCCGCGATGCCCTGCGGGTGCTGGAGCTGACCGAACAGGTCGCCGCCGCCACCCTGCTGGCCGCCAACCAGGGCGTCTGGCTGCGCAGCCGCGAAGCCGACGCCCGCGACCTGCCGCCGGCCCTGGCCGAGATGCATGCAGCGTTGCTCGAAGATTTCGCCCCGGTGATCGAAGACCGCGCGCTGGAAAGCGATCTGCGCCGGTGCCTGAGCCGTATTGCCGAACAACACTGGAGGCTGCATGCGTAGTCAGGGAGTGCTGCACGTTGATACCGAAGTGCTGGTGCCATTCTTCGATGTCGACAGCATGCTGGTGGTCTGGCACGGCCATTACGTCAAATACCTCGAGGTAGCGCGCTGCGCGTTGCTCGACCGCCTCGAACACAACTACCTGCAGATGCAGGCCTCGGGCTTTGCCTGGCCGGTGATCGACCTGCAGTTGCGCTATGTGCGCGGCGCCACCTTCGGCCAGCGCCTGAACGTGCGCGCCAGCCTGGTGGAGTGGGAGAACCGGCTTAAGATCAACTACCTGATCAGCGATGCCGCCACCGGCGAACGCATGACCCGCGCCAGTTCCGTGCAGGTCGCCGTCGACATCGCCAGCGGCGAGATGCAACTGGCGTCGCCACAGGTGATGCTCGACGCAGTGAACCAGGTGCTCAAATGAAAACGCTATTGCGTAGCCTGCTGTGCATCGGCCTGCTTGCCAGTTGCACGCTGGCCCAAGCCTTTGGCCTCGATGAGCTGAGCAAGCAACTGGGCGAACCTGCGGTCATCAAGGGTCCGTTCATCCAGGAAAAACACCTGCGCGCCCTGCCGCAGCCGCTGGTCAGCAAAGGCCAGTTCGTTCTGGCCCGTGACCATGGCCTGCTGTGGCTGCTGCAAACGCCGCTCAAGCAGGACTACCGCCTCAACGCCCAGGGCATCGCCCGCCGCGACCCGTCCGGCTGGCAGATGCTGCCGGGCAAGAGCGCCGGCGCCGAGCAGAACCGCCTGTTCTTTGCCGTGCTGCAAGGCGACAGCAGTGGCCTGCAGCGTGACTTCGAGCTGAGCCTGCAAGGCGATGCCAAGCACTGGCAGCTGCGCCTGACCCCGCGT
Source organism: Pseudomonas sp. RC2C2 (assembly GCF_018390435.1). NCBI lineage: Bacteria > Pseudomonadati > Pseudomonadota > Gammaproteobacteria > Pseudomonadales > Pseudomonadaceae > Pseudomonas > Pseudomonas sp. RC2C2. The sequence continues at coordinate 2,598,413 of NZ_JAHBAX010000001.1, read as the reverse complement.
TCGCTACTGCTCAAGCAGGTGTTCAGCCAGATCGATATCGATGGCGGACGCTATGTCGAACGCATCCAGTTGCTGGAAACCCAGGGCGATAGCACGGTACTGCGCATGCCAGCGAGCAGCAGCGCCAGCCTGACCGACACGGAGCGCCGCGATTTTGCCGAGTGAGCGCCTGTTGCCACGACTGTTTTTACTGTTGTTGATCGCCGTGCTGGCCCTCGCGGGGTGGCAGTGGCACCGCGCTGCGCCTTTGTCTGCAGACCTGATGACGCTGGTGCCCGGCGCCACCCAGGACCCGCTGGTGCAGCGCGCCGAGCAGCGCATGCAGGAGCCGCTGAACCGCGAAATGCTGGTGCTGGTCGGCCATCCCCAGCGTGAGCAGGCCATCGCCCTGGCCCAGCGCCTGGCTGAGCAATGGCAGGCCAGCGGCGTGTTCGAGAAGGTTCAGTGGAGCCTGCAGACCGACCTGCAGGCGTTGCGCGAGCAGCTGCTGCAAGGGCGCCTGGCGATGCTCTCGCGCGCCGACCGCAACAGCCTGGTCGACAACCCGCAAGGCTTTATCGAGCAACGCGTACAAAACCTCTACGACCCCTTTGCCGGCTTTAGCCTGGTGCCGAGCCAGGACGACTGGCTGGGCCTGACCGGACGCATCCAGAACAGCCAGCCACGTCCTGCCGCGGTGCAACTGGACACCGCCAGCGGCGCGCTGGTGGCTGAAGCGGACGGGCAGTACTGGGTGCTGCTGCGTGCCCGCACCCTGGGCAATGCGTTCGATATGCAACTGCCCCTGCAAGTCGCCGACCTGCTCGCCAGCAGCCGGGTTGAAGCCGGGCAGCACGGCGCCCGCCTGCTGGCCGCCAGTGGCTTGCTGTATGCGGCCAACGGCCAGCGCCAGGCCAGCCAGGAGATCACCTGGGTCGGCGGCGGCGCCACGGTCGGCATCCTGCTGCTGTTGCTGCTGGCGTTCCGCCGCCTGCGGGTACTGCTGGCCTTCGTTCCGGTGCTGGTCGGCATGCTGTTTGGTGCGGTGGCCTGCGTGGCGCTGTTCGGCCAGATGCACGTGATGACCCTGGTGCTCGGCTCGAGCCTGATCGGCGTGGCCGTCGACTACCCGCTGCACTACCTGTCGAAAAGCTGGAGCCTGCGTCCCTGGCGAGCCTGGCCGGCTTTGCGGCTGACCTTGCCGGGCCTGAGCCTGAGCCTGGCCACCAGTTGCATCGGCTACCTGGCACTGGCCTTCACGCCGTTCCCGGCGCTGACCCAGATTGCCGTGTTTTCCGCCGCCGGCCTGCTCGGCGCCTACCTCAGCGCCGTGTGCCTGCTGCCGGCACTGCTCAAAGGTATCGAGCTGCAGCCTGCGCAATGGCCGTTGGGCATTGCCCAGTGGCTGGTGGACCTGCGTCAGAAACTGCTGAACAAGGTGCCAAGCGCCATCCTGCTCGGCCTGCTGATGCTGTTCTGCGCTGCGGGCCTGTGGCAGCTGGACAGCCGCAACGATATCCGCCAGTGGGTCGGCAGCCCGCCGCAATTGCTCGAAGAAGCCCAGGCCGTGGCGCGCATTACCGGCTACCAACCCACCAGCCAGTTCTACCTGGTGCGCGGCGCCGACCAGAGCCAACTGCTGGCACGCCTGCAAAGCCTCGGCACACGCCTGGACGAGCTGGTCGAAACCGACAAGCTCAAGGGCTACATGGCCCTCAGCCAACTGGTCGCCAGCCCAACCGAGCAGCAACAGGCACGCGACGCGCTGGGCAGCCTGCCGCTACAACCGCTGCTGGCCCTGGGCGTGCCGCAAAGCGCGTTACAGGCTGAACTGGCGAAAGTCCAGGCACTGCCTACCCTCGACATCGATCACGCCCTCAGCGGCCCGCTGGGCGAACCCTGGCGCACCTTGTGGCTGGGTGCGGACGGCCAGGGCGTCGCCGCCATCGTCAGCCTGCAAGGCTTGAACGATCCGGCGTTGCTGCGCCTGCAGGCCGACGATCTCGACGGCGTGCAACTGGTGGAGCGCCTCGGTGACCTCAACCGGGTGTTCGCCGCCACCCAGGTCAGCGCCGCCGAGCTCAAGCTGTTGTCGTGCGCGCTGATCGTGGTGCTGCTGATCCTGCCGTTTGGCCTCGGCGGCGCCCTGCGCATCGTCGCCCTGCCGTTGCTCGCCGCGCTGTGCAGCCTGGCTTGCCTGGGCTGGCTGGGCCAGCCGCTGACCCTGTTCAGCCTGTTCGGCCTGCTGCTGGTGACCGCCATCAGCGTCGACTACGCGATCCTCATGCACGAGCAGATCGGCGGCGCCGCCGTCAGCCTGCTCGGCACCCTGCTCGCAGCCACCACCACCTGGTTGTCGTTCGGCCTGCTGGCAGTGTCGAGCACTCCGGCGGTGAGCAATTTCGGCCTGGCGGTCAGCCTGGGCCTGGCCTTCAGTTTTGTCCTCGCACCCTGGGCGGCCACCGGGCACAAGGAACAGGCGGCATGAGTATCGCGTTGCTCTGGGCCCTGGCCCTGGTGTTGTTCTGGATCGTCAGTGAGCTCGGCCGGCGCCTGGGGCTGATCCCGATTGTCAGCCAGTTGCTGCTGGCAACCCTCGGCCTGCCACTGCTGATGTTGTTCTGGGTCGAGCCCCACTTGCAGCTCAGCGGCGCCGCGCTGGTGGCACCGGCCTGGCTGAAAACCCTGTATGGCCTGAGTTTTGCCCTGCTGCTGGGGCATATTCTTGCTGACGTCGTGGAGCTGAACGTCGACCGCCAGAGCCTGAAGATCGCCCTGCCGAGCTTCCTCGTGCCCTTTGCCTGTGGCCTGGCCTGTGGCGCGTTGTTGCTGCCCGAGCAGCCCTGGCTGACCACCCTGGCCCTCGGCCTGGTTTTCGCCATCACCGCCATCCCGGTGCTCTACCTGTACCTGCGCAACATCGACTACCCACCCGCCGCAACCCGCCGGCTGATGCAGTCGGCGATCCTCATCGACCTGACCTGCTGGCTGCTGTTCGGCCTCGGCAAGGGCAGCCTCGAACCCGTGAGCCTGTTACTGCCGCTGCTCGCTGCCTGCCTGCCGTTGCCGCTGTACGCCCTCGGTGTGCGTCGGCCCTGGGTCTACAGCCTGGGCTTTTTCGGCCTGCTGTTCGTCGCCGAACACTACCGGCTCAACGCGCTGATCTTCGGCATCGGCTACCTGTGCTGCCTGGCCTGGCTCAAGTTGCCGCTGCGCATGCCGTTATCGGACCTGTGGATAAAACGCCTGCAGAACGGCATTGCGATCCCGCTGATCCTGACCTTCGGCATCATCCAGATCGATGTCCACAACGTGCTACTGGGCTTCGATGCCATCCAGTTGAGTGCCCTGCTGCTGTTGCCGATCGTCAGCAAGCTGCTCGGCAACTGGCTGGGCCTGTGCTGGGCGACGCCGTCGTTCGCCGGCGCGAGCAAATGGCGGGAAAGCCTGCTGCTCAATATTCGCGGCTTGAGCGAGATCGTCTTTCTCAACCTGCTGCTGCAACAACAGTTGATCAGCCCGGCGCTGTACTTCGCGCTGATGCTGATGAGCCTGGTCGCCACGCTGATGCCCGCGCTGGCCGGCCTGCACCGGATTCCATTGAAGACTGCCCAACCGGCAAGGAGGCCTTATGCCGAACCCTGAACTGCAACAACGGCAGGTATTGATTATCGGCGCCGGCCCGTCCGGCGCCATCGCCGGGGCCTTGCTCAAGCGCAACGGCCACGACGTGCTGATCATCGAGCGCCAGCGCTTCCCGCGTTTTTCCATCGGCGAAAGCCTGTTGTCGCATTGCATCGACTTCGTCGAAGAAGCCGGCATGCTCCCGGCCCTTGAAGCGGCGGGTTTCCAGCGCAAGAACGGCGCGGCCTTCGCCTGGGGCGATGAGTACAGCGCCTTCGATTTCGGCGACACCTTCAGCAATGGCAAGCCGAGCACCTTCCAGGTTCAACGCGCCCAGTTCGACCAGCTGCTGGCCGACCAGGCCGAGGCCCAGGGCGTTGAAATCCGCTACGAAGAAGAGATCATCGCCGCCGACTTCGAGCGCCCGCGCCCGCAAGTGCGCGTGCGCCGCCTGGATGGCAGTGAGTACTGCATCGAAGCCGCATTCGTCCTCGATGCCAGCGGCTATGGCCGCGTGCTGCCGCGCCTGCTGGACCTGGAAGCACCGTCGAACTTCCCGGTGCGCCAGGCGGTATTCACGCATATCGAAGACCGCATCGACCACCCGGCCTTCGACCGGGAAAAGATCCTCATCACCACCCATCCGCAGCACCGGGATATCTGGTTCTGGACCATTCCGTTCAGCAACGGCCGCTGCTCCCTGGGGGTGGTCGCCGCCGCCGAGCACTTTGCCGCCGCGCCGGCCGACCTGGATGCCTGCCTGAAGGACTTCGTCGCCCAGACCCCAAGCCTGGCCAAGGTCCTGGCCAACGCCGTGTGGGACACCCCGGCGCGGACCATCGGCGGCTACTCGGCCAACGTCAAGACCCTGCACGGCCCGGGCTTCGCCTTGCTCGGCAACGCCGCAGAATTCCTCGACCCGGTGTTCTCCTCCGGGGTGACCATCGCCATGCGCTCGGCGAGCATGGCCGCCGGCGTCCTGCACCGCCAGTTGCAGGGCGAAGGCGTCGATTGGCAGAGCGAGTTCGCCGAGCCGCTCAAGCGTGGCGTCGACACTTTCCGCGCCTACGTTGAAGGCTGGTACAACGGCAGCTTCCAGGACGTCATCTACCACCCGGCCAGCTCGCCGGAAATCCGCGCGATGATCAGCTCGATCCTGGCCGGCTACGCCTGGGACCAACGCAACCCGTTCGTGGCCGAACCCAAGCGGCGCCTGCGCATGCTCGCCGAAGTCTGTGCCAGGACGCCGGCATGAAATTCCTCAGCGACAGCTACGTCGAGGAAACCCGTTTCGGCTTCTGGTTCCTGCGCAGCCATACCTGGCAGCATCATGTGCTGCGCGTAGCGATCAACGACCTGCGCCGGCTGTTCGACCAGGCACCACCCCGTGCCCCCGTGCTGCTCGATGCCGGCTGCGGCCAGGGCAAGTCGTTCCAGTACCTGCAGCGGGTGTTCGCCCCCGCCCGGTTGCTGGGTACCGACGCCGACCCGCACAGCCTTGAACTGAGCCAGGCCGAGGCCGGCCGCCTGGGCCTGAACGTCGAGCTGCGCGGCAGTGACTGCGCGGCGTTGCAGTTTGCCGACAGCAGCGTCGATATCCTCTTCTGCCACCAGACCTTCCACCACCTGGTCGAGCAGGAAAAAGCCCTGGCCGAGTTCTACCGGGTACTCAAGCCCGGTGGCTACCTGCTGTTTGCCGAGTCCACCGAGGCCTACATCGACACCTGGGTGATTCGCTGGCTGTTCCGCCACCCCATGCACGTGCAGAAAAGTGCCGAACAGTACCTGCAGATGCTCCGCGACCAGGGTTTCGAATTTGGCGCGCAGAATGTCTCTTACCCGTACCTGTGGTGGAGCCGTTCCAGCGACTTCGGCCTGCTCGAACGCTTTGGCCTGTGCAAGCCGCCACCGGTCGGCCAGCGCGAAGAGACCCTGGTCAACGTGGTCGCCCGCAAACCCTTGAACCCAGCCGAGCCGAGTGCATGAAACGCCTGTTGCTGATCCTCGCCTTCGCCCTGCTGAGCGCCTGCGCCAGCCGTGCACCGCTGCCCGTGCAGTTACCGCCGCTGAGCCTGCCGCTGCAGTTGCACATCCAGCGCGAACAGGCCGGGCAGCGACAGGACTGGTTGCTGGTGATCCAGCGCGAGGACACCAACCTGCGCTGGTCGCTGCTGGATCTGCTGGGTATTCCGCAAGCCCGGCAGTTGCTCGATCAAGGCCAGTGGCAAGCCGACGGCCTGCTACCGCCCAACCCGGCGGCCCGCGAACTGTTCGCTGCCCTGCTGTTCGCCCTGACCCCTGCCGAACAGCTGCAACAGCTCTATCCCGGCGCCCGCCAGCTAGGCCAGCAGCGCTGGCTGGGTGAACGCTGGCGCGTCGACTACCGACAAGCCGACGACTTCACCTTGAACCTCGACCGGGGCCTGCGTTATCTAGTCAGCCCACTACCCAGCGAGAACACGCCATGACCGCTTATCTCAATGCCCTGGGCCTGGTCTGTGCCCTGGGGCGCGGCCAGGCCGACGTTGCCCGCCGGCTGTTTGCCGGCGACTGCTCAGGCATGCGTGTGGAGGACGGCTGGGTACCGCAACGCGGTCTGCCGGTGGCGGCCGTACAAGACGAGTTGCCAAGCTTGCCCGCCGCGTTGCAGGCCCATCACAGCCGCAACAACCAACTGCTGTACGTCGCCTGCCTGCAGATTGACGCAGCGATCGAAGCGGCCATCGCCCGCTTTGGCCGCCAGCGCATCGGCATCGTCCTGGGCACCAGCACCTCGGGCATCAAGGAAGCCAGCGACAGCATCGCTCACTACCTGCGTGAGCAGCAGTTCCCGCCGAGCTACGACTACGCCCAGCAGGAGCTCAGCGCCCCGGCCAACTTTCTCGCCGACTGGCTGCAGCTGAGCGGCCCGGCCTATGTGATTTCCACCGCCTGCACCTCCAGTGCACGGGCCTTGATGAGTGCCCGGCGCCTGTTGGACCTGGGGGTGTGCGACGCGGTGATCTGCGGTGGTGTGGATAGCCTGTGCAAGCTGACCCTCAACGGCTTCACTGCCCTGGAAGCAGTCAGCGCCGAGCGCTGCAACCCGTTCTCGGTCAACCGCAACGGCATCAACATCGGCGAAGCCGCGGCGCTGTTTCTGATGACCCGCGAAGCCAACCACGAAGGCGCCAGCATCGCCCTGCTCGGTGCCGGTGCCAGCTCGGACGCGCATCACATCTCCGCCCCCGAGCCCAGCGGCAAAGGCGCCTTGCAGGCGATGCGCAAAGCGCTGGACAATGCCCGCCTGCAACCTGCACAGATCGACTACCTGAACCTGCACGGCACCGCCACGCGGCACAACGACGCCATGGAAAGCCTGGCCGTGCATGAACTGTTTGGCAGCCAGCTGGCCTGCTCATCGAGCAAGCCGATGACCGGGCATACCCTGGGTGCCGCTGGCGCCCTGGAAGCCGCGTTCTGCTGGTTGAGCCTGGCCGCCGACAATACCGAAGGGCGCTTGCCACCGCATGTCTGGGATGGTGTGGATGACCCACAACTGCCGGCCCTGAACCTGGTCGATGCCAGCCAGCGCCTGCCGGCCCAGGGCCCGCGACGCCTGATGAGCAACTCGTTCGCCTTCGGTGGCAACAACGTCAGCCTGATTCTCGGAGACACCCCATGATCACCTGGCCACTGGCCGAACTGCTGCCCCATGCCGGCGACATGATCCTCATCGATCAGGTCGAGTCCTTCGATGAAGAGCAAATCCATACCCACCTGACCGTGCGCCCCGGCGGCCTGTTCAACCGCGCCGACGGCAGCCTGCCGGCCTGGGTCGGCATCGAGCTGATGGCCCAGAGCGTGGCCGCCTACGCCGGTTGCCGCGCGCGCCAGCAAGGCCAGGCGGTGGCGCTGGGCTTTTTGCTCGGCACGCGTAAATTCGAATGCAATGTCGAACATTTCCCTGCCGGTGCCCACTTGCGCATCCATGCCCTGCGGTCGCTCGAAGACGACAACGGCATGGGGGTGTTCGAGTGTCACCTGCGTGGCCCGGGCATCCATGCCACGGCCCGTTTGAATGTTTTTCGCCCGCCACAGGCGGCCAGTTACCTGGCCGAAGCGGGCCCAGAGGAGTCCCCCCATGACTGATACCATCCTGGTCACCGGTTCCAGCCGAGGCATAGGCCGGGCCATCGCCCTGCGCCTGGCGCGGGCCGGTTTCGACCTGGTCCTGCATTGCCGAAGCGGGCGCAACGAAGCCGACGCCGTTGCAGAAGAAGTCCGGGGCTTGGGCCAGCAAGCCCGCGTGCTGCAGTTCGACGTTGCCGATCGCGCCGCTTGCGCCGCCATCCTTACTGATGACGTTGAAACCCACGGCGCCTACTACGGCGTGGTCTGCAACGCCGGCCTGACCCGCGACGGCGCCTTCCCGGCCCTCACTGAAGAAGACTGGGACCAGGTACTGCGTACCAACCTCGACGGCTTCTACAACGTTCTGCACCCGCTGATGATGCCGATGATCCGTCGGCGCAAAGCCGGGCGCATTGTGTGCATCACCTCGGTTTCGGGGATGATCGGCAACCGCGGCCAGGTCAACTACAGCGCTTCCAAAGCCGGGGTGATCGGTGCGGCCAAGGCCCTGGCGATCGAGCTGGGCAAGCGCAAGATCACCGTCAACTGCGTCGCCCCGGGGCTGATCGACACGGCCATGCTGGATGAACACGTGCCGGTCGAAGAGCTGCTGAAAATGATCCCGGTGCAGCGCATGGGCACCCCGGAAGAAGTCGCCGGCGCAGTGAATTTCCTCATGTCGGCCGAAGCCGCCTACATCACCCGCCAGGTGCTGGCAGTCAATGGAGGCCTGTGCTGATGAAACGTGTAGTCGTCACCGGCATGGCCGGTATCACCTCGCTGGGCAGCGACTGGCAGAGCATCGCCGGCAACTTCGCCAGCAACCGCAGCGGCATCCGCCGCATGGACGAATGGGACCGCTTCGAAGAGCTCAACACGCGCTTGGCCGGCCCCATCGATGACTTCAAGGTGCCCGCCGGCTGGACCCGCAAGCAACTGCGCAGCATGGGCCGGGTCTCGCGCCTGGCCGTGGCGGCAGCGCAGAACGCCCTGCGCGATGCCGGCCTGCTCGATGACCCGTCGATCCGCGATGGGCGCATGGGCGTGGCCTGCGGTTCGTCCACCGGCAGCACCGACGAGATCAAGGCGTTTGGCAACATGCTGCTCAACTCGGTGGCCGAGGGCCTCAACGCCAACTCCTATGTCCGGATGATGCCGCACACCACGGCAGCCAATATCAGCATTTTCTTCGGTCTCACCGGGCGCCTGATCCCCACCTCCAGCGCCTGCACCAGCGGCAGCCAGGGCATCGGCTACGCCTATGAAGCGATCAAGTTCGGCCGCCTGCCGCTGATGCTCGCTGGCGGCGCCGAAGAGCTGTGCCCGACCGAGGCCATGGTCTTCGACGCGCTGTACGCCACCAGCCTGAAGAACGATGCCCCGCACAGCAGCCCCAGCCCTTACGACAGCGGCCGCGACGGCCTGGTGATCGGCGAAGGCGGCGGCATGCTGGTGCTCGAAGAGCTGGAACATGCCCAGGCCCGCGGCGCACACATCTACGCCGAGATCGTCGGCTTTGGCAGTAACGCCGACGGCCAGCACACGACTCGCCCGGAGCAGGCGACCATGCGCCGGGCCATGGAGCTGGCACTGCAAGACGCCAACCTGGCGCCGGAGGCCATCGGCTATGTGAACGGTCATGGCACCGCCACCGAGCAGGGCGATATCGCCGAAACCCTGGCCACCAGCAGCCTGTTTGGCCCACGCATGCCGATCAGCTCGCAAAAAAGCTTCCTCGGCCACACCCTGGGCGCTTGCGGCGCGCTGGAGTCCTGGTTCAGCATCGAGATGATGAACAGCGACCGCTATGTGCACACCCTCAACCTTGAGCACATCGACCCGCGCTGCGGCGAGCTGGACTACTTGTGCGGCGAGTTTCGCAGCATGAGTCACGACTATGTGATGAACAACAACTTCGCTTTTGGCGGGGTCAACACCTCGCTGATTTTCCGTCGCTGGACCTGACCTGAAACCTGCTGGAGAGAAAGGAATGTCTTCATTGATTCGCGCCGCTGTCCTCGGCCTGGCCCTTGCGGGCCTGGCTGGCTGTACCTCGAAACCGGTACTGACCCCACAAGAGCAGCTTGTAGTCGGCCACAACTACAACCATGAGCAGGTGCAGCAGGCCATCCTCAAGGCCGTGGCCAACCGCGGCTGGACCCCGCGCAAGGTCACCCCGAACCTGATCCAGGCCGACATCCTGGTACGCAATACCTTCTATGCCGCCGTCGACATCCACTACAGCGTCAGCAACTTTCGCATCAACTACCGCGACAGCCGCGAGCTGGGCTACAAGGACGGCAAGATTCACCGCAATTACAACCGTTGGGTGAACAACCTCGACAAAAGCATCCTGCAAGAGCTGAACAAGCTGGAAGCCCAGAACATCGTGCAGCGCGCCATCAGCGAACAGCATTCGAACACTGTTGAATAATCAAGGAACGACATAATGCGTCTGAAAACCTGGACCGCCACCACCGCCCTGCTGCTCTGCGCCCTGCCCGGCCTCAGCCAGGCCCGCGACACCACCCACTACCTGCCGTTCGAGAAAGTCGTGGCGCAGATGACCGCCGAGAACAAGCTCGACGGTTCGGTGAAGTTCTACCTGGCCGGCGTGCAGCCCAAGGGCAAGGTCACCGTGGTCAGCCCGGCAGCGGTCACCAACAAGAAGACCAACGCCTTCAACAAAACGGACGCAGCAGCCTGCGAATGGGCCCTGCAATCAGCGCTACTGACCATGCAGGACGCCGCCCGCAAGGTTGGCGCCAACGCCGTGACCAACATCAGCAGCTACTACAAGCGCAACGAGCGCAAGGACGCCACCACCTACGAATGCCACGCCGGCGCGATCATGGCTGGCGTTGCGCTGAAGGGCGACCTGGCCAAGGTCCAGTAACTCAGCTGCGTTCCAGGGCCTGGCGGGTCAACAACTCGGCAAAGGCCCTGGCCATCGCCGACGGCGCATCGCGGCGCTGCACCAACCACACGGCAGTCACCGCGTCGTCGTCGAGCAAGGTCCGGTACACCACCCCGTCGATGCGCATGCGCTGGAACGAAGCCGGCAATACCGACACCCCCAACCCCGCCGCCACCAGGCCGATGATGGTCATCGCCTCCCCCGCCTCCTGGGCAAAATGCGGACTGAACCCGGCCTGGCGTGCCAGGCTCAGCAACTGCGCGTGCAAGCCACTGCCGTAACTGCGCGGAAAAAACACGAACGGCTCCTGGGCCAGGGCCGCCATGTGCACCCCGGCGTCACTGCCTTGCGCCAGCGGATGGGCAGCATTGATCACCGCCACCAGCGGCTCGCGAAACAGCTCGACGACATTCAGGCTCTCAGGCAAGGCCAAGGGGCGCATCAGGCCGACCTCGATCGACTCGTCGAGCAAGGCGTCAGCGACATCGCGGCTGCTCATTTCCTTGAGGTTCAGGTGCACCGCCGGGAAGCGCTGACGAAACGCGTGAATAGCCTTGGGAATGCTCGAGTTGAAGGGTGCCGAAGAAGTGAAGCCAATCTTCATCTCGCCCAGCTCACCCAGTTGCGCACGCCGGGCGACATCGGCAGCCTTGTCGACTTGCGCCAGCACCAGCCGTGCCTCTTCGAGGAACAGGCGCCCGGCCTCGCTGAGCTCGACCCGACGATTGGTTCGCTCGAACAAGCGTGCCCCCAGCTCCTGTTCAAGGGCCTGGATCTGCTGACTCAACGGTGGCTGGGAAATCCCCAGGTTCTGCGCCGCCCGGCCAAAATGCAGCTCTTCGGCGACGGCGATGAAGTAGCGCAGGTGACGCAATTCCATGGCAGCTCCAATAGGTCGTAAAACCTCTTAAACAGGTCGAACAATATATTGGAAATGATCATTAGCCAGCTATATGCTTTTTTCACTGCCTGACAGGCCGTAGCGCCCCCGAGGTCACCCGTGAAAACTGCTGTTGCGCCCCACGCCCACGAACTGCCCCCTGCTCCGCTCGACGAAATCGTCGCCACCCTCAACGAAAGCTGGATCGAAAAAGGCACCCCGGCCTTTTTGCGCACCGTACTGGCGCTGTTCTGCGGCGGCTTTGCCACCTTTGCCCTGCTGTACTGCGTGCAGCCGATGATGCCGCTGCTGTCACAGGAGTTCTCGATCAGCGCCGCGCAAAGCAGCCTGATCCTCTCGGTGTCCACCGGCATGCTGGCATTCGGGTTGCTGATCACCGGGCCGATTTCCGACCGCATAGGGCGCAAGCCGGTAATGGTCTTCGCCCTGTTCTGCGCTGCGCTGTGCACCATCGTCAGCGCCCTGATGCCCAGCTGGCACGGCGTGCTGCTGACCCGGGCGCTGCTCGGGCTGTCGCTGAGTGGCCTGGCGGCGGTGGCCATGACCTACCTGAGCGAAGAGATCCACCCCCAGCACATCGGCCTGGCCATGGGCCTGTACATCGGTGGCAACGCCATTGGCGGCATGAGCGGACGCTTGATCACAGGCGTGCTGATCGACTTCGTCAGCTGGCACACGGCGATGCTGGTGATCGGTGGCCTGGCTCTGGTTGCGGCGGCGGTGTTCTGGAAGATCCTTCCGCAATCGCGCAACTTCCGCCCGCGCTCGCTGCATCCGCGCAGCCTGCTCGACGGTTTTACCCTGCACTTTCGCGATGCCGGCCTACCTTGGCTGTTCCTCGAAGCCTTCCTGCTGATGGGCGCTTTCGTCACCCTGTTCAACTACATCGGCTATCGCCTGCTGGCCGAGCCCTATCACATGAGCCAGGCGCTGGTCGGGCTGCTGTCGGTGGTGTACCTGTCGGGGATCTACAGCTCGGCGCAAATCGGTGCCCTGGCGGACAAGCTGGGCCGGCGCAAGGTGTTCTGGGCGACCATTGTGCTGATGTTCGGCGGCTTGCTGATGACCCTGCTCAGCCCCTTGCCGCTGATTATCGTCGGCATGCTGGTGTTCACCTTCGGCTTTTTCGGCGCGCATTCGGTGGCCAGCAGCTGGATTGGCCGACGGGCGAGCAAGGCCAAGGGCCAGGCCTCGTCGTTGTACCTGTTCAGTTATTACGCCGGGTCGAGTGTGGCGGGGACGGCGGGCGGGGTGTTCTGGCACCAGGCGGGATGGAACGGCATCGGGCTGTTCATTGGCAGCTTGCTGGTAGTGGCCTTGCTGGTGGCGGTGCACTTGAGCAAGTTGCCGGCCAAGGCTTGAGCTGAGGGCCGCTGCGCGGCCCATCGCCGGCAAGGCCGGCTCCCACAGGAGCGGGCCTGCCACTGGATCAGTTGATCACTTCAACCCGATCAACATCCACTTCACGGCTCATCAGGTGCTTCTCGACTTCACCGCTCAGCTTGACCTTGGTCTTGTCGTTGAAGGCCACCGGCGGCAGGTCTTCGTCATCGATCTCGACGGTGATGGTGCCGGTGGTGTCCTTGAACTCGTACTTGTCATCGTTGTTCACTTTCTTCACCACGTAGCCTTGCAACACCACCGGGGTGTCGTCAGCGGCGTCATTGGCGGCGGCAACCGTGGTCACCGACTGGGCGCCAGGGCCGGTATAGCCGGCAGCCAGGGCAGCAGTGCTGAACAGCGGAGCAAGCAGCAGAGCGAGGTAACGCGTTTTCATGGTGTGGATCCTGTCTGGGTTTCGATGGAGCCAGATTACCCAGGCAGGCTGAATTGAACCTTAATAGCAGTGGGAGCGGGCTTGCCCCGCGATCGCGCTGATTCAGTCAGGTCGCAATCGCGGGGCAAGCCCGCTCCCACTTAGTGGTACTGCGCCGACAACTCGTGCACGGCGTTGATGAACACGCCGGCATGCTCCGGATCAACCTCCGGGGTGATGCCGTGACCGAGGTTGAATACATGGCCACTGCCCTGGCCGTAGCTGGCAAGGATGCGCCCGACTTCGGCACGGATGGCCTCCGGCTTGGCATACAGCACGGTCGGGTCCATGTTGCCCTGCAGGGCGACCTTGCTGCCAACGCGCTGGCGGGCTTCGCCGATGTCACAGGTCCAGTCCAGGCCCAGGGCATCAGCGCCGGCCTCGGCGATGCTTTCCAGCCACAGACCGCCGTTCTTGGTGAAGAGGATGACCGGCACCTTGCGCCCTTCGTGCTCGCGGATCAGGCCGCTGACGATCTTGCGCATGTAGGCCAGGGAGAACTCCTGGTAGGCCGCCGCCGACAGGTTGCCGCCCCAGGTGTCGAAGATCTGTACCGCTTGTGCACCGGCCAGGATCTGCCCGTTGAGGTAGCTGATGACCGACTGGGCCAGCTTGTCGAGCAGCAGGTGCATGGCCTGCGGGTTGTCGTAGAGCATGGCCTTGGTCTTGCGGAAGTCTTTCGACGAGCCGCCTTCGACCATGTAGGTGGCCAGGGTCCAGGGGCTGCCGGAGAAGCCGATCAGCGGCACGCGGCCATTGAGCTCGCGGCGGATGGTGCTGACGGCATCCATGACGTAGCCCAGGTCCTTCTGCGGATCAGGGATCGGCAGCGCTTCGATGTCGGCCAGGGTGCTGATGACCTTCTTGAAACGCGGGCCTTCGCCGGTTTCGAAGTACAGGCCCTGGCCCATGGCGTCAGGGATGGTGAGGATGTCCGAGAACAGGATCGCGGCGTCCAGCGGGTAGCGGTCCAGCGGTTGCAGGGTGACCTCGCAGGCAAACTGCGGGTTCATGCACAGGCTCATGAAGTCGCCGGCCTTGGCGCGGCTGGCGCGGTACTCCGGCAGGTAGCGGCCGGCCTGGCGCATCATCCACACCGGGGTGACGTCTACGGGTTGCTTGAGCAGGGCGCGCAGAAAACGATCGTTCTTCAAGGCAGTCATGTCGGCATCCGGAAAAAAAGTGGGGGCATTTTCTCAGAGCCCAACGTAAAAGGCACGGTATCAACCGTGCCTTTTGTCTATCGACTTGTGACAGGTCAATAGATTTCCTTAAAAGCATCGCTGGCAAGCCAGCTCCCACAAGGTGGGAGCTGGCTTGCCAGCGATCAGGCCCAATCAGACCTCCAGGTAATCCAGAATCCCCTCGGCGGCATTGCGCCCCTCGAAGATCGCCGTCACCACCAGGTCGGAACCGCGGACCATGTCGCCACCGGCGAAGATCTTCGGGTTGCTGGTCTGGTGCTTGTAGGTGTTCTTCTCCGGTGCCACGACGCGGCCCTGGCTGTCGGTCTGGATGCTGAACTGCTCGAACCACGGCGCCGGGCTGGGGCGGAAACCGAAGGCGATGACCACGGCATCGGCCGGGATGATCTCTTCGGAACCCGGGATCGGCTCAGGGCTGCGGCGGCCACGGGCGTCCGGCTCGCCGAGACGGGTCTCGACCACCTTCACGCCTTCGACCTTGTCTTCACCGACAATCGCGATCGGCTGACGGTTGTAGAGGAACTTCACCCCTTCTTCCTTGGCGTTCTTCACCTCTTTGCGCGAGCCGGGCATGTTCGCCTCGTCACGACGGTAGGCACAGGTCACGGCCTTGGCGCCCTGGCGGATGGAGGTGCGGTTGCAGTCCATCGCCGTGTCGCCGCCACCGAGCACCACGACCTTCTTGCCTTTCATGTCGACGAAATCTTCCGGCGACTTTTCAAAGCCCAGGTTGCGGTTGACGTTGGCCACCAGGAAATCCAGGGCATCGTGCACGCCCGGCAGGTCTTCACCGGGGAAGCCGCCCTTCATGTAGGTGTAGGTGCCCATGCCCATGAACACGGCATCGTATTCCTCGAGCAACTGCTCCATGCTGACATCCTTGCCCACCTCGGTGTTGAGGCGGAACTCGATGCCCATGCCGGTGAAGACTTCGCGGCGATTGCTCAGCACGGTCTTTTCCAGCTTGAACTCGGGGATGCCAAAGGTCAGCAGGCCGCCAATTTCCGGGTTGCGGTCGAACACCACCGGGGTCACCCCGCCGCGCACCAGCACGTCGGCGCAGCCCAGGCCGGCCGGGCCGGCGCCGATGATGGCAACGCGCTTGCCGGTCGGCTTGACCTTGGACATGTCCGGGCGCCAGCCCATGGCGAAGGCGGTGTCGGTGATGTACTTCTCCACCGAACCGATGGTCACCGCGCCGAAGCCGTCGTTGAGGGTGCAGGCACCCTCGCACAGGCGGTCCTGCGGGCACACCCGGCCGCAGACTTCCGGCAGGGTGTTGGTCTGGTGCGACAACTCCGCGGCGGCGAGGATGTTGCCTTCGGCGACCAGCTTCAACCAGTTGGGGATGAAGTTGTGCACCGGGCACTTCCACTCGCAGTACGGGTTGCCACAGCCCAGGCAGCGGTGGGCCTGTTCGGCCGACTGCTGGGGTTTGAAGGGCTCGTAGATCTCTACGAACTCTTTCTTGCGTTGACGCAACAGTTTCTTCTTCGGATCCTTGCGCCCGACCTCGATGAACTGGAAGTCATTGCTGAGACGTTCAGCCATTTTCAATACCTCTTTACCGCAGTTGCTAGCTTCAAGCTGCAAGCTGCAAGACGATCACGTGGGCCGGCAAACCTCGTACTGCTTTGAACTTGCAGCTTGAGGCTTGCCGCTTGCCGCTTGCCGCTACTGCGGGTTGGCACGGGTGCTGGACAGCAGGTTCTTCAGGTTGGCCGCCTTCGGCTTGACCAGCCAGAAGCGCCGCACGTAGTCGTCCAGGTTTTCCCAGAGCTCACGACCCCATTCGCTGTTGGTTTCTTCGACGTACTCAGCCAGCACGCGCTGCAGGTGGCTGCGATAAGCCTCCATGGCCTCGCCGCTGATGCGCTGGATCTCGACCAGTTCGTGGTTGAGCTTGTCGACGAAGCTGTTGTCCATGTCCAGCACGTAGGCAAAACCACCGGTCATGCCCGAGCCGAAGTTGTAACCGGTCTTGCCCAGAACGCAGACAAAGCCACCGGTCATGTACTCACAGCAGTGATCGCCTGTGCCCTCGACAATCGCGTGGGCACCGGAGTTGCGCACGGCAAAGCGCTCGCCTGCGGTACCGGCGGCGAACAGCTTGCCGCCGGTGGCGCCGTACAGGCAGGTGTTGCCGATGATGGCGCTGTGCTGGGTGGCGAACGGGCTGCCCGCAGGCGGTACGATCACCAGCTTGCCACCGGTCATGCCTTTACCGACGTAGTCGTTGGCATCGCCTTCGAGGTACATGTTCAGGCCACCGGCGTTCCACACCCCGAAGCTCTGCCCGGCAGTGCCCTTGAAGCGGAAGGTGATCGGTGCCTTGGCCATGCCCTGGTTGCCGTGCAGGCGGGCGATTTCGCCGGAGATCCGCGCACCGATGGAACGGTCGCAGTTGCAGATGTCCAGGTCGAACTCGGCGCCCGACAGGTCGCGAATGGCCGGCAGGGCCATGTCGACCATTTTCTCGGCCAGCACGCCCTTGTCGAACGGCGGGTTGCGGTCGACTTCACAGAACTGCGGCTTGTCGGCCGGCACGTGCTCGCTGCCCAGCAACGGGCTGAGGTCCAGGTGCTTCTGCTTCTCGGTTTCACCGGGGAGCATTTCCAGCAGGTCGGTACGCCCGATCAGCTCGCCGAGGCTGCGCACGCCCAGCTTGGCCAGCCACTCACGGGTTTCTTCGGCGACATAGGTGAAGAAGTTCACCACCATGTCGACGGTACCGATGTAGTGATCCTTGCGCAGCTTGTCGTTCTGGGTGGCAACGCCGGTGGCGCAGTTGTTCAGGTGACAGATACGCAGGTATTTGCAGCCCAGGGCGATCATCGGCGCGGTGCCGAAGCCGAAGCTTTCGGCGCCGAGGATCGCCGCCTTGATCACGTCCAGGCCGGTTTTCAGGCCGCCATCGGTCTGCACCCGGACCTTGCCGCGCAAGTCGTTGCCGCGCAAGGTCTGGTGGGTTTCGGCCAGGCCCAGCTCCCACGGCGCACCAGCGTACTTGATCGAGGTCAGCGGCGAAGCGCCGGTGCCGCCGTCGTAGCCGGAGATGGTGATCAGGTCGGCATAGGCCTTGGCCACGCCGGCGGCGATGGTGCCAACGCCCGCTTCTGCCACCAGCTTGACCGAGACCAGTGCCTGCGGGTTGACCTGCTTGAGGTCGAAGATCAGTTGCGAAAGGTCTTCGATCGAGTAGATATCATGGTGCGGCGGAGGCGAGATCAGGGTCACGCCAGGCACGGCGTAGCGCAGCCGGGCGATCAGGCCGTTGACCTTGCCGCCAGGCAGCTGCCCGCCCTCACCCGGCTTGGCGCCCTGGGCCACCTTGATCTGCAGCACTTCGGCGTTGACCAGGTACTCGGGGGTAACGCCGAAGCGGCCGGTGGCCACCTGCTTGATCTTCGAGCTCTTGATGGTGCCGTAGCGGGCCGGGTCTTCGCCGCCCTCACCGGAGTTGGAGCGCGCGCCCAGGCGGTTCATCGCCTCGGCCAGGGCTTCGTGAGCTTCCGGCGACAGCGCGCCGAGGGAGATACCGGCAGAGTCGAAACGCTTGAGGATATCTTCCAGCGGCTCGACCTGCTCCAGCGCCAGCGGCTGGTCGGCGACCTTGACCTTGAGCAGGTCGCGGATCATCGACACCGGGCGCTTGTCGACCAGCGCGGTGTATTCCTTGAACTTGGCGTAGTCGCCCTGCTGCACGGCGGCCTGCAGGGTGTTGACCACGTCCGGGTTGTAGGCGTGGTATTCGCCACCATGGACGAACTTCAGCAGGCCACCCTGCTGGATCGGCTTGCGCGCGCTCCAGGCTTCGGCGGCGAGCAGCTTCTGCTCGTTCTCGATGTCGACGAAGCGTGCGCCCTTGAGGCGGCTGGCAACGCCACGGAAGCTCAGGTTCACCACTTCTTCCGAGAGGCCGACGGCTTCGAACAACTGCGCACCACGGTAGGAACCGACAGTCGAGATACCCATCTTCGAGAGGATCTTCAACAGGCCCTTGGAGATGCCCTTGCGGTAGTACTTGAAGACTTCTTCCAGGTCACCGAGCACTTCGCCGGTGCGGATCAGGTCAGCCAGCACTTCGTAGGCCAGGTACGGATACACCGCCGAAGCACCGAAACCGATCAGCACGGCAAAGTGATGCGGGTCGCGGGCGGTGGCGGTTTCAACCAGGATGTTGCTGTCGCAGCGCAAGCCCAGCTCGGTCAGGCGGTGATGCACGGCCCCCACGGCCAGCGACGCATGCACCGGCAGTTTGCCCGGGGCGATATGGCGGTCGCTGAGCACCAGCTGGGTCTTGCCACTGCGCACGGCTTCTTCGGCCTGATCGGCGATGTTGCGCACCGCAGCTTCCAGGCCCAGGCTCTCTTCGTAGTTGAGGTCGATCAGCTGGCGCTCGAAGCCGGGGCGGTCGAGGTTCATCAGCGAACGCCACTTGGCTGGCGAGATCACCGGCGAGCTGAGGATTACCCGCGAGGCGTGCTCGGGGGATTCCTGGAAGATGTTGCGCTCGGCACCCAGGCAGATCTCCAGCGACATGACGATCGCTTCGCGCAGCGGGTCGATCGGCGGGTTGGTGACCTGGGCGAACTGCTGGCGGAAGTAGTCATAGGTCGAACGCACGCGCTGCGAAAGGATCGCCATCGGCGTGTCATCGCCCATCGAACCGACCGCTTCCTGGCCTTGCTCGCCGAGCGGACGCAGTACCTGGTCGCGCTCTTCGAAGGTGACCTGGAACATCTTCATGTATTGCTTGAGCTGGTCAGCGTCGTAGCTGGCCACGCCCTGGTCGTCGCTGAGATCGGCCTGGATGCGCAGGGCATTCTGGCGCAGCCAGCGCTTGTACGGGTGGCGCGACTTCAGGCGGTTGTCGATGGCGTCGGTGTCGAGGATCTGCCCGGTTTCGGTGTCCACGGCAAAGATCTGCCCCGGGCCGACACGGCCCTTGGCGATCACGTCTTCGGGCTTGTAGTCCCACACGCCGATTTCCGACGCCAGGGTGATATAGCCGTTCTTGGTCGTGACCCAGCGCGCCGGGCGCAGGCCGTTACGGTCGAGCAGGCACACCGCGTGGCGGCCTTCGGTCAGTACCACGCCGGCCGGGCCGTCCCACGCTTCCATGTGCATGGAGTTGTATTCGTAGAAGGCGCGCAGGTCGGCGTCCATGGTCTCGACGTTCTGCCACGCCGGCGGAATGATCATGCGCACGCCACGGAACAGGTCGATGCCGCCGGTGACCATCAGTTCGAGCATGTTGTCCATGCTCGAGGAGTCGGAGCCGACGCGGTTGACCAGCGGGCCGAGCTCTTCCAGGTCCGGGATCAGGTCGTTGGCGAACTTGGTGCGACGCGCCTGGGCCCAGTTGCGGTTACCGGTGATGGTATTGATTTCGCCGTTGTGGGCGAGGAAGCGGAACGGTTGCGCCAACGGCCATTTCGGCAGGGTGTTGGTGGAGAAGCGCTGGTGGAACACGCAGATCGCGGTTTGCAGGCGCTCGTCGCTAAGGTCCGGATAGAAGGCGGCGAGGTCCGCCGGCATCATCAGGCCTTTGTAGATGATGGTCTTGTGCGAAAAGCTGCAGATGTAGTGGTCGGTGTCGGCGGCGTTGGCCACCGAAGAGCGACGACGGGAACTGAACAGCTTGATGGCGAATTCCTGATCGCTCAGGCCTTCACCGCCGATGAACACCTGCTCGATCTGCGGCAGGCGTTCCAGGGCCAGGCGGCCAAGGACGCTGGTGTCGATCGGCACTTTGCGCCAGCCCACCAGTTGCAGGCCAGCCGCGAGGATTTCGCGGTTCATGTTGGCGCGCGCGGCTTCAGCCTTGGCGTTGTCCTGATTGAAGAACACCATGCCGACCGCGTACTGCTTGGGCAGCTCATTGCCGAACTGTTCGCGGGCCACGGCACGCAGGAACTGGTCGGGCTTCTGCATGAGCAGACCGCAACCGTCGCCGGTCTTGCCGTCGGCGTTGATCCCACCACGGTGGGTCATGCAGGTCAGGGCCTGGATGGCCGTTTGCAAAAGGTGGTGGCTGGGTTCACCCGTCATATGGGCGATCAGGCCAAAACCACAGTTATCCTTGAATTCTTCGGGATGGTACAGACCTGTTTTCATAGACACTTTCTCACCAGGTTCGCCTCTCACCAAGGCAAATCTTTTTTTAGTACAACCACTTACCATCCACGCCGAACGAATGCCAGCTTTGCGGGGGCAATAGGGGAGCCATTGTTGCACAGCGACAGGGAAGCCCACAAATTTACGACGAATTGCCGTAAATCCATGTCGCGTTTTTGAATGTTTTTAAGCGTGCACCGTGGTAACGGCATGGCTTGAGTCTGAAGCGTTTCAGCCTGGACTGCAAGATGGGCTTGTGGCCGGCAGTCTGGGACAGAAAAGCCTGCCGCGCAGTACGCAGCAGGCTTGACCGATGTTCAGGAGTCGCTCAGCAGGTGGCGGGGGTAGTGCCACCAGGCTATATCAGCGGGTCGAGGCCAGTTCTTGTTGGACGCTGGCGACGGTACGTGGCCAAGGTTTACCAGCCTGGACCTTGGCTGGCAAGGCCTTGATTGCAGCCAGAGCGGCATCACGGCTGGCGAAGTTGCCATAAGTGATCACGTACAGCGGCTTGCCCTGCAGGGTTTTCTTGAAGTAGCGATAGTCGCCACCCTGCGCCTTGACGTAGGCCTGGGCCGACGCTTCGGAGCTGGTACCGAGGATTTGCACGACATAATTGCCCGGCTTCTGCCCGGCATACCAGCTACCACCGGCCGCAGGCTTGGCCGCCGGCTTCTCGGCAGGCTTAGGTGCAGGCTTGGCGGTTGCAACCTGGGTTGGTGCAGGCTTGGCAGCAGGTGCAACCGGCTTGCTGGCAACAGGCGCCGCCGGCTGCTGCACAGGTGCAACCGGCTGTACCGGAGCAACGGGCTGTGCTGGAGCAACCGGTTGTGCCGGCGCTGGCGCTGGGCCAGCGGCGACACCCGCCGGTGGAGCAATAGTGGTGACGGTAGGTGGCTGCAGTGCGGTTTCGCCAGCAGGCGTGGACTCTTCACCCTCGCCCATGCCGGTCGACTCGGCCAGCGGGCCACGCATCACCGGTTGCGACTGACCTACCAGCGGCAGCGGCATTGGTTGCGAATTGCCGGCGAACTCGATGGCCGGGCCGCCATTGTTCGACTGGGCATTGCCCGGCTGACCTTCACCCAGCGGCAGTTGCGCCTGTTCGGCAGGAGCAGTCGGCGCCTGATCACCCTTCTTCGGCATCAGCACGGCGGCCGCGACGGCGACCACGACGACAGCAGACAACGCCAGCACATGTTTCTTCGGCATATTGAACCCCATTGATGGTCGCTTCGCCGTGGTCCGGCTGGCGATCATGGCTTCGATCAAGGTATCGCGGGCGACCTGGTTGATTGCCCCAGGCCAGCCGTCAGAGTTTTGGTGAATATCAACGATCTGTTCACTGGTGAACACCTCGATGCCCCGCCCGGCACCGTCCAGGCGCTGCTCGAGGTACTCACGGGTTTCTTCTTCGCTATAGGGCTCAAGCTCGATGACATGGAAACGTTCCTGCTCGGCATTGAGCTCTTCCAGCCCGGCGATCAGTGACGGCTCGCCAAACAGGAAGACATGCGGACGCCCTTCCGGAGTGCCCGCCGCCAACTCCAGCAAGGCTTGGAGTGCCGACTCGCCAAGTTGTTCCGCATCGTCCACCAGCAGATAGACTTCCTGCCCGGTCAGTGCCAGTTGCACCACCTGGGCAAGGATGTCCGGGACTTCGACCTGGGCCACGCCCAACGACTGGGCAACCTGGCCGAGCAGGCTGGCGGCATCGCTGGCACCACGGGCGGAAACCACCACACTCTGCACCGATTGTTTGTTGGTGCTGGCCACCAGGGCCTGACGCAGCAGGGTTTTGCCGCTGCCCTGCGGGCCGGTAACCACCAGCAGCAACTGGCTGTAACGGGCCAGGTGGTGCAGTTGGCCCAGCACCGGCTTGCGCTGGGCAGGGAAGAATTTGAAACCCGGCACCCGTGCAGCGAAGGGGTCGTGGTTCAACTGGTAATGGCCGAGAAAGGCCTCGTCGGCATGCAAACTAGTCATCGGACGCTCATCAACCTCAAAGCTGGGCCACGATCGCGCGGTAATCCGCGGCCAGCGTGGCCTGAAGAATCTCTTTCGGATAGTCGTCGGTGACCACCGCTTCGCCCATGCGGCGCAGCAGGACCAGACGCAGACGACCGTCGAGTACCTTTTTATCTACTGCCATGTGCTCCATGAACTGCGCCGGGGTCATCTCCGCGGGCGGCACCACCGGCAAGCCTGCGTTCTGGAACAGACGGATACCACGGTCACGCTCCTGCTGGCTGATCCAGCCCAGGCGCATGGACATTTCCAGGGCCATGACAGTACCGGCAGCGACGGCCTCACCGTGAAGCCACACACCATAGCCCATGTGGGTCTCGATGGCGTGGCCAAAGGTGTGGCCCAGGTTCAGGGTGGCGCGCACGCCGGACTCACGTTCATCAGCACCGACCACCGCGGCCTTGGCCGCGCAGGAACGACGGATGGCCTCGGTCAGCGCCACCTGGTCGAGACCGCGCAGGGCCTGCATGTGCTCTTCGAGCCAACCGAGGAACGGTTCGTCACAGATCAGGCCGTACTTGATCACTTCGGCCAGGCCCGCCGACAGCTCGCGCGGCGGCAGGGAATTGAGACTGCGGGTGTCGATCAGCACCGCATTGGGCTGATAGAAGGCACCGACCATGTTCTTGCCCAGCGGGTGGTTGATACCGGTCTTGCCGCCCACCGACGAATCGACCTGGGACAGCAGGGTTGTCGGCACCTGGATGAAATCCACGCCGCGCTGGTAGCAGGCGGCGGCAAAGCCGGCCATATCGCCAATCACTCCACCGCCAAGCGCAACCACGGTAGTGCGGCGGTCGTGGCGGGCAGTCAGCAGCGCATCGAAGATCAGCTGCAGGGTTTCCCAGTTCTTGTAGGCCTCGCCGTCAGGCAGCACCACCGGCAGCACCGAGTAGGCCCCCAGGGTCTTGCTCAAACGTTCCAGATAGAGGGGTGCGACAGTCTCGTTGGACACGATGGCGACCTGTCGGCCGGCAATATGCGGCGCCAGCAGTTCAGGTTGATCCAGCAGGCCTTCGCCAATGTAGATCGGGTAGCTACGTTCGCCCAATTCGACCTTTAGTGTCTGCATGTGTCCCCACAATGAACTAGGCGCGGCATCGATGGCTCGAACCGCGCGATAACGGTGTGCCCTGTCACGGCATGACTGGTCGCGAGGATAGTCCTGGCTTAACGGGGCGGCAACTTCTGCAAGCGCTCGAGAATATCCTGCACCACCATCCGCGGCGGCCGTTCGTCGGTTTCCACCACCAGATCGGCAATCTCGCGGTAAAGCGGGTCGCGAACCTCCAGCAGCGCGCGCAAGGTCGCCTCCGGGTTGGCCGTGCGCAGCAAAGGCCGGTTGCGATCACGCGAGGTACGCCCGACCTGCTGCTCAACCGAGGCGTGCAGGTACACCACCCGCCCGCCGGCATGCAGGGCTTGGCGGTTGGCATCGCGCATCACCGCGCCGCCTCCGGTAGCCAGCACCACGCCATCGAACGCACAGAGCTCGGCGATCATCGCCTGCTCGCGGTCACGAAAGCCCGGCTCGCCTTCTTTATCGAAGATCCACGGGATATTGGCGCCGGTGCGCAATTCAATTTCCTTGTCGGAATCCTTGAACGGCAGGCGCAGCTCTTTGGCCAGCAGGCGGCCGATGGTGCTTTTGCCAGCACCCATCGGCCCCACAAGTATCAAATTTCGCACAGAATCAACGACTCACAGCAATCGCCTGGTCACTCATGATACGCGGAGTCAGGAAGACCAGCAGCTCGGATTTTTTCTCTTGTAGAACATCGCGACGAAACAGCCGCCCAACATACGGCACATCGCCGAAAAATGGCACCTTGTCGACAACTTTACTTTGCACCGTCGAGTACACGCCGCCGATCACGATGGTCTCGCCATCATTGATGCGCACCTTGGCGTTGACCTCGTTCTTGCGGATCGCCGGCACGTGATCAAGGGCATTGAGGTAGTCGGGCTCGTCCTTGGTCACCTTGACCGCCATGATCACCCGGTTGTCCGGGGTGATCTGCGGGGTCACCTCCAGAGACAGCGATGCCTCACGGAAGGTCACGGACGTGGCGCCGCTGCCGCTGGTTTCCTGATACGGCACCTCGGTGCCCTTGAGGATCCGCGCGGTTTCCTTGTCGGCGGTAACCACCTTGGGCTGGGAGATGATCTCGCCATTGCCGGTCTTTTCCATGGCGCTGAGCTCCAGGTCGAGCAGTACGTTGTTGCGCACCAGGCCCACGCCGATGCTGGACGCGGCCCTATCCACGCCAAGATCGACAAAGGTATCGGCGCTGCCGAGACTCAAACCCTTGCCCACCTGCACGGCGCCACCCCAACGCACCCCCAGGGCCTTTTCGAAATCGACATTGGCCTCGACAATCCGCGCCTCGATCATCACCTGACGAACCGGTACATCCAGTTCGCCGATCAGCCTGCGCAGCTCTTCCAGACGCTCTGGCGGCTGGCTGGCGACCCGGGTATTGGTGCGCTCGTCGACACTCAGCGAACCGTGGCTGGCGCCCCCGGCCTCATGGGCCATCAGGGCGTGGAACAACTCGGCGATATCGGCAGCCTTGGCATGATGGATCGGGATCAGCTCGCGCCGCGACGGCGCTGAACCGGCCAGCTCGGCACGCGGTGCGACCAGCAGCACATTGCCGTCCTTGCGCTGCTCCAGGCCCTTGCTGCGCAGTACCAGATCCAACGCCTGGTCCCAGGGCACATCCTGCAAACGCAAGGTCACCTTGCCTTGAACCGCGTCACTGGCCACCAGGTTGACCCCGGAAAAGTCGGCCAGCACCTGCAATACCGTACGTACCTCGACATCCTGGAAATTAAGCGACAGCGGCTCGCCACCGTACAGCTGCTTCCCCGCAACGACGCCGGCAAACAGACAGCCCCCTATCAGCGCTGCAATAACACCTCCCTTGCCCATCGATGACCTCCCTGGCCAGCACCTTCAACGCAGGGCGAGTGTTCGCCGCCGCAGTTGCCAGCCTTGGCCGGCAATAAAAACCTGCTCGATAACGTCGACCTGCCGCTCGCTTATCTCGACAACCTTCCCCTGATCACGGCCCAGCCGGTCACCGACCTGAAGCCGATGCACAAGGCCATCAGCCTGAATCAGTGCATAGCGGACGCTACGATTGGCCAAGCTACCGACCATCTCGAACTGCTCCAGCGCCAGACGCTGCAAAACATCGGCGGCTGGCTGCAGCGCAGAAGGCGCAAAAGGGTTGCGCAGCACGGCAACTGCTCGGCGCTCGGGAGGCGCTGGCGGCAAGCCCTGCGCCAGGGCATACAGTGAGTGATGCCGGTAGGTCCGGGCTTGCAGCTCCATGAGCACAAGCCCCGCATCGGCCGGCTTGAGCGACAGCCCATGCACGGTCACCAGCCGCGGCTGCGCAGCCAGGTCAGCGAAGAACCCGGCAAGGTCCGAAAAGGTGCCACGCAGACGCAGTTGCAGGGGCCGCTCAAGGTAATGCTCAGCGGGTGACGCCTCGAGCACCTGCAACTGCTCGATGGCCACCGCATGGGCCTCGGCCAGGCGGGACAGGGTTTCGAACACCGCAGGCTCGTCGCGCCCCGACGACAATTGCCAACGGGCTTGTTGCAGACGGCTGTGCAATGCCACCTGCTCGGCACTGCTTGCGCCCTCGTGCGGTAATGGATCGGTCCCTTGGCCAACCTGCATCAGCAAAGGCCGCAAATGCACGGCGTAGGCCACGCTCGCCAGCAGTGCCAGCAACCCCATCAGCATCATCACCTGCACGGGCCAGGCACGCCGTGCCACCGGGCCCCAGAGGCTCAAGGCGCTACCTTCAATGCCGCGGCCAACTCAAACGCATGGCCTTCCTCGACCGCACTTATCTGCTGCAACTCGGCAGAACTGATCAAGGGTGAGGACGACAGGTTACCTGCCAATTGCGCAACCAAAGCGGCCGACTGAGCCATTCCAGTGAGTTTGAGCGCAGTCAGCTCCTGGCTCAGGGCGGTGAGGTACAGACCGTCGGGCATGGCCTGCTCAATATGTTCAAGCACATCCACGGCAAAAAAACGGCCAGCCTGCAGGCCCTCCAACTGACGCAGCTCATGCAGCAGGGCTTCAGGCTCCGGCTGCCCGCCCTCCCGCTTGAGCGTGGCCAGGCTCAGCGCCTGCTCCTGCAGCACGCCCCGGTAATGGAGGTCGACGAACCCGGTGGTAACGGCAGCCAGCAGCACAACGGCTGCACAGCCAGCCTGAAACCTTCGAATACGCAGGCGATGGCGGCGCTCGCGCCACGGCAACAGGTTTAGCCCGCATTCCCACATCGCCAGGCCACAGGCCACGCGCAGGTTCGATGCCACGTGCGCCAGCTCGGCGTCGAGCTGCAGAACAGCCGCCTCGCCTGTGGTTGCACGCTGCACTGCATGAGTATCGATTTCCAGCACCCTGGCGCTCAGCCCTGCGACCTCAAAGGTGGCTTCCAGCACATCCAGCATGCCGCGATGGCAGGCGGTAATCGCCACCTGCACGCTGGATGCATCGCCTGCAACCGGTTCAAGAACCTGGTAATCCAGCGCGGTATCTTCAAGGTCAAAGGGGATGAACTGCTCGGCGGCATCGTGCACGCGCGCAGCGACTTCGGCATCGCCCAGGCCAGCCGGCAGCGTCAGTAATTTGCTGATGGCCCGCGTAGCCGGCAAGGCCACAGCGCCCTGCCGACAGCGGCTGCCGCTGCGCTGCAGTGCGCGTTTCAAGGCTTGGCCGACCACCTCGGGGTCAGCAATCCAACCGTCTACCACGGCCCCTGCAGGCAGCGGCTCAAGCGCCCAGGCCCGCACGCACCAGGCGCCTTTGTGCCGGTGCAACTGCACCAGTCGGATGGACGGCAGGGCAATTTCTATCCCCAGGAGTGAACCGGCATCCATGCCGAAGCGTCCTAGCATTGGTTTTTCCTTGCTGGCGGTAGCCGCGCGCGTAACGCGGCGAGTTGAAAAATGCTTATAATGCCCAGCGTTTATCCTTTGTCCGCTGGCCCCGCGCGCAACCCATTCTTCTATCTGGACGCCCAAAAGCCTTGATACGCCTGCTGAAGTTCTTCTGGTGGTCTTTCGTCGCAGTCATCTGCGCGCTCATGCTCGGTCTGAGCGGCGCATTTCTGTATCTTAGCCCCAGCTTGCCCTCGGTAGAGGCCCTCAGAAGCATCCAGTTGCAGATCCCTTTGCGGGTCTACAGCGGCGACGGCAAACTGATTGCCGAGTTTGGCGAAATGCGCCGCTCGCCCATCCGTTTCGCCGACATTCCGCCGCATTTCATCCAGGCTCTGCTCTCGGCCGAAGACGACAATTTCGCCAATCACTATGGCGTCGACCCCAGCAGCCTGATGCGTGCTGCAACACAATTGCTCAAGTCCGGGCACATCCAGACTGGCGGCAGCACCATCACCATGCAGGTGGCGAAGAACTTCTTCCTCAGCAGCGAACGCAGCTTCTCGCGCAAGACCAACGAGATTCTCCTGGCCCTGCAGATCGAACGCGAACTGACCAAGGACGAGATCCTCGAGCTGTACGTCAACAAGATCTACCTGGGCAACCGCGCCTACGGCATCGAGGCCGCAGCGCAGGTGTACTACGGCAAATCGATCCGCGATGTGAGCCTGGCGCAGATGGCGATGATCGCCGGCCTGCCTAAAGCACCGTCGCGCTTCAACCCATTGGCCAACCCGGTGCGCGCCAAAGAGCGCCGCGACTGGATCCTGGGGCGCATGTACAAGCTCGGCAAGATCGACGAAGCCAGCTACCAGGCTGCCCTGGCCGAGCCGATCAACGCCAGCTACCACGTACCGACCCCGGAAGTTAACGCCCCTTACATCGCCGAAATGGCCCGCGCCGAAATGGTCGGCCGCTACGGCAGCGATGCCTACACCGAAGGCTTCCGTGTCACCACCACGGTGCCAAGCGACCTGCAGGAAATCGCCAACAAAGCGGTACTCAATGGCCTGACCACCTACGATGAGCGCCACGGCTACCGTGGCCCCGAATCGCGCTTCCCGGGCAAGACCCGCGACGCCTGGCGGCAGGAGCTGAGCAAGCAGCGCCCGCTGGGCGGCCTGGAACCTGTGATCGTCACCGACGTCAGCAAGGCCGGCCTGCAGGTTCTGACCCGCGCCGGCAATCAGGAAAGCGTGGCCTGGGAGACCATGAAGTGGGCCCGCCCGTTCCTCAACACCAACAGCCAGGGTCGCGCGCCGCAGCAGCCTTCGGACGTTGCCCAGGTCGGCGACCTGATTCGCGTCCAGCGCCTGGACGACGGCAGCCTCAAGTTCAGCCAGGTACCGGGAGCGCAGAGCGCCCTGGTATCGCTGGACCCGAACAGCGGTGCGATCCGCGCCCTGGTCGGCGGCTTCTCGTTCGAGCAGAGCAACTACAACCGCGCCATGCAGGCCAAGCGTCAGCCGGGCTCGAGCTTCAAGCCGTTCGTGTACAGCGCCGCGCTGGACAACGGCTACACCGCCGCCAGCCTGGTCAACGACGCACCTATCGTGTTCGTCGACGAGTACCTGGACAAGGTCTGGCGCCCGAAAAACGACACCAACACCTTCCTCGGCCCGATCCGCATGCGCGAGGCGCTGTACAAGTCGCGCAACCTGGTATCGATCCGCCTGCTGCAGGCCATGGGCGTCAGCTCGACCATCGACTACATCAGCAAGTTCGGCTTCAACAAGCAGGACCTGCCGCCCAACCTGTCCCTGGCCCTGGGCACCGCGACCCTGACGCCGATGGAAATCGCCACCGGCTGGAGCACCTTTGCCAACGGCGGCTACAAGATCAGCCCGTACCTGATCGAACGCATCGAGAGCCGCAACGGCGAGACCCTGTTCACCGCCAACCCGCCGCGGGTCCCGCAAGCCGAGCAGGTCGAGGCCGGCATCGCCGCGCCAGAGCAGCCGATCACCAGCCAACTGCCGGGTGAAGGCCTGAGCACCGTTGCCAGCAACCCGGCTGCAGACGTCGTCCAGCCCCCTGCCGTGGCCGAGCGCATCGTCGACGGGCGCACTACCTACATCCTCACCAGCATGCTCCAGGACGTGATCAAACGCGGTACCGGGCGCCGGGCCCTGGCCCTGGGCCGTACCGACCTGGCCGGCAAGACCGGCACCACCAACGAGTCCAAGGACGCCTGGTTCTCCGGCTATAACGCCGATTACGTGACCACGGTGTGGACCGGTTTCGACCAGCCGGAAACCCTCGGCCGTCGCGAATACGGCGGTACCGTGGCACTGCCGATCTGGATGAACTACATGGGCGCTGCGCTCAAGGACAAGCCCAACCATGCACCGGCCGAGCCGGAAGGCATCCTCAGCCTGCGCGTCGACCCGGTCAGCGGTCGCGCGGCCACACCGAGCACGCCGAATGCCTACTTCGAGCTGTTCAAGGCCGAAGACACTCCGCCATCGGTCAATGAGCTGGGCAACGGCAGCGCGCCGGGTAGCCCGCTGCCAGCGGATGAGGCGGCACCGATCGATCTGTTCTGATGGCCAGCCCCCAGCGCGGGGCAAGCCCGCTCCCACACTGAAACAGGCCCCATCAGCCTCTGTGGGAGCTGGCTTGCCAGCGATGAAGCCAAAACCGATCCACAGCCGTCACCCACAAAAAAGCCCCGACTCTCACGAGCCGGGGCTTTTTGTTACAACGCTACAACAGCTTAGCCGTTGAACACGTCATCCACGTTTTTCAGCGGGTAGTTCTTCGGATACGGCAGGGTTGCCACGCCGGTCTCGATCGCAGCCTTGGCCACGGCATCGGAAACGACGGTGATCAGACGGGCATCCATCGGCTTCGGAATGATGTACTCACGGCCAAATTCCAGGGAGTCGACGCCGTAGGCTGCGCAGACTTCCTTCGGCACTGGCAGCTTGGCCAGGTCTTTCAGGGCGTTGGCGGCGGCGATCTTCATCTCTTCGTTGATGCGCTTGGCGCGAACGTCCAGGGCACCACGGAAGATGAACGGGAAGCCCAGTACGTTGTTGACCTGGTTCGGGTAGTCGGAACGACCGGTGGCCATGATCACGTCATCACGGGTGGCGTGAGCCAGCTCCGGGGAGATCTCTGGATCAGGGTTGGAGCAGGCGAACACGATTGGGTTCGGCGCCATCGACTTCAGGCCTTCAGCGCTCAGCAGGTTCGGGCCGGACAGGCCGACGAACACGTCAGCGCCTTGCAGGGCGTCAGCCAGGGTGCGCTTGTCGGTAGCGTGGGCGAACACCGCCTTGTACTGGTTCAGGTCGTCACGGCCAGCGTGGATCACGCCAGTGCGGTCAACCATGAAGATGTTCTCGATCTGCGCGCCCATGCTCACCAGCAGTTTCATGCAGGAGATGGCGGCAGCACCGGCGCCCAGGCAGACGATCTTGGCGTCGGCCAGGTTTTTGCCAGCGATTTCCAGGGCGTTGATCATGCCGGCGGCGGTAACGATCGCGGTGCCGTGCTGGTCATCGTGGAATACCGGAATGTCGCACTGTTCGATCAGCGCGCGCTCGATTTCAAAGCACTCTGGCGCCTTGATGTCTTCCAGGTTGATGCCACCGAAGGTGATGGAGATACGCTTGACGGTGTCGATGAAGGCCTGCGGGCTCTCGGCGTCGACTTCGATGTCGAACACGTCGATACCGGCGAAACGCTTGAACAGAACACCCTTGCCTTCCATGACCGGCTTGGAGGCCAGTGGGCCGAGGTTACCCAGGCCAAGGATGGCGGTGCCGTCGGAAATGACTGCTACCAGATTGCCCTTGCCGGTGTACTTGTAGGCCAGTTCCGGATCGCGACCAATTTCACGTACCGGCTCGGCCACGCCAGGGCTGTAGGCCAGCGCCAGGTCGCGAGCAGTCGCGGTAGGCTTGGTGAGCTCGACGCTCAGTTTCCCCGGACGAGGCTGAGCATGGTATTCGAGAGCGGCGGTTTTCAAATCTGACATGGTGGGCATTCCGCTATTTACTGTTCTGACGGACCGCCGAGGATACGCAAAGAGCAAAGGGCCGACAAGACTGCCCGGTCACTTGTGTCAAGGCCTTTAACCTACGACTTTCCGCCAAGAGCCGCAGCCCGCAAGGGTTTTGATGTGTACAATTGAAATTAAAAATGTAGACAATTTTTTATCTTTCGACCCTTTCCAGCATCGACGGATCGGTCAGCGGCAGCAGCCAGCGCTGCTGACCAGGCTTCAGGCCACCTTTGCGGGAACGATCCAGCACCCAACCGCGGGCCTCAATGGATCGACCTTTCAGCTCAGCAAAGAAGGAAGAGGGGAAATTGCGCTGCAACCGCGCGGGTACCTGGAGCACCAGGGCATCGTCGATTTCAATCCAGATCCCCCCGCGATTGCGCTCGATATCCATCACCTTGCCACTTATCAGCGCAAAGCCAGATTGTCGCAACTCGCTCGCCGGGGTCAGTGGCGATTGCCGCCACAGGCCTTTGCCAGCCTGACGAGCGGCACGCTCGGCCTGCTCCTGGCAGACAGTCAGGGCGACGTTGGGCGCGACCGCAACCCGGTAGCCAAGACCTTCACTGAGCAATTGTGCTTCGAAATTGTCGCCAGAACGGCCGTAGACATGAGCCAGAGTGCGGCCGTATTTGTCCCGCGGCTCGACGCCCGGAACCAGGCTCACCTCGCCGCCACTGGCCTTGACCAGGGCTTGCAAACGCTGGCGCGCGGCCTCGGCGAAGGCTTCACTGGTGCGACCTTTGCGACCGATTTCCGGTGCATTGATACCGATCAGGCGGACACTGCGCCCATCATTCAGACGCAAGGTATCGCCGTCGACCACCTGACGCACGCTGACCACCTGTGCATCGACAGGCGCCGCGCAGAACGCCAGGGCCGGCAACTGCCAAATCGCGCCCATAAAAAAGGCGCCCGCGAGGGACGCCTTTTTCAGCAGCAATGCCAAACCCATGGGGCCAGCTTCGCGCAATCTTACTTCTTGGCACCGAACATGCCGAAGCGATCTGCGAACTTCTGTACGCGGCCGCCGGTGTCCAGGACCTTCTGCTTACCGGTGTAGAACGGGTGGCAGAGGTTGCAAACGTCGATCGGCAGGGCCTTGGCCAGAGTCGAGCGAGTTTCGAATTTGTTACCGCAGCTGCAGGTAACTTCTACAGCTTCGTATACCGGATGGATATCGGCTTTCATGGTGTTTCCTCAGTGCTGACGTGCCGCCACTCAACACCATTGTTGAATACCGCACGCAAAATAGGGTCCGAATAATACCAGAGCAAACAGCCAACGCAAGTTGTCGCTTACACCGGCGGTCGTCTGCTAGGCTCGCCGGGTCCTGGAATTCCCCTGCAGAGAACCTTTCGCGTGTCCGACGTCATTCTACGCCTTGCCCTGCCCTCGCCTCTGCGGCGGCTGTTCGACTACAGGGCACCGGCGAGCATGGCGCGCCAGGCACTGACCCCGGGCATGCGCATCCGCGTGCCGTTCGGTCGGCGCGAGATGATCGGGATACTCATCGAGATCAGCGACACCAGCGAGGTGCCGGCCGACAAACTGAAGCCGGCCATAGCCCTGCTCGACCCGGTGTCGCCGGTGCCGCCGGCGCTGTTCAAGCTGTGCCTGTGGACCGCGCAATATTATCAGCACAGCCTCGGCGACACCTTGAGCTGGGCCCTACCGGTGCTGCTGCGCCAGGGCGAACCGGCGCAAGCGCGCCAGGAGCGCTTCTGGCAAGTGGCTCCGGGCGCTCGCCTGGACGACCCGCGCATCGCCCGCGCGCCGCGCCAGCGCGAAGCCCTGGCAACCTTGGCGCAACATCCCCACGGTGTTGCCCATACCTTGCTGAGCAAGCTGATGTTGAGCAAGGACAGCCTCGACCTGCTGCTGGCCAAGGAACTGGTCCAGGTCGAAGTACGCCGCCACCTGCCCCAGGAGCGCCACGAGCGCTGGTTGGCGCAGCCGGAACTGCCCCTGAACGACGAGCAGCGCGCCGCCTTCAATGCCGTGCGCTCGGGTTTTGACAGCTTTCATGCGTTTTTACTGGCCGGGGTTACCGGTAGCGGCAAGACCGAGGTCTACCTGCAGCTGATCCGCGAAGCCCTGGAAGCCGGCAAGCAGGCGCTGATCCTGATCCCGGAGATCAACCTCGGGCCGCAAACCCTGGCGCGCTTCGAGCAGCGCTTCAACGCGCGCATCGCCCTGCTGCACTCGGCGGTCAACGACCGCGAGCGCCTGGACGCCTGGCTCGCCGCCCGCGACGGCGAGGCCGACATCATCATCGGCACCCGCTCGGCATTGTTCACGCCGATGAAAAACCCGGGGCTGATCATCATCGACGAAGAGCACGACGGCTCGTACAAGCAGCAGGAAGGCCTGCGCTACCACGCCCGCGACCTGGCGCTGGTGCGCGCACGCCAGGAGAACATCCCGATCCTGCTGGGTTCGGCCACGCCTTCGCTGGAAAGCCTGCACAACGCCCACAGCGGCCGCTACGGCCTGCTGCGCCTCAATCAGCGTGCTGGCGGCGCCCAGCAGCCGCGCTTCTTGCGTCTGGATGTAAAAAGCCGGCCACTGGACAGCGGCATCAGCGGGCCGATGCAGCAAGCCATCGGCCAGACCCTGGCGGCCGGCCAGCAGGTGCTGGTGTTCCTCAACCGCCGCGGCTTTGCCCCGACGCTGCTGTGCCATGACTGCGGCTGGATGTCCGAATGCCCGCGCTGCGATGCGCGGATGACCGTGCACCAGCGCTCCAACGAGCTGCGCTGCCACCACTGCGGTTATGACGAGCGGGTGCCGCGCCAGTGCCCGCAGTGCAACAAGGTCGACCTGCGCCCGGTCGGCGCCGGCACCGAGCGCGCCGAAGAGCGCCTGAGCATTCTTTTTCCCGATTACCCGGTGCTGCGCGTCGACCGCGACAGCACCTCGCGCAAGGATGCGATGAACCAGTTGTTCGCCACCATCCAGCGCGGCCAGCCGTGCATCCTCGTTGGCACCCAGATGCTCGCCAAGGGCCACCACTTTCCGCGGGTGACCCTGGTGTCGATCCTCGATGCCGATGGCGGCCTGTTCTCGGGGGATTTTCGCGCCAGCGAGCGCATGGCGCAGATGATCGTCCAGGTTGCCGGCCGCGCCGGGCGCGCCGAGGAGCCAGGCAAGGTGATCATCCAGACCCACCTGGCCGACCATCCTTTGTTGGTGCAACTGACCGAACAGGGCTACTTCGCCTTCGCCGAGCAGGCCTTGAGCGAGCGCCGAGCCGCCGGCCTGCCGCCTTTCGCGCACTTGGCCCTGTTGCGCGCTGAGGCGCACAAGCCGGGGCAAGCCGAGGGTTTTCTCGATGAAGCCTGCAGCGCCGCCGAACAGTTATTGGCCGAACAGGGCCTGCACGGTATCGAGCTGCTCGGCCCGGTACCGGCGCCGATGGAGCGCCGCGCGGGGCGGTTTCGCGCGCAATTGTTGCTCCAGGCCAATGCCCGGGCACCTTTGCATCGACTGATCAGCGCCTGGTTGCTAGTGTTGGAGCAGATGCCGTCCGGGCGCCAGGTGCGTTGGTCGCTGGATGTCGATCCGGTGGATTTGTACTGATCCATCGCGGGGCAAGCCCGCTCCTACACACCCCTGTAGGAGCGGGCTTGCCCCGCGATAGCGCCCCAAAGGTTGGCAACCTCGCCCCGGCAACGGATAATGTCCAGTTTTTCCACCTGCGCATCGAAGCGCCGCCGCGCTTGCGGTCGAAAGAGAAGCCCATGAAAGACACCATTCGCCAGCTGATCCAGCAAGCCCTCACCCAACTCGTCACCGACGGTGTGCTGCCTGAAGGGCTGACGCCGGCGATCCAGGTGGAGAACGCCCGGGACAAGACTCACGGCGACTTCGCCAGCAACATCGCGATGATGCTGGCCAAGCCTGCCGGCATGAAGCCGCGCGACCTGGCCGAGAAGCTCATCGCCGCCCTGCCTGCCGACGAGCAGGTCAGCAAGGTCGAGATTGCCGGCCCGGGCTTTCTCAACTTCTTCCAGAATACCCAGGCCCTGGCCTCGCGCCTGGATGCGGCCCTGGCCGACGCCAAGCTGGGCGTGAAGAAAGCCGGCCCGCAGCAGAAGGTGGTGGTCGACCTGTCGGCACCGAACCTGGCCAAGGAGATGCACGTTGGCCACCTGCGCTCGACCATCATCGGTGACGCCGTGTCGCGCGTGCTGGAGTTCCTCGGCGATGACGTGATCCGTCAGAACCACGTCGGCGACTGGGGCACCCAGTTCGGCATGCTGATGGCTTATCTGCAGGAAAACCCGATCACCAGCGACGAGCTGTCGGACCTGGAAAACTTCTACCGTGCGGCGAAAAAACGCTTCGACGAATCCGAAGCGTTCGCCGACCGCGCTCGCGGCCTGGTGGTCAAGCTGCAAGCCGGCGACCCGGAATGCCTGAAGCTGTGGACCCGCTTCAAGGATATTTCGCTGTCGCACTGCCAGAAGACCTACGAGCTGCTCAACGTCAAGCTGACCATGGCCGACGTTATGGGCGAAAGCGCCTACAACGATGACCTGGCCAATGTCGTCAACGACCTCAAGGCCAAGGGCCTGCTGGTCGAGAGCAAGGGCGCCCAGTGCGTGTTCCTTGAAGAGTTCAAGACCGCCGAAGGCGAGCCGCTGCCAGTGATCGTACAGAAAGCCGACGGCGGCTACCTGTACGCCACCACCGACCTTGCCGCCGTGCGCTACCGCAGCAACGTGCTCAAGGCCGACCGCGCCCTGTACTTTGTCGACCAGCGCCAGGCCCTGCACTTCAACCAGGTCTTCGAAGTGGCCCGCCGCGCCGGTTTCGTCGGCCACCCGATGCAGATGGAACACATGGGCTTCGGCACCATGAACGGTGCCGACGGCCGCCCGTTCAAGACTCGCGACGGCGGCACGGTGAAGCTGATCGACCTGCTCACCGAAGCCAAGGAACGTGCCTACGCCCTGGTCAAGGAGAAGAACCCGGAGCTGGCCGAGGCCGACCTGCGCGCCATCGGCGAAGTGGTGGGGATTGGCGCGGTGAAGTACGCCGACCTGTCCAAGCACCGCACCAGCGACTACAGCTTCAACTTCGAGCTGATGCTCAACTTCGAAGGCAACACCGCGCCTTACCTGCTGTACGCCTACACCCGCGTTGCCGGCGTGTTCCGCAAGCTGGGCAAGGACTTCGATGAAGTCGACGGCCAGATCATCCTGCAAGCGCCACAGGAGCAGGACCTGGCCGCGCGCCTGGCGCAGTTCGGCGAGATCCTGAACAACGTCGCCGAAAAAGGCACGCCGCACGTGCTGTGCACCTATCTGTACGACGTTGCCGGCCTGTTCTCCAGCTTCTACGAGAACTGCCCGATCCTCGCCGCCGACACCCCTGAACAACAGCAGAGCCGCCTGCGTCTGGCGGCCCTGACTGGCCGCACCCTCAAGCAAGGTCTGGAACTGCTCGGCCTGGAAACCCTGGAGCGCATGTAAGTTGGCTGCCAAGAAAAAACCCGCACCCAAGCGCGGCGCCAGTCGCTATCAGCCACCTGCCAAGCAACCGATCCCGGGCTGGCTGTGGCTGGCGATCGGCCTGTCGGTGGGCGCCTTTGTCGTTTTCCTGATGAAGCTCGAGCCCGGCAACGACGAGGTCAAGCGCAGCAAGCCCGAGCAGCAGAAGGCCGAGAAGGTCGCCGAGGCCAACAAGACCACGCCAAGCCCGCAGCAGCCGGTAAAACCGAAGTACGACTTCTATACCCTGCTGCCGGAATCGGAAGTGATCGTGCCGCCTGAAGCGGTGCCGGAGAAAACCCCGCCGGTACCGGCGCAACCACCGGTAACCCCGGCGGAAGCGGCGAAGATCGACACCGCCCGGGCCCAGGCGGCGCTGAACGGCCTGACCCCGCCACCGGCGCCACCGGTGATCAAGCCAGCAGCGACCACCCAGTTCTTCCTGCAGGCCGGTTCGTTCCGCAAGCAGGCGGATGCCGACAAGGTTCGCGCGCAGATCATCCTGCTTGGCCAGGCGGTCAAGGTGGAATCCGGAACGGTCAAGGAAGAAACCTGGTACCGCGTACTGGTTGGCCCGTTCAGCAACCGTGAACAGCTGACCGTGGCGCAGAAGCAACTGGCCGGCAGCGGCTTCAGCAACTTGCTGTTGCAGCAACGCCAGACCCGCCAGTAACCCCGCCCCAAGGCCTTGTCGCAGCGCACTGCGACAAGGCCTCAGGCTTTAACGCCGCTGGGCGTTGGCCAGTGACACCTGGGTATTGAGCGTCCAGAAGTCATACAGCACACCCACCAGAAACAGCCCGCCGGTGCACAGGTAGATCAGGCCAGTGATCCACTTGCCCTGGTACATGCGGTGCACGCCAAACACCCCCAGGAAGGTCAGCAGGATCCACGCCAGGCTGTAGTCCAGTGGACCTGGCTGAAAGCGCAGGTCGGCTTCGCGGTCCATCGCCGGGATCAGGAACAGGTCGATCAGCCAGCCAATGCCCAATAGGCCCAGGGTGAAGAACCAGAGGGTGCCGGTGACCGGTTTGCCGTAGTAGAAGCGGTGCGCGCCGGTGAAGCCAAAAATCCACAGCAGATAACCGATCACTTTGCTGTGGGTGTCGTGCAACTGACTGCCCTGTTGATAACTGTTCATTCATAGCCCCTGTGGGTTATCGATAAATTTTCTAAAGAAAAATGTGACTTTTCTCTGGCGACCCGACGTGTGGTCATTTGCCACCCCGCCCGCCGCAAACCCCTATCCTGTCTGGCCCACGCCTTTCAAATGCAGGCCAATCGCCGCTTCTGGCGGTTTTTGCCGGCACCTGGAATCGACCAACGGATCAGAATTTGATCAAAAAGCTGTTATAAAGTTGCGCGCTAACCTACCTAGAGCCCTGCCTATGCGTCCTTTTTTCAAGACATGGCTGACCATCTGCCTATTATTGCCACTGGCCGCCCACGCCACCAATCGTGAGCAACGGCTACCCAACGGTTTCTCCGGGTATACCTCCAAT
The DNA here is from genome assembly GCF_018390435.1 of Pseudomonas sp. RC2C2. Lineage (NCBI taxonomy): Bacteria > Pseudomonadati > Pseudomonadota > Gammaproteobacteria > Pseudomonadales > Pseudomonadaceae > Pseudomonas > Pseudomonas sp. RC2C2. The sequence goes on along the minus strand of NZ_JAHBAX010000001.1, from coordinate 2,559,727 downwards.
TCCACTGCTGCACGTCCATACAAGAACGTCAGCAGCAACATCCAGCACAGCCCCAAGCGCAGCGCCCGTTCGAGCAAGCCGCTACCGGTCGCCGCGGCCATGTCGCCGCAGCAGAGCAGCGATGTGCTCAGCCGTGCGGTCAACGTGCTCGGCACCCCGTACCGCTGGGGCGGCAGCAGCCCGAGCAAGGGCTTTGACTGCAGCGGCCTGGTCAAGTACGCCTTCAACGACATCGATGAAGTCGACCTGCCACGCACCTCCAACGCCATGGCCAGCGGCCACGGCATCAAGGTCGACCGCAACGACCTCAAGCCGGGCGACCTGATCTTCTTCAACATCAAGAGCCGCCGGGTCAACCACGTCGCCATCTACCTGGGTAACGACCGCTTCATCCACGCGCCGCGCACCGGCAAGCGGGTCAGCATCGACACCCTGAACAAACCTTACTGGCAAAGCCGCTACGTGGTTGCCAAACGCGTCCTGCCAAAAAGCCAGCAACTGGCCCTGGCCAAGCGCTAGAAACGTCCCGGCGCCCGCTCACGAGCGCTGTCGGGGCCTGACCAGCCCTTGCCGCACCAGGCCCTGCAGACATCCGTCCAGGGTCTGCATGCCCTGCGCCCCACCTGTCTGAATCGCCGAATAGAGCTGCGCCACCTTGCCCTCACGGACCAGGTTACGCACTGCCGGCGTTGCCAGCAGGATCTCATGGGCCGCCACCCGCCCACCGCCTACACGCTCGACCAATACCTGCGAGACCACCGCCTGCAGCGACTCGGCCAGCATCGCGCGCACCAGTTGCTTCTCCTCGGCGGCAAACACATCCACCAGGCGATCGATGGTTTTCGCCGCCGACCCGGTGTGTACCGTGGCCAGCACCAGGTGCCCGGTTTCCGCCGCAGTCAGCGCCAGGCGTATCGTCTGCGGGTCGCGCAGCTCACCGAGCATGATCACATCCGGGTCCTGACGCAGCGCCGCACGCAATGCCTGGGCAAAACCATGGCTGTGCCGGCCGATCTCGCGCTGACTGATCCGGCTACGCTGCGAGCTGTGGATAAACTCGATGGGGTCCTCGAGGGTGACGATATGCAATGGCCGCTCGCGGTTCAGGTGATCGACCAGGGCCGCGAGGGTGGTTGACTTACCCGAACCGGTGGGCCCGGTGACCAGCACCAGCCCGCCCGCCAGCTCGGCAATCTGTCGAAACACATCCCCAAGACCCAGCTCGGCCAGGCTGCTGACCTGCGCCGGAATCACCCGCAGCACCGCCGCAGCGCCCTGCAACTGCTGGAACACATTGACCCGAAAGCGCGCCAATGCTGGCACGGCGAAGGCAAAGTCGACGTCCAAATGTGTTTCAAAATCCTTTTGCTGCGCCTCAGACATGATTTGCGCGAGCAGTTCATCCATGTGTTGCGGCGTCAGCAGCGGCAGCGACAGCGGGCTCAAGCGCGCCTCAAGACGCAGCGCCGGTACTTCGCCCGCCGCCAGGTGCAGGTCGGAGGCACCGGCCCGTACCGCCAGCGCCAGCAGTTCAGTCACATCCATGAGACTCCCCAAAGACCGCCAAGCAGGTAGAATGCCGCAGACCCAAAGAGCCGCTGGCATCGATCAATGTCCACCATAGCAGACAACCTTTCCACGCTCGCCGCACGCATCCGTGCCGCCGCGCTGGCCGCCGGGCGCGAGCCTTCGGCCGTCCAGCTGCTGGCCGTGAGCAAGACCAAACCCGCCGCCGCCGTGCGCGAAGCCTTCGCCGCCGGGGTGCGCGATGTCGGTGAGAACTACCTGCAGGAAGCCTTGAACAAACAGGGCGAATTGACCGACCTGCCCTTGACCTGGCACTTCATCGGCCCCATTCAGTCTAACAAGACTCGTGCGATTGCCGAGCACTTTGACTGGGTACATTCCGTGGACCGCCTGAAAATCGCCCAACGCCTGTCCGAGCAACGCCCCGACCACCTTGCAGCGTTGAATATCTGCCTGCAGGTCAACGTCAGTGGCGAAGCGAGCAAGTCCGGCTGCACCCCCGAGGAGCTACCGGCGCTGGCCCGCACCATCGCCGCGCTGCCACGCCTGCGCCTGCGCGGGCTGATGGCGATTCCCGAGCCGACCGACAACGAGGCCGCCCAACAAGCCGCCTTCGCCCGGGTGCGCCAACTGCAGGCGAGCCTTGGCCTGGACCTCGACACCCTGTCCATGGGCATGAGCCATGACCTGGAAGCCGCGATTGCCCAGGGCGCGACCTGGGTGCGTATCGGCACCGCGCTGTTCGGTGCCCGTGACTACGGCCAGCCCTGACCCATGCTTTTTCCCTCTTTCCCTATCAAGGACCTGACATGAGCAAGACTCGTATTGCCTTTATCGGCGCCGGCAACATGGCTGCCAGCCTGATCGGCGGCCTGCGCGCCCAGGGCCTGGAAGCTTCGCAGATCCGCGCCAGCGATCCGGGCGCCGAGCAGCGGGCGAAAATCCATGCCGAGCACGGCATCGAGATGTTCGCCGACAACGCCCAGGCCATCGAAGGTGCCGATGTGGTGGTCCTGGCGGTCAAGCCACAGGCGATGAAAGCCGTGTGCGAAGCCCTCAAACCCAGCCTCAAGCCCGAGCAACTGGTGGTCTCGATTGCCGCCGGGATCACCTGCGCGAGCATGAACAACTGGCTCGGCGCCCAGCCGATCGTGCGCTGCATGCCCAACACCCCGGCGCTGCTGCGCCAGGGCGTCAGCGGCCTGTTCGCCACCGCCCAGGTTTCGCCGGCCCAGCGCCAGCAGGCCGAGCAGCTGCTGTCGGCCGTGGGTATCGCCCTGTGGCTGGACGCCGAGCAACAGCTCGATGCGGTGACCGCCGTGTCCGGCAGTGGCCCTGCGTACTTCTTCTTGCTGATCGAGGCCATGACCGCCGCCGGCGAAAAACTCGGCCTGCCACGGGAAACCGCCGCCAAGCTGACCCTGCAAACCGCCCTGGGCGCCGCGCACATGGCGGTCAGTAGCGATGTCGACGCCGCCGAGCTGCGCCGCCGGGTAACCTCGCCGGCCGGCACCACGGAAGCGGCGATCAAGTCGTTCCAGGCCAATGGATTCGAAGCGCTGGTGGAACAGGCGCTGGGTGCCGCTGCGCACCGCTCGGCCGAAATGGCCGAACAACTGGGCAACTAAGGAGCCGAAGATGATCGGATTGAACACCGCTGCAATCTATGTGCTGCAGACCCTCGGCAGCCTGTACCTGCTGATCGTGGTCCTGCGCTTTGTCCTGCAACTGGTGCGCGCGGACTTCTACAACCCGCTCAGCCAGTTCGCCGTACGTGCTACCCAACCGCTGCTCAAGCCGATGCGTCGGGTGATCCCGAGCCTGTTCGGCCTGGACATGTCGTCGCTGCTGCTGGCGCTCATCATCCAGATGCTGGTGATGGGCCTGACCCTGCTGCTGGCCTACGGCACCACCGGCAACCCGCTGCAACTGCTGGTCTGGTCAATCATTGGCGTGACCTCGCTGTTTCTGAAGATTTTCTTCTTCGCCCTGATCATCAGCGTGATCCTCTCGTGGGTCGCACCGGGCAGCCATAACCCGGGCGCCGAGCTGATCAACCAGATCTGCGACCCGTTCCTCGCCCCGTTCCGGCGCATCCTGCCAAACCTGGGCGGCCTGGACATCTCGCCGATCCTGGCGTTCATGGCCCTGAAGCTGATCGACATGCTGGTGATCAACAACCTGGCGGCGATGACCGGAATGCCGGAGGTTCTGCGCCTGTTGGTCTGATCTGCACCTGCAGCGCCCTATCGCTGGCAAGCCAGCTCCCACAAGGCTCGCGACAACCTGTGGGAGCTGGTTTGCCAGCGATGTTTTTCAAGCCTTGGCACATTGCTTGCCGCCCACCCCGGTGGTCTTTAGACTTACGCCTCATTCAAGCGTGAGCAGGGTCGATGTCCACTGTCTTTCCCGAAGATTCGGTCGGTCTGGTAACACCGCAACTGGCACAGTTCAGCGAGCCGCTGGCGCTGGCCTGCGGTCGCTCGCTGGCCACCTATGAACTGATCTACGAAACCTACGGCACGCTCAACAGCAAGGCCAGCAACGCCGTGCTGATCTGTCATGCGCTGTCCGGCCATCACCATGCCGCCGGCTACCACAGCCCCGACGACCGCAAGCCGGGCTGGTGGGACAGCTGCATTGGCCCTGGCAAGCCGATCGATACCAATCGCTTCTTCGTGGTCAGCCTCAACAACCTCGGCGGTTGCAATGGCAGCACCGGCCCCAGCAGCATCAATCCGCTCACCGGCAAGCCCTACGGCGCCGATTTCCCGGTGCTGACCGTGGAAGACTGGGTGCACAGCCAGGCGCGTCTGGCCGATCGCCTGGGCATCCAGCAATGGGCCGCAGTGGTAGGCGGCAGCCTGGGCGGCATGCAGGCACTGCAGTGGACCATCACCTACCCCGACCGTGTGCGACACTGCCTGGACATCGCCTCGGCGCCCAAACTCTCGGCACAGAACATCGCCTTCAACGAGGTGGCGCGCCAAGCCATCCTTACCGACCCCGAGTTCCACGGTGGCTCGTTCCAAAACCTGGGCGTGATCCCCAAGCGCGGCCTGATGCTGGCGCGCATGGTCGGGCACATCACCTACCTGTCCGACGACTCCATGGGCGAGAAATTCGGCCGCGAGCTGAAAAGCGACAAGCTCAACTACGACTTCCACAGCGTCGAGTTCCAGGTCGAAAGCTACCTGCGTTACCAGGGCGAGGAATTCTCCGGTCGTTTCGACGCCAACACCTACCTGCTGATGACCAAGGCGCTGGACTACTTCGACCCGGCCGCCAGCCACCGCGGCGACCTGGCGGCGACCCTGGCGCATGTCACGGCGGACTACTGCGTGATGTCGTTCACCACCGACTGGCGCTTCTCGCCGGCGCGCTCGCGCGAGATCGTCGACGCCCTGATCGCCGCACGCAAGAACGTCTGCTACCTGGATATCGACTCGCCCTATGGCCACGATGCCTTCCTGATCCCGACCCCGCGCTACATCACGGGTTTCACGAACTACATGAACCGCATCGTCTGCTGAGGACCCTATGAGAGCCGACCTGGAAATCATCCAAGACTGGATCCCCGCTGGCAGCCGGGTACTCGACCTCGGTTGCGGTACCGGTGAGCTGCTGGCGTCGTTGCGCGACCACAAGCAAGTCACCGGCTATGGCCTGGAAATCGACCCCGACAACATCGCCCAGTGCGTGGCCAAGGGCGTCAACGTCATCGAGCAGGACCTCGACAAGGGCCTGGGCAATTTCGCCAGCAACAGTTTCGACGTGGTGGTCATGACCCAGGCCCTGCAGGCCGTGGAGTACCCTGACCGGATTCTCGACGAAATGCTCCGCGTTGGCCGCCAGTGCATCATCACCTTCCCCAACTTCGGCCACTGGCGTTGCCGCTGGTACCTGGCGACCAAAGGTCGCATGCCGGTTTCCGACTTCATGCCGTATACCTGGTACAACACGCCGAACATCCACTTCTGCACCTTTGAAGACTTCGAGGCCCTGTGCGGCGAACGCCGCGCCCAGGTCCTCGACCGCCTGGCGGTCGACCATTTGCACCGCCACGGGTGGGCGAGCAAGCTATGGCCTAATCTTCTAGGTGAGATCGGCATTTACCGTGTCAGCAGCCCCGGCCTTACCGAACACAAGGTCGCGGTTTAACCCGCACACCGGAGGAGAACGATCATGGGTCGCTTGTTGAGCTGTTTACTGGTTGCCTGCCTGAGCCTGTCGGCGGTTGCCGCCGATGCCATCAAGGGCGAGCGCAAGGAAGTCTTTGGCGATACCACCGTGCACTACAGCACCTTTATTTCCACCTTCCTGCAGCCGGACATTGCCAAGTCTGCGGAGCTGGTGCGCAGCAAGAACCAGGGCGTGATCAACGTCTCGGTGATCAAGGCCGGCAAGCCGGTGGTCACCCAGGTCAGCGGCACCGTCAAGGACCTGACCAGCGCCTCGGTACCGCTGAAGTTCAAGCAGATCACCGAGCAAGGCGCGATCTACTACATCGCCCAGTTCCCTGTTGAGCAACAGGAAACCCGTACCTTCACCATCAATGTTGGCGTTGACGGCAAGACCGAAACCATCAGCTTCAACCAAGAGCTTTTTCCAGGCGAATGATGACTTTTCAACAAATCGTATTGGCCAGCCACAACGCCGGCAAACTCAAGGAACTGCAGGCCATGCTCGGTGATACCGTGCGGCTGCGCTCCATTGGCGAATTCAGCAGCGTCGAGCCGGAAGAAACCGGCTTGTCGTTCGTCGAGAACGCCATCCTCAAGGCACGCAATGCCGCACGCATTTCCGGCATGCCGGCGCTGGCCGACGATTCGGGCCTGGCCGTGGACTTCCTGGGCGGCGCGCCAGGCATCTATTCGGCACGTTACGCCGATGGCAAAGGCGACGCCGCAAACAACGCCAAATTGCTCGATGTGCTCAAGGACGTCCCGCAGGAGCAGCGCGGCGCCCAGTTCGTCTGCGTCCTGGCCCTGGTCCGCCATGCCGACGACCCGCTGCCGATCCTCTGCGAAGGGCTGTGGCACGGTCGCATCCTGACCCAGGCCAGCGGCGCCCACGGTTTTGGCTATGACCCGCTGTTCTGGGTGCCGGAGCGCGATTGCTCGAGCGCCGAGCTGAGCCCTGCCGACAAGAACCAGATAAGCCACCGTGCCCGCGCCATGAGCCTGCTGCGTCAACGTCTGGGCCTGGCATGACCGAGCGTTCGCCGGCACAGCCACTGCACCTGGGCGAGGCTGGCTTTACTTCCCAAGCACCGCGGGCGGCCCTGCCACAGCTGCCGCCCCTGGCGCTGTACATCCATATCCCCTGGTGCGTGCGCAAATGCCCGTACTGCGACTTCAACTCCCACGCCGCCACCCCCGAACTACCGGAAGAAGCCTACGTCGACGCCCTGCTCGCCGACCTCGACCAGGAGCTGGGCAACGTCTATGGCCGCCCGATCAGCTCAATCTTCTTTGGCGGCGGCACCCCGAGCCTGTTCAGCGCCCGCGCCCTGGGGCGCTTGCTGGTAGGTGTGGAACAACGCATACCGTTTGCCAGGGACATCGAAATCACCCTGGAGGCCAACCCCGGGACCTTCGAACAAGAGAAGTTCAAGGCCTACCGGCAGCTGGGCATCAATCGCCTGTCGATCGGCATCCAGAGCTTCCAGCAGGCCAAGCTCGAAGCCCTGGGCCGCATCCACAACGGTGACGAGGCCATTCGCGCCGCCGACATGGCGCGCAATGCCGGGTTCGACAACTTCAACCTCGACCTGATGCACGGCCTGCCCGACCAGTCGCTGGACGACGCCCTGGGCGACCTGCGCCAGGCGATTGCGCTGAACCCCACGCACCTGTCCTGGTACCAGTTGACCCTGGAGCCGAACACGGTGTTCTGGAACCAGCCGCCGCTGTTGCCCGAAGACGACATCCTCTGGGACATACAGGAGGCCGGCCAGGCCCTGCTGGCCAGCCACGGCTATGCCCAGTACGAAGTCTCGGCCTACGCCCAGCCTGGCCGCGCCGCCCGCCACAACCTCAACTACTGGAGCTTTGGCGATTTCATCGGCATTGGCGCTGGTGCCCACGGCAAGCTCAGCCACCCCGACGGACGTATCCTGCGCACCTGGAAGACCCGCCTGCCCAAGGACTACCTGAACCCGGCCAAGGCCTTCAAGGCCGGCGAGAAGCTGCTGCCGGTGGATGAGCTGCCGTTCGAGTTCCTGATGAACGCCCTGCGCCTGACCCAAGGGGTGGAGATCGAGCTGTTCAGCCAACGCACCGGCTTGCCGCTGGAACAGCTCGCAGCAGCGCGCCGTGAAGCCGAACAAAAAGGGCTTTTGCAGGTCGAACCGACGCGACTGGTCGCTACCGCGCGTGGCCAGTTGTTCCTCAACGACCTGCTGCAGTATTTCTTGACCTAAGGATTGCGAATGGACCTGGTACTCGACTTGCTCTCGACCGTTTCCCGCTGGAGTCGCAGCAACTTGTCGGAGATTTCCCTGGCCTTGGTGGGCTGTTTGCTGGTGCTGTTCGGCACCGACATCAAAGGCTGGGTCGAACAACGCCTGGGCGGCCTTGCAGGCGCCTTGCGCGTACCGTTCATGGCCTTGCTGGTGATGATCGGCAGCGGTGCCGCGCTGATCTATGCCACCCCGTGGGTGGTGAAGGGGCTGGCGCAGTTCAACAACTATGCGTTGGCGCCGGTGTTGCTGATTGTGCTGGTGTTGATTGGCGTGGTTGCTGATCGACGCTGAAAAAATATGGCGCTTTCAGGGCTGCTTCGCAGCCCATCGCCGGCAAAGCCGGCTCCCACAAAGATCTCCTGACACTTCAAAACTGCAGGCAATCACAGCACCTGTGGGAGCCGGCCTTGCCGGCGATCGAGCGCAAAGCGCTCGCCGTTTTACGCCAGCTTTTCGAACTTCAAGTCCCACACCCCATGCCCAAGCCGCTCGCCACGGCGTTCGAACTTGGTGATCGGGCGCTCGGCCGGGCGCTCTACGCACTTGCCGTCTTCGGCCAGGTTGCGATAACCCGGGGCGACGTTCATCACTTCCAGCATGTATTCGGCATAGGGCTCCCAGTCGGTGGCCATATGGAACACGCCGCCTACCTTGAGCTTGCTGCGCACAAGCTCCGCGAATTCCGGCTGGACGATGCGGCGCTTGTGGTGACGGCTCTTGTGCCAAGGGTCGGGGAAGAACAGCATCAGCCGGTCGAGGCTGTTGTCAGCCACGCACTTGTTCAGCACTTCGATGGCATCGCAGTCATACACCCGCAGGTTCTTCAGGCCCTGGGTCAGCACACCGTTGAGCAGTGCACCAACACCCGGACGGTGCACTTCGACACCGATGAAGTCCTGCTCCGGTGCGGCAGCGGCCATTTCCAGCAGGGAATGGCCCATGCCGAAACCGATCTCCAGGGTACGCGGCGCCGAGCGGCCGAAAACCTGGTCGTAGTCCACCGGGCTATCAGCCAGGGGCAGGATGAACAGCGGCCCACCCTGGTCCAGGCCACGCTGCTGGCCTTCGGTCATGCGCCCGGCGCGCATCACGAAACTCTTGATGCGGCGGTGTTGGCGCTCTTCGCCTTCGGTGGTGATCGGCGTTTCTTGCGATTCAGTCATCAGGGGCTCTTACTTGATCAGACCATCCAGCGGCGACGAGGCGCTGGCATAGAGTTTTTTCGGCATACGCCCGGCCAGATAGGCCAGACGGCCAGCGACAATGGCGTGTTTCATGGCTTCGGCCATCATGATCGGCTGCTGTGCGTGAGCAATTGCCGAGTTCATCAGCACCGCCTCACAGCCCATTTCCATGGCGATGGTGGCGTCGGAAGCAGTACCGACACCGGCATCGACCAGCACCGGGACTTTCGATTCCTCGAGGATGATCTGCAGGTTGTACGGGTTGCAGATCCCCAGGCCCGTACCGATCAGGCCGGCCAGCGGCATCACCGCGATACAGCCGGCTTCGGCCAGCTGACGGGCGATGATCGGGTCGTCGCTGGTGTAGACCATCACGTCGAAACCGTCCTTGACCAGCACTTCGGCGGCCTTGAGGGTCTCGATCACGTTGGGGAACAGGGTCTTCTGGTCGGCCAGCACTTCCAGCTTGACCAGATTGTGGCCATCGAGCAGTTCACGGGCCAGGCGACAGGTGCGCACGGCTTCGACCGCATCAAAGCAGCCGGCGGTGTTCGGCAGGATGGTGTAGCGATCAGGCGGCAGTACGTCGAGCAGGTTCGGTTCGCCCGGGTTCTGGCCGATGTTGGTGCGGCGCACGGCAACCGTGACGATCTCGGCACCGGAAGCCTCGATGGCCAGGCGGGTTTCTTCCAGGTCACGGTACTTGCCGGTGCCGACCAGCAGGCGCGACTGGAAGGTACGACCGGCCAGGGTGAAGGGCTTGTCGCTACGAACGTTGCTCATCGGTAATCCTCTTGAAGGTTGAGGGACTTGCAGGTAAATCGCGAAGGCCTAGCCACCGCCAATGGCGTGCACCACTTCAACCTGGTCGCCTTCGTTCAGCGCGGTGCTGTCGTGCTGGCTGCGTGGCACGATATCCAGGTTGAGTTCGACCGCCACCCGGCGACCTGCCAGGTCAAGCCGGTTGAGCAGGGCCGCGACGCTTTCGCCATCGGGCAATTCGAAAGGTTCACCGTTCAGTTGAATGCGCATGCGCACGGCCGCCATTATTTTTAGGGGCCCGCATTCTAGCCCTGATCAGGGCGCAAACCCAAGGCCGGGCCGCGCCATTCGTCTCGATCCGGACTCGCGGGTCAGCTCAGGCGCCAGGCTGCAAGGCCCAGGCACAGCCATCCGCCGAGAAACGCCAGGCCGCCAAAGGGGGTGATGATACCGAGCTTGCCGATACCGCTCAGGGTCAGCACATACAGGCTACCGGAAAACAGCAGGATCCCCAGGGCGAACAGACCACCGGCCCAACCGACCAGGCGCCCGGGCAGGTGCACCGACAGCACCGCCACCGCGAGCAGCGCCAGGGCATGCACCAGCTGGTAGGTCACGCCGGTATGGAAGATCGCCAGGTATTCGCTGCTCAGCCGGCCCTTGAGGCCATGAGCCGCAAAGGCGCCCAGGGCCACGCCGGTAAAGCCGAAAAACGCCGAAAGCAGCAGAAAACTACGCAGCATTGGGAAGACTCCTAGTCAGCACAGGGTCTGTATAATGGCCCGCTCCATCGGTTCGGCCAAGCCATCACCTATGCTGTCTTCCATTTTCCGTCGCCTCACCCGTGCCCTGCTGTGGTTTGCCGCAGGCAGTGCCCTGCTGGTGCTGGTGTTTCGCTGGCTGCCGCCGCCAGGCACCGCGCTGATGGTCGAGCGCAAGGTCGAGTCCTGGTTCAACGGCCAGCCCATCGACCTGCAACGGGACTGGGAGCCATGGGAACAAATCTCCGATGAGCTGAAAGTGGCGGTGATCGCCGGCGAAGACCAGAAGTTCGCCAACCACTGGGGCTTTGACTTCAACGCCATCCAGGCGGCGCTGGCCCATAACGAACGCGGCGGCAGCATCCGTGGTGCCAGCACCCTCAGCCAGCAAGTGGCCAAGAACCAGTTCCTCTGGGCTGGCCGAAGCTGGTTGCGCAAGGGCCTGGAAGCCTGGTTCACCGCGCTGATCGAACTGCTGTGGTCGAAAGAGCGGATTCTTGAGGTCTATCTCAACAGCGCTGAATGGGGCGAAGGGGTGTTTGGCGCGCAGGCGGCAGCGCGGCACCACTTCGGCGTCGATGCCAGCCAGCTGTCGCGCCAGCAAGCCAGCCTGCTGGCAGCGGTACTGCCCAGCCCGTTGAACTGGAGCGCCAGCCGGCCAAGCACTTACGTGGCGCGACGCGCCGGCTGGATTCGCCAGCAGATGCGCCAACTGGGCGGTAACGGCTACCTGGCGCCGCTGGACAGCCCACGCCGGGCGCCCTGGAGCCAATAAAAAACCCGGCAGAGCACGCGCCTTGCCGGGTTTTCATTGTTCGCTGATTACTGGGTAAACGACTTAGAACGCGCCCATGTAGTCACGCTTGCCCACTTCTACACCGTTGTGACGCAGGATTGCGTAAGTGGTGGTGACGTGGAAGAAGAACTGCGGCAGGCCGTAGGTCAGCAAATAAGCCTGGCCACTGAAGCGCTTCTCTTTCGGCGTGCCCGGACGGGTCACGATTTCGATGCCTTCCTTGCCGTCGATCTGCGCCGGCGCAACGCCGTCCAGGAAAGCCAGAACCTTGCTGATCAGCGCTTGCAGTTCAGCAAAGGTGGTTTCGCTGTCATCGTATTTCGGCAACTCGACCTCAGCCAGGCGCGCCGATACACCCTTGGCGAAATCAACAGCGATCTGCACCTGGCGAACCAGTGGAAACATATCCGGATACAGGCGAGCCTGGAGAAACACGCTCGGCTCAATGTTTTTCGCCGTAGCGTGAGCTTCGGCCTTGCTCAGAACATCGCTCAAGGCGTTGAGCATTTGCTTGAAAACAGGAACAGAAGCGGCATACAAGGAAATGGTCATAACAGCCTCGACAAGGGTGGCGGAGAATCATGAAAAAGCCCCGACACGTCGGGGCTTTTTGGTTATTGCCGTTTTGCGAATCAGACCGCGATCAAGGCTTTGACCTTATTCATCGCGTTCTTTTCCAGCTGGCGGATCCGCTCGGCGGACACGCTGTACTTCTCGGCCAGGTCATGCAGGGTGGCCTTTTCCTCGGCCAGCCAGCGCTGGTAGAGGATATCGCGGCTGCGGTCATCCAGGCCTTGCAGGGCTTCGTGCAGGTTGCTGGTGGAGTTGTCACTCCAGTCGGCATCCTCCAGCTGACGCGCAGGGTCGTAACGGTGGTCTTCCAGGTAGTTGGCCGGCGACTGGAACGCACTGTCGTCGTCGGCTTCACTGGCCGGGTCGAAGGCCATGTCCTGACCGGTCAGGCGGCTCTCCATCTCCCGCACTTCACGCGGCTCGACGCCCAGGCTTTCGGCGACACGATGGACTTCATCGTTGTTCAGCCAGGCCAGGCGTTTTTTCTGGCTGCGCAGGTTGAAGAACAGCTTGCGCTGGGCCTTGGTGGTGGCCACCTTGACGATGCGCCAGTTGCGCAGGATGAACTCGTGAATCTCGGCCTTGATCCAGTGCACCGCGAAGGACACCAGGCGCACGCCCATTTCCGGGTTGAAGCGCTTGACCGCTTTCATCAGGCCAACGTTGCCTTCCTGAATCAGGTCGGCCTGGGCCAGCCCGTAGCCGGAATAGCTGCGAGCGATGTGTACGACAAAGCGCAGGTGGGCGAGCACCATCTGCCGAGCCGCCCCAAGATCCTGCTCATAGTAGAGACTCTCGGCCAGTTCACGCTCCTGCTCCGGCGTCAGCAGTGGAATGCTGTTGACCGTGTGCACGTAGGCTTCCAGGTTTGCGCCGGGAACCAGGGCATAGGCAGGTTGCAACGAAGTGGTCATACGAAAAAACCTCCGACTCACTAAACTCGTGCCAAAGGCACTGCCAACATTGACCGGGAACCGCGAAACAAGTTCCCTAAAAATGAAAAGAGTCAATACCGGCAAAAAGACACTATCGCGGTGCAAGCTCGCTCAAGTGGCGGGCGACCGCAATCCAAGCACCGATATACCCTAACAATACCGCTCCAAGCAAGAGGGAAAGACCATCGGCTGACGGAACCCCGGCCAGGGCAAAATCACTGCCATATAGCCCGGAAAGCCCGATAACCGCGTCATTCAGCCAGTTCAGGCCAAATGCCAGCACGCCCCAGGCCAGTACCCCGGCACCCAGGCCGTACAAGGCGCCCATGTACAGGAAAGGCCGGCGCACATAGCTGTCGGTGCCACCGACCAGCTTGATCACTTCAATCTCGGTACGACGGTTCTCGATGTGCAGGCGAATTGTGTTACCAATTACCAAAAGCAGGGCCGAGACCAGCAAAACGGTCAAGCCGAAGACGAACCGATCCCCCAACTTGAGGATCGCTGCCAGGCGCTCGACCCACACCAGGTCAAGCTGCGCGGCTTCGACCTTGGGCAGCTCGGCCAGGCGCTGACGCAGGGCTTCCAGTGCCGGCTTGTCGACTTGCGCCGGGGTCACCACCACCACGCCAGGCAGCGGGTTTTCCGGCAGTTCGCGCAGGGCTTCGCCCAGGCCGGACTGCTGCTGGAACTCGTTGAGGGCCTGTTCGCGGCTGACATACTCGGCTTCGGCAACACCTGGCAAGCCTTTGATCTGCTCGCGCAGGGCTTCGCCGTCATGGCTGCTGGCATCCAGCTTCAGGTACAGTGAAATCTGCGCCGCGCGCTGCCACGAACCGCCCAGACGCTCGACGTTGCTCAGCAGCAACGACAGGCCCATCGGCAGGCTCAGGGCCACCGCCATCACCAGGCAGGTAAAGAAGCTGCCGATCGGCTGTTTGCCCAGGCGCCGCAGGCTGTCGAGCAGGCTCGAGCGGTGGCTTTCCAGCCAGGCGTGCAGCAGGGTACGGAAATCCGGGCCGTCATCATCGTGAGCGCCGCGTTTTTTTTGTTCCGGTGCAGGTTCAGCGGCTTTTGGCGCTACCCGCTCGGACACCTTGGGACTACGTGTCGCACTCATTGCCCGGCCTCCCCATCGCCGATCAAGCGGCCGCGCTGCAGGGTCAGCATGCGATGGCGCATGCGCGCGATCAGCGCCAGGTCGTGACTGGCGATCAGCACGCTGGTACCCAGGCGGTTGATATCTTCGAAAACGCCCATGATCTCCGCGGCCAGGCGCGGGTCGAGGTTACCGGTGGGTTCGTCCGCCAGCAGCAAGGCCGGGCGGTGGACGATAGCGCGAGCAATGCCGACGCGCTGTTGCTGGCCGGTAGACAGGTCGCCGGGGTACAGCTCGGCTTTGTCCGACAGGGCCACGCGTTCGAGCGCCGAGTCGACCCGCTTGGCCACTTCGGCCTTGGACAGGCCGAGGATCTGCAGCGGCAGGGCGACGTTGTTGAACACGGTGCGGTCGAACAGCAGCTGGTGGTTCTGGAATACCACGCCGATCTGCCGGCGCAGGAACGGGATCTGCGCATTGCTGATCTGCCCCAGGTCCTGCCCGGCCAGCAGCAACTTGCCGCTGGTGGGGCGTTCCATGGCCAGCAGCAGGCGCAGCAGGGTACTTTTGCCGGCACCGGAATGGCCGGTAACGAACAGGAATTCGCCCCGACGCACCCGAAAACTCAACTCATGCAGGCCAACGTGACCATTGGGGTAGCGCTTGGCGACCTGTTCGAATCGAATCATGGATGCTCCCGCTCGGCAAACAGTGCTTTCACGAAGGGTTCGGCTTCGAACGTGCGCAGATCGTCAATTCCTTCGCCCACGCCAATATAGCGGATCGGCAGGCCGAACTGCTTGGCCAGGGCAAAGATCACCCCGCCTTTGGCGGTGCCGTCAAGCTTGGTCAGGGCCAGGCCGGTCAGTTCGACGCTCTGGTTGAAATGCTTGGCCTGGTTGATGGCGTTCTGTCCGGTACCGGCGTCGAGCACCAGCAGCACCTCGTGCGGCGCGTCGGCATCGAGCTTGCCGATAACCCGGCGAACCTTCTTCAGCTCTTCCATCAGGTTGTCTTTAGTGTGCAGGCGACCGGCGGTGTCGGCGATCAACACATCTATATTACGGGCCTTGGCGGCCTGCACGGCATCGAAGATCACCGAGGCCGAATCGGCGCCGGTGTGCTGGGCGATGACCGGGATCTGGTTGCGCTCGCCCCAGACCTGCAGTTGCTCGACCGCTGCGGCGCGGAAGGTGTCGCCAGCGGCGAGCATGACTTTCTTGCCTTCGAGCTGCAGCTTTTTCGCCAGCTTGCCGATAGTGGTGGTCTTGCCAGCGCCGTTGACGCCGACCACCAGGATCACGAACGGCTTGGCCTGGTGGTGGATACGCAGCGGTTGCTCGACCGGCTTGAGCAGGTCGGCCAGCTCGCCTTGCAGCGACTTGTACAACGCATCGCTGTCGGCCAACTGCTTGCGCGCAACCTTCTGGGTCAGGCTCTGGACGATCACCGAGGTGGCTTCGACGCCAACGTCGGCGGTCAGCAGGCGGGTTTCGATCTCATCGAGCAGGTCGTCGTCGATAGCCTTCTTGCCCAGGAACAGGCTGGCCATGCCTTCGCCGATACTGGCGCTGGTCTTCGACAGGCCCTGTTTGAGGCGGGCGAAGAAGCCACCCTTGCTCTCTTCGCTGCGGGCTGGAGCGGCAGGCTCGGCTGGAGCAGGCTCGGCAACCGCAGCAGGCACCGCAACGGCAGCGGCTACAGGGGCAGGCTCGGGTTGCGGTACGACGACCGGCGCAGGCGCAACAACCGGTTCAGGCGCAACGACTACTGGCTCAGGCTCAGGCTCAGGCCCAGGCACAACCACCACCGGCTCAGGCTCGATGACCGGGGCCGGGACAGGCTCCTGACGCGGTGGAATGGGCGGCGGCGTATGCGGCTCAAGGTCGGCAACCAGGGCTACCGGCTCTTCAGGCACGGGCAGCACCAGGCCGACGGACGGTACCGGTTGCACCTCGACTGGCGCAGCAGGTGGCGCAGCGGTCACAGGCTCCGGCGCGGCAACCGGCGCAGGCGCAACCTCGACCGGGGCAACGGCGGCCACAACCTCGGCAGGCAACGCAGCAGGTTGCTCCGCTTCAATCGGTGCAGGAGCTTGCGGCTGTTCGGCTACAGGTTGCTGGGGCTTTTTGCGCAGCCAGCCGAACAGGCCTTTCTTTTCACCAGCCGCGGCCGGCGTCTTTTTGTCGTCGTTGGAACCAAACATGGAAGACGGCTATCTCAGGGTAGCGATGCGCCACTGCGGCGCTTCTTAAATTCTCTTAACGCAGAACAGTCTACTTTTAATCCGGCTCGTTCTTGCGCAGCATTTTGTCATCAAGCCTTCGGGCTGGTTCCATGACAGGCATGGTCCTCAGGCAACCGGATCAGTATCCTAGCACCTCCAAGCCCGCCGACGCTAAGACCACGCGGGCAGTCCTACAGGTTAAACAACGTATGAATGCTCTAGCCCGCCGCGCCGCTGGCCTGTTGCTCAGCACAGTTTGTCTGCCGTTCGCGGCCTTTGCCGCCGATACGCAACCCACCCACGAGTTCATTCTCGACAACGGCCTGAAAGTGGTCGTGCGCGAGGACCACCGGGCGCCGGTGGTGGTCTCGCAGATCTGGTACAAGGTCGGCTCGACCTACGAATCCCCCGGCCAGACCGGCCTTTCCCATGCACTGGAACACATGATGTTCAAGGGCAGCGAGAAGCTCGGCCCCGGCGAAGCCTCGCGCATTCTGCGTGACCTGGGCGCCGAAGAGAACGCCTTCACCAGCGACGATTACACCGCTTATTACCAGGTACTGGCCCGCGACCGCCTGCCGGTGGCCCTGGAGCTTGAAGCCGACCGCATGGCCAGCCTGCGCCTGCCGGCCGACGAGTTCAGCCGCGAAATCGAGGTCATCAAGGAAGAGCGCCGCCTGCGCACCGATGACCAGCCCAACGCCAAGGCCTTCGAGCTGTTCAGCGCCATGGCCTTCCCGGCCAGCAGCTATCGCACCCCGACCATCGGCTGGATGGCTGACCTTGACCGCATGAAGGTCGAGGAGCTGCGCCACTGGTACGAGTCCTGGTACGTGCCGAACAACGCCACCCTGGTGGTGGTCGGCGATGTCACCGTCGATGAGGTCAAGGGCCTGGCCCAGCGCTTCTTCGGCGCCATCCCGAAACGTGCGGTGCCACCGGCCAAGCTGCCGCTGGAACTGGCCAAGCCTGGCCTGCGTGAAACCACCCTGCATGTGCAAACCCAGCTGCCGAGCCTGATCTACGGCTTCAACGCCCCGGGCCTGGCCACTGCCAAGGACCCGCGCACCGTGCACGCCCTGCGGCTGATCTCGGCGCTGCTCGACGGCGGCTACAGCGCTCGCCTGCCGAGCCGCCTGGAGCGCGGCCAGGAGCTGGTTTCCGGCGCCTCGTCCAGCTACAACCCGTTCACCCGCGGCGATAGCCTGTTCCTGATCTCGGCCACGCCGAACCTGCAGAAGCACAAGACCCTGGCCGACGTCGAAGCCGGTATCTGGAAGCTGCTCGACGAGCTCAAGACCACCCCGCCCTCGCCTGAAGAGCTTGAGCGCGTACGTGCCCAGGTCATCGCCGGGCTGGTCTACGACCGCGACTCCATCAGCAGCCAGGCCACCGCCATCGGCCAGCTGGAAACCGTCGGCCTGTCGTGGAAACTGATCGACAGTGAACTGGACGAGCTGAAAAGCGTGACGCCGGCCGATATCCAGAACGCCGCCCGCACCTATTTCACCCGTGAACGCCTGAGCGTTGCCCATGTACTGCCCGAGGAGAACGCTCATGAGTGAACGCAGCGCACCCCGCTACACCCTGATCGGCCTGGGCCTGCTGTTGCTGATCGGCCTGCTGGCATTCTTCCTGGCCAAGCCTGCGCAGTCGGATAACGCCGCGCAACCGGCCACCAGCACCGCAGCCAAGCCGGCCAATACCCTGCAATCGCTGGCCGAGCTGGACGGCAAGGCGCCAAGCCGCCGGCAACTGAACATCCAGACCTGGAACACCGCCGAAGGCGCCCGCGTGCTGTTCGTCGAAGCCCGCGAGTTGCCGATGTTCGACCTGCGCCTGACCTTCGCCGCCGGCAGTAGCCAGGACGGCGATGCCCCGGGCCTGGCGACCCTTACCAACGCCATGCTCAACGAAGGCGTGGCCGGCAAGGACGTCACCGCCATCGCCGAAGGCTTCGAAGGCCTGGGCGCCGACTTTGGCAACGGCGCCTACCGCGACATGGCTGTAGCCTCGCTGCGCAGCCTGAGCGCCGCCGACAAACGCGAGCCGGCGCTGAAGCTGTTCGCCGACGTGGTCGGCAAGCCAACCTTCCCGCAGGACGCCCTGACCCGCATCAAGAACCAGATGCAGGCCGGCTTCGAGTACCAGAAGCAAAACCCGGGCAAACTCGCCAGCATCGAGTTGTTCGAGCGCCTGTACGGCAACCACCCCTATGCTCACCCAAGTGACGGCACCGCCAAGAGCATCCCGCCGATTACCCTGGAACAACTGCGTGCCTTCCACGCCAAGGCCTACGCCGCTGGCAACACGGTGATCGCACTGGTCGGTGATCTGAGCCGCAGCGAAGCTGAAGCCATCGCCGCGCAGGTCTCCTCGGCCCTGCCCAAAGGCCCGGCCCTGGCCAAGCTGGCCCAGCCAAGCGAGCCCAAGGCCGGCGCCAACCACATCGATTTCCCGTCCAAGCAGACCCACCTGATGCTCGCCCAACTGGGTATCGACCGTAACGATCCGGACTACGCCGCGCTGTCGCTGGGTAACCAGATCCTCGGCGGCGGCACCTTCGGCACCCGCTTGATGAGCGAAGTGCGCGAAAAGCGCGGCCTGACCTATGGCGTGTACTCGGTGTTCAGCCCGATGCAGGTGCGTGGCCCGTTCATGATCAACCTGCAGACCCGTGCCGAGCTCAGCGAGGGCACCCTCAAGCTGGTCCAGGACATCCTCGCCGACTACCTCAAGAGCGGCCCGACCCAGCAAGAACTGGACGACGCCAAGCGTGAACTGGCCGGCAGCTTCCCGCTGTCCAATGCCAGCAACGCCAGCATCGTCGGCCAACTGGGCGCCATCGGCTTCTACAACCTGCCACTGACCTGGCTGGAAGACTACATGCAACAGTCCCAGGCGCTGACCACCGAACAGGTCAAGGCTGCACTGAACAAACACCTGGCCGCTGACAAGATGGTCATCGTCACCGCCGGGCCAAGCGTGCCGCAAAAACCCTTGCCGCCGCCCACTGACAAACCCGCCGAGCAACCGCTTGGCGTACCGGAGCACTAATGGCCAGTCCATCCGCAAAACCGGCCAAGCCGCACCACGGCCAGGGCCAACTGCGCATCATTGCCGGCGAATGGCGTAGCCGGCGCCTGAGCTTCCCTGACGCGCCGGGCCTGCGCCCGACCCCGGACCGGGTCCGCGAGACCCTGTTCAACTGGCTCGCCCCGTACATCGAAGGGGCCAAGGTGCTCGACGCCTACACCGGCAGCGGTGCGCTGTACCTCGAAGCGCTGTCCCGTGGCGCGGCCGAGTCCGTGGCCCTGGACAGCAACCCGGCGGCCATCGCCAGCCTGCGGCAGAATCTGGAAACCCTGCGTTGCCCACGCGGCCAGGTGATCCAGACCGACGCCCAGCGCTACCTGCAGGGTGAACCGAAGCTGGCCTTCGACCTGGTGTTCCTCGATCCGCCGTTCAACCAGGGCCTGCTGCCCACCACCTGCGCCTTGCTTGAAGAGCGTCAGTGGCTGGCCGAGAGCGCCTGGATCTACACCGAGAGCGAAACCCCGCCATCGACCCTGCAACTGCCCGGCAACTGGCGCTTGCACCGGGAGAAGAAGGCCGGCCAGGTGTACTACGCACTCTGGCAGCGCGGCTGAGCAGTCACCACGACCCGGCCGCTGCCGGGTCGTGCGCGCTAAATATCTAACGCCTTTCATCTCCACGCTTGCCTGATCGTGTGCCTTGTTTTCAACCACAAGGATCACTGTCATGGATCGACGCACCTCCCTCAGGAGCAGCCTGCTCGGCCTGTTTCTGCTATCAGGCCAGGCCCTGGCCGAACCCTCCATTCGCCATGAGTTCACCCTCGACAACGGCCTGCACGTAGTCATCAGCGAGGACCGCCGGGCTCCCGTGGTCACCACACATATGCTGGTCAAGGTGGGTTCGAGTCACGAATACCCCGGGCAGTCCGGTTTGTCCCACGCCCTCGAACACCTGCTCTACCGAGGCAGTGCCAAGACCGCCCCAGGTCAGCTCTCACAGATCATCGAGCGCCTGGGCGGCGAGGACAACGCCTACACCATCCGTGACTTCACCGTGCATCATCAGACGCTGCCCAGTGATCGGCTGGCTGTAGCGCTGGAGCTCAATGCCGATCTGCTCAAAGGCGCAGTGCTGAGCGAACACGAGTTCGTGCGCGAAATCGAAGCGGTCAAGGCTGAGCGGCGAGAGAATGTCGATGACGATCCATTGCAAAGGCTCTTCGAGCAACTGCAGGCCATTGCCTACCCGCAAAGCAGCTATCACACCCCGGTAATCGGCTGGATGAGTGATCTGCAGCGCATGCACAACGATGAACTGCACGCCTGGTATCGCACCTGGTATGCACCCAATAATGCGACGTTGATCATCGTCGGCGATGTGCAGCGCGATGATGTAAAACGACAGGTTGAAAAGTACTTTGCAGGCTTCCCTCGCCAGGACCTGCCAATCAGCAAAAAACCCCTTCAAGTCACTGCGCCAGGACAACGGCAGGTTACGGTGCATGATGATTTCAGCACGCCAACGCTGATCATGGCCTTCAACGTGCCGACCTACGCCACCGCTGAATCGGCAGATGACGTGCATGCCTTGCGCCTGCTCTCGGCATTGCTGGGCTCAGGCCTGAGCGCCCGCCTCAGTACCAGGCTGGAACGCCAACAAACACTGCTATCGCATCCCGAAGTCAACTATGGGCCGGTGGCCAGGGGCGATAACCTGTTCGAAATCCAGGCCTCTATCAACACCGCCCACCCCAGACCGCTGGCCGAACTGCAAGCGGCTATCTGGGCAGAACTGCAGGCACTGAAAAAGCGTCCTCCCGAACCTGTCGAACTTGCTCGGGCGCGGGCACTGCTGCTGGCCGAAAATACCTTTGCCCGCGATTCCCTCGAAGGCCAGGCCAGCGATATAGCCGCCATGCTCGGCAGCGGCTTGCCAGCCTCTCAGTTGGACAATGACGCAACCGACCTACAGCGAATAACCTGCGAACAGATTCAACAGGTCGCCAAAACCTACTTCACCCGCGAACGACTCGCGGTCGCCTACCTGCAGGCCAAGGAGGCCGATGATGAATAAGCTCAAACGTTACCTTTTGCCTGCCCTACTGGTGATGGCATCCGCCACTTCCCACGCCCAGAGCCAAAGCGCTCCACTTGAACTGGAATCCCTGAAAACCACCGGGACACTGGCAATCAACCCGCAATTGCCGATCGAATCGTGGCAGACACCTCAGGGCAGCAAAGTCCTGTTTGTGCGCAACAACCAATTGCCGATGTTTGATCTTCAGGTTGTATTTGCCGCTGGCAGCGCCCGCGATGATGGTGCCGCCGGCCTGGCGCAACTCACCCTGAGCATGCTCGATGAAGGCACCGTCGAGCGCGATGCCTTGCAGATCGCCGAAGACTTCGACGAAGTGGGTGCGATATTCAACAAGCAGGCACTGCGAGACAGTGCAGCCGTAACCCTGCGCAGCCTCAGTAGCCAAGAGCAGAGAAGCAAAGCCGTCGGGTTGCTGGCAGAAGTGCTCGGCAAACCCCAATTGGCCGAAGACAAGCTGCCGCAGATCAAGGATCAGCTCACCAGCCTGCTCACACAACGCCAGCAGCACGCGACTTACAAGGCCCATGACCTGCTCTACCAACATGCATTCGCTAATCATCCCTACGCGTCGAACAGCATCGGCACCGTGCAGGCTATCGAATCGCTGACCATTGCCGATGTACGGGCCTTTCACCAAAGCGCCTTCAGCGCGGGCAATGCCCTGATAACCCTGGTGGGCGACCTTTCGCTCGAGCAGGCCGAGGCTATCGCGAGTCACATATCGGCAGCGTTGCCCCAGGGGCCGGCACTCTGGCCATTACCCGTGCCAGCGTCCTTCGAGCCCGAGATTTACCACCTTGAACATCCAGGCACCCAGGCGCTCTTGTTGTTCGCCATTCCCGGCATCAATGCCCGAGATCCAGATGCGCCCGCGCTGACGCTGGCCAACCTGATATTAGGTGGGCCCGGCGCAACTTCGCGGCTGTTCAATGAACTGCGCAGCCAACGCGGATTGACCTACGCTGCCAGCTCAAGGCTGATCCAGCACCCTGCCAGCGGTATCTGGACCTTTACTACTCAGGTTCAGGCCAGGTATCGCGATGCCACAATGGCGTTGCTGGAGCAATTGCTTACAGACTATGCCGTTCAGGGCCCAACTGCGCAGGAGTTCGAAGATGCGAAGCAGAAACTACGCGGCAACTACCTGCTGGGCTCGGTGAGCAACCAGCAGATCAGCGATCTCCTGCGCTTCACCGGCTTCAACCAGTTACCACTGGATAGCCGCCAGGCTTTTCTCAAGAAGGTCCAGGCCTTGACCCTGGACCAGCTGAAAGTCGCATTGAAAAATCACCTCAAGCTCGACAAGCTGGTGCAAATCAGTGTCGGCCCAACGGTCGAACAGGACGCCTTGCCTGAATCCAAACCTGCAACCGGCTGATGGTTTCAAGCAAGTGTCAGTAACCGGACATACACTTATCTGAAATAGATTTGCGAGTAATACACGATGTCGCCCTCAGCCCCCAGCCCCTTCAAACCTGCCCTGGGGCTGGGCAATCCGCATTTGCAGACACTCTGGGGGCCGCTGTGGCGCAAGTCGGCGGCCCTGAGCCGTCAGCGCGAACGTCTATGGCTCGCCGATGGCGACTTTCTCGACCTCGACTGGCATGGCCCACATGAAGCAACAACGCCAGTGGTGCTGGTACTGCACGGGCTGACCGGCTCTTCCAACTCACCGTACGTCATCGGTATCCAACAGGCCCTGGCCGACTGCGGCTGGGCCAGCGTGGCGCTGAACTGGCGCGGCTGCTCGGGAGAGCCCAACCTGCTGCCACGCAGCTACCACTCCGGCGCCAGCGAAGACCTGGCCGAAACCATCGACCACCTGCGTGCGCAGCGCCCGCAAGCTCCGTTGTACGCCGTCGGTTATTCGCTGGGCGGCAATGTACTACTCAAGCATTTGGGTGAAGCCGGCTCGGCCAGCCAATTGCAGGCGGCGGTGGCGGTATCGGTACCGTTTCGCCTTGACCAGTGCGCCGACCGCATCGGCCTGGGTTTTTCCCGGGTGTACCAGGCGCATTTCATGCGCGCCATGCTCGCTTATGTGAAGGACAAGCAGCGCCACTTCCAGCATCACGGCCACCACGAAGGGCTCGCCGCGCTGGAGCGCCTGGGGCCGCTGGAAAATCTGCGCACCTTCTGGGATTTCGACGGCCGGGTGACCGCACCGCTCAATGGCTTTCGCGATGCCAAGGATTACTACCAGCGTGCTTCCAGCCGGTATTTTCTGGGCGAGAACCGCACGCCGACGCTGATCATCCATTCCAGCGATGATCCGTTCGTGTTCGCCCATAGCTTGCCAGCGGTCAATGAACTGGCGGCGCAGACCACCTTTGAGCTGCATGCACGGGGCGGGCATGTGGGCTTTGTCGATGGCAGCGTGCGCAACCCGGGGTATTACCTGGAGCGGCGGATTCCGCAGTGGCTGGCGATAAATAGAGCTGGCTGAAAAAGCATCGCCGGCAAGGCTGCATTGCAGCCCAACAAGGGCTTACTCAGTCGCCGGTGGCCACCGCCCGTTTGGAGTCGGTAATCCAATCACTCCACGAGCCTGCATACAGCTTGCCCAGCGGATACCCCGCCAGCGCCAGGGCAAACAGGTTGTGGCAAGCCGTCACCCCCGACCCGCAGTAAGCAACCAGTTGCTCTGGCGAACGCTTGTCCAGCTTCTCGGCAAAGCGCTGCTTGAGCTGCTCGGCCGGCAGAAACCGCCCGTCGGCGCCCAGATTGTCGGTAAAGGCCGCGCATTGTGCACCGGGAATATGCCCGGCCACCGGATCGATTGGCTCGACCTCGCCGCGAAAACGCGGCAGCCCACGGGCATCAATCAACGTAAGCTCCGGCTGGCCCAGGCGCTCGCCCAACTGCGTGGCATCCACTACCAGGCTATCGTCCGGCTCGCCGCTGAAGTTACCTTCGCGCTTGACCGGCGGGTCGAGGCTCAGCGGCAGCCCGGCCGCATGCCAGGCTTTAAGACCGCCATCGAGGATGAATACACCACTGCGCTTGCCCAACCAGGCCAGCAACCACCAGGCCCGGGCCGCGAAGGCGCCCGGACCATCGTCGTACAGGACAATCTCACTGTCGTTATCGATACCCCAGGCCCGCAGCCGTCCGATCAGGTGCTGCGGCTCCGGCAGCGGATGCCGCCCGGTCACGCCCTTGGTGACCGGCCCACTGAGGTCGCGCTCAAGGTCGGCAAAGTGCGCCCCGGCAATATGCCCCTCGGCATAGCTGCGCTGACCATAATCGATGTCTTCCAGGGCAAAACGGCAATCGAGAATCACCAGCGCCGGCGCCTCCAGGCGTTCGGCCAATTGCTGGGCGGTGATCAGTTGCGCGAGGGGCATGACAGTCTCCTGAACGATTGAACGGGTAAGGCCTGGGCGTTATTGCTCCAGTGCCTGGTCAAGCGAAACGTAGAACTCCTGGCACAAGGCATCCACGGCGGGGCGCGCCTTGGCGGTGACAAAGCCGAGCTCCAGCACCAATACCTGATAGACACCACGCTTGAAGGCTTCTTCACTCAAATGCGTTGAAATTTCGCGAGTCGTGCAGAGAAAACGCACCCAGGATGTGAGAACAATCCAGGCATTGAGGGTCAGCGACTCGATCTGCACGCTGTCCATCTCAACGATGCCGGCCTCGACAAAGCCGCGATAGATCGCCTGGCCCTGCAGCAGGCAACGCTGGGAAAAGCGCCTATATCGCGCAGCCAACTCTTTGTCGCTGTCGAGCAGATGCTCAAGGTCGCGGTGCAGAAAGCGGTAGTTCCACATCGCCGCCAGCAGCGCCTTGAGGTAGAAGCGCTTGTCCTCGACCGTCGCCTGACGCCCTTGCGGCGGGCGCAGGAAGCTTTCCACCAACTCTTCATACTGGGTGAAGAGCACGGCGATGATTTCCTGCTTGTTGGCAAAGTGGTAGTACAGGTTGCCGGGCGAGATTTCCATGTGCGCGGCAATGTGGTTGGTGCTGACACTGCGCTCGCCCTGCTGGTTGAACAGCTCCAGGCTGTTCTGCACGATGCGCTCGCGGGTCTTGATACGCGGGGCCATGATCAATTCCAGGCGTTGAGCTTGAATGTATAGGTCCATCTTACGGTGTATCCACACCGGTATGTACCTGCAGACGCTGTGAAAAACAGTCGCACAGGGCACATATTAGAGTATATGCTCTAGAAAACCTGCCTTGCCGTGGAGTTTCGCATGCTCGCCGACGCTACCCGCTCTTTGCCGCTCACCGAATTCGATGCCCTCGACGCGCTGTTCGCCGCCCAGCGCCAGGCCTTTGCCGGTAACCCCATGCCCTCGGCGCCGCAGCGCCGGCAATGGCTGAAAAGCTTGCGCGAAGCCCTGCTGGAGCAACAGGACGCGTTGGTTGCAGCGATCAGCGAGGACTTTTCCGGGCGCAGTGCCGACGAAACCTTGCTGGCCGAACTGATGCCGAGTATTCAGGGCCTGCGCCATGGCGAAAAACACCTCAAGCAGTGGATGAAAGCCTCGAAACGCAAGGTCGGCCTGGCCTTCCAGCCGGCCAGCGCCAAGGTGCAGTACCAGCCGCTGGGCGTGGTCGGCATCATCGTGCCGTGGAACTACCCGCTGCTTCTTGCCATCGGCCCGCTGACCTGCGCCCTGGCCGCCGGCAACCGGGTAATGCTCAAGCTCAGCGAAGCCACGCCAGCCACCGGCCTGCTGCTCAAGCAGTTGCTCGACAAGGTATTCCCCGACGACCTGGTCAGCGTCGTGCTGGGTGAAGCCGAGGTTGGCCAGGCCTTCTCGCGGCTGCCGTTCGACCACCTGTTGTTCACTGGCGCCACCAGCGTCGGCCGCCAGGTAATGCTTGCCGCCGCGCAGAACCTGACCCCGGTGACCCTGGAGCTGGGCGGCAAATCGCCAGCCATCGTCTCTGCCAGCGTGCCCCTGGCCGATGCCGCCGAACGCATCGCCTTCGGCAAGACCCTCAATGCCGGGCAGACCTGCGTGGCCCCCGACTACGTGCTGGTGCCGCGCGATCGTCTCGACGACTTCGCCCATGCCTATCGCAATGTGGTCCGGCGCTTCTACCCGACCCTGGCCGACAACCCGGACTACAGCGCGATCATCAACCCACGCCACCTGGCCCGCCTGCAGAGCTACCTGGAAGACGCCCGTAGCAAGGGTGCCGAAATCATCGACCTGTACCCCGAAGAACCTCGCCAGGGCCGCCGCCTGCCGCCACACCTGCTGCTCAAGGTCAGCGACGAGATGCGTGTGATGCAGGACGAAATCTTCGGCCCGTTACTGCCACTGGTGCCCTACGACAGCCTCGACCAGGCGCTGGCCTACATCAATCAGCGCCCGCGCCCGCTGGCGCTGTATTACTTCGGCTACGAACGCCGCGAACAACAACGGGTGCTGGAGCAGACCCACTCCGGCGGCGTGTGCCTCAATGACACGTTGCTGCACGTCGCCCAGGACGACCTGCCATTCGGCGGCATCGGCCCGTCGGGCATGGGCCATTACCACGGTCATGAAGGCTTCCTGACCTTCAGCAAGGCCAAGGCGGTACTCGCTAAGCAGCGCTTCAACGCCGCGCGGCTGATCTACCCGCCCTACGGCAAGACACTGCTCAAGCTGGTGTACAAACTGTTCATTCGCTGAAAACCACCCTCGGGCCTGATAACAATGACTACAAGCCTGCCTGTACCCCCCGCGCTCAGCCGGCGCGGGCTGCTCAAGTTCAGCCTCGGCGCCAGCGCTTTCCTCGCCACCGCCGGACTGGGTGCCAGCCTTGCCGGCTGCTCGGCGCAATCACCGGCGCATGGTTTCATCGCCCTGCGCCAGAACGACCTGGCCATTGTTAAGGCGCTGATTCCGGTCGTGCTTGCCGGCACCGAGGCGGCTGATAGCGGCGCAGCCTTGCTGCACAGGCTGGACAATAAACTCGCCGCCCTGTCGCCGGCCATGCTCAAGCTGACCCGGCAACTGTTCGACGTGCTCGCCATGGCGCTGACCCGTGGGCCGTTGACCGGCATCTGGGGCGGCTGGGACAACGCCAGCAGCGCGCAGATCCAAGCCTTTCTGCAACGCTGGCAGGACAGCTCGCTGAATCTGCTGCGCATGGGCCACGCCTCGTTGCTGCAGCTGCTGCACATGGCCTGGTACGAGTTGCCGGAATCCTGGGCCCATTGCGGCTACCCCGGCCCGCCCAAGGTTTGATCCCCCCATAACAACAAGAGGCTGAAGATGCCCGTACCCGACCTGTTTCGCGACGGCCTTGGCCGTGGCTGGAAAACCCGTGACGCCTCGCGCCTGGACCAGGACCTGAGCCTTGAAACCGACATCGCCATCATCGGTAGCGGCGCCGGCGGTGCCACCAGTGCCGAACTGCTCAGCGCCGCCGGCTTCAGGGTGCTGCTGATCGAGGAAGGCCCGCTGAAAACCAGCAGCGACTTCCACATGCTCGAAGACCAGGCCTACGCCAGCCTCTACCAGGAAGGTATCGGGCGCATGAGCAAGGATGGCGCCATTACCATCCTGCAAGGCCGCGCGGTCGGCGGCACGACCTTGATCAACTGGACCTCGAGCTTTCGCACCCCTGAACCGACCCTGGAGCACTGGGCCAGGGAACATGGCGTTAAGGGCCTGAGCAGCGCCGAACTGGCGCCGTGGTTCGCGCGCACGGAACAACGCCTGGGCATCGAGCCGTGGATCATGCCGCCCAACGCCAACAACGAGGCGCTGCGCCGCGGCTGCGAAGCGCTGGGCTACACCTGGAAGGTGATCCCGCGCAACGTGCGCGGCTGCTGGAACCTGGGCTATTGCGGCATGGGCTGCCCGGTCAACGCCAAGCAGTCGATGCTGGTCACCAGCATCCCGGCGGCCCTCGAGCACGGCGGCGAGCTGCTCTACCTGGCCCGGGCCGAGCGCCTGGAACACAACGGTGAACAGATCAGCGGCCTGCAGTGCGTGGCCATGGACTCACGCTGCGTCGAACCCACCGGCCGGCAAATCCGGGTCAAGGCCCGGCATTACATCCTCGCCGGCGGCGGCATCAATAGCCCCGGCCTGCTGCTGCGCTCGGACGCCCCGGACCCGCATGAACGCCTGGGCAAGCGCACCTTCCTGCACCTGGTCAACTTCAGCGCCGGGCTGTTCAAGGAGCCGGTCAACCCGTTCTACGGCGCACCGCAGTCGATCTACTCCGACCATTTCCAGTGGCGCGACGGCGTCAGCGGGCCGATGGGCTACAAGCTTGAAGTACCGCCCCTGCACCCGGCGCTGGCCAGCACCCTGCTGGGCAGCTTCGGCAAGGAAAACGCCCTGCGCATGGCGCAATTGCCGCATACCCACGTGATGCTCGCCTTGCTGCGCGACGGTTTTCACCCCGACAGCGTCGGTGGCGAGGTGCAGTTGCGCGGCGATGGCTCGCCAGTGCTCGACTACCCGGTTTCGCCCTATGCCTGGGACGGCGTGCGCCGGGCCTTCCAGAGCATGGCCGAAATCCAGTTCGCCGCCGGCGCCGACAGCGTGATGCCGGTGCACAGTGATGCCCGCCAGGTAAAAACCCTGGCCGAAGCCCGGCAGATGATCGACGGCCTGAACCTTGAGCTGTTTCGCACGCGCCTGGGCAGCGCCCACGTCATGGGTGGCTGCGCCATGGGCGAGGACCCGCGCCAGGCGGTATGCGACAGTCTGGGACGCCATCATCAGCTGGCCAACCTGTCGATCCATGACGGCTCGCTGTTCCCCACCAGCATCGGTGCCAACCCGCAATTGTCGGTGTATGGCCTCAGTGCACGGCTCAGCGATGCCCTGGCCGAGCGTCTGGCGCCTGGCAGATGACAACAAATGGCCGCACTGTCTATAGTGCCTTCAGCGTGGACGGGTGACTTGGCCGACCGCCACTGCTGCGATACCATCCGACTCCCCAACGCACTCCTGCCAGGACGACGCGATGAACCGAGTGTTGTACCCAGGTACTTTCGACCCTATTACCAAGGGCCATGGCGATCTGGTCGAACGTGCCTCGCGGCTGTTCGACCAAGTGATCATTGCGGTCGCCGCCAGCCCGAAGAAAAACCCCCTGTTCCCAATGGAGCAACGGGTGGAACTGGCTCGCGAGGTCACCAAGCACCTGCCCAATGTCGAAGTCATCGGCTTCTCCACCTTGCTGGCGCATTTCGCCAAGGAACAGCAGGCCAATGTGTTCCTGCGCGGCCTGCGGGCTGTTTCGGACTTTGAGTACGAATTTCAGCTGGCGAACATGAACCGCCAGCTGGCCCCCGACGTCGAGAGCCTGTTCCTCACCCCCTCGGAGCGCTATTCGTTCATTTCCTCGACCCTGGTCCGGGAAATCGCGGCGCTGGGCGGCGACATCAGCAAATTCGTCCACCCGGTGGTGGCCGAGGCCCTGACCGAACGCTTCAAGAAGTGACATCGGCGATTTGACCATGGCGCCCGCGTGCACTGCGGGCGCTAATGCGGCACAATTATGCCCATTGGTTTTCAAATGCCCGGGTGCTGAGCCCTGGCCGGAGTCCCCATGTCCCTGATCATCACCGACGACTGCATCAACTGCGACGTCTGCGAACCCGAGTGCCCGAACGCCGCGATCTCTCAAGGCGAAGAGATCTACGTGATCGACCCTAACCTGTGCACCCAGTGCGTCGGCCACTACGACGAGCCGCAATGCCAGCAAGTCTGCCCGGTAGACTGCATCCCTCTGGATGAAGCGCATCCGGAGACCGAAGCGCAGCTGATGGAAAAATACCGCCGAATCACCGGCAAGGCCTGATGCCGTTCGTCGCCCGGCTCGTACCGCTGGTCCTTGGCGCCGCCCTGGCGCTGGGCGCGGTGTGTGCCCAGGCCCAAGGCCCGGGCCGCGCCGCGATTGCCACGCCGCATGCCCAGGCGACCGCGGCTGCGCGGGAAGTGCTTGAGCAAGGCGGCAACGCCTTTGATGCGGCCATTGCGATCAGCGCCGCGCTGGCGGTGGTCGAGCCCTATGGCTCGGGCCTTGGTGGCGGCGGCTTCTTCCTGTTGCGCGAAGGCGAGACACCGGCCCGCTATGCCTTTATCGATGCCCGCGAGCGGGCACCGGGCAAGGCCAGCGAAGCCATGTACCTCAAGGACGGCAAGGTCCAGCCCGGGTTGTCGATCAATGGCCCGTTGGCAGCGGCGATTCCCGGCTTGCCGGCAGCGCTCGCCGATCTTGCCGCCCAGTACGGCAAGCTGCCGCTGAAAAGCACCCTGGCACCGGCCATTCGCCTGGCCAACCAGGGTTTTGCCGTCGACCGCATTTACCGCGACCGCGCCCAGATGCGCCTGGGCGCCCTGCGCGATGATCCGGAAAGCGCCCGACTGTTCCTCATCAACGGTGAAGTCCCGGCCCTTGGCGCGCACATCCGCCAACCAGAACTGGCCATCACCCTTGAGCGCATCGCCTATCAGGGCCGCGACGGTTTC
Organism: Pseudomonas sp. RC2C2; assembly: GCF_018390435.1. Classification (NCBI taxonomy): domain Bacteria; kingdom Pseudomonadati; phylum Pseudomonadota; class Gammaproteobacteria; order Pseudomonadales; family Pseudomonadaceae; genus Pseudomonas; species Pseudomonas sp. RC2C2. Next base: position 2,528,818 of record NZ_JAHBAX010000001.1, on the reverse strand, counting down.
TATGCCGGCCCCACCGCTCAGGCCATGGTTCAGGGCGTACAAGCGGCGGGGGGCATCTGGAGCCTGGATGACCTGGCCAACTACCGCACCGCCAAACGCGAGCCGCTGCGTTATCAGCTGGCCGATCAACGCGAACTGATCAGCGCCCCACCACCCTCAGCCGGTGGAGTGGCCCTGGCCCAGAGCCTGGCAATGCTCCAGCGCCTGCCCTGGCAAAGCGCCGAACCGGTACAACGCAGCCATTACGTGCTGGAAGTATTGCGCCGGGCCTACCGCGACCGCGGCCTGCTCGGCGATCCGGACTACGTCGCCAACCCGCTGCCACAACTGCTCGCACGCCATTACCTGACGGGCCTGGCCGACAGCATCGACGTGCACCAGGCCACGCCCAGCAGCAGCCTGCCGCCCGCCCCGGCCTGGCGCGAAGGCGATCACACCACCCACTTCGCGGTGATCGACGCCGACGGCAATGCCGTGGCCGCGACCTTGTCGGTCAACCTGCCATTTGGCGCAGCGTTTAGCGCCCCGGGTACCGGCGTGGTGCTGAACAACGAAATGGATGACTTTGCCGCCGACCCACGTGGCAGCAACAGTTACGGCCTGGCTGGCAGCCAGGCCAACGCCGTGGCCGCCGGCAAACGGCCGCTGTCGAGCATGAGCCCGAGTTTTATCGAGAGCCCGACCCAGTTCGCCGCCTTCGGCACGCCGGGCGGCAGCCGTATCCCGAGCATGGTACTGTTGTCGATGCTGGGGCTTCTTGAGGGCAAGCCGGTTGCCAGCTGGCCTGCGGTACCGCGCTATCACCACCAGTACCTGCCCGATGTGGTCGAGCACGAACCGGGAGCGCTCAGCGCCGGGCAGCAGCGTGACCTGCAGGCGCGCGGCTACCAGCTCAAGGACCTGGGCCGCAGCTATGGCAATCAGCAAGTATTGTTCTGGGACAAGGCCCGGCAAACCCTGGAAGCCGCCAGCGACCCCCGCGGCGTGGGCGCAGCGCAGGTGCTCAGCCCGCGCTGAGCAGCGTCACTTCTGGCAGCGCGGGCAGTAGACGCTGGCGCGCTGGCCGAGCTTGACCTCACGCAGGATACTGCCGCAGACCTTGCACGGCTCTTCCCCTCGCCCGTAGACGAACAGCTCCTGCTGGAAGTAGCCCGGCTGGCCATCGCCGCCGATAAAGTCGCGCAAGGTGGTGCCGCCGCGCTCGATGGCACACGCCAGGATGCGTTTGATCTCGATCGCCAGCTTCAGGTAGCGCGCCCGGGAAATGCTCCCGGCTTCGCGGCGCGGGTCGATGCCGGCTGCGAACAGCGCTTCGGTCGCATAGATATTGCCAACCCCGACCACCACCGCGTTGTCCATGATGAACGGCTTGACCGCCATGGACTTGCCCCGCGACAGCTGGAACAGTCGCTCGCCATCGAACAGATCGGTCAAAGGCTCCGGGCCGAGCTTGATCAGCAGCTCGTGATTGAGCGGATCAAGGCTCCACAGCATCGCCCCAAAGCGCCGCGGATCGGTGTAGCGCAGCGCCAGGCCCGACTCCAGTTCGATATCCACATGCTCGTGCTTGGCCGCCGGCAAGCCGATCTCGACCAGGCGCAAATTGCCGGACATGCCCAGGTGGCTGATCAAGGTGCCGACTTCGGCATTGAGCAGCAGGTACTTGGCGCGCCGCTCGACCTTGACGAAGCGTTGCCCGGACAGGCGAATGTCGAGGTCCTCGGGGATCGGCCAACGCAAGCGCCGCTCACGGACGATCACCCGGCTGACCCGCTGGCCTTCCAGGTAAGGCGCGATGCCGCGCCGGGTGGTTTCGACTTCTGGCAATTCCGGCATGGATCAGTGACCGCCCAGTTCGCGAATAGTCTGCTTCAGACTCTCAAAGTCATACTCGGACAAGCCGACATAATCGAGCACCAGGTGCCCGACGGTATTCCATTCGTGGTCCACGCTCTGGTTGCCCAGGACTCGGTACGATGAACAGATATGCTCGGCCATCTTCAGGATCGCCAGCAGATTCTTCAGTTGGCTATTGCGCGCCGAGTCATCGCTGAACACCGCCAGGGCGTTGTGATGGTTGGCGATGGCATTGCTCAGGTGTTCCGGCAGGCGCCACGACTTGGCAGTGTAGTAACCGACCACCGCGTGGTTGGTGTTGAACACCTGGTTCTCGGTGTCGACCACCCGGTGTTCGGCACCGGCGCTGGCGTAGGCATCCTCGAGCACGCTCATGTACTCGGGAAAGCGCTTGAGCATCAGCGGCACGCCGCAATCATGGAACAGGCCCAGGGCATAAGCTTCGTCCACCGCCTGCGAGCCGATGCGCTTGGCCAGGGTCAGGCAGGTCATGGCCACGTCCTGGGCGGTATCCCAGAACCGATTGAGGGTGACGATGGTGTCGTCGCTCATCTCGCCCTTGATCGACTGGGCGTTGATCAGGTTGATGATCGAGCGGCTGCCAAGCAGGTTCACCGCGCGCTGGATCGAGGCGATCTTGTTGCTCAGGCCGTAATACGGCGAGTTGACCAGCTTGAGCAACGCACCGGACAGGCCCGGGTCCTGGGAGATCAGCTTGGCGATCACCTCCAGGTCAGGGTCGGGCATGTATTGCTCGAACTGCAGGTCAACCATGATCTGCGGCTGCGGCGGGACGCTGATGCCTTGCAGGGCGTTCTGGATCTGTTCGGCGGAGAGTTCCTGGGACATAAGTACACACTCGGGGCTGAGCGGCGATTCTAACCCGATCGTACTGGCCAGGGGTGAAGCGAAAGGCCATCGCTCTGTTGCAATTTGTCGCTATTCCCCATCGACGCGCCAGGCATCGGGTTATAATCCCGCTCTTTTTTCCCGGAGCGACGTCATGTCCCTGCCCAGCCTTCGTCTTAAAGCCAATGCCGACCGCCGCCTGCGCGCCGGCCACCTGTGGGTCTACAGCAACGAAATCGACGTCGCCGCGACCCCGCTGCATGGCTTCAAGGCCGGTGACCAGGCGATCCTCGAAACCGCCGGCGGCAAGGCCCTTGGCGTCGTCGCCATGAGCCCGAACAACCTGATCTGCGCCCGCCTGCTGTCGCGTGACGCCAAGCTGGTCCTGGACAAATCGCTGCTGGTGCACCGCATCAACGTTGCCCTGTCGCTGCGCGAGCGCCTGTTCGACAAGCCGTTCTACCGCCTGGTGTACGGTGATTCCGACTTGCTGCCGGGCCTGGTGGTCGATCGTTTCGGCGACATCCTGGTGGTCCAGCTCGCCTCGGCGACCATGGAACAGCACAAGGACGACGTGGTTGCCGCGCTGGTTCAGGTACTCAAGCCGACCGGCATCCTGTTCAAGAACGACTCCGCCGCCCGCGATGCCGAAGGCCTGGGCCGTTACGTTGAAACCGTGTTCGGCCTGGTGCCGGAGTGGGTGGCTCTGGAAGAGAACGGCGTGAAGTTCGAAGCGCCGGTCATGGAAGGCCAGAAGACCGGCTGGTTCTACGACCACCGCATGAACCGCGCGCGCTTGGCACCGTACGTCAAAGGCAAGCGCGTGCTCGACCTGTTCAGCTACATCGGTGGCTGGGGCGTACAGGCCGGTGCCTTTGGCGCCAGCGAAGTGTTCTGCGTCGATGCCTCGGGCTTTGCCCTGGACGGCGTCGAGCGTAACGCCGGGCTCAACGGCATTGCCGAGAAGCTGACCTGCATCGAAGGCGACGTGTTCGAAGCGCTGAAAGAGCTCAAGGCCTCCGAAGAGCGTTTCGACGTGATCGTGGCCGACCCGCCCGCCTTCATCAAGCGCAAGAAAGACCTGAAAAACGGCGAAGGCGCCTACCGTCGCCTGAACGAACAGGCCATGCGCCTGCTGACCAAGGACGGCATCCTGGTCAGTGCATCCTGCTCGATGCACCTGCCGGAAGACGACCTGCAGAACATCCTGCTGACCAGCGCCCGCCACCTGGACCGCAACATCCAGTTGCTCGAGCGCGGCGGCCAGGGCCCGGATCACCCGGTGCACCCGGCGATCCCGGAAACCCGCTACATCAAGAGCATCACCTGCCGCCTGCTGCCTAACAGCTAAGGCGCGGTGCAATAAAAAATCCCGGCCTGGTGCCGGGATTTTTTTCGCCTGTAATACGCTAGCGGTTGGGCTGCCAGGTCAGATCGACGCCATCGAGGGTCAGTGTCTTGTAGCGCGGCATCACCGGCTTCATCTGCCCATGGCGGATCAGCTGAACCAGTCGCTCGGTGTTATCGCGAATACTGTGCAGGCTACCGACTTCGCGCCATTCCCCCTTGCCCTCGCGGGCAAACAGGAAAACGCTGGATGCGTAGGTGTGCCGCGGGATCATCAACACTTCGTTGCGCCCGTCGCCATCCATGTCCACGCCCCACAGAAAACAGCCCCTGCCAGAGCATTGAGTCTCGGCCATGCCCATCTTGGCGAACACCTCGCTGCCAGGCTGCTCGGGGCCCAACCATTCCAGTTTCGGCCCGCGATTGTCTTCGCCATACCGCGAGTGGGATTCATCCATGATCCACTGCAGTCTCTTGCGGCCTTCAGCGTCGAACAGCTCGTCAGTCTTGAGCCGCTCTTCCAGCGCCGTGAACGCCTCACGCCCCGGCTTGCCCAGGCTGTGATACAAGGTTCTGGCATCGAATTCCTGGATGGCGGTACGCCCGCTAAGCAGGCGCTCGACCTGGTTGTTGGCACTGAGCTGCAAAGGGTTCAGCAGTGGCGTATAGAACAGCACCACCAGCACCGCGCTGAGCAGGGCAATCCACGGGTTACTGACTCGCAGGCTATTGAGCCAGCCCTTGCGCGAGGCGAACACCGCCCACAGAGCAGCAAGGCTGTGCACCTGCATCACGCCGATCAACAACAGGGCGAGGATACGCTCAGGCGTCAGGCCGTACTGATTCACCCGCAACCAGCTTGAATAGCCCGCCAGCGCCACCAGCACCGGCAAGCACAGCAAGCAGGCCTCGACCAGGCGCTTGAGCACGCCCGGATAGGGATTGGCCTGATGGCCATCCTGGAACACGCCGTTGACCAAAAACAGGTTGATGGCCACCAGCAACAAAAGGATGGTGGTCGAGTAGCCGGTATTCCAGATCGGCTGCAACCCGGTAAACGGCAGCATCAGGCTGAACAGTAAGGCGATCAGCGTGCTCAGTGGCAGCAACACACGGCACAGGGTCAGCAGGACACCGCGCAACAGGCCGATGACTTTTTCGTTCTCCAGGCCCATGCGCATCCCCAGGGAGAACACCACAGCCAGCCCGATCCGCGTTACTGGCGCCGAAGTCAGCACGTCTTCGACCTGGGGGATGCCAAGCATCAGGAACAAGCGCCCGCACAGCCACAGCAACAGCCAGAACAACATAGTGAACAGCAGCGCCAGGAGGACGATAAAGATGTTGTTCCAGGCATGCCGGAACAGGTCTTCATAACGCGGCCGCAGCCCTTCGCGGGTCGGCCAGCTGAGGATGAAGGCGGTGCCGATGTAGGTCACGACAACCGCGGCCAGCCATGAGCTCTGCCAGACCCAGCCCAGCGTGTCCTGACTGAAGGTCCAGCTGCTGATAAAGCCGATCAGCAGCGTCAGGCCCAGGACCAGCCAACCGGTACCGCGTTGCAACACCGCACTGCCGAGCAGTTGCAGGTTGACCCCAGCCACCAGCACGGCGGCGCACAGGCCAAATGGCAGCCCGGCGATATCGATCTGGATGTGCCTGGCGTAGAGGAACACCAGGCCTTGCAGCAGGCCAATGGCCAGGTAGAACAGTAAAGATCGACTTATCGCAGGCATTGCAAATCCTTTTGGCCAGTGGGGTGCGAAGCGCGCAAGTCTACCCAAAGCCTGGCAGCCGACGCCAAGGCCTTTACCTTGCGGGCTGTACTAACGGCCAATTATCACAACGCCATTCCCTCAAGGCCGCAGCGGTGTAGAATCGGGCTATTCATCGCCAGTCATCCCCGGCGGGTTTATGAGCTCTGGCCGAGCGCACGGCGATCCCGCGGCGATCTCGGCTTCATCCGTACCAGCGGCCACCTGCCTTCGGTGCAAAGGACAAGAGAAGCTCACTCCCCTTTTTGTTACCTGATTAGCCGCCAGGAGTGCTTCATGCCTGATTACCGCTCGAAAACGTCCACCCACGGCCGCAATATGGCCGGCGCCCGCGCCCTCTGGCGTGCCACCGGGATGAAGGACGAGGACTTCAAAAAACCGATCATCGCCATCGCCAACTCCTTCACCCAGTTCGTCCCGGGCCACGTGCACCTGAAGGACCTGGGCCAGCTGGTGGCCCGCGAGATCGAACGTGCCGGTGGCGTGGCCAAGGAGTTCAACACCATCGCGGTCGACGACGGCATCGCCATGGGCCACGACGGCATGCTCTATTCGCTGCCCAGCCGCGAGATCATTGCCGACTCGGTCGAGTACATGGTCAACGCCCACTGCGCCGACGCCATCGTCTGCATCTCCAACTGCGACAAGATCACCCCTGGCATGCTGATGGCCGCCCTGCGCCTGAACATTCCGGTGATCTTCGTTTCCGGCGGGCCGATGGAAGCTGGCAAGACCAAGCTGGCCAACCACGGCCTGGACCTGGTCGATGCCATGGTCATTGCCGCCGACTCCACCGCCAGCGATGAAAAAGTCGCCGAGTACGAGCGCAGCGCCTGCCCGACCTGCGGTTCGTGCTCCGGCATGTTCACCGCCAACTCGATGAACTGCCTGACCGAAGCCCTGGGCCTGGCCCTGCCGGGCAACGGTTCGACCCTGGCCACCCACAGCGACCGCGAGCAGCTGTTCCTGCAGGCTGGGCGCACCATCGTCGAGCTGTGCAAACGCTACTACGGCGACAACGACCAGAGCGTGCTGCCGCGCAACATCGCCAACTTCAAGGCGTTCGAGAACGCCATGATGCTCGACATCGCCATGGGCGGTTCGACCAACACCATCCTGCACCTGCTGGCCGCCGCCCAGGAAGCCGAGATCGCTTTCGACCTGCGCGACATCGATCGCCTGTCGCGCAAAGTGCCGCAGCTGTGCAAAGTGGCGCCGAACATCCAGAAGTACCACATGGAAGACGTCCACCGCGCCGGCGGCATCTTCAGCATCCTCGGCTCGCTGGCCCGCGGCGGCCTGCTGCACACCGACCTGCCGACCGTGCACAGCCCGAGCATGGAAGAAGCCATCGCCAAGTGGGACATCACCCAGACCAACGACGAAGCGGTTCACCACTTCTTCAAGGCGGGCCCGGCGGGTATCCCGACCCAGACCGCATTCAGCCAGTCGACCCGTTGGCCGACCCTGGATGATGACCGTGAAAACGGCTGCATCCGCAGCGTCGAGCACGCCTACTCGCAAGAAGGCGGCCTGGCCGTGCTGTACGGCAATATCGCCCTGGACGGCTGCGTGGTGAAAACCGCCGGCGTCGACGAGTCGATCCACGTCTTCGAAGGCAACGCCAAGATCTTCGAAAGCCAGGACAGCGCCGTGCGCGGCATCCTTGCTGACGAAGTGAAGGCAGGCGACATCGTCATCATCCGCTACGAAGGTCCGAAAGGCGGCCCGGGCATGCAAGAGATGCTCTACCCGACCTCGTACCTCAAGTCCAAGGGCCTGGGCAAAGCTTGCGCCCTGCTCACCGACGGCCGCTTCTCGGGCGGCACCTCGGGCCTGTCGATCGGCCACGCTTCGCCAGAAGCCGCAGCCGGCGGCGCCATTGGCCTGGTGCAGGACGGCGACAAGGTGCTGATCGACATCCCCAACCGCTCGATCAACCTGCTGGTCAGCGATGAAGAGCTGGCCGCACGCCGGGTGGAACAGGACAAGAAAGGCTGGAAACCGGTCGAAGCACGGCCACGCAAAGTGACCACTGCGCTCAAGGCCTACGCCCTGCTGGCGACCAGCGCCGACAAGGGCGCGGTACGCAACAAGGCACTGCTGGACGGGCTGTAAGCAGAAAAGCATCGCGGGGCAAGCCCGCTCCCACAGGTGTGGGAGCGGGCTTGCCCCGCGATGGCCTCAACTCAGTACTTGGCCCGTACAGTAAAGGTCAGGTTGCGCGGTTCGCCATAGAAGTTCGACCCCCACGAACTGTCCACCCGCTCATAGTACGTACGATCGAACAGGTTATTGGCCGTCAGCGTCGCCGACAGGTTCTGGTTGAATTTGTAGCCCATCTGGGCCGTGGCGATGCTGTAGCCGCCCTGGACGAAGTCCACGTCACGCTTGTAGTAGGTGGCACTCACTGCCCGCACCCCGCCACCGACGCTGAAGTCCTTCAGCGGGCCATCGGCAAATTCGTAGCGCGTCCACAGGTTGAAGTTGTGCTTGGGGGTGATGGTGGTGCCCTGGTTGGTGTCTTCGCCGCTCAGCGACTTGAGCAGGGTGAAGGCGTAGCCGGTGCTGATGCTCCAGTTGTCGGTGAGGTTGCCGCTCAGCTCGGTTTCCCAACCCTGGCTGCGAATCTTGCCTTGCGGCTCGTAGTACTGGTTGTTGGCCACCAGCTCGGCGCGGTTCTCGTCGTAGATGCGAAACAGCGCCACGCTGCCATTCAAGCGGCCATCGTAAAACTCACGCTTGAGGCCGATTTCGTACTGTTTACCTTTGCGCGGGGCGATGGTCTGGCCACCGGCATTCACATCGGTCTGCGGCTTGAACACGCTGGTGTAGCTGGCATAGGCCGACAGCTCCGGCGTCAGCTTGGCCACCAGCGCCCCGTAGGGAATGACCTTGCGGTTGATGCTGGTCTCGGTGCTGTTGAAGTTGTTGAAGAAGGCGTTGGCGTTATGCGCATCGCTTTCGAACCAGGTCACCCGGCTGCCGAGGATTACGTCCAGCCAGTCGGTGGCGCTGATCTTGGTGCGGGCGTAGAGGCCGTACTGGTGCGATTTCGACCAGTTGCCGTTGTCCATTTCGTACTTCTGCTTGGGGATATTGATGCTGCCCGGGTCGAACACGTTGGTGTCGAAGTATTCACCACCGCCATAGGTGAAGTCCTTGTCCAGGTGCTGGTATTCAGCCCCCATGGTCAGCTCGTGGGTACGGCCAAAGGCTTCCACCGGCAAGGTCACGAAGCTGTCCAGGCCCAGGGTCTTGATGTGGGTGTAGTAGGAGTAGGCCACCGCCGAGCTGGCGCCGGTGGCCGGGTCGACCGCACCGTCGCTCCAGGTGAAGTTGCGGGTCGGGGTTTCAGCATCGCGGTAGGTCAACGAGGTCTTGAACTGGCCACCGTTCTCCAGGGCGTGATCGACTTCGAAGAAGCTTTCCCAGACGTGCTCGTCCAGTTCGTTCCACTTGGCATCGACGAAGGTCGAGCGCTTGACGTCCAGCAGCTTGCCGCTGGCGTAAGCCGGCAGGCCGAACGCCGGAGTAGAACGGTTCTTCTGATAGGCGCCGCCCAGCGACAGGGTAGTGTCCGGGGTCACGTCGTATTCCAGCCGGCCATACACCATTGGCCGCTCGTTCTGGGCGTAATCGACGAAGGACTTGTTGTCCTCATAAGCGGTAACGAAGCGCCCGCGCAGGCTGCCGTCGCTGTTGAGCGGGCCGGTGATGTCCACGGTCGAGTGGTAGTGATCGTAGGAGCCTGCCGACAGCTCGCCACTGAGGGCGAACTGACCGAGGGCGCGCTTGCGCACCAGGTTGATGGTGCCGCCGGGCTCACCGGCGCCCTGGTACAGGCCGGAGGGCCCGCGCAACACTTCAACGCGGTCGAACATCGCCAGGTCGAAGCTGGTCATCAGGTCGCCCTGGCCAGTCATTTGCGAGACGCCGTCGACCTGCACCTGATCGACCAGGAAGCCGCGCATGTACACATCATTCAGACTGGAGCCGGAGTTGTAGCTCTTGATCGTCGCCCCGGTGACCTGGCGCATGGCGTCCTGCAGGCTGTTCATGTTCTGGTCGTCCATACGCTGACGGGTGACGACCGACACCGACTGCGGAATGTCCTTGAGCTTTTGTTCGCCCTTGCCGATGGTCAGCGCACCGGTTGTGTAGGACTGGCTACCTTCGGTGGTAGCGCCCAGCACCTTGCCGCCGACCATGGTCGCGCCCAACTGCAACGCGGTGTCTTCGCCCTGGCGTTTTTCCAGGGTTACGCTATCGCGATCGATGTAGGTTGCACTCAGGCCAGTGCCGGCCAGTAGCTGGGCCAGGGCCTGGTCCTGTGGATAACTGCCGCTCAAGCCCGGGGAGCGCAGGCCTTGAGTGACCTCGGCGCCCACCAGCACCTGCACCCGGGTTACCGCACTGAAGGCCGCCAGCGCCGCATCCAGCGATTGCGCCGGGATCTCGAAGCGATAGGCCTGCGCTTGCGCGGTAGACGCGGCCAGGGTCGGCATTGCCAGCGTGCCGCAGCCCAGGGCAATGGCCAGGCTCAGCAGGGTCGGCACGCCGGGCAGGCGCCGGGTGGCGGTGGTGTGTTCCATCAGTGGTGCTCCCCAGAATCGTCGAAGTCGTTAAGTGGCGCCACACTGTCTGAGAGTGCTTATTATTTGCGCCTACGAGATCAAGGACGTCAGCTGCTGGGGAAACCCTGAAACTTTCGTAAGAAATTTTTCAGCCCTCGCGCAACACCCGCAGATACGGGGTGTAGTGCTCGGCGCGCAGGCCCAGGGTGTGGGTCAAGGCCTTGAGCACGGCCTCGGGCTTGTCGATCTCGAACACTCCCGAGACTTTGCGCTGGCGCAGGCTCTCGCCCAACACCAGGGTCTGCCCCGGCCAGTAGCGGTTCAGGGCATCGACCACTTCGACCAGCGGCTGCTCGCGGAACACCAGTTGGCGCTGGCGCCAGGCGAACTCGGCCGGCACATCAAAACCATGCTCGGCGCTCAGGCGAGCGCCGCGATACTCGACACCGCGACCGGGTTCCAGCAGCACTGACTGAGTGTTGTCGGCACTGACCTGGACCTTGCCCTGGGCTACCCGCACCCGGGTCTGGTCGCCTTCCCGGGCCACGCTGAAGCGCGTGCCCACGACCCTGACCCAGCCATCACCGGAGCGAATCACAAACGGCCGCGCCGGGTCATGGCTGACGTCGAACCAGGCCTCGCCACGCAATAACCGCACCCGCCGCTCGCCATCGACCAGCTCGACCTGCACGGCCGTATCGGTGTTGAGTTGTAGTTGCGAACCGTCCGCCAGGGCAATGCTGCGCGACTCGCCGGTGCGGGTGGCATAGTCGGCGCGCCAGCGGTCCGGCCAGGGGCTGTACGCCAGCCAACCGACCATCAGCAGCACCGCGGCAGCACTGGCCCAGACCTGCAGCCGCGGCCGGCGCCAACGCGCGCGCTGCGCCTGGCGGATCTGCCGCGCCGGTTCACACAAGGCACCCAGCAGGCCAAGCACTTCCTCCCAGGCCTGGGCCTGTGCCGGGCCCTGGGCCAGCCAGGCGCTGAAGGCCTCGCGCTCATCGGCCGTGACGTCTTCGGCCTGCAGGCGGTAGTACCAGCCGCTGGCTTCGGCGAACAGGTCGTCGGCCTCTATGGCGTGTGGGTCGGTCATCGGGGTATCCGTCGCTGCAATTGGCCGGCTCATGGGCACGACCTCGGCGTACCGCTGAGCAAGCGCGCCTTGATAAAGGCCCGGCAGTCGATCAGCGCACGACGCAATTGGTATTCGACACTACGCGGGGAGACCTGCAGGCGCTCGCCAATTTCCCGGTAGGAACATTCGTCGACATGATAGAGCAGGAAGATGTGCCGGGTCGCCTCGGGCAGGGCCTGGATAGCCTCGTGCATCAGCGCCTGCTCTTGCAGCGCAGACAATTGCTCGTCGGCACCTGGCGTTTCGCAGGCCAGCTCCTCGCTGGGTTCGCCGCCGTCCAGGCGCTCGCGACGAATGGACTGACGCTGATGGTCACGTACCAGGTTGCTGGCAATGGTGAAGAGGAAGGCCGGTAGATTGTCGATCTTCTTGTCGGCAGGCAGCCGCGCCAGACGCAGGAAAGACTCCTGGGTCAGGTCGGCTGCCACCTGCGCATTACCGGTACGGCGCGCAACAAAGGCTTCCAGCGCTTTCTTGTGCTCGGCGAACAAGCGGGCAATCTGCGTATTCCACGAAGACACGGTACTTCCTGGCGTTGGGCCTCAAGGTGAGCGCACGCTAGCAGAAGATGAGATGAATTCGCAATTGATATCTATTTTGCTTACTGAATCTGCTCCGGCGTGACGATCACCCAGTTCTTGTCCGCCGTCACCGGCAACCCCTCTTTGGCCTGGGCCGCTGCATGCTTGGCAATCATGCCGTTGATCTGGTCCATGTACTTGGCCTTGCGATTTATCCACAGGTGGATGCCGCCCTTGGCCACGTCGACGCTATGGAACTGCATGTAGCCATCACTGGTTGGGGTATCGCCACCGACCAGCACCGGCTTCTTCCACTCATCAATATAGGTGAGGATCGCCGCCTGCTTGCCCGCCATCCAGGTGGCCGGAGTCCACAGGTAGGGGGTCAGTTCCAGGCCCAGGTTGGCCTGCGCGTCGTAGCGGCCGGCACTGATCTGCTTGCGCGCGGTGGTCAGGGCGCCGCTGGTGCGGTCCTTGAGCAGCAAGCTGACGCCGATCACGTTCTGCGGTTTGACGTTGTAGCCATACTTGGGATCGGCGGCGACCATGCGCACCAGTTCTTCGGAGGCGGCGCTGATCACGTAGACCTCGATGCCGTTTTCCATCAGCTTGTTGAACAGCTCGGCTTGGCCTGCGAACACTTTCGGCGGTTGCACCTCGATGGGCTTGACCTGATCACCCTCGTAGTAGGTGCTCGGCACCGGCTTGCCCGAAGCCATCAGCTCATCGACATAACCTTTGAGCTCCTTGAGGGTGAAGCCGGAAAACACTTGGGCGACCCAGGGGTAGCAGACCATGTCGTCGATTTCGCAGAGCCGGTAGTAGTAACTGAACAGGCTCTCCTTGTGCTCGGCGGTGTCCTTGAAGGGGATGAGCTTGAGTGACGGATCGAGCTTGTCACGGCTGAGCAGGCCCTTGTTCTCCATGAACGGCAGCAGCGATTCTTCGAGGTCGAAGCGGTAGCTGGTGTTGTCCATGTCGAAGACCGCGTAGTTGCCCTTGTTAGCGTTGGCGGCAATCATTGTGTCCAGTTGTTTGGCAGCCTCGACCGGCCAGTGCTTGAGTTCCGTGGCCCAGCTATGCCCGGTCAGCAACAAGGCAAGGCCGGCGGCGAGGATTTTCGGAGCAGACGTCATGTGCATTTCTCCAGAAAAGTGGCCCGCTCACGCTAGCAAAGCCTGAAATGCACACCGACCCGACAGCGACACCGACACGCCCCTGAGCGGCCACGTGCATTCTGTTTGCGACCCGCCGTTATTCCAAAAACGACTATAGAAATTCCATTTCGATATAAATTCGTTCGTTTTCATGCTGTTAGCATTTCTGTTCGCAATCGCACACAGAGGCGATGCCCCGCCTTTTTTCCTGGAGCTTCAATGAATCTGCCGTTGTCTCTCAATCTGCTGGCGTTCCTGGCGTTGTTGCTGGGCCTGGCGCAAACCCGTCATGGCAACTGGAGCCTGGCCAAGAAGGTCCTGGTCGGCCTGGTCCTCGGCGTGCTGTTCGGCGCCGCCCTGCATGCCATCTATGGCGCCGGCAACCCGATCCTCAAGGCCACCATCAGCTGGCTCGACCTGGTGGGCAACGGTTACGTGCAGTTGCTGCAGATGATCGTCATGCCGCTGATCTTCGCCTCGATCCTCAGCGCCGTGGCGCGCCTGCACAACGCTTCGTCGCTGGGCAAGATCAGCTTCCTGACCATCGGCACCCTGCTGTTCACCACGGCCATCGCCGCATTGATCGGCATCGTGCTGACCAACCTGTTCGGCCTGACCGCCGAAGGCCTGGTGGCCGGCACCGCCGAAACTGCGCGCATGGCGGCGATCCAGAGCGACTACGTGGGCAAGGTCACCGACCTGAACATCCCACAGCTGCTGCTGTCGTTCATCCCCAGCAACCCGGTGGGCGACCTGGCCCGGGCCAAGCCGACCTCGATCATCAGCGTGGTGATCTTTGCCGTGTTCCTCGGCATGGCCGCCCTGCAGTTGCTCAAGGATGATGCCGAGAAGGGCAACCGCGCCCTGGCTGCCATCGACACCCTGCAAGCCTGGGTGATGCGCCTGGTGCGCCTGGTGATGAAGCTCACCCCGTACGGCGTGCTGGCGTTGATGACCAAGGTGGTGGCCAGCTCGAACCTGGACGACATCCTCAAGCTCGGCAGCTTCGTGGTGGTGTCGTACATCGGCCTGGGCCTGATGTTCGTGGTGCACGGCCTGCTGCTGGCTATGAGCGGTGTGAACCCGCTGCGCTTCTTCCGCAAGGTCTGGCCGGTGCTGACCTTCGCCTTCACCAGCCGCTCCAGCGCCGCCAGCATCCCGCTGAGCATCGAGGCGCAAACCCTGCGCCTGGGCATTCCGCAGTCGATCGCAAGCTTTGCCGCATCGTTCGGGGCGACCATTGGCCAGAACGGCTGCGCCGGCCTGTACCCGGCGATGTTGGCGGTGATGGTGGCGCCAGCGGTGGGCATCGATCCATTTGACCCGCTGTGGATTGCCACCCTGGTGGCGATCGTCACCCTGAGTTCGGCGGGTGTCGCGGGCGTGGGTGGTGGTGCGACCTTCGCGGCACTGATCGTACTACCAGCCATGGGCTTGCCGGTCGAGCTGGTGGCCTTGCTGATCTCGGTCGAGCCGTTGATCGACATGGGCCGCACGGCGCTGAACGTGAACGGTTCGATGACTGCAGGGGCGATCACCAGCCAGATGCTCAAGCAGACTGACAAGTCAGTGCTGGAGGCGCAGGAGCATGCGCAGCTGACGCACTCCTGAGTCCTGCGTCGCCCTGAAGGGCCTCATCGCCGGCGTTGCCGGCGATGCTTTTCAGGCCTTTTCCCAGACCTCGAAGTGATAAGCAGGCTTGTCACCTTCAGCCGCATTCGCCTGACTCGACGCCAGCTTCCACTGCGCCTGATCAAACGGCGGAAACCACGCATCCCCTTCCGGGTTCAATTCCACCCGCGTCAGGTACAGCCGATCCGCCAGGCCGCGCTCGATCGCCTGGGTATACAGCTGCGCGCCGCCGATCAGCATCAGCTCATCGACGCCCTGCGCCAGTGCCCATTGCTCGGCACGCACCATCGCTTCATCGAGCGAGGCGAACACCTCGGCACCTTCGAGCTGCAAGCCCGGCTGGCGGCTGACCACCAGGTTCAAGCGCCCCGGCAGCGGTCGGCCCAGCGAATCCCAGGTTTTGCGACCCATGATGATCGGCTTGCCCAGGGTGGTGGCCTTGAAATACTTGAAATCCCCCGGCAGGTGCCAGGGCATGCTGTTGTCGATGCCGATCACGCGGTTCTCGGCGAGGGCCGCGATCAGGCTGAGGGGGAGTGATGTTTTCATGCCGGCGAGGATAGCAAAGCCCGATCTTCGATGCCTGGGTTATGCTTTGGGCTGACTTGATCAATGGAAGACCGCGTGACTGCACTGACTGACCTGGACAAACGCTGGCTCACCGAAGCCGTGCGCCTGCGCGAAGAACATGCAGGCCCCTTGGAAGACCAGGAAGCCAACCGCCGCGCCCGCCAATCGGGCGGCGACCTGCCGGCGCGCATCGAAAGCCGCGCCCTGTGGCTGGCCGAACGCGATGGCATGCGCAGCGCCCTGCAACACTGGAAACAAGGCGCACGCCTGGCGCTGGCGGCCCTGATGGTGCTTGCCGTGCTCAGCGGCGCCGGCCTGGCCTTGGCCGCCCTCGGCGACAGCCTGCGCCCGGTGAACGTGTTCTGGGCCCTGGGCAGCCTGCTCGGGCTTAACCTGTTGCTGTTGCTCGGCTGGTTGCTGGGCTTTTTCTTCACCGCTGAACAGGGCGCCAGCCTTGGCCGCCTGTGGCTGTGGCTCAGCGAAAAATTCGCCCGTGATGCCCAGGCCGCGCACCTGGCACCCGCCCTGCTAGTGATGCTGCAACGGCAAAGGCTCAACCGCTGGCTGCTCGGCCTGCTGGTGCACAGCCTGTGGCTGGTAGCCCTGGGCACGGCGCTGCTGATGTTGCTGATTCTGCTGGCGACCCGGCGTTATGGCTTCGTCTGGGAAACCACCATTCTTGGCGCCGACACCTTCGTTGCCCTGACCCAGGCCCTGGGTGCCCTGCCGGCGTTGCTTGGCTTCAGCGTACCGGACGTGGCCATGATCCGCGCCAGCGGCGACAGCCAACCGGCACTGGAACTGGCCCGCCAGGCCTGGGCCGGCTGGTTGCTGGGGGTGCTGCTGGTGTATGGCATCGTCCCGCGCCTGCTGCTTGCCGCCTGGTGCCTATGGCACTGGCGCAGTGGCCGGGCGCGCTTGCACCTGGACCTCAATCTGCCCGGCTACAGCCAGTTGCGCGATGCGCTGATGCCCAGCAGCGAACGCCTGGGCGTCAACGATGCCGCGCCTGATGCCCTGCCGCAGATTGTCCGGGGCGTCGGCGAAGAACACAGCAATGGCGCCCTGCTGGTCGGTCTCGAACTGGACGACAAACGCCCATGGCCACCCGCCCTGCCAGCAGCGGTAAGCAACGCCGGCATCCTCGACAGCCGCGAGTCTCGCAACAAGCTGCTCGAACAGCTCAGCCGCTTTCCTCCGGCGCGCCTGGCGATTGCCTGCGACCCGCGCCGCTCGCCCGACCGCGGTAGCCTGGCACTGCTTGCCGAGCTTGCGCGTAATGCCGGCGCCACGCGCATCTGGCTGCTGCAGGCGATGCCCGGCCAGGCGCTGGATGCTGACCGTCTCGGCGACTGGCATCAGGCCCTGGAACAACTCGGCTTGAATTACGCCGACACTGCCCCGCTGAACTGGCTGGAGCATGGCCATGACTAAGCCACTGAAACTGGCCGTGGTCGGCCACACCAATGTCGGCAAGACCTCGCTGTTGCGCACCCTGACCCGCGATGTCGGCTTCGGCGAAGTGTCCCACCGGCCGAGCACCACCCGCCATGTCGAGGGCGCACGCCTGTCGGTTGACGGCGAGCCACTGCTGGAGCTCTACGACACGCCGGGGCTGGAAGATGCCATCGCCCTGCTCGATTACCTCGAACGCCTGGAACGCCCGGGCGAACGCCTTGATGGTCCGGCGCGGCTGGAGCGCTTTCTGCAGGGCAGCGAAGCACGCCAGCGTTTTGAACAAGAGGCCAAGGTGCTGCGCCAGTTGCTGGCCAGCGATGCCGGTCTGTATGTGATTGATGCCCGCGAGCCGGTGCTGGCCAAGTACCGCGACGAGCTGGAAGTGCTCGCCGGATGCGGCAAGCCGCTGTTGCCGGTGCTCAATTTCGTCGCCAGCAGCGACCATCGTGAAGCCGACTGGCGCGAAGCCCTGGCGCGTCTGGGTCTGCATGCGCTGGTGCGCTTCGACAGCGTCGCCCCGCCGGAAGACGGCGAGCGTCGCCTGTACGAAAGCCTGGCCTTGATGCTGGAGCACTCCCGCAGCGCACTGCAACGCCTGATCGACGATCAACAGGCCCAGCGCCAGGCCCGGCGTGAAAGCGCCAAGCGCCTGGTCGCCGATCTGCTGCTCGACTGCGCTGCCTGCCGGCGCAGCGTAGTTGCCGAACCCGGCGCCGAGGCCGTGGCCATCGAAGCCCTGCGCCGCGATGTGCGCCAGCGCGAGCAACGCTGCGTCGAAGCACTGCTCAAGCTCTATGCCTTTCGCAAGGAAGACGCCGCCAGCAGCGACCTGCCCTTGCTCGACGGGCGCTGGGGCGATGACCTGTTCAACCCGGAAACCCTCAAGCTGCTCGGAGTACGCCTGGGCAGCGGCGTGGCGGCCGGTGCGGCGGCCGGGGCGGGAGTCGATTTGCTGGTCGGCGGCCTGACCCTCGGGGTTGCAGCGCTGGCCGGGGCGATTGCCGGCGGCGCCCTGCAGACCGCCCGCAGCTATGGCTCGCGCCTGCTCGGCAAGCTCAAGGGCCAGCGCGAGTTGACGGTGGATGACAGCGTGTTGCGCCTGTTGGCACTGCGTCAGCATCAGCTGATGCATGCGTTGGATGCCCGTGGTCATGCGGCGATGGAGCGAATCAAGCTGGCAACACCGCAGGAGCAGACCTGGCGTGAAGGCAAATTGCCGGAAGCGCTGAACAAGGCACGGGCGCATCCGCAGTGGTCGTCGCTCAATCCGGGGGCGAGGGTCAATCAGGCGGAGCGTCAGGAGCAGATTGATGCTTTGGTGCTAGAGCTTTAGGACGCTATCGCGGGGCAAGCCGGGGACATGGTTTACAGGCTCATACGCATGGTCAGTCGCTCTCCTCTAGCAAACGGGCGATATGTTGCTCGGCCAGGGCCGGGCCGACGCTCATGCCGACGCCGCTGTGCATCAGCGCGGCGCTGATACCCGGCGCGACCTGCAGCAAGGAAAACGGCCCCGGCCCGCCAGAACCATAGACGCCCTGCCAGCGTTCGACCACTTCGATGCGCCCGCCCAGGGTGTGCTCGGCCAGCTCGAGCATCCAGTTGTCGACCTGCTCGGCGTTGAACGGTGAAGCATCGCTGCCATAGGCATGGGAGTCGCCAATGATCAGCTCGCCATGGGGTGTAGGGCTGATCAGCAGGTGGATGCCGTGCTCCAGCAGGTGCGGGCTGTTGGCCTGCAGTTGCGCTTTAAGCGCCTGGGCTTGCGCCAGGTCGGCGAAGGCGCCGTAGTGTACGCAGCTCAGGCCGGTCAGCAATGCGTGCTGCAGGTCGAGCTTGAAGCGCGGCCGGGCACGCAGCATCTGTAGACGACAAATCTGCGGCTGCAGGGCAGCGATGGGTTCGGCGAGCAGGGTCTGGTAGTCGTGACCGGAGCAGACCACCACCTGTTTGGCGTTGAAATCCCCCGCCGTGGTCGACACCCGCCCCGGTTCGATACCGCGCACCAGGGTAGAGAAATGAAACTGTACATCCAGCACCTGCTGCAGGAAGCGGATCAGGCTCGGCAAGGCTTCGCGTGAATACAACTGCTGGTCTTGCAGCCCGCGCAAGGCGGCGCGGTGGTGGCGGAACTGGCCGCCATACAGGTCGTTCAGGTCGGCGCCGCTGAGCAGTTGCACCTGGTAGTCATGTTGTGGCGCACGCTCGGCGCAGAAGGCTTCGAGCAGTTCCAGTTCCAGCGCGGTACGGGCAAACAGCAGCGAGCCATTGGCCTTGAGCTCGAAGCCGGCCTGCTGCGCCCAGTGCTTCCAGATGCCGCTGCTGGCCTTGGCCAGCTCGAGCATCTGGCCGGGCGGCTGGCCGGTGACCAGGGCCTGGCCGAAGTTGCGCACCGAAGCGCCCAGGGGCGTGGCGCTGCGCTCGAAGACCCGCACCTTGAGCCCACGCCGGGCGGCGGCGTAGGCATGGGACAGGCCGAGGATGCCGGCGCCGACGATGAGTAGATCGGTCATTTGAGGTTCCTTGAAGAATTCGTCGCCCCCATCGCTGGCAAGCCAGCTCCCACAGGTACTGCATACACCGATCCTGTGGGAGCTGGCTTGCCAGCGATGAAGTCAACGCAGTGTTACTGCTGCGCCACCTTCTCCGACTTGCCGTCATAGCGCTTGCGCCACTCGGCGAGGATGCTGTCTCGGTTCTTCGAAGCCCAGGCGAAGTCGTTCTTGATCAGGCGCTGCTCGTAGTCGGCCGGCAGTTCGGTCTGCGGCTTGGCGATACCGGGCTGGGCCAGGACGGCGAAGTTTTCCTTGTACAGCTCCATGGCCGCCGGGCTTGCCGAGAAGTCGGCCAGGCGCTTGGCCGCGTCTTCATGCTGGCTGCCCTTGATCACCGCAGTGGCTTCGATCTCCCAGCCCAGGCCTTCCTTGGGCAGGACGATGTCCAGCGGCGCGCCCTGGCGCTTGAGCTGCACAGCCGGGTATTCGAAGGAGATACCAATCGGGAACTCACCCGCCGCCGCCAGCTTGCAAGGCTTGGAGCCGGAGTGAACGTACTGGCCGATGTTCTTGTGCAGGCCGTCCATGTACGCCCAGCCCTGTTTCTCGCCGAAGGTCTGCAGCCAGGCGCTGACATCGAGGAAGCCGGTGCCGGAAGACGCCGGGTTGGGCATGACGATCTTGCCCTTGTACTCGGGCTTGGTCAGATCCTGCCAGCTCACCGGCTTGCTCAGGCCCTGTTTCTCGGCCTCGACGGTGTTGAAGCAGATGGTCGCGGCCCAGACGTCCATGCCCACCCAGGCTGGCGGGTTGGCGGCATCGCGGTAGTTGGCGCCGATCTTGCCGAGGTCTTTCGGTGCATAGCTTTGCAGCATCCCCTGCTGGTCGAGGATGGCCAGGCTCGACGCTGCCAGGCCCCACACGGCATCGGCTTGCGGGCGGTCTTTTTCGGCCAGCAGTTTGGCGGTGATGATGCCGGTGGAATCCCGCACCCATTTGATTTCGATGTCCGGGTTGGCCTTCTCGAAGGCTTGCTTGTAGCTCTTGAGCTGTTCGGCTTCGAGTGCGGTGTAGACCGTCAGCTGGGTGTCGGCGGCGTAGGCCTGCACACTGAACGCAGTGAGGACGGCAGCGGCAAGAGCAAGTGGCTTGAACATGATGCGGTTCCTTTGAACGGTACAGGTTGGGAGAGGCAATCAGTGACCCGGCGCGCGCTGGCGCCAGGCTTGGGAGCGTTGCAACAGGCCGCGCGAGGCCCAGGCCAGGAGCAGCGAAACGGTGGCGCTGGTAAACAGGATCAGGGTCGACATCGCCGCGGCACCGCCGACGTTGCCGGCGTCATCCATGTTCAGTACGGCGACCGCGGCGAGGATGGTGTCGGGGCTGTAGAGGAAGATCGCCGCCGACACCGTGGTCATTGCCGAGACGAACAGGTAGCGGATGATGTCGAGCAATGCCGGCAGGCAGATCGGCACGGTGACCCGCAGAAAATGCCGGTACAGCGGCGCCTTGAGCGACAGCGCAGCGGCCTCGAACTCGCCATCGAGCTGGCGCAGGGCGGTGGTCGCGGTCATCTGCGCGGTGGTCAGGTAGTGGGCGATGGTGCACACCACCAGCAGCGCCATGCTGCCGTAGAACACATGCAGCGGGTTGCTGGCGAGGTTGAAGAAGAACACGTAGCCAAGCCCCAGAACCAGCCCCGGCACCGCCATCGGCACGAAGCTGAGCAGGCGCAGCAACAGGTTCAGGCCGCGCTGGCCCTTGGTTTTTTCCATCAGGTAGGCACCGGTGAAAATCACCGCGCTGCCGATCAGCGCCGTGCCCAGGGCCATGGTCAGACTGTTGCGGTAGGCCAGCCAGCCGCCACCGGCGGTTTCGTCGAACTGGTAGTGCTTGAGCGACAGCGACAGGTTGTAAGGCCAGAACTTGACCAGCGATGAGTACACCGCCATGCCCACCACCAGCAACAGCACCGCGCAAATCAGTATGACCACGGCCAGGAAGCAGGCATCGCGGCGCCGCGAAGGCTGTGGCTGGAACACCTGGGCACGGCCGCTCATCGAGTCGCCCTGGCGGCGGCGCAACCAGGCATCGACGGCAAAGCTGAGCAGCGCCGGCACCAACAGGACCATGCCGATCAAGGCACCGCGGCCGAACTGTTGCTGGCCGACCACGGCCTTGTAGGCCTCCAGCGCCAGCACCTGATAATCGCCACCGACCACCACTGGCACACCGAAATCGGTGATGGTCAGGGTGAACACCAGGCAGAAGGCGGCGAACACCGCCTGCCGGGTCGCCGGCCAGGTGATGCTGTGAAAGGCGCGCCAAGGCCCGGCCCCCATGCTCGAGGCGGCGTCGAACAAACGCGCATCGGCCAGCGACAGGGCTGAAAGCAGGATCATCAGCGCATGCGGGAAGGTGTAGATGGCCTCACCGAGGACAATGCCCCAGAAGCCGTAGATATTGTCGCTGAGCAGCCCGCGCAGCAGGCCCTGATTGCCGAACAGGTAGACCAGGGCAATGGCCGGCAGCATCGATGGCGCCAGCAACGGTAGCAATGAGATGCCGCGCCACAGGCCTTTGGCCGGGATCAGCGTGCGCTGCAGGGCGTAGGCGAACAGGTAGGCCAGCGGCACCACAATGGCTGCAACGCTGAGCGAGACTTTCAGGCTGTTGCCCAGCAACCAGTGGAAGTTGGCACTGGCAAACAATTCGCGGGCGGCAACCAGGCCACCGCCCTGGCCGGTATCACTGCTGAAACCGCGCCAGAAGATCGCCAGCAGTGGCATCAGGACCGCGACGGTGAGCAGAAGCAGCAGCAACCACTTGCCGCCGACCACGAACAGTCGATCCCCCAGCGGTACACCGGCGCGCTGTGCTGCCTTTGCGTGTGCGATCGGCATGGCGATTGGCGCAGCCATCTCAGGCAAACACCTGCAGGCTGCGCGGCGGCAAGGCGACCCAGATGTCCTGGGAGCCCAGGCGCGGCATCGACTCGGGGGCGACTTCAGCAAGCAGGGCATGGCCTGGCAGCTCGTTGAATTCGAAACTCATGCGACAGCGATTACCCAGGAAAGTGATCTCGCGCACCCGTGCCGGAAACAGGTTCTCCTCGTGCACCGGCGGGTTGACGCTGATCGCTTCCGGGCGGCAGAACAGGCGACCGCTACGGGCCTGGCCGGCACCGTCGGCCAGGCGCATGTTCAGCGCACCGACCTGGGCATGGCTGTCGCTGTGACGCTGGAACGGCAGCCAGTTGCCCTGGCCAACGAACTCGGCAACGAACGGCGTGGCCGGCTTGTCGTAGATTTCCTGCGGGGTGGCGTACTGTTCGACCTGGCCGTTGTTCATCACCGCAATGCGGTCGGCCATCAACATGGCTTCGTCCTGATTGTGGGTGACCATCAGGGTGGTAATGCCGAGCTGGCGCTGCAGCTGGCGCAGTTCGCTGCACAGGTGCTCGCGAACCCGGGCATCGAGGGCCGACATCGGCTCGTCGAGCAGCAGCAACGAAGGTGCCGGGGCCAGGGCGCGGGCCAGGGCCACCCGCTGTTGCTGGCCGCCGGAAAGCTGGCCGGGGTACTTCTTCTCGCTGCCGCTCAGGCCCACCAGCTCGAGCATCTGCACCACCCGCTGGCGCACTTCGTCACGGCCACTGCCAGCCAGGCCGTAGGCGATGTTGGCTTCGACGGTAAGGTTGGGGAACAGCGCGTAGGACTGGAACAGGATGCCATAGTCACGAGCCTGGGGCGGCAGCTCGGAGATGTCGCGCTCACCGATGTACAGGGTGCCGCGGTCCTGGCGCTCCAGGCCTGCAATGCAGCGCAGCAGGGTGGTCTTGCCACAGCCGGACGGGCCCAGCAAGCACACCAGCTCCCCGGCAGCGACGTCGAGGGAAACATCATGCAGGGCGGTAAAGGCGCCGAAGCGCTTGTGGATACCGCGCACCTTCATCTGTGCGCCTGGGTTTGCGACCGCAGTGTTCATGGCAGGACCTCATCGAACGAATGAGGGTCATGCTAGGCAGGCAATGCGAAGGTTCTGTGGCGCAGAGGCAAAAGTTGCCGATAGTGGTATAGGCAGATTTTGGTGTGATCTCGGTTGGCAAGGCTGCGCCTTGCATCGCTGGCAAGCCAGCTCCCACAGGTCCAGTGCATGCAGTACCCTGTGGGAGCTGGCTTGCCAGCGATTATCTATATCTCTACCGCCGCAACTTCCTGGGCCAGCCCCAGAAACGCCGCCGGCAAGCGCGCCTGGCGCCGCTCCTTGAGGCAATACAGATACTCATGCATCACCGGCGCACCCTCCAGGCTCAGCACCCGCAGCTCGGGGTTATGCGGCACTTCATGGCGGGCAATGATGCTGATGCCGATATTGCGCAGCACCGCCTCGCGAATCGACTCGCGGCTGCCGATCTCCAGCAGCGACCCAACCTTCACCCCCGCCGCTTCCAGCATCTGTTCGGTCAGTTTGCGCGTGGTCGAACCCTGCTCACGCACCAACAGGCAATGCCCGGCCAGTGCCGACAACGGCAGCGACTCACGGCTGGCCAACACATGGTTACGATGCACCGCCACCACCAGCGGATCGGTACCCAGCACCCGCCGTACCAGGCGCGCATCCTCGACCAGTTGCGAAGACGCGGCCAGATCGACCCGATAGTCTTCGAGCAACTCCAGCACCTGCTGGGAGTTGCCGATCTCCACCGACACCTCCACCTGTGGCAGGCGCTCGCGGAAGATCTTCACCAGGTCGAGGATGTAATACGGCGCCGTGGCGGCGATGCGCAAACTGCCCTGGCCCTGGCCGCTGTTGCGCAGGAAGAACTCGATATCGGCTTCCTGCTGCAGCAGCGCCTTGACCATCGGCAACAGCCGCGTGCCGTCGTCACTGAGGGTCAGGCGCCGACCGCCGCGGTAGAACAGCTCCACCGCGTACTGGCTTTCCAGGTTGCGGATCTGCGTGGTCACCGTCGGTTGGCTGAGCCCGAGTTTCTTCGCCGCCAGGGTAATGCTGCCCAGGCGGGCAACCATGTAGAAGGCTTTCAACTCGGAACTCAACATACATCCTCTATTTACGCAGCAGGCGCAGGCCGTTGAAGACCACCAGCAAACTCACGCCCATGTCGGCGAACACCGCCATCCACATGGTTGCCATGCCGGCGAAGGTGACCGCCAGGAAGATCGCCTTGATCCCCAGGGCCAGGACGATGTTCTGGGTCAGGATCGCCGCACTCTGGCGCGAGAGCCTGACGAAGGCCGGGATTTTGCGCAAGTCATCATCCATCAGCGCCACGTCGGCGGTCTCGATGGCAGTGTCAGTACCGGCCGCAGCCATGGCAAAACCGATCTCGGCCCGGGCCAGGGCCGGCGCATCATTGATACCGTCGCCGACCATGCCGACCCGATGGCCCTGGGCGTACAGGTCTTCGATGGTCTTGAGCTTGTCGGCCGGCAGCAGGTTGCCATGGGCCTGGTCGATACCGACCTGGGCGGCAATGGCCTGGGCCGTGTGCGGATTGTCGCCGGTCAGCATGACAGTCTTGATACCCAGCTCATGCAGTTCGGCAATCGCCTCGCGGCTGCTGTCCTTGACCGTGTCGGCGACGGCGAACAGCGCCAGCGGGCCGGACTTGTCGAGCAGCAGCACGACGGTCTTGCCCTGGCGCTCGAGGGCATCGAGCCGGGCTTCGAGCTGCGCCGAGCACAGGCCCAGTTCTTCGACCAGGCGATGGTTGCCCAGGTGATACAGCTCGCCGTCGATTTCGCCGCGCACACCTCGGCCGGCCAGGGCTTCGAAGGCCGTCACCTCGCTCAGGGGCAGTTGCTGCTCTGTAGCGAACACGGCAATGGCACGGGAGACCGGGTGGTCGGAGCGGTCGGCGAGGCTGGCCGCCAGCGCCTGGGCACGGCCTTCGAACAACGGCTCAAGCACTTCATGGTCGGTTTGCACCGGCTTGCCATGGGTGATGGTGCCGGTCTTGTCCAGGGCCAGGAAGTCGAGCTTGCGCCCGCCTTCCAGGTACACCCCGCCCTTGACCAGGATGCCTTTGCGCGCCGCCGCAGCCAGGCCGCTGACAATGGTCACCGGGGTAGAAATCACCAGCGCACACGGGCACGCCACCACCAGCAATACCAGGGCGCGGTAGATCCAGTCGAACCAGGCGCCAGCCATGAACAGCGGCGGAATCACCGCTACCGCCAGGGCAAAGGCGAACACGGCCGGGGTGTAGATGCGCGAGAACTGGTCGACGAAGCGCTGGGTCGGCGCCCGCGCGCCCTGGGCTTCTTCCACGGCCTTGATGATCCGTGCCAGGGTCGATTGCCCGGCCGCCGCCGTGACCCGGTACTCCAGCGCACCGGCCTGGTTGATGGTACCGGCGAACACCTTGTCGCCCGGGCCCTTCTCTACCGGCAGGCTCTCGCCAGTGATCGGCGCCTGGTCGATACTTGACTGGCCGCTGACCACCTCGCCGTCCAGGCCGATGCGCTCGCCGGGACGCACCCGCACCAGCGCGCCCAGGGCGACCTGCTTGACGTCCAGCTCACGCCACTGGCCATCGGCTTGCTGCACGGTGGCGAGGTCCGGGCTCAACTGCATCAGGCCGCCAATAGCGTTACGCGCGCGGTCCAGCGAGCGTGCTTCGATCAGCTCGGCGACGGTGAAGAGGAACATGACCATGGCCGCTTCCGGCCACTGGCCGATCAACACCGCACCGGTCACGGCGATGCTCATCAGCGCGTTGATATTGAGGTTGCCGTTCTTCAGCGCGATCCAGCCCTTTTTGTAGGTACCCAGGCCGCAGCTGAGGATCGACACCAGGGCGACCAGGGCCACCACCCAGGAAGGCGCCAGCTCGGCGAAATGGATGGCCTCGGCGCCCAGCGCCGCCACACCGGCCAACGCCAGCGGCCACCAGTGCTTTTTCGCTGGCGCAGGCGTAGCGCCAGCTTCCTCGGTGGCATCGCTCAGCGGTTCAGCCTGCATGCCCAACGAGGCTACGGCCTGCTCGATGACGACAGTGTCGGCATGGGTATGGCGTACACCGAGGATGCGGTTGATCAGGTTGAATTCCAGCTGCTCGACCCCCGCCAGCTTGCCCAGCTTGTTCTGGATCAGCGTCTGCTCGGTCGGGCAATCCATGGCCTCGATGCGGAAACGACTCAACCGCGCACCGGCGCTACTCGCCTCGCTCAGTTGCACCAGCGCCGGCGCGGCGTCGTGGGAACAGCAGCTGCTGTGGGCGTGCTCGGCATGCTCATGCTTGGCGTGATCATGGCTGTGCTCATGATCGTGGGCGGCTTTACCTGGGGTGTGGCTGACAGGCTGGTTCATGGGTTCATCCTTAAATGTCCTGTTGCCAAGTGAACACCCTGTAGCCACTATAGGGTCAAGCCACTTGTCGAGGTATTTGCAGATGAAGATCGGAGAACTGGCCAAGGCCACCGATTGCGCGGTGGAAACCATCCGTTACTACGAGCGGGAAAACCTGCTGCCGGAGCCGGCGCGCAGCGAGGGCAACTACCGGATGTACACCCAGGCCCACGTCGAGCGCCTGACCTTCATCCGCAACTGCCGCACCCTGGACATGACCCTGGAAGAAATCCGCAGCCTGCTGCACCTGCGCGACAGCCCGGAAGACCAGTGTGAAAGCGTCAACGCCCTGATCGACGAGCATATCCAGCACGTCAAGGCGCGTATCGACGGCCTGCAGGCCCTGCAGGCCCAACTGCTGGAACTGCGTCAGCACTGCCATCCCAAGGAGGTCCAGTGCTCGATCCTGCAGCATCTTGAGGTCAATGGTGCGGTGACGGCGCCAGAGGCGGAGCATTCGCATGTGGGCAGGAGCCACGGGCACTGATTGAGGTGCCCGCTCCCACAGTAATTTCAGACGGTTAATCAGACCGCCATCGGCGCCGTCATTGGCGCGTGGTGCTCGTAGCCTTCAAGGCTGAAGTCGCTCGGTTCGATCTTCTCCAGCCACTGCGGCTCGTACACGCCGGTCTTGGCGAATTCCGGCACGCGATCGTTGATCACCAGCTTCGGCGCTGCCAGCGGCTCGCGCTTGAGCTGTTCGTTGAGCATGTCCAGGTGGTTCTCGTAGACGTGCGCATCACCGATGAAATAGGTGAACCAGCGCGGCGTGTAGCCAGTCAGGCGGCCCATCAGCGACAGCAAGGCAGCGCCTTCGGTGAGGTTGAACGGCGTGCCCAGGCCCAGGTCGTTGGAACGGATGTAGAGGGTCAGGGAAATTTCCCTGGTCTCGACATTCGGGTGGAACTGGTACAGCAGGTGGCACGGCGGCAGGGCCATCTCGTCGAGCTGGGCGCAGTTCCAGCCGTGGAACAGGATGCGGCGGCTGCCCGGGTCGTTGTGGATGGTGTCGATGCACTGGCGGATCTGGTCGATGGCCTTGTACAGCACGACGAAGGCTTCACCGTCTTCCTCGGCCTGGGCGATCTGCTGGAAGCCCTGGCTCCGGGCCAGCTCGATGGCGGCCGGGTTGCTCAGCGGGATGCGTTTGTAAGCCGGCCACTGGCGCCATTGCACGCCGTAGATCTCGCCGAGGTCGTCATGGCCCTGGCGGAACGGGTTGGCCAGCCACTGGGCGTTTTCGTTGGCGTTCTGATCCCAGACCTTGCAGCCCAGCTCGCGAAACTCGCCAGCGTTCTTCACGCCGCGCAGGAAACCGACCATCTCGCCGATCGCCGACTTGAACGCCAGCTTGCGGGTGGTGATGGCCGGAAAGCCCATCTGCAGGTCGAAGCGCAGCATGGCGCCCGGCAGGCTGATGGTGCGGATGCCGGTACGGTTACCCTGCAGGGTGCCGTTTTCGATCACGTCACGGACCAGATCTAGATACTGTTTCATGGCTTACCTGTAGCTAGGACGGCAGGGGATCGCCCTGCCGTGGAAATTCAAACGGCGGCCTTGGCCGTGGGTTTGCGGTTATAGGCCCACCAGATCAGGCCGATGCCGCCGAGGATCATCGGCACGCAAAGCAACTGCCCCATGGTCAACCAGCCAAAGGCAAGGTAGCCAAGCTGGGCGTCGGGTACCCGCACGAATTCGACGATAAAGCGGAAAATTCCGTAGAACAGCGCGAACATGCCGGAAACTGCCATGGTCGGACGCGGTTTGCGCGAGTACAGCCAGAGAATCAGGAATAATGCCACACCTTCCAGGGCGAACTGGTACAGCTGCGACGGGTGACGTGGCAGCTGGGCCGGGTCGCTGAACGGCGGGAAGACCATGGCCCACGGCACGTCGGTGGCCTTGCCCCACAGCTCGGCATTGATGAAGTTGCCGATACGCCCGGCGCCCAGGCCAATCGGCACCAGTGGCGCGACGAAGTCCATCAGCTCGAAGAACGACTTGTTGTTGCGCTTGCCGAACCACAAGGCCGCGAGCATGACGCCGATGAAGCCGCCGTGGAACGACATGCCGCCCTTCCATACCTCGAAGATCAAGGTCGGGTTGGCCAGATAGGCGTGCAGGTCATAGAACAGCACGTAGCCCAGGCGACCACCGACAATCACCCCCATCGACAGCCAGAACACCAGGTCGGAGAGCTTCTCGCGGCTCCAGGTCGGGTCAAAGCGGTTGAGGCGACGCGAGGCCAGCAGCCAGGCGCCGCCGATGCCGACCAGATACATCAGGCCGTACCAATGGATTTTCAGCGGACCCAGGGCCACGGCCACTGGATCGATCTGCGGGTAAGGCAGCATGGTGACTCCTCTCGTTAAAGCAAAAAGCTCAAGCCGACGCAGAACAGCAGCGCGGCAAACAGCCGTTTGAGCAAGCGTGGCGACAGTTTATGTGCCAGGCGCGCGCCGAAGCGGGCGAAAAACATGCTGGTCAGGGCAATGCCCAGCAGCGCCGGCAGGTACACGAAGCCCAGGCTGTGCGCCGGCAGATGCGGGTCATGCCAGCCCAGCCAGATGAAACTCAGGGCACTGGCCACGGCAATCGGGAAACCACAGGCCGACGACGTTGCCACTGCCTGCTGCATGGGCAGGCTGCGCCAGGTCAGGAACGGCACGGTCAACGAGCCGCCGCCAATGCCGAAGATTGCCGAGGCCCAGCCGATCACGCTACCCGCAACCGTCAGCCCGGGCTTGCCGGGGATGCCGCGGCTGGCCTTGGGCTTGAGGTCCAGGGCCATCTGCACGGCGATCACCAGGGCGAACACGCCAATGATCTTTTGCAGCATCGGGCCCTGGATCGCCGAGGCGGTTTTGGCGCCGATACCGGCGCCGATCAGTATCCCCAGGGTCATCCAGACGAAGATCGGCCACTGCACTGCGCCCTTGCGGTGGTGCTCGCGGATGGCATTGACCGAGGTGAAGACAATGGTCGCCAGCGAAGTCCCCACCGCCAGGTGGGTCAGCACCGAAGCGTCGAAGCCTTGCACAGTGAAACTGAGCACCAGCACCGGCACGATGATGATGCCACCACCAACGCCGAACAGCCCGGCCAGCACGCCTGCGCAGGCGCCCAGCGCCAGATAGAGCACGAATTCCATTGCCGCCCCCCGTAAATTCAGTCCGGCATGGTAACGGAAGGTAGGCCTGCGGCTCTAGTGAAGACACATTAAGTCGATGGATCGCGTCGGACGCTATGGGTAGAGTGGGCAAAAACACAGAGGCCCACCTATGTGCCTGATCGTTTTTGCCTGGCGGCCGGGGCATGCCCAGCCGCTGATCGTCGCGGCCAACCGTGATGAGTTCTACGCCCGCCCCAGCCGTGTGCTGGGGGCCTGGGAGGATGCGCCCGGGGTTTACGCCGGGCGCGACCTGGAAGCCGGCGGCACCTGGCTGGGTGTCGGGCCCAATGGCCGCTTTGCGGCGCTGACCAATATCCGCGACCCGCATCAGCCCCAGGGCGCCCGGTCGCGGGGCGAGCTGGTGGCGGCGTTCCTGCGAGGTGAGCTGGGGGTCGAGGCTTATCTGGATCAGGTCGCCAGCCGTAGCCAGCAGTATTCGGGCTTCAACCTGCTGGTCGCCGATAACGCACAACTGGGTTACCTGAATGCCCGACAACCTACGCCGCAGCTGCTGGGCGAAGGGGTTTACGGCGTGTCCAATGCCGGGCTGGATACGCCCTGGCCGAAGCTGCTCAAGGCGCGGGCGGGGTTGCAGCAGCACCTGGCCGATCCGCAGCCCGAGCGCTTGCTGGAGCTGCTTGGGGATAACTTGCCGGCGGCGGACAGCGAGCTGCCGGAGACCGGCGTGGGGTTGGGGACCGAACGGTTGCTGTCGAGCGTGTTTATCGCCAGCCAGAACTACGGGACGCGGGCCAGTACGGTGCTGATTGTCGAGGCGGATGGTCGGCGGCGGTTGCTGGAGCGCAGTTTTGGGCCGCTTGGCGGGCATCTGGGGGAGGTGTGTTTGCAGGTCTGACGCTATCGCCGGCAAGCCAGCTCCCACAGGGTCGGTGAATGCAGGTCCATTGTGGGAGCTGGCTTGCCAGCGATGGGCTGCAAAGCAGCCCTAAAATCACAAGGCCTTGCCCACCCCGGGCCCGATCATCCGCGCCAGGCCCAGATTCTTCAGGGCCAGCTGCAACGAACTGTGGATAACTTGCGGGTTGTCGATGCTCATGGCCTGGGCCAGCAGCTCCTTGGATTTGCTCAGGCTGACCTGACGCAGCATCCACTTCACCTTGGGCAGGTTGGTGGCGTTCATCGACAGGCTGTCGAAGCCCATGGCCATCAACAGTACCGCTGCCGCCGGGTCACCGGCCATTTCACCGCAGATGCTCACCGGCTTGCCTTCGGCGTGGGCGTCGCGCACCACGTTCTGCAGGGCCTGGAGCACCGCCGGGTGCAGGTAGTCATAGAGGTCGGCGACGCGCGGGTTGTTGCGGTCCACCGCCAGCAAATACTGGGTCAGGTCGTTGGAGCCGACCGACAGGAAATCCACCTGGCGTGCCAGCTCGCGGGTTTGGTACACCGCAGCGGGAATCTCAACCATCACTCCCACCGGCGGCATCGGCACGTCGGTGCCTTCGTCGCGCACTTCGCCCCAGGCCCGATGGATCAGGTGCAGGGCTTCTTCGAGTTCGTGGATACCGGAAATCATCGGCAGCAGGATGCGCAGGTTGTTCAGGCCTTCGCTGGCCTTGAGCATCGCGCGGGTCTGCACCAGGAAGATTTCCGGGTGGTCGAGGGTGACGCGAATACCGCGCCAGCCGAGGAACGGGTTGTCTTCCTTGATCGGGAAGTACGACAGCGCCTTGTCACCGCCGATATCCAGGCTGCGCATGGTTACCGGCAGCGGGTGGAAGGCCGCCAGTTGCTCGCGGTAGATCGCCAGCTGCTCTTTTTCACTGGGGAAGCGCTGGTTGATCATGAACGGTACTTCGGTACGGTACAGGCCGACACCTTCGGCGCCACGTTGCTGGGCGCGGGCGACATCGGCGAGCAGCCCGGTGTTGACCCACAGCGGCATGCGGTGGCCATCGAGGGTTACGCAAGGCAGTTCGCGCAGGGCGTCGAGGCCCTGGGCCAGCTGGCGCTCTTCTTCGACCACTTCGGCGTACTGCTTGCGCAGCACTTCGCTGGGGTTGGTGTAGACCTCGCCCTTGTAGCCATCGACGATCATGTCGATGCCGTCGACCTTGGAGTACGGCAGGTCAACCAGGCCCATGACGGTCGGGATGCCCATGGCCCGGGCCAGGATAGCGACGTGGGAGTTGCCTGAGCCCAGTACCGAGACCAGGCCGAGCAGCTTGCCTTCCGGCACCTCGCCGAGCATCGCCGGAGTCAGTTCTTCACTGATCAGAATGGTGTTGTCGGGATAGACCAACGACAGCTGACGGGCCTCCTGCAGGTAGGCCAGCAGTCGCCGGCCCAGATCCTTCACGTCGGAAGCCCTCTCGCGCAGGTAGGCATCGTCCATCAGCTCGAAACGATTGACGTGCTCGCCGACCACCTGGCGCAGCGCGCCCTGGGCCCACTGGCCGGTCTTGATCACCTGCACCACTTCACCGCCCAGGGCCGCGTCTTCGAGCATCATCAGGTAGACGTCGAACAGCGCGCGCTCTTCCGGGCGCAATTGGGTGGCGAGCTTGGCGGAGAGGTTGCGCATGTCTTCGCGCACCCCTTCCAGGGCGTTGTTGAACAGAAGCAGCTCGGCGTCGATGTCATCGACGGTCTTGTCCGGCACCACGTCGAGGTCGGCCGGCGGCAGCATGACCACCGCCTTGCCCACCGCAGCGCCGGGTGAACCGGGTACGCCGACGAACTTGGCCTCCTGGATACCCTTGCCCTGACGGCCCAGGCCGCGGATCGAGCCGGTGGCCTCGGCGTGGGCGATAACCCCGGCGAGCTGCGCGCTCATGGTCACCAGGAAGGCTTCTTCGCCTTCATCGAACTGACGGCGCTCCTTTTGCTGGATGACCAACACCCCGACCACGCGGCGGTGGTGGATGATCGGTGCACCGAGGAAGGAGGCAAAACGCTCCTCGCCGGTTTCGGCGAAGTAGCGATAACGCGGGTGATCGGCGGCGTTTTCCAGGTTCAGCGGCTCTTCCCGGGTACCGACCAGGCCGACCAGGCCTTCGTTGGGGGCCATGCTGACCTTGCCGATCGAGCGCTTGTTCAAGCCCTCGGTGGCCATCAGCACGAAGCGGTTGGTCTCGGGATCGAGCAGGTAGACGGAGCAGACCTGACTGCCCATGGCCTCTTTTACGCGCAACACAATGATCCCCAACGCCGTCTTGAGATCCTTGGCGGAGTTAACTTCCTGGACGATCTTGCGCAGCGTATTGAGCATGGCTCGGGGTCGAACTCCGTCGTCAGTCGCGCGCCAGCAGGCGCGGGGCAAGCTCTTTGAGAGCGCGGCGGTAAACCTCGCGCTTGAATGTCACCACCTGGCCCAGCGGATACCAATAGCTGACCCAGCGCCAGCCGTCGAACTCCGGTTTACCGGTCAAGTCCATCCGCACCCGCTGCTCGTTGGAGACCAGGCGCAACAGGAACCATTTCTGTTTCTGGCCGATGCACAGCGGTTGGCTGTGGGTACGGACCAGGCGTTGGGGTAAACGATAACGCAACCAGCCGCGGGTGCAGGCAAGAATTTCAACATCATCTCGCTCCAGCCCCACTTCTTCGTTCAGCTCGCGGTACAGGGCATCTTCCGGCGTTTCCTCGGGGTTGATACCTCCCTGGGGAAACTGCCAGGCATCCTGGTTGATCCGTCGAGCCCATAGCACCTGCCCAAGATCATTCGTCAGAATGATCCCGACATTGGGGCGAAAACCATCGGGGTCGATCACGGCAGCAACCTCGCAAACGCATGTCACGGCATTGTTCCACAAAGGTCACGAAGCCAGCAACGCGCCTGTTTACCTTATGTGCACCGTTGTGAAAAGTCCGTATTCTGTGGGACTTTTCAGATGTTATGCGAGTGACTTAAATGCGCCTGGCTTTATTCGATCTGGACAATACGCTCCTTGGTGGCGACAGCGACCACGCCTGGGGGGATTACCTGTGCGAACGCGGCATTCTCGACCCGGTCGAGTACCAGAACCGCAACGACGCTTTCTATCAGGACTACCTGGCCGGCAAGCTGGACCTCAGTGCCTACCTGAACTTCAGCCTGGAAATCCTCGCGACCACGGAAATCGCCCAGCTCGACGAATGGCATCGCGATTTCATGCGCGATTGCGTCGAGCCGATCATCCTGCCCAAGGCGCTGGCCCTGCTGAAGAAGCATCGGGATGCCGGTGACAAGCTGGTGATCATCACCGCCACCAACCGTTTCATCACCGGCCCGATCGCCAAACGCCTGGGCGTTCAGACCCTGCTGGCCACCGAATGCGAAATGGTCGACGGTCGTTTCAGCGGCCGCAGTACCGATATACCGTGCTTCCGTGAAGGCAAGGTGACGCGCCTGAACCGCTGGCTGCTGGAGAACGGCTATAGCCTGGATGACAGCTACTTCTACAGCGACTCGATGAACGACCTGCCACTGCTGGAAAAGGTCACAAACCCGGTGGCGGTCGACCCCGACCCGAACCTGCGTGCCGAAGCCCAGAAACGCGGCTGGCCAGTGATCAGCCTGCGCGATTGATGCGTGAGTGGCCGCTGCCTCCCCGGCAGCGGCCTCAGCTTGGCTTGGCGACCATCATGTAGAAAATCACCATGAACGCCAGGAACGCCGGCCAGCCCAGGCCAAACCACCAGCGCATGTAGCTGGTCGCCTTCATCGGCATCGCCACACCGTCGCGCAAGGCCTGCTCGGCCAACCTGTGCACGCGAATCTGCAGCCACACCACCGGCAGCCAGCAGATGCCGGCAAACACGTACAAGCCAAAGCTCCACATCAGCCAGCTCTGGTGCGGCGGCCACCCGGCCAGCAACACCAGGCCGATGCCGCTCAATGGCTGGAACACCGCAGTGGTCGCGGTAAATGCCCAGTCGGCGAACACCAGGTGCTTGAAGGTCGTCGCGATTACCTCGACCTTGCCGGTACGCCAGGCGCGCAGGGCATAGTAGGCCGAACCGGCACCGAGGCCGAACAGAACGGTAGAAGACAGGATGTGCAGGGTTTTGAGCAGCAGGTAAGCACTCATCGACGCGGTTCAGTCCATAGAAGCCAAAGGGTAGCCACCATCATCACCAGGTTCTTGGCGACGGCAGCGTAGGGGTCAAACCAGTAATGCGGCAGCACCACGCTGATGATCAGCGTGTAGCCGAGCATCAACAGCAGTTGCGCCTGCAGCGCCCGGCGTCGCCAACGGCGCAGCAGCAGGCCGATGCCGAGGACGAAATCGCACAGTGAGCCGGCAATTACCGCCAGGGTTGCCGCATAGCCTTGCAAACCGGCTTCGGCAAGAATACGCAGGCCCCAGTCATGGCCAGGGCCAAGGCTGACCACGGCAGTGCCCAGCCAGATCAGCACCAACACCGCCAGCATTAGCGGTCGTAACGCCAGCTGGCTGCTCTGGGCGGCGCTCGGCCAGGTTGCCAACCGCGAGGCCAGCGGCGCGCAGCGATAACCGCAGTGCCCGGCGAGGATATCGGGGTCGGCGCAATTGTCGCGCCGGGCCAGGCGCAGGCTCTGGCTGTTCAATGCCCGCCAGCCGAGGCGATCGCCAAGCCAGACCGCAGGCCGAGCGAGCATTGACGGCACTTCAAGGTAGCGGGCTGGCGCCCAGCCCTGTGCTGCACGCAGGCTATCCAATACTTGGGCCAAGGTCATTTGCTGCGGGCCGACCAACGGCACGACGCAGGGCTGCGCCGGCCACTGTCGCATCAGCGCCAGCACCGCCGCACTCAGGTCGTCGATGTGCAGGGGTTGCAACTGCGCCTTGAGGCCCAGCAGCGCAATCATTGGCCAGGGTGACAAGCGCGCCAGCCACTGGCTGCTGGTGCCGCCGGCCCCGAGCAGCAGCGACGGGCGCAGCACCACGGCCGGAATGCCCAGCCCCAACAGGTAATCGTCTGCACGCGCCTTGCTGGCCAAAAAGGGCACATCCGCCTGTTCACCGGCGCCCAGCGCAGAAATCTGCAAAACCCGCACGCCACGCTGCGCCGCCAGGTCGAACAGCGCCCGGGTGCCAATGTCCTGGGTTCGCGACAGCTGGCCTTCCTGGGTGCTGAGCACACCGGCGGCATTGATCAGCAGGTCGATACCGGCGGGAAGCGCATAGGCCGTTGGCTCCAGCGCCAGCCGGTCGAGGTCGAGGATTTGCCAGGTAACCCCGGGCAGCGACGCTGGCTGCGCATGGCGGCTGGTCGCGAAAACCTGATGGCCAGCCATGTGCAAGGCCTGCAGAAGATGGCGGCCAACGAACCCCGTGGCCCCCACCAGTAACACCTTCATGACGATCCTTATCGTTTAAACCGGCTTGGCACCCATCAGCCCGGCGATGGCGATAAAACACACACCGCTGAACACTGCCAGCGCCAGGGTGAATTTCGGGTTGCCCACGGTCGGCGCCGTGCGCAGGCGATTGACCCGCACCAGCAGCCAGAACCAGCTGAACGCACCGACGGTGTAGATCACACTGGAACCCAGCACCCAGGTCTGGCCCAACGGCCAGCCGATCAGGTGTACCAGCCACCAGCCGGTGAACGGCATGCTCACCAGGCAAATGCCCATCAACAGCCAGACAAACACCAGCGGCCGAGCCATCAGCCGCGTGTGGGCACTGGCATCACCCTTGCGGCGCGCGATAAAGGTCCAGATCGCCAGCCCCAATGCGCTGCCCAGCAGCAACACGGTGGCCAGAATGTGGGCGGTTTTCAGGGTCGTCAGCAGTTCCATTTCTTTTATCTTCCTCAGGCATTGCCCAAAAGCGTAGACGCTCAGCCCAGGAACAGCCGGTACGCCGGGTTATCGGTTTCGTCCCAGTACGGGTAGCCGATCTTGGCCAGCGCCGCCGGCACCAGATGGCGCTCATCATCCGGCACCTGCAGGCCGGCGACCACGCGACCATCGGCCGCGCCGTGGTTGCGGTAGTGGAACATCGAGATGTTCCAGCGCCCACCCAACTTGTTGAGGAAGTTGAACAGCGCACCCGGGCGTTCGGGAAACTCGAAACGCAACACCAGCTCATCGCTGACCCGCGCCGCATGGCCGCCGACCATATGGCGGATGTGCAGCTTGGCCAGTTCGTTATCGGTCAGGTCGAGGACCGGGAAGCCTTGCTCGGTCAGGCTCTGGATCAGCGCACTGC
This sequence comes from Pseudomonas sp. RC2C2, assembly GCF_018390435.1. Lineage (NCBI taxonomy): Bacteria > Pseudomonadati > Pseudomonadota > Gammaproteobacteria > Pseudomonadales > Pseudomonadaceae > Pseudomonas > Pseudomonas sp. RC2C2. The sequence goes on along the minus strand of NZ_JAHBAX010000001.1, from coordinate 2,491,757 downwards.
GCGGGTCGGTATCCGGATGGGTCTGCACACCGACGAAGATGTGCGCCTCGCCGTCGGCATGGTAGCGGTAGTTGAATTCGGTGATCTGGCGCTTGCCCACCGCCTCGCAGAAGGCCTTGAAGCTGCCGGGCCGCTCGGGGATGGTCACGGCGATGATGGCTTCACGGCCCTCCCCCAGTTCGGCACGCTCGGCGACATGGCGCAGGCGGTCGAAGTTGACGTTGGCGCCGGAATCGATGGCGACCAGGGTCTGCCCGGTCACCCCGTTGAGTTCGACGTACTTCTTGATCCCGGCAACGCCCAAGGCGCCGGCAGGTTCGGTGATCGAGCGGGTATCGTCATAGATATCCTTGATTGCCGCGCAGATCTCGTCGGTACTGACGGTGATCACGTCATCGACATACTGCTTGCAGATGTCGAAGGTGTGCTGACCGATCTGCGCCACTGCCACACCGTCGGCAAACAGCCCGACCTGCGGCAGTACCACACGCTCACCCGCTGCCATGGCGGCCTGCAGGCAGTTGGAGTCGTCCGGCTCGACGCCGATCACCTTGATCTGCGGGCGCAGGTACTTCACGTAGGCCGCGATGCCGGCAATCAGGCCGCCGCCGCCAACCGGAACGAAGATCGCATCCAGCTGCCCCGGGTGCTGACGGAGGATCTCCATGGCCACGGTGCCCTGCCCGGCGATGGTGAGCGGATCGTCATAGGGGTGGATGTAGACGAAGCCTTTCTCGTCCACCAGCTTCAGCGAGTACGCCAGCGCTTCCGGGAACGTATCACCATGCAGCACCACCTTGCCGCCGCGCGAACGCACGCCTTCGACCTTGATCTCGGGGGTGGTCTTGGGCATCACGATGGTGGCCTTGATCCCCAGCTCACGGGCCGCCAGGGCCACGCCCTGGGCATGGTTGCCGGCCGATGCGGTGACCACGCCACGGGCCAGTTCTTCAGCACTGAGCTGGGCCAGTTTGTTGTAGGCACCGCGAATCTTGAACGAGAACACCGGCTGCAAGTCTTCACGCTTGAGCAGGATGTTGTTGCCCAGGCGCTTGCTCAGCTGGCCGGCGGTCTGCAACGGGGTTTCGACGGCAACGTCGTAAACGCGCGAGGTGAGGATCTTCTTGACGTACTGTTCGAGCATCGGGAAAGCATCACTGAGCGGTTGGGCGAGGTTTGCGAGTCTACCCCAGCGCCCTGTCGGGCGACCACAGCAAGCCAGGGGTTTTAGCCGCTATACTACGCGCCTTCACGATACTCCTCCCCGCTTCGGAGCCCGCATGACCCAGGACCAACTCAAACAGGCTGTCGCCCAGGCCGCTGTCGATTTCATTCTGCCCAAGCTCGACGACAAGAGCATCGTCGGCGTCGGCACCGGTTCGACCGCCAACTGCTTCATCGACGCCCTGGCCAAGCACAAGACCGCCTTCGACGGCGCCGTGGCCAGCTCCGAAGCGACCGCTGCACGCCTGAAAGGTCATGGTATTCCGGTGTATGAGCTGAACACCGTCAGCGACCTGGAGTTCTACGTTGATGGTGCCGACGAAAGCGACGAACACCTGAACCTGATCAAGGGCGGTGGCGCGGCCCTGACCCGCGAGAAAATCGTTGCCGCCGTGGCCAAGACCTTCATCTGCATCGCCGACGCCAGCAAGCTGGTGCCGGTACTGGGCGCCTTCCCGTTGCCGGTCGAAGTGATTCCAATGGCCCGCAGCCACGTGGCGCGCCAGCTGGTCAAGCTGGGGGGCGACCCGGTGTACCGCGAGGGTGTGCTGACCGATAACGGCAACATCATTCTCGATGTGCACAACCTGCAGATCACCAACCCGGTCGAGCTGGAAAGCCAGATCAATGCGATTGTCGGCGTGGTCACCAATGGCCTGTTCGCGGCGCGGCCGGCGGATCTGCTGTTGCTGGGGACTTCGGAAGGGGTCAAGAGCCTCAAGGCCTGAGGTGTCTGATTCAGGGCGGCTTTGCAGCCTATCGCTGGCAAGCCAGCTCCCACAGGTTCTGCTTGTGGGAGCTGGCTTTCCAGCGATGAAGTTTACTCGGCTGGCTTCTTGAACACGTAAAACAGGTTCGGCTCGCTGACCAGGTAAATGGTCCCGGCATCGTCCATGGCGATACCTTCGGCCTGCGGCACGCTCTTCTTCAGGCCCTGAAAGCCCTTGCGCAACGACAAGGTGCTCAGCGGCTTGCCCTGCACATCCAGCTCCAGCACCAGCTGCGATTCATCCGACAGCGCCAGCAAGTGGCCGCTGCGCTCATCGAACTGCAAGCTCGACAGGTCACGCACAAACAACCGCGAATCACGCTTCTGGTCCTGCACCACATGCACCGCATACGGTTGCTCGGGGTTGTCATGGGGGAAGCCATGCACCTCGTAGATCAGCATCGGGTCGCGCTCCTTGGCCACGAACAGGCGCTTGCCGGCCGAGTCGTAGGCCAGGCCTTCAAAACCTTTGTTGCCATTGAGGCCGATACCCAGGGTCAGTTGTTCGGCATCCTTGGCATCGAGAAAGGGCGTGTTGTCGTTCAGGCGCACGCGAATCAGACGCTGCTCGCGCTCGTCGGTGATCACGTAGCTGTTGGGGCCGACGTACTCCACCGCCTCCGGGTCGCCAAAGCCGGTCAGCGGCACCCGGCGCAGGATACGCCCGTCCAGTGACAGCTCGATCAGCTCGGAGCGCTTGTTGGTCACGGTAAACAGGCTGTTGCGGTCGGGGTCGAAGGTCAGCGCCGAGATATCGTCGTCCAGGCCTTCGACAGGTTGAGCCTCCAGCACCACCTGGTACTGGTCCAGGCCAATGCTCTGCTCGAACGGCTGCCACCAGGTCTTGAGGTTGAACCAGCCGCGCTCGAACAGGCGGTACTGCTGCCCGGCCGCGGTGACCAGAAGCAAGCCGAGCAGGCTCAAAACCAGGAAAATCAGGGGCAGGCGAATGTAGCGACGCATTCAGGTGGACTCAGTAAGTGACAGCCTGAATCTTCCCACACTCAACTGAAGTGAAACTTAATCCTGAAGTAGGAAAAGTCTGAAATCAGGGCTTGTTAAAACGATAGAACAGGTTCGGCTCACTGACGATGTACAGCGTGCCTTTGTCGTCCATCGCCACGCCTTCGGCTCGCGGGATACGCTTGTTCAAGCCATTGAAACCGCCCAGCAGAGTCATGAAGCTGACCTGCTCGCCCTTCTCGTTCAGCTCCAGCAGCATGTTCGAGTCAGCGGACAGCACCAGCAGGTGCCCGGTACGCGGATCGACGCCCAGGGCCGAGAGGTTGCGCAGGTCCAGCTCGTCGCTTGGCAGCGGCTGCTTGTCGCCAGTCAGTGGGCTATGGCCGTCGCTGCTCCAGGTGAACAAGGCCGGCGGCCGCTCTTCACCAAGGATGATGCGCTGTTGCATAGGGTCCCAGGCCACGGCTTCGAAGGCTTTGTTCTGGTTTTCCGAAGGGCCGAGGTCGTATTGCGGGAAATCGGCGATGTTCAGCGATTGGGTGTCGGCATTGAGGGTGACGATGGTCATCTTGTGATCGCGCTCGTCGACAATCGCCAGGCGCCCGCCCTCCAGCACTGCAACCCCTTCAGGATTGCTCCAGCCCACCAGCGGCATTTTGCGCAGCACGTCGCCTTCAAGGGTCAGCTCAACCAGGAAGGGATTCTTGCCCATGACGGCGAACAAGGTTTTGCTCACCGGGTTGTAGGACAGGTCAGAAGCTTCATCATCCTCCATGCCCGGCAGCACCTTGGCATCGATATTGACCTGGTAATCCGGCAACCAGATGCTGGCCTGCTGCTCGACCTTGCTTTCGAAACGCTCCTGCAACCAGAGCAAGCCACGGTCATCCCAATGCATGGCAATCGCCACGCCGTAGCCGATGATTGCCGCGGCTGCCGCCCAGGTGGACCAGCGCAAGGCCAGGCCACGTTTGCGCGCAGGCGGCACGGAATTGCTCGAAGGTAGGGGAGTGGCCATGAAGTTTTGCTCTTTTTGCCAGTTGATATCACGTAACCGGCGCGTTCGCAGAGCCAGGTCCGCACGCATTATCCGGATCGGTTGTGAAAAAAATGGCAAAACCGACAAGCCGCATGGCAGCCGACAATACTGGCTGCCATGCCAACATGGTTAAAGCACCTGGCTTTCGAAACGACTGACGCCTGGCAGCTCCACCACCAGCTTGTCGCCCGGATTGAGCGGGCCAACCCCGACCGGGGTACCGGTGAGAATCACATCACCGGCCATCAGCGAGAATTGCGTGGCCATGTGCTGGATCATCGGCACGATCGGGTTGAGCATCAGTGCGCTGTTGCCGTCCTGGCGCACTTCGCCGTTGAGGGTCAGGCGGATGCCAATGTCGGTCAGGTCTTCAAAGGCGCTGACCGGCACGAACGGCGGCAGCACGCAGGCGCCATCGAAGCACTTGGAGCGCTCCCACGGCAGGCCTTTTTCCTTCAGCTGTGCCTGCAGATCGCGCAGCGTCAGGTCCAGGGCCGGGGCGAAGCCGGAGATAGCGTCGAGCACTTCTTCTACGGTCGGGTTGGTAGACAGCGACTTGCCGAGCAACACGGCAATTTCTGTCTCGTAATGCACCGAACCGCGCTCAGTCGGGATCTTGAAGCCGCTGTCGAGCGGCACCACACAACTGCCCGGTTTGATGAACAACAGGGGTTCGGTCGGGATCGGGTTATCCAGCTCTTGGGCGTGCTCGGCATAGTTGCGCCCGATGCACACCACCTTGCCCAGGGGAAAGTGAATACGCGTGCCGTCTACATACTGGTGCTGATAGCTCATTGCCGACTCCTGGCGCTATTGGATGCTCTTGTGCCTGTGGCTTACTCGACAGCGAAGATCTTGCCCGGGTTCATGATCCCGTTGGGGTCGAACGCCGCCTTCACTGCTTTCATGTATTCGATCTCAACCGGCGAGCGACTGTAGGTCAAGTAATCGCGCTTGGTCATGCCCACGCCGTGCTCGGCAGAGATCGAGCCGTTGTACTTCTCGACGGTCTCGAACACCCACTTGTTCACCGTCGCGCACTTGGCAAAGAATTCGTCCTTGCTCAGGTTCTGCGGCTTGAGGATGTTCAGGTGCAGGTTGCCGTCGCCGATATGGCCGTACCAGACCACTTCGAAATCCGGGTAGTTATCCGCGACGATCGCGTCAATATCCTTGAGAAACGCCGGCACTTTCGACACGGTCACCGAAATATCGTTCTTGTACGGGGTCCAGTGCGAGATGGTTTCGGAGATGAACTCGCGCAGCTTCCACAGGTTCTGCAACTGCTGTTCGCTCTGGCTCATGACCCCGTCCAGCACCCAGCCCTGCTCCACGCAGTGCTCGAACGTGGCCAGGGCGTCATTGGCCACCTCCTCGTTGCTGGCTTCGAACTCCAGCAATACATAGAACGGACAGTCGGTCGCGAACGGCGCCGGCACGTCGCCGCGGCCCATGATCTTGGCCAGGGCCTTGTCGGAGAAGAACTCGAAGGCGGTCAGGTCGAGCCTGGCACGAAACGCGTGCAGCACCGGCATGATCGAGTCGAAGTCCGGCGTACCGAGGACCATGGCCGTGAGATTGTTCGGCGCCCGGTCCAGGCGCATGGTGGCCTCGACCACAAAACCCAGGGTGCCCTCGGCGCCAATGAACAGCTGACGCAGGTCGTAGCCGGTGGCGTTCTTGATCAGGTCCTTGTTCAGCTCGAGCACATCGCCCTTGCCGGTGACGACCTTGAGGCCGGCGACCCAATTGCGGGTCATGCCGTAGCGAATAACCTTGATTCCGCCGGCATTGGTGCCGATATTGCCGCCAGTCTGACTGGAACCTGCCGAAGCGAAGTCCACCGGGTAATACAACCCCTTTGCTTCGGCGAAATCCTGCAACTGCTGGGTAATCACCCCCGGCTGACAGACCACCGAGCGGTCGAATTCGTTGAAATCGAGAATCTGGTTCATGTAGTCGAAGGCCACGACCACTTCGCCATTGGCCGCTACCGCCGCTGCCGACAGCCCGGTTCGGCCGCCCGACGGCACCAGGGCGACCTTGTGCTGGTTGGCCCAGCGGACAATAGCCTGAACCTGTTCGATGCTCTTGGGGAAGACGATGGCCGAAGGCGCCGGCGCGAAGTGCTTGGTCCAGTCCTTGCCGTAAGCGTCAAGGGAGGCCGCGTCGGTCAGCACCTTACCGGGCTCTACCAGAGTCATCAGTTCATCAATCAGCGCAAGATCGGTCATCGATAGAACTCTCGAACTATTCATAGTCACCCTGAGCACACTTCACGTCCCAGGGATGGGCGTATCGGGGGGTACTCATGCTAGCATACGCCCCCCGCTGATCGTGCTTCAGGCCGATGCTGCGAGAGCTTCACTTCCCTGCCATTTTTCTCCGGGACACAGGTTTACGCAGATGAGCAAGACTTCTCTCGATAAGAGCAAGATCAAGTTCCTTCTTCTCGAAGGCGTCCACCAATCCGCCGTGGACGTCCTCAAGGCCGCCGGGTATACCAGCATCGAGTACCTCACCGGTTCTCTGCCCGACGCTGAGTTGAAAGAAAAGATCGCTGATGCCCACTTCATCGGCATCCGCTCGCGCACTCAACTGACCGAAGAGGTTTTCGACTGCGCCAAGAAACTGGTCGCTGTCGGCTGTTTCTGCATCGGTACCAACCAGGTTGACCTGAACGCCGCTCGTGAGCGCGGTATCGCCGTGTTCAACGCGCCGTACTCCAATACCCGTTCGGTGGCCGAACTGGTGCTGGCCGAAGCGATCCTGCTGCTGCGCGGCATCCCCGAGAAAAACGCTTCCTGCCACCGTGGTGGCTGGATCAAGAGCGCGGCCAACTCCTTCGAGATCCGTGGCAAGAAGCTGGGCATCGTCGGCTACGGCTCGATCGGTACCCAACTGTCGGTCCTGGCCGAAGGCCTGGGCATGCAGGTGTTCTTCTTCGACCCGCTGACCAAGCTGCCATTGGGCAACGCTACCCAGGTCACCAGCCTGCACGAGCTGCTGGGCCTGGCCGACATCGTCTCGCTGCACGTGCCTGAGCTGCCATCCACCCAATGGATGATCGGCGAGAAAGAAATCCGTGCGATGAAGAAGGGCTCGATCCTGATCAACGCCGCCCGCGGTACCGTGGTCGAGCTGGATCACCTGGCTGCGGCCATCAAGGACAAGCACCTGATCGGCGCCGCCATCGACGTGTTCCCGGTCGAGCCACGCTCCAACGACGAGCAGTTCGAAAGCCCGCTGCGCGGCCTGGACAACGTGATCCTGACCCCGCACATCGGCGGTTCCACCGCTGAAGCCCAGGCCAACATCGGTCTGGAAGTGGCCGAGAAGCTGGTCAAGTACAGCGACAACGGTACTTCCGTGTCGTCGGTCAACTTCCCTGAAGTGGCCCTGCCGGCGCACCCGGGCAAGCACCGTCTGCTGCACATCCACGAAAACATTCCGGGTGTACTCAGCGAAATCAACAAAGTGTTCGCCGAAAACGGGATCAACATCTCCGGTCAGTTCCTGCAGACCAACGAGAAAGTCGGTTACGTGGTTATCGACGTTGACGCCGAGTACTCGGACCTGGCGCAAGAAAAACTGCAACAGATCAAGGGCACCATCCGTTCCCGCGTTCTGTTCTAAGTTTTCCGTGCGACAAAAAAGGGAGGCCGTGATGGCCTCCCTTTTTTATGCCCGCCTTACTTGACGGTAACGGTGATCTTCTTCGACTCGACACTCGGCTTGAACGGCACGTGGAACTTGTCGCCCAGCACCAGTTGCAGGGTGTGCTGGCCCGGGGTCAGGGTCAGTTGGACTTCGGTCTGCGCCTTGCCGAAGTGCAGCACTTGCGGGCCCGCCGGCAGCGGTGCGTTGTTTTCCGGCAGCAGGCTGGTTGGCAGCACCTGGTCGGCCGCAGGCTGCTTGTCGACATCCACCAGCAAGTGGTGGTGGCCGGTATGCGGAGTAGCATCACCTGCCGGTTTGAGCTCCATGCCCTCGATGCCGAACTTGACGGTGAAGGTCTTGTCGACCGTAGCGCCATCGGCCGGGGAAACGATGAAGACCTTGGCGTCTTTTGGCGGCTCCTGGCTTTTCAGGCCATCGGCGGCCGCGGCAAAGGCCGAGACACCCATCAGCAATCCGGCGACGGCTGCACGCGAAAATAGGCTTTTCATTCACTTCTCCTGTGTTTTACTTCAATAACGTTTGCCACTGAACGAACGGCAACGGTGGATTACCATAGTCCAAATGCGTCAAAACATGTTTAACAACGGGAGAGAAAAAATTTCGCCACCGGTTAAACATCCTCCACCTGACGTGGTCCTAAGTTGTGCTCGACCGTGACAACAACAGAAAGTCGCGGCGACTCGATTTCACTGCCAAGCATTCAAGGGGCTTAAATGCGTTTTGCCATTGGGGTACTACTTGCCACCCTCCTCAGCCCATGGGCACAGGCCGAGCTGATCGACGACGTCAATGACCGCGGTGAACTGCGCATTGCCGTAGAAGCCAACATGGCGCCGTTCAACTTCAAGGACAAGAACGAGAAACTGAGCGGTTTTGAAGTCGAACTTGGGCAATTGCTGGCCAATGAGCTCGATCTGCGCGCCGACTTTGTCGTGGTTGAATCCAAGGATTTGCTGGCAGGTGTTGAAAGCGGTAGCTACGACATCGCAATCAACCACGTCGCCGCCACCCCGGAACTCAAGGAGCGCCTGGATTTCAGCGAACCCTACGCCTACTCCAGCGCCCAGTTGATTGTACGCAAGGAGGAAAAACGCCCGCTGAGCACCCTTCAAGCGCTCAAGGGCCATAGCCTGGGCGTCGTTCAGGGCAGCCAGTTCGCTGAGCAGGCGCGAGTGGTTGAAGGCGTGGACCTGCGCAGCTACCCGGATGCATCGCAGCCGATCAAGGATGTGGCCAACGACCAGATCGATGCCGCCATCAGCGACCGTTTGCTGGTGCCTTATGCCATTCGCGACAGCCAGCAGCCCGTAAGCAAAGGCGCCACGGTCGGCCCGACTCTGAGCCTGGCGATTCCGTTCCAGAAGGGTAACCCCGCGTTCCAGAGCGCTGTGGATAACGCCCTGCAACGAATCAAGGCCGATGGCCGGCTGAGCGAGTTGTCGCAGAAGTGGTTCGGGATGGATGCGAGCAAGCCGCCGAAGTAATCGATAGGGGCTGCTTTGCAGCCCATCGCTGGCAAGCCAGCGCCCACAGGTACTGCAAGCACTGGACCTTGTGGGAACTGGCTTGCCAGCGATGAGGCCTGCAGATCAAAGTTGCTTTAACGCCAACTCCGCCGCCTCAAGCTCCAGCTCACTGAACACCTGTAGCCCCTCCCGGCGCAGCAGCGCCGTGGTCACGCCCTCGCCCGCCACTTTGGTGCCGCTGAACGTTCCGTCATAAGTCAGCGCATTGCCGCACGACGGGCTGCCGGACTTGAGCACGGCAATCCGGATGCCATGGCGGCGCACCAGCGCCAGCGCCAGCTGCGCCCCGGCCAGGAACTGCGCACTGACATCCTCGCCCGTGACCGTCAGTACCTGTCCATCACCCTCAAGCACCGCCGCCCCCTGCCCACCGGGGATCTCTGCCGGCGGCCGTGGCGTTGGCAAGCCGCCCGCCACTTCAGGGCACAATGGCACCACACGCCCTTCGGCCTGCCACTGCTGGAGCAAATCCGGATGGCCACTGGCGCGCCCGTCATAGCGCACCAGCTGGCCGAGCAGGCAAGCACTGACCAGGACCTTGTGCATCTCAGAACGGCTCGTTGCCACGGCGGCGGAACCAGCCGGTAAGCGACAGGCGATCGCGCCGAGCCGGCAGCACCTCATGGGGGACTTCGCCGGACAGGAACACCACCAGGCACCCACCGATCGGCTGCACGTCATGCTCGACGTCGCCCCTGAGGGTCATGCGCAACTGACCACCGTGTTCGGGCTGCCAGCCCTCGTTGAGGTAGATCACTGCCGAGACCATGCGCCGGTCGTCATCGCGAAAGCGGTCGACGTGCTTGCGGTAGAAAGCACCAGGCGGATACAGGGCGAAATGGCACTCGAAGTCCTCAAGGCCGAGGAACAAGCCGCGATTAAGGGCTACGCGCAGGCTGTTCATAAGCTCGAGGTAGTGGTCGCAAGGCTCGGCCTGGCCGGGTTCCAGCCACTGGATATGGTCGCCACGGATGCCCTCGCGGACCTCCTGGGCAACGCCCCGGCCCACGGCTGCTGGCGCAAGCTCGCCCTCGGCGGCGCGTTTGCGGCACTCGGCCGCCAGCGCCAGGGTCAGCGGCTCTGGAAGAAAGGTATCTTGCTGCGACCAGCCACGGGTGGCCAGGTCGTCGACGATGCGCAACAGCAGGGGGTCATCAGGGGATATGTGCATGTCGCGCATAGTATCGATCTGCCGCGAAATCCGACAGCGCCACTTGGCCGAGAGTGTGCAATGGCTTCTCGACAAAGCCCCGCCATGGCAAGGACAATAGCGCCCTGCCGACAGGAGTCCTGAATGCGCCGTTTGTTTTTACTGCTGATGATGATCTGCACCACGCCTGTCTGGGCAGACAGCCTCGACCAACTCTACAAGGTCGCCGGCTGGCCCGAGCAGCGCGCCCACTTTACCGATGCCCTCGATGCCGCCCAGCAGCGCTATCGCAGCAGCCTGCCGCCTGCGGTTTACCAGGCGCTGGTCAACAACAGCAATCAGCGCTTCCAGGCCCAGGCCGTGGACAAACGCGCTGAAGCCCAGTTGCGCGCCAACCTCAGCGACCCTGCCCCGGCCCTGGCCTTTTTCCAGTCGCCGCTGGGGCGCAAGATCGTCGCCGCCGAACTGCTTGCCACCCGTCGCGATCAGTTGGCCAAGAACGCCAAGGGCTTGCCCAAGGTCCAGGCCAGCGACAACCGTCTGCTGATCATCGGCCACCTGGCCCAGGCCCTGCCTGCCCGTGAAGCCGGCGCCGAAGTGAGCCTGGCAATCGCCGGGGTCGCCGCCGACAGCCTTAGCCAGATGATCCCCGGCCTGCTCGGTGGCGGCCAGGCCCAGGGCCTGCTCGACGGCCAGCGCCAGCGCCTGATGGAGCAGATCGGCAGCGAGCTGAACAACACCCTGCTGTACGTCTACCGCGACCTGTCCGATGCCGAGCTGGAAGCGTTCGCCACCTTTGCCGAGTCAGCCGAGGGCAAGGCTTACTACAAGGCAGCCCTGGCGGCGATTCGCGCCGGCCTTGCGGTTGGCCAGGACACCTCGCAACTGCAGTGATCAGCCCAGGCGCTGGTCGATGAAATCAAAGTAGCGCGCGCGGATCGCTGGCAGTTCGTTGGCCAGGTGATGCCGCGCTTCGGGAATCATCAGGATCCGCGGCGCGGCGAATTTCTCCCCCAGCACCTTGAGGTTGTACGGCCAGTCGACGGTCATGTCCGACTCGCCCTGGATGATCAGCGGCTGGCGCGGGCTGACCGGCGCCGCTTCAATGCGCTTGACCCAATCGAGCAACGCCCCCACCCAGGCCGTCGGCAAGCACCGTGGTTGCAACGGGTCGGCCAGCAGGAACGGCAGGAAGGTCGGGTCGTTGCTGTTCTCGCTGAAGCGCCGCTCGATGCCGTTGACGAAAGGCCTGAGCACCCGGTAGCTGAACTTCGACCAGCGCCACGCACGTGGCCGTACCAGCGGCGCGAGCAGGATCACCTCGCCCTGGGCCGGGCTCTCGGCACCGCGATGCAGCAGGTGGTCGACGACGATCGCGCCGCCGGTGCTCTGCCCAAACAGATGCCAGGGCTGCGGCAGGTTCAAGCCGCGCGCCTGCTCGAACAGCGCTTGCAGCACCTGCTGATAGGCACTGAAATCATCGATGCTGGCCCGCTCGCCACTGGACAGCCCGTGCCCCGGCAGGTCGCAGGAGATCACCGCATACTGCTGATCCAGCGCCCAATCGATGACATGCCGGTACAGGCCCATGTGGTCATAAAAGCCGTGCAGCAAAATCAGGGTCGCCACTGGCGCTGCCGGCAGCCACACCTGGCCGACCACCTCGAAACCGGCGACGTCGAAGCGTCCCAGCCAGATCTGCGGCACGGCGTCACGAGCGGGCAGGTCCAAGCCATAAAAGCGCTGATAGGCCTGGGCCTGCGTCGACAGTGGCTGCCGCGCCGCCAGGGAAGACAGGCTGGCACGTAGGGAGTCGGGCTGAAATGACGCGGGCATAAAAGATTTCCAGACGCAAAAGCGGGTTATTGACCTGTGATATTCATCTGTCGCCGCCAGCATGGCAAGCTAGGCGACTTTTTTCGGACATTGCCCACATGCCCCGCTCGCCCGCCAAAACCCTGCTTGGCCTGTTACTCGTCGCGCTCTGCGGCGCTGGCCTGTGGTGGGCCTACGACAGCTTCCAGAGCCGCTACCTGCGCACCTTCGACAACCAGACCGCGCTGTTTTCCGGCGACCGCCTGCAACTGCCGACGAGCCTTGCCGGCCCCGGGCCGATCCGCCTGGTGCACTTCTGGGACCCGGCCTGCCCGTGCAACGTCGGCAACCAACAGCACCTGGCTGAATTGATCGAGCACTTCGGCCCCCAGGGCGTCGAGTTCTATGTGGTGCAAAAACCCGGGACCCGCGGCCAACTGCCCGCCACCCTGAGCGCGCTCAAACCGCTGAGCGCGCTGCCCGGCGCCGAACACCTGCCGGCCACCCCGGGCGTGGCGATCTGGGACCGCAACGGCCAGTTGGCCTACTTCGGCCCTTACAGCGAAGGCGCGACCTGCAACTCAAGCAACAGCTTCATCGAACCGATCCTGCTGGCCCTGAGCCAGGGCCGGGCAGTCAACGCCACCCACACCATGGCGGTAGGCTGCTACTGCCCCTGGCAGCCCTAGCGCACTCGCGCAGGATTGCCCACCACGGTGGCGCCAGCCGGTACATCGCGAGTCACCACACTACCGGCACCGATCACGGCGTTATCACCCACCGTCACCCCCGGCAGAATGATCGCGCCGCCGCCGATCCAGACGTTGTTGCCGATCTTCACCGGCCGCCCGCTTTCCAGGCCGCTGCGGCGCAGCTCCGGGTCCAGCGGGTGGTCGGCGGTGTAGATCTGCACTGCCGGGCCGATCTGGCAGTCATCGCCGATGCTCACCGGGGTGACGTCGAGGATCACGCAGTTGAAGTTCATGAACACGTTGGCGCCCACGCTGATGTTGTAGCCGTAGTCGCAGTAGAACGGCGGGCGAATCACCGCCCCGTCGCCGACCTCGCCGAAATGCTCGACCAGCAGGCCGTGGCGCTGCTCATTAAGCAGCTCGGCGCTGTTGTTGTAACGCTGCATCCAGTGCTTGTTGGCAATCTGCTCGGCCTGCAGCTGCGGGCAACTGGCGTGATAGAGCTGGCCGCTGAGCATCTTCTGCTTTTCACTGAGATTCATCAGTCCCTCCTGTGGGGCTATCCTCTGTCCGATTTTACCGCGATGATCGGAGCACAAGATCCGCTAAAAGCACAAGGAGTCACGATGAAGCGCAGCCTGACCTTCCTCGCCGTGGTCATTGCCGCGGCCGCTGGCGGCGGTTACTGGTACGTGCACGACAAGCTGCCGCAACGCCAGGGCGAGGTCATCCTGAGCCATCTGCAAGCGCCGGTCAGCGTGCGCTATGACACCCGCGGCGTGCCGCATATCCAGGCGCAGAACGAGGCCGACCTGTACCGCGCCCTGGGCTATGTGCACGCCCAGGATCGCCTGTTCCAGATGGAGGTCATCCGCCGCCTGGCGCGGGGCGAGCTGGCCGAGATCCTCGGCAGCAAGCTGGTGGGTACCGACGCCCTGTTCCGCAGCCTGCGCATTCGCGAGCAGGCCGAGCTGTATGTCGAGCGCCAGGACAAGCACTCGCCGGCCTGGCTTGCCCTGCAAGCCTACCTGGAGGGCGTCAATGCCTGGCAGGACAGCCATCCCAAGCCGATGGAGTTCGACGTGCTGGGCATCAAACCGCGCCCCTTCACCGCGCAGGACACCCTGAGCATCGCCGGCTACATGGCCTACAGCTTTGCCGCGGCGTTTCGCACGGAACCTGCACTGACCTACATCCGTGACCAGTTGGGTGCCGAGTACCTGAAGATCTTCGACCTGGACTGGAACCCGCAAGGTGCCCTGGCCAGCAAGCCAGCCCTGGCCGCCAACGACTGGCAGAGCCTGCAACAGCTGGCGCAACGCAGCCAGCAAGCCCTGAGCGAGGCCGGCATTCCCCAGTACGAAGGCAGCAACGCCTGGGCGCTTTCCGGCAGCCGCACCCGCAGTGGCAAGCCGCTGCTGGCCGGCGATCCGCATATCAGCTTTGCCGTGCCGTCGGTGTGGTACGAGGCGGAACTGAGCGCGCCCGGCTTCAACCTCTATGGCTATCACCAGGCCCTGAACCCCTTCGCATCGCTGGGCCACAACCGCGACTTCGGCTGGAGCCTGACCATGTTCCAGAACGATGACGTCGACCTGATCGCCGAACAGGTCAACCCCGACAACCCCGAACAGGTGAAGATCAACGGCCAGTGGCAGACCCTGACCCAGACCCAGGCACAGATCGCGGTGAAGAACGAGGCGCCGGTGAACATCACCCTGCGCCGTTCGCCCCACGGGCCGATCGTTAACTCGGTGCTGGGCGATACCGCGGGGCCGACGCCGATTGCCGTGTGGTGGGCGTTCCTGGAAACCGAGAACCCGATCCTCGAGGGTTTCTACCAGGTCAACCGCGCCGACACCCTGGCCAAGATGCGCGCTGCGGCGGCAAAAATTCAGGCGCCCGGGCTCAACCTGGTCTGGGCCAATGCCCGTGGCGATATCGGCTGGTGGGCGGCGGCGCAATTGCCGATTCGCCCCGCCGGCGTCAACCCGGGCTTCATCCTCGACGGCAGCACGCCCCAGGCCGACAAGCTCGGTTTCTACCCCTTCAGCGCCAACCCGCAGGCGGAGAACCCGGCCAGCGGCTACATCGTTTCGGCCAACTTCCAGCCGCCGGCAAACATGCCGATTGCGGGCTATT
The DNA here is from genome assembly GCF_018390435.1 of Pseudomonas sp. RC2C2. Lineage (NCBI taxonomy): Bacteria > Pseudomonadati > Pseudomonadota > Gammaproteobacteria > Pseudomonadales > Pseudomonadaceae > Pseudomonas > Pseudomonas sp. RC2C2. The sequence goes on along the minus strand of NZ_JAHBAX010000001.1, from coordinate 2,476,756 downwards.
ACAACCTGGCCGACCGGGGCCAGCGCCTGAACCAACAGCTGGCCGATCCGCAGACCAAATGGGACCAGCAGAACAGCCAGGCGCTGCAACTGGACACCATCACCGACTACGGCCCGCGCACCCTGGCGCCGCTGCTGGCGGTGCTGCGGGAAGTGGCCGAGGGCGATCAGGAGAAGGAGCTGGTCGAGCAACTGGCAGCGTGGAACGGCGACTACCCGGTGGACTCGGTCAGCGCCACGCTGTTCAACCAATTCCTCTACGACCTGGCCTACGCGGCGCTGCATGACGAGCTGGGCGATACCTGGTTCCGGACATTGATCAGCACCCGCGCCATCGATGCCGCGTTGCCACGCCTGGCGGCCGACGCCGCTTCCCCCTGGTGGGGTAGACAGGGCAGCAGCGAGCACGGTGACCGCCAGGCGGCGGTGAAGCAGGCCTGGGGCAAAACGCTGGCGCACCTGCGCGCGACCCTTGGCAATGACCCGGAGGGCTGGCAATGGGGCAAGGCCCACACCCTGACCCACAATCATCCATTAGGGCTGCAGAAGCCGTTGAACCTGTTGTTCAATGTCGGGCCGTTTGCCGCGCCGGGTACTCATGAGGTGCCGAACAACTTGTCGGCGAAGATCGGCCCGGCACCGTGGCCGGTGACCTATGGGCCGTCGACCCGGCGGCTGATCGATTTTGCCGATGCCGGGCAAGCACTGACCATCAACCCGGTAGGGCAAAGCGGAGTATTGTTCGACAAGCACTATGGCGACCAGGCCAAGGACTATATCGAGGGCCGGTATCACAAGGCGCAGATGGGGGTGATTCCCGCGCAGAGCACCTTGAAGCTGGAGCCCCGGAATTAGCAAGGCTGCGCCTTGCATCGCTGGCAACGCCAGCTCCCACAGGTCCGGTGGACACACGTTCATTGTGGGAGCCGGCCTTGCCGGCGATGGGCTGCGCCAGCAGCCCCAAATGGTCAGCCCTGCCAGTTACCCCCTTCGACAATCACGCTCTCAGGCTTGGTGTCATCGCTGAGCTCCTTGCGCACATACTGGTCATACAGTTTGAGCAGGTACTTTTGCTCACCCAGGCGCGCCAGTTCGGCGTTGACCCAATCACGCAGCTCGATGTTGCCCTTCTTCACCGCCGGTGCAATCGGTGCTTCCTCGCCGAGTTTTTCTTCCAGCACGCGATAGCCCGGGTTCTGCTTCGACCAACTGAACAGGATCAGGTTGTCCTGGGCGTAGGCATCACCACGACCACTGGCCAGGGCCTGCAGCGACTCGGTGTTCTTCTCGAACTTGAGCAGCTTCCAGTCCGGGTGGTTCTTGGTCAGCCAGATATCGGCGGTGGTGCCGGTGGTGACGATGGTGGTCTTGTCGGCCAGGTCATCGAGCTTCTTCACGCTGCTGCCTTCCGGTACCAGGGCCTGCACGGCAACGCGCAGGTTGGGGTTGGTGAACTCCACCGCGTCCTTGCGTTCCGGGGTGACGGTCATGTTGGCCAGGATCAGGTCGACCTTGTCGCTCTGCAGGAACGGAATCCGGCTGGCTGGCTCCACGGCAACGAACTCCACCTTGTTCTCGTCGCCGAGCAGATCCTTGGCAAACTGGCGGCCGATGTCGGTATCAAAACCGACATAGCGCCCGGCCTCATCGACAAAGCCGAACGGCGGCTTGTCGGTGAATACGCCGACGATCAGCTTGTCGCGGGCCTTGATGGTTTCCAGGTAGCTGGTGGCCGGGGCGGCGCCACCGGCGGCCGGTTTGCCCGGTTCTTCAGCCTTGTTGCAACCGGCCAGCAAGGCCAGGCCGAGTACCGACAACAGCAGTTTCGAAGTCTTGGCAGTTTTCATGACAGTTCCTTTGCGGGAGTTTTGGGCAGGCTTTCAACAAAGGAGAATTTCTCCAGAAACTGCTGCGCGCGTGCGCTCTGCGGGTTCGTAAAGAAGCTCTCGGGGTCGCGTTGTTCAAGGATCCTGCCGGCCTCCATGAACACGATACGGTCGGCCACCGCACGAGCGAAGGCCATTTCATGGGTAACGATGAGCAGGGTCATGCCGCCCTGGGCCAGGCCCTGAATCACCTGCAGCACTTCCTTGACCATTTCCGGGTCGAGCGCGGCGGTGACTTCGTCGAACAGCATCACTTGCGGGTTCATGCACAGCGAACGAACGATGGCGATGCGTTGCTGCTGGCCACCGGAAAGCTGGCGCGGGAAGGCGTCGCGCTTGTCCAGCAAGCCGACCCTGGCCAGCAGGGCTTCAGCGTGGGCCTGGGCTTCTCGGCGCTCGCGCTTTTGCACCTTGAGCGGGCCAAGCAGCAGGTTGTCGATCACGCTCATATGGCCGAACAGGTGATAACTCTGAAACACCATGCCGACCTGCTGGCGTACCTGGCGCCAGTCGGTGCCGGCCCCCAGCAATTCTTTACCGGCCAGGCGCAGGCTGCCGCTGTGGGCCGTTTCCAGGCCATTGAGGCAACGCAGCAGGGTGCTCTTGCCGCAGCCGCTGGGGCCGAGGATCACCACCACTTCGCCGCTGCGTACCTGCAGGTCGATGTGGTCGAGCACCTGCTGTGCGCCGAAGAATTTGTTGAAGCCCTTGAACTCGATCAGTGCGCTCATGCGTGTGTCCAGCGGCGCTCCAGCGCGCGCGAGGCGGCTGACAGCGGGTAGCAGATAAAGAAGAAAAACAGGAACAGTACGCCGTAGATCAGCACCGACTCGTAGGTGCGCTCGATGATCTGCTGGCCGACCTTGATCACGTCGACCACGCCGATCAGCACCGCCAGCGAACTGGTCTTGATGATTCGCGTGTAGATGTTGATGGTCGGCGGGGTCATGCGCTTGAGCGCCTGGGGCAGCAATACGTAGCCATACAGTTGCAACCCGGAAAGGCCAATCGACAGGCCCGCTTCGCGCTGCCCGCGTGGCAACGACTGCAGCGCGCCACGCACCACTTCGCCCACTTCGCTGGCGCCCCACAACGACAGCACCAGCACCGCACACCAGAAGCTCGGAATACTCAAGGCAAAGAAAATCGGCAGGCCGAAAAACAGCAGGTACAGCCAGACCAGCACCGGGATCGCCCGGAACAGCTCCAGGTAGATGCGCAGCAGCACATTCACACTGCGTTTGCCCAGGGTCGCCAACACGCCGTAGAGCACGCCGCCGAGAGTGGCGAAGAGGATGCTCAGCGCCGAAATTGCCAGGGTTTGCGCGGCCCCCTTGCCCAGTTGCGGCAAGGACACCAGCAACAACTCAAGACCCGAACTGGCCATGCTGCAGCCTCCGTTCCAGGCGGCTAAGCAGCAGCGACAATGGCAGGAACAGCAGCACGCAGATCAGCGTCAGCACCGCAAGCATCTCGTAGGTCTTGTAGTACAGGGCGATATAGCTCTTGGTGGTGTAGAGAATCTCCGGCACCGCCACCGCCGACACCACGGTGGTTTCCTTGAGCAAAAAGATGAAATTGGCGAACAGCGCCGGCAGGCTGAGGATCCCCGCCTGGGGCAGGATCACATGGCGCAGCAACTGGCCTTCCGACAGGCCGATGGAGCGCCCCGACTCCAGTTGCGCCACCGGCACCGCCTCGACGCCTGCGCGCAGCACCTCGGTCAGGTAGGCGCCGCCGAGGAAGGTCATGGTGATGAGCGCCGCAGCAAAACCAGAAATCTTCAAGCCCAGTTCCGGCAAGGCGAAGTAGACGAAGAAGAGCTGGATCAGCAGCGGCGTGTTGCGCGCCAGCTCCACATAGAGCTTTACCAGGCGCTGCAGGTACGGCGTGCGGTAAACCAGGATCGCCGCGTTGACCAGCGCCACCAGCAGCGAAGTGCCGATGGCGATCAGGCCGACTTGCAGGGTGACGCCCACCGCCTTGAGAAACGCTGGCAATGTGCTAAGGATAAAAGCGAAGTCGAAGCTCATGGAGTAAGCCTCGGCAGACAGTGACGATGCGTCATGGACAGGATCTCGGACCGGCCCGAGGGTAAACGGGCGGCTCTAAACAGGGGTTGTCAGTGCGGGTAAGCACAATAGGTAGACTCTAAAGGTATAAAAATATTTATTTAAATACCTTTATTGCATATTGATATCACCCAAACAGCTAACCTGCGAAATCCTTGGCGGTGGCGGGATCTTTTCGCTGCAAATGCTATCCAAGCGCTGTCACTTCCCTCCCTTTCAAGGAAGACAACAACAATGAACAGCCAAGCGAACCACGATCCCCAAGACCTGTTGAAGCTGCTCAGCGCCTTGTTGCGCGCGGTGCAAACCCGCAACTGAGGCACACACGAAAACGCCGACGCAGCAGAGCCGGCGTCGGCGTTATCAGGGTAGTGAAGGTGCTGCCGCGGATCAGAACGCCGGCAGTACCGCGCCGCTGTATTTCTTCTCGATGAAGGTCTTCACTTCAGGGCTGGTCAGGGCCTTGGCCAGCTTCTGGATGGCGGCGCTGTCCTTGTTGTCCGGACGGGCGACCAGGAAGTTCACGTACGGCGAGTCGGCACCTTCGATCACCAGGGCGTCCTTGGCCGGGTTCAGGCCGGCTTCCAGGGCGTAGTTGGTGTTGATCATGTCTAGGTCGACCTGATCCAGCACACGCGGCAGCATGGCCGACTCAAGCTCGCGGAATTTCAGTTTCTTCGGGTTCTGGGCAATGTCTTTCGGGGTCGCCAGGGCGTTCTTCGGGTCTTTCAGGGTGATCAGGCCAGCCTTCTGCAACAGCAGCAGGGCACGACCGCTGTTGCTGCCTTCGTTAGGGATGGCAACGGTAGCGCCGTCCTTCAGATCGCTCAGCTTGGTGACCTTCTTCGAGTAGCCGCCGAACGGTTCGACGTGCACGCCGATCACGGTTTCCAGGTGGGTGCCTTTGCCTTCGTTGAAGTTCTTCAGGTACGGCAGGGTCTGGAAGTAGTTGGCGTCCAGACGCTTCTGGTCGACCTGCACGTTAGGCTGCACATAGTCGGTGAAGACCTTGATCTCCAGGTCCACACCTTCCTTGGCCAGGGTCGGCTTGATCAGCTCGAGGATTTCCGCGTGCGGTACCGGGGTAGCGGCAACTACCAGCTTCTCGCCCGCCTGGGCAAAACCTGCAACCGACAGAGCGGCCGCCAGAGCAGTCAACAACAGAGCCTTTTTCATGCGCAGTCCTTATTCGAATACACGGCCATCGGGCGACGGCGAAGGTGAGGGTTGCCAGTACGTTGCTAGCTGGCTTGAGGCGGACAATACCTAGATTTTTTATGCCAGAACAATATCTTTTATTTCGCTGCTTATTCCATTTCTAACAGGCACCGTCATGCACCCCTTGCATGGGTTCAGGCGCCTGGTTGCGCCAGGCGCAACAGGGCCGCTTCCAGCAGTTGTTGCAGCGCACTGCGTTCACCCGGCTCGCCAAGGCTCAGCAACTGCTCCAGCTGGCGGGCCAGAGCGCTCAACGGTGTCGGCAGATTCAGGTGCTGGGGGAGAATTTCTTCACCGCTGCTGACCAGCAGGGCAAAGTGAATGACGTTCTCAAGTTCGCGGGTATTGCCCGGCCAGCTGTGCAACTCGAGCAGCCGCTGCGCCGCTTCGCTGATCAAGGGCACCGGCAGGTTCAGGCGCGGGCTGTAGATGCCGACGAAATACTCGGCCAGCGGCAGGATATCGCCGACCCGTTCGCGCAAAGCCGGCAGCTCCAGCTGGCCTTCGCGCAGGTAATGATAAAGGCGCTCATGAAACTTACCGGCACTCACCGCCTCCGCCAGGTCAATGCTCGACGCGGCGACCAGGCGCACGTCCACCGGGTTCGGTTGCTGGGCACCGACGCGGGTGACTTCGCGATTCTCCAGCGCCGAGAGCAGCTTGGTCTGGATCGGCAGCGGCAAGTCGGCGATTTCGTCCAGGTACAGGGTCCCGCCGTTGGCCGAACCAAACCAGCCCGCCCGACTGCTGGCCGCACCGCTGTGGGCACCGGCGCTGTAACCGAACAGCTCGGCGTCGGCATAGGTCGGGCTGATCGCCGCGCAATTGACCGAAACAAATAGCCCACCGCGATCACTGGCGCGATGAATCTGCCGGGCCAGTAGCTCCTTGCCGGTTCCGGTCTCGCCGCGGATCAGCACCGGCAGGGCCAAGGGCGCGAGCAGCTCGAGCTCCTCGCGCAGTTGCCGCGAGCGCGGGTCGACGAACACCAGCGCCTTGGCGCGAATGCTCAACGGGCTCTTGTCCAGTTCGGGAAACGTCAGCAAAGGCTGGCCGAAGGTGTCGTGATTACTCATGGCAAACTCCCGCCCTTGGCGCTTTCCGGCCGGGCGTTCGAATCAAGGCGAAGGGTCAGCGCCGGAAGGTCAGGCGCGGCGTAGGGCGTGCTGTTCCAAGCGGTTCTGCAGGCGATACAGGTAAGCGAAACCCTGCTCCCAGCGACGGTGCCCGGACTTGACGTTGATATGCCCGGCACCGGCCAGAAAGCCGGTCTCGGCGCCCCAGGCACGGGCCAGCTGCATGGCCCGCGGGGCGCTCACGGCCGGGTCGTTATCAGAGCTGACCACCTGGCTGGGAAATGGCAGCAGCAGTTGCGGAATCGGTGCGAAGTTACGCAGGGCTGGTGCACAGGTCGGGCGTTCGACGTCCGCCGGGGCCACCAGCAAGGCACCCCGTATGCGGCGCAACAGGGTCGCGCTGGCCTGCGCCGCCCAATGGGCAACAGTGATGCACCCCAGGCTGTGGGCGATAAGGATCACCGGCGATTCATCCGCGGCCACGGCATGCTCGAGTGCGGCCACCCAGTCCTCGCGCTGTGGGGTCAACCAGTCGGCTTGCTCGACCCGGGCGCTGTTGGGCAACACCTGCTGCCAGTGAGTTTGCCAATGATCGTCTGGCGAACCTTGCCAGCCCGGCACAATCAGGTAACGGATCGACTCGTTGCGCATGGGGCTCCTCCTGCTGCGTTTGCGTGCATGAGGCCAAGTATAGGGGGGTGGTTATATTCGTAAAGGAATAAGAAGCTATTTATTAATAACCAAATATCGAATCAGAACCGACCTCATTTCGGGGCAAGCCCGCTCCTACAGGGGCGATAAAAAAAGGGGCCACCCCCTGCCGAAGGACTGGCCCCTGAAGCATTGCCTGAGAGATGTTGCTCAGCGGGCGGTGATCACCGACAGCTTGGTGATACCCGCACGTTCGATCGAGGCCATGGCCCGCGCCACTTCCCCATAGTTCACGCCATCGTCGGCCTGCAGCTGCACGCGCAGCTCCGGGTCCTTGGCCTTGGCCGCCTGCAGGTTGGTTTCCAGCAGATCCGGCTGGATCTGGTCCTTGTTGATGAACAGCTTGCCGCCACCATCGATGCTGACCACCAGCGGGTCCTTCTGCTCCACCGGGGCCACGGCCTCGGTCTTGGGCAGGTTGATGGGGATGGCGTTGGTCAGCAGTGGCGCGGTGACGATGAACACCACCAGCAGCACCAGCATCACATCCACCAGCGGCGTTACGTTGATCTCGCTGAGTACTTCATCACTGTCCTGGGTCGAGAAGGCCATATCAGGATGCCTCCTTCACTTTCTGGGTGTTCTGGCCAGCGACGGCCTTGTAGGCGGTGGGGTGCACCAGCACCCGGAACGCGCTCTTCTGCGCCAGGCTATAGAAATCGTGGGCAAAGTCATCGAGGTCGGCGGCGGTCAGCTTCAGGCGGCGCAGGAAGTAGTTGTAGACCAGCACCGCCGGCACCGCGACAGCGATACCCACACCAGTGGCGACCAGCGCCGCACCGATCGGCCCGGCCACGGTTTCCAGGCTCGCCGAGCCTGCGGCGCTGATGCCCTTGAGGGCTTCCATGATCCCCCAGACGGTGCCGAACAGGCCGATGAAGGGCGAGGTGCTGCCGATACTGGCGACTACCGCCAGGCCGGTTTCCAGCGAACGGCGCTCCCGCACGATCTGCTGGCGCAGGGCACGTTCGAGGCGGTCCTGATGGTTGATCGCCTGGCTCAGGTCGCTGGCCTGCTGGCCGGGTTCACCGACGGCAATGGCGGCATAACCGGCCTGGGCGACACGGGCGGCGGCGCCCGGTTGCGCATGGCTGAGTTCGGCGGCTGAATCCAGGCTTGAGGCAGCCCAGAATTGTTTGTGGAAACGTTTGTCCTGATTCTTCAGGCGCACGAACTGCACGCCCTTGACCAGGGCCAGGCCCCAGGTGACGACGGAGAAGCCCACCAGCAGCCAGATCACCGCGCTTTCGATGGATTCGAGGGGGGATGCCAATACAGTCATGATCAATACTCTCTTCTGTTAGCGCGAATTAGCGGATCTTGAAGTCGATGGGTACGCTGACCCAGCCGTCCTGGGCCACGTCGCCCTGCTTGGCCGGGACGAAGCTCCAGCGCTTGACCGCCGCCAGGGCGGCGGCGTCGAGTTGCTGGCGGCCACTGCTTTTCTGAATCTGGATGTCTCCCGGCTTGCCGCTGGCCAGCACCTGTACCCGCAACAACACCGTGCCTTCCCAACCGCGCCGCTGGGCCAGCGACGGGTACTCCGGCGCCGGGTTCTTCAGGTACCCGGCGTTGGCCGAGGCCGGCGTCACCGGGGCTGGCGCCGCTGGTGCGGGAGGCGCTGGCGGTGCTGGCGGTTGTGGCGGCGCAGGCGGTTGCTCGACAGCCTTGGGCGCAGGTTTGGGTGCCGGTTTGGGCACAGGTTTAGGCTTGGGCTTGGGTACCGGTTTCGGTGCAGGCTTGGCGGCCAGTTCATCGACCACCGGTGGCGGCGGCTCGACCACTGCCGGCGGTGGCGGCGGTGGCGGCTCGACAGCCGGGGGCGCCGGTTGCGAAAACTCGATGGTCATCGGCGGAATTTGGGGCGGGACCACCGGCAACACCGGGGTCGGCGCCTGGCTGACCCAGTAGGCCACCGCTCCGTGCAAGGCCAGGGCAAACACCCCGAGCAGAATTTTCTCCCGACGGCTCAGCGAGCTTTTCGGCGTGCTTTGCAGGCGCAACTGCGCCAGCGGCAACCGCAGCGGGCGACCGAGGTCGACCAGCTCGCCGCTCGGCGTCTGGCGCCAAAGCACATCGTGAGCACTGGCGGCGGTCTGGACATTACCCATTGATCAACTCCTGGGACGTGAGTGCGTTTCGTCGAAGGCAGGTCAATTGCCTTCGCTGGGGTGGATCATCAACTTCTGCTGCTTATGTCTTAAAGTAATTTTTAAAGTTATGAATAGAACCAAAATACATATACAAAACGGCTGAACCGCTCTAAGCCGCGCCCTTCAAGGGCTGGCGCCAAGCGCCTGAAACGCCATGCCTGCAGTGCATGAAAAATATTCGGCAAAGGCATGGCAAAACGCCGTTTCAGAAGTCGTAGCGGCCGGTGACACCCAAGGTTCTCGGGGTGCCCAACAGGCCTTCATAGCCGCCGTTGGCCGCGCTCCAGAGGGTGGTGTAGTAGGTCTTGTCGAAGGCGTTCTTCAGCCACAGCGAGACATCCCACTGGCCCTGGCCAAGGTCGCCACGCAGGCCGGTGGACAGGTTGACCACGGCATAGCTGGGGATCTGCGCATAGTCCGAGTCCTCGACGGTGCCCACCGCCTTGGAGCGGAACGCGTAGCTGGCGGTGACATAAGGCTGCAGGCCGTTGTCCAGGTCCCACTGGTATTGGCCATTGGCGTTGGCGATCCATTTCGACGCGCCGACCACCTGGTGGCCGCTCAAGTCGCAAGCCGCAGGGGCTCCCGGTTGCAGCGCGACTTCTGGCGCGCACGGGGCGTCCTTGTAGGACAGGTACCGAACGTCGTTGTAGGAGCCGTTAAGGTTCAGGGTCAGGCCGCGCAGCGGGATCAGCGTGCTTTCCAACTCCACCCCGCGCGAACGCACGGAGCCGGCGTTGGTCAGGTACTGCACGCGGTTGGCGTCGTCGTAGGCGTTGGTCTGGTAGCCGTGCACTTCGGTCCAGAACAGGTTGGCGTTGAGCTGCAGGCGACGGTCCCACAGGGTGCTCTTCACGCCCAGCTCAGCATTGTTGGCGCGCTCGGTGCCAATCAACAGCGAGTCGGCGCCAGCCACCGGCGCCGTGCCCACCGCCAGGTTGACGCCACCGGACTTCTCGCCGTGAGACAAGGTGGCATAGCCGAGCAGGTCATCGGTGAAGCGATAACTCAGGTTGAGCAAGCCCGAAGGGCTGGTGCTGTACTGGTTGAGGTCGCCCGAATCATAGGCGCCAACCCGGCCCTGGCGCGCGGTTGCCGCAGCGCCTGCCACAGCGGCACCACCGACCGGCGCGGCACGATCGACCCAGGCGCTTTTCTCTTCGTAGGTGCCGCGTACCCCGGCGGTGAAGTCCAGGCGCTCGGTCAGGTGCCAGGTACCCTGGGCGAACAAGGCAAAGCTGTCGGTCTCGATATGGCCCTTGCCGACGCTGCTGACATTGGCCAGCGCACCGGCTGGCGTGCCATTCCAGACATCGGCCTGGGGCCCGTAATGAACAAAGGATTTGTTATCCAGATCCGAGCCGAAGTAATAGGCACCGATGACATAGTCAAAGAAGCCGCCGCTGGGTGAGGCCAGGCGCAACTCCTGCGAGTATTGCTTATCGCGCACCGACACCCCGGCGTTGTAGGCCGCCGGCACATTGAGGCCATCGTCGTTGCGCGGGGTGAAATCCCACCAGCGGTAGGAGCTCACCGAGGTCAGAGTGAAGTCGTTGGCCAGGGTCCAGTTGGCTTCCAGTGACGTGCCGCCCTGGAACACCGTGACCTGCTGATCGTCATCGAGGTTGACCTTGCGCTTGCTGCCGTCGACCAACGTCGCCCCAGCGGCCCGGGCCCGCGCTTCATAGCGGTTGACGCCATTGATGGTCGGCCCGGTGCTGTACAGCAGGCGGGTGCCGGCGCTGGAATCTTCTTCGTTGTAGTCGCCGATCCAGCGCAGGTTGAACTGCTCGTTGGGTTTGTACAGCAACTGCCCGCGAAAGCCCTGGCGCGAACCGCCGTTGAGGGTGTGGCCGTCGAACTCGTTCTTGATGTCGCCGTCGTTGCGCGTGCGGTAGGCCGAAATGCGCCCGGCCAGGGTCTCGCTCAAGGGCCCGGACAGGGTGCCCTTGGTCTGGAAGTAACCGTCCTCGCCCACCGAGGTTTCGATGCTGCGCTCGGGGGTGAAGCTTGGCGCGCGAGTGCTGATATTGATCACCCCGGCAGTGGTGTTCTTGCCGAACAGCGTGCCTTGCGGGCCACGCAGCACTTCCAGTTGCTCGATGTCCATGAGGTCAAACACCGCCATGCCCGGGCGGCCGAGGTAGACGTTGTCCAGGTACAGGCCGACGCTGCCTTCGAGGCCATCACTGGCCGGGTTGTTGCCAAGACCGCGAATCGACACGCTGGACTGGCGCGCATGCATGTAAGCGACGTTGACGCTGGGCACCAGTTGCTGCAGGTCCTGGATGCGATAGACCCGCTGGCTTTCCAGGGCCTGGCCGTCGAGCACGCTGATCGGCGTCGGCACGCTCTGCGCGCTCTCTTCGCGGCGCCGGGCGGTGACAGTGACGGTCTTGAGCTGACTGTCGCTGGCCTTGACCTCAGGCTTTGCCGATTCTGCGGCCTGGGCCGGCAACCAGTGGGCGCTACCAGCCAGCAGCAAGGCCAGGGGCAGGCGCTGGAGCCGCCGTGAAGACAAGGGTGCAGCGCGAAGGGTCGGGCTCATGGGCGGCTCCTGGCAAAGGAATTTATATTCCTTTTAGTTATTTATTTATGATTAGACATACATTTACTGCATAAGAGATTGCCTTTATAAGGAGTGCACCAGAGGCAGAGCAAATGCATTTGCCCGATACTTTTTATGTGAAAAATGCATATAGACCTGCGCCAACTCCGCCACCTGATCGCCCTCGCCGAGCACCGCAGCTTCGTCGCCGCGGCGACCGCGGTGAACCTCTCGCAATCGGCCTTCAGCCGTAGCATCCAGGCCCTGGAGCACAGTGCCGGCTGCCAGTTGGTGGACCGCTCGCACAAGGAGCTGCCGCCGACCAAGCAAGGCCTGGTGGTGCTCGAACACGCGCGGCGGCTGGTCGGTGGCGCGCGCCAGCTGAGCAACGAAATCAGCCAGTTCAATGGCCTGGAGGCGGGCGAGCTGCGTTTCGGCTGCGGCCCGGCGCCAGCAGCGGGCCTGGTACCGCGGGCGATTGGCGGCTTCATCGGCCGCTACCCCAAGGCACGGGTGCAGTTTCAGGTCGATGACTGGCAGAGCCTGAACAAGCGCCTGCTGGCCGAGGAATTCGAATTCTTCGTTGCCGACACCCGCCACTTCGAAGCCGATCCGCAGTACCAGACCCTGCGCTTGCGCCCACGGCGCTGGCACTTCTGCTGCCGAGCCGGGCATCCGCTGGCGGCGCTGCCCGGCGTCAGCGCCGAGCAGCTGTTGCAGTACCCACTGGCCGTCACCTTGCGTCCGCCAAACCTGCGCAAGGTGATCGCCGACCTGAGCGGTCGCCCGGATTTCGTCGCCAACGTCGAGTGCGAGAACAGTTACAGCCTGCTTGGCGTCGTGCTCAACTCCGATGCGATCGGCATCTGCGGTTCGTACAGCGACGCCCTGCACAACGCTAATGGCAAGCTGGTACGGCTGAACATCGACGGCCTGGGTGACAACTGCGAGGAGCTCTACACCCGCTATGGCATCGTCAGCCAGGCGCGCCTGCGCCTGTCGCCGCTGGCCGAGGCAATGATCGAGCAGATCATCCTCACCGATCAGGCCGACCGCGCCCTGGACACCTGCAGCCTGGAGCAGCTGGCGATCTGAGCCATTGCGCGGCACGCATCGCCAGCATTCGCCAAATGCGCTTGTGATGCGTGCCTCGGGCGGCGAAAACAGTCAGCTGAAATTCGCTCAGGTGACTGCCATGCCCCACCCCACTGCCGTGCGCAACGTGCTGTACATCATGTGCGACCAACTGCGTCGCGATTACCTCTCGTGCTACGGCCACCGCCACCTGCACACGCCGAACATCGACCGCCTGGCCGCCGGGGTGCGCTTCAGCCGCGCCTATACCCAAGGCACCATCTGCGGCCCGTCGAGGATGTCGGCCTACACCGGACGTTACGTCAGCAGCCATCAGGTAGCCTGGAACGGCGTGCCGCTGCCGCTGGATGAACTGACCCTCGGTGACTACCTGCGGCCCGCCGGAGTTCGCACCGCGCTGGTGGGCAAGACCCACGCCACGCCGAACCAGGAAGCCTTGCAACAACTGGCCATCGACCCGCTCGGGAGCATGGCCGAACAACTCAACGAGGTGGGTTTCGAGCCCGTTGCCCGTCACGACGGGATCTTCCCCGACGATTCGCTGTTCGCCGACAAACGCGAAAGCGCGCCCTACACCCGCTACCTGCGCGACCACGGCTTTGCCGGCGAAAACCCCTGGCACAGCTGGGCCAATGCCGCCGAAGGCGACGACGGTGAAATCCTCAGCGGCTGGCACATGCGCAACGCCGACCTGCCAACGCGCCTGCCCGAGCAGCATTCGGAGACGGTCTATACCACCGACCGCGCCATCGACTTCATCCAGGCCCAGGGCGAGCACCCCTGGTGCCTGCACCTGTCGTACATCAAGCCGCACTGGCCCTACATCGCCCCCGCGCCGTACCACGCGTTGTACCGCGCCAGCCAGGTGCAGGCAGCCATACCCGTTCAGCAAGACAACAATCACCCAGTGTATGCCGCGTTCCGCCAGCACCAGGAAAGCCTCAACTTCTCTCGCGAAGAAGTACGCCTGAAAGTGATCCCCACCTACATGGGCCTGATCAAACAGATCGACGACCAGCTCGGGCGCCTGTTCGATGTGTTGCAAAGCAATGGGCGCTGGGATGACACGCTGATCGTGTTCACCAGTGACCATGGTGATTTTCTCGGCGACCATGGCTTGGGCGAAAAGGAGTTTTTGCTCGAGCCTGCGGTGGGTGTGCCGTTGATCGTGCGTGATCCGCGCGCGGCGGCCGATGTCAGCCGGGGCACGGTGGATGAGCGCTTGGTGGAGACCATCGATGCGTTGCCGACCTTTCTCGAAGCGCTGGGGCTGCCGGGTGCGGAGCATCGGCTGGAGGGGCGCTCGCTGATTCCGCTATTGCATGGCACGGCCAGCACCTGGCGCAGCTACGCCATCGCCGAGTACGACTATGCCTTCCAGGCCCCGGCCCGTGAGCGCCTGGGCCAGCCAATCGACCGTTGCCGGATGACCATGGTGCGCAGCGAGCGCTGGAAGTACCTGGCCTATGACGGCTTTCGCGCGCAGCTGTTCGACCTGCTCAATGACCCGCAGGAATTGCACGACCTGGGCGCGGATCCGGCCTATGCGGATGTGCGCGAGACGCACCAGAGCTACTTGTTCGAATGGCTAAGGGGCTTGAAGCGGCGGACCACCATCAGCCATGCCGAAATCGAGCGGCGTGGGCAGTGGTTTCGTTATGGCGAGCCGCGGGAGGATAGCGTGGTGAAGATCGGGGTGTGGTAGGGGCTGCTTTGCAGCCCATCGCTGGCAAGCCAGCTCCCACAGGGTTCAGTGTATGCAGTACCTGTGGGAGCTGGCTTGCCAGCGATGAGGCCCTTAGATATTGGCCACTTTCTGCCAGACCTTGGGCTTGAAGAACAAGGTCTCGCCGCGCGCCAAACCACTCAGGCTGTCATGGTCCTTGACCACCTCGGCCTCGATCAGCTCGCTCTGCCCTTCGACCTTCAAGGTCACCCGGGTAGTTGCCCCCAGCGGGCGGATATCGCGTACTTCGGCCGGGTGGTGGCCCTCGATCTCGTGACGCGACAGCGACACTTCATGCGGGCGGAACAACACGTGGTGGCCTTCACTCAGGTGCAGGCGGTTGGAGTCGCCGAGGAAGTGATAAACAAAGTCGCTGGCCGGGTTCTCGTAGACCTCGCCCGGCGAGCCGATCTGCTCGATCACGCCCTTGTTCATCACCACGATACGGTCAGCAACTTCCATGGCTTCTTCCTGGTCATGGGTGACGAACACCGACGTCAGGTTGATGTCCTCGTGCAGGCGCGCCAACCAGCGGCGCAGCTCTTTACGCACCTTGGCATCCAGCGCACCGAACGGCTCGTCGAGCAGCAGCACCTTGGGCTCCACCGCCAGGGCGCGGGCCAGGGCAATACGCTGGCGCTGGCCGCCAGACAACTGTTCCGGGTAACGGTCGCTGAGCCAGTCGAGCTGGACCATGTTCAGCAGCTCGTGGACCTTCTCGGCAATCTTGCTCTCGCTCGGGCGCTCGCCCTTGGGCTTCATGCGCAAGCCGAAGGCGACGTTGTCGAACACGCTCATGTGGCGGAACAACGCGTAGTGCTGGAACACGAAACCGACGTTGCGATCACGCACGTCGTGGCCGGAGACGTCTTCGCCGTGGAAGACGATGCTGCCCTGGTCGGGGGTTTCCAGCCCGGCGATGATCCGCAGCAGGGTGGTCTTGCCGCAGCCGGACGGGCCGAGCAAGGCCACCAGCTCGCCGCTGTGGATATCCAGGTTGATGCTGTCCAGTGCCTGGAAAGCGTTGAAGCGCTTGCTGACGTTACGAACTTCGATCGACATGAATTATTCCTCCGCCGCGTTATGGCGCAGACGGTTAATACGGGACTCGCTCCACTGCTTGAGCAGCAGGATGAAGAGCGCCAGGATCAGCAACAGGCTGGCGACGCTGAAGGCCGCAACGTGGTTGTATTCGTTGTAGAGGATCTCGACGTGCAGCGGCAAGGTGTTGGTCACCCCGCGAATGTGCCCGGACACCACCGACACCGCACCAAACTCACCCATCGCCCGCGCGGTACACAACACCACGCCGTAGATCAGGCCCCATTTGATGTTGGGCAGGGTCACGTGCCAGAACATTTGCCAGCCGTTGGCACCGAGCAGGCGCGCGGCCTCCTCTTCCTGGGTGCCCTGCTCCTGCATCAGCGGGATCAGTTCACGAGCCACGAACGGCACGGTGACGAAGATGGTCGCCAGAACAATGCCCGGCAAGGCGAAGACGATCTGGATGTCGTGATCCTGCAGCCACGGCCCGAACAGGCCCTGGGCACCGAACATCAGCACGTAGACCAGGCCTGCGATCACCGGCGACACCGAAAATGGCAGGTCGATAAGGGTGACCAGGATGCTCTTGCCACGGAAGGTGTACTTGCTCACGCACCAGGCGGCGCTGACCCCGAACACCAGGTTCAGCGGCACCGAGATGGCCACGGCGATCAGGGTCAGCTTCAGCGCCGACAAGGCGTCGGGCTCGAAGATCGCCTCGAAGAACGTTCCCAGGCCCATTTTCAGGCCCTGGGACACCACGATCACCAGCGGCAGCAGCAGGAACAGGGCAAAGATCAACCAGCCAAGGCTGATCAGGATGCGCCGTGAAGTGGCACTGCCACGGCGGGCGGCGTTGGCCGAAGCGGCCGCGCCAATAGAAGTCGCAGACATGGACGTGGCCTCCTTCAAGGGGTTTCGATGCGCCGCTGCAGCAGGTTGATCAGCAGCAACAGGATGAAGGAAACCACCAGCATCAACACGCCGATGGCGGTGGCGCCGGTGTAGTCGTACTGGTCGAGCTTGACCATGATCAGCAGCGGCAGGATCTCGGTCTTCATCGGCATGTTGCCGGCGATGAAGATCACCGAACCATACTCGCCAACGCCCCGGGCAAAAGCCAGGGCAAAGCCGGTCAGCCATGCCGGCAACAGTGCCGGCGCCAGCACATAGCGAAACACCTGCAGCGGCTTGGCACCCAGGCAGGCGGCGGCCTCTTCGACTTCACGGGGGATGTCGGCCAGCACCGGCTGCACCGTACGCACCACGAACGGCAGGGTCACGAAGGTCAGCGCCAGGGTGATACCCAGCGGGGTGTAAGCAATCTTGAAACCCAGGTCGGTGGCGAACTGGCCAACCAGGCCGGCCGGTGCGTACAGCGCGGTCAAGGCGATACCGGCCACCGCCGTGGGCAGGGCGAACGGCAGGTCGATCATGGCATCGATGATCTTGCGCCCGGGGAAGGTATAGCGCACCAGCACCCAGGCCAGCAGGGTACCGATGATACCGTTGATGATGGCAGCGTAGAGGGCCGTGCCGAAGCTCAGCTTGAGCGCCGCGAGCACTCGCGGTGCGCTGACGATGGCCCAGAACTGCTCCCAGGTGAGCTGGGCGGCATGTATGAACATGGCGGCCAGCGGTATCAGCACAATCAGGCTGAGGTACACCAAGGTGTAGCCCAGCGTCAGCCCGAAGCCGGGTATGACGGGGGAAATACGACGTGACATAAAGGTCCCTGGTTGAACGCACGAAGCCCGGGACGAATCCCGGGCCCATGCTGGCTACTGAACGGCGATTATCCTGACGGGCATTGCATCACTGCGCCGTGTAGATCTGGTCGAACACGCCACCATCGTTGAAGAACTTGGGTTGGGCAGTCTTCCAGCCACCGAAGTCTTTGTCGATAGTCACCAGGTCCAGTTTCGGGAACTGCTTGGCGTATTCGGCAGCGACTTTCGGATCACGCGGGCGGTAGAAGTTCTCGGCGGCAATCTTCTGCCCGGCCGGGCTGTACAGGTGCTTGAGGTATTCCTCGGCGATCTGCTCGTTGCCCTTCTTCTGCGCGTTCTTGTCGACCACCGCCACGGGCGGCTCGGCGAGGATCGACAGCGACGGCACGACGATCTCGAACTTGTCGGCGCCACCATCTTCCTTGAGGGCCAGGAAGGCTTCGTTTTCCCAGGCCAGCAACACGTCACCCTGACCGTTGTTGACGAAGGTGATGGTCGAGCCACGGGCGCCGGTGTCCAGTACCGGTACGTGCTTGAACAGCTCTTTCACGTATGCCTGGGCCTTGGCTTCGCTGCCACCGCTTTTCAGACCGTAGGCCCAGGCAGCGAGGAAGTTCCAGCGGGCGCCGCCGGAGGTTTTCGGGTTCGGCGTGATGACCGAGACGTCTTTCTTGATCAGGTCGCCCCAGTCCTTGATGCCTTTCGGGTTGCCCTTGCGCACCAGGAACACGATGGTCGAGGTGTAGGGGGTGCTGGCGTCCGGCAGGCGGGTCTGCCAGTTGTCCGGCAGGGTCTTGCCGAGCTTGGCCACTTCGTCGATGTCGCCGGCCAGGGCCAGGGTCACCACGTCGGCGCGCAGGCCGTCGATCACCGCGCGGGCCTGCTTGCCCGAACCACCGTGGGACTGCTGGATCTTCACCTTGTCGTCCGGGTGAGCCTGCTGCCAGTGCTTGACGAACTCGGCGTTGTACTGCTGATACAACTCGCGGGTCGGATCATAGGACACGTTCAGCAGTTCGTAGTCCTTGGCGATTGCGGAACCGGCAAAAACGGCGCTGGCGAGGGCGGCCAGGGCATAACGGCGGATGGACATGGTGAAGCTCCCGATTGGCGTATTTTTCTAATTAGGTGGCGCGATAATCAGCTGGGCTTGTTGCCGGGGTTCTGCAGGCGGAACTTTTCCTTGCGTTCGATCTGCACGACCTGGGCGTTGTGCACGGTGATTTCCACCGCGCCAAACCGCAGGTCACGCAGGGCGCTCTGGATTTCGCGCAGAATGGTGGCTTCGTCCTGACCGTCAACGCTACGCAGAGATGCGCTCATGCTCGTGCTCCTGTGATATGGGTGCCGTGCAGTGCGTGAAGGGGAGCGACTGCGCCTGGCTTGAGGGCAATCTTAGGGGGACGCGAATATTCTTAAAAATACTATTTAAGAATTTTTATATAACTGAAATAGAGTTTCGCGGGACCAGTCGGATCACCGCCCCGCGATAGGGCCCTCAGGCCCAGCGCAATTGCTGCGCCGGCACCGGCCGCCCGAACCAGTAGCCCTGGCCCAGCTGACACTGTTGCTCCAGCAGAAAGCGCGCCTGCTCGGCCTGCTCGATGCCCTCGGCATGCACCAGCATGCCCATGCTCCGGGCCAGGGCGATAATCACCCGCACAATCGCCACATCGTCTTCATCACAGGGCAAGCCGGCGACAAAACCCTGGTCGATCTTGAGCTTCTGCACCGGCAGGCGCTTGAGCCGCAGCAACGACGAATAGCCGGTGCCAAAGTCATCGATGGCCAGGCGCAAGCCCAACTCACGCAGCCGATGCAATTGCTCAAGGGCTACTTCAGGGTCGTCCATCACCGCGCTTTCGGTAACCTCCAGCTCCAGCAACGCCGGGTCCAGCGCCGTGTCGTGCAGCACCTGCGCCACTTGCTGATAAAGGTCACGATGACCAAACAGGCGGCTGGAGATATTCACTGCAACAAATTCCAGCGCCCGCCCCTCGGCCTGCCATTGCACCCTCTGCAGGCAGGCCTGGCGCAACACCCAGGTGTCGATATCGGCAATCAGCCCAGTGCGTTCGGCAATCGGGATGAACTCCCCGGGCGGCACCAGCCCGCGCTGCGGATGCTGCCAGCGCACCAGCGCCTCGACACCGATCATCTTGCCGCTGCACAGGTCATGTACCGGCTGGTAATAGACCCGCAGCTCTTCCTGCTCCAAGGCCCGGCGCAGCTCGCCAGCGGTCTCGACCCGCTGCTGGGCGTGAGCGGTCAGCTCTTCGGTGTACAGCGCATAACCGGCACGGCCGCTGCTCTTGGCCTTGAACAGCGCGGAGTCGGCATTGCGCAGCAACTGCTCGGCGCTCAAGGCGTCGCTGGGGAACAGGCTGATGCCGATGCTGACGCTGATGAACAAGCGCTGGCTATCGACCTCGAATGGCGCTTTCATGCCATCGATGATGCTCTGCGCCAAGGCTGCGGCCTGGCCGACCTGCGAGCAGTTTTCGGCCAGCACGGCGAACTCGTCACCGCCCAGGCGGGCCAGGGTCACACCATTGCCCAGGAGCGAGCGCAAGCGCTCACCGACCACCTTGAGCAACTGGTCGCCAATGTTGTGGCCAAGGCTGTCGTTGATGCTCTGGAAGTGGTCCAGGTCGAGCAGCAGCAAGGCGCAACCGCGCTTGTTGGTCTGTGCCGCAGCCAGTGCCTGCGCGGTGCGGTCGTTGAACAGCAGGCGGTTGGGCAGGTCGGTGAGCGGGTCGTGATGGGCCAGATACGCCAGCTCGCGCTCGGAATGCTTGATCGCGCTGATGTCGCTGAACACCGCGACGTAATGGCTCAACTCGCCGCTGTCATCGCGGATGGCGCAAATCGTCTGCCATTGCGGATACACCTCGCCGCTTTTGCGCCGGTTCCAGATCTCGCCGCTCCACTCGCCCTTTTGCGCCAGGGTGGCGTAAATCTGCTGGTAGAACGCGGCAACATGGCGGCCGGACTTGAACTTGCTCGGGCGCTGGCCAAGCACTTCGTCCTTGTCGTAACCGGTGATCTGCATGAATGCCCGATTCACATGCACGATCAGGCCATCGCGGTCGGTAACCAGCACCCCTTCCAGGGTGCTGTCGAACACCGCGGCAGCCATGCGCAGACGCTCGCGGTCTTCACGGCGCAAGCGCACACCGACGCCGATGAAATTGAGCAGGCGGGCGCGCGAGACAAAAATCAGCAGGGCGCTGCACAACACCCAGAAATGCGCGCTGATCAGCTGCCAGCGGCCGATTTGCTCAGGCGCATCGAAAAGACTGTTCAATAATTGATCAGACAGTGCCAGCCACAATACCGATAGCACAAGGTAGAGCGCCGCCATGCGCATGGCGTCTCGAATGGAAGCAGACATAAGGTCCCGGGCAAACCCACAAAAATTTGTGGGGGATTATAGGGTAGAAACATCCGGTGACCTCCTATCTAAAAGGCCGACTGGTTTTATTTGCTGGCGCAGGGATAATGTTTCCCGCTGTTCCCTATGTTTTTGAGGGCCATTTCGCCTATGTGGTACGAAGGTTTGCTCAACTTGTCAGTGTGGCAATTGCTGGCAGTTACCCTGGTAATGACGCATGTGACCATCGTCAGCGTTACCGTTTACCTGCACCGTTATTCCGCCCACCGCTCGCTGGAACTCAACGCCGGGCTCAAGCACTTTTTCCGTTTCTGGCTGTGGCTGACCACGGCGCAGAACACCCGCGAGTGGACCGCCATCCACCGCAAGCACCACGCCAAATGCGAAACCGTCGACGACCCGCACAGCCCGGTCATCAAGGGCCTGTCGACGGTGCTGCGCAAGGGCGCCGAGCTGTACCGCGAAGAGGCACAGAACCCGGAAACCCTGCGCATCTACGGCAAGAACTGCCCGGAAGACTGGATCGAACGCAACCTCTACAGCCGCTACAAGCTCGGCGGCATCGCCCTGATGGCGGTGATCGACCTGCTGCTGTTCGGCACCGCCGGCATCACCATCTGGGCCGTGCAGATGATGTGGATTCCATTCTGGGCTGCCGGCGTGGTCAACGGCCTGGGCCATGCGGTCGGCTATCGCAACTTCGAGTGCCGCGACGCCGCCACCAACCTGGTGCCCTGGGGCATCATCATTGGCGGTGAAGAGCTGCACAACAACCACCACACCTACCCCAACTCGGCCAAGCTGTCGGTCAAGCGCTGGGAGTTCGACATGGGCTGGGCCTGGATCAAGCTGTTCTGCTGGCTGCGCCTGGCCAAGGTGCAGCGCGTCGCGCCTATCGCCCACCGGGTCGAAGGCAAGGGCCAGCTGGACATGGACACCGCCATGGCGATCCTCAACAACCGCTTCCAGATCATGGCCCAGTACCGCAAGCTGGTGATCGCGCCGCTGGTCCAGCAGGAGCTGGCGCGGGTCGACGATTCGGTCCGTCACCAGTTCCGCCGTGCCAAGCGTTTGCTGTCGCGGGAAACCAGCCTGCTGGAAGACCGTCATCACCTGCGCATCCAGACCATGCTCGAGCACAGCCAGGCACTGAAAACCATCTACGAGAAACGCCTGGCCCTGCAACAGATCTGGGCGCGCACC
The DNA here is from genome assembly GCF_018390435.1 of Pseudomonas sp. RC2C2. Classification (NCBI taxonomy): domain Bacteria; kingdom Pseudomonadati; phylum Pseudomonadota; class Gammaproteobacteria; order Pseudomonadales; family Pseudomonadaceae; genus Pseudomonas; species Pseudomonas sp. RC2C2. The sequence goes on along the minus strand of NZ_JAHBAX010000001.1, from coordinate 2,454,901 downwards.
AGCGCCAACGGCCACGACATGCTCGCGGCCATGAAAGACTGGGTCCACGAAGCCGAGGCCAGCGGTATCCAGTCGCTGCGCGACTTCGCCGCCCAGCTCAAGACCTACTCGCTGCGCCCTGCCCTGGCCTGATGCCGTTGATCGGCGCGCCGGCTTAGCGGCGCGCCGACCGGAACTTAGCCGCCGAATCTCACTCTGACAGGCATATCGCCCGCGTGGCGGGCCGGGTCGTGGCCGCACGCCCCAGTCGTGAGAATTTCCGCGCAAATGGTCAAGAACACTCCAACAACCCTGGCCTGCAACCCGCCACCTGAAGCCGCCCAAACCCTTCTGGCCCTGATGCATGCCCAAGGCGAAGTCGCGCGCCTGAGTGAGCGTGAACAACTGTTCAGCTCTTTGCTCGACAGCGTCAATGCCGTGCTCTGGGCATTCGACTGGGAAAGCCGCCAGGTGCTCTACGTCAGTCCCGCCTACGAGCGCATTTTTGGCCGCCCGGCCGGCCTGTTGCTGGCCGACTTCAACGAATGGCGCGACAGCATCTACCCCGATGACCTGGACTACGCCGAACGGAGCCTGGCGCAAGTGCTGGAAAAAGGCGCAGTGGAGGATCGCGAGTACCGCATCATCGCCGCCGACGGCCAGGTGCGCTGGATCAGCGACAAATGCTTCATCAGCCAACAGGCCATGCCGGACCAGCGGGTGATCATTGTCGGCATGGCCGAGGACATCACCGAAAAGAAGCAGCTCGAAGGCGAGCTGCAGCGCCTGGCGACCACCGACGTACTGACCCAGAGCAGCAACCGCCGACACTTCTTCGAGTGCGCCCAGCATGCCTTCGAAACCGCACGACGGGAGCAGGCGCCGTTAGCGTTCCTGCTGCTCGACATCGATGACTTCAAGCAGATCAACGACACCTACGGCCACCAGGAAGGCGACTATGTGCTACAGCGCATCGCTGATACCGGCAAGGCGGTGCTGCGCCGTGGCGACCAGTTCGGGCGCATTGGTGGCGAGGAGTTCGCCGCGGTGTTTCCGGGCTGCACGCCGGAAATTGCCCAGCACATCGCCGAGCGCCTGCAGCGCGAGATCCAGCGCTTGAGCTTCAGCCATGACGACAAGGTATTCGGGGTGACGGTGAGCCAGGGCCTGACCGGGATCACCGAGGCCGACGAGTCGCTGGACAGCCTGTTTGCCCGGGCGGATGCGGCGATGTACCAGGCCAAGCGCCAGGGCAAGAATCAGATTGTAAGAGGCTGAAAAGCATCGCTGGCAAGCCAGTTCCCACAAGGGCCGGGGCATGCAAACCCTGTGGGAGCTGGCCTTGCCAGCGATTGGGCCGCAAATCGACCCCAAAATCTCAAACCTTGCGCAACCTGCCCAGCTCCGCCATCCCCACCTTGAGCAAGCGCGCCGTCTTGCTTTCAGCCAGGCCTTCCAACCCCTGATCCGCCGGCAAGCGCGCCAACTGCCCGGCCAGGTTCATCACCAGCGCATCGCGCGAATACACCCCGCCGCCCAACTGGTAGATCGCCGCAATCAGTTCACGCAGCTCCAGCGGTAGCCGCCAGCGGGTACGCAGCGCCGAGCCGAACGCCGCACCAAACTCGTTGAGCGACAACTCCACCGAATCCTCATCCAGCTCACCCCCGGCCTGCTGCCACTCCTGCAAACATCGCAGCAGCGCCAGATCGCCCAGGCAATGCAGCAAGCCGGCACAATAGCAGCGCTCCTGGTCGAGCTCGAGCATGCGCGCCAGGGTCCGCGCGTATTCGGCGGTGTGCAGCGACAAGCCCCAGAAGTGTTCGGCATGGCGCGACAGGATTGGATCGCTGAGCTTGGCGCTACGCTTGAGCGCCAGCCCCAGAATCAGGTTCATGCTCTGGGTCGTGCCCAGCTTGTTCAGCGCCTGCATCAGGCTCTGCACCGCACCGTCGCGATGCAGTGCAGCGCTGTTGGCGGCGGCGATCAGCACGGCGGTGACCTGTGGATCGTTGCGGATCTCGGCTTCCAGTACCTTGAGGTCCAGGCCCTGGGGCTGCAGGCTGCGCTTGATTGCCAACTTCACATCAGCGAACAGCGGGCCGCCATCGGAGGTGGCGCGGCGCTCTTGCAGAAAGCGCGGCAAAGTCGCGCCTGGCTGCAACGGCGGTACCAGGCAAGCGACCTCCTCCCCGGCGCTGAGCAACAAGTCTTCCAGGCGCTGGCGCAGGGCGTCCATGTTCAGCGGCTTGCTCAGGTAAGCGGTCGGCGCGAACGGCAGCACCTCGCGCACACTGGCGGCGTCACTGCGGTTGCTCATGAGAATGAACGGCAATACCGGCTGGCGGCCCTTGGCACGCACGTTGCGCAGCAGGTCGAGGCCATCGCCGCCGGGCAGCTCGCGTGCGGCGATGATCAGGTCCGGCTTGCTGGCCAGCGCCGCCAGCGCTTGCGAGCCATCGGCGCACACCTGCAGGCGCGCATCGCAGCGCACACTGAGGAGCATCTGGCTCAGCATGTCCCGTACCCAGGGATCACCTTCGGCAATCAGCACGCACGGTGCCTGGGCGGGCTCTACAACGCTCATACACAACTCTCCCGATATTCCGCTACACGCAATCCCGTGCACCTTCCAAGGTGTCTCCTTGTAGGCAACCTTAGCTCCCTGGCCATCCTTTGAGCGAAAAAAAACCCGCCGAAGCGGGTTTTTCTTCTAATGCGTCACAGTTTACGCGAGTTCTGCGAAGCACTCTTCGATGATTGCCAGACCTTGGTCCAGTTGCTCATCAGGCGAGGTCAGCGGAACCAGGATACGCAGGACGTTGCCGTAGGTGCCGCACGACAGCAGGATCAGGCCCTTGTCGCGCGCCTTGGCCACGACCGAAGCGACAGCAGCAGCGTTCGGGGTGTGGGAGCCGGCTTTGTCGAACACTTCAACCGCGATCATCGAGCCCAGGGCACGCACGTCACCGATGATCGGGTGCTTGTCCTGGATCTTGCGCAAGCCGGCGACCAGACGCTCGCCAACGGCCTTGCTGCGGTCCAGCAGTTTCTCTTCTTCGAACACGTCCATCACCGCCAGGGCCGCGGCGCAAGCGATCGGGCTACCGGCGTAGGTGCCGCCCAGGCCGCCTGGGGCGATGGCGTCCATGTACTCGGCCTTGCCGCACACACCGGCCAGCGGGAAGCCACCAGCGATGGATTTGGCGAAGGTGGTCAGGTCTGGAGCAACGCCCATCTGTTCCATGGCGAAGAAGGTGCCGGTACGGCCAGCGCCGGTCTGCACTTCGTCAGCGATCAGGAGGATGCCGTGCTGGTCGCACAGGGCACGCAGGCGCTTCATGAACTCTTTCGGCGCAACATAGAAACCACCTTCGCCCTGAACTGGCTCGATGATGATTGCCGCGATGTCACGGGGTTCGGCGTCGTTCTTGAAGATACGCTCGATGGAAGCGATCGAGTCGTCGATGCTCACACCGTGCAGCTCGTTCGGGTACAGGGCGCGGAAGATGCCGCCTGGCATCAGGCCCATGCCGGCCGAGTAAGGCACGACTTTACCGGTCAGGCCCAGGGTCATCATGGTACGGCCGTGGTAAGCGCCGGTGAAGGCGATCACGCCGGCACGGCCAGTGGCGGCGCGGGCGATCTTGACCGCGTTTTCAACGGCTTCGGAACCGGTGGTGACCAGCAGGGTTTTCTTGGCGAAGTCGCCTGGTACCTTGGCGTTGATCTTTTCGCACAGCTCGACGTACGGCTCGTAGGCCAGGACCTGGAAGCAGGTATGGGTCAGCTTGTGCAGCTGGGCTTCAACGGCAGCGATGATCTTCGGATGCACGTGACCGGTGTTCAGTACCGCGATACCGCCGGCGAAGTCGATGAACTCGCGGCCTTCGACGTCAGTGACAGTGGCGTTCTTTGCCGACTCGGCGAAGATCGGGTGGATCTGGCCAACACCACGTGGAACTGCGGCGACACGACGTTGCATCAAAGATTCGTTGGTCTTGCTCATAATGTCCTCAATTCGCCACCCACAAGGTGGCGCGATTCAAGTCGGAGTGGCCGGTATTCAACTGCAGGCAGCATGCGTTGATCGACTGCTGCAGGGGCCCAGGCCACGGGGTGTACGGTGTAAAAAGGCCAGCGAGACGTCGCTCTCGCGCCCCGCTGGCAGAGGTAAAGCCTTACGCTGCGATCAGATGCTGATGCACAGGTATTTGATTTCCAGGTAGTCCTCAATGCCGTACTTGGAACCTTCGCGGCCCAGGCCCGAGGCCTTGATACCGCCGAACGGCGAGACTTCGTTGGAGATCAGACCGGTGTTGATACCGACCATGCCGTATTCCAGGGCTTCGGCGACACGGAACACACGGCTCATGTCACGGGCATAGAAGTACGAGGCCAGACCGAACTCGGTGTCGTTGGACATGGCGATGACTTCGGCCTCGTCCTTGAAACGGAACAGTGGCGCCAGCGGGCCGAAGGTTTCTTCCTTGGCCACCGCTGCGTTGTTTGGCACGTTGACCAGCACGGTCGGCTCGAAGAAGTTACCTTCGATCAACTTGCCGCCGGTCAGTACCTGGGCGCCTTTGCCAACTGCATCGGCAATGTGCTCCTGGACCTTGGCCACGGCTTTTTCGTCGATCAGCGGGCCGGTGGTGGTGCCGTCTTCCAGGCCGTTGCCGATCTTCAGCTTGGCCACAGCGGCCTTGAGCTTCTCGGCGAAGGCATCGTAGACGCCGTCCTGCACGTAGATACGGTTGGCGCAGACGCAGGTCTGGCCGTTGTTGCGGTACTTGGAGATGATCGCGCCGTCGACGGCCTTATCCAGGTCTGCGTCGTCGAACACGATGAACGGCGCGTTGCCGCCCAGCTCCAGGGAAACCTTCTTGATGTCCTTGGCGCATTCGGCCATCAGCTGGCGACCGATCTCGGTGGAGCCGGTGAACGACAACTTGCGCACGATCGGGTTGCCGGTCAGCTCACTGCCGATGTCGCCGGCGCTGCCGGTCACCACGCTCAGCACGCCAGCCGGGATACCGGCACGGGTGGCCAGCTCAACCAGGGCCAGGGCCGAGTACGGGGTTTGCGAAGCAGGCTTGAGCACCATGGTGCAGCCAGCGGCCAGGGCCGGGCCGGCTTTACGGGTGATCATCGCCGCCGGGAAGTTCCACGGGGTAATGGCCGCGGTCACGCCGATCGGCTGCTTGATCACGATCAGGCGCTTGTCTGGCTGGTGACCCGGGATGGTGTCGCCGTAGACGCGCTTGGCTTCTTCAGCGAACCACTCGATAAAGGAAGCGGCGTAGACGATCTCGCCCTTGGCTTCGGCCAGTGGCTTGCCCTGCTCGGTGGTCATCAGGCGAGCCAGGTCGTCCTGGTGCTCGATCATCAGCTCGAACCAGCGACGCAGCTTGCCAGCACGTTCTTTGGCGGTCAGCGCGCGCCAGGCCGGCAGCGCCTTGTCGGCGGCCTCGATGGCACGGCGGGTTTCAGCGGCGCCCATCTTCGGCACAGTGCCGATGATCTCGCCCGTTGCCGGGTTGTTGACCTTGATCGTCTGGCCGTTGTCCGCGTCCAGCCACTCTCCATTGATGAAGGCTTGCTGGCGGAACAACTGGGCGTCTTTAAGCTGCATGTCGGGCTTCCTTAACTGCACCGTGCAGGCACGGCGCGAATTATTGATTGTAGAAAAAGGAGAGCGTTTGAAATCTCAAACGAATCCTAGGATCAACGAGGAGAAAGGACAATAGGGTGTTCGAAAAAAAGAACAAAAAGCGCTGTGCGGCTGATTTTTTCAGATCAACGTCATTTATAGCCCCTTGAGTGTGCGAAATCGACCACAGCCATTCTGACGATGGACGCCGCCAGCCTAGATGGGTATCATGGCGCCCGCGTTGCACTCGTAGCTCAGCTGGATAGAGTACTGCCCTCCGAAGGCAGGGGTCGTGGGTTCGAATCCCGCCGAGTGCGCCATATCGATCAAGGCTCAGGTGAATACCTGGGCCTTTTTTGTTTTCCGAGCCCGCTGCTACCAGCACGCGTCTATGTCAGATGATGTTTCGAAGTCTCGAAATATGTCGTCCTAAGAAATACCCTACGCGGTCTGTCGATACCCGTCTGCCTGTCCCTGGGAACTCGTGCCTCTAGGCTCCTACCCATCACCGAAATCTCGGTGATCGGGCGTGGTAACCCGGAGTGTGCATCATCCTATACAGTCAATGGCGGCTGTATGCGGGAGGCTTTCGAGCCTGCCGGGATTGATGCTCACCCCGGTTTACCACCCCGTGTACAGCTGCCACCCATTCGGGTGGTAACGGATTGCGGTGTCAGCTCCGACTTGTGAGCATCGACATGAAAAAAATCGTCCCCGATCCACCACTCGATAAATCCGCCGCCACCGCCCACTCCGTCTTTGGCAACTGCCAAGCCGGGCACGCTGCGCTGTTCGCTGTCTGCTCCGGCGTCGCCGCCCATGATGCGCTGGTGCATGCCTCTCTCTACCTAGGCTGCGCTTACGACACTGGGAAATACCCACGCAAGAAAAATGTCGCAGCAGAGAAGCCTTCGGATAAGGCAAAATGCCACTAACTGATTCGCATTTATCGAGTCAGGCCCCCTGGAATACACCAGCAAGAAGGATCTTTATGAAGCGGTTCGCTTTGACCCCGGCCCGGTGGGTCGGGATGCTGTGCTGTCTGTTCGCCTTGAACATGGCACAGGCCAAGGACGACGGTACCGACCCCTCCGTCACCATCGAAAAGGACATTCTACGCACCGTGGTTGCCGAAGACGGCAGCTACGCCTCCACCCAGGACCTGGTCCTGCTGATCAACGAAGAACGCGCGATCCAGGCCAAGGCCCAGCAATCGCTGTACTACAACCGCACGCTGGAAACCCTGGAAGTTACCCAGGCCTACACTCAGAAGCCGGACGGCCGCAAGGTCGTGGTCAGCCCAGAGCAGATCAAGGAGCAACAGGAACGCCAGTCATCCCAGGCGCCAATGTTCCACGACAGCCTGGTCAAGGTGGTGATTTTCCCGGAAGTGGCAGTCGGCGACCGCCTGGTGCTGAGCTTCAAGAAGCAGCGCAAGACCCCGCTGTTCCCCGGCCAGTTCGAAGACCTGGCGATGCCGCAGTTCCACCCCACCAAACAGTTCACCCTGATCTACGACCTGCCGAAGAACCTCAAGCTCAATGCCGAGGCCAAGGGTTTCAAGGCATCCAGCCCCAAGGCCGAGGCCGGCCGCAAGGTTTACCAGTGGGACTATGTACAGGGTGACAACGCTCGTACAGAACTGGGCGCGGTAGCCTACTCGGACTACGGCAAGTACCTGGCCGTGTCCACCTTTGCTGACTACAGCGAATTCGCCAAAGCCTACGCGGCGCGGGCCAACAGCGAAGTCACGCCGGCCATCCGCGAGCTGGCCGAGAAGCTGACAGCCAAGATCGATGACCCACGCGACAAGGCCTTGGCCCTGGGTGACTGGGTGCGCCGCAATATCCGCTACGTGGCGGTGTACATCGGCGCGGGCGGCGTCGTGCCGCATGCTGCCGACACCGTGCTGAGCAACCGCTATGGCGATTGCAAAGACCACGTAGCCCTGCTCGAAGCGCTGCTGGCCGCGGTCAACATTGAAAGCACCCCGGCCCTGATCAACCTCGGCAGTGCCTACGCCCTGCCCAAGGTGCCAACCCTGGGTGTGATCAACCACGTGGTCACCTACGTGCCGAGCCTGGACCTGTACCTGGACTCCACTGCCGAAGCCATCGCCAGCGGCTATCTGCCAGCCCCGGTGCTGGACAAGCCTACCGTGCTGGCCCGCTCGGGCAAGCTCGGCCACACCCCGGCCACCCAGCCAGGCCTGGTGCACAACAGCACCACGTATACCGTGGCCAGCAGCGGCGCCGCCGACTTCACGCATGCCTCGAAGATCGACGGTTGGGCCGCCGAGATGAACCGCTGGATGATGCGCAACATGCAACCGGCCGAGCGCGACCTGCTGACCCAGCGCATCCTCGCCGCCTACGGCCAGCGTGGCAGCGGCAAGATCAGCAGCGATGACCTGGAAACCAGCGGCGCCTTCGAGATGCACATCAACGGTCGCAGTGAAAACCTGGTCAACCTGCCCGGCCCGATCGGCGTGCCGACCCTGACCAGCCTGGCCGGCGGCATCGCCCAGAACGTCTTCGGCTTCATCGCCGAGAAGCAGCGTACCCAGGACTTCACCTGTATCTCCGGTATCACCGAAGAACAGGCACGCTTCGAGTTCCCGGCCGACGTCAAGATCATCGCCGCGCCCAAACCTGTGACCCTCAAGGACAAGCACTTCGATTACAGCGCCGAGTATGCCCTGCAGGGCAACAGCCTGGTGGTCAAGCGCCGCCTGGACTTCCACAACCCGAAAGCGGTGTGCAGCGTGAAGGACTTCGAGAAGATGAAGCCAACCCTGGACGCCATGCTCAATGACCTGAACAGCCAGGTGATCGTGCAGAAGAGCTGACGTATCGCGCCCTGTTAAATCCTTTGGGGTTCAGCAGGGCGCTGCCACTGTTACGCCACCTATGAAATATTTGGTAAACTCCCCGCCGACTTCTGCTGCACACACGCAAGCAGAAACGATCAAAAGGAATTGTCATGGCAATGGTTTTTTGCCGCGGTTGTGCCAAGGAAATCCATGAAACGGCACCCAGCTGCCCACAGTGCGGCGCCCCTCAGTATCTCCCCGCCACCTCGCAACCTGCCAGCCAACCCTCGCCCTGGATGGGCATCACTTCGCTGATCCTCGGCATCCTCTGCGGGCTTTCACTGTTCGACGACTCCGATTGGGACCGTAACACTCTGTTGGGATTAGGCCTGTTTGCGCTGACCGGGTTGATCCTGGGCACGCTCAGCATCGTCAACAAAAAGCCGGGAAGCAACATGGCAATTGCCGGTGCGACTTTGTCGGGTATTTCACTGTTTGTGTATATCGGACTATCAGTTAATTAATGTAAGGGACAACAAATGAGTATGGTTTTTTGCCGTGGCTGCGCCAAGGAAATCCACAGCAGCGCCCTGGCTTGCCCGGCGTGTGGTGCACCGCAAGCTGCTGCAGCACCTGTGACCGCCGCACCTGCGCCGACTGGCATCTGGTACTTTGAAGTATTGAAGAAATACGCCGTGTTCTCCGGCCGCGCGCGCCGCAAGGAATACTGGATGTTCTTCCTGGTCAACATCCTGGTGGCCATGGTGCTGGGCTTTATCGACCGCGTGGCCGGTACCGGTGCCATCCTCTCCAACCTGTATAGCCTGGCACTGCTGATTCCGGGCATCGCCGTAGGCGTTCGACGCATGCACGACACCGACCGTAGCGGCTGGTGGCTGCTGCTCCCGATCGTCAACCTGATCTTCCTGTGCCAGGACAGCCAGCCAGGCCCGAACCGTTTCGGCCAAAACCCGAAAGGTATCGCTTGATCACGGAATGATCGAGTCTCAAAGCAAAGCGGCCATCATTGGCCGCTTTTGCATTTTTGCGCCCATGACGTTTTTCAATCACATCGATGCCGCTTTCGCCCTTGCCCTGCAGCGATCTGTACACGATTCTTTAGCTATCTGCCGTCACCCACTCCCAGCATCGCAGAGGCCTCTATGAAAACCGTGGCACAGCTTCTAAAAACAAAAGCCCAGCAGCACCACCAGGTTCACACCATCGGCCCCGACCACATGGTGCTCGATGCGCTGAGGTTGATGGCGGAGAAGAACGTCGGTGCCCTGCCGGTGGTGCAGGACGGGCGTGTAGTGGGGATCGTCAGTGAGCGCGACTACGCGCGCAAGATGGTGCTCAAGGGCCGCAGTTCGGTGGGCACTCCCGTCAGTGCGATCATGAGTGCGCCGGTGATTACCGTCGACCCGCACCAGAACGTCGAATACTGCATGAACATGATGACCAACAGTCACCTGCGCCACTTGCCGGTGGTCGAGAACGGCGAACTGCTCGGCCTGTTGTCGATTGGCGACCTGGTCAAGGAAGCCATCGCTGAACAGGCCAACATGATCCTGCAGCTGGAACAGTACATTCGCGGCGACTGATTCGCTGCGCGCTCAGCGGTATTCGCCCTCCAGCTCGTCGAGCTGGTGGTCGAAGCTGCGCAAGCGCGCCGACCAGGTGTATACCAGCACTTCCAGGTCGCGATTGAGCACGGCGGCGCCACGACCGCTGCTTTGCTGCGAGTCGCACAAGTCCAGTTGATAACGTTCCCGGGCCATGGCGGTGGCCACGGTCGAGAGCTCGCGGGCGTTGTCCAGCCAGTGGCGGCGGTCATGGGTTTCGCGATCAAGCTCGCGGCATTGGCGTTTCAGGGCTTCAAGGCTCTGCTCCAGCGGCGTGCCTTCAAGCTCGCCCATCACCTCCTGAAAGGTGCGTCCGGGCTGCCAGTAGCTGCCCCAGAAATAGCGGTCGAACACCGTCTCGACCCGGCGCAAGGCAACCTTGGTGTTCCAGATCGCGACCAGCGTTCGGCCCTGGGCCAACTGACGCTTGCTCACGCGCAATTGCTGCCAGCCAATCCAGGCCAGCGCGGTCAGCGCCAACGCACCGATCACGCCCCCGGCGGCATAGAGAAACACCAGTGCCTGGCCCAGCTGGTGGGTCTGTTTGATTCCGTAGAAATAACCGACGGTCAGCAGGCCCAGGGCAGTCACGGCACACCAGAAACCGGCGGCATAGGGATCTTTCATTGGCGCTATCCCCTTGTTGTTTTTTCCTGAGCATAGCAACGCCGTTCACCGGTAGATGTGCCGCTCAGCGTTTATTTTCTAGGACGCCGCAGCGCCTCGTTGAGCTGGTCGAACATCACCGCCCAGTCGGCATCTTCGTCGATACTGTCTTTCAGAAACGCTCGCTGGCTTGAGGTCCAGAACGTCGCATCGACCAGCTTGATATCGCTTTTTAGCGGCGAATGACTGGTTATGAATTGATCAATCCCCTTCGGATCGTCAGGTAATCCCAGTTGCTTGAACAATTCGGAAAACTTGTGGTTTGGTGCTTCCATGGGTCACTCCTTGGGGCCAGGCCGGGCATCCACGACGCCAGCCTGGCAGTGGGTTGATCATCAGCAAACCTCACGCACTTCGGCGTTTGGCACCAGTTTCAGGTACTGCGTCATGTTCATGTGGATCAGGTGATCGTGATCGCCTGCCTCGACATAAATATCCCCCTGACGGGTCAGGGTCGGATCGAGCAACATCTTGATCGAGTAAGCATCACCCAACGCCGGAATGGCACCACGTTCGCAGTCGCCGAACAGATGTGGCAAGCCGCTTTCATGGGTCATTTGCCAGGGTCCGGTGGCCCGCACCTTGCTCATGTCCAGGTGACGGTTAGCCGGTAGCACGGCCATCAGGTAATTGCCCCGGCGGTCGTCGAGCATGACCGACTTGGCCACCCGCTCGGCAGGTACGCCGGCGGTACGCGCCGACTCAAGGCTGGTTGATGAGTGCGGATGAGAAACGATTTCATAGTCGCAGCCGGCCTTGTCCAGGCATTGCTGCAGGGTTTTTGCCATACGCATGATGCACCTCCGGATACAACGCCCCCACTTCTGAAGTTTAGGCCGTGCTGCATCAAGCAGCCGACTAAACTTATTGGACACGCACTGCCCGGGTGAATTCAGGTGATCGCTCGCTGGTGTCGGCACCTGCTGCTTCTACTGATGCTCAGCGCCCTGACGAGCGGCGTGGCTGCGCCCGGCAATCCGGTGCTGGTGATGAGTATCGACGGTGCCATCGGTCCGGCCAGCGCCGACTATCTGGTACGCGGCCTGGAACAGGCCAAGGCACAGCAGGCGCAACTGGTGGTCATCCGCCTCGACACCCCGGGCGGGCTCGACAGCTCGATGCGCGCGATCATCAAGGCGATTGTCGCCAGCCCCGTACCCGTCGCGACCTTCGTCGCGCCCGGTGGCGCCCGCGCGGCCAGCGCCGGCACTTACATCCTTTATGCCAGCCACGTGGCGGCAATGGCCCCGGGCACAAACCTTGGCGCCGCCACGCCGGTACAGATCGGCGGCCTGCCGGGCACGCCCAAGGACCCAGCCGCACCGCCCGCCTCGCCCACCGGCGACAAGCAAGCGCCGAACAGTGAGCAGGACACCCTGACCCGCAAGCAGATCAACGACGCCGCCGCCTACATTCGCGGCCTGGCACAACTGCGCGGGCGCAATGCCGATTGGGCGGAGCAAGCGGTGCGCGAATCGGTGAGCCTGCCCGCCAACGAAGCCCTGCGCCTGAAAGTCATTGACCGTATCGCCAACGACCTCCCCGACCTGCTGCGCCAACTCGACGGCAAGAGCCTGGAAGCCGCTGGCCAGCCGGTGCAGTTGCATACGGCCAATGTGGCGATCATCGAACGCGAGCCGGACTGGCGCACGCGCCTACTGGCGGTGATCACCAACCCCAGCGTGGCGCTGATCCTGATCATGATCGGCATCTACGGGCTGATGTTCGAGTTCATGAGCCCCGGCTCCGGAGTGGGCGGGGTGATCGGCGGCATCTGCCTGCTGGTCGCTCTGTATGCCCTGCAGCTATTGCCGGTGAGCTATGCCGGGGCGGCGCTGATCATGCTCGGTATCGCCTTCATGATTGCCGAGGCGTTCCTGCCCAGTTTCGGTGTGGTCGGCTTTGGCGGCATCGTCGCGTTCGTGGTCGGCGCGGTGATATTGATGGACACCGATGTGCCCGGCTTCGGCATCCCCCTGGCATTGATCCTGACCCTCGCGCTGCTCTCGGCGCTGCTGCTCGGCGGTGTCTTGGGCATGGCCATGAAGGCGCGCAAGCGCGCGCTGGTCAGCGGTGATGCCGGGCTGGTGGGCAGCCTGGCGACAGTGATGGCGGTCAATGACAGCGACCCGTTCATCGGCTCGGTGCAGGTGCAGGGTGAGCAGTGGCAGGCCCAATGCCAGACGCCACTGCAGGTGGGGCAACGCGTCCGGGTGATTACACGCAAGGGCGTACTACTGGACGTCAGCGCCGAAGCAGAAGCACCGGCGCAAGGAGACTGAGATGTTTTTCGAACTGGGCTTTGGCGCATTGCTGGCACTGCTGGCGGTGCTGTTGCTGGCGGCATTCCGCATCCTGCGCGAATACGAACGTGGCGTGGTGTTCCAGCTCGGACGCTTCTGGCGAGTCAAGGGCCCGGGCCTGGTGTTGCTGATCCCGGGGATCCAGCAGATGGTCCGGGTCGACCTGCGCACGGTGGTGCTGGATGTGCCGCCGCAGGATGTAATCACCCGCGACAACGTCTCGGTCAAGGTCAACGCGGTGCTGTACTTTCGCGTGCTTGACCCGCAGAAGGCGATCATCCAGGTCGAAGACTTTCTCATGGCCACCAGCCAACTGGCGCAGACCACCCTGCGCGCGGTGCTCGGCAAGCATGAGCTGGATGAGTTACTGGCCGAGCGCGAGCGGCTGAACCTGGACATCCGCCAGGTGCTGGATGCGCAGACCGATGCCTGGGGCATCAAGGTCGCCAACGTCGAGATCAAGCACGTCGATCTCAATGAGTCGATGATCCGCGCCATTGCCCGTCAGGCCGAGGCTGAACGGGAGCGGCGGGCCAAGGTAATCCATGCCGAAGGTGAGCTGCAGGCGTCGGAGAAACTGATGCAGGCAGCGGAAATGCTCGGCCGCCAATCGGGCGCGATGCAGCTGCGGTACATGCAGACCCTGGGCACTATTGCCGGGGACAAGTCGTCGACGATCGTGTTTCCGTTGCCGATCGAGATGCTCAAGGGGCTTGTGGATAAGTGAAGTCGCCAATCGCCGGCAAGGCCGGCTCCCACAAAGGATCTGTTGACGCCGGCCCCTGTGGGAGCTGGCTTTGCCGGCGCAGCCTTGCCGCTCTTACCAACCGCCACCCAACGCCAGGAACAACCCAATCTGCCCCATCGCCACCTGGGTATTGGCCGCCGCCAGCTGCGCGCGCATGTCGGTGTAGGTGCGGGTTGCCTGCAGGTCGGCGAGGAACGACTCGCGCCCGGCCTGATAAAAGCGGTGGGTCTGATCCGCCGCCAATTGCGCCGAACGCTCGGCATCAGCCAGGGCATCACGGCGCTCCAGCAAAGCACTGTATTGCGCAAGGCTGGTCTGGGTTTCACGAATGGCATTGAGCACCACCCCATCAAAATGCGCCAGCGCCGCCTGGGTCGAAGCTTCTGCCGCGCGAATGCGCGCTCGCGAACCGTTGGTCGGCACCGTCCAGGTCAGCAGCGGGCCGAAGCCCCAGCGGTTGGTCGCAGGTTCCCCCAGGTTGTCGAGAATACCGATAGTGCCCACTTGGGCACCGATACTGATGTCTGGATACAACTGCCCAGTGGCCACGCCAATGGTCGCCGTGGCCGCCGCCAGGCTGCGTTCGGCCTGACGGATATCCGGGCGGCGCTTGAGCAGCGCCGCGCCATCACCCACCGGCAGGACCTGGGCGATATGCGGCAACTCGGCGCAATCGCCCGTGCCGGCCGGCAATTGATTGAGCGGTTTGGCCAACAGCATCGACAAGGTGTACAGGCCCGCTTCACGCGCGGCCTGGTAACGCGGCAGCTCGGCGCGCAGGGATTTGAACTGGGTCTGCGACCGGGTCACCTGGGTTTCGTCACCACGACCGGCGTCGCGCAGGCGCTGGGTCAGGGTCACGCTCTGTTCTTGCAGGCCCAGGGACTCATGGGCGATGTGATATTCCTCGTTGGCCGCGCATACCTGGGTATAGGCGCGGACCACATCCGCCACCAGGGTGATGCGCGCAGTATCGGCGGCAGCCTGGGTCGCATCGGCATTGGCCTGGGCGGCCTCGACGCCACGCTTGAGGGTGCCCCACAGGTCAAACTGGTAGGAAGCGCTGATAATCGCCTCACCAATGTTGGCCACCGGCACCTTCTCTGGCAGCAGGAACGCCTCGCCAGACTCTTGCAAACGCTGGGCGCCCAGCTTCACGCCACCATTGAGGCCGCCCTGGGCCTCGGCTTCTTCGACCTGGGCACGGGCCTTGGCGATATTCGCTGCCGCTACGCGCAGTTCAGTGTTGGCGGCCAGGGCCAGACGCACCAGCTCATTGAGGCGCTCGTCCTGGTACAGGTGCCACCAGTCTTTGGGCACAGGCGCCGAGACCACGCTGTTGGCGTCCTGGCGCAGTTCGCCCTGCAGGTCGGCGCGCTGGATGGCAGCGTCCTTGGGCACGTGGTAATCCGGCCCGACCATCTGACAGGCCGACAGCAGCAGGCTCAGGCCAAGCAGCGACAGCCGTTTCATTGCCCGCGGCCCTCAAGGATCGACACCGTCGCGGTACGCCCGGCGATCATGCGAAAGTCCGCCGGCACTTCATCGAAGGCAATGCGCACCGGGATCCGCTGGGCCAGCCGCACCCAGCTGAACGCCGGGTTGACGTTGGGCAGCAGGTTGGCGCCGCTGCTGCGGTCGCGGTCCTCGATACCGGCGGCGATGCTCTGCACCCGCCCGCTCAGGCGGGTACTGTCGCCGAGCACGCGGATATCCACAGCCTGGCCGATGTGAATGCCGGCCAGCTTGGTTTCCTCGAAGTAGCCATCGACGTGGTAGGAGTCGCTGTCGACCACCGACAGCACTGGCCGACCGGCGCTGACAAATTCGTGGGCACGTGGCGCGCGGTCGTTGAGGTAGCCATCGACCGGGCTGCGTACCACCGAGCGGTCGAGGTTCAGTTGCGCGGCATCCACCGCCACCTGGGCTTCGGCCAGGGCCGATTCGGCGCGGGCCTGGCGCGACTGGCTCTCTTCCAGTTGCTCCTGCGCCACCAGGTTGCCCAGGCCACGGTTACGCCGGGCTTCACGCTGGGCCTGGGCCAGGGTTTCCTTGCGCTCGGCCAGGGTCGCCTGGGCCTGGCGCAAGGCCAGGTGGAAGCGGTCCTGGTCGATGGTAAACAGCACGTCACCGCGCTTGACCACCTGGTTGTCGCGCACTTCGACCTGCTGGATCAAGCCGGAAACATCCGGGGCAATCTGGATCACATCAGCACGGATGTGACCGTCACGGGTCCAGGGCGCGAACATGTAGTACATGACCATCTGCCAGACCAGTACGGTCGCCAGCGTCACTACCAGCAGGGTCAGGACCACGCGGCCCAGGGTCAACAAGGGTTTTTTCATGGCAGCATCAGG
Source organism: Pseudomonas sp. RC2C2 (assembly GCF_018390435.1). Classification (NCBI taxonomy): domain Bacteria; kingdom Pseudomonadati; phylum Pseudomonadota; class Gammaproteobacteria; order Pseudomonadales; family Pseudomonadaceae; genus Pseudomonas; species Pseudomonas sp. RC2C2. The sequence continues at coordinate 2,438,758 of NZ_JAHBAX010000001.1, read as the reverse complement.
TTTCGGCAAAAGTGGTCGACCGTGCCGAGCAGCACGGCGTAAAGCGCAACGTTGAACAGCGCCCGGTGCCAGACCAGGCGATAGAAGTGCACCCGGTTGAGCAGCGCGTGCACAGCGAGGAACACCAGGTAGGTGAGCACCATCATCACCAGCAGCGTGGGCAGGAACACCCCGCTGATATCCAGATCTCCGATCACAGCGGTGCTCCATCGATGCCGTAGGGCAGTTGTGGCTGATCGTCGGATGGTTCCAGCACCACCTCGACACCTGGCAACAGCGCCAGGCGCAAACCACTCAGGGCATGCAGCAGGTGCACGCGGGCTTCGGCGCTATCGGCCAGGTCATTAAGGTTCAGGGCGCGGCGGGCGCGCTCCATGCTCTGCAGCAACACCTCGGGAGCGTGCAGGCGACGACGGGCATCCAGGCAGGCCTGAAAGTGTTCACCCACCTCCTCCACCACCCGCCCCAGCAATTGGCGCGGGTGTGCGCCGACCCGAGGCATGTAGGCCAGCAGGTCGAGCAGGTTCAGGCCCACGCGCAGGTCACGCAGCGCGGTGCCGGTGTCCTGTCCGGTCTGGGTCAGGCGCGGCAGTTGCTGCATCAGCCGATCGAGCATCTGCACACCCAGGCGCCGATGCTCGGCCAGGGTCGCCGGCTGGGTCATGCCGACGATGTCGTGCCAACTGAAACGGGTCAGGCGCTTGGCCGCAAGCTCGACGCCGAACGGGCGCACCACCAGGGTCCAGATAAAGGCGAACAGCAAGCCCACCGGCCCGGCCAGGTTGGCGTTGATAAAGGTCAGGAAGTTGGCGTCGTAGGCACCCTGAATGCTGATGAACGAGGCGGTGTTGACGATGGTCAGCAAGGTGCCCAGGTAGAAGCGCGGCTGCACGGTCAAGGTGCCGACGCAGATGCACGGCACGGCGAAGGCCAGTACCAGCATCGGGAAGTCATGCAGGTTGGGCAGCACCAGGAACAGGTAAAGGCTGGCGAACAGCACCGACAACGAGGTCCAGAAGAAAAAGCGGTAGATCTGCGGCGCCGGATCGTCCATGGCGGCAAAGAAGCTACAGGCCACGGCAGCGAGAATCACCGCGCTGCCACCGTCGCTCCAGCCAAGCAGGATCCACAGCGTGGTGGCGGCAATGATCGCGGTGACGGTGGAGAACACCGAATAGAGCATCAAGCCACGGTCGAAGAATGGCGTCAGCCGGCCCAGGCGCCAGTGCCGATAGACCGCGCGCCACGGCGACAGGTCTTCATTGCGGATAGCGTGCTGCAGGCTGCAGCAGTCCTGCCACAGATCGACCCACTCGGCCAGGCGATAAAGCGCGTTGGACAGCAGCAGCGAGGCGCGTTGGTCAAGGGACACAGCGCTCGGTTGCAGGTGTTCGATTTGCCCACGCAGAGCAGACCAGCGCGCCGGCGATGCATCCTGTGCGGTGCCTTGCAGCCAGGCACGGGCCTCGCCCAGCAACGGCTGCAATTGCTTGGTCTGGGCCGGGGCGCGGCCTTCGAGGGCAAGCAAGGCGTCGTCGAGGGCATCGATCACCGGCAGCAGGTGGATCATCCGCCCGCGCAGCTCGCGGGCGTTCTTTACCGTTTGCGGGCGGGCGCCTTCATGGGACAGCTGGCCGATCATCAGCTCCAGCGAGTTGAAGGTGGTGACCATCGAGGCACGCAGACCGCCGACTTTCTCGGCGCTGGCTTCGCGGGCCAGAAAGGTGTCGCTGTAGCGAATCGCCTCGTTGAACCAGTTGCCGGTGGCGCCGACCAGCACCGGGGTCAGGCGCCGCGGCCAGAAGATCGCCCCGACCACCGCCGCACAGACAATGCCCAGGCAGATTTCCTGGGCCCGTGACGAGGCAATGTCGAATACGGCCAGCGGCTCGTCGACCACCGGCAGGGCAATCATCGGCAAGGTGTAGCCGGCAAGCATCAGCGCATAGCTATTGGCGGTGCGCAGGTGCAGCGAGAGGAACAGCAAGGTGCCGGTCCACAAGGCCACGGCAACCGTCAGCAGTACCGGTGTCTGCACCAGCAGCGGCACCAGGAACACCGCCCCGGCGGCGCCGAGCAGGGTGCCCATGGCCCGGTACAGGGCCTTGGAACTGGTGGGCCCGACGAATGGGCTGGAGACGATGTACACCGTGGCCATGGCCCAGTAAGGCCGCGGCAGCTGCATGAGCAGGGCGATGTACAGGGCGATCATCGAAGCGGCAAAGGTGCGCACGCCGTAGAACCAGTCGCGCGCAGGCGGCATCGAGCTGAAAAAACCGTTCACGTCGGCACGCCCGGGGTGCGCTGGGCAGCCTCTTCGAAGGCGCGCAGCACGCGCAGGGTGGCCAGCAGGTCGGCTTCGTCGATGCCCTGCAGCACTTCACGGCGCAGGCGCACCAGTTCGCCTTCGATGGCTTCGGCGAGCACCCGGCCGCTGGCGGTCAGGCTCAGTGCCTTGGCCCGGCGGTCGAGCGGATCTTCCGTGCGGCAGACGAAGCCGGCCGTGCACAGCTGGTCGAGCAGGCGTACCAGCGACGGGCTTTCAAGCCCTGCCGCTTGCGCTACGGCGACCTGGTGCACGCCATCGCCCAGGCGCACGATCATCAGCAGTGGCATCGCACAGGCTTCGGAAATGCCGTAGCCGGCCAGAGTCGCCTGGCAGATGCGCCGCCAGTGTCGGCCAGCCACCACCATACCGCTGCTGATGTTGAGTTGCAGTGCGTCGAGGGTCATGAAGGGAGGTTCGTGGCTATATTCATAGTTTGCTAACTATCAATATTCTTCGATCACCGCCCCTGCCGTCAATAGTGGCTGACAGACGTCATGTTCAAGGTTGCAGCTGATCGTCCAGCTTCATGTTCAGCGCCAGCTTGCTGCCCAGGCTGATCGCCTGCTCGCGCCAGAACAGATAACGCAGGGCGTTGTTGACCTCGCTGAAGTGCAGCGCCAACGCTTCGGCAGCCTGCATCACCCCGGCCACAGCGGCCAGTTCCAGCCAGTACACCGCGGCTTTGGTGTCGACGTTGACCGTCAGCCCATGCAGCAGCCGGTAGCCAACCTCGAAGCGGCAACGGGCGTCACCGCGCTGGGCGCCACGTAGAAACCAGCGATAGGCCTGCTGCAGGTCGACCTGCCATTCCTGGCTGTCGCTGTCACAGATTTCTTCCTCGTAGAGGTCGCCAAGGGCGGCGGCGGCATGCTCCAAGCCACGCTCGAAAGCCTGCTGGTAATACTCCGCCGCGCTGGCGTAGGCCACCTCGACGCCTTTGCCGAAGTAATGCTGCTGGCCAAGGTTGAACCAGGCAGCAGCGCTGCCCTGCAGGGCCGCCATGCGCAACAGATGCCCGGCCAAGGTCGGGTCGGCGCGCCAGTACTTGCCGTTGAGCCAGATCCAGCCCAGGTCATTGAGCGCACCGACGTTGCCCTCCAGGGCCTGGGCACGCAGGTCGTCGTACACCGCCTGCAGGTCAGCGGCTTCATCCAGGCGGCTGATCAGGCTGAAACTCTCGCCCAGCGCTGCCCGCTGGCTGGGCATGCCGACCCCGGCGTACAACCGCTGCAGGCGGCCGGGCCGACCAGGCGCAGGGATGATCCGCTCGGGCAACAGGCGCTCAAGCAGTGGGTAAATGTTGCTGGCAGCTGACATGTTCGTCCTCATTGAACTACCCACAGATCCAACAGCGGGAGTGATGAGGCGTGATTCTGCGCACGGTCACGACAAAACCTGTCGCGAACAATTCAGTTAGGGCACTCAACTGCTTCATCCTTGATCTGGATACATAAATGGCTAATTGCCATATCACCGCGCTGGCGCCATGCTACAACCGCAAGCCTAGACAAGGACGCCGCCTTTTGCCCTCTGCCACGACACGTGCCACCCTCAGCCGCCAATGGGAGTTGCTGCGCCAGTTGCCCAGCCGCTCGCCGGGGATTACCAGTGCCGAGTTGGTAGGCCGCCTGCAGGACGCAGGTTTTTCCATCAGCAAGCGCAGCATCGAGCGCGACCTCAATGAGCTGTCGCTGATCTTCCCGCTGGAACGCAACGACAAGAGCATCCCTTATGGCTGGCACTGGGCGGCCAACGCCTGCATCGAGCTACGCGGTATCAGTGTCAGCGAGGCGCTGAGCCTGGCGCTGGTGGAAGAGGCCGTGCGCCCGCTGTTGCCGGGGAGCATGCTGAAAGTGCTGGACCCGCGCTTCAGCCATGCCCGGCAAAAGCTCGAACACCTGTCGGGGGCGAACAAGGTGGCGCGCTGGCTGGACAAGGTCGCCAGCGTGCGCCCGGACATGAACATGCAGGCACCGGAAGTGCCCGACAGCATCCTCGAGACCGTGCAACACGCGCTGCTTGAGGAATACCAGTTGCACTGCCAGTACTACTCGGCTCACAACGACACGCTCAGCGAACTGACCCTCAACCCGCTGGCGCTGATCCAGCGCGGCCAGGTCAGTTACCTGATTGCCAGCGCCGCGTCCTGTACCGACATTCGCCAGTTCGCTGTGCATCGCTTTCGCAAGCTGCACATTCTCGACAGCCCGACCGAAGGCCTGCATGCCTTCGATCTGCAGGCCTACCTGCGCAGCGATGCCCTGCAGTTCGGCGATAGCGACAAGATCGAGCTGCAGGCCTGGATCAGCGACAACCTCGCCCGCCTGGTGCGCGAAACGCCGCTGTCGGCGGACATGCACCTGACCCCGCTGGAGAATGGCCACCGCCTACGGGCCACCGTCAGCAACAGCTGGCAGCTGCGCTGGTGGCTACTGAGCCAGGGCGACGGGCTGATCGTCGAGCAGCCCCTGAGCCTGCGCCAGCAGATTGCCGAAACCCTCCACAATGCCGCCGCGCAGTATCGATCGGCCTGAGCCTGTCAGCGCTGCATGCCCCAGCGGCGCACGGTAATACGCTCCAGGGTGTTGAATACCAGGCTTTCGACCAGCAGGCCGATGAGGATCACCACTGCGAGCCCGGCGAACACCTTGTCGGTGTACAGCTCGTTGCGGTTCTGGAAGATGTACCAGCCCAGCCCGCCCTTGCCGCTGGTGGCGCCAAACACCAGTTCGGCGGCGATCAGTGTGCGCCAGGCAAAGGCCCAGCCGATCTTCAGGCCCGAGAGGATCGACGGCAGCGCCGCCGGAATCAGGATCTGCACCACCAGCCGCAAGCCACGCAGGCCATAGTTGCGACCGGCCATGCGCAAGGTCTCCGACACCCCGAGAAAGCCCGCGTAGGTATTGAGCGCCAGGGCCCAGAGCACCGAATGCACCAACACGAAGATCAGGCTGTTGTCGCCCAGGCCGAACCACAGCAGCGCCAATGGCAGCAAGGCAATTGCCGGCAGCGGGTTGAACATCGAGGTCAGGGTGCTGAGCAGGTCGCGGCCGAACTGGGTCGACACCGCCAGGCTGGTCAGGCCGAAAGCCAGGACGATCCCCAGCAGATAGCCCTTGAGCAGCACCACCAGCGACACGCCGACCTTGGCCGGCAGCTCGCCGCTGAGCAGGCCGTCATACAGGGCTGCCGCGGTCTGCAGGAAGCTCGGCAGCAGCAGTTCGTTGCCCTGGTAGCGGGCGATGGCTTCCCAGGCCAGGGCCAGGAGGATCAGGATTAGGCCCTTGCGCAGCCAGCCCTGTTGCCAGAGGCGCTGACCCAGCGGCAGTTCGCGCTCTACGGGGACACTCAGTAGCGGTTCGAGGACAACTTCGTATTCCTGACGCGGCGTAACAGTTGTGGTCATGGTGAGACTCCCGGTCAGTAGGCAATGCGAATGTCGGCGAAGCCCAAGGCCGGGTCGTGCTCGACCTGGGCATCGTCGTCGAACAGCAAGCGGTGGACGCGCCGCGCCGACGCCTGAAAGTCGCTGGCGCCCAGGCTCTGCAGGTCGTACTGGTGGCTGTGGATCTCGGCGCGTACCCGGCCCGGATGCGGCGACAGCAAGAGGATGCGGTTGCCGACCACCAGCGCTTCTTCGATCGAATGGGTGACGAACAACAAGGTGAAACGCACCTCTTCCCAGAGCAGCAGCAACTCTTCCTGCATCTTGCGCCGGGTCAGGGCGTCGAGGGCGGCGAAGGGTTCGTCCATCAGCAGGATCTTCGGTTGCATGGCCAGCGCCCGGGCAATCGCCACGCGGGCTTTCATGCCGCCCGACAGGGTATGCGGATAGGCGTCGGCAAAGCCGGCCAGGCCGACTTTCTCCAGGTAGTGCAAGGCGCGCGCTTCGGCCTCCTTGCGTTTGAGCGTGCCGGAAGCGAGCAGCGGGAACATCACGTTCTGCTTGACGGTTTTCCACGGCGGCAGCTGGTCGAACTCCTGGAACACCACGATGCGGTCCGGTCCCGGGCCCTGCACTGCCTGGCCCTGCAAGCGGATCTGCCCTTCCCGGGGCTCAATGAAGCCGGCCACCGCCTTGAGCAGGGTCGACTTGCCACAACCCGAGGGCCCGAGCAGGACAAAGCGGTCGGCCTTGTCCACTTCGAAACTGACCTGGTGGGTAGCCCGCACCATGCGCTGCGCGGTGCGGTACTCCAGGCTTAGGTTATCCACCTGCAGCAGCGGCGGCGTTGCGACGCTGCTCAGCTTGCTGACCGTGTGGCCTGGCAATGGGGTGTTCATCCGGCTCAGCTCCCTTGCAGCGGTTTCTCGTCCTGGAAGAAGTAGTCCTTCCAGGATTCGGGTTTGTGCTTGATCGCGCCCACGCGGTAGAGGAATTCAGCCAGCGGATAGGTGTTCTTCGGCGTCACGCTGAATTCGTACTGCGGGTTGTCGATGATCTTCAGCAGTGCCTCGCGGTCGATCTTGGCCTTGGTCACGCGGATGTAGGTGTCGGCTGCGGCGGCCTTGTCGTTCTGGGCGAACTCGGCGGCTTGCGCCAGGGCATCGACGAAAGCTTTGTAGGTCTTGGGGTTGTCGTTGCGAAATTTCTCGGTGGCGAACAACACGGTCGGCGAGTTCGGGCCGAGCAGGTCGTAGGTGTTGAGCACCACGTGCACGTCCTTGTTGGCCAGTACCTGATCCTGGAACGGCGGGTTGGAGAAGTGCGCGTTCAGCTCGGTGCCACCGGCCAGCAAGGCCGCGGTGGCATCAGGATGGGGAACGGCCAGGGTGTATTTGTCGAGGCGGTTGTATTCCTTGTCGCCCCACTGCTTGGCAGCGGCGTACTGCAGGAACCGCGACTGCACCGAGACGCCCACCGCCGGCAGGGCGATGCGGTCTTTCTCGCTGAAGTCGGCGATGGTCTTCACCTTGGGATTGCTGCTGACCAGGTAGTAGGGAAAGTTGCCCAGCGAGGCCACGGCCTTGACGTTCTGCCGGCCCTGGGTGCGGTCCCAGATGGTCAGCAGCGGGCCGACGCCGGCGCCGGCGATATCCACCGAACCGGAGAGCAAGGCGTCGTTGATCGCGGCGCCACCAGACAGCTGCGTCCAATCGACCTTGATGTCGATGCCCTGCGCCTTGCCATGCTTCTCGATCAGGTTCTGATCGCGCACCACGTTGAGCAGCAGGTAAACAATGCCGAACTGTTCGGCAATGCGGATTTCACCTTCGGCCTGGGCCGTGGCCGGTGCCACCAGGCTGCCGGCAAGCAGGCTGGCACCCAGGCCGATACTGGCCGCCAGGCGGCTGATTGATTTGCGCATGCTGTACTCCTCGAAAGATCAGAACGGGGCATCGCCCTGGATGGTGGTGCGGTACAGCTTGCGGCGCAGGTGCGCAGGGCAGCCGCTGGCCAGGTGAATCAATGAACGGTTGTCCCAGAACACCAGGTCATGGGGCTGCCATTGGTGGCGGTAGATGTTCTGCTCGAGCACGCTGTGGGCGTAGAGCTCGGCAAGGAGCTGCCGGCTTTCGTCTTCAGGCAGGCCAACGATGCGGGTGGTGAAGCCTTCGCTGACGAACAGCGCCTTGCGGCCGTTTTCCGGGTGGGTGCGCACCACCGGGTGAATCACCTCCTGAACCTGCGCCAGTTGCTCGGCGGTCAGGGTCGGGCGCCAGTTGCCTTCGAACTTGGTCTCGCTGTAGCGAGCGGTATAGGAATGCGCGGCGCTGCGGCCTTCAACGGCTTTGCGCAGGGCCTCGGGCAGGCCGTCCCAGGCCTTGTGCATGTCGGCGAACAGGGTGTCGCCGCCTTCGCTGGGCAACTCCTGGGCATGCAGCATCGAGCCCAGGCTTGGCAGCTCCTTGTACGACAGGTCCGAGTGCCAGAACTTGCCGGCGTCGCCCAGGCCAATGTTCTGCCCGTTCTCGACGATGTTGGAGACGATGAGGATTTGCGGGTGGCCGGCGAGCAGGAACTGCTTGAGCACGTGGATCTGCAGCTCACCAAAACGGCGGCTGAAGGCGATCTGTTGTTCGGGGCTGATGCGCTGGTCGCGAAACACCAGCACATGGTGGTCGAGATGAGCCCGGTGGATCCGGGTGAAATCTTCGCCGCTGACGGTTTTGCTCAGATCCAGGCCAATGATCTCGGCGCCGACGGCACCGCTGAACGGCAGGATTTCGAAGGCTTGCTGCTGTGCGCTGTCGATGGACGACAAGGCGTTAGAGGCCGCTGACATGATTCACTCCCACGCAGAGCGCGCCCAAAGGTGCGCGCATCGATCAGAAACTCACGGTGTTCCGTGTTGGTTCGGTCGTGCGGCGCGCCGATTGGTCGGCAGGTACGCAGGGGAATGACTATAAAGTCATAAGGGATAGAATTTAAATATCTTTAGAGCATAAGCATATGGTGAGCTTCAGGGCCTCATCGCTGGCAAGCCAGCTCCCACAAAGTCCAACTGTGGGAGCTGGCTTGCCAGCGATGCTTTTAGCGCTCGCGCAGCGCTTCGGCACGCGCGCGGATGATCGGCTTGAGCAAGTAGCTCAATACGCTCTTCTTGCCGGTGATGATGTCCACCGAAGCGACCATCCCCGGGATGATCAACAGCGGCTTGTCGTCGGTCCCCAGGTGGCTGCGCTCGGTGCGCAGCTTGATCACGTAGAAGGTGTTCTTGTCTTCGTCGGTGATGGTGTCGGCACCGATCTGTTCGAGCTTGGCTTTCAAGCCGCCGTAGATGGTGAAGTCATAGGCGGTGAACTTGACCATCGCCTCCTGCCCCGGGTGCAGGAAGGCGATGTCTTGCGGGCGGATGCGCGCTTCGACCAGCAAGGTGTCATCCAGCGGGACGATCTCGACCAGGTCGCTGCCCGGCTGGATCACCCCACCCACGGTGTTGACCAGCAGCTGCTTGACGATACCGCGCACCGGCGAGGTCACCAGGGTACGGTTGACCCGGTCGTCCAGGGCCTTGCCGGTGGCCTGGGCCTTGCTCAGGTCGGTGCGCGCCTCGTTGAGTTGGGTCAGGGCTTCGCTGCGAAACTTGCCGCGGGTCTCGTCGATCTTGCGCTCGACTTCCTTGATCGCCGATTCGGCGCGCGGAATCGCCAGCGAGGTGGCGTCCAGCTGGCCACGGTTCTCCACTTCGGCACGCTTGAGGCGCAGCACTTCCACCTGGGAGATCGCGCCCTGGGCCACCAGCGGCTCGGACATGCTGATCTCCTGGCGCAACAGCTGCAGGCTGTTGCGGTACTGGCCCTGCTTGGAGCTGAACTCGCGCAGTTCCTGCTGACGCTGCACCAGTTGCTCCTGCAGGCCGCCGATCTCGTCCTGCAACTGCTGGCGGCGGCTCTGGTAAAGGGATTCTTCGTTGGCGGCCTGGCTCGGCGCGGCCTTGCGGATTTCGGCGTCGATCTTCAGCGGCCGGTCTTCGACCTCGGCGCTCAGGCGTTCGACGCGCAGGGCCATGGCCAGGCGGTCCGCCTCGGTCTCACCGACGTTGGAAACAAAGCGGGTGTCGTCCAGGCGCAGCAACGGGTCGCCCACTTCGACGATCTCGCCTTCTTTGGCGTAGATCTGCGCGACAATGCCGCCTTCCAGGTTCTGGATTTTCTGCAGTTTGGACGACGGGATCGCCTTGCCTTCGCCACGGGTCACTTCGTCGATAATGGCGAAGTTGGCCCAGAGGCCCATGAACAGGAAGAAGCCAAGCACCCCCCAGATGGTCAGGCGCACGATGCGCGGGGCATCTTCGATCAGTGCCTTGTTGACCTCCGGCAACGGTTGCCCGCTGAGCGACTCGGAACCCTTGAAGTACTTGCGCAGGCTGTCCTTGATCTGGCCCATATCCAACTTAAGCAACACTGATCTGCCCCTTCTTCAGCGCATCCATGACGGCGGCTTTCGGGCCATCCGCGACTATCTGCCCGCGATCGACAACGATCAGGCGGTCGACCAGTGACAACAGCGAGGCCCGGTGAGTCACCAGGACCACGGTCTTGTTCTCGATGACCGCTTGCAGGCGTTGCTTGAGGCGTTCTTCACCGGTGTTGTCCATGGCGCTGGTCGGCTCGTCGAGCAGCAGGATCTGCGGGTTGAGCAGCAAGGCGCGGCCAAGGGCGACGTTCTGCCGCTGGCCACCGGACAGGTTCTGGCCACGCTCGCCGACCTGCAGCTCATAACCTTGCGGGTGCAGCCGGGCGAACTCATGCACCCCGGACAACTCGGCAGCCTGCAGGACCATTTCGTCCTCCACGTAGCGGGCACCGCTGACCAGGTTGTCACGCAGGGTACCGGCCAGCAGCTGGATATCCTGGGGCACGTAGCCGATGTTGTGGCGCAGTTCGCTGACGTCGATCTGGCGGATGTCCACGCCATCGACCAGCAAGGAGCCGGCATCGGCTTCGTAGAGACCGACGATCAACTTGGCCAGCGAGCTCTTGCCCGAGCCGCTGCGGCCGATGATGCCGATTTTCTCGCCGGGGCGGATCGCCACATTGACGCCCTTGAGCGCCAGGTTCTGCTGGTTCGGGTAGGTGAAATCGACGCCACGGAACTCGATGGCGCCCTGCAGCACCTGACGGCTCAGCGGGCGTTCTTCGAAGTTGCGCTCTTGCGGCAGCTCCATCATCTGGTCGGTGGAGACCATGGTGACCTTGGCTTGCTGGTAACGGGTCAGCAGGCCGGAAAGCTGGCCCAGCGGGCCGAGGGCGCGGCCACTGAGCATGTAGCAGGCGATCAGGCCGCCCATGCTCAGGTTGCCAGCCATGATCTGGTAGACGCCGGCGCAGATCAGCGCCACGCCTGCCAGTTGCTGGATCAGCAGGGTGATGTTCATTGCCAGGCCAGAGAGCACCTTGACCCGCAGCTCGAGGCGGCTGAGGGTGCCGATGGTCTGCTCCCACATGTACTGGCGTTCGCTTTCGGCGTTGTTGACCTTGACCGCATCGAGCCCGGCGAGGGTCTCGATCAGGCTCGACTGGCGCTCGGAGGCCAGCGCCATGGTCCGTTCAAGGGTCGCCACCAGCGGTTTCTGCAGGGCATAACCGATGCCCAGGGCCAGCGGGAAGGCGATGATTGGAATCCACACCAGGTGCCCGCCAATGATGGCGATCACCAGCAGGATCAACAGGGTGAACGGCAGGTCGATCAGGCTGGTCAGGGTCAACGAGGCGAGGAAGTCGCGCAGGCCCTGGAATTCATGGATGTTCTGGGCAAAGCTGCCGACCCTTGCCGGCCGGTATTTCATGGCCATGCCAACGATGCGCTCGAACAGCGTGGCGGAGATGATCAGGTCGGTCTTCTTCCCGGCCAGGTCCAGGCACAAGCTGCGCAGGCCCTTGAGGATCAGGTCGAAGATGTAGGCGCCGGAGATACCCAGGGCCAGGACCCAAAGGGTCGAGGTGGCCTGGTTGGGCACCACGCGGTCGTAGACGTTCATCACGAACAGCGGCGCGGCCAGGGCGATCAGGTTGATTACCAGGCTTGCGGCGATGGCGTCGATGTACAGCCAGCGGCTGCGCTTGAGGGTGTCACGGAACCAGGAGCGCGCCCGCGGGATCAGGTTGCCGTGATTGACGTCGAACTTGTGCTGCGGCTGGGCGAAGAACACCCGACCACTGTAGTCGCTCTGCAGGGCTTCGCGGCTGACATGCACCTCGCCGCCGTCGCTCTCGCTGAGCAACAGGCGCGCGGTGTCGTCGTTCTCCCACCCCAGCAACACCGTGCTGCGACCGTCCTTGAGCAGGAGCATGGCCGGCATGGCAATGCTCGGGATCTGCTCCAGCTTGCGTTGCAGCAAGCGGCCCTGCAGGCCGGCACGGGCTGCCGCACGTGGCAGCAGCTCCGGGCTCAGGCGCTGGGCCGGCAACGGCAGGCCGGTGGTCAGCATGGCCCGGCTGGCGGGCTTCTGGTGCAGCACGCAGAGAGACAGCAGGCTGTCCAGCAGCGGGTCGTCGTGCTGACTGCGGGGATCATGGCTGAGCTGGACTCGACTGACTTCTGATTCCACGCGGGCTCTCTTAACGGTTGCGGTTGGCTATGACAGTGAACCTCAGTTCATGCCTGGCAGGTTCACTTTCGGTTTAAGGTCGTTCTGCACCACGGTGGCCATCGGTGCGACAACACCCTGGCTCTTGAGCAGCTGACCAATGGTCGCTTTGATTCGGTACTGAGTAAACAGCTGGATGTTCTTCACTTCGGTCAGCCGACGCTGCGCGGTGAAGAGTTCGTTCTCGCTGTCGAGCAAGTCTAGCAAGGTACGTTCGCCCAGGCTGAACTGCTTCTGGTAGGCGGTGCGCACACTGTTGCTGTGATCGACGTATTGCTGGGCGATCGGCAACTGCGCATTGGCGTTATCCATAGCATTCCATGCCAGGCCTAGCTCCTCATTGAGCTGGCGCAAGGCATTGTTACGAATGTCCAGCGCCTGGTTGGTCAGGTACGACTTGGATTCCAGGTCGGCCTTGTTACTGCCGCCGGCGTACAAGTTGAAACTCATGCGCAGCATAGCCTGCCATTCGTTGTTGTGGCCGTTCATGCCATCCAGATCGTTATCGGCCGTCCGTCCGAGTTCTGCATCAAAACGCGGATAGAAAGTAGACTTTGCCGCTTCGTATTGTTTCTCCGCTGCTGCGATATCGGACTCCGCCGAGCGCAGGATCGGGCTGCTCTCGACCATCTGCTGACGGGCTTCGTCGAGGTTGGCTGGCAACAGGTCGACAAACGGCGCAGGGCTGCTTAACTCGTCCGGCAGTTGACCGACCACGCTCAGGTAGTTGGTCTTGGCATCGGCGAGGTTGGTCTGCTCGGTGATCAGGTTGTTGCGCGCCTGGGCCAGACGCGCTTCGGCCTGGTCAAGGTCAGCCAGGCGGCCGACGCCACGGGCGGTGCGCAGCTTGATCTGGTCGTAGATGCGTTCGTGGCTGCGCAGGTTGTCTTCTGCCAGGCGGACCATCTCGCGACGGGTCAGGACATCCAGGTAGACCTGGGCAACGGTCAGCGCGGTGCGCTCGGACGCCCCCAGCAGCGAGTAGGCACGGGAGTTGACGGTGGCTTGCTGGCGGCCGACTTCGCTCGAGGTGGCAAAACCGTCGAAGACCATCTGCCGCAGACGCACACTCGACTCACCGCGGTTGAGGGTTTCCCAGCGGTTGCCGGTGCTCGGGCTGTCGGTGCCTTCACGGCCATAACCGGCCAGCACATCGACACGCGGCAGGTAACCGCCCTTGGCGGCGCGCAGTTGGTAGTCGGCAGCAATTCGGCTGTTAACCCCGGCCTGAATTTCCGGGTGCACCTCGAGGGCTTTCTGCATGGCCTCTGGCAGGCTCTGTGCTTGAACGAAACTGGTGGCGAGGACGAAAGGAAGAGCAGTAAACAGTGACGCGCGCATTTAACTTTTTCCCAGGGACGTCTTGTCCCAAATCACAGCAGAAATCGTTGCTGCATTAGAAAATGGCAACCGGATTGACCTTATGTCGGAAACTTCCGAAGGAGTACTTGGTTCGTACGGTGGAAGAGTGGCAGCCGCTCAAATATCAATGTGACATTACAGAGCTGATTGTTTAGGATGGCAGCAGGAAGGTCAATACTTTGGCATAAACTTAATAGCCAACAGATATCGACAATTAATTGACGTCAAAAGCGTCGAACTCACTATTGAAACATTCCATCAGAAGCGGCAATTCAGCGCCTGCTGGCATGGAAGCCAAATTGAACGGGTAGTCCGGAGAGTCCAATGAGCAGTGTTGTTGCCATCGTCAAAAGCATTGTTGGCCAAGTAATCGCCGTATCCCCAGAAGGGATTCAACGTGTACTCATCGAAGGTGACCGCCTGTTCGCTGGCGAGCAGGTACTCACCGGCCTGGCCGGTGCCGTCACCCTGGAATTGGCCGATGGCCGCAGCCTGGACCTGGGCCGTGATACTCAGTGGAGTGCCGACACCCCGGACAGCAGCACTGACCTGGCGGCTGCCACCGCTCAGGCAGCGCCTTCGGTCGAAGAGCTGCAACAGGCCATCGCCGCCGGTGCTGACCCGACTACCGAACTTGAAGCCACCGCAGCCGGCCCGACTGCCGCAGGTAGCGGCGGCGCGGCCGGTGGTGGCCACAGCTTCGTCATGCTCGATGCCACCGCAGGCTCGGTCGACCCGACCATTGGCTTCCCGACCGGCCCTATCGGCTTTGCCACCGGCGCCGCCACCCAGGAGCTGGGCGGCCTGGACGATGCCAACAACCCGGCAACCACCACGCCTACCCGCGAGTCCGGCCTGACCCTGAGCGCCACGCCGTCGATCACCGAGGCCGGTGGCGTGATCATCTACACCGCCACCCTGGGCCAGCCACCGCTGACCGACCTGACCGTGACCCTGTCCAATGGCCAGGTCATCGTCATCAACGCCGGGCAGACCACCGGCAGCGTCAGCGTGACCATCCCGCCGAACGATACCGTGTACCTGGACAGCAGTGAGATCTCCACGACCATCACCGGCACCACCGGCGGCGCGGGCCTGATCGTCACCCCGGACACCACCCCGGCGGTGACCCAGATCACCGACACCATCGACACCACCACAGTCACCCTGACCGCCAACCCGAGTGTCACCGAAGGCGGCGTGATCACCTACACCGCTACCCTGACCAATCCGGCGCAGACGCCGGTGACCGTCACCCTGTCCAACGGCAGCACTATCACCATCGGCGCCGGCCAGAGCACCGGTACCGTTGACGTGCAGACGCCAGCGAACGACGTCTACAACAACGGCAGCAGCGTCAGCACCACCATCGCTGGCGCCACGGGCGGCAACTTCGAGAACCTGGTACCGAACCCGAACCCGGCGGTCACCACCATTACCGACTCGATCGATGACACCGGCCTGAGCCTGAACGCCACCGGTACCGTGGCCGAAGGCGGCTCGATCATCTACACCGCGACCCTGACCAACCCGGCCGGCACACCAGTGACCGTGACCCTGAGCAACGGCGCAGTGATCACCATTGCCGCAGGCCAGACCGAAGGCAGCGTCACCGTGCCTGCGCCAAGCGATGACGTGTATGTCGATGCCGGCAACGTCAGCGTGAGCATCGACAAAGTCGATGGCGGCAACTTCGAGAACCTGGTGGTCAGCAATCAGCCGGCAGTGACTGAAGTTACTGACACCATCGATACGTCGACCGTCACCCTGACGGCCAATAGCAGCGTTGCCGAAGGTGGTGTGGTGACCTACACCGCTTCGGTCACTGCGCCAGTCACCGGTTCTGCGCTGGTTATTACCCTGGCCAATGGTCAGCAGATCACTATTCCGGTCGGCCAGAGCACTGGCTCGGTCGAGTTCGTTGCGCCGAACAACGTGCACACCACCAACCCGGACCTGACCAACAGCATCACCGGCACTTCCGGCGGCAATTACGAGAAGCTGGACACTGCGGGTAACCCAGTGACCACCGTCACCGACGGTCCAGGTACCGATGACACTACCGGTCTGAAACTGACGGCCACTGGTTCGGTCGCAGAAGGCGGTTCGATTGTTTATACCGCAACGCTGACCAACCCGGCCGGTACCGAAATGAAAGTCACCCTGAGCAATGGTGAAGTGATCACCATCGCCGCGGGCCAAACCGAAGGCAGCATTACCGTCGCAGCGCCTGCCGATGACGTCTACATCGATGCCGGTGAAGTGAGCGTGACCGTCACTGGCACTACGGGCGGTGATTTCGAGAAAGTTGCAGTAGATGGCACTCCGGCCGTTACTCAAGTGACGGACACCATCGATACTTCGACTGTCACCTTGACTGCGAACAGCAGCGTTGCCGAAGGTGGCGTCGTCACCTACACCGCTTCGGTGACTGCGCCGGTTACCGGTTCTGCGTTGGTGATCAACCTGGCCAATGGTCAGCAGATCACTATTCCGGTCGGCCAGAGCACTGGCTCGGTTGAGTTCGTTGCGCCGAACAACGTGCACACCACCAATCCGGACCTGACCAACAGCATCACCGGCACCACCGGTGGTAACTACGAGAAGCTGGAAACTGCGGGTAACCCAGTGACCACCGTCACCGACGGTCCAGGTACTGACGACACTACCGGTCTGAAGTTGACCGCTACTGGTTCGGTCGCTGAAGGCGGCGACATCATCTACACCGCCACCCTGACCAATCCGGCTGGCACCGAGATGAAGGTGACCCTGAGCAACGGTGAAGTGATCACCATCGCTGCGGGTCAGACTGAAGGCAGCATCACTGTTCCGGCACCGGAAGACGATGTGTACATCGACGCCGGTGAAGTCAGCGTGACCATCGCTGGCACCACCGGTGGCGATTTCGAGAAAGTCGAAGTCGACCCGGCGGCTGCAGTGACTGAAGTCACCGATACCATCGACACTTCGACTGTCACCCTGACCGCTACTCCAAGCGTGACTGAGGGTGGTGTGGTTACCTACACCGCCTCGGTGACTGCTCCGGTTACCGGCTCGAACCTGGTCATTACTCTGGCCAACGGTCAGCAGATCACCATCCCAGTCGGTTCGAGCTCGGGCACCGTGGACTTCGTTGCACCGAACAACGTGCACACCACCAACCCGGACCTGACCAACAGCATCACCAGCACCACCGGTGGTAACTACGAGAAGCTGGATACCGCGGGCAACCCAGTGACTACCGTCACCGACGGCCCAGGTACCGATGACACCACCGGCCTGAAACTGACGGCTACCGGTTCGGTCGCTGAAGGCGGCGACATCATCTACACCGCCACCCTGACCAATCCGGCTGGCACCGAGATGAAGGTCACCCTGAGCAACGGTGAAGTCATCACCATCGCTGCAGGTCAGACTGAAGGCAGCATCACTGTTCCGGCTCCGGAAGACGATGTATACATCGATGCCGGCGAAATCAGTGTGACCATCGCTGGCACCACCGGTGGTGATTTCGAGAAAGTCGAAGTCGACCCGACTGCTGCCGTGACTGAAGTCACCGATACCATCGATACCTCGACTGTCACCCTGACCGCTACCCCAAGCGTGACCGAAGGCGGCGTCGTCACCTACACCGCTTCGGTTACTGCGCCAGTGACCGGTTCCGCGTTGGTGATCAACCTGGCCAACGGTCAGCAAATCACCATCCCAGTTGGTTCGAGCTCGGGTACCGTGGACTTCGTTGCACCCAACAACGTGCATACCACCAACCCGGACCTGACCAACAGCATCACCAGCACCACCGGTGGCAACTACGAGAAGCTGGATACCGCTGGTAACCCGGTGACCACCGTCACCGACGGTCCAGGTACCGATGACACTACCGGCCTCAAACTCACCGCTACCGGCTCCGTGGCCGAAGGCGGCGACATCATCTACACCGCTACGCTGACCAACCCAGCTGGCACCGAGATGAAAGTCACCCTGAGCAACG
Source organism: Pseudomonas sp. RC2C2 (assembly GCF_018390435.1). Classification (NCBI taxonomy): domain Bacteria; kingdom Pseudomonadati; phylum Pseudomonadota; class Gammaproteobacteria; order Pseudomonadales; family Pseudomonadaceae; genus Pseudomonas; species Pseudomonas sp. RC2C2. The sequence continues at coordinate 2,421,042 of NZ_JAHBAX010000001.1, read as the reverse complement.
GTGAAGTCATCACCATCGCTGCAGGTCAGACCGAAGGCAGCATCACTGTTCCGGCTCCGGAAGACGATGTGTACATCGACGCGGGCGAAGTCAGCGTCACTGTCACCGGCACCACTGGTGGCGACTTCGAGAAGCTGGCTGTGGATAACACTCCAGCCGTTACCGAAGTGACTGACACCATCGACACTTCGACTGTCACCCTGACCGCTACCCCGAGCGTGACCGAAGGTGGCGTCGTCACCTACACCGCTTCGGTTACTGCGCCAGTGACCGGTTCCGCGTTGGTGATCAACCTGGCCAACGGCCAACAGATCACCATCCCTGTCGGTTCGAGCTCCGGCACTGTGGACTTCGTTGCACCCAACAACGTCCACACCACCAACCCGGACCTGACTAACAGCATCACCGGTACCACCGGTGGCAACTACGAGAAGCTGGATACCGCGGGCAACCCAGTGACCACCGTCACCGACGGCCCAGGTACCGACGACACCACCGGCCTGAAACTGACCGCCACTGGTTCGGTCGCCGAAGGCGGCGACATCATCTACACCGCCACCCTGACCAACCCAGCTGGCACCGAGATGAAGGTCACCCTGAGCAACGGTGAAGTCATCACCATCGCTGCGGGTCAGACCGAAGGCAGCATCACTGTTCCGGCTCCGGAAGACGATGTGTACATCGATGCGGGCGAAGTCAGCGTCACTGTCACCGGCACCACCGGTGGCGACTTCGAGAAGCTGGCTGTGGATAACACCCCAGCCGTCACCGAAGTGACTGACACCATCGACACCTCGACCGTCACCCTGACCGCTACTCCAAGCGTGACTGAGGGTGGTGTGGTTACCTACACCGCCTCGGTGACTGCGCCAGTAACCGGTTCTGCGCTCGTGGTGACTCTGGCTAACGGCCAACAGATCACTATCCCTGTAGGTTCCAGCTCGGGCACCGTGGACTTCGTTGCACCTAACAACGTACACACCACCAACCCGGACCTGACCAACAGCATCACCGGCACCACCGGTGGCAACTACGAGAAGCTGGACACTGCGGGTAACCCAGTGACCACCGTCACCGACGGCCCAGGTACCGACGACACTACCGGTCTGAAATTGACCGCTACCGGCTCCGTGGCCGAAGGCGGCGACATCATCTACACCGCCACCCTGACCAACCCAGCTGGCACCGAGATGAAAGTCACCCTGAGCAACGGTGAAGTCATCACCATCGCTGCAGGTCAGACCGAAGGCAGCATCACTGTTCCGGCTCCGGAAGACGATGTGTACATCGACGCGGGCGAAGTCAGCGTCACTGTCACCGGCACCACCGGTGGCGACTTCGAGAAGCTGGCTGTGGATAACACCCCAGCCGTCACCGAAGTGACTGACACCATCGACACCTCGACCGTCACCCTGACCGCTACTCCAAGCGTGACTGAGGGTGGTGTGGTTACCTACACCGCCTCGGTGACTGCGCCAGTAACCGGTTCTGCGCTCGTGGTGACTCTGGCTAACGGCCAACAGATCACTATCCCTGTAGGTTCCAGCTCGGGCACCGTGGACTTCGTTGCACCTAACAACGTACACACCACCAACCCGGACCTGACCAACAGCATCACCGGCACCACCGGTGGCAACTACGAGAAGCTGGACACTGCGGGTAACCCAGTGACCACCGTCACCGACGGCCCAGGTACCGACGACACTACCGGTCTGAAGCTGACGGCTACCGGTTCGGTCGCTGAAGGCGGCGACATCATCTACACCGCCACCCTGACCAATCCGGCTGGCACCGAAATGAAGGTCACCCTGAGCAACGGTGAAGTCATCACCATCGCTGCGGGTCAGACCGAAGGCAGCATCACTGTTCCGGCTCCGGAAGACGATGTGTACATCGACGCCGGTGAAGTCAGCGTCACGGTGACCGGCACCACTGGTGGCGACTTCGAGAAGCTGGCTGTGGATAACACCCCAGCCGTCACTGAAGTGACTGACACCATCGACACCAGCACCGTTACGCTGACCGCTACTCCAAGCGTGACCGAAGGCGGCGTCGTCACCTACACCGCTTCGGTGACTGCGCCAGTGACCGGTTCTGCGCTCGTGGTGACTCTGGCTAACGGCCAACAGATCACCATCCCTGTCGGTTCGAGCTCCGGCACTGTGGACTTCGTTGCGCCGAACAACGTCCACACCACCAACCCAGACCTGACCAACAGCATCACCGGTACCACCGGTGGTAACTACGAGAAGCTGGATACCGCGGGTAACCCAGTGACCACCGTCACCGACGGTCCAGGTACCGACGACACCACCGGCCTCAAACTCACCGCCACCGGCTCCGTGGCCGAAGGCGGCGACATCATCTACACCGCCACCCTGACCAATCCGGCTGGCACCGAGATGAAGGTGACCCTGAGCAACGGTGAAGTGATCACCATCGCTGCCGGTCAGACCGAAGGCAGCATCACTGTTCCGGCTCCGGAAGACGATGTGTACATCGATGCCGGCGAAGTCAGCGTCACGGTGACCGGAACTACCGGTGGCGACTTCGAGAAGCTGGCTGTGGATAACACCCCAGCCGTCACCGAAGTGACTGACACCATCGACACTTCGACCGTCACCCTGACTGCGACGCCAAGCGTGACCGAAGGTGGCGTGGTGACTTACACCGCCTCCGTCACCGCGCCGGTGACTGGTTCGGCGTTGGTGATCAACCTGGCCAACGGCCAACAGATCACCATCCCTGTCGGTTCGAGCTCCGGCACTGTGGACTTCGTTGCGCCGAACAACGTGCACACCACCAACCCAGACCTGACCAACAGCATCACCGGCACCACCGGTGGCAACTACGAGAAGCTGGATACCGCTGGCAACCCAGTGACCACCGTCACCGACGGTCCAGGTACCGACGACACTACCGGTCTGAAATTAACCGCTACTGGCTCTGTGGCCGAAGGCGGCGACATCATCTACACCGCCACCCTGACCAATCCGGCTGGCACCGAGATGAAGGTGACCCTGAGCAACGGTGAAGTCATCACCATCGCTGCGGGTCAGACCGAAGGCAGCATCACTGTTCCGGCTCCGGAAGACGATGTGTACATCGACGCCGGTGAAGTCAGCGTGACCATCGCTGGCACCACCGGTGGCGACTTCGAGAAAGTCGAAGTCGACCCGACTGCTGCCGTGACTGAAGTCACCGATACCATCGACACCTCGACTGTCACCCTGACCGCTACCCCGAGCGTGGCCGAAGGTGGCGTCGTCACCTACACCGCTTCGGTTACTGCGCCAGTGACCGGTTCTGCGCTCGTGGTGACTCTGGCTAACGGCCAACAGATCACCATCCCAGTCGGTTCGAGCTCCGGCACCGTGGACTTCGTTGCACCAAACAACGTCCACACCACCAACCCGGACCTGACCAACAGCATCACCGGTACCACCGGCGGCAACTACGAGAAGCTGGACACTGCGGGTAACCCAGTGACCACCGTCACCGACGGCCCAGGTACTGACGACACTACCGGTCTGAAGCTGACCGCCACTGGTTCGGTCGCCGAAGGCGGCGACATCATCTACACCGCCACCCTGACCAACCCAGCCGGCACCGAAATGAAGGTGACCCTGAGCAACGGTGAAGTGATCACCATCGCTGCGGGTCAGACCGAAGGCAGCATCACTGTTCCGGCTCCGGAAGACGATGTGTACATCGATGCTGGCGAAGTCAGCGTTACTGTCACTGGCACCACCGGTGGCGATTTCGAGAAAGTCGAAGTCGACCCGGCGGCTGCAGTGACTGAAGTCACCGATACCATCGACACTTCGACTGTCACCCTGACCGCGACGCCAAGCGTGACCGAAGGCGGCGTCGTCACCTACACCGCTTCGGTTACTGCGCCGGTGACTGGCTCTGCGCTGGTTATTTCTCTGGCCAACGGTCAGCAGATCACCATCCCGGTCGGTTCCAGCTCGGGCACCGTGGACTTCGTTGCACCGAACAACGTGCACACCACCAACCCGGACCTGACCAACAGCATCACCGGCACCACCGGCGGCAACTACGAGAAGCTGGATACCGCTGGCAACCCAGTGACTACCGTCACCGACGGCCCAGGTACCGACGACACTACCGGTCTGAAGCTGACGGCTACCGGTTCGGTCGCTGAAGGCGGCGACATCATCTACACCGCCACCCTGACCAACCCAGCTGGCACCGAGATGAAGGTGACCCTGAGCAACGGTGAAGTCATCACCATTGCTGCTGGTCAGACCGAAGGCAGCATCACTGTTCCGGCTCCGGAAGACGATGTGTACATCGATGCTGGCGAAGTCAGCGTCACTGTCACCGGCACCACCGGTGGCGACTTCGAGAAGCTGGCTGTGGATAACACGCCAGCCGTCACCGAAGTGACCGATACCATCGACACTTCGACTGTCACCCTGACCGCGACGCCAAGCGTGACTGAGGGTGGTGTGGTGACTTACACCGCTTCCGTCACCGCGCCGGTGACTGGTTCTGCGTTGGTGATCAACCTGGCCAACGGCCAACAGATCACCATCCCTGTCGGTTCGAGCTCCGGCACTGTGGACTTCGTTGCGCCGAACAACGTGCACACCACCAATCCGGACCTGACCAACAGCATCACCGGTACCACCGGTGGTAACTACGAGAAGCTGGATACCGCGGGCAACCCAGTGACCACCGTCACCGACGGCCCAGGTACCGATGACACCACCGGCCTGAAACTGACCGCTACCGGCTCCGTGGCCGAAGGCGGCGACATCATCTACACCGCCACCCTGACCAACCCAGCCGGCACCGAGATGAAGGTGACCCTGAGCAACGGTGAAGTCATCACCATTGCTGCCGGTCAGACTGAAGGCAGCATCACTGTTCCGGCTCCGGAAGACGATGTGTACATCGACGCGGGCGAAGTCAGCGTCACTGTCACCGGCACCACTGGTGGCGACTTCGAGAAGCTGGCTGTGGATAACACTCCAGCCGTTACCGAAGTGACTGACACCATCGACACTTCGACTGTCACCCTGACCGCTACTCCAAGCGTGACTGAGGGTGGTGTGGTGACTTACACCGCCTCGGTGACTGCTCCGGTTACCGGCTCGAACCTGGTCATTACTCTGGCCAACGGTCAGCAGATCACCATCCCCGTCGGTTCGAGCTCGGGCACCGTGGACTTCGTTGCACCGAACAATGTACACACCACCAATCCGGACCTGACCAACAGCATCACCAGCACCACCGGTGGTAACTACGAGAAGCTGGATACCGCGGGCAACCCAGTGACTACCGTCACCGACGGCCCAGGTACCGATGACACCACCGGCCTGAAACTGACGGCTACCGGTTCGGTCGCTGAAGGCGGCGACATCATCTACACCGCTACGCTGACCAACCCAGCTGGCACCGAGATGAAAGTCACCCTGAGCAACGGTGAAGTGATCACCATCGCTGCAGGTCAGACCGAAGGCAGCATCACTGTTCCGGCTCCGGAAGACGATGTGTACATCGACGCCGGTGAAGTCAGCGTGACCATCGCTGGCACCACCGGTGGCGACTTCGAGAAAGTCGAAGTCGACCCGACTGCTGCCGTGACTGAAGTCACCGATACCATCGATACCTCGACTGTCACCCTGACCGCTACCCCGAGCGTGGCCGAAGGTGGCGTCGTCACCTACACCGCTTCGGTTACTGCGCCAGTGACCGGTTCTGCGCTCGTGGTGACTCTGGCTAACGGCCAACAGATCACCATCCCAGTCGGTTCGAGCTCCGGCACCGTGGACTTCGTTGCACCGAACAACGTCCACACCACCAATCCGGATCTGACCAACAGCATCACCGGCACCACCGGTGGCAACTACGAGAAGCTGGACACTGCGGGTAACCCAGTGACCACCGTCACCGACGGCCCAGGTACCGACGACACTACCGGCCTGAAACTGACCGCCACTGGTTCGGTCGCCGAAGGCGGCGACATCATCTACACCGCCACCCTGACCAATCCGGCTGGCACCGAGATGAAGGTGACCCTGAGCAACGGTGAAGTCATCACCATCGCTGCGGGTCAGACCGAAGGCAGCATCACTGTTCCGGCTCCGGAAGACGATGTGTACATCGATGCTGGCGAAGTCAGCGTCACCGTGACCGGCACCACTGGTGGCGACTTCGAGAAGCTGGCTGTGGATAACACCCCAGCCGTCACCGAAGTGACTGACACCATCGACACCTCGACCGTCACCCTGACCGCTACTCCAAGCGTGACTGAGGGTGGTGTGGTGACTTACACCGCTTCCGTCACCGCGCCGGTGACTGGTTCCGCGTTGGTGATCAACCTGGCAAACGGTCAGCAAATCACCATCCCTGTAGGTTCCAGCTCCGGCACCGTGGACTTCGTTGCACCGAACAACGTGCACACCACCAACCCAGACCTGACCAACAGCATCACCGGCACCACCGGTGGCAACTACGAGAAGCTGGATACCGCTGGCAACCCAGTGACTACCGTCACCGACGGCCCAGGTACCGACGACACCACCGGCCTCAAGCTGACCGCGACTCCAACCGTCAATGAAGGCGGCTCGATCACTTACACCGCGACGCTGACCAATCCGGCCGGCACCGAGATGAAAGTGACCCTGAGCAACGGTGAAGTGATCACCATTGCCAAAGGCCAGACCGAAGGCAAGATCACCATCGATGCACCAAGCGACGACGTTTACATCGATGCTGGCCAGCTGAGCGTGACCGTCACTGGCACCACCGGCGGTGACTTCGAGAAGCTGGCTGTGGATAACACCCCAGCGATCACCGACGTCAAGGACACCATCGACACTTCGACGGTTACCCTGACCGCCAGCACCAACAGTGTTGTCGAAGGCGGCGTAGTGACTTACACCGCCAAGGTCTCCGCGCCGGTTACCGGTTCCGACCTGGTAATCAACCTGGCCAACGGTCAGCAAATCACCATCGTTGTCGGCCAGACCACTAGCACGGTAGATTACGTTGCACCGAACAACGTGCACACCACCAACCCGGACCTGACCAACAGCATCACCGGTACCAGCGGCGGCAACTACGAGAAACTGGTCAGCACCGGCAACACCACCGTCAGCGTCACCGACGGCCCGGGCACCAAGGACTCCACCAGCCTGACCCTGACCGCGACCCCGACCGTGGCCGAAGGCGGCTCGATCACTTACGTGGCCAAGCTGAGCAATCCGGCCGGTACCGAGATGAAGGTCACCCTGAGCAACGGTGAGACCATCACCATCGCTGCAGGCCAGACCGAAGGCAAGGTGACCATCGCCGCGCCTGGCGATGACGTGTACATCGATGCCGGTAACGTCAGCGCGAAAATCACTGGCAGCACCGGTGGTGACTTCGAAGAGCTGAAGATCGACGGTTCGTCTGCCGTGACCAGCGTCACCGATACCATCGACACCACCAACCTGACCCTGAGCGCTACGCCGTCGGTCGCTGAAGGTGGCAACATCACCTACACCGCCACCTTGAGCAACAAGGCGCAGACCCCGGTCACCGTGACCCTGAGCAACGGTGCCAGCATCATCATCGACGCTGGCAAGACCACCGGTACGGTCAGCGTGCCTGCGCCAGCGGACGACGTGTACATCGATGCCGGCAGCGTCAACGCGACCATTACCGGCGCCACCGGTGGCAACTTCGAAGACCTGGCAATCAGCAAACAGCCAGCCGTCACCCAGGTGACCGACACCATCGACACCACCACCGTCAGCATCAGCGGCACCACCTCGGTGACCGAAGGTGATTCGGCCAACTACACCCTGACCCTGACCAACAAGGCGCAAACCGATGTGGTCATCAAGCTGACCTACAGCGGTACCGCCACCAATGGTGCGGACTACACCGGTGTGGCCACCGTGGTAATCAAGGCGGGCAGCAACGTTGGCACCTTCAGCGTGCCGATCATCCGCGACGGCATTGCCGAGAGCGCCGAGAACTTCACCGTGAAGATCGACTCGGCCACCGGCGGCAACTTCGAGAACCTGGTGGTCAGCGGCAGCGCTGGCAGTGTCACCACCACCATCGTCAGCAACGAGGCACCTGTTGCCGCTGGCGGTGCCGTGACCGGTACCGAAGATACCGACCTGGTGCTGAGCTGGGCCAACTTCGGCATCACCGATGCCGATACCCCTGCGGCTAACCTGGGTCTGACCATCACCAAACTGCCCGCCGATGGCGTGCTGCAGTACAAGGATGGCAACGTCTGGAAAACCCTGACCGACGCTGACGCCGGCAAAGTCTTCAGCAAGGCCGACATCGACGCTGGCAAGCTGAAATTCGTGCCGGATCACAACGAGTCGGGCATCGATGCCAACGGCGGCACCGGCGTCGGCAACAAAGAAGCCGACTACGCGCAGATCAAGTTCAAGCCGACTGACGGCCAGGGCCTGGGCAACGAGGCCACCATCAAGGTCGATATCACCCCGGTGGCCGACAAGCCTGACCTGAACATTGGCAGCAACAACGTCAACTCGATCGGCCTGGTCAAGGAAACCTGGAACAGCCTCAGCGGCCTGGGCACCAATGGCAACGGCATCACCGGCGACGCGCTGAAGACCGTGTTCGACAACTCGGGCAAGGCCAACAGCAGCTCGCTGGTGACCAACGCCCAGTCCGACGCCAGCGTCGTTGGCGGTTCCGGCTCGAAGACCTCCGGCCTGATCTACCTGGAAGCGGGCAAGACCTACAGCTTCAGCGGTGTCGGCGATGACAGCCTGCTGATCACCATCGGCGGCAAGAACGTGGCCCAGGCCACCTGGGGCGCCGGCGGTGCGATCAACGGTTCGTTCAAGCCGACCATCAGCGGCTACTACACCCTGGACATCTACCACGCCAACCAGAGCGGCCCTGGCAGCTATGACGTCAACCTGTCGGTCAACGGCAGCACCCCGGTCGACCTGAGCAACGCCAATATCCCGATGTACCCGGGCGTGAACGAGCTGACCAACGCCGGCGTCACCGTCGGCGAGTTGCACGGCGCCAATGGCGAAGGCTACTACCAGGGCTACAAGCTCAACGAAGGCGCCGAGAACGGCACCGTCAAGCTGGTCGGTATCTCCACCAACCTCACCGACACCGATGGTTCGGAAACCCTCAGCGTCAAGCTGGGCGGCATTCCGGCAGGCTCGGTACTGAGCGATGGCGCCGGCCACACCGTCACCGTCGGCAAGGACGCAGTCGATGTCACCGGCTGGAACCTCAACGGCTTGAGCATCAAGCCGCCGGCCTATTACCAGGGTCAGTTCGACGTGACCGTCACCTCGACGGCCACCGAGAAGGCCAACGGCAGCACTGACTTCAGCCAGGGCACGATCAAGGTCACCGTTTACCCGGATACCTACGTCACCACCAACCTCACGGCGGAGAGCGACAACCATACCCTGGGCACCAGCAACGACATCGTCGTCGCCGATGTCAACGGCCTGCACGTGGTACCGGGACAGGACTACAACCTGGCGTTCATCGTCGATACCTCCGGCAGTATGAAAGCCGCCGGTGTGGACGCTGCGCAGAAGTCCCTGCAGTCGGTGTTCGATACCCTGGCCAACAGTGTGAAGGGTGCACAGTCGGGTACCGTGAACATCCTGCTGGTGGACTTCTCCAGCCAGGTCAACAAGTCGGTTTCGGTCAACCTGTCCGATGCGGGCTCGCTGCAAGCGCTGAAGGATGCGCTCAAGGCCATGTATTCCGAGGGCGGTACCAACTACGAGGACGCCTTCAAGACGACGGCAAACTGGTTCCAGAACCTCAAAAATGCCGGCAACACCGGTAGCAACCAGACGTTCTTCATTACCGATGGCCAGCCGACTTTCCACCAGGCCAACGAGCAAGGCAACCCGCAGCTGGCCAGCTCCGGCTGGACCCTGGACAGCTTCCTCCAGTCGATCAACTACAAGCCAGGCGATACGCTGAACCGCTACCAGCTGGACAGCAATAACCGGGTCAGTATCGATGCCGACGGTAACCTCAATGCCCAGTACAAGTACTACGGCAACTGGTACACCTCGACCTCCGGCACCATCCGCGCTCAGGGCGATGGCACCTACGAGCTGTCCAGCCGTTCCGGTTGGGGCAATGGCACCAGCAACGACACCTGGAACAACTCGCTGGACAGCTTCAAGATCCTCAGCGGCCTCTCCAGCGTCGAAGCCATCGGCCTGAACAGTGGCGTTAACGTCAACGATCTCAAGCCGTTCGACAGCGACAGTAAACCGCAGACCAACATCGACCCAAGCCAACTGGCCGAAGCGATCCTTGGTCATACCGAGGCCACCAAGCCGGGCAACGACACGGTCAGCGGCGGCGATGGCCACGACATCCTGTTCGGCGACCTGGTCAGCTTCGACTCGATCGCCGGCAACGGTGTCGAAGCCATACAGGCCTACGTGGCCGGCAAGCTGGGGGTCAACCTGGGTGACGTCGATGGCCGCGTGCTGCATCAGTACATCACCGAGCACGTCAGCGAGTTCGATGTGTCGCGCAGCAACGATGGCGCCGACATCCTCATCGGTGGCGACGGCAATGACATTCTCTTCGGCCAGGGTGGCAACGACTACCTCGATGGCGGCAAGGGTAATGACATCCTCCTTGGCGGTACCGGCAACGACACCCTGCTGGGCGGTGAAGGCAACGACATCCTGATCGGCGGCAAGGGCGACGACATCATGACCGGCGGTAGCGGGGCCGACACCTTCGTGTGGAAGGCCGGCGACACCGGCAAGGACGTGATCAAGGACTTCAAGGCTGCCGAAGGCGACCGTCTGGACCTGAGCGACCTGCTCCAGGGCGAGAAGGCCAGCACCATCGACAACTACCTGAAGATCACCACGGTCAACGGCGAGTCGACCCTGCAGGTCAGCTCCGAAGGCAAGCTCAATGCCTCCGGCGGCCTGGCCAATGCCGATGTGACGATCAAGCTGGAAGGGGTCAATTGGGCCAATACCACGATCAACTCGCTGGTTACCGGTGCCGACCCGACCATCAAGATCGACCACTCCAACAGCTAATCCACGGCCTGCGCCAGCCCCCCCGGGGCTGGCGCGGCGCTTCGGACTTTGCCTGCACCGTATTCACAGCGCATACTCGCTCGCCGGGCTACACGCCCGACCAGCTTGGCCTATGCTGCTGACTGCGGATACGGACTGACATTCAGAGGGATACCCCATGTTCTACGTGCAACGCGATGCACAGGGCCAACTGGTCCGGGTAGAGGCCGCACCCTACGCCGAATACACGGAAATCCTCCCGGCCGACCATGCCGAGATCCAGGAGTGGTTCGCCGACGATGTGGTCGAGAACAGCCTCAAACAACTCAAACAGAGTGACCTGGACATGATCCGGGTGCTCGAGGATTTGATCGAAGTGCTGACCACCAAAGGCGTGATCAGCATTACCGACCTGCCGCCCGGCGCGCAGGCCAAATTGCTCAGCCGCTCCAATGCTCGCCAGGTGCTGGGCGGGTTGACCAACCTGATCGATGACAGTGAAGAAAACGGCGGCCTGATCTGAGTGCTGCAGGCCCGTTGCCGGCCTGCAGCCGCTTGCCTCAACGCCAGGGTGCCGGCTCGCCGATCAGTCGTCCCTGAACCCCTTGAATGCCCATCTCGCGCAATACCTTGAGCTCACCCTCGGTTTCGACCCGCTCGGCAATCAGCGGCAAGTCGATGCTGTGCGCTGCGCGCTGGATCGCTTCGATGAACAGGCGCTTGTGCCGTTCATGGTCGATGGCGCGGATGTAGCTGCCGTCGATTTTCAGGTAAGCCAGGCCCAGGTGCGCCAGGTTGCCGATCATGCTGAAACGCCCGCCAAAACGCTGCAGGCTGAGGCTAAAGCCCAAGGCCCGCAGACGGCGGGTGAGCTGTTCGAGCACCGCTTGTTCAGGCAGTTGCTCTTCGCCGATCTCAAGGGTCAGGCGCGGGCCCAGCACAGCGTTCTGGCCAAGCAGCTCATAGACTCGCTGTAACGCCTTGGGGTCGGCCAGGGTCGCCGCCGACACGTTCAGGGCCAGCGCTTCATTGTGGTTGTGCATATGCTTGAGCACCTGTTCAAGCATCAGCACATCGAGCCGCGCCGACCAGCCAAAACGCTCCAGCCACGGCAGGAAGCGCCCGGCGGCAACGGCCTGGCCCTGGGCATCGAGCACCCGCGAGATCACTTTGTAATGCAGCACACGCTCCGGCGCATCGCAGGCCACCACCGGCTGGAAGAACAACTGGAAGCGACCCTGCTGCAACGCCTCATCAAGCAGCGTGTGCCAGGCATGGTGAGTATCGCCGGCTTGCGGCGCGGTGCCCTGCTCCAGGCACACCCAGCCCGGCTCCAGCTGGCTCTCGGCGCGGGCCAGGGCTTCGTCGGCCAGCTTGAGCAAGGCCTGCGGGTCATCGCCCGGACTGTAAGGGGCCATGCCGATGCAAGCGACCGGGGTCACATCGCTGGCGCCGGTGTCGGCCAGGCTCTGCAAGGTCACTTCCAGGGCCTGGGCCAACTGGGTCGCCTCTTCATGCACCAACCCCGGCGCCAGCACGGCGAACTCGCCGCCGCGGCTGCGGGTGATCAGGTTGTTGGTTTCCGGGTAGTTGGCGCAGGTACGTTGCAACTGCTGGCCGACTGCTTGCAGCAACTGGTCGGTGCGCTGACCACCCAGACGCTGGTTGAGCCCGGCCAGGTCCTTGACCCGCAGCAACAGCAGGTAACCCGGGCGCGCTTCTTCGAGGTTGCTGACCAAGGCGTTGAGCTGCATTTCGAAATAGCGGCGGTTGGCAAGGCCGGTGAGGCTGTCCTGGTACGACTCGACCCGCAGCTTCTCGCTGCGTTCGGCCTGCTCCTGGAACAGCGCCTTGAGCTTCTCGACCATCTGGTTCATGGCCTGTACTACCCGGCGCAACTCCGGGGTGCGTGGCAGGTCTGGCAGGCTGAGGAACTCACGCCGGGCAATGGCGTGGGACTGCGCCACCATGTAATCCAGCGGCTTGAGCTGGCGACGCAGCAACAATGCACCAAGCACCGCACTCAACGCGCCGCACAGCAGCAGCCAGCCGAGGCTGCCCAGTGCACTCTGCCAGAGCTTGGCCAGGGCGAACATCGGATGGCTGACCACCTCGACCCGTGCCGCCTGTTGCCAGCCGCGGCTGACGATGGCATCGCCACCGGCCGCCTCCAGGCCGATCAGGCGGATGAACCAGGCCGGCACACCATTGGCATCAGGCTCGGCATGGCGTTCCACCAGCAGGGCGTTGGAGCCCGTGTCGATGACCTTGATGCTCGAATAGTAACCACTGTCGAAGATCGAGCTGACCATCAGCTCGACCATTGCCGGGTCATCAATATTCGGTGTCAGCGACAACGCCAGGGCCGTAGCGGCATCCTGGGCGTGAGAGCGCAACTGGTTGACGTACTGGCTGCGCGAACTCTCCAGGCTGACCATGAAGCTGCCGCTGAAGGCGACCACCAGGAACAGGCAGATGGCAAGCAGCAATTGTTTGAACAGTGACATCTGTGCTCCTTCAGTAAGCCGGCTCGGCGGGGAAGCCTTCGGCCTGCATCTTCTTCAATAGATCCTGCCAACGCGACAAACGTTTGGTGTCGCCGACTTTCTTGTTGCCACCCGCCCCGGTCAGCCACAGGCCCTCACCGTTGAACGAATACACCGGCAACAGGTCCGGCCGCTGGCTGGCGGGCTTGATCGCATCGATCAGGCTGTCGAGCACCAGCGGCATGGCCTCCGGGCTTGAATAATAGGTCAGGACCATGTGCGCACGGTTCTGGCGCAGGGCCTTGACGTAGGTAATGCGCAGTTTTTCGGCAGGAACCCCGAGCCGGCGCAGGCTGAAATACTTGGCGATAGCGTAGTCTTCACAGTCACCAGCGCCCTTGATCAACGATTGCACCGGCGTTGCCCAGTAGTCCACCTCACGCCACAGGTCGATGTCTTCGACATAGCGCAACTGCTGGTTGAAGAACTGGTTGACCACCTTCAGGCGCTCAGCTTCGCTGCCTTGCTTCTGGGTTGCCAACAGGTTCTGCCAGGCATCGATGCGGCCCTGACCAGGCCCCAATGGCCCGTACAACGACTGAGCGCGGCGGCTGATCTGGGAAAAGTCCCAGTCCGCCTGCAGGCCGCCCAGCAACAGGCAGCCGAGCACCACGGCCAGGCCAAGCCGGCGCAGGGTCAATTGAACAGCCCAACGTATCGCCAATGCGAATAATCCGCGCAGACTTGTGAGAAAACACCGATGGTGCGGCCTCACCCCGAAAAAAACAATGGCACCATACAATCACCCTGCCATCAACCTGTTGATCATGAGCAACCCCTTGTCAGGCGCGGGCTACAACCCTGCTTCCCTTGAGCAAAAACTTCCTTCACGATAGCAAGCATGGCGCCGGTGAGCGTGGTTTCGCATTGTTGATGCGCGGCCTCATCGATGCGGTTTGACAAGTAAATCTCTCCTAACTAGGGTTATTGGATCCAATGACCCCCTTCGACTTCAGGCAAAGACAGCGTGGGCGGAAAAACCAAACTCCTGAGCGAAATCCTGGGTGGCGAGCAAGTTCCGCCACACTTGGCTCGTACTGTGATCGAAGAACGGCTGCGCAGTGCCATCCTTGATGGTCGCCTGGAGCCCGGTCTGGCCTTGCGCCAACAGGAACTGGCCACTTTGTTTGGCGTCAGCCGCATGCCCGTGCGCGAAGCCCTGCGCCAGCTGGAGGCACAATCGCTGCTGCAGGTGGTGGCGCACAAGGGTGCGGTGGTCGCGCCGCTGATCGGCGAGGATGCCGTAGATACCTATGCCTTGCGGGTCATTCTGGAATCCGAAGCGTTGCGTCAGTCGATTCCGTTGCTCGATGCCGACGACATTGCCCTGGCGCGCAGCTATATCGCCCAACTGGAAAACGAAACCCGGCATGCCGAAATCGGGCGCCTGAACCGCTTGTTCCACATGAGCCTGTATAGCAAGGCGAGCAATCAGAAACTCTTGCGACTGATTGAAAACGAACTCAATGAAGAAGAACGCTTTCTGCGTTTCCACTTATCCTCGATGGGCCTGGGCAAGTTGACCCAGGACGATCACATCGGGTTGGTGGACGCCGCTAATGACAAGTCGGTTGAAGAAGCCGTCAGGATTCTCGAACGCCACCTGAACAACGGGGCGAAAACGATCAAGGCCTACCTGAGCCGACAATCGACAGAGTAAAACCACGGCCACTGCCGGCGACCCCGGCCAATGGCCGCAATTGCGCTCGGGGCATACCTTGAGCGAAAGGACAGGCCGTGCACGCCCCTACTCTTCAGCGCAGAACCGTACCAGGCTCTGCCCAGCCGCCCCAGGTTCGCCTGATCTGCCTTGCCTGCAGCGAGGACCACCTGAGCCAATACCGTGCCTGGGCAGCGGAGCTTAACGAACATATCGAACTGGTGACCGTCAACGTCCTGGCCTACGGCGATCTGACAACCTCGCTGCCCCTGCAAAACAAGTGCGCCCTGGTCGCATCATTGATCGAACGCTTACAGGTCTACCTGCGCACCCCCCATGCCCTGTTCGGCCAGGGGCCGGGCGCCCAGCTCGCCTTTGCCCTGGCCAATCACGCCGCGCAACTGCACCCAGGGCAGACGCGTCATCTGTTTGTCTCCACATGCGACAGCCCCCATGCGACGACGGCCGGTGAATCGGCAGCAGCGCTCAACGTGCCCGTCACTGCGCTGTATCCGTCAGGTTATCTGGCGCGGATGCTGGGCTGGCATGATTTCAGCAGCCGCGAAATCGAGCTGATCGAACTACCTGAAGAGCAAGGCAACGACCCTATGCTCAATCAGCGCCTGCTCCAGATCATCAACACCCATCTGGGCCTGCTAAGCCTGTAAACCCAGGCGCACGGCCATCCGGCGAGGGGCTCTGGCCCCTGAATTCTCTCCTCCTGTTGCAGCCAGCCATGGCGGCCCCTGCATTTTCGGCACACTCTTACCCGCGCAGCGACCGCTGATCGCCGTCAGGCGGGCCAGGTCGCGTGCCTATTGCACACCTGCAGAAGGAGCCTGGCGCCGGGCAAGGACCGATATCGATCAGCTGCCCCCAAGAGTCAACCTCGTCCGAATTACATTATTTAGTGCTCCGAGTGAGGCATTCACTCACGCAGTTTTATTCTGACACTTAGTTGCCGGAAGGAGCACTTACATAAAAATAAAACTTTAACCAAAAGTTTTAATTACTTGCTTCACACCCGAAAACCATCAACTAAAAATATAATTAACAAAATGATTGCCGAACACTTAAAAGTTGTTCTAACTTTTTATCGGCACGGGCCAACCTGAGCAAAAACACCCGTAAGCCTGTGAACAGGATGCTTACAGCATCGATACGCCTGCCATCGCGCTTTTATCGAGTGATTCAGTCGAGGCCCCTGCTCGGCCCTCGAAAACTTCGACACTGGCGCTAAGGCAAATGAACCGAACGTCAGCCACTGACAAGGAAACGCCATGAGCACTTTGACTTCGCACCTTATCGCCCGCAAAGCCGAACTTGCCGCGCATCCCATCTTTGCCGAAATAGATTCATTACCGGTATTGCAACGGTTCATGGAAACCCATGTATTTGCAGTCTGGGATTTCATGTCGCTGACCAAACGCCTGCAACAGGAGCTGACCTGTATCCAGTTGCCCTGGTTACCGCCGCTTGATCCGAACGCCGCGCGTCTGATCAACGAGATCGTCCTCGGTGAGGAGTCCGACGATCGCGTGGGCCAGGGGCACTACAGCCATTTCGAGCTGTACCTGGACGCCATGCGTGAAGTCGGCGCCAGCACCTCGGCGATCGAACGCTTCATCAACCTGCAACGAGAAGGCGTCGGCTATGCCAGCGCCCTGCAACGCGCCGGTGCCAGCGAGGCGGCCCGGCAGTTTGTCTGCCACACCCTGGAGACCGCCCTGGGCGCGCCTGCCCATAGCGTCGCTGCGGCCTTCCTGCATGGGCGTGAGAGTGTGATTCCATGCATGTTCCAGCGCATCCTGGATGACTGGGGCATCACCGGCGAACAGGCGCCGACGCTGCGCTACTACCTGCAACGGCACATCGAAGTCGACGCCGAAGATCACGGCCCGGCCGCCGAGGCTCTGCTCGCCCGGCTGGTGAAAGGCGACCCGGGGCAGGAGCGCCAGGCCCTGGAAGCTGCCATTGCCGCCGTCGACAGCCGCATTGCCCTGTGGAACCACCTGCGCCTGTCGATGCGCGAGCCCGTCGCGGAGGTCAGCGCATGAATGCCCTCGACTACCACTCCTGCGCCGAGGCCTGGGAGAGCCGCGCGACCATCCGCACCCGGCCGCGACGCCAGGTCGAGGACGATCAGCGGCTGATTTACCCGCTCAGCCGCCAGCCGCTGGTGCTCAGTGAGACCTTTATGCGCGAGTGCCCGCAGCAGCGCGATTTCGCCCTGACCCAGAGCCTGTACAAGTTCATCAACGACGTGGTGATTTTCGAGACCGAGATCGTCGACCGCACGGCGCGGCGGATCGCCAAGGACCGCTTCGCCATTCGCTTTCCGTTCGCCTGTCGCTATGACGCCATGACCGTGGTGGTGGATGAGGACTACCACGCCCTGGTGGCCATGGACTTCATGCAACAAACCATCGCCCTGACCGGGGTTGAACCGATGGCCCTGCCCGAGGAAATCGAGCTGAGCCGGGCGATCCCGGCAGCCCTGGCGCTGGCGCCGGCACACCTGCGCGACGCCCTTGAGCTGATCTGCGTGGGCATCGCCGAGAACACCCTGACCGACGATGTCGCCGCCTTTGCCCGGGATGACACGGTCAAGCCATCGGTGCAGGGCTTGATGGCCGATCACCTGCTCGACGAAGGCCGCCATTCGAGCTTCTGGGCACGGCTGGTGCGCATCTACTGGCACAGCGCCCCCGATGCGGACCGGCACTGCATCGCTGAAATCCTGCCGGTGTTTCTCGCGCAGTACCTGACCAACGACATCCAGAAGCGCTTCGACTTTGCCCTGATCGCCCAGTTGCCGATCAACGAGACCGCGCGAGCGGCGCTGCGCCAGGAAGTGACGTCCATGGCCTACCCGATCGATCACCAGCATCCGCTGCTGGGCAACATCCTGCGCCTGTTCCGCGCCAGTTCCATGCTCGACTCGCCCTGTGTGCAAGACGCTCTGGCGCACTACCTGCCCAAGCCAAGGAGATAACCATGAGACGCCTGGAAATCCTGCTGATCGGCGCAAGCCCGGCGCTGCAGCTGCTGCATCGGGAACTGTACGAGCACGGTCACGCGCTGCACCTGGCCGACAGCGCCGAAGCCTTGCTGGCACGCCCCTGGCGCCAGCCACAGTTGCTGATCGATGACGGCAGCCTGGCGCTGCGAGCCTGTGACTGGCAGGCGTTGGGCGACTGTGCCCTGCTGAGCTTGCGTCTGGGGGTCTATGTGCAAACCCCTGACGCCCTGCCCACACTCGAGCTGCTGTGCTGGACCGGCAGCGCCACCGCGCAACGCCTGATCGAGCGCCAGCGTCTGGCGCCCGAACGTTCAGGTAACGGTCAGCACTTGCGCTTGCACGCCATCGACAGCCTGCGGGACATGCTCGCGCTGCTCGTCAGCCGCTTCTCGCGAAACCCTGAATACTTGCAGCAGGCCGCCGCCATCAGCCCTGGGCAACAGGATCAGGAACAGGGCCTCGACTGGCTGGAGCAGATGGCCTGTTTCCACCGTTTCAACCAGACCGGTAACCCCACATTACTCGCCGCGGCCGACGTCCCGCTGATCGAGCGCCTGGAGCACAGCCTGTGCCTTCATGCCGACAAAACGGCACTGAACCTCAACGGCCAGCGCATCAACTACGCACAGTTGCATGCCCAGGCGGCAGCTATCCAGCAACGTATGGGTGTTTCATCGACCAGCACCGAACCACCCGTGATCGGCGTTTGCCTGGGCAAGTGCGCCGCGCTCTACGCCAGCGTGCTCGCGGTATTCGGTTGTGGAGCGGTGTACTTGCCGCTGGACCCGGCGCAACCGGCCGAGCGCCTGCGCTACATTCTGGAGAATGCCGGCGCCAGCCTGCTGCTACATGACGGTCAGCTGCCAATGGATGACCTGTCACTGCCGACCCTGGACCTGCGCCAGCTGCCCACACCGCCGGCGCAGCCGCTGCCATCACTGTTGCGCCAGCGACCCGCGCCGGACGCCCCCTGCGTGGCGATCTACACCTCGGGCACCACCGGCCAGCCCAAGGGCGTGCTGCTCAGCCAGCGCAACCTCAGCCACTTCCAGGCCTGGTACAGCGCCCATGTGCAGCTGGATCAGCACAGCCGCGCACTGCAGTTCTCGACCATCGGCTTCGATGCCTCGTTGCTGGATATCCTGCCCACCTGGGTTTGCGGCGGCGAGCTGGTGGTACCCACTGAAGATCAACGCCGCGACCCGGCGCGCCTGCTGGCTCTGCTCCACGCCCAGCAGGTGACCCACGCCTTCCTGCCGCCGGCGCTGCTGAGCATCCTGCCACGCGACCAGCCGCTTGGGCTGAGCCACCTGATTACCGGCGGCGATGTCTGTGAGCCGGAGGTGATCGCACGCCTGGCCGGGCAGTGCCAGCTGCACAACATCTACGGCCCGACCGAAACCACCGTGCTGGCGACGACCCGGGTATTCCAGGCTGACGACAACAACCGCAACCTCGGCCGCCCGATCGCCAACACCCAGGTGTTGATCCTCGACGACGAGCTGCAGCCGGTCGCCGAAGACAGCCCCGGTGAGTTGTACATAGCAGGCCCGGGCGTTGGCCTGGGCTATCTGAACAATCCGGCCCTGAGCGATGAGCGCTTCCTCAACCTGCCGCGTGCCGATGGCAGCACGATCCGCGTGTACCGCAGCGGCGATATCGGCAAATGGACAGCCGACGGCATCGAGCTCTGTGGCCGCCGCGACAACCAGGTGAAGATCCGCGGCTTTCGCGTCGAACCAGAGGAGATCGAGCACTGCCTGCGCAGCAGCGGGCTGTTCCACCAGGTGGCGGTGGTCATCGATGGCCAGCGGCGGATCCTGGCGTTCTGCGCGCAAGCCACTGGCGACAATGGCGAAGCCGCCCTGCGCCGGCATGCCGAGCAACGACTGCCCGACTACATGCGCCCAGGCGTCTATCAGCAACTGGCACAGATGCCCTACACCGCCAACGGCAAGATCGATCGCCAGGCGCTGCTGGCGATGCCTCCGGCCCTGGCGCCGCGCGACCAGCACTTGGGTCCGGTTACGCCTGTCGAGACGCAGCTGGTTGAGGTGTGGAGCGAACTGCTGGAACTGCCCGAGGAGGACATCTCCACCGACGCCAGCTTCTTTAGCCTCGGCGGCCACTCGATCCTGCTATCGCGTTTGTTGCTGGCGGTTCGCGAGCAGTTCGCTTGCGCCATTGCGATCAATCAGTTTATCGAGATGCCTACCGTGCAGCGCCTGGCAATGCTGGTCAGCGGCGAGCATTCGCAGGCTCACGGCCTCGATCCGCAGGCCGAACGCGATGCCTGTCGCGAACTGCATCTGAACGTGCTGCCAATGGCGCAATTGGGCGATGTGCACAAGGTAGTCGTCACCGGCGCCAACAGTTTTCTTGGCGTGCACCTGATCGAAGCGCTGCTTGCATGGGGCGCCAGCGAAGTAGCCTGCCTGGTGCGCTCCAGCGCCAGTCAGTCAGCGCCGCAACGTTTCGCCGCAGCGCTGGTGGACAACGGCTTGCACGGCCTTGATATGAGCCGGGTGAAAGTCTTCGCCGCCGACCTGCGCCAGCCGCGACTGGGCCTGAGTGACAGCGACTACGACTATCTGGACAGCGAGTACGGTGCGCTGCTGCACAACGCAGCGCAGGTCAACCATGTGCTGGATTACCGCACCCTGGCCGCCGACAACGTCGAGCCACTGTTCGAGTGCCTGCGCTTGTGCGAAGGCCGGCGCAAGAAAGTCTTCAATTTCATCTCGACCCTGTCGGCCTGCAGCGCCATCGACACCAATGGCCAAGTGCTGGAGCGGGACCCGGCGGCGACACCGCCGCTCTACCTGCGTAATGGCTACAACCTGAGCAAATGGGTGGGCGAGCGCATCCTCCAGCGTGCCCGCGCCCAAGGGGTGTGGGTCAACCTGTTTCGCCCCGGCAACATCACCTTCGACAGCCGTAACGGCATCTGCCAACCCCAGCGCAACCGGCTGATGCTGATGCTCAAGGGCTCGTTGCAACTCGGTCAGGTGCCGGCCCTGGAGCTCAACTTCGACCTGATGCCGGTGGATTTTCTCGCCCGCTTCATCGCCTTCCACAGCAGCCGTTACCAGCCCGAGCAGGCGGTATTCAACCTGCACAACCCCGAGCCACTGAGCTGGAGCGACTACGTCTCGGTGTTCCGTGAAAGCGGCACGCCATTCGAGCTGGTCAGCATCGAGCAGTGGCAACGGCAGTTGCAGCGAGTCGATCGCGACAACGCGCTGTTCGATGTTCTGGGTTTCTACCTGGATGGCTTCGAGGAAGACATCGGCGACATCTCGCGGATCGAGCATGGCAATGCCCGCGCCGGTGTCGAGCGCATGGGCGCGCGCTACCCGCAGAAAACCCCGCAGTTGCTGCAACGCGGCTGCCAGTACCTGCACGACATTGCCTTCATCTGACCGCCTTCAACCCACGCAGGAGATCCACCCATGCAAACCCTTCAACCCGACACCCTGATCCACAACCCTGCTGGCTGCCGAGTGGTGGCCAGTGTCGAGATCGCCAGCGATGCCGCCAGTGTCTGGAACATCGTCGGCAATTTCGCCGGCTTCCCGGTGTTCATCCCGGCCCTGGCGCACATCGAGATGACCGGCAACGGCGTGCGTTCGGTGCGCAAGAAGCTGTTCAAGGACGACAACGTGGTCATCGAACAGCTCAATACCCGTGACGAGCAGGCCATGAGTATGACCTGGAGCCTGATCTACACCAGCCTGAACATCGGCAACCTGTGGGCGGCGATGCAGGTCGAGGCGCTGGGCGAGCGCCAGGCGCGAGCGACCTGGACCATTCAGGCCGAGCCGTGGCAAGGCGGCAGCGAGGCGCTGCCAGGCTTTCAGACGTTTTTGCAGGGGTTTGCCGATGAGGCGATGAACAATGTGAGGAATTTGTTGAGTTAAGCCTGATCGCGGGGCAAGCCCGCTCCTACAAGAACGAGCTTGCCCTGATCAACAGTTGCAAAATAGTCCAAGGATGCCAACAATGAGACTAATTATCATTTATGACCCCTTCAGCAGCGCACCTTCATGCCCTCTCGAGAGTCCGTGCACACGCTTTACAGCCACCACCACGGCTGGCTGAACACTTGGCTGCGCAGCAAGCTGGGCAATGCCGCCGATGCCGCGGATCTGGCCCAGGACACTTTCGTGCGCCTGCTGCAGCGGCGCGAACAGCTGGAGCTGAACGCCCCCCGGGCGTTCCTGCGGACCATCGCCCGCGGCCTGGTGATCGACCATTGGCGGCGTGAAGAGCTGCACCGCGCCTACCTCGAAGCCTTGGCGCACTTGCCCGAGGGCGAAGTGCCTTCGCTGGAAACCCGCGAACTGCTGCTGGAGCTGCTCGAGCGCATCGCGCAGATGCTTGACGGCCTCAAGCCGAAAGTGCGCCGCGCCTTTTTGCTGGCGCAGTGCGAAGGCCTGAGCCACAAGGACATTGCCGAGCAGATGGGCGTGTCCTTGCGCTCGGTAGAGCGCTATGTGGCCGATGCCCTGTATCACTGCTACCTGCTGCGCTACGAGAGCGAGGCATAAGCCGGCATGACACCCCTCAACCCCGGCCCGCGGGTGGTCAAGCAGGCTATCCACTGGATGCTCAAGCTGCGTGAGAACGGCCACAACGCTCATCTGCAGCAACAATGCGAACGGTGGCGTACAGCCCATCAGGACCATGAGTCGGCCTGGCAGCGGGTGCAATCCCTGCATCAGGAGCTCAACCTGCGCGCCATCCCAGGTGCCAGCGTGGCCTTGCAGACCCTGGAGAACAGCAGCCAGCGCCTGCAGCGGCGCCAGGCCCTGAAACTGCTCAGCGGCGTGCTGGTGCTCGGCTCGGCAGCCTGGCTGGGCAAGGACCTGGACATTATCAGCCCGCTGACCGCAGATTTTGCCAGCGCCACCGGTCAGCGGCGCAGCTTGCGCCTGCCGGATGGCTCGTTGCTGCAACTGAACACCAACAGCGCCGCCGACCTCGCCTTCGAGGCCGATCAGCGCCTGATTCGCCTCAAGCGTGGCGAGTTGATGCTGACCTGCGCCAAGGATTCGACCGCCCCGGGTCGTCCGTTGCTGGTACGCACCCGCGAAGCCTTGCTGCAAGGCTTCGACGGCCGCTTCGTGGTGCGCCAGGACAGCGACTGCACCCGCATCAGCGTCAGCCAGGGCAGCGTCGCCATCCACTCGCCAGGCCCTCTGCAATGGGTTCACGCCGGCCAGAGTTATCGCCTCGATGCCCGGGGCGCAACCCTCCTGCACAATCAGGACATGGATACCGGCGCCTGGGCCGAAGGGCTGATCGTCACCCGCGACATGCGCCTGGGCGATTTCCTCGCCGAAGTCGGGCGCTATCGCCACGGTTATCTGAGCTGCGCCGATGACATTGCCGACTTGCGCCTGTCCGGGGTGTTCCGCCTGGAGGACACCGACAAACTGCTGCAACTGCTGCCGCAGACGCTGCCGGTGAAGGTCAGCTATCGCACGCGCTGGTGGGTACGCCTGGAACGGCTGGCCTGAATTGATTTTTTTGGCGGGTTTTACCCACGAGTCCGGCTAGGACAGTAAGCGACTCCTTCTGCCCTTACCGACTCAACGGATGCTCTCCATGCGTAATGCTTCGCCCCTGTTGCGGCTCAACAAGAAGAATGATTTTCAACCTGTCTTAGATTCTGCTCCAGGCAGCGTGCTGGGCAAGGCCATCCGTGCCACGCTGCTTGGCACCGCCCTGGGTATGACTGCGCTACCGGCCGTGGCGCTGGGCGCGCAAGCGAGCAGTGTCAGCCAGCAGTACAACATCCCCGCCGGCTCCCTGGATGACGTGCTCAACCAGTTCGCCCGCCAGGCCCGGATCACCTTGTCGAGCACCCCGCAATTGACCCAGGGCCTGCAGTCGCCAGGGCTGCAAGGCAGTTACGCCACCGACCAGGCGCTGCGCCAGTTGCTCAACGGCTCAGGCCTGGAAGCCGTCAGCCAGGATGGCGGCAGCTATGTGCTGCGGGCGCAGCCACAGGACGCAGCGCTGTCGTTGCCAAGCACCGAAGTACGCGAGTTCGCCCTGGGTAACGCCCTGGGCAGCATGGAAGGCTACAACGCCACCCACAGCCAGGTCGCGACCAAGACCAGTGCGCCGATCCTGGAAACCTCGCAGTCGGTGTCGGTGGTGACCCGTCAGCAAATGGACGACCAGGGCTCGCAGACCGTGGCCCAGGCCATGCGCTACACCCCGGGCGTGCTGACCAACCCCTACGGCGCGACCCATCGCTACGACTACGTGGCCATGCGCGGCTTCAACGACGGCTCTGTGGATAACATCTACCTGGACGGTCTGAAGTCCATGGGTGACAGTGGCACCTACAGCACCATGCAGGTCGATCCGTACTTCCTCGAGCGGGTGGATATCCTCAAGGGGCCGTCTTCGGTGCTCTATGGCCGCAGCTCGCCCGGCGGCCTGGTCGCCCTGACCAGCAAGAAGCCGCTTTACGAGGCCTATCATCAAGTCCAGGCCACCGTCGGCACCCAGGGCCAGCGTGGCGTCGGTTTCGACTTCAGCGGCCCGCTGGATGACGACCAGCGCATCGCCTATCGCCTGGTGGGCCTGGCCGATCAGTCCGACACCCAGTTCGACCACAACGAAGAAAAGCGCTTCGCCCTGGCGCCAACCGTCAGCATCAACTTCAGCGAAGATACTTCGCTGACCCTGCAGGCCTACCTGCAGCATGACCCCGACGGCGGTTATCACGGCGGCGTGCCGGCCGATGGTGCGCTGCACCAGCGCAATGGCCAGCGCATCTCCGATCACTTCTTCGAAGGCGAGCCGGGCATCGACCGCTACGAGCGTGACCAGCAGTCGTTCGGCTACCAGTTCGAGCATCGCTTCAACGACGTGTTCAGCGCGCGGCAGAACTTCCGCTACCTGGATTCGACGGTGAAGATGGACCAGGTGTATGCCTGGGGCTGGACCACGCCGACCAGCAATGAGCTGAACCGCTACTACACCGGCGGCGATGAAAAACTGCATTCGTACATCATCGACAACATGCTCCAGGCCGAATACTTCACCGGCAGCGCCAAGCACACCACACTGCTGGGCTTGGACTACCAGCGACGCAAGACCGTGGTCGACTGGCGCAGTGGCGCCCTGGCACCGATCAATGCCTTCGACCCACAGTACGGCAACTCGCAAATCACCTACTTCGCCCCCACCAGCTACCTGCGTCGCCTGCAACAGACCGGCGTGTACCTGCAGGATCTGATTGAGCTCGACCAGTGGCGTTTCTCGCTGGGCCTGCGCCAGGACTGGGTGAAGACGTCGGATGAGAACCGCATTGCCGAAGCCAGCCGCCCGCTGGGCACCAAAATCAGTGACGAGCGCACCAAGCTGACCGGTCGCGCCGGCGTGCTGTACCTGTTCGAGAACGGCATTGCGCCGTACATCAGCTATTCCGAGTCGTTCAACCCCAACTCCTACGCCGACCAGTCGGGTAACCCGCTGGCGCCGACCGAGGGTACTCAGTGGGAGGCCGGTATCAAGTACCAACCGCCGGGCACCGACAACCTGTTCACCGCCTCGCTGTTCCGCATCGAGCAGGAGAACCTTGCCTCCAAGTTGCCGCAGGAAGAGTTCTACCGCCCTGTAGGCCAGGTCCGCTCCCAAGGCCTGGAGCTGGAGGCGCACCTGCAAGTCACCGACAACCTGAAAGTCCTCGGCAGCTATACCTTCACCGATATCGAGTACTCCAAGTCGATGCCGAGCACGCTGTTTGGCAGCGACCTCGACAACAAGGGCAACTCGCCGACCCAGGCACCGCGGCACATGGCCTCGCTGTGGGCTGACTACAACGTCCGCCAGGGCGCCCTCGACGGCCTGCGCCTGGGCGGTGGTGTGCGCTATGTCGGCTACAGCTGGGTGGATGCCGAGAACACCATGAAGGTGCCCTCCTACACCCTGTTCGATGCTTCGGTTGGTTACGACCTGGGCAAGGTCGGGCTCAAGGGGCTGGATGTGCGGCTCAATGCCAACAACCTCACCAATGAAAGCTACATCGCCTCCTGTGCCAGCCTGAGTTACTGCTACATGGGCGAAGAACGCAATGTCAGTGCCACGGTCAGCTACCAGTTCTGACCTCACCTGTATGAACGCCAAAGCCAGCACCTGATTCCAGGCGCTGGCTTTGTTGCATCTGGCGACTTACTCCGGACCTTTACTCATGCGTCAGCTCTACGTACTGCTACACCGCTTCCTCGGCCTGATCACCGCATTGTTTCTAGCCCTGGCCGGCCTCACCGGCAGCGTCCTGGCCTTTCATCACGAACTGGACGAATGGCTCAACCCTTCCTTCTACGAAGCCCCCGCCGTGGGTGAACGGCAGCAACCGGGGGTGCTTGTGGATAAGTTGCAGGCCGAGCACCCGCGGCTGCAGGTCTGGTACATGGAGTACCCGAACGAGCCTGGGCATGCAGCGCTGCTGGCGATGGTGCCACGCAACGATCCTGCCAGCGGCGAACCCTATGCCGAGAAGAACACCGTGTTCTATCTCGACCCGGTCAGCGGCCTGACGCTGGGCCAGCGCTATTGGGGTGAATGCTGTTTCTCCCGGGAGAACTTCATGCCGTTCATGCTCGAGTTGCACTACAGCCTGACCCTGCCCGGTAACTGGGGGATCCTGCTGATGGGGGTGGTGGCGATCATGTGGGTGATCGACTGCCTTATCGCCGTGCTGCTGACTTTGCCTCGTGGGCGGCCGTTCTGGGGCAAGTGGTCGAAAGCCTGGAAGATCAAGGGCGGTCATGCCTATCGGCTGAACATGGATATCCACAGGGCAGGCGGTTTGTGGTTGTGGCTACTGCTGCTACCGGTTGCGCTCAGCAGCGTGGCGATGAACCTGCCGGCCCAGGTGTTCAAACCGGCGGTGTCACTGTTTTCACCGGTCGAGCCAAGCGTCTACGAAGCCCGTGGCGGCTTACCCAAGGAACAACTGGGGGTGACCCAGCTCAGCTATCAACAGGCCTACCAGCGGGCGCAGCAGGGAGGCCAGCGGCTGGGGCTAACGGCACCGATCGGTGAGCTGTACTACAGCTTCGAGTACAACTTCTATGGTGCAGGGTTTGGCCAGCACGATACCGATGCCCAGGGTAAGTCCTGGTTGTTCTTCCACGGCACTGACGGGCATTTGCTGGGCAAGGAGATTGCCGGGCAAGGCACCCTGGGGGAACGCTTTTACCGCTTGCAGCTACCCATACACGGCGGGCGCATCATCGGTATGACCGGCCAGGTGTTGATTGCAGTGTTGGGGGTGATGATTGCAGTGCTGTCGCTGACCGGGGTGTATATCTGGTGGCGCAAGTTGCAGGCGCGGCGCAGTGGCAAGGTGCGAAGAGCTGGGTAAGTCAGCGGCTGTTCTGGGGCTGCTATGCAGCCCATCGCTGGCAAGGCCAGCTCCCACAAAGGGTGACAGATCCCAGAAAGACAAAACCCCTGTCTGCAGGGCAGACAGGGGTTTCGGAATGAATCTTGACGATGACCTACTCTCACATGGGGAAACCCCACACTACCATCGGCGATGCATCGTTTCACTGCTGAGTTCGGGATGGGATCAGGTGGTTCCAATGCTCTATGGTCGTCAAGAAATTCTGTGTGCCGGTCCGTCTGTTGCGACGTGCCAGCGAATTCTTGATGCTTCTACTCTAAAGACAAAACCCCTACCTGCGTATGCAGATAGGGGTTTCGGAATTTAATCTTGACGATGACCTACTCTCACATGGGGAAACCCCACACTACCATCGGCGATGCATCGTTTCACTGCTGAGTTCGGGATGGGATCAGGTGGTTCCAATGCTCTATGGTCGTCAAGAAATTCTGTTGCCAGAAGGTCTTGTTTAAGACACTCCAGCGAATCGGGTATGTGATGTTTTGTGAGTTACAAATTCTCGGCTTTGCAGTCTTCACAACACCGCAATCTGGTCATTCGACGCAAATTGCTTGGGTGTTATATGGTCAAGCCTCACGGGCAATTAGTATTGGTTAGCTCAACGCCTCACAGCGCTTACACACCCAACCTATCAACGTCGTAGTCTTCGACGGCCCTTCAGGGAGCTCAAGGCTCCAGTGAGATCTCATCTTGAGGCAAGTTTCCCGCTTAGATGCTTTCAGCGGTTATCTCTTCCGAACATAGCTACCCGGCAATGCCACTGGCGTGACAACCGGAACACCAGAGGTTCGTCCACTCCGGTCCTCTCGTACTAGGAGCAGCCCCTCTCAAATCTCAAACGTCCACGGCAGATAGGGACCGAACTGTCTCACGACGTTCTAAACCCAGCTCGCGTACCACTTTAAATGGCGAACAGCCATACCCTTGGGACCGGCTTCAGCCCCAGGATGTGATGAGCCGACATCGAGGTGCCAAACACCGCCGTCGATATGAACTCTTGGGCGGTATCAGCCTGTTATCCCCGGAGTACCTTTTATCCGTTGAGCGATGGCCCTTCCATACAGAACCACCGGATCACTAAGACCTACTTTCGTACCTGCTCGACGTGTCTGTCTCGCAGTCAAGCGCGCTTTTGCCTTTATACTCTACGACCGATTTCCGACCGGTCTGAGCGCACCTTCGTACTCCTCCGTTACTCTTTAGGAGGAGACCGCCCCAGTCAAACTACCCACCATACACTGTCCTCGATCCGGATAACGGACCTGAGTTAGAACCTCAAAGTTGCCAGGGTGGTATTTCAAGGATGGCTCCACGCGAACTGGCGTCCACGCTTCAAAGCCTCCCACCTATCCTACACAAGCAAATTCAAAGTCCAGTGCAAAGCTATAGTAAAGGTTCACGGGGTCTTTCCGTCTAGCCGCGGATACACTGCATCTTCACAGCGATTTCAATTTCACTGAGTCTCGGGTGGAGACAGCGCCGCCATCGTTACGCCATTCGTGCAGGTCGGAACTTACCCGACAAGGAATTTCGCTACCTTAGGACCGTTATAGTTACGGCCGCCGTTTACCGGGGCTTCGATCAAGAGCTTCGCGTTAGCTAACCCCATCAATTAACCTTCCGGCACCGGGCAGGCGTCACACCCTATACGTCCACTTTCGTGTTTGCAGAGTGCTGTGTTTTTAATAAACAGTCGCAGCGGCCTGGTATCTTCGACCGGCATGGGCTTACGGAGCAAGTCCTTCACCCTCACCGGCGCACCTTCTCCCGAAGTTACGGTGCCATTTTGCCTAGTTCCTTCACCCGAGTTCTCTCAAGCGCCTTGGTATTCTCTACCCAACCACCTGTGTCGGTTTGGGGTACGGTTCCTAGTTATCTGAAGCTTAGAAGCTTTTCTTGGAAGCATGGCATCAACCACTTCGTCGCCTAAAGGCAACTCGTCATCAGCTCTCGGCCTTAAGATCCCGGATTTACCTAAGATCTCAGCCTACCACCTTAAACTTGGACAACCAACGCCAAGCTGGCCTAGCCTTCTCCGTCCCTCCATCGCAATAACTAGAAGTACAGGAATATTAACCTGTTTTCCATCGACTACGCTTTTCAGCCTCGCCTTAGGGACCGACTAACCCTGCGTCGATTAACGTTGCGCAGGAAACCTTGGTCTTTCGGCGTGGGAGTTTTTCACTCCCATTGTCGTTACTCATGTCAGCATTCGCACTTCTGATACCTCCAGCAAGCTTCTCAACTCACCTTCACAGGCTTACAGAACGCTCCTCTACCGCATCACCTAAGTGATACCCGTAGCTTCGGTGTATGGTTTGAGCCCCGTTACATCTTCCGCGCAGGCCGACTCGACTAGTGAGCTATTACGCTTTCTTTAAAGGGTGGCTGCTTCTAAGCCAACCTCCTAGCTGTCTAAGCCTTCCCACATCGTTTCCCACTTAACCATAACTTTGGGACCTTAGCTGACGGTCTGGGTTGTTTCCCTTTTCACGACGGACGTTAGCACCCGCCGTGTGTCTCCCATGCTCGGCACTTGTAGGTATTCGGAGTTTGCATCGGTTTGGTAAGTCGGGATGACCCCCTAGCCGAAACAGTGCTCTACCCCCTACAGTGATACATGAGGCGCTACCTAAATAGCTTTCGAGGAGAACCAGCTATCTCCGAGCTTGATTAGCCTTTCACTCCGATCCACAGGTCATCCGCTAACTTTTCAACGGTAGTCGGTTCGGTCCTCCAGTCAGTGTTACCTAACCTTCAACCTGCCCATGGATAGATCGCCCGGTTTCGGGTCTATACCCAGCGACTAAACGCCCTATTAAGACTCGCTTTCGCTACGCCTCCCCTATTCGGTTAAGCTCGCCACTGAATATAAGTCGCTGACCCATTATACAAAAGGTACGCAGTCACCTAACAAGTAGGCTCCCACTGCTTGTACG
The DNA here is from genome assembly GCF_018390435.1 of Pseudomonas sp. RC2C2. Lineage (NCBI taxonomy): Bacteria > Pseudomonadati > Pseudomonadota > Gammaproteobacteria > Pseudomonadales > Pseudomonadaceae > Pseudomonas > Pseudomonas sp. RC2C2. Next base: position 2,390,394 of record NZ_JAHBAX010000001.1, on the reverse strand, counting down.
CATACGGTTTCAGGTTCTATTTCACTCCCCTCTCCGGGGTTCTTTTCGCCTTTCCCTCACGGTACTGGTTCACTATCGGTCAGTCAGTAGTATTTAGCCTTGGAGGATGGTCCCCCCATATTCAGACAAAGTTTCTCGTGCTCCGTCCTACTCGATTTCATGACTAAGAGATTTTCGCGTACAGGGCTATCACCCACTATGGCCGCACTTTCCAGAGCGTTCCGCTAATCTCAAAGCCACTTAAGGGCTAGTCCCCGTTCGCTCGCCACTACTAAGGGAATCTCGGTTGATTTCTTTTCCTCAGGGTACTTAGATGTTTCAGTTCCCCTGGTTCGCCTCTTGCACCTATGTATTCAGTACAAGATACTCAGCTTATGCTGAGTGGGTTCCCCCATTCAGAGATCTCCGGATCAAAGTCTGTTTGCCGACTCCCCGAAGCTTATCGCAGGCTACCACGTCTTTCATCGCCTCTGACTGCCAAGGCATCCACCGTATGCGCTTCTTCACTTGACCATATAACCCCAAGCAATCTGGTTATACTGTGAAGACAACATTCGCCGAAAATTTGTAATCACTCACAAATTTTACCTTAGCCTGAACACACACCAGTGAAAGTGCTGTCCAGTCTATCTTTCTATCACATACCCAAATTTTTAAAGAACGATTCTGAAAAAGTTCAGAAATCAATATTCGATGCGAATATTCATTTCTAAGCTTTGACGTAAGGTGGTGGAGCCAAGCGGGATCGAACCGCTGACCTCCTGCGTGCAAGGCAGGCGCTCTCCCAGCTGAGCTATGGCCCCAACAAGAAACTGGTGGGTCTGGGCAGATTCGAACTGCCGACCTCACCCTTATCAGGGGTGCGCTCTAACCAACTGAGCTACAGACCCAGTTAAGAGCTGTTACCGATATCGTCTTCTTCAATGAATCAAGCAATTCGTGTGGGAGCTTATAAGACAGCTGATGTCTGTCGATTAAGGAGGTGATCCAGCCGCAGGTTCCCCTACGGCTACCTTGTTACGACTTCACCCCAGTCATGAATCACACCGTGGTAACCGTCCTCCCGAAGGTTAGACTAGCTACTTCTGGTGCAACCCACTCCCATGGTGTGACGGGCGGTGTGTACAAGGCCCGGGAACGTATTCACCGCGACATTCTGATTCGCGATTACTAGCGATTCCGACTTCACGCAGTCGAGTTGCAGACTGCGATCCGGACTACGATCGGTTTTGTGAGATTAGCTCCACCTCGCGGCTTGGCAACCCTCTGTACCGACCATTGTAGCACGTGTGTAGCCCAGGCCGTAAGGGCCATGATGACTTGACGTCATCCCCACCTTCCTCCGGTTTGTCACCGGCAGTCTCCTTAGAGTGCCCACCATAACGTGCTGGTAACTAAGGACAAGGGTTGCGCTCGTTACGGGACTTAACCCAACATCTCACGACACGAGCTGACGACAGCCATGCAGCACCTGTGTCAGAGTTCCCGAAGGCACCAATCCATCTCTGGAAAGTTCTCTGCATGTCAAGGCCTGGTAAGGTTCTTCGCGTTGCTTCGAATTAAACCACATGCTCCACCGCTTGTGCGGGCCCCCGTCAATTCATTTGAGTTTTAACCTTGCGGCCGTACTCCCCAGGCGGTCAACTTAATGCGTTAGCTGCGCCACTAAAATCTCAAGGATTCCAACGGCTAGTTGACATCGTTTACGGCGTGGACTACCAGGGTATCTAATCCTGTTTGCTCCCCACGCTTTCGCACCTCAGTGTCAGTATGAGCCCAGGTGGTCGCCTTCGCCACTGGTGTTCCTTCCTATATCTACGCATTTCACCGCTACACAGGAAATTCCACCACCCTCTGCCCTACTCTAGCTCGCCAGTTTTGGATGCAGTTCCCAGGTTGAGCCCGGGGATTTCACATCCAACTTAACGAACCACCTACGCGCGCTTTACGCCCAGTAATTCCGATTAACGCTTGCACCCTCTGTATTACCGCGGCTGCTGGCACAGAGTTAGCCGGTGCTTATTCTGTCGGTAACGTCAAAATACTCACGTATTAGGTAAGTACCCTTCCTCCCAACTTAAAGTGCTTTACAATCCGAAGACCTTCTTCACACACGCGGCATGGCTGGATCAGGCTTTCGCCCATTGTCCAATATTCCCCACTGCTGCCTCCCGTAGGAGTCTGGACCGTGTCTCAGTTCCAGTGTGACTGATCATCCTCTCAGACCAGTTACGGATCGTCGCCTTGGTGAGCCATTACCTCACCAACTAGCTAATCCGACCTAGGCTCATCTGATAGCGCAAGGCCCGAAGGTCCCCTGCTTTCTCCCGTAGGACGTATGCGGTATTAGCGTTCCTTTCGAAACGTTGTCCCCCACTACCAGGCAGATTCCTAGGTATTACTCACCCGTCCGCCGCTGAATCGAAGAGCAAGCTCTTCTCATCCGCTCGACTTGCATGTGTTAGGCCTGCCGCCAGCGTTCAATCTGAGCCATGATCAAACTCTTCAGTTCAATACTGCTTGGGTTTTGAGAAAACCCTAAACTTGGCTCAGCAATCTCAAATGACTTACCTTCAAATCTTTCGATTTTCGTGTAGCCACTTGTGATGCTGATAATCTTTTTGACTATCAGCCTGAGCTCACAAGCACCCACACGAATTGCTTGATTCAGTTGTTAAAGAGCGGTTGGTTAAGATCTTTTCGTCTCAACCGAGGCGCGAATTCTACGCTTTCCTCAGAGCCTGTCAAGCGTTTATTTTGAAGTTTTTCAGAATTTCTCTTTCAACTTCAACCACTTGACTCGCCGCGATCTCTCGTCAGCGGGAGGCGAATTCTACAGCGTTTCAAACCGCTGTCAACTGCCTTTTTCACCGCTGTCGATCTTTCGATCGAAGCCCTTCCGGATGACCCTGGAACCGCTAACTCTTTGAAACTCAAGGAGTTTTCAGTTCCGACTGCGCCGGAAGTGGGGCGAATTATAGACAGATCCGCAGGGGCGTCAAGGACTTATTTCAACTTTGTTTCAGAAGGGGCGTTTTGGCTATAAGTAGCAAGCTTCAAGCTGCAAGTAAAAGCAGAGGCACCGCGCTCAACTTGTAGCTTGCAGCTTATAGCTTGAAGCTTTAGACCACCTTGGCCTCCCGCAGACGCTCGATCTCCGATGCCGCCAGGCCCAGCACTTCGCCGAGGATCTGCTCGGTATGCTCCCCCAGCAACGGCGGTGCATGCCGGTACTCCACCGGCGTCTCGGACAATCGAATCGGGCTGGCCACCTGCGGCACCTGCCCGGCAAGCGGGTGCGGCATCTCGATCGCCAGGCCCCGCGCCTTGACCTGAGGGTCGGCAAACATCTGCGCCAGGTCATTGATAGGCCCGCACGGCACACCCGCCTGCTCCAGTTGCGCGACCCACTCAGCGGTGGTCTTGAACACCGTGGCCTGGCGGATCAGTGGAATCAGCTCGGCACGATTGGCAACCCGCTGCTTATTAGTAGCAAAGCGTGGATCGTCCGCCCACTGCGGCTGGCCAGCAACCTCGGCGAACTTGCGGAACTGCCCGTCGTTGCCCACGGTGAGGATGAAATCGCCGTCAGCAGTAGGGAAGTCCTGGTAAGGCACGATGTTGGGATGGGCATTCCCCAGACGCCGAGGCGGCGTGCCGGTGGTGAGGTAGTTCATGGCCTGGTTGGCCAGGCAGGCAACCTGCACGTCCAGCAGCGCCATATCGACATGCTGGCCGCCACCATCGCGGTCACGATGGGCGAGGGCGGCCAGGATCGCCACGGTCGAGTACAGCCCGGTGAGGATGTCGGTCAATGCGACACCGACCTTTACCGGACCGGCACCTTCTTCACCCTCTGGCCGCCCGGTCAGGCTCATCAAGCCACCCAGGCCCTGGATCATGAAGTCGTAGCCGGCACGCTTGGCGTAGGGCCCGGTCTGGCCGAAGCCGGTGACCGAGCAATACACCAGGCGCGGGTTGATCGCCTTCAGGCTCTCGTAATCCAGCCCATAGGCAGCCAGCCCACCCACCTTGAAGTTCTCGATCAGCACATCCGACTTGGCTGCCAGCTCGCGCACCAGGCGCTGGCCCTCGGGCTGGGTGAAGTCGATGGTCAGCGAGCGCTTGTTGCGGTTGGCCGCCAGATAGTAGGCCGCCTCGCTGGTGTTCTCGCCGCAGGCATCCTTAAGGAAGGGCGGCCCCCAGGCGCGCGTGTCATCGCCGTTGCCCGGGCGCTCGACCTTGATCACTTCGGCGCCCAGGTCAGCAAGTATCTGCCCGGACCAGGGCCCGGCCAGCACTCGCGACAGATCCAGCACCCGCAGATGAGATAGCGCACCCATGGCTGGCTCCTTATTAATAGAAGGACTGGATGCCGGTCTGCGCGCGACCGAGGATCAGCGCGTGCACGTCGTGGGTGCCCTCATAGGTGTTGACCACCTCGAGGTTGACCAGGTGACGGGCCACACCGAACTCGTCGGAGATACCGTTGCCGCCCAGCATGTCGCGGGCCATCCGGGCGATGTCCAGGGCCTTGCCGCAGGAGTTGCGTTTCATGATCGAGGTGATTTCGACCGCAGCGGTGCCCTCATCCTTCATCCGGCCCAGGCGCAGGCAGCCTTGCAGGGCCAGGGTGATTTCGGTCTGCATGTCGGCCAGCTTCTTCTGGATCAGCTGGTTGGCTGCCAGCGGGCGACCGAACTGCTTGCGGTCCAGGGTGTATTGGCGCGCGGTGTGCCAGCAGGCCTCGGCGGCGCCCAGGGCACCCCAGGAAATGCCATAGCGCGCGGAGTTCAGACAGGTGAACGGACCTTTCAGGCCGCGCACATCCGGGAAGATGTTCTCTTCGGGCACGAACACGTTGTCCATGACGATTTCGCCGGTGATCGAAGCGCGCAGGCCGACCTTGCCGTGAATCGCCGGGGCACTCAGGCCCTGCCAGCCCTTTTCCAGGACGAAGCCGCGGATGTCGCCAGCATCATCCTTGGCCCAGACCACGAACACGTCGGCAATCGGGCTGTTGGTGATCCACATCTTGCTGCCGCTCAGGCGATAGCCGCCGTCGACCTTCTTGGCGCGGGTGATCATCGAGCCCGGATCGGAGCCGTGGTCGGGTTCGGTCAGGCCGAAGCAGCCGATCCACTCGCCGCTGGCGAGCTTGGGCAGATACTTCTGCTTCTGCGCCTCGGTACCGAATTCGTTGATCGGCACCATGACCAGGGAGGACTGCACGCTCATCATTGAGCGGTAGCCGGAATCGATACGCTCCACTTCCCGGGCAATCAGGCCGTAGCACACGTAGTTCAGGCCGCTGCCGCCGTATTGCTCGGGGATGGTTGCGCCAAGCAGGCCGACTTCGCCCATCTCGCGGAAGATCGCAGGGTCGGTCTGCTCGTGACGGAACGCTTCCAGCACGCGCGGGGCCAGCTTGTCCTGGGCGAACTGATAAGCGCTGTCACGCACCATGCGCTCTTCTTCAGTGAGCTGTTGGTCGAGCAACAGCGGGTCGATCCAGTTGAAGCTTGCTTTACCGGCCATGAGCGAATCCTCGAGAAATGGGACCAGAGTTGTTGTGCATTGATCCTAGGCCCGTTCAGGCGACGAGACAAACGAGGATTGCGCATGCTCTTGTGATAATTTCTCACTTCGTAATGGTCACAAAGGCCATCTTTACGCCTTATTAGTGAGGTTGATGTACATGCGGCGCAAGATCCCCAGTACCGCGGCCCTGGTCTGCTTCGAGGCAGCCGCCCGCCACGAGAGCTTTACCAAGGCTTCCCAGGAGCTATCCCTGACCCAGGGCGCCGTATGTCGGCAAATCGCCGGGCTGGAGGAGTTTCTTAATGTCGAACTGTTTCGCCGCTCCCGCCGCGGGGTGAAGCTCACCGAAGCCGGGCTTTCCTATAGCCGCCGGGTCGCCACCCAGCTCGATGCGGTGGAGCGCGACACCTTGTCGGTGATGGGCCAGCAGGGCGCCAACGTCATCGAGCTGGCAGTGGTACCAACCTTCGGCACCCAATGGCTGCTACCGCGGCTGAAGGACTTCCAGCAGCGCCACCCCGAGGTCACGGTCAACCTGACCAACCGCACCCGGCCGTTCCTGTTTGCCGATACCAGCTTTGACGCGGCGATCTACTTCGGTGACGCCGACTGGCCGGGCACCGAGTCCCATCGGCTGATGGGCGAAAATCCGGTGCCGGTGTGCAGCCCGGCGCTGCTGGCTGACAACCAGCAACTCACACCCGAGCAGATCGCCCAACTGCCACTGCTGCAGCAGACCACCCGGCCCTACGCCTGGCGCCAGTGGTTCAACAGCCTGGAAATGAGCGTCGCCCGCGACATGACCGGCCCGCGCTATGAGCTATTCTCGATGTTGGCACAGGCTGCCATGCACGAGATGGGCGTGGCGCTGATTCCACCCTTCCTGATCCAGCGCGAACTGGCAGAGGGGCGCCTGGTAGTGGCCAGTCCGCACGCGCTGTCGAGCATCAAGGCTTACTACCTGATGATCCCCGAGCGCAAGGTGGAATCCGCTTCGCTGCGGGCCTTCCGCGACTGGTTGGTAGGGGAGGCGAGCCGCTACGCTGCAGCCCATAAGGATGACAGTTATAACCTGACCCCGTAGTCAATTAAATTGAAACCCTACAGATATAAGGAAATGTCGCATTTTCACCAACTGTTTCAGACAGCCCCGCGAAAGCCCTTAACCCTTCTGTTTATGCGGCTTTCACAGCATAAATCGCGCTTTGCGCCAGGCATTCAGCAAATTCGGCGGAAAATTTTCAATTTTTACCGTAATCTCCCTGAAGCCCGCGTTTGGCGGGCTCCAGGCCTGTTCTTGCGACATTCGGTCACAGGGTGACTTGTAGTTTGATTGCCGTCACCCTTCAAAACTGGTTGAAGCGATTCAGGAATCACCTGCAAAATGCCGCGCCCCGCCTGAATTCGGCGGGATCGTGCTGATCGGCCGCCCCAACGCACCATCCGCAGTGCGCTGGTTTACCAACAAAAGATCACGCAGGAGAAATGACGTGCACATTGGTGTTCCTCTCGAAACGCAGACGGGCGAAACACGGGTTGCTGCAACCCCGGAAACCATCAAGAAACTGATTGGCCAGGGGCATCAGGTCACCGTCCAGAGCGGCGCCGGCATCAACGCCAGCGTTCCGGACAGTGCCTATGAAGCAGCAGGCGCCACTATTGGCAGCGCTGCCGATGCGTTTGGAGCTCAGCTGGTTCTGAAAGTTGTAGCCCCTGACGATAGCGAACTGGCCCAGATCAAGAGCGGCACCGTCCTGGTGGGCATGCTCAATCCATTCAATAACGAAACCATCGCCAAGATGGCCGAGCGCGGCATTACCGCCTTTGCCCTTGAAGCCGCGCCGCGCACCTCGCGGGCACAAAGCCTCGATGTGTTGTCGTCGCAAGCCAACATTGCCGGTTACAAGGCCGTGTTGCTGGCCGCTCACCACTATCCGCGCTTCATGCCGATGCTGATGACGGCCGCCGGGACCGTCAAGGCTGCCCGCGTGCTGATCCTCGGTGCCGGTGTCGCGGGGCTGCAGGCCATCGCCACGGCCAAGCGCCTGGGTGCGGTGATCGAAGCGTCGGACGTGCGTCCGGCGGTGAAGGAGCAGATCGAATCGCTGGGCGCCAAGTTCATCGATGTCCCTTACGAGACCGATGAAGAGCGCGAGTGCGCCGAAGGTGTCGGCGGCTATGCGCGGCCCATGCCGGCCAGCTGGATGCAGCGCCAGGCCCTGGCGGTGCACGAGCGCGCCAAACAGGCCGATATCGTCATTACCACCGCACTGATCCCCGGCCGCAAGGCACCGACCTTGCTCAGCGCCGAAACCGTGGCGCAGATGAAACCTGGCTCGGTGGTCATTGACCTGGCCGCGGCCCAAGGTGGCAACTGCCCGCTGACCGTCGCTGACCAGGTGGTGGTGGAGCAGGGCGTGACCATCGTCGGTCCGACCAACCTGCCAGCCCAGGTCGGCGCTGATGCCTCGGCCCTGTATGCACGCAACCTGCTCGACTTCATGAAGCTGCTGTTCGACAAGGACGGCGCGCTGACGATCAACCTCGAAGACGACATCGTCGCCGCGTGCCTGATGTGCCGCGACGGCCAGGTCATCCGCAAGAACGGATAAGGAGCCAGACAATGGAAGACATGCTGATCTCTCACAACGTCTATAACCTGATCATCTTCGTGCTGGCGATCTATGTCGGTTACCACGTGGTCTGGAACGTCACCCCGGCGCTGCACACACCGCTGATGGCGGTCACCAACGCCATCTCCGCCATCGTCATCGTCGGCGCCATGCTGGCCGCCGCGCTGACCGTCACGCCGCTGGGCAAGACCATGGGCACCCTCGCGGTGGCCCTGGCAGCGGTCAACGTATTCGGTGGTTTCCTCGTCACCCGGCGCATGCTGGAGATGTTCAAGAAGAAAGCCCCAGGCAAGGGCGCAGCGAAGCAAGAGGGGCAGAAGTAAACATGAGCATGAACCTGGTAACACTTCTCTACCTTGTCGCCTCGGTGTGCTTCATCCAGGCGCTCAAGGGCCTGTCGCACCCGACCACGTCACGGCGCGGCAATCTGTTCGGCATGCTCGGCATGGCCCTGGCGATCATCACCACCATCGGCCTCATCTATAAGCTGGGCGCAGAGCTGGCTACCGATGGCATCGGCTACGTGATCGTCGGCCTGCTGGTCGGCGGTACCGCCGGCTCGATCATGGCCAAGCGCGTTGAAATGACCAAGATGCCCGAGCTGGTTGCCTTCATGCACAGCATGATCGGTCTGGCGGCAGTGTTCATCGCCGTTGCCGCGGTGGTCGAGCCACAATCGCTGGGCATCGTTGCCAGCATCAGCGACCCGATCCCTAGTGGTAACCGCCTGGAGCTGTTCCTCGGCGCCGCCATTGGTGCGATCACCTTCTCGGGTTCGGTCATTGCCTTCGGCAAGCTGTCGGGCAAGTACAAGTTTCGCCTGTTCCAGGGCGCACCGGTACAGTTCAGCGGCCAGCACAAGCTGAACCTGATCCTCGGCCTTGCCACCATCGGCCTGGGCCTGATGTTTACCTTCACCGGCAGCTACAGCGCCTTTGCCCTGATGCTGATCCTGGCGTTCGTCATGGGCGTGCTGATCATCATCCCGATTGGCGGCGCCGACATGCCGGTGGTGGTGTCGATGCTCAACAGCTACTCGGGCTGGGCTGCGGCGGGTATCGGCTTCTCGCTGAACAACTCAATGCTGATCATCGCCGGCTCCCTGGTCGGTTCGTCCGGTGCGATCCTCTCGTACATCATGTGCAAGGCGATGAACCGCTCGTTCTTCAATGTGATCCTCGGCGGTTTCGGCGGCGCGGCAGAAGCGGCCGGCCCGGCTGGCGCCAAGGAAGCCCGTCCGGTGAAATCCGGTTCGGCCGATGACGCGACCTTCCTGCTCAGCAACGCCGACACCGTGATCATCGTTCCTGGCTACGGCCTGGCAGTAGCGCGCGCCCAGCACGCACTGAAAGAGCTGACCGAGAAACTGACCCACAACGGCGTGACCGTGAAGTACGCGATCCACCCGGTAGCGGGGCGCATGCCCGGGCACATGAACGTACTGCTGGCCGAAGCCGAAGTGCCGTACGACCAGGTGTTCGAGATGGACGACATCAACTCCGAGTTCGGCCAGGCCGACGTGGTCCTGGTGCTGGGCGCCAACGATGTGGTCAACCCGGCGGCGAAGAACGATCCGAAATCGCCGATTGCCGGCATGCCGATCCTCGAAGCCTTCAAGGCCAAGACCATCATCGTCAACAAGCGCTCGATGGCCAGCGGCTATGCCGGCCTGGATAACGAACTGTTCTACCTGGACAAGACCATGATGGTCTTCGGCGACGCCAAGAAGGTCATCGAAGACATGGTCAAAGCGGTCGAATAAGCCGTTCAATCCGCTGTGACAAATAGCCCCAGTGCGGTACCGGCTGGGGCTTTTTCATGCCCGGCCAGCCGACAGAAGGCTCTATTTCAGGGCTTCGCATTCGACCTTGGTCGCGGGACGAAGCCAGGCGAAAACACTAGACTGCGCATCTAGCTTTAGTAGCCCGAGATAACAATCCATGTACCGTGATCGTATCCGCTTGTCCTCCCTGCACAGCAAGGTAATGAGTGCGGCTGATGCCGCTGGCCTGATCGAGGACGGCATGACCGTCGGCATGAGCGGTTTTACCCGTGCCGGTGAAGCCAAGGCCGTGCCCCATGCACTGGCCGAACGCGCCAAGCAGTCGCCCCTGAAAATCAGCCTGATGACCGGCGCAAGCCTGGGCAACGACCTCGACAAACAGCTGACCGAGGCCGGTGTACTGGCCCGTCGCATGCCGTTCCAGGTCGACAGCACCCTGCGCAAGGCCATCAACGACGGCAAGGTCATGTTCATCGACCAACACCTGTCGGAAACCGTCGAGCAGCTGCGCAACCAGCAGCTCAAGCTGCCGGACATCGCGGTCATCGAAGCGGTCGCCATCACCGAGCAAGGCCACATCGTGCCGACCACCTCGGTGGGCAACTCGGCCAGCTTCGCGATTTTCGCCAAACAGGTGATCGTCGAGATCAACCTGGCGCACAACGCCAACCTGGAAGGTCTGCACGACATCTATATCCCGACCTACCGCCCGACCCGTACGCCGATCCCGCTGGTAAAAGTCGATGACCGCATCGGCAGCACCGCGATCCCGATCGACCCGGCCAAGATTGTCGGTATCGTCATCACCGAGCAGTCGGACTCGCCGTCCACCGTGCTGCCGCCAGACGACGAAACCCAGGGCATCGCCAACCACCTGATCAACTTCCTCAAGCAGGAAGTGGACGCCGGGCGCATGACCAACAAGCTCGGCCCGCTGCAGGCCGGCATCGGCAGCATTGCCAACGCGGTAATGTGCGGCCTGATCGATTCCCCATTCGAAGACCTGACCATGTACTCCGAAGTACTGCAGGACTCGACCTTCGACCTGATCGACGCCGGCAAGCTGAGCTTCGCCTCGGGCAGCTCGATCACCCTGTCGACCCGTCGTAACGCCGACGTCTTCGGCAACCTGGAGCGCTACAAGGACAAGCTGGTCCTGCGCCCGCAGGAAATCTCCAACCACCCTGAAGTGGTCCGCCGCCTGGGCATCATCGGTATCAACACTGCCCTTGAGTTCGACCTGTACGGCAACGTCAACTCCACTCACGTCTGCGGCACGCGGATGATGAACGGCATCGGTGGCTCGGGTGACTTCGCCCGCAACGCGCACCTGGCGATCTTCGTCACCAAGTCGATTGCCAAGGGCGGGGCGATTTCCAGCGTGGTGCCAATGGTCAGCCACGTCGACCACACCGAGCACGATGTCGACATCCTCGTCACCGAGCAGGGCCTGGCTGACCTGCGCGGCCTGGCGCCACGCGAACGTGCCCGGGTGATCATCGACAACTGCGTGCACCCGGATTACCGCGACGCGCTGAACGACTATTTCACCCGCGCCTGCGAACGCGGCGGCCACACGCCGCACATTCTGCGCGAAGCCCTGGCCTGGCACGAAAACCTGGAAGAAACCGGGCGCATGCTCGCCAGCTGACCTGCACAGTGACCCGCCGGTTGTGTGCAATGCCAACCGGCCGGGCAACTGATTTATTTATCCAGGCAAAAACTGTTCTACTGTACCGGTGATTTCACCGCCTTTTTCCGCTTCGTCATCCCTCTCTTGATCAAGAATGCACCATTTCAGTGCCTACCAGTACAGTTTCGCCTATTCTGAGTGCAACAGTCGCTTAAAACAGTTAACTGGCCCATCACAATGTAGGTGAACTGTATCTACTGTTATGGACGACAGAGGAGGATCATTGGCATCAGTTAAATCACTACCTAATGCCGCCACAAGCGGAAGGATGACATCATGGAACGTACCCTCAGTTCCGATCTGGTTTTCGAAAACACCGCCGAACAATCCAAGGCCTCGCTGCCACTGCGCCTGCTGGCCAACCTGATGCTGTGGCAACGCCGCATTGCCAGCCGCCACCAACTGGCTCGCCTGGATTCGCGTCTGCTGGCTGACGCCGGTATCAGCGAAGCACAACGCTACGAAGAGCTGAGCAAGCCGTTCTGGCGTTAATGCAGGGCTCGCCGGCCAAGGCCGGCACCTCGAATTCCCCAAAACCCGTCGCAGGTGACTGCTGACGGGTTTTGTCGTTTAAAGGCCCGGGCTAGAGCGGCTGACGCCACGACATGTACAGTTTTACATTTAAAAAATACGACCAGTACAGTTGATAAATCTTGCGATGACGTGGTCCAACCCTCAGGTTCCTATCGCGTGATACCCTTAGCGTACCCAGCTTGGTAAAAAGTAGCGCAACAAGCTGAGTGTGCGTCTGACATAAGAACCACCAAAGCCTATCCAGGAGATCGACCATGTTCCATTCACGCTTGTTTGGCGCCGCGCTGCTGCTGGCCCTGGCTTCCACTGCCAACGCCACCAGCTTTGTCGTCACCACCGATACCGTCGTTCGTGGTGTCGCCGCCTCCACTGATGCCACCTCCGACGTGTCGTCCTCCTTCCGTGACGACAAAATTGTCCAGGCCGCTCGTGACGACGCGGCCAGCTTCGTTGCCAGCCACGGTGATATCCGCGGTGCGAAACTGGAAAGCGCTTTCGCCCATATTCGCCAGCAGACCCCAACGCTGCAGGCCAGCGACGCGCAACTGGCACAGGCCATCCTGGCGCTCTGAAGTCGCTCGCTTCCGGCAGCATGTAACACCATGCAACCAAGCCGGGCCCTCTGCGCTGGTCCTCACCGGCGCATTGGGATAGCCTTTGGCGCTTGATTCAGCTGCCGTTCGAGACCCATGCGTTATCTGTCATTGCTGTTGCTCGTGTCCTGTTGGTGTGGTGCCGCCCTGGCGCTGGACCTGACCACCAACAACCTTGTCGTCAGTGGTTACGTCACCAGCAAAGTGACCTCAGTGCCCTTCGATCGCAAACTGCTGCTGGCCGCCCATGACGATGCTGCGGCCTTTGTGGCCAGCAATGGCCAGTGGCGGGGCGCTCGCCTTGAGGCGGTATTGAACCGGCTGCGTCAGGCCAACCCACAACTTCATGCCAGCGACCTTGAACTGGCGCAGGCAATTCTCGTCCAATGATTACTTCTGTTCTCCCGGAGATGCTCCATGCGTAACCCGCTGATTGCCGCCACCCTTGGCCTTCTGTTGCTGGCCGATGTAGCCCAGGCACAAACCCTGGTGGCCACCAGCAACATTATCGTTCGCGCCTTTGGCCGCTCGATCGACTTCACCTCCGACACCACCACTTCGATTCGCGATTCCAAAGTCGTGCGCGAAGCCCGTGACGATGCCGCCAGCTATGTCGCCAGCCGTGGCGAGATCCGTGGCGCGCAGCTAGAAGCGGCCTTCGACACCCTGCGCCAGCGTGTTCCAGAAGCACGCCAGGCCAGCGACCAGGTCCTGGCTGAAGCCATTCTCGCCCTGTGAAACCGCTACGTGCCTGGCTGCTGGGCTGCTTGCTGACACTGTTCGGCAGCCCGGCACTGGCCGACCTGCAGCTGGTGCTGCAGGCCGATGGCCTGAGCCCGCAACAACAACGGGCCAGCCAGGCATTGCTGGATGAAGCCCTGCAGGCACTGCCGCCGAGCTTCAAGACCCGCCTTGACCGACGCATCCAGGTCAGCTGGAGCAGCCGCATGCCAGAGGACGCCTATGGCCAGGCGTCGCTGGTCTCCACCCTGGAGCTCAACAGCCGCCTGCTGCCAGGCCTCACCGATGGCAGCGCCGCCACGCAAAAAACCAGCCGCCCCCATGGCAGCGTACGCCAGGAACTGCTGGCCACCGTCCTGCATGAACTGACCCACATTTATGACCGCGCCCGCCTATGGCAGGGTGCGCAGCGCCGGCTGATCACCCAGTGCAGCCGGCAGCAGAACAGTCAGGGCAAAGTCGGTCTGCCCGAGCAGTGCCGTGGCCAGACCGAACGCCGCTTCACCCTCAGCGACGACCCGCGCCTGCTCGACCTGGCCGGCTGGCAGCAGTATGTAGGCCGTCGCGGCGAGCGTGAGCAGCACAACCGCCAGGTGGCGCGCAGCCCCGACAGCTATGAACTGAGCAGCCCCAAGGAATTCATTGCGGTCAACATGGAGTACTTCCTGCTTGACCCCAGTTTTGCCTGCCGGCGCCCGGCCCTGCAGGCTTACCTGAAGGGGCATTTCGACTGGGCGCCCGAGCATCCGCCATGCCCGAGCGCATTGCCATTTCTCAACGCTGGCAATGACTTTGCCAAATCGCCGCTGGGCGAGATCGACCCCGAGCGGGTCTACGCCGTGGATTACCTGCTGGCCGAAGCCAACCAGAACTGGGTCAGCCGCTGGGGCCACAGCATGTTGCGCCTGGTGATCTGCGCCCCGGGGCGCCCGCGCGGGCCGGACTGCCGCCTGGACCTGGACCAGCACCTGGTGCTGTCGTACCGGGCCTTCGTCAATGACGTGCAGCTGTCGAGCTGGGACGGTTTGACCGGCGCCTATCCGTCGCGGCTGTTCGTCTTGCCACTGGCACAGGTGATCGACGAGTACACCAAGACCGAACTGCGCAGCCTCGCCTCGATCCCGCTCAGGCTCAACCGCGACGAACTGGAAAGCCTGGTGCGCCAGGCCGCCGAGATGCACTGGAGCTACGACGGCAACTACTACTTCCTGTCCAACAACTGTGCGGTCGAAACCCTCAAGCTATTGCGCAGCGGTACCGCCAACCCACGCCTGAACGATCTGGACAGCATCGTCCCCAATGGCTTGCTCGAAGTGCTCGAAGGCCGTGGCCTGGCGGATGTCAGCGTACTCGACGACCCGCGCGAGGCCTTGCGCCTGGGTTACCGCTTCGACTCCTATCGGGACCGTTACCAGGCGATGTTCCTGGTGTTGAAGAAGCAACTGCCGATCCAGCAGGACAATGTGGAAGCCTGGCTGGAGCAGTCCGCCGAGCAACGCCAGCAGTGGTTTGCCCAGGCTGATCTGCGCACCAGCGCGGCGTTGCTGCTCCTGGAGCAAGCCAGCCTGCGCCGGCAACTGTTGCTGGCCCAGGACGAGGTGAAACAACGCTATCTCACCGGGCGTGAGCTCAACGACGCCAGCGTCGGCAAGGCTAACAACACCCTGCAGCAGATCCTCGCCAACAGCGGTTTTCTCAGCCGCCCGGCAGAACTGCTGGGCAGCAGCGGTTACGGCCTGCCCCAGGCCAGCGAGCGCGAAAAGCTGCTGAGTGCAACCAGCCAGCGGCAAAAACAGCTGCAAACCCTCAGCGCCGACCTCGACAAGGAGGTCCGAGCCTTGCTCGGCCCGGCCCGTGCGGCTGAAATCAAGGCGGTCGAGGCCAACATCAAGCAGGTGGGCGAACACTTGCGTGCGCTGCACAAGGCCGGCGGCGGCCTGCAACTGCCCTGATCACAGGGTTTCGCCGTGCTCCGCAGGCAACTGTTCATCCAGATGCAGCCAGGGCAGGCGGCTGTCGATCCAGATGTGCCGGTTCGGCGGCGCCAGTTCGGGCTGGTCGAGCGTGGTGACCGTGACATCGATGCTCTGTGGGCTCAGATCAGTGGTCAGCGCCACATGGGCACCACAACGGCTACAGAAATAGCGCACGCAACTGGCCGACGAGTCGTAGCGTTGCGGCGTGCCACTCAACCATTGGAAATCATCGCAATCCACCGTCAACCAGGTGATCAGTAAACCACCAGTGACCCGACGGCAAACCGAACAATGGCAGTGGGCAACATCCGTCAATGGACCTTGAATCCGGTAGCGCAGGGCGCCGCAATGGCAGCCGCCTTCGTACGAATCACGCATCGCTCCCTCCTGATACCTACTGGCCGATAGCCAACAATGCACCTCTCGTCGGCTTTGGGCCAGCGAAAGCTGGCTGAAAGCTTCCCGCCTTAGGATTGCCCCACTACCGGCACAAGACCGGTCAGCCAGGGCCCGGTGTGTTGCATGCGGCGCCCGGCCCAATTAACAACAACAATGGTGACACTGATGCTTTCCTACGCCCGCCTCCCAGCAGCAATCCCTCCGCTACCCCACGCGCCGCGCCCCGTGCGCTGATCCGCCCGAATCGTTCTTCCTTCGACGCGCTACGCCTGGAGTACTCCCATGCTGACCTTCCTCGGCTTTGCCATGGTCATCACCTTCATGTACCTGATCATGACCAAGCGCCTGTCGGCCTTGATCGCGCTGATCCTGATACCGATCCTGTTCGCCCTGTTCGGTGGTTTTTCCGCCAAGATCGGCCCGATGATGCTCGAAGGCATCAGCAAACTGGCGCCGACTGGGGTCATGCTGATGTTTGCGATCCTGTATTTCGCCCTGATGATCGACTCCGGCCTGTTTGACCCTGCCGTGCGCAAGATCCTCAAGCTGGTCAAGGGTGATCCGCTGAAAGTCTCGGTCGGCACCGCAGTACTGGCCCTGGTGGTGTCAATGGATGGCGATGGCGCCACCACTTACATGATCTGCGTGGCAGCCATGCTGCCGCTGTACAGCCGCCTGGGCATGAGCCCACGGATCATGGCCGGCCTGATCATCCTCGCCGGCGGCATCATGAACATGACCCCCTGGGGCGGCCCGACCGCTCGCGCCGCCAGCGCCCTGCATGTCGACCCGTCAGCGATCTTCGTACCGATGATTCCAGCCATGCTCGCCGGTGTCGTCGCCCTCCTGGCAATTGCCTATGCGTACGGCAAGCGTGAACGTGCGCGCCTGGGTGAACTGCACCTGCCGGGTGATGAAATCGATCACAGCGAAATCAGCGTTTCGCAGTTCCCGGACGCCCGCCGCCCTAAACTGCTGTGGTTCAACGGCGCCCTGACCGCGCTGCTGATGGTCTCGCTGATCATGGGCCTGCTGCCGTTGCCGGTGCTGTTCATGATCGCCTTCAGTATCGCCATGATCGTCAACTACCCGTGCCTGCAGCAGCAGAAAGACCGCATCGCCGCCCATGCCGGTAGCGTACTGGCAGTGACAGGGCTGATTTTCGCGGCGGGCATCTTCACCGGCATCCTCTCCGGCACCGGCATGGTCGATGCCATGTCCAAAAGCCTGTTGGCGGTCATCCCGGATGCGCTGGGCCCTTACCTGGCGGTCATTACCGCGATCGTGAGCATGCCGTTCACCTTCTTCATGTCCAACGACGCCTTCTACTACGGGGTCTTGCCGGTGCTCTCGGAAGCAGCCAGCCATTACGGCATCTCGCCGGTGGAAATGGCTCGCGCGTCGATCGTCGGCCAGCCCGTGCATCTGCTCAGCCCGCTGGTACCCTCTACGTACCTGTTGGTGGCCCTGGCCGGCATCGAGTTCGGCGATCATCAGCGCTTCACCTTGAAGTGGGCAGTGTTGATCTGCCTGTGCATAATGCTCGCCGCGCTGCTCATGGGAATTTTCCCCCTGTTCAGTAGCCTATAAAACAACAGAATCACCTAACCGTAGCCGCGCCCCATTGCCTGGGGCGCTCTGCTTACATCGTTCGAAGGAATACACATGGAATGGCTGACCAGCCCAGAGATCTGGGTTGCCTTTTTTACTCTGACGGCGCTTGAGATCGTTCTCGGTATCGACAACATCATCATGATCTCGATCCTGGTCAGCCGCATGCCCAAGCACATGCAACAGCGCACCCGGATCTTCGGCCTGGCACTGGCCATGGTCACCCGGATCCTGCTGCTGCTGTCGATCACCTGGGTAATGCGCCTGACCGCCGATCTGTTCGTAGTGTTCGACCAGGGCATTTCCGGGCGCGACCTGATCCTGTTCTTCGGCGGCCTGTTCCTCTTGTGGAAAAGCTCTCAGGAGATCTACCACGGCCTGGAAGGTGAAGACGAAACCAGCGACGAGCCAGGCGGCGCCGGCGGCAAGTTCTTCTACACCATCATCCAGATCGCGATCATCGACATCGTCTTCTCCCTCGACTCGGTGATCACTGCCGTGGGCATGGTTTCCCACGTACCGGTGATGATCGCCGCGATTATCGTCGCCGTGCTGGTGATGATGCTGTGCGCCGGCGCCATCAGTAACTTCATCGACAAGCACCCGTCGCTGAAGATGCTCGCCCTGTCGTTCCTGATCGTGGTCGGTACCGTGCTGATTGCCGAATCCTTCGACGTACACGTACCGAAAGGCTACGTCTACTTCGCCATGGCGTTCTCGCTGGCAGTCGAAGCGATCAACATCAAGATGCGCACGGCCATGGCCAAGAAGAAGCAACAGAGCGATCCGGTGAAACTTCGCAAGGACATTCCGGGTCAGTAATCCCGGTGCTGTTGAAAAGGGCCCTGCGGGGCCCTTTTTTCATTAAGCGCCATGACAGTTTTGTTTCAAAGGCTGCCGTGGCTATGCGATGCTGGCGCCACGGCCGTTGGCCGACTACAGCTTAAGTGAGCACTGGGAAAAACCGCCTGGTAGCAGGACAGGCTCACAGCATTATCCATTTGCCCCGCTGGGGCGCATTACAGGGGGCCTTTTCAATGCTGACCCTGCTCAATCTGCTTTCCGCCGTGGCGTTGCTGATCTGGGGCACGCACATCGTGCGTACCGGTATCTTGCGGGTGTATGGCTCAAACCTGCGTCGGGTACTGAGCCAGAACATGTCCAAGCGGCCGCTGGCGTTTGTCGCCGGTATCCTGGTGACGGCAATGGTGCAAAGCAGCAACGCCACGGCGATGCTGGTGACCTCGTTCGTTGGCCAGAGCCTGATGGGCCTGACCCCGGCGCTGGCGATCATGCTCGGCGCCGATGTCGGTACGGCACTGATGGCGCGGGTGCTGACGTTTGATCTGTCGTGGCTGTCGCCGCTGCTGATATTTCTCGGGGTGATTTTCTTCCTTTCCCGCAAGCAGACCCGCGCCGGCCAACTGGGCCGCGTCGGTATCGGCCTGGGCCTGATCATCCTCGCCCTGCAGTTGATCGTCGAAGCGGCAGCGCCGATCACCCATGCCCAAGGCGTGAAAGTGCTGTTCGCCTCACTGACCGGCGATATCCTCCTCGATGCCCTGGTCGGCGCCTTGTTTGCGCTGATTTCCTACTCAAGCCTTGCCGCCGTGCTGCTCACCGCAACCCTGGCCGGCGCCGAGCTGATCAGCCTGCCGGTGGCCATCGGCCTGGTGATCGGCGCCAACATCGGCAGCGGCCTGCTGGCCTTTCTCAGCACCAGCATGCAAAACGCCGCCGGCCGCCAAGTGGCGCTGGGCAGTTTGCTGTACAAGCTGATCGGCCTGGTGCTGATCATCCCAGTGCTGCATCCGCTGGTGGCATGGATGGACAGCCTGAGCCTCAGCCCACAAGAGCTGGTGATCGGCTTTCACCTGCTCTACAACACCCTGCGCTGCCTGATCTTGTTGCCCACGGTTGCCCCGATGGGGCGCCTGTGCGGCTGGCTGCTGCCCGAGCGCGAAGAAGCCAACGGCCGAGCCCGCCCACGGCACCTGGATGCCACCGCACTGACCACGCCCAGCCTGGCCCTGGCCAACGCGGTGCGCGAAACCCTGCGCATGGGCGACCTGGTCGACAGCATGCTCGATGCCATGCTCAATGTGCTGCGCGGTACCCAGACCGCCATGACCCAGCAAATGCGCGGCCTCAACGAAGACGTCGAGGCCCTGTACAACGCCATCAAACTGTACCTGGCGCAGATGCCGCGCGAAGACCTCAGCGAGCAGGACAGCCGGCGCTGGGCCGAAATTATCGAGCTTGCAATCAACCTCAAGCTGGCCAGCGACCTGATCGAGCGCATGCTGCGCAAGGTTCAGCAGCAGAAGACCTCCCAGCGCCGGGAGTTTTCCGACGTTGGCCTGGAAGAACTCACCGGTCTGCACAGCCAGTTGCTGGCCAATCTGCGCCTGGGCCTTTCAGTGTTTCTCAGCGCCGACCCGGAAAGCGCCCGCCAGCTGCTGCGGGAAAAACGCCGCTTCCGCGCCCAGGAACGGCGCCTGGCCCACGCCCATGTCAGCCGACTGCAACGTAAAGTGGTGCAAAGTATCGAGACCAGCTCGTTGCACCTGGAACTGATCGCCGACATGAAACGATTGAACTCCTTGTTCTGCAGCAGTGCCTATGTCGTATTGGGCGGTTCCGATACCGGCGGCCTACTGCTCGACAGTGTGCCGGACGACGCCCATTCACCCTGATCGCTTGACCCCAAGAACTCCCGCAAGGAAGCTCGCCATGCGTTGCCTGATATTCATTTGCCTGCTGCTGGGCTGCGTGCCCGGCTTTGCCCTCGACCGCTCCCAGGTCGAAGGCTACCTGCTGCCCAACGGCCTGCAGGTAGTACTCAAGTCAGGTTATGAACGCAACCATGTGTCGATCCGCCTGGTGGTGGGTGTCGGCTTCGATGACTTCCCGTGCGAGCGCCAGGAGTTGCCCCACCTGCTCGAACACTTGCTGTTCAGTGGTATCGACGACCGCGGCGAGGGCGGCCTGGAAGAGCGCATGCAGGCACTGGGCGGGGAGTGGAACGCCTACACCAGCAGCGCCGATACCACCTTCGTCATCGAAGCGCCGGCGCGCAACCAGCGCAAGGTGCTCGACCTGCTGCTAGCCATGATCAACGACACCCGGATCGATGAAAAAGCCCTGGAACTGTCCAAGCGCATCGTCGAACGCGAAGACGGTGGCCATTACTCCCACCTGCAACGCTGGCTCGACCGCCAGGACCTCGGCCACCGCGCCAGCGACCAGTTGGCGGTGGAACTGGGGCTCAAGTGCGCCGAGCGCTCCTCCATCGAGGACATGACCCTGGAGGAGGTCAACGACCTGCGCCAGCACTGGTACGCCGCCAACAACATGACCCTGATCGTCGTTGGCGGCCTCGACCGCCTGCTACCGGCCTACCTGGAGCGCACCTATGGCGAGCTGCCCGCGGTCGAGCCAGGTGAGCGGCGGGTGCTTGACGGCGTTACCCACGAAGCCGAACCCCGCCGAGAACTGACCCGCGGCTGGCTGGGCGACAGCGCACGCTTGCACTGGCTGTTCCTGGAGCCGGTGCTGGACCATGACCATGGTCAGACCTACGACCTGCTGCAGCGCTATCTGGACTGGGCGCTATATGACGAGTTGCGGCTCAGGCACGGCTTTTCCTATGGCCCGTCCAGCCAGCGCGAAAGCTTTGGTGACACCGGGTTGATGGCGCTCAATGCCGACCTGGACCGTGCCGATGTCGATGCCGCCGAGCAGGCCCTGGCCGCCATGCTTGAGCGCTTGCGCAAGGATGGCCTGGACCCGGTCACCTTCCAGCGCATCAAGCAGGCTGCCATCGACCGCGAAGCCTGGGCCACGCAGGGCAATAGCGCCTTGGCTGATTATTACTGGGGGGCCCTGAACGGCTACAGCGACGGGCGCTTTACTGATCCGGGGCGGGCGTTGCGCAGGATCAGCCTCGACGATGCCAACCGGGCCCTGAAGCAGTTGCTGGCCGAACCTGGCTATGTGCGGATCGAGAAGCCGCTGCTCAGTTATGACGAGCTGTATGGATGGGTGGCGCTGGCGGTGGCGGTGTTGTTGGCCGGGGTGCTGATCTGGGGGCGGCGCCGCCGCTAGAACCGATCAGCAAGGCTTTGCCCTAGATGGGGGGGCGCCCGCAGTAACAGCACAAGGCCAGCTCAAACCAGAGTATCCTGTGCCAGTTTTTACCTGACCTTGCGAACACCTTCATGCCTCTCTACCTCCAGCGCCTGATCGAGCTGATCAAGCGCTACCCCGGGGTCATCGCCCTCGGCGGTTTCATCTCCGGTGTCGGCAGCTTCATCCTGGTCGATCGCCAGGAAAGCCTGGCCAGCTGGATTGCCATCGTCATGCTCATCAGCTGGATCTGGCTGATGATGGAGAACACCTTCACCAAGGTCTTTGCCAAGGTCTTCAAGCGCGAAATTCCCCAACCGCTGCTGCGCTACGCGACGCAGATGATCCACCAGGAAAGCCTGTTCTTCGTCTTGCCGTTCTTCTTCGTGACCACCACCTGGAACAGCGGCCAACTGGTGTTTACCGGCATCCTGGCCGCCGCCGGGCTGATCTCGATTATCGACCCGCTGTACTACAAGTGGCTGGCCCCACGGCGCTGGCTGTACCTGGCGCTGCACACCCTGACCCTGTTCGCCGCGCTGCTCACCGCGCTGCCGATCATCCTGCACCTGACCACCTCGCAAAGCTTCAAGCTGGCCCTGGGCATCGCCATGTTGCTGTCGTTCCCGAGCCTGGCCAGCAGCTTCCCGATCAGCCACTGGCGCCGAGGCCTGATGCTGGTGGTAATGACCCTGGCGGTCGGCGCCGGCGGCTGGATGCTGCGTTCCTGGGTACCGCCGGCAACGCTGTGGATGGCCGAAGTGGCGGTCAGCACCCAAGTCGAGAACCGCACCCCGGGCAACAGCCTTAAGCAGATCAACGCCAGTGAAATACGCGCTGGCCTCTACGCGTTTACCGCCATCAATGCCCCTCGCGGGCTGAACGAGCGGATCTATCATGTCTGGCAGTTCGAGGGCAAAGAGGTCGACCGCATCGCCCTGGATATCCACGGCGGGCGCAAGGAAGGCTACCGCGCCTGGACCCACAAGCAGAACTTCCCCGGCAACCCGGTGGGGCGCTGGCAGGTGCGGGTGCTGACCGAAGACGGCCAGGTCATCGGTGTGCTGCGCTTTCGGGTGGTTGACGATGGTCAAGCGCCCGCAGCCGAGTAACGCTATGCTCTGAGGCTGCGAACCGTTGGTCGGACAGCATGGAGCCTATGACTACACACGCTAGCGCCACCCTGGATACTGCAAGCAGCCCGCCACGGCTGCACATCGCCGGTGACTGGACCCTGGCCAACTACGCCAGCCTCAAGCGCAGCAGCGACAGCCTGGTGGGCCAGTACGATTCGTCCACCGAAGTCGACCTCGACCAGCTCGGCAAACTGGACACCGCCGGAGCGGCGTTGCTGGTCGAGCTGCTCGGCGCCGAGCGCCTGGCGCGGCTGACCGAAACCGCCACGCACCTGCCCGCCGCCAGCCAGGCATTGCTCAAGACCGTGTATTGCTCGGTGCAGGACTTCTGCATCCCGGAAAAACAGACCGAACGCTCGGTGCTGATTCAACTGCTCAGCCGTATCGGCCGTGCGGTCGACACCCTGTGGCAAGACACCCAGCAGATCCTCGGCTTCATCGGCCTGATCCTGCAAACCCTGTTCCTGCGCCTGTTCCAGCCTAAGCGCTGGCGGGTTACCTCGGTGGTCGCGCATATCGAACAGACCGGCCTGGACGCTGCGCCCATCGTCGCTTTGCTGACCTTCCTGGTCGGTGCGGTGGTGGCCTTTCTCGGCGCCACGGTACTGGCCAGCTTTGGTGCCAGCATCTTTACCGTCGACCTGGTGGCATTCTCGTTCCTGCGGGAGTTCGGCGTGCTGCTGACCGCGATTCTGATGGCCGGACGCACCGCCAGTGCCTTTACCGCGCAAATCGGCTCGATGAAAGCCAATGAAGAGATCGATGCCATCCGCACCCTGGGCCTCGATCCGGTGGAACTGCTGGTGGTGCCACGGGTGCTGGCGCTGCTGATCGCGCTACCGTTGCTGACCTTTGTCGCCATGCTCTGCGGCATTATCGGCGGGGCGGTGGTCTGCGCGCTGTCGCTGGGTATCTCGCCGGCGATGTTCCTGTCGCTGCTGCAAAGCGATATTGGTGTGCAGCACTTTCTGGTCGGGCTGGTCAAAGCACCGTTCTTTGCGTTCTTGATCGCCGCCATCGGTTGCCTGGAAGGCTTCAAGGTCAGCGGCAGCGCCGAATCGGTCGGCGCCCACACCACCTCCAGCGTGGTGCAGTCGATCTTCGTGGTGATCGTTCTGGATGCCGTGGCGGCGCTGTTCTTCATGGAGATGGGCTGGTGAACGAAGCCAACAGCAACGCCCGCAAGGCGGTGATCGAAGCCCGTGGCATCTGCAACCGCTTCGGCACCCAGAGCGTGCACGAGCAACTCGACCTGGACCTGTACCGCGGCGAGATCCTCGCCGTGGTAGGCGGCTCGGGCAGCGGCAAGTCGGTGTTGCTGCGCAGCATCGTCGGCCTGCGCCGGCCCAATGAAGGCCAGGTGCAGGTGTTCGGCCAGGACCTGAGCAGCGCCAGCGACGAGCAGCGTTCGCGGGTCGAGCGGCGGTTCGGCGTGCTGTTCCAGAAGGGCGCATTGTTCTCCTCGCTGACCGTCACCGAGAACGTCGCCTTGCCGCTGATCGAGCACGCGGGCCTTAGCCGCGCCGATGCCGAGCACCTGGCCGGGGTCAAGCTGGCCCTGGCCGGATTGCCGATTTCCGCAGCAGATAAATACCCCTCATCGCTGTCCGGCGGGATGATCAAGCGCGCGGCATTGGCCCGGGCGCTGGCCCTGGACCCGGACATCCTGTTTCTCGACGAACCCACTGCCGGCCTCGATCCGATTGGCGCGGCGGCCTTCGACCAGCTCATCCTGACCCTGCGCGACGCCCTGGGCCTGAGCGTGTTCCTGATTACCCACGACCTGGACACCCTCTACACCATCACCGACCGCGTCGCCGTGCTGTCGCAAAAGAAGGTGCTGGTGGCCGGGCCCATTGCCCAGGTCGAAGACACCGACGACGCCTGGATTCACGACTACTTTCATGGCCCGCGTGGCCGCGCGGCGTACCAGGCCGCTACAGCGCCCAAGGAGCTCTGAGATGGAAACCCGTGCACATCATGTCCTGATCGGCCTGGTCACCGTGCTGGTGGTGGCGGGCGCCATGCTGTTCGGCCTGTGGCTGACCAAATCCAGCGTCGACAGCACCTTCAAGGACTACGAAGTGGTATTCAACGAAGCCGTTTCCGGGTTGTCCCGGGGCAGTTCGGTGCAGTACAGCGGCATCAAGGTCGGCGACGTCACCAGCCTGCGCCTTGACCCCAATGATCCGCGCCGGGTACTGGCCCAGGTGCGCCTGAGCGCCGATACCCCCATCAAGGAGGACACTCAGGCCAAACTGACCCTCACCGGCATCACCGGCACCTCGTTCATCCAGCTCAGCGGTGGTACGCCGCAAAGCCCGGAGCTCAAGGGCAAGGATGGCAAGCTGCCCGTGATCATCGCCTCGCCGTCGCCGATTGCCCGCTTGCTGGATGACGGCAGCGACCTGATGACCAACATCAACGCCCTGGTGCACAACGCCAACGCATTGTTCTCCCAGGACAACGTCGCCCGCCTGAGCAACACCCTGAACAACCTCGAACAGACCACCGGGGCTTTCAACGACCAGCGGGGCGACATTCGCGAGGCCATCCAGCAACTGGCCCAGGTCGGCAAGCAGGCCGGGGCCATGCTCGAGCAGACCAGCGAACTGATGCGCAACGCCAACGGCCTGCTCAGCAACCAGGGCAAGCAGATGTTCGGCAGCGCAGAGCAAGCCATGCAGTCGCTGGCGCAAAGCACCGCGACCATCAACAGCCTGCTCAATGACAACCGCGAAGCCATCGACGGCGGTGCCCAGGGTTTCAATCAACTGGCGCCGGCAATCCGCGAGCTGCGCGATACCCTGACTTCGCTCAAGGCCATCTCTCAACGCCTGGAAGCCAACCCCAGCGGCTACCTGCTGGGCCGTGACAAAAACAAGGAGTTCGAGCCATGATCCGTACCTGCCGCTACCTTGCCCTGGCCACCGCGCTGAGCCTGAGCAGTGCCTGCTCGATCCTGCCCCAGGCCGAGCCTGCCGACGTCTACCGTCTGCCTTCGGCGCAAAGCACCCGGACTGTGACGCAAAGCGCGCTGTGGTCGCTGCGGGTGAACAAGCCGATCGCCAGCGAAGCCTTGAACAGCCCACGTATCGCCGTAGTGCCGCAAGGCAACCAGATCAGCAGCTACAAGGGCGCACGCTGGAGCGACCCGGCGCCAACCCTGCTGCGCAACCGCATGCTCGATGCCTTCCAGCGGGATGGCCGGGTACAGCGCCTCAGTGCCGACGACAGCAACCTGCAAAGCGACTATGAAATTGCTGGCGAGCTGCAGGCGTTCCAGAGCGAGTACAGCACCGACGGCCTGGTCGTGGTGGTCCGCTATGACGCCCGCCTGGTGCAGGGCCGCAGCCAGCGCATCCTCGCCAGCCGGCGCTTTGAGGTACGCCAGCCGCTAAGCGACAAACAGGTTTCAGCGGTGGTCAACGGCTTTGGCACGGCCAGTGACCAGTTGATGAAACAACTGGTCGATTGGACGGTGAGCCAGGCTAGCCAGCTTCAGGCGAAGAACCAGTAGCAGACGAAGATTGCCGAGACCACCCCGGCCAGCTCCGCCAACAGGGCGCAGCCCACCGCATGGCGGGCGCGCTGGATACCGACGGCGCCGAAGTACACCGCCAGCACGTAGAAGGTGGTTTCGGTACTGCCCTGGATGGTTGCCGCCACCAGGGCCGGGAAACTGTCCACGCCGTGGGTCTGCATGGTTTCAATCAGCATCGCCCGCGCTGCGCTGCCGGAGAACGGTTTGACCAGCGCCGTCGGCAGGCCTTCGACGAAGCGGGTATCCCAGCCCAGCCACTCGACCGCATGGCGGATGCCATCCAGGGCCAGCTCCAGGGCCCCTGAGGCGCGTAGCACGCCGACCGCGCAAAGCATGGCAACCAGATAGGGCAACAGGCTCTTGGCGACGTCAAAGCCCTCCTTGGCGCCTTCTACGAAGGTTTCATAGACCTTCACCCGCTTCAGCGCGCCGATCACCAGGAAGACGATGATCAGGCCGAACAGGGTCAGGTTGCCGAGAATCGACGACAGGCCCGCCAGCGCAGTGGCCGACAGGGTGCCGAGAAACGCCATGAAACCGCCCAACAGCAAAGCGCCGGGAATCAGGTAAGCCAGCACCACCGGGTCCCACAGGCGCAGGCGCTGCATCACAGCCACCGACAGCAGGCCGACCAGGGTCGAGCCACTGGTGGCGAGCAGGATCGGCAGGAACACCAGGGTTGGGTCCATCGCTCCTTGCTGGGCGCGGTACATGAAAATGGTCACCGGCAGCAGGGTCAGCGACGAGGCATTGAGCACCAGGAAGAGGATTTGCGCGTTGCTGGCGGTAGTCGAGCTGGGGTTGAGCTCCTGTAGCGCACGCATGGCCTTGAGGCCGATAGGCGTGGCGGCATTGTCCAGGCCCAGGCCATTGGCGGCGAAGTTGAGGGTGATCAGGCCCAGGGCCGGGTGGCCGGGCGGGACTTCCGGCATCAGGCGGGCGAACAACGGGCCGAGGACCTTGGCCAGCCATTCGACCACGCCGGCCTTTTCGGCGATCTTGAGAAAACCGAGCCACAAGGTCAGGGTGCCGAACAGCAGGACCATGACCTCGACCGAGAGCTTGGCCATGGCAAAGATGCTCTCAACCATTGCCGCGAAGATCCCGGCGTTACCGCCCACCAGCCATTGCACCAGCGCCGAGACGGCAGCGACAATGAAAAATCCAAGCCAAAGGCCGTTGAGCATCCGTTGTTCCCCCCAAAGATGGCGCAAATGATAGCGGGCCGGGTTGGCTTCGCGCCATAAACCTTGATGTTTGTAACGCCCTCATCGCGGGTTAAGCCCGCTCCCGCACTGTAGGAGCGGGCTTGACCTGCGATTGGGCCAACAAAAAAGCCCCGACCAGGTCGGGGCTTTTCGTGCAGCCAGGTTGGCGCTTACTTGCTGGCAGGCTTGCCAGCCGGTACGGCTTCCTTGCTGCGCCAGTGCGGCAGCGAGTTCCAGTAGCGCTGACCCTTGGCGTCGTCGTACATGCCTTCCCAACGCGCGATAACCAGGACCGCCAGGGCGTTGCCGATCACGTTCAGGGCGGTACGGGCCATGTCCATGATACGGTCGACACCGGCGATGAAGGCCAGGCCTTCCAGCGGGATGCCAACGCTGCCCAGGGTGGCCAGCAAGACCACGAAGGACACGCCCGGGACACCCGCGATGCCTTTGGAGGTGACCATCAGGGTCAGCACCAGCAGCAGCTGCTGGCTCAGCGACAGGTCGATACCGTACAGCTGGGCGATGAAAATTGCCGCGATGCTCTGGTACAGGGTCGAACCGTCAAGGTTGAACGAGTAGCCGGTCGGTACCACGAAGCTGCAGATGGCTTTCGGCGCACCGTAGGCTTCCATCTTCTCGATCACGCGCGGCAGCACGGTCTCGGAGCTGGCGGTGGAGTAGGCCAGGACCAGTTCGTCCTTGAAGATACGCATCAGCTTGATCACCGAGAAGCCGAACAGGCGGGCAACCAGGCCGAGGACCATGAAGGCGAAGAAGGCGATGGCGAAGTACACCAGCAGCACCAGCTTGGCCAGCGGCAGCAGCGAGGCGAAGCCGAAGTTGGCGACGGTCACGGCGATCAGCGCGAACACACCGATTGGCGCGTAGTTCATGATCATGTGAGTGACCTTGAACATGGCTTCGGAGACGCCCTGGAAAGTTTTCACCAGCGGGTCGCGGATCTCTGCCTGCAGGCTCGACAGGCCAAGGCCGAACAGCACCGAGAAGAAAATGATCGGCAGCATCTCACCGCGCATCAGCGCTGCAAAGATGTTCGACGGGATCAGGTTGAGGATGGTCTCGATGAACGCATGCTCATGCTGGACTTCGGCCGCCGTAGCCTGGTACTTGGAGATATCGACGGTACCCAGGGTGCTCATGTCGATGCCGGCGCCCGGGTGGAACAGGTTGGCCAGCACCAGACCGACGACGATGGCGATAGTGGTCACCACCTCGAAATAGATAATGGTCTTGAGGCCGATACTGCCGAGTTTTTTCGCGTCGCCAACCCCGGCGATCCCCACGATCAGCGACGAAATCACGATCGGGATGACGATCATCTTGATCAGGCGAATGAAGATGTCACCCGCAGGTTGCAAGACGTTGCTGATCCACCATGCCTTTTCTGCACTGAAATGGTTCAGTAAAGCGCCGATTGCAATCCCCAGTACCAGACCGATGAGGATCTGCCAGGCGAGGCTTAGCTTTGCCTTCTTCATGTCGTTACCTTTTCTTCAGGTGGAAACGGCCACCAGACGGATAACCGCGACCCAGAGCCATTGCCAGCGATCCGCATCGTTTTTGTTATCTGCCGATGACATCGTAAAAGGTCACCGCAAGCGAGCGTAATAACGCTCAGGCCAGCGAAAAAAGGCGCAACTATTCCGACGTGGGGGGGCTCCGTCTAATGCCGTAAACGACTACCCCATGCCGAATCGGCATGAGGTTTATCGGCCAAAACGTACGTCACAATGGGTCATTCGTCGGCCGTTCGGAATTCCGACGATGGCCAAAGCGCCATAATCCGGCCGATATAGAGGTATCCACCTGCGGGTCAAACGCCCTTGTTCGACAATCCGAATGCGTGAAATTGCTGCGACTTTGGTAGGGCGCAGGGGTGAAAAAATATCGATGTACGGTCGGGCAAAAATATGCGTCGACAGCTTCGGTAGGAAAAACGAATTTGTTGCGAGGGAAAGGCGCTTGCCTCAAAGAGTGCTACGGAAGTCCGGTCGGACACCTCTGCCTGAAGGCAGTTGTCCGACCCGCAACTTCCGTTACCGCTTCACCTGACCCGGCCCTCATCGGAGGTACTCCCTGTACCCCTAGGCCCCTCCGATCCTGAAACAATCAGAGCAGCCCGGCCCCCTGGTCATACACCTGCCTTCCTCGGGCGGTGCAGCATAGAAGCCTGAAATGGAAAAAGGTTCAGCCTCTATATATGTACCAAGGTGTGAGCAGCGCCTCAGTACCTGTTCGGATCACGCTTGAGTTGCTCCTTGAGCAGGGCTTGCCTGCCTTCGTCCCAACTGAAGGCAACGATCAGGCGTTGGTTCAGGCACTTCTGCCCGGACTCGCACAACGGCCCGCCCCGTGGAACTGTCCCTTGGCAGCGGACGCCAAGAATCTGGTTGGCCCGAACCTGGCCGCCATTGCCGCTGCGCTGCCACCCATCATCAGGACGGCAACCAGGGCTCTGCCTAGCGTTGTGCTCATACTCAGCCCCTACCGCGGCGACCAAAGAAGAAGGACACCACGAACAGCACCAGGAAGATAATGAACAGAATCTTCGCGATGCCAGTAGCGGCGCCGGCGATACCACCGAAGCCCAGCACGGCAGCGACAATGGCGATAATCAGGAAGGTAATGGCCCAACTCAACATGGTGATTCTCCTTGCTGTTTTTCGAAGAAGTCCTTGGGCGTTCGCTCAGAACACCCAGCGATCTCGTGGGGCAGCGGTGTCAACAACGGCTGCAGTGGTCGCTGGCGAAGACAGTGCGACCCGGGCCTGCAGCGGCGCAACCGAGCGTTGCGCCTGAACCTGCGCCACCATTGCCGCCTGGGCAGCGAGCTGCTCGGCACTGCGCGCGGTTTCCCAGCTGTTATAGAGCTGCCCGGCAATCAGGGTCAGCAGCAACGCCAGGCTGAAGAACAGGCTCTGGCGCAGTTGAAGCGAAGAAACCTGCATTAGGGTGGCGGGGTAGCGGTTCATGCCGTGCTCCTCCTGCTGCGTTTATTGCTGACTTTGATGTAGTCATTGCAGCCTGCATGCCAGCCCTTAAAACGATTTTTTATCTTTAAAAATCAGATAGTTAAATAAAATTATCGATATCAACCGAAACGTATCCTGCACGATCGGGCTCAAGCGTTCGTGCGTTTTGCATGATCAGCCCTGCACCTTGTCGTTGATTCAGGCGTCACTGTGCGGCGGATTGGTAACCAGAGCGCCTTGGCTTCGGCGCTGCAGCCCAACGGCAGCAGCAGGACGCCCGCCACAGCGCCTTCCCAGCAAGCAATCGGTGATTTTTCAGTGGGTTAGATAACTGCTGGGCGAGGCACTACCATGCAGGTAACGGAATGAATCAGAATGAACCATGCAACTTGCCCGATTTTTCCGACACTAACCTAGATCATTCTTAAAGGAGCGTAGGAAATGGAGCCAGCTCAGGAGCATCAAGGCCGTATTCTGCTGGTCGACGATGAGTCCGCCATCCTGCGAACCTTCCGTTACTGTCTTGAAGATGAAGGCTACAGCGTTGCCACTGCCAACAGTGCGGCGCAGGCCGAAACCCTGCTGCAACGGCAAGTCTTCGATCTGTGTTTCCTCGACCTGCGCCTGGGCGAAGACAATGGTCTGGATGTACTGGCGCAAATGCGTATTCAAGCGCCATGGATGCGCGTGGTGATCGTCACTGCGCATTCGGCGGTCGACACTGCCGTTGACGCAATCCGGGCCGGCGCCGCCGATTACCTGGTCAAGCCCTGCAGCCCGGACCAGCTGCGTCTGGCCACCGCCAAGCAACTGGAGGTACGCCAGCTGTCGGCGCGTCTTGAAGCACTGGAAGGTGAAGTACGCAAACCCAAGGACGGCCTCGACTCGCACAGCCCGGCCATGATGGTGGTGCTGGAAACCGCCCGCCAGGTTGCCAGCACCGACGCCAACATCCTCATTCTCGGTGAATCCGGTACCGGTAAAGGCGAGCTGGCCCGCGCCATTCACGGCTGGAGCAAGCGCGCACGCAAGGCCTGCGTCACCATCAACTGCCCGTCGCTGACCACCGAGCTGATGGAAAGCGAGTTGTTCGGCCACAGCCGCGGCGCCTTTACCGGCGCCAGCGAAAGCACCCTGGGCCGGGTCAACCAGGCCGACGGCGGTACCTTGTTCCTCGACGAAATCGGCGATTTCCCGCTGCCCCTGCAACCCAAACTGCTGCGTTTTATCCAGGACAAGGAATACGAACGCGTCGGCGATCCAGTCACCCGCCGCGCCGATGTGCGAATCCTGGCCGCAACCAACCTCAACCTCGAGGATATGGTCCGCGAAGGACGCTTCCGTGAAGACCTGCTGTACCGTCTGAATGTCATCACCCTGCACCTGCCACCGCTTCGCGAACGCAGCGAAGACATCCTCACCCTGGCCGATCGCTTCCTCGCCCGCTTCGTCAAGGAGTACTCGCGCCCGGCACGGGCGTTCAGCGACGACGCCCGCGCCGCGCTGCTCAACTACCGCTGGCCAGGCAATATTCGTGAACTGCGCAACGTGGTCGAACGAGCCAGCATCATCTGTGCCCAGGAGCGCGTCGAGATCAGCCACCTGGGCATGGCCGAACAGCCGGCCAGCAACGCCCCGCGCATTGGCGCGGCGCTGAGCCTGGATGAACTGGAACGTGCCCATATCGGCGCGGTGCTGGCCACCAGCGAAACCCTCGACCAGGCCGCCAAGACCCTGGGTATTGATGCCTCGACCCTGTACCGCAAGCGCAAGCAGTACAACTTATGAAACTGGCGATGAAACTGCGCACGCGGCTTTTCCTCAGCATTTCGGCGCTGATCACCGTTGCGCTGTTAGGCGTGCTGCTGGGCCTGGCCAGCGTGCTGCAGATGGCCAACGCGCAACAGGCGCTGGTGCGGGAGAACGCGCTGACCCTCGACCTGGGCCTGAAACTGCGGCAAAACCTGGGCGAACAACTGTCCCTGCTGCTTGACGATACCCTGGACAAACCGGCTCTCGAAGCGTTGCAACACCAGTTCCAGCAATTGCTGGAGGAGGGCGTCAACCATGACGATGACAGCCCTGGCGATCAGGGCTTTGCCAAGGCCAGCATCGATTATCAAGCGTTCCTGCAGGCCTATCGCAGTAGCAGTTCACCGTCGCAAAGCCTTGGCGCAGGCCAGCCGCTGGGGCAGGCCTTCAATCTGTTGCGGGCCGACCTGGTCGAATCGCACCGACGTGCGTTGCAGCACATTAGCGAAAGCGAACAGCAAGCCCATGACCGCGCCCTGTTGATTGGTGGCTTGTTGGGCCTGGTGGGCCTGGCAGTATTGATTCTCGGTTTTGTCACCGCGCATGGCATCGCCCGCCGGGTCGGCCAGCCGATCGAAGCGCTGGCCAAGGCTGCCGACCAGATTGGCCAGGGTAACTTCGACGTCACCTTGCCGGTGTCCCACGCCTTGGAATTGAACCAGCTGACCCGCCGCTTTGGCCTGATGGCCGAAGCCCTGCGCAAACATCAAGCGACCAACATCGACGAAGTGTTGGCCGGCCAACAGCGCCTGCAAGCGGTGCTCGACAGCATTGACGACGGCTTGCTGATCATCGATCGCCAAGGCCATCTGGAGCACCTTAACCCGGTCGCCCAGCGCCAGTTGGGCTGGGAAGACGCCCGTCTGGGCACCGGCCTTGGCGATGCCCTGCAACGCCCCGAGCTGGACGAGCAACTGCGTCTGGTACTGCGCGGCGGCACCCTGGACCGGGTGCCTGACGACCTCAGCCTGGAAATAGATGAAGAAGCCCGGCTGCTCTCCTACAGCCTGACACCGGTATACCACCCACAAGGGCAAATCCTCGGCGCGGTGATGGTGCTGCACGATGTCACCGAACAACGGGCGTTCGAACGGGTGCGCAGCGAGTTCGTGCTGCGCGCCTCCCATGAACTGCGCACGCCCGTGACCGGCATGCATATGGCCTTCGGCCTGCTGCGTGAACGCCTGAGCGTTGCCCCCGGTTCGCGGGAAGCTGACCTGTGCGAAACCATCAGTGAAGAAATGCAGCGCCTGAACCAGCTGATCAATGACCTGCTGAACTTCTCCCGTTACCAGAGTGGCCTGCAAAAGCTTGAACTGGCCCCCTGTGCGATCGACGAGCTCCTCAATCGTGCGTGTCAGCGCTTCGCGGCCGTAGCAAATGACAAACAGATCGAGCTACAGGTCGAGCTCACCACCCCCTTGCCGCATATCCAGGTTGATCCCGCACAACTGGACCGGGTACTGGACAACCTGCTCGACAATGCTGTGCGCCATACGTCGACTGGCGGCCGCATCCGCTTGCACGCACGTCGCCACGCCGAGCGGGTGATCATCAGCATCGAAGACAACGGTGAAGGCATTGCCTATGGCCAGCAGGGCAGGATCTTCGAACCTTTCGTCCAGGTCGGACGCAAAAAGGGCGGGGCCGGCCTTGGGCTGGCGCTGTGCAAGGAAATCATCCAGTTGCATGGCGGACGCATGGGCGTGTATTCACGGCCCGGTCAGGGCACGCAGTTCTATATGGCCTTGCCGGTCTGAAGCAACCGCGGCTCAAGCCTCATCGTCGATGCGACGTGGCCCGAGGCGGCGGCCACGGGTGATCAGCTCGATGAACTGCCGGGCATTGAGCGGATGGGCAAACAGCCACCCCTGGCCGTAATTGACCCCTTCACTGTTAAGCAACAGCGCCTGGTCTTCATACTCGATGCCCTCGGCAATGACCCGCAACTGCAGAGCGTGGGCCATGCGGATGATGTGCGGTGCCACCCCACTGCTGGCCGCGTCATGGCCCAGGGCGTCGATAAAGGCCTTGTCGATTTTCAGACAATCGACCGGCAGGGTTTGCAGGTAAGCCAGGCTGCAATAGCCGGTGCCGAAATCATCGATCAACACCTGATGGCCTACAGCGCGCAAAGCTTGCAGGTTATCGCGGGCCACCACCACATCGATCAGCCCGCGCTCGGTGACCTCAAAGGCTATCTGGCTGGCCGCCACATGATGCAGGGCCAGCAAGCGCGCCGCCACCCGGCCGATTCTCGGCACCATGACATCGCACGCGGCAAGGTTCACCGAGATGTACAGCTGGCGATTGGCGCGCAGCAGTTGGCCCAGTTGCTCCAGCACCCGCTGCAGGACGAAATCGGTGATCTGGCGGATCTGCCCGGTGTTCTCCGCCAGCGGGATGAACAGGTCCGGGCTGGTCAGCGTGCCATCCGAACGACGCCAGCGCACCAGGGCTTCGGCACCGACACAGCGGCGGCTGGTGAGCTCGAAAATTGGCTGGTAGAGCACCTGCAGCTCACCACGACGCAGCGCCCCCTGAAGCTCCACACTCATCGAGCTACGCTGTCGAATCAGTTGTAACACCAACCAGCCAATGCACCAGGCCAATACCAGACTGCCCGGGAACAGCAGCCAGAGAATCCCGCTCATCTTCAGCGGCATGCTGGCCCGTGGCGCGATCAGCACCAGTTGATAATCCGGTGACTTGGTCGGCATGCGGTAAATCAGCCGATCAGGCAGCTCCAGCAGCGAACCACTGGAGGTGGGCGGCCAATCGGCAGACGGCGGCCAGACCTGCGGCGGGCCAAGTACCGGTATCGCTCGCGTGCCGTTGTCGAGCACCACCAACAGGCTGCCTTCCGGCGGCAGGTCAACCACGTCGGTTATGTGCCCGCGGGAAGTGGCCACCAGGAACTTGCCACGGCCAAGCATCAGCGCCGCCAGGTTGTCATCGGGTTCGGTGGTTGTGTTGAGCCAGTAGCTGTAGGTCGGCCCCTGGATATCGGCAGGACGCAGTGGATTGATGGTGCGCTCGCCAACACGATTGGAGCAGGCGACATTGCCATCGACGTAAGCGGCCTCATAGACGAAACGATATCGGAAGGCGACCTGCTGCAAGGCCGCCAGCATGCGGGCATCGCAACCTCGCAACGGTTGCAACTGCAGCTGGTCGACGCCTTCGCGCAGCTGGCCGAAGATCTGCTCCAGGCGCGCGAGAAAGCGCTCGCCCTTGGCGTTCATCTGCTCGATTTCGCTTTGCTGCAGCTGATGCATGGTCACGCCCACACTGGCCATGAGCAGCAGGATCGCGCTGGCCGTAGCCGCGAGTGTGGCCAGTAACCAGGGACGATAGAGCAGGTGGCGCAACACGGAGAGGGCAGCAGACATCAAGAATTATCCAGTTGAATACCAAGAGGTATAGCAACTGCCAATCAAGTCAGCCTGCCCGTTGGGCAGTGGGTGTCAACGACGGCCGTTGAGCACCTGCAACATGGCGGCCGTCTGGGCATCCGGCACGCCATCGAATCGCTGCGGGCGAAAGCGCATCTGAAAGGCCGCCAGCACATGTTTGGTGCTGACATCGTACTCGCCAGTCTGCTCGATGGCATAGCCAAAGCGCTTCAACTGCTGCTGGTACCAGGTGATGCTCGGCGGGTTGATGCTGAAGTATGCCTGCTGCTGAGCCACAGCTTGTGCGTTCGGCCAGACCCCAAGACCTGCATCCGCCAGGCGCTTCCAGGGGAACATCGGGCCGGGGTCGAGTTTGCGCAGCGGCGCGATATCACTGTGGCCGATGATGTAGCGGGGCTTGATGTTGTTGCGCTTGACGATGTCCTTGAGCAGGACGATCAGCGCCTGCACCTGCGCCTCGGTATACGGGTGCCAGACCCGGCCGGTTGGCGTATCGGTAAAGCCCGGGTTGACGATCTCGATGCCGATGGAGGTGGAGTTGAGCCAGGTGCGGCCATCCCACTGACTGTCGCCGGCATGCCAGGCGCGGCGGCTC
This sequence comes from Pseudomonas sp. RC2C2, assembly GCF_018390435.1. Classification (NCBI taxonomy): domain Bacteria; kingdom Pseudomonadati; phylum Pseudomonadota; class Gammaproteobacteria; order Pseudomonadales; family Pseudomonadaceae; genus Pseudomonas; species Pseudomonas sp. RC2C2. The sequence goes on along the minus strand of NZ_JAHBAX010000001.1, from coordinate 2,354,055 downwards.
TCGTCGACCAGTTGATAGACGGTCGCCGGTGAGTCGCCGATCAGGTAATGGCTGCTGACCTCGCCATGGGTAAGCAAATTCAGCGAACGCTCGAGCGAAGCGTTGGTGTAGTGCAGGACGACGAACTGGATACGTTCATCCTGGTTGACCGAAGTATGGCTGCGATCGATTCGCAAGCCGGTGGCGCAACCTGCCAGCGTCAGCAGCAGGAGGGCAGTGAAAAACGCTTTCATGGAGAGGGCACTGTGGTGAGAAATTGCAAAGCGTAAGCTTAACGTATCCTCGCTATTGCCACTCAGCCCTGTTCAACACGATTTCGACCAAGATGTTTCGCCCGGTACAGCGCCTCGTCCGCGCGCTTGAGCACCACCTCGCTACGCTCACCGCTGCGAAATGCACTGATGCCAATGGACAGGGTAATGGTCACCCGCTCGCCCTTGAAGTGGAAAGGGCAGGCCTCGATGGCCGCGCGCAGGGTTTCCGCCAACTGGCAGCCAGCAGGCATGGCCGTCTGCGGGATCAGCAGAACAAACTCCTCACCACCGAAGCGGGCGATGAAATCACGACTGCGCAGGCGTTTGCGCAGTACGCTGGCGACTATCTTCAGCACTTTATCGCCTGCCAGGTGGCCGTAACTGTCATTGATACGCTTGAAGTGGTCGAGATCGAGAATCGCCATCAATAGATGGCCGCCGTTCTCCTGCCATTCCAGCACTTCCTGATCGACCCGCTCTGACCAGGCCGCACGGTTGGGCAAGCCGGTGAGGGGGTCGATGAGGGCTTTCTGGCGCTGCTCCTCAAGGTGCTCGCGGTAGCCCAGGGCTTCCTGCTCCATGCTTGCCACCCGCTCGGCCAAGCCTTGCAGGCGGTTGGCCATGTCCTGTTCGCGCTGGTCACGCTGCTGCTGGTGCTCGTCCATGGTGCCGAGCAAGCCTTCAAGGCGGTTTTCCAGAATGTGCTTGAGACTGCCCAGGTCGGCAGCGCCCTGCACACTGCTTTGCAAACCGTCGACCTGCTCACGCAACTGGCTGTCGAGGTCGCGCGCCGCCGAGGTGTTGTCGGCATGGCCTTCGCTGGCTTCGTGCAGGTGGCTCTGGAACGACTCCAGACGCTCATTGAGTTGCTGCAGGTAGACTTCGAACTCGTGCTGGCCGCTGTCGTTGATTGCCAGCATCAGCACGGCCAGGTCATCCAGCACCGGCAGCAGTTCATACCAGTTCAGGCCGTGCTCCAGGCGTTCGCGCATGGACTGCGCCTGGGCCTTGTGGCGTTCGGGCAGGGTCAGGTCGTCGAGCAAGCCGAGCAGGGTATCTTCAATATGGTCGGCGACTGAGCTGTAGGTGGGCTCGGTGCCATCGGGCAGGGCGTAGTGGGCGTGCTCATCGTCCAGAGGCCCGGCTTCAACAGGCTCGGCTTCTGGCCGGTCGGCCTGCGGCTCGTCGGGGCTGTGTTCGAGTAACGCCAGGACATCCTGCTCAGAGTCCAGAGCATCGGGCTCGACCGGCGCTGCTGGCTCGGCTGCAGTTGCAGGCGCTGTTGGCAGCTCTGCAACCGGCTCAGGCTCAGGCTCAGGTGCAGGTGCAAGCTGCGGTGCTTCGATAACGTCAGCCTCGACCCTTGCAGGCTCGATCGTCTCGGGCCCAATCGCTCGAGCCGTCGGCAAGGGCTGAAGCTCATCGACGTCGGCGAGTTCATGCGCGGCCGTCTCGACAACAGCGTGCAGCATGGGCGCAGGCTGCTCTCTGGCCTCAGCTACAACCGCTGCTGTCCCTGTGAGCGCCGGCTGCATGGCTTCTGCTTCTGCTTCTGCTTCCCGACCACCGAACAGACGCTGCAACAAACCAGGCCGCTGCGCCTCTTCAGGCCGCTCCATTGCCGACAGCGCCTGGCCCTGCAGTCCGCTCAACTCGCCCAGCAGCAGGGGCATTTCCCGGGAATGGCTGGCGCGGGCCTCGACCTGCTTGGCAAATTTTTTCAGCGGACGGCTGACTTCGCTGGGCAACGGCAGGGTCTGCAACTGGCTGACCAACGCGTTGAGGGCGGTGGTGACCTGGACGACACGGGTTGCCCGGCGCTGCTCGGAATCGAGCACGGCCTTTTCCAGGCGTGGAATCAGACCGGCAAGTGCGGCGTCCATGTTGTCGGTGCGGATCACCTCGCGCATTTCCTTCATGCACAAGTCCACCGCCCGGTCGCTGCCTTCAGCGGCCAGGGTGCTGCGCACAAGACCACGGCGCAACAGGTCGAGACGAGCCTCCCAACGGCGCTCCAGCTTCTCTTGCTGTTCGATACTCTTGAGGTATTTTTCTTTCCAGCGCTGGGCTTCGTCGGTCATGCCTGGGTCCGCAGAGGGTAATGGCAATTAGCTCAAAGCGGGCAGCGTATCCACAGCAAGGGCATCAGGCAAACGAATCTCAACCGCGACCGGAAGATGATCGGAAATAGGCTGGGCCAGAACCTCGACCCGCTCCAGGGTCAGGCTCGGGCTGAGCAGAATATGATCAAGGCAGCGCTGCGGTCGCCAACTGGGGAAGGTGGCTTGAACCTGGGGTGCAATCAGGCCCAGATCGCGTAGCGGCGAATGTTCGAGCAGGTCGCGGGCATGGGTGTTCATGTCCCCCATCAGCACCTGGTGGCGATAGCCGCCAATCAGTTCGCGAATGTAGGCAAGCTGCCGGGCGCGGGTCTTGGAACCCAATGCCAGGTGCATCATCACCACGACCAGTGCGTCTTCACCTTCGCCGAAGCGCACCAGGATCGCCCCGCGGCCAGCCGGGCCGGGCAACGGGTGATCTTCGAGCAGGTGCGGCTTCAGGCGGCTGAGCACGCCATTACTGTGCTGGGCCAGGCGCCCGAGGTTGCGGTTGAGCTGCTGATACCAGTAAGGGAAGGCGCCAAGCTGAGCCAGATGCTCGACCTGGTTGATGTAGCCCGAACGCAAGCTGCCGCCATCGGCCTCCTGCAGGGCGACCAGGTCGAAGTCGGCGAGCAGGTCGCCGATCCTCTGCAGGTTGCCGGCCCGTCCGGTGTGCGGCAGCAGGTGCTGCCAGCCACGGGTCAGGTAATGGCGGTAACGCTCGGTGCTGATGCCAACCTGGATATTGAAACTGAGCAGCCGCAGCCGGCCGTCATCTGGCAGGCTGTTGGCCTGCAGGTGATGTTCGTTGACCTGCGGATCATGCAGGCCAACGCCACGCTCGGTTCTCCAGCGGCGCATGGCTGGCGCCGCTTACTTAGCGGCGCGCTCCTTGGCGATCAGGTAGTCAGCAACGTTCAACACCCCTTGCGGCCCCTTGGCGGTGCCAAGGTCGAAGCGGTACTTGCCGTTGACGACCATGCTCGGTACGCCGGTGATCTCGTACTTCTTGGCCAGTTCGCGCGCCTGGTTGACCTGGCCCTTGATGGCGAAGGAGTTGAAGGTGGAGAGGAACTTGTCCTTGTCGACGCCTTGGGTCGCAAGGAAGTCGGCCATTTCTTCCGGCTTGGTCAGGCGCTTGCGCTGAACCTGAATGGCTTCGAACACTGCAGCATGAACCTTGTGCTCAACACCCATGGCCTCGAGCGTCAGGAACATCTGGCCGTGGGCATCCCAAGGGCCGCCGAACATGGCCGGTACGCGCTTAAAGTTGACGTCCTTCGGCAGTTTTTCGACCCATGGATTGACCACCGGCTCGAAGCTATAGCAGTGCGGGCAGCCGTACCAGAACAGCTCGACCACTTCGATCTTGCCAGGTACCGACACCGGAACCGGGTTGCTCAGCTCGGTATACTGGTCAGAGGCTACCGGTTCGGCGGCCTGGGCCGTCATGCCGAAGAGGCTGGCAGTGACCAGCGCGGCGCCGAGAATCAGATTACGCATGCTTTACTCCTGAGCAGTCTATTGAATCGCCTTGACGCGACCGGTCATAGGACAGGTCGAGGCAGGCCCGAGTTCGTTAGTGTAACGGCAGCGGGCACAAAAAAGGGCAGCCGAAGCCACCCTTTTCATCTTTGCGCCGCAGTATTAACCCAGCGTTAAAGCGCGGATCAATGCAGACCCTGGATGTAGCTGGACAGCGCTTCGATGTCCTTGTTGCTCAACTTGGCAGCGATGGTGCGCATGGTGGTGGCGTCGCCATCGTTGGTACGGTTGCCTTCGCGGAAGTCGGTCAGCTGTTTGGCCACGTAGGTGGAGTGCTGGCCACCCAGGTGCGGGAAGCCGGCCAGGGCAATGCCAGCGCCATTAGGCGAGTGGCAACCGGTGCAGGCCGGCAGGCCTTTTTCGACGTCACCGCCGTTGAACAGCGCGCGGCCACGTTCGACCAGCTTCGGATCAGCGGCGCCGACGCTGCCTTTCTGACTGGAGAAGTAGGTGGCGATATCCGCCAGGTCCTGGTCGCTGAAAGCGGCCAGCATGCCGGTCATCTCCAGCACGGTGCGCTTGCCCGACTTGATGTCGTGCAATTGTTTTTCCAGGTACTTCTCACCCTGGCCTGCAAGTTTCGGGAAGTTCGGCGCCAGGCTATTGCCGTCCGGATTGTGACAAGCGCCACATACAGCAGTTTTGGCCTGACCAGCAGCGGCATCCCCTTTGATAGGCTCTGCGGCATTGGCTGCACCGGTGATGCCCAAGGTCAACAGCAGACTCACGAGTAGTTTGTTCATCAGCTAATCCAACTACGGCTAAGGGTGAAAGAGTTATGTATCGGGACTCCGGCTCATCCACTGGATGACTGCCTGGTAGTCCTCGGCACTGCAGTCCATGCACAATCCACGCATTGGCATAGCCTTGAAACCCTGGGTGACATGCACCACCAGCATCTCCATACCCTTCGCCAGTCTTGGCTCCCAAGCCGCACGATCACCCGCTTTCGGTGCCTGTGGCAGCTGCCCGGCATGACAAGCCGCACACGTGCGGTTGTACAACGCCTCGGGATCCTGTGTAGCCTGAGCGCTGAATAACGGTATCAAGACACCGACAACAAGCAGCCATTTCGTCATGCGAACGACCTTTCAGGGTTGGGGGCTGCACTGCGTTCTAATGCGCAAGCTTGAATCCGATGCCCCCGTGCACATCCTCCTACGCTGGGATAATGCGCACACAAAATCTGGGGCATTATATACTCCCGTTACTGAAACGGAAACGACACCGCTTGCCGAGCCCGTCTCTGGCAACGCCCATACCGGATATCCCATGCAAGTCAAAAACCCCATCCTCGGCCTCTGCCAACAGGCCAAATTCGCCATCAGTGCTGCCAAGGTCGACCAGTGTCCGCCCGATCAGGGCTATGAAGTAGCCTTTGCCGGCCGCTCCAACGCTGGCAAGTCCAGCGCCCTGAACACCCTGACCCACGCCAGCCTGGCGCGGACCTCGAAAACCCCGGGGCGCACCCAGCTGTTGAACTTCTTCAGTCTGGACGATGAACGGCGTTTGGTCGACTTGCCAGGCTACGGTTATGCCAAGGTACCCATCCCGCTCAAGCAGCACTGGCAGCGCCACCTGGAGGCCTACCTGGGCAGCCGCGAGGCCTTGAAGGGCTTGATCCTGATGATGGACGTGCGCCATCCGATGACCGACTTCGACATGATGATGCTCGACTGGTCGCGCGCCTCGGGCATGCCGATGCACATCCTGCTGACCAAGGCCGACAAGCTGACCTTCGGCGCAGCCAAGAACACCTTGCTCAAAGTGCAGGCGGAAATTCGCAAAGGGTGGGGCGACAGCGTCTCGATCCAACTGTTCTCGGCACCCAAGCGCCAGGGCCTGGAAGAGGCCTACGGGGTGCTCGCACGCTGGATGGAACTGCCGGACAAGCCTGCGGAATAAGGGCCGCCCGGTAAACGCCGGGCAAAAAAAACCCCGGACTTCGTATGGGGAGGGGGAAGTTCGGGGTTCAAGTTCCGGACCGCTAGGGCGGGGTCCAGAGATCTGCCAACACTTAACACAACATAGGAGCATCGAAGGGCTTCACCAGCCATTCAGATACTCTGAGTCGCCGTTCACCGGTTTAGTTCCGGGCGTTTAAAAACTATTTGCGATAGATGGGAAATTTCCGGCAATAGCAGCATCAGGCCGCCAAAAAGCCGCGACGATATGCCGCAGCTTTTCCCCGAATTTCAGCGCATTTTTAGTGCGCTTCGTCCCAATTTGCCCCCACTCCGACCTCAACCAGCAGCGGAACATCCAACTGGGCAGCGCCGCTCATGTGTGGACGAATTTGCTCACGCACCTGCTCGACCAGGTCTTCGCGCACCTCCAGCACCAGTTCGTCGTGTACCTGGAGGATCACCCGGGCATCCAGGCCCGAAGCAGTCAGCCAGTTGTCCACAGCGACCATGGCGCGCTTGATGATATCGGCGGCAGTGCCCTGCATCGGCGCGTTGATTGCAGTGCGCTCGGCGCCTTTGCGCAGGGCCGGGTTCTTGGCGTTGATCTCCGGCAGGTACAAGCGCCGGCCAAACAGGGTCTCGACATAGCCTTGCTCGGCAGCCTGGGCGCGGGTGCGTTCCATGTAGGCCAGTACGCCTGGGTAGCGGGCGAAGTAACGATCGATGTAGGCCTGGGACTGTTTGCGGTCGACGCCGATCTGCTTGGCCAGGCCAAAGGCGCTCATGCCGTAGATCAGGCCGAAGTTGATGGCCTTGGCGCTACGCCGCTGGTCGGTAGTGACCTGTTCCAGCTCAACGCCGAACACTTCGGCAGCGGTGGCGCGGTGCACGTCCAGGTCGTTGCGAAAGGCGTGCAGCAGGCCTTCGTCCTGGGCCAGGTGGGCCATGATCCGCAGCTCGATCTGCGAATAGTCCGCCGCCAGCAGTTTGTAGCCCGGTGCGGCGACAAAGGCCTGACGGATGCGCCGGCCTTCGGCGGTGCGGATCGGAATGTTCTGCAGGTTCGGGTCGCTGGACGACAGGCGTCCGGTCGCCGCCACCGCCTGATGGTAGGAGGTGTGGATCCGCCCGGTGCGCGGGTTGATCTGTTCCGGCAGGCGATCGGTGTAGGTGCTCTTGAGCTTGCTCAGGGAGCGGTACTGCATCAGCACCTTGGGCAACGGGAAGTCCATGTCGGCCAGTTCCGCCAGCACCGCTTCGGCGGTGGAAGCCTGGCCCTTGGCGGTCTTGTTGAGCACAGGCATGCCCAGCTTGTCGTAGAGGATCACGCCCAACTGCTTGGGCGAACCGAGGTTGAACTCCTCACCGGCGATCTCGAACGCCTGGCGCTCCAGCTCGAGCATCTTCTCGCCCAGCTCCACGCTCTGCACGCCCAGCAGTTTGGCATCGACCAGCGCGCCCTGGCGCTCGATCTTGGCCAGCACCGGCACCAGCGGCATTTCGATGTCGCTGAGCACCGCTTGCAGGCTCGGAATCAGCGCAAGCTTCTGCTGCAGGGTCTGGTGCAGGCGCAGGGTGACGTCGGCGTCTTCGGCGGCATAAGGGCCGGCCTGCTCCAGGGTGATCTGGTCGAAGGTCAGCTGCTTGGCACCTTTGCCGGCGATGTCGGTAAAGCCGATGGTGGTGTGGTTCAGGTACTTGAGCGCCAGGCTGTCCATGTCATGACGGGTGGCAGTGGAGTCGAGCACGTAGGACTCGAGCATGGTGTCGTAGGCCACGCCCTGCATCTGGATGCCGTTGGCAAAGTCCCCACCGATGGCGCAGTTGGCCAGGATGTTCATGTCATACTTGGCGTTCTGCGCCACCTTGACCTTGGCCGGGTCTTCCAGCAACGGCTTGAGCGCCAGCAACACGCTGTCGCGATCGAGCTGCTCGGGCACCCCCATGTAGGAATGGGTCAGCGGCACGTAAGCGCCTTCATGGGCCTGAACGGCGAACGACACACCCACCAGTTGCGCCTGCTGGGCATCGAGGCCAGTGGTTTCGGTGTCGAACGCGAACAGCGGTGCCTGGCGCAGCTTCTCCAGCCAGGCATCGAATCGGGCCTGGTCGAGGATGGTTTCGTACTGGGCCTCGACCACTTCCTGCGGCGCTTGGACCGCGACGTCCTGGCCAGCGCGCTTGGCATCGCGCTGAACTTCGTCGATCCAGCTCTTGAATTCCATTTCGGTGTACAGCGCCAGCAGCGCGTCACGGTCCGGCTCGCCGCAGACCAGCGCATCGACTTCAACGTCCAGCGGCACGTCGATCTTGATGGTTGCCAGCTCATAGGACAGGAACGCCGCGTCACGGTGCTCTTCAAGCTTCGCCGGCAGGGTCTTGGCGCCGCGAATGGCCAGCGCCGGAACCTTGTCGAGGTTCTGGTACAGGTCGCTCAGGCCTCCGCCGATTCCGGTCAGCAGGCCCACCGCAGTCTTTTCGCCCACCCCCGGCACGCCCGGGATGTTGTCGACCTTGTCGCCCATCAGGGCAAGGAAATCGATGATGTGTTCAGGACCGACGCCGAATTTCTCGTGTACGCCAGCCACGTCGAGCACGCTACCGGTCATGGTGTTGACCAGCGTAATGTGGCCGTCGACCAACTGCGCCATGTCCTTGTCGCCCGTGGAGATGATCACCGGACGCCCGGCGGCGGCGCTGCTGCGGGCCAGCGTGCCGATAACGTCGTCGGCTTCCACGCCTTCGACACACAGCAGCGGGTAGCCCAGGGCACGCACGCTGGCGTGCAGCGGCTCGATCTGCACCCGCAGGTCGTCGGGCATGCTCGGCCGGTTGGCCTTGTACTCGGCGAACATTTCGTCGCGAAAGGTGCCGCCCTTGGCGTCGAAGACCACCGCGAACAGGCTGTCCGGATACTGCTTGCGCAGGCTCTTGAGCATGTTCAGCACGCCCTTGACCGCGCCGGTCGGCAGGCCCTTGGAGGTAGTCAGTGGTGGCAGCGCGTGAAAGGCGCGGTACAGGTACGAGGAACCGTCCACCAGGACGAGGGGAGCTTGGCTCATGAGCAGAATCAACCTTTTCGACGGGCCCGGCGCTAGAATGTCCGGAACATTGACGACAAAGGGACAAGGTTATCATGCGTACACTAAATCGCCTGTTGCTGCTCAGCCTGTTGGCAGTCACTCCGGTCGTCACAATGGCAGCGGATGACGCGCCGTCGGCTGATCCGGATGTAACCATTCGCACGGAAGGCGACAAAACCATCCAGGAATACCGGCAAAATGGCTTCCTGTATGCAATCAAGGTGACCCCGAAAAACGGCAAACCTTACTTCCTGGTACGCGCTGATGGCTCGGAGGGCAATTTCATACGCTCCGACCAACCGGACATGCTGATCCCGTCGTGGAAAATCTTCGAGTGGTAGGCCGTACCCTTTACATCAACCTGGCACTTCCCTGCTGAAGTGCCCGTATGGGCAATTTTTGATCATGTCAGTCTTCACCCCCCTGACCCGGCCTGAGCTGGAAACCTTTCTGGCACCGTACGGCCTGGGCCGCCTGCGGGACTTCCAGGGCATTGCCGCCGGTACCGAGAACAGCAACTTCTTTGTCAGCCTGGAACAGGGGGAGTACGTGCTGACGCTGGTCGAACGCGGGCCGATCCAGGACCTGCCGTTCTTCATCGAGCTCCTCGATGTGCTGCATGAGGCCGACCTGCCGGTGCCCTACGCCTTGCGTGGCAACGACGGCGTGGCCCTGCGCGAGCTGGCCGGCAAGCCTGCGCTGCTGCAGCCACGGCTGCCGGGCAAGCACATCAAGACCGCCAACAACCAGCACTGCGTGCAAGTGGGTGAGCTGCTCGGGCACCTGCACCTGGCCACCCGCGACAGAGTGCTGGAGCGCAAGACCGACCGCGGCCTGGACTGGATGCTGGAAACCGGTGCCGAGCTGATGCCGCGCCTGAATGCCGAACAACGCCAGTTGCTGCAGGCGTGCCTGGACGAAATCGTCGAGCACAAGGCGCAGATCATGGCCCTGCCACGGGCCAACCTGCACGCGGACCTGTTCCGCGACAATGTGCTGTTCGAAGGCACCCACCTGACCGGCCTGATCGACTTCTACAACGCCTGCTCGGGGCCGATGCTCTACGACCTGGCGATCACCCTGAACGACTGGTGCTGCGATGACGCCGGGATCATCGACGGCCCGCGGGCACGGGCGCTGCTGGGGGCTTATGCGGCGCTGCGGCCGTTCACTTCGGCCGAGGCCAACCTGTGGCCGGTGATGTTGCGCATTGCCTGCGTGCGCTTCTGGCTGTCGCGCTTGATTGCTGCCGAGTCGTTTGCCGGGATGGACGTGCTGATTCACGATCCGGCGGACTTCGAAGTGCGCCTGGCGGCGCGGCAGCAGGTGGAGATTGCATTGCCGTTTGCGATTTGAAGCATCGCGGGGCAAGCCCGCTCCTACAATAGGTTGGAGCGGGTTTACCCCGCGATCAGGGCGTCACAACTTCTCCAGACACCCCGCCAGATCATTGCCCAGCGTCTCCAGCAACTGCTCATACCCCCGGGCACTGGCCGGCGCCGTCCCGCCCAATGCATCCAGCTCCGCCAGCGTCACCGGCAGCCCCGCCGTCAGCGTCTCGGCCAAGCGCGGGCGCAATGGCGGCTCGCTGAACACACAGGTCTTGCCCACCTCCTGCAGACGCTTGCGCATCGCCGCCACGTGCTGGGCACCCGGCTGTACTTCCGCTGCCACGCTGAACACGCCGGTGTGCTTCAGGCCATAGGCCGACTCGAAGTAGTCAAACGCTTCATGGAAGACGAAGAACGGCTTGCCGCTGATGCCTGCCATACGCTTTTTCAGACGCGCATCCAACGCATCCATACGCTCGCCAAAGGTCTTGAGGTTGCTCTGGTAACGTGCGGCATTGGCCGGGTCGGCAGCGCTCAGGTCAGCCGCCATCTTCGCCGCAATCACCCGGGCGTTGACCGACGACAGCCACAGATGGGCATCGAGGCTGCCCGGGCGGTGATCGTGATCATGATCGTCGCCATCTTCGTCGTGGGAGTGGCTATCTTCGCCAAAGTGGCGCAGATGCAGACCCGCCAGGCCCTGCACGGCGACGCTTGGCTTGCTGCGGGTCTTGAGCACCCGCGGCAGGAAGCCTTCCATGTCCGGGCCGATCCAGTACAACAGCTCGACGTCGCCCACGCGCCGTACGTCGGAAGGGCGCAGGGCGTAATGGTGCGGCGAAGCGCCTGGCGGCAGCAGCACTTCAGGCGTGCCGACACCGTCCTGGACCGCCGCAGCAATCTGCTGCAGGGGCTTGATACTGGTCAGCACACGCACTTCGGCCTGTGCCTGAGCCATCACCAGGGTGGCGGTAAAAGCGACAAAAAGGGCAAAAATTCGGGACACGATGACCACTCACAGGGGCTGAAACAGGTAACATAATAACGTCTCCAACCAGAACCGTCGCCGCTCATGCCTAAAACCCCGTTGGCCAACCGCCCCCACGACCACTCCCATTGCGTGCACAGCGCCCTGGCCGAGGCCGATGCGCTGTGCGCACGCCAGGGTGTGCGCCTGACCGCCTTGCGCCGGCGTGTGCTGGAACTGGTATGGCAGAGCCACAAGCCACTGGGTGCCTACGACATCCTCGCCGTGCTGAGCGAGCAGGATGGCCGCCGGGCGGCGCCGCCCACCGTCTACCGGGCGCTGGACTTCCTTCTGGAAAACAGCCTGGTGCACCGCATTGCCTCACTCAACGCCTTTATCGGCTGCAGCCACCCCGAACACGCGCATCAGGGCCAGTTTCTGATCTGCCGCGAATGCCACGTGGCCATCGAGCTTGAGCAGAGCAGCATCAGCGACGCCATTGTCGCCAGCGCCAAAGACGTCGGTTTCAGCGTCGAAGCACAGACGGTCGAAGTGGTCGGCCTGTGCAGTAACTGCCGGAGCGCCTGATGAGCAATGCGCTGATTCGCCTCGAACAGGTGGGCGTGAGCTTCGCCGGGCAAGCGGTGCTCGACAGCATCGACCTGGCCGTGGAGCCCGGGCAGATCGTCACCCTGATCGGCCCCAATGGGGCTGGCAAAACCACCCTGGTGCGCGCCGTCCTGGGCCTGCTCAAGCCGCATACCGGCACGGTCTGGCGCAAACCGCGGTTGCGCGTCGGCTACATGCCGCAAAAGCTCCAGGTCGATGCCACCTTGCCGCTCTCGGTGCTGCGCTTTTTGCGCCTGGTGCCCGGTGTTGATCGCGCGGCGGCCTTGTCGGCGCTCAAGGAAGTCGGCGCCGAACACGTCATCGACAGCCCTATCCAGGGTATTTCCGGTGGCGAAATGCAGCGCGTACTGCTGGCCCGTGCCTTGTTGCGCGAGCCCGAGCTGCTGGTGCTCGATGAGCCGGTGCAGGGCGTCGACGTTGCGGGCCAGTCCGAGCTGTACAGCCTGATCACCCGCCTGCGCGACCGCCACGGCTGCGGCGTGCTGATGGTTTCCCACGACCTGCACCTGGTCATGAGCACCACCGATCAGGTGGTGTGCCTCAACCGCCACGTCTGCTGTTCCGGCCACCCGGAGCAGGTCAGCGGCGATCCGGCCTTTGTCGAACTGTTCGGCAGCAACGCGCCGAGCCTGGCGATCTACCACCACCATCACGACCACGCCCACGACCTGCACGGTTCGGTGGTCGCCCCGGCCAAAGGCGGCCACGTTCATGGAGATCACTGCAAGCATGGCTGATTTTCTGCTTTACGCCCTGCTCGCAGGTCTGGCGCTGGCATTGGTTGCAGGCCCTCTGGGGTCCTTTGTGGTCTGGCGGCGCATGGCCTATTTCGGCGATACCCTGTCCCATGCCGCGCTGCTCGGTGTTGCTCTGGGTTTCGTGCTGGATGTCAGCCCGGCCTTGGCGGTCACCGTCGGCTGCCTATTGCTGGCGATCCTGCTGGTGACCCTCCAGCAGCGTCAGCCACTGGCCTCCGACACCCTGCTGGGCATTCTTGCGCCCAGCACGCTTTCACTCGGCCTGGTTGTACTGAGCTTCATGCACGATGTGCGCATCGACCTGATGGCGTATCTGTTCGGCGACCTGCTGGCGATCAGCCCGGGGGATCTGGCCTGGATTCTCGGCGGCAGCACTGCGGTGCTGCTGTTGCTGGTGGTGCTGTGGCGCCCGCTGCTGGCGGTCACCGTGCATGAAGAGCTGGCCATGGTCGAGGGCTTGCCTGTCGTTGCGCTGCGCCTGGCGCTGATGCTGCTGATTGCCGTGGTGATTGCCGTGGCGATGAAAATCGTCGGCGTGCTGCTGATCACTTCGCTGCTGATCATTCCCGCCGCTGCGGCGCAACGTCACGCCCGCTCGCCGGAACAGATGGCCCTGGGCGCCAGCCTGCTGGGGGTTACCGCAGTATGCGGCGGCCTGGCGCTGTCGTGGTTCAAGGACACCCCGGCCGGGCCGTCCATCGTGGTCTGCGCCGCAGTGCTATTCTTGCTGAGCCTGGCACTGCCCCGGCGCTGAAGGCGTGGGGTGCAGCCTCGGCGGTTGCACCCTGCGACATTTAAAAAGCGCGCAGGGTCCTGAAGAATTATTTTCGAGTCTGCGGACTGGGTGTAGACTTGCTCGCTTTTTGCGCAAATAGAGAGTCGCAGGAATGAAGCCGTTCGCCTCCCGTTATCTGCTCCTTGCCGCGTTTTCGCTGATCCTCGCCGCGTGCTCCAGCACCCCGGCCGACAACGCCGCCGTGCCTGCCCAGCCTGATGCCTGGCAGCAGCTGGAGCACAGCATCGCCAGCAGCGAGCTGGCCACTGCCGAAGATCAGCTCGCCACCCTGCAGAGCCAGGCGCCGAATGACAGCCGGATCGAGCAGTACCAGCGTCAGCTGGCCGAAGCCTACCTGCAACGCAGCCAGATCGTCCTGCAAAAGGGCGATGTGAATGCGGCAGCCACCGCATTGGCCCGCGCCCGTGCGCTGATGCCCAAGGCGCCGGCGCTGACGGGCGGCGTCAACGGTGCGATCGCCCAGGCGCGCAAGGCCGAGCTCGACAAAGCCGAGGCCGCCCTGAAAGCCGCCGAAGCCCGCCCGGCCGCCAAGCTGATCGACCCCACTGCGCCAAGCACCGTGGTTGCGTTGAAAACCACCAATATTCGCGAAATGCGCAAGCAACTCGATGACATCGCCAGCGATGTGGTCAATTACCAGTGCGAGGTGGTGTTCCAGGTTCCGCGCAAGCAGGACGCCCCCTGGCTGCAAACCCTGCTGGGCAAACGGGTGAAGAAACTCGACGGTGAATTTGCCCTGCAGCAACGCCACGAGATTCACCGCAACCAGCCTGCCCAGGCGGTGCTGATCCCACGCCGCCCATGACAAACAGGGTGCCCTGATGGGCACCCTGTTTGTGCATCACGCCGGAATGGCTTTCGCTGCGGCCTCACGCTCCCACACCCGATGCTTGCTGATTGCCGTGATGAAGGCCTTGTAGGCTTTGTCATCATTGCCCAGCAGCAAACCGCTGTCGGCCTTGAGCCCCAGCTTGTCGAGCACGGCTTGCGCTTCGCTGGCCAAGCGAATCGGCTTGAGGTGCTTGTAGGCTTCAAGCAGAAAGTGCAGCGCCACACCGTCACCGGCCAGGGCCTGAAGCGAAGCCTTGCCGCCCGGCACCCAGGCCGCATCGAAGATCACCGACGGCATGCCTTCCATTGAGGCATCCACCGCCAGCGCCTTGCCCTGGGCGGTTTTTACCGGCGCCGAGCTCGGGCCAAGGATCTTGATCTGCGCGCTCTCGGCTTCCAGCGCCTTGACCAGGCTATCGACACTGACACCATCCACGCCATCAGCCACCAGCACCGCCACCTTGCGGCCCTTGATGCCTTCGCCGAGCAAGTTCATCTGGCTCAGTGCCGGGGATTGTTTAAGGCTTGGCTGAGGCACATCCACCGTGCCTTTCTTCGGTGCCGGCAGGCCAAGGTTGGCGGCCACCCGCGCCGCCAGCGTGAGGTCGATATTGGCGAGGATCTCGTTGACTTCACGGGCGCGGATGAACTCCCGTTCAACTTTGCCCAGCTCGAAGCTGTAGGCACTGATGATGTGCTCCTGCTCGGTCGGGCTCATGCTCTGGAAGAACAACCGCGCCTGGGAGAAGTGGTCGGCAAATGATGGGCTGCGCTGGCGCACCTTGTGCGCTTCGATGCGCTCCGGATACGACTCGAAACCACCCTCGCTGGCTGCTGGCGCAGTCTCCTTGGGCCAGCCGCCGTCGATCGAGTTGGGCTCGTAGGAGGCGCGGCCCTTGTCCAGCGTGGTGCGGTGCTGCGCATCGCGCTGGCCGTTGTGGTTAGGGGCCAGCGGACGGTTGATCGGAATCTCGTGAAAGTTCGGCCCGCCTAGCCGGCTGATTTGGGTATCGGTATAGGAAAACAACCGGCCCTGCAGCAGCGGGTCGTTGGAGAAGTCGATGCCGGGGACGATATGCCCAGGGCAGAAGGCAACCTGTTCGGTTTCGGCAAAGAAATTGTCCGGGTTGCGGTTGAGCACCATCTTGCCCAGCGGCGTCACCGGCACCAGCTCTTCGGGGATGATCTTGGTCGGGTCGAGCAGGTCGAAGTCGAACTTGTGCTCGTCCTCTTCAGCGACGATCTGCACGCCGAACTCCCATTCCGGGTAATTGCCAGTTTCAATCGCTTCCCATAGATCACGGCGGTGGTAATCGGTGTCTTTGCCCGCCAGCTTCTGCGCTTCGTCCCAAAGCAGCGAACACACGCCGGCTTTGGGTTTCCAGTGGAATTTGACGAAGCTCGATTTGCCTTGGGCATTGATCAGGCGAAACGTATGCACGCCGAAGCCCTGCATGGTCCGCAGGCTTTTTGGAATGGCACGATCGGACATTGCCCAGATCACCATGTGCGCCGACTCCGGCACCAGTGAGACGAAGTCCCAGAAGGTGTCGTGGGCCGAGCCGCCGGTGGGCATTTCGTTGTGTGGCTCAGGTTTTACTGCATGGACGAAGTCGGGAAACTTGATCGCATCTTGGATGAAAAACACTGGCATGTTATTGCCGACCAGGTCGAAGTTGCCTTCTTCGGTAAAGAACTTCACGGCAAAACCGCGCACATCGCGCACGGTATCACCCGAGCCACGCGGGCCCTGAACGGTGGAAAAGCGCACGAACACCGGGGTGATTTTCTCCGGGTCCTGGAGAAAACCGGCCTTGGTCAACGCGGCATGTGATTCATAGGCCTGGAAATAGCCATGGGCCCCGGTACCGCGGGCATGGACGATGCGCTCGGGGATACGCTCATGGTCAAAATGCGTGATCTTTTCACGCATGATGAAGTCTTCCAGCAGCGACGGGCCTCGGTCACCGGCTTTCAGGGTGTTCTGGTTGTCGGCAACCTTGACCCCCTGGTTGGTGCGCAGCGCCTGGCCAGTGGCGTCACTGCGAAAGGTTTCCAGGCTTTGCAGCTTGGCGTTGGTATTGGCGCGGTCCGGGGTCTGGGTACCGGCGAGTTGGCTTTCCTTGGGCGGGTTCTTCTTGCTGGGCATCAGTGTGCTCTCCTCACTCAATCAGTCCTACGGTTCGACCCCACGGCGGGCCCTATTCAGTAGTGACTGATGGCCCCTGCAGGCGTTCCTTCGGATTGACCACTGATCGCGTTATTCCAGTAGCATTGGTCAATTGCGAAATAAATGCTAAGAACCTCTATACGAACAGGCTAAAATGCGCGCCCGGCTAACCGCTGCCCCCATTCCCATGCGCCCCACAAGGTTCGCTACGTGATCGAGTTTCAAAATGTCCATAAAACCTACCGCGTTTCCGGTAGGGATATCCCCGCACTGCACCCGACCAACCTGAGCGTCGAAGACGGCCAGGTGTTCGGGCTGATCGGCCATTCCGGTGCCGGTAAAAGTACCCTGCTGCGCCTGATCAACCGCCTGGAAGCGCCGAGCGGCGGCAAGATCATTGTCGACGGCGAAGACGTCACCGCGTTCAACGCCAATGATCTTCGGGGTTTCCGCCAGCAAGTCGGGATGATCTTCCAGCACTTCAACCTGCTGGCCTCCAAGACCGTCGCCGACAACGTGGCCCTGCCACTGACCCTCGCGGGCGAGCTGTCGCGCAAGGAAATCGACGCCCGCGTCAACGAACTGCTGGCCCGCGTCGGCCTGTCCGATCACGCGAAAAAATACCCGGCACAGCTCTCCGGCGGCCAGAAGCAGCGCGTCGGCATCGCCCGCGCCCTGGCCACCAAACCGAAGATCCTGCTGTGCGACGAAGCCACTAGCGCCCTCGACCCGCAGACCACCGCCTCGGTGTTGCAGCTGCTGGCCGAGATCAACCGCGAGCTGAAGCTGACCATCGTGCTGATCACCCATGAAATGGACGTAATCCGCCGGGTCTGTGACCGCGTAGCGGTGATGGACGCCGGTCAGATCGTCGAGCAAGGCCCGGTGGCCGATGTGTTCCTGCACCCGCAGCACCCGACCACCAAGCGCTTCGTCCAGGAAGACGAGCAGATCGACGAAAACGAACAGCGCGACGACTTCGCCCACGTGCCAGGCCGCATTGTGCGTCTGACCTTCCAGGGCGATTCGACCTACGCACCGCTCCTGGGCACCGTCGCCCGGGAAACCGGTGTGGACTACAGTATCCTGGCTGGACGCATCGACCGCATCAAGGACACCCCGTATGGGCAACTGACCCTGGCCGTCACTGGCGGCGACATGGAAGCGGCGTTCGCCCGCTTCACTGCGGCTGATGTTCATATGGAGGTACTGCGTTGATGGACGCCTTGAGTTTCTTTGCCAACGTCGACTGGGCCGAAATCTGGCTGGCTACTATCGACACCATGATCATGCTGTTCGGCTCGCTGTTCTTCACCGTGCTGCTCGGCCTGCCGCTGGGCGTGCTGTTGTTCCTTTGCGGCCCGCGCCAGCTGTTCGAACAGAAGGGCGTGTACGCGCTGCTGTCGCTGGTGGTGAACATTCTGCGCTCGCTGCCGTTCATCATCCTGCTGATCGTGATGATCCCGTTTACCGTGCTGATCACCGGCACCTCGCTGGGCGTCGCCGGGGCCATCCCGCCACTGGTGGTCGGTGCCACGCCATTCTTCGCGCGCCTGGTGGAAACCGCGCTGCGTGAAGTCGACCGCGGCATCATCGAAGCCACCCAATCGATGGGCGCCACTACCCGCCAGATCATCATCAACGCTTTGCTGCCCGAGGCTCGTCCGGGCATCTTCGCAGCCATTACCGTCACCGCCATTACCCTCGTGTCGTACACCGCGATGGCCGGTGTGGTGGGCGCTGGCGGCCTCGGTGACCTGGCGATCCGCTTCGGTTATCAACGCTTCCAGACCGACGTGATGGTAGTCACCGTGGTCCTGCTGCTGGTACTGGTTCAAGTCCTGCAGAGCGTGGGCGACAAACTGGTTGTGCATTTTTCCCGTAAGTAACCCCATGGGTCGGCGCTGCCGACGCACCGGGGGCCGGATCGGCCCTCACAAGGAGTGATTTGATGAAAAAACTGCTTGCTGTTGTCGCCGCCGTTGCGGCCTTCTCCGCCCAGGCCGAGACCCTGACCGTCGCCGCCACCCCGGTACCGCACGCCGAGATCCTCGAGTTCGTCAAACCGGCCCTGGCCAAAGAAGGCGTGGACCTGAAGGTGAAGGTGTTCACCGACTATATCCAGCCGAACGTGCAAGTGGCCGAGAAGCGCCTGGATGCCAATTTCTTCCAGCACCAGCCGTACCTGGATGAGTTCAACAAGGCCAAGGGCACCCAACTGGTGAGCGTTGCCGGTGTGCATCTGGAGCCGCTGGGCGCCTACTCGAGCAAGTACAAGAAGCTTGACGAGCTGCCATCGACGGCCACCGTGGTCATCCCCAACGACGCCACCAACGGCGGGCGCGCCTTGCTGCTGCTGGACAAGGCCGGTGTGATCAAGCTCAAGGACAACAAGAACATCCTCTCGACCGTCAAAGACATCGCCGAGAACAGCAAGAACCTGAAATTCCGTGAACTGGAAGCCGCGACCATCCCGCGCGTGCTGACCCAGGTCGACCTGGCGCTGATCAACACCAACTACGCGCTGGAAGCCAAGCTCAACCCCGAGTCAGATGCTCTGGTCATCGAAGGCAGCGATTCGCCTTACGTGAACATCCTGGTGACCCGCGCAGACAACAAGGACGCGGACGCTGTGAAGAAGCTGGTTGCAGCGCTGCACACCCCGCAAGTGAAGAAGTTCATCGAAGAGAAGTACAAGGGCGCGGTCAAGCCGGCGTTCTGATAAGCCGCATCGCCCTCATCGCTGGCAAGCCAGCTCCCACAGGACCTTGTGGGAGCTGGCTTGCCAGCGATGCTTTTCAGTCGCGTTTAACCAATCCCGGCAATTGAGCAACCAGCTTCTGGTTGTTGAACGGCGCCCGGATAAACCCGCGCTGCTTGCCATCCGGCCCCAGCAGCGCCAGGTTTCCGCTGTGATCGACCGTGTAGTTCGGCTTGCTGGTATCGGCCGGAATAAACGGAATGCTCACCGCATTGGCCAGCTTCTGGATGTTCTCCAGCGAGCCGGTGACCCCGCGAAAATCCTTGTCGAAATAGCCCAGGTACTGCTTCAGCTGTGCCGGGGTATCGCGGTTCGGGTCGACACTGACCAACACCACCTGCAACCGCTCAACCGCCTCTTTGGGCAGCTCGCTTTTCACCTGGCGCAGCTGGGCGAGGGTGGTCGGGCAAATGTCCGGGCAGAAGGTGTAGCCGAAAAACAGCAGCGACCACTTGCCCTTGAGCTGGTCCATTACCACTGGCTGCCCCTGCTCGTCGGTCATCTCCACGGCAGGCACGGTGCGGCTCTGTGGCAGCAGGATGATGCCGGCATCGATCAGCTCGGTCGGGTTGCCTTCGCTGCGGCCGTTGAGCACCTTGTTGACGGTAAGCCCGAGGATCACGGCGACCAGGGCAACGAGAATAAAGACGGTTTTCTGGGTTCGAGTCATAGGTTCAACAGTAGGTAGTGGTCAACAAGCAGCGCGATGAACAGCAGCAACAGGTACCAGATAGAGTACTTGAAGGTCTTGATCGCCGCGTGCGGCCGACTGCCACGGTACAACACCCAGGCCCACTGCAGGAAGCGCCCGCCCAGGGCTAGGGCGCAGGCCAGGTATAACGGGCCGCTCATGTGGATGGCGTAGGGCAGCAGGCTGACCGCCAGCAACACCAGGGTGTACAGCAGGATATGCACCTTGGTGTAGTGTTCGCCGTGGGTCACCGGCAGCATGGGAATATCAGCCTTGGCGTACTCCTCCTTGCGGTGAATGGCCAGGGCCCAGAAGTGCGGCGGCGTCCAGGCGAAGATGATCAGCACCAGCAGCAATGGCTCGGCGCTGATATGCCCGCTGATCGCCACCCAGCCCAGCAGTGGCGGCGCAGCACCCGCCAGGCCGCCGATAACGATGTTCTGCGGCGTGGCGCGCTTGAGAAAGCCGGTGTAGATCACCGCGTAGCCGAGCAGCGAGGCCAGGGTCAGCCAGGCGGTCAGGGCGTTGGTGAATACCAGCAGCAGGGCCATGCCCAGTGTCGCTAACAACAGGGCAAAGGTCAGGGCTGCCGCCGGCGTCACCCGGCCTTCGGCAATCGGGCGCTTGTGCGTACGCGCCATCAGCGCGTCGATGCGCCGGTCCACCACATGGTTGACCACCGCAGCGCCACCGGCGCAACACGCGATGCCAAGGTTGCCGAACAGCAGGATGGTCCACGGCACTCCGGCACGGGTGGCGAGAAACATGCCGACCAGCGAAGTGATCAGCATCAGCACCACCACCTTGGGCTTGGTCAGCTCAAGGTAATCGCGCCAGCCTGCTTGCAGCCTGCGCTCGCTCAGAAGCGTCGCCATGAATTATCTCCCAGATAATGAACGACTCCGCCGCTAGCCAGCGGGGTCAGGCGCCAGCCCTGGCTGACCCGACGGACTTTGGCCTGGGCAACCAGGCGAATGCGGTAATTGACCAGCACCATGCTCAGCAACAGCAAGGCGCCACCGGCGTTGTGGGCCACGGCCACGGCCAGCGGCAGGTGGAACAGCACGTTGCTGATCCCCAAGCTCACCTGCACTGCCAGCACCAGCAGTACCAACCCGGCCAGCCTGCGCAAACCATGGCGATGCAGCTTCCAGCTCAGGGTCAGCATGACCGCGGTCACCAGCAAGGCACCCAGGCGGTGGCTCATATGAATCGCCGTGCGTGCATCGCTGTCGAGCTGGCCGCCGAGGTAATTGGGACCGATGTGCTGGGTCAGGTGAAAGCCGTTGGCAAAGTCCGCCTGCGGCCACCACTGGCCATGGCAGGTCGGCAGGTCGATACAGGCGACTGCCGCGTAGTTGGCGCTGACCCAGCCACCCAGGGCGATCTGGCCGATCACCACCAGCAACCCCAGCGCCGCCACCCGGCGTACGCTCAACGGCAGCTTGGGCAAGGGCGCAAGGACTCGAGACAGGCGCAGGCTGAGCAGGAACAACAGGCTCAAGGTGGCAAAGCCGCCCAATAGATGTGCCGTGACCACCTGCGGCCAAAGCTTGAGGGTCACCGTCCACATGCCGAAGGCCGCCTGGGCGAGTACCACGCCGAGCAACAGCAGAGGCAGGCGATAAGGCTGGCCATCGCGTCCATGACGGCGCCAGGCCTGCAAGGCCAGCAGGCTGATCACCAGGGCCAGGGTGCCGGCAAAGTAGCGATGGACCATCTCGTTGCGGCCCTTGTGCGCCTCTACCGGAGTGTCGGGAAAGTGCCGCTCGGCATGGGCCAGCTGTGCTTCGGTCTTGGGCACGCTGATGAAGCCATAGCAGCCCGGCCAGTCCGGGCAGCCCAGGCCGGCGTGGGTCAGGCGGGTATAGGCACCGAGCAGGACGACAACCAGTGCCAGCAAGGTGGCGAAGACGGCGAGGCGAAATCCAGGTCTGGCCATGGCGATGTCCTACCCGATGTTGGACAGCTTGAGCAAGTGGCGCAGGTCGTTGAGCAAGTCCTTGCCCTTGACCCTGGCGTCATAGCGCAGCACCAGATTGCCGTGTGGGTCGATGATCCACAGCTGGGCATCCTGTTTGCCCTGGCTGACTGTTCCGTAGCGCGACACGTCCAGGGGGTAGCGTTGCAATTGCGGGTATTCGCGATCCAGCTTGGCCTGGTAGTCACTGGCCAATGGCTGGGCGGCGGCCAGGGCATGACTGGCGCGGCTGGCATCACGGCCCAGGCCGATCTGGATCTGCCGGGCCAGGTACACCAGTTGCTGGCAGTCCAGCCCACAGTCCTTGGGCGTACTCACCAGCAATTGCCAGCGCCCTTCCTCAGCGCTCACCCCAAGGTCAGCGCGGGTCTGGCCGTTGCCGATCATTTCACCGTGGTAACTACGGCTGTCGGGTACCCAGAATTTGAGTTTGTACATGCTGGTGGCAAGGATCATCGGGCCGAGAACCACCAGCAGGATCAGCAGCAGTTGCAGACGCCCGCGCGCACGACTGCGCGGCGCCTTGCCTTCAGACATGTTGAGTGGACTTGTGACGGCTCCCATGCTGTTTCTCCTTGTTGTTATGCCAGCCGAAGTAGAGGTAGAGCAGCACCAGCGCCAACGCCAGGGCAAACCACTGCACGGCGTAACCCAGGTGTTTTTCCGGGCCCAGGGCGACCACCGGCCAATCCCGTCGATAACTGGCCGGGCCGGCTTCCAGGCGCAACTCATGGGCAAAACCTTCGCGGCCCAGTTGCGGCCACAGCGTGCTGGCGTCGCTGGCGGTGATCAGCCGCGGCCAGTTGCCCCCCTGCGGGTCGGCATGCAATTGAAAGGTCGCGCCCGCAGCAACGTACACCGAAGCGTCCAGGCTCAAGGGGTGCTCAGGCGTGCTGAACTGCACCGCAATGCGCCGGTCCGGCCAGGGCAGCCAGCCACGATTGATCAACAGCCACAGGCCGCTGGCCTGGTCGAGAAAGGGTTGCAGCAGCTCGACGCCGACCTGACCGTCGCGCATGCGGTTATCCAGCAGCAGGCTGTGTTGACTATCGAATTGGCCATATAGATGCACACGGCGAAAGGCCGGATCTGCACTCTGCAGCAACTGCGCACTGCCGACCGCATCGCTGGCACTGCGCTCGGCGTAGACCTGCAGCAGCTGGCGTTTCTGCTCGGCCCGCCCGAGCTGCCAGCAGCCGAGCGCAATCAACCCCGGCAGCAGCAAAAACACCACCAGGGTCGGCACGATGCCGGGGCGAAAGCGCTTCACCGGGCCCTCGAAAGGTCAATCGCTATACTTGTACTCATCACTGCATCCCCCCGGAGTTTCGCCATGCTCAAAGCCGCGATTGTCCTGATGCTGTTGGCGACCATCGCCAGCCTGTTCAGTGGCCTGTTCTTTCTGGTCAAGGACGACGGACAGTCGACTCGCCTGCTTAAGGCCCTCACTGTTCGGGTCACCCTGGCCGCCTTGACCCTGGCCCTGGTGACCTGGGGGTTCTACAGCGGCCAGTTGGTGTCCCACGCGCCGTTCTGAACCCGGCTACAGCACGTAAACGAAGATAAACAGCCCCACCCAGACCACGTCGACAAAGTGCCAGTACCAGCTGGCGGCCTCGAAGCCGAAGTGTTTGTCGGCGTTGAAGTGCCCACGCATGATCCGCACCAGCATCACGAACAGAATCAGGGTGCCCATGGTCACGTGGGCACCGTGGAACCCCGTGAGCATGAAGAAGGTTGCGCCGTAGATACCCGAACCCAGGGTCAGCCCCAGCTCGGTATAGGCCTCGTGGTACTCGTAGGCCTGCAGTACCAGGAAGCCCAGGCCAAGGAGAATGGTCAATGCCAGCCAGGCCTTTAGCGGCCCGCGGTGATTCTTGCGCAAGGCATGGTGGGCGATGGTTACCGTGACACTGGAGCTGACCAGCAAAATGGTGTTGATCAACGGCAGGTGCCAGGGGTCGATGATCTCCTTGGGCGGCGGAAACAGCTTCGGGTCCGGGGTCTGGAGCAGCGGCCAGGCGAACTCGAAGTTCGGCCAGAGCATGTGCGCCACGCCCTTGGCGCCATCACCACCGAGCCACGGCCCGGCCAGGTTGCGCACATAGAACAGCGCGCCGAAAAAGGCGATGAAGAACATCACCTCGGAGAAAATGAACCACGACATGCCCCAGCGAAACGTGCGGTCCAGTTGTGGGCTGTAGAGCCCGGCACGGCTTTCCCTGACCACCGTGCCAAACCAGCCGAACAGCATGTAGGCCAGGCACAGCGTGCCAAAGAAGAAAATCCACGGCCCGTGGGACTCCGGCCGCCCGGCCTTGAGGTCGTTGAACCAGGTGCCCAGGCCGAACACCGTGATGAACATGCCGACCGTGGCAATGATCGGCCACTTGCTTTGCGCCGGAACGTAATAGTGCTCATGGGAAGCCATCGTGGTGTTCTCCTTATCGGGCGCCCTGTGCAACCGGGTCCGCCAGGTGTGCAACCGGCGGGTGGCGAGCGGTGATATCGAACAGCGTGTAAGCCAGCGTCAGGTGTTTCACATCCTTGGGCAGGTCGCGGTCGACGATGAAGCGCACCGGCATTTCAATGCGCTCACCCGGCTGCAGCACCTGCTGGGTAAAGCAGAAGCATTCGGTCTTGTGGAAGTACGCCGCCGCCTCGGCCGGGGTGATGCTGGGAATGGCCTGGGCGCTCATGGGTTTGTCGGTCGGGTTGCGGGCGATGAACACCATCTGGTTGACCGCCCCCGGATTGACGTCGATCTGGTCGGCGGTGGAGTAGAACTCCCAGACCATGTCGCTGGCGTTGGTCGACATGAACTGCACCTTCACCGTGCGGTTCATGTCACTGACCTGGGTGCCTTGATACTGCCCGCCGGTCTTGCCATTGATGCCGAAGGCTTTGCACATCACATCGTAGATCGGCACCAGGGCAAAACCGAAGGCGAACATCACCACGGTCAGCAGCATCAGCCGCCACACCAGGCGCTTGAGCGAGGTCCCTTCACTCATGGTTGCATCCTCGGGCCTGAGCCGTTCATTTCACTTCCGGTGGGGTCTGGAAGGTGTGATAGGGCGCCGGAGACGGCACCGACCACTCCAGCCCTTCGGCACCCTCCCAGGGTTTGGCCGGCGCCGGTACACCGCCGCGAATGCACTTGATGACGATGAACAGGAAGAAAATCTGCGTGGCGCCGAAGGTAAAGGCGCCGATCGACGAGACCATGTTGAAGTCGGCGAACTGCAGGTTGTAGTCCGGAATCCTCCGTGGCATGCCGGCCAGGCCAACGAAATGCATGGGGAAGAAGGCCATGTTCATGCCCACGAACGACAACCAGAAGTGCAGCTTGCCCAGGGTTTCGTCATACATGTGCCCGGTCCATTTCGGCAGCCAGTAATAGGCCGAGGCAAAGATGCCGAAGATTGCCCCGGGCACCAGTACATAGTGGAAATGGGCCACCACAAAGTAGGTGTCGTGGTACTGGAAATCCGCCGGGGCGATGGCCAGCATCAGCCCGGAAAAACCGCCGATGGTAAAGAGGATGACGAAGGCGATGGCGAACAGCATCGGCGTCTCGAAGGTCAACGAGCCTTCCCACATGGTGCTGACCCAGTTGAACACCTTCACCCCGGTGGGCACCGCGATCAGCATGGTGGCGTACATGAAGAACAGTTCGCCAACCACCGGAATGCCGACCACGAACATGTGGTGGGCCCAGACGATAAACGACAGGAAGGCGATCGCCCCGGTGGCGTAGACCATCGAGGTGTAACCGAACAGCGGCTTGCGCGAGAACGCCGGGATGATCGAACTGACCGCGCCGAAGGCCGGCAGGATCATGATGTACACCTCGGGGTGGCCGAAGAACCAGAACACATGCTGGAACAACACCGGGTCACCACCGCCGGCGGCGCTGAAGAAGCTGGTGCCGAAGTGGATGTCCATCAGCATCATGGTCACCACGCCCGCCAGCACCGGCATCACCGCAATCAGCAGGAAGGCGGTGATCAGCCAGGTCCAGACGAACAGCGGCATTTTCATCAGGGTCATGCCCGGGGCACGCAGGTTGAGGATGGTGGCGATGACGTTGATCGCGCCCATGATCGAGCTGATGCCCATCAGGTGGATGGCGAAGATGAAGAAGGTCACGCTTTCCGGCGCGTAGGTAGTCGATAGCGGCGCATAGAAGGTCCAGCCGAAGTTCGGTCCGCCGCCGGGCATGAACAGGGTCGAGACCAGCAGCAGGAAAGCCGCCGGCAGCAGCCAGAAGCTGAAGTTGTTCATCCGCGGCAGGGCCATGTCCGGCGCGCCGATCATCAGCGGGATCATCCAGTTGGCCAGGCCGACGAAGGCTGGCATCACCGCACCGAAGACCATCACCAGGCCGTGCATGGTGGTCATCTGGTTGAAGAACTCCGGCTGGACGATCTGCAGCCCGGGCTGGAACAGCTCGGCGCGGATGACCATGGCGAACGAGCCGCCAAGCAGGAACATCGTGAAACTGAACCACAGGTACAGGGTGCCGATGTCTTTGTGGTTGGTGGTCAGCACCCAGCGCATCAGGCCCTTGGCCGGTCCGTGGGCGTGCTCATGACCTTGGCTGTGGTCGTCGATCACTGCGCTCATGTCCTGTCTCCTGCAGTCCGGTGGCTGGGGCGCGGATACGCATCAACCCGGCTCATTTGCTTTCTGCCTGTTTGATCGCCAGCACGTCTTTTGGCGTGACCATGTCGCCCTTGTTGTTGCCCCAGGCGTTGCGTTCGTAGGTCACCACGGCGGCGATATCGACTTCCGAAAGCTGCTTGCCGAAGGCGGCCATGGCCGTGCCCGGCTTGCCGTGGAAGACGATGCTCAGGTGAGCTTCCTTCGGCCCGGTGGCGATCTTCGAGCCCTTGAGCGCCGGGAACATCGGCGGCAGGCCCTGGCCTTCGGCCTGGTGACAGGCCACGCAGGTGGTGTGATAGACCTTGTCGCCGCGCTCGATCAGCTCTTGCAGGGTCCATTCCTTGCTGGTCAGCTCTTTGAGCTTGGCCGCGTCGGCCTTGCGCTCGCCAAGCCAGGTGTCGTAGTCAGCCTTGGACTTGACCTCAACCACCACCGGCATGAACCCATGGTCCTTGCCGCACAGCTCGGTGCATTGGCCGCGGTAGATGCCGGGCTTCTCGACCCGGGTCCAGGCTTCGTTGACGAAGCCGGGGATGGCATCGCGCTTGACCGCAAAGGCCGGCACCCACCAGGAATGGATAACGTCGGCGGCGGTTACCAGAAAGCGCACCTTGGCGCCCACCGGCAGCACCAGTGGCTGGTCGACTTCGAGCAGGTAGTGCTCGTCCTTGAGTGACTTGTTGTGGATCTGATCGGCGGGGGTGGCCAGGTTGCTGAAGAACTCGACGTCCTGCCCCAGGTATTTGTAATGCCACTTCCACTGGTAGCCGGTGACCTGGATGTCGACGTCCGACTCGCTGGCATCGTAGATATCGATCAGGGTCTTGGTCGCCGGAATGGCCATGGCCACCAGGATCAGGAACGGCACCACCGTCCACATGATCTCGACCCAGGTGTGCTCGTGAAAGTGCGCGGGCTGCTGGCCGGTAGAACGACGGTGGATGATCATCGACCAGAACATTGCGCCAAAGACCACCAGGCCGATGATCACGCAGATCCAGAAGATGGTCATGTGCAGGTCGAACACTGCGTTGCTGACTTCAGTCGCCCCTGGCGCCATGTTCACGGTCCAGGCGGCGTGCGCCTGACCGAATACCGACCACAACAGGAGGCCCATCCAGACATGTGGATGTCGCATCATTGCGGGTTCCCCTTATCGTTCTTGTTATCCCGGAGGCGTGGACCTACGGCTAAGGGTACGGTGGCCAAGACTGCGAACTTCGACGACCGAGCCCCTGCGAACTGCAGTCGGGCCTCATCAGCGAATCACTTTCAAACCGGAGTATAGACAGCGACCCCGGCCTGGCAATGCGCGCGGGGAAATCATCAACAGAAGTTGAACGTTTGCGCGCAAAGCCACGGATTACCTGGCCTGGAGCACAATGATGGCACTTCGATATAATCGCCGAATATTAATTTATTAATGGTTATGCCAAATGCGTCTTAGCCA
This sequence comes from Pseudomonas sp. RC2C2, assembly GCF_018390435.1. Lineage (NCBI taxonomy): Bacteria > Pseudomonadati > Pseudomonadota > Gammaproteobacteria > Pseudomonadales > Pseudomonadaceae > Pseudomonas > Pseudomonas sp. RC2C2. The sequence continues at coordinate 2,326,130 of NZ_JAHBAX010000001.1, read as the reverse complement.
TTTTCAGAACCGAGCTACCTTATGTCTTCCGTTTGTCACGCCTTTACCCTGGAGTTGTCATGAACATCGCCGCTTTGCGCGAGCAGATCACCCGTGCCCGTCAACATGAGACCGAAACCGGCCAACTGAAACAGCAACTCGAAAAACAGCTGCCACACCTGCACCCTTCGATCCATCTGCCAGAGGCCGATGCCCAAGGCGCTCTGGCCCGTTTCGTCGGCGCCTATATCGACCAGGTTCCAGAACTGCTGGAAGCGGCCAATGACGTTGCCCGCGAAGCCGGCATCGAGTCGCAGATCAAACCGGTGCTGAAAATCGCCGAGCAGTACTTCCTGCAACCGCCCGCCATCACCACTACCCACCTGGGCCTGGGCTGCCTGCTGGACGAGGCCTACCTGGCCCACCGCCTGGTGGAAGAAGTTAACGATTTGTACATCAAGCACTTCAATCAACCGCTGATCCCGCTGGACACTACCGTGGCCAACCTGATCGCCCACCAGTTGATCGGCGAGGCATTCGCCAACCAGCTGGATGAAGTGGTGCACCACTCGGTGGATGAGATGCTCAATGACCAGAGCTTTGCCCTGGAGTCGGTCGAGCAGTATCGCGACAAGCTCAGCAGCCCGGATACCGGTGCCGCCTGGAAGCGCTGGCCATGCCTGTCGCGGCAGTTGGGTGTGGGCCTGGAGCTGGATCAATCCGCTTGAGGCTGATGCGCCAGCAACGCCGGCAAAGCCGGCTCCCACCGGTTCAGTGCAGAGCCTGAGCGAGGTATGGGAGCTGGCATTGCCAGCGATGGCAACACCGCTCAATCCAGATCAGGCCCCCAACCCCGCCGTCGTCCGTACTCGCCCCTCGACCCGGCGCTTGAGCCGCCGCTGTTCGATCAGCAGGCGCGAACCCTTGCCGGCATTGGCACGCCCCCAGTCTTCGAGCAGTTCCAGGCAGGAGTGGTCGATGTAGCTGAGGTTGGCCAGCGGCACATGCAGGGTGGTCGCGGGTGGAATGCCTTCAAGCACCTGGGCCAGCGCGGGCACCTTGAGAAAGGTCGCCGCGCCGCTCAAACGCAGTTCCAGATGGCCCGGTTGGTCCAGGCTGGCCACGCTGATCTTCAGGCGTGCGGCCTTGAGCGCCAGCTTCAGTAGCGTCAGGGCAAAACCGAGCAACACGCCGGTGAGCAGGTCGGTGAAGATGATCGCCAACGCCGTCGCCGCATACGTGAACATCGGCATGCGTCCATATCGGCCCAGCCCGCGAAAGGCCTTGAAGTCCACCAGCTTGACCCCGGTATACACCAGCACACCTGCCAGGCTCGCTACCGGAATCTGCTGCAGCACGCTGCTCAACACCACCACGAAGGCCAGTAACCAGACGCCATGCAGGATTGCCGACAAGCGAGTCTGCGCACCGGCCTGGACATTGGCCGAACTGCGCACGATCACCCCGGTCATCGGTAGCGCACCGAGCACACCGCAAAGCATGTTGCCCAACCCCTGAGCCGACAATTCACGGTCAAAATCCGAACGCTGGCCGTTATGCATGCGATCGACCGCAGCGGCAGAGAGCAGGGTTTCGGCGCTGGCGATAAAGGCCAGGGCGAAGGCGGCGACCAACAGGTTCGGGTCGGCGAGGTTGAGCAGGTCAGCCGGGCGCAGCCAGTCGATGGCTTCGCTGAGATTCGCCGGCACTTCGACCCGGTTCACCGGCAGCGTCAGCCAGATGCTGATCACGGTCATCAAGGCCACGCCAAGCAAGGCCCCCGGAACGAAACGCAGCGACTGCGGGCGCAAGCGTTCCCAACCCCACATGATGGCGATGGTGCCCAGCCCAAGCGCACCGGCCTGCCAGCCATTGCCCGGGCGCTCCAGTGGCAGCGCCTGGCCCAGGGTTGCCGGAAAGCCCAACAGGTTGGCCAGGCCCGAGGGCTGCGGGGCGCTGTCGAACATCACATGCACCTGGGACAAAACAATCAGCACGCCGATGCCCGCGAGCATGCCGTATACCACCGCCGGCGCCGTTACCCGGAACCAGCAGCCCAGGCGCAAACGCCCGGCGAGCAGTTGCAACAGGCCGGCCAACAGCAGGATCGGGCCAAGCATCGCCACACCATGCTGGCGCACCAACTCGAACACCAGCACCGCCAGGCCGGCCGCCGGGCCGCTGACCTGCAACGGCGAGCCGGCCAGCCAGCCAACCACGATACCGCCGACAATCCCAGTGATCAGGCCTTTGGCCGGCGGCATGCCCGAGGCAATGGCAATACCCATGCACAAGGGCAAGGCAACCAGAAACACCACCACTGAGGCCAGCAACTCACGCGGCAATGCCGCTTTTACTTGTGTCGTGTTCACCGTGTCACTCCTTCTCTCACGTTTGATGGCCATTCCAATGGCCGCTGGTACACCCCCTGACACGCGCGCAGGCGCGCACCGCCAGCACAGTGCCGGCAAGGCCGTCAGGGAAATTCAAGGCAGCCGATGACCAAGGCCGCACCCGTCAGGTGCAGCCGTCAATCAGCGTTTTGGGGTGTCAGGGACGCTTAGTAGCGTCCTCTCGGGGTTGCGCAGGGGATCGGCTGGCCTTCGGCAAGCGGCAGGAAGCTGTCGCTTGCCGCGTCGTAGGCTTCGACCTGGCTGGTTTCGATGTCGTAGATCCAGCCGTGGATAAACAACTGGCCAGCCGCCAGGCGCGAGGCCACCGACGGATGGGTGCGCAGGTGGTGCAGCTGGGCGATGACGTTTTCCTTGGTCAGCACCTGCATGGTTTCATGCTCGCTGCCACAGGAGCAGTTGTCTTCGACCACCGTGCGGGCAACTTCGGCATGGCGCAGCCAGGCCTTGACCGTCGGCATCTTCTCCAGGCTCTGCGGGTTGAGCACCGCGCGCATGGCACCGCAATCGGAGTGTCCACAGACAATGATGTGGTGCACGCCCAGGGCCAGCACGGCGTATTCGATGGCGGTGGACACACCGCCGTTCATCTGCCCGTAAGGTGGCACGACGTTACCGACGTTGCGGGTGACGAACAGGTCGCCAGGGGAGCTCTGGGTGATCAGCTCGGGCACGATGCGCGAGTCGGCACAGGTGATGAACATCGCACGGGGCGTTTGTGCGGTGGCGAGTTTCTTGAACAGCTCCTGCTGCTCGGGAAAAACGTCATGATGGAACCGCAGAAAGCCGTCGACGATATGCTTCAGGGCAGCATCGGCGCTCTCGGCTGGGGCTTCCGGGACGGCCTTGGATGGGTCCTTGACGGGCATGATTCATCCTCTTTGACGGTTTTAGGTTAAGTCCATTTTACCGGGTTGATGATTCAAACGGCGTATGACAGTTGGATGAAATACGCGCGCCAACAATCACATCCGTTGTTGGCTGAATTCCTACGCTACTCGGCGAAACTTAACTCAAACTGAATTGCGAGGCTCTAGTACGGGCGTTCCAGAGATTCAAAGAGTTGTCCGGATAATATCAAAAAAACATTAATGGCCAATACCCATTATTGAAAATCAGAGCAGTGACATCTGCCCGCCAGGAGGGCAAAACGCACTGCAATCAAGCGCGTAGCCTTCGCGCCGGTTCAGCCCCAGGCGGCGGATCGCCTTGCTGAAGCGTTGCGCCAGCAACTCGGCAAATACCCCTTCACCGCGCATGCGCGCACCAAAGCGGCTGTCGTACAACTCACCGCCGCGGCTCTGGCGGATCAGGCTGAGCACATGATTGGCCCGTTGCGGATAATGGTCCTGCAGCCACTGCTCGAACAGCGGCGCCACCTCCAGCGGCAGACGCAGCATCATGTAGGCAGCGCTCAGTGCCCCATTGGCTTTGGCGGCCTCGAGCAGGTGCTCCAGTTCACTGTCATTGATCATCGGGATCATTGGCGAACACAACACGCCCACCGGAACACCGGCCTCAGTCAGCACCCGGATCGCCCGCAGCCGTGCCTTGGGCGCTGCCGCCCGCGGCTCGAGGGTGCGCTTGAGTTCGTCGTCCAGGGTGGTCAGGCTGATCATCACCTGCACCAGACGCTGCCGGGCCAGTTCGGCGAGCAGGTCCAGGTCACGCAAAATCAGTGAGCCCTTGGTGACGATGGTGACCGGGTGGCGATAACGCAGCAGCACCTCCAGCAGGCGCCGGGTCAGCTGTTGCTCGCGTTCGATGGGTTGATAGGGGTCAGTGTTGGACCCCAGGTTGATCGGCGCGCAGATATAGCCAGGCTTGCTCAATTGCTGTTCGAGCACAGCAGCGGCGTTGGTCTTGGCGATCAGCTTGGTTTCGAAGTCCAGCCCGGGCGACAGGTCCCAGTAGGCGTGACTGGGCCGGGCATAGCAGTAGATGCAACCATGCTCGCAGCCGCGATAGGGATTGATCGAACGGTCGAAGGGCAGGTCGGGCGAGTTGTTGCGGGTGATGATGCTCTTGGCGGTTTCGCTGCGCACTTCGGTGCCCTGGGTCAGGGGCACTTCCTGGTACCAGCCGTCGTCCTCGGCCACCGAACGGTTGGGGGCGAAGCGGTTGTGGGGGTTGCTGGCGGTGCCACGACCGCGCAGGGGAGCTGGAGCAACCATGGTGCACCTATACTGTTTTTTTATACAGTACACCACTCAAAAACGTTGATCCAGCACCGTTGGGCAGGCTCAGCCGGCGATCAGGCCGTACCAGCGCAAGAATGGCAGCGCGCTGGAAGGGCGCTTGAGGAAGGCCTCGACGCCGGTCTGAATGGGACGCGCAACGCCAGGCGCAAACACCTCATCCTGCAGCTCGCGACCGGTTTGCCGATTGAGCAGACCTTCCTGTTCAAATCGACTGAACAGATCGAAGGCATAGACGTTCGCCCAGAGATAGCCGAAGTAGCCCGCGTCATAGCCGTCAACCAGGTAATCGAAGGCATGCAATGGGCGCTCAAAGTCAGCCAGCGGCCAGGCCCCCGCCTCAATGAAGCTGTCTTCAACCTTTTTCTGGACACTACGACCATCTTCCGGATTGCCATGCAAATCTAGATCGAACAATGACTTGGCCAGTTCGACCGCCAGCTTCGGACGCTCCTGCGCCTGCAGTTGATCCAGGAAAGTCTGCATCGCTTGGACCGTCAGCGGTTCGCCAGTCTGGTAGTGAGCGGATATACCCGCCAGATACTGCGCCGACCAGCACCAGCGCTCCAGCAATTGGCTGGCAATCTCGACACCACCAGGGCCCAGATTCAGTATATTACCCAGGTGATAGTTCGAAGTGCGGACCATGAGGTGGTGTAGGCAATGACCGAACTCGTGAAACAGCTTGCGCAGGTCCAGATGAGTCAGCAGCGGCGGCACATCACCCTGGCCGGCGGCAACATTGGTAAACAATGCTGCGGCACTCTTGTGATACTTGCCTTCGGCGTCGATGTGCCGATTCCAGACGTAATAAGTCCAGGCCCCTTCAGGCGACTTGCCGTCCCTGCCGATTGCGTCGATGTACAGATATCCCAGTAAAGCGTGATCTTGCACTACTTCAAACACACGAACATCGGGATCCCAGGTAGAAACTGCCTGTGCCTCAGTCAGCACCAAACCAAAGAGCTTGTGGGCCAGGTCTACCAATGCCTTTAAAACCGTATCCAGAGAGAAGCAGGCCCGCACATCGTCCTCTGACAATCGCAACGGTGTGTGGTCTTTCTGCTTGCGCATGAAGGCAACATCCCAAGGCTGAATGGGAGCCAGCCCTTGTTGCTGCGCCGCACTTTGCAGACGCTGCCTTTCCCGCTCCAGCCCCGGTCGAGCCTGGCGGACCAGGTCTTTAAGGAAAGCCAAAACCTGTTCCGCAGATGCGCCCCCTTTGAGCTGCAGGTTGTACTGGGGAAAGGTGTCAAAGCCGAGTAAACGTGCCTTTTTCTGCTTGGCTTGCGCCAACGCCTGAAACACACCGGCATTATCGAGGGCAGGGTCAGGATTGGCGCCACGGGTCAGATATGCCCGATAGACTTTCTCACGCAGATCCCGGTCCTGCGCATGTTCGATAATTGCCAGGTAGAGTGGCTCTTCGAGGGTAACTAGCCACCCGTTCAGCTTCCTGCTTTTTGCCGACGCCGCCATTGCGGCCTTGTCCAGTTCGGAAACTCCCTGCAGTCGCTGCTCATCCATGAGGTGCAAGCTCCAGTCATTGCTGGAGCGGGAAATGTTTTCGGAAAACGTCTTCTGCAACGCGCTGATCTGCCGTTCGAGCATCTGCAAGATTTCACGGCCCTCAAGGTTCAAGTGTACCCCTGATAGGCGAAACGATGTGATCGTTCGTTGCAACGCCGCTTTGCTTTGCCAATCAAGGTTCAGACCATAAGGGCTGCCGGCGAGACGCTCGTACAAACTCAGCAGTTCTACGTTTTGCAGCTTTTCCACGAAGTAGGCTTGTGCCAGATCCCAGCATTGATAGGCAACTTTCTGCCACTCACCTGGGCGATTGATCAGGGGCGCGATGTTGTACAAGGTGTTGTTCAGGCGGGCGTCCAGTGCATCAACCGCCAGCACCAGATCATCCCAGGTGGGAAGTGCACGTTGGTGCGCAATGATGATACTCAGCGCAGCACGGTTATCGGCGATCACCTGCTCGATTGCAGGTTGCAGATGTTCGATACGCACTGCAGCGTAATCGATCGGTTCGTCATGACGCAGTAAGGGGTTAACGGTACTCATAACAAATTCCAGAGAGCGGGGTTGGGCCCGCTACTCTGGATTGCAGCTAACGCTCGCTGGTGCCAACTAAATAGCACCCAAGGCACCACACGCCCTTACTCAGCCGGTTTCTTCAGCTTCGGATTAGGGAAGAACTGCACCGTCTGCACCGTGGTCGCGGCAGGTTTCACCTCGACCCTGTTGACCCGGGTACCCAACTCCTTGGGCACCGACAGCCCCTGTTCGTTAAGGGTGTCGGAAAACCCGCAGGCCACGCACTCACGGTGCGGAACGCTGTCTTCGCTCCACATCATCAGTTTGTCCGGCTCGCTGCACGCCGGGCAGACCGCCCCGGCGATAAAGCGTTTTTTCGTTATCACAGGCCCATCACTCATGCCGCCACTTCCTCACTCAAGCCGCTATGGCGCAAGAGTGCATCGATTGATGGCTCGCGGCCACGGAAGTCGACGAACAGCAGCATCGGCTCCTGGGAACCACCACGGGCCAGGATCGCTTCGCGGAACGCGCGACCGGTGTCGGCATTGAGCACGCCTTCTTCTTCAAAGCGCGAGAAGGCGTCGGCCGACAGTACTTCAGCCCACTTGTAGCTGTAGTAACCGGCTGCATAACCACCGGCGAAGATATGCGCAAAGCTGTTGGGGAAGCGGTTGTACGCCGGTGGGCGCATGACCGAGACCTCGTCGCGGATGCCTTCGAGCACTTGCAGTACACCGCGGCCGTCGCCGTGGCTGGCGTGCAGTTCGAAGTCGAACAGCGAGAATTCCAGCTGGCGGACCATCATCAGCCCGGACTGGAAGTTCTTCGCCGCCAGCATCTTCTCGAGCAAATCCTGGGGCAGGGCTGCGCCAGTTTCGTAGTGAGCGGAAATCAGCGCCAGGCCTTCAGGCTCCCAGCACCAGTTTTCCATGAACTGGCTCGGCAGCTCGACCGCATCCCAGGCCACACCGTTGATACCGGAAACACCGGCATGCTCGATACGGGTCAGCAGGTGATGCAGGCCATGGCCGAACTCGTGGAACAGGGTGGTGACTTCGTCATGGGTCAGCAACGCCGGCTTGCCAGGGGCGGCCGGGGTGAAGTTGCACACAAGGTTGGCCACCGGGCTCTGCAATTGGCCGTCAGCAGTCAGGCGACGGTCGCGGGCGCCGTCCATCCAGGCACCGCCGCGCTTGTTGGCACGGGCATAGAGGTCGAAGAAGAAGCGCCCGACGTGCTGGCCGTGCTCCTTGATTTCGAACAGGCGTACGTCCGGATGCCAGCTATCGAAGCCCTTGAGCTCGGCAATCTCGATGCCGTACAGGCGCTGGACGATGGTGAACAGGCCGGTCAGCACCTTGTCGATCGGGAAGTAGGCGCGCAGGGTTTCCTGGGAAACGCTGTAGCGCTGTTCACGGAGTTTTTCCCCGTAGAAACCGCTGTCCCAGCTTTGCAAGTCCGGGCACCCCTGCTCGGCGGCATAGGCCTTGAGCTGGGCCAGGTCCTGTGTGGCAAACGGCTTGCTGCGCTTGGCCAGGTCACGCAGGAAGCTCAGCACCTGATCGCTGGACTCGGCCATCTTGGTCGCCAGGCTCAGCTCGGCGAAGTTCTGGTAGCCCAATAGCTGAGCCAGTTCCTGACGCAGGTCGAGGATCTCGCCCATCACCGGACCGTTGTCGAACTGGCCGGCGTTAGGGCCCTGATCAGAGGCGCGGGTGCAGTAGGCGGCGTAGATTTCTTCGCGCAAGGCGCGGTCTTCAGCGTAGGTCATCACCGCGTAGTAGCTGGGGAATTCCAGGCTGATCAGCCAGCCATCGAGGCCCTTGGCCTGGGCGGCGGCAGCCATCTGTGCCTTGGCCGAGTCCGTCAGGCCGGCCAGTGCCGCTTCGTCGGTGACGTGCTTGGTCCAGGCCTGGGTGGCGTCCAGCAGCTGGTTGGAGAAGCGGCTGCCCAGTTCGCTGAGCTTGCTCTGAACTTCGGCATAACGTTGTTGCTTATCGGCCGGCAGGTCGATACCCGACAGGCGGAAGTCACGCAGGGCGTGTTCGAGAATTGTCTTTTGCGCCACATCGAAGCCGGCGGCTTCGGGGCTGGCGATCAACGCTTCATAGGCCTGGAACAGCTCGCGGTTCTGGCCCATTTCGGTGGCGTAGGCGCTCAACGCCGGCAGGCAGGCCTCGTAGGCTTCACGCAGTTCGGCGCTGTTGCACACGGCATTGAGGTGGCTGACCGGACTCCAGGCGGCGCCCAGGCGGTCGTTGAGTTCGTCCATGGCCAGGATCAGGCCGGCCCAGCTTGGGTGCTTGCCCTGGGCCTGGAGGATGTCGGCAATGGCATTACGGTTGTCGGCCAGGATCTGTTCAATCGCCGGCTGCACATGCTCGGCACGGATCGCCGAGAAGGGCGGCAAGTCATAAGACTGCAGAAGCGGGTTGTTCGCACTCACGGTTAAACACCTTGGCAGAAGAAACACTTCCCCATCTTAATTACAATCGACGCCGACCGCAGCCCTATCCATACCAAAGAGAATTCCTATCATGGCCATCCGTAGCTTCCAGCATCACACTCCCAGGCTTGGCGAGCGTGCCTTTGTCGACCGCAGTGCCGTGGTGCTGGGCGATGTCGAGATCGGCGCCGACAGCTCGGTGTGGCCATTGACGGTGATCCGCGGCGATATGCAGCGCATCCGCATCGGCGCGCGCACCAGTGTCCAGGACGGCAGCGTGCTACACATCACCCATGCCGGGCCGTTCAACCCGGATGGTTTCCCGCTGCTGATCGGCGATGAAGTAACCATTGGTCACAAAGTCATGCTCCATGGCTGCACCCTGGGCAACCGCATCCTGGTCGGCATGGGCAGCACCATCATGGATGGTGCAATCGTCGAAGACGAAGTGATCATCGGCGCCGGCAGCCTGGTGCCTCCGGGCAAGCGCCTGGAAGGCGGTTTTCTCTATGTCGGCAGCCCGGTCAAGCAGGCCCGCGCCCTGACCGAGAAGGAGCGCGCGTTCTTCCCCTACAGCGCCGGCAACTACGTCAAACTCAAGGATCAGCACCTGGCCGAAGGCTACCACCTGCCCGAGTGAACCTGCCCACAGCCCTATTCGAGACTGCCATGCACCAGCAAAACATCCTCTTCGACCTCGACGGTACTCTGACCGATCCGCGATTGGGCATCACCCGCTCGATCCAGTACGCACTGGCCAAGCTCGGCATCGACGAGCCGGACCTGACGCGCCTGGAACACTTCATCGGCCCGCCGCTGCTGCAGGCATTCATGCAGTTCTATGCTTTCGATGAAGCCAAGGCCTGGGACGCGGTGAATTTCTACCGGGAGCGCTTCAAGGTCACCGGCCTGTACGAAAACCAGGTGTTCGACGGCGTCAGCGAACTGCTCGAATCCCTGCAAGGGCAGGGGCGCACCTTGTACATTGCCACCTCCAAACCCTGGGAGTTTGCCCGCGAGATCGCCCACCATTTCGATTTCGCCAAGCACTTCAAGGTGATCTACGGCAGCGAGCTGGACGGCACCCGCACCAACAAGGTCGAACTGATCCGCCACCTGCTGGCCGAGGAAGCCCTGGACCCGGCGCAAACCCTGATGATCGGCGATCGCAAGCACGACCTGATCGGGGCGCACAGCAACGGCCTGGAAGCGGTAGCGGTCGGCTATGGCTTTGGCAGCCATGAAGAGCTGACGGCGCAACAGCCGGCTTATCACTTTACGACCGTGAACCAGTTGCACCAGGCGTTTCAGCGCAGCTGAGAAACCGATCGCGGGTCAAGTCGAGTCGCCGCGCCGCCGCTCCTGTAGGTGCGGGCTTGACCCGCGATGCTTTTCAGCGCCTGCTGGCGTTGTTCGATTGGCAGCCGCCCCAAGGCTTCTACCCGTTGGTAGAACACCTGCCAATCGCCACCCACCTCGACAAACAGCTGTGCAAACGCCGGTACCCACTGGTCATACAGGCCAAAGGGCAGCAATTTGGCATTGTTCATCGGGGCATTGATCCAGGCGTCATAACGCCCGCGCCCGCCCCATTGGCTATCGCGCAAGGTTCGATACTCACCGCGCAGGCGTTCGAACTCAGCCTGCTTGCCTGCGCGCTTGGCGGCTTCGGTCAGCGGCGCCGCATACAAGGCCTTGAGCCGCTCGCGGCTGGCCAGTACCAGCCCGATGAACTGGTCGCGCTGCCGGCTGCCATCCTCGGCCAGCACCGGCAGCCCCCGCGCCGCGCGCCACTGGCGGGTGCCTTCCTGTTCGACGAAGGTGGCGAAAGACTCATTGAACGCGGTGTCGTCCCGCACATAGAGCCGTTGGTGGGCCAACTCATGGAAGATCACCGTGGCCAGGCGTTCATCGCCCCAGCCGAGCATGGAGCTGAGGATCGGATCGTCGAACCAACCCAGGGTGGAGTAGGCCTCAACACCGCCGACATAGACATCCAGCCCTTGCTGCTTCTGTAATGCCGCTGCCCCGCGCGCCGCGCCCTGCTTGTAATAACCGCGATAGGCGACGCAACCGGCGATCGGGAAGCAATGGGTTTGCGCCTCCAGTGAAAACTCCGGCGTGGCAAATACGTTCCAAACCACGAAGGGCCTGCCAATGTCGGCATACACCCGGTAACTGCGGTTGTCCGGCAGCTTCAGCTGGGCGCTGGCGAAGGCCCGGGCCTGCTCGGCCTTGAGCAGGTGCTGACGCAGTTTGCTGTCGGTGGCCGGATTGGCAACCAGGTCGGCAACCGGCTGGCGCGCCTGCAACAGCTGCCACTGACCGCTGGCCAGTTGCCCGTAGTAACTGACACTGGCACAACCGTTCAGCAGCCCGAAGGCCAGCAAGGGAACCAAGAAGCGCAAAATGTGGTCGAGTGCCCCATGACTTGAGCGCAACAAAAGAAATAGTCGAAGCATTCGCGTCCCGTCATTCGCTCAAGTACCCATCAGCTTCAAGACTATCCTGCCCGGCTGGAGTTTTACCATGCGTACACTGCTTGTCATCAGCGGTATTGTGCTTCTGTCCGGCTGCGCCGGCCTGCCTGCCCCCGACCCCAACCAGGCCTGGATCGACCTCGCATCAGGCCAGGACGACACCCTGCATGCCGTGGAAGTGGACGAGCGCGCCTGGGCCGACAAACGCTATTTCGAAGTACCGCCAGGCAGTCATGAGCTGACCGTGCGCTACCTGTTCCCGGTCAATCCAAGCAATATCGGCCCGGTCGACGAGCCGCTGTGGCGTGATTGCCAGCTGCATGTGAAGTTCAAGCATTTCAACGCCGGCCAGCGCTATCAGCTTGAGGCCGGCAGCATCGGTTTCCGCCCTTGGGCCAAGCTCTATGACGAACAGCGCAATGTGGTCGGCAAAGGCCTACCGGCGGGCTGCCAGCGTACCTGAAGGCGTGAATGGCGCTATGCTTGTGCTTTGTAGCCCGCACGCCGGAGTTCGCCATGCGCCAGCCTATGATGCTGCTCGCAATCAGTACCCTGGGAGCTTGCGCCAGCCCCCTGCCCCCTGTGGACAACAAGCAGGCCTGGGTCGACCTTTACACCATCACACCGGGCAAAGTGGTGATGGCCGAGCGGCTTGACGGAAAGCGCCTGACTGATGGTCGGTTCTTTCAGGTTACGCCCGGTGCCCACGAGCTGGTGGTGAGGTTCGATTATGAAATCTATTCCGGTGGGTTCAGTACCGACCCGACCGAGCGCACCTGCTACCTGACGATCAAGTTCGCTCACTTCAAGGCAGGGCAGCGCTACCGTCTGGAAGCCCGCGCCCCAGCCATGCAGCCCAGCGCCTACCTCTATGACGCCCAGCGCAACGTCGTGGCCGAAGAGTCGAACGACGTGTTCTGCACACCCTGACGCCTAGCGATCATTGTTCTGGTAGATGATCTTCTTGGTGCCGTTTTCGCAGCTGCCGACCACCATGTTCTGGTCTTTGACTTCATCATTGCTGACGATTTCCAGGGTGTAGGAACTCACGTTGTTAGCCTGGATCTTGGCTTCGATCTCAGCCTTGAGCTCTTCACAGTCTTTCGTCGCGGCCAGCGCGGACGTTGCCAGCAGCGAAGCCAGCACAGCGATTGCAACACGGATCATGGAACAGCTCCTTGTGACAGCAGACGTTTTAGCGACCCTCATTTGACCACAACAAGCGCACTACGGTTCTGCCTTAGCTCAGCAGCATCGCGTCCAGGCTGACCCTCGACGCGGGACGGATTACAACGCCTGGCATTGATTCCTGCAGATGTGCCCATACAGAGCTAGAAAGGCCGTTGGATTATTTCGGCCAATCGACTGCCCTGGAGGCTCAAACGCCCATGAAGCAACTTGCGGATATCAAGATCTCTACCCTTGACCTGGTGCCGGTACGTGCCGACAGCGGCCCAGCGCAGTCTCTACGCAACTCCCTGGACCTGGCGCAACACGTCGAAAAATTCGGCTACAACCGCTTCTGGGTGGCCGAGCACCACAACATGGACGGCATCGCCAGTTCCGCAACTTCAGTGCTGCTCAGCTACCTGGCCGGTGGTACGTCAACCATTCGTGTGGGCGCCGGCGGGGTGATGCTGCCCAACCATGCACCGCTGGTGATCGCCGAACAGTTCGGCACCCTGGCCAGCCTGTATCCCGGGCGTATCGACCTGGGCCTGGGCCGCGCGCCGGGCTCCGACCAGATGACGGCCCGCGCGCTACGCCGCGAACGCTCTGGCAGTGCCGACGATTTCCCCGATGATGTCGAAGAACTGGTGCGCTACCTGGGGCCGCGCACGCCCGATCAGAAGGTCATCGCCGTACCCGGGTACGGTACCGAGGTGCCCATCTGGTTGCTGGGTTCGAGCTTGTTCAGCGCGCAACTGGCCGGCATGCGCGGTTTGCCCTACGCCTTCGCCTCGCATTTCGCTCCGCGTTACCTGCACGAAGCGATTCGCGTGTACCGCAACCACTTCCAGCCTTCGGCCGTGCTCGACAAGCCCTACGTTATGCTCGGCGTGCCGCTGGTGGCTGCCGAGACGGATGAACAGGCTGATTACCTGGCCACCTCGGTGTATCAGCGCATCCTCGCCCTGATGCGCGGGCAAAGCCTGGTGCAGCGTCCGCCGGTAGCGACCATGGACGGCCTGTGGCTGCCCCATGAGCGTGAAGCGGTGGGCAGTTTCCTTGGCCTGGCGATGGTCGGGAGCCCGCAGAAGATCCGCGCCAAGCTTGAGGTGTTGCTGGAGCAGACCGAGGCGGATGAGCTGATCTTTACCTGCGACCTGTATGAGCATGCGGACCGGATTCGGTCGTATGAGCTGCTTGCCCAAACGGTTTTGGGCAGCTGAAAGCCCTATCGCGGGGCAAGCCCGCTCCTACGTTGGAGCGGGCTTGCCCCGCGATGGCTTCAACACAGTCACCCGCGCTTGTAGACGATTTCCTTGGTGCCGCCTTCGCAGCTACCCACGACCTTGCCATCCGCGGCTGCGCCCTTATCGACGATTTCCAGGGAATAGCCGCTGACACCCTTGGCATCGAGCTTGGCGGCTATTTCAGCCTTGAGTTCTTCACACGGCTTGCCAGCAGCCAGCGCAGTACCCGCCAACGTCATCAAACCAATCGCTACTACCAACTTCTTCATCGATCGCTTTCCTTGTTCAGATCAAAATAGAGAAGGGCGCCAGGCAGGCCGGGCGCCTCAGGACTGTGTAACGCAATTGACCCGCACAAGCCAGTATCACCGCTTCAGCTGTTGACGATGCGAAAACCCACCTTGAGCGTGACCTGAAAATGCGCGGCCTTGTTGTCCTTGATATGGCCACGGGTATCGACCACCTCGAACCACTCAAGATGCTTGATGCTCTTGCCTGCCTCGGCCAGGGCGTTGTTGATCGCCTCTTCAATGGAGGTAGGCGAGGAGCCGACGAGTTCGATTTTCTTGTAGGTGTGGTGATCAGACATGGGCAATCTCCTTTTTGAATGTCAGATAGAGCCTAGCAGCGCTGGGCTGTTTTACCTGCGAAGGGTAAATGCCACTAAAAGTTCGACTGCACTTTCTCAACACCCTGTAGTCGGAATCTACACAGCTCAACTCAACCTTGAAGGAGAGTCACCATGGCCAACACCTCGCTGCGTAAAGCTTCACTGCAAAGCATGGAAGCGGAAATCGAAAGCCTGCTCAAGTCACTGGAAAGCCTCAAGGACGATGCCTCGGATGAGTCGCGCAAAACCCTGAAGGCGCTCAAGAGCAATGCCGAGAATGCCCTGCGCCATTCACGCCACCTGCTCAGCGATGCCTACGAAGAAGTCAAAACCAAAACCCGCGAGACCAGCCTGGCGACCCGCGACTATGCCCAGGAACACCCGTGGACCACCGCCGGTGTCGCTGTCGGTGCCCTCGGCTTGCTGGCGGCGTACCTGCTGTGCAGACGCGGTAACTAAGCGGCCTGGCGCGCAAGTTCCGCGCGCAACCAGCCAGCCAATTGCTCGGCGCGCCCATCTGCGGCGCGTCGCGGCACCCACAGGGCCAGCGCCGCCTGGGTTTCACAAAACCCCCAGGGCGCAGCCAGGCGCCCGCCACGCAAGTCATCAGCGACCAGCGGCTGCGGCGCTATCGCCACCCCCAGCCCCGCCACTGCCGCCTCCAACAAGTAATACAGATGCTCGAAATCCTGCCCATAGCGCAGCGCCTGGGGGTCGATACCCTGCTGCACGGCCCAGTTTGGCCAGGCTTGTGGGCGCGAGGTGGTCTGCAGCAGCGTTTCCGCCAGTAGCGCCTGCGCAGGCGCCCGCTGCAAGCGGTTGAACCCGGGAAAGTGCGGGCTGAGCACCGGGCCGATGCGCTCTTGGGCCAGCACGTGCACCTGCATATCCGCAGGCCACGGCGGCTCGGCAAACACCAGTAGCGCATCCAGCCCGGGGCGGCGCGGGTCGAGATCACCTTCACCGGCGGACAGGTGCAGGCGCAGTTCTGGCAAGTCCGCCTTGAGCCGGCCCAGTCGCGGGATAAACCAGCGCGCCAGCAGGCTGCCGGAGCAACCGAGGACAAACGGCGCATCGGCGCTGCTCTGGCTGATTTCTGCACAAACCCCGCGCAAGCGCTCAAAAGCATCGCTGCTGGCATCGCGCAGGCGCACGCCGGCATCTGTGAGTTTAAGGCCGCGTCCTTCTTTGACGAACAGCGCCACGCCAAGATGCTCTTCAAGCACCTTCAACTGGCGGCTCACTGCGCCATGAGTAACATGCAGCTGCTCGGCTGCCTGGCTGACACTGTTGAGCCGGGCGGTGGCTTCAAAGGCCCGAAGGGCATTGAGGGGAGGCAGGTCCTGGCGCATAACGTGTGAGTTTTCCTGACATGTTGTCGCAATCTTATCGGTTTTCAGCTGCGCGTGTCGTGGTTAGAGTAAAGCCATTGACGACTTAACTACCGCCCTGGAGCGACCCATGACCCAGACCAACTTCCGCGCCGGCCCTGATGCCAATGGCCTGTTTGGCGCATTCGGCGGCCGCTACGTGGCAGAAACCCTGATGCCGCTGGTGCTGGACCTTGCCCGCGAGTACGAAGCGGCCAAGGCCGACCCGCAGTTCCTCGAGCAACTGGCGTACTTTCAGCGCGACTACATCGGCAGGCCCAACCCGCTGTACTTCGCCGAACGCCTGACCGAACACTGCGGTGGCGCGAAGATCTTCTTCAAGCGTGAAGAGCTCAACCACACCGGCGCGCACAAGGTGAACAACTGCATCGGCCAGGTGCTGCTGGCCAAGCGCATGGGCAAGAAACGCCTGATCGCCGAAACCGGCGCCGGCATGCACGGCGTGGCCACTGCCACCGTCGCCGCGCGTTTCGGCCTGCCTTGCGTGATCTACATGGGCGCCACCGACATCGAGCGCCAGCAGGCCAACGTGTTCCGCATGAAGTTGCTGGGCGCCGAAATCGTCCCGGTAACCGCCGGCACCGGCACCCTCAAGGACGCGATGAACGAGGCCCTGCGCGACTGGGTCACCAACGTCGACGACACCTTCTACCTGATTGGCACTGTAGCCGGCCCGCACCCGTACCCGGCAATGGTCCGCGACTTCCAATCGATCATCGGCAAAGAGACCCGCGAACAGCTGCAGGCCAAGGAAGGGCGCCTGCCCGACAGCCTGATCGCCTGCGTCGGCGGCGGCTCCAACGCCATGGGCCTGTTCCACGACTTCCTCGATGACGCCAGCGTGCAAATCATCGGCGTTGAAGCCGGGGGCCATGGCGTCGACACCGACAAGCATGCCGCCAGCCTCAACGGTGGCGTACCGGGCGTACTGCACGGCAACCGCACCTACCTGCTGCAGGATGCCGACGGCCAGATCACCGACGCCCACTCGATTTCCGCCGGCCTCGACTACCCCGGCATCGGCCCTGAACACGCCTGGTTGCACGAAGTGAAGCGGGTCGAATACGTCAGTATCACCGACGACGAAGCCCTGGCCGCGTTCCACACCACCTGCCGCCTGGAAGGCATCATTCCGGCCCTGGAAACCTCCCATGCCCTGGCCGAAGCGATCAAACGCGCGCCGACCTTGCCCAAGGATCACCTGATGGTGGTGTGCCTGTCCGGGCGCGGCGACAAAGACATGCAAACCGTGATGAGCCATATGGCTGCCCAGGAGAAACAGGCATGAGCCGTCTTGAACAACGCTTCGCCGAGCTGAAGGCCGAAGGCCGCTCGGCACTGGTCACCTTCATCACTGCTGGCGACCCAGGCTACGACGCCTCGCTGCAAATTCTCAAAGGCCTGCCCGCCGCTGGCGCCGACGTGATCGAGCTGGGCATGCCGTTCACCGACCCGATGGCCGACGGCGTGGCGATTCAGCTCGCCACCCTGCGCGCCCTGGAGGCCGGCCAGACCCTGGCAAAGACCTTGCAGATGGTGGGCGAGTTCCGCGTCGACAACCAGACCACGCCGATCGTGCTGATGGGTTACTACAACCCGATCCACCGCTTTGGCGTCGAGGCCTTCGTTGCCCAGGCCAAGGCAGTGGGCGTGGATGGCCTGATCATCGTCGACCTGCCACCGGAGCATGACGCCGAGCTGGCCACCCCGGCCCAGGCCGCGGGTATCGACTTCATCCGCCTGACCACCCCGACCACCGATGACGTGCGCCTGCCACGCGTGCTGGAGCGCAGCTCGGGCTTTGTCTACTACGTGTCGGTTGCCGGTGTGACCGGTGCCGGCTCCGCGACGACCGAACACGTCAGCAGTGCCATCGAGCGCCTGCGTCGCCACACCGACCTGCCGATCAGCGTCGGCTTCGGTATCCGCACCCCGGAGCAAGCCGCGGCAATTGCCAAACTGTCGGATGGTGTCGTGGTCGGTTCGGCGCTGGTCGACAAGATTGCCACTGCCAAGACTGCCGAGCAGGCCGTGGGTGATGTGCTTGAGCTGTGCTCGGCACTGGCCCAGGGTGTGCGAGGTGCGCGCAAGGCTTGATACCTGTGGGAGCGGGCTTGCCCCGCGATTGCGGTCCATCAGACAGATCGCAATCGCGGGGCAAGCCCGCTCCTACCCCGGAGCCGTAAACTACTTGAAGATCGAAAGATCCAAAGGCCGCACCGCCCCCATCCAGATCGCATGATCACGATGATCGGCCAATTCATCGCCGGTCAGCGGATGCAGAAACACCACCAACCCTCGGCGATACAACGCCAGCCAGGGCAACACCACCCCCACCACCTCAGGCCCGAACGCCAGTTGGCAGCTCCAGTCCGGATGCGGCCCGACCGGCTTCTGATGCATGCGCCCCATGGTCACCGGAAACAGCCGCGCGGCTTCTTCACACAGTTGCCGGGCCTGCTCCATGGTGCTGGCGTCATAGTAGATATGGGCGTGATAGCCTTTGATCCTTTGCACGAAAACTCCTGAATTACAACGAACCCGCAGGGTCTACACGGGTCAAATGATCACCCGCTGCCAATGGAGTGATCTGGTGAAAAATGCCGAAACCCCAGCGTTCAAACTGGTCCTGCTGGGAGGTTTGAGCAGCCTGGGCAGCGCCCTGATGGCCGAATTGCTCAAGCGCCAGCATGAGGTGATCGCCGTGGTCGATAACCTCAACAGCCTGGCGCCACGCCCCGGCTTGCACTTCAAGACTGGCGGCCTGGACAACCCCGATCAGGCCGAGCAAAGCGTGGCCGGTGGCTCGGCAGTGGTCTGCCTGCTGCCTGCACTGGCGCCCGACGACTTTGCCGCACAACTGCGCATGAGCCAGGCGCTGATCGCAGGCATGACCCGCACCACTATACGCCGGCTGTTGCTGGTGGGCGATTTCAGCGTGCTCGATCAGGGCGAAGGGCACAGCGAGCAGCAACGGGCCTGTGCCGACCAGATCGTCGACCTGTTGCAACGCAGCCCGCTGCACTGGACCCTGATCAACAGTCCGCAGCAAGTCGCCGGCCTGGGCATCGAGCACTTCCACCAGACGCATGGCACCCTCGAACCCGGTCTGGCCGAACCACTGCAGCGCCTGGCACGGGTGGCAGCCGCCATGGTCGATGCCCTGGAGCTGAAACTGCACCACGGTGAGCACGTGAACTTTGTCTTCTGACACGGCTTGCACCCGAGCGTCGGACATCGCACCCTGAACAGCTTCTGCCTGCGATAGAGAGTCTTCATGGCCTGGCCTGATCGCCACCGACTGCTGCCGTTTCTCACCTGGCTGCCGCGCCAGACCCGAGCCAGCGCGCGCCGTGATCTGTTGGTGGGTCTGAGCGGGGCGATCCTGGCACTGCCACAATCGATCGCCTACGCCCTGATCGCCGGGCTGCCCGCCGAGTACGGGCTGTACGCGGCGATTGTGCCGGTGATGGTCGCCTGTTTGTGGGGTTCGTCCTGGCACCTGATCTGCGGGCCAACGGCGGCGATCTCCATCGTTCTCTACGCCAGCGTCAGCCCGCTGGCGGTCGCTGGCAGCAGCGACTACATCACCCTGATCCTGCTGCTGACCTTCCTCGCTGGGGTGTTTCAATGGTTGCTGGGGCTGCTGCGCTTTGGCGCGCTGGTCAATTTTGTCTCGCAATCGGTGGTGCTGGGCTTCACCCTGGGTGCTGCGGTGGTGATCGCGCTTGGACAACTGCCCAACTTGCTGGGGATGAACCTGCCCAGCCAGGCCACGGCCTTGAAGACCCTGCAACACCTGCTGGAGCACGCCGGGGAGGTGGATTGGCCTTCGTTATTGCTCGGCCTGGGCACTGTGCTGCTGGGTGCTGCGGTAAAGATGCTGCGCCCGCGCTGGCCCGGCCTGTTGATAACGTTGACGCTCGCCAGCTTGCTGGCCTGGTCGCTACCAGGGCTATTTGGCCATGTGCAGTTGGTACCCGGCTTCATCGGCCAGTTGCCACCGTTGAGTCCGTTGCCACTGCTGGACCTGGAATTGATCCTGCGTCTGCTGCCCAGCGCCGTGGCGGTCGGCATGCTCGGCCTGGTCACCAGCCTGTCGATTGCCCGCTCGCTGTCATCGCACTCTGAACAGCTCATCGACGCCAATCAGGAGATTCGCGCTCAGGGCCTGTCGAACATGGTCGGCGGATTCTTCTCCGGCTATCTGTCGTCCGGTTCCTTCACCCGCTCCGGGCTCAGCTATGACGCTGGCGCCCGCTCGCCCCTGGCGGGGGTGTTTGCCGCCCTGTGGGTAACCTTGTTTGCGGTGACCGGGGCGGGGTTGATCGCGCATATCCCGATCCCGGCCATGGCTGGCAGTATCCTGCTGATCTGCTGGGGCCTGGTTGATCATCGGGCGATACGTGCGCTATTCCGGGTCAGCCGTTCGGAATTCCTGGTCATGGCCCTGACGGGCGCCGCCACCTTGTTGCTGGAACTGCAAACGGCCATCTACGCCGGGGTGCTGGCGTCGCTGTTCTTTTACCTCAAGCGCACCTCGCGACCACGGGTACAGCAGTCCCGGGAGGGCGATGCCGATGTACTGCGTGTAGGCGGTTCAATCTTCTTTGGCGCCAGTCATTACCTGCAGGTACGCCTGCAACGTTGCCAGGGCCCGCAGGTGGTGATCGATGCGCGGCAGATCAATTTCATCGACTATTCCGGGGTCGACATGCTGCACCGCGAGGCACGACGGCTAGGTCGCGCAGGCGGCAGCCTGACGCTGCAACGGGCGCGCCCGCAAGTGATCGAGGAATTGCACAAACTCGAAGGGGCAGCGAACTGCCCGATCCGCTTCGAGGATTAGCCGCGCGCCAGTTGGCGGCGCAATTCGTCCAGCACCGGGGCGGTGTCGGGACGCACGCCACGCCAGATGAAGAACGCCTCGGCGGCCTGTTCGGCGAGCATGCCCAGGCCATCCAGGACCTTGGCGGCCTTATGCTCGCTGGCCCAACGGCAGAAAGGCGTCGGCTCCTTGCCATACATCATGTCGTAGCACACGGTGTTACCCGGCTCGATCAGGCTGGCGGAGATGGGCGGCAGCTCACCGGCAAGGCTGGCAGAAGTCGCATTGATGATCAGGTCGACCGGCTCTTCAAGCCAGTCGAAACCGCTGGCAGCCACCGGCCCCAGGTCGGCGAACTCACGGGCCAGTTGTTCGGCTTTTTCCACCGTGCGGTTGGCGATCACCAGCGATGCCGGGTTGTGTGCCAGCAACGGCTCCAGCACCCCGCGCACGGCCCCGCCGGCGCCGAGCAGCAGGATGCGTTTGCCGGTCAGTTGCACACCGGCATTGACGGTAAGATCGCGGACCAACCCGGCGCCATCGGTGTTATCGCCCTGCAGGCTGCCGTCGACCAGCTTGCTCAGGGTGTTCACCGCCCCGGCGCGCTTGGCCCGCGGCGTCAGGCTATCGACCAGGCGATAGGCTTCTTCCTTGAACGGCACAGTGACGTTGGCACCCAGGCCCTGCTTGAAAAAGCCCTGGGCACACATGCTGAAATCATCCAGCGGCGCCAGCAAGGTGCTGTATTCCAACTGCTGGCCGGTCTGGTCGGCGAACAGACGGTGGATCAGCGGCGACTTGCTGTGGCCGATCGGGTTGCCGAATACAACGTACTGGTCCATTCACGCGGTTCCTGGGTCAAGGCCGGGCAGGCCCGGAAAGTTATCCACAGCAGCTCAATGGCTGGTCTTGGCCTCGCCAAGCCAGTCACGATCCTGCAGGAAATACTCGGTCAGGCGCGCTTCTTCGCTGCCTGGCGCGGCCTTCCAATCGTACCCCCAACGCACGTGCGGTGGCAGCGACATCAGGATCGATTCGGTGCGCCCGCCCGATTGCAGGCCGAACAGGGTGCCACGGTCGTAGACCAGGTTGAACTCGACATAACGGCCGCGACGGTATTCCTGGAACTCACGCTGCTCGGCGGTGTAGGGCTGATCCTTGCGGCGCTGGACGATCGGCAGGTAAGCCTCGACATAGGCATCGCCAATGGCACGGATGAAGGCAAAGCAGGTATCGAAGTCCCACTCGTTCAGGTCATCGAAGAACAGGCCGCCAATACCCCGTGGTTCGCCGCGGTGCTTGAGGTGGAAGTAGCGGTCGCACCAGGCCTTGTAACGCGGATAGACGTCGGCACCGAAAGGCGCACAGGCGCGCTCGGCAACCCGGTGCCAGTGCACGCAGTCTTCTTCGTTACCGTAGTAAGGCGTCAGGTCAAAGCCACCGCCGAACCACCAGACGGCTTCTTCACCTTCTTTCTCGGCAATGAAGAAACGCACGTTGGCGTGTGAGGTCGGTACATGCGGGTTATGCGGGTGGATCACCAACGACACGCCCAACGCTTCGAAGCCACGCCCGGCCAGCTCCGGCCGGTGGGCACTGGCCGATGGCGGCAGACCGCTGCCGAAAACGTGAGAGAAGTTCACCCCACCTTTCTCGATGACCTTGCCATCACCGATCACCCGGGTCCGCCCACCGCCGCCGGCCTCGCGCGTCCAGGCATCCTCGACAAAGCGGGCACCACCGTCTTCGTTTTCGAGGGCGGTGCAGATACGGTCTTGCAGGTCGAGCAGGTAGGCTTTCACGGCCTCGGTGCGGCTAGTCATCAGGTCACCTGGAAGCGGGCTAAGGCAAATTCGGCGCGTAGCATACCACCGGCGGCAGGCTGGCCGCAGTTGACGGCGATCAAGCAAAGGCGTCCGATAGGGGTTTTCCCGGTACCTTCAGGAGAGTGCAGATGGCCAAGCGTATTCAGTTCAGCCAGCATGGCGGCCCCGAAGTCCTCACCCTGGTCGACTTCGAGCCGGCGGCGCCCGGCCCGCAGCAAGTTCGCGTGCGTAACCAGGCAATCGGCCTGAACTTCATCGATACCTACTTTCGCAGCGGCCTCTATGCGCCGCCATCGCTGCCCTCGGGCCTGGGCACTGAAGGCGCCGGGGTGGTCGAGGCAGTGGGTGAGCAGGTCTCTGGGCTGAAAATCGGCGACCGCGTCGCCTATGCCGGCGGCCCGCTGGGTGCCTACAGCGAAGTGCATGTGCTGCCTGAAGCCAATCTGGTCAAGCTCCCCGACAGCATCAGCTTTGAGCAAGCGGCGGCAGTGATGCTCAAGGGCCTGACCGTGCAGTACCTGCTCAAGCAGACCTACGCGGTGCAGCCGGGCGATACCATTTTGTTCCATGCCGCCGCCGGGGGCGTCGGCTCGCTGGCCTGCCAATGGGCCAAGGCATTGGGAGCCAGGTTGATCGGTACGGTCAGCAGTGCCGAGAAGGCTGAACGGGCCAAGGCCCTGGGTGCCTGGGCAACCATTGATTACAGCCGCGAAGACGTGGTCCAGCGGGTACTGGAACTGACCGACGGAAAGAAATGCCCGGTGGTGTACGACGGCGTTGGCCAGGACACCTGGCTGACCTCGCTGGACTGCCTGGCGCCGCGCGGGTTGATGGTCAGCTTCGGCAATGCCTCTGGCGCGGTGAGCGGCGTCAACCTTGGCATCCTGGCGCAGAAGGGCTCGTTGTATGTCACCCGGCCAACCCTGGCCAGCTACGCCAACAATGCACAAAACACCCAGGCGATGGCGGATGACCTGTTTGCGATGATCACCAGCGGCAAGTTGACTGTGGATATCCAGCAACGCTATCCACTGAGCGAGGCGGCCAAGGCGCAGAGCGAGCTGTCGGCGCGCAGGACGGTGGGGTCGACGGTGTTGCTGCCTTGAATCGGTGATGAATTCATCGCCGGCAAGGCCGGCTCCCACAGGGCTCTCGGTAAACCTTGTGGGAGCTGGCTGGCCAGCGATCAGAGCATCAACCGGCCCGCACAACCTCGCCGGTCACCAGGTCACGAATCACACTCGGATTACGCCGCCCACCCAAGGCGCCACCGAGCACCATGTCCAGCTGCCCACGGAAGTACTGCTCGACCCGCAAGCGGGTCTTGGCGGCTGGGCGGCCTTGCGGGTTGGCCGACGTGGAAATCAGCGGCCCGACCAGCGCGCACAAGTCGCGTACCACCGGATGATCGCTGACGCGCAGGGCCACTGTGTCATGCACCCCGGTAATCCACTCTGGGAGCAGGTTCTGATGCGGCACCAGCCAGGTGTTCGGTCCCGGCCAGGTCGCAGACATGCGGTCCAGCCAGGTTTCGGGGAAATCCTCGAAAAGGAAGTCGAACTGGCGGATATTATCGGCGATCAGGATTAATCCCTTGTCGACCGAG
The DNA here is from genome assembly GCF_018390435.1 of Pseudomonas sp. RC2C2. Classification (NCBI taxonomy): domain Bacteria; kingdom Pseudomonadati; phylum Pseudomonadota; class Gammaproteobacteria; order Pseudomonadales; family Pseudomonadaceae; genus Pseudomonas; species Pseudomonas sp. RC2C2. The sequence continues at coordinate 2,301,889 of NZ_JAHBAX010000001.1, read as the reverse complement.
CGCGACTTGATTGCCAGCAGGCGATCCACGGCTTCTTCGTTCCACGGGTCACAGCCCAGGCCCCAGACCGCCTCGGTCGGGTAGGCAATCACCGCACCGGCCCGAATTTCACGCGCGGCTTGTTGCACACGCCAACTGCTCACCATTGCTTTCACTCCGCATAAAGGCAGATAGCAGTGTACTTAGCCAGGCCGGGCAAACCAACGCCCAGCTTCATTGCAGACGCTGCCCGCCAGCTCCAGCTCAGTCAGCGCCGCCAACACCCTGGGCAACGGCCAGCCACTGCTGCTGGCCAGCCCCTCGGTGGTTTGCGGCGCAGCCAGCAACAGATCGACCAGTTCATGGCGGGGGGTGGCGGCCGCCTGCAAGGGCGGCAAGCGCTGCCAACCCTGCAAGGTCTCGACGATCTGGTCGACGGTTTCCACCAGCAAGGCGCCATCGCGGATCAACTGGTGACAACCCTTGGACCCTGGGTGATGAATCGAGCCTGGAATCGCATACACCTCCCGGCCTTGCTCGGCGGCCAGGCGTGCGGTGATCAGCGAGCCACTGGCAAGACTCGCCTCGACCACCAGCACGCCCAGTGACAGGCCGCTGATGATCCGGTTACGCCGGGGAAAGTTGCTGGCTGTCGGCCCGGCATCCAGCGGAAACTCGGAAATCACCGCGCTACCTTGCGCGATCATTGCGGCCGCCAGCGCCCTGTGACGCTGTGGATAAAGTTTTTGCAGCCCGGTACCCAACACGCCGATGGTCTGCCCGCCAGCATCCAGGGCAGCCTGATGCGCGGCGCCATCGACCCCCAGGGCCAGGCCGCTGGTAATGACAAAACCACCCCGGGAAAGACTGCGAGAGAAAGCCGCAGCGGTATCCAGCGCCGGCCTGGAAGCCCGGCGACTGCCGACGATCGCCAGCTGTGGTTTTTCCAGGATGGCCGGGTTGCCGGCAATGAACAGCAGCGGCGGGGCGTCCCCCAGTTCGGCCAGCAAGCCAGGGTAGCAGGGCTCGTCCCACATCAACAAATGCTGGTCACAAGCCTCTAGCCAGCGCATTGCAGCCGCCGCGCCATCGCGCACGCCAAGGCTGCGCCGGGCATCGCTGCTCTCTGCCGGTACCTGCAGCGCGCGCCAGGCCGAGGCCGGCGCGCTGAGTGCCGCCGAGGCATTGCCGAAGGCCTGGATAAGGGTGTGAAAACGCCGCGGCCCCAGGGACGGCAGCAAATGAAGACGCAAGCGCGCTTCGAGTTCGGCGGGTGAACACGCCGACGATAAGGGTTGCGACATAACGATCATCCTTGATCGGGCAGCCCGGGTCTGCCGTGAAGAAGCTGTGGATAACTCTGTTGATAATACTTTGACAACCGGTTGAAGGATTTCCCTCAAGGGCATTCCTTCAGGCTTGCAGGCACGGGTGCGAAAGCCCCCTGAAACCTTAGCTGACCTTTGCCAGGTGCCGAATGCGCCGAATCCCTTTATTATGTGTACTCATGTTTGTAATTCATCGCACAGTGCAGCTCATACGCTTATGGCCATTCTGAACATCCTCGAATTCCCGGACCCGCGCCTTCGTACCATCGCCAAACCGGTGAGCGAAGTCGACGACGGCGTTCGCCAGTTGATCGATGACATGTTTGAAACCATGTACGAAGCCCCTGGCATCGGTCTCGCCGCCACCCAGATCAACGTGCACAAGCGCATCGTGGTCATGGACCTGAGCGAGGATCGCAGCGAGCCACGGGTGTTCATCAACCCCGAGCTCGAGATGCTGACCGACGAAATGGATCAGTACCAGGAAGGCTGCCTGTCGGTGCCCGGCTTCTACGAGAACGTCGATCGCCCGATACGGGTCAAGGTCAAGGCGCTGGATCGCGACGGCAAGCCGTACGAGCTAGTCGCCGAAGGCCTGCTGGCAGTGTGCATCCAGCATGAGTGCGACCACCTCAACGGCAAGCTGTTCGTTGACTACCTGTCGACGCTCAAACGCGACCGAATCAAGAAGAAGCTGGAAAAACAGCATCGCCAGCAAGCTTGATCTCCTCTTCCCAAAGGCTTGCTCCGGCAAGCCTTTTTCTTTTTAAGCGAGAACTCCATGCGCATTGTCTTCGCAGGCACCCCAGAGTTTGCCGCCGAACACCTCAAGGCCCTGATCGACAGCCCCTATGACGTGGTGGCGGTCTACACCCAGCCGGACCGCCCGGCCGGTCGTGGGCAAAAACTGATGCCAAGCGCGGTCAAGCAACTGGCTGTGGATAACGGCATCCAGGTCCTGCAACCGCCGACCCTGCGCAACGCCGAGGCGCAAGCGGAACTGGCAGCCCTGCAACCGGACCTGATGGTGGTGGTCGCCTACGGCCTGATCCTGCCGCAGGCGGTGCTGGATATTCCGCGCCTGGGCTGCATCAACAGTCACGCTTCGCTGCTGCCTCGCTGGCGTGGCGCCGCGCCGATCCAACGTGCGGTCGAAGCCGGCGACAGCGAAAGCGGCGTCACCGTAATGCGGATGGAAGCAGGCCTGGACACCGGGCCGATGCTGCTCAAGGTCAGCACCCCGATCAGTGCCAGCGACACCGGCGGCACCTTGCATGATCGCCTGGCCGAAATGGGCCCGCCAGCCGTACTCGAGGCCGTTGCCGGTCTTGCTGCTGGCACCTTGCAGGGTGAAGTTCAGGACGACAGCCTGGCCACTTATGCACACAAGCTGAACAAGGACGAAGCGCGCCTGGACTGGAGCCGCCCGGCGGTTGAGCTGGAGCGCCTGATTCGCGCCTTCAACCCGTGGCCGATCTGCCACAGCACCCTCAACGGGGAAGCGGTGAAGGTCCTCGCTGCGAACTTATCCACAGGCTCGGGCGCCCCGGGTGAAATTCTCTCTGCCAGCAAGGACGGGCTGATCGTCGCCTGCGGTGAACAGGCGCTGTGCCTGACCCGTCTGCAGTTGCCTGGCGGCAAGGCACTGAACTTCAGCGACCTGTTCAACAGCCGCCGCGAAAAATTCGCCACCGGCACGGTGCTTGGCCAATGAATCCACGTCTGGCAGCCGCCCGCGCCCTGGCGGCAGTACTCAGTGGCAAGGCGTCGCTGAACAGCTCGCTGCCAAGCCAGCTGGACAAGGTCGAAGCACGTGACCGCGGCCTGACCCAGGACCTGGCCTTCGGCACCGCGCGCTGGCAACCACGCCTGTCGGCCCTGGCCGAGCGCCTGTTGCAGAAGCCGTTCAAGGCCGCCGATGCCGACGTCGAGGCGCTGCTGCTGGTCGGTCTGTACCAACTGCTCTACACGCGCGTCCCCGCGCACGCCGCCATCGGCGAAACCGTAGGCTGTGCCGAGAAACTGAAAAAGCCCTGGGCCAAGGGCTTGCTCAACGCCGTATTGCGCCGTGCGCAACGGGAAAGCAGCGAGATCTTCGCCGAACTCGAACGCGACCCGGTCGTACGCACCGCGCACCCGCGCTGGCTGCAAAAGTCGCTCAAGGCCTTCTGGCCCGAGCATTGGGAAGCCATCTGCGCCGCCAACAACGCCCATCCGCCGATGATCCTGCGGGTCAACCGCCGCCATCACAGCCGCGATGCCTACCTCGAACTGCTGCGTGAAGCCGGCCTTGAAGCGGCGCCCTGCCAGTTCAGCGGCGACGGCATCCTGCTCGCCGAAGCCTGCGATGTCCGCGGCCTGCCCGGTTTCGACCAGGGCTGGATCAGCGTCCAGGACGAAGCCGCACAACTGGCCGCCGACCTGCTCGACCTGGCCCCCGGCCAGCGCGTGCTCGACGCCTGCTGCGCCCCGGGTGGCAAGACCTGCCACCTGCTGGAAGCCCAAGCCGGGCTCGATGCCGTCGTTGCCATTGACCTGGAAGCCAAACGCCTGACCCGCGTGCGCGAGAACCTCGATCGCCTCGGCCTCGACGCCCAGTTGATCGCCTGCGACGCCCGCGACACCGCCAGCTGGTGGGACGGCAAGGGCTTCCAGCGCATCCTGCTCGACGCGCCGTGCTCAGCCACCGGGGTGATCCGCCGCCATCCTGACATCAAGCTGACCCGCCAGGCCGACGACATCGCCGCCCTGGCCAGCCTGCAAGGCGAGCTGCTCGACGCCCTGTGGCCAACCCTCGAGGTCGGCGGCATCCTGCTCTACGCCACCTGCTCGACCCTGCCGACGGAAAACACCGAAGTGATCGAGGCGTTCCTCGCCCGCACCCCCGGTGCGCGTGAGCTGGACCTGGCGACCCAGGCCGGTATCCGCCAGCCCCATGGCCGCCAGCTGCTGGCCCAGGAAGGCGGGCACGACGGCTTCTACTATGCCAAGCTGATCAAAATCGCCGCCGCGCGCGGATAACAAGAGAAGGGAACAGCGGATGAAGATCATCATCCTCGGCGCAGGGCAGGTCGGCGGTACGCTGGCTGAACACCTGGCCAGCGAAGCCAACGACATCACCGTGGTCGACACCGATGGCGACCGTCTGCGCGACCTCGGCGACCGCCTGGACATCCGCACCGTGCAAGGCCGCGCCTCCTTTCCAACCGTGCTGCGCCAGGCCGGTGCCGATGACGCCGACATGCTGGTGGCGGTGACCAACAGCGACGAGACCAACATGGTCGCCTGTCAGGTTGCCCATACCCTGTTCCACACCCCGACCAAGATCGCCCGGGTGCGCGAATCGGCCTACCTGACTCGCGCCGGCCTGTTCGACAACGACGCCATTCCGGTCGACGTGCTGATCAGCCCCGAGCAGGTGGTCACCCACTACATCAAGCGCCTGATCGAACACCCCGGCGCCCTGCAGGTGATCGACTTCGCCGAAGGCAAAGCCCAGCTGGTAGCGGTCAAGGCCTACTACGGCGGGCCGCTGGTAGGCCAGCAACTGCGCCAGATCCGCGCGCACATGCCCAATGTCGACACCCGCGTGGCGGCGATCTTTCGCCGTGACCGGCCGATCCTGCCGCAGGGCGACACGGTTATCGAAGCCGACGACGAAGTGTTCTTCATCGCCGCCAAGGCGCACATCCGTGCGGTGATGGGCGAGCTGCGGCGCATCGACGAGACCAACAAGCGCGTAGTCATCGCGGGCGGCGGGCAGATCGGCGAACGCCTGGCCGAGGCCATCGAAAGCCGCTACCAGGTGAAAATCATCGAGATGAACCCGGCCCGTTGCCGGCACCTGTCCGACACCCTGGAAAGCACCGTGGTACTGCAGGGCAGCGCCTCGGACCGTGACCTGATGCTGGAAGAGAACATTGCCGAAGCCGACATCTTCCTGGCCCTGACCAACGATGATGAAGCCAACATCATGTCCTCGCTGCTGGCCAAGCGCCTGGGCGCGCGCAAGGTGATGACCATCATCAACAACCCGGCCTATGTCGACCTGGTCCAGGGTGGCGAAATCGACATCGCCATCAGCCCGCAGCTGGCCACCATCGGCACCCTGCTGGCCCACGTGCGCCGCGGCGATATCGTCAGCGTGCACTCGCTGCGCCGGGGTGCGGCCGAGGCCATCGAGGCCATTGCCCACGGTGACTCGAAGTCGAGCAAGGTAATCGGCAAGGCCATCGAAGACATCGCCCTGCCACCGGGCACCACCATCGGCGCGATCATCCGCGACGAAGAAGTACTGATCGCCCATGACGACACGGTGATTGAAGCCGGCGACCACGTGATCCTCTTCGTTGTGGATAAAAAGTACATCCGTGACGTCGAGAAGCTGTTCCATGTAGGGTTGAGCTTCTTCTAAGGGGGGCCTGGAATGCGCGAATCACTGGAAAAGATGCTGGCCAAGGGTGTGGATAACGCCCTGTTGCGTTTCGGCCTGGGCAAGGCCTGGCTCGATGAGGGCAATGGCGCCGAGGCGGCCGTGCACTTGCAGCGCTGCGTCGAGCACGACCCGAAGTACTCGGCGGCGTGGAAGCTGCTGGGCAAGGCGCATCAGCTACAGGGTGACCTGGCGGCGGCGCGCAAGGCCTGGGAGCAGGGGCTGGAAGCGGCTCGCGCGCATGGCGACAAGCAGGCCGAGAAAGAGATGACGGTATTTCTGAAGAAGCTCGACAGGGCTGTTTAGGACCGCTTCGCGGTCCATCGCCGACAACGCCGCTCCCACAACTGATGGCCAAACTCGATCCTGTGGGAGCTGGCTTGCCAGCGATAGGGCCCTCAATACCAGCGTGGCTCACCCGCCGGGCGCTTCTTGAAGCGCTTCATGCTCCACATGTATTGGCTCGGATACGCCCGCACATAGCGCTCGACCACCTGGCTCATGGCCGCCGCCGAGGTTTCGGTGTCTTCGCTGTACATCGCCTCGGGCGCCGCTTCCAGAATGACCTTGAAACCGGAACCGTCCGGCAGGCGCAGGGCATGCAGGAACACCCCGACCGCCTTGCCGCCCGCGAGCATGTTCGGCACGAACTTGCTGGTCAGTGCCTTGGTGGCAAAGAATGGCACGAAGATGCCCGCCGATTCGGCCGGCTCCGGGTCGGCCGGAATCCCCACCTGACCGCCTTTGCGCACTTCCTTGATGATGCTCAGGATGCCTTCCTTGGTCGACGCCGCCACGCGGTTGCCCAGTTGCACGCGCTGTTCGCGCAGCAGGTCATCGACCGCCTTGAGCTTGGGCGGGCGGTAGAAAATGATCGGTTTGCACTGGCTGCAATAGAAGTGGTTGAGCACTTCCCAGTTACCCAGGTGGCTGGTAATGCCGACCACGCCCTTGCCCGAAGCCAGGGCAGCTTCAAGCACTTCCAGGCCTTCGACCTCACGCACCAGGTCGAGCGAGCGCTGGGCCGGCCAGATCCAGGCGCAGGCACTCTCGGTGAAGGATTTGCCGATGTCCATCAGGGTCCGGCCCACCAGTCGCTCACGGGCAACCGGGTCCATTTCCGGGAAGCATTTGGCCAGGTTGATGCGCACCACGTTGCGCGAACTGTTCGGCACCTTCCACATGATCCAGCCGATGGCCGCGCCGACCCGCTGTACCGCGCCCCAAGGGAGCTTGGCAAACAACCGCAACGCCCCGACCATCAAGGCGCCCTTGAATTTATCCACAGGCTGGTTCCTCTTTCTGCAAGCCGGCCATTGTAACCCTCAGCGCAGCAGAGCGGCGTAGCGATCACAATCGGTGGTGTGGTCCATGACCATGCCGGTGGCCTGCATGAAGGCGTAGCAGATGGTCGGGCCGACAAAGGTGAAACCGGCTTTCTGCAAGGCCTTGCTCATTGCCGTGGCTTCCTCGGTGACTGCTGGCACCTCGCTACGCTGAACGAAATGATTGATTTTCGGCGCACCGCCGACGAACGACCAAAGCCAATCAGCGGGGTGTTCCAGCTCCAGCCAGGCCCGCGCATTGCGCCGTGCGGCATTGAGCTTGAGGCGGTTGCGGATGATGCCCGGGTCGAGCATGCGCTCCTCGATTTCTTCATCGCTCATCTGCGCCAGGCGCTGCGGGTCAAAGCCGAACAGTACCTGGCGGTAGCGTTCGCGCTTTTTCAGCACGGTGATCCACGACAACCCGGCCTGGAAGCCTTCCAGCAGCAACATCTCGAACAGCTGGCGCGGATCACGCTGCGGCGTGCCCCACTCCTGGTCGTGGTAAGCCTGGTAAAGCGGATCGTCGGTACACCAAAAGCAACGTGGCATAAGGCTCCAAGGGTAGAGGCCTGCGCGAATCGGGTTATACTCCCGCTCTTTATATTCGCAGCCCTAGAAACAGGTGAATTTCGTGAGCCAGCCTACGCCAGCCGTGCGTACCTTCCAAGACTTGATCCTCGCCCTGCAGAACTACTGGGCCGAGCAAGGTTGTGTGGTGCTTCAGCCCTACGATATGGAAGTAGGCGCCGGCACTTTCCATACTGCCACGTTCCTGCGCGCCATCGGCCCGGAAACCTGGAACGCCGCCTATGTGCAGCCTAGCCGTCGTCCGGCGGATGGCCGTTATGGCGAAAACCCGAACCGCCTGCAGCACTACTATCAGTTCCAGGTGGTGCTCAAGCCGAACCCGGCGAACTTCCAGGAACTGTACCTGGGCTCGCTGAAAGCCATTGGCCTCGACCCGCTGGTGCACGACATCCGTTTCGTCGAAGACAACTGGGAATCGCCGACCCTCGGCGCCTGGGGTCTGGGTTGGGAAATCTGGCTCAACGGCATGGAAGTCACCCAGTTCACCTACTTCCAGCAAGTAGGCGGCATCGAGTGCTTCCCGGTCACCGGTGAAATCACCTACGGCCTGGAACGCCTGGCCATGTACCTGCAGGGCGTTGATTCGGTCTACGACCTGATCTGGACCGACGGCCCATTCGGCAAGGTGACCTACGGCGACGTGTTCCACCAGAACGAAGTGGAGCAGTCGACCTACAACTTCGAGCACGCCAACGTCGAGAAGCTGTTCGAGCTGTTCGACTTCTACGAGAGCGAAGCCAACCGCCTGATCGAGCTGGAGCTGCCGCTGCCGACCTATGAAATGGTCCTCAAGGCCTCGCATACCTTCAACCTGCTCGATGCCCGTCGCGCCATCTCGGTGACCGAGCGTCAGCGTTACATCCTGCGTGTACGGACCCTGGCCCGCGCCGTGGCCCAGAGTTACCTGCAAGCCCGCGCCAAGCTGGGCTTCCCGATGGCGTCCCCTGAATTGCGTGATGAAGTGTTGGCTAAGCTGGAGGCTGCACAATGAGTGCTCAAGATTTCCTGGTTGAACTGGGCACCGAAGAACTGCCACCCAAGGCCCTGAGCAGCCTTGCTGATGCCTTCCTCGCCGGTATCGAAAAAGGCCTGCAGGCCGCAGGCCTGAACTACACCGACAAGCAGGTGTTCGCCGCGCCGCGCCGCCTGGCCGTACTGATCCGCAACCTCGACACCCAGCAGCCGGACCGCAGCGTCAACCTTGACGGCCCGCCACGCCAGGCGGCCTTCGACGCTGAAGGCAACCCGACCCAGGCCGCCCTGGGCTTTGCCAAGAAGTGCGGGGTAGAGCTGTCGGATATCGACCAGAGCGGCGCCAAGCTGCGCTTCTCCCAGCACATCCCGGGCAAGGCCACCGCCAGCCTGCTGCCAACCATCGTCGAAGACTCGCTCAACGACCTGCCGATCCCCAAGCGCATGCGCTGGGGTGCACGCAAGGAAGAGTTCGTGCGTCCGACCCAGTGGCTGGTCATGCTGCTCGGTGACGACGTGGTCGACTGCACCCTGCTGGCGCAGAAAGCCGGTCGCGAATCCCGTGGCCACCGCTTCCACCACCCGGAAAACGTGCGCATCAGTGCCCCGGCCAACTACCAGGAAGACCTGCGCAAGGCCTATGTCCTGGCCGATTTCGCCGAGCGCCGCGAGCTGATCAGCAAGCGCACCGCCGAACTTGCCCTGCAACAGGAAGGCAGCGCCATCGTGCCGCCAGCCCTGCTCGATGAAGTGACCGCCCTGGTTGAATGGCCGGTGCCGCTGGTGTGCTCGTTCGAGGAACGCTTCCTTGAAGTGCCTCAGGAAGCGCTGATCACCACCATGCAGGACAACCAGAAGTACTTCTGCCTGCTGGATGCCGACGGCAAGCTGCTGCCGCGCTTCATCACCGTGGCCAACGTCGAGAGCCGCGATCCGAAGCAGATCGTCGAAGGCAACGAGAAGGTCGTGCGCCCACGCCTGACCGACGCCGAGTTCTTCTTCAAGCAAGACAAGAAGCAGCCGCTGGAAAGCTTCAACGAGCGCCTGCAGAACGTGGTGTTCCAGGCCCAGTTGGGCAGCGTTTTCGACAAGGCCGAGCGGGTTGCCAAACTGGCCGCCTTCATCGCCCAGCGTATCGGCGGCGATGCCCAACGCGCGGCGCGTGCCGGTTTGCTGTCGAAGTGCGACCTGGCCACCGAGATGGTCGGTGAGTTCCCTGAGATGCAGGGTGTTGCCGGTTACTACTACGCCCTCAACGACGGCGAGCCGCAAGACGTCGCCCTGGCCCTGAACGAGCAGTACATGCCGCGCGGTGCCGGTGCTGAGCTGCCGTCGACCCTGACCGGTGCGGCCGTGGCTATCGCCGACAAGCTCGACACCCTGGTCGGTATCTTCGGTATCGGCATGCTCCCGACCGGCAGCAAGGACCCCTACGCCCTGCGTCGTGCGGCACTGGGCGTACTGCGCATCCTGATCGAGAAGCAACTGGACCTGGACCTGAACGAAGCGGTGAACTTCGCCGTGACCCAGTTCGGCGCCAAGGTCAAGGCCGCAGGCCTGGCCGAACAGGTACTGGAGTTCGTCTTCGATCGTCTGCGTGCCCGTTACGAAGACGAAGGCATCGACGTTGCCACCTACCTGTCGGTACGTGCCCTCAAGCCAGGCTCGGCCCTGGACTTCGACCAGCGCGTGCAGGCCGTCCAGGCCTTCCGCCAATTGCCGGAAGCCGCAGCCCTGGCCGCGGTGAACAAGCGCGTGTCGAACCTGCTGAGCAAGGCCGAGGGCGCTGTCGCCACCACGGTCGAACCAAAGTACTTCGACAATGCCAACGAGTTCTCCCTGTACTCGGCGATCCAGCAAGCCGACCAGGCCGTGCAGCCAATGGCCGCCGCGCGCCAGTACAGCGAGTCGCTGGCGCGCCTGGCAGCCCTGCGTGAGCCGGTCGACGCCTTCTTCGAAGCGGTGATGGTCAACGCCGAGGACGCCAAAGTCCGCGCCAACCGTTATGCCCTGCTCAGCCGCCTGCGCGGTCTGTTCCTGGGCGTGGCTGACATTTCGCTGCTGGGGTAAGTCTTGAAGCTGCTGATTCTCGATCGGGACGGGGTGATCAACCAGGACTCCGACGCTTACATCAAGTCGCTGGACGAGTGGATTCCGATCCCCGGTTCGATCGAAGCGATTGCGCAGTTGAGCAAGGCCGGCTGGACGGTGGCGGTGGCCACCAATCAGTCCGGCATTGCCCGCGGCTACTACGACCTGGCGACCCTCGACGCCATGCATGCGCAGTTGCGCAGGCTGGTGGCCGAGCAGGGTGGCGAGGTCGGGCTGATCGTCTATTGCCCGCACGGGCCCGATGAGGGCTGCGCCTGCCGCAAACCCAAGCCGGGCATGCTCACCGCCATTGCCACGCACTACAACGTGAATCTGGCTGGCGTGTGGTTTGTCGGTGATAGTAAGGGTGACCTGGAAGCCGCTTTGGCCGTCGATGCTCAACCGATTCTGGTAAAAACCGGAAAAGGCGAGAAGACCCTGAGCAAGGGAATTCCTGAAAAAACGCTGATTTTCGATGATCTGGCAGCCATCGCCAGAGAACTTATCCACAAATAGCGCGCCTGCACAACAGGCGCACTTTTACTAGGCGGGCAAGCCCGCAACGGTACATGCCGCTATGTCGATCTTGCAGGCGATCAGAATTTTTCTTTTTTACCTGCTGCTGGGTACCAGCTCCTTGCTGTGGTGCACCCTGAGCTTTTTTATCGCGCCGTTTCTGCCATTCAGCGCCCGATATCGCTTTATCAACGTCTACTGGTGCCGCTTTGCGCTGGTGCTGGTACGGGTGTTTCTCAACATCAAGGTCAAGGTCACCGGGGCTGAGAACATCCCCAAGCAACCCTGTGTGATCCTCTCCAATCACCAGAGCACCTGGGAAACCTTTTTCCTTTCCGCCTATTTTTCGCCCTTGAGCCAGGTGCTCAAGCGTGAACTGCTGTACGTGCCGTTCTTCGGCTGGGCCATGGCCATGCTGCGGCCGATCGCCATCGATCGCGACAACCCCAAGGCCGCCTTGAAGCAAGTCGCCAGCAAGGGCGACAAGCTGCTTAAAGAGAACGTCTGGGTACTGATCTTTCCGGAAGGCACCCGCGTGCCGTTTGGCCAGATCGGCAAATTCTCGCGCAGCGGTGCCGCTTTGGCGGTAAACGCTGGCTTGCCGGTACTGCCGATCGCTCACAACGCCGGCAAGTTCTGGCCCAAGCAGGGCTGGGGCAAGCGCGCTGGCACCATCGAGGTGGTGATTGGCGCCCCGATGCATGCCGAAGGCAGCGGCCCACGGGCCATTGCCGAGCTCAACGACCGCGCTGCGGCATGGAACGAACAAACCCAGCGCGACCTCGGCTCACTGCCTGCAGCAGCGCCAAATCAAGCGCAGGGCGTGGCCTGACCGATCTGTGGATAACTTGTGTACAGTATTTGGATTTCTCAGCAGAAAATTCGCTAAGTGATTAATTTAGCTACTTATTTCTCTGTATGACTGTTTTTTGAAAATCGTGCATAAGTTTTTTCGCGGCATAAAAAAACCGGCGCTTACGCCGGTTTTTTTGTGCCTGTAGATCCTTACACCTTGTCGATATCCACATCACGGGTTTCTTTCAGGCAGAACAGCCCCACCACCAGGCTGATGCCGGTGATCAGTACCGGGTACCAGAGCCCGTAGAAAATATCGCCGGTGTACACCACCAAGGCAAAGGACACCGTGGGCAGGAAGCCGCCGAACCAGCCGTTGCCGATGTGATAGGGCAGCGACATCGAGGTATAGCGGATGCGGGTCGGGAACAATTCGACCATCACCGCCGCCAGCGGGCCGTAGGTCATGGTCGCGATCAGGATCATCGCCACGATCAGCACCACCACCATCGGCTGGTTGACGCTGGCAGGATCCGCCTTGGCCGGGTAGCCGGCCTTGTCGATGGCCGCGCGCATGGCCGCTTCGTCGAAGCCGCTGATTTTCCGCTCGCCAATGCTCACCACTACCTCGGTGCCGGCAGCCGCCTCAGCCGAGCTGTAAGGCAGGCCCTGTTTGACCAGGAAGGTTTTGACCTTGTCGCACGGGCTGTCAAAACGCGCCTTGCCCACCGGGTCGAACTGGAAGGTGCAGCCCTGCGGGTCGGCCATCACCACGATCGGCGCCTGACGGCTGGCGGCGTCGATCTGCGGGTTGGCGTAGTGGCTCAGGGCCTTGAACAGCGGGAAGTACAGCACCGTGGCCAGCAGCAGGCCAAGCATCAGGATCGGCTTGCGCCCAACCCGGTCCGACAGCCAGCCGAAGAACACGAAGAACGGCGCGCCGATCACCACGCTGATGATCAGCAGGGTGTTGGCCTGGGCCGGGTCCATCTTGAGCATCTGGGTAAGGAAGAACAGCACATAGAACTGTGCGGTGTAGAAGGTCACCGCCTGGCCGGCGTTGATACTGAACAGTGCCGTGAGCACCACCTTGAGGTTGGGCCAGGAGCCGAACGACTCGCGGATTGGCGCTTTACTGGCCTTGCCCTGGGCCTTCATTTTTACGAAGGCTGGCGACTCATGCATGCTCATGCGGATCCAGGTGGAAATCCCCAGCAGCACGATCGACAGCAGGAACGGCAGGCGCCAGCCCCAGACTTCGAACTGGTCACCACTGATGTAGCGGCTACCGAGTACCACCAGCAACGACAACAGCAAGCCGAGGGTTGCGGTGGACTGGATAAAACCGGTGTGGAAACCGCGTTTGCCGGGCGGTGCATGTTCGGCAACATAAGTGGCCGCGCCACCGTACTCACCGCCCAGAGCCAGGCCCTGCAGCATGCGCAACCCCACCAGGATGATCGGTGCGGCAATGCCGATGCTGGCGTAGGTCGGCAACAGGCCAACGGCAAAGGTCGACAGGCCCATCAGCACGATGGTCACCAGGAAGGTGTACTTGCGCCCGATCATGTCGCCCAGGCGGCCGAACACCAGCGCGCCGAAGGGCCGCACCAGAAAACCGGCGGCGAAGGCCATCAAGGCGAAGATAAAGGCAGTGGTGTCGTTCACCCCGGCAAAAAACTGCTTGCTGATGACCGCCGCCAGCGCCCCATAAAGAAAAAAGTCATACCACTCGAAAACCGTCCCGAGGGATGACGCGAAAATGATCTTGCGTTCTTCCCGGCGGCTGTTGCTCACCGTTGCAGCGCCCTGCTCTTGAATGTAATCCGACATCGTTGCTGTCCTCGGCCTGCAGGCCCCAGTGATTATTCTTGTTGTTCCACTGTCGACGCCGGCAGACTGCGTCCGGCGTCGTTGTTGCTACGCACCCTGGTCAGGGCGTCGGTACTGCGGTGTTTTCGATGCTGGTTGTGGATAACGTCCCCTGGCGAATCAGTTGCGCGGCCTTTTCGGCAATCATCAGGGTAGGGGAGCAGGTATTGCCGGAGACGATTTGCGGCATGATCGAGGCATCGGCGATGCGCAGCCCCGGCACACCGTGCACGCGCAGCTGATTGTCGACCACATCCAGTGGCCCGTTGCCCATGCGGCAGGTGCCCACAGGGTGGAAGATCGTAGTGCCGATCTGCCCGGCGGCTTCATGCAATTGCTCTTCGCTTTGCAGGTCCGGGCCCGGCAGGTATTCGCGCGGGCTGAAGGCAGCCAGGGCAGGGGCCTGAACGATCTTGCGGGTCAGGCGAATGGCCTGGGCGGCAACCCGCAGGTCTTCAGGATCGCTCAGGTAGTTGGGATCGATCAGCGGCGCATCGTCCGGGTTGGCCGAACGGATATCGATACGCCCGCGGCTGGCCGGGCGCAGGTTGCACACCGAAGCGGTAAAAGCCGGGAAGCGGTGCAGTGGCTCGCCGAAGCGTTCCAGCGACAAGGGCTGCACGTGGTATTGCAGGTTGGCTGAAGCCTGTTCCAGCCCGGAACGAACAAAAGCGCCCAATTGGCTCGGCGCCATCGCCAGCGGTCCACTGCGGTCGTACAGGTAACGCAGGCCCATGCCAAGCTTGCCCCAGGGGCTGTTGGCGACCTGGTTGAGGGTTCGCGCCTGGGTAACCTGATAGATCAAACGCAATTGCAGATGGTCCTGCAGGTTGCCACCAACGCCGGGCAGCTCGTGACGAACAGTTATCCCCAGGCTCTCGAGCAAGCCGCGCGGGCCGATGCCGGAGCGCTGCAGGATCCCGGGCGAACCCACGGAGCCTGCACACAGGATAATCTCCCGGCGTGCGCTGAAGTGCTGCCAATTGCCCTGCCAGCGGGCACGTACCGCGCACGCGCGGCCATCTTCCAGCAACACCTGATCAACCAGCACATCGGTCAGCACGGTCAGGTTGGGACGATTGCGGATCGGGCGCAGAAAGGCTTTGGCCGAGTTCCAGCGAATGCCGGCGCGCTGGTTGACCTGAAAGTATCCACAGCCCTGGTTATCCCCGGTGTTGAAGTCAGCAACGCTGGCAATGCCGCTCTGCGCCGCCGCTTCGCGGAACGCATCGAGTATCGGCCAGGCGTAGCGCTGTTGCTCGACCCGCCACTCGCCTTGATTGCCATGCGCTTCGCTGGCGCCGCCGAAGTGGTGCTCGCTGGCCTTGAACAGTGGCAGCACGTCCTTCCAGGCCCAACCGGCATTGCCCTGCTCGGCCCAGCGATCGTAATCGCCAGCCTGGCCGCGCATGTAGATCATGCCGTTGATGGAGGAACAGCCCCCGAGCACCTTGCCTCGCGGATAACCCAGGGTGCGGCCATTGAGGCCGGGTTGCACTTCGGTCTTGAAGCACCAGTCGGTACGCGGATTGCCGATGCAGTAGAGGTAGCCCACCGGAATGTGAATCCAGGGGTAGTTGTCGCGCCCACCGGCTTCGAGCAGCAGCACCCGGCAGCCTGGGTCGGCAGATAAGCGGTTGGCCAATAGGCATCCGGCAGGGCCGGCACCCACCACCACATAGTCGTAGACAGGATCGGCTGATGGCATGGGCAACCTCGCGCCTGATTATTATTCTTGTCCCAGCCCATGTTATTGATTAATTTCGGGATGAAAACGTTAGATTTCACTCAAGTGCTGTGCGTTTTAACACAACGTCCGTGAACACCTGATTCACAAGGAAAAGCATGTTCGACTGGAATGATCTGCGGTTTTTTCTCGAGTTGCAGCGTAGCGGCCGCCTGCTGACCGCGGCCAAACGCCTCAACACCACCCACAGCACCGTGGCCCGGCACATCGACAATATCGAGCAGAGCCTGGGCACCGCGCTGTTCGTTCAACATGCCCAGGGCTACGAATTGACACCGTCCGGGCAGGCCCTGCTCAAGCACGCCGAAGCGATGGAAAACGTCGCCCTGCTGGCCCAGGAAGAGATCACCCAGGCCATCACCCCGCTGGGCAAGATTCGCCTGGGGGTGACCGAAGGCATCGGCATCATGTTCTTCACCCCGCGCATGGGCAGCCTGTTCGAACGCTATCCGGGCCTTGAGGTAGAGCTGGTGGCGGTGCCGCGCTTTGTCAGCATTCTCAACCGCGAAGCGGAGATCAGCATCCACCTGGAGCGGCCGAACGCCGACCTGTTGATAACTCGCAAACTCACCGACTACCGCCTGGCGCTGTACGCCAGCCCCGAATACCTGGCCCAGGCGCCGGCCCTCAATTACCGTGAAGACCTGGCCAAGCACAGCTGGATCGGCTACGTCGACGACCTGCTGTTCAGCCAGGAATTACTGTTTTTGAACAGCTTCTGCCGCGCACCCAATGTGGTGTTTCGCAGCACCAGCGTGATCGCCCAGCAACAGGCCGCTCGCGCCGGCCTGGGCATCGCCGTGCTGCCCAACTACATGGCCCGCCACGATCCGGCATTGGTGCGGGTATTGCCCAGCGAAACCATCCAGCGCAGCTACTGGATCTGTACCCGCCGCGAGCTGCACAAATCAGTACGCCTGCGCGTGGTCTGGGATTTTCTCCTGGCCCTGTGCGCGCAGGAGCAGGATGCCTTGCTGGCGGAGTAGGGCGTCAGCTGCCCAAGGTTTTGACCGCCAGCAGCAAGGCTGCGCAGATCCCCACACCTGCAAACATTTGCTGCAAGCGCGGCCCGGCCAGCTTGCTGGCGAGCTGACGCGCCAGCAGCAGCCCGAGCACCGCGCCGCCGGCAAACGGCGCGCCCACCGCCCAATGCATGACGCCGCCGACTGTCGCGCTGACCACACTGCCAGTCGACACCAGGGCGATCACCGCCAGCGAAGTGGCAACGATGCTCTTCATGTCAAGGTTGGTGTAGCGGCTCAGCGCCGGGATGATCACGAAGCCACCACCGACACCGAGCAATCCCGAAAGCAAACCCGACAGTACACCGGTAAAGGCCAGGGCGCGGGCACAGGGCAGGGTCCAGCGCAGTCGCCCCTGCAAGGGGTTGAGCACGCAGGGCATGACGTGGCGCGGGCCCAGTGGCGGCTCGCCGCGAAGCTCCCGGCGAGCCTTGAGCAGCATGCGCGCACAAGCATAGACCAGCACCAGGGCAAAGCTCAGGGCCAATGGCCCGTTCGGCAGACGATGGGCAAGCATCAGCCCGAAGGGTGCGATAGCGATGCCAATCAACGCCACGAACAGCGCCGCGCGATAACGCACCAGGCCCTGGCGCAATCCCAGCAGGGCACCTACCGCCGCCGCCATGCCGACGGCCAGCAAGCCGACTGGCGCCGCCTCGACCATCGACAACCCCAAGCCAAACACCAGCAAGGGCACGGCCAGAATGCCGCCGCCAGCGCCGGTCAGCGCCAGCACCGCACCAATAATCGCCCCTAAACCTGCCGCCAGAAATTGATGCTCGATCACCGCAGGCCCTCGGCGGCAACCCGGGGTTTGGCCAGCCATTCGCGGCCCTTGAGCATGCAGCGCCAGTACAACGGCGGCAGGATCTGCGCCTTCAGCAGCCAGGCCAGGCGCGTCGGCCGGCGGCCGTCGAGCAGCCAGCGCGGGAAGCTCGGCGCCAGCTTGCCGCCGTAGGTGAACTCGGCGAGGACGATCTTGCCGCGCTCGACGGTCAGCGGGCAGGAGCCATAGCCATCATAGTGGGCGAGGTTGGGCAGGCGCCCCAGCGCCACCAGCACGTTGTTGGCCACCACCGGCGCCTGTTTGCGCGCCGCCGCCGCAGTCTTGGCGTTGCTGGTATTGATGCCATCACCCAGGGCGTGGATGTTGCTGTAGCGTTTGTGGCGCAAGGTAGCCGGGTCGACATCGAGCCAACCGGCCTGGTCAGCCAGCGGGCTGTTGCGGATGAAATCAGGCGCAACCTGCGGCGGCACCACATGCAGCATATCGAAGGGTTGAACCCGGGTCTCGCTGCTCCCATCGGGCAGGGTGCGCACAAAGGTGGCCCGCTTGCCCGGGCCATCGACAGCCACCAGGCGATGGGCGTACTGCAGGTCTACCGCGTACTTATCGATGTACTCCATCAATGCCGGAACGTAGTCGGGCACCCCGAACAGCACGCCCCCGGCATTGAAGAACTGCGCCTGAATGTTGCCCAGACGACCATTGCGCAACCAGTGATCGCAAGACAGGTACAAGGCCTTTTGCGGCGCGCCGGCACACTTGATCGGCATCGGCGGCTGAGTGAACAGCGCCTGGCCCTCACGCAGGTTCTGCACCAGTTGCCAGGTATAGGGGGCCAGGTCGTAGCGGTAGTTGGAGGTCACGCCATTGCGCCCGAGGGTTTCCCTCAGGCCTTCGATGGCATCCCAGTCGAGCTTCAACCCTGGGCAGACCACCAACTGCTCGTAACTGAGCAGCCGGCCGTCATCAAGAGTGACCGTTTGTGCCTGCGGGTCAAAGGTCTCGACCCGTGCCTTGATCCACTGCACGCCACCGGGAATGGTCGAGGCCATGGTGCGTGCCGTCGAAGGCGCCTGGAAGATCCCGGCGCCCACCATGGTCCAGCCGGGTTGGTAGTAGTGCACATCGGCAGGGTCGATGATCGCGACATCCAGCGAAGGGTCGCGACAGATCAGGCTGGAGGCGGCGGCGATACCAGCGGCACCGGCACCGACGATCAGCACTTTATGGTGGTCGCCTTTCGGCACCTCGGCAGGGGAGGGTTGAGCATGCATGGCAGGGTCCTTCTAATAATAATTCTGGGGTGAAGCTCAGAGCACGTTGAGCGGGATCTTCAGGTAGCGCACCCCGTTCTCTTCAGGCTCGGGCAACTGGCCACTGCGCATGTTGATTTGCACCGAGGGCAGGATCAGTACCGGCATCTCCAGGGTGGCGTCGCGGGCTTCGCGCATGGCGACGAAGCTGTCTTCGCTGATACCTTCATGGATGTGGATATTGCTGGCGCGCTGTTCGGCGACCGTGGTCATGTAACGTAGTTCGCGGCCACCCGGCAGGTAGTCGTGGCACATGAACAGGCGCGTCTCGGCGGGCAGGGCAAGGATGCGCTGGATCGAGCGGTACAGGGTACGTGCGCTGGCACCGGGAAAGTCGCAACGGGCGGTGCCGTAATCGGGCATGAACAAGGTATCACCAACAAAGGCGATGCTCTGCCCGCCGACCTCCACCACATAAGTCATGCACGCCGGAGTATGCCCGGGCGTGTGCAAGGCACGCGCCTGAAGGTTACCGATGCCAAAGGGCTGCTCATCGTCGAACAGCACATCGAACTGACTGCCATCGCGAGCGAAGCGGCCATCGGCGTTGAACAACGCACCGAAGACCTTTTGCACCTGGGTGATCTGGCTACCGATGGCAATCTGGCCGCCCAGGATCTGCTTGAGGTAGGTCGCCGCAGACAGGTGATCAGCATGCACGTGGGTTTCCAGAATCCACTGAACCTTGCCGCCCAGTTCAGTCACCCGGCCAATCAGCTTGTCGGCCGAAGCACTGCTGGTGCGCCCTGATTTCGGATCGTAATCGAGCACACTGTCGATCAAGGCACAGTCGCCGCTGCTACGGTCCATCACCAGATAGCTGATGGTCGAAGTCACACTGTCGAACAGTGCCTCCACATACAAATTGCCGCCGATGATCATTTACCACGCTCCGAATTCTTCGCAAGTGCCAACCACGCTTCAAGGCTGGCTGGCAGTGGAGAAGCTGTCATCAAGATATGTGCCACCGTATGGGTAGGCTGTTTCCCAATGGTTACGGCGATTTTCCGGGCGGCCTAAAACTCTGCGCTGCCAGACTGTCAGCATAGTTGGCAGTGACATGGCAGCACCTGACAGTTTTTGGCAGTCCTTGGCACCTTCAGTTAAGCTCTGCCCGAGCTTGCCCAGGTGTCGTCATGACCTTCTCTCCCGCTGTTGCTGCCGATCCTGCCGTGCAGGCATTGGTGTCCTACCTCGAACACGATGCCCAGCCGACCATCGTGCTGGACACCGACTACAACATCCTTGCCGCCAACGGCGCCTACCGACGCCAGTTCGGCATTGACGGTCAGCCACCCATTGGCGCCAAGTGCCATCGGGTCTCTCATCACTACGCTGTCCCTTGCGACCAGGCCGGTGAACACTGCCCGATGCGCAAGGCCTGGGACAGCCGGGTGCCTGAGCGTGTGTTGCATGTGCACCACACCCCTCGCGGGCCGGAACATGTGGATGTCGAGTTGCGTCCGATCCTCGACGAACAGGGTGAGGTGGTGGCTTTTGTCGAGCGGCTGACCAGCATCACCGTCGCCTCGGCTCAGCCCCAACAACACGGCTTGGTCGGGCGCTCGCCGGCGTTCCAGGACGCACTGGCCAGCCTGCAGCGTGCGGCACCTGCGCAAATCCCGGTATTGCTCCAGGGCGAATCCGGCACCGGCAAGGAGCTGTTTGCCCGCGCCCTGCACCTGGGCAGTCCGAGAGCCAGCGGCCCGCTAGTGGTGGTTGATTGCACCGGCCTGACCGAGTCGTTGTTCGAGAGCGAGCTGTTCGGCTACGAGAAGGGCGCCTTTACCGGCGCCCACCAGCGCAAGATCGGCCTGGCGGAAGCCGCCCATGGCGGCACCTTGTTCCTTGATGAAATCGGCGAAGTGCCGTTGGCGATGCAGGTCAAACTGCTGCGCCTGATCGAGTCCGGCAGCTTTCGTCCGGTTGGCAGCCTGCGTACGGTTCACTCAGATTTCCGGCTGGTCTCGGCTACCCACAAACCCCTCAAGGAAATGGCAGCGGCGGGCACCTTCCGTGAAGACCTGTACTACCGTATCAGCGGCTTTCCGATTCGCTTGCCGGCATTACGCGAGCGGGTCGATGATCTGCCGTTGTTGATCGAGAGTTTGTTGCAACGGATGGCGGGTGCGTCGGCCCCGCAGCTCGACCCACAGGCGATGAAACGGCTGAGCTTGTACGCCTATCCCGGCAACATTCGCGAGCTGCGTAATATTCTCGAGCGGGCACGGCTGTTCGCCGACGACGGACTGATTCGTGCCGAACATCTGCCTGCGGAGCTCGGTTCGGGACTTGAGCCGATGCCAAGCATGAGCCGTCGATCCAAAGACAACCTCGGGCAGTTGGCCCAGGCCCTGGACAGCTTCAATGGATCGCGCAGTGAGCTGGCGCGTCATCTGGGGATGAGTGAACGCACCTTGTACCGACGCCTGCGCGCATTGGGCCTTTGAGCCCGGCGCAGAAACAACAAACCCCGGCTTTTTCTTCTACGCTGAAACTGCTCACCCGCTGCGGAGAGCGTTCCATGCATCGATTGCCGAGTCGGTAACCAGGTGCCAGGGCGCCTGACGTTCCGCTCTGTCTTTTCTGCCACAGGAGCATCGTCATGTCTGCCTGCCTTCACAGGGCGATCCTGCTCACCATCGCCATGCTCGCGCTTTTTGGCTGTTCCGAAGAGGATGCGCAACCTAAGGCAAGCGCCACGGCGCCGGCAACAGCTGTACCGGCTGTATCGGCCGCTCCGACGGCGCCAAGCGAGGCGGTATTCAGCACCGAACAGCTTGATCAAATGCTTGCACCGTTGGCGTTGTATCCGGACGCTTTACTGGCTCAGGTGCTGATGGCCACCACCTATCCAGGCAATGTCGCCGACGCGGTTGTCTGGTCCAAGGCGCATCCGAACGTCAGCGGTGATGCCGCCGTCAAGCAGGTCGCCGACCAACCTTGGGACCCCAGCGTGCAATCGTTGGTGGCGTTTCCGCAGGTGCTGGCCACACTTGCCCAGGACCCGGTCTGGGTGCAACGCGTCGGTGATGCCTTTCTCGCCCAGCCCGACGCGGTGATGAACTCGGTGCAGCGCCTGCGCGCCAAGGCCAAGGCTGCTGGCCACCTAGAGTCCAACGATCAGCAGACCGTTATCGTGCAACCGGCAAGCGCCCCTGCTGGCGGCACGACCACGGTAGTGCAAGGTGCCGCGCCGGCACAGACTATCGTTATCCAGCCGACCAACCCGCAGGTTGTATACGTCCCAAGCTACAACCCCTCTGTGGTGTACGGCAGTTGGTCCTCACCATCCTATCCACCAGCGTATTATCCGCCACCACCGGGGTATGCCATCGGCACGGCGTTAGCGACCGGCCTGGCTTTCGGTGCTGGCGTAGCGATCGTCAATTCGTTGTGGGGGGATTGCGACTGGGACGATCATGACGTCGATATCAACGTCAATCGCTACAACAATATCAACAACGTCAACCGCAGGCTCGATGCCAACCAGAACAACTGGCGCCATAATCCTGCGTATCGCGACGGCGTCCCGTACCGCGACCAAGCCAGTCGAGCCCAGTTCGACCGACGCTTACCCGGCAGTGCAGAGCGCACAGCCTACCGCGGTGACACGCCGGCCCGGGTCGAAGATCGCGCGCGAGCACGTGAAACCCTGGCACAGCGCGGCATCGAAGCACCGGCAACCAGTAACCTTGAAGCCCGCCAACGGGTGCAGAGTGCCGACCGCGAGCGCGCCCAACAGAGCCTGGAAAAGCAGGGCATCAAGCCGTCCGGCAATGCACGCGAGCGCGCCCAGGTTGCCGATCGCCAACTGAAGAGTGACGGTCAGGCCCGTCAGCGTGCGCAGGCGCCCCAGAAGAACCGCCAGCCTCAGCAGACGGGGCGCAACCAACAAGCACGTCAGCAAGTCCGCCAGCAACATGTTAGCGCCCAGGCGCCCCGCAACAATGCGTTGGCCGGTGTGCGCAACCCTTCGCAGTCACGCATCGCGAGCAATCGTGGCCAGGTCAGCCAACGGAGCGCCAGCCGACCGTCCGCAGCGTCTGCGGGCCACCAGGTACAACGACCCGCGCGGATGCAACCCAGCGGTGGCGGCCGTCGCCGTTGAGAGGAGAGTCAGTCATGAATGCTGCTAGTCGAATTGCGCTGGTTCTGCTGCTGTTCTGGACGTCCAGCAGTTTCGCTCAGAAACACTTCCCAAACCCGCAGGCCGCCGGCGAAGCACTGGTGCAGGCGCTTGGTAGCGAGAAGGCCGATAGCCAACAGTTGGCGAACTTGCTTGGCAACGACTGGAAGAGCTATATCCCGACCAAGAACATCGATCGTAAAGATGTTGATGCCTTTCTCGCCCTCTACAAGGAAAAACATCAGGTTCAGTCCGACAGCCCGAAGCGCGTACATCTGGTTGTCGGCGACACGCCCTGGATATTCCCAATTCCCATCAGACACAGTACTGGCGGCTGGGCATTCGACACCAAAGCCGGCGCCGAGGAAATCCGTCAGCGCCGCATCGGACGCAACGAATTGGCGACAATGCAATCGGCGCGTGCCTATCACGACGCGCAGATGGATTACGCCGAGATTGATCGCAATGGTGATGGGGTCCTCGAATACGCACAGAAGCTCATCAGTAGCGACGGGCAGTTCGACGGCCTGTACTGGCCGGAAGAGGAAGGCGTCGAAGAAAGTCCGCTCGGACCGCTTTTCGGTGATACCACGACTGGTGATGACTGGCACGGCTATCACTATCGTATCCTCACTGCCCAAGGCCCTTCGGCGCCGGGCGGCGCCTATGACTACAAGATCGGCGATCGCATGACGCGCGGTTTTGCCGTTATTGCCTGGCCGGCGGACTACGGGGACACTGGCGTGATGAGTTTCATGATCAGCCACGACGGTGAACTGTTCGAGAAAGACCTCGGCCGTGACAGCGCCAAGCAAGCTGCTGCGATTACGCGTTTCGACCCCGACAGCAGTTGGAGCGAAGTAAAGGACGAGGAAGAGGCGCGCTGAACCAGAGCACCTCAACACATGGAAATCGACACAAAAAAAGCCCGCGTGAGCGGGCTTGATGATGCTGCTTTTCTTTGAACCTACACCTGATCAGAAGTCCAGGTTAGACACTGCCAGGGCGTTGCTCTCGATGAACTCACGACGTGGCTCAACGGCGTCGCCCATCAGGGTGTTGAAGATCTGATCGGCAGCGATCGCGTCTTCGATGGTCACCTTGAGCATGCGGCGCACCGTTGGGTCCATGGTGGTTTCCCACAGCTGATCCGGGTTCATCTCACCCAGACCTTTGTAGCGCTGGATGGTGTGGCGCTTGGTGCTTTCGGTCATCAGCCAGTCGAGGGCTTCCTTGAACTCGGTGATGGCTTTCTTGCGCTCGCCACGTTGCACGTAGGCGCCTTCACCCAGCAGGGTGCTCAGCTGTGCACCGAGGGCGGTGACGGTGCGGTAGTCGTTGCTGCCGAAGAAGTCACGGTTGAAGGTGACATAGCTGGCCAGGCCGTGGGAGGTGATTTCCACTTCCGGCAACCAGACGTTGCGCTCTTTGTCTTCGCGCAGGCTGGCCTTGTACAGCAGACCGGACTTCTCGCTGGTACGCAGGCGCTCTTCGAACTTGCCCAGCCATTCCTGCATGGCAGCGTGGTCGCCCAACTGCTCCAGCGATACCGCCGGCAGGTAGACGAAGTGCTCGGTCAGCTCCTGCGGGTACAGGCGCGACAGACGCTTGAGGGTCTTCATCACGGTACGGAATTCGTTGACCAGACGCTCCAGCTCGACGCCGGAAACAGGTGGTGCGGATTCGTCCAGGTGCAGGCTGGCATCTTCCAGAGCCGACTGAGTCATGTACTCTTCCATGGCGTCGTCGTCTTTGATGTACTGCTCTTGCTTGCCTTTCTTGACCTTGTACAGCGGCGGCTGAGCGATGTAGATGTAACCACGCTCGACCAGCTCCGGCAGCTGACGGAAAAAGAAGGTCAGCAGCAGGGTGCGGATGTGCGAACCGTCGACGTCAGCATCGGTCATGATGATGATGTTGTGATAGCGCAGCTTGTCGATGTTGTACTCTTCGCGGCCGATACCACAGCCCAGCGCAGTGATCAGGGTGCCCACTTCCTGGGACGAGATCATCTTGTCGAAGCGTGCTTTCTCGACGTTGAGGATCTTGCCCTTGAGCGGCAGGATCGCCTGGGTCTTGCGGTTACGGCCTTGCTTGGCCGAGCCACCCGCGGAGTCACCCTCCACCAGGTACAGTTCGGAAAGAGCAGGGTCCTTCTCCTGGCAGTCCGCCAGCTTGCCAGGCAGGCCGGCGATATCCAGCGCACCTTTGCGGCGAGTCATTTCCCGCGCTTTACGTGCAGCTTCACGGGCACGAGCGGCGTCGATCATCTTGCCGACAACCGCCTTGGCTTCGTTCGGGTTCTCCAGCAGGAAGTCGGAGAAGTATTTGCCCATCTCCTGTTCCACGGCAGTTTTCACTTCCGAGGACACCAGCTTGTCTTTGGTCTGCGAGCTGAACTTCGGATCCGGCACCTTCACCGAGATGATCGCGGTCAGACCTTCACGGGCGTCGTCGCCAGTGGTCGAAACCTTGTTCTTCTTGGCCAGGCCTTCTTGCTCGATGTAGTTGTTCAGGTTACGGGTCAACGCCGAGCGGAAACCGACCAGGTGGGTACCACCGTCGCGCTGCGGAATGTTGTTGGTGAAGCACAACAGGTTCTCGTTGAAGCTGTCGTTCCACTGCAGGGCAATTTCCACGCCCACGCCGTCTTCACGCTGAACATTGAAATGGAACACCTGGTTGACCGGCGTCTTGTTGGTGTTCAGGTACTCAACGAAGGCACGCAGACCGCCTTCGTACTTGAAGTACTCTTCCTTGCCCGAACGCTCGTCTTTCAGCAGGATGCCAACGCCGGAGTTGAGGAAGGACAGTTCACGAATCCGCTTGGCCAGGATGTCCCAGCTGAAGTGGATGTTCTTGAAGGTTTCAGCCGACGGCTTGAAGTGGATGTGGGTACCGGTGGTTTCACTTTCGCCAACGATCTTCATCGGCGCTTGTGGAACACCGTGGACGTAGGTCTGTTCCCAGATCTTGCCACTGCGGCGAACGGTGAGGATCAACTGCTCGGAAAGGGCGTTAACCACCGACACACCTACACCGTGCAGACCGCCGGATACCTTGTAGGAGTTGTCATCGAATTTACCGCCGGCGTGGAGGACGGTCATGATGACCTCAGCGGCGGAAACGCCTTCCTCTTTATGCACGTCAACCGGAATGCCGCGACCGTTGTCGCGAACACTGATGGATTCGTCCGGGTGAATAATTACGGTGATGTCATCGCAGTGGCCGGCGAGTGCCTCGTCGATCGAGTTATCGACCACCTCGAACACCATGTGGTGCAGGCCGCTACCATCATCGGTGTCGCCAATGTACATACCGGGACGCTTGCGCACGGCATCTAGCCCTTTCAGCACCTTGATGCTGGAGGAGTCGTACGTTTGATTTTCGCTCATGCCTTCACTCCCGATGGTCGTGGGTCTGGGTGATACGGCCCTGTTCCACGTGGAACAAAGCAACTGGCGTTTCCGTCTGCCAGCCTTCCCTCAATAATTCTTGATCTACACAGGTGATAAACACCTGGCAGCGTAAGTCTTCCAACAAGCGACAAAGTGCGCGGCGGTGCTGGTCGTCGAGCTCCGACGGCAAGTCATCCACCAGATAAATACATTGGCCGCGACGCGCCTGGCTAACCAAATGGCCTTGGGCGATACGCAATGCACAGACCACCAGCTTCTGCTGGCCGCGAGACAAAATGTCAGCCGCGTTATGGGCGCCGAGTCTCAGGCGCAGGTCCGCGCGTTGTGGGCCGGCCTGGGTATGGCCCATGTGCTGATCACGTTGCAGGGAGGAGGCGAGCACTTCACTGAGTTCGCGATCCTTGTCCCAGCCACGGTAATAGCTCAGGGTCAGCCCTTCGAGCTCGACCAAATCGCTCAGGGTTTGCTCAAAGACGGGCTTCAAGGCCTTGATGTAATTGCGACGGTATTCATCTATTTCCGCGCTGGCCAGGCACAGCTCCCGGTCCCAGGCCGCTTGCGAAACAGCGTCAAGTGTACCATGCCGCAACCATGAGTTCCGCTGCCGCAAAGCCTTCTGCAGGCGTTGCCATGTGGCCATGAAGCGGGGTTCCACGTGGAACACCCCCCAATCGAGGAACTGCCGGCGTATTTTCGGCGCACCTTCAAGCAGGCGAAAACTGTCCGGGTTGATCAGCTGCAGGGGCAGAATCTCTGCCAATTGCGCAGCGCTACGGGCGTTCTGCCCGTCAATGCGGATAGTGAATTCGCCTTGCCGATCCCGCGAAATCCCCAGGTTGCTCGACCCGCCTTCGCTTAACTCGACCTGGCCGAACACGGTACAAGCCAGCTGCTCGTACTGAATGACCGGGGTAAGCCGAGTGCTGCGGAAGGAACGGGCGAGGCCCAACAGATGAACGGCTTCCAGCACGCTGGTTTTACCGCTGCCGTTGGCGCCGTACAGAATGTTTATGCGGGGGGAGGGGGAGAAGGTCACCGGGTGCAGGTTACGCACCGCGGTGACAGAAACGCGACTGAGGGACATCTAGAGTCTGCTGGACAAATTACAGACGCATCGGCATGACAACGTAAGCGGAGTCGTCGTTGTCAGCTTCCTGCAGCAGGGCACTGCTGTTGGAGTCCGACAGGATCAGACGAACCTGCTCAGTGGTCATGACACCCAGTACGTCCAGCAAGTAGCTGACGTTAAAGCCGATTTCCAGCGAGCTACCGTTGTACTCGACGCTGATTTCTTCTTCCGCTTCTTCCTGCTCAGGGTTGTTGGCCTGGATCTTCAGCTGGGCATTGGCCAGTTGCAGACGGATGCCGCGGTACTTCTCGTTGGACAGGATCGCGGTGCGGCTGAAGGCTTCGCGCAGCGCCTGACGATCGCCGACCACCAGCTTGTCACCACCCTTGGGCAGTACACGCTCGTAGTCCGGGAACTTGCCATCGACCAGCTTGGAGGTGAAGGTGAATTCACCGGTAGTGGCACGAATGTGGTGCTGACCCAGGACGATGCTGACCATGCCGTCCGGCTCGGTGAGCAGACGCGCCAGCTCAAGGATGCCTTTGCGCGGTACGATGACCTGGTGGCGATCAGCTTGGCCGATATCGGCACGCATCGAGCACATGGCCAGACGGTGGCCATCGGTGGCGACGGCGCGCAGGGTGTCAGTGGACACTTCCAGCAGCATGCCGTTGAGGTAGTAGCGCACGTCCTGCTGGGCCATGGCGAAGCTGGTGCGCTCGATCAGGCGACGCAGACGGCTTTGCTCCAGGTTGCAGGTCAGCGAGCCCGGGCCTTCTTCCACTGTCGGGAAGTCGTTGGCCGGCAGGGTCGACAGGGTGAAGCGGCTGCGGCCTGCCTTTACCACCAACTTTTGCTCATCGAGCTTGATGTCGATCAGCGCATCGTTCGGCAGGCTTTTGCAGATATCCATCAGCTTGCGTGCAGGAACAGTGATCTCGCCAGGCTCGGCCGGCTCTTCCAGTTGCACGCGGCCAACCAGTTCCACTTCCAGGTCAGTACCGGTCAGCGACAATTGCTGACCCTGTACCACCAGCAGTACGTTGGACAGTACCGGCAAGGTCTGGCGGCGCTCGACGACGCCTGCGACCAGTTGCAGGGGTTTCAACAGGGCTTCGCGTTGAATGGTGAAATGCATGGTCTAGTCCCTTGCCTTTAATAAGCTGCGCTGACGTTCATCAAGTCGTCAGAGTCCGCAGCAGGTTCTTGTAGTCCTCGCGGATATCCGCGTCGGATTCCTTGAGTTCGTTGATCTTGCGGCACGCATGCAACACGGTGGTGTGATCGCGGCCGCCGAATACGTCGCCGATTTCCGGCAGGCTGTGGTTGGTCAGCTCTTTGGACAAGGCCATGGCGACCTGCCGCGGACGGGCTACCGAACGGGAACGACGTTTGGACAACAGATCGGAGATCTTGATCTTGTAGTACTCGGCAACGGTGCGCTGGATGTTATCCACACTCACCAGTTTGTCCTGCAGTGCCAGAAGATCCTTGAGCGACTCGCGAATCAGCTCGATGGTGATGTCGCGGCCCATGAAGTGCGAGTGAGCGATCACCCGTTTCAGGGCGCCTTCGAGTTCGCGTACGTTGGAACGAATCCGTTGGGCAATGAAGAAAGCAGCATCATGCGGCAGGTCGACCTTGGCCTGATCGGCCTTCTTCATCAGGATCGCTACCCGGGTTTCGAGCTCCGGGGGTTCTACCGCAACGGTCAGGCCCCAGCCGAAACGCGACTTCAGGCGCTCTTCCAACCCTTCGATTTCCTTCGGATAACGGTCGCTGGTCAGAATGACCTGCTGACCGCCTTCGAGCAGGGCGTTGAAGGTGTGGAAAAACTCTTCCTGGGAACGCTCTTTGCGGGCGAAGAACTGAATGTCATCGATCAGCAGCGCATCGACCGAACGGTAGAAGCGCTTGAACTCATTGATTGCATTAAGTTGCAGCGCCTTGACCATGTCGGCGACAAAACGCTCGGAGTGCAGGTACACCACCTTGGCATTCGGATTCTTCTTGAGCAGGTGGTTACCCACAGCGTGCATCAAGTGAGTTTTACCCAGGCCCACGCCGCCGTACAGGAACAACGGGTTGTAGCCATGCTTGGGGTTGTCGGCAACCTGCCAGGCCGCAGCGCGGGCCAGCTGGTTGGACTTACCTTCGACGAAGTTCTCGAAGGTAAAGGTGCGGTTCAGGTAGCTGGTGTGCTTGAGCGCACCCTCAACCTGCACAGTGCGTTGTTCGGTGCGACCGCTTGGCGCCGGGGCGGCATTGGCCTCGCCCATGGAATCGAAGCTGTCTCGCGAAGGCGCGTCCTCGACTTCAACCGTCGCGGCAGGGGCAGCAACAGGAGCGGCGACTGGTTCGTTGACCACCGCCGTTTGCGCCGCCTGGGCCTGGGATGCAGCCACGGCAGCGGCGAGCGGTGCATTGGGCGCGGCGCGCGGTGCCGAACTGCGTCTGCTGCCTATTAATAAGGAAAGCGCAGGTGCAATACCGTTGCCGTGTTCACCCAGCAGCTCGAGCAGACGGCTCAGGTACTTTTCATTGACCCAGTCGAGAACGAAACGGTTGGGCGCATAGACGCGCAACTCGTCGCCTTCGGCTTCGACCTGTAGCGGACGGATCCAGGTGTTGAATTGCTGGGCAGGCAGTTCATCGCGCAGAAGCTCCACGCACTGCTGCCAAAGTTCCACTGACACGGATATCCCCTGAGTTGAAAGCCGGTGAGGCAAAAACAAGCGCCCATTGTACCCAGCGCCAGCGCAGTTATCCACATGCAGGTGCGTCGAGGATGGCGATAAATCAGCACTTTAGTGACCAAAATGCCGTTTCGGACATGTGAATAAGCCCTGTGGATAACCGCACCTGAGGTCTTTGCACAACTGGGGGTCGAAATCGGTGGATAACCTTCCTGTGGATAACTGTCCATTTGATCCACAGCTTTTCCGAGGCTACAACACAGTCAGAACACCTCTTCTCGACAAGGTTTCTTTCCTCTGTACATAAGGTATTTAAAGGTCTGTAGCTTGTTATCCACAGAAATCTTCCACATAAGCTTTATAAGATTCACTAAAAAGCTTTAAATAAGTCCTCTCTTTTTTTCTATGTTTAAGTGATCCGTTGCTCGGGGTCTGTCAGGGCAAACCAGGTGAGCCACCGAATGAGGCCGATTTTCCGTCTATAAGGAAAAGCTGGTTGGAAATTGACCTACGGCCCTGCTTTCTCTAGAATCGCCGGTCTCTTAAAACGGGGGCCATTCCGGCCCGTTGTCGACGAACCAGGTAACACGCCATGAAACGTACTTTCCAACCAAGCACCATCAAGCGCGCTCGCACTCACGGTTTCCGTGCCCGTATGGCCACCAAGAACGGTCGTGCCGTTCTGTCGCGTCGCCGTGCCAAAGGCCGTAAGCGCCTGGCAGTTTGATTTTTCGGCACTGGTGGTGAGTCAGGACTTCAGTCGGGAAAAGCGTCTGCTTATTCCCCGACACTTCAAAGCGGTCTTCGACTCCCCAACCGGCAAGGTTCCAGGGAAATGCCTGCTGATCCTTGCTCGCGAGAACGGTCTTGATCATCCCCGCCTGGGGCTAGTGATCGGGAAAAAGAGCGTCAAGCTCTCCGTTCAACGCAATCGCCTGAAACGCCTGATGCGCGATTCGTTTCGCCTGAACCAGCATTCACTTGCCGGTTGGGATATCGTGATCGTCGCGCGCAAAGGGTTGGGCGAGATTGAAAACCCAGAATTGCACCAACATTTTGGCAAGCTCTGGAAGCGCCTTGCACGCAGTCGGCCCGCTCCAGTGGTTAACACCGACTCTGTGGGGGTAGACAGTCAAGATGCGTAAACTGGCGCTCGTTCCGATCCAGTTTTACCGTTATGCCATTAGTCCTCTGATGGCCAGTCACTGTCGTTTCTACCCCAGTTGCTCCTGCTACGCGATCGAAGCCATCGAAACACATGGCCTATTGCGCGGTGGGTGGCTTACCGTTCGTCGCCTGGGGCGTTGTCATCCGTGGAATGCCGGTGGTTTTGACCCGGTTCCACCTGCCTCCTCTTCCCGTACTTCTTCGATAGCCGAGTAATCATGGATATTAAACGCACGATCCTGATCGTCGCCCTGGCAATCGTGTCCTACGTCATGGTCCTTAACTGGAACCAGGACTATGGCCAGGCTGCCCTGCCGACTCAGAATACTGCTGCCAGCAACGTTGCCCCGGCCCTGCCGGACACCGCGCAGGCCGGTAACACTGGCGCCAGCGCCGATGTACCGAGCGCCAACGCTGAATCCAGCCCCGCAGAACTTGCCCCGGTAGTGGTTAGCAAGGATCTGATTCGGGTCAAGACTGATGTCCTCGATCTGGCTATCGATCCAAACGGTGGTGACGTCGCCCAGCTGATGCTGCCGAAGTACCCACGCCGTCAGGACCATCCGGACATTCCGTTCCAGTTGTTCGACAACGGTGGTGAGCGTACTTACCTGGCACAGAGCGGTCTGACTGGCGTCAACGGTCCGGATGCCCGTTCGTCTGGTCGTCCGCTGTATGCCGCTGATCAGAAAAGTTATCAACTGGCCGATGGTCAGGACCAACTGGTCGTCGACCTGAAGTTCAGCGATGCCGGCGTCAACTACATCAAGCGCTTCAGCTTCAAGCGCGGTGAGTACGACCTGACCGTCACTTACCTGATCGACAACCAGAGCGCACAGCCCTGGACCGGTAACCTGTTCGCGCAGCTCAAGCGCGATGCCAGCTCGGATCCTTCCTCGAGCACCGCAACCGGTACCGCGACCTACCTCGGTGCAGCCCTGTGGACAAGTTCGGAACCCTACAAAAAGGTGTCGATGAAAGACATCGACAAGGGAAATCTGAAAGAAAATGTTTCCGGCGGCTGGGTAGCCTGGCTGCAGCACTACTTTGTAACTGCCTGGATTCCAAACAAGTCTGAAAACAACATCGTTCAGACCCGTAAGGACAGCCAAGGCAACTACATCATCGGTTTCACCGGTCCGGCGCTGAACGTTGCCGCTGGCGGTAAAGGCGAAACCAGCACCACGCTGTACGCAGGTCCGAAGATCCAGGAGAAGCTCAAAGAGTTGTCCCCAGGTCTGGAACTGACCGTCGACTACGGCATCCTGTGGTTCATTGCCCAGCCAATCTTCTGGCTGCTGCAACATATCCACAGCCTGCTCGGCAACTGGGGCTGGTCGATCATCGTCCTGACCATGCTGATCAAGGCGCTGTTCTTCCCGCTGTCGGCTGCCAGCTACCGTTCCATGGCGCGCATGCGTGCCGTTGCACCGAAACTGGCTGCACTGAAAGAACAACATGGCGACGACCGGCAGAAAATGTCGCAAGCCATGATGGAGCTGTACAAGAAAGAGAAGATCAACCCACTGGGCGGCTGCCTGCCGATCCTGGTGCAGATGCCGGTCTTCCTCTCGCTGTACTGGGTTCTGCTGGAAAGCGTCGAGATGCGTCAGGCGCCATGGATGTTCTGGATCACTGACTTGTCGATCAAGGATCCGTTCTTCATCCTGCCGATCATCATGGGCGCGACCATGTTCATCCAGCAGCAGCTGAACCCGACTCCGCCGGATCCGATGCAGGCCAAGGTGATGAAGCTGATGCCAATCATCTTCACCTTCTTCTTCCTGTGGTTCCCGGCAGGTCTGGTGCTGTACTGGGTTGTGAACAACTGCCTGTCGATCGCACAGCAGTGGTACATCACTCGCAGCATCGAAAAGGCTACCAAGAAAGCCGCTGCTTGACGGGTTAGCCAGCTAACCTGTGGATAAACGCCCCCTCGTGGGGCGTTTTGCTATCTGTCGTTTTTGTCGTGAGGCCCTC
The DNA here is from genome assembly GCF_018390435.1 of Pseudomonas sp. RC2C2. NCBI lineage: Bacteria > Pseudomonadati > Pseudomonadota > Gammaproteobacteria > Pseudomonadales > Pseudomonadaceae > Pseudomonas > Pseudomonas sp. RC2C2. The sequence goes on along the minus strand of NZ_JAHBAX010000001.1, from coordinate 2,268,659 downwards.
GAGCATGAACACTGTGCGTGAAACCATTGCCGCCATCGCTACCGCCCAGGGACGTGGGGGCGTGGGGATCGTGCGGCTATCCGGCCCCCTGGCCCAACAAGCCGGGCTGGCCATCTGTGGAAAAGCACTGACACCGCGGCACGCCCATTACGGAGCGTTCCGCGCTGAAGATGGCCTGGTGCTGGATGAAGGCATTGCGCTGTTTTTCCCTGGGCCCAACTCCTTTACCGGCGAAGACGTGCTTGAGCTGCAGGGCCACGGCGGCCCGGTAGTCCTCGATATGTTGCTGCAGCGCTGTGTACAACTGGGTTGCCGCCTGGCGCGCCCGGGTGAATTCAGTGAGCGGGCATTCCTCAACGACAAGCTCGACCTGGCCCAGGCCGAGGCGATCGCCGACCTGATCGAAGCCAGTTCTGCACAAGCTGCGCGCAATGCCTTGCGCTCGCTGCAGGGCGAATTTTCCCGCCGTGTGGATAACCTCACCGAGAAGTTGATCAGCCTGCGCATCTACGTGGAAGCTGCAATCGATTTCCCCGAAGAAGAAATCGACTTTCTTGCTGACGGTCACGTGCTGAGCATGCTCGATGAGGTGCGCAACAATTTATCCACAGTGCAGCGCGAAGCCGGGCAGGGCGCCTTGCTGCGCGACGGCATGACGGTGGTGATCGCTGGTCGGCCGAATGCCGGCAAGTCGAGCCTGCTTAACGTTCTGGCCGGCCGCGAGGCGGCGATTGTCACCGATATCGCCGGCACCACCCGGGACATCCTGCGCGAACATATCCACATCGACGGCATGCCGCTGCACGTTGTCGACACGGCTGGATTGCGCGATACCGATGACCATGTGGAAAAGATTGGCGTGGAACGCGCACTCAAGGCCATCAACGAAGCCGATCGGGTGCTGTTGGTGGTCGACTCGACTGCACCGGAAGCCAGTGATCCGTTTGCCCTGTGGCCGGAATTTCTCGACCTGCGTCCGGATCCGGCCAAGGTTACGCTGATTCGCAACAAGGCAGATTTGAGTGGCGAAGCCATCGCCATGGAACAGAGTGAAGATGGCCACGTCACCATTACCCTCAGTGCCAAGGACACCGACATGGGGCTTGAGCTGCTGCGCGAGCACCTGAAGGCCTGCATGGGTTATGAACAGACTGCTGAAAGCAGCTTCAGCGCCCGCAGGCGCCACCTGGAGGCATTGCGTCAGGCAGGTGCGCACCTGGAGCATGGACACGCGCAACTGACCCTCGCCGGTGCCGGTGAGCTGCTGGCAGAAGATTTGCGCCAGGCGCAACACGCCCTGGGCGAGATTACCGGTGCATTCAGTTCCGACGATCTGCTCGGACGCATCTTCTCCAGCTTCTGCATCGGCAAGTAAGCGTCCTTATCCACAGTCGGGTCTGCAACGGACCCGACTGCAGTAGCCTTTTTCTCCAATCCCTTCTCCCGGTCAGGACAGCCACAGTGCTCGTGCTGCACTGACTCCTGCGCGTCTATCCACATTCTGGTGAAATAAGCCCTGTGGAAAACCCACCTTCAGCTCCGTTGATAACTGGCCCTCAAGGCTGAAGATAACTCCCCTTGTGGGTAACTGGCCATTTCATCCACAGGCTTAAAGCGCTTATCCAGAACGCTCATCCCCGGTAGGCCACAGGGTTTTGAATCTCTGTACATAAGGTAAATAAAGGCCTGTAGAACCTTATCCACAGAAAGGTGCCTGACTAAGAATAAACATAAAAACAAAGCTTTAATAAATTTCTCTCTTTTAATTTCTATTACCTGCCATTCATCCACAGCCTGGTTAAATTTTGTGCAAAAGGTTCCTTTAGAGGGGGGTAAGTCCCTATACTTGTGCGTTATCCCTATCTATTCCCGAAACAGGCACGAGGTGCGTGGTGGATTTCCCTTCCCGTTTTGAAGTGATCGTCATCGGCGGCGGCCATGCCGGTACCGAGGCTGCGCTTGCGTCTGCACGCATGGGGGTGAAAACCCTGCTGCTGACCCACAACGTGGAAACCCTCGGTCATATGAGTTGCAACCCGGCCATCGGTGGCATCGGCAAGAGCCACCTGGTCAAGGAAATCGATGCGCTCGGCGGTGCAATGGCACTGGCCACTGACAAGAGCGGTATCCAGTTCCGTGTATTGAACAACCGCAAAGGCCCGGCGGTGCGCGCTACTCGCGCCCAGGCCGACCGCGCCATCTACAAATCGGTGGTGCGCGAGATTCTCGAGAACCAGCCCAACCTGTGGATATTCCAGCAGTCGTGCGACGACCTGATCGTCGAGCAGGACCAGGTACGCGGCGTGGTAACGCAAATGGGTCTGCGTTTTCTCGCCGACTCCGTGGTACTGACCACCGGGACCTTCCTCGGCGGACTTATCCACATCGGTTTGCAGAATTACTCCGGTGGCCGTGCCGGCGATCCGCCGTCGATTGCCCTGGCGCGCCGCCTGCGTGAACTGCCGCTGCGCGTTGGCCGCCTGAAAACCGGTACACCGCCACGCATCGACGGGCGCTCGGTGGATTTCTCAGTGATGACCGAGCAACCGGGCGACACGCCGATCCCGGTGATGTCGTTCATGGGGTCCAAGGAACAACACCCGCGTCAGGTCAGTTGCTGGATTACCCACACCAACGCCCGTACCCACGAGATCATTGCCTCGAACCTCGATCGTTCGCCGATGTACTCCGGGGTGATCGAAGGCATCGGCCCGCGCTACTGCCCGTCGATCGAAGACAAGATCCACCGCTTTGCCGACAAGGAAAGCCACCAGGTATTCATCGAGCCAGAAGGCCTGAACACCCACGAGCTGTACCCGAACGGCATTTCCACGTCGTTACCGTTCGATGTGCAGTTGCAGATCGTGCGATCGATCCGCGGCATGGAAAACGCCCACATCGTGCGCCCGGGCTACGCCATCGAGTACGACTACTTCGATCCGCGCGACCTCAAGTACAGCCTGGAAACCAAGGTGATTGGCGGCCTGTTCTTTGCCGGCCAGATCAACGGCACCACGGGCTACGAAGAAGCCGGTGCTCAGGGCCTGCTCGCCGGTACCAACGCCGCACTGCGCGCGCAGGGCCGTGAAAGCTGGTGCCCGCGTCGCGACGAAGCGTACATCGGCGTGCTGGTCGACGACCTGATTACCCTGGGGACCCAGGAGCCGTACCGCATGTTCACCTCGCGGGCCGAGTACCGCCTGATCCTGCGCGAAGACAACGCCGACCTGCGCCTGACCGAAAAAGGTCGCGAACTGGGCCTGGTCGATGACCAGCGTTGGGCCGCGTTCAGCGCCAAGCGCGAAGGCATCGCCCTGGAAGAACAGCGTCTGAAATCCACCTGGGTACGCCCGGATACCGCGCAAGGTCAGGCCATTGCTGAAAAATTCGGTACGCCGTTGAGCCATGAATACAACCTGCTCAACCTGCTGACACGCCCGGAAATCGATTACGCCGGGCTGATGGCAGTGACCGGCGGCGCCGAGATCGACCCGCAAGTGGCCGAGCAGGTCGAGATCAAAACCAAATACGCCGGTTACATCGACCGGCAACAGGAAGAAATCGCCCGGCTGCGCGCCAGCGAAGACACCCGCCTGCCCGACGATATCGATTACAGCGGTATTTCCGGGCTGTCCAAGGAAATCCAGAGCAAACTCGGCCAGACCCGGCCCGAGACCCTGGGCCAGGCTTCGCGTATCCCCGGTGTGACCCCGGCGGCGATTTCCCTGTTGCTGATTCATCTGAAAAAACGCGGCGCAGGCCGCGAGTTGGAGCAAAGCGCTTGAGTTCTCAGGTCACCCCTCAACATGCCGAAGAGTTGTCCACAGGCGCCCGCCAGCTCGGTGTCGAGCTGAGCGAGGTCCAGCATGCACAACTGCTGGCCTACCTGGCCTTGCTGATCAAGTGGAACAAGGCCTACAACCTGACCGCCGTGCGCAATCCGGACGAGATGGTGTCCCGCCACTTGCTCGACAGCCTCAGCGTCATGCCGTTTATCCACAGCGAGCGCTGGCTGGATGTCGGCAGCGGCGGTGGCATGCCGGGTATTCCTTTGGCTATCCTGCATCCGGACAAGCACGTCACGGTGCTCGACAGCAACGGCAAGAAAACTCGCTTCCTGACCCAGGTAAAGCTTGAGCTCAAACTGGATAACCTCACAGTTATCCACAAGCGGGTCGAGGAGTTCCAGCCGGAGCTGCCTTTCACCGGAATTGTTTCCCGTGCTTTCAGCAGCATGGAGAACTTCACCAACTGGACGCGCCACCTCGGTGACGCCCAGACGCAGTGGCTGGCAATGAAAGGGCTGCATCCTGCCGATGAGCTGGTAGCATTGCCGGCAGATTTCAGAGTGGATAGCGAGCAGGCCTTGACCGTTCCGGGTTGCCAAGGCCAACGCCATCTGCTGATACTGCGCCGCACGGCATGACTGGGAACACAAGCAAGAATGGCTAAGGTATTCGCAATCGCGAACCAGAAAGGTGGTGTGGGCAAAACCACCACCTGTATCAATCTCGCAGCATCGCTGGTGGCAACCAAGCGCCGCGTGCTGCTGATCGATCTCGATCCACAGGGCAACGCCACCATGGGTAGCGGTGTGGATAAACACGTCCTGGAACATTCGGTCTATGACCTGTTGATCGGTGAATGCGACCTGGCCCAGGCCATGCACTTCTCCGAGCACGGCGGCTATCAGCTGCTGCCGGCCAACCGCGACCTGACCGCCGCCGAAGTGGTCCTGCTGGAAATGCAGATGAAGGAGAGCCGCCTGCGCACCGCGCTGGCGCCGATCCGCGAGAATTACGACTACATCCTGATCGACTGCCCGCCGTCGCTGTCGATGCTGACGCTCAACGCCCTGGTCGCCGCCGATGGCGTGATCATTCCGATGCAATGTGAATACTTTGCCCTGGAAGGGTTGAGCGACCTTGTGGATAACATCAAGCGGATCGGCGAGCGGTTGAACCCGCAGCTCAAGGTCGAAGGCCTGCTGCGGACCATGTACGACCCGCGCCTGAGCCTGATCAACGATGTTTCCGCACAGCTCAAGGAACACTTCGGCGACCAGCTGTACGACACCGTGATTCCACGCAACATCCGCCTGGCCGAGGCCCCGAGCTTCGGCATGCCGGCCCTGGCCTACGACAAGCAATCGCGTGGCGCCCTGGCGTACCTGGCCCTGGCCGGGGAACTGGTTCGTCGCCAACGTCGTCAAACCCGCACTGCACAGACAACTTAAGGAATCCGCATGGCCGTTAAGAAACGGGGTCTCGGACGTGGGTTGGATGCACTGCTCAGTGGTCCGACCGTCAGCGCACTCGAAGAGCAGGCTGTCCAGGTCGACCAAAAGGAACTGCAACACCTGCCGCTCGACCTGATCCAGCGCGGCAAGTACCAGCCGCGCCGGGACATGGACCCGCAGGCACTGGAAGAACTCGCCCACTCGATCAAGAGCCAGGGCGTGATGCAGCCGATCGTGGTGCGCCCGATCGCGGACAACAAATTCGAGATCATCGCCGGTGAGCGCCGCTGGCGCGCCAGCCAGCAGGCCGGCATGGACACCATCCCGGCCATGGTCCGCGATGTGCCCGATGAAGCGGCCATCGCCATGGCCCTGATCGAGAACATCCAGCGCGAAGACCTCAACCCGGTGGAAGAGGCCATTGCCCTGCAGCGTCTGCAGCAGGAGTTCCAGCTGACCCAGCAACAGGTCGCCGACGCTGTGGGCAAGTCGCGGGTTACCGTGGCCAACCTGCTGCGCCTGATCTCGTTGCCGGAAGTGATCAAGACCATGTTGTCCCACGGCGACCTGGAAATGGGTCACGCCCGGGCATTGCTCGGATTGCCGGATGAACAGCAGGTCGACGGGGCGCGTCACGTTGTCGCACGTGGCCTGACCGTGCGCCAGACCGAGGCACTGGTACGCCAGTGGCTCAACGGCAAACCCGAGCCTGCGGAACCTGCCAAGCCGGACCCGGACATCACCCGCCTTGAACAGCGTTTGGCAGAGCGTCTGGGCTCTGCCGTACAGATCCGCCACGGCAACAAGGGCAAAGGCCAGTTAGTTATCCGTTACAACTCACTAGATGAGTTGCAAGGTGTCCTTGCTCACATCCGCTGAAACAATTCCTTTTGTAGCGCGTAGTCGGAAATCACTACCCGGCAGTTGAATAGGGGTTAAACCGCCCCTATACTCTGCGCGCATTTTGTCGGCACAAATTATGCCAAGTCATAGCTGACTGGTTGGTCGACTTTCGAGGAGCAGTTGTGATGGAAACCCGCACGCCAAACCGCTTGCCTTTCCATCGCTGGGCGGTTTTTCCGGTACTGTTGGCTCAATGTGTCGTGTTTCTGCTGGCAACTTTGGCGTTGTGGCAGTGGCATGGGGCGGTCAGTGGATATTCGGCACTCTGCGGGGGGCTGATTGCCTGGCTGCCGAATGTGTATTTCGCCTGGAAGGCTTTTCGTTACACGGGAGCCAGGGCAGCGCAGGCCATCGTCAAGTCGTTTTACGCGGGCGAGGCAGGCAAATTGATTTTGACGGCAGTGCTTTTTGCACTGACGTCCGCAGGAGTGAAGCCATTGGCGCCGCTAGCAGTCTTCGGTGTCTTTCTGCTGACCCAGTTGGTCAGCTGGTTCGCGCCCCTGCTGATGAATATAAGACTTTCGAGACCTTAGGGCGTTTGAGGCAACCATGGCAGCAGAAACCGCTTCGGGCTATATCCAGCACCACTTGCAGAACCTGACCTTCGGTCAACTACCAGACGGCGGTTGGGGTTTTGCCCATTCCGCAGCAGAAGCCAAGGCAATGGGCTTCTGGGCTTTCCACCTGGACACCCTGGGTTGGTCGGTCGCACTGGGTCTGCTGTTCGTATTCCTGTTCCGCATGGCAGCCAAGAAGGCGACTTCCGGCCAGCCTGGCGGCCTGCAGAACTTCGTAGAAGTGCTGGTTGAGTTCGTCGACGGCAGCGTCAAGGACAGCTTCCACGGCCGCAGCCCGGTGATCGCCCCACTGGCGCTGACCATTTTCGTCTGGGTCTTCCTGATGAACGCCATCGACCTGATCCCGGTCGACTGGATTCCTCAGCTGGCCATCCTGATCTCCGGTGATCCGCACATTCCGTTCCGTGCCGTTTCGACCACCGACCCGAACGCGACCCTGGCCATGGCCTTCAGCGTGTTCGCCCTGATCATTTTCTACAGCATCAAGGTCAAGGGTATCGGCGGTTTCCTCGGCGAACTGACCCTGCACCCGTTCGGCAGCAAGAACATCTTCGTTCAGATCCTGCTGATTCCGGTCAACTTCCTGCTCGAATTCGTCACCCTGATTGCCAAGCCAATCTCGCTGGCCCTGCGTCTGTTCGGCAACATGTACGCCGGCGAGCTGGTGTTCATCCTGATTGCCGTGATGTTCGGCAGCGGCCTGCTCTGGCTCAGCGGCCTGGGCGTGGTGCTGCAATGGGCGTGGGCTGTGTTCCACATCCTGATCATCACCCTGCAAGCGTTCATCTTCATGATGCTTACCATCGTCTACCTGTCGATGGCTCACGAAGATAACCATTAAGACCGCCTGGCGTGTCTGATGACCCTTTTGCCGGTACGGGGAAGGGTCGAAAAAGTCCGCAAGGGCAGCTGTACCAAACGATTTTGTTTTACCGCTTCAAACTAAAAAACCTAACCAATACGACGTAAAAGTCGGGAGGAAAGATGGAAACTGTAGTTGGTCTTACCGCTATCGCTGTTGCTCTGCTGATCGGCCTGGGTGCTCTGGGTACCGCCATTGGTTTCGGCCTGCTGGGCGGCAAGTTCCTGGAAGGCGCTGCTCGTCAGCCAGAGATGGTTCCAATGCTGCAAGTTAAAATGTTCATCGTTGCCGGTCTGCTCGACGCCGTAACCATGATCGGTGTTGGTATCGCTCTGTTCTTCACCTTCGCTAATCCCTTCGTTGGTCAAATCGCCGGCTAATCACTCGAATTCTCGAGTGGTTTGGTGTGATGGACAAAGAACGAGCGAGGTGTTGGCGTGAACATTAATGCAACCCTGATTGGTCAGTCCGTTGCGTTCTTCATTTTTGTGCTGTTCTGCATGAAGTTCGTGTGGCCTCCGGTCATCGCGGCATTGCAAGAACGTCAGAAGAAGATCGCGGATGGACTGGACGCTGCCAACCGAGCAGCTCGCGACCTGGAGTTGGCCCAAGACAAAGCGGGTCAGCAACTGCGCGAAGCAAAAGCTCAGGCAGCCGAAATCATTGAGCAAGCCAAGAAGCGCGGTGCTCAGATCGTCGAGGAAGCCCGTGATCAGGCCCGCGTCGAAGCTGACCGTGTGAAGGCTCAGGCTCAGGCCGAGATCGAACAGGAAATTAACGGTGTCAAAGACGCCCTGCGTGCCCAAGTGGGTCTGCTGGCTGTCGGCGGTGCTGAAAAGATCCTTGGCGCCACAATCGATCAAAACGCGCATGCGGAGCTGGTTAATAAACTGGCCGCTGAAATTTAAGCGAGGGCGATCATGGCAGAACTGACCACGTTGGCCCGACCTTACGCTAAGGCGGCCTTTGAGCACGCCCAGGCCCATCAGCAACTGGCCAATTGGTCAGCCATGCTCGGCCTGGCTGCTGCAGTGTCGGAAGACGACACGATGCAGCGCCTGCTCAAGGCCCCGCGACTGACGAGCGCAGAAAAGGCCGCCGCGTTTATTGACGTGTGCGGTGACAAGTTCGATGCACAGGCACAGAATTTCATTCATGTTGCCGCGGAAAACGACCGTCTCCAGCTGTTGCCGGAGATTTCGGTTTTGTTCGACCAGTACAAGGCTGAACAAGAGAAATCCGTGGACGTGGAAGTCACCAGTGCTTTTGCGTTGAACCAAGAACAGCAAGACAAACTCGCCAAGGTTCTCAGTGCACGGCTCAGCCGGGAAGTGCGCCTGCATGCGACGGAGGACGCCTCCCTTATCGGTGGTGTCGTGATCCGCGCCGGCGACCTGGTAATCGATGGCTCGGTTCGCGGCAAAATCGCGAAACTGGCCGAAGCATTGAAATCTTGAGTTTGAAGGGGCAGCAGAGCAATGCAGCAACTCAATCCTTCCGAAATTAGTGAAATCATCAAGGGTCGCATCGAGAAACTCGACGTGACCTCCCAAGCCCGCAACGAGGGTACCGTCGTCAGCGTTTCTGACGGTATCGTGCGGATTCACGGTCTGGCCGACGTCATGTACGGCGAAATGATCGAGTTTCCAGGTGGCGTGTTCGGTATGGCCCTCAACCTGGAGCAAGACTCCGTTGGTGCGGTAATCCTGGGCGCCTACGACACCCTCGCTGAAGGCATGAGCGCCAAGTGCACCGGCCGCATCCTCGAAGTTCCAGTTGGTAAGGAACTGCTGGGTCGCGTAGTCGACGCACTGGGTAACCCAATCGACGGCAAAGGCCCACTGGGCAACACCGAGACCGACGCGGTCGAGAAAGTTGCTCCGGGCGTGATCTGGCGTAAGTCGGTAGACCAGCCTGTACAGACTGGCTACAAATCTGTCGACGCCATGATCCCGGTCGGCCGTGGCCAGCGTGAGCTGATCATCGGTGACCGTCAGATCGGTAAGACCGCCATGGCGATCGACGCCATCATCAACCAGAAAGACTCCGGTATTTTCTGTGTTTATGTTGCTGTCGGCCAGAAGCGTTCCACCGTTGCCAACATCGTTCGCAAGCTGGAAGAAAACGGCGCCCTGGCCAACACCATCGTGGTTGTTGCCAGCGCTTCGGAATCCGCCGCACTGCAATTCCTGGCGCCATACGCCGGTTGCACCATGGGCGAGTTCTTCCGTGACCGCGGTGAAGACGCGCTGATCGTATACGATGACCTGTCCAAGCAGGCCGTTGCCTACCGTCAGATCTCCCTGCTGCTGCGCCGTCCACCAGGACGTGAAGCGTACCCAGGTGACGTGTTCTATCTCCACTCCCGTCTGCTGGAGCGTGCATCGCGCGTTTCCGAAGAGTACGTCGAGAAGTTCACCAACGGTGCTGTAACTGGCAAGACCGGTTCCCTGACCGCACTGCCGATCATCGAAACCCAGGCTGGCGACGTTTCCGCGTTCGTTCCGACCAACGTGATTTCCATCACCGACGGTCAGATCTTCCTGGAATCGGCCATGTTCAACTCGGGCATCCGCCCTGCAGTGAACGCCGGTGTTTCGGTATCCCGTGTGGGTGGTGCCGCTCAGACCAAGATCATCAAGAAGCTCTCCGGTGGTATCCGTACCGCTCTGGCTCAGTACCGTGAACTGGCGGCATTCGCCCAGTTCGCTTCTGACCTGGACGAAGCCACCCGTAAGCAACTCGAGCACGGTCAACGTGTTACCGAGCTGATGAAGCAGAAGCAATACGCTCCAATGTCCATCGCGGACATGGCGCTGTCGCTGTATGCCGCTGAGCGTGGGTTCCTGACCGACGTTGAAATCGCCAAGATCGGTAGCTTCGAACAAGCGCTGATCGCTTACTTCAACCGTGATCACGCCGAACTGATGGCGAAGATCAACGTGAAGGGTGACTTCAACGACGAAATCGACGCTGGCATCAAAGCCGGTATCGAGAAGTTCAAGGCCACCCAAACCTGGTAAGCCGCAGCGGGGGCTTTGCGGCCCCCGCTTGCTAACCTGATAGGTGTTACATGGCAGGCGCAAAAGAGATTCGCAGTAAGATTGCGAGCATCAAAAGCACGCAAAAAATTACCAGCGCCATGGAAAAAGTGGCGGTCAGTAAAATGCGCAAGGCACAAATGCGCATGGCTGCTAGCCGTCCTTACGCGGAGCGTATCCGCCAGGTTATCGGTCATCTGGCCAACGCCAACCCGGAATACCGCCACCCCTTCATGATCGAACGCGAAGTAAAGCGCGTCGGTTATGTCGTCGTGAGCAGTGACCGTGGTCTGTGCGGTGGCTTGAACACCAACCTGTTCAAGGCCCTGGTCAAGGACATGGCGGTCAACCGCGAGCAAGGTATCGAGATCGATCTTTGCGTGGTTGGCAGCAAGGGTGCGGCGTTTTTCCGCAGCTTCGGCGGTAACGTCGTCGCCGCGATCAGCCACCTGGGCGAAGAGCCGTCGATCAACGATCTGATCGGCAGCGTCAAGGTCATGCTGGACGCTTACCTGGATGGTCGTATCGATCGTCTGTCCGTGGTATCGAACAAGTTCATCAATACCATGACGCAAACGCCAACGGTCGAGCAGTTGATTCCGTTGGTTGCAACCCCGGATCAAGAACTCAAGCACCACTGGGACTACCTCTACGAACCTGACGCCAAAGAGCTGCTGGACGGCCTGATGGTGCGTTACGTGGAGTCGCAGGTCTACCAGGCGGTGGTCGAGAACAACGCAGCTGAACAAGCTGCCCGGATGATCGCGATGAAGAACGCCACCGACAACGCCGGTGACCTGATCAGCGAATTGCAGCTGATCTACAACAAGGCGCGTCAGGCTGCGATCACCCAAGAGATCTCGGAAATCGTCGGCGGCGCTGCCGCGGTTTAACGGTTCAAATATTCAGAGGATCCAGCTATGAGTAGCGGACGTATCGTTCAAATCATCGGCGCCGTCATCGACGTGGAATTCCCACGTGACGCCGTGCCGAGTGTTTACAACGCGCTGAAAGTACAAGGCGCGGAAACCACCCTGGAAGTTCAGCAGCAGCTGGGCGACGGCGTGGTTCGTACCATTGCGATGGGCTCGACCGAAGGCTTGAAGCGCGGTCTGGACGTTGCAGACACCGGCGCAGCCATCTCCGTACCAGTCGGTAAAGCGACCCTGGGCCGGATCATGGACGTACTGGGTAACCCGATCGACGAAGCTGGCCCGATCGGTGAAGAAGAGCGCTGGGGTATCCACCGTGACGCTCCTTCGTTCGCTGACCAGGCAGGCGGCAACGACCTGCTGGAAACCGGCATCAAGGTTATCGACCTGGTTTGCCCGTTTGCCAAGGGTGGTAAAGTTGGTCTGTTCGGTGGTGCCGGTGTAGGCAAAACCGTAAACATGATGGAACTGATCCGTAACATCGCCATCGAGCACAGCGGTTATTCCGTGTTCGCCGGTGTGGGTGAGCGTACTCGTGAGGGTAACGACTTCTACCACGAGATGAAGGATTCCAACGTACTGGACAAGGTTGCTCTGGTATACGGCCAAATGAACGAGCCACCAGGAAACCGTCTGCGCGTAGCGCTGACCGGCCTGACCATGGCTGAGAAGTTCCGTGACGAAGGTAACGACGTTCTGCTGTTCGTCGACAACATCTATCGTTACACCCTGGCCGGTACCGAAGTATCCGCACTGCTGGGCCGTATGCCTTCGGCAGTAGGTTACCAGCCGACCCTGGCTGAAGAGATGGGCGTTCTGCAAGAGCGTATCACTTCGACCAAGGAAGGTTCGATCACCTCGATCCAGGCCGTATACGTACCTGCGGACGACCTGACCGACCCGTCGCCAGCAACCACCTTCGCCCACTTGGACGCCACCGTCGTACTGTCCCGTGACATCGCCTCCCTGGGTATCTACCCAGCGGTCGATCCACTGGACTCGACTTCGCGCCAGCTGGACCCGAACGTGATCGGCACCGAGCACTACGAGACCGCTCGTGGCGTTCAGTACGTACTGCAGCGTTACAAAGAGCTGAAGGACATCATTGCGATTCTGGGTATGGACGAACTGTCCGAAACCGACAAGCAACTGGTTGCCCGTGCTCGTAAGATCCAGCGCTTCCTGTCCCAGCCGTTCTTCGTGGCAGAAGTCTTCACTGGTTCTCCAGGCAAATACGTTTCCCTGAAAGACACCATTGCTGGCTTCAGCGGTATCCTCAAAGGTGACTACGACCACCTGCCAGAACAAGCGTTCTACATGGTCGGCAGCATCGACGAAGCGATCGAGAAAGCCAAGAAACTGTAATCCCGGCGCCCCGCAAGGGGCGCTAATCAGGTTGAGGCAAGCAGATGGCTATGACAGTCCATTGCGATATCGTCAGCGCGGAAGGGGAAATTTTCTCCGGTCTGGTCGAGATGGTGGTTGCGCACGGTAACCTGGGTGATCTTGGTATCGCTCCAGGCCACGCGCCGCTGATCACTAATCTGAAGCCAGGTCCGATCACGCTGACCAAGCAGGGTGGCGCCCATGAGGTGTTCTACATCTCTGGTGGTTTCCTCGAGGTCCAGCCGAACATGGTCAAGGTGCTTGCCGATACCGTGCAACGTGCCAGCGACCTGGACGAAGCTCAGGCTCAGGAAGCCCTCAAGGCTGCCGAAAACGCCCTGAACGAAAAAGGCGCGGAGTTCGATTACGGCGCCGCTGCCGCACGTCTGGCCGAGGCCGCAGCCCAGCTGCGTACCGTCCAGCAAATCCGCAGAATGAAGTAATACGGCGCTCGCCGGTCACTTCTGTTGCGATTGAGTTAAAGGGTAGCCTCGGCTACCCTTTTTCTTTTTCCGAATGTCTTCTACTGGTCACAGCGCTGACCTTCCAGGATTGGTAGCCAGTCAATGTCTCTCGATATCGTTATTCTTGCCGCCGGCCAAGGCACCCGCATGCGCTCGGCGCTGCCCAAGGTGCTGCATCCGGTCGCCGGCGACTCCATGCTCGGCCATGTTATCCACAGCGCCCGCCAGCTTCAGCCGCAGGGCATTCATGTGGTGATCGGGCACGGTGCGGAGCTGGTACGTGAACGACTGGCCGCCGATGACCTGAACTTCGTCCTGCAGGACAAGCAGCTGGGTACCGGTCATGCCGTGGCCCAAGCTCTGCCGGCGCTGAGTGCCGATACCGCATTGATCCTCTACGGCGATGTCCCGCTGATCGAAGTCGACACCCTCAAGCGTCTGCTGGCCAAGGTCACCCCGCAACAGCTCGGCCTGCTGACCGTGACCCTCGACGATCCAACCGGTTACGGCCGCATCGTTCGCGACGCCCAGGGCCAGGTGGCGGCGATCGTCGAGCACAAGGATGCCAGCGACGCGCAGAAAGCCATCCAGGAAGGCAACACTGGCATCCTCGCGGTCCCGGGCGCGCGCCTGGCTGACTGGCTGGGCCGTTTGTCCAACAACAATGCCCAGGGCGAGTACTACCTCACTGACGTGATCGCCATGGCCGTGGCCGATGGCCTGGTGGTCGCCACCGAGCAGCCGCTGGACCCGATGGAAGTGCAGGGCGCCAATGACCGTCGCCAGCTGGCCGAGCTTGAGCGTCACTACCAACTGCGCGAAGGCCGCCGGCTGATGGCCCAGGGTGTGACCCTGCGTGATCCAGCGCGCTTCGATGTGCGTGGCGAGGTGACCGTTGGTCGCGACGTACTCATTGATATCAACGTGATCCTCGAAGGCCGCGTGGTCATTGAAGACGAGGTGGTCATCGGCCCGAACTGCGTGATCAAGAACAGTACCTTGCGCAAAGGCGTGGTGGTCAAGGCTAACAGCCATCTGGAAGGCGCCATCATGGGCGAAGGCAGCGATGCCGGCCCGTTTGCCCGCCTGCGCCCTGGCAGTGTGCTCGAGGCTCGCGCCCATGTGGGTAACTTTGTCGAGCTGAAGAATGCCCACCTCGGTGAGGGTGCCAAAGCTGGCCACCTGACCTACCTGGGCGATGCCGAAGTCGGTGCGCGTACCAACATCGGTGCCGGCACCATCACCTGCAACTACGATGGCGCCAACAAGTTCAAGACGGTACTCGGCGAGGACGTGTTCATCGGCTCGAACAACTCCCTGGTCGCGCCTGTGGATATCCTCGACGGCGCCACCACCGCAGCCGGTTCGACCATCACCCAGAACGTCGAAGCGGCGCAGTTGGCCGTTGGTCGGGCGCGCCAACGCAACATCGATGGCTGGAAGCGGCCGGAGAAGATCAACAAGAGCTGAGTTATCCACAGCTGAGCAAAAGGCCGACTGGATTATGCATAAGTCGGCCTTTTTGCATTCTGTGGATAAATACTCTATGTGGTTCGAGTTATTCACAGCACGTTTTTTACGCCACTGTCCTTGACGTACAAGCCGCTATAGGTTTTGATTGGCACCACTAACTTTCGAAACGAAACTTAAAGGCGCCATGTCGAAACGTAACACCCCCCAACGACGCCATAACATCCTGGCTTTGCTCAATGAGCAGGGCGAGGTGAGCGTCGACGCCCTGGCCAAGCGTTTCGAAACCTCGGAAGTGACCATTCGCAAGGACCTGGCGGCGCTCGAAGCCAACGGCCTGTTGTTGCGCCGCTATGGTGGTGCCGTCACCCTGCCGCAGGAACTGTTCACCGATCAGGGCCAGCCAGTCTCCCTCTATAAGCAGGCCATCGCCAAGGCTGCTGTGGGACGTATCCGCGAACACGCACGAATCATCATCGACAGCGGCAGCACCACCGCCGCGATGATCCCGGAGCTGGGTCATCAACCCGGCCTGGTGGTCATGACCAACTCGTTGAATGTGGCACGTGCCCTCAGCGAGCTGGAACACGAGCCGGTACTGTTGATGACCGGAGGCACCTGGGACCCGCATTCGGAATCGTTCCAGGGCCAGGTAGCCGAGCAGGTACTACGCTCGTACGACTTCGACCAACTGTTCATTGGCGCCGACGGCATCGACCTGGCGCGCGGCACCACCACGTTCAACGAACTGCTGGGCCTGAGCCGGGTGATGGCTGACGTCGCCCGGGAAGTGATCGTCATGGTCGAGTCCGACAAGGTCGGGCGCAAGATCCCCAACCTTGAGCTGCCTTGGGGCAGCGTCAACACCCTTATTACTGATGATCGCCTGCCCACCGAGGCACGCGAACAGATTGAAGCCCGCGGCATCAACGTGATTTGCGCCGCTATCACCCAGGAGCATGACTAATGTGTGGAATCGTTGGTGCCGTCGCCGAACGTAACATCACAACCATTCTGATCGAAGGCCTCAAGCGCCTCGAGTACCGCGGCTATGACAGCGCCGGTCTGGCGGTCTTCACCCAGCAGGGCAACCTCGAGCGCCGCCGCCGTATCGGCAAGGTCAGCGAGCTGGAAACTGCCGTCGCCGCTGAACCACTGGCCGGCAACCTGGGCATCGCCCACACCCGTTGGGCCACCCACGGTGCGCCAACCGAGCACAATGCCCACCCGCATTTTTCCGGTCATGAACTGGCAGTGGTGCACAACGGCATCATCGAGAACCACGAAGAACTGCGAGAGAAGCTCAAGGGCCTGGGTTATAGCTTCAGCTCCGAGACCGACACCGAAGTGATCGTCCACTTGCTGGATCACACCCTGAAAACCTTGCCGGACCTGGCCGATGCTCTCAAGGCAGCGGTCAAGCAACTGCACGGCGCCTATGGCCTGGCCGTGATCAGCGCCAAACAGCCTGATCGTCTGCTGGCCGCTCGCAGCGGTAGCCCGCTGGTTATCGGCCTGGGCCATGGCGAGAACTTCCTGGCCTCGGACCAATTGGCCCTGCGTCAGGTCACTGACCGCTTCATGTACCTGGAAGAGGGCGACATCGCCGAAATCCGCCGCGACCAGGTCACTATCTGGGACGTAGCCGGTACTCAGGTCCAGCGCGAAACCGTGCAGTACCATGAAGGTGCCGAAGCCGCTGACAAGGGCGCCTATCGCCACTTCATGCTCAAGGAAATCCACGAGCAGCCTACCGTGGTGCAACGCACCCTGGAAGGCCGCCTGGGCAAGGACCACGTCATGGTTCAGGCCTTCGGCCCGCAAGCTGCCGAGTTGTTCGCCAAGGTGCGCAATGTGCAGATCGTTGCCTGCGGCACCAGCTATCACGCCGGTATGGTTGCCCGTTACTGGCTGGAGAGCCTGGCCGGTATTCCTTGCCAGGTCGAAGTCGCCAGCGAGTTCCGCTACCGCAAGGTGGTGGTGCAGCCCGATACCCTGTTCGTCTCGATCTCCCAGTCGGGTGAAACCGCCGACACCCTGGCAGCCCTGCGTAACGCCAAGGAACTGGGCTTCCTCGGCAGCCTGGCGATCTGCAACGTCGGCATCAGCTCGCTGGTACGCGAGTCGGACCTGACCCTGCTGACCCAGGCCGGCCCGGAAATCGGCGTGGCCTCGACCAAGGCCTTCACCACCCAGCTGGTATCGCTGATGCTGCTGACCCTGTCCCTGGGCCAGGTGCGCGGCACCTTGGCCGCCGGTGTCGAGGCCGAGCTGGTCGAAGAGCTGCGTCGCCTGCCGACTCGCCTGGGTGAAGCCCTGGCCATGGACGCGATCGTCGAGAAGACCGCTGAACTGTTCGCCGACAAGCACCACACCCTGTTCCTCGGTCGTGGCGCGCAGTTCCCGGTAGCGATGGAAGGGGCGCTGAAACTCAAGGAGATCTCCTACATCCACGCCGAAGCCTACCCGGCGGGCGAGCTCAAGCATGGCCCGCTGGCGTTGGTTGACAGCGACATGCCAGTGGTCACCGTGGCGCCGAACAACGAGCTGCTGGAAAAGCTCAAGTCCAACCTGCAGGAAGTTCGCGCCCGTGGCGGCGAACTGATCGTCTTCGCCGACGAAGCTGCCGGCATGAGCAACGGCGAAGGCACTCACGTGATCGCCGTGCCGCACATCATCGATGCCCTTGCGCCGATCCTCTACACCATCCCGCTGCAACTGCTGTCGTACTACGTCGCGGTGCTCAAGGGCACCGACGTCGACCAGCCGCGCAACCTGGCGAAATCGGTGACTGTCGAGTAACGATCGCGGTTGTTAAGCCCAGAACCCCCGATTTTCGGGGGTTTTGTGTTTTTGTCGGTTTGTCCGGCAAGCAGGCCCATTAGCTGGCCTGGATCAATAGTCCAGGCGCGTGCTTGGCATAGTGTGATCAGTCCATGTTTCTTTTTCACGGACGAAAAGCTATGCAGACTCTGGAGCGAAAGCTAGATATCCAGCCCCTGTCGCGGGCGGACATGACCATCGAACTCAACGGCCAGGCAGTCGCTGTCGCCGCCGGTGAAACCGTGCTCAGCGTGCTCAACGCCGTAGGCCTGCGCCAGGTGGCGCGCAACGACCATGACCAGCTGACCGGGGCCTTCTGCGGCATGGGCGTTTGCCATTGCTGCCTGGTGTCGATCAACGGCCGGCCCAAGCGCCGCGCCTGCCAGACTGTGGTGCAGCCGGGTATGCAGGTCGAAACCGGGACCAACCGCTTTGCCGGGCAGGAGGCACCATGAGCCTGCGTCCAGTGATTGTCGGGGGTGGTTCGGCGGGTATGGCGGCGGCGATCGAGCTGGCCAACCACGGTGTTTCCAGCCTGTTGTTCGATGAAGCCTCGCGTCCGGGTGGCGTGGTGTTTCGCGGGCCGCTGCGCAGCGGCGTCGACCTGGGTTACCTGGGCGCCCGCTACAGCAAGGCGCTGAAGAAACTGCACAAGGATTTTGCCGCGTGCACCGATCGCATCGACCTGCGCCTGAACAGCCGTGTGGTCGGTGGTGACGAGCAGCGTCTGATGGTGCTCGACGCCGAAGAAACCCTGCACGAAATCGATTATTCCCACCTGTTGCTGTCGGCCGGTTGCCACGAGCGCAACGTACCCTTCGCTGGCTGGACCTTGCCTGGCGTCATGCTGCTCGGCGGGCTGCAGCTGCAGATCAAGAGCGGCGTGGTCAAACCCCTGGGCAGTACGCTGATCGCCGGTACCGGGCCGTTGTTGCCGCTGGTGGCCTGCCAGCTGCACGCGGCCGGGGCGAAAGTCGCCGGCGTCTATGAAGCCTGCCCGTTCAGCAAGATCGCCCGCGAAAGCCTGGCACTGATGAACAAGCCGCAGCTGTTCCTCGATGGCCTGAGCATGCTCGGCTACATGAAGCTCAATGGCATCCCCATGTACTACGGCTGGGGCGTGGTTGAAGCCAAGGGCGAGGGCGAGCTGGCTGAAGTGACCGTGGCACCCTACGGCGACGACTGGCAACCGGACCTCTCCCGCGCCCAGCGCGAACCGGCGCAAACCCTGGCGGTGGGCTACGGGTTTATCCCGCGCACGCAGCTTAGCCAGCAACTGGGCCTGGACCACGGCTTCAACGAAGACGGCTACCTGCGCCCGGAAAGCAACGTCTGGCAGCAAAGCAGCCAGCCGCACATCCACCTGGCCGGCGACATGGGCGGTATCCGTGGCGGCGAAGCGGCGATGCTCACCGGGCGTATTGCCGCCGTTTCGATTCTGCTCCAGCAGGAAGTACTCAATGCTGAAGAGGCCATCGAGCTGCGCGAGAAATACCTTGGCCAGTTGGCGGCGATCAAGCGCTTTCGCGCTGGCGTAGAGCGCTACACCCACCGCGGTACCAAGCAGATCGACCTGCCGCAGCCGGACACGGTGATCTGCCGTTGCGAGCATGTGACCCGCAGCGACATCGACCGGGCCCTGGAGCAGGGCGTCGAAGACATGGCCGGGCTGAAGATGCGCACCCGGGTGAGCATGGGCGACTGCCAGGGACGCATGTGCGTCGGCTACTGCAGCGATCGCCTGCGCGAAGCCACCGGACGCGCCGACGTCGGCTGGCTGCGGCCGCGTTTCCCGATCGATCCGATTCCCTTCTCTGCATTCCAGCAACTCGGCACGGAAGCCTGAAGCATGAACAGAACCTATGATGTGGTCATCGCCGGTGGCGGTGTGATCGGTGCGTCCTGCGCCTACCAGCTGTCCAAACGCAAGAACCTGAAAGTCGCCCTGATCGATGCCAAGCGCCCGGGCAACGCCACCCGCGCCTCGGCGGGCGGCCTGTGGGCCATCGGTGAGTCGGTGGGCCTGGGCTGCGGGGTGATCTTCTTTCGCATGATGTCAGCCAAGCACAAGCGCGAGGCCCATGGTGCGGCGGTGGCAGTGGATTCGAGCACGCCGCATATCCTGCCGCAGTCGTTCTTCGACTTTGCCTTGCAGTCCAACGCACTTTATCCACAGCTGCACCGCGAGCTGATCGACCGTCACGGCATGGACTTCAAGTTCGAGCGCACCGGCCTCAAGTATGTGATCTACGACGATGAAGACCGTCTGTACGCTGAGCACATTGTCGCGCAGATTCCGCACCTGGCCGACCAGGTGCGTTGGCTCGACCGCGAGGCCCTGCGCCAGGCGGAACCTGCGGTCAGCCATCAGGCCCATGGCGCCCTGGAGTTTCTCTGCGATCATCAGGTCAGCCCGTTCCGCCTGGCCGATGCCTATATGGAAGCGGCGCGCCAGAACGGTGTCGACCTGTTCCACAACACCAACATCACCGGTGTGCTGCATCAGGGCTCGCGGGTCAGCGGTGTGCAAACCGCAGAAGAGGGCACCTTTCACTGCGACACCCTGATCAACGCCGCTGGTGCCTGGGCCGCAGACTTGAGCGAATGGGCCACCGGCCTGCGGATTCCGGTCAAGCCGGTCAAAGGTCAGATCATCCTCACCGAGCGCATGCCCAAGCTGCTGCAAGGCTGCCTGACCACCAGCGACTGCTACATGGCGCAGAAGGACAACGGCGAGATCCTGATCGGCAGCACCACCGAGGACAAAGGCTTCGACGTCAGCAACACTTTCCCGGAGATCAACGGCCTGGTTCAGGGCGCGGTTCGCTGTGTGCCGGAGCTGGCGCAGATCAACCTCAAGCGCACCTGGGCCGGCTTACGCCCAGGCTCGCCGGACGAGTTGCCGATTCTGGGGCCGGTCACGGAAGTCAGCGGTTACCTGAATGCCTGTGGACACTTTCGCACCGGCATCCTCACCTCGGCCATCACCGGGGTGCTGATCGACAAGGTCCTGCATCAGGAAACCCTGCCACTGGACATCACCCCGTTCCTGGCCGAGCGTTTTGACTTGCTGGCTGTGGAAAACCAGCAGGCTGCCCTTGCCTGATTGTGGATAAACCGGTCTTCAGCCCTGGGGGCCGGTTTTCATCAGTTCCAGCAAACTCAGGCACTGCCTGACCTGCGGCGAGTTATCCCCAGCCCGGTAGCTGAGAATGATCGGCGACACTGCGGTCTTTTCAGGCAGCGGTGCATAAACAATGTCGGCGCGATGCTGGCTTTGCACGGACGCCGGTACCAATGTTATCCCCAGGCCAGCAGCAACCAGGCCCAGCGCAGTCTGCAGTTCGTTGGTCCATTGGATAACCTTGATATTCACTCCCTGGGCAGTGAACAGCGCCATGATGTGGTCGGCGTAGCTTGGTCGCGGGTTGGCCGGGTAAAGCACGAAGGGCTCATCCGCCAGGCGTTTGAGGTCCAGGGCCTGATCGAGCAAAGGGTGCCCGCAGGGCAGGGCAACCACCAACGCTTCCTCGCGTAGCAGCACCTGTTCGATGGTCGGATCCTTGATGTGGATGCGCCCGAAGCCGACATCGATGCGCCCGGCCTTGAGCGCCTCGACTTGCTGCAGGGTGATCATTTCCTGCAGGCCCAACTCCAGTTTCTCATTGCGCCGCAGTTGGCGGATCAACTCGGGCAGCAAGTCATAGAGCGTCGACGGCGCAAAGCCGATGCGCAGCCACTGGCGTTCACTGTTGGCGATGCGCCGGGTGCCTTCGGCAATCTGTTCGAGCTGGTCGAGCAGGGCGGCGCTTTGTTCGTGGAAAAACCGCCCGGCCTCGGTCAGGCGCAGCGGCCTGCCGCGCTCCAGCAGCTCTACTCCGAGGGTGTCTTCCAGCTGGCGGATCTGCCGGCTCAGGGGCGGCTGGGCGATGTGCAGCTGCTCGGCGGCACGGGTGAAGTTGAGGGTTTGCGCGAGTACCCGGAAGTAGCGCAGATGACGCAGTTCCATGATACCTCCAGGGTATGGTTGCCTACCCAACGGATATTGGACTGCCTGCTGGCGCTGGCGCAAGCTGCTGCCTTGTGGATAACCAGACCCTGTGGATATCGTCGAACCAGAATAACAATGAGGCCAGCCCATGAGCAGCCAACTGTTGAGCGAGCGCAGCCGTGTGTTCCAGCATGCCGACCCTTATGCGGTGTCCGACTACGTCAACCAGCACGTTGGCGGTCACAGCCTGCGCTTGCCGCGCACGGGTGACCTGCAGGCGAGCATCAACCATCGCAAGTTTGCCAGCATCGACCTGTGCCGCCTGAGCTATGGGGGCAGGGCGCGGATTACTTCACCGGCGCTGGGCAGCCTGTATCACCTGCAGATCTTGCTCAAAGGGCACTGCCGTTCAAGTTGTCGCGGCGACGAGCATCACTACGTGCCGGGCGAGTTGCTGTTGATCAATCCGGATGATCCGGTTGACCTCACCTACTCGGCCGACTGCGAGAAGTTCATCCTCAAGCTGCCGGCCAGCCTGCTCGAACAGGCTTGCCTGGAACAGCGCTGGCAATTGCCCGAAGGCGGTATCCGCTTCACCAGCGCGCGGCATGCCACTGGCGCGCTGGAGGGGTTTATCGGCCTGCTCGGGCTGGTGTGTGACGAAGCCGAATCCACCCAGTCGCTGGCGCAAGTGCAGGAGCATTACGGGCGCATTGTCGCCAGCAAGCTGCTGAGCCTGTTGGGCAACAACATCGATCGTTGCGAACCCGGGTTGCAGACTCACTCGTTCGAACAGTTGGCGGCCTATATCGATGCCAACCTGCACCAGGACATCGGTGTCAGTCAGCTGATGACGGTGGCGCGGGTCAGTGAGCGCTCGTTGTACACGCTGTTTGAGCGTCATGCCGGTCTGTCACCCAAGGGTTATGTGCGCCAGCGCAAGCTCGAGCGTATTCACGCGGCCCTGCAGGACCCTTCCAGCCCGGTGCGCAATGTCACCGAAATCGCCTTGGACTATGGCTTCCTGCACCTGGGGCGCTTCGCCGAAAGCTATCGCCAGCGCTTCGGCGAGCTGCCTTCGGTCACCTTCAAACGCCACCGCTGAACGCTCGTCAGCCCCTGCGCAATCTGGATAGCGATTCGCAGGAAACGGCTATTGGCGCCTCGCTGCTGCTCCTAACCTGACCCTGCGAACACTGCCCGGCCCTGTGCCTTGCAGCTATCGCCATTCGGGTTTCGATAACAACAACAAAAGAGACACGCCTCATGCGAGCGATCGATATCAATAGCCTGATCGATCAGGCGAAGTTCAATTCCTTTCACTGGCGTGTGCTGTTCTGGTGTGCGCTGATCATCATCTTCGACGGTTACGACCTGGTCATCTACGGCGTGGTGCTGCCGGCCTTGATGCAGGAGTGGGGCATGACCCCGTTGCAGGCCGGTGCCCTGGGCAGCTATGCGCTGTTCGGCATGATGTTCGGCGCCCTGGTGTTCGGCCCGCTGTCGGACCGTATCGGGCGCAAGAAAGCCATCACTGTCTGTGTGATCCTGTTCAGCGGCTTTACCGTGCTCAACGGCTTTGCCCGCAACCCCACCGAGTTCGGTCTCTGTCGCTTTCTGGCTGGCCTTGGGATCGGCGGGGTGATGCCCAACGTGGTGGCGCTGATGAATGAATACGCGCCCAAGCGCATGCGCAGCACCCTGGTGGCGATCATGTTCAGTGGCTACTCGGTGGGCGGCATGCTCTCGGCCGGGTTGGGCATCGTCCTGTTGCCAGCCTTCGGTTGGCAGTCGGTGTTCTATGTGGCGATCATCCCCTTGCTGGTGCTGCCGCTGATCCTGCGCTACCTGCCCGAGTCCCTGGGTTTCCTGGTGCGCCAGGGCCGCACCGAGCAGGCCAGCCAGTTGCTGCAGCGGGTTGAGCCGAGCTATCAGGCGCAAGCGGGCGATCGCCTGGAAGTGTTGACCGGCACTAACGCCGGTGGCTCGGTACCGCAGCTGTTTCGCGAAGGTCGGGCGCTGAGTACGTTGATGCTCTGGGTCGCGTTTTTCTGCTGCCTGTTGATGGTCTACGCACTCAATTCCTGGTTGCCCAAGCTGATGAACAACGCCGGCTACGGCCTGGGCTCGAGCCTGGCGTTTTTGCTGGTGCTGAACTTCGGCGCGATCTTTGGTGCGGTGGGCGGCGGCTGGATTGGTGACCGTTTCAAGCTCGACCGGGTGCTGGTGGTGTTCTTCGCCGTGGCGGCGTTGTCGATCAGCCTGCTCGGCTTCAAGAGCCCTGCACCCGTCTTGTACCTGCTGATTGCCATAGCGGGTGCGACCACCATCGGCACGCAGATTCTCGCCTATGCCTGTGTGGCTCAGTACTACCCCATGGGGATTCGTTCGACGGGTCTGGGTTGGGCCTCGGGTATTGGTCGCAACGGGGCGATTGTCGGGCCGATCCTGGGTGGGATGCTGCTGGGGATCCAACTGCCGCTGGCGTTGAATTTCATGGCCTTTGCCCTGCCGGGTGCGGTCGCGGCGGTGGCGATGATGGTATTTGCCGGGCGTGGTGCTGGCAGGGGCAGGGCGCCGTTGCCGTCAGCGGCATAGCCAAATAACCGCGTTGGCCCTATCGCTGGCAAAGCCAGCTCCCACAGTGGTCGGAGTGCATAGCGTTCTTGTGGGAGCTGGCCTTGCCAGCGATGCAGGCGCCGCAAATTTACAAGCCAAAACAACAATAACAAGAGCACCGCTACCATGAACAACTTCCCACACTGCGGGTTGCTGTCCTGCTGCGCCCTGAGTTTCTGTGCCAATGCCGCCGAGCCGGGTTTTATCAAGGACGCCAGCGCTACCCTGCAAGCGCGCAACTACTACTTCAGCCGCGACTTTTCCGGCATTGTCGGTGCCAACCAGCAATCAAAGGCTGAGGAATGGGGCCAGGGGTTCATCTTCACCTTCAAGTCCGGTTATACCCCGGGCCCCCTGGGCTTGGGCGTCGATGCCATTGGCCTGCTCGGCCTCAAGCTCGACAGCAGCCCGGATCGCACCGGCACCGGTTTGCTGCCGGTGCAGGACGATGGCCGCGCTGCCGATGAGTACAGCCGGGTCGGCGCCACGCTGAAAATGCGCTATTCGAAGACCGAGCTGAAAGTCGGCGAGCTGCAGACCAACCTGCCGATCCTGCAATACAACGACTCGCGCCTCCTGCCGCCAACCTACCAGGGCGTCAGCCTGAGCTCTGCCGAGATAGCCGGCTTGACCCTGCAGGCCGGTCACCTGAGTTCAACCAGCCTGCGCAACGAAGCCGGTGATGAAAAGATGATCGCCATGCTCGGCCACCTGCCCCAGCGCCAGGCCGACAGCGATGCCTTCAACTATGCCGGTGGCGACTACAGCTTCAACGCCAATCGCACCACTGCCAGCCTCTGGTATGGGCGCCTGGAAGATATCTACCAGCAAGGTTTTTTCGGTTTGAAGCACAGCCAACCGATGGGCGACTGGACCCTCGGCGCCAACCTCGGTTACTTCACTGCCAGGGAGCAGGGGGATGCGCGCATTGGTGAGGTCGACAACCAGGCGTTTTACTCGCTGCTGTCGGCCAAGCGTGGCGGGCACACGTTCAGCGTCGGCTATCAGGCAATCTATGGTGACGATGCTTTCCCGCGGGTGTTCCCGAATATCTCGCCGCTGGGCAACGAAGTGCCAACCTATGAGTTCGCCTACACCGACGAGCGTTCCTGGCAGGTGCGTTATGACTATGACTTTGTCGCCATGGGCGTACCCGGATTGACCGCGACGGTTCGCTACCTGAAGGGCAACAACGTCGACACCGGGCTGGGCTTCGAGGGCAAGGAACACGAGCGCGATCTTGACCTGGGCTATGCGGTGCAGAGCGGGCCGTTCAAAGGGCTGGGGATACGACTGCGCAATGCCATGGCGCGGTCCAATTACCGTTCGGACATTGATGAGAACCGGGTGATCCTGAGTTACACCTGGACGTTGTTGTAAGCCATCAGGGCCTCATCGCTGGCAAGCCAGCTCCCACAGGGGCTGCGGTGATCTCTGTGGGAGCTGGCTTGCCAGCGATGCTTTTGGAAACACACCGTCCATCCCCAGGTTGCTCGCCGGCCAGTGCTATCGCTTAGACTGGCCGCATAACTACAACGAGTGACCTGGTATGGCTGGTATGGCCGATATGGGTATGGAGAGTCCCCTGCTCAGCGAACGCAGCCGGGTGTTCGAGCGTGCAGACCCTCATGCGGTGTCGACCTACGTCAACCAGCATGTCGGCCCCCATTGCATTCGCCTGCCGCGCTACGGGCATCCCGAGGCGTACCTCAACCATCGCAAGTTCGCCAGCCTCGACCTGTGCCGAATCAGCTATGGCGGCGATGTGCGGGTGATGTCGCCAGCGCTGGAGAACGTTTTCCACCTGCAAATCCTGCTGCGCGGCCACTGCCTCTGGCGCCGTGGCCGTGAAGAGCGCCTGCTGACCCCCGGCGGGTTGCTGCTGATCAACCCTGACGAGCCGGTCGACCTGGCCTATTCCGCCGACTGCGAGAAATTCATCCTCAAACTGCCCACCCGCCTGCTCGAGTCGGTGTGTGACGAACAGCGCTGGCAGCGCCCCAGCGAAGGCGTGCGCTTTCTCGATCATCACTACCAGCTGCTGGCGCTGGAAGGCTTTGCCGGGCTGCTGGCGATGGTCTGCCAGGAGGCCGAAAGCAGCGAGCCGATGCTGCGGGTGCAGGAGCACTACAGCCAGATCGTCGCCAGCAAGCTGCTGACCCTGATGCACACCAACGTCAGCCGTGAAGCGCTGAGCAGCCAGGCGGCATCTTTCGAGCGGATCGCCGAGTACATCAACGCCAACCTCAAGCAGGACATCTGCAGCGAACAGTTGGCGCAGCAGGCGAGCATGAGCCTGCGCTCGCTGTATGCCTTGTTCGAGCGCAACGCTCGCACCACGCCCAAACTGTACATCCGCCAGCAGAAACTCGAGCGCATCCGCGCCAGCCTCGGCGACCCCGACTGCAAGGTGCGCAATATCACCGAACTGGCCATGGACTATGGCTTCGTCCACCTCGGGCGTTTCTCTGAGCACTACAAGTCGCTGTTCGGCGAACTGCCCTCAGACACCCTCAAGCGTCGCCTCTGACACTTTGCAGAAAACGGATAAAGGTCTGCACAAAGCGGATATTTGCCGTGCCCCTCGCTCCCTAACCTGACATGGCCTGAACACAATAACAACGGAGGCCCCGGCCATGTCCCTGGGATTCGATTACCTTAATTCCCTGCTTGAAGAAGATCAGGAGAAGGGCGTCTTTCGCTGCAAGCGCGAGATGTTCACCGACCCCCGTCTGTTCGATCTGGAAATGAAACACATCTTCGAGGGCAACTGGCTGTACCTTGCCCACGAAAGCCAGATTCCCGAAAAGAACGACTTCCTCACCACCACCATGGGGCGCCAGCCGATCTTCATCGCGCGCAACAAGGATGGGGTACTCAATGCCTTCCTCAATGCCTGCAGCCACCGCGGTGCGATGCTGTGTCGGCACAAGAGCGGTAACCGCTCGTCCTACACCTGCCCCTTCCACGGCTGGACCTTCAACAATTCCGGCAAGCTGCTCAAGGTCAAGGATCCGGTCGACGCCGGCTACCCGGCGAGCTTCAACTGCGAAGGCTCCCACGACCTGACCAAGGTCGCCCGTTTCGAGTCCTACCGTGGCTTCCTGTTCGGCAGCCTCAACCCGGACGTGGTGCCGTTGGTGGAGCACCTGGGTGAGTCGGCGAAGATCATCGACATGATCGTCGATCAGTCGCCCGACGGCCTGGAAGTGCTGCGCGGCTCCTCGTCCTACATCTATGAAGGTAACTGGAAGCTGACCGCCGAGAACGGCGCCGATGGTTATCACGTCAGCGCCGTGCACTGGAACTACGCCGCCACCCAGAACCAGCGCAAGCAGCGCGAGGCCGGTGCTGAGGTGAAAACCATGAGCGCTGGCGGCTGGGCCAAGAGCGGCGGCGGTTTCTACGCCTTCGACAAGGGCCATCTGCTGCTCTGGACCCGCTGGACCAACCCCGAGGACCGGCCGCTGTTCGAGCGCCGTGACGAACTGGCTGCCGACTTCGGCCAGGCCCGCGCCAACTGGATGATCGAGAACTCGCGCAACCTGTGCCTGTACCCGAACGTGTACCTGATGGACCAGTTCAGCTCGCAGATCCGCATCGCCCGGCCGATCGCCGTCGACAAGACCGAGATCACCATCTATTGCATCGCCC
This sequence comes from Pseudomonas sp. RC2C2, assembly GCF_018390435.1. Lineage (NCBI taxonomy): Bacteria > Pseudomonadati > Pseudomonadota > Gammaproteobacteria > Pseudomonadales > Pseudomonadaceae > Pseudomonas > Pseudomonas sp. RC2C2. Next base: position 2,240,697 of record NZ_JAHBAX010000001.1, on the reverse strand, counting down.
CCAAGGGAGAGAGCGACGAGGCGCGGGCCCAGCGCATTCGCCAGTACGAAGACTTCTTCAACGTCAGCGGCATGGCCACCCCGGATGACCTGGAAGAATTCCGTTCCTGCCAGATGGGCTACCAGGGCGGGCGCGGCTGGAACGACATGTCCCGTGGCGCCACCCACTGGGTCGAAGGCGCCGATGCCGCCGCCCAGGAAATCGACCTGCATCCGCAACTGAGCGGCGTGCGTACCGAAGACGAAGGCCTGTTCGTGCTGCAACACAAGTACTGGCAGGAAACCCTGCTCAAGGCGCTTGCCGCCGACCAGCAACTGATCCCAGTGGAGGCCGTGCAATGAGCATTTCCTTCGAGCAAGTGCGCGACTTTCTCTTTGCCGAAGCACGCTACCTGGACGACAGCCAGTGGGACAACTGGCTGGAGTGCTACGCCGCCGACGTTACCTTCTGGATGCCGGCCTGGGACGATAACGACCAGCTCACCGAAGACCCGCAACGGGAAATCTCGCTGATCTGGTACGGCAACCGTGGCGGCCTGGAAGACCGGGTATTCCGGATCAAGACCGAACGCTCCAGCGCGACCATGCCCGACACCCGGACCTCGCACAACATCAGCAACATCGAGCTGCTGGAGCAGGGCGAAGGCCTGTGCAAGGTGCGCTTCAACTGGCACACCCTGAGTTTTCGCTACAAGACCGTCGACAGCCACTTCGGCACCAGCTTCTACACCCTCGATGTTCGCGGTGAACGGCCGCTGATCAAGGCCAAGAAGGTAGTGCTCAAGAACGACTACGTGCGTCAGGTCATCGACGTTTATCACATCTGAATCCTGCTTTGCTGCGAGGTGCGCCATGCACAAGATCGCCTTGAATTTCGAGGACGGGGTCACCCGTTTCATCGACGCTACCGCTGAAGAAACCGTGGCCGATGCCGCCTACCGCCAGGGCATCAACATTCCGCTGGACTGCCGCGATGGCGCCTGCGGTACCTGTAAGTGTTTTGCCGAAGCTGGCCGTTACGACCTTGGCCAGGAATACATCGAAGACGCCTTGAGCGAGGAAGAAGCCGCCCAGGGTTATGTGCTGACCTGCCAGATGCGCGCCGAGAGCGACTGCGTGGTGCGTGTGCCGGCTTCCTCGCAACTGTGCAAGACCGAGCAGGCCAGCTATCAGGCCAGCATCAGCGCCGTGCGCCAACTGTCGGACAGCACCATTGCCCTGTCGATCAAGGGCGAGGCCCTGAGCCGCCTGGCCTTTTTGCCGGGGCAGTACGTCAACCTCGGCGTGCCCGGCAGCGAGCAGACCCGCGCCTATTCCTTCAGTTCGTTGCAGAAGGACGGCGAGGTCAGTTTCCTGATCCGCAACGTGCCGGGCGGCTTGATGAGCAGCTTCCTGACCGGCCTGGCCAAGGCCGGCGACAGTATGACCCTGGCTGGCCCCCTGGGCAGCTTCTACCTGCGCGAGATCCGTCGACCATTGCTGCTGCTGGCCGGTGGCACCGGGCTGGCGCCGTTCACCGCGATGCTCGAGAAGATCGCCGAAGAGGGCAGCGAGCATCCGCTGCACCTGATCTACGGCGTCACCAACGACTTCGACCTGGTCGAGCTGGACCGCCTGCAGGCCTTTGCCGCGCGCATTGCCAACTTCAGCTTCAGCGCCTGCGTGGCCAACCCCGAGAGCCAGCATCCGCTCAAGGGCTACGTCACCCAGCACATCGAGCCGCGCCACCTCAACGAAGGCGATGTCGACGTGTACCTGTGCGGCCCGCCGCCGATGGTCGAGGCGGTCAGCCAGTACATCCGCGAACAGGGCATTACTCCGGCGAACTTCTACTACGAGAAATTCGCTGCCGCCGCTGCCTGAAGCCGTTTTATGGGGCCGGGCGCATCGTGCGGGTACGGTCGGTCCCTTTTTTATTCGAGGTTGTCATGAACAGATTCACCAACAAGGTTGCGCTGGTTACCGGCGCGGCGCAGGGGATCGGCCGCCGTCTGTGCGAGCGTCTGCTCGAAGAAGGCGCGACGCTGGTGGCCGTGGATCGCTCGGAACTGGTGCATGAACTGCAAGGCGAGGGCGTGCTGAGCCTGACCGCCGATCTTGAACAGCACAGCGAATGCAGCCGGGTAATGGCTGCGGCGGTGGAGCATTTCGGCCGCCTTGATGTGCTGGTCAACAACGTGGGCGGCACCCTCTGGGCCAAGCCGTTCGAGCACTACGAAGCGGCGCAGATCGAAGCGGAAGTGCGCCGCTCGCTGTTCCCCACCCTGTGGTGCTGCCATGCCGCGCTGCCATACATGCTCGAACAGGGCAGCGGGTCGATCGTCAACGTCTCCTCGATTGCGACTCGCAGCATCAATCGCGTGCCCTATGGTGCGGCCAAGGGTGGCGTCAATGCCCTGACCGCCTGCCTGGCCTTCGAAACCGCCGGGCGCGGTGTGCGGGTCAATGCCACGGCGCCGGGTGGCACCGAAGCGCCGCCACGGCGGGTGCCGCGCAACAGCGCGGAGCAGAGTGGCGAAGAGAAAATCTGGTACCAGCAGATCGTCGACCAGACCCTCGACAGCAGCCTGATGAAACGCTACGGCAACCTCGATGAACAGGTTGGCGCGATCCTCTTTCTCGCTAGCGACGAAGCCTCTTACATCACCGGCACGGTGCTGCCGGTCGGCGGCGGCGACCTCGGTTGAGCGCCCCTGGAGAACCTTGATGAGTCATCCCCTGATTGAACGCATCTCGACCCTGATCGTCGACCTGCCAACCATTCGCCCGCACAAGCTGGCGATGCACACCATGCAGCAGCAAACCCTGGTGATCATCCGCCTGCAGTGCAGCGACGGCATCGAAGGCCTCGGCGAAGCCACCACCATCGGCGGCCTGGCCTATGGCAACGAAAGCCCGGAAAGCATCAAGCAGAACATCGACAGCTACTTTGCGCCGCTGTTGGTCGGGCTGGATGCCAGCAACATCAACGCCGCCATGCAGCGCCTGGACAAGGTGATCAAGGGCAACACCTTCGCCCGCTCGGGGATCGAAAGCGCCTTGCTCGATGGCCAGGGCAAACGCCAAGGCCTGGCGGTCAGCGAGTTGCTCGGCGGGCGCGTGCGCGACAGCCTGGAAGTGGCCTGGACCCTGGCCAGCGGCGACACCGGGCGCGACATTGCCGAGGCCGAGCAGATGCTCGACCTGCGCCGCCACCGGATCTTCAAGCTGAAGATCGGTGCCAGTGAAGTGGCCCATGACCTGCGCCATGTCATCGCGATCAAGCGGGCCCTGGGTGAGCGCGCCAGTGTGCGCGTCGACGTCAACCAGTATTGGGACGAGTCCCAGGCGATCCGCGCCTGCCAGGTGCTGGGCGACAACGGCGTCGACCTGATCGAGCAACCGATCTCGCGCATCAACCGTGCCGGCCAGGTGCGCCTGAACCAACGCAGCCCGGCGCCGATCATGGCCGATGAGTCGATTGAAAGCGTCGAGGATGCCTTCAGTCTCGCGGCCGACGGCGCGGCCAGCATCTTCGCCCTGAAGATCGCCAAGAACGGTGGCCCGCGGGCCGTGCTGCGAACCGCGCAAATCGCCGAAGCCGCCGGTATCGCCCTGTACGGCGGGACCATGCTCGAAGGCTCGATCGGCACCCTGGCTGCCGCGCACGCCTTCGTCACCCTCAACCAGCTGACCTGGCACACCGAGCTGTTCGGCCCGCTGCTGCTGACGGAAGAGATCGTGGTCGAAGCGCCGCTGTACCGCGACTTCGCCCTGCACGTGCCACGCACCCCCGGCCTTGGCCTGACCCTGGACGAAGAGCGCCTGGCGTTCTTCAGCCGCAAGTAAGCAAGGAGAGACGCCATGTTGTTCCACGTGAAAATGACCGTGAAATTGCCCCTGGACATGGACCCGGCCAACGCCGCGCAGCTCAAGGCCGACGAGAAGGAACTGGCCCAGCGCCTGCAGCGCGAAGGCAGCTGGCGCCACCTGTGGCGCATCGCCGGGCACTACGCCAACTACAGCGTGTTCGACCTGCCCAGCGTCGAAGCGCTGCACGACACCCTGATGCAACTGCCGTTATTCCCCTACATGGACATCGAGGTCGACGGCCTGTGCCGCCACCCGTCATCGATCCACAGCGACGACCGCTGAACACCGAGCGCCGATAACAACAATTCGAGGTAACCCGTCATGACCGTGAAGATTGCTCACACTGCCGATATCCAGACATTCTTCGAAGAAGTCAGTGGCCTGCACAACGACCAGGGCAACCCACGCCTGAAGCTGCTGACCCAGCGCATCGTCAACGATGTAGCGCGCCTCATCGAAGACCTGCAAGTGACCCCTGACGAGTTCTGGAAGGCGGTCGACTACCTCAACCGCCTCGGTTCGCGCCAGGAAGCCGGCCTGCTGGTGGCCGGGCTGGGCGTCGAGCACTATCTGGACCTGCAACTGGATGCTCAGGATGCCGAAGCCGGCATCAGTGGCGGCACCCCGCGGACCATCGAAGGCCCGTTGTATGTGGCGGGCGCACCACTGGCCGAAGGCGAAGTGCGTATGGACGATGGCCGTGACCCGGGCACGGTGATGTTCCTCCAGGGCCGCGTGCTGGATGAACAAGGTCAGCCGGTGGCGGGCGCCGTGGTCGACCTGTGGCATGCCAACACTCAGGGCACCTACTCGTATTTCGACAGCACGCAGTCCGAGTTCAACCTGCGCCGGCGCATCGTTACCGACGCCGAAGGCCGCTACCGCGCCCGCAGTATCGTGCCGTCGGGCTACGGTTGCCCTGCGGACGGGCCGACCCAGGAGTTGCTCACTCAGCTCGGTCGTCACGGCAATCGCCCAGCGCATATCCACTTCTTCATCTCGGCGCCTGGCTACCGGCACCTGACCACCCAGATCAACCTGGCGGGCGATGAGTACCTGTGGGATGACTTCGCTTATGCCACCCGTGACGGGTTGATTGGCGAGTTGCGCTTTGTCGAGGATGCGGCGGCGGCCGATGCCCGTGGGGTAGAAGGGCGCTTTGCCGAGATGGACTTTGACTTCCAGCTGTTGAGTGCGCCCAAGCCTGCCAGTGAACAGCGCAGCAAGCGGCCGCGGGCGTTGCAGGACGTTTGAGGCCGGGTTGAATCCATCGCTGGCAAGCCAGCTCCCACAAGGTTCAGTGCAAACCCTGTGGGAGCTGGCCCCCTGGTGATCATCTTCCAGGCCGCCCACAGCGCCCAGCTGTCGGCGGCCGAACTGTCTTCGTGGGTCTGGGCGATTTCCATCGGCAGTGGTCTGCTTGGGGTGATCCTCAGCCTGTGGCGACGGGCGCCACAGGTTGGCAGGGCAGGGGCGGCCGACTGATCAGATCTGCATGGCTTTGCCATCGACGTTCATCGCCGCCTGGCGCAGGGCCTCGGAGCGGGTCGGGTGCGGGTGGCAGGTGAGGGCGATGTCTTCGGCCGAGGCGCTGAACTCCATGGCCACGCAGTATTCGCCGATCATCTCGCTGACGCTCGGGCCGACCAGGTGCACACCCAGCACTTCATCGGTACGGGCGTCGGCCAGGACCTTGGCAAAGCCTTCGGTCTCGTGGTTGATCTTGGCCCGGCTGTTGGCGCTGAAAGGGAACTTGCCGACCTTGTATTCACGGCCCTCGGCCTTGAGCTGCTCTTCGGTCTTGCCGACGCTGGCCAGCTCCGGGCGGGTGTAGATGACCGCCGGGATCAGGTTGTAATTGACCTCGTGAGCCTTGCCGGCAATCTGCTCAATGCAGGAGATCGCTTCGTCCTCGGCCTTGTGCGCGAGCATCGCCCCGGAAGTGACATCGCCGATCACCCAGACCCCTGGCACGCCGGTGCGATGGTGCTGGTTGGCGAGCATGCCGCGCTTGTCGGTCTCAAGGCCGACGCTTTCCAGGCCCAAGCCCTGGGTGTAGGGGCGACGGCCAATGGCGACCAGCACGTAATCGGCTTCGAGGGTTTCGGCGCTGCCGCCAGCGGCAGGCTCCAGGCTCAGGTTCACCCCTTGCGCTGAAACCGTGGCCTGGGTGACTTTGCTGCCGAGCTTGAACTTCATGCCTTGCTTGGCCAGGGAGCGTTGCAGGGTTTTTGCCGCTTCTTCATCGGTGCCGGGGCAGATGCGATCAAGGTACTCGACCACGGTTACCTGGCTGCCCAACCGGCGCCACACCGAACCCAGCTCCAGGCCGATGACCCCGGCGCCGATGACCACCAGGTGCTTGGGCACTTCACCCAGGGCCAGGGCGCCAGTGGAGTCGATAATGCGCTGGTTGTCGATGGTCACGCCTGGCAGCGGCGTCGGCTCCGAGCCGGTAGCGATGACAATGTCCTTGGCCTGCAGCTCAGTGATGACACCCTGCTCATCGCTGACCGTGACCCGGCCGACGCCATCGAGCTTGCCCCAGCCCTTGATCCAGTCGACCTTGTTCTTGCGAAACAGGAACTCGATGCCTTTGGTCAGGCCGCTGACGCTTTCGTCCTTCTGTTTCATCATCTGCGCGAGGTTGAGGGTTGGTTTGACCTCGATGCCAAGGCTGGCGAACTCGCCGCCTACTGCCGCTTCATACAACTCAGAGGCATGCAGTAGCGCTTTGGACGGCATGCAGCCGACGTTCAGGCACGTGCCCCCCAGGGTTGAACGACCTTCGACGCACGCCACGCTCAAGCCAAGCTGGCCAGCACGAATAGCCGCGTTGTAGCCGCCAGGCCCGCCGCCAATGATCACTACATCATAGGTTTTCATTGTTGTACTCCAGGATGAAGAATCGACAATGGCGCCAAGACTAATCTGCACAACGGCTGATTGTATACAATTGATCGTGGGTACCCGCCGCGCCCGCAAGGTCTGGAACGGGCCCGGCAGGCTCAGACTATGGTCTGTATTAGCTGAAACTTGCTGTGAATGAACTACCCTTTTGGACAGACGTCCGATGAAAAAAGGAGGCTAATTTCATGCTTGCGCAACTTCCACCTGTTCTGCAAAGCCTGCGACTACCACTGCGACTGAAGCTCTGGGATGGTCATGCGTTCGATCTGGGGCCCAAGCCGCAAGTCACCATCCTGGTCAAGGATCCGCAGCTGATTACCCAACTGGCCCATCCGAGCCTGGATGAACTGGGCGCTGCATTTGTCGAAGGCAAGCTGGACCTGGAGGGCTCCATCGGTGAGGTGATTCGTGTCTGCGATGAACTGAGCGTAGCCTTGCTCAAGGATGAAGAAGACCCACAGCCGGTGCGCGCCGAGCATGACAAGGCTACCGATGCGGCGGCGATTTCCTATCACTATGACCTGTCCAACGCCTTCTACCAGTTGTGGCTGGATAGCGACATGGCGTACTCCTGCGCCTATTTCAAATCACCCACCAACACCCTGGAGCAAGCCCAGCAGAACAAGTTCGAGCACCTGTGCCGCAAGCTGCGCCTGCACAAGGGCGATTACCTGCTCGATGTCGGCTGTGGTTGGGGCGGGTTGGCACGTTATGCGGCCAGGGAGTTCGGTGCCAAGGTGTTCGGCATCACCCTGAGCAAGGAACAGCTCAAGCTGGGCCGTGAACGGGTCAAGGCCGATGGCCTGGAGGGGCAGGTGGAGCTGCAGATTCTCGATTACCGCGACCTGCCCCAGGACGGGCGCTTTGACAAGGTGGTCAGCGTTGGCATGTTCGAACACGTCGGCCATGCCAACCTGGCGTTGTACTGCCAGCGCCTGTTTGGCGCGGTGCGCGAAGGGGGCCTGGTGATGAACCACGGCATTACCGCCAAGCACACTGACGGGCGACCGGTCGGGCGGGGCGCGGGCAACTTCATTGAGCGCTACGTGTTCCCCCATGGCGAGCTACCGCACTTGTCGATGATCAGCGCACGGATCAGCGAGGCAGGCCTGGAAATCGTCGACGTCGAAAGCCTGCGCCTGCATTACGCGCGGACTTTGGAGCACTGGAGCAACCGCCTCGAAGCACAACTGGACAAGGCTAGCGCGCTGGTACCGGAGCGGGCCTTGCGCATCTGGCGCCTGTACCTGGCCGGCTGCTCCTATGCCTTTGCCAAGGGCTGGATCAACCTGCACCAGATACTGGCAGTGAAGCCTTTCGCCGATGGCAGCCACGATTTGCCGCTGACCCGCGAAGATTTCTACCGCTAAGACAGCTTACAGAATCGGCGAAATCAGCCGTGCGATACGCATCCCCAGTTGTTGCAGGCGGTGCGTGTCGCGAGTGTCTTCGGCGGTGATCTCCCGGGCGCGATCAAAGTCATCGGTGAGCATGGTTTCGACCTGATCGGCAAATTCGCGGTCGACGGTCAGCAGCATGATCTCAAAGTTGAGCCGAAACGAACGGTTGTCGAGGTTGGCGCTGCCGATGGCACTGATCTCGTTATCGATCAGCACCACCTTCTGATGCAGGAAACCTGGTTCAAAACGAAACATCCGCACCCCGGCGCGCACCGCCTCGAAGGCGAACAGGCTGGAGGCGGCGTAGACGATGCGGTGGTCCGGGCGTGAGGGAATCAGGATGCGCACGTCGACGCCGCGCAGCACCGCCAGGCGCAGGGCGGCGAACACCGCTTCGTCGGGGATGAAGTAGGGGCTGGTGATCCACAGCCGCTCACGCGCCGAATGGATAGCCTCGACGAAGAACAGCGAACAGGTTTCCTGTGGGTCGGCCGGGCCGCTGGCGAGCACTTGGCAGAGCACGCCGTCTTCCGGGTAGGTCTCCGGCAGGATCAGCGGCGGTAATGTCCGTGACGCCCAGAACCAGTCTTCAGCGAACGACTCCTGCAGGCAGGCCAACACCGGCCCACTGACCTGCACGTGGGTATCGCGCCAGGGCGACAGCTTGGGGTTAGCGCCCAGGTACTCATCGCCAACGTTATGTCCGCCAACAAACCCCAGCAGGCCATCGACCACGACGATCTTGCGGTGGTTACGGAAGTTGACCTGGAAGCGGTTGAACCAGCCGCGACGGGTCGCGAAGGCGCGGATGTTCACGCCACCCTCGCGCAGTGTGTGGTTGTAGGCCGAGGGTAGGGCATGGCTGCCGACGCTGTCATAGAGCACGTAGACCTTCACGCCTTCGGCGGCTTTTTTCAATAGCAGGGCCTGCAACTGCCGCCCCAGATCATCGTCGTGAATGATGAAAAACTGCACCAGCACTGTGTCGCGAGCACCGGCGATGGCGCGAAAGATCGCATCGAAAGTGGCCTTGCCGTCGACCAGCAAGCGCACCTGATTATTGGCCAGGCAGGGCATGCGCCCGAGCCTGGGCATCGCCCGCAGCGCGCCATAGGACTCCGAGTTGCGTGCGGCCAGCGCTTCCTCGACCCACGGTCGCCAGTTCAGGTCCGCCATGGCCACGTGCATTTCCCGGTTGGCCTGGCGCCGGGCCTCGATGTAGGCATCGAAGGTACGGCTGCCGAACACCAGGTAGGGGATGAGGGTGAAGTAGGGAATGAACAGCAGCGACATTGCCCAGGCAATCGCCCCCTGAGCGGTGCGCACTGTGAACACCGCATGCAACGCGGCGATACCGCCGAGCAGGTGAATCACACCAATGAGATAACCGAAGAAGTAGGGGCTGTGGTAATCCATACGCATCCTGCTGTCCGAAGGCTCTGCCCCTAACAGAGCATGTTCCAGGCCGCCGTTGCAACCGAAAGCACAAAATGACGTCTAAGCTGTGTTCCAGCTTGGGGCTGGAGTTTTGAGGAGTCATTACATGAAGAGTCGTCTGCCAATGCTGGCACTGGTGCTGGGCCTGGCGAGCCCGTTGGTGCATGCGCAGATGTTGCAACCTGGCCTGTGGGAGCTGACCACCAGCAACATGCAGGTCGATGGCAAGCCACTGCCGGACATGGGCTTCATGCTCGGCCAGCTGAAGAATCTGCCGCCAGAGCAACGGGCGATGATCGAGGGCGGCCTGGCCAAGCAAGGGATCAGTGTGGCGGGTCAGGGGGTGCGCTCCTGCCTGACCCCCGAGCAAGTGAAAAGCAACGACATCCCGCTGCAAGATCCCAAGTCTGGTTGCACTCAAAAAATCACCGAGCGCAACGGCAATGTCTGGAAATTCACCTTCAGTTGCCCGAAAGCTCAGGGCAATGGCGAAGCCACGTTTCTCAACAATCGCGAGTTCCTGACCAAGGTCAACGGTACCTTCAACGCTTCCGGTGTGCAGCAGCAAGGCAGCATGAATACCCGTGCGGTGTGGCTGGGCAATGATTGCGGTACGGTCAAGCCGCGAACCTGAAGCGCCTCACCAGTGCCATTGGCTGTGGGCGACTGCGTCGTGGGCATGCAGGCTTTCGGCATGTTCCACGCGCAGGTTGAAGCCGCCGAGCCAGGGTAGCGTCTTCAAAGCCACATGAAGCCGTCGGGCGGCATCTTCGCAGAACATCAGATTCTGACCGTTGGCCAACGCAAAAGCCTGTTCATCAGCACGCTTTACCGCAGTTTGTACCGCGGTACCCAAGGCTTTTTCAGCGTGGTCGATCAGCGCTTCTATCGGCAGCTCATTAATGCCTTGGCGCAATCGAGCCTGCAGCTTCGCTACGCTGCGTTGGCTGTGAGGTGTGGCGACGATGCCCTGGGCACTTCCGAGCCAACTCAAGACAGCCTCATGGCTCAAGGTGCGATTGCCAAAGTCGGTGAGAAATTGCTGCTGAATCAACTGCCGGGCCAAGGCAGCGGAACAGGGGCAGGTGGAGGAATACTCCACATCGACAAATAGTTCCACGTGGAACACTCCGTCTTTTAGCTGCGCATTCAGGGTAACCGGATAGGCTTTCCAGCCCGCCAACGGGCTGATCAAGGCAGGGCGTTTGAGCATCAGTTCGAAACGAAGGGTCAAGAAGGCGCTGGCGGAAAGGCCGATGTGGCTGTCGAGAAAGCACTCCAGCACCGCGTTCAGCAACACAGGACTCAAGGCCTGGTGTTCCAGTGCCTCCAGCGCCAGGTACAAGCGTGACATGTGAATGCCCCGGGACGCGCCATCATCAAGGCTGACACCTGCGTCGGCACTTGCTCGCAGAATCTGCCCGTTGATCTGCAGCGGCAGGGCAATGCCACACATGCCTACCCAATCCAAGGGCAACTGACTGTTGGTGGCTTGGGCAGCGATGTCAGGAAGGGTGAAAGCGCTCATCAGTGGTTCACTTTTCAAGGAAGACTATTGGCAGCCGTTCAGGCGATTGCAGCGCAGATTGAAACGCTGCCCGGTGGAACTCGACACGCTGTTCAAGGTGGTCCAGCCCACACGCCGGCTGTAACCGACCCAGGTTTCACCGTTGCTCGCCACGCCTGTGTAAAAGGTCAATTGGCCATAGCGGCTGTTGGTTTGCGCCCATAGCCTACGACCTTGCATTTCAAAGCCCCGCAGGTAGGTCGTGTTGCCTTGGGTTTGCACGCTGTAGTAATTGCCTTGGGCATCGCTGCAGGCAAGCAGGGTTGCGCTGCGGGTACAGAGCGCCAGGCCGTTGCTCAAGGGCGTGGTGTTGGCGCTGGCGAACTCGCACAGCAGCAACACGGCGAAGGCAAACAAGTAACGCGATTTCATCTTTCAGGTCGGCCTTTGGTCATGTTCTGGGCGAAGTAGGTTGGCGAGATTGTATTGTTATAATATAACATTGCGCAACGCATCGTTCGAATGCTCTCTCCTGATGAGGATCGCCCCCATGCCCGACCGTCTTCCCGTAACCGTGCTCTCCGGCTTTTTGGGTGCCGGCAAAAGCACGCTGCTCAATCACGTGTTGAAAAACCGCGACAACCTACGGGTCGCGGTGATCGTCAACGACATGAGTGAAATCAACATCGATGCCAGTGAGGTCCAGCGCAACGTCAGCCTTAACCGTGCCGAAGAGAAGCTGGTGGAGATGAGCAACGGTTGCATCTGCTGCACCCTGCGTGAAGACCTGCTCGAAGAGGTCGCCCGCCTGGCCCGGGAGGGGCGTTTCGATTACCTGTTGATCGAGTCCACCGGCATCTCCGAGCCGCTGCCAGTCGCCGAGACCTTTACCTTTCGCGACGAGCAAGGCCGCAGCCTGGCCGACCAGGCGCGCCTTGATACCATGGTCACCGTGGTCGATGGCTTGAACTTCCTGCGTGACTATCAGGCCGCCGAAAGCCTGGCCAGCCGCGGCGAAACCCTCGGTGATGAAGACGAGCGTTCGATCAGTGACCTGCTGATCGAGCAGGTGGAGTTCGCCGATGTAATCCTGCTGAGCAAGATCGACCTGATCAGCAGTGCCGAGCGCGAAGAGCTCAGCGCCATCCTGCGCAGCCTCAACGCCCAGGCGCAGATTGTGCCGATGGTCATGGGCCAGGTGGCGTTGCCACAGATCCTCAATACTGGCCTGTTCGACTTCGAGCGCGCAGCCCAGGCGCCCGGCTGGCTGCAGGAACTGCGCGGGGAGCATGTGCCGGAAACCGAGGAATACGGAATTGCCGCCACCACCTGGCAAGCCCGCCGGCCGCTGCATCCGCAGCGCTTTTTCGACTTTATCCACACGCCGTGGAACAACGGTCGGCTGCTGCGCTCCAAAGGCTTTTTTTGGCTGGCCAGCAAGCACCAGGACGCCGGTAGCTGGTCGCAGGCCGGCGGCATGATGCGCCATGGCTTTGCCGGACGCTGGTGGCGCTTCGTTCCACGCGAGCACTGGCCGCAAGATGAGCAGAGCACTGCGGCGATCCTCAAGAACTGGAGCGCCGAATGCGGTGATTGCCGTCAGGAGCTGGTGTTTATTGGCCAGAACATCGACTTCGCGCGGCTGGATGCCGAGCTCTCGGCCTGCCTGCTCGACGATGCAGAAATGGCGGCGGGTGTGCACAGCTGGCAGCAATTGCCCGACCCGTTTGGCCCCTGGTTCGACGAGGAAGCGGCGTAATGCGCCAGGCGTTCGGCGAAACGCCCCAGGTGCTCACCGAGGCGTTGCAGGACGGGGTAAACCTTGCGGTTTGGCAGCGGCGCCTGCCGGTGCAGATCGAGGACTTTGCCCGGTTGCTGTTGTCGTTGAACCAGCCACTGGGTGAAAGCCGGGTAATCGAGCTGGATGACCAGCATCAGTTGCCGGACCTCAACGGCTTGCTGGGTGGCTATGCCGACCTGGAGGGCCAGAGGGCGTTTCTCACTGACGTTGCCTGGCTGGTGAGTGCCTACGCTTGCCTGCTCGACGCCCGGCGTGTCGGTCTGCGGTTACAGGCGCTGAGCAGCGCCATGTGCCCGCGGTTTCATGTCGACCATGTACCCCTGCGTTTGCTGAGCACCTATGCCGGCCCAGGCAGTGAATGGCTGGAAGAAGGTGCAATCGACCGATCGCAGCTTGCCCGGGAGCAGCCCGCTGCCAGTGCGGTCCGCCAGTTGGGCAGCGGTGAGGTGGCCTTGCTCAAGGGCGAGAAGTGGCTCGGCAACCAGGGTGGCGGGCTGGTCCATCGCTCGCCGGCGCTGTTGAATGGCGAACGTCGCCTGATTCTCAGCCTTGACTGGATGGCCTGAAATAGCGGCATAGTGGCGAAAATTTCAGGCACTCTCCGTCCCATGTTGCAGAACATTCCTACCCACGTGATTGCCGGCCCGCTCGGTGCCGGCAAGACCAGCCTGATTCGTCAACTGCTGGCGCAGCGGCCCGCCGATGAGCGCTGGGCGGTACTGATCAACGAGTTTGGCCAGATCGGCCTGGATATGGCGCTGCTGGCCAGCGACGATGACGGTATTGCCTTGGGTGAAGTGGCCGGTGGTTGCCTGTGCTGCGTCAACGGCATGCCGTTTCAGGTTGGCCTGGGTCGCTTGCTGCGCAAGGCCAGGCCACAGCGGGTATTCATCGAACCGTCCGGGTTGGGTCATCCGCTGCAGTTGCTTGAGCAACTGCGTTTGCCGCCTTGGCAAGGCGTGTTGGCGGTACAACCGGCGGTGCTGGTGCTGGATGCCGAGCAATTGGCTGCAGGTATTGCTCTGCCTGAAGCCCAGCAATCGACCCTGGCCAGCGCTGGATTGCTGGTGCTGAACAAGTCCGCCGGGTTGGATGCACAACAGCGCTTGTGGATAACTTCTCAGCTACCTGCTGCTCGCCTGTACTGGACCGATCATGGGCAATTGCCCTGGTCCGAAGTGCCTGTGGAAAGCTCTGCAGCGCCACTTCCCGCCGCTGTGGATAAGCTCGCGGCAGTCAATATTCCCGGGGTCGTCAGCAGCCTGTGGACAAATCCACAGGAGCCTATTTGCAGTATTCGGCAGGCCGCAGAAGGTTGGAGCATAGGTTGGCGCTGGCACCCGGGTCAGGTGTTCGATCGCCCCCGTCTGGAGCGCTTTCTGCAGGGGCTGGACTGGCGTCGGGCCAAGGCAGTTATCCACAGTCTGGATGGCTGGCAGTCGATCAACGCCTTGGCAGGGCAGCCTACATTGCAGTGGAGCAACAGTGAATGGCGCCGCGACTCGCGGCTGGAGCTGATCTTCGCCGAGCCGCAGGCCCCTGAACCATTGCAGCAAGCCATGCTGGCCTGCCGCGTCTAGTTGCGCCAGCGGTTGTGGTCCTGGCGCCACTGGTTCATCTCGACGACGTTGTCGTGATGTTGTGGTGTCTTGATCTCGAACGGGTAGGGGGCCAGTTCGATTTGCATGGTGTGCGCGCCAAACTGGGTGACGGTACCGGGATGGCGCTGTTCGCCGGTCACGGTGAATTCGAAGTTGTACACCCGGGCCAGGCGCTTGCGGCCGTTGGCGTCGCGCACAAAACCGATGCGCTTGAGCGCGACATTGCCATCAAGCAGCTCCAGATCGAGTTTGGCGCAGTGCTGCTTGACCCGCTCCAGAGCCTTTTCACGCAAGCCGTGGTTATGCCACAACCAGGCGCCCGCCGTGGCCAGCAGCATCAGCACGAAGAGATTTCCCAGGGTCAACATTTACATATGCTCCAACGAGGTATGCCCAGCTTAACTGCCTCCCCGGTCTGTCGTACAGGTGGCATTTAGCGCCATACTGCGTGCCTTGTTTTTCATTCCTACGCTTTCGGAAGACCTGCATGAAACGTACACCGCATCTGCTCGCCATCCAGTCCCACGTGGTTTTCGGCCATGCCGGCAACAGCGCTGCGGTGTTTCCCATGCAGCGGGTCGGGGTGAAGGTCTGGCCGCTCAATACCGTGCAGTTCTCCAACCATACTCAGTATGGTCAGTGGACCGGAGAAGTGCTTGCTCCAGCGCAAATTCCTGCGCTGGTTGAGGGGATTGCGACGATCGGTGAGTTGGGCAACTGCGACGCGGTGCTGTCCGGCTACCTGGGCAGTGCCGAGCAGGGGCGGGCGATCCTCAGCGGTGTGGCCCGGATCAAGGCCGCCAACCCGCGCGCCTTGTACCTGTGCGACCCGGTGATGGGCCATCCGGAGAAGGGCTGTATCGTCCCGGCCGAGGTCAGCGAGTTCCTGGTGGAAGAAGCACTGACCACCGCCGACGTGCTGTGCCCGAATCAGCTGGAGCTGGATAGCTTCTGCGGGCGCCGGGCCGAGTCGCTGCAAGACTGTGTCAGCATGGCCCGCAGCCTGTTGGTGCGAGGCCCGAAAGCTATCCTGGTAAAGCACCTGGCCTATCCCGGGCGCAGTGTCGAAGACTTTGAAATGCTGCTGGTTACCGCCGACGGTAGCTGGCTTATCCGCCGCCCGTTGCTGGCATTTGCGCGCCAGCCAGTGGGCGTGGGTGACCTGACGTCGGGCTTGTTCCTGGCGCGTTTGCTGCTGGGCGATGACTGGGTCACGGCGTTTGAATTCACCGCCGCCGCAGTGCACGAAGTGCTGCTGGAAACCCAGGCCTGCGCCAGCTACGAGCTGGAACTGGTGCGTGCCCAGGACCGCATCGTGCACCCACGGCTGCGCTTTGCAGCGCAGCCCCTGGCCATTTAAAGGGCGTCGCCCTTGAGTTCCTGGTAGCGCTTTTCCAGCTCCTGACGGATCAGCCGGCGCTGTTTGCCCTGCAGGAAACGGCGCTTTTCTTCGCTGGTTTCAGGCTGGCGGGGCGGCACCGCCACCGGCTTGCGGTCATCGTCGACGGCGACCATGGTGAAGAAACAGCTGTTGCTGTGGCGCACCGAGCGTTCGCGAATGTTTTCGGTGACGACTTTGATGCCGACTTCCATCGAGGTGTTGCCGGTGTAGTTGACCGAGGCGAGGAAAGTCACCAGCTCGCCGACATGCACCGGTTCGCGAAAGACCACCTGGTCGACCGACAGGGTCACCACATAACGGCCGGCGTAACGGCTGGCGCAGGCATAGGCTACTTCATCGAGGTATTTGAGCAGGGTGCCGCCGTGGACGTTGCCAGAAAAGTTGGCCATGTCCGGGGTCATCAGGACGGTCATCGACAGCTGGGCGTTTCCAGGTTCCATAGTGTGCTCACGGTAAGGTTGCGCTGAGGCGGGGTGGCGATTGCTATTCACGCTTCTTTCCCCCAATACGATTCCCATCTAGTAAGACGGGACGCTGACAGCGGCCTTGCCGTCACGCTGTTTGTGCCATTTACGGCGATGCTTTGGTCGATCTGTTTCTTCATATTGCACCGGCTTCTAGCGACAAGCGGCGGTGTTAACCTGAGGAAGCCCATGCAAGGTGGGCTTCCTACATTAAAACGCTATGTATCCGTAACTCAATCAGACAATGCTTCGGGTGGGTTGCGGCTTGTCTCTGGATACCAGGTAAGGAGTCCCACGCCGTGCATGCCATCAGCTTTATTCAGGATTTGGCAGTGATCATGCTGGTTGCCGGGGTGGTCACTATCCTGTTTCACCGTTTCAAGCAGCCCGTGGTGCTTGGCTACATCGTTGCCGGCTTTATCATCGGCCCGCACACCCCGCCGTTCGGCCTGATTCATGACGAAGACACGATCAAGACCCTGGCAGAGCTCGGGGTGATCTTCCTGATGTTTTGCCTGGGGCTGGAGTTCAGCCTGCGCAAACTGTTCAAGGTCGGGGCCACAGCGTTCATCGCAGCGTTCCTGGAAATCGTGCTGATGATCTGGATCGGCTTCGAGATCGGCCGCTGGTTCGGCTGGAGCACCATGGACTCCCTGTTCCTCGGTGCGATCCTGGCGATCTCCTCGACCACCATCATCGTCAAGGCGCTCAACGACCTGAAGATGAAGAACGAGCGCTTTGCCCAGCTGATCTTCGGTGTGCTGATCGTCGAAGACATCCTTGGCATCGGCATCATCGCGTTGCTCTCGGGCATCGCCGTCAGTGGCACTGTGAGCTCCGGCGAGGTGTTTTCCACCGTTGGCAAGCTGTCGCTGTTCATGATCGTTGCGCTGGTCATCGGCATCCTCCTGGTGCCGCGCCTGTTGGCGTACGTGGCCCGTTTCGAAAGCAATGAGATGTTGCTGATCACCGTCCTGGGCCTGTGTTTCGGGTTCTGCCTGCTGGTGGTCAAGCTTGAGTACAGCATGGTCCTGGGTGCCTTCCTGATCGGTGCGATCATGGCGGAATCACGGCAATTGCTGAAGATCGAGCGCCTGATCGAGCCGGTTCGCGACCTGTTCAGTGCCATCTTCTTCGTTGCCATCGGCATGATGATCGACCCGTCGATCCTGCTCGAGTACGCCTGGCCGATCGTGGTCATCACCATTGCCGTGGTGCTGGGCAAGATGCTTTCCTGCGGCATGGGCGCCTTTATCGCCGGTAACGACGGACGCACCTCGCTGCGGGTAGGGATGGGGCTGTCACAGATTGGCGAGTTCTCTTTCATCATCGCCGCGCTGGGCATCACCCTGCAGGTCACCAGCGACTTCCTCTACCCGGTGGCGGTAGCGGTATCGGCCATCACCACGCTGCTCACGCCCTACCTGATTCGCGCTGCCGACCCGTTGTCGCTGAAGCTGGCCAAGGTCGTGCCGGGGCGTCTGGCGCGGGTGTTGTCGCTGTATGGCGAGTGGCTGCGCAGCATTCAACCCCATGGCGAAGGGGCGATGCTGGCCTCGATGATCCGGCGTATTCTGCTGCAAGTGGGGGTGAACCTGGCGCTGGTGGTGGCGATCTTCTTCAGCGGTGGTTATTTCGCCGCCCGCATTGGTGACTACCTGAGCGAGTGGGTCAGCGATATTGGCCAGCAGAAGGCCTTGATCTGGGGCGCGGCGCTGATGCTGTCGCTGCCGTTCCTGATCGCGGCGTACCGCAAGCTCAAGGCACTGTCGATGTTGCTGGCGGAGATGGGGGTCAAGCCGGAGATGGCCGGGCGGCATACCCAGCGGGTGCGACGGGTGATCGCCGAGGTGATTCCGCTGCTGTCGCTGCTGGTGATTTTCCTGCTGCTAGCGGCGTTGTCGGCCAGTATCCTGCCGACCAGCGAGCTGCTGTTGCTGATCGTGGTGGTCGCGGCGGTGGTGGTGGCAGTGCTGTGGCGCTGGTTCATCCGTGTGCACACACGCATGCAGATCGCTTTGCTGGAAACCCTGGAAAACAACCAGGAGAACCACCACTAAGAGGCGCTTCCTGCGCGGGGCGGTTCGAATGTCCGAGGGGATGGAGCGGTAGCGAAGCGCCACGCGCAGGAAGGCGTGGCGATTCTACGAACATTAATAGCCAAGAGCCATTACTTTGTGTGGTTATTTCTCATTCAGCTTTCCAGCCAGACGTCTCGGGCCCAGTGCCAGACCGACTCCCAGCTGTCTTCGGTAACGATCTCTTCTTCACCGGACCACAGCACCACGGTGCCATCTTCTTCGACGCAGTAGTAGTCGTCGCCGTCCTGGCAGATCGGGATCAGGTCGCGCGGCACGCCGGCATCCCAGGCATTGGCCGCCACGTCCGGCAAGTAGGTATGCGACTGCGGGTCGGTGACAGTGACCGGCTCGAGGCTACCGTAGACCACGTCGCTGACTGTCAGCAGGAACTCCTTGAACACGAACGGAATGTTGATAAACAACTCTTCTTCGATTTCGACCAGCTGGTCTTCGTCCGGCAACTCCAGCGGCACCGGTACCGGTTCATTGGCTTCTCGGAGCTGTTCGATGACTTCTTCCACGGTTCTATCCTCTAACCTTTACGACACGCTGCGCGTTATACCCTAGTAGCCCGCTGCGCTAAAAGCAAAACCCCGGGACAAGCCCGGGGTTTTTTGTGCAATGCCTCAATATCAGCCGTTCTGGCGGATCCCGGCAACCAGCCAAGGCTGGTTTTCGCCTTGGGCGCGTTCCATGTTCCAGCTTTCGCTGAACGGTTCGCCCTGGTCAAAGCGCGAGGTTTTCGACACGCCGCTGAAGGTCAGGGTGGCGATGGTCTTGTCGGCGCGGTCGTCGACACCTTCGAGCTGCACGTTCAGGTCGTCAATGTAGGTGGACTGGAAGCCATCACCCAGATCAGCGCGCTCCTGCTTGAGGAACTGCAGCATCTGAGGGGTGACGAATTCGGCGATCTTGTCCATTTCATTGGCATCCCAGTGCTGCTGCAGCGACTGGAAGTGGTTGCGGGCAGCGGCCAGGAAGCTCTGTTCGTTGAACCAGGCCGGTGCATTGATCACCGGGCGGGCAGCGGCGGCAGGCGCAGCGGAACCACCGAAGATCGACGGCTGGGCTGGCTGCTGGTGCACTTCGCGCTGGAATGGCGCGTGGCCGGCGGCGGCCATTTGCGGCTGCTGCTTGCGGCGACGGGCGGCGATGAAGCGGAACACCAGGAAGGCGATCAGCGCCATGATCAGGATGTCGAAGATCTGCATGCCCTGGAAGCCGTCGCCCATGAACATGGAGGCCAGCAGGCCACCGGCGGCGAGGCCGGCCAGAGGGCCAAGCCAGCGCGAAGCACCACTGGCGGCGGCAGGTGCGCGACCTGGCGCGGTTGGCGAGGCAGCCGGAGTCGTCGGGGCCGCCTGACGGGTCTGGTGGGTCGGCGCGGCGCCCGAGCTCTTGCCGCCGCCGAAGCGTTTGGCGTTGGCGTCGAGACTCATCGTCAGGCCGATGCACAGCGCCAAAGCGATGCTAAGAAAACGTTGCATAGAAGGGTATTCCCGTTTTGTGGATTGCACGCGCGTCATGGTGCACAGGTTGTAGGACACATGACCAGCGCCATAATGTTTCCAGCTTTTGCCTGAATTGTCTGTATACGCTGTAGGAGCGGGCTTGCCCCGCGATTTGCGGCTTGCAAGTCACATTGCATCGCGGGGCAAGCCCGCTCCTGCAGGATTTTCTGCGTTACAGGGCCTCGAGCTTGGCGTAGCCAAGCATCAGCCACTTGCTGCCTTCGGCGAAGTTGACCTGGACCCGGGCCTGGGCGCCGGAACCCTCGAAGTTGAGGATCACCCCTTCGCCGAACACCGCATGTTGCACACGCTGACCCAGGTTGAAGGCGGTCTGCGGAATGTTGGCGTTGGCAAACAGGCTGCTCGAGTTCTGCTGCTGGCCGGAGCTGAACGGGCGGCTGACGCTGTTGGACAGGCGCACTTCCTGAACCAGGCCTGCCGGAATTTCGCGTACGAAGCGCGAGACCTTGTTGTAGGTCTCGCTGCCATACAGCCGGCGAGTCTCGGCATAGGTCATCACCAGTTGCTGCATGGCGCGGGTGATGCCGACGTAGGCCAGGCGGCGCTCCTCTTCAAGGCGGCCGGGTTCTTCCAGGCTCATCTTGTGCGGGAACAGGCCTTCTTCCATGCCGACCAGGAATACGTGAGGGAATTCCAGGCCCTTGGCACTGTGCAGGGTCATCAGCTGGATGCTGTCTTCGTGCTCGTCGGCCTGGGCGTCGCCGGCTTCCAGCGAGGCGTGGCCGAGGAAGGCCGCCAATGGCGACAGTTCGGCGTCTTCTTCGCTGTTTTCGAAGTTGCGCGCGGCGCTGACCAGTTCCTCAAGGTTCTCTACCCGGGCCTGGCCTTTTTCGCCTTTTTCTTCCTGGTGATAGACGATCAGCCCGGACTGCTCGATGACCGTCTGGGTCATCAGGTGCAGGGGCATTTCCATGACCTTGGCGGCGAGGTTCTCGATCATTTCCATGAACGCGCCCAGGGCGCTGGCAGCGCGGCCCTTGAGCGCCTTGTTGGCGATCAGCAGGCTCATCGACTCCCACATCGAGACCTGGGCGTGGCGGGCGTGTTCGCGAATCGCTTCGACGGTCTTCTCACCGATGCCGCGCGGCGGCACGTTGATCACCCGCTCAAGGGCTGCGTCGTTGCCGCGGCCTTCGAGCAGGCGCAGGTAGGCCATGGCGTTCTTGATCTCGGCACGCTCGAAGAAGCGCTGGCCGCCATAGATGCGGTAAGGAATGCGTTCGCGCAGCAGTGCTTCTTCAAGCACCCGCGACTGGGCGTTGGAGCGATACAGGATGGCAATATCGCTGAGGGCCAGGCCGGTCTTGAGCGCGCTTTCGATGCTCTCGACCACGTAGCGGGCTTCGTCGTGCTCGTTGAAGGCGGCGTACAGGCTCAGCGGTTCGCCATCGCCACCGTCGGTCCACAGCTCTTTGCCCAGGCGCCCGCTGTTGTTGGCGATCAGGGCGTTGGCCGCCTTGAGGATACCGGCGGTGGAGCGGTAGTTCTGCTCCAGGCGGATCAGCTCGGCGTCAGGGAAGTCGGCCGTGTACTGATGGATGTTCTCGATCTTGGCGCCACGCCAGCCATAAATCGACTGGTCGTCGTCGCCGACCACCATCAGGCTGTCACCGCCCTTGGCCAGCAGCCGCAGCCAGGCGTACTGCACGGCGTTGGTATCCTGGAATTCGTCGACCAGCACATGACGGAAGCGCCGCTGGTAGTGCTCGAGCAGGCCAGGGTGGTCACGCCACAGGTCCAGGGCGCGCAGCAGCAGCTCGGAGAAGTCGATGACGCCGGCGCGCTGGCAGGCGGTCTCGTAGGCTTCATAGATGCTGCGCATGGTGCCCAGGAACAGGTCGCCACTGGCCTGGATGTGTTGCGGGCGCAGGCCTTCGTCTTTCTGCCCGTTGATGAACCATTGTGCCTGGCGCGCTGGCCAGCGTTGTTCATCCAGGCCCAGCTCGCGGATCACCCGCTTGACCAGGCGCTGCTGGTCGTCGCTGTCGAGGATCTGGAAGTTCTGGTTCAGCCCTGCCTCTTGCCAGTGCGCGCGCAACAGGCGGTGCGCCAGGCCGTGGAAGGTGCCTACCCACATGCCGGCCGGGTTGATGCCCATCAGCTGTTCGATACGCTGGCGCATCTCGGCAGCGGCCTTGTTGGTGAAGGTCACCGACAGGATCGAGTGCGGCGAGGCCTGCACGACCTGGATCAACCAGGCGATGCGGTGCACCAGCACACGGGTCTTGCCGGAGCCGGCACCGGCCAGGACCAACTGACGACCGACCGGCGCAGCTACAGCCTGGCGTTGGGCGTCGTTGAGAGAGTTCAACAGGAGAGAGAGATCATCGCGCATCCGGCCATTTTAGGGGCGCAGACGACCCTTGGGCAAATATACAGTAGAAAAACTTGCCGCTGACGACTGGCTGGTCATCGGCTGCAGCCCAAGGCCTGCGTGCTTGAGCGCCTGCCGTCGGGAAACGCAATGAAATAATTATGATCCAGAGCAGTTTGGCCCGAGAGCTTGCTTGTGTATGCTCCGTGCACGTTTAAGGCTAACCATTACAAGAACACTGCCTATGACTCTTGGTTCCGACTCCATGAGCGCCCCTTCCGAAGCGCGCCGGAGTATTCGCAAGCACTTCGCAACCCAACTGGCCGTCGAGCGCACCCGCCTGCTGTACCAGGGCTCATTGCTGCCGACCCTGTTCATGCTGCTCAATGGTCTGGTCTGTGCCTGGTTGCTGTGGAGCCCGGCGCGCTACCTATTAGTCAGTATATGGATTGTCTGGCTGACGGCGTTGGTGGCCTTGCGGGTGATCCAGGTCGCCGCCTTCGATGCCGCCATGCCCGCTCGACAGGCCCAGCCAAGCTGGTGGCGAATGTTCCTGTTCGGTTCGGCCTTCAGTGGCCTGACCCTGGCCAGCGCGGCGATCGCCCTGGTGCCGGTGGATAACTTCGTCCAGCAGGCCTGGGTATTCGGCCTGCTGGGGGCGGCAACGCTATCGGCCAGCGTCGCCTATGCCGTCAGCCTGCCGGCCTTCCTTAGTTTTACCTTGCCGTGCCTGCTGCCGCCGATTGCCTTCCTGTTCTGCAATGGCGATGAGCAGCAGCGTGGCTGGGGCTGGCTTGGCCTGATTTTATTGCTCGCCTTGTCAGTGGTGGCCTGGCAGGTCAACCGGCTGATCGAGCGTGGGCTGTTGCGGCGCTTTCAGAATCAGGAGCTGATCGAGCACCTGCAAACGGCACAAAGCCGCAGCGAACGACTTAACCAGGCATTGGCCGAGGAGGTCGAGCAGCGTCGGCTGATCGAGGAGCAACTGCGCGAGGCGCAAGTAGGCCTGGAGTCGCGCGTCGCCCAGCGCAGCCAGGAGCTGGATGCTGCCAACCAGGCCCTGAGCAAGAGCGAACAGCGTCTGGCCCTGGCCCTGGAGGCCAGCGAACTGGGGCTGTGGGACTGGAACCTGGAAACCGACGAGATCCACCATACCCAGTTGCGCGAGTTGTTTGGCCTGGAGCCTGACCAGGTTCAGGAAATGCTCGCGCACCTCAAGCCACGCCTGCATCCCGATGACGTGCCGCTGCTCAAGCGCACCCTGGTCGAACACCTCAAGGGCCGCAGCGAGGATTACCGCATCGACTACCGGGTGCGTCACCGCCAGGGCCACTGGTGCTGGATCGAGGACCGAGGCCGGGCAGTGGAGCGCAGTGCCAGCGGGCGGGTGCTGCGCATGCTTGGCACCCGCCGGGATATCAGTGCGCAAAAAGCCCAGGAAGAACAGCAGCGCATGGCCGCCACCGTATTTGAGGCGGCCAGCGAAGGCATCGTGATTCTCGACCCTGATTATGTGTTGCTGGCGGTCAATCAGGCCTTCTGCCGGGTTACCGGCTACAACCGCGAAGAATTGCTTCAGGGCCGGTTACTGGAACTGCCCTGCAGTCGCGACGCCCGTCGCCACTCTCAGGCCATTGAGCTGGCACTGGAGCAGCAGGGCAACTGGCAGGGGGAACTGGTCGAGGCGCGCAAGAACGGCGAGCTTTATCCACAGTGGCTGCAGCTCAATGGCGTGCGCGATGCACGGGGCAATCTGACCAGCATCGTCGGCTTCTTTACCGACCTGTCGGCGCGCCGCGAGTCCGAGGAGCGCCTGCGGTACCTGGCGCACTACGACGAGCTGACGGGCCTGGCCAACCGCGCCCTGTTCCGCTTGCGCCTGCATGAGGCCGGCGAGCGCCTGCGCCAGAGCGGGCGCGGCCTGGCCTTGCTGCACATCGACCTGGACCGCTTCAAGCTGCTCAATGACAGCCTTGGCCACGAAGTTGCCGACCAGTTGCTCAAGCAGATGGCCCAGCGCATCAGCAATGCCATGCCCGAGGCCGATACGGTGGCGCGCCTGTCCGGCGACGAGTTTGCCGTGCTGTTCGATGCCTACAGCAACCTGTCGAGCCTGGTGCGTGTGGCCAGCCGCTTGCTGGACAAGCTGCGCGTACCGCTGCGGGTCGATGGCCACGAGCTGGTGATCAGCGCCTCGGTAGGCATCAGCCTGCTGGCCGATACCTCGCGGGATGTCACGGTACTGGTCAGCCAGGCCAACACCGCCATGCAGCACGCCAAGCACCTGGGCGGCGACAATTTCCAGTTCTACACCGAGAGCCTGCAGGCCAGTACCCTGCAGCGCCTGCAGCTGGAAAACCACCTGCGCAAGGCCATCGAGGAGCGTCAGCTACAGGTCTACTACCAGCCCAAGCTGTGCCTGGCCACTGGCCGTCTGCATGCTGCCGAGGCACTGGTGCGCTGGCAGCATCCGCAGTGGGGCATGGTACCGCCGTCGGACTTTATCGGCCTGGCCGAAGAAACCGGCCTGATTGCGCCGATGGGCGAATTCGTTCTGCGCCAGGCCTGTTGGCAGGCCTGCGAGTGGCAGCGCATGGGGCTTGCGCCGATCCGTGTATCGGTGAACCTGTCGGTCTATCAGTTGCGCCACGGCAAGCTGGTCAGCCTGGTGCGCCAGGTGCTCGATGAAAGTGGCCTGGCGCCGCATCTGCTGGAGCTGGAACTGACCGAGAGCCAGTTGCTCGATAGCGTTGAACACATCATCGCCACCTTCCGCCAGTTGCACGAACTGGGAGTGAAGCTGGCCATCGATGACTTTGGCACGGGCTACTCATCGCTCAGCTACCTCAAGCGCTTCCCGGTGGATTACGTAAAGATCGATCAGGCCTTTATCCGCGGCCTGAGCGAAGGCAGTGAAGATGCCGCGATCACCCGGGCAATCATCGCCATGGCCCAGAGCCTCGACCTTCAGGTGGTCGCGGAGGGCGTCGAGACCCATGAACAGCTGGAGTTTTTGCGCAAGCAAGGCTGCAATGAAGTGCAGGGTTACCTGATCAGCCGGCCGGTACCGGCGCAGGAGCTGGCCGAGCTACTGGCCAGTCACTACAGCTTCTTCTAGAGGTGCCAGGCGCGGCCCTGGTGCGCCAGCAGGCTATGGGCCTGATCCGGGCCGTTGGAGCCGGCGTGGTAGGGGCGTGGCGCCTGGAAGTGCTCCTGCCAGCCGGTGAGGATCGGGTCGACCCAGGCCCAGGCAGCCTCGACTTCGTCACGGCGCATGAACAGCGTCGAATCGCCTTCGAGCACATCCAGCAACAGGCGCTCATAGGCGTCCCAGCGACGGGTCTGGCCGAAGACCTGGGCCAGGTTGAGGTTCAGTTCCACCGGCTCCAGGCGCATGCCCTTGCCGGGGGTCTTGGTCATCATCTGCAGGCTGATACGCTCATCGGGTTGTAGCTGGATCAGCAACTGGTTGGCCTGGTCGCCCTCAAACAGGCGGTGCGGCACGGGTTTGAACTGGATGACGATCTGCGACGAGCGCTTGGCCAGGCGCTTGCCGGTGCGCAAATAGAACGGTACGCCGGCCCAGCGCCAGTTATTGATATGCGCTTCTACGGCGACGAACGTCTCGGTATCGCTGTCGTTGTCGACGTCTTTCTCGAAATAGTAGGCCGGTACTTCCTGGCCGCCGATCTTGCCGGCGCTGTATTGGCCGCGCACGGTCTTGTCTTGTACATCCTGGCCGGTGATCGGTTGCAGGGCCTTGAGAATCTTTACTTTTTCGTCACGCACCGCCTCGGCCTCGAACTGCGCTGGCGGTTCCATAGCCACCAGGCAGAGCAGTTGCAACAGGTGGTTTTGCAGCATGTCGCGGGTGGCGCCGGCACGGTCGTAGTAGGCGCCGCGATTTTCTACGCCGAGGGTTTCGCAGACGCTGATCTGCACATGATCGACCTGGTTGTTGCGCCATACCGGTTCGAGCAGGGCATTGGCAAAGCGCAGGGCCATGAGGTTCTGCACCGTCTCCTTGCCCAGGTAGTGGTCGATGCGAAACACCTGCGATTCAGCGAAAACGGCGCCAAAGGCCTGGTTGATTGCCGTGGCCGATTCCAGCGAGTGGCCAATGGGCTTTTCCAGCACGATACGTGCGTCGTGATCGGCCAGGCCTGCGACTTTCAGGTGGTTGGCTATCGGCACGAACAGATTGGGTGCGGTGGCCAGGTAGTAGATCCGGGTCAGGCCGCCCGCTTCACCGAGAAAGCGCGCCAGGCGGACGAAATCGGCGCTTTGCGAGGCATCCATGGGGAAGTAGTCCAGCCGTGCAGAGAAGCGCGCCCAGACATCTTCATCGAAGTCGGCGCGGGCAATCTGCGCCCGGCAGCGGCGTTCGGCGAGCTTGAGGAATTCATTGCGCGGCAGATTGCTGCGGGCCAGGGCAATGATGCGTACGGCCGGGTGCAGGCGAGCCTCGCGATACAGGTGGTAGAGCGCCGGAAGCAGTTTGTGCAGGGCCAGGTCACCGGTGCCGCCGAACACCATGATGTCGCAAGGGATAGTCAATACCACCACTCTCCTAGTTCGTTTAGCTGGGCGGGTCGCCGGTCATGTAGTATAACTACAAGAAAGCTACAACCCGGTCAGTCGATCATAACCGAGTCCTGCCCTTGAATCTGTTGCAACACATCGCCCAGTCGCGCCATCTGCTACGCAAATCGGAACTCAAGGTTGCCGATCACGTGCTGCTTGATCCAGCGGCCGTCATGCATAGCTCCATGGCCGACCTTGCCCACAGCGTTGGTATCAGCGAGCCGACTATCGTGCGCTTTTGCCGTGCGATCGGTTGTTCCGGCTTTCAAGACCTCAAGCTCAAGCTGGCCCAGAGCCTGGCGGCGGGGGCGAGTTTCGGCCAGTTCGCGATTCATGAGGACGACTCGGTTGCCGACTACAGCCTGAAGATCTTCGACACCACCTTGCATACGCTGATGGAGGTGCGCGAGCACCTCGACCCGCAGGCCTTGCAACGTGCGGTTACGGCCATGGCCCAGGCCCAGCGCGTCGAGTTCTATGGTTTTGGTGCCTCGGGTGCGGTGGCGGCCGATGCCCAGCACAAGTTCTTCCGCCTGTTGCTGACGGCGGCGGCTTACTCCGACCCGCACATGCAGGCGATGTCGGCGGTTACCCTCAAGCCTGGCGATGTGGCGATCTGCATCTCCCAGTCGGGGCGCTCCAAGGACCTGCTGATCACCGCCAACCTGGTGCGCGAAAGCGGCGCCACGCTGATCACCCTGTGCCCGAGCCAGACGCCGCTTGCCGAGCTGTCGACCGTCAACCTGGCCATCGACGTGCACGAAGACACCGAGATCTACACCCCCCTGACCTCGCGTATCGCCCACCTGGTGGTGATCGACGTGCTGGCCATGGGCGTTGCCATGGCCCGCGGGCCGAGCCTGGTCAACCACCTCAAGAGCGTCAAGCGCAGCTTACGCAGCCTGCGTTTGTCGCCCAAGTCGATCAAGGCGATGGACGACTGAGGCCTGTAGGAGCGGGGCAAGCCCGCTCCTACAGGTTCATTGATTTGTCATTGGCTCGCCGCCAAATCGTAATGCCACGTCGTCAGGCTGAAGCTCCCGCACTCGAAAAGGGAGATATGCAATGGCTCGTGAATTCGATGGCTCGTACCAACCCAACGCCAAATCCCGCAAGCAGCAGGAAAAAGATCAGCGTCGCATGGAGTTTCGCCGCGCGATCGAAAGCTACTCCGAGCAGCGCCGCCTGCTGCAGGAAATCACCGACTACGCCGACCTGCAGACCCTCAGCGTGTGGCAGGTATCGGCGGCAGAATCCCCGAGAAACGCTCAACAAGCCCGCTGATCTGCGCACGTTCGCTACGAATGAACGCTAAAAAGGCCAGGGCCACCGGCGACTGCCGCTTGGCCTTGGACTGCACCACGCACCAACTGCGGTACAGTGGCAGCTCTTCGACCGGCAGCTCGCGCAGCACGCCAGTGGCCAGTTCCAGGTTCAGCGCGTGGCGGGTCAGCAGGGCAATGCCCAGGCCTGCGATCACGCATTCGCGCTGGGCATCGGCCGAGGCCACCTCCAGCGTCTGGGTGAAGTGCACACGCTTTTCCTTGAAGTACTCTTCGCAAGCCTTGCGCGTCCCCGAGCCCTGTTCGCGCACCAGCAGGGTGTGCGGCTCAAGGTCCTGCAGGCGCAGGCTGTCGAGCTTGCACAGTGGGTGATCGGGCGGCGCCACGGCTACAATTGGATTGTTCAGGAATGGCAGGAACTCCAGGCCCATGTCCTGAGGCACCATGGACATGATGATCAGGTCATCGCGGTTGTCCGAGAGGCGACGGATGGCCTGGGCCCGGTTCACTACCGTGAGGGTAAGATTGACCTCAGGGTGCAAGCGCTTGAAGGCGGCGAACAGGTGCGGGACGAAGTATTTGGCACTGGACTCGACCGCCAGCTTCAGTTGCCCTTGCAGCGAGCCCTGCATGTCCGAGAGCTGCATGTCGAGGCTCTCCAGGCGCCCGAAGATGTCGCGGCTGGCGCGCTGCAAAGCCTCGGCGGCGTCGGTCAGGTAGAGCTTTTTGCCGACGTACTCGAACAGCGGCTGGCCGACCAGTTCTTCGAGTTGGCGGATCTGTAGACTAACGGCGGGTTGCGTCAGGTTCATCTCCTCGGCGGCCCGGCTATAGGAACGCAAATCACAGACCTCATTGAAGATCTGAAGTTGACGCAATGTCATACGCATCAATGACTTACGCATTTCTCTCAAGCCCCGGCAAAACCTTGTAACAGCACTATAAGCTTTTGCTTATGCACACCCTAATAAATATTGATTTTTGTTTATCCAGAGACAGCGCTAGGGTAAAGATGCGACTGGCCAGCGACGATTGGTCACGCGCCGACCGGCGACGCCGGCTCGATTGTTCTAGCGGCCTTGGGAATACTCCAGTGATAAAAAAGATCCTGATCGCCAACCGCGGTGAAATTGCTGTTCGAATCGTGCGTGCCTGCGCCGAGATGGGCATCCGTTCCGTGGCGATCTACTCAGACGCCGACCGCCATGCCTTGCACGTCAAACGTGCCGATGAGGCCCACAGCATTGGTGCCGAGCCCCTGGCCGGCTACCTGAACCCGCGCAAGCTGGTGAACCTGGCCGTGGAAACCGGTTGTGATGCGCTGCATCCCGGTTATGGTTTTCTGTCTGAGAACGCTGAACTTGCGGACATCTGCGCCGAACGTGGGATCAAATTCATCGGCCCTTCGGCTGAAGTCATTCGCCGCATGGGTGACAAGACCGAAGCCCGCCGCAGCATGATCAAGGCCGGTGTACCGGTCACCCCGGGCACCGAGGGCAACGTCGCCGACATCCATGAAGCGCTGCTCGAAGGCGACCGCATCGGTTATCCGGTGATGCTCAAGGCCACTTCCGGTGGTGGCGGCCGCGGTATTCGTCGCTGCAACAGCCGTGAAGAGCTGGAGCAAGCGTTCCCGCGGGTGATCTCCGAGGCAACCAAGGCTTTCGGTTCGGCGGAAGTGTTCCTGGAAAAATGCATCGTCAATCCCAAGCACATCGAGGCGCAGATCCTTGGTGACAGCTTCGGCAACGTCGTGCACCTGTTCGAGCGCGACTGCTCGATCCAGCGGCGCAACCAGAAGCTCATCGAAATCGCCCCAAGCCCGCAACTGACCCCCGAGCAGCGCGCCTACATCGGTGACCTGTCGGTGCGCGCGGCCAAGGCCGTGGGTTACGAGAACGCCGGTACCGTGGAGTTCCTGCTCGCCGATGGCGAGGTGTACTTCATGGAGATGAATACCCGGGTGCAGGTGGAGCACACTATCACCGAAGAAATCACCGGCATCGACATCGTCCGCGAGCAGATCCGCATCGCTTCCGGCCTGCCGCTGTCGGTCAAGCAGGAAGACATCCAGCACCGCGGCTTTGCTTTGCAGTTCCGGATCAATGCCGAAGACCCGAAAAACAACTTCCTGCCCAGCTTCGGCAAGATCACCCGTTACTACGCACCCGGCGGCCCGGGCGTGCGTACCGACACGGCGATCTACACCGGCTACACCATTCCACCGTTCTATGACTCCATGTGCCTGAAACTGGTGGTCTGGGCGCTGACCTGGGAAGAAGCCATGGACCGCGGCCTGCGGGCCCTGGACGACATGCGCGTGCAAGGGGTGAAGACCACCGCCGCCTATTACCAGGAAATCCTGCGCAACCCGGAATTTCGCAGCGGTCAGTTCAATACCAGCTTCGTTGAAAGCCATCCGGAACTGACCAACTACTCGATCAAGCGCAAACCCGAAGAGCTGGCCCTGGCCATCGCTGCCGCCATCGCCGCCCACGCAGGCCTATGAATGCAGCCGCAAGCTGCAAGCGGCAAGCTGCAAGTAGAAGCGGATCGGCTTTTTCTTGCGGCTTGTAGCTTAAAGCTTGCCGCTATGAGGAGATAAGAATGTCCAAGAAGATCTTTGTTACCGACACAATCCTGCGCGACGCCCACCAGTCCCTGCTGGCCACCCGCATGCGTACCGAAGACATGCTGCCGATCTGCGACAAGCTCGACAAAGTCGGCTACTGGTCGCTGGAAGTCTGGGGTGGGGCGACTTTCGATGCCTGCGTGCGCTTCCTCAAGGAAGACCCGTGGGAGCGCCTGCGCAAGCTGCGCGCAGCATTGCCCAACACCCGCCTGCAGATGCTTCTGCGTGGGCAGAACCTGCTGGGCTACCGCCACTACAGCGACGACGTGGTCAAAGCCTTCGTCGCCAAGGCGGCGGTTAACGGCATCGACGTGTTCCGCATCTTCGACGCCATGAACGACGTGCGTAACCTGCGTGTCGCCATCGAAGCGGTCAAGGCCGCCGGCAAACATGCCCAGGGCACCATCGCCTACACCACCAGCCCCGTGCACACCATCGAAGCCTTCGTCGCCCAGGCCAAGCAGATGGAAGCCATGGGTTGCGACTCGGTGGCAATCAAGGACATGGCCGGCCTGCTGACCCCGTACGCCACCGGCGAGCTGGTCAAGGCACTGAAGGCCGAGCAGTCGCTGCCGGTGTTCGTCCACTCCCACGACACCGCCGGCCTGGCTGCCATGTGCCAGCTCAAAGCTATCGAGAACGGCGCCGATCATATCGACACCGCCATCTCCAGCTTTGCCTGGGGCACCAGCCACCCGGGCACCGAGTCGATGGTCGCGGCCCTCAAGGGCAGCGAATTCGACACTGGCCTGAGCCTGGAGCTGTTGCAGGAAATCGGCCTGTACTTCTATGCCGTGCGCAAGAAATACCACCAGTTCGAAAGCGAGTTCACCGCTGTCGATACCCGCGTGCAAGTCAATCAGGTACCGGGCGGGATGATTTCCAACCTGGCCAACCAGCTCAAGGAGCAGGGCGCGCTCAACCGCATGAACGAAGTGCTGGCGGAGATCCCGCGGGTGCGTGAAGACCTCGGCTTCCCGCCGTTGGTGACCCCGACCTCGCAGATCGTCGGCACCCAGGCGTTCTTCAACGTACTTGCTGGCGAGCGCTACAAGACCATCACCAACGAGGTGAAGCTGTACCTGCAAGGCGGTTACGGCAAGGCCCCGGGTGTGGTCGACGAACAACTGCGGCGCCAGGCCATCGGTAGCGAAGAAGTCATCGATGTGCGTCCGGCTGACCTGCTCAAGCCAGAAATGACCAAGCTGCGCAATGACATTGGCGCCCTGGCCAAGTCGGAAGAAGACGTACTGACCTACGCCATGTTCCCGGACATCGGGCGCAAGTTCCTCGAAGAGCGTGAGGCCGGCACCCTGACCCCTGAAGTGTTGCTGCCGATTCCGGAAGCCGGTGCCGTGGCTTCGGCCGGCGGCGAAGGCGTACCGACCGAGTTCGTCATTGACGTGCACGGTGAAACCTACCGGGTGGATATCACCGGTGTTGGCGTCAAGGCCGAAGGCAAGCGCCACTTCTACCTGTCCATCGACGGCATGCCGGAAGAAGTGGTGTTCGAGCCGCTCAACGAGTTCGTCGGCGGTGGCAGCAGCAAGCGCAAACAGGCCAGTGCGCCGGGCCATGTCAGTACCACCATGCCGGGCAACATCGTTGATGTGCTGGTCAAGGAAGGCGACATGGTCAAGGCCGGCCAGCCAGTGCTGATTACCGAGGCAATGAAGATGGAGACCGAAGTGCAGGCGGCAATTGCCGGCAAGGTCACCGCCATTCACGTGGCCAAGGGCGACCGGGTCAACCCGGGCGAGATCCTGATCGAGATCGAGGGCTGATGTTCAGGCCCTCATCTACAAGCGGTTAACCTCTGGGGGGCGTATGCTCCCCTTTTTTTTTTGCACGCACCTACCGACACGCTTGCAGTGTTCGCACCTGCCCTTCAGGGCGTTGGTTATCTTCCGCCAACCAGCGCTCAAACCCCGCCGCAATCGCCGGCCATTCATCATCGGTAATCGAGAACCACGCTGTGTCGCGGTTACGGTCCTTGATCACCATATGCTTGCGAAACACCCCTTCGAAGGTGAAGCCAAAGCGCAGTGCAGCGCGCTTGGAGCGGGCGTTGTCGTTGTTGCACTTCCATTCCAGGCGGCGGTTGCCCAGCGCGAACGCCAGCTTGCCGAGCAGGTAGATGGCTTCGGTACCCTTGGGCGTGCGTTGCATGGCAGCGCCGAAGGCGATGTGGCCAATTTCGATGCGGCCCTGTTCGGGCACGATCGACATCAAGCTGAGGATGCCCTGGGTCTGGCCGCTGGCCAGGTCAATGACGCTGTAGAACAGCGGGTCGCTGCTGGCGGCGTTGATGTCGAGCCAGTGATCGAAATCCTCGCGTTCGCTGAACGGACCGTAAGCCAGGTAATCCCACAGTTTGTTATCGGCCTGGGGGCCCTGGAACACTTCCCAGAGGTCTTCGGTGTCGCGCTTGGGGTCGAGTTTTTCCAGGCGTACGAAGCGCCCGGTCAATGTCGAAGGTTGCGGGCGCTTGGCCGGATGCCAGTGCAATGGGCTGTTCATGGGTGGCTCCTCTGGCTTACAGCGGTTTGCGGAACTGAATGAAGCCGGGCCGCTCGGCGACTTGCTCGTACAGGCTGATAGCCGTGGCATTGGTTTCGTGGGTCAGCCAGTGCACCTTGGCGCAACCTGCCGACTTTGCCGTAGCGTAGACATATTCGATCAATTGGCGGCCGATACCCAGGCCACGCTGCTCACTTTGCACGTACAGGTCTTGCAGGTAGCAGGAATTCTCGATGCTCCAGTTGGAGCGGTGATAGATCCAGTGGACCATGCCCAGCGCCTTGCCGTCGACCCAGGCCAGCGCGGCATTGGTTGGCTCGCTGGGGTCGAGCATGCGCTCCCAGGCCACGGCGCTGACTTCGTCGGCGATGCGTGTTTGGTAAAAGCGCTGATAAGCCTGCCACAGTGGCAGCCAGGCACTGTGATCGGCGGCAGTGACGGGGCGGATGGTTACGCTAGCCATAGGCATGCTCCTTCAAGGTTGGCCCATCAGGGCGGCCAGTTGGTTGTCCAGGGGATCGGTACTGTTGGCCAGGCCTTTGCGCACGCCTTCGATATCGATGGCCGAACGGTTCTGGCTAAGTTTGCGTGTGCCTTGCAGGCGCTCGATGGGCAGGGCGAAGCCGACGATCGCCTTGAGCATGCCGGCCATGTAGTCGGCCGGTGCTTCTTCCACCGACCAGGGCTTGGCCTGGCTTTGTTCATGCTGATCACTCAGGCGCCTGACGATAGCCAGCAGGCGCTCGGCGTCGTGATACACCTCGGCCTTGCCCCAGGCGTGCACCGTCACGTAGTTCCAGGTCGGTACCGTGCGCGGGTCGTCGATCTTGCTGGGGTAGTAACCCGCGCTGACATACGCATCCGGCCCGGCAAACACCACCAGCACCTCGGCGCCGTTGGCCAGCTCCTGCCATTGCTTGTTGGCCCGGGCGAAGTGGCCGTACAGGGTGCCGTTGCTGCCCTGGCTGCGATCCAGTAACAGGGGGAGGTGGCTGGCCTGCAGACCCTGCTCGCCGTGGGTGACCAGCACGGCGAGGCGCGTTTGTTCGATCTGCTGATGCAGGCGGTCGAGATCGGTTTCCTTGTGGCTCGAAGGTGTGAACATATGAATTGTCCTTGGCGAATGGCTCAATCCTAGGCAGGCTATTGGACTAAGGTAAGAGCCATTTCAAGCTAATTTCATAGGTCCAATGTCATGAGCGAGCGTCCTTTCACTTTGCCGTTCGACCCGACGGGCATCGTCCTGGATCGCCGTCAGGGCCTTAGCCGCCAGCTCTACCATGCCCTGCGCCTGCGGGTGCTGGACGGTCGCTTGAGCAGCGGCACGCGCTTGCCGGCGACCCGCGACATGGCGCAGGTGCTAGCGCTGTCGCGCAACAGCGTAGTGCGCGCCTATGACCAGCTGTATGCCGAGGGCTATATCGAAAGCCGGGTGGGCGATGGCACCTATGTCAGCCACCTGCCAAAACTATCCACAAAAGTATCCACAGGGTTATCCCTGGGTTTTTCCACAGGGTTATCCACAAAAACAGCGGAAAATACTGAGGATTCATCCAGTAAAGTTATCCACAGTGGTCCAATGCACCGTCTGGAAAACAACCATCTACCGGCGCCTAAAAGCGGTCCGCCGCGGGCTTTTCGTGTCGGTTTGCCGGCGTTCGACCTGTTCCCGTTCGACGTCTGGGCCAAGCTTCAGGCGGGTTTCTGGCGTAATCCCGATCCTGCTGCGCTGGGTTATGGCGACCCGGCTGGCGAGCCGCAACTTCGCGAGCTGATCGCGACCTATTTACGTCGATCTCGTGGGCTTTCGTGTGCGGCTGAACAAATTGTGATCACCAGTGGCGCGCAGCAGGCCATTAGTCTTTGTGCACAGCTGTTGCTGGAGCCTGGCGAAGTAGTGGCTGTGGAAAACCCCGGCTACCGCGCCGCTGGCAACGCCTTCGCATTGACCGGGGCAACGGTACAAGGAGTGGCGGTGGACCACGAAGGGCTCGACTGCGCGGCGCTCAATGCCGTGGAGCATTGCCGCCTCAGCTACGTGACGCCGTCTCACCAGTACCCGACCGGCGTCACCATGAGCTTGGCCCGGCGCCTGGAATTGCTGGCCTGGGCCGAGCGCAAGGACGGCTGGATCATTGAAGACGACTACGATGGCGAGTACCGCTACAGCGGCGACCCGCTGGCGCCTTTGGCGGCACTGGATCGTAGCGGGCGGGTGTTGTATGTCGGCACCTTCGGCAAAATCGCCTTTCCGGCGCTACGCCTGGGCTACCTGGTGCTGCCAAAGCAGCTGGTACAAGCCTTTTCCCGCTGTCGGGCGCTGGCCGTGCGGCACTCGGAGGTGGGTACTCAGGCGGTGATGGCGCAGTTCATGGCCCAGGGGCATTTTCAGCGGCATATTCGGCGCATGCGCAGGGCCGCACTGAGTCGACGCAATGCGTTAAAGGCTGGGTGGCCCATGGACGTTCCCGGCGTTGGCGCCATGCCGGACGTCGCAGCAGGATTGCACGTGAAAGTCGATATCGACAGCTATGCCCGCGAGCAGGAGTTGATCGCCCGTGCTGAAGCGGTAGGCGTTGAGCTCAATGCCCTGAGCGATTACTGGCTGCCAGATTCGACGGTCCCTATGGATGAGCGCGCGGGGCTGGTACTGGGCTTCGCCGCCGTGGGCGAAGCCGCTATTGCCGATGCCCTGGCCCGCTTGCGGCGGGCCTGGCGTCAGTGACGATCAGGTCCCGGCCTTGATCTTGGTCCAGGCGCGGGTGCGCGCCCGCTCGGCATCGCGTGGCAGTGGCTGCAGGGTGTAGAGCTTGGCCATGGCTTGCTCGGTGGGGTAAAGGTTGGGGTTGTTGCGGATGGCCGGTGCAACCAGTTCGGTGGCGTCCTTGTTGGGGTTGGGGTAACCGACAAAGTCGCTGATGGACGCGATCACCTTGGGCTGCAGCAGGTAGTTGATGAAGGTGTAGGCATCTTCCGGGTTGGCCGCGCCTTTGGGGATTGCCAGCATGTCGAACCAGATCGGCGCACCTTCCTTGGGCAGGCGCATGTCGACGACCACGCCGTTCTTCGCCTCGGTGGCGCGGTTGGCCGCCTGGGAGAAGCTGCCCGAGTAGCCGACCGCCACACAGATGTCGCCATTGGCGATATCCGCCATGTACTTGGAGGAGTGGAAGTAGGTGACGTGCGGGCGGATCTTCAGTAGCAGCTCTTCGGCCTTTTTGTAGTCCGCCGGTTTCGTGCTGTTCGGTGGCAGGCCCAGGTACTGCAGGGCCAGCGGCAGGATTTCCGACGGCGAGTCAAGCAAGGCCACGCCGCATTGCTTGAGCTTGGCGATGTTCTCTTCCTTGAAGATCAGGTCCCAGCTGTCGACCGGGGCATTGTCGCCCAGCGCCGCCTTGACCTTGGCCGGGTTGAAGCCGATCAGTACGGTGCCGTACATGTACGGCACGGCGAACTGGTTGCCGGGGTCGTTGGCCTCGATCAGCTTCATCAGTTTCGGGTCCAGGTGCTGCCAGTTCGGCAGCTTGCTGCGGTCCAGCGGCTGGAACACCCCGGCCTCGATCTGCTTGGCCAGGAACACGTTGGACGGCACCACCACGTCGTAGCCGGAGTTGCCGGTCAGCAGCTTGGCCTCCAGGGCTTCGTTGGTGTCGAAGATGTCGTAGATGAGCTTGACCTGGCTGTCTTTCTGGAAGTCCACCAGGGTTTGCGGGGTGATGTAGTCGAACCAGTTGTAGACCCGCAGGGTGCTGCAGAGCAGAGGGGCGAGCAGGCGCTTGAGTCGGGTCATGCTTGAGCTTCCTGTTGGGCGCGTTCGAAACCTTCGAGTACGTTCACTGCGTTGATGCCGATTTCCTCGACCGCATAACCACCTTCCATGACGAACAGCGTCGGCGTGCCGAGGCGGGCGATGCGTTCGCCCATCTTCAGGTAGTCGGGGCTGTCGAGCTTGAACTGGGAGATCGGGTCGTCCTTGAACGTGTCCACGCCCAGCGAAATCACCAGCACGTCCGGGCCATAGGCGGCGATGCGCTCACAGGCGTCATCCAGGGCCTTGCTCCAGGTCAGCCAGTCGCTACCGGCGGGCAGCGGGTAATTGACGTTGTAGCCCAGGCCTTCACCTTCGCCTTGCTCATCGGCATAGCCAAGGAAGAACGGAAACTCGGCCTGCGGATCTCCATGGATCGAGGCGAAGAACACACCACTGCGCTGGTAGAAGATTTCCTGGGTGCCGTTGCCGTGATGGTAGTCGACATCGAGGATTGCCACCTTGCCCCGGCCTTGGTCGAGGAACGCCTGGGCGGCGATGGCGGCGTTGTTGAGGTAGCAGTAGCCGCCCATGACATCGCTGGCGGCGTGGTGTCCCGGTGGCCGGCAGAGGGCGAAGGCGCTGTGGGCGCCGGTCTGGATCGCAGCCTGGGCGGTGAGGGCAACCTGCGCGGCGCTGTAGGCCGCTTGCCAGGTGCCAGCGGTGATTGGCGCGCCGGCGTCGAAGCTGTAGTAACCGAGTTCGCCGTGCAGGCCGCTAGGTTTGACGCTGCGCAGGGTGCGCGCCGGCCAGGTGAAGGGCAGCAGGTCGCCTTCGTGGCCCAGCTGGGTCCAGCGCTGCCAGGCGCCTTCGAAGAAGTTCAGGTAATCGGCACTGTGCACGCGCAGCAAGGGCGCGCGGCCAAAGTCGGCAGGCCCCTTGATTGCACCCAGCTCGCGGGTTTTTACCCGCTCCAGAACATGGTCGGCGCGCGAAGGCATCTCGAAGCAGGGCATCAGTCGCCCGTCGATCAGCTCGCAGCGGCCATGGTGCAGGCGGTGGTCATCGGAATAGATCGTCAGCATCTTGTTGTTCTCCGGGTCACTGGCGTCGCTCCATTGTTGGTGGCCCGGGCCCGGTGCAGAACGACGGAAACGGCCAAAAGGGGACCGATATGGCCAGCCTGACTGTCCGGATTTCGCCCCCTGGCAGTGCAACCGTCGTATTCAGGCGCGGAAGTGGCTTGGCGCAACGCCGCTCCAGCGCATGAAGGCGTGGCGAAAGCTGGCGGTTTCGCTGAAGCCCAGCAGTTCGGCGATGCGGTAGATGGGCAGCTGATCTTCGGCCAATAGCTGCTTGGCACGCTCGAAACGCAGTTCATCAAGCAGTTGTTGATAACTGCTGCCCAGCTCTTGCAGGTGCCGACGCAAGGTGCGCGACGAGCAGTTCATCTGCCGCGCCAGGCCTTCCAGCCCGGGAGCCGCATCGAGTTGTTCAAGTAGCAGTTGGCGAATCCGCCCGAGCCAGGCCTGGCGACCGGTGAACTCCAGGTTTAGCCGTCGGCAGCGCTCGCTCATGGCCCGGTGGGTGATCTGGTCGGCCAGCGGCAGGGGTTGCTCCAGCCATGCGCGCGCGAAGGCGAAGGCATTGTCGGCTGCCTCGAAGCGCAACGGGCAGGCGAAGCTGTCGCCATACAGCGCATGGTAATCGGGCGTGGGGTGGGCGAAGCGTGCCGCCAGCAGCGGTAGCGGTTGGCCAAGCAGGTCGTCGCAGATGACTTTCAGCGAGGTCAGGCAGAACTCGGCATTGAACGCCGCCAGCTGCGGTTCTTCGCGATAATCGCTGGCGCTGAACCAGACCCGCTCGCCGTCGTCGATCAGGCGCAGCTGAAAAAGTGTTCCCAGTAGCGCCGGGTACTGCATCGCCAGGCGCAAAGCGTCACCTAAGGTGGCACTGGAGAGCAGGGCGTAACCGAGCATGCCGTAGCAGGAGACATGCATGCGCCGGCCCAGCTCCAGGCCCACTTCGCGGCGCTGGCCACGGCATTGGCACACACCAGCATCTCCTGGCGGGTGGTGATGCGTGAGTCGGCGCGGCCCAGGTCTGCCGGGCTGATGCCGCTGCCGGCAAGCAGCGCTTCATCGCCGGGGCCCTGGCCTTGAAAGGCCTGCAGAACCAGGGACACGGCGTTGAGGGTGGTGAGGTGTGAATGGAGCATGCTCGGCTTCTTTCGGCAGGTTGGCCAAACAAGTCGAGCAATTTGTATGCCTTCAGTCGCTTATAGCAATTCCCCGCAAAGATCCTGCTCCACCAGGCGCCGAACCTCGGCAACCGGCAAACCGCTGCCCAGCAACAGCTGCAACTTGCCGAACAGTGCTTCACGGGTCATGCCGCCTCCCGACAGCACACCGACCTGGCGCAAGCGGCTGCCGGCCTGGTAGACATCCAGTTCAACCCCGCCTTCATGGCACTGGGTGATGGCGACCACGACGATGCCACGTGCCTGAGCCTCGGCCAGGGCGGCGAGAAAGTCGGGGTTGTCGGACGGGCCGGTGCCACTGCCAAAGCATTCCAGGATCAAGCCTTGTGCGCCGCTGGCCAGCGCGGCCTGCAACAGGGGGGCGCCAAACCCTGGCACCAGGGGCAGCACCGCGACATTGGCGACCTGTTTCGGTTGGCGATAGTCGAGCGCGGCGGGCAGGGGTTGCGGCGCGCCAGCGCCGGCAAAACGCTTGAGGGTAACGAACGGATGACGGCCAAAGCTGCGCACCTTGGCGGTATGGTGCGGGGCCAGCAGTTCACCGTGAAAGAACAGTTGCACACCGGGCGGGACGCCTGCAGCCAGGGCCTGTAGCGCCCCGGTGAGATTTTCCCAGGCATCGCTGTCGGCGACACCGGCTGGCAGCATGGAGCCGGTGAACAGCACCGGGATCTGCAGGCCCAGCAACTGGAAGCCCATGGCCGCAGCGCTGTAAGCCAGGGTATCGGTACCGTGCAGCACCAGCACGGCATCGCAGCTTTGCCCGTCGACCGCATCGATGATCGCCGCACGCAGGCGCTGCCAGTAGTGCGGGGTCATGTTGGCGCTGTCGATCAGCGGTAGCAGCTCACGGAACTGCCAGACGGGAATAGCGGCCTGCCCAGCCAGTTGCTCGCGCATCCGTTGCTCGAAGCCCGAGGCGGGGGCCAGGCCGTTGGCGCTGGCTTGCATGCCGATGGTGCCGCCGGTGTACAGCACCAAGATATTGCGGGCTGGTTGCGCAGTTGCCATTCGCCTGTCTCCGTGGTCGGCTTGAGATAAGCCGACCACAGTACGCCATCACTGTGCAGGCTGTCAGCGCTTGGCGTCTTCGACCTTGGCTGGCCAGGCTTTGGTGTCGAGGTCCAGGTCGGCGAACTTGGCCGAATCGAACACCGGCGTTTTTACCCCGGCAGCGCGCTGGTCGTCGTAGTCGCGCAGCACGCGCATGGCCACCTTGAACAGCAGGGCCAGGGCGATCAGGTTGACGAAGGCCAGGCAGGTCATGGTGATGTCGGCGAACGCGAACACCGTGCCCAGGTTCTGCACCGCGCCCCAGAAGATCAGTAGCAACACCAGTGCGCGGTAGCCGATCAGGGCCTTGCGGTTGTCACCGACCAGAAAGCGCAGGTTGCTCTCGCCCAGGTAGTAGTTGTAGAGGATCGAGGTGAACACGAACAGCGCCAGGGCGACGCTGATGAACATCCGTCCCCAGTCACCGACCACGGCAGCCAGCGAGTTCTGGGTCAACGCGATGCCGTCCCCTTCGAAGCCCGGGGTGTAGAAGCCCGAGAGCAGGATCAGCAAGGCCGTGCAGGTGCAGATGATGAAGGTGTCGAGGAATACTGAGAAGGCCTGGACCACGCCCTGGGCAATCGGGTGTTCGACCTGGGCCACGGCGGCGACGTTGGGTGCGCTGCCAAGGCCGGCTTCGTTGGCGAAAACGCCGCGCTTGACGCCCATGATGATGGCGCTGCCGACCAGGCCACCGAAGGCCTGATCCAGGCCGAAGGCGCTTTTGACGATGGTCATCAGCATGCCCGGCACCTGATCGAACTGCAGCACGATCACGTAAATGGTTACGGCGATGTAAACCAGGGTCTTGACCGGTACCAGCAGGTCGGCGACGGCGGCGATACGCTTGATGCCGCCGATGAACACCAGGCCCAGCAGCAGCGCCAGGGCGATACCGGTGTAGGTGGTATCGAACTGGAAGGCGTTGTTCAGCGAGTGGGTCACGGCGTGGGCCTGCAGGCCGTTGAAGGCGAAGCCGAAGGTGACCAGCAGCAGGAAGGCCATGACCATGCCCAGCCAGCGCTTGCCCAGGCCATGTTCGATGTAATACGACGGGCCGCCGCGGTACTGGCCTTCACTGTCGCAGCGTTTGTACAGCTGGCCGAGGGTGCATTCGATGAAGCTGCTGGACATGCCGACCAGCGCGGTTACCCACATCCAGAACACCGCACCGGGGCCGCCGAGGGTCACGGCGATGCCGACACCTGCGATATTGCCCGCACCGACACGGCCGGCGAGGCTGAGCATCAGCGCCTGGAACGAGCTCAGTTGTTCGCTGCTGCTGCGCAGGCTGTCGCGAAATACCGAGAACATATGGGTGAAATAACGCAGCTGAACGAAACGCGAGCGGATCGTGAAGTAACTGCCCAGACCGACAATGAGCACGATCAGTACCTTGCCCGATAGGAAGTCGTTGATGACTTCAAGCATGGAGTGTTCCTCGCTTTTAATGACTTTTACTGCATGTCGCGCCAAGGAGCTGGCACGCAAGAGGGCGGGCACTATACCGATGCGAGCGCCGCGCGTCTGCCTTGGCGTGGCGGATATGCCCTGTGGTCGCCACCGTGGGAGCTGGCGTTGCCAGCGATGCGGCCGACGCGTAGCAGCTGAAACCGTGCTGATTTCATCGCCGGCAAGGCCGGCTCCCACAGGGATTGAAGGTGCGGCAGGAGGGCATAAAAAAAGGGCCCGGGGAATGATCCCTGGGCCCTCAAAAGGTGAGAGGTGTCTAGTCCCTCGACCTGGTGAGCGTGTTACAGCATCGGTTACGCCTTGAGCGGCACCAGACGCGGAGCAATCATGTTTTCCGGACGCAGGATGTCGTTGAGCATCTCTTCGTCCAGCAGGCCTTCTTCACGTACCAGTTCCAGCACGCCACGGCCGCTTTCCAGGGCGATGGCAGCGATACGGGTAGCGTTTTCATAGCCGATGTACGGGTTCAGGGCGGTGACCAGGCCGATCGAGTGCTCGACCAGTTCACGGCAGCGTTGTTCGTTGGCGGTGATGCCGACGATGCAGTGCTCGCGCAGCATGTCCATGGCGCGTTGCAGCAGGCGGATCGAGTCGAAGATCTTGTAGGCGATCAGCGGCTCCATGACGTTCAGCTGCAGTTGGCCACCTTCGGCCGCGACGGTCAGGGCCAGGTCGTTGCCCATGATGGCGAAGGCCACCTGGTTGACCGCTTCCGGGATAACCGGGTTGACCTTGCCTGGCATGATCGAGCTGCCTGGCTGACGCGCTGGCAGGTTGATTTCGTTGATGCCGGTGCGTGGGCCGCTGGACAGCAGGCGCAGGTCGTTGCAGATCTTCGACAGCTTGACCGCAGTACGCTTGAGCATGCCCGAGAACAGGACGAAGGCGCCCATGTCCGAGGTGGCTTCGATCAGGTCGGCAGCCGGTACCAGCGGCTGGCCGCTGATGGTGGCCAGGCGCTGAACGGCCAGGGCCTGGTAGCCAGGGTCGGCGTTGATGCCGGTACCGATGGCGGTACCCCCCAGGTTGATTTCGGTCAGCAGCTCTGGCGCCAGGGAACGCAGACGGTTGAGGTCTTCGGTCATGGTGGTGGCGAAGGCGCGGAATTCCTGGCCCAGGGTCATCGGCACAGCGTCCTGCAGCTGGGTACGGCCCATCTTCAGTACGTGATCGAATTCCTGACCTTTGGCAGCGAAGGCCTGGATCAGGCTGTCGAGGCTGGCCAGCAGGGCGTCGTGACCCAGCAGCAGACCCAGACGGATCGCGGTCGGGTAGGCGTCGTTGGTCGACTGCGCCATGTTCACGTCGTTGTTCGGGTGCAGGTACTTGTACTCGCCCTTCTGGTGGCCCATGGCCTCCAGCGCGATGTTGGCGATCACTTCGTTGGCGTTCATGTTGGTAGACGTACCAGCACCGCCTTGAATCATGTCGACCACGAACTGCTCGTGGTAGTCGCCGCGGATCAGACGGGCGCAAGCCTCGCTGATGGCAGCGTGCTTGGCATCGCTCAGGTGACCCAGCTCGCGGTTGGCGTCGGCAGCAGCCTGTTTGACCATGGCCAGGGCCACAACCAGTTTAGGGTAGTGCGACAGCGGAACGCCGGAGAGGTGGAAGTTGTTGGCAGCACGCAGAGTCTGGATACCGTAGTAGGCATCAGCAGGGACTTCGAGGGTGCCAAGCAGATCTTTTTCGACACGGAACGATGCAGCAGCGGACATGATAGATATCATCTCGAGTTTGACCCGGCACATGCCGGAATGGCGCCAATCCTAGGCTTGCGCCGATTTTGCGGCCAATGCTGTTACACGCTAACCTATGCATAAACGGCATACGGGTTGATGTGACGTCAACTGCCGATCGAGCGTGTTCAATTTTGGTGCATGCCTGGAGAGCTCATGAACCTTGAGAGCAAATGGCTGGAAGATTTCAGTGCCCTGGCCGCGACCCGCAGCTTTTCCCAGGCCGCCGAGCGCCGCTTCGTCACCCAGCCGGCCTTCAGCCGGCGTATTCGCAGCCTTGAGGCGGCGCTGGGGCTGACCCTGGTCAACCGCTCGCGTACGCCTATTGAGTTGACGGCGGCGGGGCAATTGTTCCTGGTGACGGCGCGTACGGTGGTGGATCAGTTGGGCGAAGTGTTGCGCCACCTGCATCACCTGGAAGGCGGGCAGGGCGAGGTGAT
The DNA here is from genome assembly GCF_018390435.1 of Pseudomonas sp. RC2C2. Lineage (NCBI taxonomy): Bacteria > Pseudomonadati > Pseudomonadota > Gammaproteobacteria > Pseudomonadales > Pseudomonadaceae > Pseudomonas > Pseudomonas sp. RC2C2. The sequence continues at coordinate 2,196,665 of NZ_JAHBAX010000001.1, read as the reverse complement.
CCAGGTGTCGGCGGCGCACTCGCTGGCGCTGGGGTTCTTTCCGCGCTGGATCGCGCAACTGCGCAACGACGGCCTGAACATCGCCACGCGCCTGGTGGCAACCAACGTCGGCGATGCGGTGCATGCCCTGCGTGAAGGCGGCTGCGACCTGATGCTGGCCTTCTACGACCCCGATGCAGCCTTGCAAATGGATGCGGAGATCTTCCCGTCGCTGCATCTGGGCCATACCGAGATGCTGCCTGTGTGCGCCGCCGATGCCGAGGGCAAGCCGCTGTTCGATCTGGAAGGCGAGGGCAGTGTGCCGTTGCTGGCCTACAGCGCCGGGGCGTTTCTCGGTCGTTCGGTCAATCTGTTGTTGCGTCAGCGCAACCTGCGTTTTACCACCGTCTATGAAACGGCGATGGCCGACAGCCTCAAGAGCATGGCCCTTGAAGGCCTGGGTATCGCCTGGGTGCCACGGCTGTCGGCGCGGGCCGAGCTTGAGCGCGGTGAGCTGGTGATTTGCGGCGGTAGCCAGTGGCATGTGCCGCTGGAAATCCGCCTGTATCGCTGCGCCCTGGTGCGCAAGGCCAACGTGCGCCTGCTGTGGCGCAAGCTTGAGGGCGGTTCGCCAGCAGCCGGGGCTTGACCCAAAAGTCAGCCAAAGCCCCGAAAAATAAGGCCGACAGTTGGTCGTCAGGGTGCATCCAAGGCGTTGCTTTGCGGTATACTGCGCGGCCTTCGGTCGGCATGCCCGGCCCTAATTCGTATAACAAGCCACGCCGGTCGTCCCGCGTGGCTTGTTGTTTTTTGACGCGCCTGCGGGCGCCCAAGAGAAGAGGCTCGACGATGAGTGCACTGGTTGGCGTGATCATGGGCTCCAAGTCCGATTGGTCCACCCTTAGCCACACCGCCGATATGCTGGAAAAACTCGGCATTCCCTACGAGGTCAAGGTGGTGTCTGCCCACCGGACCCCGGACCTGCTGTTCCAGTATGCCGAAGAGGCCGAAGGCCGTGGCATCGAGGTGATCATCGCCGGCGCCGGTGGCGCTGCCCACCTGCCAGGCATGTGTGCGGCCAAGACCCACCTGCCGGTGCTGGGCGTGCCGGTACAGTCGTCGATGCTCTCCGGGGTCGACTCGCTGCTGTCGATCGTGCAGATGCCAGCCGGTATTCCGGTTGCCACCCTGGCCATTGGCAAGGCCGGCGCGATCAACGCCGCGCTGCTCTCGGCAAGCATCCTTGGCGCCAAGCACCCGCAGTTCCACACGGTGCTCAAACAGTTCCGCGCTGAGCAGACAGACAACGTTCTGGACCATCCAGATCCGCGCCAGGCTTGAGGTCAAAAGCATGAAAATCGGTGTAATCGGTGGCGGCCAGCTGGGCCGCATGTTGGCTCTGGCGGGTACTCCGCTGGGCATGAACTTCGCTTTCCTCGACCCGGCTCCAGATGCCTGCGCGGCGCCTCTGGGCGAGCACCTGCGTGCCGATTACGGTGACCAGGACCACCTGCGACAGTTGGCCGACGAAGTTGACCTGGTGACCTTCGAATTCGAAAGCGTCCCGGCTGAAACCGTGGCCTTCCTGTCGCAGTTCGTGCCGGTCTACCCGAGTGCCGAATCCCTGCGTATCGCCCGCGATCGCTGGTTCGAAAAGAGCATGTTCAAGGACCTGGGCATTCCCACCCCGGCCTTCGCCGATATCCAGTCGCAAGCCGACCTGGATACCGCCGTTGCCAGCATCGGCCTGCCTGCCGTACTCAAGACCCGCACCCTGGGTTATGACGGCAAGGGGCAGAAAGTGCTGCGAACTGCCGAGGATGTTGTGGGTACCTTCGCCGAACTGGGCAGCGTCCCGTGCCTGCTCGAAGGCTTCGTACCGTTCACCGGCGAAGTGTCGCTGATCGCCGTGCGCGCCCGTGATGGCGAAACCCGTTTCTACCCGTTGGTGCACAACACCCACGAGAGCGGCATCCTGCGCCTGTCGGTGGCCAGCGAAGACCACTTGCTCCAGAACCTGGCCGAAGACTACGCCGGTCGCGTGCTCAAGCAGCTCGACTATGTCGGCGTGCTGGCTTTCGAGTTCTTTGAAGTCGATGGTGGCCTCAAGGCCAACGAGATTGCTCCACGGGTGCATAACTCCGGGCACTGGACCATCGAAGGCGCCGAGTGCAGCCAGTTCGAAAACCATCTGCGTGCCGTTGCCGGTTTGCCGCTGGGTTCGACCGCCAAGGTCGGCGAAAGCGCGATGCTCAACTTCATCGGTGAAGTGCCGGCGGTCGACAAGGTGATTGCCATCGACGAATGCCACCTGCACCACTACGGCAAGGCCTTCAAGGTCGGGCGCAAGGTTGGCCACGCCACCCTGCGTTGCGACGACCTGGCGACCCTGGAACAAAAAATCCAGCAAGTCGAAGCCCTGATCAAGGGCTGAAGGGAACCTTCCCGCTCCGCTATCCCTCTGATGGCAGGATGCCAAAGCGCTGGCTAGGCTTTGGCATGCGCCATTTAACTCAGAGGGATTGCCATGGGTATCATCGGAACCATCTTCATCGGCCTGATCGTCGGTCTGCTGGCACGCTTTCTAAAGCCTGGCGACGACAGCATGGGCTGGATCATGACCATTCTGCTGGGTATTGCCGGTTCGCTTGCCGCGACCTACGGCGGCCAGGCGCTGGGCATCTATCAGGCCGGAGAGGGTGCGGGTTTCCTCGGCGCGCTGGTGGGCGCGATTGTCCTGTTGGTGATCTACGGCCTGGTCGTCAAAAAGAGCTGACGGCAGGCTAGAATGCTCGGCACCGAACTCCTTCGTTGCCGAGCTTTTTCATGCGCCGTGTATTACTCCTCTCCCTATTGCTGCTGAGCGGCCTGGCCCGGGCTGAAATGCCGGAAACCGACTGGCTGGAACTGATGCCCAAGTCGGACCAGAAAGCCCTCGAGCAGATGCCCGAAATCGACCATAACTCTCCGGAAGCCATGGGCACCTTCACCGAAAAGGGTGGCCTGAAGCAGAGCCAGGGCCTGCCGGCGGTCATGTATTCGACCAAGACCGTGGCAGCCATGAACGGCAAGCAAATTCGCTTGGGCGGCTATCCGGTACCGCTGGAAACCGACGCCAAGGGCAACAGCACGCTGTTCTTCCTGGTGCCTTACCCGGGCGCCTGTATCCATGTGCCGCCACCGCCACCGAACCAACTGGTGCTGGTGCGCTATCCCAAGGGCTTGAAGCTCGACGATATCTACACGCCGCTGTGGGTCAACGGTACCTTGAAGGTGGAGAAGGTCAGCAATGACCTGGCCGATGCGGCCTATGCAATGGATGCGGCCAAGGTGCGGGTGGTGGAGGACGCTGATCTGTGAATGATCGCGGGGCAAGCCCGCTCCTGCAGGAGCGGGCTTGCCCCGCGATAGCGATCTAGAGCGCTTCGCTAGCGATTGTCAGGCTCAGCGAATGGGTCGCGCCCGGCGCCAGTGTGACCAGGTCATCCACCACGTTGGCGGTTTCGATGCAGAGCATGCGCTGCCAGCCATCGTCGGCCATGTCTGGCAGTTCGGCGGCGCGCGCGGTCCAGGGGTTCCAGACCACGGCCGTACGCGAACCCTGCGCGGTTAGCACAATGCGCCGCTGCCAGGCCGGGTCGACAATACTCAGTTGGTCCGGCGCCTGCAGGTAGATGCGGTCGGTCTCGCCGGCAAAACCAAGATGGCCTTGCTGCTTGCGTTGCTCCCAGTTGGCCAGGGTCTCGATGTAGTCAAGGCCATCGACACCTTCAACCTGCACCTGACGCACATCGCCGACGGCGAAGTAGCTGTGCAACGCCTGGCTGAGGGTGACCGCAACGTTGTCGAGGTTGTAGCTGGAGAGGGTAATGCTCAGTTGCTCGCCCATGACAATGCTCAGCGTGAGCTCGACATTATGGGGCCAGCCGGGGAGGTCGCCCTGGGTCTCGGGCAGGGTGAATTCGACGCGGATATCGTCGTCGCCGCTGGTGATCCCCAGCAATTGCCAGTCACGACCGCGGACCAGGCCATGGGCAGGGCCGTCTTCCGCGTGATACATGGCCTGCACCGCTTCGGGGTTGCGCTTGAAAATGCCAAACCAGGGCCAGCACACCGGAACACCGGCGCGCACGGATTTGCCCTGCTTGAAGATGGCCTGGTCACTGAGCCACAACAAAGGCGGCTCGCCGAGGCGCTGATAGCTCAGCACCTGCGCGCCCTGCTGGGCTACCAGCAGTTCGGCAGTGTCGCTGGTGATGCGCCAGCAATTGAGCTCGCCGTGCTGTTCGGATTCGACCTTGGGTGTGGACATGCGCTTTATCTCGTTGGTTTGCCGTACGGCTTTGGACCGCTTGCATGCCTTCGAGTTTACCGCGCAGCGGTCTCAGCGACGAGGAGGAACCGAGCGGGTGCGACCGCTGCCGTCGATGGCGACGAACACGAATACCGCTTCGGTAACCTTGCGCCATTCACTGGACAGCGGATCGTCGCTCCATACTTCGACCATCATCTGGATCGAGCTACGGCCAATTTCCAGGGTCTGGGTATAGAAGGACAATTGCGCGCCGACCGCCACTGGCACCAGGAATGCCATGCGATCGATGGCCACGGTGGCGACACGGCCGCCAGCGACACGGCTGGCCATTGCGGTGCCGGCCAGGTCCATCTGGGCGACCAGCCAACCGCCGAAAATATCGCCGAAACCGTTGGTTTCACGGGGCAATGCAGTGATCTGCAAGGCCAGGTCGCCTTGCGGGATAGGATCTTCTTGTTCGAGTTCAATCATGCCGGGGGTGCCTCTGACCCATGACGCTTCGTTGGTTGGCGCTATGAAAGACGCCTCGAAAAACGATTCAGCACAACTATTCTACGCTGCTTTCGCTTTGCCAGGCGGCGAAGGGAAACTCTGCGAAACCGACTAAGCATACCTAGCGGCGTTTTCGCACAACATCCTTCAGAAGACGCAACCCTTTCCTACAAGCGGCCAGTATATAGAGCCGAAAGCGCAGCGACGACCATGCAGTCATGAATACTTGTATTGAATTTGTACTGCTATGTGCTTTTTCCAGCAATTTGCTATCGTTCCAGGCTTCCCAGGCCCAAACCCGCGCGCCAGGCGGCCTGCACCCCCAATAAGAAATGCCAACAAGAGAGCCCTATGACCTCCGTGCCCGGCAGTATCGCGCAGCCTTCGAGGCCGCTGACCCGCAGTGACTACAAGACCCTGTCGCTTTCCGCCCTGGGCGGTGCGCTGGAATTCTACGATTTCATCATCTTCGTGTTCTTCGCCACGGTCGTCGGCAAGCTGTTCTTTCCCGCCGAAATGCCCGAATGGCTGCGTTTGATGCAAACGTTTGGCATCTTCGCCGCCGGCTACCTGGCGCGGCCACTGGGTGGCATCGTCATGGCCCACTTCGGCGACCTGTTGGGGCGCAAGAAGATGTTCACCCTGAGCATCTTCATGATGGCCGTACCGACGCTGATCATGGGCCTGCTGCCGACCTACGCGCAGATCGGCCTGTGGGCGCCGATCCTGCTGCTGGTGATGCGGGTGATCCAGGGCGCGGCGATTGGTGGTGAAGTGCCGGGCGCCTGGGTGTTCGTCTCCGAGCACGTGCCGGCACGCAACACCGGTTATGCCTGCGGCACGCTGACGGCAGGCCTGACCGCCGGGATCCTGCTCGGCTCGCTGGTGGCGACCCTGATCAACACGGTTTATAGCCAGCAGGAGGTCGCCGACTACGCCTGGCGTATCCCGTTCCTGCTCGGTGGGGTATTTGGCCTGTTCGCCGTGTACCTGCGCCGCTGGCTGCATGAAACACCGGTATTCGCCGAGATGCAGGCGCGCAAGGCGCTGGCTGAGGAGGTACCGCTGCGCGCCGTGCTGCGTGATCACCGTGGCGCCATTGTCCTGTCGATGTTGCTGACCTGGCTGCTGTCGGCCGGCATCGTCGTGGTGATCCTGATGACTCCGGCGCTGTTGCAGAGCCTCTATCAGGTCAGCCCCACCGATTCGCTGAAGGCCAATAGCCTGGCCATCGTCCTGCTCAGCCTGGGGTGCATCGGCACCGGGACACTGGCCGACCGTTTTGGCGCTGGCCGGGTGTTTATCGTCGGTAGCCTGGCGTTGCTGGTGACCTCCTGGACCTTCTATCACACCTTGCCCACCCATCCCGAATGGCTGTTCCCCCTGTATGCCCTGACCGGCCTGTGTGTCGGCATTGTCGGCGCCGTGCCTTACGTGATGGTCAAAGCCTTTCCGCCTGTAGTCCGTTTCAGCGGCCTGTCGTTTTCCTACAACCTGGCCTACGCGATCTTTGGCGGTCTGACGCCGATGGTGGTCACCGCGCTGCTCAAGCTCAGCCCGATGGCGCCTGCCTATTATGTCGCTGGCATCTGCGCCATTGGTCTGTTGGTGGGAATTTATCTGACGGCGAAAAAGCGCTGAAAGCGCTCTAAAACAAGCCTCGCAACATTTTGCAAAGGCCATCACCGCTCGCCGGTGATGGCCTTTCATCTAATTGTCACATTCGATTCATAGAGTAGTCATACGGCCTGCAGATACTTGGGCCCGATCCATCTCACCCCAATTCCTGCTAGGAGCAAGGCATGAAACTGAAGCGTTTGATGGCGGCCCTGACTTTCGTCGCCGCTGGCGTTGCCACCGCCAATGCGGTTGCCGCTGTTGACCCTGCTATTCCGACCTACACCAAGACCACCGGTGTGTCGGGCAACCTCTCCAGCGTCGGTTCCGATACCCTGGCCAACCTGATGACCCTGTGGGCTGAGGCCTACAAAAAGGAATATCCGAACGTAAACATCCAGATTCAGGCTGCCGGCTCCTCTACTGCGCCACCCGCGCTGACTGAAGGTACCGCCAACCTCGGCCCGATGAGCCGTAAGATGAAGGACGTCGAGCTGCAGGCCTTCGAACAGAAGTATGGCTACAAGCCAACCGCCATCCCGGTTGCCGTCGACGCCCTGGCCGTGTTCGTGCACAAGGACAACCCGATCAAAGGCCTGACCATGGCCCAGGTCGATGCCATCTTCTCCTCGACCCGCCTGTGCGGTGCCAAGGCCGACGTGAAAACCTGGGGCGACCTGGGCGTGACCGGCGACCTGGCCAACAAGCCAGTGCAGCTGTTCGGCCGTAACTCGGTGTCCGGCACCTATGGCTACTTCAAGGAAGAAGCCCTGTGCAAAGGCGACTTCAAGCCGAACGTCAACGAACAACCGGGCTCGGCTTCGGTCGTACAGTCGATCAGCAGCTCGCTGAACGGCATCGGTTACTCGGGCATCGGTTACAAGACCGCCAGCGTCAAGACCGTGCCTCTGGCCAAGAAAGAAGGCGGTGCCTTCGTTGAAGACAACGAAGCCAACGCCCTGAACGGTACTTACCCGCTGTCGCGTTTCCTCTACGTCTACGTCAACAAGGCGCCGAACAAGCCTCTGGCCCCGCTGGAAGCCGAGTTCGTCAAGCTGGTCCTGTCGCAAGCCGGCCAGCAAGTCGTGGTTAAGGACGGTTACATCCCGCTGCCTGCCAAAGTGGTTGATAAAGCCCTGGCGGACCTGGGTCTGAACCACAACGGCAACGTTGCGAAGAAGTAAGTGAAAGACCGGCGGGGTCGGGTTTTGTCCCGGTCTCGCCACTCATTGCGAGTCCGCTGCCAGGGGTATCTGCGCGGCGGGCTTTTTTGCGTCACTGCATTGTCATGTTTTTGTCATACGGGACCGCTAGGGTGTGCGCATGAATGATCTGGCCAACTCCACAATGACCCAAAATTCTCCCCCCGTGCGGATTGACTTCAATACGCCCGAACTGCAACGCAAGCGGCGCATGCGTGCGCTCAAGGACCGCCTGACCCGCTGGTATGTACTGGTGGGCGGGCTTGCCGTGCTGGCGGCAATCACCCTGATCTTCTTCTACCTGGCCTACGTGGTCGTGCCGCTGTTCCAGGGCGCGACCCTGACCAGCAAGAAGGCCCTGGAGCCGACCTGGCTGCAGCAGGACGCCGGCAAGCCACTGATGATTGCCCTTGAAGAGCAGAACCTGGTCGGCATGCGGGTTTCCGACAAGGGCCAGGCGCTGTTCTTCGACACCAAGACCGGTGCCGAGCTCAAGCGTGTGGATCTGCCGGTGCCTGCCGGTACCCAGGTGACTTCGATCGGTGCCGATCAGCCGGGCAACCCGTTGGTGGTGCTGGGCCTGTCCAACGGCCAGGCGCTGGCGTTCAGCCACAGCTACAAGATCACCTACCCGGACAACAAGAAAACCATCAGTCCGGCCATCGACTTCCCGTATGGCCAGGAGCCGTTCACCCTGGACGACCAGGGCCGCGCGCTGGAACATGTCAGCCTCAACGTCAATGGCGAGACCCTGGTAGTGGCCGGCTCTACCGGTGCGCACCTGCAGGTGGTGTCGCTGAGCCGCGAAGAAAACATGATGACCGGCGAAGTCACCAGCGAGCAGAGCCGCATCGACCTGCCGCAGATGACCGAACCGGTGAAAGCCATCTTCATCGACCCACGTCAGCAATGGCTGTATGTAATCAACGGTCGCGCCCAGGCCGACGTTTTCAGCCTGCGCGACAAGAGCCTCAACGGTCGCTACAAGCTGCTCGACGACGGCAATGCCGAAGTCACTGCCAGCACCCAGCTGGTGGGCGGTATCTCGCTGATCATCGGTGATTCCAAAGGCGGCCTGGCCCAGTGGTTCATGGCCCGCGACCCGGATGGCGAGCAGCGCTTCAAGCGCATTCGCGAATTCCAGATGGGCAAGGCGCCGATCGTGCAGATCGATGCCGAAGAACGCCGCAAGGGTTTCGTCGCCCTCGATGCCGACGGCAAGCTCGGGGTGTTCCACAGCACCGCGCACCGTACCCTGCTGGTCGAACCGGCCGCGGAAGGCGCGGGCATCCTGGCGCTGTCGCCGCGGGCCAACCGCATCATCATCGAAGAAGGCGGCAAGCTGCTGCCGCTGAGCCTGAAGAACCCGCACCCGGAAGTGTCCTGGAGCGCGCTGTGGAGCAAGGTTTGGTACGAGAACTACGACGAGCCCAAGTACGTTTGGCAGTCGACCGCCTCGAACACGGACTTCGAACCCAAGCTGAGCCTGTCGCCGCTGACCTTCGGTACTCTCAAGGCTGCGTTCTACGCGATGATCCTGGCCGCGCCGCTGGCCATTGCTGCCGCCATCTACACCGCCTATTTCATGGCTCCGGGCATGCGCCGCAAGGTCAAGCCGGTGATCGAGCTGATGGAAGCGATGCCGACGGTGATTCTCGGCTTTTTCGCCGGCCTGTTCCTGGCGCCATTCCTTGAAGGTCACCTGCCAGGTGTGTTCAGCCTGTTCCTGTTGATGCCGCTGGGCATCCTGGTCGCCGGCTTCACCTGGAGCCGTCTGCCCGAGTCGCTGCGCCTGCGGGTGCCGGATGGCTGGGAAGCGGCGATCCTGATCCCGGTGATCCTGTTCACCGGCTGGTTTGCCCTGTACATGAGCCCGTTCATCGAGACCTGGTTCTTCGACGGTGACATGCGCCTGTGGATCACCAACGATCTGAAGATCACCTATGACCAGCGCAACGCCCTGGTCGTGGGCATTGCCATGGGCTTCGCGGTGATCCCGAACATCTACTCGATCGCCGAAGACGCCGTGTTCAGCGTGCCGCGCAGCCTGACCCTGGGGTCGCTGGCGCTCGGTGCCACGCCGTGGCAGACCCTGACCCGCGTGGTCATCCTGACCGCAAGCCCGGGGATCTTCTCCGCGCTGATGATCGGCATGGGCCGCGCCGTGGGTGAAACCATGATCGTGCTGATGGCCACCGGCAACACCCCGGTCATGGAAATGAACCTGTTCGAAGGTATGCGCACCCTGGCGGCCAACGTTGCGGTGGAGATGCCCGAATCGGAAGTCGGTGGCAGTCATTACCGCGTGCTGTTCCTCGCCGCGCTGGTGCTGCTGATGTTCACCTTCGTGATGAACACCTTGGCCGAGCTGATTCGCCAGCGTCTGCGCAAGAAATACTCGTCGCTTTGATAGAAAGGTAGCGATCCGTGAAAAAGGATTCCCTCAAAAGCTGGTTCAAGAGCGGCGCCCCTGGCGTCTGGATGAGCGGTGGCGCGGTCGCCATCGCGGTGATCATGACCATTGGTCTGCTCGCCGTGATCGCCGTGCGCGGCCTTGGCCACTTCTGGCCGGCCGACCTGCTGCAAGCCAGCTACAACGTGCCTGGCCAGGCCAACCACATCGTCGTCGGCGAAGTGGTGCAGAAGGAAGAAGTACCTCGCGCGCGTCTGAAGGGTGCCGGCTTGCCGGTGCCTGACGAAGGCCCTGAGTTCATGACCCGCGAGCTGATCAAGATCGGTAACCGCGACCTCAACGGCAGCGACTTCACCTGGGTGGTTGGCGAATGGCTGACCGACCAGCAGAAGCCGGTCGACCTGATCGCCCTGGAGCGCCGCGAGTGGGGCAACTTCTACGGCTACCTGGTCAGCGTCAAGGAGAACGGCAAGGTGGTCGCCGAAGGCCAGGCCGCCTGGAGCGAACTGCAGAACCGCCTCAAGCGTGCCGACAAGCTGGCCGGCGAGCTGCAGAGGCTTGAGAAGAAAGACATCGGTGCGATCAACTACGGCCTTGAGCGCCTGCGCCTGCAGACCCGCAAGCTGGAACTGGATGGCAAGCTGGATGCCGCTGCCCAGGCTGATATCGAAGCCGAGCGCGCCGAGCTGAACAACCGCTACAAGGCCATCGAAGAGCGCCTGGGCGGCCTGCACCAGGACTTCGGCCGCGACAGCCTGGTAGCCAAGGACGGTAATGGTCGTGAGGTGGAAATCAACCTGAGCAAGGTGGTGCACGCCTACCAGCCAAACGGCATGGGCGTATTCACCAAGCTGGGTGTGTACTTTGCCAAGGTCTGGGAATTCCTCAGCGACGACCCGCGTGAAGCCAACACCGAAGGCGGGATCTTCCCGGCGATCTTCGGTACCGTGATGATGACCCTGATCATGGCCGTGATCGTCACCCCGTTCGGCGTACTGGCGGCGGTGTACCTGCGTGAATATGCGCGTCAGGGCCCGGTGACCCGCTTGATCCGTATCGCGGTGAACAACCTGGCGGGTGTTCCGGCAATCGTTTACGGCGTGTTCGGCCTGGGCTTCTTCGTCTATGTGCTGGGTGGCTCGCTCGACCGGTTGTTCTTCCCCGAAGCCTTGCCCGCGCCGACCCTGGGTACCCCGGGCCTGCTCTGGGCTTCGCTGACCCTGGCGCTGCTGGCGGTGCCGGTGGTGATCGTGGCCACCGAAGAAGGCCTGGCGCGGATTCCGCGCACGGTCCGCGAAGGCTCGTTGGCGCTCGGTGCGACCAAGGCCGAGACCTTGTGGAAGATCGTCCTGCCGATGGCCAGCCCGGCGATGATGACCGGCATGATCCTCGCCGTGGCCCGCGCCGCCGGTGAAGTGGCGCCGCTGATGCTGGTGGGGGTGGTGAAGCTTGCGCCTTCGCTGCCGGTGGACGGCAACTACCCGTACCTGCACCTGGACCAGAAGATCATGCACCTGGGCTTCCACATCTATGACGTCGGCTTCCAGAGCCCCAACGTCGAGGCCGCGCGGCCGCTGGTGTACGCCACCGCGTTGCTGCTGGTGCTGGTAATCGCCACGTTGAACCTCTCGGCGGTCTGGATTCGTAACCACCTGCGCGAGAAGTACAAGGCGCTGGATAGTTGACTGAAAGCTATTAGCCATAAGCGGCAAGCTACACGCCGCTTTTGCTCAAACTTGCAGCGTGCAGCTAGAAGCTTGCAGCTACAAACGGAGTGAAATCATGCAACATGAAACCCATTCTCACGGTATCGACATGTCGGCCCTGGGTCGCGACAAACAGAGCCTGCGCCTGGCTGAAGAAACCGTAGCCATCGAAGTGCCTGGCCTGAGCCTGTACTACGGCGACAAGCAAGCCCTGTTCGATGTCAGCATGAACATCCCCAAGCAGCGCGTGACCGCCTTCATCGGCCCGTCCGGCTGCGGTAAATCGACCTTGCTGCGTACGTTCAACCGTATGAACGACCTGGTTGACGGCTGCCGCGTCGAAGGTGCGATCAACCTCTACGGCAACGACATCTACCGCAAGGGCGAAGACGTGGCCGAGCTGCGCCGCCGGGTCGGCATGGTGTTCCAGAAGCCCAACCCGTTCCCCAAGACCATCTACGAGAACGTGGTCTACGGCCTGCGCATCCAGGGCATCAACAAGAAGCGCGTGCTCGACGAAGCGGTTGAGTGGGCGTTGAAGGGCGCGGCACTGTGGGATGAGGTCAAGGACCGCCTGCATGAGTCGGCGCTGGGTCTGTCCGGTGGCCAGCAGCAACGTCTGGTGATTGCCCGCACCATCGCCGTGGAGCCAGAAGTGCTGCTGCTCGACGAGCCCTGCTCGGCACTCGACCCGATCTCGACGCTGAAGGTTGAAGAGCTGATCTACGAGCTCAAGTCCAAGTACACCATCGTCATCGTTACCCATAACATGCAACAGGCGGCACGGGTCTCCGACTACACCGCGTTCATGTACATGGGCAAGCTCGTCGAGTTCGGTGATACCGACACATTGTTCACCAATCCGGCGAAGAAGCAGACCGAAGACTACATCACTGGCCGTTACGGTTAACGGCAGTTGCAAGCTTCAAGCCGCAAGCTGCAAGAAAGTGGCGAGCGTGAAGCCCGGGAACGACACGAACAAACTTGAAGCTTGAAGCTTGCTACTTGAAGCTTTTTCGCGGAGCGAAAGCATGATCGATAAAGACAGCCTTACCCACCATATCTCCCAGCAGTTCAACGCCGAACTCGAAGAGGTTCGCAGCCACCTCCTGGCGATGGGCGGCCTGGTCGAGAAGCAGGTCAACGACGCGGTTACCGCGCTGATCGAGGCCGATTCTGGCCTGGCCCAGCAGGTGCGCGAAGTCGACGAGCAGATCAACCAGATGGAGCGCAATATCGACGAAGAGTGCGTGCGCATTCTTGCCCGGCGCCAGCCGGCGGCGTCCGACTTGCGTCTGATCATCAGCATTTCCAAGTCGGTGATCGACCTGGAGCGCATCGGCGACGAGTCGACCAAGATTGCCCGCCGCGCCATCCAGCTGTGCGAGGAAGGCGAGTCGCCGCGTGGTTATGTCGAAGTGCGTCACATCGGTGACCAGGTGCGCAACATGGTCCGTGATGCCCTCGATGCCTTTGCCCGTTTCGATGCCGACCTGGCACTCTCGGTCGCTCAGTACGACAAGACCATCGACCGCGAGTACAAGACCGCGCTGCGCGAGCTGGTCACTTACATGATGGAAGATCCACGCTCGATCTCGCGTGTTCTCAGCGTGATCTGGGCCTTGCGTTCGCTGGAGCGTATCGGCGACCACGCCCGTAATATCTCCGAACTGGTGATCTACCTGGTACGCGGCACCGATGTGCGTCACCTGGGCCTCAAGCGTATGCAGGAAGAGGTTCAGCGCAGTGGTGAAAGCGCTAATGTTCCGGGCAAATCTGACGATAACTAAGACTGCCCGAGAATGAACGCCCGGCCTTGGCCGGGCGTTTTCGTTTGCGGGTGAGGCAGCCGCGAACGAAACAACGAGTCCCGGCGTGACCCAATGTTTGGCAAATGGCCATCAGTCAGCGTTATGCTAGTCGGGATTCAATAGGAGTGGCGATGAGTAAAGTCAGTGTGTTGGTTGTGGATGATGCGCCGTTCATTCGCGACCTGGTCAAGAAGTGCCTGCGTAACTACTTCCCCGGTATCGTCATCGAAGACGCGGTCAACGGTCGCAAGGCCCAGACCTTGCTGAGCCGTGAGACTTTTGACCTGGTCCTGTGCGACTGGGAAATGCCGGAAATGTCCGGTCTTGAACTGCTGACCTGGTGCCGCCAGCAGGAGTCGATGAAGACCTTGCCGTTCATCATGGTCACCAGCCGCGGCGACAAGGAGAACGTCGTCCAGGCGATTCAGGCCGGGGTTTCGGACTTTGTCGGCAAGCCATTCACCAACGAGCAACTGCTGACCAAGGTGAAGAAAGCCCTGACCAAGGTTGGCAAGCTCGACACCTTGCTGGCCAGTGCGCCGACCCGCGCCAGTTCGGCCTTTGCCAACGACTCGCTGAGCGCCCTGACCGGCGGCCGTGCCGAAACGGTCAAGCCGACAGCGCCAGCGGCCCCCGTGGCAGCGGCCAAACCGTTGGTGAGCGCTCCCAAGCCTGGCGCTGCGGCACCGGCAGGTCGTGGCCAGGGCCAACTGCGTTTGCCAAGCGGCGTTCAGCCGTGCGTGATCAAGGCGCTGAGCCTCAAGGAGGCGCTGCTGGTGGTGCGTCGTGGCGAAACCCTGCCACAGGTACTGGAAGGTGCGGTACTCGACCTGGAGCAGGGCGAGAACGCCGAGATCGCGCGTCTTAACGGCTACCTGCATGCGATTGCCGCGCTGGAGCCCAAGCCGGACAGCGACTGGCTGCAACTGACCTTCAAGTTTGTTGACCAGGATGCGCAGAAGCTCGACTACCTGTCGCGCTTGATCGCCCGCGGATCGGCGCAGAAGCACTTCGTACCGGGGGCCTGACGGCCCTGTGGGAGCGGGCCTTGCCCCGCGATCGAGCGCGCAGCGGTCGCAATCCAGACAACACCTGATGTATTGACTGGGCTGGCCTCCTCGCGGGGCAAGCCCGCTCCTACAGGAGCCGGCCTTGCCGGCGATCAATGCACCGCTCGTCTCCTGGCACACCCCTGAAACACTCTCGCCGCATCCCCGCCAAAATCTGCTGCTAGGCTTCGACAGACCATCAACTGTCAAAAAGCCACTACTCATGCCTGCACGCACGCTGCTGTTCTGCGCCTTGCTCACGGCTTGCAGCCCTGTGCTGGGCATCACCCTGTACAAAAGTACCGACGCTTATGGCGTGGTGTCTTATTCCGATCGCCCGATTCCCGGCAGCCGGGCATTTGTCTTTGGCGACAGGATGGTCGAACAGCTGGACACCCAGGTGCAGTTGCAGGTCAGCCGGTTTGCCGGTGGTGTGCGCTTCAGTGCGCGCAACGACACTTACGCGCCAGTCGAGGTGGAGCTGCGTTTGCAGCGCATGGGCAATGTGCAGGGTGGGGCGTCACGGCTGGTACGGGGGGTAATACCGGCGCGCACGACGATGCCGTTGACCCTGCTAAGTGCGCGGCAGCCCGGCAGGCCGGTGAGCTACAAGGAGAAATTCTCTTACGCCCTGGGCAACCCGGGCCAGCGCCAACTGGCCTTCCGCTATCCCTTGCCCTGGCGTGGCGGGCCCTTTCGCCTGTCCCAGGGGCCCAATGGCCGCTACAGCCACTTCGGGCCCAAGGGTCGCTATGCCATGGACATCGCCATGCCCGAGGGCACGCCGATCATCGCCGCCAGGGCAGGGGTGGTAATCAAGACTGAAAACAGCCAGAGCGGCCGTGGCAGCCATCCTTCGGGCAATTTCGTACGGATCCTCCACGAAGACGGCACCATGGGCGTGTATCTGCACCTGATGCGCGGCTCGGTGGTGGTCAGGGAAGGGCAGCGGGTGGTGTATGGCACGCCGCTGGCCAAGTCCGGCAATACCGGCAACAGCAGCGGGCCGCATCTGCATTTTGTGGTGCAGCGCAACGTCGGGCTGGCGCTGGAGTCGATTCCCTACCAGTTCAACCAGCCCGTCGGTGGGTTGCCGAATTTTACCGCCGGCAACCCCTGAGGCGGCTCAATCGAGCTTGAGCACCTTGGCCAGGACGATCTTCGGGCCTTTCATCTTCTTGATGATGATGCGCAGGCCTTCGACTTCCAGCAGCTCTTCCTCTTCCGGCACCCGCTTGAGGGTCTCGTAGACCAGGCCGGCGAGGGTTTCCGCTTCGATATGGTCAAGGTCCACGCCGAGCAGGCGCTCGACCTTGAACAACGGGGTGTCGCCGCGCACCAGCAGCTTGCCCGGCTGGTAGGCAAGGATGCCGCGTTCGGCCTTGCGGTGTTCGTCCTGGATATCGCCGACCAGCACTTCCAGCACGTCTTCCATGGTCAGGTAGCCGATGACTTTGCCGTCGGCTTCCTCGACCAGGGCGAAATGCGCGCCGCCCTTGCGGAACTGTTCGAGCAGATGGGCCAGCGGCATGTGCCGCGACACGCGCTCCAGCGGGCGGGTCAGCTCGGCCAGGTTGAACGACTCGGGGATATGGTCGAGGTCGGCCAGCTCCAGCAGCAGGTCCTTGATGTGCAGCAGGCCGATGAACTCCCCGCGCTCGGCATCGAGCACCGGGTAGCGGCTGAACTTGTGCCGGCGGAACATCGCGAGGATTTCCTTGAGCGGCGCATTGGCATCGAGGCAGACCATGTCTTCACGGGAGTTGGCCCAGTCGACGACTTCCAGCTCGCCCATTTCCACCGCGGACGCCAGCACCCGCATACCCTGGTCGCTGGGGTCCTGGCCACGGCTGGAGTGCAGGATCAGCTTGAGCTCTTCACGGCTGTAATGGTGTTCGTGGTGCGGCCCGGGCTCACCTTGGCCTGCGATACGCAGGATGGCGTTGGCGCTGGCGTTGAGCAGGTAGATCGCCGGGTACATCAGCCAGTAGAACAGGTACAGCGGCACCGCCGTCCACAACGACAGCAGTTCGGGCTTGCGGATCGCCCAGGACTTGGGCGCCAGCTCGCCGACGACGATGTGCAGGTAGGAGATGACGAAGAAGGCACTGAAGAACGAGATGGCCTTGATGACTTCCGGCGATTCGACGCCGACCGCACCCAGCAGCGGCTCGAGCAGGTGGGCGAAGGCTGGTTCACCCACCCAGCCCAGGCCCAGCGAGGCGAGGGTGATACCCAGTTGGCAAGCGGACAGGTAGGCGTCCAGCTGGCTGTGCACGGTGCGCAGGATTTGCCCGCGCCAGCCATGCTGCTCGGCAATCGACTCGACCCGGGTCGAGCGCAATTTGACCATGGCGAACTCGGCGGCAACGAAAAAGCCGTTGAGCAGAACCAGCAGCAGAGCAAAAAGAATCATGCCGAAATCGGCGAAAAGTGCAGCGAGGTTGAAACCAGGGGAAGGGTCCATGATGGAGTTTTACGGGGTCCGTCTTCTAAGAAAGGGAGTACAGCAATGCCAGCACGTGCTGGCGCGAGTCAGCCAATGTAGCGGCTGACTGCGCAAATTTAAAGGGCGGCGGCTCAGGAGGCCTGGCGCACCGCCATCTGGGCAGGGGCGAAATGGCAGGTAAAGGTGCTGCCATGGCCCGGCACGCTGCTGATTTCCAGGCGCGCCCGATGGCGCAACAGCACATGCTTGACGATTGCCAGGCCCAGGCCGGTGCCGCCGGTATTGGAGGCGCGGCTGGAGTCGACCCGGTAGAAGCGTTCGGTCAGGCGTGGCAAATGCTTGGGGTCTATGCCGATGCCCGAGTCCTGCACGCTCAGGTGCGCACCTTGCTCGTCGGCCCACCAGCGGATGCGGATCTGGCCTTCATCCTGGGTGTACTTGACCGCATTGAACACCAGGTTGGAGAAGGCGCTGCGCAGCTCCGCCTCGCTGCCCTTGAGGCGGATACCCGGCTCGGCTTCCAGGCTGATGCGCTGGTTGCGTTGCCCGGACAGCGCCTGGGCGTCGCCCTTGATCGATTGCAACAGGGTATCGACGGCCACCGGCTGGTTGTCCGAGGGGTAATCGGTGGCTTCCAGCTTGGCCAGCAACAGCAGGTCATTGAGCAGGGTCTGCATGCGTCCGCCTTGCTGCTGCATCTGCTGCAGCGCGCGAACCCAGCGTGGGTTCACCTCTTCGACGTTGTCGAGCAGGGTTTCCAGGTAGCCGGCAATCACCGTCAGCGGCGTGCGCAGTTCGTGGGAGACGTTGGCGACGAAGTCTTTGCGCATTTGTTCCAGCTGATGGATGCGGGTGACATCGCGCACCAGCATCAGGTGCTCGTTGTTGCCATAGCGGGTGATATGCAGCTGCACACGCATGCGGTCATTGATCGGCGAGGGGATTTCCAGTGGTTCGAGGTAGTTCTCCTGTTCGAAGTACTCCTTGAAACGCGGGTGGCGCACCAGGTTGGTCACTGGCTGGCCGCTGTCCTGTGGGGTCTTGAGGCCCAGCAGGGTTTCCGCCGCGCGGTTCCACCACTCCAGGTTGCCATCGCTGTCGAGCATGATCACCGCATCCTTGAGTGCGGCGGTGGACTCCTGCACCCGGTCGATCACCGCCTGCAGGCGCCCGCGCACGCGCTGGTCGCGGCGTTGCAGGTGATAGATGCTGTCGAACACCTCGCCCCACAGGCCATAGCCGTCGGGCGGTGCTTCATCGGGTTTGTGCAGACGCAGCCATTCGTGCAGGCGCAGCAGTTGCTTGAGGGTCCAGCCCAGGTAGATCGCCAGGCCCAGGGCCAGGCTCCAGCCATAGTAGCCGCTGATCAGGCCGGCCAGCAGGCAGACAGTGATCAGCAACAGCATGTGGCGAATCAGGGTGCCATGCCAGTTCTGGTTCAATTGGGATCCTTAGCGGATCAGCCGCACGTTGCAAGCTACAAGCTGCAAGGTTGAAGCGGATCTGCGTTTGCTTTTGCTCTTTCTTGCAGCTTGCAGCGTTCTCAACTCTTGGTAGAGAAGCGGTATCCAGTGCCGCGGACGGTTTGTACCAGATTTTCGTAGGCATCACCCAGCGCCTTGCGCAGGCGGCGGATATGCACATCGACGGTGCGCTCTTCGACATAGACGTTACCGCCCCAGACCTGATCCAGCAGCTGCCCACGAGTGTAGGCGCGTTCCTGGTGGGTCATGAAGAACTGCAGCAGGCGGTATTCGGTCGGGCCCATTTCGGCCGGCTTGCCGTCGATGGTCACCCGGTGGCTGATCGGGTCGAGCAGCAGGCCGCCGACTTCGATCGGCGCCTCGCCATCGCTTGGGCCTGCGCGGCGCAGCACGGCCTTGAGCCGGGCCACCAGCTCGCGCGGCGAGAATGGCTTGGTGATGTAGTCGTCGGCACCGACTTCCAGGCCCTGGATCTTGTTGTCTTCCTCACCCTTGGCGGTGAGCATGATGATCGGGATGTCGCCAGTCAGCTCATCACGCTTGAGACGCCGGGCCAGTTCTATGCCGGACGTGCCCGGGAGCATCCAGTCGAGCAGGATCAGATCGGGTTTGCGGTCGACGATGATGGCATGGGCCTGCTGGGAATTCTCGGCTTCCAGGCAGTCATAGCCGGCCATTTCCAATGCAACGGCGATCATCTCGCGAATTGGCGCTTCGTCGTCAACGATCAGAATGTTTCTGCCAACCATGCTTAAACCTCTTCCATTAAAGGTGTCTTGGCCCGCATTAGATAACGGAATTATTGCAGTCGTGTGACAGCTCGGGGGCCGTTGCAGCAACATTCTGTTACTGGGCTAGGCTTAAATTCCCTTTCCCGAGCTTTACGGTGAATCCAATGACACGACATACGCTGAACTGGATGGCTCTATTCACTGCAGTTGTCTTGGCGCTGCCGGGAGTGGCTCTGGCTGATCATGCCATGGAGAAGAACGGCATGCTGGTCGATCATTCCGACATGACGCTTTACACCTTTGACAAGGATACCGGAGGCAAATCCATGTGCAGTGGCGAGTGTGCCAAAAACTGGCCGCCATTGATGGTCAAGGCAGGAGAAAAAGCCGAGGGCAAGTGGACGCAGATCAAGCGTGATGACGGCTCGATGCAATGGGCCTACGACGGCAAGCCGTTGTATACCTTCGTTAAAGACAAGAAGGCGGGGGACACCATGGGCGATGGCATGAAAGATGTCTGGCACGTTGCCAAACCCTAGTGGCTTCATCGCGGGGTAAACCGGCTCCTGTAGGAGCAGGCTTGCCCCGCGAAACAATCAGAAGCTGTAATCCAGTACGATGCCAATAAAGATCAGCAGCCCCGCCCAGTGGTTGTGCAGGAAGGCCTTGAAGCACGACTCGCGGTCCAGCTTGCGCGTTGACCAGAACTCCCAGGCAAAGCACAGCAACGCCGCCACCAGCCCCAGGTGGAACCAGCCGCCCAGTTCGAAGCGGTTGCCGGCCAGCAGCAGGCAGCCCAGCGACAGCACCTGCAAGGTCAGAATGATCACCCGATCGGCTTCGCCGAACAGGATGGCAGTGGATTTGACCCCGATCTTGAGGTCGTCATCGCGGTCGACCATGGCGTAGTAGGTGTCGTAACCCACGGTCCACAGCAGGTTGGCGATGTACAGCAGCCAGGCAATGGCCGGCAGCTCGCCGGTGGCGGCGGTGAAGGCCATGGGGATGCCCCAGGAATAGGCCGCCCCCAGTACTACCTGTGGGTAGTAGGTGTAGCGCTTCATGAACGGGTAACAGGCCGCCAGCGCCACGGCACCGAACGACAGCCACACCGTGGTGGCGTTGGTGCACAGCACCAGCAAGAAGCTCACCCCGACCAGCGTGGCAAACAGAATCAGCGCCTCGCGGGCATTGATCCGCCCAGCAGCCAGCGGACGGTCGGCGGTGCGTTTGACGTGGCCATCGACCTTGCGGTCGGCAAAGTCGTTGATTGCGCAACCTGCGGCACGCATCAGTACCACGCCGAGGGTGAAAATCAGCACATTGGCGACGGTCGGCGTGCCCTTGGCGGCAATCCAGACTGCCGAGAGGGTCGGCCACAGCAGCAGGTAGATGCCGATCGGGCGGTCCATCCGGCTCAGCTGGATGAAGTCCCAGGCCCGGGGATGCAGACGATTGAACGACTTGAGCAGCTGCAGGTACATCAGCGGTTCTCCGAGGGTTTATCGGCAGCAATCCACAGCGTAGGCAAGAACACTTCAGCCACCAGCACGCTCAAGGTGCCACGGTCGAAGCGTGAGCGACGTCCCCACAAGCCTTCATGGCGTTGCTCCGCCGGCAGCCAGGCGTGTGGGTAGTGACAGACCTCGATGGGCCGCCGAGCAAATCCCTTTTCGCAGAACAGCAGTTCACCCAGTGAGCGGCTGCCCAGTGCTGCCAGGTCCAGGCCGCCGCTTTCCAGCGAGCTGCGCGCGGCCACGCTGCGGGCAAACACCCAGGGCTGGCCATGGCCGCGCAGGTACACCTCGCGCACCCAGCCTTCGCTGCCCAGGGGCAGATCAAGGGCCAGGCATTCATCGTCGCGCAAGCGCTGCCAACCCTCGCAAAGAGGTGTAACAGAAAAGTGATCGGCGGATAATTGAATCAGGCGGCGGGTCAGGGAGCCCTGGTCGAACAACCAGTCGAGGGTCGCGGGCGGGGTGTTGTCTGCCACGTCAGGGTGCTGCAGCCAGAATGCAGCGGGCGCTTGCAATGTTTCGTACGGCACGGCGGTATCGAATAACAGGCCAGAGAGACGCCGAGCTTAGCATGATTGCCCGATCCGGCTTGCATGCTGGCACCTCGCTCCAGTACAAAGCCCCTCTTTGATGGTCGCCATTGTAATGTTCACCAGAGCGGCCACTCCAAAGCCTGAGTTCTTTGAGGAAGTGCGTAATGAAAAAGTGGCAATGTATCGTCTGTGGCCTGATCTACGATGAGGCCGAGGGCTGGCCGGATGACGGTATCGCTCCAGGGACCAAGTGGGAAGACGTACCCGCAGACTGGCTGTGCCCGGACTGCGGCGTCGGCAAAATGGACTTCGAAATGATCGCCATCGGCTGATCCCCTCCAAACAGATTCAAGGAAAGCAGCGCATGACGGCTCCAGTGGTGATTGTCGGTACAGGTCTGGCGGGTTACAACCTGGCCCGCGAATTTCGCAAGCTCGACGGCGAAACGCCGCTGCTGCTGATCACTGCCGACGACGGCCGCTCCTATTCCAAGCCGATGCTCTCCACCGGTTTTGCCAAGAACAAGGATGCCGACGGCCTGAGCATGGCCGAGCCCGGCGCCATGGCCGAGCAACTCAAGGCCGAAGTGCGCACCCACACCCGCATCAGCGGCATCGACCCCGGCCACAAGCGCCTGTGGATCGGCGAGGAGCAGGTGCCCTATCGGGACCTGATCCTGGCCTGGGGCGCCGAAACCGTGCGGGTGCCGGTCGAAGGCGACGCTGCCGACCTGATTTTCCCGATCAACGACCTCGAAGACTACGCCCGTTTCCGTGTCGCGGCAGCCGGCAAGCAACGGGTGCTGATCCTCGGTGCCGGCTTGATTGGTTGTGAATTTGCCAATGACATGAGCCTGGGCGGCTATCAGGTCGCGCTGGTGGCGCCGTGCGAGCAGGTCATGCCGACCTTGCTGCACCCGGCGGCCGCTGCCGCCGTACAGCTTGGCCTGGAGGGGCTGGGCGTGCGTTTCCACCTGGGGCCGGTGCTGACCCGCCTGCAGCGGCTGGAGCAGGGCCTGGAGGCGCACTTGTCAGACGGCAGCGTGATCGCTTGCGACCTGGTGGTTTCGGCGGTCGGCCTGCGACCACGCATCGACCTGGCCTCGGCAGCGGGGCTGCAGGTCAACCGCGGCGTGGTGGTCGACCGTCAGCTGCGCACTTCTCACGACAATATCTTCGCCCTGGGCGACTGCGCCGAAGTCGATGGCCTCAACCTGCTGTACGTAATGCCCTTGATGAGCTGCGCCCGGGCATTGGCGCAAACCCTGGCCGGTAACCCGACAGCGGTTGCCTATGGGCCGATGCCGGTCACGGTGAAAACCCCGGCCTGCCCGCTGGTGGTTTCGCCCCCGCCCCATGGCCGCGAAGGCCAGTGGAGCGTTGAAGGGCTGGGTGCGGACCTCAAGGTGCTCTGTCACGATGCGGACGGCCAGTTGCTGGGCTATGCCCTGACCGGCACTGCGGTCATGGAGAAGCTGGCTCTAAATCGGCAACTTCCGGCGCTGATGGCGTAAATAACCGGCGTTCTGTCGGATTTCCCCTGCCTTTGCCCCAACAATGGCCGCCCAGAGACTGGCGCGGCCCCTGAGGGCATGCCATTCTCACTCCCGTCTGCCGCAGTTTAGAGCCTGCGGTGCCTTGGGCGCTGTTCTTGAAGAGCAGCACGGCATAACAACAAAAAAACCGTCAAAGAGGCTTCACTATGCGTAAACCAGAACTCGCCGCCGCCATTGCGGAAAAGGCCGATCTCACCAAAGAGCAAGCTAACCGCGTGCTCAACGCCGTGCTCGAAGAAATCACTGGCGCCCTGCATCGCAAGGACAGCGTGACGCTGGTCGGCTTCGGTACCTTCCTGCAGCGCCACCGCGGTGCCCGCACTGGTAAAAACCCGCAAACCGGCGAACCGGTCAAGATCAAGGCCAGCAACACCGTTGCTTTCAAACCAGGCAAATCCCTGAAGGACAGCGTCAATCCGTGATGCCTCGCACAGATCGATTGCAGTAAAAAACGGGCACCGCACAAGGTGCCCGTTTTTTATTGCCGCCGCCCTGGCATCTGGCTAGCATACGCGGCCCCCGTCGCAACGATGGGAGTGTCCAGGGAGGGCCGTGATGAAGATCGAAGGATTCGCAGTAACCGCTAGCGCAGGGCAACGCCATGTATGACGGTCTGACCTTGCCCAACTACCTGGCGAGTGTCGCCGACAGCAACCTGTTCGGTAGCCTGGCCTTTGTCTGCCTGGTATTGATACTCACCGGCCTGCACCGGCGCTGGCGTGACCAGCTCTGGCATCGCCTGCTGACGTTCATTTGCCTGACCACCGTGGTGGTCATGGAACTGGTGGGCTCCTACTACGCGAACCTGCCACCGGCATGAGCAAAGGCAGATGGTTCGCTCTGGCGTTGCTGGTACTCCTGCTGCTGCCAGGCGTTACCACGCAGTTGTACTGGAACGCGCTGCTGCTATGGATGGAACCTGACAACTTCATCCCCGCCGAGTC
Source organism: Pseudomonas sp. RC2C2 (assembly GCF_018390435.1). NCBI lineage: Bacteria > Pseudomonadati > Pseudomonadota > Gammaproteobacteria > Pseudomonadales > Pseudomonadaceae > Pseudomonas > Pseudomonas sp. RC2C2. The sequence goes on along the minus strand of NZ_JAHBAX010000001.1, from coordinate 2,172,868 downwards.
CTCAATGCTGACCTTCGAGCCCTACCAGATTTCCCAGGGCTCCTCGTCGTACTGGCTGTACGGTCAGGACAAGCACAACTACTACCACTTCACCTACGAAACCGCGCACCCCTATCGCTATATCGCCCGCGACAACAACTGCCCCGGCTTCGACAGGAACGATGTGCGCAGTTGGTGCCAGGCCTTACAAGGAAATGCCCGATGACCCGCCGCTGGCTGATTGCCCTGGTCGCGCACGCGCTGGCCTGTTTGCTGTTCCTGCTGCTCAACGACATCGGGGTCGATTACTACAAGCAGGTCTACGGCGGCTTCACCGCCCGCGGCGTGGCGTCTGGCGCCATTGTCTGGTTGGTGTTCGACGTGATGGTGATCTTCAGCCTGGTGATTGCCCATGTGCCGCAGCTCAAGCACAAACTCATGCTCAATGCCGCGCTGGTGGCGCTGATCATCTACTGGCTGATGCCGGACCACCCGGTGCGCACGATGTTCTTCAGCCCCCTGGCCGGTGGCCTGACCTTGCTGGCGATACTGATCACCCATTGGCTGGGCCCGCTGCCAGCGGCCAAAGAGGTGCAGTCTTGAATCGTCGGCGCTATTTCGTCCTGGCGGCGGTCGGGGCATTGGTCCTGTGGGTGGGGTACAACATTCAGGTGCTGATCGACCGGCCCAGTGCATACGGAGTGGTCAGTGAGTCTGGCCGCTATCGCATGGAGAACATACCGGTGGGTGGCTGGCTGGTGCCTTTCGATGACCTGGCCTACCTGCGCATCACTGACCGCAGCAACGGCCATCAGGTCTATCGCACCCCCCTGTACTCACAGACCCCCCTGGACATGCGCGACTATGAAGACAGCGGCACCGTCGGCATTGTCTGGATCAGATTCTTCAAGGCCGATCAGCACTTCGAGATCGAAATGCCCAACTGGGAGCCCCATTGGCTCAACTATTTCATCAGCAATACGCCCTACGAGGTGGCCGACGAACAGGCCGATTGCCGCAAGCCGGAACATGCCTTGCGCTTTATCTGGGATGTGCTGAGTTACTGGCTGGGGTTCAGTGATTACTGGTGCACTCAAACCCAACAGCTGATCGACAGAGGAAAATCATGAAAGGCTTGGCGATGGCCTGGTGTCAGCGGCTCTGTTCGCTTCTGCTGCTGGCCGGTGCAACAACCTGCGTGGCCGCGCCGGCGGACATGCCGGATTGTTCCGACAATGACTTCGGCGCCTTCTTCGCCGCATTTGCCAAGAGCGAAGCGCTGCAGCAGTCGCTGGTAGCCGACCCGCTGATCGAGCAACGGATCTACCCCGGGCGCAAGCAACCGCGTGTGTCGATTCGCAAGCTGACCCCCGAACAACGCCCGTCCCTGGCGTTGCTGCAGCCGGCCAAGCGTGCCGAACTGGGCCTGGTGGTCGAGCAGGAGGGCATACGGCAAGTGGTGTTGCACGACACCAAGGGCGAACTGCTCAAGGTCTACACCTTTTCCCGTGGCCAGTGCTGGGTGTTGCAGCGGATCGACGACTGGTCCCTGGAAGGCTTCTTCACCGGGCGCAAGGAGAAGGTCGCCGGCGAGCTGGATGTCGAGCGTGCCAGGCTCTATGAGGACCTGGGCAGGGCAGGGCTCTACGACAACCCTGGGCAACTGATGAACGCCGCCCTCAACAGCCTGCTCAGTGCCGCTGCCAAGGGCAACAACGAAGCGGCGGTGCAGGCGGTCATCCTGATTTTTTCGGGAGAGGCCGAACGGCTGCCGGACGCGACCATCGTGCAACTGCTGGAATCGGCCATGAGCACTGAACGCGACGCCGGCGCCATGCTGGCGCACTTTGTTTGCTACGGCGAAGAGTATGCCGAGAACTTGACCTGCCAAAACCCGGGCAAAGCGCTACAAGCCTTGCAGCAATCGGCGAAACTGGAGTCGCCGAGGGGGCTGGTGGACCTTGGTTACGCCTATGAGAATGGCAAGCTTGGCCAGCAGGACAATGCCCGCGCCATGGCTTGCTACCAGCAAGCTGCGCTTGAGGCGAGCGGTTACCGCGATAGCGCCGTGGACGGCATCAAGCGCCTGAGCGACAAAGGCGTGGTCGAGGATGTGGTGCAGAAATGCCTGTAACTCGCCCCTATCGCCTGGCAATCGCCCTGACTGTGCACGTGTTGGCCATTGTCACTTACCTGTTGCTGCACAATACCGGCATGACGATGTACAGGCAGATGGCCGGTGGGTTGATGTCACGCGGGGTCGCGATTGGCATGGGCATGTACCTGATCTTCTACTTCGTGGTGCTGATGAACCTGGTGATCGCGCTGGTGCCTCGGCTCAAGTGGCGGTTGCTGCTGGCGGCCGCCATTCCTGCTGCGATCCTCTTGTACCTGCTGCCGCAGCATCCGCTGCGCGCGCTGTTTTGCAGCGTGCTGGGGTTTTTCACGGCATTGGCGGCAATCGGCGCGAACCAGCTGGTTTTGCACCTGCTGAGCAAGGTCAGGCGCCAGTGAACAACCCGGTTGCAAGGCAATCAGCGGCTATCATCGGGTAAAGCGCAGAGAACTATGGCGTTTTTGTAGCGAGACTATAAACTGCTTCGCCAGTCACTTTTTAGCCGAGGCGTGCACATGAAGTTTCGCTTTCTCCTTTGGGCCATGGGCTTGCTGATGGCCAAGGCCAGCCGCAACAACCCTGCCTTCCAGCAGCAACTGGCCGACAAGGACCTGGTGTTCCAGCTGCAGACCCTCGATGGCAAGGCGGCGCGCCATTTCATCGTCAAGGACCTGCGCATCAGCAGCAAGTCCGGCAGCCACCCTGCGCCGGCCTTTGCCATCGCCTTCAAGGATGCTGCGTTCGGCTTTGCCACCCTGCAGGCCAAGAACAAGCAGTTGGCTTTCATGCAGGGGATTCAGGACAAGAGCATCCAGATCAAGGGCAACCCGGCGCTGGTGATCTGGTTCCAGGGGCTGATGAAGTACCTGAAACCGAAAAAGAAGGCCTGACCGCCAGGGTCAGGCTCATGCCTCAGTGCTGGCTGAACTGCGAGGCCAGCTCACGCAGCATGGCTTCGGCTTCCAGTACCTTGTTGACGACATCCTCGGCCTTCTCACGGGTCAGGTTCAGGCGCTCGAGCAGCTCATCGGGGATGCTTTCCTGCGGCCCCGAGCCGATCCCGCGCGAACGCAGCAGGCGCACCGCCAGGCATACCAGGTTGGGGAAGGCGGCGTAGTCGCCGGCGTAGGTCGGGTCGTGCTGGAAGCGCAGGGCGGTGGACAGCTCCTCCGGCATGTCCCAGTAGCGCATCAGCCAGGCGCCGATCTGCTCGCGGCTGATGCCCAGCAGGTGCTGTTCGACGTAGCTGTGGCACAGGTGCGGATTGACCTCCAGGTGCCGGCAGATCAGCGAGAAATGCGGCGGGAACACATGTGCCAGCAACAGGTAACCGAAGTTGTGCAGCAGCCCGGCCAGGTAGGTCAGGCCTGATTCCGGGCGCTCGGCCCGGGGCATGGCGCGGGTCAGGCCTTCGATCACCGCAGCGGTGTAGATCGATTGCTGCCAGTAAGGCGTGGTCTGTTGCGGGTGGTCCTTGGGCAGGCTCAGGGTCTTGCCCAGCGCCAGGCCGAGGGCCAGGTTGATCACCAGGTCAAAGCCCAGCACGCGAACGATAGCGTCTTCCACCGAGCGGATCTTGCCCGGTGACGCGTAATAGGGCGATGCCGCCCAGCTGACCACTTGCGCGGCCAGTGCCGGGTCGGTTTCGACCACGCCAGTGATGTCGTCGATGGTGGCGTTGGGGTCGACCCGCAGTTTGATGATCTTCTGTGCGGTTTCCGCCAGCGGCGGGATCTCGATGGTGCTTTCCAGGCGCTGCTGGATACGCCTGGCGGTGAACGCCTGGACGGCCTGGGAGATCTCCTCGCGGTCGTCATGGGGGCGGTCAAGGTTGGGGCGGATGCTGCTCAGCAATTCGCCGAAGTTGCCGGCGCTGGCTTTGCTGAGCATCTTCTTGAAGTCGTCGCGCTCGATTTCCAGTAACAGGCCGGCTTCGCCAGAATGAATCAGCAGGCGCTCGGGCCGTAGCAGGTTCTCTTCGTACAGGCACGGTGAGCTGGTCAGCGCCGGAATCCCCGGGAGCAGCTTCAGGCCGTGCTTTTCCAGCATGTGCCGCAGGCGTTCCAGCGGCACGGCGGCCAGCTTGCGCCCGGTCAGCTCGGTCAGGCGGCTGAGGTCCAGCAACTGGTTCTGCGGGAACAGCACCATCAGCGCGCCGATTTCGTCATCCAGCAGTACGGCCTGCACTTTGGCGGCGGCCGGCAGCTGCGGGTGTTCGCTCACTTCGCGGTAGGCGATGCCGAGCTTGTCGAGCAGCAACCGGATAACAGACGGAGCGTGGGGGGTTGCGGTGTCCAGAGCAACTTCAGTCATGGTCTGTATCCAAAATTTTTTCAATCGCATGAGTATAACCAGCTTGAACCTTGGGCTGGCTGCAATCTGGGACGGCCGTCACACTTGGCCATATTGCTGGCCGTGACGCAGCCAGCGCTCCAGCAACGGGCTCACGTGCGACGGCCAACGCGCCAGCAGGGCCTGGGCGGCATCGCGCACGGCGGGCAGCAGATCGGCATCGCGCATCAGGTCGGCGACCTTGAATTGCAGCAGGCCGGTCTGGCGGGTGCCGAGCATTTCGCCGGGGCCGCGCAGCTCCAGGTCCTTTTCGGCGATGATGAAGCCGTCGTTGGTTTCGCGCATGATCCCCAGGCGTTCGCGGCCGATCTGCGACAGCGGCGGGTGATACAGCAGCACGCAGTGGCTCACCGCGCTGCCGCGGCCAACCCGGCCGCGCAGCTGGTGCAACTGTGCCAGGCCCAGGCGCTCGGGGTTCTCGATGATCATCAGGCTGGCGTTGGGCACGTCGACCCCCACCTCGATCACCGTGGTCGCCACCAGCAGTTGCAGGTTGCCCTGCTTGAACTCGGCCATCACCGCGGCTTTTTCCGCAGGCTTCATGCGCCCGTGAATCAGGCCGACGCGCAATTCGCCCAAGGCGCTGCTGAGCTCCTCGAAGGTGGTCTCGGCGGCCTGGCAGGTAAGCTCTTCGGACTCTTCGATCAGGGTGCATACCCAGTAGGTCTGACGCCCTTCGGCACAGGCCGCACGGACCCGCTCGACCACCTCGAAACGCCGGCTGTCAGCCACCAGCACGGTATTGACCGGGGTGCGGCCTGGCGGCAGCTCGTCGAGGATTGACGTATCCAGGTCGGCATAGGCGCTCATTGCCAGGGTGCGCGGGATCGGCGTGGCGGTCATGATCAACTGGTGTGGGCAAAGTTGGCCGCCCACGCCTTTCTGGCGCAGGGCCAGGCGCTGTTGCACGCCGAAGCGGTGCTGTTCGTCGATGATCGCCAGGGCCAGGTTGTTGAACTTCACCTCTTCCTGGAACAAGGCATGGGTGCCGACCACCATCGGTGCGCCGGCGGCGATCTGCTCCAGGGCGCTGGCGCGCGCCTTGCCCTTGAGCTTGCCGGCCAGCCAGGCGACTTCGATGCCCAGCGGCTCCAGCCAGCGCTTGAAGGTGATGAAGTGTTGTTCGGCGAGGATCTCGGTGGGCGCCATCAGCGCCACCTGGTAACCGGCCTCCAGCGCCTGCAGCGCGGCCAGGGCGGCGACCACGGTCTTGCCCGCGCCAACGTCTCCCTGGACCAGGCGCAGCATTGGCTCCGGCTGGCTGAGGTCGTAGGCAATCTCGTTGCCGACCCGCTGCTGTGCGCCTGTCGGCGCAAAACCGAGGTTGGCCAGGTACTGCTGTGGCAAGCGGCTGGCCTTGGGCAGTACCGGCGCACGCTGGGCACGCAGGCTTTCGCGCAGGCGCTGCTGGGACAGCTGGTGGGTCAGCAGTTCTTCGAATGCCAGGCGGTGCTGGGCCCAGTGCTGGCCTTCGGCAAGCTCGTCGACATCGGCATCGGCGGGTGGGTGATGCAGGTAGCGGATCGCGTCGTCCAGCGGTGCCAGTCGATAGTCCCGGGCCAGTTCTTCCGGCAGCCAGTCCGGCAGGCTGCGCGGGCCCAGCAGCGCCAGGCTCTGTTGGCACAGCTGGCGCAGGCGCTGCTGGGTCAGGCCTTCGGTGGTCGGGTAGATCGGTGTCAGGGTCTGTTCCACCGGGGCCGGCTCGTCGCCGGTCAGCGCGCGGTACTCCGGGTGGTAGATTTCCAGGCCCGAGGCACCTGGGCGGGCTTCACCGTAGCAGCGCAAGTGGGTGCCACGCTTGAGGCCTTCCTTCTGGGCGTTGCTGAAATGGTAAAAGCGCAGGCTGAGCACGCCGCTGCCGTCGCCCAGGCGCACCAGCAGGCTGCGGCGCTTGCCCATGACCACGTCGGTGCCACTGACCACGCCTTCGATCACTGCATCCTGGCCCGGACGCAGGGCGCCGATGGGCACCACGCGAGTACGGTCCTGATAGCGCAGCGGCAGGTGGAACAGCACGTCCTGAAGGTTTTCCAGGCCGACCTTGGCGAGCTTCTCGGCCATGGCCTCGCCGACACCCTTGAGCGCGGTCACCGAGACCTGGGACAACTCCGGCATGGCGCTTTCCTACTGGCTCGCGGCGGGTTTGGCGACCGAGCACAAGCGGATCGAGTCAGCGAGGATCTCGATCGCCTTGGGCCGCGGGAAGCTGGCGCGCCAGGCGATGGCGACGGTACGAAACGGTGCCGGTGGGCTCAGGGGGCGCACTTCGATCACGCCCGGGGCGTAATGATGGCTGTGCACTGCCGACAGCGGCAGGATCGACACACCGAGGCCTGAAGCGACCATGTGACGAATGGTCTCCAGCGAGCTGGATTCGACCGTGGTGTGTTTGGCGCCGTCGCTGCCCTTGGCCAGGGTCGGGCAGGCTTCGAGCACCTGGTCACGGAAGCAGTGGCCTTCACCGAGCAGCAGCAGGCTCTTGTCGTTGAGCATGCCGGCGTCGATGGTCTCTTTCTGGGTCCATGGATGCTCGCTGGGCATCAGTACGTAGAAAGGTTCGTCGTACAGCGGCAGCGTCAGCACATCGGCCTCGTTGAACGGCAGGGCGATGATCACTGCGTCCAGCTCCCCGTTGCGCAGCTTGTCGCGCAGTACATGGGTGAAGTTTTCTTCGATGTACAACGGCATCTGCGGGGCGACCCGGTGCAGTTGCGGGATGAGGTGCGGGAACAGGTAGGGGCCGACGGTGTAGATCGCGCCGACTTTCAGCGGGGCAGTCAGCTGGTTCTTGCCGGCCTGGGCCAGCTCGCGAATGCCCTGGGCCTGCTCAAGCACCTTTTGCGCCTGGGCAACGATGCCTTCGCCGACCGGGGTCAGGCGCACCGCGCTTTTGCTGCGCTCGAAGATCAGTACACCCAGCTCGTCCTCAAGCTTCTTCACGCCGACCGACAGCGTCGGCTGACTGACGTGGCAGCGCTCGGCGGCATGGCCGAAGTGCTGCTCCTGGGCGAGGGTGACGATGTAGCGCAATTCTGTGAGGGTCATAACGTGCGTCCATGAAGTTGCGGCCCCAGCATAGCGGCTGCAATCGATAGACGCACGTTATCAGACTTGCTCGTTTGTGACAGAAACAAAGCGTTAGCGTTTGTCCAGCGAGTAGACGAAAGGCGCGATCACTTCAATGCTGCCGTTGTTGAGCAATTCCTTTGGTGGCGGTGGTACCGGTTGCGCGCGGCGGATCATCTCCAGGGTCGCCCGATCCAGTGCCGCGCTGCCCGAACCACCGGCCAGGGCGTAGGAAAGGATCTTGCCCTCGCCATCGACCACAAAGCGCAGACGGTTGATGCCTTCCATACGCAGGCGCCGGGCGTTTTCCGGGTAGCGCTTGTACTTCGCCAGGTGACGCAGCAGGTCGCTTTGCCAGGTCGGCAAGGCATTGCTGTTGGTGGCGATGCTCGGTGCCGGGGCCGCCGATTTCTGTGCCGGTGCGGTAGTTGGCGGTGTATCGACCACTTCCTCGTCGGCGGGCTTCTCCTGCGGCGGCTCAGGCTTTTTCTCAGGCTTGGGCGGCTGCGGTTTGGCCTTCGGTTTGACCGGCTTGGCGATGGCGATTTTCGGTTTTGGCGCCTCGGCCAGTTTCGGCAGCGGCGGTTCTTCGACCGGCGCTGGCGGCTGTGGCGGTGTGACCACCTTCGGTGGAGGTGGCGGTGCCGGTTCGGGCATCGGTGCCATTTCGATCATCATTGCCGCAGGCGGCAACTCGATCGCTTGGGGTACCGACCAATTGAGCGTCAGCAACACGGCAACGGCATGGATACCCAGCACAATCGCCAGACTACTGCTGTAACGCGCCAGCTTATGCCGCGTCTTGATCATTTCTTGGCTGCCGTCTCAAGGCCGACCAGACCGACTTTCAGGTAACCGGCCGCGCGCAGCGTGTTCATGACTTCCATCAGATCGCCGTAATCCACGCCTTTGTCAGCCTGGAAGAAGATCGTGGTGTCCTTGTCGCCCTTGGTCTTGGCGTCGAGAATCGCCCCGAGCTGGTCAGGCTGGACCTGATCGTCGCCGACGTAGAGTTTCTGGTCAGCCTTGACGCTGAGGAACACCGGTTTCTCGGGCCTCGGCGCAGGTTTGGCGGTCGAGGCTGGCAGGTCGACCTTGATGTCGACGGTTGCCAGTGGCGCTGCCACCATGAAGATGATCAGCAGGACCAACATCACGTCGATGAACGGCGTAACGTTGATTTCGTGGTTTTCGGCGAGGTCGTCGCCACCTTCGTTCAGATGCAGGCCCATGGCTTAGCCCGCTTTGACCATGTGAGGTGCAACTGCGCGTTCGCCTGGCTGGTGATCCAGGTCGCGGCTGACCAGCAGCAGGACCTCGGCCGAGGCATCGGACACCTGGGCCTTGTAGCCGGCGATGGAGCGGGCGAAGACGTTGTAGATGACCACGGCAGGAATTGCTGCAACCAGGCCCAGGGCGGTCGCCAGCAATGCTTCGGCGATACCTGGGGCAACCACGGCAAGGTTGGTGGTCTGGGTTTTGGCGATGCCGATGAAGCTGTTCATGATGCCCCAGACGGTACCGAACAGACCGACGAACGGTGCGGTGGAACCGATGGTGGCCAGCACGCCGGTGCCGCTGCTCATGTTGCGGCCGCTGGCGGCGACCAGGCGCTCGAGGCGGAAACTGACGCGCTCCTTGATGCCTTCTTTCTCGCGGGAATTGGCCGAGAGGCGCATTTCATCCAGGGCATCGTGGACCAGGACATGGGCCAGGGTGCCTTCTTTGCTGGCACTGTCGCTGGCTTCCTTGAGGGTGGTCGCGCGTTTGAGTGCAGCGATCTCGCCCCGCAGGCGGCGCTTGGCGCCCAGCAGCTCGAAGCCTTTGGCGATCCAGATGGTCCAGGTGATGATCGAGGCGATAGCCAGGCCGATCATGACAATCTTGACCACGATGTCGGCGTTTTTGTACATGCCCCACGGCGACAGGTCGTGGGCCATTCCCAGGCTGGTGTCTTCAACCAGTGCTTCAACGCTTTCGTCGGCAGGGTTGGCTACCTGGCCATCGATCGGTGCAGCGGCAGGCGCGGCAGCCGGGTCGGTCGCTGCAGCCTGTTCGGCGCCTGGCGCGGCCGGTGCTACAGCAGCGGCTGGAGTGGCGGGAGCGGTAGTTGGCTCATCGGCCAGAGCGACGGGTGCCATCACCAGGCTGAACATCAGCGCGGCAATGGCGCGCCATGCGCGCGACATGGTTGGCGAAGCGGAAGGTTGGATACGTGTCATGCTGGCCTGACCTGATGAAGAAGAAAGAGGTGGTTGTCCTTCCAGGCCTCGAGACAGGCCGAGAACAAAATTGGGTAGCCATTATTGCAAGTAATTCTTGTTAGCAGAAGTAATAAAGTTACTTTTTTTCCACCATAGCTAGCCGCCTATCGATTTATTTGGATAGGCTGGGCCTTTGATTTACGGAGTTTCGGGATGTCTGCGCCCTCAGTTCTGATCGTCGGTTGTGGCGATGTCGGTGGCCGTCTGGCCAAGCAATTGCTGGCTTCTGGCTGGCCGGTGAGCGGCCTGCGCCGCAGTGTTGGCCAATTGCCAGAAGGGGTGGCGGCCATCGCGGCCGACTTGAACGATCCGCGCTGTCCGGCCGCCTGGCCGGTTGACGCGCCGGATTACCTGGTCTACAGCGTCGCGGCGAGCCAGCATGACGAAGCCGGCTATCAAGCTGCTTATGTTGACGGCCTGCGCAACGTGCTGGGCTGGCTGGCCGAGCGCAAGCAAGCGCCGCGGCGTCTGCTGTTTGTCTCGAGCAGCAGCGTGTATGCGCAGAAGGACGGTGAGTGGATTGATGAAAGCGCTGCCGTGGAGCCTGAAGGCTATTCGGGCAAGGTCATGCTCGAAGCCGAGCGCCTGGCCTTGGCCAGCGGTATTCCCGCTACCATCGTGCGCCTCACCGGCATCTACGGGCCGGGCCGCGAATGGTTGCTGAGCCAGGTCCGCCAGGGCTATCGGGTGACGGAAGAGCCACCGCTGTACGGCAACCGCATTCATGCTGAAGATGCGGCCGGGCTGCTGGCTTTTCTGCTCAAGGCCGATCACCGGGGCGATGCCCTGGACGATTGTTACATCGGCGTCGACGACGCGCCGGCGCCATTGTTTGACGTGGTCGCCTGGCTGCGTGAGTACATGGGCGTTACCCAGTGGTCGGAACAGGAGCGGGTGCGGCGCACCGGCAGCAAGCGTTGCAGCAACGCCCGGGCCCGGGCACTGGGCTGGGCGCCACAGTACCCAAGCTACAAGGAAGGCTATGCCGCCATCCTTGCCGGCAGCCTTTAACCCTTACTGACGCTCAAGCAGCCAGCGACGGGTGCCAGGATGCAGATCCGGCATCTCGTCGGCCTTGGCCTGGTTGACGGCCTGGAAGATTTCCAGTTGTTTGCCGTCACGCTTGAAGATCCACGGATTGCCCTGCTGGTTGCGTTCCAGCCACAGGCTGTCGTACTCGCCGCTCATGGCCGCGCAATCGCCGGCCAGGCACAGGGCGTAGCGATCCAGGCCGGGCAGGCCATCGAGGCTGCCGTTGGCGCGAAAATGTGCCACCGCTCCCTGTCCCGGGCCCTCGACAATCTTCCAGTCGCCACCCAGGTAGGCGCTATAAAGCGCAGTTTCAAAGGTGGTGCCGACGGGGGCGTCGATGGGGGCCGGTGTTTCAGCGCGCTGGAAACTCTGCTGGCCATTGGCGTCGCTGGCGGCTTGCACCAGTTCATCGCCATCCAGGTTCAGGGTTTCGGCGTAGTTGCCGTAGAAGTCAACTTCCCACTGGCCGTCCTTGAGCGCCTTGAGCTTGCCATCGCCGGCTTCGAAGCCATTGCTGTAGGCGGCCTGGCCAGCAGCGATATTGACCTTCCACTCAAGGTTCGGGCCATTGGCGAGCAGGGCCTGGCGCAAGTTGGAGCCTTTGGCGGCGGTGTCGATGGCGTTTTGATTGATCCAGGTACCGTTGAGGTCTTCCGGGCTGTGGCTGGCGCAGCCGCTCAACAGGGTGGCGAGCAGCGACAGGGCGAGCGCGTAGCGCATGGCGGGGGTCCTTGCAGGGGCGGGGGATGAAGGCGCGCCGGGCGACGCGCCTTCGCAGGTGTTACTCGATGACCAGGATGGCATCCATTTCAACCTGCGAACCCTTCGGCAGGGCAGCAACGCCGATGGCGGCGCGGGCCGGGTACGGCTGGTCGAAGTACTTGCCCATGATCTCGTTGACCTTGGCGAAGTGGCTCAGGTCGGTGAGGAAGATGTTCAGCTTGACGATGTCCTTGAACGAACCGCCAGCAGCTTCAGCAACGGCCTTGAGGTTTTCGAAGACCTGAACGGTCTGGGCTTCGAAGCCTTCGACCAGCTCCATGGTTTTTGGGTCCAGCGGGATCTGCCCGGACATGTACACCGTGTTGCCGGCCTTGATCGCCTGGGAGTAGGTGCCGATGGCGGCCGGGGCCTTGTCACTGGTGATGACGGTCTTGGTCATGATGACTCCTTGCTGTTATTGGGCTACGCACGCATGCGGGTGATTCGGATCACACCGGCCAGGGCGCGCAGTTTCTTGATCACGCGTGCCAGGTGCACGCGGTCGTGCACGCTGACCACCAGTTGGACCACGCTGATGCGACCATCGCGTTCATCCATGCTGATTTTCTCGATATTGCCGTCGGCGGCGTTGACGCTGCTGGCCAGCAGGGCGATCAGGCCGCGCTGGTGCTCAAGCTCCACGCGCAGCTCGACGTTGAATTCGCCAGTGACATCCTTGGCCCAGGACAGCTGGATGCACTTTTCCGGGTTGTGGCGGATTTCGCTGATGTTGCGGCAGTTTTCCAGGTGCACCACCATGCCTTTGCCGGCCGACAGGTGGCCGACAATCGGGTCGCCCGGGATCGGGGTACAGCATTTGGCGTAGCTCAGCACCAGGCCTTCGGTGCCGCGGATCGCCAGCGGGCCTTCCGGGCTTGGCAATTGCTCGCCCTCGGTGGACAGCAGGCGGCGGGCCACCACGTAGGCCATGCGGTTGCCCAGGCCGATGTCTTCGAGCAGGTCTTCGATCAGCTCCAGGCGGTATTCGCCGAGCATGGCCTGGATGCGTTCCTGGGGGATCTTGTCCAGGGCGCTGTCGAAACCGTTGAGGACCTTGTTCAGCAGGCGTTCGCCCAGGCTGATGGATTCCGAGCGGCGCTGCAGCTTGAGCGCATGGCGGATGTGCGTGCGTGCCTTGCCGGTCACCACGAAATTGAGCCAGGCCGGGTTCGGTCGCGCGCCCGGGGCGCTGACGATCTCGACCGTCGAGCCGCTTTGCAGTGGCTCGGACAGCGGTGCCAGGCGGCGGTTGATGCGGCAGGCGATGCAGCTGTTGCCGACGTCGGTGTGCACCGCGTAGGCGAAGTCGACCGCCGTGGAGCCTTTGGGCAGCTCCATGATCCGGCCCTTGGGCGTGAACACGTAGACCTCGTCCGGGAACAGGTCGATCTTCACGCTCTCGATGAATTCGAGGGAGTTGCCTGCGCGTTGCTGCATTTCCAGCACGCCTTTGACCCACTGGCGCGCCCGGGCATGGGTGCCCTTGGGCTGCTCGTCGTCACTGGACTTGTACAGCCAGTGGGCGGCGATGCCGTTGTTGGCCATCTCTTCCATTTCGCGGGTGCGGATCTGGATCTCGATGGGCACGCCGTGCATGCCGAACAGCGTGGTATGCAGCGACTGGTAACCGTTGGCCTTGGGGATCGCGATGTAATCCTTGAAGCGCCCCGGTAGCGGCTTGTACAGGTTGTGCACGGCGCCGAGCACGCGGTAGCAGGTGTCGACCTTGTCGACGATGATGCGAAACGCGTAGACGTCCATGATCTCGTTGAAGGCCCGGCGTTTGCCGCGCATCTTCTTGTAGATGCCATAGAGGTGCTTCTGCCGGCCGCTGACTTCGCCCTCGATGCCGTCGACCGCCAGGCAGTGAGCCAGCGATTCTTCGATCTTGTTGACGATTTCCTTGCGGTTGCCGCGGGCGCGCTTGACCGCCTGGTAGATGCGCGCCGAGCGCATCGGGTGCATGGCCTTGAAACCGAGGTCTTCGAACTCTACGCGCACACTGTGCATGCCCAGGCGGTTGGCGATGGGCGCGTAGATTTCCAGGGTCTCTTTGGCGATGCGCCGGCGTTTTTCGCCGGACAGTACCTCGAGGGTACGCATGTTGTGCAGGCGGTCGGCCAGCTTGACCAGGATCACGCGGATATCCCGGGCCATGGCCATGGCCATTTTCTGGAAGTTCTCCGCCTGGGCTTCGGCCTTGGTTTCGAAGTTCATCTGGGTCAGCTTGCTGACGCCGTCGACCAGTTCGGCCACGGTTTCGCCAAATTGCGAGCTGAGCGCTTCCTTGGCGATGCCGGTGTCTTCGATCACGTCATGCAGCATGGCCGCCATCAGGCTCTGATGGTCCATGTGCATGTCGGCAAGGATGCTTGCCACCGCCAGCGGATGCGTGACGTAGGCTTCGCCGCTGCGACGGCGCTGGCCGTCGTGGGCTTGTTCGGCGTAGAAATACGCCCGGCGCACCAGGTTGACCTGGTCGGCGCCGAGGTAGGTCGACAAGCGATCGGCGAGGGCGTCTATGCTCGGCATGGGGTTACCTCCTGCCGAGGGACGGGGACCGGCGCCGTACTACGTCGACCAGGCATGGGCTTAGACCGCCTCGTTGGCCTCTTCCTCACCGAATGCGGCGAAGACCGGCTCTTCGTGACGGATCTCTTCTGCGGCCATGAACTCTGGAGTGCAGATGCCTTCAGCGATTTCGCGCAGGGCGACGACGGTAGGCTTGTCGTTTTCCCATGCCACTTTCGGCTCTTTGCCGCCGGTGGCCAGTTGACGAGCACGACGAGTCGAGAGCATGACCAGCTCAAAACGGTTATCCACGTGTTCTAGGCAGTCTTCAACGGTTACGCGGGCCATGGTCTTCCTCAAGTAGCAAATGCGGTGTTCAGCCCGAATGGGCGAGCGGACTCGATAGTTTAAAAAATCACCAGCCTTTAGGGAAGCGTTGATTTCATTTCCAGTCCTTGATACCTCGACGATACCTAGTTAAAGGCCTCTAACACAACTGTCTTGAATTTTACTGTCGGCCCAGGGCATCCCGCAGGCGTGGGGTCAATTCGTCGAACAGCGTCTGCACCGAACGCAAAGCCCGACAATCCGGACGGGTCAGCAGCCACAGTTCGGTGTCGCAGCCAGGCAGCGGATCGCTCAGTCGCTCCACCCCCGGCAGGGTATGGGCCATGTAGTCGGGCAGGGCGGCAACGCCCAGGCCGGCGCTGACCAGTTGGGCTATCGCCGAGATGCCACTGCAGCGGTACTTGGGCATCACGCCGGGCATGTGCTCGCTGCGCCAGACCACCGTTGGGTGATCCTGCATGGCATCGTCCGGGGCGATCCACGCAACGCTGGTGGGGTTTTCGGCCAGGCGTTGACGAAACTCCTCGCGACCGCAGATCACATAAGACGCCGCGCCCAGGCAACGTCCTACCAGGTGTTCCGGCGGCGTATTGGTCAGGCGCAGGGCCAGGTCGGCATCACGCCGGCTGAGGTTGGCAAAGGTGTTGGAGGTCGCCAGCTCCAGCGATAGCGCCGGGTAGGCCGGCATGAACTCGGCCAGCGCCGGCAGCAGCAGGCTGTGCAGCACGGCGTCGGTGCAGGTCAGGCGCACCGTGCCGCTGACCACTTGCTCACCGTGCTCCAGCGCCACCCGCGCGGCATCCAGCGCCTGCTCGGCGCGCTCGGCCTGTTCGGCCAGGGCCTGGGCGGTGCCGGTGGGGATGTAACCCTTGCGGCTTTTGACGAACAACGCGGTACCCAGGGCGGCTTCCATGCGCCGAATCGAACGAAAAACAGTCGATACATCGACCTTCAGCAGCTCGGCTGCCTTGGCCAGGGAGCGGCCGCGAACCAGTGCGAGCACCAGAGAAAGGTCGGCGTGGCTGATCTGATATTGCATGGATGCACTCTTTACTTGCCTAAATGCCAATGTCTGTTGCGTGGGGGCCATTCTATAGTGAGGCGGCAGTCGCGAATCAAGTCACGATGTTTACAGAAGAATCTGGAACGTCCGTGCGAAGCCGCGGCGCCCAGCTGTTCCCCACGATGGGACCACTTAAAAGAACAAATGAAACCATCGCCGCTCCCGATAGCGCAGTAGTACCTCCTCCATGTCGTTCGATAAAAAATCAAAGGATGCCTAGCCATGACGTCGGTCTCCCCGTGCGCCATCCCTCTCGATGAGATGGGTGAATTTCTCCAGGCCCACCCTGAGGTGCAATTTGTCGATCTGCTGATTGCAGACATGAACGGCGTGGTGCGTGGCAAGCGCATCGAGCGTGCAAGCCTGGTCAAGGTCTACGAAAAAGGCATCAATCTGCCGGCTTCACTGTTTGCCCTGGACATCAACGGCTCGACCGTCGAAAGCACCGGCCTGGGCCTGGACATCGGCGATGCCGACCGCATCTGCTATCCGATCCCCGGCACCCTTGCTTATGAGCCCTGGCAGAAACGCCCGACCGCGCAATTGCTGATGACCATGCACGAGCTGGACGGCACGCCATTCTTTGCCGACCCGCGGGAAGTGCTGCGTAGCGTGGTGGAGAAGTTCGACGCGCTGGGCCTGGACATCTGCGCGGCGTTCGAGCTTGAGTTCTATCTGATCGACCAGGACAACCTCAATGGCCGTCCGCAACCACCGCGCTCGCCGATCTCCGGCAAGCGCCCGCAGTCGACCCAGGTGTACCTGATCGACGATCTTGATGAATACGTCGATTGCCTGCAGGACATGCTCGAAGCCGCCAAGGAGCAGGGCATTCCGGCGGATGCGATCGTCAAGGAAAGCGCCCCGGCACAGTTCGAGGTCAATCTGCACCACGTCGCCGACCCGATGAAGGCCTGCGACTACGCGGTGTTGCTCAAGCGCCTGATCAAGAACATCGCCTACGACCATGAAATGGACTCCACCTTCATGGCCAAGCCCTACCCGGGCCAAGCCGGCAACGGCCTGCATGTGCACATTTCGTTGCTGGACAAGAAAACCGGCAAGAACATTTTCACCAGCGAAGACCCCGAGCAAAGCGAAACCCTGCGCCACGCCATCGGTGGCGTGCTGGAGACCATGCCGGCGTCGATGGCCTTTCTGTGCCCGAATATCAACTCCTACCGGCGTTTCGGTGCCCAGTTCTATGTGCCCAATGCGCCAAGCTGGGGCCTGGACAACCGTACCGTCGCCGTCCGCGTGCCGACCGGCAGCAGCGATGCCGTGCGCATCGAGCACCGTGTCGCCGGCGCTGACGCCAACCCCTACCTGATGATGGCGGCGATTCTCGCCGGTATCCATCACGGCCTGACCAACCAGATCGAGCCGGGAGCGCCTATCGAAGGCAACTCCTACGAGCAGTTGGAACAGAGCCTGCCGAACAACCTGCGCGATGCGCTGCGTGAGCTCGATGACAGTGAAGTGCTGAACAAATACATCAGCCCGGACTACATCGATATTTTTGTCGCCTGCAAGGAAAGCGAGATGGCTGAGTTCGAAGTGTCGATTTCCGACCTCGAATACAACTGGTACCTGCACACGGTGTGACGCCGGAGAGAACAACAATGACAACAGCACCACGCCAACACTGGGAACAGCTTTTCCAGAGCCTGACCATCGAAGGCCGCGCCTTTATCGACGGCCAGTACTGCGCCAGTGTGTCCGGCGAGACCTTCGAGTGCGCAAGCCCGGTCGACGGCCGCCAACTGGCACAGATCGCCAGCTGTGACAGCGCCGACGCCGAACGTGCGGTGGCCGCTGCCCGGCGCAGTTTCGACAGCGGCATCTGGGCTGAGCAGGCCCCGGCCCAGCGCAAGCGGGTGCTGATCGCCTTTGCTGATTTACTTCTGGCAAATGCCGAAGAACTGGCATTGCTGGAAACCCTGGACATGGGCAAGCCGATTGCCGATTCCCTGAGCATCGACATTCCGGCCGCGGCCAACGCCATCCGCTGGAATGCCGAAGCCATCGACAAGATTTACGACGAAGTTGCTGCGACCCCGTCCGACCAGCTGGGTTTGGTCACCCGCTCGCCGGTCGGCGTGGTCGCGGCCATTGTTCCGTGGAACTTTCCACTGATGATGGCCTGCTGGAAACTCGGCCCGGCCCTGGCCACCGGTAACTCGGTGATCCTCAAGCCGTCCGAAAAGTCGCCGCTGACCGCCATTCGCATCGCCCAATTGGCGATCGAAGCGGGTCTGCCGGCCGGTGTACTCAACGTGCTGCCAGGCTACGGCCATACCGTCGGCAAGGCCCTGGCCCTGCATATGGATGTCGACACCCTGGTGTTCACCGGCTCCACCCGTATCGCCAAGCAACTGATGGTCTACGCCGGTGAGTCGAACATGAAGCGGGTCTGGCTCGAAGCCGGTGGCAAGAGCCCGAACATCGTCTTCGCCGACGCGCCGGACCTGCAGGCGGCCGCCGAAGCCGCGGCCAGCGCTATCGCCTTCAACCAGGGCGAGGTGTGCATTGCCGGTTCGCGCCTGCTGGTCGAGCGCAGCATCAAGGCGCGCTTCCTGCCAATGGTGGTCGAGGCTCTCAAGGCCTGGAAGCCTGGCCATGCGCTGGACCCGGACACCCGGGTCGGTGCCCTGGTGGACACCACCCAGCTGGATACCGTGCTTGGTTACATCGAAGCCGGTAAGGCTGACGGTGCCACCCTGGTCACCGGCGGTGAGCGAGTACTGGAAGACACCTGCGGCGTGTATGTGCAGCCGGCGATCTTCGACGGCGTCACCAATGCCATGCGTATCGCCCGCGAAGAAATCTTCGGCCCGGTGCTGTCGGTGATCACCTTCGACAGCCCTGAAGAAGCCATCGCCATCGCCAACGACTCGCCTTTCGGCCTGGCTGCGGCGGTATGGACCAGCAACATTTCCCGTGCCCACAACACCGCTCGCGCCCTACGTGCTGGCAGCGTCTGGGTCAACCAGTACGATGGCGGCGACATGACCGCCCCGTTCGGCGGCTTCAAGCAGTCGGGCAATGGCCGGGACAAATCGCTGCACGCTCTCGACAAATACACCGAACTCAAGGCGACCTGGATCAAGCTGTAAGGGAGGGTGAACCCATGCAAACTACCGCCGCAATGTCGCCTTTGATTGGCGTTTCCGCTTGCCGCCAGCAACTGGGCAAGAACTCGTCGCACACCGTTGGCGACAAATATGTCGAGGCCGCAGGCTTTGCCGGGATCCCCCTGATCCTCCCGGCAAGGGCAGAGCCCAGCGACCCGCGCCGTGTGCTAGAGCGGCTCGATGGCATTCTTTTTACCGGTTCGCCTTCAAATGTCGAGCCGCATCATTACAATGGCGCCCCCAGCGTGGAAGGGACCAAGCACGACGTGTTTCGCGATCGGCTGACCCTGCCGCTGCTGCAGGCCGCGATTGCCGACGGCGTGCCGGTGTTCTGCATCTGCCGTGGTTTCCAGGAACTCAACGTGGCCCTCGGCGGTACCTTGCACCAGCGCGTGCAGGAGCTGCCGGGCTACCTGGATCATCGCGAGCCGCAGGATGCCCCGCTGGAAGAACAGTACAGCCCCCGTCACCTGGTCATTGTCCAGCCCGGCGGGCTGTTCGAGCGCCTGGGGATGGAGCACAGCTTCATGGTCAATTCGCTGCACGGCCAGGGTATCGATCGCCTGGCCGACGGCTTGCGAGCCGAAGCATTGGCCCCCGATGGACTGGTCGAAGCGGTGTCCATGGATGACGCCCCAGGCTTTGTGGTCGGTGTGCAATGGCACCCCGAGTACCGCTTTGCCGACAACCCGGTCTCGCTGCGCCTGTTCCAGGCGTTCCGTGAGGCATGCCTGGCCCGTGCCACGGGTGAGCAGATCCGGGAGAAGACCCTATGAGGTCAGCCGGTTGATCCGGGCTTGAAGTACCACGCAACAAGTTTCAGTGAGTGAAAGCGGACATCCCGCGGGGTGTCCTGAAAAACAATACCAATATTGGCGGCAACTACTCATGAGTGAACACAAAGCAGGCCTGTCTCCAGGTGAGGGCGGGCGATCCAAGGGGCTGGCCAAGGGCCGGCTCGGACTGCTGGCCAGCATCGTGCTGGGCATTTCCACCATTGCCCCGGTTTATACCCTGACTGGCGCGCTGGGCCCGACCGTGCGTGAAGTCGGGGCTCATCTGCCGGCGGTATTCATCGTTGGCTTCCTGCCGATGCTGCTGGTGGCCCTGGGTTATCGTGAGCTGAATGCGGCCGAGCCGGACAGCGGTACTTCCTTTACCTGGTCGGCGCGGGCATTCGGCCCGATGATCGGTTGGATCGGCGGCTGGGGGCTGGTCACCGCGACCACCATCGTGCTGTCAAACCTGGCCGGGGTGGCCGTCGACTTCTTCTATTTATTCCTTGGGCAGATCTCCGGCAGCCACGAGGTGGCTGCGCTGAGCGACAACCTGCTGGTCAATGTGGTCACCTGCTGCGTGTTCATCGCCATGGCGGTGTGGATCTGCTGTCGCGGCATCGCCACGACCATGACCGTGCAGTACGGTCTGGTGGCGTTGCAACTGGTGGTGTTGGTGGGCTTTGCCATGGCCGCGTTTGGCGAGTCTTCGGCGACGCCGCCGCTGGCGTTCGATCTGGACTGGTTCAACCCCTTCGGTGTTGAGTCGTTCTCGGCTTTTACCGCCGGCCTGTCGCTGTCGATTTTCATCTTCTGGGGCTGGGACGTGTGCCTGAGCATCAGTGAAGAATCGGTGGGCAGCGGTGATACCCCCGGCCGCGCGGCGACCCTGACGGTGCTGCTGATCCTGGGGTTGTACCTGGTCACGGCGATTGCCACGCTGCAGTTTGCCGGTATCGGTGATATCGGCCTGGGCCTGAACAACCCACGCATCCAGGAAAACGTCTTCGCCCACCTGGCCGGTCCGGTGATGGGGCCGTTGGCGATCCTGATGTCGATCGCCGTGCTGGCCAGTACTGCTGCTTCACTGCAGTCCACCTTCGTGTCGCCGGCGCGTACATTGCTGGCCATGGGGTATTACGGCGCTGTGCCGGAGCGCTTCGCCAGCGTCTGCCCGCGCTCGAAAACCCCGCGGTACGCCACCATCTGCGCTGGCATGGCAGCAGGGGTGTTCTATGTGACCATGCGGACCCTGAGCGAAAACGTTCTGGCCGACACCATCACCGCCCTGGGCATGATGATCTGCTTCTACTATTCGCTGACCGCCTACGCCTGCGTCTGGTACTTCCGCCACAGCCTGTTCGACAGCCTGCGGCACTTCCTGATGCGTGGCCTGTGCCCATTGCTCGGTGGCGGCATTCTCTCGGTGATCTTTCTGCAGACAGCCATCGACAGCGCCTCGCCGTCGTTCGGCAGCGGTTCACATGTGGGTGGGTTGGGCCTGGTGTTCGTGATCGCGATGATCATCACCGTGCTCGGCCTGGTGCTGATGCTGCTGTCACGCCTGCGTGCGCCGGCGTTTTTCCTGGGCATGACCCTGCATCGTCACGCCACGGTCTCCAGCCGCCGCTAAGCGGCTGGAGTGGCCGGTTGCTCAGGCAAGCAGTTGCTTGAGCAGCTGGCCATGACGCTGCTGCTGGTTGGCCTGCAGCAAGCGATTGGCGCGGAACACCGCCTTGAGGTCTTCCAGTGCCGTGGCGAAGTCATCATTGATGATGACGAAGTCATACTCGTCGTAGTGACTCATCTCGCTCACCGCTTCACGCATCCGTCCTTCGATGATCTCGTCGCTGTCCTGGCCGCGGTTGGTCAGGCGTTGGCGCAGGGCCTCCTGGGTCGGTGGCAGGATGAAGATCGAGCGCGCCCCGGGCATCAGCTTGCGCACCTGCTGGGCGCCTTGCCAGTCGATCTCGAGGATCAGGTCCTGGCCCTGGTCGAGCGCCTGTTGCAGCGCGCTGCGCGAGGTGCCGTAGAAGTTACCGAAGACCTCGGCCTGTTCGAGGAAGTCGCCTTGCTCGATCATCAGCTTGAACGCGGTGTGCTCGACGAAGTGATAGTTCACGCCGTGCACTTCGCCTGGGCGCATGGCCCGGGTGGTGTGCGAGACCGAGACCTGGATGCTGCTGTCAGCGTCGATCAGGGCTTTGACCAGGCTGGTCTTGCCGGCGCCGGAGGGGGCCGAAACGATGTAGAGGGTGCCGCTGCTGTGATTCATGGTCGGGGTGGCCTTACTCAATGTTCTGTACTTGTTCACGCATCTGCTCGATCAGTACCTTGAGGTTGACCGCGGACTGGGTGCTGCGTGGGTCGAAGGCTTTGGAGCCCAGGGTGTTGGCTTCTCGGTTGAGCTCCTGCATCAGGAAGTCCAGGCGCCGGCCGGCGGCGCCGCCGGACTTGAGCACCCGGCGCACTTCGGTGACGTGGGTGCTCAAACGGTCGAGCTCTTCGGCAACGTCGCTCTTTTGCGCGAGCAGGACCATTTCCTGTTCCAGTCGCTGCGGGTCGAGCTCGGCCTGCATGTCGGTGAAGCGGTCGAGGATCTTCTGCCGTTGCGCGGCGAGCATCTGCGGTACCAGCGCGCGCAAGGTGGTGACCTCGCTGGCCATGCTGTCCAGGCGCTCGTTGATCAACCGGGCGAGCTCGCTGCCTTCGCGGTTGCGGCCGTTCTTCAGCTCGTTCAGGGCTTCTTCGAACAGGGTCATGGCCTCGTTGTTGAGCGCCTGCGGGTCGCTGGCATCGGCCACCAGTACACCAGGCCAGGCCAGTACTTCGAGTGGGTTGAGCGGCGCCGGCTGCTTGATCAGGCTGGCCACCGTCTCGGCGGCGGCAACCAGTTGCGCGGCCCGCTCGCGGTCGACCTGCAAGGCCTTGCCGTTGTTCTCTTCGTTGAAGCGCAGGGTACACTCGACCTTGCCGCGCGACAGGCCCTGGCGCAGGCTTTCGCGTACGGCGCCTTCGAGGTCGCGGAAGGCTTCCGGGAGGCGCAGGTGCGGCTCCAGGTAGCGATGATTGACCGAGCGCAGTTCCCAGATCAGGGTGCCCTGGCTACCGGCGCGCTCGACACGAGCAAAAGCGGTCATGCTGTGCACCATGGGAAGTACCTCGCGCAATAGATGAAAGAAAGCCAACGGCTGAAGGCGCAGGATTGTAGCGCAGTGCGGCGCTGGCTCCCAATCCACTGATGTTACAAACAGTCAGGGCGCCTCTGGAAAAACCTGACCTGCGGCCCTGGGCCCCCTGTTTCGGGCCCTGCGACAATAGGCGTGTCCTCAGCGCCCGGCGCGCTCTATAATGCTGGGCAGATTCAAGTCCAGTACAGGTATCCCAAATGAAACGTCCAAGTGGTCGCGCTGCCGATCAGCTCCGCTCGATCCGCATCACCCGCAACTACACCAAACACGCCGAGGGGTCAGTACTGGTCGAGTTCGGTGACACCAAAGTCATCTGCACCGTCAGTGTCGAGAACGGTGTCCCGCGCTTCCTCAAGGGCCAGGGCCAGGGCTGGCTGACTGCCGAGTACGGCATGCTGCCGCGCTCTACCGGTGAGCGTAACCAGCGCGAAGCCAGCCGCGGCAAGCAAGGCGGCCGCACCCTCGAAATCCAGCGCCTGATCGGCCGCTCCCTGCGCGCTGCGCTGGACATGAGCAAGCTGGGCGACATCACCCTGTACGTCGACTGCGACGTGATTCAGGCCGATGGCGGCACCCGTACCGCTTCGATCACCGGCGCCATGGTCGCCCTGGTCGACGCCCTGCGCGTGGTCAAAAAGCGTGGTGGCCTGAAGGGCGGTGACCCGCTCAAGCACATGATCGCTGCCGTTTCGGTGGGCATGTACCAGGGTGAGCCGGTGCTCGACCTGGACTACCTCGAAGACTCGGCCGCCGAGACCGACCTGAACGTGGTGATGACCAGCCAGGGTGGCTTCATCGAAGTACAGGGCACCGCCGAAGGCGCGCCATTCCAGCCTGAAGAGCTCAATGCCATGCTGGCGCTGGCGCAAAAGGGCATGATCGACCTGTTCGAACTGCAGAAGGCCTCGCTGGCCGACTGATCCGCACATGGCAAGGAGCAGAGCATGACCGAGCAACCGTTGCAGTTGCCCACCCCCAACACCGAGATCCGGCAATGGGCAATGTTCTGCCACCTCGCTGCCTTGCTCGGCCTGGTCTTTCCGCTGGGCAACCTGCTGGGACCGTTGGTGATGTGGATCTGGAAGAAAGACCTGGATCCGTTCATCGATGCCCAGGGCAAGGAAGCGCTGAACTTTCAGATCACCGTGTTCCTGGCCTCGATCATCTGCTTTGCGCTGATGTTCGTGCTGGTGGGTATCGTACTGTTCGGCATGCTGATGGTTGCCGTGCTGATCCTCACTATTGTTGCCGGGGTCAAAGCCAACGAAGGTCAGCCGTATCGCTACCCGCTGACCTGGCGGCCGATCAAATAATGATCAGCTAAAAGTTCCAGCCACAAAAAAGCCGACGCGAAGTCGGCTTTTTTGTGGCTGGAACCATCAGATGGTCAGCGTCCAGTCGTAGTCCACGATCAGCGGCGCATGCTGGGAGAAGCGCGGCTGGCGTGGCAGACGTGCGCTGCGCACGAAGCGGCGCAGGCCTGGCG
Organism: Pseudomonas sp. RC2C2; assembly: GCF_018390435.1. Classification (NCBI taxonomy): domain Bacteria; kingdom Pseudomonadati; phylum Pseudomonadota; class Gammaproteobacteria; order Pseudomonadales; family Pseudomonadaceae; genus Pseudomonas; species Pseudomonas sp. RC2C2. The sequence goes on along the minus strand of NZ_JAHBAX010000001.1, from coordinate 2,148,788 downwards.
TCAGCAACTGGTAGTCGAAACGCCAGCCCAGGTTGAGCATCTCGGCCTGTTCGTTGTCTGGCCACCAGCTGTACTGGTCGCCTTCACGGCTGACTTCGCGCAGGGCATCGACATAACCCATGTTGCCGACAATCTCGTCCATCCAGGCGCGTTCCGGCGCCAGGAAGCCTGGAGACTGCTGGCCATCGCGCCAGTTCTTGACGTCGAGCTTCTGCTGCGCCACGTACAACGAGCCGCAATAGATGTATTCACGACGTTTGCGCCGTTGCTTGTCCAGGTACTTGGCGAAGTCGTCCATCAACTTGAACTTCTGGTTCAAGTCTTCATCGCCGTTCATTCCCGAAGGTAGCAACAGGGTTGCGATACTTACCTTGTCGAAATCGGCCTGCAGGTAACGTCCGTAGCGGTCGGCTGTCTCGAAGCCCAGGCCGCTGATGACTGCCTTGGGCTGCAACCGCGAATAAAGTGCCACGCCGCCTTGGGCGGGAACTTCTGCGTCGCAGGCATAAAGGAAGTAGCCATCGAGCTGGAAAGCTGGGTCGTCGAGTTCAAAGGCCGAGGCGCGGGTATCCTGAAGGCAGATGACGTCAGCATTCTGGGCTTGTAGCCAGCTGAGCAAACCACGCTCAACGGCAGCCTGAATGCCATTAACGTTCACACTGATGATCCGCATAAATGGCCCCAAAAATCTCGTGCGTGTATGATACCCGAGCTGTACTCAATTAGCTAAATCCGTGGTATCCGGGACTCTTCATGCAGCCGTATCAGCGCGACTTCATTCGTTTTGCCATCGACCGCGGGGTTCTGCGCTTCGGTGAGTTCACCCTCAAGTCCGGGCGCACCAGCCCGTACTTCTTCAATGCCGGCCTGTTCAACAGTGGTTCGGCCCTGGCTCAGCTCGGGCGTTTCTATGCTGCGGCGATCGTCGACAGCAAGATTCCCTTCGACGTGCTGTTCGGCCCGGCCTACAAGGGTATCCCCCTGGCGGCGGCTACTGCCGTGGCCCTGGCCGAGCACCATGACCTCGACCTGCCATGGTGCTTCAATCGCAAAGAGGCCAAGGCCCATGGTGAAGGCGGCAGCCTGGTGGGCGCACCGCTGACCGGTGATGTGCTGATCATCGACGATGTGATCACTGCCGGCACTGCCATCCGCGAAGTCATGCAGATCATCCAGGGCCAGCAAGCCAAGGCTGCTGGCGTACTGATCGCATTGAACCGCCAGGAGCGCGGCAATGGCGAGCTGTCAGCCATCCAGGAAGTGGAGCGTGACTTCGGCATTCCGGTGGTGAGCATCGTCTCGCTGACCCAGGTGCTGGAGTTCCTCGCCGACGACCCGGCGCTCAAGCAGCACTTGCCGGCCGTCGAGGCCTACCGGGCGCAGTACGGTATCTGAAGCCAATAAAAAAAGGCGACCATAGAGTCGCCTTTTTTTGTGCCTCATCGCGGGTCAAGCCCGCTCCCACAGGCTCTGTAGGAGCGGGTTTGAGCCGCGAAAGGGTTTAACGCGGCTTGTGATTGGTAATCAAAGTACCCACACCGCTGTCGGTGAAGATCTCCAGCAGTACCGCGTTCGGCACCCGGCCATCGATGATGTGCGAGCTGTTGACGCCGCCTTGCACCGCTTCCAGGGCACAGCGGATCTTCGGCAGCATGCCGCCGTAGATAGTGCCATCAGCGATCAGTTCGTTGACCTGTTCGGTGGTCAGGCCGGTGAGCACGGTGCCTTGCTTGTCCATCAGGCCGGCGATGTTGGTCAGCAGCATCAGCTTTTCAGCCTTCAGTGCTTCAGCCACCTTGCCTGCCACCAGGTCAGCGTTGATGTTGTACGACTCGCCGTTGGCGCCCACGCCGATTGGCGCGATTACTGGGATGAAGTCACCTTTGACCAGCATGTTGAGCAGGTCGGTGTTAACCCCGACCACTTCGCCGACATGGCCGATGTCGATGATTTCCGGGGTGGTCATTTCTGGTGTCTGGCGGGTGACGGTGAGCTTTTTCGCGCGAATCAGCTCGGCGTCCTTGCCGGTCAGGCCGATGGCGCTGCCGCCGTGACGGTTGATCAGGTTGACGATGTCTTTGTTGACCTGGCCGCCGAGGACCATTTCTACCACGTCCATGGTTTGCGCGTCGGTAACGCGCATACCATCGACGAAGCGGCTTTCGATCGACAGACGCTTGAGCAGGTCACCGATCTGCGGGCCGCCACCGTGCACCACCACCGGGTTGATACCCACGGCTTTCATCAGCACCACATCGCGGGCAAAACCGGTTTTGAGCTCTTCGCTCTCCATCGCGTTGCCGCCGTATTTGATCACCAGGGTCTTGCCGACAAAGCGGCGAATGTAAGGCAGCGCTTCGGACAAAACCTGGGCGACATGGGTGGCGGCATCGCGATCGAGGGTCATGCAGGGCTCCAATTGGAACAGATAGTCGGTCAGAACTTGGGTTGCAGGTCAGGGGCAACGCGCTTCAGCTGGGCGCGGAATACCTCTTGGATACGCTGCAGTTCGGCGTCATTGTCGGCCTCGAAGCGCAATACCAGCACCGGCGTGGTGTTGGAGGCGCGAACCAGGCCCCAGCCGTGGGGGTAGTCGACCCGTACACCATCGATGGTGGTCAGGTTGGCGTTGTCGCCCCAGTCGGCGTCGCGTTGCAGTGCATCAATGATGCTGAATTTACCCTCGTCGGTCACATCAATATTGATTTCCGGCGTGGAAATATCGTTTGGGAACGCAGCAAACAGCTGTTCAGCATCGGTTTTGGCCTTGCTGAGGATCTCCAGCAGGCGCGCAGCGCTGTAGATACCGTCATCAAAACCATACCAGCGTTCCTTGATGAAGATGTGGCCGCTCATCTCTCCGGCGAGCAAGGCGCCGGTCTGCTTCATCTTCTTCTTGATCAACGAATGACCGGTCTTCCACATTAGCGCGCGGCCGCCGTATTGCTCGATCAGCGGGGTCAGGCGGCGGGTGCATTTGACGTCGAAGATGATCTCGGCACCCGGATTGCGCTCCAGCACGTCCTGGGCGAACAGCATCAGCAGGCGGTCGGGGTAAACGATGTTGCCGGTGTTGGTGACCACGCCGACGCGGTCACCATCGCCATCGAAGGCCAGGCCCAGGTCGGCGCCGGTTGCCTTGACCTTGGCGATCAGGTCGACCAGGTTCTCAGGCTTGCCCGGGTCCGGGTGGTGGTTGGGGAAGTTGCCATCGACCTCGCAGAACAGCGGGATCATTTCGCAGCCCAGGGCTTCGATCAGCTGCGGAGCAATCACACCAGCCGCGCCGTTGCCGCAGTCCACCACCACCTTGAGCTTCTTCGCCAGCTTGATATCGCCGGTGATCTGCTTGAAATAGCGCTCGAGGATTTCGACTTTCTCGACGCTGCCTTCGCCGCGGCTCAGGTCGTTGGTTTGCAGGCGGGTCAACAGTGCCTGGATCTGCTCGTTGGCCAGGGTGTCGCCGGCGATGACGATCTTGAAGCCGTTGTAGTTCGGCGGGTTGTGGCTGCCGGTGAGCATCACCCCGGACTTGCCGGCCAGTACGTTGGCGGCGTAGTACAGGGCGGGGGTCGGTACCAGGCCAACGTCACTGACCTTGCAGCCGGCTTCGACCAGGCCCTTGATCAGTTGCTCGACCAGCATTGGCCCTGACAGGCGCCCGTCGCGGCCGACCGAAATGTTCGGCTCGCCTTGGGCGAGGGTCTGTGCGCCAATGGCGCGACCAATCCAGTAGGCGGTTTCGGCAGTGAGGGTTTCGCCGACCACGCCACGGATGTCATAAGCGCGGAAGATACTGGCGGGAAGGTTCGGGGTCACTCGTTCCATGCTGGTCACCTGGGAAACTCCAATCTGAAAGGGTTGCTGAATGCGTCAGCGGCAGCCACTGCGCGAGTCAATATGTCCGCCTTTGACGGCATTTTCGCGACAGAGTTCGCGGATACAGTTTGTTCTGTCTGCATTCAGCTGTTGTTTACCGCTCCATTCTTGGACCGTCTGGCGGTTAACCATAAGCCGCCGACCAGGCCGGTTAACGCCAGAAAGGCGGCGAGCAGCAACCAGGGGTTGAGCCTGAATGCCGAGGCGTTCTCGATCAAGGGGCCGGGCTGAAACCCCAAGGCCCAGGTGGCGTTGGCAGTACCCAGCTGGTGCAGTGCCGGCGCCTGGCTGTGGCCGTGGCTGAAAAGCTCGACGGGTGGGTCGTTGAACACCAATTGTGTCAGTCGCATCTGACCAAGCGTACCCGCATCGCGCTGCAGTGGGTCAGTGAAGCGTGAGAGCGCGAATGTGAGCACCAGAATGGCTTGTACGGGGGCGTCAGCGGACTCACGCAGTGCGGTGACGCTGTAAACCCGTTGCTGTCCAGCCTTAGGATAGGCTTCAAGGGCAGGCGCTACGCCGCGCTCGGCGCGCCGGACCATGTCGAGCACGGGCTCGCTCATGGGTGGGCTCGAGGCGGCCTGTCCAGGTTTGAGCAACTGTGCCGCCACCAGGCCGTCGAGGTGGGCGAATGCGCCGAGCAGCTTTTGTGGGTCAGGTGACTGTACCAATGCCAGTACCATCGGGCTTCTGATCAGGGCGTCCACCTCGCGGGTGACGCCAATGATCGAGGCGTCCAGGTGCGATACGAGTGCACCGGCCTGGGCGTAAGCCAGGTTGTTACGGTGGTCACGCTGGCCAGGCAGCACTGCGGTGAACCAAGTCAGTAATACGCCCGCAAGCAGGCCAGCCAGGGCAATCAGTAGCCCCGGCAGCACCTGCTGGAAGTGCCTCAATGGCTACCGGAATGACCGAAGCCGCCAGCGCCACGCTGGCTTTCGTCGAAGGTTTCGACGATATCGAAGTGCGCCTGTACCACTGGTACCAGCACCAGCTGCGCGATGCGCTCGCCGATGGCGATGGTGAATGGGGTCTGGCCGCGGTTCCAGCACGAGACCATCAGCTCGCCTTGGTAGTCGGAGTCGATCAGGCCGACCAGGTTGCCGAGGACGATGCCATGTTTATGGCCAAGGCCCGAGCGCGGCAGGATCAGTGCCGCCAGGCCCGGATCGCCGATGTACACCGACAGGCCGGTAGGGATCAGCAGGGTCTGGCCTGGCTCGAGGACGGTGTCTTGCTTGAGCATGGCGCGCAGGTCGAGACCGGCCGAGCCTGGGGTGGCGTACTGCGGCAGCGGGAACTCGCTGCCGATGCGTGGATCGAGAATCTTGGCTTGTAGAGCGTGCATGCGAAGTTAAACCTGGTTAAGACGTTCGGCAATGAAGGCTACCAGCTGGCGGGCAATCTTGCCCTTGCTGGTCTGCGCGAAAACTGTTGCGTGAAGTTGACGGTCGATGACGCTGCAGGCGTTCTCCTCGCTGTTGAAGCCGATGCTGGGGTTGGCCACATCGTTGGCGACAATCAGGTCGAGGTTCTTGTCCTTGAGCTTGCGCGCGGCGTAATCGAGCAAGTGTTCGGTCTCGGCGGCAAAGCCGACGCTGAACGGGCGGTCAGGACGGGTGGAGATGCTGGCGAGAATGTCCGGGTTGCGGACCATCTGCAGCAGCAGGCCGTCACCTGTCGTAGGGTCTTTCTTGAGTTTTTGCGGGGCCACCACTTCTGGGCGGTAGTCTGCGACTGCTGCCGAGGCGATGAACACATCGCAGGGGATGGCGGCTTCACAGGCGGCGAGCATGTCGCGGGCGCTGACCACGTCGATGCGGGTGACGCGATCGGGTGTCGGCAGGTTCACCGGGCCGGTCACCAGCGTCACCTTGGCGCCAGCTTCCACGGCGGCTTCAGCCAGGGCAAAGCCCATTTTCCCCGAGCTGTGGTTGGTGATGTAGCGCACCGGGTCGATGTTTTCCTGGGTCGGGCCGGCAGTGATCAGCACGTGTTTGCCGGTCAGCGACTCGCGCTTGAAGGTCTCGGCGGCGCACCAGGCCAGGTCAGTGGCTTCGAGCATGCGGCCCAGGCCCACATCGCCACAGGCCTGGCTGCCGGAGGCCGGGCCGAACACCTGGATATCACGACTTTGCAGCAGCTCAAGGTTGGCCTGGGTGGCCGGGTCGCGCCACATCGCCTGGTTCATCGCCGGGGCCACGGCCACGGTGGCATCGGTAGCCAGCACCAGGGTGGTCAGCAGATCGTCGGCGACACCCTGGGCCAGGCGCGCGAGCAGGTCGGCGGTGGCTGGGGCAATCAGCACCAGGTCGGCCCACTTGGCCAGCTCGATATGGCCCATCGCCGCTTCGGCAGCAGGGTCCAATAGGTCCATGTGCACCGGGTGGCCGGACAGGGCCTGCATGGTCAGCGGGGTGATGAATTCGGCCCCGCCACGGGTCATGACGACGCGCACTTGGGCGCCGTGTTCCAAGAGTCGGCGAACCAGCTCGGCACTCTTGTAGGCGGCGATGCCGCCGCCGACGCCGAGAACGATGCGCTTCCGATACAGCCGCTGCATAGGCTTGCCTTTTGCTCAGTGATTACACGCGGCGACGACGCCTCCCCAGGCCGGTTCGTCGCGTAAAAATGAGCGGCTAATGTAGCACAGGGCTCAAACCGGGAGCAGTAACCGAAAGACAGAGGGAATTGTCATGAGTATCAGGGATTGGCCTGCGGCGGAGCGGCCGCGGGAAAAACTGCTGGAGTCGGGGGCGGGCAACCTGTCGGATGCCGAGCTGCTGGCGATTTTTTTGCGCACCGGAGTGCGTGGGCGTAGCGCGGTCGACCTTGCCAGGCATCTGCTCGGGCGCTTCGGCAGCCTGCGCGGGCTGCTGGAGGCAGACAGCCGCAGCTTCAATGGCGAGCTCGGCCTGGGCCCGGCAAAGTTCGCCCAATTGCAGGCCGTGCTGGAAATGTCCCGGCGCCACCTGGCCGAGGGCCTGCGGCGCGATTCAGCCCTGCAGAGCCCCCAGGCGGTCAAGGACTACCTCAAGGCGCGCCTGCGCCACGAGCCGCATGAGGTTTTCGGTTGCCTGTTTCTCGACAGCAAGCACCGGGTGCTGGCCTTCGAGGCGTTGTTTCAGGGCTCGATCAACAGCGCCAGCGTCTATCCCCGGCAGGTGATCAAGCGCGCCCTGGCACATAACGCCGCGGCGTTGATCCTCTGCCACAACCATCCTTCAGGCGTGAGCGAGCCTAGCGATGCCGACCTGGTCCTGACCCGGCGCCTAACCAAGGCGCTGGACATGATCGAAGTGCGCGTGCTCGACCACTTCGTCATCGGCGACGGCGAGCCGCTGTCGATGGCCGAGCACGGCTGGCTCTAGCGCGAGGTGCTGACCCCGGCGAAGTCCTGGCGACCGAACGGGCTGACCTGGTAACCCTGGACATCCTTGCGCGCCAGCACGGCGGCGGTCGGGTGGGCCAGGGGCAGCCACAAGGCCTGTTGCTGAATCAGCGTCTGCGCCTGTTGGTACAGGCGGCTGCGCACGCTCTGGTCGTTGGTGGTCTTGCCGGCGCTGATCAACTGATCGAGGCGCTGGTCGCAAAAGCGTGCGAAGTTGGTGCCGGACTTGACCGCCGCGCAGGAAAACTGCGGGCTGAGGAAGTTGTCCGGGTCGCCGTTATCCCCGGCCCAGCCCATGAACAGCAAGTCATGCTCACCCGCCTTGGCCCGGCGAATAAGCTCACCCCATTCAATCACGCGGATCTCGGCCTTGATGCCGATCTTGCCCAGGTCCGCCTGCAGCAATTGTGCGCCCAGGCTCGGGTTGGGATTGAGCAGGCTGCCTTGCGGGCGGGTCCAGATGGTGGTGCTGAAGCCGTCCTTGAGGCCGGCCTTGGCCAACAGTGCCCGGGCTTTGTCGAGGTTGGCCGGATAGCCGGGCAGGTCCTTGGCGTAGCTCCAGGTATTGGGCGGGTAGGGGCCATTGGCAGCCACCGCGGTGTCTTCGAACACCGCCTTGAGGTAGCTGGTCTTGTCGAACGCGAGGTTGATGGCCTGGCGTACCTCCGGCTTGTCCAGTGGTGCATGCTGGCTATTGATGGCGACGAACGCGGTCATGAAGGCTTCGGTCTTTTCTACCTTCAGGGTCGGATCCTCGCTGGCCGCGGCGATATCCAGCGGTTTTGGCGACAGGGCGATCTGGCACTCGTTGCGCTTGAGTTTTTGCAGGCGCACGTTGGCGTCGGGGGTGATGGCGAAGATCAACGGGTCGACACCCGGTTTGCCGGCAAAGTAATCAGCGTTTGCCCGGTAGCGGATCACGGCATCCTTCTGAAAGCGATTGAAGACGAACGGCCCGGTGCCGATTGGCTGGCTGTTGAGCTTCTCCGGAGTGCCGGCCTTGAGCAGTTGGTCGGCGTACTCGGCGGAGTAGATCGAAGCAAAGCCCATGCTCAGCGTGGCCAGGAAAGTGGCGTCGGGGTGGTCGAGGGTAAAGCGCACGGTCAGCGGGTCTGGGGCCTCGATCTGCTTGATCAGGCTTGGCAGTTGCAACGATTGGGCGTGCGGGTAACCGTTCTGGGCGATCTTGTGCCAGGAATGGGCGGGGTAGAGCATGCGCTGGAAGCTGAACAGCACGTCGTCGGCGTCCAGCGTGCGATTGGGCTTGAAGTAGCCGGTACTGTGGAATTTCACCCCCGGACGCAGCTTGAACTCGTAGATAAGGCCGTCCGGCGATACCGTCCAGCTTTCGGCCAGGCTCGGCACTACCTGGCCCTGGCGCGCGTCGAACTCGACCAGGCGGTTCATCAGCACGTCGGCCGAGGCATTGGTGGTACTCAGCGAGTTGTACTGGACCACGTCAAAGCCTTCGGGGCTGGCTTCGGTGCACACGCTCAGCGCAGCCGCCTGGGCGAAAGCCGGGCCGAGCAGGGTGGCGAACAACAGGGGTAGAACGGCAGCGCGCATGGGGATTCCTTGGCTGATCGGTGGCCCATCTGCCAGTGCAGTCTGGAAAAGTCCTACCCTAGTGCGCTGGGGCGCAAATGACCATATCCTTTTTTGCCGATCGAGCGACGAGCGGTCGACAGCTTGCCGGGCCAGTGGTTATGCTGCTCCGGCGTGTCGAACAGCAAGTCAAAGCACATCTTCTGTTGTTGTGCTCTGGTCTTTCTGGTATAAAGCAGCGCTCTTTTCTAGGGGCTCGGCTTGTCGCATCTGCTGACCGAGTCGATAAGACCCTGAAGAAACACGGCGCCTGGCGCCAAAGACTGAGAGATTAAGCGGCCAACCCATGCCGGGTTGGGCATGTGGTTTTAGAGGGCTGAGGCATGTCGAGAGTCTGTCAAGTTACCGGTAAGGGTCCGGTAACCGGGAATAACATTTCCCACGCAAACAACAAAACCCGTCGTCGTTTCCTGCCGAACCTGCAGCATCATCGCTTCTGGGTCGAGTCCGAGAAGCGTTTCGTGCGTCTGCGCGTATCTGCCAAAGGCATGCGCATCATCGACAAGCGCGGCATTGATGCCGTTCTGGTCGACATTCGCCGTAACGGCGCTAAGGTCTAAGGGAGAGAATCATGCGTGAATTGATCCGTCTGGTGTCGACCGCTAATACCGGCCACTTCTACACCACCGACAAGAACAAGCGCACCACTCCGGACAAAATCGAAATCAAAAAATTCGATCCGGTTGTTCGCAAGCACGTGATCTACAAGGAAGCCAAGATCAAGTAATTGATCCGGCTGACGAAAAAAGGGCCCGTATCTCTGGATACGGGCCCTTTTTTTATGCTGCTTTTTCTGCACCCGGGCCTAAACCCGGCCGTCGATCAGTTGAAGGCGAACGCTTTAATCCTGCCGTCCGCATCCCCCTCGATCTGAATCCGCTCTGGATCATACTCGCGAGTCGAGCGTTCATCGATGCCGACGACGCGGTCACGACCGGTCAGCTCGCTGACGTAGGCCTTGACGCTGGTCACATAGCGGCTACCGATAAGGTGATCGATCTGTTGCAGGGCTTCTTCATTGGTCATGACGTTGCTTCCTTCGTGATTGAATGCCCGGTTGGGCAACGCCATGCTCTGTTGGGCAAGCCCTGCTCGAGCGGTAGTTATCTATTTTTGCTCGAACATCACATAGATCTTGCGGCACGGCTCCAGCACTTCCCAGGTGCCCTTGAAGCCCGCCGGAATCACGAAGCGGTCGCCAGCGCGCAGGGTTTTCGCCTCGCCCGCCTCATCACGCAGCACCGATACCCCTTGTACGATTTCGCAATACTCGTGTTCGGTGTAATTGACGGTCCACTGCCCGACCGCCCCTTCCCAGACGCCTGCATGAAACTGTGCGCAGGGGCTGGAGTAATGGTTGAAGACCGCCTGCTCGGGGTCGCCCTTGAGTACCTTTTCCGCCGCAGGGCGGTAGCGTTCCGCCTCGGTCAGCACCTGGGCAAAGTCGATGATTTGGTTAATGCTCATGGTCGGGCCCCTTTTGTTGTTTAATAAAATGAACATCAGTAGGTGTTTGATGTGATTATGTCAAATATATTGAAAATTAGGGTGCCGGTGGTTTAGGGTGACAGGTGCCTGTGCGCCTGTGTCGCCCAGCCAGAATTTTCGCCAGTGCCCCCAAGCCCTCGTGCGGCACTGCACCTTAACAAGAGGAGGAGTTTCGTATGACCACCCTGACTCGTGCGGACTGGGAACAGCGTGCCCAGCAATTGAAGATCGAAGGCCGTGCCTTCATCAATGGTGAATACACCGCGGCCGTTTCCGGCGCCACGTTCGAGTGCCTCAGCCCGGTCGACGGACGCCTCCTGGCGCAGATCGCCAGCTGCGACGAGGCCGATGCCAAGCGCGCGGTAGAAAATGCCCGCGCCACGTTTGCCTCTGGCGTCTGGTCGCGCCTGGCTCCGGCCAAACGCAAGGCCACCATGATTCGTTTTGCCGGCCTGCTCAAGAAGAACGTCGAAGAGCTGGCCCTGCTGGAAACCCTGGACATGGGTAAGCCAATCAGCGACTCGCTGAACATCGACGTACCGGGTGCCGCCCAGGCCTTGAGCTGGAACGGTGAAGCGATCGACAAGATCTACGACGAAGTCGCCGCCACCCCGCACAATCAACTGGGTCTGGTGACGCGCGAGCCGGTGGGTGTAGTTGCCGCCATCGTGCCGTGGAACTTCCCGCTGCTGATGGCCTGCTGGAAACTCGGCCCGGCCCTGGCCACCGGTAACTCGGTGGTGCTCAAGCCTTCGGAAAAATCGCCACTGACCGCCATCCGCATCGCCCAGCTGGCGATCGAGGCCGGTATCCCGGCCGGTGTGCTCAACGTGCTGCCAGGTTATGGCCACACCGTCGGCAAGGCCCTGGCCCTGCACATGGATGTCGATACTCTGGTGTTCACCGGTTCGACCAAGATCGCCAAGCAGCTGATGATCTATGCCGGTGAGTCGAACATGAAGCGGGTCTGGCTTGAAGCCGGTGGCAAGAGCCCGAACATCGTCTTCGCCGACGCTCCGGACCTCAACGCCGCCGCCGAAGCTGCCGCCAGCGCCATCGCCTTCAACCAGGGCGAAGTCTGCACCGCAGGTTCGCGCCTGCTGGTCGAGCGCTCGATCAAGGACAAGTTCCTGCCGTTGGTGCTTGAAGCGCTCAAGGCCTGGAAGCCGGGCAACCCACTGGACCCAGCCACCACCGTGGGTGCCCTGGTCGATACCCAGCAGATGAACACTGTGCTGTCCTACATCGAAGCCGGCCACAGCGATGGCGCCAAGCTGCTGGTGGGCGGCAAGCGGATCCTCGAGGAAACCGGTGGCACCTACGTCGAGCCGACGATTTTCGACGGCGTCAGCAACGCCATGAAAATCGCCCAGGAAGAGATCTTCGGCCCGGTACTGTCGGTCATTACCTTCGACAGCGTCGAGGAGGCGATCAACATCGCCAACGACACCCCGTACGGCCTGGCTGCCGGTGTGTGGACCGCTGACATCTCCAAGGCGCACCTGACCGCCAAGGCCCTGCGCGCCGGCAGCGTGTGGGTCAACCAGTACGATGGCGGCGACATGACCGCACCGTTCGGCGGCTTCAAGCAGTCGGGCAACGGCCGCGACAAGTCGCTGCATGCGCTGGACAAGTACACCGAGCTGAAAGCCACCTGGATCAAACTGTAAGTCCTGGGTGCCCTTATCGCGGGACAAGCCCGCTCCCACAGTGTGGGAGCGGGCTTGTCCCGCGATTGTTTCTGGAGGAAGACAGCGTGCGCTGGGGAACCTATTTCGCCGTGCTGGCGGCCGTGCTCAGTGTCGGCCTGGCCTTGGGCGTCAGCATGCCGCTGGTGTCGTTGCGCCTGGAAGGCTGGGGCTACGGCAGTTTTGCCATTGGCGTGATGGCGGCGATGCCGGCCATCGGCGTGCTGGTCGGTGCCAGTCTGTCCAGCCGTCTGGCCGCACGCTTCGGTACGCCGGGGTTGATGCGCTTGTGCCTGTGGGCCGGGGCGTTTTCCATTGGTTTGCTGGCACTGCTGCCCAGCTATCCGTTGTGGCTGGCCCTGCGTTTGCTGATCGGGGTGATCCTCACCATCGTCTTCATCCTTGGTGAAAGCTGGATCAACCAACTGGTGGTCGAGCAGTGGCGCGGACGTCTGGTGGCGCTATACGGCAGCAGCTATGCCTTGAGTCAGCTGGCCGGGCCGTTGTTGCTCGGCGTGGTGGGCTCGGAAGATGACCTGGGTTTCTGGATCGGAGCCGGCCTGCTGATTGCCGCGCCGCTGGTGCTGCTCGGCCGCGATGGTGCACCCAGTGCCGAGTCCTGCAGCGTGACCTTTACTGATCTGTTCGGCTTCTGCCGGCGCCTGCCGGTGATTGCCTGGGCCATCGCGCTGTTTGCTGCCTTCGAGGCCATGATTCTGACCTTGCTGCCGGTCTACTGCCTGCAGCAAGGCTTCACCACGGAAATCGCCCTGTTCATGGTCAGCACCGTCGTGGTCGGTGATGCGCTGCTGCAGCTACCGATTGGCGCGCTGGCCGACCGTATGTCCAGGCGTACGCTGTTCAGCGGCTGTGCGGTGATGCTACTGGGCTCCAGCCTGGCGATACCGTTGCTGCTGCAAACGCCGTTGATCTGGCCGCTGTGGGTGCTGTTCGGCGCCAGTGCCGGTGGCCTGTTCACCTTGTCGCTGGTGCTGATCGGCGAGCGTTACCGCGATGATGCACTGGTACGCGCCAATGCCCACGTTGCGCAGCTGTGGGGCATCGGCTGCCTGATCGGGCCGCTGGCGGCAGGGGCGGGCAGCCAGTGGATCAGTGGCCATGCGCTGCCGCTGTTCATGGCGGCAGGGGCATTCGGTCTGGTGCTGCTGGCAAGGCGCCCCGACGCCTTCGAGCCGGCGCCGGTCTAGAGCATCTTCTCCAGGCCCACGGCCTTGCTGATCCAGGCGTTGAAGCGCCGCCACAGCCCGCCGGGCTCGGTGGTCAGGGTGTGCAGGCGATGATTGTCTTCGGTAACCCAGACCAATTGGCCGTCGATCAGTTGCAGCTGATAGCTGAGGGCCGGGGCCATGCCCTGGGCCGCCAGCTCGCGGGTGTACTCGGCCAGCTCCGGGCTGTCGACCAGCACCCCGACTTCGGTGTTCCACAGCAGCGAGCGGGGATCGAAGTTGAATGAACCGATGAAGGTCTTTTTGCGATCGAAGACGATAGCCTTGCTGTGCAGGCTGGAGTCGGAGCTGCTATGAAAGCGCATGGCCCGACGTGAGCTCGGCTCGCCAGGCTGGCGGCGCAATTCGTACAGATGGACACCGTGCTCGAGCAGCGCCTTGCGATACGGTGCGTAGCCACCATGCACGGCGGGCACATCGGTCGCTTCCAGGGAGTTGGTCAGCAGCTTGACCGAGACGCCGTTGTCGGCGCGGCTGGTCAGGTACAGCAGGCCTGACTCGCGGGGCACGAAGTAGGCCGAGACCAGGATCAACTCATGCTGCACATTGTTCAGGTCAGGCGCCAACTGTTGAGTCATCAGCAGCTGCGGGTCGGGCTCATCGCGGGCCAGGACCTTGCTTGGCGCGTCCCAGAGCGCCTGGTTGTGGGCCCAGATCAGCTCGTTGCGCCAGACATCCAGGCGCGGTCGAGTCTGATAGGCCATCAGCCGCTCGTACTGGGCCTTGCGTTTGATCCGCGCCTCGGCCAGTGAAGCCTCCAGGCGTTGGCGGCTGTCACGTAGGTCGCCAGCGTCGGGATGGCTGAGCAGGAAGTCGCCGATCGGCTTGCTCAGGGCACTGTTCCAGTACTGATCGAAGCTATGCCCCAGCTGTTCGGCCACTGGGCCGACGCCGAGCAGGTCGATGTCGGTGAAGTTCAGGTTGGGTTCGGCATCGAAATACTCATCGCCCAGGTTGCGCCCGCCGACGATGGCCATGCTGTTGTCCACCAGCCACAGCTTGTTGTGCATGCGCCGATGCTGCAACGACAGGTTGAACAGGCGGCCCATGGCCCGGGTTGCGCCAGTGCTGCGGCCCAGGTGCAAGGGGTTGAATACACGTATCTGGATGTTCGGATGTGCAGCCAGGGTGCCCATCAATTCGTCGAGGCCGTCACTGGTGGTGTCATCGAGCAGGATGCGCACCCGTACACCGCGGTCGGCCGCTTGTAGCAACTCATGCACCAGGGCACGCGTGCTGAGGCCGTCATGGACGATGTAGTACTGCAGGTCGATGCTCGATTGGGCGTTGCGGATCAGTTCGGCGCGGGCGCGGAAGGCTTCATTGCTGTTGGGCAGCAGGCGAAACCCGGAGCGCCCGTCGTAGGCCGAGGCCTGGCGCTGTACTGAGCGGCCGAATGCCGAGTCGCTGGCCGGTAGGGCCTGGCTGACTTCCCGTGGCTGGCTGACACTGGCGCAGCCATTCAGGCCGAGCAATAGCGACAGCAGTAGTGGCAGCACTCGCTGGCTTCTCAAGAAAATTCGTCCTGTTACAACTGGGCGTATGGATATGGACCGCGAGCGGCGGTGAAAAGTTACCCGTCACTGTGTTCCTGGGCCAGTAGACGAATGGCGGTCTCGCCAACCTTGCGCACTGCCGCTTCGATCTCGGTGCAGGGGCGTGCGGCAAAGTTCATGCGCAGGCAATTACGGTACTTGCCCGAGGCCGAGAAGATACTGCCGACGGCAATCTGCACTCCCTGCCCAAGTAAAGCCCGGTTCAGGCGCAGCGTGTCGAAACTTTCCGGCAATTCCACCCAGAGCATGAAGCCGCCCTGGGGCCGGCTGGCGCGGGTGCCTGGTGGAAAGTAACGGGCCACCCAGTCGCTCATCTGGTCGCGGCCACGCTGATACTGGCTGCGCATGCGCCGCAGGTGCGGCTGGTAGTGGCCGCCTTCGATGAAGTCGGCGATCGCCAGTTGTGGCTGGGTCGCCGTGCAGCCGGTGCTGATGTACTTCATGTGCAGCACCCGTTCCAGGTAGCGGCCGGGGGCTGCCCAGCCAATGCGCAGGCCCGGAGCGAGTGTCTTGGAGAAGGAGCTGCACAGCAGCACCCGGCCGTCCTCGTCGAAGGACTTGATGGTTCGCGGTCTGGGGTAGGTGTAGGCAAGGTCGCCATACACATCGTCTTCGAGGATCGCTACATCGAAGCGTTGCGCCAGGGTCAGCAACGCCTTCTTGCGCGCCTCGGGCATGATGTAGCCGAGCGGGTTGTTGCAGTTCGGGGTGATCTGGATGAGCTTGATCGGCCATTGTTCCAGGGCCAGTTCCAGGGCTTCGAGGCTGATCCCGGTGAGGGGGTCGGTGGGGATTTCCAGGGCTTTCATGCCCAGACCCTTGAGGGTTTGCATGGCGCCATGAAAGCTGGGCGAATCCACCGCCACGATATCGCCGGGTTGGCACACTGCGCGGATGCTGGTGGATAGCGCCTCATGGCAGCCGGTGGTGACCACGAGGTCGGCCGGGCTGACCGTGCAGCCGGAATCGAGCATCAGCCGGGCGATCTGCTCGCGCAGGGCCAGGGTGCCGCAGATGGTGTCGTAATACAGGCCGGGCATGTCCTGACGACGGCTAAGCTGGGCCAGGCTGCGTAGCAGCGGTTTGAGGGTCGGGCTGGTAATGTCGGGCATGCCACGGCCCAGTTGAACCACGTCCTTGCTCGGTACGCTGCGGATCAGCTCGATGACCTGCTCCCACTGGGAAATGTCCACCGGGCGCTGGGCTGGGCGGCTGACAGCGGGCAGGGCAGGCAGGCTGCGGTTATTGGGGACGAAGTAGCCAGACTTGGGCCGCGGCGCAGCGAGGCCGTTGTCTTCCAGGAGGCGGTAGGCCTGCTGCACGGTGCTCAGGCTGACCCCATGCTCGATGCTCAGGGCGCGCACCGACGGCAAGCGATCGCCGGGGCGGTACAGGCCTTGTTCGATGCGAGCGCCGAGCAGCTCGGCGAGGTTGATGTACAGCGTCATGGCATACTCCGGAAGACGGCTACAGCAAATGACCAATACAGATGAGGAAAAAATACAGCATTCAGTAGGAAATGTGCCAATTCTGTATGGAAGTAATAGTCAGTCTTTGGATCTGTAATGGTCTTGCACTGACGCGCATGCTTGTTCCACGGTTCACACACCCTGGAGGTAACAAGCAATGAGCGGCATGAGCGATGTGCGCCTGAAACTGTATGCCGAAGAACTGAGCCGTGAGCAGCGCGCCCAGCTGTTCAGTGCGCCCACCGGCCTCAGTCGCTGGGGCCTGATGATCCATCGCTGGCATACCCGCAGGGCGCTGCTGGAACTGGACGCAGCGCAACTGCGCGACGTCGGCCTGACCCCGGAGCAGGCGCGCGAAGAAGGTTTGAAACCTTTCTGGCGTGCCTAGACCAGCTCTTTCATGCGGTGCCAGAGCATGCCCAGGGCCAGCAGCGGCGAGCGCAGGTGCTTGCCGCCCGGGAAGGTGATGTGCGGTACCCGGGCGAACAGGTCGAAGCGCCCGCCATGCTGGCCGCTGATGGCTTCACCGAGCAGCCTGCCGGCCAGGTGAGTGGCATTCAAGCCATGACCGGAATAGGCCTGGGCGAAGTACACGTTGGGCTGGTCGGGCAGGCGGCCGATCTGTGGCAAGCGGTTGGCGCCGATGCCGATCATTCCGCCCCATTGATAGTCGATACGCACATCAGCGAGCTGTGGGAATACCTTGAGCATTTTCGGCCGCATGTAGGCGGCGATATCTTTCGGGTCGCGCCCGGAATAATGGCAGGCGCCACCGAACAACAGCCGCCGATCGGCGGACAAGCGGTAGTAGTCCAGGGCCACGCGCTGGTCGCACACGGCCATGTTTTGCGGCAGCAACTGGCTGGCCCGGGCCTCGCTCAGGGGTTCGGTGGCGATGATGTAGCTACCGGCGGGCAGCACCTTGCCGCCAAGCTCGGCATTCAGGTCGTTCAGGTAGGCATTGCAGCCGAGCACCAGGGTGCTGGCGAGCACCGAGCCTTGTGCAGTATGTACGCGTACCTGCGGGCCATAATCGATGCGGGTCACTGCGGATTGCTCGAACAGGCGCACGCCCAGCTTGCTGGCGACGACCGCTTCGCCCAGTGCCAGGTTGAGCGGGTGCAGATGCCCGGAGCCCATATCGATCAGGCCGCCGACGTAGCGGTCCGAGCCGACCACGCTGTGCATCTGCTCAGGCTGCACCAGGCGCAACTCGTGGCGATAGCCGAGACTGCGCAGCGCTTCGGCATCCTCGGCGAACCCCTCCAGGTCGCGGGGTTTGTTGGCCAGGTCGCAGTAACCCCAGGTCAGGTCGCAGTCGATGCTGTGGCGTTCGATTCGCTCGCGGACGATGTCCACGGCTTCCAGGCCCATCAGCTTGAGCTCGCGCACGCCATCACAACCGATGATCGGGGTGAACTGTTCAAGGCCGTGGCCGACGCCACGAATCAGTTGCCCGCCATTGCGCCCGCTGGCGCCCCAGCCGATCTTGCGAGCTTCCAGCAGGATCACGTTGAGGCCGCGCTCGGCCAGTTCGATCGCCGTGTTCAGCCCGGAAAAACCACCGCCCACCACGCAGATGTCACAGCTCAGTTCGCCCTGCAGCTGTGGATAATTCGCCTGTGGGGCGCTGCTGGCAGCGTAGTAGGAAGCGGTGTGCGAGGCGGGCTGCTGAACGCCGGCGTTCATGGCGATGTCCTGGTTCTGAGTGTTTGGAAAATTTTACGCAGGATAAGCTGCACTTTCAGGGGTGGGCAACCGTAGGGCAAAATAGTGCGCCACCCTTCTTTGCCGCAGGCCGCCATGAGTTGCAACAGCCACAAGATCCGCTTCCTGCGCGAGCAGATCCCATCCTTTGAATGCGTGCCGGGCTGTCACGACTGCTGCGGGCCGGTAACCACTTCGTCGGAAGAAATGGCCCGCCTGCCGCGCAAGAGCGCCGCCGAGCAGGAAGCCGCACTGGCGGAACTGAACTGCGTGCACCTGGGCCCCAACGGCTGCACCGTGTACGAAGAGCGGCCGCTGATCTGCCGCTTGTTCGGTACCACTCCCAAGCTGCCATGCCCCAATGGCCGGGCCCCGGCCGAGATGATCGACCCACACGCCGAAAAGCTGGTGCACCAGTACATCGCCAGCACCCGGCAGGTGCTGGTCTGAGCCTCAGTCCGGAATCGGCAGGTTGAGGCTTTCCTTCACCTCTTCCATGACGATGTAGCTCTTCGACTCGCGCACGTGCGGCAGCTTGAGCAGGATGTCGCCAAGCAGCTTGCGGTAGGAAGCCATCTCGGAAATCCGCGCCTTGACCAGGTAATCGAAGTCGCCGGAGACCAGGTGGCACTCGAGCACGTGCGGCAACTTCAGCACGGCACGTCGGAATTCCTCGAAGGTGTCGCCTGACTTGTAGTCGAGGCTGATTTCGACGAACACCAGCAGGCTGCCCTTCAGGTGCTGCGGGTTGAGCCGGGCGTTGTAGCCCATGATGATCCCTTCGCGCTCCAGGCGCCGGACCCGCTCGGTGCAGGGGGTGGTCGACAGGCCGACCTTTTCGCCCAGTTCAGTAAACGAGATGCGCCCATCTGCCTGCAGGATGCGCAGGATATTGCGGTCGATCTTGTCCAGTTCACGTTTGCTTTGGTGCTGGGTTCTCATAGTGGATGCCCCTCCGTAAAAGCCAACCTTGCCGAGAATTCTCGCCAAATATAGGCTTTTATATAGTGAAAAGCACTGGTCATACCTTCCTATACTGCGCGCATCTATGCCATTAACAACAAATGTCAGCGGTACGCTGCGTCGAGGGTATTAAACATGCGAGTTCTGGTGCTTGGTAGCGGTGTGATCGGAACCGCCAGTGCCTACTATCTGGCACGGCAAGGGTTTGAAGTCGTCGTGGTCGACCGCCAACCGGCAGTCGCCATGGAAACCAGCTTTGCCAATGCCGGCCAGGTCTCGCCTGGTTACGCTTCGCCCTGGGCGGCCCCGGGTGTGCCGCTCAAAGCCATCAAGTGGCTGCTGGAGCGTCACGCGCCCCTGGCCATCAAGGCCACCGCCGACATCGACCAGTACCTGTGGATGGCGCAAATGCTGCGCAACTGCACCGCCAGCCGTTATGCGGTGAACAAGGAGCGCATGGTGCGCCTGTCCGAGTACAGCCGTGACTGCCTCGACGAGTTGCGTGCCGAAACCGGCATTGCCTACGAAGGCCGTACCCTCGGTACCACGCAACTGTTCCGCACCCAGGCGCAACTGGACAACGCCGCCAAGGACATTGCCGTCCTCGAGCAGTCCGGCGTGCCGTACGAAGTGCTCGACCGCGAAGGCATCGCCCGCGTCGAACCGGCCCTGGCCAACGTCACCGACATTCTTGCCGGTGCCCTGCGCCTGCCCAACGACCAGACCGGCGACTGCCAGCTGTTCACCACCCGCCTGGCGGAAATGGCGATCAAGCTCGGTGTCGAATTCCGCTTTGGCCAGGACATTCAGCGCCTGGACTACGCCGGAGACCGCATCAACGGCGTGTGGATCGATGGCAAGCTGGAAACCGCCGACCGCTACGTGCTGGCCCTGGGCAGCTACTCGCCGCAGCTGCTCAAACCGCTGGGCATCAAGGCCCCGGTCTACCCGCTCAAGGGCTATTCGCTGACGGTACCGATCACCGACCCGGCGATGGCGCCGACTTCGACCATTCTCGACGAAACCTACAAGGTCGCGATCACCCGTTTCGACAACCGCATCCGCGTTGGCGGCATGGCCGAAATCGCCGGTTTTGACCTGTCGCTGAACCCGCGTCGACGCGAAACCCTGGAGATGATCGTCAACGACCTTTATCCTCATGGCGGCGACCTGAGCCAAGCCAGTTTCTGGACCGGCCTGCGCCCGACCACCCCGGACGGTACGCCGATTGTCGGAGCCACGCCGTTCCGCAACCTGTTCCTCAACACCGGTCACGGTACGTTGGGCTGGACCATGGCCTGCGGTTCCGGTCGCCTGTTGGCCGACCTGATTGCGCGCAAGAAGCCGCAAATCAGTGCCGAAGGCCTCGATATCTCTCGCTACGGAAAACACCAGGAGCCTGCCAAGCATGTCAGTCCAGCGCCAGCTCACCAATGAGCGCATGAGCCAGATCGTTACCCACAACGGCACCGTGTACCTCGCGGGCCAGGTGGGTGACGACATGAACGCCGGGATCGAGCAGCAGACCCGCGAGACCCTGGCCAACATCGAGCGCCTGCTGGACCTGGCCGGCACCGACAAGAGCCGCCTGCTCTCGGTGACCATCTACCTCAAGGACATCGACGCGCACTTTCAGGGCATGAACGCGGTGTGGGACAAGTGGCTGCCAAAAGGCGTCGCCCCGGCCCGTGCCACCGTCGAAGCCAAGCTGTGCGAACCGGAAATCCTCATCGAGCTGTCGGTGGTCGCCGCCCTGCCGTAACACCCGATCCCTCGCCCGGTGCCGCAGGCGGCCGACCAGTTGCCTTTTGAGCACCGGGTTTTTTACTTCTAACCAGACTGCCCAGAAGGCTGCCGTCATGCGTCCTGCCCGTGCCCTGATCGATCTTCAAGCCCTGCGTCACAACTATCAACTTGCCCGCGAACTGACCGGAGCCAAAGCCCTGGCCGTGATCAAGGCCGATGCCTATGGTCACGGTGCCGTGCGTTGCGCCCTGGCCCTGGAGCAGCAGGCCGATGGTTTTGCCGTGGCCTGTATCGAAGAGGCGCTGGAGTTGCGTGCAGCCGGGATCAAGCCGCCGATCTTGCTGCTTGAAGGCTTTTTCGAAGCCAGCGAACTGCAACTGATCGTCCAGCACGACCTGTGGTGCGTGGTGCATTCGCTGTGGCAGCTGGAAGCCATCGAGCAGGCGCACCTGAGCAAGCCGATCACTGTCTGGCTCAAGCTCGACTCGGGCATGCACCGCGTTGGCCTGCATGCCAAGGACTATCAGGCCGCGTACCAGCGCCTGCTGGCCAGCGGCAAGGTTGCGCGCATCGTGCTGATGAGCCACTTCGCCCGTGCCGACGAACTCGACAGCGATGCCAGCAACGAACAGCTGGCGGTGTTCCAGGCTGCGCGCCAGGGCCTGAGCGCCGAGATCAGCCTGCGCAACTCGCCGGCCGTGCTCGGTTGGCCGAACATGCCCAGCGACTGGGTGCGCCCGGGCCTGATGCTGTACGGTGCCACGCCGTTCGACGTACCCCAGGCAGAAGCTGCGCGCCTGCAGCCGGTGATGACCGTGCAATCGCGAGTGATCAGCGTCCGTGAGCTACCGGCCGGTGAGCCTGTAGGTTATGGCGCCAAGTTTGTCAGCCCGCGGCCGACCCGGGTTGGTGTGGTAGCCATGGGTTACGCCGACGGCTATCCGCGCCAGGCGCCAAACGGCACACCAGTGCTGGTGGCCGGCAAGCGCACCCAACTGATCGGTCGGGTGTCGATGGACATGCTCTGCATTGACCTGACCGACGTGCCGGAAGCGGGCCTCGGCAGTCCGGTGGAGCTGTGGGGCAAAAACGTGCTGGCCAGCGAAGTGGCCATGCATGCCGGCAACATTCCCTACCAGATTTTCTGCAACCTCAAGCGCGTACCGCTGGACTACAGCGGCGATTAAAGCGCCAAAGCGGACAGGCTGCGGGTCGAAGTGTTGTAAATACTGAACGCTGTTGCGATGATAACGTTCAATTTCGACCCCACTCGTTCGTTTAGGAGGGCTCCAGCATTGGACGTCGGTGAACGACTGCAAGCCATTCGCAAGCTCAAGGGCCTGTCACAGCGTGAACTCGCCAAACGTGCGGGCGTCACCAACAGCACCATCTCGATGATCGAGAAGAACAGCGTCAGCCCCTCCATCAGCTCGCTGCGCAAGGTGCTGAGCGGTATTCCGATGTCGATGGTCGAGTTCTTTTCCGAAGAGCTGCAACCGGAAAACCCTACCCAGATCGTCTATAAAGCCCACGAGCTGATCGACATTTCGGACGGTGCGGTGACCATGAAACTGGTCGGCAAGGCGCACCCGAGTCGGGCCATTGCCTTTCTCAACGAGGTCTACCCGCCGGGTGCCGATACCGGCGAAGAAATGCTCACCCATGATGGCGAAGAGACCGGCATCCTCCTCGAAGGCCGCCTTGAACTGGTGGTGGGCCTGGAAACTTTCATCCTCGAAGCGGGCGACAGCTACTATTTTGAAAGTACCAAGCCGCACCGTTTCCGCAATCCTTACGATGAGCCGGCCCGGCTTATCAGCGCGGCGACTCCGGCCAACTTCTAGCGGGTACTGCGCGGCGGATTGTCGCGGCTAAGACCCTTTGGACACTAGGGTTGTTTCGGTGAGGCAGGGTTCCCGTTATACTTGCGCCGCCTGCGAAACCGTGGCCGCAGGCGTGACTAGCCACCATGAGGGTGTACGCGTGAATCTAATCAAGAAAATGCTGGCCGTACCAGCTGCCGTATTGGCCCTTTGGGCAGTCAGCGCACAAGCTGCGACCAGCGACGACATCGCCAAGCGACTGGAACCGGTCGGCCAGGTGTGTGTACAGGGTCAGGAATGCAAGGGTATGGAAGTCGCAGCGGCTGCTGGCGGCGGCGGTGCCAAGACCCCGGATGAAATCATCGCCAAGCACTGCAACGCTTGCCACGGCAGTGGCCTGCTTGGCGCGCCGAAAATCGGCGACACCGCTGCCTGGAAAGCGCGCTCCGACCACCAGGGCGGTCTGGACGGCATCCTTGCCAAGGCCATTACCGGTATCAACGCCATGCCGCCGAAAGGCACCTGCGCCGATTGCTCGGATGACGACCTCAAGGGCGCCATCAAGAAGATGTCCGGCCTGTAAGCCCAGCGCTTGCCCAACAAAGCCCGCCACGTGCGGGCTTTGTGCTTTTTAGCGCTGGTCAGCGCAGCAATCTGGCGGCATGCTCGCTCCAACGTGGTCAAGGAATGCCGCAGGAGGCCGAGATGGCGCACCGCTGTTCGATCGACGATGCCGTAGACCAGGTGCTGGCGCGCCTGCCCGCGCACATTCACATGGGCCTGCCGCTGGGGCTGGGCAAGCCCAACCGCTTCGTCAATGCCCTGTATGCGCGCGTTCGCCAGTTGCCCGAGCGGCAACTGACTATCTACACCGCCTTGAGCCTGGGCCGCCCGGACCTGGGCGACGGCTTGCAGCGGCGCTTCCTTGAACCCTTCATCGAGCGGGTGTTCGCCGACTACCTCGAACTGGACTACCTGCACGACCTGCGCCGCGACCAGTTGCCGGCAAACATCCGTGTCGAGCAGTTCTTCCTGCAGCCGGGCAGCTTGCTGCACAGCGCCATGGCCCAGCAGGACTACGTCAGCAGCAACTACAGCCATGCCGCCCGCGATATCAACGCCAAGGGCTTGAACCTGGTGGCGCAACTGGTTGCCGAAGACCCGGCGCATCCCGGGCAATTGAGCTTGAGCTGCAACCCGGACATCACCCTTGACCTGCTGCCGATGATCGCCCGCCGCCGGGCAGCCGGTGAGACCATCCTGTTGCTCGGCCAGGTGCATGCGCAACTGCCGTACATGCCGGGCGCTTCGGAGCTGCCCAGGGACGATTTCGACCTGCTGATCGACAGCCCGGAATGCACCCGGTTGTTTTCCACGCCGAACATGCCGGTCACCACTCAAGACCATTTCATCGGCCTGCATGCCAGCACGTTGGTGCGCGATGGCGGCACCCTGCAGATCGGCATCGGTGCCATGGGTGATGCGCTGACCGCCGGGCTGCTGGCGCGTCAGGCGGACAGTGAGGCTTACCAGGCGTTGCTGGCTGAGCTTGACCTGACGCCTTGGCAAACCCTGGTCGAGCGTGAAGGTGGCATCCAGCCCTTCGCCCGCGGCCTGTATGGCTGTAGCGAAATGTTCGTCAACGGCTTGCTGGCACTGGTCGAAGCCGGGATCATCCGCCGTCCGGTCTACCCTGACGAGGCGCGCCAGCAGGCGGCCAACAACGGCGAGCTGGATGACCAGGGGGTACTGGTGCATGGCGGCTTCTTTCTTGGCCCTCAGGCGTTTTACCAGCGCTTGCGGGAAATGCCGCTAAGCCTGCGCAAACGCTTTGCCATGAGCGCCATCAGCTACATCAACGAGCTGTATGGCCAGGAGTCGCTCAAGCGTCTGCAGCGCCGGGATGCACGCTTTATCAACACGGTGTTCACCATGACCTTGATGGGCGCCGGGGTGGCCGATCAGTTGGAAGATGGCCGGGTACTCAGCGGGGTGGGCGGGCAGTACAACTTTGTCGCCCAGGGCCATGCACTCGAAGGCGCGCGCTCGATCCTGCTGCTGCGCAGCTGGCGCGAGGCGGGCGGCGAGGTTAGCTCCAACCTGGTCTGGGAGTACGGTCACTGCACCATCCCCCGGCACCTGCGCGATATCGTCGTTACCGAGTACGGTATTGCCGATCTGCGTGGGCAGACTGATGCCGAGGTGATTGCCCGGTTGCTGGCGATCACGGACTCACGCTTCCAGCCCGAGCTGATCGAGCGAGCCCAGCAGGCCGGCAAGTTGCCGAAGGATTTCCACCTTGATCAGCGCTTCACCGAGAACACCCCGCAGCGTTTGCAGGCACTGCGCGAAAGGCACCCACGGTTGTTCCCCGAGTATCCGCTGGGCAGTGACTTCACCGCTGAAGAGCGTGATTTATTGCGTGCGCTGAACTGGCTCAAGAGCAAGTTCAAGCTGAGCGAGGTGCTGGAGCTGGGCAAGGCGGCGCTGGATGCACCGGCACCCGAGGCGTTTCCTGCGCAGTTGGCACGGATGGGGTTGGCGCAGCCGCAGGGGCTGAAGGAGGACTTGTATCAGCGCTTGTTGCTGGCGGGGTTGCAGGCAACAGCGTTCCGTTGAGGACGCTATCGCTGGCAAGCCAGCTCCCACAAGGTCCGCGGTATGCAGTACCTGTGGGAGCTGGCTTGCCAGCGATGAGGCCAGCGCAAATTACTCGATGAAAGTAACCACGCCACCTTCCAGCGACTTCACCCGAGCCAGCGATTCAACGCGGTAGCCCTGGCTGTCCAGTTCGGCGCGGCCGCCCTGGAACGACTTCTCGATGACGATACCCAAGCCGGCAACGGTGGCACCGGCTTGCTTGATGATCGAGATCAGCGCCTGGGAGGCTTTGCCGTTGGCCAGGAAGTCGTCGATCACCAGCACGCGGTCGCTGCTGTTGAGGTGGCGCGGGGAGATCGCCACGGTGTTTTCAGTCTGCTTGGTGAAGGAATACACCGAAGCCACCAGCAGGTTTTCGGTCAGGGTCAGCGACTGGTGCTTGCGCGCGAAAATCACCGGAACGCCCAGCTTCAGGCCGGTCATCACCGCCGGGGCAATGCCCGAGGCTTCGATGGTGACGATCTTGGTGATACCCGAATCGGCGAACAGACGGGCGAACTCGTCGCCAATCAGTTGCATCAGCGCAGGGTCGATCTGATGGTTGAGAAACGCATCGACTTTGAGAACCTGATCGGAAAGCACGATGCCTTCTTCGCGAATCTTCTGGTGCAGTGCTTCCACTGTGGTATTTCCTCGATGTAGCAAGAGTGGCCACGGCAATACGCCGCAGCAAAGGTTGATTATCTAACGTTTGAGCATGGCACGGATATCGGCCAGTGCATTGTTGCCGCGAGCGGCCTTCACTTCGGTCGGCGCGTCGTCCAGGCCCTCCCAGGCCAGGTCGTCGTCGGGCAGCTCGTCCAGGAAGCGGCTCGGCGAACAATCGATGATCTCACCGTATTGCTTGCGCTTGGCGGCAAAGGTGAAGGCCAGGGTCTGACGGGCGCGGGTAATCCCGACGTAGGCCAGGCGCCGTTCTTCTTCAATGGTGTCGGCTTCGATACTGGAACGGTGGGGGAGGATTTCCTCCTCCATGCCCATGATGAACACGTAGGGGAATTCCAGGCCCTTGGAGGCGTGCAGGGTCATCATCTGCACACCTTCGGCGCCGTCTTCCTCTTCCTGCTGGCGCTCGAGCATGTCGCGCAGTACCAGCTTGCCGATGGCTTCTTCGATGGTCATGCCACCGTCTTCGTCTTTCTCGAGGGTGTTTTTCAACGCCTCGATCAGGAACCAGACGTTGCTCATGCGAAAATCCGCAGCCTTGTCGCTGGAGCTGTTGGTGCGAATCCAGTTCTCGTAGTCGATGTCCATGATCATGCTGCGCAGGGCAGCGATCGGGTCTTCCAGCGCGACCTGCTCGCGGACCTTGTCCATCCAGCGCTTGAAGCGCTGCAAGCGGTCGGTGTAGCGGCTGTCCAGGTGCTCGCCGAGGCCCAGCTCCTCGCTGGCGGCGTACATCGAGACCTTGCGTTCGGTGGCGTAGTTGCCGAGCTTTTCCAGGGTGGTCGAGCCGATTTCCCGGCGCGGTACGTTGATCACCCGCAGGTAGGCGTTGTCGTCGTCCGGGTTTACCAGCAAGCGGAAGTAGGCCATCAGGTCTTTGACTTCCTGGCGTCCGAAGAAGCTATTGCCGCCTGACAGACGATACGGCACCTGGTGGTGCTGCAGCTTCAGCTCGATCAGCTTGGCCTGGTAGTTGCCCCGGTAAAGAATGGCGAAGTCGCTGTAGGGCCGGTCGGTGCGCAGGTGCAGGCTGAGGATCTCCATGGCCACCCGTTCGGCCTCGGCTTCCTCGTTTTTGCAGCGAATCACGCGGATTTCGTCGCCATGGCCCATCTCGCTCCACAGCTGCTTTTCGAAGGCGTGCGGATTGTTCGAGATCAATACGTTGGCGCAGCGCAGGATACGGCTGGTGGAGCGGTAGTTCTGCTCGAGCATCACCACCTTCAGCGAAGGGTAGTCGTCCTTGAGCAACATCAGGTTCTCGGGCCGCGCGCCGCGCCAGGCGTAGATCGACTGGTCGTCGTCGCCGACCACGGTGAACTGGTTGCGCGTACCGATCAGCATTTTCACCAGCAGGTACTGGCTGGCGTTGGTGTCCTGGTATTCGTCGACCAGCAGGTAACGCACCTTGTTCTGCCACTTCTCCAGGACGTCGGGGTTGTCCTGGAACAGCTTGACCGGCAGCAGGATCAGGTCGTCGAAGTCCACCGCGTTGAACGCCCGCAAGGTGCGCTGGTAATGCGCATAGACCACTGCGGCGGTCTGCTCCTTGGGGTTGCGGGCCTTTTCCAGGGCCTCGGGTGGCAGGATCAGGTCGTTTTTCCAGGCGCCGATCATGTTCTTGATCTCGTCGACGCCGTCGTCGCCCGAGTATTCCTTCTGCATGATGTCGGTCATCAGGGCTTTGACGTCGGTCTCGTCGAAGATCGAGAAGCCCGGTTTGAAGCCCAGCCGTTCATGCTCCTTGCGGATGATGTTCAGGCCCAGGTTGTGGAAGGTCGATACGGTCAGGCCGCGGCCTTCGCCCTTGCGCAGCAGGGTGCCGACCCGCTCTTTCATCTCCCGCGCGGCCTTGTTGGTGAAGGTCATGGCCACGATGTACTGGGCGCGGATGCCGCAGTTCTGGATCAGGTGCGCGATCTTGCGGGTGATCACGCTGGTTTTGCCGGAGCCAGCACCGGCGAGCACCAAAAGAGGGCCGCCGACGTAGTTCACGGCTTCTTGTTGCCGAGGGTTGAGTCGGGACATGACGAAAACCGGGGACGCTAGAAAAATAGCCGGGCATTTTAGCAGGGGTAGAAAGTTTCTGCCGCGACCGTCTGACAGTGTGACGTACCACGCGATCTAAATTTGCCGCATTTGATACTTTCCCGCAGGATGCGTGGCGAAACCTGCGGGATGTCGGCAATGGAATGGCATGACTTTAAGTGAAAATCATTTTCATTAATGGTTTAGGATACGCATTCTCGCTGCCCATCGTCATTTGACTGTGTCTACGTCCTAAGGAGCCAGCTTGTCTACGCCCGTCGAACCCTTGCGTTTGCTCCTGCTGGCCGATGAGCCGGAATGGGCCACTGTCTTGCGCGAGTGTCTGCTGCCGATGGCGGGCCAGGCGGTACTGCTGACCGCTCCGAACTGGGAGGCGGTCGACAGCCTGTTTGCCAATGACCGCAATGCGCTGGTCCTGGCGACTCCGCCACTGCAACCGGCGCCCGGGCGCTGCATATTGCCAATGGTTCTGCTGCTCGAGCACGAGCCGCAGGTGCCGCCGCCGGGGGTCAGTGACTGGCTGATCCGTGACCAACTGACCAGCAATATCCTGCGCCGCAGCCTGCGCCACGTCCGCGAACGCGGCGTGCTGGAAGCGACCCTGCAGCGCCTGGCCGAACAGGACCCGCTGACCGGCATCGCCAACCGCCAGGGCTTCCAGACCCTGCTGGCGGCGCGCCTGGCCGACAATGACGGGCGCGGCGTTGCCCTCGGTCACCTGGACCTCGACAACTTTCGCCATGCCAACGATGCCCTCGGCCACCAGGCCGGCGACCGGCTGATCCTGCAAGTGGTGGGTCGGCTGAAAAGCCAGCTGGAAGCCGGTGACCAGGTCGCACGCCTGGGCAGCGACGAGTTCGCCCTGTTGATCGATACCCGCCGCGAGCCACAACGCGCCGAGTGGATGGCCGAGCGCATTACCGAAGCCCTGGCCGAACCCTACTGGATCGATGGCGAAAGCCTGCTGCTCGGCTGCAGCCTGGGTGTCGCCCACGCCCGCGCCCAGGGCGGCGCCGACCCGCTGATGTGGCATGCGCACATTGCCATGCAGCAGGCCAAGAGTACCCAGGGCTGTACCTTTCACGTCTTTAACGAACGCATCAACCGCAACGCCCGCAGCCTTGCCGACCTGGAAAGCGAACTGCGCCGGGCGCTGCGTCGCGACGAGCTGGAGCTGCACTACCAGCCGCGGCTGAACCTGGCCGACGGGCGCATCGTCGGCCTCGAAGCCCTGGTGCGCTGGCGCCATGCTGAGCGCGGGCTGCTGCCGCCCAGCGAGTTCGTGCCGCTGGCCGAGCAGAGCGGGTTGATCGTGCCCCTGGGCTACTGGGTGATTTCCCGCGCCCTGCGCGACATGCAGGCGCTGCGCGAGCGAGGCCTGGCGCCGCTGCACATGGCGGTGAACCTGTCGTTTCGCCAGTTTCAGGACAGCCAGTTGTTGGCGACCCTGAGCCGGCTGATCATCGAGCATGGTGTCGATGCCCGCTGGCTGGAGTTCGAGCTGACCGAAACCGCGGTGATGCGCCGCAATGACCTGGTCAAGCAGACCATGGATGCCCTCGGGCGCCTGGGTGTGCGCTTTTCCCTGGATGACTTCGGTACCGGCTTTTCGTCGTTCGTGCACCTCAACAGCCTGCCGATCACCTTGCTCAAGGTCGATCGCAGCTTTGTCGGCGGCATGGAGCAGCGCGAAGAGAACCGCAAGCTGGTGCACGCGATGATCAACCTGGCGCACAACCTCAATCTGGAGGTGGTCGCTGAAGGTGTGGAAACCCCTGAGCAAATGGGCCTGTTGCGCAGCTTTGATTGCGACCAGGTGCAGGGGTTTCTGATCAGCCGGCCGTTACCGATCGATGAGTTGATGGCGTATTTGCTGCACGGGCCGGCGCAGCAGTCGGTAGCTCTCTAGAGGCTGGGGCTGCTGTGCAGCCCATCGCTGGCAAGGCCAGCTCCCACAGGGGCCTCAAACCACCGAAGCAGTCGCCTTGTTCACCCCACCCGAACTGCCCAGCAAGCGCTTCACCCGCCATTCGAAGGCCAGGGTCAGGCTCACCGCTGCACACGCCAGGCCCAGCGCCAGCCCCCACCACACGCCCACCGCACCCAGGCCAAGGGTGAACGCCAGCAGCCAGGCGGCCGGCGCACCAATCACCCAGTAGCAGAACAGCCCGACCAGGAAGGTGGTCTTGGCGTCCTTGAGCCCGCGGATCGAACCCATGGCAATGGTTTGCACGCCATCGAACAGCTCGAACCAGGCGGCGACCATCAGCAGGCTTACGGCCAACTGGATGATCGCGGCAAAGGCCGGGTCATCGTGGTCGAGGAACAGCCCCACCAGCGGATCCGGCAGCAGCCAGAAGAGGATGGCGAACATCAGCATCATCGCCGCGCCAAAACCGATCCCGACGCGGCCGGCATGGCGAGCACCGAGAAGGTTATCGGCACCGTAATAGAGCCCTACACGCATGGTCACGGCGTACGACAAGCCTGCCGGGATCATGAATGCGGTAGAGACGATCTGCAGGGCGACCTGGTGTGCGGCCAGTTCGGTGCTGCCGAGTACGCCCATGCACAGCGCGGCGAAGGCGAACAGGCCCACTTCTACGGTGTAGGTGCCGCCAATCGGCAAGCCCAGGCGCCACAACTCGCGCAAGGCCGGCCACGAAGGGCGGCTCAGGCCCTGGCTAATCGGGTAGGGCGCATAGGCCGGGTGCCAGCGGATGTACAGGGCCATGGCCACGGCCATGCAGTTGGCAACGATGGCGGTCACCAGGCCGATGCCCACCAGGCCCAGTTTCGGCAGGCCGAACATGCCCTCGATCAACGCGTAGTTGAGCAGGAAGTTGGCCACTGTGCCGATCAGGCTGATCACCATTACCGGCGTCGAGCGGCCAATGGCGCTGGTAAAACCGCGCAAGGCCATGAAGCTCAGGTAGCCGGGCAGGGCGAAAGGCAGCAACAGCAGGAACTGCGCGGCAGCCTCGACATTGTTCGGGCTCTGGCCCAGCAGTAGCAGCACTGGCTCCAGGTTCCATAGCGCCAGCGCTGTCACCAGGGCCATGACCCAGGCCAGCCACAACCCGGCCTGGGTCAGGCGGGTGGCGCCGACGATATCACCGGCACCCTTGCGAATCGCCACCAGGGTACCGACCGCGGCGATCACGCCCAGGCAAAAGATCGACACGAACGAATAGCTCGCCGCACCCAGGCCGCCGCCGGCCAGTGCCTGCGGGCTGATGCGGGCCATCATCAGGGTGTCGGTGAGTACCATCAGCATGTGCGCCAACTGCGAGGCGATCAGCGGCCCGGCCAGGCGCAGCAAAGCCTTGAGTTCATGGGTAGGCGCAGCCTGCATGGAGTCGTCCTTTTCTTACGCGATAGATTCAAAGCGTGAAAGTCTGAGCCTTTGTACGGTTATCCACAAAAGGATAATAGCGATGGTTGGCATGATTAAAACTCATGGGAGTATGATCCTGACGATTGCTTGTGGATAACCCGGAGCCCGCCGTCATGTCTCGTCGTTTACCGCCTCTATACGCACTGCGGGCTTTCGAAGCGGCGGCCCGGCACAGTTCGTTTACCCGCGCCGCAGATGAGTTATCGATAACCCAGAGTGCGGTCAGCCGCCATATCCGCACGCTTGAGGAGCACTTTGCCTGTCGTTTGTTCGTGCGCAATGGCCGCAGCCTGCAGCTCAGCGAAGCGGCGCGCTTGCTGTTGCCAGGGGTGCGCGAAGGCTTTGCGGCGCTGGAGCGTGCCTGTAGCACCCTGCGCAGCGAAGACGATATTTTGCGCATGAAAGCGCCCTCGACCCTGACCATGCGCTGGCTGCTGGCGCGCCTCAGCCGCTTTCGTCACTTGCAGCCGGGCAACGAAGTGCAACTGACCAGTGCCTGGATGGATGTCGATCATGTCGATTTCAATCACGAGCCTTTCGACTGCGCGGTGTTGCTCAGTGATGGGCACTTTGCGCCGGACTGGGAGGTCAAGCGGCTGTTTTCCGAGCTGCTAATCCCGGTCGGGGCACCGGAACTGCTCAAGGAAGGGCCCTGGGACGAGCGGCGCCTGGCGGGCATCGAGTTGCTTCACCCGACCCCCGACAAGCGCGACTGGCGCAGTTGGCTGGCGCGCATGGACCTCACCGACAAGGTCTCGCTCAAGGGTGGCCAGGTGTTCGACACCTTGGAGCTGGGCATGATCGCCGCCGCCCGGGGCTATGGCGTGTCCATGGGCGACTTGCTGATGGTCGCCGAGGACGTCGCTCAGGGCCGGCTCAGCCTGCCCTGGCCGACGGCGGTTGCCAGCGGGCTGGACTACTACCTGGTCTGGCCGAAAACCCGTCCGGGTGGCGAGCGCTTGCGGCGCTTGAGCGACTTTCTGCAAGGCGAGGCCGATGCCATGGATTTGCCAAAAGTGGAAATTCTGCCGGCAACAGCTGCGATCACCTCGGTATAAAGGGGCTTAAAGCGCAGGAAGCCCCAACGCCTGCGCACACGCCTGCAACGACCGCCGCTGGCTTTCGGCATACAACGCCAACTCATCCTGCACCGGCTTGCCCAGCGCCTGCTCGAAGGCATCGCGGTTGGCATTGCTGCCGTACTCGCTCTGCGCATCATCGCCCAGGTTGGACTGGAAAATCCCAGCCGCACTGACCGGCAGAAAATCCTCGTACACCAGGGCTTCAAAGTGGATATGCCCGGCGTCGATCAAATCTTGCAATGAACTTGGCCGCTGAGTATCCCCGTGCGCCGCCAGGCCACGCTCGGTGGGGAAGTAGCGGAAGTACGCCAGGTCCTGTTCACGCATCTGTGCCAGGTCATCCGGGAAGGCCTTGAAGCTGTCGCTGAGCAAACCCATGTAGTGCGCGGCATTGGCCTCGGCGGGCACGCCACCCAGCGCCGCGCGGGCGCTATCGAGCAGTTGGTCGTACAGCTGGCGACCCTTCGGCGTCAGCGCGGCGCCCCGTTGCTCGATCTCGCCAAAGCGCGCGGTATGGCTGCCGCTGCCTTCACCGTGCTGATCGGTGAAGGCGACCTTTTCCTGCAGCGCCTTGAAACTGGTCTGACGCAGAAGGATCGGGCAGCGACGCGGTGGCGGGCCTTCGATCACGGCTTTGGGCGGAATACCTTTGGCCGGCATGCCCAGCTGGATGGCATCGATGTCCAGGGTGCGCGGGGTCAGGTGGTTGATGTGTGGGCCTTTGAAGGCCACCACATCGGCAATCAGGCGGTGCTGGTCATGCAGTTGCTGGTACTGCTCGGCGGTCACGGTGGCGTCCCGGTGCCAACGGAAGGTGTGCAGGGCTTCGTTGACAAAAACATGGGCATCGTCGGCATTCAAGCCGCCATCACGCTCGAACTGCTCGATCAGCTGTAGGGCGCGCGGGGTGAAGATCTGCCGCCGGGCGAGAATCTCGCCAGACAGTTCACGCAGCGCCGGGTTGTCGATCAGCTCCAGACGCAGCAGCGAGGTGAAGACCCGGAACGGGCTGATGTGCAGCGATTGCTCGTGCACCGCGCGAAAGGCAGTGGAATGCACCGGCACGCCGGCCGAGCTGAGGTCGTAGTAACCCACTGGCTGCATGCCCATCACCGCGAACAGGCGGCCGATGGTTGCCAGCTCTTCAGCCGTGCCGACGCGAATGGCGCCGTGGCGTTCCTGGTCGAGGCGTTCAATCTCGCCGGTCCAGCGCAGGGCCTGGGCAACCTCGGGCTGCTCGGCCATCACTTGCTGATTGATTTCGCTCACCAGCGACAGCAGCGTGCCGTACAGCGGCACCTCTTGCTTGTACATGAGCGACATGGCGGCCGAGAACTGCGCGCGAATGCTGTCCGGGCTGACGAAATCTTGAGCGGGCATCGAAAGCTTCCTGGTAAGTGGGCACCCTTACATGAAAGCGAGGAATGCAGTGCCTGCACAAGCGAAAAAAAGTCGATCTGTCATTCCAAAAATTATCAATCTTGCCCGGCCAGCTCTCCGCGAATCCAGTCAACCAAGGCGCGCACCTTTGGCACCTCTGCCGCATGCTCGGAAAACGCCAGAAAATGCGCACCATTGCTGCGCATGCTGTGCTGCCAGGGTACTACCAGTTTGCCTTCGGCCAGTTCCTGGGCCACCAGGTAACGCGGTACCAGGGCCACGCCGCAGCCGGACTGGGCAGCGCTGAGGCTCATATAGAAGGTGTCGAAGCGCGGCCCGTGATAGCTATGGGCCGAGTGCAGGCCTTGCTCCAGGAACCACTCATGCCAGGCCTCCGGGCGCGAGGTACTTTGCAGCAGCACCAGTTCGGCCAGTTCGCTGGCGTCCTTGAGGGTGCGCCCCTGCAACAGCTCTGGCGCACACACCGGCAGCACTTCCTCACCAAACAGCTCGATGCAGGTTGCGCCTGGCCAGGTGCCCTGGCCAAAGAAGAACACTACGTCGGCGGTCGCCTGCAACAGGGCGAAGGGTTCCATTTCGTTGCGGATGTCGAGGTGGATGTTCGGGTGCTGCTTGCCGAAGCCCTTGAGGTGCGGAATCAGCCAGCGCACGCCAAAGCTCGGCTGAGTGGCTACCTTGAGTACTTCGGTCTGTTCGCCATAGGACATGATGTAGCGGCTGGACATATCGACCTGGGTGAGAATCTTGTTGACCTCGGCCAGGTACAGCGCGCCTGCTGGTGTCAGTTGCAGGCGCCGGCGGATCCGCAGAAACAAATGATGGCGGAGCATCTCTTCAAGCTGAGCCACCTGCTTGCTCACTGCGCTCTGAGTCAGGTGCAGCTCTTCGGCGGCGCGGGTGAAGCTCAGGTGCCGGGCGGCAGCTTCGAAACACTGCAGGGCGGCCATCGATGGCACCAGACGTTTGGACATAGCGGTCTCTAAGCCAGTAGATCATTACCTGGCGGAATGATATGCAGAATAAAGGTCGTTTGTTGCGCCAGAGTGATCGGATTAATACTGATCCCTATCACTTTTTCAACCACTCATCGCATGCAGGAGAAGAAAATGGTTGATGGACTGCTTGACCGCCTCGGTGTCCCGGCTGCTGCCTACACCCACGGTAACCATCCCGTTCACACCCCTATCGATGGCAGCGCGATTGCCTCGGTGCACCTGGAAAGCAAAGTCCAGGTGACCGCCAAGATCGATCAGGCCGAAAAAGCCTTCCAGGCCTGGCGCAACGTCCCGGCCCCGCGCCGCGGTGAGTTGATCCGCCTGTTTGGCGAAGTGCTGCGTAAGTACAAGGCCGAGCTCGGTGAACTGGTGTCGATCGAAGCCGGCAAGATCACCCAGGAAGGCCTGGGCGAAGTGCAGGAAATGATCGATATCTGCGACTTCGCCGTCGGCCTGTCGCGACAGCTTTACGGCCTGACCATCGCCTCCGAGCGCCCGGGCCACCACATGCGTGAGACCTGGCACCCGCTGGGTGTGGTCGGGGTGATCAGCGCTTTCAACTTCCCGGTCGCGGTCTGGGCCTGGAACACCACCCTGGCGCTGGTGTGCGGCAACGCCGTGGTGTGGAAACCGTCGGAGAAAACCCCACTGACCGCGCTGGCCTGTCAGGCGCTGTTCGAAAAAGCCCTGAAGGCGTTCGGCGAGGCGCCAGAAGGCCTGAGCCAACTGGTCATCGGTGATCGCGACGCCGGCGAAGCGCTGGTCGACGACCCGCGCGTGCCGCTGGTCAGCGCCACTGGCAGCACCCGCATGGGCCGCGAGGTCGGCCCGCGGGTGGCCGCGCGTTTCGGCCGCAGCATCCTTGAGCTGGGCGGCAACAACGCGATGATTCTTGCGCCGAGTGCCGACCTCGACCTGGCCGTGCGCGGCATCCTCTTCAGCGCCGTCGGTACCGCCGGCCAACGCTGCACCACCTTGCGCCGGCTGATCGTCCATCGCTCGATCAAGGACGAAGTGGTTGCCCGGGTCAAAGCCGCCTATGCCAAGGTTCGTATCGGCGACCCGCGTAAAGACAACCTGGTCGGTCCGCTGATCGACAAGGCTTCGTTTGAAGGCATGCAGGACGCCCTGGCCCGTGCCCGTGATGAAGGCGGCCAGGTGTTCGGCGGTGAGCGTCAGCTTCAGGAGCAATACCCGAATGCCTATTACGTGGCGCCGGCGATCGTCGAGATGCCAGGCCAGAGCGCGGTGGTGCGTCATGAAACCTTCGCACCGATCCTCTACGTGTTGGCCTACGACGAATTCGACGAAGCCCTGCGCCTGAACAACGAAGTGCCGCAAGGTCTGTCGTCATGCATCTTCACCACCGACCTGCGCGAAGCCGAGCGCTTCCAGAGCGCGGCGGGCAGTGACTGCGGGATTGCCAACGTCAACATCGGCACCAGCGGTGCGGAGATTGGCGGGGCGTTTGGTGGCGAGAAGGAAACCGGCGGTGGCCGAGAGTCGGGTTCGGATTCGTGGAAGGCCTACATGCGTCGGCAGACCAATACCGTGAACTATTCCCGCGAGCTGCCGTTGGCGCAGGGGATTGTGTTCGACTGACGACTGCGTCGGCCCCATCGCCGGCAAGGCCGGCTCCCACAAGGACCGCTGCTCCCTGTGGGAGCTGGCTTGCCAGCGATAAGGGCACCACCGCACAAGAATAAAAGAGGAAGCCGGCCATGCCAGAACTGCGTCAACAATGCCTCTGGGAACACGTCACCCAGCCCGCCGCGCCATCCCGGGTGCTGAACGTCGAGCTCAAGGCCGATGTGTGCATCATCGGCGGCGGTATCACTGGCCTGTCGGCAGCCATCCACCTGCTCGAACAGGGCAAGACGGTGATCCTGCTCGAAGCCTGGAAAATCGGCCACGGTGGTTCCGGGCGCAACGTCGGCCTGGTCAACGCCGGCACCTGGATTCGCCCGGACGACGTTGAAGCGACCCTTGGCCAGAAGCAAGGCAGCCGCCTGAACAAGATATTGGGCGAGGCGCCGAGCGAAGTGTTCGCCACCATCGAACGTCTGGGTATCGACTGCCAGGCCCACAACACCGGCACCCTGCACATGGCCCACAACGCCACCGGCGTTGCCGATCTCGAAGCCCGTCACCAGCAATGGAGCCGGCGTGGCGCCGATGTCGAGCTGCTGACCGGGGCCAAGTGCGAAGAATATTGCGGTACCGACAAGATTTCCGCCGCGCTGCTTGATCGCCGCGCCGGCACCATCAACCCCATGGGTTATACACAGGGCCTGGCCGCTGCGGTCGAGCGTCTGGGTGGGCAGATCTTCCAGCAGTCCGCCGTGCAAGGTCTTGAGCGTGAAGGCAGCAGCTGGCGGGTGAAGACCGCCAAAGGTTCGGTCAGCGCCGACAAGGTAGTGATCTCCACCGGCGCCTACACCGAAGGCGACTGGACCAACCTGCAACGCCAGTTCTTCCGCGGCTACTACTACCAGGTCGCGTCGGTGCCGCTGCAAGGCGCCGCTGCCGACAACGTGCTCAAGCACGGCCAGGGTTCGTGGGATACGCGCACGGTGCTCAGCAGCATCCGTCGCGATGATCAAGGGCGGCTGTTGCTCGGCAGCCTTGGGCGGGTCGACAACAAACCGGCCTGGTTCATCCGCAGCTGGGCCGACCGCATCCAGAACCACTACTTCCCGCAACTGGGCAAGGTCGAGTGGGAAATGCACTGGACCGGCTGCATCGACTTCACCCCGGACCATCTGATGCGCCTGTTCGAGCCTGCGCCGGGTATCGTCGCCGTCACCGGCTATAACGGCCGTGGCAACACCACCGGCACGGTGATCGGCAAAGCCTTTGCCCAGTACCTGCTCTGTGACAACCCGGATGCCTTGCCGATCCCGTTCTCGGCAATGAAACCAGTGTCGGCACCAGCGCTGCGTACCGGCTTCTACGAAACCGGCTTCTCGCTGTATCACGCCGGGCAATGCTTGCGCGTGGTGCTCTGACGGCTACTTGTGCAGCCAGCTGAGAAAACCGCCTTTCTTGATGGCGGCAGGCTTTTGCTCCAGCAGTGACTGGCGGGTTTGCTGGCGGATGCGTTGCAACTTGATCAGTGCGGTCTTGACCTCGGTGCGTTGCTCCAGGCAGCTGCGCACTTCGTCCTTGTCGATGCGGTAGAGAATGCAGCTGGTCAGGGTGCGGAACTCGGCAGTGGAATCTTCCGCTTCCAGCAGGCCTTCCACTCCCAAAACCTCGCCCGGGCCCATGCGCCCGGCTTCGAGCTGCTTGTCGCCATCACGAATGCCGACAGACACCACCCCGGTGCCAATCACCAGCAGGTAATCCGAGCTGTCGCCGACGCCGAGGATCACCTGGTCGGCCAGGTATTCCACGGCGGTCATGCGCTGGCTGAGGTTGTCTTTTTCCTCGTTACTGAGCGAACGGAAGATTCGCACGTCTTCGAGCAGGGCGCGCTGGCGGTTCCACACCTGGCCTTGCTGGGTGTCGCTGTTCCACACCACGCCGGCGGCTTCCAGGTGGCGGTGGGCGAGGTCGAACATATGGTTGCGCACCTCGGTCTTCTGGCTCATGGAGCCGACAAAACCGCTGGCCTCGTACTCCACCGACTCCAGGCTTGAACTCTTGATCGTGGCTTTCGGTGCCGGGCTGGTCAGTAAAGTACGTGTGCCCTGCAGGGTTTTCTCCAGCGCATCGAGCACCCGTCGCGGGCGCACCTTGGCCGGCACCACGACGCTGATGGAGACGCCGTGTACATCGCTGGGCTGGCTGAAATTGAGCAGCTTGGCCTTGGCCGCCACCGAGTTGGGAATCACCGCCATGCTGCCGTTGCCGGTCAACAGGCGGGTGGCGCGCCAG
This sequence comes from Pseudomonas sp. RC2C2, assembly GCF_018390435.1. Taxonomy (NCBI): domain Bacteria; kingdom Pseudomonadati; phylum Pseudomonadota; class Gammaproteobacteria; order Pseudomonadales; family Pseudomonadaceae; genus Pseudomonas; species Pseudomonas sp. RC2C2. The sequence goes on along the minus strand of NZ_JAHBAX010000001.1, from coordinate 2,110,096 downwards.
TCGATCTCGATGACCTTGCCTTCGGTGCCGTCAATGCTAATCGAGTCGCCGATCTGGTAGGGGCGGGTGGTGTTCAGCACAATGCCGGAGAACACATCGCTCAGCGTGCTCTGTAGCGCCAGGCCGATGACGATCGCCATCACCCCCGAGGTTGCCAGCAGGCCCTTGACCGGCAGCTGCAGCACGTAGGCCGCTGCGGCGACAATGGCCACCAGGAAAATCACCGCCCCCAGCACATCCTGCAGCAAGCGCCCGGTGTGACCGCTACGGGCCACCAGCACCAAGCCAATCACCACCGTCGCGGTGCGCGCCGCAAACAGCCACCAGGCAATTCCCAGCACCGTAGCGAGCAGATTGCGCGGCACATCCTCGACCCAGGGCGCAGGTTGCAGCGGGCTGACCCCGGCGCTGATCAGCACCCAGGTGAACAGTGAAAACGCCAGCAAGCGCGCACCGATGCGCCAGGGCCGGCGATTGGCGGGTATCAGTTGCCAGAGCGTGAGGTCGAACACGATCAGGGTAATGCCGAGCAACAGCGGGTAACTCTGGACGAATGCGAACATACCGGTCTCGGTGCGGTGGGCTGTTGCCAAGTTAAGAGCAGAATGCGGGCAATTACTACTGGTTGCTGGGGCGATAGTGCAGCGCTTCAGCCAGATGCTCGCGGCCAATGCTTTCCACCTGTTCCAGGTCAGCCAAAGTGCGCGCCACCTTGAGCAGACGGTGGGCGGCGCGCAGCGACAGGGTCAGGCGTTCGCAGGCGCTTTCCAGCCAGGTCTGGTCGGCTGTGGATAACCCGCAGTACTGGCGCAGGCCGGGCAGGTCGAGGAAGGCGTTGGCGCAGCCCTGGCGTTGTTGCTGGATGTCGCGGGCGGCGGCGACTTGCGCGGCAATGGTGGCGCTGCTTTCGCCGTGGCGGCTGTTGGGGGAGAGTGCCGTGGCTTCGCGGGCGACGGTCAGGTGCAGGTCGATGCGGTCGAGCAAGGGGCCGGAGAGTTTGTTGCGGTAGCGCTGGATCTGTTCGCTGCTGCAGCGGCAACGGCCAGTGGGGTCGCCAAGATATCCACAGGGGCAGGGGTTCATGGCGGCGACCAGCTGGAAGCGCGCCGGAAAGCGGATCTTGTCCTTGGCCCGGGCGATGACGATTTCGCCGGATTCCAGGGGTTCGCGCAGCACCTCCAGCACCCGCCGTTCGAACTCCGGTAGCTCATCGAGAAACAACACACCGTGATGGGCCAGGGTGATTTCCCCGGGCTGCGGTCGGCTGCCACCGCTGACCAGCGCAGCACCTGAGGCCGAATGGTGCGGGTGACGAAACGGCCGCTGCGGCCAACTGCTCAGCGGCACGTGGCTGGCCACCGACTGGATCGCCGCCACCTCCAGCGCTTCACGTTCATCCAGTGGCGGCAGCAGGCCGGGCAGGCGGCTGGCGAGCAGGGTCTTGCCGGTGCCGGGTGGGCCGCTGAACAGCAGGTTGTGCGCGCCTGCGGCGGCCACCAGTAGCGCGCGCTTGGCGGCTTGCTGGCCTTGCACTTCGTTGAGGTCGGGGTAGGGGCGGATCTGCAGCAACAAGCCGTTGGCAGCGTAGGGGTTGAGCGGGGTCTGGCCGTTGAAGTGGGCGACCAGTTCCAACAGATGGCTGACTGCGAACACCACCAGCCCCGATGCCAGGCAGGCTTCCTCGGCATTTTCCTGCGGTACCACCAGGGCTCGGCCGGCTTCCCGTGCGGCCAATGCGGCGGGTAATACGCCTTGAACCGAGCGGATCGCTCCGGACAGCGCCAGTTCACCCAGGCACTCCACTTCGCCAAGCGCTGCAATCGGGAATTGGCCGTTGGCGGCGAGAATCCCCAGGGCAATTGCAAGGTCGAAGCGTCCGCCATCCTTGGGCAAGTCGGCTGGCGCGAGGTTGAGAGTAATGCGCCGGGCGGGGAATTCCAGGCCGGAATTGAGGATCGCGCTGCGCACCCGATCCTTGCTTTCCTTCACGGTCGCTTCCGGCAGGCCAACCAGGGTCAGCGCCGGCAAACCATTGGCCAGATGCGCTTCAACACTGACTGCCGGGGCCGAAACACCGACCTGGGCACGGCTGTGGACAAGGGCGAGGGACATGAACGCTCCATGATCTAGACGAGGCCGCGTCCTGCGGCTCTGCAAGCGTAGTGGGGTGGAGCGGATCGGGGCGGGGAAGAGTGAGTCAGGTTTTTACCGGCGTGTTTTTGCGAGCGCTTTGCGCTCGATCGCTGGCAAGGCCAGCTCCCACAGGTCCGGCGTACACAGCCCCCTTGTGGGAGCGGCGGTGCGACGACTCGACTTGACCCGCGATGAGGCCAGCTCAGCCAGCCACGCCATGAGCTCAGGCGCGCACGTAAACCCAGGCCGTCAGGCCAGAGGCCAGGGTCACGGCGACCCGCTTGTAGTCGGCCACTTCATAGGCATCCGCCGCCGCAAGTTCCGCCTCGCTGATCTGCAAGACCATGCCGGCCACGCTGTCCTCGGCATTGCTGCTGGGGGTGACGATCGGGTGGTGGGTCTTGCCGCTGGTGGCCAGGACTTGCGGGTCGGTGATTTCCACCCAGGCCTGGCTGTAACCGAGCATCTGATCAGCCTGGCCGACCAGTTCGCGGCCGAAGTTGGCCAGTTGCACAGCTTTGTCCTGCAGGGTGCCGTAGGAGAACAACAGCACCGGGTACTCGGCAGATGGTGTCATCGCAGGCTCACTCCGCAGCAGGCGGGTTCAGGCGTGCTTCCATTTCCGCGACCTTGGCTTCGAGCGCTTCAAGGCGGGCGCGGGTGCGGGCCAGGACGACCATCTGGCTGTCGAATTCTTCCCGGCTGACCAGTTCCAGTTTGCTGAAGCCGCTTTGCAGCAGGGCTTTGAACTGGCTTTCGATTTCGCCGCGAGGCTGCGAGGTATCACCGCTGAACAGGCGCGAGGCCTGGTCGCTCAGGGCATCAAGAAAGGCTTTGGGCGCGAGCATGTTCGGCTGTCCACAGTATGCAATGGGGCGCCAGTGTAACACGCAGTATTCGCGCCCCAATGCTGCACGCTTTTCGCGCATGGCGGCGAAACGCCGCGCACCGTTGTTGTGCATCAAAACGGTGCTGGCGACTGGCCAAGTCGGGCCGGGTAACGTAAGCCCCTGTAATTCCGGGCTTTAACCAATCTGGCAAGCTTTCTGCTAAGACCTTCATGACCCATGCACTGATGCAGTCACCATGACGACGCGTTACAAAGCCAGGCACTGCGCTTAGACTTGAGTCGGGTTTGTTTTCCTGGGGCAAGTCCACCAATTCGGGAGAGAGTTTCATGAAGCTAGTCACTGCCATCATCAAGCCGTTCAAGTTGGACGACGTGCGCGAGTCGTTGTCCGAAATCGGCGTGCAGGGCATCACTGTCACTGAAGTCAAAGGTTTCGGCCGGCAGAAAGGTCACACCGAGCTGTATCGCGGCGCTGAATATGTGGTCGATTTCCTGCCCAAGGTGAAGATCGACGTTGCTATCGACGACAAGGATCTGGACCGGGTCATCGAGGCGATCACCAAGGCGGCCAACACCGGCAAGATCGGTGACGGCAAGATTTTCGTGGTCAATCTGGAGCAGGCGATTCGCATCCGTACCGGCGAAACCGATACCGACGCGATCTAACAAAAAAGCCTCACCAAACCCCAACGCCCCAGGAGATAACAATATGACTCTGCGTCAGTTCGCAGGGCTAGGAGCCCTTTTGTCCCTCGTAATGCCCGGCCTGGCCATGGCAGAGGAGGCAGCCCCCGTGCTCAACTCCGGCGACACCGCCTGGATGTTGACCGCCACAGCCCTGGTGCTGTTCATGACCATCCCTGGTCTGGCCCTGTTCTACGGCGGTATGGTGCGTTCCAAGAACGTGCTGTCGGTGATGATGCAGTGCTTTGCGATCACCGGCCTGATCAGCGTTCTGTGGGTGGTTTACGGCTATAGCCTGGCGTTCGATACCACGGGTATGGAGCAAGGCGTAGTCAACTTCAATTCCTTCGTTGGTGGTCTGTCCAAGGCGTTCCTTGCCGGCGTGACTCCGGCGAGCCTGACCTCTTCGGCGGCGCTGTTCCCTGAAGCGGTATTCATCACCTTCCAGATGACCTTCGCGATCATCACCCCGGCGCTGATCGTCGGAGCCTTTGCCGAGCGCATGAAGTTCTCGGCGATGCTGATCTTCATGGCCATCTGGTTCACCCTGGTCTATGCGCCGATCGCCCACATGGTCTGGAGCGGTAACGGCGGCCTGATGTGGGACTGGGGCGTGCTCGACTTTGCCGGCGGCACCGTGGTGCACATCAACGCCGGTATCGCCGGCCTGGTGGCCTGCCTGGTGCTGGGCAAGCGCAAGGGCTTCCCGACCACGCCGATGGCCCCGCACAACCTCGGTTACACGCTGATGGGCGCAGCCATGCTGTGGATCGGCTGGTTCGGCTTCAACGCAGGCTCCGCCGCCGCCGCCAACGGCACCGCCGGCATGGCCATGCTGGTCACCCAGATCGCTACCGCGGCAGCGGCACTGGGCTGGATGTTCGCCGAGTGGCTGACCCACGGTAAGCCCAGCGCACTGGGTATCGCCTCGGGCGTGGTAGCCGGTCTCGTGGCCATCACCCCGGCTGCCGGCACCGTCGGGCCGATGGGCGCCCTGGTGATCGGCCTGGTGGCGGGCGTGATCTGCTACTTCTGCGCCACCAGCCTCAAGCGCAAGCTCGGCTATGACGACTCGCTGGACGCCTTCGGCGTGCACGGCATCGGCGGTATCGTCGGTGCAATCCTCACCGGCGTGTTCGCAGCCCCGGCACTGGGCGGCTTCGGCACCGTCGAAGACATCGGCGCGCAAGTCTGGATTCAGGCCAAGGGCGTCGGCTTTACCGTGATCTACACCGCGATCGTCACGTACGTGATTCTCAAGGTGCTGGATCTGGTCATGGGCCTGCGGGTCAACGAAGAAGAAGAGTCGGTCGGTCTCGACCTGGCGCAACACAACGAGCGCGGCTACAACCTGTAACGTCCTCGAAAAAATCTTGCCCGGCTTGCCGGGCATTTTTTTGCCCGGATTTTGCCCGTTCGTTCAAGCGCAAACGGTTTCTTGCCGAGCTTTGATGGCTGCATGTGGCGTGGGTAGAAAACTTACAGCGTTCAGTGAAATTTAGGCACTTTGCTTTTTCTCTGAGCACGCTAGAATGCGCGCCGAAGGGTGCTGACGAGCTGTCCGCAAACTTCCATACCCTTTGCTAGGCTTGCCAATAAGCGAGTCGATCACGCCAGGGTATGTCGGCGCATTAACGCCGCCCGCTCTTTATTTGTACAGGCCTCGCCCGTGACGTGGGGTTTGCCCGGTTCTCGCCATTCGTTGTGGCGCAACCACGGCCTGCGGCCAGTCCGCGGACCTTGAATTTTTTCTGGCAGCTGTCGATTTTCGACGTTGCTGGTCTATAACTAATCTGCTTTTCGCAAGTCATGAGGTAGAACATGAGCGACGACGATCTGGAAACTGACGACCTCGAAGTAGGCGACGAAGACGAAGGTGATGAAGGCCTCGAAGCGGCAGCTGATGATGTGGCTGACGACAGCGGCGACGACAGCCCGGCACCTGTAGCCAAGGGCAAGAAGTCGGCGGCGGTCTCGGTCGACGAGATGCCGAGCATGGAAGCCAAGCAGAAGGAGCGTGATGCTCTGGCCAAGGCCATGGAAGAGTTTCTCTCCCGTGGTGGCAAGGTGCAGGAAGTGGAGGCCAACGTGGTCGCCGATCCGCCCAAGAAGCCGGACAACAAGTACGGTAGCCGCCCTATCTGAGTGGTTCCGTCAGCAAGAAAGCCCGCCGTCGCTGCGGGCTTTTTTGTGTCTGCTGTTCAGCGCCAGCTGTTGAGCAGTTCCGGCAACTGCGACAGCCGCTGGATTTCCGCATCAGGGCGGTTCTCGGCTGCCCAGGCCTTGCCCTGGGGGTTGAACCAGATCGCCCGCAGGCCGGCGCGCTGGGCCCCGGCAATGTCATCGCCGGGGTGATCGCCGATGTGTACCGCCGCATCAGCGTCGACTTCGCCCTGGCGCAGGGCCTCGAGGAAGGGTTGCGGGTCGGGCTTGCCTATCCCTAGGTCTTCGGCGCACAGGGCAAACTTGAAGTAATCGGCCAGGCCCAGGCGGCGCACATCGGCGTTGCCGTTGGTGACCACGCCCAGCGTGTAGCTGTGACGCAGGATCTCCAGCACCGGCTGCACCTCGGGGAAGATGTCGATCTGGTGGCGGGCGTGGAGGAACACTTCGAAGCCTTCGTTGGCCAGCTCACGGGCCTTGTTCTCGCTGTAGCCGACCTCTTCCAGGGCGCGGAACAGCACGCGCCGGCGCAAGGCGCTGATGCGGTGCTTGAGCCCAGGCTCAGCCTGCACCAGGCGCTCACGGATGGCGTACAGGTGCTCCACGGGTACTGCGCCAAGGTCCGGCGCATTGGCGGCCAGCCAGTCGCGCAGGATAGCCTCGGCGCTGACGATCACCGGCGCGGTGTCCCACAGGGTGTCGTCGAGGTCGAAGGTGATCAGCTTGATGCTCATGAGTCACTGCCCTTACTGCGTTTGGCCCGGGGGTGGGCGCTGTCATACACGGCGGCCAGGTGCTGGAAGTCCAGGTGAGTGTAGATCTGCGTGGTGGCGATGTCGGCATGGCCGAGCATCTCTTGTACGGCGCGCAGGTCCTGGGACGATTCCAGCAGATGGCTGGCGAAGGAGTGTCGCAACATGTGCGGGTGCAGGTTCTGGCCCAGCTCGCGGGCGCCAGCGGCCTGTACTCGCAGCTGAATGGCCCGTGGGCCGAGGCGCCGGCCCTGCTGGCTGACGAACACCGCGCCGTCCTGCGGGCCGCTGCCGGCGCGCAGGGGCAGCCATTGCTCCAGTGCCTCGCGGGCCTTGCGGCCGACCGGCAGCACGCGGGTCTTGCTGCCCTTGCCATGCACCTGTACCAGGCCGTCTGGCAGGTCAAGCTGATCGAGATTGAGGTTGGTCAGCTCCGACAGGCGCAGGCCGGAGGAGTAGAACAGCTCGAGCATGGCCTGGTCGCGGCGGGCGAGAAATTCATCTTCGACCGCGCCTTCCAGCAGTTGCAGGGCACGGTCGGTGTCGAGGGTCTTGGGCAGGCGCCGCTCGCCCTTGGGCGCCGACAGGCCGTTGGCCGGATCGTGGCTGCAATGGCCTTCGCGGTTGAGGTAGCGGTAGAAACCACGCACTGCCGAAAGCAGGCGGGCAAGGCTACGTGAAGACTGGCCCTGGTGATGCTGGCGGGCGATCAGTTGGCGCAGATGCTGGATCTGTAGCGCGTTCCAGCTGTCGATACCGCTCTTGGCGCAGAACGCCAGGACACTCTCCAGGTCGCGTCGGTAGGCCAGCTGGGTGTGTTCGGACACTTGGCGCTCGTTGCGCAAGTGCGCGCAGAAGGCCTCCAGCTGGCGCTCCACTAGCGCACCGGACGCAGGGTCTGGGTATGGCGCGGCACTACTCGGCCGAGCACTTCGGCGATGTAGCTGAGGAACAGGGTGCCGACCGTGCTCTTGTAATGCTGCGGGTCGCGGCTACCGATCGCCAGTACGCCGTGCAGGCCCTGATGATTGAGGGTGGCGACGGCGCTGGAGCCGACTTCCTTGCGCTGCTCTTCGCCGAACAGGAAGTCCAGCTCATGATCGCGCAGGTTACCGCTGACCGTCTTACCGGCACACAACAGGCCGCCAATGGCTTGCTGGGCGTCGGCGCTGTTGACCCAGCGACCGACCGGCGCGGCGGTTTCACCGAACAGGATCAGGCTGACGAAGGGCACCTTGAACTCCTGGCGCAGGCTGTCTTCGACGGCCATGACCACGTTTTCCAGGCTGTCGGCATCGAGCAGGTCGAGGATCAGCCGGCGGGTCTTGTCGAACAGCCGGTCGTTGTCGCGGGCCACGTCCATCAGTTGCGAAAGGCGGTGACGCATCTCGATATTGCGGTCGCGCAGCAGCTTGAGCTGGCGCTCGACCAGCGACACGCTATCGCCACGCTGATGGGGGATGTGCAGCTCGCTGAGCAGCTCGTCGTGCTCGGCAAAGAACGTCGGGTTGTCGCGCAGGTAGGCAACCACGGCCTCAGCCCCGAGGGTGGGCGTCGAGCCCTCGGCACTAAGGTCGCAGGGCTGTTCGGCGGGAGCCTGGGGCTGATCGGTCATGGCTGGTACTCACTCATAGACGAACCTGTCCTTCAAACACGCGTACGGCGGGGCCGGTCATCAGCACCGGTGTGCCCGGGCCTGCCCATTCGATGGACAGGCGCCCACCCGGCAGGTCGATCAACAGCGGTGAGTCCATCCAGCCCTGGCTGATCGCCGCCACGGCTGCGGCGCAGGCGCCGGTTCCGCAGGCCTGGGTTTCGCCAGCGCCACGTTCCCACACCCGCAGTTGCGCGCGGTGGCGGTCGATGACCTGGATGAAGCCGACATTGACCCGCTGCGGGAAGCGCGGGTGATGTTCGATCTGCGGGCCCAGCTCGTGCACCGGGGCGGCGTTGATGTCGTCGACCCGCAGTACCGCATGGGGGTTGCCCATCGATACGGCGAAGAGTTCCACGTTGCGCCCGGCGACCTCGAGCGGGTAACTCAGGGCCTGGGCCGGCGCCTCGAACGGGATCTCGGCCGGCACCAGCCGCGGTGGGCCCATGTCGACGCTGATCTGCCCGTCGTTGCGCACGTCGAGCTCGATGATGCCGCCCTTGGTTTCGACGCGGATGCGTTTTTTCGCGGTCAGGCGCTTGTCCAGCACGAAGCGCGCAAAGCAGCGCGCACCGTTGCCGCACTGTTCGACCTCGGAGCCGTCGGCGTTGAAGATCCGGTAGCGAAAATCCACTTCCGGATTGCTTGGCGCCTCGACGATCAGCAGCTGGTCGAAGCCGATGCCGGTGTGGCGGTCGCCCCATTGCTTGGCGTGCTTGGGCAAAATGTGCGCATGCTGGCTGACCAGGTCGAGGACCATGAAGTCGTTGCCCAGCCCATGCATCTTGGTAAAACGCAGCAGCATGGGGTTACTCCGGCAGCAGGCTTTCGCCGGCGAACAACTCGGCCACGGTTTCGCGACGACGCACTTCGAAGGCCTGGTCACCATCGACCAGCACTTCGGCACAACGACCACGGGTGTTGTAGTTCGAGCTCATGACGAAACCATAGGCGCCCGCCGAGTGCACCGCCAGCAAATCGCCTTCGGCCAGGTTCAGTTCGCGCTCTTTGGCGAGGAAGTCGCCGGTTTCGCAGATCGGCCCGACGATGTCGTAGGTACGGCCTTCACCGGCACGCGGCTGCACGGCGGTGACGTTCATCCAGGCCTGGTACAGGGCTGGGCGGATCAGGTCGTTCATCGCCGCATCGACGATGGCGAAATCCTTGTGCTCGGTGTGCTTGAGGTACTCGACCTGGGTCAGCAGCACGCCGGCGTTGGCAACGATGTAGCGGCCCGGCTCGAACACCAGGGCCAGGTCGCGATCACCGACCCGCTCGCGGATGGCCTTGATGTAGTCGCCGGCCAGTGGCGGCTCTTCGTCGCGATAGCGCACGCCGACGCCGCCACCCAGGTCCAGGTGGCGCAGGAGGATGCCGCAGTCGCCGAGGCGGTCGATCAGCGCCAGCAGGCGGTCGAGGGCATCGAGGAAGGGTTCCAGGGTGGTCAGCTGCGAGCCGATATGGCAGTCGACGCCGACCACTTCCAGGTTTGGCAACTGCGCGGCGCGGATGTACACCTCTTCGGCATCGGCGATGGCGATACCGAACTTGTTTTCTTTCAGGCCCGTGGAGATGTACGGGTGGGTGCCGGCATCGACGTCCGGGTTGACCCGCAACGAAACCGGCGCGCGTACGCCCATTTCGGCAGCCACGACCTGCAGGCGTTCGAGCTCGTCGGTGGATTCGACGTTGAAGCAGTGCACGCCGACTTCCAGGGCGCGGCGCATGTCTTCACGGGTCTTGCCGACGCCGGAGAACACCACGCGATCGGCCCGACCGCCAGCGGCCAGGACACGCTCCAGCTCACCGCCGGAAACGATGTCGAAACCTGCACCCAGGCGGGCCAGCAGGTTCAGCACGCCGAGGTTGGAGTTGGCCTTGACGGCGAAGCACACCAGGTGCGAAACACCCTCCAGGGCATCGGCGTAGCTACGGTACTGGGCCTCGATGTGGGCGCGCGAGTAGACGTAGGTCGGCGTGCCGAAACGTTCGGCGATGGCCGACAGGGCCACGCCTTCCGCGAACAGTTCACCGTCGCGGTAGTTGAAAGCGTCCATGGGTTACCCTTACTGGTGCTTGTGCGATTGCGACTTTTGACCGTCTTTGCTGTCGTCTGGCAGGTACAGCGGGCCCTTCTGGCCGCAGGCGGAGACGAGGCAGGCAACCGCGACGAGCGCCGCGAGGGTGGAGATCAGGCGCTTCATGGCGTAATCCTTTGTAATAAGCAGTATTGCGCCCGAGTATACCGAGCGCCCGGCCCCTTGCCTATGCAGGCAGCCCGCCGTCGGGCGGGGTGGTGGCTGCGCTGCCTGGCGCAGGTCGGTATCCTTTGCATTCGGCGCGCCGCGCTCGTATCTTGCCCGGCTTGCGTGTGTGCAGACATTTTTGAGGTTCTTGCAATGAGTTTGACCGAAGCGCGTTTTCACGACCTGGTCGACGCGACCCAACAGGCGCTGGAAGACCTGTTCGACGAGACGGACCTGGATCTGGACATGGAGAACTCGGCAGGGGTCCTGACCATCAAGTTCGACAACGGCAGCCAACTGATCTTCAGCCGCCAGGAGCCGCTGCGCCAGCTGTGGCTGGCGGACAAATCCGGTGGTTTCCACTTCGACTACGATGAGTCGAGCGGCAAGTGGACCTGCGAAAAGACCGAAGAGCTGCTCGGTGAGATGCTTGAGCGCATCGTCTGGGAGCGGATCGGTGAAAAGCTCGATTTCGACGAAATCTGATGAGCAGCGCGCCCAAGCCGGCCAAGCCGCTCTACAGCAATGTCAGCCCGGCGGTGCCGTCGCCGTGCATCAGCACCTGCCGGCTGGATGAGCACAAGGTCTGCATCGGCTGCTTTCGCCATGTCGAGGACATTCGCCAGTGGCGTGCGGCCGACGATGAGCAGCGCCGGCAGATCTGCCGCGAGGCGCTGGCGCGTCGACAGCTGGCCGGGTCGGCATAGACCCTGCGGGTATTGTGTATTTACTTGGCTGTGGTAGTGTCGAACCTGTTTCGGCTGTGCCGAATTCCTGCAAACCCCGCCCTTGGGCGGGGTTTTGCTTTATATCGCCCAGAAAAAGGAGTCTGACCGGATCATGAGCACCAAGCCTTCCATTATCGTCACCCGATTGGACGTACAGCGTCTCGAGCGTCTTATCGAAAGCCTCGATGAGAAGACGCAGGAGTCGCCGGGTGTGCTCGCCTTGCAGGACGAGCTGGACCGCGCCGAACAGGTCGGTCACGAGGAAGTTCCGGCCGGTGTCGTGACCATGAACTCCCGGGTTCATTGCCGCGAAGAAGCCAGCGGCAAGGACTACCACCTGACTTTGGTCTATCCGAAAGACGCCAATGCCGACGAAGGCAAGATCTCCATCCTCGCCCCGATCGGCAGCGCGCTGCTGGGCTTGTCGGTAGGTGAGCAGATCGACTGGCCGGCCCCGGGCGGCAAGACCCTCAAGCTGAAACTGCTCGAAGTCGAGTACCAGCCAGAAGCCGCTGGCAACTTCGACCTCTGAGCCTCAAGCCTGCGCCAGGGCCTCGTTGAGCGCCCGCTCCAGTTCACCCTTGTAGCGCAGGTAGAGGATGCTTGAGCCCAGGCCGTCGGCCAGCAGGCCCGACAGGTCCAGGTCGGTGATATAGCAGCGGTAGCGCTCGGCCTCGCGGCGCTGATCGATGATCTCGCGGGCGACCACCGCATACAGTTGGTCGCCATGCTCGAGCTGGGAAAACTCCCGCTGATTGCAGTACAGCGTTACTTGTACGTCGTCGCTGGCGCCGGCTTGTAAAATTGCCTGCACTTCGTAGTACGGCCGGTCGATGGCCTTGACCTCGACCTGGCGCGCTTCCACCTGGCGGACCTTGCCAGGGCCTGACGGCAACAATTGGTAATAAAGAATATCCAGTGAGCCTTGGGCCTGCAGGCTGTCCAGGGGCAGCCGTGCTTCGCGGCGAAACACGATCGATTGCAAAAAGCGCTGCAGGGGCAGCAACAGGCTGTTTTCATCGTGGAACGGCAGGCGTTGCTGCCACAGGGCATTGTGCTCATCGAGCACGTAGACATCGGCGAAGGCCTCTTGCACCCGATAGAACAGCTGGATGCATTGCGGTTGGCCCAAGGGTAGTACCTGCGCCAGGTCCAGCTCCTGCAGGGCGTTGGCGTCCAGGTGCAGGGGGCTGTAATCGCTGCGTTCTTCGCCGAGGTAGCGCAGTACTGCGTCCTGATCGTCGAGGGTCACCAGGTTCACGGCGCCAGGGTGCAGCTCCAGCACATGGGTGTGCTGCTCAACCTGCAACAGGTAGCGATGGTTGAGGTTCTGCGCCAGCAGCCCCTGGGTGGTGGCGAATACGTCTTCGACCCGCAGGGCAATGGCCTGGGCACGGTTGTGGCAGAAGCAGCGCACCCGCAGCCGAGGGATGTGCTCGCTGCCCAGACCATTGAGGTAATCACGCAGGCAGCGCAACAGCGCATGTCCGCCGTCGTAGCGGTGCACCTGCACTTCGTTCCAGCTGTTGAGCGTGACCTGGTCGAGGGTCAGCACCAGGTTTTCGCGCACCCCGGCATAGCTCAGCGAGTCGGTGCGTTCGGTGGTCATCAGGATGTTCAGGTCGCGGTGGTGTTGCAGCGGGTCGACGCCGACGTTGACCAACAGCAGGATCTCGTCGGCCACACTGGGCTGCAGCAGGCGCTGTTCGCTGACCAGCGACAACGGCAGGGCGACGCTCTGTTGCAGGCTGCCGAGCAGGTTGAACAGCTCGTACTCGCTCAGGTCGCTGCTGCCCGGGTGCAGGGCCAGGCGCGTGCTGCTGTCGATCACGCCGTTGCGGTGGGCCCAGGTCAGCAGCTCAAGCAGCTCGCGGCAACGCTTGATCGGAGCAAAATGCTCCCACTCGTGTACGCCCAGGTTGCCGTTGTACAGGCCCCAGTGGTGTTGCCCGGGCTCCTTGCGGTTGGGTGACTGGACCAGGGTCAGGGTATCTTCGGCCAAGTCCGGGGCGATTCCCGGGTTGATGAACTCGACCTTGCCGGCGCGCCGTTCGAAAGCGGCATACAGGCGCCGGCCGAGCACGCTGAGGTCGCGCTGGTCGATGCGGCTGATGGCGTTCTGGCTGCGGGCAAACTGGCAGAGGAAGCGGTAGCTGTAGTTCAGCTCGGCCACCAGCTCGCGGCGCTCGAGCGCCACCTGGCGGACTTTCCACTGGCTGCGGCTGTCGAGCAGCGTCAGTTGACGCTCGTCCCAGCCCCATTCCCGGCTCAGCCGTTGCAGCAGCTCGCGCTGCCAACTGGTGCTGCGCGAGCGGGCCAGGCCGCTGAGCTTCTTGTTGACCTTCAGGTACAGGCTGCGCCGCACCAGCTCCAGCCGCTCACGTTCGCCCCGGCCTTGCAGGTACTGCTCGATGCGCCGGTAGACCATCATGTAGGGGTCGAGCTCGTCGAGGTCGAGGTGATTGCTGAACACCGCCTGCTTGAACTGCAGGCTCAGGCACTGCACCTGTGGGTGTTCACTGGCATAGACCTCGGTCAGCAGCAGCTTGAGCACCGACTTGTAGGGCGACTCAATGCCCTTGAACAGCTGCCAGAGACCGGCGCCGACGAACTCGCCTGGCGGGATGTGCGCCAGGTGGCCGAGGTCGAGGTTGTCTTCGGCACGCACGAAGCGTTTGCACAGCAGGGTCTCGATGTATTGCCGGTAGCGTGTTTCTTCGTAGACCGGTACCAGCCACCACAAGGGCGTGCGCCCGGCGAGCCAGATGGCGGTGCGGTAGAACTCGTCGAGCAGCAGGTAATGCTGGGTGGTGCCGCAGTCGTCGGAGCTGAGCTGGCCGTCGCGTTCGCCCTGGACGAAGCTCTGCGGCTCGATCAAGAACAGGTGGGCCTCGGCGCCCTGGCTGGCCGCCCAGATTTCCAGCAACAGGCACTTCTTGCGCAGCTCTGCCAGCTCGCTTTCGCTGAGGTCGGCGGCGTGGCAGACCCAGACGTCCATGTCGCTTTGCTCGGCCTGGGCCAGGGTGCCCAGGCTGCCCATCAGGTACAGCCCGTGAATCGGCTGGGGCGGGTTGCCGCGCCGGGCCTTGTACGAGAACGAGCGGGTCAGGCGCTGGGCTTCGGCCAGCAGTGGGGCATCAGGCTCGAAATTGGCGACGCCCGCCGGTGTGTTGCCGGATACATAACCGGGCAGCAGCGGGTGATTGACGTGCAAGAACAGCGGCAGCAGGGTCAGCACCTGCTGTTGCCGGCTCGACAGCCCGTCCATGGCCCGCCCCAGGCGCCCCTGGTTGAGCGTCAGGAAACGTTGGCGCAGCTGGCTGAGCACCTTGCGGTCAATGCCCTGATCGAGGTCGGGGCGAATTTCGTGGGGGTGGTTCATGGCGAGCTGAAACCGGCCGTCTAGGGAGCAATGGCGAGTTTAAGCTATTTTAATTTTGACGCCATTTTATTAGCGATGGTGTGGAGACGACCGATAGCAAGGCCAGCCCCCACTGTGGGAGCCGGCGTTGCCGGCGATGGACTGCAAGGCAGTCCCGATCAGGCAGGTTCGGCGACTTTCAGAATGTTCAGCAACACCTGCACGTTCTCGGCAGCATCGTGACCAAGGCTGGTCAGGTAACCGCCATCGGGCTGGTCAGTGAGCTTTTTCTCGTACAGACGACGCGCTGCAGCGATTACCTCCTTGGAGGCAGTGTTATGAACCTTGATACCTTCCTGGCTGCTATCCAGGTTGAACAAGGCAAGGACTTCCAGCTCGGCAATCAGTTCGGGGGTAAACGACATAGAGACTCCGACTTCCAGACAAGGAGGGCAGCACCGTCGCCGGTGCCTGGTTTTGCAGTGTAGTCAGGGAAATCCTGCTTTGCTTCAGACCTTTTCCGGCGGCAGCTCGGGCAGGGCGCGCAAGGCGGTTTCGTACCATTCGGTGTTGAACGCGCGGTCGTCTTCGAGCATCGCGTCAATCTCGTAGGCCAGCACATGGGCCATGAGGTTGAGGATGTCGTCACGCTCGTAACCCACCAGGGTCAACTTGTTGAACGTGGCTTTGGCCGCTGGCGGGTTGTCGCTTTCGATCTGGTTCTCGATCGCTTCGATCAGGGTCGACTCGGCGAACTCTTCTTCGTCGTTGTCGATATCGGTTGGTTCGCTCATGGGCGCTTTCCTCTTTTGGGGTGCCCAGTTTGCCACGAGCCGGGCACCGATGCCTTGCTATCGACAGACTCCATGATGCTGGTCAGTACCCGGCACTTGGGTCTATAACAACCCGGCCAACCCCTTTACGGCCTGGAGGCTGTTTCATGCTCAAGCTTCATGGATTTTCGGTCAGCAACTACTACAACATGGCCAAACTGGCGCTGCTGGAAAAGGGCGTGCCGTTTGAAGAAGTGCTGTTTTTCGGCGGCCAGAGCCCCGAAGCGCTGAAGCTCAGCCCGCGCGGCAAGGTGCCGGTGCTGGAGACCGAAGAGGGCTTTATCAGCGAAACCAACCTGATCCTCGACTACATCGAGCGGACCCAGCCGGGCAAGGCGCTATTGCCTGAAGGGGTTTTTGCCCAGGCCAAGGTGCACGAGCTGGCCAAGGAGATCGAGCTGTACATCGAGCTGCCTGCCCGCGCCTGCTACCCCGAAGCATTTTTCGGCGCACGGGTCGATGACGCCATCAAGGCCAAGGCCAAGGCCGAATTGCTGGCCGGTATCGCCACCCTCAAGCGCAATGGCAAGTTCAGCCCATTTGTGGCCGGCGACAGCCTGACCCTCGCCGACATACTGTTCTGCTTTAGCGTCGACCTGGCCTATGCCGTGGGCAAGAAGGTCTTCGCCATCGACGTGCTGGAAGACTTTCCGCAAGCGCGTGAGCTGTTGGAGCGCTTCAAGCACAACCCGAACGTGCAGAGAATTGCCGCCGACAAGGAAGCGCAGATGCCTGCTTTTCTGGAGATGGTGCGCTCAAGCAAGCCTTGAAGGCCAAGTGCTGCCACCCAGTCAGAACTGGCCGGGCAGCAGCACGCGACAGGGCTTAGCGCGCGGCGAGCAGCGCCTTGCCGCGGGCTACGGCAGCGCGTACTTGCGCAGGCGCAGTACCGCCGATGTGGTCACGGGCGTTGACTGACCCTTCGAGGGTCAGGACGGCGAACACGTCCTGTTCGATCTGGTCGCTGAACTGGCGCAGCTCGTCCAGGCTCATTTCGGCCAGGTCCTTGCCGGTATCGACACCGTATTTCACCGCGTGGCCGACGATTTCGTGGCAGTCACGGAACGGCAGGCCACGGCGTACCAGGTAGTCGGCCAGGTCGGTGGCGGTGCTGAAGCCGCGCAGGGCTGCTTCACGCATGGTGGCGTGACGCGGCTTGATCGCCGGGATCATGTCGGCAAAGGCGCGCAGCGAGTCGCGCAAGGTGTCGGCGGCGTCGAACAGCGGCTCCTTGTCTTCCTGGTTGTCCTTGTTGTAGGCCAGTGGCTGGCCTTTCATCAGGGTCAGCAGGCCGGTGAGGGCGCCGAACACGCGGCCGGTCTTGCCGCGCACCAGCTCCGGCACGTCCGGGTTCTTTTTCTGCGGCATGATCGAACTGCCGGTGCAGAAGCGATCAGGCAGGTCGATGAACTGGAACTGGGCGCTGGTCCACAGCACCAACTCTTCGGAGAAGCGCGACAGGTGCATCATCGCCACGCTGGCGGCCGCGCAGAATTCAATGGCGAAGTCGCGATCAGAGACACCGTCGAGCGAGTTGCCGGCTACTGCTTCGAAGCCCAGCAGCTGGCAGGTCAGTTCGCGGTCGATCGGGTAGGTGGTGCCGGCCAGTGCGGCGCTGCCCAGGGGCATGCGGTTGGTGCGCTTGCGGCAGTCGACCAGGCGCTCGTAGTCGCGGCTGAGCATTTCGAACCAGGCCAGCAGGTGGTGGCCGAAGGTCACCGGCTGGGCGGTCTGCAGGTGGGTGAAGCCGGGCATGACGGTTTCGGCTTCGCGCTCGGCCTGCTCCAGCAGGCCCTGCTGCAGGCGGGTGATCTCGGCCAGGATCAGGTCGATTTCGTCACGCAGCCACAGGCGGATATCGGTTGCGACCTGATCGTTGCGGCTGCGGCCGGTGTGCAGCTTTTTACCGGTGATGCCGATGCGGTCGGTCAGGCGTGCCTCGATGTTCATGTGCACGTCTTCAAGGTCGACGCGCCAATCGAAGTTGCCGGCCTCGATGTCGCCCTGGATGGTCTTCAGGCCGTCGATGATGGTGTCGCGCTCGGCGTCGGTGAGGACGCCGACCTTCGCCAGCATGGTGGCGTGGGCGATCGAACCCATGATGTCGTGGCGGTACAGGCGCTGGTCGAAATTGACGGAGGCGGTGAAGCGGGCGACGAAGGCGTCGACGGGCTCACTGAAGCGGCCGCCCCAGGACTGATTGGTCTTGTCGGTGCTCATGGATTCACTCGTTGAAGGCGTGAACGGAAAAAGTGCTGCCGATCATAGCAGGATTGGCGGCCCTGCCGGAGTGCGGCGGTCGGCGTAAATGCGGGTTTATGTCGCAGCACAGGCCCGCGACAGCGCGCTTGCAACAGGATATTTATCGATTGAACGGCAGTGTTGCGGCAACCGTCTACAGTTGGACAGAGGCTCGGCATGTTTCCTGCCGGGCCAGTGAATCTTTAGCCATCGTGCGAGTCTGAGCGTGGATCGCCGTGACGGTCGTCACCTCACCTGTCTACGCTATCCTTGTGCGAGACTCACGCAGGAATCCAGCGCAATATGAATGTCCTGATCGTTGATGACGAACCCCAAGCCCGGGAACGCCTGAGCCGACTGCTCGGCGAACTGGAGGGCTATACTGTGCTGGAGCCCAGCGCCACCAATGGCGAAGAGGCTCTGGCCCTGATTGACAGCCTCAAGCCCGAGGTCGTCCTGCTCGACATCCGCATGCCGGGGCTCGATGGCCTGCAGGTCGCTGCGCGGCTGTGCGAGCGCGAAGCACCGCCTGCAGTGGTGTTTTGTACCGGTGACCATGAGTTCACCGTCGAATCGTTCAAGGACAGCACCTTGGGCTATGTGCTCAAGCCGGTGCAGCCCGATAGCCTGCGTGACGCCTTGAAAAGGGCCGAACGCCCCAACCGCGTGCAGTTGGCGGCGCTGACCCGGCCGGCGGCCGAGAGTGGCAGCGGGCCGCGCAGCCATATCAGTGCCCGCACGCGCAAAGGCATTGAATTGATCCCCCTCGACCAGGTGATCTATTTCATCGCCGATCATAAATACGTGACCCTGCGGCACGAATCTGGCGAAGTGCTGCTCGACGAGCCACTCAAGGCTCTGGAAGACGAGTTCGGCGAGCGTTTTGTCCGTATTCACCGTAACGCGCTGGTCGCCCGTAACCGCATCGAGCGCTTGCAACGCACGCCGCTTGGGCATTTCCAGCTGTTTCTCAAGGGCCTCAATGGCGATGCCCTGATCGTCAGCCGCCGGCATGTGGCCGGTGTACGCAAGATGATGCAGCAACTGTAAGGGCGAGGACTATCGAGCAGTCGAGGGCCAGGGATGGTCGGCACCTAGCATGATTTAGATCTGCTAGCGGTCTGGACTGAGCTGTTATCATCGGGCGAATCTATCTCGTACGGATCGTTCCATGTCCACTCGCGAAATCCGCATTGCCACCCGCAAAAGTGCCCTGGCCCTGTGGCAGGCCGAATATGTCAAAGCCCGTCTGGAGCAGGCCCATCCTGGCCTGGTCGTGACCCTGGTGCCGATGGTCAGCCGTGGCGACAAGTTGCTCGACTCGCCGCTGTCGAAAATCGGCGGCAAGGGCCTGTTCGTCAAGGAACTGGAAACCGCGCTGCTGGAGAACCAGGCCGACATCGCCGTGCATTCGATGAAAGACGTGCCGATGGACTTCCCGGCAGGCCTGGGCCTGTTCTGCATCTGTGAACGCGAAGATCCGCGCGATGCCTTTGTTTCCAACACCTTTGACAGCCTCGAGGCGCTGCCGGCCGGCAGTATCGTCGGTACCTCCAGCCTGCGCCGCCAGGCCCAGTTGCTGAGCCGTCGCCCCGACCTCGAAATCCGCTTCTTGCGTGGCAACGTCAACACCCGCCTGGCCAAGCTCGATGCCGGTGAGTACGACGCCATCATCCTCGCCGCCGCCGGCCTGATCCGTCTGGGGTTTGAAGATCGCATCACCTCCAGTATCAGCGTTGACGACAGCCTGCCCGCAGGCGGCCAGGGCGCAGTGGGCATCGAGTGCCGCAGCGCCGACAGCGAAATCCATGCGCTGCTGGCTCCGTTGCATCACGTCGACACCGCTGACCGGGTTACTGCCGAGCGCGCCCTGAACAAGCACCTCAACGGTGGCTGCCAAGTACCGATTGCCTGTTATGCGGTGCTGGAAGGCGATCAGCTCTGGTTGCGCGGGCTGGTGGGCGAGCCCGCCGGTGGCAAGTTGCTCACCGCCCAGGCCCGCGCGCCGCGCAAGGATGCCGAAGCGCTTGGCATCAAGGTCGCCGAAGACCTGCTCGGGCAAGGTGCCGAGGAAATTCTCAAGGCGGTCTACGGCGAGGCCGGGCATCCGTGAGCCGCTGGCGCCTGCTGCTGACCCGGCCGGCAGAAGAATGCACGGCGCTGGCCCAGACGCTTGCCGAACAGGGGGTGTTCAGCAGCAGCCTGCCGTTGCTGGAAATCGAGCCGCTGGCGCTGACGCCAGCGCAGCTTGGCCAGGTGCAAACGCTCGATCAGTACTGCGCGGTGATTGTCGTCAGCAAGCCAGCTGCGCGCTTGGCTATAGAACAGCTGAATGTGCACTGGCCGCAGCCCCCCGCGCAGGCCTGGTTTACCGTCGGCGCAGCCACTGCGCAGATTCTTGACGACCATGGCCTCAATGTCAGTTATCCAGCCCAAGGCGACGACAGCGAAGCATTGCTGCAGCTGCCGGCGTTGAGCGAAGCGATCAGGCGCTCACAGCCACGGGTGTTGATCATCCGCGGCGAGGGGGGGCGTGAATTGCTCGCTGAGCGCTTGGCCGCATTGGGTGCCCGTGTCGATTACCTTGAGTTGTATCGCCGCTACTTGCCGCATTACCCTGAGGCCACCCTGGCCCGGCGTATTGCCGGGGAACGCCTGAATGGCCTGGTGGTCAGCAGTGGGCAGGGTTTTGAACACTTGCGCGAGCTGGCAGGTGCAGACTGGCCGCAGTTGGTGCAACTACCGTTGTTCGTGCCCAGCCCGCGGGTAGCGGAACTCGCCCGCGCCAGTGGCGCACAGAATGTAGTGGATTGCCGTGGTGCAAGCGCCGCGGCTTTGCTGGCAACATTGCAGGAAACTCCTGCACCAGCCCCCTAAGGCGCTAAGCTGATTGGCGACGTGCCGTAATGCAAAGGATGGATACGTGAGCGAAACTGTCTTGCCCAACGATGAACTGAAGGCCCCAGAGGCTCCTGCACAAACCCCCGTCGAACCGGCCAAGCGGTCCGGCAATGGTCTGGCAATCCTGGCCTTGCTGCTGGGCGCGGCAGGTGTCGCAGTTGGCGGGTGGGGCGTATGGCAGGTTCGCCAGCTCCAGAGCGCCGAGCAGGGCCAGGCACAGAACCTGCAGTCCCTGAGCGAGCAAACCCAGGCCCTGCAGCAGCGTGAACAGCAACTTTCTGCGCAGTTGGCCGTTCTGCCGCCCGCATCCGAACTGGAAGACCGTCGGCGTCTGGTCGCTCAACTGCAGGGTGACCAGCAACGCTTGAGCCAGCGCCTGGAGACCATCCTTGGCGCCAGCCGCAAGGACTGGCGCCTGGCCGAAGCCGAGCATCTGCTGCGCCTGGCCAGCCTGCGCTTGTCCGCCTTGCAGGACATCGTCAGCGCGCGTGAACTGGTCAAGGGCGCTGATGACATCCTCCGTGAACAGAGCGACCCGGGCTCCTTTGCCGCCCGTGAGCAACTGGCCAAGAGCCTGGCTACGCTCAACAGCGTCCAGCAGCCCGATCGCACCGGCTTGTTCCTGAAGCTCGCGGCCCAGCGTGAGCAAGTGCTGCAGCTCAGTGCCCAGACACCGGAATTCAACAGCGATGCCAATGCGCTGGGTGCCTTGACCGCCGATGGCGATGGCGCCAGTCGCTGGTCACAATGGTGGGCGGAGCTGTCCAAGTACTTCCAGATCGAATTTGACGCCGACGAAAACATCCGGCCATTGCTGGCGGGGCAGTCGCTCAACCAGTTGCGCCTGGCCCTGAGCCTGACCATCGAGCAAGCCCAGTGGGCCGCACTCAATGGCGAAGCCAAGGTGTACACCCAGGCCCTGGATGACGCCCGCAGTGTGCTGCTGGCCAACTTCAACGCCGACAACCCACAGAGCAAGGCCATGCTCGATAGCCTCAACGCGCTGGCTGAACAGCCGGTCGCGGTGGTGGTGCCGGACCTGGCGGACAGTATCAGTGCCGTTCAGGCCTACCTGGAACGCCGGCACTTGCCGGTCGAGGAGGCCAAGCCATGAGGCGCGTTTACCTGCTGGCGGTGGTGGCGATTATCGTTGCTGCCGGGCTCGGGATCGCGATTGCCAAGCACAGCGGCTATGTGCAGATCGCCTACGGCAGCTTTCGCTATCAATCGGGCCTGTGGGCAGCGCTGGCGGCCCTGACCGCGATTATCCTGGCCGTGCTGCTGGTGCGCTACCTGGTCGGCCTGGTGCTGACATCCGGCGGGGTGGTCAACCCCTGGTCGCGGCGTAATCGCAGCCGTCGCACCCAACTGGCCATCGAGCAGGGCCAACTGGACCTCGCCGAGGGCCGCTGGGCCAGTGCCCAGCGTCACCTGCACCGGGCTGCCGAAGCCGAGCGTCAACCCTTGCTGTATTACCTCGGTGCCGCGCGTGCAGCCAACGAACTGGGCCGAACCGAAGACAGCGACAACTTGCTCGAGCGCGCCCTGGAGCGTCAGCCCGAGGCGGAGCTGGCCATCGCCCTGAGTCACGCCCAGTTGCAGATGGACCGTGGTGACAGCGATGCGGCCCTGATTACCCTGCAGGCCATGCAAGAGCGCCATCCGCATAACGTTCAGGTACTGCGCCTGTTGCAGCGCCTGTATCGCGAGCGTGGCGACTGGTCGGCGCTGATTCGCCTGCTGCCGGAGCTACGCAAGGACAAGGTGCTGCCGGTGAGTGAACTGGCCGAGTTGGAGCGCCGAGCCTGGGGTGAGAACCTGAGCCTGGCCGCCAGCCGTGAAGGCGATGAACAGACAGCTCGTCAATCCCTTGAGCGCGCCTGGCAGCAGCTTACCGCTGCGCAGCGCCAGGAGCCGCAGTTGGTGCTGGCCTATGCCGAGCAACTGCGCCAGCTGGGTGCAGAGAGCGAAGCCGAACAGGCCCTGCGCACGGCGCTCAAGCGCCAGTACGAAAGCCATCTGGCTCGGCTTTATGGGCTGGTGCGCGGTGGCGACCTGGCACGGCAGCTGCAAACCGCAGAAGGCTGGCTCAAGGAACATCCCGACGATCCCAGTCTGCTCCTGACCCTGGGCCGGCTAAGCCTGCAGAATCGCCTTTGGGGCAAAGCGCGGGATTATCTGGAAAGCAGCCTGCGGGTGCAGCGCAATCCCGAAGCCTGTGCCGAACTTGCCCGGTTGTTGGCCAGCTTGGGTGATGCCGAACGCAGCAATCAGCTATTCCAGGAAGGCCTGGGTATGCTTGATCAGCGGTTGCTGGCGTTGCCACTGCCTGAGGCTGTTCGAGCTTGATGTACCCATGGGCGCACCGCAAATCGCGCGCTCATGGGCTTGAGTCATCTTTCTGCGCCTTGCTGGTAAATTTTCCTGCAAATTGCTAAGCATTTTTCTTGCGGCACTCGGGATGCTTCCCTTGTCGATCAGCGACTTGTCCCGACTGTCTTGCCTTGATACAAGCCGCGCCTTTCCTCTACCGTTATTGCCTGTCTATCCCGCTTCTGGACTCGCCATGCTGTTGGCCCGCTTGCGTACATTGTTCTTTCCGGCGTTGCTGGCATCGGTGCTGGTCCAGGCGGCCGCTTTCTATCTGGAGTTCGGCTTGGGCCTGGTACCATGCCCGTTGTGCTACAGCCAGCGCTTGTTTTTGGGGGCTTTTGCCTTGGTCTGCCTGTGTGCGTTGGTGCATTCGCCGGGGCGTCTCGGCACCCGCGTCTATGCTGCCCTGGCGCTGTTCTGTGCGACAGGCGGGGCATTGCTGGCGGCCCGGCATGTCTGGCTGCAGGGCAATCCGGCGTTGTCGAGCATCGAGTGCCAGCCGGCTTTCGATTACGTGATCGAGAGCATGCCCATGGTCCAGGTGATCAAGGTGATGGTGATCGGCAGTGCTGACTGCGTGCCAATCAACTGGAGCTTCCTGGACCTTACCCTGCCCGAGTGGAGCCTGTTGTCCTTCGTGTTGCTGGCGACTTTGCCGATCGTTCGCCTGCTCGGTCGCGGCTGCCCGCTGTTCAGTCGGGCAGGTAAAAGCTGAGGCGGTTTTTTAACGGTGCAAGCGACCGACGGCAAAGAATGGTCGGATTAAACGCTTGTATGAACATTGTCGTCTGCGTACCTTGAAGGCAAGGGCGCACGGGAATAATCTCCCTGCACGCATACCGAAAACACAGCTGCTCGATGCCGCTCTGCTGACTTCACCTTTGCTCTGCACATTTGCGGCGCGGGGGCAGGGGCATTACCCAGAAGGGAAGAGATCGCCATGCTAGATAGTTGTCAGAATGCTCAGGAACGCTGGGGTGGGGTTCATAAGCTCATTGACCGCTGGTTGGACGAGCGTGCAGAGCTGGTGAAGGCTTTCCGCGAGCTGCGTGATGCCAAGCCGGCCTTTGCCGACAAGGACAAGAGCCGGGACTTCTGTGCGGTGCTGATCGACTACGTGTCAGCCTGGCATTTTGAAGTGAGCGAGCAACTGGTCAGCGAAGCCAAGGCGTTTGGTGACACTCGCGGGCTGGAGCTGGCCAAGCAGATCAGCCCTCGCATCGACGCCATCACCGAAATCGCTTCGGCGTTCAACGATCATTGCGACAAGGGCAACTGTAACGACCCTGAACGTTTCGCGGAAAAGCTAGGCAAGCTCGGCAGCTTGTTGCACGAGCGTTTCGAGCTCGAAGACTGCCTGATCGAAGTGCTGCACACCGCGCACAGCGAAGAAGGCGCGGTCCAGGCCTGACGGTGCTGCCGACCCTCAGTCGGCAACCCCGAGCAACTCGATTTCGAACACCAGTGGCGTATAGGGCGCAATCAGGTCGCCCGCGCCTTCGGCGCCGTAAGCCTGCGCCGAAGGGATCACCAATCGCCACTTAGATCCTGTCGCCATCTGCGGCAATGCGACTTGCCATCCCTCGATCACACTGTCCAGATTGAACCATTGCGCTTGCTGGTTCTGATCGAACACTGTGCCATCCGGCAACTTGCCAACATAGCGAACCTGGACTTTGCCACCCGCTTTTGGCTTGCTTCCAGTCCCGGCCTGCAACTCGCTGACGAGTATGCCTTCGGCCAGTTCGCGCACTCCGGCTTTAGCCCGTTCAGTGGCCAAGAACCGTTTTTCCGCTGTCAGCAATTGCTCGGTCTGTGCTTGAACCGCAGCGTCGTTGGCCTGGGCATCATGTTCGCCGAGTATTGTCGTCATGCGCTCTTTGCTCAGTGCCAATGGCTTGTTCTGATAAGCCTGGCGCAACCCTTCAATCAAGGCGTCGAGTTGCAGGCCGGGCACTTCCGTACGCAGACGCTCACCCAGGCTGGCGCCCAGGCTGTACGCCAGGTCATGGTCGCTGGCAGGTTTAGTTTCAGGCGCTGCAATTAACGAGGTCGGCAATAGCAACAGGGTAAGGATTAGATAGCGCGGCACAGGCTCGCTCCTGCTTCAGAGGAAATAAAGTATGCCAGCCTTCGCTCGTCACTTCGTGTAAATATCAGCAACACTTTGTGCAGCATCTACACTTGTTTCCAGCTGCAGCGATAACAACTTTGCCCAGGCATGCAACGCGGCGCATTTAATACTGTCAACATGCCCTAGCGGCGGTAGCAGCAGAAGCATAGTATGAGCCGCAATCTCGTCAGCCAGGAGGTAAACCATGTCGGCCAATAAGAAGCCAGTAAGTACGCCGTTGCACCTGCTCCAGCAACTCTCGGGCAGCCTGCTCGATCATTTGGAAAATGCCTGCTCGCAAGCGCTGGCTGATGCTGAAAAACTGCTCGCCAAGTTGGAAAAACAACGGGGCAAGGCGCAGGAAAAACTGCACAAGTCCCGGCTGAAACTGCAGGACGCGGCCAAGGCTGGCAAAGCCAAGGCACAGAACAAGGCCAAGTCGGCTGTGGGCGAACTGGAAAAGTTGCTCGACGAGTTGAAAGACCGTCAATCGCAAACGCGCACCTACATCCTGCAACTCAAGCGTGATGCCCAGGAAAGCCTGAAGCTGGCCCAGGGCGTTGGCAAGGTCAAGGAAGCTGCCGCCAAGGCGCTGACCCTGCGTTCGGCCAAACCTGCCGCCGCCGCTGCGGCCAAGCCCGCCGCCAAACCAGCGGCCAAGGCGCCGGCCAAAGCAGCGAGCAAACCTGCTGCCAAGCCAGCGGCCAAGCCCGCTGCTAAAGCTGCCGCTAAACCTGTGGCCAAGCCTGCGGTTAAAGCTGCCGCCAAACCAGCTGCCAAAGCACCCGCCCGTACCGCTGCCGCCAAACCTGCTGCCGCCAAGCCTGTGGCCAAGCCTGCTGCCAAAGCACCTGCCAAGCCTGCTGCCAAAGCGCCTGCCAAACCAGCCGCTAAAACTGCAGCGGCAAAACCTGCAGCCAAGCCTGCGGCCAAACCGGCAGCAGCGAAAGCGCCAGCCAAACCAGCGGCCAAACCTGCCGCGGCAAAACCCGCTGCCAAGCCACCGGCCAAGCCTGCTGCTGCGAAAGCGCCGGCCAAACCTGCTGCAAAACCTGCAGCCAAGCCAGCCGCTGCCAAACCAGCGCAGCCAGCCGCCGCCAAGCCTGCGACTCCAGCAGCACCGGCAGCACCAGCCGCTGCCCCGTCGCCTGCACCAGCAGCTTCGGCAGCACCGGCTACTCAGACCCCGTCTTCGGCGTCCTGAGTCGTCAGCATCACGACGCGCAGCGCGTGCAGCGCGTCGTGATGCGCACCGGCGCCTTTGGGTGCCAGCCAGCTTATCCAGTCCAATCCCGTTTCGGGCGTCGCTGCCCAGTCCTTGCAAATACCCTCGAGACGCTCCAGCAGGACGCGTTCAGCCGCTAACTCCAAGCCTTTGACCTGCTCACGCAGACCCGCCAATTGCGCGTCTTGGGAAGCCTTGTCGCGCCAGGCCTGGCGCAGCGTGCGTAACGGTTTCACTACATCGGTTTGCCAGGCATCGGCCAATTCAGCGAGCTGTCGTGCCCGCTGTTCGTTCGGGGCTATGCCGCGCGCACTGAGCCACATGCCGCACAGCAGCAGGCAGACGTCGCCACCCAGGTCCTGCCATTGCAGGCAGGCAGCCTCCACGCCTGGTCGGGCGTAAAGTTGCAGGGCAAAATTCCACAGGTCGGTGTGCATGGTCCCACTCGCGCCAGTTGCCGACGAAGCTGGTAGACTCCGCGGCCATTATGATCAGACTATCGAACCTCACTTTACAGCGTGGTCCGCAGCGCCTGCTAGAAGGCGCCGAGATGACCCTGCACGCCGGTCAGAAAGCCGGCCTCATCGGTGCCAACGGTGCCGGTAAATCCAGCCTGTTTGCCTTGCTGCGTGGCGAGTTGACGCCCGACTCCGGCGACTGTCAGCTGCCGGCGGACTGGCGCATTGCGCACATGCGCCAGGAGGTCGACACCCTCGAGCGCCTGGCGGTTGATTATGTGCTCGACGGTGATGCCCGCTTGCGCAAGGTCCAGGCCGACCTGGCCGCTGCCGAAGCCGCCCACGACGGCACCGCACTGGCACGCCTGCACATCGAACTCGACAGCGCCGACGGTTATACCGCCGACGCTCGGGCGCGCAAGTTGCTGGCGGGCCTGGGCTTTACCAACGAGCAGATGGACCGCCGGGTAGGCGACTTCTCCGGTGGCTGGCGGATGCGCCTTAACCTGGCCCAGGCACTGATGTGCCCGTCCGACCTGCTGTTGCTCGACGAGCCGACCAACCACCTGGATCTGGACGCCATTCTCTGGCTGGAAGACTGGCTCAAGGGCTACCCGGGCACGCTGCTGCTGATTTCCCACGACCGGGACTTTCTCGACGCGGTGGTCGATCATGTCGCCCACGTCGAGCAGTGCAAGCTGACCCTCTACCGCGGCGGCTACACCGCCTTCGAGCGCACTCGCGCCGAGCGCCTGGCGCAGCAGCAACAGGCCTACGAGAAGCAGCAGGCCCAGCGCGCGCACATGGAAAAATACATCGCCCGGTTCAAGGCCCAGGCCACCAAGGCCCGTCAGGCGCAGAGCCGGATCAAGGCCCTGGAGCGCATGGAAGAGCTGTCGGCGGCCCATGTCGATTCACCGTTCGACTTCGTCTTCCGCGAGTCGGAGAAAATCTCCAGCCCGCTGCTCGATCTGTCCGACGGCCGTTTGGGCTATGGCGACAAGACCATCCTCGAGAAGGTCAAGCTGCAGCTCACCCCCGGTGCGCGGATCGGCCTGCTTGGCCCCAACGGTGCCGGCAAGTCGACCCTGATCAAGAACCTCGCCGGTGAACTGGAGCCGCTGAGCGGGCGCCTGGTGCGCGGCGAGAACCTGTCGGTGGGCTACTTCGCCCAGCACCAGCTCGACTCGCTGGACAACAAGGCCAGCCCGTTGCTGCATCTGCAACGCCTGGCACCGACCGAGCGCGAGCAGACCCTGCGTGACTTCCTCGGTGGTTTCGACTTCCGTGGCGGGCGCATCGACGAGCCGGTGGTGAATTTCTCCGGTGGCGAAAAAGCCCGTCTGGCCCTGGCCCTGATTGCCTGGGAGCGGCCGAACCTGTTGCTGCTCGACGAACCGACCAACCACCTGGACCTGGAAATGCGCCTGGCGCTGACCATGGCCCTGCAGGAGTTCAGCGGTGCGGTGCTAGTGGTCTCCCACGACCGGCACCTGCTCAAGAGCACCACCGATGATTTCCTCCTGGTAGCCGACGGCAAAGTCGAAACCTTCGACGGCGATCTGGACGATTACACCCGCTGGCTGGTCGAATACCGTCAGCGCAACGCACCGGTCAGCAGCGCCCCGGTCAATGCCGACAAGACCGACAAGAAGGCCCAGCGCCAGGCGGCGGCAGCCCTGCGCCAGCAGTTGGCACCGCACAAGCGCGAAGCCGACAAGCTTGAACGCGAGTTGGGCAGCGTGCATGAGCAACTGGCCAAGGTCGATACCAGCCTGGGTGACAGTGCCCTTTATGAGGCGGCGCGCAAGGACGAATTGCGTGACTTGCTGGCCCAGCAGGCCAAGCTCAAGGTCCGTGAAGGGGAGCTGGAAGAAGCCTGGATGGTCGCCCTGGAGACGCTCGAGAGCATGCAGGCGGAGCTGGAGGCGATGTCCTGATGGAATCCTTGCAATGGCCATTGCCGGTGGAATGGATCGCACCGTTCTGGCTGGGTTTGCAGATCCTGCTGATCCTCTCGGCGGCCTTCATCCTGCAGCGCGTGGTTGCGCGCTGCCTCAAGCGCCTGGGCGAGCGCTACCCGTTGCCACCCGAGTTGCTGATGCCGCTGCGTGGTGGCTTGCGCTGGCTGATCATGGGCAGCGCGCTGATCTTCGTGCTCGAGCGCCTGGGTGTTTCTGCCACAGTGCTGTGGACCGCCTTGTCCGGTTTCGTCGCCGTGGCGGCGGTGGCCTTCTTTGCCATGTGGAGCGTGCTGTCGAACCTGCTCTGCGCGGTACTGATCTTTACCGTCGGACCGTTTCGCATCGGTGATGTGGTCGAGTTGGTCGAAACTATCGACAAGCCGGGCGTGAAGGGCCGTGTGGTGGCGATCAACCTGTTGTTCACCACCCTGATCGAGCTGCCGGAAACGGGTGGCGCGCTGGTGCAGGTGCCCAACAGCCAGTTCTTCCAGAAGTCGGTACGACGCTGGCGTGGCGCCGAAGTGCTGCCGCTGGTGAGTGAGAGCAAAACCCCGGGCAATTGATCGGTCGCAGAAAAAAATCGTGGTGATTTTTTCGCCAGGGCACTAGCTTAGAGGTTTGTAACAAGTCAGTGCCGAGGTGCGCGATGTCATTGGAAACGTGGTTGGCATTTTTTGCCGCTTGCTGGGTGATCAGTCTGTCGCCGGGTGCCGGGGCCATTGCCTCGATGTCCTGTGGCCTGCAATACGGTTTCTGGCGCGGCTACTGGAACGCGCTAGGCCTGCAGCTGGGCCTGGTGCTGCAGATTGCGATCATTGCCGCCGGCGTGGGTGCCATCCTCGCGGCTTCGGCCACTGCCTTCCAGGTCATCAAGTGGTTTGGTGTGGCTTACCTGGTCTACCTGGCGGTTAAGCAGTGGCGTGCGCTGCCGGCTGACATCACCGACGATTCCGCCGTACGACCGATCGGCAAGCCGCTGAGCCTGGTGTTCCGTGGCTTTCTGGTCAACGTCAGCAACCCCAAGGCGCTGATCTTCATGCTCGCGGTGCTGCCGCAGTTCATCAACCCGCATGCCGCGCTGCTGCCGCAGTACCTGATCATTACGCTGACCATGGTCACGGTCGACCTGATGGTCATGGCCGGGTATACCGGGCTCGCTGCCAAGGTGTTGCGCTTGTTGCGTACGCCCAAGCAACAGCGGCGGATGAACCGGACCTTTGCTGGGTTGTTCCTGGGCGCGGCTACGTTGCTGGCGAGTATTCGCCGGGCACCGGTGTAGGAACCTATCGCAGACAAAAAAGGCGACCCGAAGGTCGCCTTTTTTGTGTCTCAACGCAGGATCTGCGCCGGCTCATCAGGCGGCAGGTTGTTGCGCGCTGGCGCACGTTCGTGCCCCGGTACGCTACCACCCAGTTGCTCGGCCATCTGCCGGGCAACGTCCATCCCCAGTTCCTTCGACACCTCACGCACCACCCGTGGGCGGTTCAGGGTCACGCGCACATCCTGGCTGTTGACCAGCTTGGTGTCCTGGCCTTCGCCCATGGCGGTGAACGCCGAGGTGATCTCGTAGGTCTTGGTGTTGATCAGGCTGAAATCGGCCACCAGGCTCAGGCCAAGGATGGCCGAATAGCTATTGGTGTTGTCCAGCGAGGTAATGTCGCGCTGGAAGTCGATATCCGACAAAGTGCCGAACAGCACATAGTCGGCGCCCTTGAAGTTGCCGTTCTTGATGCGCCGGATCACGTCATACACGTCGCCTTTGGCATCGGCGGTGTAGGGCGTGCCCTGAACCAGCTGGAACATCCCGGACTTGAGAATCTCGCCCTTGATGTCGCCAGTGAACTTGCGCAGTTCAGTCTGCTCGATGTAGCTGTCGCGGCTCTCGTACTCGCTGTAGCTCGACGAGCCACTGGCGTGGTACATGCTCGCCTGGCCACTGCTTTGCGCCGAGACCGTGTGGATGTACTGCTCCACACGCTCCTGGTAGGCGAGGTCGGTCACCGCGACCTTGGGGGCCGCTTGCACGCTGAACGCGCAAGCCAGGCCCAGGATGCTCATCCATGCACGCATTGCTTAGCGCTCCGTGGTCTTGCGGATTTCTTTCTCGTCCATCCACTCGGCCAGGCCGCTTTCAACATCGATCAGCTGCAGGCTGAACTTGTAGAACACGTCCTTGTAGTCGCTGCTGCGCTTGACGATCGAGCTGATCGAGCCTTCCAGGCGGTACTTGGCGGCGATCATGTTGCCGGTCTTGGCCACGGTGTTCTTCTTGTACAGGCCGCTCTGGTTCTGCAGCTTGAGCTGGTCGACCTGGCTCTGCATCTGGGTGTTGTCGCTAGCGAAGCGGGCGGTGCCGGACTTCATCAGCTGGGTCTTGATCGAGGTGGTGATCTCGCGGGTATCGATGTACTCGCTGGTCTTGTTCTTCACGTCATAGACCTGCACCACCGGGCGGCCCTGAAGGATGCCGGACTGGGCCAGCGAGCGGGTCATGGATTCGGCGATCATCTGCAGGTCGGTCGAACCGAACTCGTTGGTGACCAGCTCCACGGCCTTGCTGTCGCCATAGCCGATGTTCTTGCCGCCCAGGACCGGCGACGGGGTGCTGCAGCCGCTGACCAGTGCAATGGCGAGGGCGGCGAGGGAGATGCGTGCAATCATGGAAAGGTGCTCCTGCAAAAATGATTACTGAGACTGAACTTCAAGGCGGAAATCGGTGGCCTGCGGCACGGGCGCGATCGCCGGCAACACGCTGGACTGTTTGCCGTACAGGGTCACGGTCTTCCAGCTCTCTTCATCGGCAACCGGGAAACCGTCGTTACCCAGCCAGGCGAAACGGTAGAACAGGGTCTTGTTGCTGGCGCTGGTGTTGTTCAACGACACCTTGACGGTCAGGAAACCGTTCTCGCGCGCAACGCGCATCGGGCCGGTTTCGATGTTCTTCAGGTTGCCCATCTTCACCACCTTGCTGGCGGCGCTGCCAGGCGCTGGTGGTGGCGGGGTTGCGCAACCGGCCAGCAGGGCAGTGACGAGAACGGCGAGCAGTTTGATTCGCATGACGCTTCCTTAAGGTTGTTTGAGGCTGGCGACGGCCTGGGCAGTGGCTTTGGGCTCCACATGCAGGGCAGGGCCGCCGGCGAAGACCTGGTTGCCGACCACGCGCAGGGTGACGACCTGGAACGGCCGGTCGATCTTCACGCTGACCTGACTGCCGCCCAGGCTCGATGGCAGGCTCAGCTGGTGCTCGCCCT
This sequence comes from Pseudomonas sp. RC2C2, assembly GCF_018390435.1. Classification (NCBI taxonomy): domain Bacteria; kingdom Pseudomonadati; phylum Pseudomonadota; class Gammaproteobacteria; order Pseudomonadales; family Pseudomonadaceae; genus Pseudomonas; species Pseudomonas sp. RC2C2. The sequence goes on along the minus strand of NZ_JAHBAX010000001.1, from coordinate 2,078,166 downwards.
GGCGCAGGCGCACACGGGCAACCTGGGTTTCATCGGGCAGGGTGCGCCAGGTGCGGGTGTCGGCGCCTTCGGTGACAGTCGAAGCAATACCCACGGCGAGGCCCGCCAGCGGGTTGACGTCGTTCAGCTGCTTCTGCGCCACGCCACGGGAGATGGCCCGTACGCTGGTACGCAGGATGATCCCCGGCATGTCGTCACGCAGGGCGCGGCGGGACATGGCGGTGGTGCTGTTGAGGGCGGTCAGCTTCAGCTCGCGGTCGTTCAGGTAGATCTCGCTGAAGTGCGCGGTGGAAGTGTCTTCCTTGATTACCGGGAACGACAGCGGAGTGATCACCAGGTTGCCGCTGATAGGCAACGGCAGCGGAATGCGCACGGAGTCGCGGGCCGGGGCCAGGCCACTCTGGATCACGATCAGCACGTCGCTGTCGGTGGTTTTCGCCGCTGGCTTGTCCAGCTCGAGCAGGGCCTGCTCCAGCAGCGGGGTGTTCGGGCGCAGCTCGGCGGCCTTGCGGTAACCCGGTGCAGCCAGACCTTTTTCGCCCAGGGCTTCATACACATAACCGGACAGGTAGTGGCTGAACGCACTCTGGTAGCTGTTCTTCAAACCGACCACTTCCGGGGCGTCGAGGGCGGCCACGGGGTAGCCCTGAAGGTCCTTGTACTCGGTCTTGACCCCTTCTTTCTCGGCTTCTTCCTCGCGCTTGAGGTATTCCTTGTCGCGCAGCTCGGCGATGACCGCTTCGCGCTCGTGGGTCTTCTTGATCTCGGTACGGGCGCCGTCGAAGTCGTTCTGGGCCAGCAGGTTGAGGGCCATCTGCGTGGTCAGCATGACTTTTTCGTAGTCATAGCCTTCGTAGCGACGCACCTTGTCGTTGACCAGGTAGCTGCCGAACTGGCTCAGGTACTTGTCGGTGTCGAGTTTGACCGACTCTTCCCATTTGAACACCACGTCATCGGCACTGCGCCAGGCCAGCTGGCTGCCGGCCAGGTCGCCCTTGGAGCGCAGCAGTTCGCCTTTCTCGAAGTAGTAGAGAAGGTCTTTGTCCTCACCCTTGTTGTTTTTTTCCAGCAGTTGCAGGGCAGCATCGACGTTGCCGCTGCTCAGGTGCTGGTTGGTTTCCTGAAGCTCGCTGTCGTAACTGCGAAAGGCCGAGCAACCAGCCAGTTGGACGGCCGCGACCAGGGTCGCGACGGTGAGGACACGGGATGCCATCTGAATTCTTCTTCCCTGAATTGATGAGAGGCCTGGGGGCGAGACGGCGAGTATCCCTTTGGCATATATCGCCAAATCCTATTAAAACAGGAGCCTAAATTCTTAACCGCTATATAACGGCGCGGCATTATAAACGCATTTGCTGGCTAATTAATGGCGTTTTGCTTTTGGATTTTGTCGTTGTGCCAGCATTCACGTATCGGCCGACGAACGGTTTAGCTTTAATCGGCGGGATGCCCAGGATATTTGTCACAAAATTTTTCAACGATTACGCCGGCAAACCTTGAGCGAACCTCAGTGGAAGTGAACAATGCTTTACCTCGTATTTTCATTTGAGAGTCGCTCATGATTCCCCGTTCCCGCTTACTTGCCTGGCTGCTCTGGCCGGTGCTGGCGCTGAGCAGTGCCACACTGCTGGCCGGCAGCGTCGATGGCGCCGCCAAGGCCCTGCACTTGCTCGATTACATCGGTGCCGACTACCCGGCTACCGTCGAGGCGGGCAAGGTCATCGACGAGGGGGAATACCGCGAGCAGCTCGAGTTCATCGATGTGCTGCAGGGCCTGATCATCGCCTTGCCAGCCCGCCAGGAGCGCCAGGCCCTGGAGCAGGGCGTGGTCAACTTGCGCCAGGCGATCAGCCAGCGTCAGGACGGCCCTGGCGTCGCCCGTCAGGCCCGTCTGCTCGGCGCACAACTGGCGGTGGCCTATGAAGTCAGCCAGGCGCCGATCATTACCCCGGACCCGAGCCGCGGCGCGCCGCTGTACGCCCAGCATTGTTCGGTGTGCCATGGCGATAGCGGTGCCGGTGATGGCCCGGCAGGCCTGGGCCTGAGCCCGCCGCCGGCGAATCTGCGCAGCGCCGAACGGCTCGACCGCTTGAGCTTGTTCGACCTGTACAACACCCTTGGCCTGGGCATCGAAGGCACTGACATGCCGTCGTTCGCCGACCAGCTCGATGAGCGCCAGCGCTGGGACCTGGCGACCTATGTCGCCAGCTTCACCGCCGATCCGGCCAAGGCCAAGGGCGACAAGACCTACAACCTGGCCGACCTGGCCCGCCGGACGCCCGCCGAAGTCGAAGCCGGTGAAGGGCCTGAAGCGCTTGCCCAATTCCGCGCCCAGCGAGCGCAGCCGCCGCAGGTCCAGCGTGGTCCGGGGCAACTGCTGGACTACACCGCCAGCACTCTGGACAAGAGCCTGGCGGCTTACCAGGCAGGCGATCATGAGCAAGCCTATGACCTGTCGGTAGCGGCCTACCTGGAAGGCTTCGAGCTGGTCGAAAGCTCGCTGGACAACGTCGATGCCAATGTCCGCAAAGACACCGAAAAGTCGTTGATGGCGTACCGTCAGTCATTGCAGGACGGCTTGCCGCTTGAGCACGTGCAGCAGCGCCTGAGTGCGGCCAAGGCCAAGCTCAAGGATGCCGCCGAACTGCTCGGCGGCGATGGCCTGAGCTGGTCGCTGAGCTACATCTCCGGTTTGTTGATCCTGCTGCGCGAGGGCCTGGAGGCAATCCTGGTATTGGCGGCGATTCTGGCCTTCCTGCGCAATACCGGCCAGCAGTCGGCGGTGCGCAGTGTCAACGTCGGCTGGGGCCTGGCGCTGCTCGCCGGGCTCGCCACCTGGGCGATGGCGGCGTATGTCATCGACGTCAGCGGCGCCCAGCGCGAATTGCTTGAAGGTTGCACGGCGCTGTTTGCCAGCGTCATGGTGCTCTGGCTCGGCGTGTGGATGCACGATCGCCGTCATGCGGCGGCCTGGCAGGACTACATCAAGAGCAGCCTGGTCGGTGGCGGCGGGCGCTTCGGTTTTGCCGTACTGGCGTTTTTCTCGGTATACCGCGAGCTGTTCGAAGTGATCCTGTTCTATGAAACCCTTTGGCTGCAGGCCGGCCCAGCTGGCCACAACGCGGTGCTGGCTGGTGGCGCCACGGCGCTGGTGCTGCTGGTGGGGCTGGCCTGGGTGATCCTGCGCGGCTCGGCCAAGCTGCCGCTGGCCCTGTTCTTCAGCATCAACGCGGCGCTGCTGTGCGCCTTGTCGGTGGTGTTTGCCGGGCACGGGGTCAAGGCGCTGCAGGAGGCCGGGGTGTTCGGTACGCGGCCGGTGGCGTTCTTCGACTTCGATTGGCTGGGTATTCACGCCGACGCCTATTCACTGGCCGCGCAAGTAGTGGCCTTGCTGGCCATTGCCATCCTTTACGGGCGCAGCCGCCTGGCCGAGCAGCGTCGCCAACCGGCGGGCTGATTTGAAGCAAAACGGGCGAGCAGGGATACTGTTTGCCCGTTTTTGTTGGAAATCTGTGCCATGCGTGTGTGGATCGATGCCGACGCCTGCCCCAAGGCGGCCAAGGATCAACTGGTCAAGTTTGCCCTCAAGCGTCAGCTGGAAGTGGTGCTGGTGGCTGGCCAGAGCCAGATCAAACCGGCCTTTGCCTGCGTCAGGCTGATCGTCGTGCCCAGTGGGCCGGATGCCGCCGACGACTACCTGGTCGAGCACGCGGTACCGGGCGAGCTGGTGATCTGCAGCGACGTGCCACTGGCCGATCGCCTGGTCAAGAAGGGCGTTGCCTGCCTCGACCCGCGCGGCAAGGAATTTGACGAGCGCAACATGGGTGAACGCCTGGCGGTGCGCAACCTGTTCACCGACCTGCGCGAGCAGGGGCAGGTCGGTGGTGGCCAGGCGCCTTATGGCGACCGCGAGAAGCAGGCGTTTGCCAACGCCCTGGACCGGATCCTGACCCGCCTGGCGCGCCAGGTGCCATAGTCACTGGCTTGGCCGGCTCCCACAGTGGATCTGTGCCTCACTCCAGTGTTCAATCATTCTCGTGGGTCAGTTCCAGCACCCGGTCGATCAGCTTGTAGATGCCGCCAGCGGCTTCGCTGATGCTTTTTGCCAGCATGTAGGCCGGGGTGCTGACCAGCTTGCGCTGGGTGTCTTCGACGATGTCATGAACATCGCATTCCTCGTGGGTGCCGCCCATCTTGACGATGGCTGCGCTGGTACCGGCATCGGAGCCGATGGTGCAGACCACGCCGGGCCCGTAGATCTTTGCCGCCAGGGCGGGTGAGATGCAGATCAGGCCGACCGGCTTGCCGGCTTCGGCGAAGGCTTCGGCCAGGGCCAGTACGTCCGGGTGCAGGCTGCAGCCCGCGCCTTCAACGGCAAAGTTCGAGAGATTTTTCGCCGCGCCGAAGCCGCCCGGCACGATCAGCGCGTCGAAGTCCTTGGCGTCGGCCTCGCGCAGGTCCTTGACCTCGCCGCGGGCGATCCGAGCCGATTCCACCAGCACGTTGCGAGTCTCGGGCATTACTTCGCCGGTCAAGTGATTGATCACATGCATCTGGGCAATGTTGGGCGCAAAACACTGCACTTTTGCGCCGCGCTGATCCAGGCGCAGCAGGGTGATCACGCTTTCGTGGATTTCGGCGCCGTCGTACACGCCACAGCCGGAAAGAATCACAGCAATTTTTTTCTGGGTCATGCTCACTACTCCCGATTCGAGGCGCTAAATGTCCTCTAGTTTGGCAGATGTCGCCATAGGGTTTGCGCCATTCCCGGCCTAATCTTGCTGGATAGCCTGGAGATGGATGATCCATGGACCTGATCCTGTTGGCGGTACCGTTTTTCTTCGTTCTGATTGTGGTCGAACTGCTCGCGGATTACTTGCGGGGCATGCGTACCTATCGTCTGGCCGATGCGATCAACAGCCTCAGCGCCGGCGTGTTGTCGACCACCACCGGCCTGCTGACCAAGGGGGTGGGCCTGGTTACCTATGCCCTGGCCTGGGAGCACCTGGCGTTGTTCAAGTTGCCGGGCGAGGCGCTGTGGGTATGGGTGCTGGCGTTTGTTTTCTATGACTTCTGCTATTACTGGCTGCACCGTATGGGCCACGAGCGCAACATCCTCTGGGCCGCCCACTCAGTGCATCACCAGAGCGAGGATTACAACCTGTCCACAGCCCTGCGCCAGACCAGCAGCGGCTTCCTGCTGTCGTGGATCTTCTACTTGCCGATGGCTGTGCTGGGCGTGCCACCGCTGGTGTTCATCACTGTCGCGGCGTTGAACCTTTTGTACCAGTTCTGGGTGCACACCCGGCACATTCCGAAGCTGGGCTGGTTCGAATGGCTGTTCATTACTCCGTCCAATCATCGCGTCCACCATGCGCAGAACCCGCTGTACTTGGATCGCAACTACGGCGGGGTGTTCATTGTCTGGGATCGTCTATTCGGCACCTTCCAGGAAGAGGACGATAACGAGCCGGTGATTTTTGGCGTGACCACGCCGCTGGCCAGCTGGAACCCGCTGTGGGCCAATCTGCAGTTCTATGCCCAGTTGTGGAGTGATGCGCGACGGGCCGAACGCTGGTGGGACAAGCTGCGCATCTGGTTCATGCCCACCGGCTGGCGCCCTGATGACGTGGCCCGGCGGTACCCGCAGGCCAAGCAGGACCTGAGCCGTTTCGAGAAGTTCGAGGTCCCCCTGGCCTGGCCGCAGCAGCTCTACGTCGCGTTGCAGTTCGCGGTGTATGTGGGATTGGGCAGTTACTTGATGGAGCGCGCCGAACAGCTGCCGGTCGCGGCCTTGCTGTTGGGCTGGGGCTTGATGGCTTGGGGCTTGTTCGTGCTGGGTGCGGCGCTGGAGAACCGGCCCTGGGCCTTGAGGCTGGAGTTGCTGCGCCTGGCGGTGAATATCCCGGCCATGGTGCTGGCCGGGTTTACTGGCTTATGGCCGGTCACTGCCCTGGGTTGGATCTTGCTGCTTGGCTATGGTTTGCTCAGCCTGTTCGGCCTCTATGGCAGCCGCTTCCTTGCGCGCAACGCGCGCGGCCTTGAAGCGCCGACGCAGCCACAGGCAACCGCCGAGCATCAGCAGGCCGCCGAGCACCCATAGCTCGTACTTCTTCACGTTGCCCAGCAGGCCTTCAAGAATGGCGCCGAAGTGATAGGCGGCGGCGCCCAGGGCCAGGGCCCAGATGGCCGCGCCAATGCCGTTGAGCAGCAGGTAACGGCGTGGCGGATAGCCGGACAGGCCAATGGCCACCGGCATGACCGTGCGCAGGCCGTAAACGAAGCGGAAACTCAGGACCCAGATGTCCGGGTGGCGACGAATGTGCTCCAGCGCACGGTCGCCCATCATCTGCCAGCGCGGTTTGCGCGCCAGCAGCTTGCGCCCGTGGCGGCGCCCCATGAAGTACCACAGTTGGTCGCCGGCGTAGCTGCCGAAGAAGGCCACCACGACCACCAGGTTGATATCCATATATCCGCGGAACGCAAGGAAGCCTGCGAGAACCAGGATGGTCTCACCTTCGAAAAACGTACCGAGAAAAAGGGCAAAGTAGCCGAAATCCTGCAGGAATTGTTGGAGCATTTTCTGGGTGCTGGCGAAATGAACGCGCAGCCTAACCCTTCGTGGCCTTTGGGGAAAGTGTCCAAATGTGTCTCGACGTGAACATTTCCTACAAGGACAATGGCTGCGTCCTCAAGTCGCAGGGTTGCCCTTGGCTGTCATACAGGCGTCATAATGGCCGCTTATAACTGTCGCGCTCGCCCGCCTGCGCGGGCTCAGGAGTCTGCCGTGAGCTTTACCCCCGCTAACCGTTTGTTTCCTGCCACCCGTCTGCGTCGCAACCGTCGTGACGACTTTACCCGTCGTCTGGTTCGCGAAAATGTTCTGACTGTCGATGACCTGATCCTCCCGGTATTTGTCCTCGATGGCGTAAACCGCCGCGAAGAGGTCGCCTCGATGCCGGGCGTCGAGCGTTTGTCCATCGACCTGTTGCTGGAAGCTGCGCAAGAGTGGGTAAACCTCGGGATTCCGGCCCTGGCCCTGTTCCCGGTGACCCCGGTAGAGAAGAAGTCCCTGGACGGCGCCGAAGCCTGGAACCCCGACGGTATCGCCCAGCGTGCCACCCGTGCTCTGCGTGAGCGGTTCCCGGAACTGGGGGTGATCACCGACGTTGCCCTGGACCCGTTCACCACCCATGGCCAGGACGGCATTCTCGACGAAGAAGGCTACGTACAGAACGACATCACCGTCGATGCCCTGGTGCGCCAAGCGCTGTCCCATGCCGACGCCGGTGCCCAGGTGGTTGCGCCGTCGGACATGATGGACGGTCGCATCCAGGCCATCCGTGAAGCCCTGGAGCTGGCCGGTCACGTCAACGTGCGGATCATGGCCTACTCGGCCAAATACGCCAGTGCCTACTACGGCCCGTTCCGCGATGCCGTCGGCTCGGCGCTGAACCTGGGCAAGGCCAACAAGGCCTCGTACCAGATGGACCCGGCCAACAGTAACGAAGCCCTGCACGAAGTGGCCGCCGATCTGTCGGAAGGTGCCGATATGGTCATGGTCAAACCGGGTATGCCGTACCTGGATATCCTGCACCGGGTCAAAGACCAGTTCAAAGTGCCGACCTTTGTTTACCAGGTCAGTGGCGAGTACGCCATGCACATGGCGGCGATTCAGAACGGCTGGCTCAGTGAAGGGGTTATCCTTGAGTCCCTCACCGCTTTCAAACGGGCGGGCGCCGATGGCATCCTCACCTATTTCGCTGTTCGCGCTGCTCAATTGATGAGAGGGCAGTAACGCCCTTCAGGAACGCTAGATGAATAACGAAGCACTTACCGACGTTGCAGTGAAAGACGCCCAGCCTGTGCCCGAGCAGATGATCGAGACCCCGCCGCAGCCGGCTGCGGTTGCGGAGCCGGTGGTCGAGGCCCCGGCACCGGCGCCGGTTGTTGCGCCTGCGATAGTCATTCCCGGTCTGGACGACAGCAGCCTGTACATTCACCGCGAATTGTCCCAGCTGCAGTTCAACATCCGCGTGCTGGAACAGGCACTGGATGAGTCCTATCCGCTGCTGGAGCGGCTGAAGTTCCTGCTGATCTTCTCCAGCAACCTGGATGAGTTCTTCGAAATTCGTGTGGCGGGCCTGAAGAAGCAGATCACCTTCGCCCGTGAACAGGCCGGCGCCGACGGCTTGCAGCCGCACCAGGCGCTGGCGCGGATCAGCGAGCTGGTGCACGGCGAAGTCGATCGCCAGTACGCGATCCTCAACGACGTGCTGCTGCCGGAGCTGGAAAAACACCAGATCCGTTTCATCCGCCGGCGTCACTGGAACACCAAGCTCAAGACCTGGGTGCGGCGGTTCTTCCGTGACGAGATTGCCCCGATCATCACCCCGATCGGCCTTGACCCGACCCACCCGTTCCCGTTGCTGGTGAACAAGAGCCTGAACTTCATCGTCGAGCTTGAGGGTGTCGATGCCTTCGGCCGCGATTCGGGCCTGGCGATCATCCCGGCGCCGCGCTTGCTGCCGCGGGTGATCAAGGTGCCGGAAGAGGTCGGTGGGCCTGGCGACAACTATGTGTTCCTGTCGTCGATGATCCACGCCCATGCCGATGACCTGTTCCAGGGCATGAAGGTCAAGGGCTGCTACCAGTTCCGCCTGACCCGTAACGCCGACCTGGCGCTGGACTCCGAAGATGTCGAGGACCTGGCCCGGGCCTTGCGCGGCGAGCTGTTCTCGCGCCGGTATGGTGATGCAGTGCGCCTGGAAGTGGCCGACACCTGCCCCAAGCACCTCTCCGACTACCTGCTCAAGCAGTTCAGCCTGAGCGAGAGCGAGCTGTACCAGGTCAACGGCCCGGTCAACCTGACCCGGCTGTTCAGCATCACCAGCCTGGACAGCCATCCGGAGCTGCAATACACGCCGTTCACCCCGGCGATCCCCAAGCTGTTGCAGAACAGCGAGAACATTTTCAGCGTGGTCAGCAAGCAGGACATCCTGCTGATGCACCCCTTCGAGTCGTTCACCCCGGTGGTCGACCTGCTGCGCCAGGCCGCCAAGGACCCGCACGTTCTGGCTGTGCGCCAGACCCTGTACCGCAGCGGGGCCAACTCGGAGATCGTCGACGCGCTGGTCGACGCCGCGCGTAACGGCAAAGAGGTCACTGCGGTGATCGAGTTGCGTGCGCGTTTCGACGAAGAGTCCAACCTGCAGATGGCCAGCCGCCTGCAGGCCGCCGGTGCGGTGGTGATCTACGGCGTGGTCGGCTTCAAGACCCACGCCAAGATGATGCTGATCCTGCGCCGCGAAGCCGGCGAGATCGTCCGCTATGCGCACCTGGGGACCGGTAACTACCACGCCGGTAATGCCCGCCTGTACACCGACTACAGCCTGCTGACCTCTGACGACGCCCTGTGTGAGGACGTCGGCAAGCTGTTCAGCCAGCTGATCGGCATGGGCAAGACCTTGCGCATGAAGAAGCTGCTGCACGCGCCGTTCACCCTGAAAAAGGGCATGCTCGACATGATCGCGCGCGAAACCCAGTTCGCCCTCGACGGCAAACCTGCGCACATCATCGCCAAGTTCAACTCGCTGACCGATCCGAAGATCATCCGCGCGCTGTACAAGGCCAGCCAGTCAGGGGTGCGTATCGACCTGGTGGTGCGCGGCATGTGCTGCCTGCGCCCGGGCATTGCCGGGGTGTCGCACAACATTCAGGTGCGTTCGATCATCGGCCGCTTCCTCGAGCACACGCGGGTGTTCTACTTCCTCAATGGCGGCGAAGAGCAGATGTTCCTCTCCAGCGCCGACTGGATGGAGCGCAACCTCGACAAGCGCGTCGAGACCTGCTTCCCGGTCGAGGGCAAGAAACTGATCCTGCGGGTGAAAAAGGAACTGGAAGGGTATCTGACCGACAACACCCACGCCTGGATCCTGCAGCCGGATGGCCGCTACGTACGCAGCACGCCAACCGGCAACCAGAACCCGCGCAGTGCCCAGGCCACTCTGCTCGAGCGCCTGAGCAACCCGGTGCTTATCGTACGCTGAGGACGAAGCCGACCCGGGCCAGCCATTCTGCCTCCAGGCCGAAGTCGGCCTGGGTCAGCTGGTTTTCGTCCAGCCAGCCGGCAGGGAACTCGACGTCCAGACTGTCGCCCTTGGCATGCAGGGTCACCGTGGGCATCTGCTGGGTGCCGCGGATGTGGTGGAACAGGATCGCAAAGCGCAGCAAGACGCACAGGCGGATCAGCTTGACGGCATCGTCGCCAAACTCGGCGAACTTGTCCTTGGGAATGTTGCGTCGATGGCCGCGCACCAGCAGCGCCAGCATCAGTTGGTCTTCACGGGAGAAGCCGGCAAGGTCGGAGTGCTCGATCAGGTAGGCGCCGTGCTTGTGGTAATGATAGTGAGCGATGTCCAGGCCCACTTCATGCACCTTGGCCGCCCAGCCCAGCAGTTCGCGCCAGATGCCATCTTCCAGGTCCCAGGCCTTGGCCACCTGGTCGAAGGCATGTAGGGCCTTGCGCTCGACCCGTGCCGCTTGCCCCTGGTCAACGTGGTAGCGCTCCATCAGCGAGGTCAGGGTGCGTTCACGCACGTCTTCGTGGTGGTGGCGGCCGAGCAGGTCGTAGAGCACGCCTTCGCGCAGGGCGCCGTCGCAGTGGTCCATGCGCTGCAGTTCAAGGGCGTCGAAAATCGCTTCGAGAATCGCCAGGCCCGCCGGGAAGATCGCCCGGCGGTCGGGTTTGACCCCGTCGAAGTCGATCTTGTCGGTTTCCCCCAGCTTGAACAGCTTGCGCTTGAGCCAGGCCAGGCCTTCGGCATTGACCTCGCCGCTGCCCATGCCACCGGACTTGAGCGCCAGGCCGATGGCACGAATGGTCCCCGAGGAGCCGATGGCTTCGTCCCAGGTCAGGCGGTGCAGGGCGTTCTCGATGCTCATCAGTTCAAGGCGCGCGGCGGTGTAGGCCTGGGCGTAGCGCGCCGGGGTGATCTTGCCATCGCGGAAATAGCGCTGGGTGTAGCTGACGCAACCCATTTGCAGGCTTTCGCGCAGCAGCGGCTCGAAACGTTGGCCAATGATGAATTCGGTACTGCCGCCGCCAATGTCGGCGACCAGGCGCTTGCCCGGGGTGTCAGCCAGGGTGTGCGAGACACCGAGGTAGATCAGGCGGGCTTCTTCACGGCCAGAGATGACCTCCACCGGATGGCCGAGAATGGCCTCGGCGCGGCGGATGAATTCGCCGCGGTTGCGCGCCTCGCGCAGGGCGTTGGTGCCGACGATGCGCACGGCGCCATCGGGCAGGCCGTTGATCAGCTGGGCAAAGCGCTTGAGGCAGTCCAGGCCGCGTTGCATGGACTCTTCACTGAGCAGGCGCTCTTCGTTGATGCCGGCGGCCAGCTGAACCTTTTCGCCGAGCCGCTCTAGGATGCGGATCTCGCTATGGTGGGCCTTGGCGACTACCATGTGAAAACTGTTGGAGCCCAGGTCTATGGCAGCGATCAAGGACAGATTCTTGGCTGTGGTTTGCGGCATGGTCATGGGTTCTCGGTCGATAACCCGGCAATCCTGCCACGATCCGGCGCTGGCGCCAACGCGCAGCGTATCAAGGCTTGATATGGGGCAGGTTGTGCGGGAAATATGACTTTCCCGTGACAGCAGCGATATGCGCGGTCATGCACAACTATAGCTACACTCAATCGTTCCCGGCTTCCTGTAGTGAGCCGGTGCGGCTATGATGGGCCACGTTTTTTTGCTTACGACCTTGGAGACTTCCATGAGCAGCGATCTTATCAAACACGTCACCGACGCCACCTTCGAAGCCGAAGTCCTGAAGGCTGAAGGCCCGGTGCTGGTCGACTACTGGGCTGAATGGTGCGGCCCTTGCAAAATGATCGCGCCGGTTCTGGACGACATCGCCGCTACCTACCAGGGTAAACTGATCGTCGCCAAGCTGAACATCGACGACAACCAGGAAACCCCGGCCAAGCATGGCGTACGTGGCATCCCGACGCTGATGCTGTTCAAGAACGGCAACGTCGAGGCCACCAAGGTCGGTGCACTGTCGAAATCTCAGCTGGCAGCCTTCCTGGACGCCAATATCTGAGTCAAAAAAGCCCCGCATTCGTCGGGGCTTTTCTTTATCTGGTGACTAGACGCCAGAAAAAGCAGGTGTTACATTCGGCCTCGCACTGTTTCTTCGGTGCCCTCTGCACGCCGTCGCCGACGCATCCCTAATTCGAATCAGTACGCGATCCTGTCGCCTTCTTTGCGGCGCGGCTTCATTAAGCCAGAAGCTTAATTCCCCCTTCTTACATGATTACGTCACTCCCCTTATGAACCTGACTGAACTCAAGCAAAAGCCGATTACCGATCTGCTCGAAATGGCCGAACAGATGGGCATAGAAAATATGGCCCGTTCGCGCAAGCAAGATGTGATTTTCTCCCTGTTGAAAAAGCATGCGAAAAGCGGCGAGGAAATCTCCGGTGACGGCGTGCTGGAGATTCTCCAGGACGGCTTCGGCTTCCTGCGCTCGGCCGATGCCTCGTACCTGGCCGGCCCGGACGACATCTACGTGTCGCCAAGCCAGATCCGTCGCTTCAACTTGCGTACCGGCGACACCATCGTCGGCAAGATCCGCCCGCCAAAAGAAGGCGAGCGTTACTTCGCCCTGCTGAAAGTCGACACCATCAACTTCGACCGGCCGGAAAACGCGAAGAACAAGATCCTGTTCGAAAACCTGACGCCGCTGTTCCCCAACGAGCGCCTGAAGATGGAAGCCGGCAACGGCTCCACCGAAGACCTCACCGGCCGGGTTATCGATCTCTGCGCCCCGATCGGCAAAGGCCAGCGCGGCCTGATCGTCGCTCCGCCAAAAGCGGGCAAGACCATCATGCTGCAGAACATCGCGGCGAACATCACTCGCAACAACCCCGAGTGCCACCTGATCGTCCTGCTGATCGACGAGCGCCCGGAAGAAGTGACCGAAATGCAGCGCACCGTGCGCGGCGAAGTGGTTGCCTCGACCTTCGACGAGCCGCCAACCCGCCACGTGCAGGTTGCCGAAATGGTCATCGAGAAGGCCAAGCGCCTGGTTGAACACAAGAAAGACGTGGTCATCCTGCTCGACTCCATCACCCGTCTGGCCCGTGCCTACAACACCGTGATCCCGAGCTCCGGCAAGGTCCTCACCGGTGGTGTCGATGCCCACGCCCTGGAGAAGCCGAAGCGTTTCTTCGGTGCCGCGCGTAACATCGAAGAAGGCGGCTCGCTGACCATCATCGCCACCGCGCTGGTTGAAACCGGCTCGAAGATGGACGAAGTGATCTACGAAGAGTTCAAGGGCACCGGCAACATGGAGCTGCCACTGGACCGCAAGATCGCCGAGAAGCGCGTCTTCCCGGCCATCAACATCAACCGTTCGGGTACCCGTCGCGAAGAGCTGCTGACCGCCGACGACGAGCTGCAGCGCATGTGGATCCTGCGCAAGCTGCTGCACCCGATGGATGAAGTGGCTGCCATCGAGTTCCTGGTCGACAAGCTCAAGCAGACCAAGACCAACGACGAGTTCTTCCTGTCGATGAAGCGCAAGTAAACTGTTGCGCTGGGCAAGAGCCGGGGCGACCCGGCTTTTTGCTATCTGTACTTTGGCTATTCTGAGCAGCCGAGTTCGGCGCTACACTCTGCAGCCCGACCGCTACGGCAGCCAATACGAGGCTTTTGCATGCAGTATCGCGATTTGCGCGACTTTATCCGTGGCCTGGAACAGCGCGGCGAACTCAAGCGCATCCAGGTGCCGATCTCTCCAGTCTTGGAAATGACCGAAGTCTGTGACCGCACCCTGCGCGCCAAAGGCCCGGCCCTGCTGTTCGAAAAGCCAACCGGCTTCGACATTCCAGTGCTTGGCAACTTGTTCGGCACCCCGGAACGGGTGGCCATGGGCATGGGCGCCGAGTCGGTCAGCGAACTGCGTGAAATCGGCAAGCTGCTGGCCTTCCTCAAGGAGCCCGAGCCGCCGAAAGGCCTCAAGGACGCCTGGTCGAAGCTGCCGATCTTCAAGAAGGTGGTGTCCATGGCGCCCAAGGTGGTCAAGGATGCGCCATGCCATGAAGTGGTCATCGAAGGCGACGATGTCGACCTCGGCCTGCTGCCGGTGCAGCACTGCTGGCCGGGCGATGTTGCGCCGCTGATCACCTGGGGCCTGACGGTTACCCGCGGGCCTAACAAGGACCGCCAGAACCTGGGCATCTATCGTCAGCAGGTGATCGGCCGTAACAAGGTCATCATGCGCTGGTTGAGCCACCGCGGCGGTGCCCTGGACTATCGCGAATGGTGTGAAAAGCACCCTGGCCAACCCTTCCCGGTGGCCGTGGCCCTGGGCGCGGACCCGGCGACCATCCTCGGCGCCGTGACGCCGGTGCCTGACACCCTCTCCGAGTACGCCTTTGCCGGCCTGCTGCGCGGTAACCGTACCGAGCTGGTCAAGTGCCGTGGCAGCGACCTGCAGGTGCCGGCCACTGCCGAAATCATCCTCGAAGGCGTAATCCATCCGGGCGAAATGGCCCCGGAAGGTCCATACGGCGACCATACGGGTTACTACAACGAAGTCGACAGCTTCCCGGTGTTCACTGTCGAGCGCATCACTCACCGCAGCAAGCCGATCTACCACAGCACCTACACCGGCCGTCCGCCGGATGAGCCAGCGATTCTCGGCGTTGCCTTGAACGAAGTGTTCGTGCCGATCCTGCAGAAGCAGTTCCCGGAGATCACCGACTTCTACCTGCCGCCTGAGGGGTGTTCGTACCGCATGGCGGTGGTGACCATGAAAAAGCAGTATCCAGGCCACGCCAAGCGCGTGATGCTGGGTGTCTGGTCGTTTTTGCGACAGTTCATGTACACCAAGTTCGTTATCGTTACCGACGACGATATCAATGCACGGGACTGGAACGATGTGATCTGGGCGATCACCACGCGCATGGACCCCAAGCGCGATACGGTGATGATCGACAACACACCGATCGATTACCTGGATTTCGCCTCGCCCGTGTCCGGGCTGGGTTCGAAAATGGGCCTGGACGCCACCCACAAGTGGCCGGGTGAAACCACGCGCGAGTGGGGACGGGTCATCGTCAAGGATGAAGCCGTCACCCGGCGGATCGATGAGCTGTGGCATCAGTTGGGAATAGACTAAATGCAGGTAACCTTGCAGCCGTCCGGGGCCGTACTGGCGCTACAACCCGGGGAAAGGATTCTCGATGCGGCGCGGCGCCTGGGCTACGACTGCCCGCAGAGCTGCCGCAACGGTAACTGCCATGTCTGTGCCGCGCTGCTGGTTGAAGGCCGGGTGCGCCAGGATGGCGTCGAACGTGATCATGGCGAACTGTTCACCTGTATCGCCGAGCCCCTGGAGGACTGTGTCTTGTTGTGGGATGGCGTGCTGGCCCTGGGCGAGCTGCCGGTACGGACACTGGCCTGCCAGCTCAGCGAATGTGTTGAAGTCGGCGGCGATGTCTGGCGCGTACGGCTGCGTGCGCCAGCCGGCAAGCCTCCGCGCTACCACGCTGGCCAGTACCTGATGATCGAGCGTGACAGCGGCGACAAGGCCGCTTTCTCGCTGGCCTCGGCGCCGCACAGTGGCCGCGACCTCGAGCTGCATGTGCTGGCCCGTGAGAACAGCGCCCTGGAGCTGATTGCCCAGTTGCAGCGCACACGCATGGCGCGAATCGAAATGCCCTTTGGTGACACCCACCTGGCGCAATTGCCTGACGGCCCGCTGGTGCTGATCGCTGCCGGTACCGGCATGGCGCAGATGCACAGCCTGATCGAGCACTGCCGCGCCAGTGGTTTCAAGCACCCGGTGCACTTGTACTGGGGCGTACGTCTGCCGGATGACTTCTACCAGATCGAACACTGGGCCGAATGGCAGCACCTGCCCAACTTGTTCCTGCACAAGGTGGTCAGTGACCTGTGTGGCTGGGAGGGGCGTTGCGGTCTGCTGCACGAGGCCGTCTGTGAGGACATCAGCGACCTGGCGAGTGTGCATGTCTATGCCAGCGGCTCGCCGAACATGATCTATGCCACCCTCGATGCCCTGGTCGATGCCGGCATGGATGCGCATCAAATGCGCGCCGATGTATTTGCTTATGCGCCGCGCAATTGAATGAAGGAATAAGGCACGCTGCAACAGCGTGCCGGTTTAAATAACTGTCGGCACGGCCGTCGGTTATAAGCCACTTATTATTGCCAACACCGAAAATAACTTTCGCTACACTTGAAACAGTGCACCTGTTATCGCACCTGTCCGGCCATTATTGCCGCCGCAGGGCACCGGGGGCTTGTATTCCGGCGCTTATCTGCCGTACGGTAACTCTGTGCACAGTGCTTTGCCTTTATAGTGCGGAGCGTTGTTAATTCATGGGGAAGTGTGGCGACAGCTATGTCGGCGATCGAAACGGTATCTTTGAATGTGACCTATCCGCCGTTGCTTGATTTCGGCGAGCAATTAACCCGCGAGCAACTTGTACATTCGGTCCAGCACACCATGTCCCGGCATCAGGGTGGCCCGGTGTGGTTGTTTGCCTACGGTTCGTTGATCTGGCGTCCGGAGTGCAATGCCGTTGAGCGGCGGCGGGCACGGGTGCACGGTTATCATCGCGGGTTGTATTTGTGGTCCCATGAACATCGCGGCACGCCGGAGTGCCCGGGCCTGGTGTTCGGCCTGGATCGCGGCGGTTCGTGCAGCGGTTTCGCCTACCGCTTGCCGGACGACTGCCTGGAAGAATCGCTGCTGGCCTTGTGGCAACGGGAGATGCCTTACCCGGCCTATCGTCCGCACTGGCTCAATTGTCGTCTTGAGGATGGCAGCAAGGTCCAGGCCCTGGGCTTCGTACTCGAACGCCACTTGCCGTGCTACGCCGGCAACTTGCCGGACACCTTGCTCAGTCAGATCTTTGCCAGTGCCAAGGGCCGTTATGGCACTACCCGCGACTATGTCGAGCAGACCCTCGATGCCCTGCGCAGCCACGCCATGCCCGATCGCAATCTCGAGGCGCGGTTCCGGCGCTGTCATTCACTTCGGGAGGTCTGAGGCGGCAAGACCGGCTCCCACAGTGTCCAGTGTCTACCTTGAAGCGGTGGGCCTGACAAAGTCCCTTGTGGGAGCTGGCTTGCCAGCGATCGAGCGCGAAGCGGTCGCAATCCGCGGCCTTTAGGCCATGGTTACCACCAGCTTGCCCACCGCCTTGCGCTGCCCCAGCATCTCGATAGCCGCACCGGCTTTAGCCAGCGGGAAGGTCTGCGATACCAGCGGCTTGAGTTTGCCCTCGGCGTACCAGGCAAACAGCTGCTGGAAGTTCGCCGCATTGTCAGCCGGCTGGCGCTGGGCAAAGGCGCCCCAGAACACCCCGAGCACCGCTGCGCCCTTGAGCAGCGCCAGGTTTACCGGCAGCTCTGGAATACGCCCGCTGGCAAACCCGACTACCAGCAAGCGACCATTCCAGGCGATCCCGCGCACCGCTTGATCAAACAAGTCACCACCCACCGGGTCGTAGATCACATCAACGCCGTTACCGCCCGTCAGGCGCTTGATCTCGTCCTTGAGGCTGGCTTGGCCGTAGTTGATCAGCTCGTCGGCGCCGGCGGCCTTGGCTACGGCCAGCTTCTCGGCGCTGCTGGCAGCGGCGATCACCCGCGCGCCCATGGCCTTGCCGATTTCTACCGCCGCCAGGCCCACGCCGCCGGAGGCACCCAGTACCAGCAGGGTTTCCCCGGCCTTGAGCTGGCCGCGCTGGCTCAGTGCATGCATCGACGTGCCGTAGGTCATGCCGAAGGCCGCGGCGGTGGTGAAGTCCATCTGCGCCGGGATCGGCAGCACGTTATAGGCCGGCACCGCTACCTGTTCGGCAAAGCTGCCCCAGCCGGTCAGGGCCATGACCCGATCGCCAACCTTCAGGTTGCCGGCCTTTTCACCCACGGCACTGACCACGCCGGCTGCTTCGCCTCCGGGCGAGAACGGCAGCGGTGGCTGGAACTGGTACTTGCCTTCGATGATCAGGGTGTCGGGAAAATTGACCCCGGCGGCCTGCACGTCGAGCAGGATCTCATTCTTCTTCGGCACGGGGCTGGCGACCTCTTCCAGAACCAGGTTTTGCGCCGGACCAAGGGCTTTGCACAACACTGCTTTCATCGGGACTATTCCTTTGCGCGTAGTGGCCGATAAGTGTAGGTGGGCGAGGTGCCGGGTCAACGAGCATGGCCCGCCCTGATAGGCCGGCATAAGCCCGGGCTTGGGTTTGACCGGTGCGCTGGGTATGCTGGCGCCAACTGTATGAGGAGCGAATTCGTGAAAGCGTGGATCTTGATGGTACTGGCGCTGATGCTGCCGATGGCGGCCCAGGCCGAGGAAGCCAAGGAAGGGGAGCCGAAGGTCTCCTACATTTCCCTTACCCCGCCTTTTGTCGGCAACTACGCCCTGGATGGCGGGCCGAAACTGCGCGTGTACAAGGCCGACGTGGCCCTGCGGGTCAACAGCGATGCCGCCGCCGCAGCGGTGCGTCATCACGAGCCGCTGATCCGCAATCAGCTGGTGGCCCTGTTCACCCAGCAGAACCTCGAGAGCATGAGCAATGTCGAGGCCAAGGAAAAACTGCGTCAGGAAGCCCTGAAGCAAGTCCAGCAGGTGCTCGAAAACGAAGAAGGCAAGCCGACCGTCGACGACTTGCTGTTCAACAACCTGATCGTTCAGTAATCAGGACGTCAGGCTGCGGCGAAAGCGCGCCAGGGCAATCGCGAAGAAGGCCAGGCCGATCGCGGCAAGTGCCGCAAGGTCCGGCCAGACCACGGGCAACCCGGCGTCGCGGAACAGGATGGCCGCACTGAGGCTGACGAAGTGGGTCGAGGGCGAGCCCTGCATCACCCACTGCAGCCATTGCGGCATGCTATCCAGCGGCGTGCTGCCACCCGAGAGCAACAGCATCGGGATGATCACCGGGATCGCCAGCAGGCCGAACTGCGGGGTCGAGCGCGCCAGCGTGGCGAGGAAGATCCCCAGTGCCGTGCTGGCGAACAGGTAGAGTGCGGTCACCGCCAAAAACAGCCCCAGTGATCCTGCCAGCGGCACCCCCAGCGCCCCTTTGACGATCACTTCCAGCGACACCCAGGTGCACAGCACCACCACCAGGGCGTTGCTGCCGATCTTCGCCAGCATGATTTCCAGGGCGGTCAGCGGCAGCACCAAGAGGTGATCGAGGGTGCCGTGTTCGCGCTCGCGCAGCAGTGCCGTGCCGGTCAGGACGATGGCCAGGATAGTGATGTTGTTGACGATCTGGATCACCGCCAGGAACCAGCCACCCTCAAGGTTGGGGTTGAACAGCGCCCGGGCGCTGAGCAGGGCTGGGCTGCCGGCAGTCGCCGAGCCCTGGTTGGCGTAGTCGAGCAGTTCGCGCTCGACGATCCTGCCGATGTAGCCGGCACCCATGAACGCCTGGCTCATGGCCGTGGCGTCGACGTTGACCTGCAGCTCTGGTGAGCGCCCGGCCAGCAGGTCGGTCTGGAAGTTCACCGGCACGTTGATCACGAAGGTGTACTGGCCGCTGTCCATGGCTTGGTCGAGCTGGTTGTAGGCCAGTGGCACGGCGCGCTGGAACTCCGGCGGTTGCAGGGCTTCGGTGAGCTTGCGCGATACCAGGCTATGGTCTTCGTCGATCACCGCGACGCTGGCGTTGTGCACGCCGATCACCGAACCCGCTGCCGGCATGTAGATCGCCACGCTGAAGGCGTACAGCAAAAACAGCAGCAATACGCTGTCATGGCGCAAGCTGGTCAGCTCCTTCAAACCCAGGCGCAGGGTGTGTGCCAGACGATGCATCAGACCTCCTGCTTCTTCAGCATGGCCAGGCTCAGGCCGGTGAAACCAATAAAGAACCCCAGCAGCGCCAGGCACTGAGGCCAGAGTTCGCGCAGGTCCAGGGCCTTGGTGAAGGTGCCGACGGCGATATCGAGAAAATACCCGGCCGGGAACAACTGGCCCATCAAGGCCGCAGCACCCTCGAGCGAAGAGCGCGGCACGATCAGCCCGGAGAACTGGATGGTCGGCAGGCTGGTGATGATCATGGTGCCGAGGATCGCGGCGATCTGGGTGCGGGTGAACGCCGAGATCAGCAGGCCCAGGCTGGTGGTCGCCAGCAGGTACAGCAAGCCGCCGCAGGCCAGGGCCAGGGCGCTGCCTTTGAATGGCACGCCGAACAGCCAGCGGTTCATCGCCACCAGCAGCGCCAGGTTGATCAGGCTCACCGCCAGGTATGGCGCCTGCTTGCCGAGCAGGAACTCCAGGCGCGTCAGCGGCGTGGCGTAGAAGTTGGTGATCGAGCCCAGTTCCTTCTCGCGCACGATACCCAGAGCGGTGAGCATCGCCGGAATGAAGGCAAGTATCAGCGCCATTACCCCGGGGCCGATGGCATTCACGCTGACCACATCCTGGTTGTAGCGAAAGCGGGTTTCCAGGCGCACCGGGCTTTGCCCTGGCTGAGCCTTGCTGCTCAGCGCCGCCAATTGCTCAAGGTTGGCCTGGTGCACGGCCTCGACATAGTTGCGGCTGGTTTCGGCGCGAAACGGCATGCCGCCATCCAGCCAGGCCGCCACCACTGGCTGGCGCCCGGCGTGCAGGTCGCGGCCGAAGCCTGGCGGAATCTCCAGGGCCAGTTTGATTTCCGAGCGCTGCAGGCGTTTGTGCAACTGCGCGGCATCGTCGATCGGCGTCTGCTCGGCGAAGTAGCGCGAGCCGCGAAAGGCCTCCAGATAGGCGCGGCTTTGCGGGCTCTGGTCCTGGTCATACACGGCGAAGGCGAGGTTCTCCACGTCCAGGGAAATGCCATAGCCGAAGATCACCATCATGAACAGGGCGCCGAGCAGGGCAAACGCCAGGCGCACTTTGTCTCGCAGCAGTTCCTTGCCCTCACGGGTGGCGACGGCGAACAGGCGCTTGAGGCTGAAACCTCGGCGCATGTGCAACGGCGTCGCCTGGGCTGGCGTGTCGAGCTGAGCGCTGGCAGTTGGCGCTTCGCCCGCGCCCTGCGCCTGTTCCAGGCAGGTGACGAAGGCGTCTTCCAGGGTCTGGCCGGCAAATTGCTGTTGCAGCGCCGCCGGGGTGTCGCAGGCCAGGACCTTGCCGGCATGCATCAGGGAGATCCGGTCGCAGCGCAGGGCTTCGTTCATGAAGTGGGTGGAGAGGAAAATCGTCACCCCCTGATCCCGCGACAGCTCGATCAGCAGGCGCCAGAAGTCGTCGCGGGCGGCTGGGTCGACGCCTGAGGTGGGTTCGTCGAGGATCAGCACTTCCGGGCGGTGCAACACCGCCACTGCCAATGACAGGCGCTGGCGCAGGCCCAGGGGCAGGGCGCCGGACTGCTGGTCGGCGATGGCGCCAAGATCGAAGCGCTCGATCAACTCGGCGATACGCGGACTGCTCTCGGCCTTGGGCAGGTCGAACAACCGTGCGTGCAGTTCCAGGTTCTGCCGCACGCTGAGTTCGCCATACAAGGAGAAACTCTGCGACATGAAGCCGACCCGCTTGCGCGTCGCCAGGTCCTTGGCGTTCACTGGGCGGCCGAGTAGCGTGGCGCTGCCTTCGCTGGCCGGCATCAGGCCGGTGAGCACCTTCATGGTGGTGGTCTTGCCGCAGCCGTTGGAGCCGAGAAAACCGAAGATTTCGCCTCGGCCGATGGCGAAGCTGACCTTGTTCACGGCGGTGAAATCACCGAAGCGCAGGGTCAGTTCGTGGGCTTCGATGGCGATCTCGGCATCGCCGTTATCATGGGGTGGTATCACCAAGGGTTGTTGGCTGCGCTGGCGGTTGCCCTGGAAGTGGGTGAAGGCGTCATCGAGCTTGTGACTGGCGGTGGCGGCGGCCAGCTCTTCGCTCAAGCCCGCAGCGATCAGTTGGCCGCGATCGAGCATCAGGCAGTGCTCGAACTGTTCGGCCTCTTCCATGTAGGCGGTCGCCACCAGCAAGGTCAGTTGCGGGCGCTCCTGGCGCACCTGTTCGACCAGCTCCCAGAAGCGTCGACGCGACAGCGGGTCGACGCCGGTAGTGGGTTCGTCGAGGATCAGCAAGTCCGGTTCGTGGATCAGCGCGCAACACAGCCCGAGCTTCTGCTTCATGCCGCCAGACAACTTGCCCGCCGGGCGTTCGGCAAAACGCAGCAGGTCGGTGGCCAGCAGCAGGTTGTGCATGCGCTGCTCGCACTCCCTGGCGCCAAGGCCGAACAGGGTGGCGAAGAAGCGGATGTTCTCGCTGATCGACAGCTCGGGGTACAAGTTATTGCCCAGCCCTTGAGGCATGAAGGCGATGCGCGGGTACAGGCTGTTACGGTGGCGGCGCTGGCGGATCGAGCCGCCGAGCACCTGCAGCTCGCCGCTCTGCAGCTTCTTGACCCCGGCGATCAGCCCGAGCAGGCTCGACTTGCCGGCGCCATCCGGGCCGATCAGGCCGCAACGGGTGCCCGCCGGCAGGCTGAAAGCGATGTCTTGCAGGGCACTCAGCCCAGCGTAGCGGTGGCTGATGCCCTCGGCCTGCAGCGCCAGCGCGCTCATTGCAGGTTGGCCGGCCAGTCCACTTTAGCGGTGCGCACATAGCCTGCGCCCGGCATGCCGGGTTTGGCCTGGGGCACAGCGCTCGGTTCGGTCAGGCGCAGCTTGACCCGGAACACCAGCTTCTGGCGCTCGTCACGGGTTTCCACCTGTTTGGGGGTGAACTGCGCCTTGGCTGCGACGAAGGCAATCTTCGCAGGCATTGCCTGGTCGGGCAGGGCGTCGAGCACGATGCGCGCCTGGTCGCCAACGGTCAGGCGGCCGGTGGTGGAGGCGGGCAGGTAGAGGTTCATGTACTGATCGCTGGGGTCGATCAGCATCAGTACACGACCGCCGGCGCCGAGCACTTCACCCGGTTCGGCCAGGCGTAGCTGGATCACGCCGTTGATCGGCGCGCGCAGGCTGCTGTCGTCGATCTCGCTGGTCAGTTGCGCGACCTGGGCTTCGGCGGCGCCGATGGCGGCCTTGATCGCGGCCAGTTGTGCACGGGCGGCGACGACTGCGGAGTTGCTGGTGTCGTAACGGGCCTGTTGC
Organism: Pseudomonas sp. RC2C2; assembly: GCF_018390435.1. Classification (NCBI taxonomy): domain Bacteria; kingdom Pseudomonadati; phylum Pseudomonadota; class Gammaproteobacteria; order Pseudomonadales; family Pseudomonadaceae; genus Pseudomonas; species Pseudomonas sp. RC2C2. Next base: position 2,055,044 of record NZ_JAHBAX010000001.1, on the reverse strand, counting down.
TGGTCGAGCAGTTGCTGGCTGGCGTATTTGCGCTGGAAGATTTCGCGCACGCGCTTGAGCTCCTGGCTGGCCAGCAGTTGCTCGCTCTGGCGCAGTTGCACGGTGGCCTGGGCGGCGGAGTAGTTTTCCCGGGCGCGCAGCACTTCGGCTTCGGCCTGGCTGCGTTGGGCTTCGAGGGTGCGGGTGTCGATGCGGGCAAGCAACTGGCCCTGTTCGACCGTGTCGCCTTCGTCGACCAGCACTTCGGCCAGGCGCCCGGGGATCTTGCTGGCGATTTGCACTTCGGTGGCTTCGAGCCGGCCATTGCCCATGCTCAAGCCTTCGGGCAGGCGGTCATGCAGGGATTTCCAGTAGCCCAGGCCGCCAGCGGCCAGGAGCAGGGCGATCAAGGCGCCGGCGAAGAGTTTGGGCGTGTGTTGGCTCATCGACATGGTTGGGCATCCTGCTGCATTAACGTCAAATTGTGACGTCGCACCGGTCCTGGTGCGTTGATGTTCGTCAAATGAGCGGCAATCCTACCCTCTTTAACGCAGTGCGAGTACCGCTGCCCATTGTTCGGCGGTTACCGGCATCACCGACAAGCGGCTGCCTTTCTGTACCAGCGGCAGTTCGGCCAGGGCGGTTTGTTGCTTGAGGTAACCCAGTTGCAGGACCTTGCCGAAGGTTTCGACGTGGGCGACGTCCACGGCGCTCCAGGGGTTTTTCTCGTCGTTGGCCTTGGCGTCGAAGTAATGGCTTTGCGGGTCAAGCGCGGTAGGGTCCGGGTAGGCCGCGGCGCTGATCCGGGCGATGCCGGCAATGCCCGGTTCCGGGCAGCTGGAATGGTAGAAAAAGAACTGGTCACCGACCGCCATGGTGCGCAAGAAGTTACGCGCCTGGTAATTGCGCACGCCATCCCAGCGGGCTTCGCCCAGCCGCGCGAGGTCCTTGATCGAGAGTTCGTCGGGCTCGGATTTCATCAGCCAGTAGGCCATGGGTGGTGCTCCAGACAATGTTTGAAATAACCTGTTTCAGGAAACCGACGGTCGGTTGGCGTCAACGTTTGCGTGTCGCCTCAGGTTGTCGGAGAATGCGCGCATTTTAAGCTTGACGCTGCTGCAACAACAAAATCGTTGCTGACAACGTGATCAGTTTGCCTGAGGGGGGCAATCGATGAATCGCAAACCGGATTTGCTCTGGATTCTGGTGTTTCTGTTCGGTTTGGGTGTTGTCACTACCGGCTATGCGCAAAGCCTTTGGGAACGCAAACTCGACGCCCCCTACGAAGTACCGGTCAATCCGCAACAGCGTTGATTGCTTTGCTGGCGCCCATCACGCGGGTGCCAGGTACCAGCCACGGTCCGAGACCGTCCCCTGCAGCGGCACATCCCAACTGGCTTGCGCCAGTCGCTCAACCTTCTGGCATTCATGCGCCAGGCCCAGCAGCAAGGGCTTCTTCCAGGCTTTGCGGCGAGCCTGATAGGCCAGGCTGCGGTCATAGAAGCCGCCGCCCATGCCCAGCCGGCCACCCACTTCGTCAAACCCCACCAGCGGCAGCAGGATCAGGTCCAGCGCCCAGATCGGCCGTTGCCGGGCCAGGCTGATGTGCGGCTCGGGGATGCGGAAACGGTTGGGCCGCAGCTTCTCGCCGGCGTCGATGCGCTGAAAGACCATCTTGGTTTTTGGCCAGGCGTGCAGCACCGGTAGATAGGTGTGCTTGCCGCGGCGCTGAGCTTCGCGCATCAACAGGCCTGGGTCGATCTCGCAATCGTTGGGCAGGTACAGGGCAAGATGTCTGGCCCGGCGAAACAGCGGGTGCTGCGCGAGCTGGCGGTACAGGCCACGGGCTGCCTGACGTTGCTCGGCCGGCGTCAAGGCGCGGCGGGCGTCACGTAGCAGGCGGCGAAGTTGGGGGCGGGTAAGCGGCGCGGTGTCGGTCATGGCACGGGCGGTCCCAGAGAGGGCTGCCACCTGTGGGTGACAGCTCGATTGCCCGCGCAGAAGGGCGGGCAAAGAATTCAGGCTCCCCGACGAACCGCTGTCGGTGTAGCCCTTGAACCCGAAAGTTCAAGGTGGAGATTGCAGGAGGCGTTAAGGCTTTCCGTCAAGCGGACATGCACACCGGCCCCACGTGCAACCCCCGTGGTTGTGCGTATCGGCTCAGGGACATGACCGACTGGCAAGCACTCCAGGGAGTGGCGCAAGTATACCGACACTCAACCCTTTTTTGAATCTTGATCGTCGGCCAATGCCTGATCGACCCGCTCGAGCAGGTCGCGCACCTGTTCACGGGTGGCGCCGCCCGCCGGCACATCCGGACGTTCCTGGTTGTGCAGCAGGTCGTGGGTGATGTTCAGCGCGGCCATCACGGCAATCCGGTCGGCGCCGATGACTTTGCCGCTGCTGCGGATCTCGCGCATCTTGCCGTCCAGGTAGCGCGCGGCGCTGACCAGGTTGCTGCGTTCTTCCGGCGGACAGATGATCGAATACTCTTTGTCGAGGATCTGAACGGTGACGCTATTGCTTGAGCTCATGAGTCTTGCTCCAGGGCCTTGAGTCGCAAAATCATCGATTCGACCTTACGCCGGGCGATTTCATTTTTTTCGATGAGGTGGGCGCGCTCTTCGCGCCAGGATTTTTCCTGAGCTAATAAGAGTGCGTTTTGCCGTTTTAGTTGCTCGACCCGCTCAATCAGCAGTTCGAATCGGCCCATCAGCGCTTGCAGATCGTTCTCTTGCATTGGTTGCCACTCGATTCGGTCGTGCGGGTGGTTGCCCGGTTTATGCCCTGGCCGGCTCGGAGTTGGCCGCGTCGATGGTCTTGGCGCGCCTGCCGGTGCTAGGATACAAGGTCTTCATTCTAGTCATTGCGCCGTCTGGCGCCTAGTTGCCCATGCCCAATACCAATTCGCCGTACACCGCTTTCGCCACCTTGCTCAGCAGCAACGGGCATCCTGTTTCCCCTGCCGAACTGCACGGGCTGTTGCTCGGGCGCAGTTGCGCCGGTGCCGGCTTCGATGCCGAGGCATGGTTGGCCGATGCTGCGCACCTGCTGGAAAACGATCCGGCAGACAACGTTCGTAACGCTTTGATCGGCCTGCAGGAGATGGTCAAGGGCGAACTCGCCGGTGACGATATCACTGTCGTGTTGCTGCTGCCCGGTGATGAAGCGCCATTGGCCGAGCGGGCTGCTGCTCTGGGCGAGTGGTGCAAGGGCTTCCTGTATGGCTTCGGCTTGAACTCGGCTGGCCTGACCCTGAGCGGTGAAGCCAAGGAAGTCCTGCAGGACCTGGATGCGATCTCCCAGGTTCAGGACGCCCTGGAAGAATCCGAAGACGGCGAAAACGACTATATGGAAGTCATGGAATACCTGCGCGTCGCCCCGCTGCTGCTTTACACAGAACAGGCAAAACAGCCGGTCGAGCCTGCGGCCAAACCTTCGCTGCACTGATCAACCAGGACTGCCACTGCCCATGAGCCACATCCCCAAGTCGGAATACGCCCGTCGACGCAAGGCGCTGATGGCGCAGATGGAACCCAACAGCATCGCCATCCTGCCCGCCGCCGCGGTTGCCATCCGCAACCGCGACGTCGAGCATGTGTACCGCCAGGAAAGCGACTTCCAGTACCTGAGCGGCTTCCCCGAGCCCGAGGCGGTGATCGCCCTGATCCCCGGGCGCGAGCACGGTGAATACGTGTTGTTCTGCCGCGAGCGCAATCCCGAGCGCGAGCTCTGGGATGGTCTGCGCGCCGGCCAGGAAGGGGCGATCCGCGACTTCGGCGCTGATGATGCCTTCCCTATCACCGATATCGACGACATCCTCCCCGGCCTGATCGAAGGCCGTGACCGGGTGTATTCGGCCATGGGCAGCAACCCCGAGTTCGACCGTCACCTGATGGAGTGGATCAACGTGATCCGTTCCAAGGCGCGCCTCGGCGCCCAGCCGCCGAACGAATTCGTTGCCCTGGATCATCTGCTACACGACATGCGCCTGTATAAATCGGCGGCGGAAGTGAAGGTGATGCGCGAGGCCGCGGCGATTTCCGCGCGTGCCCATGTCCGGGCGATGCAGGCTTGCCGCGCCGGTTTGCGCGAGTACAGCCTGGAAGCCGAGCTGGACTACGAGTTCCGCAAGGGCGGAGCGAAGATGCCCGCCTACGGCTCGATCGTCGCCGCCGGGCGCAACAGCTGCATTCTGCATTACCAGGAGAACGACGCGCCGCTCAAGGACGGTGACCTGGTGTTGATCGACGCCGGTTGCGAGATCGACTGCTACGCCAGTGACATCACCCGTACCTTCCCGGTCAGCGGGCGTTTTTCGCCGGAGCAGAAGGCGATCTACGAGCTGGTGTTGAAAGCCCAGGAAGCGGCCTTTGCGGTCATCGCCCCGGGCAAGCACTGGAACCACGCCCACGAAGCCACGGTACAAGTGATCACCGAAGGCCTGGTGGAGTTGGGCCTGCTCAAGGGGCAGGTGCAGGAACTGATTGAAAGCGAAGCCTACCGGGCCTTCTACATGCACCGTGCCGGGCACTGGCTGGGTATGGATGTGCACGATGTCGGCGAGTACAAGGTCGGCGGCCAGTGGCGGGTGCTCGAGCCGGGCATGGCCTTGACCGTGGAACCGGGCATCTATATCGGTGCCGATAACCAGAGTGTCGCGAAAAAATGGCGCGGCATCGGTGTGCGAATCGAGGATGACGTAGTGGTAACCAAGCAGGGCTGTGAAATCCTGACCTCAGGCGTACCCAAGACGGTCGCCGAAATCGAAGCCTTGATGGCTGCCGCGCGCAGTGCAGCGGCATGAGCCGGGTCAATCTGGCAATCATTGGCGGCGGCCTGGTCGGCGCCAGCCTGGCCCTGGCCCTGCAGGCCGGGGCCAAGGCGCGTGGCTGGAAGATCCTGCTGATCGAACCCTTTGCTCCCGGTGATAGTTTTCAGCCGAGCTATGACGCACGTTCTTCGGCGTTGTCCTTCGGTACCCGACAAATCTATGAACGTTTAGGGTTGTGGCAACCGATCAGCCGTCGCGCCGAGCCGATCCGCCAGATCCAGGTCTCCGACCGTGGCCGTTTTGGCGCAACGCGCCTGGATGCGTTGGAAGAAGGCGTGCCAGCGCTCGGCTATGTGGTCGAGAACGCCTGGCTCGGTCAGTGCCTGTGGCAGGGCCTGGACGCCGAAGTGGTGAGCTGGCGCTGCCCGGCGGAAGTCACCGCCATGCAGGCGCTGGAGGATGGCTATCGACTGGCGCTCAACGACGACACCACGCTCGAATGCGACCTCGCGGTACTGGCCGATGGTGGCCGTTCCGGCCTGCGCGAGCAACTGGGCATTCATGTCAGCCAGCGGCCGTACAACCAGAGCGCACTGATCGCCAACATCACCCCGAGCGAAGCCCATTGCGGCCAGGCCTTCGAGCGCTTCACCGACGAAGGGCCGATGGCCTTGCTGCCGCTGCCGGAAAACCGCTGCGCGCTGGTCTGGACCCGCGCCGGGATGGACGCCAAGCGCCTGGCCGAGCTGGACGAGCGTAGCTTTCTCAGCGAACTGCAGGACGTGTTTGGCTACCGCCTGGGCACCTTGCGCCAAGTCGGTGCCCGGCACCTCTATCCGTTGTCGCTGATCGAGGCCCAGGAGCAGGTGCGCCCGCACCTGGTGGTACTCGGTAACGCCGCTCACAGCCTGCACCCGATTGCCGGGCAGGGTTTCAACCTGTCACTGCGCGATGTGCAGTCGCTGGCCGAAGGCTTGCTGGCCAATCCCAGCTTGCCAGGTGACTTTGCCACCCTGCAGGCCTACCGCGAGCGCCAGCGCCTGGATCAGGACCTGACCGTGGGCTTCTCCGATCGCGTAACCCGCCTGTTCGGCAGTGCCCAACCGCTGGTGGCGACCGGCCGCAACCTGGGCCTGCTTGGCCTCGACTTGCTGCCCCCGGCCAAACGCTGGTTCGCCCGCCAGGCCATGGGCCTGGGCACCCGTCCGGACCCGCGGAACTGAACATGAGCGACCCGCGCAAACTGGCCCGGCGAGCGCGCAGGCTGCGCTGGCTGCTGAACCTCTACCCGCCGTACCTGGGCGCGGGCATCCGCGTGCTCAGCGTCAGCCCCGACCTGCGCCACATTCGCGTGCGCATGGGCCTGCGCTGGTTCAACCGCAACTACGTCGGCACCCAGTTCGGCGGCAGCCTGTATTCGATGGTCGACCCGTTCTACATGCTCATGCTGATGGAACTGCTCGGGCGTGAGTACATCGTCTGGGACAAGGCCGCCAGCATCGATTTCGTGTCCCCGGGCAAGGGCCCGGTGTTCGCCGAACTGCGCATCGACGATGCCCTGCTTGATGACATCCGCCAGCACACCGCCGGCGGCAAAAAGTACCTGCCACGACTTCAGGTCGATATCCGCGACGCTGCCGGTGAGCTGGTGGCGCGGGTCGACAAAACCCTTTACGTGCGGCTCAAGCCGCAAGCGAGACAGGCTTAAGGCATGGAAATGCGCGCAGATCTGTTGATTGTCGGTGCCGGTATGGTCGGCAGCGCTCTGGCCCTGGCGTTGCAGCACAGCGGCCTGGAAATCCTCTTGCTCGATGGCAGCCCGTTGTCGATCAAGCCCTTTGACCAGCAGTCGGCATTCGAGCCGCGGGTCAGCGCCTTGTCGGCGGCCAGCCAGCGCATCCTCGAGCGCCTGGGCGCCTGGCAGGGGATCGGCGAACGGCGCTTGAGCCCCTACTCGGACATGCGTGTGTGGGACGGCAGCGGCACTGGCCAGATCCATTTCTCGGCCGCCAGCGTGCATGCCGAGGTACTCGGTCATATTGTCGAGAACCGGGTGGTGCAGGATGGCCTGCTGGAGCGCCTGCACGACAGCGAAGTCGGCCTGCTGGCCAATGCCCGCCTGGAGCAGATGCGCCGCTCCGGCGACGACTGGCTGCTGACCCTGGCCGACGGTCGCACCTTGCGTGCGCCGTTGGTGATCGCCGCCGACGGTGCCAACTCGGCGGTGCGCCGCCTGACCGGCTGTGAGACGCGCGAGTGGGATTACCTGCACCACGCCATCGTCACCAGCGTGCGTTGCGCCCAGCCCCATCAAGCGACTGCCTGGCAGCGCTTTACCGACGAGGGGCCGCTGGCGTTCCTGCCATTGCTGCGCGATGGTCAACAGGATTGGTGCTCAATCGTCTGGTCGACCACGCCGGAGCAGGCCGAACACCTGATGGCCTTGAGCGACGAAGCGTTCTGCGCCGAGCTTGAGCGCGCCTTCGAAGGGCGCTTGGGCGGCGTGCTGCAGGCCGACCCACGGGTTTGTGTACCGCTGCGCCAGCGTCACGCCAAACGCTACGTGGCCGAAGGCCTGGCGTTGATCGGCGATGCTGCACACACCATTCACCCGTTGGCCGGGCAAGGCGTCAACCTTGGCTTTCTCGATGCCGCGGTACTGGCCGAGGAGCTGCAGCACGCCTACGAGCGGGGCGAGCGCCTGGCCGATGTTCGTGTGCTAAGCCGCTTCGAGCGTCGGCGCATGCCGCACAACCTGGCGCTGATGGCGGCGATGGAAGGGTTCGAGCGCCTGTTCCAGGCTGATCCGCTGCCGCTGCGCTGGCTACGCAACAGCGGCCTGAAATGGGTCGAGCAACTGCCTGAAGCCAAAGCCTTGTTCGTGCGCCAAGCCCTGGGCTTGAGCGGTGATCTGCCGGAACTGGCGCGGGCCTGAGGTTTCGCAACATCTGGTAACTCCTCCCTTGTGAGTTCAGTTGAGAAGGCAAATGGGATTAACTACCATTTGCGCCTCTCTTGAACTCCGAGGACCGCACCATGTTGCCACGCAAGCACGTACTGGCCGCTCTGGCTCTGACCCTGTTCGGCACAGCCGCCCAGGCGGCGGACGAGGTGGTGGTGTATTCCTCGCGCATCGACGAGTTGATCAAGCCGGTGTTCGACGCCTACACCAAAGAGACCGGGGTGAAGATCAAGTTCATCACCGACAAGGAAGCGCCGCTGATGCAGCGCATCAAGGCCGAGGGCAAGAACGCCACCGCCGACCTGCTGCTCACCGTCGATGCCGGCAACCTCTGGCAAGCCGAGCAGATGGGCATTCTGCAGCCGATCAAGTCAGACATCATCGACAAGAACATCCCGGCCCAATACCGCGCCTCGTCCCATGACTGGACCGGCCTGAGCCTGCGCGCGCGGACCATCGCCTACTCCACCGACCGGGTCAAGCCCGAAGAGCTGAGCACCTACGAGGCGTTGGCCGACAAGAACTGGGAAGGGCGCCTGTGCCTGCGCACGGCGAAGAAAGTCTATAACCAGTCGCTGACCGCCACCCTGATCGAAACCCACGGCGAGCAGAAGACCGAAGAGATCATCAAGGGCTGGGTCAACAACCTGTCCACTGATGTGTTCTCCGATGACACCGCCTTGCTGCAGGCAATCAACGCCGGCCAGTGCGACGTCGGTATCGTCAACACCTACTACTACGGCCGCCTGCACAAGGAAAACCCCAAGCTGGCAGTCAAGCTGTTCTGGCCTAACCAGGCCGACCGTGGCGTGCACGTTAACCTTTCGGGTATCGGCCTGACCAAATACGCGCCGCATCCTGATGCGGCGAAGAAGCTGGTCGAATGGATGACCGGTGAACACGCACAGAAGATCTTTGCCGGCGTGAACCAGGAGTTCCCGGCCAACCCGGCAGTGGCACCTTCCGAAGAAGTGGCCGCCTGGGGCACGTTCAAAGCTGACACCATCCCTGTGGAAGTGGCCGGCAAACGCCAGGCCGAAGCCATCCGCCTGATGGATCGGGCTGGCTGGAACTAAGCACAAGGCTATATCCTTTCGGGGCCCTATCGGGCCCCAATCGCTGGCAAGCCAGCTCCCACAGGGATAGCGGTGCTCTCTTTTCACTGTGGGAGCTGGCTTGCCAGCGATCGACCGCAACGCGGTCGCAATCATTCCCATAGAGATTTCACTTTTGGCCCACCCCGCCCAACGCCGTTGGTACCCACTGGTCTTCGCCATCGCCGCCCTGGTGCTGCTGCCGCTGAGCGTGCTGCTGTTGTCCTGGCAGGCGGTCGACATGCAGATCTGGTCGCATCTGCTCGACACCCAGATGAGCCGGCTGCTGGGTAACACCCTGACGTTGATCCTCGGTGTGGGCGTCGGCGTGTCGGTGCTGGGGGTGAGCCTGGCCTGGCTTACCAGCCTGTGCGAGTTCCCCGGGCGGCGCTGGCTCGACTGGGCCCTGATGCTGCCCTTCGCGATTCCGGCCTATGTGCTGGCGTTCGTGTTCGTTGGCCTGCTGGATTTCGCCGGTCCGGTGCAAACCCTGCTGCGCGAGTGGTTCGGGCCCATGCGCTTGCCACGGGTGCGCTCCACCGGCGGGGTGATCACCGTGCTGGTGCTGGTGTTTTACCCGTATGTCTATCTGCTGGCGCGTAACGCCTTCCTGGCTCAGGGCAAAGGCCTGATGGAAGCGGCAAGGGTGCTGGGGCTTTCACCCTTGCAGGCATTCTGGCGGGTCGCCATGCCCATGGCACGGCCGGCCATCGGCGCCGGGGTGGCGCTGGCGTTGATGGAGACCCTGGCGGATTTTGGCGCAGTGTCGGTGTTCAACTTCGACACCTTCACCACCGCCATCTACAAGACCTGGTACGGCTTCTTCAGCCTCTCCAGTGCTGGCCAGCTGGCCAGCCTGCTGTTGTTGGCGGTGATGCTGGTGCTGTACGGCGAGCGTCGTGCCCGTGGCGCCGTGCGCAGTAGCAACGAACGGCCGCGGGGCAAAGCGCTGTATCACTTGCATGGCATCAAGGCGCTGGCCGCCAGCAGTTGGTGCCTGCTGGTATTCGCCTGTGCCTTCGTGGTGCCGATGCTGCAGTTGTTGGTGTGGTTCTGGCAGCGCGGGCGTTTCGATCTCGACGAGCGCTATGCTGGCCTGATCCTGCATACCCTCTATCTGGGCGGCATGGCGGCGCTGATTACCGTCTGTGTTGCCCTGGTGCTGGCGTTTGCCCGGCGACAGGCGCCGACCTCGGGAATTCGTGCAGGCGTTGGCCTGGCCAACCTGGGCTATGCCTTGCCTGGCTCGGTGTTGGCGGTGTCGATCATGCTGGCTTTCAGTTACCTCGATAATCAGGTGGTGGTGCCGTTGTCCAGCTGGCTGGGTGGCGCGGGCAAGCCGCTGCTGCTCGGTAGCCTGTCGGCTTTGCTGCTGGCCTATCTGGTGCGTTTTATCGCTGTGGCCTACGGCCCACTGGAAAACAGTCTGGGGCGGATTCGTCCATCTTTGCCGGAAGCGTCCCGTAGTCTCGGCGTGAGTGGCCCAAGATTGTTTTTCAAGGTGTATCTGCCCTTGCTGGTACCCGGTGCATTGAGCGCGGCGCTGCTGGTGTTCGTCGACGTGCTCAAGGAAATGCCGGCCACTCTGCTGATGCGCCCGTTTGGCTGGGACACGCTGGCGGTACGGGTGTTCGAGATGACCAGTGAGGGCGAGTGGTCGCGGGCTTCGCTGCCGGCGCTGACCCTGGTGCTGGTCGGCCTGTTGCCGGTCATCGGCCTGATTCGACGCTCGGCGCAGCACCCGGGTCAAACGCGCTGAGGGTGTAAGCCTGCGAGCTTGCGGCTACAATGCGCGGCATTCGCTGCGGCCGGTCCTACAGACCGGGTAGCTGCAACGCTGCCAGCCGCCGTAGCCTCGCCACGCCCGGAAGGAGAAACCCATGGGACAGCGTACGCCTCTTTATGACCTGCACTTGGCCCTTGGCGCCAAGATGGTCGATTTTGGCGGTTGGGATATGCCCCTGCATTATGGTTCGCAAGTCGAGGAGCACCATCAGGTGCGCCAGGCCTGCGGCGTATTCGATGTATCCCATATGACCGTGATCGATGTTCGCGGTGCCCAGGCCGGCGTCTGGCTGCAGCATGTGTTGGCCAACGATGTCGATCGTCTGAATGCCACCGGCAAGGCCCTGTACAGCACCATGCTCAACGAGCAGGGCGGGGTTATCGATGACATGATCGTCTACCGCTGCGACGACGGTTACCGGCTGGTGGTCAACGCCTCGACCCGCGACAAGGACCTGGCCTGGCTGCAGGCACGGATGATCGGTTTCGAGGTCGAGCTGAGCGAGCGCCCGGAGCTGGCCATCCTGGCCATCCAGGGCCCGCAAGCACGGGAAAAGGTCGCTGAACTGGTGACCGCCGCTCGCGCCGCGCTGATCCGTGAACTCAAGCCCTTCGAAGGCCTGGCCGACGGTGACTGGTTCATCGCCCGCACCGGTTACACCGGTGAGGATGGCCTGGAAATCATCTTCCCGGCGCTACAGGCCCCGGCGTTCTTCAACGACCTGGTCGGCGCCGGCATCGCCCCGAGCGGTCTCGGCGCGCGCGACACCCTGCGCCTGGAAGCGGGGATGAACCTGTATGGCCAAGACATCGACGAAGCCCACACGCCGCTGACCTCGAACCTGGGCTGGAGCATCGCCTGGGAGCCGGCTGAGCGTGATTTCATTGGTCGCAAAGGTTTGCTGAAAGAAATCGAGCATGGCGTCGAGCAGAAACTGGTCGGCCTGGTGCTCGAAGAACGCGGGGTTTTACGCGCGCACCAGGTGGTCCGCGTCGCCGGGATTGGCGAAGGGGAGATCACCAGTGGTAGTTTCTCTCCTACGCTGAGCAAATCCATTGCCCTGGCGCGGGTGCCGATGGCGACCGCCGATCGTGCCGAGGTAGAAATTCGTGGCAAGTGGTACCCGGTGCGGGTGGTCAAGCCGACCTTCGTGCGCCATGGCAAGATCCTGATCTGAACCTATTCTGGCGGGCCAACCGCTGACCCAATCGAGGACAACAATGATGAGCAATATCCCCGCCGACCTGCGTTTTGCCGAAAGCCACGAGTGGGCCCGGCTGGAAGCCGATGGCACCGTGACTGTCGGGATCAGCGACCATGCCCAGGAAGCCCTGGGTGACGTGGTGTTCGTCGAGCTGGCGGAAATTGGCAAGGTCTTCGCTGCCGGCGATGCGGCGGGCGTGGTCGAGTCGGTCAAGGCCGCTTCGGACATCTACGCACCGGTCAGCGGTGAAGTGATCGCAGTCAACGAGGCGCTGGCCGACAGCCCCGAGTCGCTCAACTCCGCGCCCTATGACAGCTGGATCTTCAAGCTCAAGCCAAGCGACAAGGCCGAGCTGGACAAACTGCTCGACGCCGCCGGTTACAAAGCCGCCATCGGCGAATAGTTTCACGCAAGCGGCAATCTCTTCCTAGACTCAATATGCCTCCAGCGCCCGAGGCTTGGTCGAGGAAGAGAGAGCCGCTATGTCCCAGTCGCCGTCCCTGAGCCAACTGCAAGACCGCAATCCTTTCCTGCGTCGCCACCTGGGGCCCGATGCCTCGGAGCAGCAGGCCATGCTCGCCACCCTCGGGGTTGGCAGCCGCCGCGAGCTGATCGAACAGACCGTGCCGCCGGGCATCCGTCTGAACCGGCCGCTGGAGCTTCCTGATGCCCTCGATGAGCAGGCCGCCCTGGCCAGGCTCAAGGGGTATGCCGAGCAGAACCAGGTGTGGACCAGCCTGATCGGCATGGGCTACCACGGTACCGTCACCCCCACTGTCATTTTGCGTAACGTCCTGGAAAACCCGGGCTGGTACACCGCCTATACCCCGTATCAACCGGAAATTGCCCAGGGCCGCCTGGAAGCCTTGCTCAATTTCCAGCAGATGATCATCGACCTCACCGGCCTGGACCTGGCCAACGCCTCGTTACTCGACGAAGCCACCGCTGCGGCGGAAGCCATGGCCCTGGCCAAGCGCGTGGCCAAGTCGAGAAGCAATGTGTTCTTCGCTGATGAACACTGCCACCCGCAAACCCTCTCGGTGCTGCAGACCCGTGCCGAGGGCTTCGGTTTTGAGCTGGTCATCGACGCTGTGGATAACCTCGCCAAGTACCAGGTATTCGGGGCTCTGCTGCAGTACCCCGACACCCATGGCGAAGTGCGCGACCTGCGCCCGCTGGTGACGCAGTTGCATGCCCAGCAGGCGCTGGCTTGCGTAGCGGCCGACCTGCTCAGCCTGGTGATGCTGATGCCGCCGGGCGAGCAGGGCGCCGACGTGGTGCTCGGCTCGTCCCAGCGTTTTGGCGTGCCCATGGGCTTTGGTGGCCCGCATGCGGCGTATTTTGCCTGTCGGGACGAGTTCAAGCGGGCCATGCCCGGGCGCATCATTGGCGTGTCCAAGGATGCCCGCGGCAACACTGCGCTGCGCATGGCCTTGCAGACCCGTGAGCAACACATTCGCCGCGAGAAGGCCAACTCCAACATCTGTACCGCCCAGGTACTGCTGGCCAACATCGCCGCGTTCTATGCGGTGTACCACGGCCCGGAAGGCTTGCAACGCATTGCCCAGCGCGTGCATGCGCTGACCTTCGTCCTCGCTGCGGGCCTGGAGAGCAAGGGCATCAAGCGGCTCAACGAACACTTCTTCGACACCCTGACCCTGGACGTCGGCGGTAGCCAGACGGCAATCATCGAAAGCGCCGAGGCGGCGCAGATCAACCTGCGGATTCTCGGCCGTGGGCAACTGGGCGTGAGCCTCGACGAGACCTGCGATGAAAGCACAGTCATGCGCCTGTTCGATATCTTCCTCGGTGCCGACCATGGCCTGGATATCGCCGCACTGGATGCCCTGGCGCAGCCTGAAGGCATTCCGCCGGCGCTGGTGCGGCGCTCGGCCTTTCTCAGCCACCCGGTATTCAACCTGCACCACAGCGAAACCGAGATGCTGCGTTACCTCAAGCAGCTGGAGAACAAGGACCTGGCGCTGAACCAGTCGATGATCCCGCTGGGTTCGTGCACCATGAAACTTAATGCCAGCAGCGAGATGATTCCGATCACCTGGCCCGGTTTTGCCCTGCTGCACCCCTTTGCGCCGGCTGCACAGGTACAGGGTTACAAGGCGATGATCGACGAACTGGAAAGCTGGTTGTGTGCGATCACCGGCTTCGATGCCATCTGCATGCAGCCCAACTCTGGCGCCCAGGGCGAGTACGCCGGGCTGATGGCAATCGCCAAGTATCACCGCAGCCGTCACCAGCCCCAGCGCGATATCTGCCTGATCCCGGCCTCGGCCCACGGCACCAACCCGGCCTCCGCACAGATGGCTGGCATGCAGGTGGTGATCGTCGAGTGCGACCAGGCCGGCAACGTCGACCTGGCCGACCTCAAGGCCAAGGCGCAAGCAGCCGGCGAGAAGCTGTCGTGCCTGATGGCCACCTATCCATCGACACACGGCGTGTACGAAGAGGGCATCAGCGAGATCTGCGAAGTTATCCACAAGCACGGCGGCCAGGTGTACATGGACGGTGCCAACCTCAATGCCCAGGTCGGCTTGGCGCGGCCAGCGGATATTGGTGCCGACGTGTCGCACATGAACCTGCACAAGACGTTCTGTATTCCCCATGGCGGCGGTGGCCCGGGCATGGGCCCGATTGGTCTGCGGGCGCACCTGGCGCCTTTTGTGGCCAGCCATCCGGTGGTCCCGCTGCCCGGCCCGGACCCGCAAAACACGGCGGTCAGCGCTGCGCCCTGGGGCAGCGCGAGCATCTTGCCGATCAGCTGGATGTACATCGCCATGATGGGCCCGCAACTGGCCGATGCCAGTGAGGTGGCGATGCTGTCGGCCAACTACCTGGCCGAGCAGTTGGGCGGTGCCTTCCCGGTGCTTTATCGCGGCCGAAACGAGCGGGTGGCACATGAGTGCATTCTTGACCTGCGTCCGCTGAAAGCCCTGACCGGCATTTCCGAAGAGGATGTGGCCAAGCGTTTGATGGACTACGGCTTCCATGCACCGACCATGTCATTCCCGGTGCCGGGCACTTTGATGGTCGAACCGACCGAGAGCGAATCCAAGGCCGAACTGGATCGCTTTGTAGAGGCAATGCTGAGCATTCGTGCCGAGATCCGCGAAGTTCAGGAAGGTAACTGGCCGGCAGAAGATAATCCGCTCAAGCATGCGCCGCATACGCTTGAGGATGTGCTGGGCATGTGGGAGCGGCCCTACAGCATTGCCCAGGGCGTGGCGCCCAGTGCCCATGCGCGGATGCACAAGTACTGGCCGGCGGTGAACCGGGTCGACAACGTGTATGGCGACCGGAATCTGTTCTGTGCCTGTGTGCCGGTGGATGATTACCGCTGAGGCTTTGGTAGGAGGTGGGAGCGGATTCATCCGCTCCCACAGTTTACTCGCTGGCTACCGCGTTCTTGGCCAGGATCGCATTGGCCAGTTCCATGTCACTGACTTTCAGGCCCGGGTTGTCGGCGCGGACTTTCTGCATCGCCGCTTCCAGGTACGGGCCGCGAATCGCGCCTTCGCTGGCGACAAAGCTGCCGGCATCATCCTGGGCAGCCACGACCAGCTTGTGGTCCTTGGAGGTCAGGTAAGAGGACGCGGTGGTGGCGCCGGAAGAGATGACGTTGCGCCAGAAGGTATCGGCCATGGCAGATCCAACCGGCAGGGAGAGCAGGGCAAGGGTTGCGACTGCAAACTTGAAACGCATTAAGGTGACTCCAACTGAGGTGAACTGGGGCCTTTGATTGGGTTTATGTGGATCTAGTTCCCTGGCCAGATAAAGGTTTGGCACCTGCTTCAAGCGATGACGCGAAGCACTTCGGCCTCGGTTGTCTGCCCTGCGGCAACCTTCTCGGCGCCGCTGTGCTTGAGGCTGAGCATGCCCTCATCAAGCGCCAGTCGGCGCAAGGCGAGCAGATCGAGGTCGGGCTCGATTCGAGCTTTGAGTGCATCACTGATGCCCAGCAGTTCGAAGATCGCACTGCGACCGTGATACCCGGTCTGCCGGCATTCACCACAGCCCACCGCTTGATGGCTGTGCATCGGCGCTGTTGGCGCGGCCTTGCAATGGTCACACAGGGTGCGTACCAGGCGCTGGGCCATGACCCCGATCAGGCTGGCTTTAAGCAGATAGGGCGCAATGCCCAGTTCCAGCAAGCGGGTGATAGCGCTGCAGGCATCGTTGGTGTGCAGGGTCGAGAGCACCAGGTGCCCGGTCAGGGCGGCCTGGATCGCCACTTCAGCGGTTTCCAGGTCGCGTATCTCGCCGATCATGATGACATCCGGATCCTGGCGCAGCAGCGCCCGGGTACCGGCGGCAAAGTCCAGGTTGATGGCCGGTTGTACTTGTAGTTGGTTGAACGCGGGTTCAACCATTTCGATCGGGTCTTCGACGGTACACAGGTTGATCTGCGGGGTGGCCAGGTGCTTGAGGCTGGCGTAAAGGGTGCTGGTCTTGCCCGAGCCGGTGGGCCCGGTGACCAGGATGATGCCGTGGCGCTGGCCGAGCATGGCCAGCCAGCGCTTGAGGTCGGCTGCGCCGAGGCCCAGTTGGGCAAAGTTCTGGTGCAGCAGCTGCGGGTCGAAGACTCTCAACACCAGCTTTTCGCCAAACGTGGTGGGCAGGGTCGACAGCCGTAGCTCGACCTCCTCGCCATCGGGCAGGCGGGTTTTGATCCGGCCATCCTGGGGGCGGCGTTTTTCCGCGACATTCATGCGCCCCAGGCTTTTCAGGCGGCTGACCACCGCCAGGGTCACCGGCGCCGGGAACTGGTAGACCGGGTGCAGCACGCCGTCGATGCGAAAACGCAACTGGCCTTGTTCACGTCGCGGTTCGAGGTGGATATCGCTGGCGCGCTGTTCGAAGGCGTACTGCAACAGCCAGTCAACGATGCTGACGATATGCGCATCGTTGGCTTGAACCTCGTTGGCGCGGCTGCCGACTTCAAGCAATTGTTCAAGATTGCCCGCCGCGATCGGTACCGACTGTTGCTGACTGGCGCCGCTGACCGATTGGGCGACCTGGAAGAACGTCTGGCTGAGCTGGCGGATCTGCACGGGGCTGGCCAGCACCCGCTTGATCGGCCGTTGCAGCGCCTGGGCCAGGTCCGCCTCCCAGGCGCGGACATAGGGCTGCGCGCTGGCCACGGTGACACCGCTGGCATCGG
Organism: Pseudomonas sp. RC2C2; assembly: GCF_018390435.1. Classification (NCBI taxonomy): domain Bacteria; kingdom Pseudomonadati; phylum Pseudomonadota; class Gammaproteobacteria; order Pseudomonadales; family Pseudomonadaceae; genus Pseudomonas; species Pseudomonas sp. RC2C2. Next base: position 2,038,069 of record NZ_JAHBAX010000001.1, on the reverse strand, counting down.
CGGCCACCGCGAGGATGCCGTGACGCCTGGCGAAGGCCGCGGACATCAGGCCGGTGAGCCGGGCAAGGTCGGTCTCCAGGGGATCGATACGCAGGTAAGGCTGGCCAGCCTGCTTTGCCTGCCACTGGCACAAGGCGTCCAGGTCCAGGCATTGGCCGGGATTGCGCAGGTCGGCAAGCTGCTGGCTGGCGATCCATTCGAGCGGGTGCTGGTCGTGCTGCAGCGGTGTGCAGTTGCTGCGATCGACCGCGCTGATGCGTTGTTCGGCGAGCAACTCGGCAAGCAAGGTGTCGAGGTCAAGCCAGCGATCTTCATTGGGGTTGGTCATGCGGGCTTCCTTGCCGCGCCGCCGACAGTGGTGGCCTGAGCAAGGTTAGCCGCTGAGCTGAGCCTTTCGCGAGAACAAGGGTTACCAGGCTTTACCGGGCTGGCTCAACTGCACCTCGGTTACGCAGATCAGGTTGCGCATTTTTTGTGCAATCAGCTCGGCGCGGTGCCAGCTCAGGCCGCTGATGCCGATCTCGACACTGAGCAGGTCATCCTGTTGCTCGACATTCAGCCGATGCGGCACCAGGAACTGCAGGGCAAACAGGTTGAGCACCCGGCACAGGCTGTCGGGCTCGGCCTCTACCTGCAGTTGGTAGCAGACATCACTGTGCGCGTTGCTGGCGGCCCAGACATCGGTGCGTAAGGGTGTGAGGGGGCTGTCCAGCCGTTCGAGAGCGCTCATGGGATTCTCCGAAGAAAGTGGAGAAATTTTTACATGCAGGTCAGGGTATTTCTTCTCTATGATCGTGCAATATTGCCACTTATTGAATAATTCAATTCGTAGCTATCCATTTTGGAGAAATAATCATGCATAGCGAGTTGGACGCCTATGACCGGCGCATCCTGGCCTTGTTGCAGGACGACGCCTCGCTCTCCAGTGCGCAGATCGCCGAGCGCGTGGGCTTGTCGCAATCGCCTTGCTGGCGGCGCATCCAGCGCTTGAAAGAGGAGGGGGTGATTCGCGCCCAGGTGACCCTGCTGGATCGCAAGAAGATCGGCTTGAACACGCAGATTTTCGCCGAGGTCAAACTCAACGCCCACGGGCGCTCCAACTTCACCGAGTTCACCGAGGCGATCCGCGGCTTTCCGGAAGTGCTGGAGTGTTATGTACTGATGGGCGCAGTGGACTTTTTGCTGCGTATTGTCACCCCGGACATCGAAGCCTACGAACGGTTCTTCTTCGAAAAGCTGTCGATGGTGCCGGGGATCCAGGAGGTCAACTCGACCGTGGCCTTGTCCGAAATCAAGTCCACGACGAGTCTGCCGGTACTGCCTTGAGCCTTACTTGCGCAGCAGGTGCTTCCAGCCACGGCTCTGGAACACGGCCATGGCCTGGTGGACGCGGGCTTCGAGCACTTCGTCGCTGATTGGCAGGTTGGCCAGTTCGTGCAGCTTGTTCAGCTCGCCGAACAGGCGGTCCAGATCCGGGCTCTCCAGCACCTGGCGGGCGTGGTGCAGCCATGCCAGCAGGCGTTCGATGCGCGGCAGCTGCTCGGCCAGGTCTTCCGGCTGGCGATGGTACAGCGGCAGGTTCAGGGCCTTGGCTTCTTCGGCCAGCAGCACGTTCAGCCAGTTGGCCAGTTGTGCGGCGCCCTGGCGGTCGCCGCGCTTGTTGCGCTCGACGGTCCAGGCGCGGGCCAGCAGCCAGCGCGAGGTCTCCAGGGAGAACTGGCCCCAGCGGGTATCCAGCAACTCTTCGGCGAATTGCTCGGGTGCGGCACGGCGTACGTCTTCATCGTCAATACCGGCCAATACCAGCGGGCGCCAGTCTTCGAGCAGGGCGTCGAGGCTGTTGCGCAGCTCGCGGGTGCTGGCGCGTGGGCCGGCCTGGCCGAGGCTGCTGGCCAGGGCGCGCAGTTCCCAGAGGTTGTCGACCCAGTCCTGCAGCAGGCGCCAGTGGCCGTTGAAACGGTACTGTTCGGCCAGGCGCTGGCTGCTGCCGAGCAACTGCCAGGCCAGTGCGGCGAAGGCGTCGTCGAGGGACATCTGGGCGTTCAGTTCGGCGGCCGGCAGGCTCAGGGCGTAGCTGCCGGCGTCGAGCAGGCGATAACCGCGCTCGGCCTTGCTGATGTCACACGGCATCAGCGGCAACTTGGCCGACAGCTCGGCGGCCAGCTCCAGCAGGGCTTCGGGGGCGCCTTCGCGCAACTCGAGCTCCAGCTCGCAGATTTCTTCCTTGTGCTTGCCGGCAACCACGGTGCCGAGGTCCAGTGCGGCCTCGATCACCACCTTGGCCTTGCCGCGGCCCCAGGCGATTTCTGCGTATTCACGGGTGAAGTCAGTGGTGAACAGCGCCTTGATGGTCTTTTTGTCGACATCGGCCAGTTGCTCCGGCCAGCACTCGGCGTCGAGTTTTTTCAGGTCGAGCTTGGCCTTGGGCAACTGCCATTCGAACTCGTTGCGCTGGGACAGGCCGGCGACGCTCTGGCCGCGGGTCTTGAGGGTCTGGATGACCACATCGCCGTCGCGGCGCAGGCGCAGGGCGACCTTGGCGGCGGCCAGGTCGCGCTCCGGGGTATCGAAGTACTGGTTGAGCAGTTCGCGGCTTTGCCACCCGGACTTGTTGCGCTTGTTCAGCAATGGGTGTTCACGCAGGGCGGCGAGGGTCTCGCGGCTGACCCGCAGTTTGATTTCGGTTTCTTTATGCATTGCTGGGTAATCCAGGCTCGAATGACAGGGAGCGTCTTGGGGGTGCAGTGTACAGGAGTCGGCTCACGGCGGTTTATTCCCGGTGCCGGATGGCCCTATGATGAGCTTCGCCCAAGGAGAAAGCGCATGCCATTGCCATCGCTCAAAGAGCAGTTCGCCGCCCTGATCGCCGCGCCGTCGGTCAGTTGTACCCAGCCTGCTCTGGATCAGTCCAACCGCGCGGTGATCGACCTGCTGGCCGGCTGGCTGGGGGACCTGGGTTTTGCCTGCGACATTCAGCAGGTGAACCCGGGCAAGTTCAACCTGCTGGCAAGCTATGGCAGCGGCCCGGGCGGCCTGGTGCTGGCCGGGCACAGCGACACGGTGCCGTACGACCCCGAGCTGTGGCAGACCGACCCGCTCAAGCTGACCGAGGTCGACGGCCGCTGGGTAGGCTTGGGCAGTTGCGACATGAAGGGCTTTTTTGCCCTGGTCATCGAAGCCGTGCAGCCATTGCTTGCCCATGACTTCAAGCAACCGCTGCTGATTCTCGCCACCTGCGACGAAGAAAGCTCGATGGCCGGCGCCCGTGCCCTGGCCGAGGCCGGGCGGCCCCTGGGCCGTGCGGCCGTGATCGGTGAGCCGACCGGGCTCAAGCCGATCCGCCTGCACAAAGGGGTGATGATGGAGCGCATCGACATTCTCGGGCGCAGTGGCCACTCGTCCGACCCGAGCCTGGGCCATAGCGCCCTGGAGGCCATGCACCAGGTCATGAGCGAGCTGATGAACCTGCGCCGGCAATGGCAGAAGGCATTCAACAACGCCCAGTTCAGCGTGCCGCAACCGACGATGAACTTCGGCTGTATTCATGGCGGCGACAACCCCAACCGTATCTGTGGCCAGTGCGCCCTGGAATTCGACCTGCGCCCGCTGCCGGGTATGGACCCGGAGGTGCTGCGCAGTGCCATTCGGCAAAAACTGGCGCCACTGGCCGAGCAGCACCAGGTGCGCATCGACTATGCGCCGCTGTTCCCCGAAGTGCCGCCGTTCGAGCAGGCCGCCGATGCGGAACTGGTACGGGTAGCCGAACGTCTTACCGGTCATCGCGCCGAAGCGGTAGCCTTTGGCACCGAAGCGCCTTATCTTCAGCGCCTGGGTTGCGAGACCCTGGTGCTCGGCCCCGGTGACATCGCCTGTGCCCACCAGCCGGGTGAATACCTTGAAATGTCACGCTTGCAGCCTACTGTGCGTCTATTGCGTGAGTTGATCGAACATTATTGCCTCAGCCCGGTAATTGCCCGCTGAGTTGAACCGTTTTGCAGAGGAGATTGCGCGTGACGCCAAGCCTGTTCCGACGATAACCCTTCGAGCGCTGTGTGCTTTCCCGTTCTTGTCCCTATTTTCTACAGGCTCTCCGGTTATGCCCGAATACGTCAATTGGCTGCGTCACGCTTCGCCTTACATCAACGCCCACCGCGACTGCACGTTCGTGGTCATGCTCCCCGGTGACGGGGTCGAGCACCCCAACTTCGGCAATATCGTCCACGACCTGGTGCTGTTGCACAGCCTTGGCGTGCGCCTGGTGCTGGTCCATGGTTCGCGTCCGCAGATCGAAAGCCGCCTGGCCTCCCGTGGCCTGACCCCGCACTACCACCGCGGCATGCGCATCACCGATGCCGCCACCCTGGAATGCGTGATCGATGCCGTCGGCCACCTGCGCATCGCCATCGAGGCGCGCCTGTCGATGGACATGGCCGCCTCGCCGATGCAGGGTTCGCGCCTGCGCGTGGCCGCTGGCAACCTGGTCACCGCACGGCCGATCGGCGTGGTCGAAGGTGTTGATTACCATCACACCGGCGAAGTGCGCCGGGTCGACCGCAAGGGCATCAACCGCCTGCTCGACGAGCGCTCCATCGTCCTGCTCTCGCCGTTGGGTTACTCGCCTACCGGCGAAATCTTCAACCTGGCCTGTGAAGACGTCGCCACCCGCGCCGCCATCGAACTGGGCGCCGACAAACTGCTGCTGTTCGGCGCCGAGCGCGGCCTGCTTGATGAACAGGGCCGGCTGGTGCGTGAGCTGCGTCCACAACAGGTGCCGGCGCACCTGCAGCGGTTGGGCAGCGATTACCAGGGCGAGTTGCTCGATGCCGCCGCCGAAGCCTGCCGTGGTGGTGTGGCGCGCAGCCATATCGTCAGCTATGGCGAAGACGGTGCCTTGCTCACCGAGTTGTTCACCCGTGATGGCGGCGGCACCCTGGTGGCTCAGGAGCAGTTTGAAAAGGTGCGTGAGGCGGCGATCGAGGATGTCGGTGGCTTGCTCGAGCTGATCAGCCCGCTCGAAGAGCAAGGCATCCTCGTGCGTCGCTCGCGCGAGGTGCTGGAGCGCGAGATCGAGCAGTTCAGCGTGGTCGAGCGCGAAGGCATGATCATCGCCTGTGCGGCACTGTACCCGATTGCCGATTCTGAGGCGGGCGAACTGGCGTGCCTGGCGGTGAACCCTGAGTATCGCCATGGTGGGCGTGGTGATGAGTTGCTGGAACGGATCGAGACGCGGGCGCGGGAGATGGGGCTCAACACCCTGTTCGTGCTGACGACCCGGACGGCACACTGGTTCCGCGAGCGCGGCTTTGTGCCCAGCGGGGTCGAGCGGCTGCCGGCGGCGCGGGCCTCGCTGTACAACTATCAGCGTAACTCGAAGATCTTCGAAAAAGCGCTGTAGCCTTTGGGGCTGCCTTACGGCCCATCGCTGGCAAGCCAGCTCCCACAGGTCCGGTGTACACAGCACTTGTGGGAGCTGGCTTGCCAGCGATGAGGCCATAAAAAACGCCGTCGACTCAGGGGCCGACGGCGTTTTTCATTCCAGCATCCAACCGCTGTTACACGGTATGCAGATACCAGTTGTACTCAAGGTCGGAGATGGAGTGTTCGAACTCCTCCAGCTCGCTCTCTTTACAGGCCACGAAGATATCGATGTATTTCGGGTCGATGTACTTGGCCAGGATCTCGCTGTCGTCCAGCTCGCGCAGTGCATCACGCAGGTTGTTCGGCAGGCTTTGCTCGTTCTGCTCGTAGGAGTTGCCTTCGGTCGGCTCGCCCGGGTCGACCTTGTTGGTCAGGCCATGGTGAACACCGGCCAGCACGGCGGCCATCAGCAGGTACGGGTTGGCGTCGGCACCGGCTACGCGGTGTTCGATGCGCACGGCGTCCGGCGTGCCGGTTGGCACGCGCAGGGCCACGGTACGGTTGTCCAGGCCCCAGCTTGGCGAATTCGGCACGTAGAACTGGGCACCGAAACGGCGGTACGAGTTGACGTTCGGGCAGAGGAACGCCATCGACGCCGGTAGGGTCTCGAGCACACCGCCGATCGCGTGACGCAGTGCGGCGTTCTGCTCGGGATCCTCGCTGGTGAAGATGTTCTTGCCATCTTTGTCCAGCACCGAGATATGGACATGCAGACCATTACCCGCCTGGCCCGGATAGGGCTTGGCCATGAAGGTGGTATCCATCTCATGGTCGTAGGCGATGTTTTTGATCAGGCGCTTGAGCAGTACCGCGTAGTCGCAGGCCTTCATCGGGTCGGCAACGTGGTGCAGGTTGACTTCGAACTGCGCCGGGGCGCTTTCCTTGACGATGGCGTCGGCAGGAATGCCTTGTTCCTTGGCGCCTTCGAGGATGTCCTGCAGGCAATCAACGTACTCGTCGAGGTCGTCGATCAGGTACACCTGGGTCGAGATCGGGCGTTTGCCGGAAATCGGCGAGCGCGGCGGTTGCGGACGGCCGTTCACGTTCTCCTGGTCGATCAGGTAGAACTCAAGCTCGAACGCGGCGCAGATGGTCAGGCCCAGCTCGTCGAACTTGCTCACGACCTGGCGCAGGACTTCCCGCGGGTCAGCGAAGAACGGTTGGCCTTCGAGCTCGTGCATGGTCATCAGCAGTTGCGCGGTCGGGCGCTTCTGCCAGGGCTCGTTGGACAGGGTATCGGGGATTGGATAGCAGATGCGGTCGGCATCGCCGATGTCCAGGCCAAGGCCGGTGCTTTCGACGGTCGAACCGTTGATATCCAGGGCGAAAAGGGAGGCCGGCAGATTGATGCCTTTCTCGTAAACCTTGTGGAGGCTGGTGCGCTCGATGCGCTTGCCGCGCACCACACCATTCATATCTGCAATCAGAAGGTCAACGTAGAGAACCTCAGGATGTTCCTTAAGGAACGCGTTCGCTTCGTTAAGCTGAACGGCACGCGGGGGTACCGACATGATGCAACACCTTTGTTGTTAAAAATATCAATCAATGGGGGCTTGCAGGTTCAGTCAATCGGAAAGCCTTGCTGAAGTCAAGCCAACCCCATGATGCCCTAAAATGGCCCTCAAGCGGCATTTTTGCTGCAATTGGGGGCGCCGACAAGGGCTGCTTTCGTACGGTAACGGCGATCTTGAGCGGGCCGTGTTCTATTTTTTACGGGGGTGTTGTGTAAAAAAATGAACAAGGCTAAGCTCGGTGGCAACCCATAACACCAATAATACCGGGGGTTACATGTCACGCCTGCCGACAACCGGCATCATCGCCCGCCGTTCACAGAACGGTTTGCACGCGTTCCTCGCGGGTGGCTTGCGCCATGCGCCAGCACCTTGCGCCCCGGCTGAAATAATTGACGGCCCGGGCGTCCTGCCTGCTGCCGACGCTGCTTCGAATTACCTCTGCCATCACTATAGCGGGCTCGTCAGTCTTGCGGGAACTGCCCGTCGCGGCCACCCTGCGTCTGACTTTTGCTTTAGCCCCGTAGGGCATCCAGAATGTCTGGGACGGCCCACTCCGGGTATCGTCCTGACGTCTGTCCAGACATTTACCTCCTGAGGTATTTATGAGTAGCAACCTCGACCAGCTCACCGATTGGTTGAAAGAACACAAGATCACCGAAGTCGAGTGTCTGATCAGCGACCTCACCGGTATCACCCGTGGCAAGATCTCGCCGACCAACAAGTTCATTGCCGAAAAAGGCATGCGCCTGCCCGAGAGCGTGCTGCTGCAGACCGTGACCGGCGACTATGTCGATGACGACATCTATTACGAACTGCTCGACCCGGCTGACATCGACATGATCTGCCGCCCCGACGAGAACGCGGTGTTTCTCGTACCTTGGGCCATCGAGCCGACCGCCCAGGTGATCCACGACACCTACGACAAGCAGGGCAACCCGGTCGAGCTGTCGCCACGCAACGTGCTCAAGAAGGTATTGAAGCTCTATGCCGACAAGGGCTGGCAGCCGATCGTGGCGCCAGAGATGGAGTTCTACCTGACCAAACGCTGCGAAGACCCGGACTTCCCCCTGCAGCCGCCAATCGGCCGCTCCGGGCGCCCGGAAACCGGCCGGCAGTCGTTCTCTATTGAAGCCGCCAACGAATTCGACCCGCTGTTCGAGGACGTCTACGACTGGTGCGAGCTGCAGAACCTTGATCTCGACACGCTGATCCACGAAGACGGCACGGCGCAGATGGAGATCAACTTCCGTCACGGCAACGCCCTGTCGCTGGCCGACCAGATCCTGGTGTTCAAGCGCACCATGCGCGAGGCTGCGCTCAAGCACAACGTCGCTGCCACCTTCATGGCCAAGCCGATGACCGGCGAACCGGGCAGCGCCATGCACCTGCACCAGAGCATCATCGACGTGCGTACCGGCAAGAACATCTTCTCGGACGAAGACGGGAGCATGAGCGAGCTGTTCCTCAACCACGTCGGCGGCCTGCAGAAGTTCATTCCGGTGGTGTTGCCGCTGTTCGCACCGAACGTCAACTCGTTCCGCCGCTTCCTGCCCGACACCTCGGCACCCGTGAACGTCGAGTGGGGCGAAGAGAACCGTACCGTGGGCCTGCGCGTACCGGATGCCGGGCCGCAGAATCGCCGGGTCGAAAACCGCCTGCCAGGCGCCGACGCCAACCCGTACCTGGCGATCGCCGCCAGCCTGCTGTGCGGCTTCATCGGCATGGTCGAAGGCATCAAGCCAAGTGCGCCGGTGCAGGGGCGTGGCTATGAGCGGCGCAACCTGCGCCTGCCGCTGACCATCGAGGACGCCCTGGAGCGCATGGAGAACTGCCAGGCGCTGGAACCTTACCTGGGCAAGAAATTCATTGCCGGCTACGTCGCCACCAAGCGCGCCGAGCATGAAAACTTCAAACGCGTAATCAGCTCCTGGGAACGTGAGTTCCTGCTGTTTGCGGTCTGATCAACCCGGAGCCGCAGGACCGCGGCCGTCAACAAACGGAGAAGCACATGAGCGTCAACAACCCGCAAACCCGTGAGTGGCAAACCCTTAGCAGTGAGCATCACCTGGCGCCTTTCAGTGACTATAAACAGCTGAAAGAGAAGGGGCCGCGGATCATCACCAAAGCCGAGGGCGTGCACCTGTGGGACAGCGAGGGCAACAAGATCCTCGATGGCATGGCGGGCCTGTGGTGTGTGGCGGTCGGTTACGGCCGTGAAGAGCTGGTTGAAGTGGCCGCCAAGCAAATGCGCGAGCTGCCGTACTACAACCTGTTCTTCCAGACTGCCCACCCACCGGCACTGGAGCTGGCCAAAGCCGTCTGCGACGTCGCGCCCAAGGGCATGACCCATGTGTTCTTCACCGGCTCCGGTTCTGAAGGCAACGACACCAACTTGCGCATGGTCCGTCACTACTGGGCGCTCAAGGGCAAGCCGCAGAAACAGGTGATCATTGGCCGCATCAACGGTTATCACGGTTCCACCGTGGCCGGTGCCGCCCTGGGTGGCATGAGCGGCATGCATGCGCAGGCCGGGACGCTGCCGGGCATCGTGCATATCCCGCAGCCGTACTGGTTCGGCGAAGGCGGTGACATGACCCCGGACGAATTCGGCGTATGGGCCGCCGAGCAGCTGGAAAAGAAAATCCTCGAAGTCGGCGAAGACAACGTCGCCGCCTTTATCGCCGAGCCGATTCAGGGTGCCGGCGGGGTGATCATTCCGCCAGACACCTACTGGCCGAAGATCAAGGAAATCCTCGCCAAGTACGAGATCCTGTTCATTGCCGACGAAGTGATCTGTGGCTTTGGTCGCACCGGCGAGTGGTTCGGTTCCGATTACTACGACCTCAAGCCCGACCTGATGACCATCGCCAAGGGTCTTACCTCCGGTTACATCCCCATGGGCGGTGTGATCGTGCGTGACGAAGTGGCCAAGGTGCTCAGCGAAGGCGGCGACTTCAATCACGGCTTCACCTACTCCGGCCACCCGGTGGCGGCGGCGGTGGGCCTGGAAAACCTGCGGATCCTGCGCGACGAGAAGATCATCGAGCGGGTTCAGGAAGAAACGGCACCGTATTTGCAAAAGCGTCTGCGTGAGCTCAGCGATCACCCGCTGGTGGGCGAAGTGCGTGGCCTGGGCATGCTCGGTGCCATCGAGCTGGTCAAGGACAAGGCCACCCGTGCGCGTTACGAAGGCCGGGGTGTGGGCATGATCTGCCGACAGTTCTGCTTCGACAACGGGCTGATCATGCGCGCTGTGGGCGACACCATGATCATCGCGCCACCGCTGGTGATCAGTCATGCAGAGATCGACGAGCTGGTGGAAAAGGCGCGCAAATGCCTGGACCTGACGCTCGAAGCGCTGAACTAGCCAAGTGCTAGGCTAGCGTAATGGCATCAATGAGTTTCAAGGCGCCTCTTTCCTTGAAAGAGCGCCTTGTAACTTGCCAGACTAACGACTGTTTCAGTCGCTCGGAGCTTGCGCCGAATAAGCCGGCCGCTGAACAGATGGCTAAATAAAAATTCTGGAGCATTACGCATGAAGAAATTGGGCAAGACGTTGCTGGCTATGTCCCTGATGGGCGCCATGGCCAGTGCTGTTCACGCGGATGACAAAGTACTGCACGTCTATAACTGGTCCGACTACATCGCACCGGACACTGTCGCCAAGTTCGAAAAACAGACCGGTATCAAGGTCGTTTACGATGTCTTCGACAGCAACGAGACCCTCGAGGCCAAGTTGCTGGCAGGCAAGTCCGGCTACGACGTGGTAGTGCCGTCGAACAACTTCCTGGCCAAGCAGATCAAGGCCGGTGTCTATCAGGAGCTGGACAAGTCCAAGCTGCCGAACTGGAAGAACCTCGACGAAGACCTGCTCAAGGCCGTTGGTGATGCCAGCGACCCGGGCAACAAACATGCGTTCCCGTACATGTGGGGCTCCATCGGCATCGGCTACAACCCGGAGAAGGTCAAGGCCGCGCTGGGTATCGACAAGATCGATTCCTGGGACGTGGTGTTCAAGCCGGAGAATATCGCCAAGCTCAAGAGCTGCGGTGTGAGCTTCCTCGACGCTCCGACCGAAATGATCCCGGCGGCGCTGCACTACCTGGGCAAGCCGACCAACAGCACCAGCAAGGAAGACCTCAAAGCCGCCGAAGACCTGTTCCTGAAGATCCGTCCGTCGGTCGGCTACTTCCACTCCTCCAAGTACATCTCGGACCTTGCCAACGGCAACATCTGCGTGGCCGTGGGTTACTCGGGGGACCTGGAGCAGTCCAAGGCCCGTGCCCACGAGGCCGGTGACAAGGTCAAGCTGGACTACATCATTCCGAAAGAAGGCGCCGGTACCTTCTACGACATGGTCGCCATCCCCAAAGATGCGGTCAACGTCGACGCTGCCTACAAGTTCATGGACTTCCTGATGCAACCGGAAGTCATGGCCGAGATCACCAACGCCGTGCGTTTCCCGAACGGCAACAAGGCGGCGACTCCCCTGGTGGACAAGGACATCACCAGCGATCCAAGCATCTACCCGCCGGCTGATGTGAAGAAGCAGCTGTACGCCATTGCTGACCCGGGTGCCAAAGCCCAGCGCGAAATCACTCGCAGCTGGACCAAGATCAAATCGGGCAAGTAAACCTGGTTGCCTCCCTGGGCGCGGTGTAAATCCCGCCCAGGGAGCATGAAAGCACAAATTTTTTTTGCGGCATGAGTGCATCGAAGGTAAGTTGCGCGCCGGTTTGGTTATCCGGCAGGTATTCCTGTCGTTTGCCACGGGCACATTTGTGAGGACCTCCCACTTGTCTATTTCTGTATTTCGCAAGGCCATGCTGGCTGGAGCGGGTCTGACGCTGGCGATCAGCGTCCAAGCGGCGCCCACGGTGCACATTTATAACTGGTCGGACTACATTGGTCAGACCACCCTCGCGGACTTCGAAAAAGCCACTGGCATCAAGCCGGTGCAGGATGTCTTCGATTCCAACGAAACCCTGGAAGGCAAGCTGCTGGCCGGTCGTACCGGCTATGACGTGGTCGTGCCGTCCAACCATTTTCTCGGCAAGCAGATCAAGGCGGGCGCGTTCCAGAAGCTCGACAAGGCGCTGCTGCCCAATTACGCGAACCTTGACCCGGCGCTGATGAAGCGCCTGGAAAAAAACGATCCAGGCAACCAGTACGCCGTCCCCTACCTGTGGGGCACCAATGGCATCGGCTACAACGTCGAGAAGGTCAAGGCGGCGCTGGGTACCGACAAGATCGATTCCTGGGCCATGCTGTTCGAGCCACAAAACATCAAAAAACTCTCCACGTGCGGGGTCGCCTTCCTCGACTCGGCCGACGAGATGCTCCCGGCAGTACTCAACTACATGGGGCGTGACCCCAACAGCACCAACCCCAAGGATTATGCCGACGCCGAGAAGAAACTCTTGGCCGTGCGCCCGTACGTGACCTACTTCCATTCATCCAAATACATCTCGGACCTGGCCAACGGCGACATCTGCGTGGCTGCCGGTTTCTCCGGCGATGTGTTCCAGGCCAAGTCCCGCGCCGAAGAAGCCGGCAAGGGCGTCAAGCTGGCCTATGCGATTCCCAAGGAAGGCGGCAACCTCTGGTTCGACATGCTGGCGATCCCCAAGGATTCCAAGAATGTCAAAGAGGCCCACGCCTTCATCAACTATTTGCTGCAGCCTGAGGTTATTGCCCAGGTCAGTGATTACGTCGGTTATGCCAACCCGAACCCCAAGGCTGGCGATCTGATGGACCAGAACGTGCGAACCGACGCAGCGGTTTACCCACCGCAAGAAGTGCTGGACAAGTTGTACGTCAATTCCGAGCTACCTCCCAAGGTGCAACGGTTGATGACCCGTAGCTGGACCAAGGTCAAGTCGGGCAAGTAAAAATCCAGGGTCCGTCACGGCAGGGGCGGGCGCAAAAAATCTTGTTGGGAGTTTCACAAATGGCAGTTGCCTCCGGTGCCTATAAGAAAGCCCTCGAGGGCGACCAGCAACCTAAACAGGTGCTGGTCAAAATCGACCGGGTCACGAAAAAGTTCGACGAAACGGTCGCCGTGGACGATGTGTCCCTGGAAATCAAGAAGGGCGAAATTTTCGCCCTGCTCGGTGGCTCGGGTTCGGGTAAGTCGACCTTGCTGCGCATGCTCGCCGGCTTCGAACGACCAACCGAGGGGCGTATTTTCCTCGATGGCGTAGACATTACCGATATGCCGCCCTACGAGCGGCCGATCAACATGATGTTCCAGTCGTACGCGCTGTTTCCGCACATGACCGTGGCCCAGAACATCGCCTTCGGCCTGCAGCAGGACCGTATGCCCAAGTCCGAGATCGACGCCCGCGTGGCCGAGATGCTCAAGCTGGTGCACATGACCCAGTACGCCAAGCGCAAGCCGCACCAGCTCTCCGGTGGCCAGCGTCAGCGTGTGGCCCTGGCCCGTTCGCTGGCCAAGCGGCCCAAGTTGCTGCTGCTCGATGAGCCGATGGGGGCACTGGACAAGAAGCTGCGTTCGCAGATGCAACTGGAGCTGGTGGAGATCATCGAACGGGTCGGTGTGACCTGCGTGATGGTGACCCACGACCAGGAAGAGGCCATGACCATGGCCCAGCGCATCGCCATCATGCACCTGGGCTGGATCGCCCAGATCGGCAGCCCGATCGACATCTATGAAACCCCGACCAGCCGCCTGGTCTGCGAGTTCATCGGTAACGTCAACCTGTTCGAAGGCGAAGTGGTCGACGACGCCGAAGGCCACGCGGTGATCGCCAGCCCCGAGCTTGAGCGCCACATCTACGTTGGCCACGGGGTTACCACCTCGGTGGAAGACAAGCGCATCACCTACGCCCTGCGTCCGGAAAAACTGCTGGTGACCACCGCGCAGCCGACCTGCGAGCACAACTGGTCGCGCGGCAAGGTGCACGACATTGCCTACCTGGGCGGCCATTCGGTGTTCTACGTCGAGCTGCCTGGCGGCAAGATCGTCCAGTCGTTCGTCGCCAACGCCGAGCGCCAGGGCACCCGACCGACCTGGGACGACCAGGTCTACGTCTGGTGGGAGGATGACAGCGGCGTGGTACTGCGGTCATGAATGCGCGCAAGCTCAAGCGAGCCGTCAACCGAATAAAGCCCGAGGGACGCCATCTGGTGATCGGCGTGCCGTTCATCTGGCTGTTCCTGTTCTTCATGCTGCCGTTCTTCATCGTCCTGAAGATCAGTTTCGCTGAAGCCGACGTGGCGATCCCGCCGTATACCGAGATCTACAGCTACGTCGAAGACAAGGTGCAAGTGGTGCTCAACCTGGCCAACTATGGCCTGTTGACCGAAGACGAACTCTACATCTCGGCGTACCTGGGGTCGTTGAAGATGGCCTTCTTCAGCACGCTGTTGTGCCTGCTGATCGGCTATCCGATGGCCTATGCCATCGCCAACGCGCGCAAGGAAGCCCAGACGGTCCTGTTGCTGCTGATCATGATGCCGACCTGGACGGCGATCCTGATCCGCGTCTATGCCTGGATGGGCATCCTCAGCAACAACGGCCTGCTCAACGCCTTCTTGCTGTGGCTGGGGTGGATCGATCAGCCGTTGCAGATCCTCAACACCAACCTCGCGGTGTATATCGGCGTGGTCTATTCGTACCTGCCGTTCATGATCCTGCCGCTCTACGCCAACCTGGTGAAGCATGACCAGAGCCTGCTTGAGGCCGCGTCGGACCTGGGTTCGAGCACCTTCAACAGCTTCTGGAAGATCACCGTGCCGCTGTCGAAGAACGGCATCATCGCCGGCTGTATGCTGGTGTTCATTCCGGTGGTGGGTGAGTTCGTCATTCCTGAGCTGCTCGGCGGCCCGGAAACCTTGATGATCGGTAAAGTGCTCTGGCAAGAGTTCTTCAACAACCGTGACTGGCCGGTGGCCTCTGCCCTGGCGGTAGTGATGCTGGCGATCCTGATCGTACCGATCCTGCTCTTCAACCGTAGTCAGGCCAAAGAGATGGAGGGCAGGGCATGAAGCGTTTCAGTTTCTCCAAATTGATGTTGGTCCTGGGCCTGCTGTTCATCTACCTGCCGATGCTGATCCTGGTGATCTACTCGTTCAACGCCTCCAAGCTGGTGACGGTATGGGGCGGCTGGTCGGTGAAGTGGTACGTCGGCCTGCTCGACAACACCCAGCTGATGGGTTCGGTGATGCGCTCGCTGGAGATCGCCTGCTACACCGCGATCGCCGCCGTGGCGCTGGGCACCCTGGCGGCCTTCGTGCTGACCCGGGTGACCCGCTTCAAGGGCCGTACCCTGTTCGGTGGCCTGGTTACCGCACCGTTGGTAATGCCCGAGGTGATCACCGGTCTGTCGCTGTTGCTGCTGTTCGTGGCCATGGCGCAGATGATCGGCTGGCCGCAGGAGCGTGGCATCGTCACCATCTGGATCGCCCACACCACCTTCTGCGCAGCCTATGTGGCGGTGGTGGTGTCGGCGCGCCTGCGTGAGCTGGACCTGTCGATCGAAGAAGCGGCGATGGACCTCGGTGCGCGGCCGTGGAAGGTATTCTTCCTGATCACCATCCCGATGATTGCACCGTCGCTGGCAGCCGGCGGGATGATGTCCTTTGCCCTGTCGCTGGATGACCTGGTACTGGCCAGCTTCGTCTCGGGCCCGGGTTCGACCACTTTGCCGATGGAAGTCTTCTCTGCCGTGCGTCTGGGCGTGAAGCCGGAAATCAACGCGGTGGCCAGCCTGATCCTGCTCAGCGTGTCGTTGGTGACTTTCATGGTCTGGTACTTCAGCCGCCAGGCCGAAGAGCGTCGCCGTCGGGCGATCCAGCAGGCGATCGAAGAAAGCGCTGCCGACTCGTGGAAACAACCGGACGTGCGTCGCGCGCCGGCGCCGGTTTCGGCGTGATCTGACGGGCCTCATCGCCGGCAAGCCGGCTCCCACAGGTTCTGTGTACAGCAGCCCCTGTGGGAGCTGGCTTGCCAGCGATGGGGCCTTCGGGTTTTTACTCCGGCCAATGCCAGGCTGGCTCATCCAGCATCCCCTGACCGGCAACGCGGGTCTGCCCCAGCACCTTCTCCAGCACGATCGAATTGCAGGTCGCATCCTGTTCCAGCGCCGCCACCAGGCGCCGTGCATGTGACACCACCCACACCTGACACTGCTCCGACGCGCGGATGATCAAGCGCGCCAGCGCAGGCAGCAAGTGATTGATCGAGCGGTAGTTGGCGACAGCCAGGGTGGTCAGCATGGCAGCGTCCATTCAGGCAAAGAGGGCAGTATCGCCGATTCCGCGTGTTGAACGAATTGTGTACGCCGACAAGCGATCAAGGGATCCCTGATCTACGCTAACACTCGCATTCCTAAATAGATCTGGCACGTGCAAGGAGCCTGCATGACGATGTCGCGTCCTTTATCGATCGTCTGCCTGGGGGGGTGGTTGGTGCTGACGGGGTGCGGTGAGCAAAAAACCGCTGAAGCCGAGCTGCCCAGAGTCGGTGTACAACGTGTTGAACCCAGTGATTTCGCGGCTTCCGTAACCCTGACCGGTGATGTCCAGGCGCGGGTGCAGACTGACCTTTCGTTTCGCGTGGGCGGCAAGATCATTTCCCGCAGCGTCGATGTCGGTGATCACATCAAGGCCAACCAGGTCCTGGCCCGCCTTGACCCCAAGGACCTGCAGACCAGCGTCGACTCGGCCAAGGCCGAAGTCTTTGCCGAACAGGCACGCGTGACCCAGACTGCCGCCGCCTTTGTCCGCCAGCAGAAGCTGTTGCCCAAAGGCTATACCAGCCAAAGCGAGTACGACTCTGCCGAAGCTGACTTGCGCAGCAGCCAGAGCGCCCTCAAGGCCGCTCAGGCGCAACTGGCCAACGCCCGTGAACAGCTGAGCTATACCGCGCTGGTGGCTGAGGCGGACGGGGTGATCACCGAGCGCCAGGCCGAAGTCGGCCAGGTGGTCCAGGCCACGGTGCCGATTTTCAGCCTGGCCCGCGATGGCGATCGTGACGCGGTGTTCAATGTCTATGAGTCGTTGCTGGTGGCGCCGCCGAGCGAGCATGCGATTACCGTGCGCCTGGTCGACAACCCGAAGATCCAGACCCTGGGTTATGTGCGCGAAATCACCCCGACGGTGTCGGCGCAAAGCGGTACGGTGCAGGTCAAGGTGGCCTTGAAAAACGTACCTGCGGGCATGGAACTGGGCTCGCCAGTCAGTGCCACTGCCGATGCCCAGGGCAGGCCGAGTATCGAACTGCCCTGGTCGGCGCTGACCAAGGACCTGCATGACCCGGCCGTGTGGGTGATCGGCGAGGGTCACAAAGTCAGCCTGCAGAAGGTCAAGGTCATCCGTTACCTCACCGGCAAGGTGGTGGTCGGCGAGGGCCTTAAAGGCGGCGAGACCGTGGTGGTGGCCGGTGGTCAATTGCTTAACCCGGGAATGCAGGTACAAGTGGCGCCGACGACCGACAGCGGGGTGGCGCAATGAACAGGCTGACGCTGACGTTGTGCAGTGCCCTGCTGCTGGCCGGCTGCGGGAAACCCGCCGAGGCGCCTGAACCTGTGCGACCGGTGTTGTCGCTGGTGGTCGAGCCGCAGAGCCAGGCAAACCTTGGCCGCTTCGCCGGGAGCATTCAGGCCCGCTACGAAAGCACCCTGGGTTTTCGCGTGGGCGGGCGCATTGCCCGACGCTGGGTGGATGTCGGCAGTTCGGTAAAACCGGGCGACGTGCTCGCCAGCCTTGACCCCACCGACCAGCGCAACCAGTTGCGCGCCGCCGAAGGCGACCTGGCCAAAGTGCAGGCACAGTGGATCAATGCCCAGGCCAACGCCCGCCGCCAGCAGCAGCTGTTCGACCGCGGCGTGGGCGCCCAGGCCCAGCTGGATATCGCCCAGACCGACCTGAAAACCACCGGTGCGTCCCTGGAACAGGCGCGTGCGGCAGTCGAGCAGGCCCGCGACCAGCTCGGCTACAGCGAGCTGAAAGCCGATCACGCCGCGGTGGTCAC
Organism: Pseudomonas sp. RC2C2; assembly: GCF_018390435.1. Taxonomy (NCBI): domain Bacteria; kingdom Pseudomonadati; phylum Pseudomonadota; class Gammaproteobacteria; order Pseudomonadales; family Pseudomonadaceae; genus Pseudomonas; species Pseudomonas sp. RC2C2. The sequence continues at coordinate 2,020,141 of NZ_JAHBAX010000001.1, read as the reverse complement.
CAACTGGCAGGCCGAAGCCGGGCAAACCGTGAGCGCCGGGCAAGCAGTGGTGACCCTGGCCCGCCCGGACATCAAGGAAGCGGTCATCGACCTGCCCACCAGCCTGGCCGAGCAGGTCTCCGGCGAGCAGGTCTCCGGCGAGCTGAAGTTCCTGGCCGCCTCGCAACTGGACTCAAGCATCAGCACCACTGCCACCTTGCGAGAGCTGGAGCCCCAGGCCGATGCCGCCACCCGTACCCGGCGCGCGCGCCTGACCCTGGCCGATACGCCACTGGCATTCCACCTGGGCACGGCAATCAGCGTCACCCTGACTTCGGCGGTGTCGCCGCGCGTCGAACTACCGGCATCGGCATTACTGGAAAGCGAGGCCAAAACCCGGGTATGGATCGTCGATCCACAACAGAAAACTGTTTCTACTCGCGAGGTAAAGCTGCTTGAGCGGACCACCAACAGCGTAGTACTGGCCTCTGGTGTGCAGGCTGGCGAGCGGGTGGTGACGGCAGGCGTGAACAGTCTCAAACCGGGCCAGAAGGTCATAGTCGACGAGGAAGACCCGAAATGAAAGGAAGCTTCAACCTGTCGGAGTGGGCGCTGAAGCACCAATCCTTTGTCTGGTACCTGATGTTCGTCGGCTTGCTGATGGGCGTGTTTTCCTACATGAACCTGGGGCGTGAGGAAGACCCTTCGTTCACCATCAAGACCATGGTCATCCAGACCCGCTGGCCCGGTGCGACCCAGGATGAAACCCTGTACCAGGTCACCGACCGCATCGATAAGAAGCTCGAAGAGCTGGACTCCCTCGACTACGTGAAAAGCTATACCCGCCCGGGCGAGTCGACGGTGTACGTCAACCTGCGTGACACCACCAAGGCGGCGGACATCCCGCAGATCTGGTACCAGGTGCGCAAGAAGATCCAGGACATCCGCGGCGAGTTTCCCCAGGGTATCCAGGGGCCGGGCTTCAACGACGAGTTCGGTGACGTGTTCGGCTCGATCTATGCCTTTACCGCCGACGGCCTGACCATGCGCCAGTTGCGTGACTACGTCGAGCAGGTGCGCGCCGAAGTCCGCGAAGTGCCCAACCTGGGCAAGGTCGAGATGATCGGTACTCAGGACGAAGTGCTGTACCTGAATTTCTCCACGCGCAAGCTGGCCTCCTTCGGCATCGACCAGCGCCAGGTCTTGCAGGCGCTGCAGAGCCAGAACGCGGTGACCCCGGCCGGGGTGATTGAAGCCGGGCCCGAGCGCATCTCGGTGCGCACCACCGGCCAGTTCGCCTCCGAGAAAGACCTGGAGACGGTCAACCTGCGCATCAACGATCGTTTCTTCCGCCTGGCCGACATCGCCGATATCCAGCGCGGTTATGTCGACCCGCCGACCTCGATGTTTCGCTACAACGGCCAGACCGCCATCGGCCTGGCCATCGGCATGAAGGCCGGCGGCAATATCCAGGCGTTCGGTGCCGACCTGCACAAGAAGATGGACAGTGTGATCGCCGAGCTGCCGGTGGGCGTGGGCGTGCACACCGTGTCGGACCAGGCGGTGGTGGTCGAGGAAGCGGTTGGCGGCTTTACCAGCGCGCTGTTCGAGGCGGTGGTCATCGTCCTGGTGGTGAGCTTCGTCAGCCTTGGGGTGCGTGCCGGTCTGGTGGTGGCCTGCTCGATTCCGCTGGTGCTGGCCATGGTGTTCATCTTCATGGAGTACAGCGGCATCACCATGCAGCGGATCTCCCTGGGCGCCCTGATCATTGCCCTGGGCTTGCTGGTGGACGATGCGATGATCACCGTCGAGGTGATGGTCACGCGCCTGGAAAAGGGCGAGAGCAAGGAGCAGGCGGCGACTTTTGCCTACACCTCGACGGCCTTCCCGATGCTCACCGGGACCCTGGTGACGGTGGCCGGTTTCGTGCCCATCGGGCTCAACGCCAGCTCGGCGGGGGAGTACACCTACACGCTGTTTGCGGTGATCGCCGCGGCGCTGCTGGTGTCGTGGGTGGTGGCGGTACTGTTTGCCCCGGTGCTCGGCGTGCATATTCTCAGCACCAAGATCAAACCGCACGACGAAGAGCCGGGGCGCATCGGCAAGGCTTTCGGCAACAGCCTGCTCTGGTGCATGCGTCATCGCTGGCTGACCATCATCGGCACCGTGTTGCTGTTCGTGCTGGCGGTGTTCTGCATGCGTTTCGTGCAGAACCAGTTCTTCCCGTCCTCGGACCGTCCGGAAATCCTCGTCGACCTCAACCTGCCGCAGAACGCCTCGATCGAGGAAACCCGCAAGGCGGTGGACCGCCTCGAAGCGACGCTCAAGGGCGACCCGGACATCGTGCGCTGGAGCACCTACATCGGCCAGGGTGCGATCCGCTTCTACCTGCCCCTGGACCAGCAACTGCAGAACCCGTACTACGCCCAACTGGTGATCGTCAGCAAGGGCCTGGCGTCGCGCGAGGTATTGATGGCGCGTCTGCAGAAGCGCCTGCGCGAAGACTTCGTCGGCATCGGCAGCAACGTTCAGTCCCTGGAAATGGGCCCGCCGGTAGGGCGGCCGATCCAGTACCGGGTCAGCGGCAAGGACATCGACCAGGTGCGCAAACATGCCATTGCCCTGGCCTCGCTGCTCGACAGCAACGAACACATTGGCGAGATGATTTACGACTGGAATGAGCCGGGCAAGGTGCTGCGGGTCGAGATCGCCCAGGACAAGGCGCGCCAGCTCGGGTTGTCGTCCGAAGACGTGGCCAATGTGATGAACAGCATCGTCAGCGGCGCGCCGGTGACCGAGGTCAACGACAACATCTACCTGATCGACGTCATCGCCCGCGCCGAAGACAGCGAGCGTGGCACGCCGCAGACCCTGCAGAACCTGCAGATCGTCACCCCCAACGGCACCTCGATCCCGCTGCTGGCCTTCGCCACCGTGCGCTACGAGCTGGAGCAGCCGCTGGTATGGCGCCGTGACCGCAAGCCGACCATCACCATCAAGGCTTCGGTACGCGGCGACATCCAGCCCACCGACCTGGTGGCCGAGCTCAAGCCGCAGATCGACGACTTCGCCAGCAAGCTGCCAGTGGGTTACGGTGTGGCCACCGGCGGCACCGTGGAAGAAAGCGGCAAGGCCCAGGGGCCGATCGCCAAGGTGGTGCCGCTGATGCTGTTCATGATGGGCACCTTCCTGATGATCCAGTTGCACAGTGTGCAGAAGCTGTTCCTGGTCGCCAGCGTGGCGCCGCTGGGGCTGATCGGCGTGGTCCTGGCGCTGGTGCCGACCGGCACGCCGATGGGCTTTGTGGCGATTCTGGGGATCCTCGCGCTGATCGGCATCATCATCCGCAACTCGGTGATCCTGGTGACTCAGATCGATGAATACGAAGCCCAGGGCTATTCACCCTGGGACGCGGTGCTGGAGGCGACCAACCACAGGCGCCGGCCGATCCTGCTGACGGCGGCAGCGGCGAGCCTGGGCATGATCCCGATCGCCCGCGAAGTGTTCTGGGGGCCGATGGCCTACGCAATGATTGGCGGGATCATCGTCGCCACCTTGCTGACCCTGCTGTTTCTGCCGGCACTGTATGTGGCCTGGTACAAGATCCGCGAGCCGCAGCACCATTGACTACGCCATCGCTGGCAAGCCAGCTCCCACAGGGTCCGGTGCATGCAGACCCTGTGGGAGCTGGCTTGCCAGCGATGAATTCAGCGTTTGTTCAAGCCCTTCGCCAACCGATCCCCGCCCAGCTGAATCAGCGCCACCAACACTACCAGCATGACGATCACCGTCAGCATGATCTGGCTGTCGAAGCGCTGGTAGCCATAGCGGTAGGCAATGTCGCCCAGGCCCCCGGCACCAATGGCGCCAGCCATGGCCGAGGAGTTGATCATGGTCACCAAAGTGATGGTAAAGCCGCCGACAATACCCGGCAGGGCTTCTGGCAGCAGCACATGCCAGACGATGTGCCAGCGCCGGCAACCCATGGCCTGGGCCGCTTCGATCAGGCCATGGTCGACCTCGCGCAGGCTGACTTCGGCGATGCGCGCAAAGAACGGCGTGGCGGCAATGGTCAGCGGCACTACCGCCGCCCAGACACCATAGGTGGTGCCGACGATCAAACGGGTGAAGGGGATCAGCGCCACCATCAGAATCAGGAACGGAATCGAACGGAACAGGTTGACGAAGGCGCCGAGCACCCGGTTCAGGGTGGGCGCTTCGAAGATCCCGCCCTTGCCGCTGGTGACCAGGATCACCGCCAGCGGTACACCGGCGAGCAGGGCAATCAGCGACGAGACGCCAACCATCAGCAGGGTGTCGAGCACACCCTGGAGCAAGCGATCAAACCACATAACCCAGTACCTCCACCTGTGCAGCCCATTGCCGGGCGCGCTCAATCACGTGCGCGTGGCTGTGCGGCGAGTCGGCCACCGACACCACAAGTTGCCCCAGAGCACGGCCCTGGATCGGTTCGATGCCACCTTGCAACAGGCTGACCCGGCCGCCCAACAAGTTGAACAACGCAGAAAGCTCCGGCGCCTGCCGGTCCTTGCCGCTGACCCGCACACTCAACACCAGTGCAGCCTCCGGGCCAGGCGGTTGTACCTGCAAGCGTGCTTGCAGGGCCGCCGGCAGGGCAGGTTGCAACGGTGCCAGCAAGGTCTTGCTGACTTCATGCTGCGGGTCGCCAAACACTTGCCAGACCGCGCCCTGCTCAACGATGCGCCCGCGCTCGAGCACTACCACCCGGTGGCAGATATCGCGGATCACTGCCATCTCGTGGGTGATCAGCACGATGGTCAGGCCCAGGCGCCGGTTGATGTCGCGCAACAGGCCGAGGATCGATTCGGTGGTTTCCGGGTCGAGCGCCGAGGTGGCTTCGTCGCACAGCAGAATCTGCGGGTCATGCACCAGTGCCCGGGCAATGCCGACGCGCTGCTTCTGCCCGCCCGACAACTGCGCCGGGTAAACCTGGTGTTTGTCCTGCAGCCCGACCAGCTCCAGCAACTCGGCGACCTTGCGCTGGCGCTGGGCCTTGGGCACACCAGCAACCTTGAGCGGCAACTCGACGTTTTGCCAGACGGTCTTGGCCGACATCAGGTTGAAGTGCTGGAAGATCATGCCGATGCGTCGACGCAGGCGCACCAAGCGGTCTTCGTCGTACTCGCCGATGTCCACCTGGTCGATCAGCACCCGGCCATGGCTCGGGTGCTCCAGGCGGTTGATGGTACGGATCAGCGACGACTTGCCGGCACCGCTACGGCCGATGATGCCGAAGATCTCACCGTGCTGGATATTCAGGTCGATACCGTCCAGCGCCGGGGTTTGCTGGCCGGGGTAGGTCTTGCCCAGGCCGATGAAACGCACATGGGCGTTACCCAGCTCCGGGTGCAAAGCCCGTTGCTGAGCCTGCTGCAGGGGCGCGAACGGCTGTTGCTCCTGCGCCACGCGGGCGCTGACGGCGCTCATCTCAGCTCTCCCAGCCAGCTTGGTAGAGCTTGCCGTGGGCCTGATCGAGGGCGGCACGCACCACCGGCGAGTGCTGGTAGATGTCGATGAACTTGGCCAGGCGCGGGTCGTCCTTGCTCTGCGGGCGGATGACGAACTGGATCACGTATTCCTTATGGTCAAGGCCGTCGAACAGCAGCGCCGAGGTGGCGTCGAAAGTCTTCGCCAGGCGGATGTAGGCCGGGTAGCCCTGGACCAGGTCGGCGTCATCGTAGGCGCGCACCAGTTGTACCGCTTCGACCTGGAGAATCTTCAGTTTTTTCGGGTTGGCGACGATGTCTTCCTCGGTGGCCTTGTAACCGACGCCAGGCTTGAGGGAGATCAAACCGGCCTTGGCCAGCAGCTGCAAACCGCGGCCGCTGTTGATCGGGTCGTTGGCAATGGCAACGCTGGCGCCCACGGGCAGCTCAGCGAAGCTTTTGTACTTTTTCGAGTACAGGCCGACATTGTTGATGATCCCCGGGGCGAAGGGCACCAGGTCGAAACCGGCGGCGGCCTTGGCGTTTTCCAGGAACGGGATGTGCTGGAAGTAGTTCACGTCGATGTCACCGGCCGCCAGGCTGACGTTTGGCGCGATCCAGTCGCTGAACTCGATCAGCTCGACGTCCAGGCCCTGTTTCTTCGCTTCGCTGACGGCCGCTTCGAGGGGGATGGAGAAGGCCGCGGTGGTGCCGACTTTCAAGGCATCGGCGGCCTGAGCGGCGCCGAACAGACCCAAGGTCAGGGCCAGGGCTGCGACCGGGCGGCCAATAAAGGTCTTAAGCATGCTGTAGCGCTCCCGTCGGGGTCGTAGGGGTGTGGCGGGAGCTGGCGCCAGGATGGTCTGCCGGCAGGTGAGGCTGGTCGCTGGCGAAGAGTTTCTCGCGCAGGCTGCCCTGTTCGTAGGCGGTCTTGTACGAGCCGCGGCGTTGCAGCTCGGGGATCACCAGGTCGATGAAATCAACATAGCTTTCCGGGGTTACCGTGCGTGCCAGGTTGAAACCGTCCAGGCCGGTTTCGGCGATCCAGCTTTCCAGCGCGTCGGCAACCTGGGTCGGCGAGCCGATCAGGGTGATGTAGCGCCCGCCGAGGGCGTGTTGTTCGAGCAGCTTGCGCCGGGTCCAGTCGTTGTTCTGCAGGTGCTTGGTAGCGGACTGGATAGCGTTGCTTTTCACGTACTGGATCGGCTCGTCCAGTTCGTACTCGGAGAAGTCGATACCGGTGGAGCTGGCAAAGTGCGCAACACCGGCCTCGGCGCTGGCATAGCGCAGGTACTCGGCGTGCTTGGCTTTGGCCTGCTCTTCAGTGCGGGCGACGATCACCGTCAGGCCCATGAACACCTTGATCGCCTGCGGGTCACGCCCCGCCGCCACGGCGGCAGCGCGCACCTTGTCGACCTGGGCGCGGGTGGCGGCCTTGTTCTGGCCGCTGATAAACACGCACTCGGCGTGGCTGCCGGCAAAGCTCAAGCCGCGCTCGGAGCTGCCGGCCTGGAACAATACCGGGGTGCGCTGTGGCGATGGCTCGCACAGGTGATAACCCTCGACCCGGTAGAACTCGCCCTGGTGGTTGATTTTGTGCACCTTGTCCGGCTGGGCATAGACCCGCTGCTGGCGGTCGTTGAGCACCGCGCCGTCTTCCCAACTGCCTTCCCAGAGCTTGTACAGCACCTGCAGGTACTCGTCGGCCTGGTCATAGCGACGGTCGTGCTCGGGCTGCTGGTCCAGGCCCATGGCCTTGGCTGCGCTGTCCAGGTAGCCGGTGACGATGTTCCAGCCCACCCGGCCACGGCTCAGGTGATCGAGGGTGGAAAGGCGCCGGGCGAACAGGTAGGGCGGCTCGTAGGTCAGGTTGGCGGTCAGGCCGAAGCCGAGGTTGCGGGTGACGGCGGCCATGGCCGAAACCAGCAGCAGCGGGTCGTTGACCGGCAACTGAATCGACTCTTTCAGCGCTACATCGACAGACTGCTGGTAGACGTCATAGACGCCGACGATATCGGCGATGAACAAGCCGTCGAACAACCCGCGCTCCAGTAGCCGGGCCAGCTCGGTCCAGTATTCGAGGGTCTTGTACTGGCTCGAGTTGTCCCGTGGATGGGTCCACAGGCCGTGGTTGATATGCCCGACACAGTTCATGTTGAAGGCGTTGAGCAGGATCTTCTTCTTGGCCATCAGATGGTGCCCCGCAACGGTGGATTTTCATCGTTGAGGTAGTAATTGCCGATGGCGTGGTACTTCCAGCGCACCGGGTCATGCAGGGTGTGCACCCGGGCGTTGCGCCAGTGCCGGTCTAGGCCATGCTCGGCCAGGGTCGCCTGGCTGCCAGACAGCTCGAACAGGGTGGTGCCGGCGGCCAGGGATATCTCGGTGCTGATCGCCCGCGCTTCGGCCACGGCGATCGAGGCGGCGGCGACGGTTTCGGCATTCGGCTCGGCCTGGGCGCGGTCGAGGTATTCACCGGCGCGTTCGAGCAGGGCTTCGCTGGCGTGCGAGCGAATCGCCAGGTGGCCGAAGGACTTCAGGGTCAGCGGGTCTGCGCTGGCCTGATCGACCCCGGCGTCGACCCAGGGCCGGCTGCGGGTGCGCACGAAGTGCAGGGCATCTTCATAGGCGGCGCGGGCGATGCCGGTGTCGATGGCCGCGTGGAGGATCTGCGCCAACGGGCCGACCGTGGTCGGGCGCTCGAAGGCGCTCTGGAACGGCAGCACGTCGTCAGCGGCAACCGGCACGTTGTCGAACACCACCGAACCGCTGCCGGTGGTGCGCTGGCCGAAGCCGCTCCAGTCGTCGATGACTTTCAGCCCGCTGCTGTCAGCCGGTACGAAGGCCAGGCGCTGGACGCCGTCTTCATCGACCACCGAGGTAGGAATGCGCTGGGCATAGATCGCGCCCGTGGCGTAGAACTTGCGGCCATTGATGCGGTAGGCGTCGCCCTCGCGGGTGAGGGCGGTGGTGCGGTCGTGGGCGGTCTTGGTGCCCAGTTCCGCCAGGGCATTGCCGAAGCGCTTGCCGGCCAGTACTTCGGCGTACAGGCGTTGCTGTTGCGCCGGGCTGCCGTTGACCCGCAGCACTTCCAGCGCATAGAAATGGTTTTGCGGGATCTGCCCCAGCGAAGCGTCGGCCTGGGCAATGCGGGCGATGACCTTGGCCAGGGTGACGTTGGACACGCCGGCGCCACCAAAGGCCTTGGGCACGCTGATGCCCCACAGGCCGGAGTGGGAGAACAGCTCGAGTTCAGGCTGCGGCAGGCGCCGTTCACGGTCGCGCAAGGCGCTGTCGCGACGCAGTTGGACGGCGATTTCCTCGGCGATTTGCAAGGCCTGGGCGTCAGCGTGGATGACCGCGACGTTAGCGTGCGGTTGCGGCAAAAGGCTCATAAACAGGGCTCCAGTGGTCTGGTCAAATCCAGGAGTGCCGGGCAGGCAAGGTACCGTTGAGGTGATAGGCGCCGACGGCGTGGTATTTCCAGCGCACCGGGTCGTGCAGGGTGTGCACGCGGGCATTGCGCCAATGCCGGTCGAGGTTGAACTCGGCCAGGGTGGCGCGGCTGCCGGAGAGTTCGAAGAGCTTCTCGCTGGCCTGCAGGGCGATCTCGGTGGTCAGCACCTTGGCTTCGGCCACGGCGATCGAGGCGCGGGCGGCAGCGGCGGCGTCGACCGGCGCGGCGTTGACTTCGTCGAGCACTCGCGCGGCTTTGCTCAGCAGCGCCTGGGCAGCATGCAGCTCAAGCTGCAGGCGACCGACATCGGCGATCACGTAGAGATCGTCACTGGCGCGCTCGACCTTGGCGTCGATCCACGGCCGGGCTTTTTCGCGGACAAAAACGATGGTGTCGGCAATTGCCGCTTCAGCGATACCGGCATCGATGGCCGCCTGGATCAGTTGCGAAGCGGCGCCCTGAATGTTCGCGACTTCGCCTTGCTTCCAGGTGTCGATCACCAGCTCTGCATCGACCTGCACCTTGTCCAGCAGCACGGTGCCGCTGGCGGTGGTGCGCTGGCCGAAACCGGACCAGTCATCGACGATGCGCAAGCCCGGGGTGCCACGGCGGACGAAGGCCATGACCTGGCGACCGTCGTCGTTCAGTGCCTTGACCGCCACCCAGTGGGCAAACAGGGCGCCGGTGGAATAGAACTTCTGGCCGCTGAGCACATAGTGATCGCCCTCGCGGGTGATCCGCGCCTTGAGGTCCAGGGTGTGCTTGGTACCGCGCTCCGGCCCGGCATTGCCGATGCGCCAGCCGTCGAGCACCGATTTGAACAGCAATTCTTTTTGCCGCTCAGAGGCGGTGCCTTTGAGCAGTTGCAGGATGCCGAACTGGTTCTGCGGGATCTGCCCCAGCGCCGGGTCGGCGGCGCTGATGATGCGAAATACTTCGGCGATGGTGACAAACGACACCTGCGCGCCACCAAAGGCCCGCGGGATGCTGATGCTGCCCAGGCCGCTGCGGGTGAACTGTTCGATTTCTGCCCAGGGCAGCTTGCGTTGCTGGTCGCGTTTGGCCGCCTGGGTGCGGGCTACCTCGGCCAGCGCATGGGCTGCCTGCAGGGCTTGCTCGTCGTTGCTCAGCACCTTGGCCGGCAACAGCAGCGGGGCGCTGTCCAGGTCGCTGTGGACTGTGGTTTCTGCCAGATTGGACATCAGTACCGCTCCTTGGCTGCACTCAATGCCCTGGCGTTACGCACTGGGGTGATTGTGTTCCTGACCATACCTACCTCACGAATTGAAAACGTCGGCGCGGGGTGCGGCGACAAAATTGCGCTGGTCCGGTGGTCCGGTTCATATACCCTAATAGCGTATAAAAATTAAATAAACTAACTTTTAGGAATAAATATAGAAGTACTTGGCGGTCGCTGGATGAACGCCTGCCGGGGCAGGGCAGGCGCTGTCAGCGAGGCGGGGAGGGCAGGGAAAAACTCAGTAGCCGGTGTTCTGGGTACCGAGAAATTTACTCAGGAACTGACGGGTGCGTTGCTCCTTGGGATGGGCAAACAGTGCCTTGGCTTCGCCCTGTTCGACGATCACGCCCTTGTCGAAGAAGATCACCCGGTTGGCTACATCGCGGGCAAAACTCATCTCGTGGGTGACGATGATCATGGTGCGTTTTTCTTCGGCCAGGCTGCGGATGGTCGCCAGCACTTCGCCGACCAGTTCCGGGTCGAGTGCCGAAGTCGGTTCGTCGAAGAGGATCACCTCCGGCTCCATCGCCAGAGCCCGGGCTATCGCTACCCGCTGTTGCTGACCACCGGACAGCTTGCGTGGGTAGGAGGCCTCCTTGCCGGCCAGGCCAACCTTGGCCAGCAGCGTCATGCCCAGGGCCACGGCCTGTTCGCGCGGTGTCTTCTTGACCACCAGCGGGCCTTCGATGACGTTTTCCAGCGCCGTGCGATGGGGGAACAGGTTGAAGTTCTGAAAGACGAACCCGACCTCCTGGCGCAAGCGGCGGATCAGCCCGCTCTGCTGGCCGAGCGGGCGGTTGGCGTCGATCTCCACGTTGCCGACCTTGATGCGCCCGCTGCTGGGGGTTTCCAGCAGGTTCAGGCAACGCAGGAAGGTGGTCTTGCCGGAACCGCTGGGGCCGATGATGGCGATCACTTCGCCGGCCTCGACCGTCAGGCTGATGTCATCGAGCACGGTCTGGCCGTTGAACTGCTTGCTCAGGCGTTGTACCTCGATCATGCCTCAGGACTCCTGGTCGTGTCGGTTGACCCGCGCTTCCAGGCGGTTCTGCAGGTGTGCGAGAACGCTGGCCAGCACCCAGTAGATCAGTGCGGCGGCAAGGTACATGGTGAAGATTTCGAAGGTGCGCGCGGTAATCAGCTGCGCCTGGCGGAACAGCTCCGGCACCTGGATGGTGGCAGCCAGGGCGGTGTCCTTGACCAGCGAGATGAAGCTGTTGCCCAGTGGCGGCAAGGCCGTGCGTGCCGCCTGCGGCAGGATCGCCCGGCGCATGGCCTGGCCACGGGTCATGCCGATGCTGGCGGCGGCCTCCCACTGGCCGCGGTCGATGGAACTGATCGCGGCACGCAGGATTTCACAGGCGTAGGCGGCCATGTTCAGCGAGAAGCCGATCAGCGCCGCCGGCAGCGGGTCCAGTTCGATGCCCAGCTGCGGCAGGCCGTAGTAGATCACGAACAGTTGCACCAGCAACGGCGTGCCGCGAAAGAACGAGACATAGACCCGCGCTGTCCAGCTCAGCGGCCTGAGCGCCGACAGGCGCATCAGCGCCAGGCAGAAACCCAGCAGCAGGCCAAAGAACATCCCGCCCAGGCTGAGGATTACCGTGTAGTACGCGCCCCTGAGCAGGAAGGGCGCGGACTCTATGGCGAGTTGGAAAGCTTCTTCCATTATTGAGTGACGTCAGCGTTGAAGTACTTTTCCGAAAGCTTTTTCAGCGTGCCGTCGGCGCGCAGCTTGTCGATCGCCTTGTTCACGGCTTCCAGCAGTTCAGGCTCGCCCTTGCGCAGGGCAATACCGGCTTCCTGACGCGAGAACGCGTCACCGGCGGCGGCAGTGTCCTTGGCTTTCTTGGCGTATTCCAGAGCGGCCAGGCGGTCGATCAGGATGGCGTCGATACGGCCGACACGCAGGTCTTGGAACTTGGTCGGATCGTCTTCGTATGTGCGTACGTCAGCGGTCGGTACATTGGCTTTGACCCACTCTTCGTAGTTGGTGCCCAGGCCTACCCCGACCTTCTTGCCGCCCAGGTCGGCAGCGGACTTGATATTGAGCTCATCCTTCTTCTTGGTCAGCACCAGCGCCTGAATCCCGGAAACGGTATAGGGCTTGGAGAAGTCGTATTTCTTCTTGCGCTCTTCAGAGATGGTCACCTGGTTGACCACCGCGTCCAGGCGCTTGGACTCCAGGGCGGCGAGGATGCCGTCCCACTTGGTCGGTTGCAGCTTGACCTTGACCCCCAGCTCCTTGGCCAGGGCCTCGGAGAGTTCCACTTCGAAGCCGGTCAGCTTGCCGTCGGCATCGACGAAGCTGAACGGTGGATAGGTGCCTTCAAGGCCGACGTTGATCACGCCCTTGTCCTTGATCTGCTGCAGTTGTTCACCAGCCACAGCTTGGCTGAGCATACTGGCCCCGAGCAGCAGGCCCAGGCCGGCGGCGACTGCCTGTTTACCGAAAGCGGAAATTTTCATGGTTAGCCCCAGTGTTGTTGTGAGTGTGGCGCTGACTATAGGGTGACGCTTTTAGTCTTAAAAATAATATAAGTTCATGTTCTTATATTATTTTCAAATAAAAAGTTATCCGTTCCAGACCTCAGGGTAGGCGAATAATGCCGGTGCCCCACCGGTATGCAGAAAAATCAGCGGGCCGTCATCGAATCGCTGGCGGGCAATGCCATCGATCAGCCCGGCCATGGCCTTGCCGGTATACACCGGGTCGAGCAGCAAGCCTTCCTGGCTGGCCAGCAGGCGGATGGCGGCGAGGGTGCCGGCGTTCGGCTCGCCATAGCGCGGGGCGAAGTACTCATCCCACAGTTCGATCTTGAAGGTCGCTGGCAAGCGCACGCCCAGCAGCTCGGCGGTACGTTCGGCCAGGCCCTGGACTTTCGGCCGCTGGTCCTCGTCGCTGCGCGACACGGTCACGCCGATCACTGGCAGGTTCGGCAGTTTTTCCGCCAGGGCGATGGCCAGGCCGCTGTGGGTACCGGCGCTGCCGGAGGCCAGCACCACCCCGGCGAACTGTTCACCGCAATGTTCGATCTGCTTCGCCAGTTCAAGGCCGGCACGCACATAACCCAAGGCACCGAGTGCGTTGGAGCCGCCAATCGGCACGATGTAGGGTTTGCGGCCGCTGGCGTGCAGGCGCACGGCCAGGGCTTGCAGCTGCTCATCGGCATTGTCGAGGTTGTCGACCAACTCGACCTTGGCATCGAACAGCTCCAGCAACAGGCGGTTGCCGTTGTGCTGGTAGTTGGGTGAGTCAGTGCCGATGGGGTTTTCCAGCAGGGCCACGCAGGCAAGGCCCAGTTGCGCGGCCAGCGCCGCAGTCTGGCGCACATGGTTGGACTGGATCGCACCGGCGGTCACCAGGGTGTCGGCGCCCTTGGCCAAGGCATCGGCGGCCAGGTATTCGAGCTTGCGTACTTTGTTGCCGCCTAGCGCCAACGGCGTGCAGTCGTCACGTTTGACGTAGATATCACGGCCGGCCCAGGCCGAGAGCCGATGCAGTTTTTCCAGCGCGGTGGGGGCGCCAAGCAGGTCCAGACGATTGAAGCGGGCGAGCTGTCGGTCGATCATGGGGTCACGTCGGCTAGGGAAAATTCGACTATAGGCAGCCCGGGGCACGCGGGCAACTCCCCGGCTTATGCCGCCTTTATTGCTTTCTGGAATAAAGCGTTATTTTTTCCGCCATGGGAATTTGCCGTAGAGTAATCAGCAATTGCGGCGGCACTACCATCCACCGACCGCCGCTGCAGCAGGAGAGGTAACCGTGAGCGACAACGCGCAAACAGGGCATTGGCAGCTGCAAACCATCGTCGGCCAGCTGCGTGCCGCCCGCGACCAGTGGCGTAGCAGTAACGGTCGCAGCAGCGGCGAACAGGGCGGCCGCGAGCTGCCGTCACGCGAAGCCATGCGGCATATTCTCGAACAGCTGTGTGGCGCGTTGTTCCCCATGCGCCTGGGCCCGGTCGACCTGCGTGAAGAAAGCGAAGACTTCTATGTTGGCCATACCCTCGATGCCGCGCTGACCGCCTTGCTCGCCCAGGCGCGCCTGGAACTGCGCTACGTGGCGCGCCAGGGCAAACAGGCCACGGCTGAAATCGATGCCAAGGCGCTGCGCCTGATCCAGGATTTTGCCGCCGCCTTGCCGGGCCTGCGCAGCATCCTCGATACCGATGTGCTGGCGGCCTTCCATGGTGACCCGGCGGCGCGCAGCGTTGATGAAGTGCTGCTGTGCTACCCGGGCATCCTTGCGGTGATTCACCACCGCCTGGCCCATCACCTGTACCGCGCCGGCCTGCCGTTGCTGGCACGGATCAGTTCGGAGCTGGCCCATTCGGCCACCGGCATTGACATTCACCCCGGCGCGCAGATCGGTCCGAGCTTCTTCATCGACCACGGCACCGGTGTGGTGATCGGCGAAACGGCGATCATCGGCGAGCGGGTACGCATCTATCAGGCCGTCACCCTGGGCGCCAAGCGCTTCCCGGCGGATGAGGACGGGCAGTTGCAGAAAGGCCATCCGCGCCACCCGATTGTCGAGGACGACGTGGTGATTTATGCCGGTGCGACTATTCTGGGACGCATCACCATCGGCAAGGGTTCGACCATCGGCGGCAACGTCTGGCTGACCCGCAGCGTGGCCCCGGGCAGCAACCTGACCCAGGCCAATCTGCAGCATGATGACGGGACCCAGAAGTAGGCGACCCGAAGCTTGGCTTGCGGCAACGGGTCGCATCGCGACCCCCATCCATGTTTAACTTGAACGCTTGTTCAAGTTAAAACGGTGGTCCGCTGCCGGTGTTCAACAGGAGGAAACCCTTTGCTGAACCCGTTCAATCCAAGCTTCTCCCCCCTCGGCGGGGTGCACAATCGATGAGTGCACCCAGCCCCGTCTCCAGCGGCAAGATCCGCATGAACCCGCCGGTTTTCTACTTCGCGGCAAGCTTTATCCTGATATTCGGCCTGGTGGTCATCAGCAATCCGCAAGCGGCCGGCGAGTGGTTGCTGGCAGCGCAGAATTGGGCGGCCAACACCGTTGGCTGGTACTACATGCTGGCGATGACGCTGTATCTGGTCTTCGTGGTGGTCACCGCCTTGTCTGGCTACGGCAAGATCAAGCTCGGTGCCGACCACGACGAGCCCGAGTTCAGCTACCTGTCCTGGGCCGGCATGCTGTTCGCAGCGGGTATCAGCATTACCCTGTTCTTCTTCTGCGTCTCCGAACCCCTGACGCACATGCTCCAGCCGCCGCAAGGCGAGGCCGGCACGGTCGAGGCCGGGCGCCAGGCGATGCAGTTGCTGTTCCTGCACTGGGGCCTGCATGGCTGGGGGGTGTTCGCGTTTGTCGGCATGGCCCTGGCCTATTTCGCCTACCGGCATAACTTGCCGCTGGCCCTGCGCTCGGCGCTGTATCCGTTGATCGGCAAGCGCATCAACGGCCCGATCGGCTATGCCGTGGACGGCTTCGGCATCATCGCCACGGTGTTCGGCCTGGGCGCCGACATGGGCTTTGGCGTGTTGCACCTCAATTCGGGCCTCGACTACCTGTTCGGCGTGCCCCATACCCAGTGGGTGCAGGTGATCCTCATCACCCTGATGATGGGCGCGGCGGTCGCCGTGGCAGTTGCCGGGGTCGAGAAGGGCGTGCGGGTGATGTCCGATATCAACATGTTCCTGGCCTGCGCGCTGCTGCTGTTCGTGTTGTTCGCCGGGCCCACCCAGCACCTGTTCAACACCTTGATCCAGAACCTCGGCGACTACCTCGGCGCCTTGCCGCGCAAGAGCTTCGATGTCTATGCCTACAACCAGGCCAATGAGTGGCTGGGTGGCTGGACCGTGTTCTACTGGGCCTGGTGGATTGCCTGGGCGCCGTTTGTCGGCCTGTTCATCGCGCGGATTTCCCGCGGCCGGACCATTCGCGAGTTCGTCTTCGGCGTGCTGCTGATCCCGCTGGGCTTCACCCTGGCGTGGATGTCGATCTTCGGCAACAGCGCCATCTCCCAGGTGCTCGACCACGGCATGACCGCGCTGGGGCAATCGGCCCTCGACAACCCGTCGATGACCCTTTACCTGCTGCTGGAAACCTACCCGTGGAGCAAGGCGGTGATTGCCGTTACGGTGTTTATCAGCTTCGTGTTCTTCGTTACCTCCGCCGACTCCGGCACCGTAGTGCTCTCGACCCTCTCGGCCAAGGGCGGCAACGCCGACGAAGATGGGCCGAACTGGCTGCGGGTGTTCTGGGGCGCGATGACCGCGCTGGTTACCAGCGCCTTGCTGTTTGCCGGCAGTATCGATTCGCTGAAGTCGGCGGTGGTGCTCACCTCGCTGCCGTTCTCGGTGATCCTGCTGTTGATGATGTGGGGGCTGCACAAGGCGTTCTACCTGGAGTCGCAACGCCAGATTGCCCAGCTGCATTCGCTGGCGCCGTTCGCCAACTCACGGCGTGGCCGGGGCGGCTGGCGTCAGCGCTTGAGCCAGGCCGTGCATTTCCCGTCACGCGATGAGGTGTACCGCTTCATGGATGACGTGGTGCGTCCGGCGATTGCCGAGGTGACTGAAGTGTTTGGCGAGAAGGGCCTGCATGTCATCACCCAGGAGGATCCGAGCCACGACAACGTCAGTTTGAAGATCGGCCATGGTGAAGAGCAGCCGTTCATTTACCAGGTGCAGATGCGCGGTTACTTCACACCGTCCTTTGCCTTGGGCGGCCTGGGTACCCAGGAGCTGAAGAATCGCCGCTACTACCGTGCCGAAGTGCACCTGAGCGAAGGCAGCCAGGATTACGACCTGGTTGGCTACAGCAAGGAGCAGATCATCAACGATATCCTCGATCAGTACGAGCGGCATATGCAGTTCTTGCATCTGGTGCGTTGATTGTTCTGGCCTCATCGCTGGCTTGCCAGCGATGGTAGCGCCGCGATGGATCTTTAAAACGGCGCATCCCCCAGAATCGTCGCCCGGTGCATCACCCGCCGTGTCGGCCGGTAGTCGTCCACCGCGTAATGCTGGGTCACGCGGTTATCCCAGAACGCCACGTCGTTTTCCTGCCAGCGCCAGCGAATGGTGAACTCCGGGCGGGTCGCGTGAGCGAACAGCAGCTTGAGAATCGCCTCGCTTTCAGCCTCGCTCAGTTCATTGATGCGGGTGGTGAAGCCGTCGTTGACGAACAGCGCCTTGCGTCCGCTCACCGGGTGGGTACGGATCACCGGGTGCGACAGCGGTGGGTTGTTGCGCCGCGCCGCTTCCCAGCGCGCCAGATCTTCCGGGGTGGTGCCGAAGCGCTCCAGCGGGAACGACTTGGTGAAGTCGTGGGTCGCGGTGAGGCCGGCGAGCAGCTGCTGCAGCGGTGCCGACAGCGCCTCATAGGCAGCTATGCCACTGGCCCACAAAGTGTCGCCGCCGTAGGCCGGCAGTTGCTTGGCGCTGAGCACCGCACCCAGTGCCGGGGTCGGCAGGAAGGTCACATCGGTGTGCCAGATGGCGTTGTCGCGCACGTCGGTGACGGCGGTGTCGAGCACCAGCACCTGTGGCGTTTCCGGCACATTCGGGTAGATCGGGTGGATATGCAGGTCGCCAAAACGGGCGGCAAATTCGGCCTGTTGCTGTGGGTTGATCGGCTGGTCGCGGAAGAACAGCACCTGGTGCTTGAGCAGCGCCTGTTCGATGGCGTCGCGTTGTTCTTGGCTGATTTCGCGGCTGAGGTCGATGCCGCTGATGTGTGCGCCGAGGGCAGGGCTCAGCGGGGTAATGGTCAGGCTCATGGTTGTTCTCTATCCGTTGTCAATGGCTCTGGCCGTGCCAGGGCACCAGCTTGCGCTGCAGGGCACGCAAGCTCATCTCCAGGGCGAAGGCAATCAAGGCGATCACCAGGATGCCCAGCACCACCACGTCGGTTACCAGGAACTGCGCGGCCGACTGGACCATGAACCCCAGGCCGCTGGTGGCGGCGATCAGCTCGGCCGCCACCAGGGTCGACCAGCCAACACCCAGGCCGATGCGCACACCGGTAAGGATGTCGGGCAGGGCGCTGGGCAGGATCACATGGCGAATCAACTGCCAGCGCGTGGCCCCCAGCGACTGCGCGGCGCGCAGTTTGGTCGGGTCGACGGTACGCACGCCGGTAGCGGTGGCAATGGCGATCGGGGCGAAGATCGCCAGGTAGATCAGCAGCACCTTCGACAGCTCGCCAATGCCGCACCAGATCACGATCAGCGGCAGGTAAGCCAAGGGCGGAATCGGCCGGTAGAACTCGATCAGCGGGTCGAGAATGCCGCGGGCAATGCGGTTGTGGCCGATGGCGATACCAATCGGAATCGCCGTGACGATCGCCGCACCGAGAGCCAGGCCGATACGTTGCAGGCTGGCACCCAGGTGCTGCCACAAGGTTGATTCCATGTAGCCCTGGGTCAGCAGCAACCAGGCCTTGCTCAACACCGCTGCGGGTGAGGGCAGGAACAGCGGCTCGATCCATTCGGCGGCGGTGACCGCCCACCACAGCAACAGCAGCGTGGCCAGGGTCAGGCCGCTGATCCAGCGGGTGTTCAGGCTGCGCCGGAGTGTGCTCGGCGCGATTTGGCTGGTGGCACGTTTGGCCGCGACCGGGACATCCAGGCTGCTCATGCGAACTCCTGCCGCGTAACGGCACTGCGTTGGGAGAACACCCGGGCCAGCACGTGCTCGCGGGTTTCGATAAAGCGCGGGTCGGACTTGATCGCGCGGGCTGATTCACCAGCGCTGTAGCGCTGGCCGAAATCCAATTGCAGGCGTTCGACGATCTGCCCAGGGTTCGGGGCCAGCAACACCAGTTCGGTGGCGAGGAACACCGCCTCTTCAATGTCGTGGGTAATCAGGAACACCGGCTTGGCGGTACGCTGCCAGACCTGCAACAGCAGCTCCTGCATCTGTTCGCGGGTAAAGGCATCCAGCGCGCCGAACGGCTCGTCCATCAGCAGTACCCGCGGGTCGGCAGCCAGGGCCCGGGCCAGGCCCACGCGCTGCTTCTGGCCTCCGGACAACTGCCAGATCCGCCGGCTGGCAAACTCCGCCAGGTCGACCAGGGCGAGCATCTCGCGGGCCTTGCTTTCCCTCACGGCACGCGGCACCCCGGCCAGCTCCAGGCCGAAGGCGACGTTGGCCAGCACGTCTTGCCAGGGCAGCAGCGCATCGTCCTGGAACACCACGCCGCGCTCGGCGCCGGGGCCTTGCACCGGTACGCCGTCGAGGGTGATGCGGCCGCTGCTGGGCGCCACGAAACCGGCAATCAGGTTGAGCAACGAGGTCTTGCCGCTGCCCGAAGGGCCGAGGGCCACCAGCAATTGCTGCGGGCCCAGGCTCAGGTTGATATCGGCCAGCACCGGCTCGGCCGCGCCGGGGTACTGTGCGCTGATGCGCTCCAGTTGTAACAGGGCCATGGTCTGCTCCGAGTCTCAGTTGGCGATGAATTTGGCGCTGACGTATGGCGCGTAGTCCGGCAGCACCGCTTCGACCTTGCCTTGCTCCTTGAGGAAGGTGGCGGTGTCGGTGATCGCCTGGGTGGTCGGTGCGCCCAGCGCTGCAACCTGGTCGGCGGCCAGCGGGAACACGTTGCCTTGCAGCAGGCCGGGGATGTCAGCCGCCTTGGCGCCGGAGAGCTTCACCAGCTTGTCGACGTTGCTCTTGTTCGCCAGCCACGCTTGCGGGTCTTTGCGGTAGTCGGCGTAGGCATCCAGGGTGACCTTGGCGAAGGCCTTGACGATCTCCGGGTGCTTGGCGGCGAAGTCCTTGCGCACGATCCAGGCGTCAAAGGTCGGTGCGCCTTTCGCGGCCAGCTCACCGGAGGTGATCAGCACCTTGCCGTTTTCCTTGGCCACGCCCAGGGCCGGGTCCCAGACGTAGGTGGCGTCGATGTCGCCGCGCTTCCAGGCGGCGATGATTGCCGGTGGTGCGAGGTTGAGGATCTGCACCTTGGCCGGGTCGATGTTCCATTGCTTGAGCGCGGCCAGCAGGCTGTAGTGACCGGTGGATACGAACGGCACGGCGATCTTCTTGCCGATCAGGTCCTGCGGCGAATTGATGCCGGCACCATCGCGGGCGACCAGGGCTTCGGCGGCGCCGATCTGGGTAGCAATCAGGAAGGTTTCCACCGGCAGCTTGCGGGTCGCGGCAGCGGCCAGCGGGCTGGAACCGAGGTAGCCGATCTGCACATCGCCAGAGGCCACGGCGGTGATCACGTCGGCGCCGCTGTCGAACTTGCGCCAGTCGATGTCAGCCTTGCTGGTTTTCTCGTAGGTACCGTCGACCTGGGCGACTTTCGCCGGGTCCACGGTGGTCTGGTAGGCCACCGTCAGGTCGGCCGCCTGGGCAAACCAGCTGGTGCCGGCCAGGGTCAGAGCGGCGAACAGGCGCAGGGGAGCATGCAGGGTCATGGTGAACTCCTTGTCAGGCGGGCGGTTGTGTTGGGGTGAAATAAGACTAGATGATCTAAGAAAGTTAAAATAAATAACTTTTTTGCATTAGCTTAGGAGCCAATTGATTTAAGGCTCTGGGAAGGTGCTGGCTTCATCGGCCTGGGCGCCAAACGTGATGCTGGTCAAGGCCGGGGCACAGGGGAAAGGCAATGATGGTCGGGCCATGGGGCTGCCCTGCCGAAAGGGGACGGTTCGACAAAGCTATGCGGTCTAAAAAGCCGCTTCCCAATACCCTTTAGGAATTAGCTTAGGTGCCGATAACGGCAGCGGAGAAAAATTTGGATCATATTCCGCAATAATCTGAAAAATTACGAAATAAGTCTTTTTGGATTTATACGATTGTCATTATCCTTCACCCCCACCGTTGGCGCATTAGACCAAAGTAGTGAAATGAATGGTTACGATTGACTAGACGGTCACCCTTTGGTGCTAATCGCCAATCGACGTCGAGCGGGACACAAAGATCCTGCCGTAAGCGACACACAAGAATTAGAACGTAGAGGAGCAAAACATGTACAAGTCCACCTTGGCACTTGCCGTGGCCGTTGGGGTTCTGGCCCAGCAAGCGGGTGCTGCCGGTTTCGTTGAAGACAGCAAGCTGTCGCTCAGTTCCCGCACCATGTATTTCAATAACGACAACCGCGAAGTTCACACTCCGGCCAACAACCGTGGTGGTGACAACCGTGAAGTCGGTCAGGGCTTCAAGCTCGACTACTTGTCGGGTTTCACCGAAGGTACCGTAGGTTTCGGCGTTGACGTCCAGGCGCTGTGGGGCATCCACCTGGATGGCGGCCGTGGTCGTCACCCTGATAACAGCAGCTTCTTCCCAAGCGATACCGATGGTTCGGCTTCCAGCCAGTGGGCGCGCATTGGTGGTAACGCCAAGGCCCGTTTCTCCAAGACTGAAGCTCACTTTGGTAGCGCCCTGGCGCCTAACCTGCCAATCCTGGTGTCCAACGACGGCCGACTGCTGCCACAGACCTTTGAAGGCGGCACAATTCAGTCGAAAGAAATCGACAACCTGACGCTGAACGCCGGTCAACTGACTCATGCTATGGGTCGTGCATCGAGCAACCGTACTGGTCTGTCTGTTGCAGGTGCCACCGAGGACAGTAACAAGTTCCAGTTCGCTGGTGGCGACTGGAAGGTCACCAAAGACCTGACCCTGCAGTACTACTACTCGAACCTGGAAGACTTCTACAAGCAGCACTTCCTGGGCCTGGTTCACGTTTACCCGATCGGCAACGATCAGTCGTTCAAGACCGACCTGCGCTATTTCGATAGCAGCAGCGATGGCAAGAACGGTGACGTTGGCTACCGTTTCAACAACAACGGTGGCTATGCCAAAAATACCGGTGAGGTCGACAACAAAACTTGGAGTGCCATGTTCACCTACACCCTGGGTGGCCATGCGCTGATGCTGGGTCATCAACAAGTCGGTGATGACGGTGGCTTTGTCTGGCTGAACCAAGGTAGTGTCACTGACGGCAATGGCCGCAATGAAGGCGCCGCTGGCGCCAGCTTCTACCTGTTCACCGATAGCATGATCAACCAGTTTGCTCGTGCAGGTGAAAACACCACCTTCGGTCAGTACTCGTATGACTTCGCGCGCCTGGGCGTTCCAGGCCTGAAAGCATCGGTTGCCTACCTGCGTGGCGACGACGTCAAGAACCCTGTGGGCGGCGGTACTTACCACGAGTGGGAGCGCGATGCGCGTGTCGACTACGTGATCCAGGAAGGTACCCTCAAAGGTCTGGGCGCTAGCCTGCGCCATGGTAGCTACCGTGGTGAAGGTCAGAGCATCGACGACCAGGATCAGACCCGCCTGATCTTCAACTACACTTACAACTTCATGTAAGTCTGGTTGAAACGAGAGCCTCGCCCAGTGCGAGGCTTTTTTTTGCCTGCACCAGATTAGATTTATTGGTTATAAATAAATCGATATTTATTCTTTTTGATTTTACAACGAAGCAGGCACAGTGAAGCCATAACGAACTCAGCCAAGGAGCCGCACCATGAGCCTCAGACTCGGCGATATCGCCCCCGACTTCGAACAGGATTCCAGCGCCGGCAAGATCCGCTTCCACGAATGGCTGGGCGACAGCTGGGGCGTGCTGTTCTCTCACCCGGCCGACTTTACCCCGGTGTGCACCACCGAACTGGGCTTCACTGCCAAGCTCAAAGAGCAGTTCGCCGAGCGTGGGGTCAAGGCCATCGCCCTGTCGGTGGACCCGGTGGATTCGCACCACCGCTGGATCGAAGACATCAACGAAACCCAGAACACTATCGTCAACTTCCCGATCCTGGCCGATGCCGATCGCAAAGTCTCCGACCTCTACGACCTGATTCATCCCAATGCCAGCGACACCCTGACGGTGCGTTCCTTGTTCGTCATCGACCCGAACAAGAAGATCCGCCTGACCATCACCTATCCGGCCAGCACCGGGCGCAACTTCCACGAGATCTTGCGGGTGATCGACTCGCTGCAGCTGACCGACAACCACAAGGTCGCCACCCCCGCCAACTGGCAGGACGGTGACGAGGTGGTGATCGTGCCGTCGCTCAAGGATGAAGAGGAAATCAAACGCCGCTTTCCAAAGGGTTACCGGGCGGTCAAGCCGTACCTGCGCCTGACCCCGCAACCCAATCGTTGATCTTTAGCCATAGCAGGGATTTTGGGCCGTTTACGGCCCTTTTTTTATTGCCCCCAAGGCCTGTAGGCGCGGGCTTGCCCCGCGATGCACTTATAGGTCAAAAAGGAATAAACAAATGAAAAAATATGATTTATGGATATATATGTCGAGCTGTTAAGGTCACTCCACTCCAGCGAGAACTTCAACTCGCGGCCCTCTAGAACACGATCAAGGATGCGTTCCAATGCTGGTTGTTTCTCTCGGTGGTAGTCCCAGCCTGCGTTCGCGCTCCGGCGTCCTGCTTGAGCGCAGCCGCCAGTGGCTGCAAGGCCAGGGCGTGGAAGTGGTGACTTTCCAGGTGCGGGATTTTCCGGCCGAAGACCTGCTCCATGCGCGCTTCGACAGCCCCAAGGTGCAGCACTTTCTGCAATTGGTAGAACAGGCCGATGGCCTGGTGGTTGCTACCCCGGTGTACAAGGCCTCGTTCGCCGGTGCGCTGAAAACCCTGCTCGACCTGCTGCCCGAGCGTGCCCTGAGCCACAAGGTGGTGCTGCCGATCGCAACCGGCGGCAGCATCGCCCATATGCTCGCGGTGGATTACGCGCTCAAGCCGGTGCTGTCGGCACTCAAGGCCGAGGAAACCCTGCAAGGGATCTTCGCCGACGATAGCCAGATCGCCTACGGCGAAGGCAGCGCCGCCGCGCAACTGGCGCCGGCCCTGGAGCAGCGTCTGCTCGAATCGCTGGAACTGTTTCACCGCGCCCTGGCGCGTCGCCCCAAGCCGGTTGCGCCGGGCGTGTTGAATGAACGTCTGCTCAGTGCTCGCTGGAGCATCTGAGGCGTACCACCCGCTACCTGTAATTCCCACCTTACTCGCCCGCCAACGGGCAAGCAGGTGCAGCCTGAACCCCAACAGCAAAGGAGAGCGCTATGCGCACTGTCATTTTGCGTCGTGGTCTGGTCGCTCTGTTTGCTGCGGCTGTGTCCTTCGGCGCCATTACTCAAGCCCAGGCTGAAAGCCTGCGTATCGGTTACCAGAAGTACGGCACCCTGGTGCTGCTCAAGGCCAAGGGCACGCTGGAAAAGCGCCTTGCCGCCCAGGGCGTGCAGGTGCAATGGACTGAATTCCCAGGTGGCCCGCAGCTGCTCGAAGGCTTGAACGTCGGCTCGATCGACTTCGGGGTAACCGGTGAAACACCGCCGGTGTTCGCCCAGGCCGCTGGCGCTGACCTGCTCTATGTCGCCTACGAGCCGCCAGCGCCGCACAGCGAAGCCATCCTGGTGCCCAAAGGGTCGCCGATCCAGTCGGTGAAGGAACTCAAGGGCAAGAAGGTCGCGCTGAACAAAGGCTCCAACGTGCACTATCTGCTGGTCCGCGCCCTGGAAGACGCCGGCCTCAAGTACAGCGACATCCAGCCAGTGTTCCTGCCGCCCGCCGATGCCCGCGCCGCCTTCGAGCGTGGCAGCGTCGATGCCTGGGTGATCTGGGACCCGTACCAGGCCGCTGCCGAGCAGCAGTTGCAGGCACGTACCCTGCGTGATGGCCAGGGCATCGTCGACAACCATCAGTTCTACCTGGCGACCAAGCCCTACGCGCAGAAGCACCCTGAAGTGATCAGCGCCTTGGTCGATGAAGTGCGCGCAGTGGGCGAGTGGTCCAAGGCCAACCCACAGGAAGTCACCGACCAGGTCGCGCCGCTGCTCGGCCTGCCTGCCGACATCACCCTGACCTCGGTCAAGCGCCAGGGCTACGGCGCCGCTTTCCTTACCCCGGAAGTGATTGCCGCCCAGCAGAAGATCGCCGACACCTTCAAGACGCTCAAGCTGATTCCCAAACCGTTGAGCATCAAGGACGTGATCTGGACTCCGCCGGCCAAAGTCGCCAGCGCCCCTTGACGATTTGCCCGCGCCGGGGCGCCGCCCCGGTCTGCGCCACCCCTAGGAGACAACTCCAATGAGCCTCAACGTATTCTGGTTTCTTCCGACCCATGGCGATGGCCATTACCTTGGCACCGCCGAAGGCGCGCGCGCCGTCGATCACGGCTACCTGCAGCAGATCGCCCAGGCGGCAGACCGCCTCGGCTTTGGCGGCGTGCTGATCCCGACCGGGCGTTCCTGCGAGGACTCCTGGCTGGTCGCCGCTTCGCTGATTCCGGTGACCCAGCGCCTGAAGTTCCTGGTGGCCCTGCGTCCGGGGATCATTTCGCCGACCGTGGCGGCGCGTCAGGCAGCAACCCTGGATCGCCTTTCCGGTGGCCGGGCCTTGTTCAACCTGGTGACCGGTGGCGATCCGGAAGAGCTCTCCGGTGACGGCTTGTTCCTCAGCCACGAAGAGCGCTACCAGGCCTCGGTGGAATTCACCCGCATCTGGCGCCGGGTGCTGGAAGGCGAAACCGTCGACTACGACGGCCAGCACATACAGGTCAAAGGCGCCAAGCTGCTCTATCCGCCGATCCAGCAGCCGCGTCCGCCGCTGTACTTTGGCGGCTCTTCGGAGGCCGCGCAGGACCTGGCAGCCGAACAGGTCGAGTTGTACCTGACCTGGGGCGAGCCGCCGGCAGCGGTGGCGGAGAAGATCGAACAGGTGCGCGCCAAGGCCGCCAAGCAAGGCCGTACTGTGCGTTTCGGCATCCGTCTGCACGTGATCGTGCGTGAAACCAACGCCGAAGCCTGGCAGGCCGCCGAGCGGCTGATTTCGCACCTGGACGACGACACCATTGCCCGGGCCCAGGCCTCGCTGGCGCGCTTCGATTCGGTCGGCCAGCAACGCATGGCCGCGCTGCATGGCGGCAACCGCGACAATCTGGAAGTCAGCCCCAACCTCTGGGCCGGTGTCGGCCTGGTGCGTGGCGGTGCCGGTACAGCGCTGGTCGGCGACGGCCCGACCGTGGCCGAACGGGTCAAGGAATACGCGGCGCTGGGCATCGACACCTTCATTTTCTCCGGTTATCCCCACCTGGAAGAGTCGTACCGGGTCGCCGAGCTGCTGTTCCCGCACCTGGATGTGGAGCGCCCGGAGCTGCCGAAAAGCGGTGGCTACGTGAGCCCGTTCGGCGAGATGGTCGCCAACGACATCCTGCCCAAATCCTCGGCGCAGCGCTGAGGGCCGGGCCATGAGTCGTTCATCCACTCCCTGGCAGCAACGCCTGGCGCCCTGGGCGCTGCCGTTGCTGTTGTTGGCGGTCTGGCAACTGGCAGTCAGCCTCGGCTGGCTGTCGACGCGGATCCTGCCGGCGCCGAGCGCGGTATTGAGCGCCGGCGTCGAGCTGGTGCGCAGTGGCGAGATCTGGACCCACCTGGCAATCAGCGGCTGGCGGGCAGCCGTCGGCTTTCTGATCGGTGGCGCCATCGGCCTGGCGCTGGGCTTTATCACCGGCCTGTCGAAATGGGGCGAGCGCCTGCTCGACAGCTCGGTGCAGATGATTCGCAACGTGCCGCACCTGGCGCTGATCCCGCTGGTGATCCTGTGGTTCGGCATCGATGAGTCGGCGAAGATTTTCCTGGTGGCCCTGGGCACCTTGTTCCCGATTTACCTGAACACCTACCACGGCATCCGCAACGTCGATCCGGCCTTGGTGGAAATGGCCCGCAGCTATGGTTTGTCCGGCTTTGAGCTGTTTCGCCAGGTGATTCTGCCGGGCGCCTTGCCATCGATCCTGGTCGGTGTGCGCTTTGCCCTGGGCTTCATGTGGCTGACGTTGATCGTGGCCGAAACCATTTCGGCCAACGCCGGCATCGGCTACCTGGCGATGAACGCCCGCGAGTTCCTGCAGACCGATGTGGTGGTGCTGGCCATCGTCCTCTATGCCGTGCTCGGCAAGCTTGCCGACCTGGCCGCACGCGGCCTTGAGCGAGTCTGGCTGCGCTGGCATCCGGCCTATCAACCGAGCAGGGGAGAGGGCGCATGACCATCCTCAAGGAACCACCACTGCGGCTGCTGCGCGGGATTCCGCTGGCGGCGCAGAACCTGCAGAAAACCTTCGGCCAGCGTCAGGTGCTGCGCGACATCGACCTGCACATTCCGGCCGGCCAGTTCGTCGCCATTGTCGGGCGCAGCGGCTGCGGCAAGAGCACCTTGCTGCGCTTGCTGGCCGGGCTTGAGCAACCCAGTGGCGGCGAGCTACTGGCAGGTTCTGCGCCGCTGAGCGAAGCCCAGGAAGACACCCGGCTGATGTTCCAGGAAGCGCGTTTGCTGCCGTGGAAGAAGGTCATCGACAACGTCGGCCTGGGCCTGTCGGGCAACTGGCGGCCGCGAGCCCTTGAAGCGCTGGAGGCGGTCGGCCTGGCCGAGCGTGCCAATGAATGGCCGGCGGCGTTGTCGGGCGGCCAGAAGCAGCGTGTGGCCCTGGCCCGCGCCCTTATTCACCAGCCGCGCCTGTTGCTGCTCGACGAGCCATTGGGCGCGCTGGATGCGCTGACCCGTATCGAGATGCAGCAGTTGATCGAGCGGCTGTGGCGCCAGCATGGCTTTACCGTGTTGCTGGTTACCCACGACGTCAGCGAAGCGGTGGCGGTTGCCGACCGGGTGATCCTCATCGAAGACGGCGAAGTGGGCCTGGACCTCAACGTCGACCTGCCACGCCCGCGGGTACGCGGTTCACACCGCCTGGCCGCACTGGAAACCGAAGTACTCAACCGGGTTCTGTCGATCCCGGGCACACCGCCCGAGCCGGAACCTGTCGCACCTTTGCCGACGCAATTGCGTTGGGCTCTCTGACCTGTAAGGAACCAAGCAGATGACTATCAAAGCGATCAACGTACGTAACCAGTTCAAAGGCACCGTCAAGGAAATCCTCGAAGGCCCGGTGTTGTCGGAAATCGATGTGCAAACGGCCTCGGGGATCGTCACTTCGGTGATCACCACCCGCTCGGTGCGCGAGCTGGAACTGACCATTGGCAGTGAGGTGATTGCCTTTGTGAAGTCGACAGAAGTGTCGATTGCCAAGCTCTGACTACCAGGGCAAGGCTTAGCCTTGCATCGCTGGCAAGCCAGCTCCCACAAGGTTCGGTGTATACAGTCCCTGTGGGCGCTGGCTTGCCAGCGATGAGGCCGTCAGCGTTTAGGCAGGAAAGGCGGCAGATACAAGCCCAGGTATGCATCAAACACCCGCATCCCTTCCTCGGCCATGCGCGGCGTGATCTGCCCGTGCAACTGCACCGAACGGGCATACACCCGATCGCCCAGCTCCATGGCCAAAGCAAACACATCCACATCATCCGGCAACACCGGCAACTGGAAATGCTCGGCGAACAAGGTGTGCATCAGGTCGCCCAACTCGATGTCGTGCTGGCGGTCAGCCTGGGTCACTTCGCTCAAGCCATGCTGGGCCAGAATCAGCTGCCGCGCCGCAGCATCTTCGTTGTAGATCACCAGCATGCGCTGTTCGACCAGGCGCGAGAGGTCGTGCCAGGTGTTCAACGCCGCCGCATCAATCGGCGCTTCAAGGCAGGCGCGAAAGGCGCTGTGCACGTCGGCGGTGAGTGCTTCAAGCAGGGCCGGAACACTGGCGAAGAAGTGATACACCGATGACGGCGGAATCTGCGCACGCTCGGCCACGCTGTAGATCGACAGGCTGGCCACCCCTTCGCTGGCCAGCAGCGTGCGCGCCGCCTCGAGGATCGAATCGATCCTCGCCTGGCTGCGGGCGCGGGGTTTGCGCGGGGTAGCGGTGCGGGTCATGTCAGTTGCTGATCGCCAGGATGCTCGCCTGGTAAGCGCTGACGAACAGGTCGAAGTCGGCCTTGTCTTCTTCGCGTTCAAGCCTGGCCTGGGCCTCAAGGGATTCGCGAGCCGCCGTTTCAAACCCTTGTTGCTGTTCAGCCGCCAGGGCCTGGGCGCGGAAGAACTCGGCATGGGCCTGGCTTTGCCGCAAGGCGAAGCGGCTGAAGCTTTCCTTGTGCTCGGTCATGCTCGCCAGCACCTGCGCCGATGGTGTCAGGGAAGGGTCGCTGACCTTGGCTTTCTGCGCATGCAGGGCCTTGGCGTGTTCGTCGCTGCCGTGGCTGCGGTCGAGCAGTTCGGCCAGGGGCGCAATGCGTTCGAGCAGTTCAGCGGCCCACTGCTTGAGCTCGACCGGCTGACCATCACGCTGCAACTCCAGGCCCGGACGGCGACCTTCCTTGACCACGCTAAGGAAGTTGCTGGTGCAGTTGCCGCATTCCAGGTTGCCCAGCAGCGGGCTTTCTTCCAGGGCGCAGAACAGCAGGAAGGCGTCGAGGAAACGCGCTTCGGGCAAGTCGATACCGGTTGGCAGGAACGGGTTGATGTCCAGGCAGCGCACTTCGACGTACTGGATGCCGCGAGCCATCAGCGCCTGGATCGGCCGCTCGCCGCTGTAGGTGACGCGCTTGGGGCGGATGTTGGAGTAGTACTCGTTTTCGATCTGCAGGATGTTGGTGTTCAACTGAACCCATTCGCCATCCTTGTGCGTACCGATCTCGACATAGGGCGCGTACGGCGTGGCCACCGCCTTGCGCAGGCTGTCGGTGTAGCTGGCGAGGTTGTTGTAGCACGGCGTCAGGCCGGCCTGGGCGTTGCTCTGGTAACCCAGGTCGCTCATGCGCAGGCTGGTGGCGTAGGGCAGGTACAGGGTGTCGGCGTCGAACTGTTCGAGCTGGTGTGGGCGACCGCGCAAAAAGCCGGCGTCCAGGGCCGGCGAGGCGCCGAACAGGTACATCAGCAGCCAGCTGTAGCGGCGGAAGTTACGGATCAGGGCGATGTAGGCCGCCGACTGATAGTCGCGATCATCTTCCGTGCTGTGTTCGGCTGCGCGCAGCAGCGGCCAGAGTTTTTCTGGCAGCGAGAAATTGTAGTGAATCCCGGCGATGCACTGCATGGTGCGGCCGTAGCGCAGGGCCAGGCCCTTGCGGTAGACGTACTTGAGCTGACCGATGTTGGAGGTGCCATACCAGGCGATCGGAATGTCTTCCTCGGCTGGCAGCGGGCAGGGCATCGACGGGCTCCAGAGGAACTCGTTGCCAAGCTTGGTGTAGGCGAAGCGGTGGATGTTTTCCAGGCTTTCGAGGGTCTGCGCCGGGTCGGCCAGGGCTGGGGTGATGAACTCCAGCAGCGACTCCGAATAGTCCGTGGTGATCTGCTCGTGGGTCAGCGCCGCGCCGAGGGCTTCGGGGTGCGGAGTCTGGGCCAGACGACCTTCCTCGGTCACACGCAGGCATTCACGCTCGATGCCGTGCAGGCACTGCTTGAGCAGGGAGAGGTTGTCGCCTTGGCCGAGCAGGCTCAGGCGGCGGTTGAGAAGTTCGCTCAAGATGGATTCCTTCACGCGTCAGTCGCCCCAATATGGGGGTGGAGATGACGGTCTACAAGGGTGGACAGAGGAACTGGCGTTGTCGCCTGGTTGTGGCCGGCTTTCGGCAGCGCCTGCGCTCTGCCGAAAGTACCGCAGTTTGGCCATTTGCGGCTAGAGGACGACGAATGTCCCCTGCGCTTTTGCCACCAGTTTGTCGCCCTGAAGTACATCGGCGTCGACCACCAGCGTGCGCCGCCCGGCATGCAGCACCCGGGCAACGCACAGCACTTCACCTTCGCTGACCGCGCGCAGGTAGTTGATCTTGCATTCCAGGGTCACGCTCTGCTGGTCGAAACCATGGGAACTGGAGCAGGCCAGGCCCATGGTGGTGTCCACCAGGCTGAAGATCGCCCCGCCATGCAGCTTGCCGCCCCGGTTGCGCAGGTGCGGCTCCAGGGCCATGGCCACCTCGGCAACCCCTGCTTCCAGGTGTTGCAGGCGGCAGCCGAGCAGTTGGCTGAAGGCGCTGAAGACGACTTCGTCGGGAACCGTCATCACTTCTTCTTCAACTGCTTGGCGTTGGCGAACAGCGCGGCCATGGCGTTGTTGGCCGGGGCCGGGGTTTCCTTGGCGCGGGCTGGAGCGCTTGGCTGGCGTGGGGCCGAGCCCGGGCGGCTGCCACGGGCGCCATCGATCTTCTCGCCCGGGGTGTCGCTCATGCGCATCGACAGGCCGACGCGTTTGCGCGGAATGTCGATTTCCATGACCTTGACCTTGACCACGTCGCCGGCCTTGACCGCTTCACGCGGGTCTTTGATGAACTTCTCCGACAGCGCCGAGATGTGCACCAGGCCGTCCTGGTGCACGCCGATATCGACGAACGCACCGAAGTTGGTGACGTTGGTCACCACGCCTTCGAGGATCATCCCCAGTTGCAGGTCCTTGAGGTCTTCGACGCCTTCCTGGAACTCGGCGGTCTTGAACTCCGGACGCGGGTCGCGACCGGGCTTGTCCAGTTCCTGGAGAATGTCGGTGACGGTCGGCAAGCCAAAGGTTTCGTCGGTGAATTTCTTCGGGTCCAGGCGCTTGAGGAAACCGCTGTCGCCGATCAGCGAGCGGATGTCGCGGTCGGTTTCAGCGGCAATGCGCTGCACCAGCGGGTAGGCTTCCGGGTGCACTGCGGAGGCGTCCAGCGGGTTGTCGCCGTTCATCACGCGCAGGAAACCGGCGGCCTGCTCGAAGGTTTTCTCGCCCAGGCGGCTGACTTTCTTCAGCGCGGCGCGGGTCTTGAAGGCGCCGTTGGCATCGCGGTGGGCAACGATGTTCTGCGCCAGGGTGCTGTTGAGACCGGAGATGCGCGCGAGCAGGGCCACCGAGGCGGTGTTGACGTCGACGCCGACGGCGTTCACGCAGTCCTCGACCACCGCATCCAGGCCACGGGCCAGTTTCAACTGGGAAACGTCATGCTGGTACTGGCCGACACCGATGGATTTCGGGTCGATCTTCACCAGTTCCGCCAGCGGGTCCTGCAGGCGCCGGGCGATGGATACGGCGCCGCGGATCGATACGTCGAGGTCCGGGAACTCCTTGGCCGCCAGCTCCGAGGCCGAGTACACCGAAGCGCCGGCTTCGGAGACCATGATCTTGGTCATCTTCAATGCCGGATATTTTTTGATCAGCTCGGCGGCGAGCTTGTCGGTTTCGCGGCTGGCGGTGCCGTTACCGATGGCGATCAGCTCCACCGAGTGCTTGGCGCACAGCGCGGCGAGCACGGCGATGGTCTGGTCCCACTGGTTTTTCGGCACGTGCGGGTAGACGGTGGCGGTGTCCAGCAGCTTGCCGGTGGCATCGACCACGGCGACCTTGCAACCGGTACGCAGACCCGGGTCCAGGCCCAGGGTGGCACGCGGGCCGGCCGGGGCGGCCAGCAGCAGGTCGTGCAGGTTGTGGGCGAAGACGTTGATCGCCTCGCCTTCGGCGTTGTCGCGCAGCTCGCCGAACAGGTCGGTTTCCAGGTGGCTATAGAGCTTGACCTTCCAGGTCCAGCGCACCACTTCAGCCAGCCATTTGTCGGCAGGACGGTTCTGGTTCTGCAGGCCGAAACGTTCGGCGACCATCATTTCGCACGGGTGCAGGGTGCCCGGCAGCTCTTCGCCGACTTTCAGCGAAGCGGCCAGCACGCCTTCGTTGCGGCCACGGAAAATCGCCAGGGCGCGGTGCGACGGCACACTCTTGAGCAGCTCGTCGTGTTCAAAGTAATCGCGAAACTTCGCTCCTTCCTCTTCCTTGCCTGCCACCAGGCGGGCACTGAGCACCGCCTCTTGCTTGAGGAAGCTGCGCAGCTTGTCGAGCAGGCTGGCGTCTTCGGCGAAGCGCTCCATGAGGATGTACTTGGCGCCTTCGAGGGCCGCCTTCACGTCCGCCACGCCTTTTTCGGCATCAACGAAACGTGCGGCTTCGGCTTCAGGGCTCAGTTGCGGGTCGTTCAGCAAACCGTCGGCCAGCTCGCCGAGGCCGGCTTCCAGGGCAATCTGGCCCTTGGTGCGGCGTTTTTGCTTGTACGGCAGGTACAGGTCTTCGAGGCGGGTCTTGGTGTCGGCCAGTTTGATTTCACGGGCCAGTTCCGGGGTCAGCTTGCCTTGCTCTTCGATGCTGGCAAGGATGCTGACACGCCGTTCGTCCAGCTCGCGCAGATAGCGCAGGCGCTCTTCCAGGTGGCGCAGCTGGGTGTCATCCAGGCTACCGGTGACTTCTTTCCGGTAACGGGCGATAAAAGGTACGGTCGAACCTTCATCAAGTAGAGCCACGGCCGCTTCGACCTGTTGTGGGCGGACACCGAGTTCCTCGGCGATGCGGCTGTTGATGCTGTCCATAAAACCACCTGACAAATTGTGAATACAAAGGCCGCGGGCGGGCGCTGTAGAGCGCTTGTGGTCAATGCGGCGCTGGCTGAAAGCGGCGCATTATACCCAGCGCGTCCGGCTTGCGGTGATAGCAGCGGGCCAGTTGTCGGCCGGGCAACACTGGCACCCGGGGAAAAATCTGCTAACAATGCACACGGCACGGCCACTGATGGCTAAGCCATAATGCGTGCCGAGATTAGAGGAGCTATCCATGAGCAGCACTGCACAAAACGCCGAAGGCGAAAAAATTCTCATCGTCGACGACGACCCGGGCCTGAGCAGCCTGCTGGAACGATTCTTCACCAGCAAGGGTTATCGTGCTCGTGCAGTACCCAATACCGAACAGATGGATCGCTTGCTGGCCCGCGAAGTCTTCAACCTGGTGGTGCTCGACCTGATGCTGCCTGGCGAGGACGGCCTGACCGCCTGCCGGCGCCTGCGCGCCGCGAACAACCAGATCCCGATCATCATGCTCACCGCCAAGGGCGATGAGCTGAGCCGCATCAAGGGCCTGGAGCTGGGCGCTGACGACTACCTGTCCAAGCCTTTCAACCCCGACGAACTGATGGCCCGGGTCAAGGCCGTGCTGCGCCGCCAGGCGCCGGCAGTACCGGGCGCGCCGGGCAGCGAGGACGAAACCGTCACTTTCGGCGACTACGAGCTGTCGCTGGCCACCCGTGAACTCAAGCGCGGCGAAGAAGTGCACATGCTCACCACCGGGGAGTTCGCCGTGCTCAAGGCGCTGGTCATGCATGCGCGCGAGCCGCTGACCCGCGACAAACTGATGAACCTGGCCCGTGGCCGCGAGTGGGACGCGCTAGAGCGTTCCATCGACGTGCAGATCTCGCGCTTGCGCCGGATGATCGAACCCGACCCGTCCAAGCCACGCTATATCCAGACTGTCTGGGGTGTAGGCTATGTGTTCGTGCCGGATGGCAATGCCAGCAAGTGATGTTCCGTTTGTAGAAGTAGCTCACCGCAAGCAGGGCGAACCTTCGGGTTGCCCTGTTTTTGCCTGTGCACTACTTCGCAAAGCCTGCGAGCCCCGCTCGCGCTCGCAAAGTGTGTAGCCGTTGTCGATGAAAACGCCCCTGTGGTTCCCGCAAAGCTTCTTCGCCCGCACGCTCTGGCTGGTGCTGATCGTCGTGCTGTTCTCCAAGGCTCTGACCCTGGTGTACCTGCTGATGAACGAGGACGTACTGGTCGACCGGCAATACAGTCACGGTGTTGCCCTGACCCTGCGTGCCTACTGGGCCGCCGATGAGTCCGACCGTGACAAGATCGCCGAGGCGGCAGGGCTGATTCGCGTGGTGGGCTCCGGCGTTCCCGAGGGTGAACAGCACTGGCCGTACAGCGAGATCTACCAGCGCCAGATGCAGGCCGAGCTGGGCGCCGATACCGAAGTTCGCCTGCGCGTGCATGCACCACCGGCCTTGTGGGTGCGGGCGCCGAGCCTGGGTGATGGGTGGCTGAAGGTGCCGCTGTATCCGCATCCGCTGCGCGGGCAGAAGATCTGGAGCGTGCTCGGCTGGTTCCTGGCCATCGGCCTGTTATCCACCGCTTCGGCGTGGATCTTCGTGCGCCAACTCAATCAGCCGCTCAAGCGCCTGGTGTTCGCCGCCCGGCAACTGGGCCAGGGGCGCAGTGTGCGCCTGCCGATCAGTGACACGCCCAGCGAGATGACCGAGGTCTACCGCGCCTTCAACCAGATGGCCGAGGATGTCGAGCAGGCCGGGCGCGAGCGCGAGCTGATGCTGGCTGGGGTGTCCCATGACCTGCGCACGCCACTGACGCGCTTGCGCCTGTCGCTGTCGCTGCTGGCCAACGAAAGCGACCTGACCGACGACATGGTCCGCGATATCGAAGACATGGACGCGATCCTCGACCAGTTTCTGGCGTTCATCCGCGATGGTCGCGATGAGCCCGTCGAAGAGGTCGACTTCAGTGAGCTGGTGCGCGAGGTGGTGGCGCCGTTCAACCAGCCGCAGGAGCAGGTACGCCTGTGCCTGGAGCCGATACCGCCATTCCCGCTGCGGCGGGTGTCGCTCAAGCGCCTGCTCAACAACCTGATTGGCAACGCTCTCTATCACGCCGGCAAGGGTGTCGAAGTGGCGGCCTATGTCTCGGGCGAGGGTGGTGCGCCCTATGTGGTGCTGAGCGTGCTGGATCGTGGTGCCGGGATCGACCCGGGCGAACTGGAGGGCATTTTCAACCCGTTCATTCGCGGCGACCGTGCCCGTAGCGGCAAGGGCACCGGGCTGGGCCTGGCGATCGTCAAGCGGATCGCCGCCCAGCACGGTGGCAATGTGCAGTTGCGCAACCGTTCAGGCGGCGGCCTGGAGGCGCGGGTGAGGCTGCCGCTAGGCCTGATGCTGCCGCGCGACGCGGTCTAGGCGCTAGCCTTTGCCCTTGGTGCGGGTCAGGTTCGGCCCGCCGTTCTTCTCCAGATGCTCGATGATCATCCCGGCGACGTTCTTGCCGGTGGTGACTTCGATGCCTTCCAGGCCCGGCGAGGAGTTCACCTCCATCACCAGCGGGCCGTGATTGGAGCGCAGGATATCCACCCCGGCCACGCTCAAGCCCATGACCTTGGCCGCGCGGATGGCGGTCATGCGCTCTTCCGGAGTGATCTTGATCAGGCTGGCGCTGCCGCCGCGGTGCAGATTGGAGCGAAACTCACCGGGCTTGGCCTGGCGCTTCATCGAGGCGATGACCTTGTCGCCGACCACGAAACAGCGAATGTCCGCGCCGCCGGCTTCCTTGATGTATTCCTGGACCATGATGTTCTGCTTCAGGCCCATGAACGCTTCGATCACCGACTCGGCTGCCTTGGTGGTTTCGCACAACACCACGCCGATGCCCTGGGTGCCTTCGAGTACCTTGATCACCAGCGGCGCGCCATTGACCATCTGGATCAGGTCGGGGATATCGTCCGGCGAGTGGGCAAAGCCGGTGACCGGCAGGCCGATCCCCCGACGCGACAGCAGTTGCAACGAGCGCAGCTTGTCCCGCGAGCGGGCAATGGCCACCGATTCGTTGAGCGGGAACACCCCCATCATCTCGAACTGGCGCAGTACCGCGCAGCCGTAGAAGGTTACAGAAGCGCCGATCCGTGGGATCACCGCGTCGAAGTTTTCCAGCGGCTTGCCACGGTAGTGGATCTGCGGCTTGTGGCTGGCAATGTTCATGTAGGCGCGCAGGGTGTCGATCACAACCACCTCATGGCCTCGTTCGGTACCGGCTTCGACCAGGCGACGAGTGGAATACAGACGCGGGTTTCGCGACAGCACGGCGATCTTCATGCAACACCTGTGGAGGGAGTGATAGTGGCCGGGAATGCCGGCTTGTCCTGAACGTACTTGAGCCCCGGGTTGACCACCAACTGGCCATGGATCAGGGCTTTGGAACCGAGCAACAGGCGATAGCGCATGGCCTTGCGGCAGGCCAGGGTGAACTCCACCTCCCACACCCGGTCACCCAGCGCCAACGGCGTGCGGATGACGTAGCGGGTCTGGGCCTGGCCGTTGGAGCTCTTGATGGTCTTCATCGTCACCAGTGGCGCCTCGCAGCGCCGGTGCCGCAGTTGTACCACCGAACCCAGGTGGGCATTGAAACGCACCCACTGCTCGCCATTGCGCTCGAAGGGCTCGACTTCGGTGGCATGCAGGCTCGAGGTGCTGGCGCCGGTGTCGATCTTGGCCCGCAAGCCGGCCAGGCCGAGGTCCGGCAGGGCCACCCACTCGCGCAGGCCGATCACGGTCAAATGGTCAAATGTCTTCAAAATGCTCAACCAGCGTAGAAAGTCGTCAGGCTCCAGAATGGGCGTGAGCGACAGGTCGGTGAACTGTAAGCACGCCGCGTGTTTTTTGCATCCGCCAGATACGGTAGTACAGTTCTCTTTACGAAAATAAGTGGGGAAATGTGATGGCACAAAAGCCGGAAGAGGACGACAAGGTCCGCTTGGACAAATGGCTATGGGCGGCGCGCTTCTACAAGACCCGGGCGCTGGCCAAGGCGGCCATTGAAAGCGGCAAGGTGCATTGCCGGGGCGAGCGCTGCAAGCCGGGCAAGGAACCGCGGGTGGGCGATGAGTTCGTGCTGCGCACTGGCTTCGACGAGCGCACGGTAGTGGTCAAGGCGTTGTCGGTGGTGCGCCGCGGCGCGCCTGAGGCCCAGGCGCTGTACGAGGAAACCGCGCAGAGCATTGCCCGCCGTGAACAGGCTGCGGCTATGCGCAAGGCCGGCGCCCTGGGTGTCAGTACCGATGGCCGGCCCACCAAGAAACAGCGGCGCCAGCTGCATCAGTTACATGACAGCGCCGGTTAAGCGCGCGAGTCGATCACGTTCAGGCGCCCGAGCAGCGGCAACCGCGCCAGCAGGTCGAACAACGGTGCGGTCAGGCGCATCAAGGCTGCGCTGGCCTTGGCGGCAAACGGGGTGTAGCAGCTCCAGCCCAGGGCCAGCACCGCCATCAGCACGCCACCGATGTAATCGTCCTGGCCCCAGTGCGCACCGGCCACCAGGCGTGGCAGCATGAACAACAGCGCCAGGGCCCAGATCAGCAGCTGCTGCAGCAGCTTGCGGCTGAACAGGCTCATGAACATCGCCCAGATCAGCAGCACTGAGGCATGGTCACCGGGGAAGCTCTGGCTGGAGCGGTCCTTGAGCTCCCAGCGGGCTTCCAGGTGCGGGTAGAAATCGCTGAGGTGGATGGCATCGCTGAACACCATCGACGGGCTGTTGTGCTGCCAGCCCATGGCGTTCATCCATTTCGAGAACACGGCGCGAATCACCAGCAGCAGCACCAGGGTGGCGAAGAAGCCGAAGAAGGCCTGGCGCACCTGGCTGGCCTTGAACACCCAGTCGCCGCGGATCAGCAGGCTGAGCAGGATCAGGCCGACGACGATATCGAACGGACGCAGGCTGCCGACGGTCCAGATGTAACGCCAGGTGTTATTGTCGGCCAGTGGTCGATTGAGCAGGTGAAACAGCCATTCGTCGAAAGTCAGGCAGATGATCTGGCCAAACGGCCACAACCAGAAACACAGTAGCGCAACGGGCAAAACCGTGCAGAGAATCAAGGGACCCCAAGCCCACCTTGCTTGGAACAGTGAAGAATTGTCCATAAACTACCTCTTTGCTGCGAACCACGAGTGCACCATTCTGGTGCTCTAGACCGGGCTTTATAGGCCCTTGAAATTATTTTGTCATCATTCAGAAAGCCAGAGCCCATGTCCGATTTGCCAGATACCGACTACACACAACGCTTCATCTTCGACGACCGCGATGTACGCGGTGAGATGGTCGGGCTGGAGCGCAGCTACGCCGAAGTGCTGGCCAAGCATCCTTACCCGCAGCCTGTCGCGCAGCTGCTCGGCGAGCTGATGGCGGCAGCCGCGCTGCTGGTCGGTACGCTGAAGTTCGACGGTCTGCTGATTCTTCAGGCACAGTCGAGCGGGCCGGTGCCCCTGCTGGCCATTGAATGCACCAGCGACCACGAAATTCGCGGCCTGGCACGCTATGCGGCCGAGCAGATCAAGGATGATGCAAGCCTTGCCGACCTGATGCCTGGCGGGCATCTGGTCCTGACCATCATTCCGGTCAACGGTCAGCGCTACCAGGGCACGGTGGAGCTGGACGGCAAGGACCTGTCGGAGTGTTTCACCAACTATTTCGTCATGTCCCAGCAGATCAACACCTGCATCTCGCTGGCCGCCGACGGCATTCGAGCCCGTGGTCTGCTGGTGCAGCAGCTGCCTGCCGACCGCCAGAAGGACATCGAGGAGCGCGAGGACAGCTGGAACCATGTGAAAGCGCTGGCCAATACGGTGAAAGCCGAGGAGCTGCTGGGGCTGGACAACGAAACCGTGCTGCATCGCCTGTATCACGAGGATGCCGTGCGCCTGTTCGATATCCAGCCGCTGCATTTCCGCTGCAGCTGCTCGCGTGAGCGCTCCGGTAATGCGTTGGTCAGCCTTGGCAAACATGACGCGCTGGAGCTGATTAACGAGCATGGCGGCAAGATCGAAGTCGATTGCCAGTTCTGTAATCAGTGCTATCAATTCGATGCGGCCGATATCGAGCAATTGTTCGCCGGTGGCGGTGTAGACACACCGTCAGATACTCGGCACTAAAACGTTTCAGTACAGGTAATTCTCCTGTCTAACGCCGGAAACACGCCGTTCTGACAGGAGGGCCCTACTTTTTTTGGGCGTTTCTGGCATAATCCGGCCACTTTTTTCGCTGTAGTAGTTTGGAAAGATCTACTACAAAACGTTTGGAGCACTCGGCCGCAGGCCGGATGGGGAATCTCATGACGCAAGCCAACAACACCGTGTACACCGACCTGAGCGTCGATGAGCTGGTAAAAGAAGCGCTGAACCGCGGTGAAGGCGAGCTGGCCGATACCGGCGCGCTGGTCGTGAAAACCGGTCACCGTACCGGTCGTTCGCCGGTTGACCGTTTCATCGTCGAAGAGCCGTCCACTCAGGATGCCATCGCCTGGGGCCCGATCAACCGCAAGTTCCCGGCCGACAAGTTCGATGCCCTGTGGGACCGTGTCGAGGCGTTCAACAACGCCCAGGATCACTTCGTATCCTACGTTCACGTAGGTGCGGCCGCCGAGCACTACCTGCCGGTCAAGATGACCACCCAGACCGCCTGGCAGAACCTGTTCGGCCGTTGCCTGTTCATCAACCCGCAGCAGTACAACCCGGCTGGCCGTGATCAGTGGCAAGTGCTCAACGTTGCCAACTTCGAGTGCGTGCCTGAGCGTGACGGCACCAACTCCGATGGCTGCGTGATCCTCAACTTCGCCCAGAAGAAAGTGCTGATCGCCGGTATGCGTTACGCCGGTGAAATGAAAAAAGCCATGTTCTCGGTGCAGAACTTCCTGCTGCCGGCTGCCGACGTGCTGCCAATGCACTGCGCCGCCAACATCGGCGAAGCAGGCGACGTGACCCTGTTCTTCGGCCTGTCGGGCACCGGCAAGACCACCCTGTCGGCTGACGAAAGCCGCTACCTGATCGGCGACGACGAGCACGGTTGGGGCGAAGGCGTGGTCTTCAACATCGAAGGCGGCTGCTACGCCAAGTGCATCGACTTGTCCGAGAAGAACGAGCCGGTCATCTGGAAAGCCATCAAGCACGGCGCAGTACTGGAAAACGTCGTCATCGACGATGCCAAGCACGCCGACTACACCGATGTCAGCCTGACCCAGAACAGCCGCGCCGCCTACCCGCTGGAGCACGTTGCCAAGCGTTCGGAAAAGAACCTCGGCGGCGAGCCTAATGCGGTCATCTTCCTGACCTGCGACCTGACCGGCGTGCTGCCGCCAGTGTCGATCCTCAACGAAGAACAAGCGGCCTACCACTTCCTGTCCGGCTACACCGCACTGGTGGGTTCGACCGAAATGGGTTCGGGCAGCGGCATCAAGTCGACCTTCTCCACCTGCTTCGGCGCGCCGTTCTTCCCGCGTCCGGCTGGCGAGTACGCAGAACTGCTGATCAAGCGCATCCGCGGCTTCGGCTCCAAGGTCTACCTGGTCAACACCGGCTGGACCGGCGGTGGCTACGGCGTTGGCAAGCGCTTCAACATTCCGACCACCCGCGCGGTGATCGCAGCGATCCAGAGCGGCGCCCTGGTCGGCACCGCAACCGAACACCTGGACATCATCAACCTCGACGTGCCACTGGCCGTACCGGGCGTTGAAACCAACCTGCTCAACCCACGCAACACCTGGGCTGACAAGGCTGCTTACGATGAAGCTGCAAAAGCGTTGGCTGGCCTGTTCATCGAAAACTTCAAGAAGTTCGAAGTTTCCGACGCCATCAAGGCCGCTGGCCCACAGCTGTAAGCTGAAGCCTGCGTAAACAAAAAGCCGCCCTCAGGGGCGGTTTTTTGTTTTCCGGCCTAACGAAACCCTTGTGGGAGCGGGCTTGCCCTGCGATAGGCCGCGTTGTCTTACCCGAACGACGATCAATTGGTGCTTGATCGCGGGGCAAGCCCGCTCCTACAGTTACGGGCCATCCAATACTCAGGTCCACCATGTCCGAGCTCCCTCAACGCCACGCCTACCCCCACCTGCACCCGATCCTCAGCCGCTGGCAAGACAGCGACCTTAACGGCCATATAGCCGGTGCCACGGTTTACGCCTACTTCGACACAGCGATCCAGGCGTACCTGCTGCAACAGGCCGGGCTGGACCTGCAGGACGGCGAGGTCGCCGGTTTCGTGGTCAGTTCGGCGGCGGACTTCTTTGCCTTGCCGGCCTTTCCCGACACCCTTGAGGTCGGCTTGCGTGTGGCGCGTCTGGCGGGCAGTTCAGTGGAGTATCAGTTGGCACTGTTTCGGGTCGAGGACGGGCAGCCCTGCGCGGTCGGCAAGGTGGTGCAGGTGTTCGTCGAGCGCAGCTCGGGCCGGCCGGCACAGTTGCCGGCCACGCTGCAGGCCGCGCTGGAGCGTTTGCAAGGCTGAGGCCGCTCAGTCATTGAGGCGGATAATTCCTTCGCGCACGGCGAACAGCACCAGACCCGGCACGTCGTGAATCTGCAGGCGGTGCATGATCTGCGAGCGATGCGCCTCGATGGTCTTCACGCTCAGGCCCAGGCCGTCGGCGATCGAGCGGGTCGATTCACCGCGGGCAATCAGCCGCAGGATCTCCAGCTGGCGTGCGGTGAGCTGCATCGTGGTGCTGCCGCTGGGGCGCTTGCGGCTGTGTTTCACCGCCTGGCCAATGACCATCGGCAACACTGCTGATGACAGGTACTGGCCACCATTTTTCAGCGCCTGCAGGGCCTGCTCCAGCTCCAGCACCGTGGCGCTCTTGAGCAGAAAGCCATGGGCACCCAATTGCAGGCAACGCATGACGAAGTCCAGCTCCGAGCGCGACGAGAGCATCAACACATGGCTGGAGGGCACGCGCAGGAACAGCTCGCGCAGAATCTGTTCGCTGTCCAGGGTATCGGCGGTCATGTCCAGCAGGATGATGTCGGGCTTGAGTTTCTCGGCCAGTGCGACAGCAGTCATGCCATCGCCTGCATCACCGACTACGGCGTATTGTTTTTTTTGTTCGAGCAGCGCTCGCAGGCCCGCTCGAAAGAGCGGCGAGTCATCGGCAAGTAGTATTCGGCAAAGCATGGGTTCGAGCCTGTTTCGCAAAAGAAGAGGGGCGGCAGGTTTGCTCGGTCCGGATGAGCGCTGCCGCGCTGTGGCGCGATCAGTGTCGGGGGCCTGCCGCAGGTCCCGGCAGCGCAGGCCATCATAGGCGTTCGAACACCGATGGCAGGATCGGCCGCAGTGGCAGGTCGAGGCCATGGATGTTCTCGCTATGTCCGATCAGCAGCAGGCCGCCCGGGCGCAGGCAAGCCAGCAAACGTTGAACCACGCGCTGTTTCTCATCCTGACTGAAATAGGTCAGCAGATTGCGCAGAAAAATCCCGTCGAACAGGCCCAGGTCAGCGGGCAGTGGCTGGATCAGGTTGATCTGGCGAAACGTCAACCGCTCCTGCAAGGTGGCCGCCATGCGCATGCGCCCGGCCATCTCGCCGACGCCACACAGGCAGTAACGTTGCAACCAGCCTTCAGGGAAGTAACGGGCCTGGGAGACGTCGTAGATGCCTTCGGCTGCCTGCTGTAGCAGATGGGGGCTGATGTCGCTGGCCAGTACGCTCCAGTCGTCGTTGACGGCGTGTTCGCTGGCAACCATGGCCAGGCTGTAGGCTTCTTCGCCCGAGGCGCAGGCAGCGCTCCAGAGCCTCAGCGGCCGTGGCATGTCGCGCAGCCATTGGGCAAGGCATTCGAAATGGCGGTGTTCGCGAAAGAAGTAGGTGTCCCGGGCAATCAGCAAGTCGAGTACCTGCTGCTGTTCCTGATGTTGATCGGGCTGCTCGATCAGTTGCAGATACTGTTCGAAGGAGGTCAGTTGCAAATGCCGCAGGCGCTTTCCCAGGCGGGCAGCCACAGCCGCACGGCGGTCGGCGGCGAGGAACACGCCAGAGCGCTGGCTGACCAGGGTGCGAAAGCGCAGGAACTGGGCTTCACTCAGCATCGGAGGGCGGCTGTCGGCTGGCATCTCACACCCCTCGTGCACTGGGCAATCGGGCCGTCTTTGCGTGATAGATGCGCATTCCCTGCGTCCATTGGCTGATTGGGAACGGCCGATGATAGCTACTGGCTATATCCGCCTGAATCGGGGTTGCCCCTAGGTCGCGGGAAGCTGACAAGGAGAAGGGGAAGCAGGGCCTGCCTGGACTGGCCGCAGGATCGGCCTGCAAGGCTTGATCGGTAACGTGCGGGGTGTTGCAGCGATCCCTGCCCGTGAGGGCAGGGACTAGGAGTTTGGCTTAAGCCCGAAATGGCTTAGTCGTGACGCCAGTGCCTTTTGTGCTTGCGGTGCCCGTAGTGATGGCCACGGTCGTAGTAACGACGGTCGTCGTAGCCGCGACGGTAGCGACGGTCATCGCGGTCGTCTTCATCGGCTCTGTTGCCCATGTAGTTACCCAGCGCGCCACCGGCACCACCGCCTGCGGCTGCGCCAATGTAGCTGCCCGTGGTGCCGCCCATGCTGCGGCCTACAACGTTACCGCCGGCTGCGCCCAGGGCACCGCCGATTGCGGCTTCACCACGCTGGCGCTTGTCGGCACCCACGGCACTGCCGGCTGCGCCGCCCAGGCCCGCGCCGATCGCCGAGCCGGTACTGCCGCCGATCGACTGACCGACCACCGAGCCCAGTACCCCACCCAATGCGCCGCCAATACCGGCTTCGGTGGTGCCACCTGCCGAGGCAACGCCGCTGAGCAGGCCAAGAGACAACAACAGAATCGAGGAGTACTTCATCAAGAGAGCCTCATAGGGATGACGCCGCGATCCTGAGGCCGCAGAGGGGGGCTGGCAAACGAAATCCGACGAGTAACACGAGTTGTACACAATTTTCTAAGTTACTGTTTTAACTGTGAAACTTTATTGATTTTCGCTTGTCTGAGCTTACTTGGAACGAGGCCCCGACAGTGATGTCAGGGCCTTTTTTGTGCCTGTTTGCCGCCGATTCTGTCAGAGGATCCGGGCGTTGTCGCTGGCAGGTTGCAGCTTTATCGCAACGAACTTCGAGGTCGGCGTATGGCTGCCATCGCCAACGCTTTCCAGCGGCACCAGCGGGTTCACTTCCGGATAGTAGGCCGCCGCCTGACCGGCCGGGATATCAAAGGCCAGCAACGTGAAGCCCTTGACCCGACGCTCGCGGCCATCACTCCACAGCGAGACGATATCGGCCTTGTCGCCGGGGTGGAAGCCCAGGCGGATGATGTCGGCTTCGTTGACGAACAGTACGTTGCGTTGGCCCTTCACTCCACGGTAACGGTCATCCAGGCCATAGATAGTGGTGTTGTACTGATCGTGGGAACGCATCGACTGCATGATCAGGTCCGGTACCTGGCCGCTGGCGCGCACGCGCTCGTGCAGCAGGT
Organism: Pseudomonas sp. RC2C2; assembly: GCF_018390435.1. Taxonomy (NCBI): domain Bacteria; kingdom Pseudomonadati; phylum Pseudomonadota; class Gammaproteobacteria; order Pseudomonadales; family Pseudomonadaceae; genus Pseudomonas; species Pseudomonas sp. RC2C2. Next base: position 1,975,304 of record NZ_JAHBAX010000001.1, on the reverse strand, counting down.
CAGCGGGCAGGGCATTGGCCTTGAAGTTGGCCCGACCGCTGCTGGTCTTCCATTGCCGTTGGCCGGCGCTGTTGCCCAGGTAGAAACCGCCCGGATGCTCCAGGCGCTGGTTGAAGCTCTCAAAGCCTGGGATGGTCTGGTCGATCAGGTCGCGGATCCGTGCGTAATCGGCGATCAGCCAGTTCCAGTCCACCGGTCTGGCGCCGAGGGTGGCATTGGCAATCCCGGCAATCACTGCGGGCTCCGAGCGCATCTGCCGCGACAGCGGCTGCAACTGGCCGTTGGAGGCGTGGACCATGCTGAACGAGTCTTCCACGGTCACAGCCTGCGGGCCTTCGCCCTGCAGGTCGATATCGGTGCGCCCCAGGCACGGCAGAATCAGCGCCTGCTTGCCATGCAGCAGATGGCTACGGTTGAGCTTGGTGCTGATCTGCACGGTCAGCTCGCAGTTGCGCAGGGCCTGGGCGGTACGCTCGGTGTCCGGGGTGGCCTGGGCAAAGTTGCCGCCCAGAGCGATGAACACCTTGGCCTGGCCGTCGGCCATGGCGCGGATCGCTTCGACCGTGTTGTGGCCATTATGGCGCGGCACCTTGAAGCCGAAGCGGCGTTCCAGGGCATCGAGCAGGGCCACTGGTGGCCGCTCGTTGATGCCCATGGTGCGGTCGCCCTGCACGTTGCTATGGCCACGCACCGGGCACAGGCCGGCGCCGGGTACGCCGAGGTTGCCGCGCAGCAGCATGAGGTTGGCGATTTCCTGGATGGTCGCCACCGAATGGCGATGCTGGGTGATGCCCATGGCCCAGCACATGATGACTTTTTTGGCCTTGCAGTACATGCGCGCGGCGTACTCGATCTCGGCCAGGGTCAGGCCTGATTGTGCGCTGATCTGCTCCCAGGAGGTGGCGTCGACCGCTGCCAGGTAAGCCAGGACGTCCTGGGTGTGCTGGTTGAGAAAATCGTGGTCGAAAATCGCCGGGGCATTGCTGGCCTGGGCTTCGCGCTCCCACTGCAAGAGGAACTTGGCCATGCCGCGCAGTACCGCCATGTCGCCGCCCAGGGCCGGGCGCAAGTAGGCAGTGTTGGTCGGGCGGTCGCCGTTGGTGAGCATCTCCAGCGGGTGCTGCGGGTGCTGGAAGCGCTCCAGGCCGCGTTCCTTGAGCGGGTTGATGCACACCACCTGGGCACCGCGCTTGACCGCTTCACGCAGCGGTTCGAGCATGCGCGGGTGGTTGGTGCCGGGGTTCTGGCCCCAGACGAAGATCGCATCGGCATGCTCGAAATCGTCGAACGTCACCGTGCCCTTGCCAACCCCGACACTCTGCCCCAGGGCCACGCCACTGGCTTCGTGGCACATGTTCGAGCAGTCCGGGAAGTTGTTGGTGCCATAGGCACGGACGAACAGCTGATACAGGTAGGCCGCTTCGTTGCTGGCCCGGCCAGAGGTATAGAACTCAGCCTGGTCGGGGCTTTCAAGCTGTTGCAGGTGCTTGGCGATCAGGGCAAAGGCACTGTCCCAGTCGATGGGTGTGTAGCGGTCGGTACTGGCGTCGTAGACCATCGGTTCGGTCAGCCGGCCCTGGTATTCGAGCCAGTAGTCGCTCTGGGCCAGTAACGAGGTGACGCTGTGGCGGGCGAAGAATGGCGCATCGACCCGGCGTTTGGTCGCTTCCCAGTTCACTGCTTTGGCGCCGTTCTCGCAGAACTTGACCATGCCGCTTTCCGGCGAGTCGCCCCAGGCGCAGCCGGGACAGTCGAAACCGCCGTTCTGGTTGGTCTTGAGCAGCGCGCGAATGTTCTTCAGGGCGTTGTCGCTGCCGATCCAGGCCTGGGCCACGCTGCGCAGTGCGCCCCAGCCGCCAGCAGCACCGTTGTAGGGTTTATAGCGAGGGACAGGCTTCTGATCGGCTTGGTGATGCAGGCTCACGTTCTGTTCTCCCGCACGGGGCTGAACACCCGTGGCGCGCTGTGTTTGGGCAGGTGAATAAGGTTGAGGTTGTGCCGCCGCGCCCACTGCAGGGCGAGGCCGGTGGGCGAGGACAGGCTGACCAGGGTCTGGATGCCGGCGCGCAGTACTTTCTGGATCAGCTCCAGGCTGCAGCGGCTGGTAACGATTGCCAGGCCGCCGTCGAGGCTCAGGTGCTGGCGGACCAAGGCGCCGATCAGCTTGTCGAGGGCGTTGTGCCGGCCGATGTCTTCGCGACCCAGGAGGATTTCCCCCTGATTGTTCATGAACAATGCCGCATGTACCGCACCGCAGTGCTGGCCCAGGGGCTGGAAGGCATCCATGCGCTGGCGCAGGCCCGCGAGCCATTGCGCAGGTGGCAGCGGCGCGCCCGGCAACACGGCAAGGTCGGGCAGGGCCTGCTCCACCGCTTCCACGCCGCACAGGCCGCAGCCGCTGGTGCCGGCCAGTTGCCGGCGCTGGGTCTTGAGGTTCCAGAAGGCGCGGTTGGCGATCTCGACGTCGGCGTGTATGGCCGAACCAGTGCTGGTGAACTTGACGTCGTAGATCTCATTGGCCGAAGCAATGATGCCGCTGCCGATGCTGAAACCGACGATAAAGTCTTCGAGGTCGGTGGGGCTGACCAGCATCACTGCCTGGCTGATACCGTTGTAGGCAATCGCCAGGGCGACTTCTTCGGCCAGTGCAGTGTGCGCCTGGCTGTCGTCGGTAAGGTGGCAGTAGTCGTAGGTATTGCTGGCCGCGGGCGCAGTCACAAGCGGGGTGGACGCCGCACAGGCCGGGGGTTTTGTGCTCATCAGCAGAGGTACCGGCGGCTGTTCAGCTTTAAGCCTAGGCTTGCGCTCGGGTATCGTCTAATCGCTAATGCTGATGCCTTGATAGACGGCGTCGATCAACCCTCGCCTTGCAGCGCTTGATATTGTGCCAGGCACACCTCGGCCAGGGCCGAGCGTGGCGCCGTGCGGCGCATGATCAGGCCCAGTGGCGCCAGGGTGCAGGCCTGTTCGATCGGTTGCAGGCGCAGCCGTTCGGTGAGCACTTCCAGGCCGGCCGCCAACGGCATGATGGCACAACACAGGCCTCCGCTGACGGCCTGGGCCAACTGATGGACGGCATCGGTCTGCAGCAACAGCTGCGGTGTCAGGCCACGGCTGTGGAAGTTGTGGTCGATCGACTGGCGAAAATGCATGCCGGCGGTAAGCAACCCCAGCGGCAGTTCGGTCAGCTGTTGCCAGCTTAGGGGGTGGTCGTCGAAGCAGAAATGATCTGGATCATATAAAAGCCCCATGCGCGTCTCGCCCAGCGGCAGCGACTGGAAGCGTTCATGATCGAGGCGATCCAGGTACGACACGCCCAGGTCCAGCTGGTTGCTGGTCAGCTGTTCGAGGATCTGCTCGGAGCTCAGGGCGCTGAGTTCAAAGCGCAGTTCCGGATGCTGCTGGTGCATGCGCCGCAGCAGCGGCAGGGGATCGAAGCTCGACAGCGGTACCACGCCCAGGCGCAAGGTGCCGACCAAGTGGCCGCGACAAGCGGCAGCTTCGGCATTCAGGCCGTCGTAGGCGGCGATTACCGAGCGGGCCCAGGCCAGTACCCGTTCGCCCTGGGCGGTAAAGCCCTCGAAGCGCTGGCCGCGATTGACCAGGGCGAGGTCCAGTTCCTGTTCGAGATTGCGCAGGCGCATCGACAGGGTTGGCTGGGTCACGTGGCAGCGCGCGGCGGCTTGGCCGAAGTGGCGGGTTTCATCCAGGGCGATGAGGAATTTGAGTTGTTTGATGTCCATCGTCGCTCCACGGCGCAAAGCAGGCGAAGCATTCTAACCTGTCCTAGACTCCAGGCTCCGAGATTCATCACCAAGGAGAGCGGCATGAGCATTTTCAGTTTCGTCAAAGAAGCAGGCGAGAAACTCATCGACCTGTTGACCCCGGGTAATGCCAATGCCAGCGAGCAGTTGAAGGCGCATGTGGCGAAGGTCGGGCTGGGTAACCCGAACGTTCAGGCCACCGTCGACGGTGACAAGGTTACCCTGACTGGCGAAGTCAGCAGCCAGGAAGAGAAAGAGAAGATCCTGCTGGCGGTGGGCAACATTGCCGGTGTGGCTTCGGTGGATGATCAGATCACCGTCACCGGCCCGGTTGTGGCTGCAGCCCGTTTTGTCGTGGTGAAGAAAGGCGACACCCTCAGTGCCATCTCGTTGGCGGTGTACGGCAATGCCAACCTGTACAACAAGATTTTCGAAGCCAACAAGCCGCTGCTCAGTCACCCGGACAAAATCTACCCGGGCCAGACCCTGCGCATTCCCGAGTAATCACAACCCTTCGAGCAACGCCCGGTAGTCTTCCACCGCAGCGAACTCTTCGGTATCCCGAGGCCCTTTGCGGCTGTCCGGCTGGCGCACCGCAAGCAGGTGCGCCACGCCGAAGTCGCGGGCACTGCGCAGGATCGACAAGGTGTCGTCGATAAACAGGCTGCGTTGCGGGCTGAAGCCGATATCGGCCTCAAGGGCGCTCCAGAACTGTGGGTTCTCCTTGGGGTAGCCGTAGTCATGGGAGCTGATCAGGCGCTCGAAGTAGGGTGCCAGCTCCACCCGTTCCAGTTTCAACGACAGCGAGTCGCGATGGGCGTTGGTGATCAGGATTACCCGCTTGCCGGCCTGCTTGATCGCCTGCAGGAACGTATCGGCATCTGGACGCAAGGCGATCAGGTGGGCGGTCTCAAGCTTGAGCTCGCGCACCGAGAAGTTCAGCTCGCGGCTCCAGAAGTCCAGGCAGTACCAGTTCAGCGAGCCGGCGTGTTGCTCGAACAATGGCTGCAATTCAAGCTCGGCCATGGCCCGGCTGATGCCGTGCAGCTCGGCGTAGCGCTGCGGCAGTTGCTCGAGCCAGAAGTGGTTGTCGAAGTGCAGGTCGAGCAGGGTGCCGTCCATGTCCAGCAGGACGGTATCGATGGTGGACCAGGCTAAAACGGGCATATGAAATTCTCGAACAGTCAGGAGGCAGCGGCCGGGCAAGCCACGGTATAGTAACCCGTTCACGCCAAGGAGCCGCCCCATGCGCCAGAAACCCACCGTCCTCTCTCGCGAGATCGTCGCCAGCAGCCGCCTGTTCCGCGTCGAAGCCGTGCAGCTGCGCTTCGCCAACGGTGCTGAGCGCACTTACGAACGCCTGGTCGGGCGCGGTAACGGTTATGGCGCGGTGATGGTCGTGGCGATGCTCGATGCCGAGCATGCGCTGCTGGTGGAAGAGTACTGCGGCGGTACTGACGAGTATGAACTGTCATTGCCCAAGGGCTTGATCGAGCCGGGTGAAGACGTGCTGGCGGCGGCTGACCGGGAGCTCAAGGAAGAAGCCGGGTATGGCGCCCGTCAGCTTGAGCACCTGACCGAGCTGTCGCTTTCGCCTGGCTACATGAGCCAGAAGATTCAGGTAGTGCTGGCCACCGACCTCTACGAGGAGCGCCTGGAAGGCGACGAGCCGGAGCCGATGCGCGTCGACAAGATCAACCTGCGCGAGCTGTCGGCCCTGGCCCAGCATCCGCAGTTTTCCGAAGGCCGGGCCTTGGCGGCGCTGTACCTGGTGCGTGATTTGCTGAGCCAGCGTGGGGTATTCCCGGTATGAGCGACATTGCCCTGATGCAGCAGGTGGTGGAACTGGCCCGCCAGGCGGGCAAGGCGATCCTGCCGTACTGGCGCGCCGACGTGGCGGTGACGGCCAAGGCCGATGAGTCGCCGGTCACTGCAGCCGACCTGGCGGCCCATGAGGTCATTGCCCAAGGCCTGCGCGTGCTGGCCCCGGAAATCCCGGTGCTGTCTGAAGAAGACTGCAACATCCCCCTGAGTGAACGGCAAGGCTGGCAGCGCTGGTGGCTGGTCGATCCGCTGGATGGCACCAAGGAATTCATCGCCGGCACTGAAGAGTTCACTGTCAACATCGCCCTGATCGAGCAGGGGCGGGTGGTGTTTGGCGTAGTGGCAATTCCCACCAATGGCCGCTGTTATTACGGTGGCAAAGGCCTTGGCGCCTGGCTCGAAGCAGCCGCCGGTGTACCTGAAGTCATCAACGTGCGCACGGCACCGCCTGCGGGTGAGCGCTTTACCGTGGTCGCCAGCCGGCGTCATTCGAGCCCGCAACAGGAAGCCTTGCTGGCGGGCTTGAGTCTGGCCGTGGGGGAGCTGGAGCTGGCCAATATCGGCAGCTCGCTGAAATTCTGCCTGTTGGCCGAAGGTGCGGCCGATTGCTACCCACGTCTGGCCCCCACTTCGCAGTGGGATACCGCTGCGGCGCAAGGGGTGTTGGAAGGCGCCGGCGGTGAAGTGCTCGGCCTCGATGGCCAGGCCTTCGTCTACCCGCCGCGCGATTCCTTGCTTAACCCGTTCTTCCTGGCCTTGCCAGCTGCCGCGCCGTGGCGCGACAAGCTGTTGCAGCAAGCCCTAGCGGTGTAGCACGTACTGACCGCTGAACTGCACGGCAGCCTCGCTGCTGCCGGCATTGCTGACCTGGGTGTGCAGGTTCAGGCGCGCCCGGCCACGGCGCTGATAGGTGGCGATGAAGCGCGCCCAGACTTTCTCGTCCGGCGCTGCGCAGGTGGCGATGGCCGCGCCAGTGACCGGCAGCGGATAGCTGATCTGGCCTTCGTGGATGACGATATGGCCGTCATCGATCCCCGCTTCACGCAACCTCAGGTGCAACCAGCCCCAGCCGACCAGCACCGCGGCGCAGTACAGGCTGCCGCCGAACATGGTGCTCTTGTGATTGACGTTGGCCTCCAGCGGCAGCTGCAGGCGCAGGCAATGCTGCTGCCAGTCGAGGACCTGCAGGCCCATCTGGCGGGTCAGCGGGATGTCACTGTGCAGCACTGATTCAAGGTAATGGCTGTCCGCGCTCATGAACGGTTGTCCTCCAGGTCATCGCTGTTTTGGTGACTGTCGGCGAAGCTCAGGCCGTGTTTGCGCAGCTTGTCGTGCAGCGTCTTGCGCGGGATACCGAGGGCTTCGGCCAGGCTGCGCAGGGAGCTGTGCGAGCGTGCCAGTTCGGCGGCGATCAGCGAGCGTTCGAACTGCTCGACTTGTTCGCTGAGGTTAGCGCTGCCAGTGCTTGGCGCGGGATCGTCGGCGGCTGGCGGCACGTCACCGTCCAGCGCCAGTTCAAGGCCCAGGGCGAAGCGCTCGGCGGCGTTTTGCAGCTCGCGCACGTTACCCGGCCATTCATGGCGCAGCAGCAGCGCCCGGTGCGTCGGTTGCAGCGGGGGCACCGGCAGGCCATGGCGCTCGCCGGCGGCTTCGGCAAAGTGCTGGAACAGCACCAGAATGTCTTCGCCACGCTCGCGCAGTGGCGGAATGCGCAGCGGTGCAACGTTCAGGCGGTAGTACAGGTCGGCACGAAAGCGCCCCTGGTCGGCGGCCTGGCGCAGGTCTTCCTTGGTCGCAGCGATGATGCGGATATCCAGCGGGATCAGCTGGTTGCCGCCCAGGCGTTCGACGACCCGCTCCTGCAACAGGCGCAGCAGTTTGACCTGTACATCCAGGCTCATGCTTTCGATTTCATCGAGGAACAGCGTACCGCCATTGGCGAATTCGAACTTGCCGATACGGCGCTTCTGCGCTCCGGTGAACGCCCCCGGCTCGTGGCCGAACAGCTCGCTTTCGACTACCGATTCGGCCAGGGCGCCGGCATTGATTGCCACGAACGGGCCATCACGTCGGCTCGACAAATCGTGCAGGGCGCGAGCGACAACTTCTTTGCCGGCGCCCGTCTCGCCAAGGATCAGTACGTCGGCGCGGGTGCCGGCCAAGGCACCGATCTGCTCGCGCAGGCGCAGCATCGGTGCCGAGTGGCCGACCAGGCGCGTGCTCAGCTCCTGGCGATCGCTCAGGGCCAGGCGCAGGCTGCGGTTGTCCAACACCAGGCGGCGCAGGGCCAGGGCACGACGCACACTGTCGAGCAGCGCATCGCTGGCGAAGGGCTTTTCCAGAAAATCATAGGCCCCGGCGCGCATGGCCTGCACGGCCAGCGGCACGTCGCCATGGCCGGTGATCAGCAGCACCGGCAGTTCCGGGTCCTGGGTGTGAAGCTGCTGCAGCAGCTCCAGGCCGTCGATACCGGGCATGCGGATATCGCTGACCACCACGCCCGGCCAGTCGCGCTCGATTCGCCCGGCCAGGCCCTGGGCGTCGGTCAGCGGCAGGATCTTCAGCCCGGCAAGGTCGAGGGTCTGGCTCAGGGCCTGGCGCAGGTGCGGGTCGTCGTCGACCAGAATCACCTGCGTGCGGCTGTCGATGAGCGGCTCGGTCGTCATGCCGATGGGTCCTCCGAAGTGGGTAGTGTAGCGCCGGGCTTGGCGATGCGTAGCTGCAGGGTGAGCAGGGCACCGCCTTCAGGGTGGTTGCCCAGCAGCAGCTCGCCGCCCAGTGCACGCATCAAGGTATCGCAGATCGCCAGGCCAAGGCCAAGGCCCTGGGTGCGCGTCTTGGTGGTGAAAAACGGCTCGCGGGCGCGGGCCAGGGCCTGGCTGGTAAAGCCCGGCCCATTGTCGCGAATGTACAGGTAGACGTTGCCATCGCGCTGTTCGGCACTGAGCCACAGCTTGCGCGGGTTGGCCTTTTCGGTCAGGGCGTCGAGGGCATTGGCCAGCAGGTTGCCGAGCACCTGGCGCAGGCGGGTTTCGCCGGCCTGCACCCACAGGGTGGCCTCGGGCAGGTCGCGCACCAGCTCCACGGCCATGGCTCGGCGGCGCTTGGCCAGCAGCGCCAGGGCATCGTCCAAGGCAGGCTGCAGGGCTACGCTCTCTGGGGCATGGCGGTCGCGGCGGGCGAAGGCGCGCAGGTGGGCGATGATCGAGGCCATACGCCCGGTCAGCTCGCTGATTAGCTTGAGGTTGCTGCGGGCATCGTCGGTGCGCTGGTGGTCGAGCAGGATCTCGGCGTTTTCGGCATAGCTGCGGATCGCCGCCAGCGGCTGGTTGAGTTCGTGGCTGATGCTCGCCGACATGGTGCCCAGCACCGATAGCTTGCCGGCCTGCACCAGTTCGTCCTGAGCGCGTACCAGCTCCTGCTGGGCCTGTTCGCGTTCCAGTACTTCCTCCTTCAGGCGGCTGTTGAGGCCTTCGAGGTCGGCGGTACGTTCGATCACCCGTTTTTCCAGTTCCTGACGGCCATGGGCCTCGAAGTCGATGCGGTCCATGTAATGCCGGCGGCGCTGCATGATCAGCCCTAGCAGCAGCATCAGCACCAGCAAGGTGGCACCACCAATGGCAACCACGGTGCGTACCGAGCGGTCGATCAGGGTGCGCGGAGCGAGGATGCTGACCTGCCAGCCGGTTTCCTCGATGGCCTGGGTCTGGGTCAGCCAGGCCTTGGGGTCGAGGGTCAGCGGCTTGGGCGACTGGGTCGGGTAGGGCTGGATGGCGACAATGGCTGCGCGTTCGGCATCGGTCAGGGGCCGGGTGGCGCGGAAACGCCAGTCGGGACGCGACGTGAGGATCACCACGCCGTTGTGGTCGGTCAGCAGCAGCTGTTCCGGGGTCTTGCCCCAGAGGGTTTCGGTATGGTCAAGGTCAACCTTGACCACCAGTGCGCCGATCACCCGGTCGCGGTCGCGCACGGCGGCGGCGAAAAAGTAGCCGCGCTTGGCCGAGGTGGTGCCCTGGCCGAAGAAGCGTCCCAGACGCCCGGCGATGGCTTCACTGAAATATGGGCGAAAGGCGAAATTGCGACCGACGAAACTGTCGTGTTTGTCCCAGTTGGAGGCGGCCAGGGTATTGCCGTTGGCGTCCATCAGGTACATGACTTCGGCGCCGGTCTGGGTGGCGATGTCCTTGAGCAGACGGTTGGCGTTGGTCAGGGTTTCCAGGCGCAGCGGGTCGGCCAGCACTGCGCGCAATGCCGGCAGGTCACCGAGGATCTGCGGCAGGGTCTCGTAGCGGTGCAGGGTACCGAGCAGGTTGGCCACGTAGAGATCGAGGGTCTGGCGGTTCTGCCCGGCCAGTTCGTCTTGGTAATAGCGCTCGGCAAGATGCTGCAACGGCCATAGCAATGGGGCCAGGCACACTGCGAGTATGGCCAGGCTGCGCCAGCGAGGGCGGCGGGGAACGGGTGGGGTCATGGTCATCGCAACTGCGCCAGAATGATCTGGCGCATTATGCGCTACTTCAGGCAGTCGATCAGTGCCTGCTGCCAGTGCGGTTGGCTGACCTGCCACTCGCGTTGCAGGCGACTGCAATCGAGGCGCGAGTTCAGCGGGCGGCGAGCCGGGGTCGGGTAATCGCTGGAAGGAATCGGTAGCAGCGCGGCACAAGGCAGGCCCTGGGCCTTGAGTTGCTCGCCGATGGCCTGGGCGAAACCGAACCAGGATGTCTCGCCTTGGGCGGTCAGGTGATAGGTGCCCCAGGCACCGGCCTGGCCAGCCTGCCAGCGCTCGATCAGGGCACGGGTGCTGATGGCGATGGTGCCGGCCCAGGTCGGCGCGCCGATCTGGTCGGCGACGATGCGCAACTCTGGCTTTTCCTGCAGCAGGCGCTGCATGGTCAGCAGAAAGTTGCTCCCGTGCCGTGAATACACCCAGCTGGTGCGCAGGATCAGGTGCTGGCCGCCGACTGCGGCAATCGCCTGCTCGCCGGCGAGTTTGCTGCGCCCGTAGACGCCGAGCGGGTTGGGCTCGTCATCTTCGGTGTAGGGGCTGTCCTTGCTACCATCGAACACATAGTCGGTGGAGTAGTGGATCAGCGGGATACCGAGCTTCGCGGCTTCTTCGGCAAAGATACCCGGTGCCCGGGCATTGATTGCGAAGGCCAGTTCCGGTTCGCTCTCGGCCTTGTCGACTGCGGTATGGGCCGCGGCGTTGATGATCAGGTCGGGTTTGAGCGTCTGTACGCGTTCACGAATGCCTTCGGGGTTGGCCAGGTCGAGCTGGTCACGACCCAGCACATGCAACTGCGCCAGGTCGCCCAGGCGCTGTTGCAGTTCCCGGGATACCTGGCCGTGTTGGCCGCTGATGAGGATGCGGGGGCAGCTCTGCATCACGGGAACAGGTCTGCCTCACGCAGGAACTTGCCAATCTGGTCCTTGGCAGAAAGCATGGGGGCGCTTTCGAGCTGCCAGTCGATCGCCAGGTCCGGGTCGTTCCAGCGGATGCAGCGCTCGGCAGACGGCACGTAGTAATCGGTGGTCTTATAGAGAAACTCGGCAAAGTCGCTCAATACCACAAACCCATGGGCAAAGCCCTTGGGGATCCACAGTTGGCGATTGTTCTGAGCCGAAAGCCTGATACTGACCCAACGACCGAAAGTCGGTGAGTGGCGGCGGATGTCGACCACAACATCCAGCACTTCGCCGGCGGTTACCCGCACAAGCTTGTCTTGGGTGTGTTCAATCTGGTAATGCAAACCGCGCAGTACACCTTTCTGCGAGCCGGAATGATTGTCCTGAACGAAATGGGCATCGATGCCCGTTGCTTCCTGGAACGAACGCTCGTTGAAACTCTCGAAGAAAAAACCTCGTTCGTCACCGAACACTTTCGGTTCGATAACAAGAACATCAGGCAGTGCGCTGGCGGTTACTTTCATTAACGTTTTCCCACAAGACCAAACAGGTACTGACCGTAACCTGTCTTGCCGAACATCTCCCCTCGCTTAAGCAGGTGTGCTTGATCAATCCAGCCCTGCTGGTACGCGATCTCTTCAAGGCAAGCGACTTTCAGGCCCTGACGGTGCTCGATGGTCTGCACGTACTGAGATGCCTCCAGGAGGCTGTCGTGGGTGCCGGTGTCGAGCCAGGCGAAACCACGTCCGAGCAGTTGAACATTGAGACTGCCGCGGTTGAGGTAGGCGTTGTTGATATCGGTGATTTCCAGCTCACCGCGTGGCGACGGCTTGACTGCCTTGGCGATCTTGATCACATCATTATCGTAGAAATACAGGCCTGTCACGGCGTAACTGGATTTGGGTTGCGTCGGCTTTTCCTCGATGGATAGGGCGTGGCCCTTGTCGTCGAATTCGACGACGCCGAAGCGCTCGGGATCCTTGACCCAGTAACCGAAGACAGTTGCACCCTTACCCTGCTGCGCGGCCTTACGCAACTGGGGAGTGAAACCCTGGCCATGGAAAATATTGTCGCCAAGGATCAGGCAGACCGAATCGTCGCCGATGAACTCTTCGCCAATCAGGAACGCCTGGGCCAGGCCGTCCGGAGAAGGCTGCTCGGCATAGCTGAGCTCGATACCGAACTGGCTGCCGTCACCCAGCAGCTGCTTGTACTGCGGCAGGTCCTGCGGGGTGGAGATCAGCAGGATTTCGCGTATACCGGCAAGCATCAATACCGAGATCGGGTAATAGATCATCGGTTTGTCGTAGATCGGCAATAGCTGTTTGGAAACACCCAGGGTAATAGGATGCAGACGGGTGCCGGAGCCGCCCGCCAGGACAATACCTTTGGTCATGCAATCAGATCCTTGAATTCGCTGGCGCCCAGGCGCTGGCCTTGATAACTGCCGTCCTGGACCCGCTGGCACCACTCCAGGTTGTCCAGGTACCACTGTACGGTCTTGCGCAGGCCGGTCTCGAAGGTCTCTTCAGGGACCCAGCCCAGTTCACGTTCGATTTTGCTGGCGTCGATTGCATAACGCTGATCATGGCCAGGGCGATCCTGAACGTAGGTGATCAGGTCGGCATAGTTGGCAATGCCCGCCGGACGTTGCGGTGCCAGCTCTTCGAGCAGTGCGCAAATGCCGCGGACCACGTCGATGTTCTTCTGTTCGTTATGCCCGCCAATGTTGTAGGTCTCGCCCACCTTGCCTTCGGTCACTACCTTGAGCAGGGCGCGGGCGTGGTCCTCGACGAACAGCCAGTCACGCACCTGCAGACCGTTGCCATACACAGGCAGCGGTTTGCCAGCCAGAGCATTGAGAATCACCAGCGGAATGAGTTTTTCCGGGAAGTGGAACGGCCCGTAGTTGTTCGAGCAGTTGGTCACCAGTACCGGCAGACCGTAGGTGCGTTGCCAGGCCCGGACCAGATGATCGGACGCGGCCTTGCTTGCCGAGTACGGCGAACTTGGCGCGTAAGGCGTGGTTTCGGTGAACAGGTCATCGACGCCATGCAGGTCGCCATACACTTCGTCGGTGGAAATGTGATGGAAGCGGAATGCCGCGCGCTCATCGCTCGGCAGGGTCAGCCAGTAGGCGCGGGTGGCCTCCAGCAGGCTGTAGGTGCCGACGATATTGGTGTGGATAAAGTCCGAAGGACCGTCGATCGAACGATCTACATGCGACTCTGCGGCCAGGTGCATGATCGCGTGGGGTTTGAAGCGTTCAAGCACGCCACTGACGGTTGCCTGATCTGCAATATCGGCCTGGACGAATTCGTAGCGGGTATCGGTCGCGATGCTGGTCAGCGATTCCAGGTTACCGGCATAGGTCAGCTTGTCCAGGTTGAGTACTTCGTGCTCGGTATTGTTGATCAGGTGACGCACCAGCGCCGAACCGATGAAGCCGGCCCCGCCGGTGATGAGAATTCGCATGTCGGACTGCCTTTCTTCCGTAACTGACATTGAAAATTAAAGGACATAGCTTGTGGCCAGGGGGAGACAGGCGCAAGCAAAAAGCGCCGAGCTGTGCCTTTCCCTTGAGATGCTCGAGGCAGCAGAGCAATTCTGCTGCGATTTTAGCCGTTATTCTTGCCAACTGGCACAAGCAGTGGCGATATAGGCAACAAAAAAATGAGGTCCCCAGCCCATGTCGCTCAGTACCCTGATCCATCGCTCCAGTCAGCCATGCCCTGAAGTCAGTGAACAGCAGGCCGCTTGCCTGTTGCAGGAGCATTTCGGCCTCAGCGGCGCATTACAAGCGCTGGGCAGTCAGCAGGACCTGAATTTTCGCCTGGACGCCCCCCAGGGGCGCTATGTGCTGAAAATCTGCCATGGTGATTACGCCATGGCCGAACTGCAGGCCCAGCACAGCGCCCTGGGTTACCTGCGCGATCAAGGGCTACCGGTGCCCGCCGTGCTGGCATCGCGAACGGGCGAGCAACTGCTGGCAGTAGAGGTGGGTGGTCAAGCTTTGCGCGTGCGCGTGCTCGACTATATAGACGGTAATTCGCTGACCCGAATCAAGCACATGGAGCCACGCCTGGTGGCGGAGCTTGGCCGTCTTTGCGCGCGAGTCGACCGAGCCCTGGCCGATTTCACCCACCCAGGGCTCGAACGTACCCTGCAATGGGACCCACGCCACGCCCAGGCATTGATCGAGCATCTGTTGCCGGTGCTGGCTGAAAGCCCGTATCAAGCGCGGATAAGCGCTGCCGCACAGCAGGCCAGGGTGCGTCTGCAACCGTTGGTCGACCAATTGCCGCTGCAGGCGGTGCACCTGGACATTACCGATGACAACGCCGTCTGGGCGCGGGATGAGCAGCGGCAGTGGCAGCTGCAAGGGGTGATTGATTTTGGCGACCTGATGCACACCTGGCGCATCGCTGATCTCTCGGTGACTTGCGCGGCATTGCTGCACCATGCCGAGGGTGACCCCTTGCGGATACTGCCGGCGATCGAGGCCTACCATGCGCTCAACCCGCTGACCACAGCCGAACTCCAGGCCTTGTGGCCGCTAGTGGTAGCCCGGGCCGCGGTGTTGGTGCTGAGCGGTGAACAACAGCTGAGTGTCGACCCTGGTAACAGTTACAGCCGCGACAACCTGGCCCATGAGTGGGAAATCTTCGATGTCGCCACCAGCGTGCCCTTCGAGCTGATGGAGGCGGCGATCCTGCAAGTGACCGGGCATGAATTGCCCGCGCGGGTGCTGGAAGATTTCACGCCGCTGTTGCCACCCTCGGTCGCAGCACAGGTGGTAGGGGTGGATCTTGGCGTGCTCAGCGAGCATTACCAGGCAGGGAACTGGGAGCAGCCGGGCATCGATCAGCGCTTGTTGGCCCAGCAGGCTGGCGATTCAGGCGCGGCCTGCACCTTGTACGGGCAGTACCGGTTGTCGCAGACCCACATCGATAACCCCGCGGAGCCGGCAACCTTCGCCCTGAATGTCGAGGTGCACCTGCCTGTAGCCACGGCGCTCAAGGCGCCCTGGGCCGGTACCTGGCACCAGTACGGCGAAGACAGCGGTTGCCTTGCGGGCAATGAATGCAACTTGTGGCTGCATGGGCTGAGCCAGGCGCCAGCCGCGGGGCAGGTGATAGCCCAGGGGCAGTCACTGGGCGCCAGTGCCGCACTGTTGAAGGTTCAGCTGTGCCGGGTTGCCGGGCTGTACCCGCCGGCCTTTGTCGTGCCTTCGCGGGCTCGGGCCTGGCAAGCAGTGTGCCCCTCGCCACAGGCCATCCTCGGTGTTGCCTGCAACGCCGAACCGCTGGTCGATGCCCAGGCTTTGCTGGCCCGGCGCGATGCCAGTTTCGCCCGCTCGCAGAAGCACTACTACCAGCAGCCGCCGCATATCGAGCGCGGCTGGCGCAACTACCTGTTCGACATGCAGGGGCGGGCTTACCTGGACATGCTCAACAACGTTGCAGTTCTTGGTCACGGGCATCCGGGCATGGTTGCCGAGTCGGCGCGGCAATGGTCGCTGCTCAATACCAACTCGCGCTTTCACTATGCGGCCATCGCCGAATTTTCCGAACGCTTGCTGGCCCTGGCGCCGAGCGGCATGGACCGGGTGTTTCTGGTCAACAGCGGTACCGAGGCCAACGACCTGGCGATTCGCCTGGCCTGGGCCTACAGCGGTGGGCGCGACTTGTTGAGTGTGCTTGAGGCCTATCACGGCTGGTCGGTGGCTACCGATGCGATTTCCACTTCCATCGCTGACAATCCCCAGGCCTTGAGCACCCGGCCGGAATGGGTTCATCCGGTGATTGCCCCCAACACCTATCGCGGTGCCTTCCGTGGCGCCGCAAGCACCGCCGATTATTTGCATGATGTCGATGCCAAGCTCGACGCACTGGCTGCCGAGCAACGGCAGCTGGCCGGCTTCATCTGTGAGCCGGTGTACGGCAATGCCGGCGGCATCTCGCTGCCGCCGGGTTACCTGCAACAAGTCTATGCCAAGGTACGGGCAGCGGGCGGCGTGTGCATTGCCGATGAAGTGCAGGTCGGCTATGGCCGGCTGGGTACCTGGTTCTGGGGTTTCGAAGAACAGGGGGTTGTGCCGGACATCATCACCATGGCCAAGGGCATGGGTAACGGTCAGCCATTGGGTGCGGTGATCACCCGCCGGGAGATTGCCGAAGCGCTGGAGGCCGAAGGCTATTTCTTCTCCTCCGCCGGTGGCAGCCCGGTCAGTTGCCGCATTGGCATGGCCGTGCTCGATGTCATGGAAGAAGAGGGGTTGTGGGACAACGCCCGGGAAGTCGGCGGCTACTTCAAGTCACGGCTGCAGCAGTTAGTCGATAAACATCCGCTGGCGGGTGCCGTGCACGGTTCCGGCTTTTACCTGGGGCTGGAGCTGGTGCGTGATCGCCAGACCCTGGAGCCTGCCAGTGCCGAGACCACCCTCCTGTGCAACCGCCTGCGCGACCTGGGCATCTTCATGCAGCCCACAGGCGATTACCTGAACATCCTCAAGATCAAGCCGCCGATGTGCACCACCCGGGCAAGCGTGGACTACTTCGTCGACAGCATCGACCGGGTGTTGTCAGAAGACCTGTAACGCCTAAGCTAAAGCCGGTTAGTTCGATTGTTATCGGATTAACCGGCTTTTTATTGGCTTCGTTTTTTAAGATGTCTCTTTTAAAGTCGATATTTATCGGATATAAAAGCCTCCATCATCACCGTGATGGCCTGGCCTAGTCGGTCCAGCCACCTGTCGAGGAGGAGTAAATGAGCCGCACCGTCACTGTTGCCGCCACCCAGATGGCCTGCTCCTGGGACCGCCAGGGCAACCTGGAAAGCGCCGAGCGGCTGGTCCGTGAAGCGGCCGCCAAGGGCGCGCAGATCATCCTGATCCAGGAGCTGTTCGAAACCCCGTACTTTTGCCAGAAGCCCAACCCGGACTATCTGCAGTTGGCCACGCCGGTTGAGGCCAATGCCGCCATCGGCCATTTCCAGAAGCTCGCCAAAGAGCTGCAGGTGGTGCTGCCGATCAGCTTCTACGAGCTGGCCGGGCGTGCGCGATTCAACAGCATCGCGATCATCGATGCCGATGGCAGCAACCTGGGCGTGTACCGTAAAGCCCACATCCCGGACGGCCCCGGCTACCACGAAAAGTACTACTTCAACCCGGGCGACACCGGCTTCAAGGTCTGGCAGACCCGTTACGCGAAAATCGGCGTAGGCATCTGCTGGGACCAGTGGTTCCCCGAGTGCGCACGCAGCATGGCCCTGCTCGGTGCCGAGCTGCTGTTCTACCCGACGGCTATCGGTAGCGAACCGCACGACAACACCATCTCCTCGCGCGACCACTGGCAGCGTGTACAGCAAGGTCATGCCGGCGCCAACCTGATGCCGCTGATCGCCAGCAACCGCATCGGCCGCGAAGAGCAGGACGGCTACGACATCACCTTCTACGGCTCCTCTTTCATTGCCGACCAGTTCGGCGAGAAGGTCCAGGCGCTGAACGAGACCGAGGAGGGTGTGCTGGTGCATACTTTCGACCTCGACAAACTTGAGCACACCCGCAGTGCCTGGGGCACTTTCCGAGACCGTCGTCCGACGCTGTACGGCCCGGTGAAGACCCTCGACGGCGCGCTGCAATCCTGATAGTTCAGCAAGGATCATCTATGAAAACTCTCACCAGTACCCCGCGCGCCGACGGCTTCCACATGCCCGCCGAGTGGGCGCCACAAACCCAGGTCTGGATGGTCTGGCCCGAGCGCCCGGACAACTGGCGCCTGGGCGGCAAGCCGGTGCAGGCTGCCCATGTGACGCTGGCCAAGGCCATCGCCCGTTTCGAGCCGGTGACCGTCGCCGTCTCCGCCGCCCAGTACGACAACGCTCGCGCCCGGCTCGACCTGCCGAACATCCGCGTGGTGGAAATCAGCAACGACGATGCCTGGGTGCGTGATACCGGGCCGACTTTCGTCATCAATGACAGCGGCGAAGTGCGTGGCGTCGACTGGGGCTTCAATGCCTGGGGCGGCTTCGAGGGCGGCCTGTACTCGCCATGGAATCGTGACGAGCAACTGGCCAGCAAGGTGCTGGAGATGGAGCGCTGCCAGCGCTACCACACCGAAGGTTTCGTACTCGAAGGTGGCTCGATTCACGTTGACGGTGAAGGCACGCTGATCACCACCGAGGAATGCCTGCTCAACCACAACCGTAACCCGCACCTGAACCGCGAGCAGATCGAAGCGATCCTGCGTGATCACCTGGCAGTGGACACCATCATCTGGCTGCCCGATGGCTTGTACAACGACGAGACCGACGGCCACGTCGACAACTTCTGTTGTTACGTTCGCCCAGGTGAAGTGTTACTGGCCTGGACCGATGATCCGCAAGACCCCAACTACGCACGCTGCCATGGTGCACTCGAGGTGTTGGAGAACAGCCGTGACGCCAAAGGTCGCGCCTTTACCGTGCACAAGATGCCGATTCCGGGGCCGCTGTTCGCCAGCGAAGAAGAGTGCGCCGGGGTCGATCCGGTGGCCGGCAGCCAGGAGCGCAACCCGTCGGTACGCCTGGCCGGCTCGTACGTCAACTTCCTGATCGTCAACGGTGGCATCATCGCCCCAAGCTTCGACGACCCGGCAGATGCTGAGGCTAGAGCGATTCTGGCGCGGGTGTTCCCCGATCACGAAGTGGTCATGATCCCTGGACGCGAGATGCTTCTGGGGGGCGGCAACATTCATTGCCTGACCCAGCAGCAACCGGCTCCCGCCAAAGGCTGAAGTGCAGCAAGCAAAGAGCCCGTCGATTGACGGGCTTTTTTTTATCCGCGGACGACGATCGGCATAGCTTTTTGGCACACCTCTTGTATTTGTTTTGCATTGTATTTCAAACAGATAGGGCTCCTCAGTTCTGTCACAAAGTTTGAGTAGGTTAGCCGCTCACGGCCCCAGGGAGTACGTGTCGAAATGAATGCAGCAAGTGAGCCGGCTTCGCCCCCATCAGCGGTGAATCACGAGTCCCTCCAGCGCGTGGCGCAGTGGTTGAAACACAATGGAGCAAACCGGGTCAGGAAGGCCGATCAGCGTCGCTCGTTGCTGGCGCGTTATCCGGCAGGCCTGCTTACTGAAGCAGAGCTGGAAGCGCTGCTGGGTGATGGCAGCCGCTAGGTGGTTCGGCAGCAGCAATGAAAAGGGCGGCATTGTCTGAACAATGCCGCCCTTTTTTGTTGCTGTGCTGTTAGAAACTATAGGTACCGGTAACGATCAGGCTGCGCGGGTCACCAAACTGGATCTGCGCGGCGCTGGTGGCCGAGCTGTAATAGGTCTTGTCGGTAATGTTGTTGAGCGCCGCACGCAGGTCCCAGTCCTTGGTACGCACACCCACCAGGGCATCCCAGCGGCCATAGCCCGGTAGCACGGCGGTGTTCTGGTTGTCGGCATAACGCTCGCCGACCAGGGTCAGGCCGGTCTCGCCGTACCAGCCCATCTCCGGCTTCCAGGTCACGAACAGGCTGCCATTGCGCCTGGCGACGTTGCTCACGCGGTTGCCTTCCTGGCCGTTGTTGTCCTTGACGATGGTTGCATCCTGAATACCGATACCGCCGCGCACGTACCAGTTGCCAACGATGTTACCGGTGGCGGTCAGCTCGACGCCGCGGGAACGCTGCAGGCCCGAGAGCAGGGTGATGCCAGGGTTGTTCGGGTCGCTGGTACGGCGGTTGTAGAGTTCAAGCTCATAGACCGCCAGGGTGGTGCTCAGGCGCTCGTCGAGCCAGTCGCTCTTGACCCCGATTTCCTTCTGCCGGGTTTGTTCCGGGCTGGTTTCGTTGGTGTTGCCGGCCGCGCCCGGGGTGATCCCGATCAGGCCTCCACCCACTGGCGAGAAGGTCTTGCTCCAGGAGGCATAGAAGGAATGTTCCTGCCATGGCGAATAGACCACGCCCAGGCGCGGGCTGGTGCTGTTGCTGTCCTGCTTCTCGGAGATGCCGCGGACCTTGTTGGTGGTTTCCACCTCGAACTGGTCGAAACGTACCCCCGCCAGCACTTGCCATTGATCGTTCAGGCGCAGTTGGTCCTGGAGGTACAAACCGCGGCTGTCGACTACGGTGTGGTTGTTGCTGGAGACCACCATGCGACCGTTGTGTTGCAGGTCACGGTTGGGGTTGTTCAGGTCCAGGCCCGGAACCGGGCGAAAGCCCGCGCCCGAGGTCGCTGCGGTGTAGAGGATCGGGTCGCGACGCTGGTTACCGAACTCAAGGCCGGTGAGCAGGGTGTGCTGCAGGCCGAAGGTGTCGAAGTTGCCTTCAAGTTCAAGGTTGTTGAACAGGTTGCGGGTGTTCAGGTCCTGCTGCCAGCGCTGGCGGGTGACCTGGTTGGTGGCGGCGTTGTAGCCGGTCAGGTAGGTGTTGTCGAAATCGCTGTTGAGCTTGAACAGGCCCAGGGTGTGGCGCACCTGCCAGTTGTCGCTGAGCTGGTAGTTCAGGCGCGAGCGCAGGGACTGGGCCTTGTCGTCGATGAAGTCACGCTGGGTATCGCCGTAGGTGGTGTCGCGGCCGACGTCGGCCGGGCGGCCGTTGACGCTGGGGATGCCGCGATCCGGGGTGCGGTTGTAGCGGCTGTACTCATATTGCACCAGCCAGTTCAGCTCCGGGGTCAGCTGCCAGCTCATCGATGGCGCGAACAGCTGACGGCTGCCATCGATGCCGTCGCGGAAACTGTTGTTGTCCTGGTTGCCCATGTTCAGGCGCAGGCTGATGTTATCGGTCGGATCGGCGCTGAGGTCGGCATACAGGCTGCGCAGGTCTTCGCTACCGCCCTGGGCCTCGATGCTGGAACGCCGTCCGGCTTCCGGCATCTTGCTCACGCGATTGACGATCCCGCCCTGGCTGCCGCGGCCATAGAGTACGGCGGCCGGGCCCTTGAGCACTTCAATCCGCTCGATGTTGTGCAGGTCGCGCACGTACTGGCTGTCGTCGCGGATCCCGTCGAGGTAAAAGTCGTTGCTGGCGTCGAAGCCGCGGATGCGCACGCTGTCAAAGCGGGTATCGGCGCCGCTGCTGACGTTGGGGATGCCACTGAGTGCCTTGCCCAGGTCATTGTTGCCGTAGTCCAGCACGTTGCTGGTCTTCACCGCGTCGATGGCCTGAGGCACATAGCGGGCAGGCGTCGAGGTTCGGGTGGCAGTGCTGACTTCGCGTACCCGCGGGTCATCGCGCTCGCGGTCGGACTCGGCGGTGACCGAGACCTCGGGCAGCGTGGTGGTGGCAGCGGCGACCAGGCCTGAGCTGAAAAACAGCGATAGGCCCAGGGTCAGGGGAGAAAGACGGCAGGGGGCAAACATGGCGGACATCCGGGCATTTACGAGAAATGAAAAATCGCACGAATGATAATGCTTGCCATTTACTAACGTTAACTGTTTCTAAACATGCTGGCGAGGTGTTTGTTTCAAAATGTTTCTATTGATTGGCCTTGGGTCTGGCCAGCTATTTGTGCTGTTTCTCGCAACAAATCTGTAACCAGTGCAGCGTTTTTCGCAACCTCCATCCGGCCTAACCTGACGGCATCACTTTTTCTCGGAGGCGCTCATGCCCGTGCAAACCACCCTTCACTATGTTTTCGATCCGTTGTGTGGCTGGTGCTATGGTGCCGAACCGCTGATCAATGCTGCCAGTGGCCTGATGCCGGTCGTGCTGCATGGCGGCGGGATGATGGCCGGTGCCAATCGGCAAAAGGTTTCGGCGCAGTTGCGCGCCTTCGTCATGCCCCATGACCGGCGCATCGCCGAGTACACCGGGCAGCCTTTTGGCCGGGATTACTTCGAAGGACTGCTGCGCGACAACGACGCCGTATTCGATTCGCAGCCGCCAATTGCCGCCATCCTTGCCGCGGAGCAATTGGCGGGCCGTGGCCTTGAACTGCTGGCGCGGTTGCAGCGTGCGCACTACATAGAAGGCCGACGGATTGCCGATGATGCGGTGCTCAAGGCCATCGCCGCCGAGATGGGGCTGCCTGCACACGCCTTTGCCAGCGCTTTGCTGGAAGTGGATTCAGAAAGCCACATGGGTACCAGCTGCGCGTTCATGGCCAGCGTCGGCGGGCAGGGTTTTCCAACCCTGGTGCTGGAACGGGAAGGGCGGCTGCAGGTGATCGATATCGGTCCCTTCCTCGGCAAGCCCGATGCCTTCGTGCAATGGCTGGACCGGGAGTTCTACCTGAGCGCGGACGCAAATGCCTCTAACCCAGCGTTTTGCGCTCCGAATGGCTGCGACTTGTAAGCAGAAACACTTACTTTTCACGAAATTTTGACACGCCGATCCGCACACGGATAGGATTCGGTCAACGCCTGTAGGCCCATCGGCCAAGAGTCCAGAATAAAAGGCCCGCTGCGATCACTCGCAGGCGGGCTTTTCATTTTTAGACCCGTGAGCGTCAACCCACGCAGGGGGCGTGGTTTTTGGCGTTTGGTCGCAGAGCGTCTTTGACTAAGTAATAAGGAAAATAAAATGTTGAAAACCAGGATCAGTCTGATCGCGCTGGGGCTTATGGCAGCGACTCAGGCTATGGCCAATGACCAGGCCGAAGCCAAGGGCTTCGTAGAAGACAGCAAAGCCAGCGTTCTGCTGCGCAACGCCTTCATCAACCGTGACAAGAAGCACCATACCAAAGACCAAAGCGAGTGGGGCCAGGCCTTCATCGGCAAGTTCTCCTCCGGCTACACCCAGGGCACCGTTGGTGTCGGTGTCGACGCTTTCGGTCTGTACGCTGTGCGTCTGGACGGTGGTAAAGGCCGCAACGGCGGTGGCGGTATCGACTTCTTCAAGCCGGCGGACGGCGACTCGCCAACCAACCAGCAGAACTCCCCGCACAATCTGGCCCGTGGTGGCGCAGCAGTTAAATTCCGCATCTCCAACACTGTACTGAAGTACGGTGACCAGATGCCGGAACTGCCAGTGCTGCAGTACGACGACGGTCGCCTGCTGCCAGAAAGCTACACCGGTACCCTGATCACCTCCAAGGAGATCAAGGGCCTGGAACTGAACGCCGGTCGTTTCACCCAGGAAGCTCGCAAGAGTGCTGAAGGCCGTGACAGCGGTGGCCTGAAGTCGATCAACGTATTCGGCGGCAGCTACAAGTTCACCGAAAACCTGTCGGCTTCCCTGTACACCTCCGATGTTGAAGATGTACTGAAGAAGCACTACCTGGGCGTGAACTACGTTCACCCTATCGCCGACGACCAGTCGCTGACCCTGGACTTCAACGGCTACAAGTCGGACATCGACAAGAAGTACGTCGCTGCCGCCGACCTGACCGGTGACTCCAACACCATCTGGAGCCTGGCGGCCACCTACGCCTTCGGCCCGCACTCGATCACCATTGCGCACCAGCGCAGCACTGGCGACACCGGTTATCAGTACGGCTTCTACCAGAACGCCGGTGGCGTGGGTGACGGTGGTTCGACCATCTACCTGGCCAACTCCTACTGGTCCGACTTCAACGCTGAAGACGAGCGTTCCTGGCAGCTGGGCTACGGCCTGGACTTCGGCGCCTTCGGCGTACCGGGCCTGACCTACAAAGTGGCCTACGTGCGTGGTGACAACATCAACACCCACGGCTTCGGCGAAGGTAAAGAGCGCGAAATCTTCAACCAGTTCAAGTACGTGGTTCAGGAAGGCCCTGCCAAGGACCTGTCCGTCAAACTGCGTAGCTCGTTCCTGCGTACTTCTGACAGCGTTCGTCAGAACGGCTACAACGACGACGGTAACGAAGTCCGCGTATTCGTCGAGTACCCGATCAGCATTCTCTGATTGCTGTCTGGTGTCTCCAGCAACCCCGGCCTAGGCCGGGGTTGTTTGTTTTCGGCGCGGGGTGGGCTTGATCGTCACTGGCTCGCCGCTCTCTGGCTCGAAGCTGTCGCTGCGGGCCATCCGCCACATCCGTGCATAGAACTCGCTGTCGATCGCGCCGCTGAGCAATTCGCCAGGCTTGAGGAACACGTGCAACTGGGAAAACAGACGGATCTCGCTGGCGCTGATGCGCCGCACCAGGTGCTTGGGCTTGAGTTCGGCCGGGTGCTCCAGGCCCGCAGCGGCGAGCATTTCGCCCAGGGCATGCAGGGTGTTGCGGTGAAAGCTGTAAACCCTGTCGGCTTTTTCCGGTACTACCAGAGCACGCTGGCGTAACGGATCCTGGGTGGCCACGCCGGTCGGGCATTTGTTGGTGTGGCAGCTTTGCGACTGGATGCAGCCGATGGCGAACATGAAGCCACGGGCCGAGTTGACCCAGTCGGCACCAATGGCCAGCACGCTGGCAATGTCGAAAGCGCTGATAATCTTGCCGCCAGCGCCGATGCGAATCTTGTCGCGCAGGTTCAGGCCCACCAGGGTGTTGTGCACGAACATCAGGCCTTCGCGCATCGGCACACCGATGTTGTCGCTGAACTCCCGCGGCGCGGCGCCGGTACCGCCTTCCTTGCCATCGACGACGATGAAATCCGGAACGATGCCGGTGACCAGCATGGCCTTGGCGATGCCCATGAACTCCCATGGGTGGCCCAGGCAGAACTTGAAACCCACCGGCTTGCCGCCGGACAGTTGGCGCAGTTGCGCCATGAACTCCAGCAACTGTACCGGGCTGCGAAAGGCGCTGTGCGCCGCAGGCGAAATACAGTCTTCCCCCATCAGTACGCCACGGGTGGCGGCGATTTCGGCACTGACCTTGTGCCCGGGCAGTATCCCGCCGTGCCCGGGCTTGGCGCCCTGGCTGAGCTTGACCTCGATCATCTTCACCTGCGGGTCGCGGGCCTGTTCGGCGAAGCGCTGAGGATCAAAACGACCTTCTGCTGTGCGGCAGCCAAAATAACCGCTGCCGATTTCCCAGATCAGGTCGCCACCATGCTCGCGATGGTAGGGGCTGATGCTGCCCTCACCGGTGTCATGGGCAAAGCGGCCGAGCTTGGCCCCCTTGTTCAGAGCGCCAATAGCGTTGGCGCTGAGTGCCCCGAAGCTCATCGCCGAGATGTTGAAGATCGACGCCGAGTAGGGCTGGCGGCACTGCGGGCCGCCGATGCTGATGCGAAACGAGGCGGGGTCGGGCGTTTCGACCGGCAACATGGAATGGCTGATGAACTCGAAGCCCGGCCGGTAGACATCGTTGAGGGTACCGAAGGCTTTCTCAGCGCTTTCGTTCTTGGCCCGCGCGTACACCAGCGAGCGCTGGGCCCGGGAGAACGGCAGCTTGTCATCGTCGCCTTCGAGCAGGTACTGGCGAATCTCCGGGCGGATGGTTTCGATCAGGTAGCGGATGTTACCCAGGATCGGATAGTTGCGTCGCACGGCGTGCTGGCTCTGGCGCAGGTCATTGAGACCGACCAGGCTGAGCAGTGCGCTGATCAGGGTGAACGGCCAGAGCCAGGAATGGGCAGCGAGAAAGGGCAGGCTGGCAAAGGTAAAAACCAGGCAGCCGATCAGGCAGGCGTAGCGGCTGGGAAGCGAAGCTTTCATGGATCTTCCGCTGATATGAGAAATCCTTCCTAGGATAGGCAAAGCATTGGCTTAGAAAACCAGTGGTTTCGGTAAAACACTTTTATCCCCGCCGTGCTTGTCAGGCGGCCGCGCTCATGCGCCGGGTTCAGGTGCCCGGGCAAGTATTTGCAGAAAAGCGTCGGCGGCCCGTGAGCGTCGATGGCGATGGCTGACGGCGAGTAAACCGATGGTGGCCGCAGCTTCCTTCAGGGGCCGGTAGCACACGCCGCGCTGGTTCAAGGCGCGGGCGCAGGCGGGAACCAACGCAATGCCTTGGCCGGCGGCCACCAAGGCAATGATCGACGTGATCTGGCGTCCCCTCGGCCCGCGCAGCAAGGGCAGCTCGCAATGCTGGAACAAGCGCTCGATGGCATCGTTGAGGCCGGTGCCCTGTTCGTCGCTGTACAGCACCACAGGATGGGCTTGCAGCTCAACGAGGCTGATGGTTTCCAGGGCTGCCAGCGGATCGTCCTCAGCCAGCGCCACCAGCAGTGGCTCCTGATCCAGCGGCTGGACCTGCAGTTCGTTGAGCTGCGGCGGTGGTAACAGACGGCTCAGACCAATCTCCAGGGAGCCTTCGACGATGTGTTGCCATTGCGCCGTAGAGGCTTCCTCGACAAGCGTCAGGCGGACTTCGGGGTAAGCGCGGGAAAACTGCTGAATGGCCTGGGTGAAACGATCGCTCAAGGCCACCGAACTGGCGTAGCCCAGGCTCAGTTGCCCGGCAGTGCCGGCGGCCAGCTTGGCGGCAAAACGCTCGCTGCGTGTCAGTTGCTCCAGTACGCCGCGGGCATAAGGTACGAATTGCTGACCCTCGACGGTCAAACTGACGGCGCGGCTGCTGCGTTCGAACAAGCGAAACCCCAGCTGGCTTTCCAGCGCCGAGATCTGTCGGGTCAGTGCTGGCTGGGCCAGGTGCAGGCGCTGCGCGGCGCGGCCGAAATGCAGGTCGTCGGCGACGGCAATGAAATAGCGCAGTTTTCGCACATCGAGCATGTTGCACCTTGAGGTATCAATCGGTCCGAATTCGGTATTGGTCACGGCCAATGACCGCACCTTATAAACATTGCTCGTCACTGTAACGAGTTTTCCCATGCCATCGCGCCTGTCCGCCACCCGCTTCGCCATGTTCCTCTGCGGATGCGCCGCGTTTCTGCCGCTCTACGCCACCCAGGGCATTCTCGCCGAACTGGCGCAGAGCTTCGCCGTGGATGCCCGGCACGTCAGCTGGAGCATCACCGCCACCACCCTGGCCGTGGCCTTGGTCGCGCCCTTTGTCGGCGTGCTGACCCGGCGCTGGCGTCAGAAGACGGTACTGGTTGTGGCGGCGCTGCTGCTCAGCCTGCCGGGTGTCATGCTGGCTTGCGCCAACGACCTCGAGAGCCTGCTGCTCTGGCGTTTCGTTCAAGGCATGCTGATCCCGGTGATCTTCGCCACCAGCGTGGCCTACATCGGCGAGCGCTGGCAGGGCGCGATGGTTACTGAAGTCACCAGCCTGTATGTCGCCGGGACCATCCTTGGCGGTTTTGCCGGGCGCTTCCTCACGGGGCTGGTGACCGAATACCTGGGTTGGCGCGAAGCCTTCGTGTTACTGGCAATGCTGACCTTGCTGATTGGCTTGAGTATCCACTGGCTGCTGCCCGGTGGCGGGCGCCTGATCGAAAGCAACCTCACCCACAACCGTATCAGCATGCTGCGCAACAGGCCGTTGCTGGCGGCCTACCTGGTTGGCTTTTGCGTGCTGTTTTCGCAGATCGCCACCTTCACCTATGTCGGCCTCCATCTGCTGGCCGCGCCCTTCAATCTCGGCGTCGCGGCGCTAGGTTCGGTCTATGCGGTATTTCTTCTGGCCCTGGTGGTCACGCCGATTGCCGGCAAGCTGGCCGGTGCCAGGCCGCCTGCGCATCTGGTGCTGGCAGCCGGCATGCTGGGCCTGCTTGGGTCGCTGCTGACACTGCTCGGCAGCCTGTGGTGGATCGTGTTGGGCCTGGCGTTGAGTTCCACCGGGGTGTTCCTGGCCCAGGCGGCTGCCAATGTCTTTGTCACCAGCACCGCCAAGCACAACAAGGCCGGCGCCGTGGGTTGCTACCTGACCTTCTACTACCTGGGCGGCAGCGCCGGCGCGCTGTTGCCGGCGCTGTTCTGGGAACGCTGGGGCTGGCCAGGCTGTGTGCCGCTGATCATGAGCGCGCAACTGCTGGTGATGCTGATTGCCTGGTTCGGCTGGCAGCGCAGCGATGCCGATCATCGTGCACACCGCTGGTGCCGAGAGTAGAACCTTTACTGATCCGGGGCGATGGCAAACATCAGCTGGTCGGCTTCCAGGTAGACGATCGCCTCGCGGCCAATGACGTCCACCGGGCGGGCAGCAACCGCTTCATGCTCGGGGACGATCTTCTCCAGGCGCTTGGTTACCAGGTCGACCCGCCAGATACAGGCGAACCCACCGTTGTTGTCGAAGTACAGCACTGGCCGGGTCGGGCTCCAGGTCGGGTTGACCAGGCTCCAGCCGCCGGCATCCTTGTCCATCACCCGGTCGTAGGGGTTGTCATTGCCGTTAAGGTGCGGGTAATAGAGCAGCAGGCCAGAGTTGTCCTGGTTCAGGTCGCCGCTGATCTGCGCCTTGGCGAAACGCTTGCTGTTGGACTCGGCCGCGTACAGTTGCGTCGAGGGTTGCGGCGCGGCCTGGGAGCCCAGTTTGTAGGCCATGCTCTGCTGGGCTTCGCCCGTCATCTTCTGCCGGTAATAGAACACCCCGTCGATGATCCCGGCATAGCGCTGGCCCTGGTCGTTGGAGGTGATTCTGCTCCAGCCGTCAAAGCGTACATTGCGCGCGAACGGGTGCAGCCCAGGGCGAGCATC
This sequence comes from Pseudomonas sp. RC2C2, assembly GCF_018390435.1. NCBI lineage: Bacteria > Pseudomonadati > Pseudomonadota > Gammaproteobacteria > Pseudomonadales > Pseudomonadaceae > Pseudomonas > Pseudomonas sp. RC2C2. Next base: position 1,946,933 of record NZ_JAHBAX010000001.1, on the reverse strand, counting down.
GGAGTATTCGTAGAGCGTACCGATCGGGCGGCTGTCATAAATGTTGCCAGGGTTGCTGCCTTGCTCATCCTGCTTTTCGGCGACAAACAACACCACGTTCAGCACGCCATCCAGGGTGGCGACGTCGACCAGGTAGACAAAACTGTCTTCGCTCATGTCGGCGACGGTGGCCAGGGGAAAGCGCTGCCACGGCTCATCCTCGACCTGGGTGTAACGCTGATCTCGGGGCAGGGGCTGCAGGCTCTTGGGATCAACCTGGGAAAGTGCCGGCACCGGGGTCAGCAGCTTGATCTGCTGGTCGTAGGCGACTTCCAGACAGGCGGCGGTCTCGCAGCGATTGCGCACTTCGCGCAGCCAGAAGTTCTCCAGCTCACGGAAGATCTTGCGGTCCTTGAGCGGTTTGTAGCGCTCGTTGAGCTGGTCGTCCTTGGCCGACAGCGACGGCGTGGTGCAGATGGCGGTTTCCAGCAGGGTACTGGCCTTGCTGCAGTCAAAGCCCGCGGCAACGGTTGCAGGGCTGTGCAGGCAGGCAGCGAAAAGGGCAGCAAGGAGCAGGCGCGCGGGGGCTTTCATCGGACGTCCATGTGAATACAAGCGGGGCGCGGATGATACGTCAGCGGCGGCCATAGCGGAATTGGCCGCCGCAGCTTTCATTCATCCTGCCAGAACCGAATCCACCTCGGACTGCTTCTCCGGGTTGTTGGCCAGAAAGTCCTGGAGGTAGCTTTTGATCGCTGCCTTGTTGGCACTTTGCGCCAGGGCGGCGCGGTAGAGTTTGGTGTATTCGGGGGAATTGAAAATCCGATAGTGGATGCTTTCCAGCCAGTCACTGGCCTTTTCTTTAAGGGAGTCGGTGACTTCAATCACTGCTTCGACATAGTTGGCGGGGTCGAAGGATTCAGCCATACCGATTATTTCCTTCATGACGTCGCCATATTCGCAGTCATCGTCCAGGTGCGACAGCATGACCGGAAGGTATTGCGTGTCGCGGGTCTGCGCCATGTCGCGCAGTATTTTGGAAAAACGCGCCACCTCAGCGTCGCTGTTGAAGGTTGCACAGTCGTTGAGGGCTTCTGTCAGGCTCATCCTATTTTCCTCCGCATTTCGATGGTTTCTTGAATATATTCGGAAAGGTACTTTTGTTCTGCCGTATCGTTTCCCGTAGACCCGCCTGGATTTCCTTGGTGTAAAGCCCCTGCTGCTTGTAGATCTTGCGGGCGTCCCAGATATCTCGAGCGAGCGCATCCCTGGGTTTCTCATTGAGGAAAGGTCGCCTTGAATAGGAGCGGGTCATCGGGTGACGGCCTTTGTTCTCAGGATAAATATGCTCCATCTGCATGGCGATGGATTTGTTGCGGCTGATACCGAATTTTTGCTTCATGTATTCGGCTGACGGCATGTGGTGACCGGTCAGGTTATCCCCTGGCGTGCCGGGCAGCTTGCCATAGGCGCCGACACCGCCCTCACCGGGCAGCAATGCGTTGAGCCCGAGCGGGTCGATCCAGCCCACAGGGTTAGCGGCATATTGGTACAGGTTCAAGCCGCCGGCCAGGCCGATCGGATCCGGCTGGGTAAAGCGTCCGACATCCGGGTCATAGAAGCGGAACAGGTTGTAGTGCAACCCGGTCTCGCGATCCAGGTACTGACCCTGGAACCTGAGGTTCTGCTCCTCGATGAAATGCGCCTCGCGCACTTCCTGCAGGGTATTGCCCCAGACCTGATACCGCGCCTGCCACAAGGCTTCGCCAGTGTCTTCGGTCAGTTGCTCGGGTAGGCCATTGAGGTCGTTGTGGTAATAGCGTACCTGTTGCTGCGGGCCAGTGCCGTCGACCCTGGCCAGCGGTTCATAGCTGTTCTGCACGTACAGATAGAGGCTGGTCTGGCTGTGCCGGTGTTCCTGCAGCAGGCGCAGGCCGTCCCAGGTAAACCTGGTCTGATCAAGCAAGTTGCCGTGCTCGTCATACTCGCTTTTTTCAGTGCGCCGACCCAACGGGTCGTAGCGCATGTTCAGCACCCGCTCGCGACCGCCGTGCTGACTGCGCACCTGCACCAGGCGGTGCTCGGCGTCATAGCTGAAGTGCTGGATGCCGCGCCGGCTGCTGCGTTTTTCAATCAGGCGGCCGAAGGCATCGTAGCGGTAACGTTTGTCCTGATAGGTCAGCAGCCGGTTGTGGCGTACCAGCCCCACGCCGGCCTGTGGCCCATCGAGCAGGTTGGCGGCGGCGTCGTAGGTAAAGGCTTCGCTCTGGCCCTGGCCGGCGTCCTGGCTGGCCATGATCCGCCCGCTGGCGTCGTAGTGCAGCAGTTGCTGGTGCTGGCTGCCGGGTTGCTGGTTGAAGCGGCTGGTCAGGTTGTCTGCCGGGTCGAAATCGAAGCGTTGCTGCACCGCAGCCGGCAGTTGCGGCGGCTGATGGCTGGGGCGGCGCAGGCGCGAGCGCAAGCGACCACTGCGGTCGTACTCGCTGCGGGTACTGACACGGCCCTGGGTGCGCAGCACTTCACGGTGCAAACGGTCGCGCTCGAAGTCGCTGATTACCTTGCCATCGAGGTTGAGCTGATGCAGGTGACCGCTGCCGTAGTACAGGCGGTTGAGCCAGCGGCCATCGGGCAGTTGGCTCTGGACCAGGTTGCCGAGCTCATCATAGTGATGCTGCAGCGCACCATTGGCACTGTGTTCTTGTACGAGCTGGCCGGCAGCATCGTAAGCAAAGGCTAGCTGCTCGGTGTTGCCGTCATTGTCGGTGAAGCAGACCGTGGTCAGTTGGTCCAGCGGGTCATAGCTGAAGTCGGTGCGGCCATCGTCGGTCTGTTTGGCAAGCAACCGGCCGGCAGCATCGCGGGTGTATTGGTGAACGATCGACTTCGGCGTTGTGTCCGGCACCAGGGCCAGACCGCTGCCGTATGGCGCAGGGACAAACTCCAGGCGGCTGACATTATCCAGCGGTCCATACTCATAGCGTCTGGCGCTGCCGTCGAGGTCTTGTTGCCGGGTCAGGCGGTCTACCAGGTCCCAGCTAAAGCGATAGCTCTCACCGTTCTCGTTGGTCAGGGCCAGCAGACGGCCGTAGTTGTCGTAGCTGTACTGCACCTGACGTCCGTGCGGGTCTATGCGTTGCAGGAGCTGGCCACGGCGGTTGTAGCGAAACTGCAGGACATGCCCGGCCGGATCGATGTAGCGGCTGAGCTGGCCGCTGCTGTTCAGTTCATAACGCTCGCTACGGCCATCCGGCAACTGCGTGGCAACGACTCGCCCCTGGGCGTCATTCTGGTATTCGGTGCGCTCGCCGAGGGCATCGATGACTGCTTGCAAATAGCCGCGCCGGTCATAGCTGAAGCGGGTCGGATACCCTGAACAATCGACCTGCTCAATCAGCAGGCCCAGATCGTTCCAGTGCAACTGCTTGTGCTTGCCCGCCGCATCGATGATCTCCACCACCTGGCCACGATCGTCGTAGCGGTAGCGGGTGGTGCGGCCCAGTGGATCGGTTTCGCTGCTGCAGTTGCCGCGTTGATCGTAACGGTAGCTCCAGCGCTTGCCGGCCTTGTCGGTCTGTACCCGGGGCAGCGACCAGTGTTCCAGCCACAGGGTCGACTCGCTGCGGCCCAGTGGGTCGATGCTTTCGCAGAGGTTGCCGGACTCGTCGTACAGATACTGCCATTGTCCGCCTTGCGGGTCGGTGGCGCCCAGCAGCTGGCGCTCGTCGTTCCACTCGAAGCGCCAGGTCAGACCCACGGCGTCGGTGTATTCGGTGATCTGGTACTGCGGGTTCCAATAGCGTGTGCTGACCCGCTGCAAACCATCGGTGATGCGGGTGATGCCCGCCTCGATGTCGTAGTCGAAACGGTACTCGTCGCCGTCGTCGGTCCAGTGTCGGGCCACGCGCCAGTCGTCTGCAGCACGAGTCCATTCGTAGAAGCAGCGCAGGCCGCTGGGCAACTGGTGCTCGACCATGCGCCGGCCCTGGTCGTAGGCGAAGCGTCGTTGCAACTGGCCAGCGGCATCGCGGACTTCGGCCAGGTCGCCGTTGCTGTCGTAGGCATAGCTGACCAGCAGCTCGCTTGAATCATCGCTGTACAGGCGCTCGATATGGCTGACCCGTGCCGGCCATTGCGCGCTGTAAACCAACTGCACCTGAACCACGTCGAAAGTGTCGCGCAGCCTGAGCAAGCGGCCACTGGCGTCATAGTCGAGGTAAAGGCGGTTGTCGTTGCGGTCGCCCAGTTGCGCCAGGCGCAGGTGCTGCGGGTTGCCCGGGGTCGGCTGAAACAAACGATAGAGTCCGCTGCTGCTTTCAATCAGCAACTCGTCGTCAAGCGCGCGACGCACGCTCAGGCCTTCGCCAGCGCTGAACACCGCATCACCCCGGGGAATGTTGCCCATGTCGACGACCCGCGCCTGCTCGTCGGTGAACAGCAGGCGCTCGCTGCCTTCAGGATGCGTTTCAATGGCGACGAAGACTTCGTAATCGACGCTCCAGCCAGCACCGAACAGGCCGTCGCGGCGTTCATCCCGGCTGTTGTAATAGCGCTGCCAGTCCAGTGGGATCAGCGCCGGCAGGCTGAAGTCAAGCTCCTCTTCGCCACTGAGGATTTTTGCGCCGGTCGGTGCATGTACCGGATTGAGCGAGCCGGCAATAGCATTGGTGATCGCCCCGCTCACCTGGCTGGTGACCGCGCTGGCAATGCCACCGATCACCATGCAGCCGAACTTGCTGTAGAACTTGCCGCCGCGCCCGCGCAGCAGCATCAACGCGGTAATCGCCAGGCCGATGCCCGGGGTCTTGCCGCTGCGAATCTCGCGGACCACGATCGAGCCGCCGCCGATGCGCACGTTGTCGGAGATCAGACCGGCGTCGACGATCACCGCCTCGCAGGTGCTGCGATCGCCGCTGCGGCAGGCCGGATGGCCGTTGATGGTGACCTTGCTCGAACCTTCGGCCAGGTACTGCGGCGGCATCGGCGGGTGCTTGCTGCAGAGGATCTTGTCGTCGTCGGCAGGCTCGGTGTTCGGCGCCGGGCTGGCGACGGTGGGCCGCCACATCTGCGAGAAAAAGCCCTTGGCCATGTCGAGGAAGCTTTCTTCCTCCTCCTCGGCCGGCGGCTGAGCGGCATCACTGCCGGCGGGCGCCGCGGCGGCAACGATGACACCGGCGGCGCGGGCGGCCGGCTTGCCATTGGTGTGGGTGTTCTTCGAGCCGGTGAGGATGTTGGCCTGCACCGAGGGCGGGAACAAAAAGTTGCCGATGCCCTCGCATAAACTGCTCAAGCCTTTGTCGGCGCCGGTCTTGCTCATGGCCACGCCGACCACGATGCCCACCACCGCGCCGAGCACGAAGCAACCCAAGCCACCGGTGGCCACGGTCAGGCCCAGTGCCGCGGTCACCGCTGCGGTGGCCAGGACGCCGATGGCGACGTTGGCGGCCATCTCCAGCACGCCGCTGACGATGTCGGCCATCATCGAGGTGTGCATCAGGGCGTCGCCCTGGCGGGCGGCCCACAAGGCGTCAGACATGCGGGGTGCTCATCAGCTCAGGGCGTCGAAGTTCAGTGATTGCTTGATCGCCGTCCAGTGCGATGCCTCGGCATCACCCAGCGGCTGGGCCTTGACGTAGCTCAGGGCGAACATCTTGCGGGTGCCCGGCAACACCAGGGCCAGTTGGTACTGGAACACCTTCTCGCTGCCCTTGCTGAACTGGCTGCGCAGTTCGATGCCGTCCACCGATTGGTCGGCGCCCAGGCGTACAGCCTGGCCCGGTTGGAAACGTAGATCCTTGACCTGCTGCTGCAGGCGTTCGAGCTGGCCGTCGAAGTTGCTTTGCAGGGTTTCACCGTCGGCCAACAGGCTGCGGCTGACAATCAGCGAGGTCCCCAGGTTGGCAAAGCGCAGGATGTTGATGCTGGTGTCCTGCACCTCTTCATCGGGCAGGGCGAACTGGAATTCATTCAGGCGATAGGTCATGACGCGCAAATCTCGTTATTGGCTGGCTTTGGGCTTGGGGAAGATCGCTTCCACGGCGCCATCGATGGTGCCTTTTACACCTTGCCCATCCGGGGTGGCGCCGGGGCCGCCGCCGATGTTCAGGTCCAGGGTGCCGCCAGTGTTGAACTGGGCATTACCTTCGGCATTGAAGTTGAACTGCACGCCGGTGAGGTTGATCTGGCCGCTGGCATTGAGCTCGAGGATGCTCTTGCCGCACACCAGGCGCAGGTTCTCGCCGACCTCGATCAGGTAGCTGCGGCTGATGCTGTCGGTCTTGGTCGAGCCCACCAGCAGGATGTCGTCGCGCTTGACCGCGCGAATTCGGTCTTCGCCGATGGTCGCCACTTCACTGAAGTCCACTACCTTGTTGCGGTTGTGGCCCACCCAGTGGCTCTCATCGTTCTCGACTTCGATGTCCTGGTTGCGCTCGGCATGGATGTACAGCTGCTCGGCGCCCTTCTTGTCCTCCATGCGGATTTCGTTGAAGTTGGCTGGCGTGCCGCCTTTGCTCGAACGGCTTTTCATCCCGCTCTGGGTAGCGTTGGCCGGCAGGTCGTAGGGCACGGTCTGCTCGGCGTTGTACACCCGGCCGGTGATGATCGGCCGGTCCGGATCACCTTCAAGAAAGCTGACGATCACTTCCTGGCCGATCCGCGGGATCTGCATCGAGCCCCAGTTCTTGCCGGCCCAGGCCTGGGATACGCGGATCCAGCACGAACTGTTTTCGTTGGACTGGTCATGGCGATCCCAGTAGAAATGCACCTTGACCCGGCCATACTGGTCGGTCCAGATCTCTTCACCGGCCGGGCCGACCACGATGGCGGTCTGCGGGCCCCTGACCTGCGGGCGCAGGGTGCTGGCCAGGGGGCGGAAGCTCTGCTGCGCATCAATGCAACTGAGGTTGCTTTCGAACTGCGCGTTGCCACCACCGCCACCGGTTTCCAGGCGTTCCTGGACGACGTAGTAGCGGGCACCGACGATCAGGTACTCGCGGTTCTGGTCCTGACGGCTGAAGCCGCTCATGCTGAACAGGTTGCCCGCTGCCAGGCCCCGGGCGTTGCCACGCAGCTCGATGCGTTCATGCAGGCTTTGCAGCGCCTCGATACGGGTGCGGGCGTAATGCTCGCCGTCTTCGCTCTGTACATAGGTGCCGGGGTAGTCGTATAGCGGGTAATCGCCAGCGGTGTGCGGGCGCGGCATCTCCGAGCGCACGTCGATGCGCGCACTGGGGCGCTGGAAGTCGTAGTCGTTGAGCTCCAGCGAGCCAGACTGCACCTCCTGGGCCAGGTGCCAGTCATTGAGGTGGTCGCGCTCGCGATGCTGGCCATCGGGCGGAAAATACGGCACCGACTCGTAGCCCGGTACCACCTGATGGGCGCCATAGGCATCGGCCAGGACCAGCACGTGACGGTCTTTCTCGTGGCGGAAGTAGTAGTAGATGCCTTCCTGCTCCATCAGGCGGCTGACGAAGTCGAAGCTGGTCTCGCGGTACTGCACGCAGTATTCCCACTCGCGATAGGGCCGGCTGAGGCTGTCTTCGAAATCGGAAAAACCCAGGTCGCGAAACACCTGCTTGATAATCTGCGGGATGCTCTGGTTCTGGAAGATGCGGCAATCGGAGGTCTTGCTCAACAACCACAGCCACGGCCGCAGGGTCACCCGGTAACTGGCGAATTGGCCGCGGTCGATGCTCTGGCTGCAGCGCGCGACGATGCCGTGAAAATACCGCGAGCGGCCCAGCTCCAGCTGCAGGCTCAAGCTCATCGGCTTGCCCAGCAGTTGGTTGAGGTCGATGGCCGAATTGTCCGAGGTCAGCTGCAACTCGTAGTCGAACAGCCGCCCCAGCTCTTCGCCGCCGCCCATTTCCGCCAGGATCAGCGCATCAGGGCCCAGGGGGCTGTTGATTTGCGCCAGTCGGGTGAATTGCTTGAATAGCATCGTTTATCTCGTGAAACGCGCCATCACGGCGCGTCGCTGAAGTGGTAGTGCAGGTCGTTGTCGCGGCGGCTGATGCTCACCCCGGCCAGGGCCTTGCCTTCGAGCATGCGGGTGAGGAACTCGCGGCTCATGTCCGGCAACAGGCTGTTGGTCAGGATCGCGTCGATCATCCGTCCGCCGCTTTCGGTCTCGCTGCAGCGCGAGACGATCAGCTCGACCACCTCGTCGTCGTAGTCGAAGGCGACCTTGTGGGTGCCTTGCACACGCTTGCGGATGCGTTCGAGCTGCAGGCGGGTGATGGCCTTGAGCATCTCGTCGCTGAGCGGGTAGTAGGGGATGGTCACCAGGCGTCCGAGCAACGCTGGCGGGAAGATCTCCAGCAGCGGTTGGCGCAGGGCAGTCGCGATGGCGTCGGGTTCCGGGATGTTTTGCGGGTCCTTGCACACCTGGGAAATCAGCTCGGTCCCGGCGTTGGTGGTGAGCAGGATCAGGGTGTTCTTGAAGTCGATCAGCCGGCCTTCGCCATCCTCCATCACGCCCTTGTCGAAGACCTGGAAGAAGATCTCGTGCACATCCGGGTGGGCTTTTTCCACCTCGTCCAGCAGCACCACGCTGTAGGGCTTGCGCCGGACCGCCTCGGTCAGCACGCCGCCTTCGCCATAGCCGACATAGCCAGGCGGGGCGCCCTTGAGGGTCGAGACGGTATGGGCTTCCTGGAACTCGCTCATGTTGATGGTGATGACGTTCTGCTCGCCGCCGTACATGGCTTCGGCCAGGGCCAGGGCGGTTTCGGTCTTGCCCACCCCGGAAGTGCCGGCGAGCATGAACACGCCGATCGGCTTGTTGGGGTTGTCGAGGCCGGCGCGCGAGGTCTGGATGCGTTTGGCGATCATCTGCAGGGCATGGTCCTGGCCGATGATGCGCTTGGCCAGGTGCTGGTCGAGCTTGAGCACGGTTTCCAGCTCGTTGCGTGCCATGCGCCCGACCGGGATGCCGGTCCAGTCGGCAACCACCGAGGCCACCGCCTGGTAGTCGACGGTCGGCAGGATCAGCGGGGTTTCACCTTGCAGGTCGCTCAGGCGCTGTTGCAGGTCGATGAGCTTCTCGCGCAGCTCATGGCTCTGTTCGCTGCCCGTGTCGCGGTCGACCACGCCGACGTTTTCGCGCAGTTGCGCACGGGTGGCCAGCAGTTCGTCGACCAGGGCTTTTTCTTCGGCCCAGCGGCTTTCCAGCTCGGCCAGGCGCTCGCGCTCGGCCGCCAGCAAGGTTTCAGACTGTTGCTGGCGGTTGCCGATGGCGATACCGATGGCCAGTTCGCGGGCGATGATCTGCAGCTCGGTTTCCAGCGCTTCGATGCGTCGGCGGCTGTCATCCACTTCGGCCGGCACAGCGTGCAGGCTGATGGCGACGCGGGCGCAGGCGGTGTCGAGCAGGCTGACGGATTTGTCCGGCAGCTGGCGCGCCGGGATGTAGCGGTGGGAGAGTTTGACCGAGGCTTCCAGGGCTTCATCGAGGATCTGCACCTGGTGGTGCTGCTCCATGGTTGAGGCCACGCCGCGCATCATCAGCAGCGCCTTGTCTTCGCTCGGCTCGGCGACCTGCACCACCTGGAATCGGCGGGTCAGGGCCGGGTCTTTCTCGATGTGCTTCTTGTATTCGGCCCAGGTGGTGGCGGCCACGGTACGCAGGCTGCCGCGGGCCAGGGCTGGCTTGAGCAGGTTGGCGGCATCGCCGGTGCCGGCAGCGCCACCGGCACCGACCAGGGTGTGGGCTTCGTCAATGAACAGAATGATCGGTTTCGGCGAGGCCTGAACGTCCTCGATGACCTGGCGCAGGCGCTGCTCGAACTCGCCTTTCATGCTCGCCCCGGCTTGCAACAGGCCGACATCCAGGCTGCGCAGTTCGACGTCCTTGAGCGATGGCGGGACATCGCCGGCGACGATACGCAGGGCAAAACCCTCGACCACTGCGGTTTTGCCCACACCGGCTTCACCGGTGAGGATCGGGTTGTTTTGCCGGCGACGCATGAGAATATCCACCAACTGGCGGATCTCTTCATCACGGCCGACGATCGGGTCGAGCTTGCCGCTGCGTGCCTGCTCGGTGAGGTCGACGGTAAAGCGCTTGAGCGCTTCCTGTTTGCCCAGGGCGCTGGGCGCCATGGCACCGCTGGCTTCGCCCGGCACGGCGCCGGCATTGAAACCGTCGCTGGCGCTCAGGGCGTTTTCCGGCGAATCGCCGACATACTCATCAAAGCGCTCGCTGAGGGCTTCGACCTTGATCTTGGCAAACTCCGACGACAGGCCGAGCAAGGCATTGCGCAGGCTCGGCGTCTTGAGGATGCCGAGCACCAGGTAGCCGGTGCGCACCTGGCTTTCGCCGAACATCAGGCTGCCATACACCCAGCCACGCTCGACGGCTTCTTCGACGTGGGACGACAGATCGGTGATCGAAGTCGAGCCGCGGGGCAGGCGGTCCAGGGCATCGGTCAGCTCGCGGGCCAGGCGCGCAGGCTCAAGGTTGAACTGGCGGATGATGCGGTGCAGGTCCGAGTCCTGCAGTTGCAGCAGTTGGTGAAACCAGTGGGCCAGTTCCACATAGGGATTGCCCCGCAACTTGCAGAACACCGTGGCGGCCTCGATGGCCTTGTAAGCGACGCTGTTGAGTTTGCCGAACAGCGCGGCGCGGCTGATTTCACCCATGTTCCGGACTCCTTGTGGATTGCGATGCGGTCGCCTGCTCGGCGTAGTACCGAGCCAGTGTCAGGTCGCTGGCATCGTGTTGCGGGCAGCCGAGCCAGGTATCGAAACCCAGGCGTCGGCCGGTGTTGAGTTGCAGGGCGGGTATCTCGTCCTGCTGCAGGATCAGCTTCAGGTCCCAGTCAAGCTCGTGTCCCTGGTGCTCGGCGACCCAGGCCACCAGTTCAGCAAAGGCACTGCCGTCGGGCAGCAGCGCCAGGTAGTGCTCGAGGCTCAGCGGCCCCAGGCAGATGCGAAATTTATGCTGGCGATCCCAGACATGACTGCCCAGGCATACATCCATGCCCAACTGGTTGGCGCTTGCGCCCAGGCGGCTACGCTCGGGCAGTTGCAGCCATTGGCCGACATACTCCTCGATGCTCACCGGCACGCCGAAATACGCCCCGAGAATGCCGCGCAAACCATCCGGATAGCGGGTCTGGGCGGCGAGGTGTCCGCTGTAATGCAGCTTGGCGGTGTCCGGCAACGGGCCCTGGTCGCGCAGTGCCGGGGTGCCGCGGCCGCTGAGGGCGGCCAGGCGCGCGGCCCAGTAGTCGTCAGCGGGGCGGTCATGGCTGACGGTTGGCCGTGCTTCGGCCCAGGCCCGGTAGAACAGGCTCAGCAGGCGGTGATGGAACACGTCGAGAAAACGCTTGCTGGTGCTGTCGGCGTTGTTGCGCTGACGTTCGCGCATGTATTCGGTCAGGTGCAGCGGCAGCGGTCCGTTAGGGCCGCCCAGACCAAAGAAGAACTGCTCCAGGCGCGCCGGGCCCTGTTCTGTGGCAGGGGTCAGCGATGCCAGGGTTGCCGGTGCGAAAGCGCAGTCGAGCTGTTGGCCGAGGCGAATCGGCTCATCGGCCAGACGCAGGGAATGGCCGAAGCGCGGCAATTGCGGCGACTCGCACTCCAGTCGGCGCAGGGCCTGGAAGAAATCGTAGTTCCAGGGTTCGGCCTGCATCTCGCTGAGGATGTTCACAGGGTCGGACGGCGTCCGGGCTTGGCTTTCCATCGCATGATCTCGCCGCGTTCGGTGGTACGAAGCACCGTCTCGGTAAAGCTGTTGATCGACACGTAACGTGCCAGGAAGCGCTCGAACACTGCACCGAGAAGGAACACTCCAGTGCCGCGGAAAGCGTTTTCATCGAATTCCAGGGTGATCTCCAGGCCACGGCCAAACACGATCGGCCCGGGCATCGGCAGCCGCCGCGTGCAGGCTTTGCTGCTGACTTCGCGCAGGCCGTCGATCTGCAATTGCAGGGCGGCGTCATGGCTGTCGCCGTAGAGGCGCAGCAGCTCGCGCAGGGCGGCGGCGCCCTGGCCCTGTTCGGTCAGCGACAGGTAGTTCAGCGACAGCTGGCTGATCAATCGCCAGGCCTTGTTGTCATGGGCGTGGCTGGCGCGTGGTCGGCTTGGCCCGGCCAGGCAGCGAATGGCGGCTACCGGGGCGCTGTCGGCCAGGGTGAAATCACTGCGGCCATCACCGACATTCATGAACAGCGGCAGATCGCGGTTGGTGCACAGGGCGCTGACGCCCAGTTGGCGCAGGTCGTCGCGGTAAGGCGCCTGCTGGCCATCGACCAGGCTGATGAAGGTTTCGCTGCCCATATAGGTCGAACGGGTGCCGTTGCGGCGCTGCTCGCTGGAGAGCATGCGCGGCTCGCGGCGCACGATGTAATACGCCTGGTCACGGCCATAGCGGGACGGGTCGCGCACGGCATAGAAGGGCAGGAAACCCTGGTCAGGGCCGGTGCCATGACCGGTCACGCTGCTCAGCGAATGGATCTCGAAATCCGTCGGCCGGGTGCGGTCGGCGATGACATGGTGTTCGTTGACCCGGTTGCTCAGGTGGATGCGGTCGACCCGGCGCGGGAACAGGTTGATCGCCGGGGTGCAGAAGGGCACGAACTGCTCGACGCCGACGCTGCCTTCCAGGGTCTGGTCGAAGCGCTCGAACAGCACGATCAGCTCCAGCTCCTGACCGTCGCAACGTTTGACAGCGCGCTCCAGTTCGGCGAATTCGACGAACAGGAAACGCTGCGGCAGGGCGAAGTATTCCTGTAGCAGGCGGTAACCCTGGAATGCCTGCGGGACCACGGGCAGGGCTGCTTCGCGGTCATCGAAGCCGCAAGGGCGCAGGGCCGAGGGCGCAATGCGCTCGACCCAGTCGCTGCCAGGCTGGCGCGCAAACACGGCACAGGCGTTGCCTAGCAGTTGCTCGTACAGGCGAAACGGCAGTTCATCGGCTCCGTTCAAGTACAGCGGCAGGCTGCTGAGATCGAGCGCGTTGAACGGCAGCTCGGCGCCGGTACGCAAGGTAATGCGCAACCCGGCGCGGGCTTTCGGTTCACTGGCGGCAAGGCGCCCGAGGCTGGCCGCCGGATTGCCGAAGTATTCGGCCTGGGCTACCTGCAGTGGCCACAGGGTGACCGGGTGGGCACTGCGAAATTCACACGGTGTCTGCGAATCGCGGCCAAGGGTGGCACGCAACACACTGCCACGGGGCAGGGTGAAGCCAGCACTGAGCGAGCCTTCGTCGGGATCGGCCTGCATCTGCACCACGGTCATCGACGGTGTCGGTGCCAGGTAGTGCGGGTAGGCAATCTCCAGCAGGTTGTGGGTGAAGGTCGGGTACTCGGCGTCGAGCTTGAGTTGCACCCGTGCGGTCAGGTAGGCAAAGCCTTCGAGCAGGCGTTCGACATAGGGGTCGGCGCAGTCGATACCGGACAGGGTCAGGCGCCCGGCGATTTTCGGGTATTCCCTGGCGAACTCGGCGGCGCTTTCGCGGATGTGTTGCAGCTCCTGGTTGTACAGCTCGAGCAGGCGCGGGTTCATGGACGTCTCCGGCGCTCGGCAGGGGCGACCCGGACATGCCCGGACTCCAGGTCCAGATCGGTGCGCAGCAGTAACGGCAGTGCCGCTGGCTGGGCCCACAGATCGCCTTCAATCTCGAAACTCAGGGCGTTGTGGTTCATTTCCCCTGGTGCGACCTGGGCGCGAACCCGCAGGCTGCTGCGCAGGATGCGCGGTTCGAAAGTGGCAATGGCCTGGTAAATGATACTCTCCAGTGCACTGATATCAATGTTCGAGGCGCTGTTACCGGCCAGTGCCGGCAGGCCATAGTTGACTACCGAGTTGCCGGCCTGGGTGTTGAGCGTGGCGGCAGCATCGAGCAGTGAGGTGGTATTGAGCAGCCAGGTGAGATCGCGCAGAACCGAGGCCTTGAGCTGGTTCAGCGACAGCACGCGTTTGTCGTTGGCTTCTTGCAGGTTGCCGGGCTCGTCGTCGGTCAGACGATCGAGCAGCGAAGGCTGCAGGCGGTCACGTGCAGCGATTTCGGCTACCAAGGGGCGGCTCCGGTGGTGGGATTCAAGATTGCGTTGGCCTTATCGCGGGGCAAGCCCGCCCCTACACGGTGGGTTTGTCCAGCGATAAGGGCGACGCGCATGTCAGATCTTGACGTTCTGGCGCACGTTCCAGCCGTACTTGACCGGGCCGCCGTCTTTGGTGCCGTCAGCTTTCTGCGGCTGGTAATCGACCGTGACCTTGGCGAAGTTCAGGGTGACGTTTTCGGTCAGGCGATCATCGCTGCCCGAACCACCGGTGCTCAGCGAGCTGATCAGCACCTCTTCGAGGTTGATGACCAGGTACTCGACCTGGCTTTCGCCACCGGCCTTGCGCACGGTCAGCTTGACCTTGTCGATGTGCTTGCCGCTGGAGCAATGCATCATCAGGTTGGGGCTGGATTTGTCGACGTACTTGGTCAGCGACAGGTCCTGGATGTTGACCTTGCCGGCGCCACCGCCACCGCCCATGTGCATGTTGCCGGACTGGGACATGCCCCAGTTCCAGTTCAGCACATCGATCTCGTCCTTGTGGGCCTTGTCCATGGACTCGCCCTTGATGTCGCCGATCTTGATGAAAATATCAACTGCCATGTTGTCTCCAGAGTGTGGCATCTACCACATTGTTTTTCAGTGCACGCCCCGCATTGCGGGGCGCTTCAGCGAGCCAGGGCTCAGGCGCCCTTGGCCGATGGCAACTTCGATACCAGGCGCAGCGACACGGTCAGCCCTTCAAGCTGGTAGTGCGGACGCAGGTAGAAACGCGAGTTGTAGTAGCCCGGGTTGCCTTCGACTTCTTCGACCACCACTTCAGCCGCTGCCAGCGGGTGCTGGGCCTTGGTGGTCTCGGTGGAGTGGGCCGGATCGCCATCGACGTAGTTGAGGATCCAGTCCTGCAACCAGCGCTGCATCTCGTCCTTCTCTTTGAACGAGCCGATCTTGTCGCGCACGATGCACTTCAGGTAATGGGCGAAGCGGCAGGTGGCGAACAGGTACGGCAGGCGCGCCGCCAGGTTGGCGTTGGCGGTGGCGTCCGGGTCGTCGTATTCGGCAGGCTTTTGCAGCGACTGGGCGCCAATGAACGCGGCGAAGTCGGTGTTCTTCTTGTGCAGCAGGGGCATGAAGCCGTTCTTCGCCAGTTCCGCTTCACGGCGATCGGAGATGGCGATTTCGGTCGGGCACTTCATGTCCACGCCACCGTCATCGGTGGGGAAGGTGTGCGCCGGCAGGTTCTGCACTTCGCCACCGGACTCGACGCCGCGAATCCGCGAGCACCAGCCGTAGTACTTGAACGAACGGTTGATGTTCACCGCCATGGCGTAGGCGGCGTTGGCCCAGGTGTACTTGGCGCTGTCGGCGCCGTCGGTGTCTTCTTCGAAGGCGAAGGCTTCCACCGGGTCGGTCTTGGCGCCATACGGCAGGCGGGCGAGGAAGCGCGGCATGGTCAGGCCGATGTAGCGTGAGTCTTCCGATTCACGCAGCGAGCGCCAGCCGGCGTACTCGGGGGTGGTGAAGATCTTGGTCAGGTCGCGCGGGTTCGACAGTTCCTGCCACGAGCCCATGCCCATCACGGTCGGCGAGGCCGCAGCGATGAATGGCGAGTGCATGGCGGCACACACTTTGGACAGCTCGCCGAGCAGCTCGACGTCCGGTGGCGACTGGTCGAAGTAGTAATCGCCGACCAGGCAGCCGTAAGGTTCGCCGCCGAACTGGCCGTATTCCTCTTCGTACATCTTCTTGAACAGCGGGCTCTGGTCCCAGGCCGTGCCCTTGAATTTCTTCAGGGTCTTGTGCAGATCGGGCTTGGAGATGTTGAGCACGCGGATTTTCAGCTGCTCGTCGCTCTCGGTGTTGTTGACCAGGTAGTGCAGGCCACGCCAGGCGCTTTCCAGCTTCTGGAACTCGGGGTGGTGGATGACCTGGTTGACCTGGGCGGTGAGCTTGGCGTCGATGGCGGCAATGATCGATTCGATCGACTTGATCGCATCATTGGACACCAGGTCGGTTTGCGCCAGGGCCTGTTCGGCCAGGGTGCGCACCGCAGTTTCGACCGCTTCGCGGGCGCGCTCGGTCTTGGGTTTGAATTCTTGCAGCAACAGCGAGGCGAACTCGCTGGCTTGCTCGGTGGCCGCTGGCTGGGCCTGGGTATCACGCATCGGATCGGTCATGAGGCTTTGTCCTGATTAAGCGTTCGGCTCGGCATCCTGGGGCTTTGGCGCACTGGCCAAGGCCTGGAGCAGGGCCGGATCCTTGATGGCTTTCATGATGATTTCTTCGGCGCCGGTCTTGCCGTCCATGTAGGTCAGCAGGTTGGCCAGTTGGGTCCGCGCTTCGAGCAACTGGTTCAGCGAGTCGACCTTGCGCGCTACGGCGGCAGGGCTGAAGTCGTCCATGCTCTCGAAGGTGATGTCCAGGCTCAGGTTGCCTTCCCCGGTGAGTTCGTTGGGGACGTGGAAGGCTACCCGTGGCTGCATGGCCTTGAGGCGCGAGTCGAAGTTGTCGACGTCGATTTCCAGGAACTTGCGTTCGGCCACCGGCGCCAGCGGCTCGGCGGGCTTACCTGCGAGGTCAGCCATGACGCCCATGACGAAAGGCAGCTGGACCTTCTTTTCGGCGCCGTAGAGCTCGACGTCATACTCGATCTGCACCCGCGGCGCGCGATTGCGCGCAATGAATTTCTGAGAACTGGGGTTCGCCACGTTGTTCCTCCTGGTCGCAGGTGCGACGGTATTGGCGTCATCGATCGTTGCCGGTAACGGTGTTGCGTAATTGCGTTGGGCCTGGCCCGCAGGCCTCAGTCGGTCTCCGGCCCGCGCAGGGTTTCGAACTGCGACAGGCCATCGGGGATCAGGTCGCGGACGATCGCGGCGAAATCGGCATTCACCAGATTTTTCGCGCGATTCAACAGCACCGGCAACGGGCTCGAGGGCTCGTGACGGGCGTAATACTTGAGAATTCGGTCAAGGCTGCGCAGCACCTCGTCGCGGCTGGCGATATCCGCTGAGGCACGGGCAACCGGGGCTGCGGGAGCGGCGCTGTCGAGAGGCGGCGGATTGTCGGCAACCGTGCTGATTTCGGCTGCGGTGTCGTTGGCGGCTTGCTCGCCTGCCGGCGCCTGTTCGGCGAGGATCTGTGCAGCCTGGCGCAACGGTTGCTTGAGGGCGCCGAGATCAATACCGCTGGCCGAGCCGACCTGCTCGTTGACGTACTGCTCGATTGCCTCGGCGGCTTCGCGGGCTTGCTGCAGGGCCTCGCGGGTGACCTGCAGTTGGTCGGCATCGCTGTCGCGCAGGGCGCCGCCGAGCTCGTCGGCGTTGAGCGTCTCGCTGGCAAAGTGCTGCAGGCCACTGGCGTGCAGGGCCGCGCGCAGGCTGACCGGGCCGAATGCACGGGAGCGGGTCAGCAGGCTTTCACGCAGCAGGGCGATGTTGGTCTCGCAGACCAGACCTGCGAGGGCGTTGATGCGTACCGTCGGGTCGTTGTCGTCATCGGCGTCGAGTTGCGGGTGCACCTGTGGCCAGTACTGGCGCAGCAGCGCGTTGATCAGTTGCAGGGTGCTGGCCAGGCCGGCAATACCGTGCAGGGCCAGGGCACTCTGCAAGAGGAAATGCGTGACCCGAAGGTCCTTGCTGCGTTGCAGCAGGGCCGTGCAGGACTGTTCGATCTGCCGCCACTGGGGAGGCTCGGCAGGCTGGATGGCATCACCCATGACACGCTCGGGCTTGCCTTGGGCATCACGCTCCAATTGCAGGAAGTCCGGGTCGTATTCAAGGTCGTCGCCGCAGGGGAAGTTCTCCGAAACGGCAGCGAGCAAATGCGCTGAGTTCACCAGATATCGATCTCCGTATCGTCCCGTGGTGGGGGTAGCTAATGTGCGCAAGTTAATTTTGTGACAGAGCGCACATATTTTGCTGAGTTATCCTTAGTTGATATCAAAGTGATATCACACTCGTTCAGCAAGTTGCGCATTTTTGGTTTATTTCCAATTGGCTGTCAAGGTAAGCTATCGGCCCACCGTGACCTGAGTGCTGGGCCAAACAGGGTTTTTGACTTGTTGGTCAGGGCGGCGGTGGATGGCATTTGAAACTGACATGGTTCGGCTAGAAACTGCCGAAAATCGGATATTCAGTAGAGTTTTTCAGGGATTGGAAGCGAATCGCTTTTCTGTGTCAGGCCTGCAGCGGGCCAGCAGACGGTTCGGGATGTGGCTAAGGAGGCGTGATGTCGCTGAGTCTGACTATTACCAGTTATCACAAGATTACCCCTGGCCAATGTCCTGAAAAGTTCATCGAATCAGGCGCCATCAGCATCGGACGTGGCTCTGATAATGATTGGGTATTGCCCGATCCGGAGCGTCTGGTCTCTTCGCAACATTGTGTCATTCAATATAAAGATGGCCGCTACTACCTGACTGATAACAGCACAAATGGTGTCGAGTTAATTCACGCCGGTATTCGCTTGCGCCGCGGTAATAGCGAGCCCTTGATGGATGGCGAAATCATCCGTATTGGCGAGTACGAGATCCAGGCGCGGATTGATTCGAGCTTCAAGGTAGGGGATGGCAATCCGATCGGCGGCGATGCCAGCAATAGTTTCGAAGCGTTGATGGCTAACCAGGCCAGCCCTGCGCCTGTCCTTTCTCACGCAGGCACACCGGCGCTCGTGCACGGTGCGTCAAGCAGCGACACCCTGCCGGACCTGTTTGATTTTCTCGCGCCGGCAAGCATTGCGCCGGTAACCCAGCCTGACCATGTACCTGCCCAGCAGCATGACTTTCGTCCGCCCGCGCCGATCGTCCCTGTGGCGGTGCCGGCCCCGGCGAGCCCTGGGGTGATTCCCGCAGATTGGGACCTGTTTGCCGAGCCTTCAGCACCTGCACCTGCTCCCGCTCCCGCTCCCGCTCCCGCTCCCGCACCGACGCCTGTCGCGACCGCAGCGCCTGCGCCGGTGGCCGACGTCGAGGCCCCGGCCCAGCCTGCCGAATCAGCAGCGCTGGTCCAGGCTTTCCTGCGCGGGGCAGGCCTTGAGCAACTGCGTATCGACAGCGCGCAGGTCGAGGCGCAGATGGAGGCCCTTGGCCGCAGTTACCGCTTGATGGTCGAGGGCTTGATCGACGTATTGCGTGCGCGCAGCAGCCTCAAGGGCGAATTCCGCATGCAGCAGACCATGATCCGCCCGGCGGAGAACAACCCGCTCAAGTTTGCTCCGAATGCCGATGAAGCGTTGCTGTTACTGCTGCGTCACGGCAATCACGCCTTCATGGCGCCGGACCAGGCAGTACGTGACAGCTTCGATGACCTGCGTGCTCACCAGTTGGCAGTGATGGCGGGTGTCGAGGCCGCCATCAAGCACCTGCTCGCGCGTTTCGAACCGGCCCAGCTGGAGTCGCGGTTAGGTGAGCCAGCCGGCTTGTCGAAGCTGTTCGCAGGCTCCCGCCAGGCCCAGTACTGGCAGCAGTTCACCGAGCTGTACAGCAAGATTTCCCGGGAAGCCGAAGACGACTTCCAGGACCTGTTCGGGCGCGAATTCAGCCGCGCCTATGAGGAGCACAGCGCGCGTCTGCAGCGCTCCTGAAACAAACGGAAAGTGCCACGTCATTGAGGACGCAGGATGATTCGAACAATGCTGATGGCAGCGGTAACCGCACTGCTGCTCAGTGGTTGTAGCAAGGATGAAGTTGCAGTACCGGCCCAGCCCGAGGTGGCAGGACCGACCAGCGTCACCTTGTACTTCAGTGCCGCCGCCGGGCTCAACCCGGGCGCCAACGGCCAGGCCGCGCCCGTGCGCGTGCGTATCTACGAGCTGAAGAACAGCGCCAACTTCAATCGCGCCGATTACTTCGCGCTGGCCGATCGGGCACCCGCGACCCTGGGCGCCGACCTGGTCGATCAGGATGAAGTACTGGTGCAGCCCGGTGAGCAGTTGCGCATCGAGCGTCCACTGAGCCCGACGACCCGCCAGATTGGCCTGGTGGTCGGCTACCGCGAAGTTGACCAGGCGCAGTGGCGCAGCCTGCTACCGGTGCCGCCGCTGGATTACCAGGTCAGCCTCGATGTTCGTGCTGTACGCAGCGCTGCTCACTCCTCCCCAACCAGTACCGCCCAATAGGCGATCGGAGAAGCCATGTCCTGGAACAATCGTGTGGTCTGGTCGGAAGGCATGTTCCTCGGAACCCAGCATTTTCAACAGCATGACCGCTATCTCGAAAACCTGATCGATGCCCGCAGCCGGCCGCTGTCGGCAGGCGCCTGGGGCTTCTCCGAGCTGCTGATCGACCAGGGCCTGCTGGCTCAGGGCAAGCTGGCCATCATCTCGGCCCGCGGCCTGCTCCCGGACGGTACGCCGTTCAATATCCCCCAGGACGACCTGGCGCCAAGCCCGCTGAACATCGACGACAACCTGCGCGATGGCCTGGTGTACCTGGCATTGCCGCTCAAGCGCGCTGGCGCCCGCGACACGGTCGACGAAGGTGAGGCCCCGGGCGGTGCGCGTTATGTCAGCCGGGTGGCGGAGGTGCGCGATGACAACGCACCGTTCGAGAACCGCGCGCCGGTGGCCCTCGGTTCCCGGGCCTTGCGCCTGATCACCGCCGAAGAAGGCCTGAGCGACTATGCCGCGCTGGGCCTGGTGCGCATCAAGGAAAAACGCGCCGACCGTGCTTTGGTCCTGGATGACAGCTACATCGCGCCGGTGCTGGATGTGTCGGCGAGCAAGAGCCTGTCGGCGTTTCGCAGCGAACTGCTGGGCCTGCTGCACCAACGTGGCGAGGCCCTGGCCGGGCGGGTGGTGGCCTCGGGCGCGGGTGGTGCTTCGGAGATCGCGGATTTCTTGCTTCTGCAACTGGTCAACCGCGCCCAACCGCTGGTTGAGCACCTCAGCCAGTTGAGCCCGCTGCACCCGGAGCGCCTGTACAGTGAGCTGGTCAGCCTGGCCGGTGAGTTCGCCACGTTTTGTGCAAGCAACCGCCGCCCGGGTGAGTTCCCGGTGTATCAGCATGATGACCTGGCAGCGAGTTTCGCCCCGGTCATGCAGGCGCTGCGCGAAGCCCTGTCGATGCTGATCGACAGCAAGGCCACGCCAATCCCGATCGTCGAGAAGGCCTACGGTATCCACGTGGCCATGCTTGCCGACCGCAGCCTGCTCGACAACGCCAGCTTCATCCTCGTGGTGCGTGCCGATGTGCCGAGCGAAACCCTGCGCGGGCGTTTCGCCCAGCAGAGCAAGATCGGTGCGGTCGAACATATCCGCGACCTGGTCAACCTGCAGCTCCCGGGCATCGGCCTGCTGCCGTTGCCGGTGGCGCCACGACAGATCCCGTTCCATGCCGGTTCCACCTACTACGAACTCGATCGCGGTAGCGAGCATTGGCAGCAACTGCAGAACGCCGGCGGCTTTGCCTTCTATGTTGCTGGCGAGTTCCCGGGCTTGAACCTGGCTTTCTGGGCCATCCGAGGATAAGCCGCGATGCAGCCTAAAGACCCATCGGCACCACCGGCCAACGACCGCACCCAGTTCATGCCGCGCCCCGGTGGCCGTGGCCCGCAAGCCGGTACGCCGGAGCCGGCCGTGCCGCCGTCGATGCCGGCGCAGCCGTTGCCCGGTGGCCAGGCGCTTGGCCTGAACCCGCTGGAAAGCGCCGCCGGGCCATTGCTGGCGTTGCTGACCCGCTTGCGCAGCACCATTGCCCATCCGGCCCCGGCCAGCCTGCGTGCGCAGTTGCTGGCCTACCTGCGCCAGTTCGAAGAGCGCGCCGAAGCCGCCGGTGTGGCGCGTAACGAAGTGCTGCTGGCCCGTTACGCCCTGTGTACCGCCCTCGATGAAGCCGTACTGAGCACGCCCTGGGGCAGTGGCAGTGACTGGGGCAAGCAGAGTTTGCTGATCACTGTGCACAACGAAGCCTGGGGCGGCGAGAAGGTTTTCCAGTTGCTTGAGCACTGCCTGCAGAGCCCGCGCGAACGCCTGTATCTGCTGGAGTTGCTGTACCTGTGCATGTGCCTGGGCTTCGAAGGCCGCTATCGGGTCATGAACGGCGGTCGTGCCCAGCTTGACGCCTTGCGTGAGCGTACTGCGGCCGCCATTCGCAGCGCCCGTGGCGAGTTCGAGCGCGAGCTGTCGCCGCACTGGCGCGGGGTCAGCGTCACGCGTGATCGACTGTCGCAGTTCATGCCGCCCTGGGTTGGCCTGGCCATTGCCCTGGCGTTGTTGCTGGCGCTGCTGTTCGCCCTGCGCTTCATGCTCGCGGCCGACGCCGAACCGGTGTTCAAGAACATTCATGCCCTGGGCGAGATCCCGGTGCAGGCCATCGACCGCCCGGTGACCCAGCCCAAGCCAGTGGAACGCCCGCGCCTGGCGGGTTTCCTGGCCAGCGATATCAAGGCCGGGCGGGTCAGTGTCGAAGACGCCGTCGACCGCTCGGTGGTGACCATCCGCGGCGACGAGTTGTTCGCTTCGGCCAGTACCAGTATCAACGACAGCTTGCAGCCACTGATGCTGCGCATCGCCGACGCCATTGGCCAGGTCAAGGGCCAGGTGCGGATCACCGGCCACAGTGACAACCGGCCAATTGCAACCTTGCGCTTCCCGTCCAACTGGGCGCTGTCCCAGGCCCGTGCCGAGCAGGTTCAGCAGATTCTGGCAGCCAAGACCGGCCAGCCCGCACGCTTTAGCGCGCAGGGCCTGAGCGACACTGAACCACTAGCACCGAACAGCACGGCCGAAGGCCGGGCAAAGAACCGCCGGGTTGAAATCACTGTATTGGCGGAGGGGGTCGAGTGAAGGCGTTTTTCGGTTTTGTCGTTCGCTGGGTGATCCCGCTGCTGGGCTTGATCGCCCTGAGCCTGATCATCTGGTTCATCGGCCCGCTGTGGGACGTGCTGGTCCCGGCGGGGCGCCGCTGGGCCCTGATCGCGCTGCTGTTTGCGGCGTGGATCGGTTATCGCCTGTGGCGCTTCATCCAGGCCCGCCGCCAGGCGGCAGAAGTCATGCGCAGCCTGGCCGCAGAAACCGCCCCGGACCCTGCCAGCGTTGCCACCGCTGAAGAACTGGCCACCCTGCGCCAGCGCATGGACGAGGCCCTGGCACTGCTGAAAAAGGCCCGTCTTGGCGGTGATGAGCGGCGCAATCTGTATGAGCTGCCGTGGTACGTGATCATCGGCCCGCCGGGCTCGGGCAAGACCACCGCACTGGTCAACTCCGGCCTGCATTTTCCGCTCGCGGCGCAGCTTGGCGCCGGGGCGATTCGCGGCGTTGGCGGCACCCGCAACTGCGATTGGTGGTTTACCGACCAGGCTGTGCTGCTGGATACCGCTGGGCGCTACACCACCCAGGACAGTCATGCCCAGGTCGACAAGGCGGCCTGGCTGGGTTTCCTTGACCTGCTGAAGAAGCAGCGCGCGCGCCGGCCGATCGACGGCGCCTTCATCGCCATCAGTCTGTCCGACCTGCTGCTGGGCAGCGACGCGGAACGTGCCGCCCATGCGGCGGCCATTCGCTCGCGTATCCAGGAGCTGTACAGCCAGCTGGGCGTGCGCTTTCCGATCTACCTGATGCTGACCAAGCTCGACCTGGTGCCGGGCTTCATGGAGTTCTTCGACACGCTGAGCAAGGAAGAGCGCGCCCAAGTGTGGGGCATGACCTTTGCCCTGGACGACGACCAGTCGGCCGAAGGGCCGCTGGCGCAGTTCCAGAGCGAGTTTGCCGGCCTTGAGCAGCGCCTCAACGCACGCTTGGTCGAACGCCTGCAGCAGGAGCGGGATCCGGCGCGGCGCGATCTGGTCTACGGCTTTGTCCAGCAGTTCGCCGCCTTGCGTTCGAATCTGCAGAGCTTCCTCGACGGCGTGTTCAAGCCCAATGCCTATGAAGAGCGCGCACTGTTGCGTGGCGTGTACTTCACCAGCGGCACCCAGGAAGGCAGCCCGATCGACCGCCTGATCGGCGCCATGGCCCAAAGCATGGGCCTGGACCGTCAGCACCTGGCGCGCCAGAGCGGCAGCGGGCGCAGCTATTTCATCGAAAAACTGTTCAACGCCGTGGCCTTTGCCGAGCGCGGGCTGGTCGGGGTCAACCCGAAGGTCGAGCGCCGGCGCAAATGGCTGGCCCGTGCTGCACTCGCGGCCAGCGTTGCCCTGGTAGTGCTGGTCGGCAGCGTGTGGGCGCTGAGCTATCGCGCCAACCAGGCTTACATCGCCCAGGTCGAACACAAGCTCGCGCCCCTGGGGCAAACCTTGCAAACCCTGAGCCCGGCCCAGCGTGATGTGTTGGCAGTGCTGCCGCTGCTCAATGCCGTGCGCCACCTGGCCGAAGATCCGCCCAGCTGGGCCGAGGGCCTGGGGCTGTACCAGGGCGACATGCTTGAGGCCGAATCGGCCAGCGTCTACCGCAAGTTGCTGATTGCCGTGTTCGCCCCGCGCCTGGTCACCCGCATCGAAGAGCAACTGCACAGTGGCGGCGGTTCGGACTTCCTCTACGAAGGCCTCAAGGCTTACCTGATGCTGGCCGATGGCGAGCATTACGACCCGGACTTCATCAAGGCCTGGGTCACCCTCGACTGGGAGCAAAGCCTGCCCCGTGACTTGGCCCCAGAGCAGCGTGCTGCGCTGGGTGAGCACCTGCAGGCGCTGTTTGCAAAACGGCCGCCGAATGCACGCCTGGATGCCAACCTGATCGAAGACTTGCGTCGCCAACTGCAGCAACTGCCGGTGGCCCAGCGCGTCTATGACCGGGTCAAGCGCCAGAAGCTGCCAGACGGCGTCAGCGATTTTCGCCTGAGCGAAGCCGCTGGCCGCGATGCTGCGCTGGTGTTCAGCCGCAAGAGCGGCAAGCCGTTGGGCGAGCCATTGAGCGGGCTGTTCACCGTCGAGGGGTATCGCAAGGCGTTCCTCGCTACCAGTCTGCAGCACAGCAACACCCTGGCCGAAGAGCGCTGGGTGCTGGGCCGCGAACAAGCCGATGAAGGCGATGTCAGCAGCCTGGCCGCCGACGTGCGCCGCCTGTACTTCGCCGACTACATCCGCCACTGGGACGCGCTGCTGGCCGATATCGACTTCGTGCCGATCACCAGCGTGGCCCAGGCTGCCGATGTATTGCGGGTGATTTCCGGGCCGACTTCGCCGCTGAAAAAACTGCTTGGCGCAGTCGCCAAGGAAACCAACCTGCAACAGCAGGACCCGCTTGCCGCCGCCCAGGCCAAGGCTGGCGAAGCCGGTGTCGATCAGCTCAAGCAACGCCTGGGCAACCTGCTGGGCCAGGATGCACCGGCAGATAGCCGCCAGGCGCAGCAAACTGAAGACCCGGTCACCGCGCACTTTGCCGAACTGGCCAGCCTGGTCAGCAAGGGCGAGGGCGAGCCGGCAGCCATCGACGGCCTGCTCACCGACATGAACGCCTTGTACGTGCAGGTCAGCGCCATGGTCGGTGCCAGCGGCGATGCCTTGCTCGGCGAAGCCAAGAACCAGGCCACTGCCGCCGCCAACCGCGTCAGCCTCACCGCCCAACGCCAGCCGCCGATGGTTCAGGGCCTGGTCAAATCGGTGGTGACTTCGACCACCAACACCATGATGGGCGGCGTGCGCAACCAACTCAACGCCGCTTGGGTCAGCGAGGTGGTCAACGTTTACCGCCAGTCCCTGAGCGGTCGTTACCCGTTGGCGCCGGGCAGCTCGAGGGACGCCACCCTGGATGACTTCGGCCAGTTTTTCGGCGTCGGCGGGGTGATGGACAGCTATTTCCGCAAATACCTGCAGCCGTACGTCGATACCTCGACCAACCCCTGGCGCTGGCAGCCGGGCGCGGCGCAGAAGCTTGGCATCGGCCCTGGCGTGCTGCACACCTTCCAGCGCTCGGCCGCGATTCGGGATGCGTTCTTCCGCTCTGGCGGCCTGCAGCCGACCGTGCGCTTCGAGCTCAAGCCGGTGGCCATGGACGCCTCGATCACCCAGTTCCTGCTTGATCTCGACGGCCAGCAGATCAGCTACGACCATGGCCCAAGCCGCCCGGTAGCGATGCAGTGGCCGAACCCCAACAGCATCGGCGTGGTGCGCCTGTCGATCATGCCGCCGTCTGCTACGGGCCGTTCAGGGTTGACCCTGGAAGGGCCGTGGGCCTGGTTCCGCCTGCTCGACCAGTCGGACCTGGTGGCTGGCAACGGCCCGGATCGTTTCAGCCTGCGCCTGCGCGTCGATGGTGCCAGCGTGTCTTACGAGTTGCGTGCCAATAGCGCCTTCAACCCGTTCAAGAGCCGCGTGCTCAGCGGCTTCAGCCTGCCGGAGCGGCTGTGATGGATGGCGTTGGTTTCTACGGCAAGCTGGCCAGCCGCGGCGACTTTGTCAGCCGTGGCTTGCCGCACAGCTTTATCCAGCCCTGGGACCAGTGGCTGGCGGCGGGGCTGATGGCCAGCCAGCAGCAATTGGCCGAGCACTGGTTGCCGGCCTACCTGGTCAGCCCGCTGTGGCGCTTTGCCCTGGCGCCGGGGGTGTGCGGGCCGCAGGCTGTAGTGGGCGTGCTGATGCCCAGCATCGACCGGGTAGGGCGCTATTTCCCGCTTACCCTGGCCCAGGTTCTGCTGTCGGATGAGTCGCTGGCGGCCGTGGTCAGTGGCCCGGATGACTGGTTCGAGCGTTGCGAGGCGCAGCTGTTGGCAACCCTGGAGCCGCAAGCCACTTTCGAGGCGTTCGATGCGGCGGTGCAGGGCTGTGCCGTACCTCGCCTCAGTGTGGTTTCGAGCCCTGCGGTTGCTGGTTTACAGCGCTTTGGCGCAGTGACCCCCGAGGCCCGCCAGGCAGCGTTGGCCGAAAGTGCCTGTGCCGGCATGAGCCTGTGGTGGGGGCGGGGATCGGAGCGTATCGAGGCGGGATTGTTACGCTGTGCCGGCTTGCCGCGCAGCGAGGATTTCGCCAGTTTTCTTTTGGGCAATGAGGCGGCGCGCTAGATGACGGCATTGCATTACACCGCAGCCAGCTACAGCCATGTCGGCATGGTGCGCAGCATCAACGAAGACGCCTGCCTGGACCTTGGCAGTGAAGGCCTGTGGGCGGTTGCCGATGGCATGGGCGGGCATGCAGCGGGCGATTACGTCAGTTGCCTGATCGTCGATACCTTGCGCCGGTTACCGTCCACGCCGTCCCTGGACGATTACGCGCAGGTGCTGCGCGGGAGGCTGTCGGCGGTCAATGCGGCGGTGCGCGAAGAAAGTGTCCGGCGTGGTGTGGCGATGATGGGCAGCACCCTGGTATTGCTGGCGGTGCGTGGTGATCAGGGCGTCTGCCTGTGGGCCGGCGACAGCCGCCTGTACCGCCTGCGCGATGGGCGCCTGGAAGGTATCTCCCGCGACCACAGTTATGTACAGGAACTGCAGGACAGCGGCCTGCTCAGCGAGGCTGAAGCACGGGTGCATCCGCGGGCCAATATCGTGACCCGGGCAATCGGCGTCGAGCCTGAGCTGGAGCTCGAAAGCGTGCCCCTGCACATCCTCCCCGGCGATACCTACCTGCTGTGCAGCGACGGCGTCAACAAGACCGTCGAAGACCATGAAATTCGCGAAGTGCTGGGCCACAGCGACCCCTATCAGGTGGTGCGCAGCCTGGTGCACCTGGGCCTGACCCGGGGCGCCCCCGACAACATTACCGCCGTCGTCATCAAGGCCGGTTGAAGACCAAGCACATGGACAAAGTGATCCCCGGATACGACATCGACGGCGAGATTGGCGAAGGCGCCATGGCCACCGTCTACCTGGCCACCCAGCGCTCGCTGGAGCGCAAGGTGGCATTGAAGGTCATGGCCGCGGCACTGGCCGCCGACCCGACCTTCTGCGAGCGCTTCCTGCGTGAAGGCCGAACCCTGGCGCGGTTGTCGCACCCGCACACGGTGACCATCCACGACATCGGCAATGTCGGCGAGCTGTACTACATGGCCATGGAGTACCTGCCCAACGGAACCCTCAAGGAACGCATTGCCGCCGGGGTAACGCCGGAGCAGGGCCTGTCGTACATCCGCCAGATCGCCTCGGCACTGGGTTACGCCCACGCCCAGGGCCTGGTGCACCGTGACGTCAAACCGGCCAACATTCTGTTTCGCGCCGATGGCACCGCAGTGCTGTCGGACTTCGGCATCGCCAAGTCGCTGGATGACCGGACCCAGTTCACCCAGGCCGGTTTTGCCGTCGGCACCCCGAGCTACATGAGCCCGGAGCAGGCGCGCGGCCAGGAAATCGACGGCCGTGCCGACCTCTACGCCCTGGGCGTGGTGTTCTACGAGATGCTGGTTGGCAAGCTGCCGTACAGCGGCAACGATGCGCTGTCGACGGCGCTGGCGCATTTGACCGAACCGTTGCCGGAGCTGCCGATCGAGCACGGCCGGTATCAGGAGATCCTCCGTGGCTTGCTGGCCAAGGACCCGGCCGAGCGCTACGCCGATGCCGAGACGCTGCTGGCGGCGCTCGATCGCCTGCCAGCGCAAGAAGCTGACAGCACCTTGATCCAGCCGCTGCCAATTACCAGCCCGGTGACGCCTGTAGCGGTGCAGACTCCACAGCTGCCTCCCGCGCCAACACCGGAACCGATCGCCAAGGCATCGCCACCGCCGGCACCGCGCAAGCGTCCGGCGTTGGCCCTGCTCGCCATAGCCGTCGCGGCCGCCCTGGGCCTGGGCGGGGTGGGCTATTGGAGCATGAGTGGCGATGAACAGGTCGTTGAGGCGCCGTCGGTGCAACCCCCCGCGCCGGCGCCGCAGACGCCCGTAGCCGCTAGCAACGACGGTGATCGGCCGCTGCTGATGGCCGGCAAGAAAACCCTGTTCCAGCGTGTGCTGAGCAAGCCTGGCGCCCAGGTCGTCAGCCAGCCGGGCGCCACGCCCAGCGATACCCTGCCGGCCTTTACCGTGCTCTATGTCTACCAGCGCCAGGACGTCAACGGCAGCCCCTGGCTGCAGGTCGGCACCGCCAGTGATGGCCGCCGCGACGGCTGGTTGCCAGCCTCCCAGGTCAGCGACTGGAAGCAGAGCCTGGTACTCAAGTTCACTGAACGCTCGGGGCGCGCGCCAGTGATGTTCCTGCGCCAGGCCGAGGAGCTTGAGCGCTTGCTCGGCGATACCTCGGCCGCTCGCAGCGAGCTGCTCAAGGCGCAGAACAACCCGGACGAAGTACCGCAGGTGATGGCCCTGGAACCCAGCGCCAGCGCCGTGCCTCAAGACCAGTTCTACCTGATGCCGATCTTCGAGGCGCGTGAGAGCTTTGACGAAAACGGCCAGCCGCTGCAACTGCTCAATGTCGCCTCCATCGACCCAGGCAGCAGCGCGCGCAGCAGTGAACCCAAGGCCGCCGGCATGGCCACCTCCAGCGATGCCTTCCGTACCGCCGTGGTGCTGGTGGTGGATACGTCGGTGTCGATGCAGCCCTATATCGATCAGGTGCGCCAGGTGGTGCACGAGCTGCATGGACAGATCTCGCGCCGTGGCGAGCTGGATAACGTCAGCTTCGGCCTGGTCGGCTTTCGCAACAGCACCACGCGCACACCGGCCCTGGAATATCTGACCAAGACCCTGGTGACCCTGGACCAGGGCCGCGACCCCGAGCGTTTTCTGAAGCTGGCCGAACAGGTCAAGGCCACCAACGTCTCCAGCCACTCGTTCAACGAAGACGCCTTTGCCGGGATCATGCAGGCGGTCGACGGCATGGACTGGTCCGGCTATGGCGGTCGCCTGATCCTGCTGGTCAGCGATGCCGGCTCCTTGCGCAAGAACGACCGCTACAGCAGCACCCAGATGAACGAAGCGGAAGTGCGCCAGGCGGCCCTGAGCAAGCAGATCAAAATCTACGCCTTGCACCTGCGCACCGACGCCGGCAAGAAGAACCACGCCTACGCCGAGCAGCAGTACCGGGTGTTGACTGCCGATGCCAACCCGCAGATCGGCGATCTGTATGTGTCGGTGCCCGGTGGTGATGTGAACAAGTTCGGCGAGCGGGTGCGCGAGATCGGCTCGAGCTTCGCCGACCTGGTTCATCAGGTGCGCAGCAACCAGGCGCAGCCGGTGCCGCTGTTGGCCGCCTCGCCGAGCGTTGCAGATAAATCAGCCGCCATCGGCTATGCCATGCATATGGATTTTCTCGGCCGCAAGAGCGCCAGCCAGGCCCCGCAACTGGTCAGCGCCTGGACCTCGGACCGCGACCTGACCAACCCGGCGCTGCCAACCCTGCAGGTTTGCGTGATGCTTACCAAGCTGCAACTCAACGACCTGCAACAGTCGCTGAAACTGATCGTTGATGCCGCGCGCAAGACCCGCACTTCGCCCAAGGATTTCTTCCAGGAAATCGCCAGCGCCAGTGCTTACATGAGTCGCGACCCGGCCGCCCTGCGCAAGGGCGCCAACCTTGCCGAAGGCGGGGTGCTGGGCGAATACCTGGAGGGCCTGCCATACCGCAGCAAATCCCTGAGCATGACCCAGGACCTGTGGTTGTCGCTCAGCGTTGCCGAACAGGAGGATTTCATCGACGAGCTGGATTCGAAGATCCGCCTGTACGAAACCTTCCACAACGACATGGCCAACTGGGTGCGCTTCGGCAATGCCGAGCCCGGTGATGCCTTGTACCGTGTTCCGTTGTCGACGCTGCCGTGATGATCAAGCTGCACGCGCTGCGCAAAACCCGCGGCCTCGGCAGCCAGCGCTACAGCCTGGAGATCGAGCGTCTGGAGCTGCGTGCCGGTCAGCAGCTGGCGCTGGTCGGCCCCAGCGGTTGCGGCAAGAGCACCTTGCTCGACCTGCTGGCGTTGGTGCTGCAGCCGGATCAGGCCGAGCGCTTCGTGTTCAGCACCGACTCGCACACCTACGATGTCCAGCAGCTGTGGCGTGAACAGCGTCAGGACCGGCTGGCGCACCTGCGCCGCCGGCACCTGGGTTATGTGTTGCAAGCGGGCGGCCTGCTGGGCTTTCTCGACGTGCGCAGCAACATCGCTCTGCCTCGTCAGGTACTTGGCCTGGGCGATGACGGCAGCGTGCAGCGCCTGGCCGAGCAACTGGAGATTGACGACCAGCTCGACAAGAAGCCGACAGCCTTATCGGTCGGCCAACGCCAGCGGGTCAGCTGCGCCCGTGCCTTGGCGCACAACCCCGACCTGCTGCTGGCCGATGAGCCGACGGCGGCCCTTGATCCAATCAATGCCGAACGGGTGATGCAGCTGTTGCTGCGTCAGGCGCAAGCGCGGCAGGTGGCCTGCCTGATCGCCACCCATGATGAGGCGCTGGCCCGCGATGCCGGCTTGCAGGTGTTGCGCATGAGCTGCCGCCGCGATGCCGACGGTGGTGTGACCGCCACGCTGGAGGGCCAGTCGTAATGCGCCCGATGCTGATCGCCGCCCTGGCTTGGCGGGACTACCGCAACGACGCGCGGCTGTCTGCCTGTAGCGTGTTGGCGCTGGTGGCGGTGATTGCGCCGTTGCTGGTGCTGTTCGGCCTGAAGTTCGGCCTGGTCAGCAGCCTGACCGAGCGTCTGCAGCGCGACCCGGCGGTGCGGGAAATCATCCCGTTGGGCGGTGGCCGTTTCAGCGCGGGTTTCGTTGCCGAGTTGGCCGAGCGTCCGGATGTGGCCTTTGCCTTGCCGCGTACCCGGCAAATTGCCGCGACTGCTGATCTGGTGCTGTCTGCCCGCAAGGTGGTGGTGAACGTCGAGATGATCCCGACGGCGCTCCGCGACCCGCTTCTGCAGGGGCTGCAAATCCCCCACGGCATCGACCAGATCGTCCTCAGCCGCACGGCGGCGGAGAAGCTTGGCGCTCAGGCAGGCGACTCGCTTGAGGCGTCGTTCAGCCGCCAGCTGGCCGGGCAGATTCAGGCTCAACGCACTACCTTGAAGGTCTTGGCCGTATTGCCGGTGGAAGCCTTCGAGCGTGACGCCTTGTTCGCCCCGCTGGCGCTGCTGGAAGCTGCCGAAGACTACCGCGATGGCCGTGCCGTACCCGCCTTTGCCTGGGAAGGGGAGACCAAGGCCGGCGAGGCGCAACGGGTCTACCCGGCCTTTCGCCTGTATGCGCGCAACCTCACCGATGTCGAGCCGTTGCGCCGCTTCTTTGCCGACCGACAATTGCTGGTTTCAACCCAGGCCCCGGCCATTGCCCAGGTGCAGTCGTTGAGCCGCAACCTGACCCTGGTGTTCTGGATCATTGCCGCGCTGGCAGTGGCTGGCGCGTTCGCGGCTATCTGCGCCGGCGCCCTGGCGGCGGTCGAGCGCAAGCGCCGCGAGCTGTCGGTGTTGCGCCTGCTCGGTTTCAGTACTTGCGCCTTGCTGGCCTTCGTCGTGCTGCAGGCGCTGTACAGCGGTGTGCTTGCCGCCGTCATTGGCGCTGCGCTGTACGCCTTGGCCGAGAGCGGCCTCAACCAGTTGTTCATGCAGATGCCCGGTGAGTACGCCAGCCATCTGCTCCCGTCGCATTACCTCGTTGCCTTGCTCGCTGTGCTGTTAGCCAGTGCGGCCGCTGCCGCCCTGGGGGGCTGGCGCGTGGCACGAATAGACGCTTGTGAAGGAATTCGAGATGTTTGACCGCCGCTTACCCGCCCTGGCGCTGATCGTCGCCGCCCTGAGCCTGGTGTCCTGTGCCCAGGCCGAGGACGAGCCCAAGCCCAAGCCTGCCAGCAACAAGCTGGACAACCCCAAGCCGCTGGCTGACGACATCAGCCTGCCGTTGCCGTGCGACGGCGAGATGGTCTTCCGTCATGTCTATGTGCTGGCCCAGGGCAGCCTCGATGACCGGGAAGTGAACCTCGGCTACCCCTTCAGCGAAGGCGAGGCGGGCTACAAACAGTCGTTCATTTCCGGTTATCGCCGCGACTTCATCAACGGTCAGTTCAGCCTGCAGGACCTCTCCGCCGACTGGAAAAAACGCATCGGCCCGAGCTTGCCGAAAACCGACGCCGGCAGCCCGCTGAAACCGATGATGTACTTCATCGGCAAGTACGAAGTCACCGCCCGCCAGTACGCGCAGGTGATGGCCCAGGCCCAGTCGCTGGCCAGCGGCGAGCCGGCGCCGGCCTGTGAGGCGCCGACCGGCATGGCTGCGCGGTTGCCCAAGGTCAAGCTGTCGCGTTTTGAAGCCGAGCGTTTTGCCGCGGTCTACAGCGCCTGGTTGATGAAAAACCACCGCGACCTGCTGCCGGTCAGCGGCCGTGGCAAGAAGGCTGAAGATGGCGGTATCGGCTTTGTGCGCCTGCCGACCGAAGTGGAATGGGAGTTCGCTGCCCGTGGTGGCTCTGCCGTCAGTCGCCAGGAGCTGGAAGGCCGGCTGTTCCCGCGACGCCTTGAAGGCAGCGAAAGCGATGGCCCATTGGCCGACTGGGCGGTGTTCAACCAGGTGGCTGGCGGCACCGGCCAGGCTGCGCGCCTGACCCCGATCGGCACCAAGTTGCCCAACCCGTTGGGGCTGTTCGACGTTGTCGGCAACGCCGCGGAAATGGTCCAGGAGTCGTTCCAGCTGGTGCATGCCGGGCGCCGCCAGGGTGCTTATGGCGGCTTCGTGGTCAAGGGCGGCAACTACTTGGAAGGCGAGGGCACGCTGTTCACCGGCATGCGCCGCGAGTACCCGCTGTTCGGCGCCGATGGCACTGAGCAAAGCAATGAAACTACAGGTTTCCGTGTCGCCATCGGCGCCCTGTCGGCCCCGCGTTCGCGTTATGAGGAACTGTTCGAACAGTGGCAGAAAGAGGGCCGCCTGGCCTCGCTGACCGATGCCATCGACGACGCCCAGGACCCGACCAAGCGTCTGGACAGCATCATCGCCGCCAGCGCCGACCCGCGCCTGCAAGCGGAGCTTGGCCTGGTCAACGAAGAGCTCAAGCGCAACGTCTCGCTGATCGCCCAGCAGCGCGAAGAAGCCGCCGGCAACCTGATCCAGTCGGCGGCCCTGGTGGCCGAAACCATCAACAACTACAACATCCGCCTGACCAACCTGCAAAAGACCCAGCAGCAGGCCAAGGCTTCCGGTGACGACACCAGCGCCAAGCTGTTCGCCGCCGCGATCAACAACGGCCGCAGCGCCCTCGACGGCGCCGTGGCGATCTACATCGACAACCTTGCCACTGGCACGCGCTACACCGATGCGGTGATTCAGGCGCAGTTCCAGCGGGTCAAGGAAGAGCTCAATCGCAAGCCGGTACTGGGCAAGAGCCTGCTCAGCCGCGCGACCCTGTTCGTCCGCCATGTCGGCGACTACCGCCAGCAACGGCGTGCTGACCCGGCGACGATTTTGAAAGAACTGCTCGCATCAGCCGCTCCGCAACCTTGAGCGGCTGTCGGGCGAGCATCGTAGTGACCGGGGCGACATGAGGTTGTTCCGGGCGTGTCTAAACAGAGAGAGAACCTGACCATGCTTTCAACTCGCAAGCCCTTCTTCACTGCTTCCAACGGCCGGGCCGCGCTGCTGCTGGCGGCCGGTTTCAGCACCGTCCTGCTGACTGGCTGCGCCAGCTCGCCGGCGTCCAAGGTCGGTGCGACGACCAAGGTCGAGTACTACCCGAGCTGCTACGAGCCGGTCCAGCACCTGCGCGCCACCGATTCGGACATGACCAAGTCGGTCGCCACCGGTGCCCTGATCGGTGCCGTCGGCGGCGCCCTGACCGGCGCCCTGACCGGCAACTCCGACACCCGTGGCCGTAATGCCGCCATCGGTGCTGCCGGTGGTGCCCTGGTCGGCGGCGCCGCCGGTTACTACACCGAGCGCCAGAAGCAGATCAGCGATGACAACCAGCGCATCGGCTCCTACGCCACCGACATCAACAAGAGCGCGGCCGACATGGACCGCAGCACCGCTTACGCCAAAGCCTCCCAGGCTTGCTACCAGCGTGAGTTCAGCAACCTGATGGACGGCCGCAAAGCCAACAAGATCAGCGACAGCGAAGGCCGCAAGCGCCTGGCGGAAATCATCGCCGGCCTGCAGGAGTCGAACAACCTGATCACCGCGGTCAACGGCCGTCTGGGTGAGAACCTCAACAACTACACCCAGGCCTACGAGCAAGACCTCAAGCAGGTCGGCGTACAGCGTAACGACGTCGTGGTGGTTGCCGAAGCCGAAGCGCCAGTGCTGGCCACCGGCAACGCCAAGAAAACCACCACCGCCAAAACCAAGACCAAAGCCCCGGCCCAGGCGAAGAAAAAGCTGCCAGAGGTGCCGAAGGAAGCCGTTGCCACCGAAAAGACCCTGCAGGACGCCAACGCCAAGAAGGCTGAAAGCCAGAAGGTTGCCAGCGCCGGCCAGAGCCAGGTCAACAGCATGTGCAAAAACCCTGACATGGGTGACTGGGCGCCAGTGCCTTGCCCTAACGTGTAAGGCCTGAGCAGCAGCGTCGCCCGGCCCGGCAGTAACAGGCCGGGCGGCCTGCTGTGCCGTTTCAAGGAAGACCGTAGATGAGTGAGTTGCTCAGCCGACTGGATAGCAATCCGTCGCAGTTTTTCGCCAGGCAGCGCATCGAAAGCCGCATCAACCTGCCGAAACTCTTCGCTGCCATTGATGCCGACCCGGGCATCGTCGGTGCGGGGGTGGTGTATATCGATGCGGATTACAACGTGGTTACCCTGCGTGAGTTTCAGCCGATTTGCAGTGTGTTGCCCAAGCGGGTGATTTTGCGTGAGGCCCCGAAGTACCAGGCTCCTGCGCAATTCATGCACCAGTTGCAGAACAATCCACGTGAGTCACGGGTGGTCAAGGAGGCGGTCAACACCACCTTGTCTTGTACCGGAGCGGTTCTTGGCTGGATTGTTTTGTTCAGTGGTTCGATAGCCGTGCCGTTTACCGGCGGCACGAGTCTGGCATTGAGTTACGTGGGCGGTGCGGCGGCACTCGCCAGCTCCGGTCAATGCATTGTTGGGATCGCCAGAACCTATAACGAGATCAACAACCCATCCGACAACGACGAAATGGACCAGAACGTCTGGTTTCAAGCAGTCATGCCGGTTCTGGATGCTGTCTCATTGCTTGGCGTAGGTGCTTCCGGTCTGAACACGGTGAAGTACCTGCAAGTGCGCAAGGCCGCCACTGGCAGCAGTTGGTATGAGCTGACCAAGACCTTGAGTCGGCAACAACGCAAGTCACTGACCAAAGAATTGTTGTTGATCAAACACCCGTCACTCACGGCCAAACAGTTGAAACTCAAACAAAGCGCGGGCGAGCTGGTCAAGCGCTACACCCCTACCGAGTTCAAGCACGCGACACAGACCCTGATCAAGGATTCGCTCGGTGCCGCCACGGGCCTTGCGGGTAGCAATACCGTGCAGACAATCGCGGTGGGCTTGTATGAGGAGCTGGCGGAATGAATCAAAATTCCAAACTGAAAGATTTTCTAGCCCGCTTTTTCCCGACGTTCCTTTGCACTTACTTCCTCTCCTGTCTTGCCGTAGGGTGCACGCTTTCGCTGGTCTGGAGCACTTATCTGCTTAGCGCTGATATTCGCTCATTTCTGATTACTACAGCGATTGTCACTGTCATCGTTACTGGCGGGCACATCGCCGTTGTCAGAGGGCGTCCCTGGGGTTTGTGGGTGGTGGTTGGCGTATTTCTGGCTTGCCTGTTCATCGTCTTGCCCACGTATGGCTACCGGCCTCATCCGTTCTCCTACACGACGGGTATTTTGTTCCCGCTGCTTGGACTCCTTGTTCTCAATAGCAAGCGCTACCGCGAAATGCGTATCTGCCTGTTCGAGATCCGCGAAGAGCGCACCCGGGATCGTAAAGCACGTGCGGCCAAAGCCCGCCGTTGAGCGCGCGGCCAAACAACGTCAACGAGCAAAGGCTTGAGCCTCCCGCAACCGACAAAACCATTGACCCTGGTTAATATTTGCTCAATTGCCACCCCCTAGACTGAGGCCTCTGTGCCCTCAAAGGGGGAAATCGCATGACCATTATCGTCACCGGCGCCGCCGGTTTTATCGGTAGCAACCTGGTCCAGGCCCTCAATCAGCGCGGCGAAACCGACATCATCGCGGTCGATGACTTGAGCGATGGCGACAAGTTTCGCAACCTGGCTGACTGCGAAATCGCCGACTACCTGGACAAGGACGATTTTCTTCAGCGTTTCGGTCGTGGCCAGTTCGGCAAGGTACGCGCCGTGCTGCACCAGGGTGCTTGCTCCAGCACCGTCGAAGGCGACGGGCGCTTCATGATGGACAACAACTACCGCTACAGCCGCGACCTGCTCGACGCCGCCCAGGCCCTGCAGGTGCC
The DNA here is from genome assembly GCF_018390435.1 of Pseudomonas sp. RC2C2. NCBI lineage: Bacteria > Pseudomonadati > Pseudomonadota > Gammaproteobacteria > Pseudomonadales > Pseudomonadaceae > Pseudomonas > Pseudomonas sp. RC2C2. The sequence continues at coordinate 1,909,745 of NZ_JAHBAX010000001.1, read as the reverse complement.
GTTGCTGTATGCCTCGTCGGCAGCGGTGTATGGCGCCGGGCGCGACTTTCGCGAGCAGCGTGAATGCGAACGGCCCTTGAACGTTTACGGCTACTCGAAGTTCCTCTTCGACCAGCGCGTGCGTCGGCAACTGGCCCAAGCACGCAGCCAGATCGTCGGCCTGCGTTACTTCAACGTCTACGGCCCCCACGAACAGCACAAAGGCGCCATGGTCTCGGTAGCCTTGCACTGTTTCAACCAGTATCAGGCCGATGGCAAGGTCAGCCTGTTCGGCAGCTATGGCAACTACCCTAGCGGCGCCCACCTGCGCGATTTCGTGGCGGTCGAGGATGTGGTCCGGGTCAATCTGTTCTTCCTCGACCGGCCGCAGTTGAGTGGCCTGTTCAACGTCGGCAGCGGCCGCGCCCAGCCTTTCAACGATGTGGCACTGGCAGTGATCAACCACCTGCGCGAGCAGCAGGACCAGCCGCCGCTGTCGCTGGAGATGGCCCTGCTGGAAGGCATTCTTGAATACAGCGAATTCCCCGAGCATCTGCGCGGCAAATACCAGTGCTACACCTGCGCCGACCTTGAGCGCTTGCGCAGCGTTGGCTATCAGCAGCCGACGCTGACGGTGGCGCAGGGGGTGGCGGGTTATTGCGAGTGGTTGCAGCGCCCGGGTTTGGGCGCCCAACCTGCACTCGGCTGAAATGGCCAAGGGGTTGGCATAGTCGACGATACGGAGGGGCGCTTATGGGCTGCGCTGCCGTTCTTGTCGGTCGTTGATCATTCCTCTGGAAGATCCGGACCATGCTTGGCGCGAGATCTCAGATACCAAAGCAACGTCAGCACGCTCGGCCAGAACAAGGTGTTCAGCACATCGTGCAGGCTCGCCTGCCAGCGCCAGTAGCCAAGGCTCTGCACGTCATTCCGCCAGTCGACAATCTCGCCCAGGCAGGCCAGGGCCAGCACGCATGACCAGGCCAGATAGGGCCTTAGCTGCTTGCTGATAGCTGCAAGGACGACGAACACCGCCATGCCGAAGTAGATATGCAGCGCGTCCTTCGAAAGCCCGGTGGCGGAGACGACAGCCAGCTTGATGGCTTGAGCGGTGGAGGTTTCCATGCCGGTGATCGCTCTGTCGGTCATTGCCGACTGCTGGGCAACGTGTTCGGAGCTTCCCTAGGGGATCACTTCATCTGTTGCAGAGGTTTGATGAGTAGTGCAAGGCGCAGTGCACGTCTGATGTCTGCATTAATATCGTCAATATCTTCCAGGCCAACAGAGATTCGAACCAAGCCGTACGGTACCCCTATTTTTTCCAGATCGGTACTGCCTTCTCTGGTAAAACTGCCGTAGTGATAGCATAAGGACTCAATATTGCCAAAGGTTGTACCTGTTCGTATCAGTTGCAGATGACGAACAAAGGTTGTACCCGCTTCTCGCGAAGGAAAAACAATGGCGATAAGACCTGTATGCAATGACGAAAATATACCGTTGGCCTGCGCACTTTTAGTCGACCATGCTGAGCGCCATTCTAATTGTGGGAACTCTTCGCGTATCATTGCAATGACAGCATGTGCATTATCGGTATGTTTTTTTAATCTCAGTGGGAGCGTTCTCAGCCCACGTATAGTGAGCCATGCCGAAAACGGATCTAATATGGTGCCTGTGCTTTCTCTATGGTATTTCAATACCTTGAATAGGTCCGGGGCATTGGTGCTGATCATTCCGCCCATCACATCGCCGTGACCATTGATGTGCTTGGTGATGGAATATAAAGTGATTGCAGCCCCCAGGGACAGCGGTTTTTGGCAGGCAGGCGTAAGAAAAGTATTGTCGACAACAAGAAGGATATTATTTTTTACGCAAAGCTGTACCAGGTCAGGAATATTGATGTCTAAAAAGGCCGGATTGGTGGGTGCTTCGATAAAGATCATTTTCGTGTTTGGCTGGATGGCCGCCTCAAATGCCACTGCTCCGTATTCGTCGATAACCGACATTTCTATACCACGATTGTTCGCCTCGTAATCAAGCTGCTCAATGACCTCATAAAATATACTGTGGGGTACGATGATATGATCGCCTGCGTTCAGTAGCGCCCGAAAGACAAGCAGGCAGGCTGTCATTCCGCTATTGACCGCCAAACTGTATGTGCAGTGTTCAATGGCACGAAATTTCGCTTCTAGTATTGAAACGGTAGGGTTTGCATAGCGTTGGTATGCAAAGTTTTCCATCTCTGCATTGCCTAGCATTTCTCTACCTTCTTCAATTGAATTCAGTAGTGTTGCAGAGTTGCAAACGAGTGCTGGAACTGGAAACTGATCCAGCCCAGTCTCATGTTGCCCTAAATGAATGGCCTTGGTGGCGGCGCCTAAAGGAGAGGAAAGAAGATAATCGCGGCATTGTAATTCACGTCGGCTTTTTTTTGTTGGACTCATGAAAGGCCTGATTCCGAATTAATTAGAGGCAAGTAAGTTGCGTGCTGTTGTGTCGTGGCATGTTGCACTACTGCCTCAGTCAGCTACCATTTAAACTTTACGGGGCTGCGTGGCGAACTTTAGTGCCCTTTGCCAATGGCCATGGTCATGATGGTTTTTTATTTACTCGTATTTGTAGCAAGGGACGACTTTCCCACCGAGCGAAACGATAGAGAACCTTTCCATTTTTGGCATGACGGCACAGGCCAGGCTAACCTGGTTGGCGCTGGAATGTAGTTCTTTAATCCAAATGGGATGGTTCGCTTTAAAGCACTCGCTTTGTAAATGGGACAAGTGTTGGTTCAGTGGCATTTTTTTCGGGTCGTGAGGCATGGGGCAAGGGACTATTTTGGCGCACTGGAGGGCATTAAACGCCATGCGCAAACAACGTAGTAGCCTTGGATGTTGTGCTAAATTGCTTTTTGCATTTGCCCACTCTTGGCTGACGTGTTCGACTCCTTCGGCGACTTTATATTGCTGCACTAATTCCTTGATGGCGCGTGCTGCGGCATGACTTGGATACAGTGAACAGCCGCCGCCAACGACATGGATATCAACGATTGTCTTGTCCGGGCAGTAGGCAATGAAAACGGGATAGGGTATTTGGCTAGTGGCATCAAATACCTCAATAGAAGCACCAATGGCAATTTCTGCGTCACGCACGGTTTGTAATAGTTGCTCTGGCATTGAGGCGTGAGTAATTTTTCTTATAGGTTCTTTTGAATCATAAAAGAAATGCTGTGCGATAAAGCGCCCAATGCCGTGGCGCTCTATCACCTCACTCGCAGCATGTATCGCCGCTTCCGTAAAGCCAACGCCCGCTGCCACACCCGTACCACAGGAATATCGGCGTGCCGAGCCATAGTCGGTATCATCGCCAGGAATAGATTCATTTGCATATTGATGGTTGATCAGAAATGACGGATAGAGTAATTCCATGCCACCGGATGCTTCATGCGCCTCAAAAGTAAGTACAGCTATCTGTGATGCGCCGGAGTGGCGAAGCATTTGTATCGGAAGTATGTTCTGTAAGGCCGGTTGAGAAATAACCGAACCAAAACAGTGCAGTGCGCTATGTTTCCGTAGCCGAAGCGGCCCCATATAGTGTTCATAGGCCTCATATTTCGCGCCGACACGCGCCTCTGCTTCATACCCTTTGCCGCAACCAACACATTCTATGCCGCTACTGTCATGTGGGAGGTGAAGCGTGGCGACAGTGCTGGACAACGGGCTACCGTAACGACGTAGGGTTAAATCTATTCCTTCGCTCGAAAAATACTGGTCGATTGCGCTTTCTGCATCTTGCAATGACAACGTACGCTCTGGGGCAATTATTTTCATAGGCAAGAAGTTCCCATGTAAACCAAAAAATGAGGCGAAATATTCGCCTCATTTTATTTGCTTCACTCAGCCAGTACGGCAGATTCTTCTGGTGTGAAGTCTTCTTCTAAGTTGGCGATTTCACTTTCGTCGTCAGTGGGTTGGTCAGCTTTAAACTCGTTAATATACATGCAGCACCACATGCCCATAAAAATACCCTTTTCACATTGAATTTAAGTGTGCACTTATTTAGCAGGTGCAATGAGAGATTAGTTCTTGTGGCTTTGGCTGCACATAGGAAAAATCCTGATTCTACGAGTGATTCTATCTATTTGGGGGGTGCTACTTTATTTCAGGGATGCTCAGAAAATAGCCACCGGCTTTGGACAGCGGGGTCGACGCCGTATATGGCTTGGTTCATCGCTTGGTGGGCACGGCGGCGAATGCGGCGGACGTGACCCAGGTCGAACAGCTGCGCCACCGATAGAGCGCGCAGCGGTCGTAATTCAGGTGCCGCCTGATGGGCTGATTTCAATGGCCTCATCGCGAGGCAAGCCCGCTCCTACCAGGGTGGCGGAGACTGCGCAAAACAAAAAAGGCCCACCTTGCGGTGAGCCTCTTTTTTACTGCGTATGGTGCGGCACCAGACGAACGGTAGCGGTCAGCGGGGCTAGGTTTTCTGCGGGTCTGGAGTTCGGTGGAAAATTTGGCGTACCCCAACTAGTAACTATAAATAAATCAGCTGGTTATGGCTTTTGGTGGAATCGAATCAGGATTTTTTTAGCTTTCTTCACGACGTGACATTCTTAGCAAGCGCTACACCATCCAGCTTAACAAGTTATCCATAGTGAGGCTTGAGCGGTTAGGTACGTGAAATAAGACTAGTGTCATATTGACATTAATGGCGTTTGCCCATCAATCTTGCCCTTTGACTCGACAAAGGGATTTTGAGATGTTTGAGTTGGTTATATTTGATCTGGACAACACGTTGGCACTGACTGACGACTTGGAGGGTTTTCGCGGTGCCTCCAATTTGGGAAATAAAGATCAGGAGTATAAGTCTCGCTTAATCGCTGAGATTAACAAGAAAAACAGGCGGCTACTATCTTCAGATTTTTTTGAAGAACTTAAAGAAGCTATTCCAAATTTGAAATTGGCGGTTTTCACCAAGTCGCCTCGATGCTACGCCTGTACAGTATTGAGTGAGGTATATTCGGATGTTGACTGGGAATCAATCGTTGCATTCGAGGATGTTCAGAATACCAAGCCAGCCCCTGACGGTATCATTTTGGCAGCGAAAGCTTGCGATGTAACGAATCGCGAAGCGATTGTTATAGTGGGCGATGACCTCGGAGACGTGGAGGCAGCTTACCACGCAGGAGTCCGGGTAGTGTTAGCAGAGCTCCATGGTGCTTCTCCGCATTATGAGGCGAGAAAGCGAATCCCTGATGCGTCGGTTGTCAAACAGAAGACTCTGGTTGAAGCGATTTTGGATATAGGTCAAAAGTTACCTATTCTGGAGCGCTTGGTCGAAGGAGTTCAAGCGCATAACGGGTTCTTTGGAAGAGTTTGCCGAGCGGGTCACTTTCCTCCACGTGCTGTGGAAGAAACAAAGCGGCCACTTCAAGTTATCTCGTTGGGTCGACTTTTTACAGAGCATAGGTCTATAAAGCCTCGGCGGGAGTGGCATGAGCTGACCAATGAGATTGTAAAATTTAAGAATACTGATAATTTTCCCATTGAGTGGGCTAAATGTGTTCGTGATACGGTCAATGAGCAAATAAGAATTCATAGGGAGAAGGGAGGCATAAAGAGCCTGTTTAAAAAATATAAAGTAGTAATCACCACGGCACCCTCTAAGAAAAATCGGCCTCCGCGGATGGAGAACTTTTTAGAGCAAATAGAATCCATACTTGAGGAGTCTCCGCTGTCGAACAGTACGGTGGAGGTAATTGATGATATGTTTGAATTTTCTCCTGAGGCAAAGTCGCATCATGGAGAGCATTTGACCATGGTTCAAAGATATGAAAATGTACGTGATTGCCTGTCGATTACTGGCGATGCAGAGATTGAAAATAAATTGGTTTTTCTGATTGATGATGTGGTAACAACTGGCGCCACTCTCTACTATATGGACAAATACAGCAGGGCGAACGGCGCTGAAGAGGTCTTTTGCATCAGCTTGGCACACACAATTTCAGGGGCCAGGGACTGAAAATGATGAGCGATGACGCTTACAATGCTTTGATCTTGAGTGGATTGAAAGGTGTTGGCCCAAGCACTATTGAAAAGGTGCTGGCGCTTTCATCGTACCCATTGAAGACGCTCGTTGAGCTTTGTGAGTATGCCTCTGATCTGCGTAAAAAATCGTTGACCAGCGAGCAGTTTGATGAGGCTCGTAGATATGCAGACTTTCAAATAGATATGGCCTCCAAGAATGATACTAAAATAATTAGCCTATTGGATTCTGAATTTCCTAGAGCGCTAGCGATTTCTGGTGTTCGTGTTGCGGTTTTATATGTCAAGGGGAACGTAGAGCTTTTAAACAGTCCTTCGGTCGCTGTAATAGGTACAAGGCAGCCTACGCTTCATGGGGAGGAGATAACAAAGCGCATGACTCACTGGATGGTTCAGCAAGGCTGGGCGATTGTCAGTGGGCTGGCGTTAGGTTGCGATAGTATTGCTCATAAGCAGGCGATAAAATCATTTGGAAAAACAGTCGCTGTAATGGCCCATGGATTGCACACAGTTTCACCGTCGCAAAATAAAGATTTAGCGTCGTCGATTCTATCCAGTGGTGGGGCGTTAGTGTCAGAGTTCGCGTTTGATGTTAAACCAATACCTACGAATTTTGTGATACGGGATAAAACTCAGTCCGCACTCTCCCAAGGCGTAATGATGATCCAGTCAGACCTAGTTGGCGGAAGCCTGCATGCATCCCGAGCAGCAATCAAGGATCGACGGCCACTTATAGTGCCTTATCCTACGGATCAAGACATCAGAAACTCGGAAAGCAAAATTTCCGCAAACCTCTTGCTGGCTTCAGACGATGTAATAGGTAAGTGCAATCTACTAAAGTGCGACCCAGCCGCGTTAGAAAAACTCCATATCGTTAGACGGAGGGAAGATTACGATATGATGTTGGAGGTGCTGTCACGTAGTCTTCGCTAGTAACGGGAAGCAGCGGCTGATGTCCCAAGTCAGTATTGCCGAATTGGAAGTAAACCCCGCCGCATTGTCTGAGGAGGGGTAGCACCATGCTTGTGCATCACAAGCATGATGTCTGTTTTTTACAGGTGCCTGTCATAATTACAAACCAATTCGAGATATTACTGGGCTTTCAAAGCGAACAACATTAACTTCTAAGCCATCAATCATCTTTAGCAGGTCATCATACTTTTCACTCGTCGCAATGATAACCTGCTTATCCAACTCAAATGTTCGAGCCGCCTTTTCAATGAAAGTCTTAAAATTAACTTCTTTAGTCTCTTGCTGGCGTGGTTCGTCGAGCATCAAGAGCCCAAGGTGATTTGTTGATAACCCATTCAAACGAGAGTCCAGAACTAACAAAGTATACATATACGCCCATATAACTCGAATATTATCGCTTGCGGACGCCTCAGAACCTAAATCCACCTCATCGATAGCAGGTTTGTACGTACGCTTAGATATTTCAAAATCTTCAATAGGTGTACTTTTGTAATCAAAATCTTTAAGATTTTCTTTGAAAAAATTAAGAAGCTCATTGAGCTTTATATTGTCATTTCGACTAAACCCATCCCAAGGTAGCTTTTTCAATGCTCCCGTGATTGTCGACCAATCCAACATTACAGAAACTAGTTTCTGCTTGATCTCGGTTTCCAAGGCTGCCGCCTTTTCTACACTAGAAATTCTTTCCTCTAGCAAAATCTCTTTTCTAAGCTGAACACGAGAAGGCGCCCCCTTGACATCCGTCAAACTTTCTTTAACAGATCTTATCTCCGCACGAGTTGCATTGATTTTATGCTGGGCCTGAGAAATTAGTGACTTTTTTGTTAGCAGCTTTTTAGACTCACCTTCTTTCATCGAGTCAAAAACAATTTTTTGCTTTTCCAGGTACTTTATATTGTCATCTACCCCGAGTGCAGATTGGTTATGCATATGGGGTAGCAAAGAGTCTTCAACCGGCTGATTGCATGTTGGGCAAATACCCTCTAAAAAATTAAACTTCTCTTCTGAGCCATAATCTTGAAGTTTTTTAACATCGTTATATTTACGCAAACTCTCTCTAACAGAGGCAGTTCTTTTATCAATAGATTTTATGTACTCATCGCTGACATCCAGATCTGAGATAAGAATAGAAAACGCAGCCTCCTCCGCAGTAAGCTTTTCTGTCAGCAACGTTAGCTCAAGCTCAAGTCCAGGAATTTTTTGACTATCAATTTCAATAGCTTTTGACTCAGACCTGATTTTTTCTAAATCCGTTTTCAGATTTTCAACATATTGACCGAGGCTAACCTCTTTGGAATCGGTGTCAAGAAAATAAATATCAGACACGCTGTTTATTGCCGCCTGCTTACTTATATCATCCGAAATATTACCTGATACAAACGCTTGAACTTGCTTCGCCAACGAAACGAGCCTTTCAACATTAACAGTCCAAACAGACTCTAAATCGGACTGCCTGACCAAAAGCTGTTGCCGTTTCTTGCTATTCTCTTGAATATCAAGATCTAAGTTGTACTCAATGATTTTGCTGGAAAGTTCTTTAATCTGCAAATAAGTCGGGAGCACATTCAAAATTCCGCCCCACCCGCGCGTTTGCTCTACATAGTTTACGGCGAAAATTGATTCAAGGTATAAGTTTGAAAAAGAACCGTCATACTTAATTACCTGCGGTTCGTCTACCCCTAAGAATTTCTCTAGAAACTGATGAAATCCTCTGTCTCTCACAGCCGCCCCAGGATCTCGTACAAAATAATCTGTCAAAGCGCTACTAGGAAGGTTCTCAACATCGCCGGGCGCACCTTGATAAACAGAAATTAACCTGTTTTTACTTTCTATGCTACTTCTAACTAATGTAACCACAGCGCCAGACGAGTTTTCAATTTCGAGGAAAATCTTTGTTTCCGAAATTAAAGCATAGCTACCATCTGCCTTTTTCAATCTGGTCGTTAAAGCAGACTTTAACGGAGTCTTTCTAGAAGGCCCTAGAGTCCCCTCCAGCCCCAAAGCATAAATAATACTTTGTATACACGTTGACTTGCCGAAAGTATTTTCAGCCTGAATAATATTCAGCCCTTTAAAGAATGGTATGTCTACACCGTATCGGCCTTCGTTCGTTTGCGAAACTATCCTTAGTCTTCTCAGCTTCAACTTGCTCACAAACGCACCCCCGCGATAAGGCGATCAATAACTTCATCTGTAAAAAAAGACTTTTTGAACTTCAGAATAAATCCTTTCTCGTTAATAAAAACTTCTTTATCGAATTCAATCTTTTTTGCAAAATCCAACCCTTTCTTGGTGAGTTTAATGCTTTTAGACGAGTCCAGTTCGAAAACTTTTTCCCCTATCCCTAGGTCGATAGCTCTATCCACCAGCGGGTCGAATCTCACATTAAAGTTATCAAGTAAATCTTTAGTGGGCGAAAAATATTGTTGCCTTTTGTCTGAGGAGGAAATCAAGGAGCATAAGACTTGGATCTTTTTGGCATTGGCTTTGTTCCCAGAACTAAGCAATGACAAAATTAACGCAATCAAAGATATTCGCCAAACAGGCCGTAGCTCTGGCTCTACAGGGGTTCCTGTTTGGCGAAAGACCGCTTTCTTAGGTACAATATCTAATATGTTCATTGTTCGAAGTCCAAATTGCATCGCATTATCCAATCCGCGACCGTACCAGCTGCAATACATTCCAAATTATCTTCATGCAGTTTGCTCTTTTTCTCGAGGTTCCCTTTCAAAACCTCGACTTGCTGCGCTGGACTTTTTTGTACGGATTCGAAATACTCAATATACAACTGTTCTTCTCGAGCAATTACTCCTCCCATAATTTGAGAGTGATATTCAGGGTAGTCCTGCTTCAAGTCTGTCAGCATATTCTGAGAGTGAATTGCTTGTTTTAGCATGATTTCTCTAGTTTTTTCAATATGAGCCTGTGGAGCTTTTTTTAGCTTTAGAAGCTTGGTATCGATATTCCTTACAAACTCTGACTTGTCTGTTTGGAATTCAGACATATCAATGTCCGTGATGGCTTTTCTTTCTAGCCTCAAAACCCGCACGCCCTGCTCTAAAAGTTCGGATTCTTCGAGTTTAAAAGTTCCTCTGTCCCATACTAGAATTCGAAAGTCAGAATTATCAACATAAGGTAGCTTTGCTTCTACAACCTCTACAGTTTTCACGGCTGCATGCGCCACCAAATACTTAGAGTTAAGGTTGGGAACTACAAGAATCCACCTCCTTATTAGTGTAGAACTAAAGAATTTTGCGAGATTGCCGTCTTTATTTTCGATGAACTTATTAATATCAGTCGTCATCTTGTCGCGTTGCTTCTCATACAGCTCTGCAGTACTACATAGCTCCTCAGGGCAAAAGGATTGGTAGGCATTTCCACAGAACGAATACCCTTCAATACCTGCGTCACCGTTATGCCTGTCAGGAATTGGGACGTAATTTTCTTGTCCATGCTTGATCCGCAGAAGGTCGTTAACATGGCCCTCCCACTCCTTGCGTTCCCAAACCTTATTAGGACTTAGTTCCATAGCCAATCCATGTTTTGAAATTAATAAAACTTCGGCATCATTCTAGACTGCAATGCTTTCCGGGCAGCACTTTTGCTTTTTCTAGATTCGAAGACAGAGGGGCGCGATAGCTACGATCGGCTTTACAACATGAGTTAGGCAAAATTCCCTTTGTCGTCATACACCTATATCCTTAAGGCGACTGCGATTTGCTGGCCATGAGCCATGCTACTCTGAATTACCACTGATTTCCTAGGCGCGTCTACGGTCTGGCTTATGCCAATTTCAGTGCTGAATGACGGAGACAGGTTAAAAGTCCCCTGGACCGACCGGCGGAGCTTGGCCGTTTTTCCCCCCCCCACTTAACGGTTGAACACCCATGATTTTTCTAATCGATGAGTGAGCAGTTGCACCGTCAGCAAGTAGTAATAGCGTGTCGACTCACTACGCAGGTTCAGGTGGTGATTGAGAAACCAATCAAGGTGTTTTCTCTGCCAAGCCCAAGGGTTGTCCCGTCGCCAGCGCCCCGCAATTGCGGATTGGATCGCCTTCGCCTGACGCAGATGGCGTTGGCGCGTGGTATATGACCCTTTCAAAACACCAGCCAGGAACAACTCCATATCGAATGGCTTGCTCATGGTCGTCCCCCGATGTACGCCGCGACCACGTCGATACGGCCGTGCCCCAGCTCGTAGCTAACTTGCCTTCGGGCTTCTTGATCGAGCCGTCGGTCTATCCGGTTGCACCTGCCGCCGTTGATCGGCGCAGGATGATGGGTAATCTGCTGATAGCGTTCGCACGCATAGGCTGCCCGCAATTCATGGAAGCCTTTTAGTCGGTGTGTATGGAGGATGTCCCGTGCGGGACGGACGACTCCCTCCAAGAAGTCGAGGTAGCTTTCGTTTGGTGCAAGCAGGTTGCGGCTGCCGGTTGGCGAGAACTGTTCGGCAAACCTAAGAGCGTCACGAATACGATCATCCATGGTAATCCAGCGAGGTGCCGAGGCACCTGAGCGGCCGCCTTTGGTGCCGTCCTGGATGTTGATCTTCCCGTATTCTTTGCCCTCGCGGTTAAGGCGCGGTAGGTCGGCCAAGATGGCCTCGCGCAAGCGCATGCCAGTGACGCGCGCCAACTGGACGATGGCAGCGCTGCGTTGCTGCTTGTGTACGCAAAGTACGTCAACGATCCGCTTAATCTGTTCACGGTCTTGGCCTTGCGGAACCGAGCAACGAACACTGGTGCGCTGCATTCCCAACGCTTTGCTTGGGCTCGGCACTTTCACAGACTGATCACCGCGAAGCGCGGCCATGGTTCGGTTCACGCTGGACAATCGGTTTTGCGCAGTGGCGATGCCGATAGCGCCTTGTTCGACTTGCTGCCGCAGATGCCCGGCATAGCCCAGCAAGGTCTGCCGGTCAATTTTTCGCGCATCGTTAAGCCCGGGCCCATCCTCCGAGCGACACCAGTGCACAAACGCCTGCCAGCGATCACTGTGCGCCTTGACGGTGCCGTAATGCCCACCGCCAAACAGATCTTTCAATGCCTGTGGTCCTGCGTAGCTCAGTTGCCGGCCATAGCCAAAATTGCGCCCATCTCGTCTACCTACCAACATGATCAAACTCCTCTCGAAGCCAAACCGTTGAAGCCTTTCCCCACGTCATCCCGCCAAGAATGCTGAGTGTTATCAGGGATCAAGGCCCCTGCGACCGGTGAGGGTTGTCCACTAACGTGGGACTGACGGCTCTTTATGACCGAGAGCGTGGGCATCTCATGATCTGGCCTCCTGAACACTTCCAAAGAAGTGGGCGGGTGGAGGCTGCACTGGCTGACGAAACCAACGCTGCGAGATCCTGAGTTGGGTGAAGGCAGTGATGCGGTGACCGGGGCGTGCCTGACTGTCAGTCAGGAGCAGTCCATTCCCTGGGCTGCGGCACCATCATCTGCATCGCTGTTGCTGGTGACTTCGGTGTTTGTCACGCCGATTGTCACAAGGAGGAATGCCGCAAAGCCTTGTACGAGATGGGCTGCAGCAGCGGTAGGAGCGCCCGTCTCTTTCCGGGAGAAAGAGACGGGCGCAGGTTGGCGCAGTGAAATGGCCAAGCGGAAAGGTTGCTGCAGGGCAGCTGGGTAGGGGGATGTATTTGCCGCAATGGCAACGATCTGAAGTAGGCATCCATCACTCGGTGAGTGACCGTGCGAGCCGCCGGACGCTAATCGCACTTTGGGAGAACCACCACGGTGTGGCGTAGCCTTAAAGGTTCTGGCTACCTGGGTTGCTGTCAAAGACAGCGCTTTGCCCGATCTTTTCTACGCCTGTGGATAATTTGGGTCAAGGCTCGAACTTTCGGGAATTCTGCGGCTGTGGATGAAATTATCCGCCGGTGGAAATCTATGGTTTTCCACAGACAGTTGCGTGGGCTTTAGATTTTTTAAATGAGGTCCATCCAAGCAGGGCGGCTTTGCAGCCCCGCTTGGATGGACCCGCGTGGAAGGGCGGACAACGATGATCTCACAGGCTTACCCACGTTTGGATGCGCCACGGCTATTTTGTAGGGCTGTGATGTTGTCGCCGACTGGGTGAGCGAATTCGTGTGGTGTCACATGCCCATGGCGGTTGGCGTCGATGTAGTTGCTCCACCACGCCATGATCAGCCTGCGCTGTTCGAGGAATTCGGCCTTGTGGATATACGCGGCACGCACACGGTTGCGTTCCTTGTGGCTCATTTGTCTTTCGATGGCTGCGTCGGTCCATAACCCGGACTCCAGCAGAGCGCTACAGGCCATGGTCCTGAAGCCGTGGCCGCACACGTCCTTGCTGGTGTCATAGCCGACGTTGCGGAGCATGGTGTTCACCGTGTTCTCGGACATGGGCTTCCAGTACTTGTGGTCGCCCGGTAGTACCAACTCTGAAAAGCGACTGAGGCTGCGCAGGCGCTCCAGTATTTCGATGACCTGCGGCGATAGCGGAACCATTTGAATGTCGCCGTTCATCTTGGTCCCGCGCGTGGAGTTGCGTACCCCTTCAATCGGTGCGCGTGTATCGGGGATTTCCCACATGGCGCGTTGGAGGTCGAACTCACTCCATCGCGCGAAGCGCAGTTCGCTGGAGCGGACGAATACATGCAGCGTGAGTAGGACGGCAAGGCGTGTCAGCTCGCGGCCGTTGTAGTTGTCGATACGGTGTAGCAGTTCGGTTAGGCGGTTGAGGGATAGGGCCGGGCGATGGACTGTGCGCGGCGCGTGAATCGAGCCTGCCAGATCCAGTGCAGGATTCATGGTGATTTGCCGAGCCCTTTTGGCCCCGCGCATGATGGTGGATAAGTAGTTCTGTACCCTTAACGCCACATCCATGGTGCCGCGTTCCTTGATGCGCTGGGTGATCTCTAGCAGGTCATGGGTATCGAGTTCAGCGATGGGGCGTTGGCCGATCAGCGGGAAGACGTGGGTACGCAGCCGGCTCATCACGGTTTTTGCGTGGCCTTCGGTCCAGCGGCGGGACATGTCTGCGTGCCATTCCAGAGCAACGGTTTCGAAAAGCAGTGCCGCCCGCTGGGCTACGATCTTGGCCTTCTTCTTTTCTTCCATTGGATCGAGGTTGTCGAGCAGCAATGCCTTGGCTTCGTCTCGCTTACGCCGTGCGACTGAAAGGGTAACGATGGGGTAATTGCCGATGATGAGCGTACCTTCCTTGCCGTTGGGCTTGGTGTACTTCAAGCGCCAGGTCTTCACGCCATTGGGTTTGACGAAAAGGTACATGCCGCCGCCGTCGAACAGTTTGTAGGCGCGTTCGCGGGTTTTGGCCGTGCGGCATTGCAGGTCGCTGAGGGGGATCGCTAGACGTGGCATAGGGGTACGCGCTCCTGACCGGGAAATCGCAATACCCCTAACATACCCTCGGGGAAGGGGGATTTTGTTGGATCCCGACAGAGGGTCCTGGAACGAAAAAACCCGCCAAAGGGCGGGTTTTCGGGGCTTCCAGAGCATTCGGTGGAATGCAATGGAGCCTAATGTGGTGCCGGCACCAGGAATCGAACCCGGGACCTACTGATTACAAGTCAGTTGCTCTACCATCTGAGCTATACCGGCACAGGGGCGTCATTATAGCGATCAGTTTGCGTCTGTAAACCACTTCTGCAACATTCCTCGCGATGCCCGGTTTCAGCGGCTATCGCGAGGTGTTTTGTTACCAGCCGCGGTGCATTGTCGTGGCGCTAGGTTCGGCTTTGGTGGGGTCGAATATCAGCGGTTTGTAGCGGCAATCGTGCTTTTTACAGTGCTCTCGGCAGCCGTGCTTTTTCTTGCAGGTGTAGGCCGGGCCCGAGTAGCCCTTGTCGCCATAGATCTGCATCTGCGGGATTTCCCAGCCAGACATCGGGGTGTAGTCGCCGGTCGTGCAGCCGCTCAAGTAAAACGCGAAGGCAAGCAGGAGGAAGGATCTGATAATAGCCACAGGCAATTCCGTTTGGTCGAAGTGTCAGTGTTTGTGTGTGTGGAGGTAGCGCTGGATGGCGTGGTGGTCGCGGCTGAAGTCCGGCCCGGGGAAGCTCTGGTTGCCGTACATCTGCATGGGCGGCACTTGCCAGCCGGACTCGGGTGGCGGGATTTGCCAGTCGGACATGAAGGTGCAGCCGCTCAGGTAAAACGCGGACGCAAGCAGGGCGATGGATCTGATGATATCCACAGTCAATTCCGTTTAGTCGAGGCGTCAGTCTTTGTTGAGGATGCGCTGGATGGTGCCGCCGCAGGCCTGGTAGCAGCTGTCGTAATCGTTACCGCACGAGTAGCTCGAACCGCTGTTGAACGGGTAGCTGGGGTAGTAGCAGCTTTTGCGCGCTTCCTTTTTGCTCTTGCCGACCTGGCAATGCTGGTAGCTTCTGAGGTTGGCCTGGTACAGGGCCTGGTCGCTGTTTTCCTGCAGGCGCGCCATCTGTTTGCAGTGGTTGCGTTCCATCGAGCAGGAGTTGATGCAGTTCATGCCCGCCATGCTTGGCGGTGGGGAGTATCTATAGGTGTAGCTGGGGCCGCAGCCGCCGAGCAGGCCGACGGCCAGTAGCAGCGCGGCGCGCCACTTGAGTGAATTGCTCACGAGTTGCCAGTTCCTTGTTCATTCCTCGCTGAACTCCAGCAGGTCACCTGGCTGGCAGTTCAACGCGCGACAGAGCTTCTCGAGGGTTTCCATCTTGAAACCCTTGATCTTGCCGTTTTTCAGCAACGACAGGTTCGCCTCCGTAATACCGATAATCTCGGCCAGATCCTTGGAGCGGATCTTGTTCTTGGCCATGACTACATCGAGTCGAATAATTATCGGCATAGGGGCAAGCTAGACATAACAGTTGTGTTCATCGCTGATGGTTTTGGCGTCACGCATGAGGAGTGAGAAGGCGCACAGGAAGATGCCTTTCATGATCTCGTAAACCGCCTGGGATGATACACCGATCGATACACTGAAGCTTCTTTCGCCTTTGGGCAGGTCGATGGAGAACGCCAGGCCCTGCAAGGTGCCGATCATCGGCCAGACCATCGGCAAGCCGATGCACAGCAAGCCCACCCACCAGAGCATCTTGATGTTCTGCGTCGTCCAGGTTTCGCCCCGGGACAAACGCAGGAAGAACAAGCCGGTCAGGTACAAGGCAAAAGCCGAGAGGCTGGCGGGGATCAGTTCCAGGCCGATCACCAGGCCCAGGGCCAGGTGCGAAGGCTGGTAGTCCGGGGCCAGCAGCAGCGGCATGTTTTCACCGAAGCTTTGCAGGTAGGCGCCTTGCACTTGGGTTTTTTCGAACACCCACAATAGTACGTTGCCGCCGAACTCGACGATCCCTGTACCCCAGGCGAGCACCGCGGCGAATGCACCGATCACTCGCAGACGCGATCTCGCGTAAGCCACTGTCTTACTGTTCATGGTTTCCCTCCGTGCTAGTTGAGCGGGGTACATTATTTGTGAAAAATTATCGTATTACAATAATTAATTGTGATTTTGGTAGGGGTGCGGCGTTTTGACACGAGGGCGGGAGAGGGGTGTCAGAGGCTGCGCGGTGGCTGCATCGCTGGCAAGGCCAGCTCCCACATGGGCCAATGTGCCACTACTGTGGGAGCCGGCCTTGCCGGCGATGGGGTGCGCAGCAGCCCCAGAATGGCCGGGTAATATAATTTACGAACCTTTCTGCAACCTTTAAGGGTTTTCACCTTAATACGGACTGAAAGTCGCGAAAATTAATTAGCCATTTTCTATCGATTTGACTTTAACGATGCCTTGAGCTAATTTGTTGTTCATTATGTTGAACACTAAAGCGTTTCCGCTCTTCACCTCCCGCCTGGTTTCCCGTGAACGTCACTGGACCGGCGACCTCTAGCGCCTCCCCCGACAAACAGCCTCGTTTCTCTTTTTGTCTGCAGCCGTCAGCGCGATTTCGCTCGGCTTGTGTCGCCCGTGGGAGGGCATCATGCGTTCCTGGATCTATCTGTTTATCGCCATCACCGCTGAGGTGATCGGCACCGCGTCGATGAAGTTCGCCGCCAGTCATTTCCCCATTCTTGGCCACGGGTTGATGTACCTGATGATCGGCCTGTCGTACTTCTTCCTGGCGCTGGCGGTTAAGCGCGTGCCAGTGGGCGTGGCCTACGCCCTGTGGGAAGGCATCGGCATCGTGCTGATTACCCTGATCAGCGTCACTTGGCTGGGCGAGAGCCTGGGCCTGCTCAAGGCCGCCGGCCTGGGTGTGATGATCGCCGGTATCCTGCTGATCAAGTCGGGTACCCGCGCCGCACCAGCCCCGCGCCACATGGAGGCGCTGCCATGCTGAGCATGAACTGGATTCCCTTCGCTTGGCTGGGCCTGGCGATCGTGCTGGAAGTGATCGCCAACCTGCTGCTCAAGTATTCCGACGGCTTTAAAAAGCGCGGCCTGGGCATCGCCTCGATTCTCTGCGTGCTGGCCGCCTTTACCGCGCTGGCGCAAGCTGTGCGAGATATCGAACTGTCGCTGGCCTATGCCATCTGGGGTGGCTTCGGCATCCTTGCCACTGTGGCCATGGGCTGGGCGTTGTTTGGTCAACGCCTGATGGGGCGTGGTTGGCTGGGGCTGGCGCTGTTGCTGGTGGGCATGAGCCTATTGAAACTGGCTTGATTCAACGTGTTTAGCGCTATTCGCGCAAAGGCTTATGCACAAGGCGCATGCCAAGTCGATGGTCGTTGCATCGGAGCAATGCTCGCCGTTGGTCTTTGCGCAAATGGCTGTTTTTGCTGGCGATTAATCAGTGAGCAAAAAATGACCAGGCTGTAAAAACGCTTGGATCCATGAATTTGCAGGGGTCCTACGCAAAGTTGCGCACAGAGTTATCCACAGGCTGCGCGCCTTTATCGGCGTTCGGCCAACAGCAGCAGATTGCGCGGGGTGAGAGGTTGTTCACAAAACACCCCGAGCTGTACCTCGTAGGACTGTTCCTGCAGGAACAGTGCGCGATCGAGCACCAGCCAAAGTTCCAGCGGGCGGCGGAACACATTGCGTAGTAACTCCAGGTTGCGCACCTGGGCCAGGCGCTGCCAGCCCGCAGCTTCCAGCGCGAGCCAATCGGGCTCGGCCTCTACCGGCAAGCTCTTGAGTGCTGCCAGGTCGAGGCAGTAGTCGGCATACGGCTTGTGCAGCCAGCTGACCGCCAGCGAAGGCGTCGGCAGGTACTCATCCACCCCACGCAGCTGACGTTGCCACAGATCGAAACCCAGGCGCCTGGCCATGGATTGATCGCGCTGGCGGCGAACGCGCGTTCCCGCAGTAACCGTTTCACTGAGCGGCAGGCCGAGGTCATCGATCGACAACTGCAAGCCAGATGCCTTGGCGGCGGTGGATAACGGTTGGTAGTGCGGCGCCTGGATGCGGTTGTAGCAGCAGGGCGCGATGGCCAGCTGGCGGCAGCCCCGAAGGCTGGCCAGCTGCATCAGGCGTACATGCAAATCACCGCAGGCATGCAGGGCCACTGCGGTGTGCTCGGCATTCAACTGCAATGGCGCATCATCGGCCAGTACATCCTGCAGGCGGTGCTCGGCGGGCAAGTGGTGATGCTGGCTGAGAGCGATTCCGGCGTCGACCAGCGCCGGGTCGTATTCCAGGCAGGTCAGTTGCTGGCTGTGCGGCTGCAGCAAGCGCCGGCCCAGATGGCCTTTGCCGGCGCACCAGTCCAGCCAGTGGCGTGGGCTGTGGATAAAGCCCAGGTGGCTGGCGAAAGCTTCGATCTGCTGCCATTTGCGCCCCGGTACATCGACGTTCAGGCGCTGGCTCGCCGAGGGCAGGGCCACGGTGGATAACTCGCCGATGGCAGACAGCTGTGCCGCCATACGCGCCAGTTGTGGCAAGGGCGCCGGTGCGTCCAGTTGCTCGGGATGATTGTGCGCCGCCTCCGCTTCGCTTAACGAGCGCTGGCGCAACCAGCCGGCAAGGGCTGGATACGAGGTTTCCCAAGGCAGCTCAAGCTGGGTGAAAGGCCGTGGCCGCCACAGTGCCTGGTGCTCGCGCAGAAAGCTGTCCAGCGCCTGGAAGCGGCTGAGCAGTTGGTCGCCGGAAAGAGGAAGGGCAGTGGTCATGAGCAGATACGAAAACGGGGCTGTGATCAGCCCCGTTATACAGGTTTATCGACCCTGGCAGGCGTCGACGCGCAGCCAGCGTTCCAGCTGTTTGAAGGCTTGAACCAGCAGGAAGGAAATCAGCAGGTAGAACAGGCCCGCAGCGAAAAAGATCTCCACTGGCAGGTAGGTCCGGGCGATGATGGTCCGCGCCATGCCGGTCAGCTCCAGCAGGGTGACGGTGCTCGCCAGGGCGCTGGCCTTGAGCATCAGGATCACTTCGTTGCTGTAGGCCGGCAGGCCGATGCGCGCTGCGCGTGGCAGCATGATGTAGATCATCGCCTTGGCCCGGGACATGCCCAGGGCCCGCGCCGCTTCAATCTCGCCGCGAGGGATGGCCTGCAACGCGCCACGCAGGATTTCTGCGATGTAAGCGGCAGTATGCAGGGTCATGGTCAGCACCGTGCACCAGAACGGGTCCCGCAGGTAGGGCCACAAGGCACTGTTTCGCACGGCATCGAACTGGGCAAGCCCGTAGTACACCAGGAACAACTGAACCAGCAGCGGTGTGCCACGGAAAAAGAAAATGTAACCGTACGGCAGGGCGCGCACGTACCAGTGTCGCGAGGAGCGGGCGATACCCAGTGGAATGGCGATGATCAGCCCGGCAATGACCGCGATGCTCACCAGTTCCAGGGTCAGCGTGGCGCCTTGGGCCAGGCGTGGCAGCCACTTGATGATGACTTCCCAGTTCATTGATTGGCCCTCGCGAAGCCGCGACCGGCGCGTTTTTCCATGAAGTGCATGCCGGTCATGGCCAGGACCGTCAGGCCCAGGTAGATGATGGCGGCGACCATGTAGAAGGTGAACGGCTGCTTGCTCACGGTCACGGCGATTTGCGAGTGACGCATGATTTCTTCCAGGCCGATCACCGAGACCAGTGCGGTGTCTTTCATCAGGATCATGAACAGGTTGCCCAGGCCGGGCAGCGCGATCCGCCACATTTGCGGCAAGATCAGTTTGGAGAAGATTCGCCCTTTGGACAGGCCGAGCGCCAGGCCAGCTTCACGGTGACCCTTGGGAATGGCCAGGATTGCACCACGGAACACCTCCGTGGCATAGGCGCCGAAGCACAGGCCCAGGGCAATCACGCCTGCGGCAAAAGCATTGAGCTCCAGGCCGGGAATATTCAGGAGTTCGCCAAGCCGGTTCATCAGGCTGACGGTACCAAAGTAAATCAACAACACCCAGAGCAGTTCGGGCACGCCGCGAACTATCGTTGAGTAGAAGCCACCCAGCCATTGCAGGGGTTTGTACGGCGAGGTCTTGGCCAGGGCGCCAAGCAGCCCCAGGACCAGCCCCAGGCATAGGGCCGACAACGCGAGTTTGACGGTCATCAGCGTCCCGACAAACAGGGCCGGACCGAATCCGTAGAGATCAATATTCATGGGCAGGTTTGTTCAAGGGACCGGCATCGCCTCCAGGGCAATGCCGGTCGGGGCGAATCAATAGATGCTGAACGGGAAGTATTTGTTGTTGATCTTCTCGTAGGTGCCGTCGGCAACGATTTCTTTCAGTGCAGCGTTCAGCTTGTTGCGCAGTTCATTGTCACCTTTGCGCACAGCGATGCCGACCTTGTCGCTTTCGTTCACCGGCTCGCCTTTGAACTCGTAGTTTTGACCCGCTGCGGACTTGAGCCAGTCGTAGTTGGCGTACTTGTCGGCGAGGATGGCATCGACGCGGCCTGAAGTCAGGTCCAGGTAGGCGTTTTCCTGACCATCATAGAGGTTGACCTTGAACTCGCCGTCCATGCCGCCGTTGTCGTCCAGCCAGGTTGCGGCCTGGGTAGCACGCTGGGTGCCAATGGTCTTGCCTTTGAGTGAGGCGCGGTCGGTCTTGAAGTCGACGTTTTTCGGGGCGATGAACTGCTGCTTGTTCGAGTAGTACGGGTCGGTGAAGTCTACGGCCTGCTTGCGCTCGTCGGTGATCGACAGCGACGAGACGATGAAGTCGGACTTCTTCGCGTTCAGGGCGGGAATGATGCCGTCCCAGTCGGAGACCACGACTTCACACTCGACCTTCATCTTGGCGCACAGGGCGTCGCCGATGTCTTTGTCGAAGCCGACCACCTGGCCGCTGGCATCCTTGTTGTTGAACGGCGGGTAGGCCGCCTCAATGCCCATCTTCAGTTTCTCGGCAGCCATGGCATTGGCCGAGAACACCAGCGTGGCGGCAGCGGCCAGGAGGAATTTCTTATAGGTCTGCATGCGTGTTGCTCCGTTAGCGGTTGCTGGACATGAATTGTTTACAACGCGCCGAGGTCGGGTTTTCGAAAACCTGCTGCGGCGTTCCTTGCTCTTCGACCAGCCCCTGGTGCAGGAAGACGACTTCGCTGGACACCTGGCGGGCAAAGCCCATTTCGTGGGTAACCAGTAGCATGGTACGGCCTTCTTCGGCGAGGGCACGGATAACGTTGAGCACTTCCTGAACCATTTCCGGGTCCAGGGCCGAGGTCGGCTCATCGAACAGGATGACCTTGGGCTTCATTGCCAGGGTGCGGGCGATGGCCGCACGCTGTTGCTGACCTCCGGACAGTTCGGCCGGGTAGCTGTGACGCTTGTTGTGGATGCCGACCTTGTCCAGCAGCGCTTCGGCATGCTCGATGGCCTCGGCCTTGCTTTGGCCCAGCACCCGGCGCGGCGCCTCGATGATGTTGTCGAGGATGCTCATGTGCGGCCACAGGTTGAAGTTCTGGAAGACGAAGCCGATCTCGCTGCGCAGGCGATTGATCTGCTTGTTGTCGGCGGCCACCAGTTCGCCGTTTTTTGCCGCCTTGAGCTTGAGCTCTTCACCGGCCATCAGGATCTGGCCCTGGTGCGGGTTTTCCAGCAGGTTGATGCAGCGCAGCAGAGTGGACTTGCCGGAGCCGGAGGATCCCAGGATCGAGATCACATCGC
Organism: Pseudomonas sp. RC2C2; assembly: GCF_018390435.1. Lineage (NCBI taxonomy): Bacteria > Pseudomonadati > Pseudomonadota > Gammaproteobacteria > Pseudomonadales > Pseudomonadaceae > Pseudomonas > Pseudomonas sp. RC2C2. The sequence goes on along the minus strand of NZ_JAHBAX010000001.1, from coordinate 1,887,738 downwards.
CATCACGTGCGGTCAGCGAAATTCCCTTGAGGATTTCCTGGTCGCCGTAGCGTTTGTGCAGGTTGCGGATTTCCAGCGCGGGCGTGGCCTCAGCCATGTGCGGTCCTCATGTGTTCTGGTGCGCTCCTGCTGTTAGCGGCCTTCCTGGCGAGGCGCCAAGCTAGCATAGCGGTCCGAAGACAGCCAATAACGTCGGGAGAGGCAATCGGTTGCTGGGAGGGCGGGTGTCGCATCGCTGCAGTGGACTGTCGCGCAGATGTCCGCCTACCCTCGTTTCCAGGGCCGGAGCCTTGATGAAAAAAGGCGCGATGGTGCCAGTTTTGGCCGTTTCTGGGAAGTCGTTTCTGACCTTGTGCACAGGTTCGGGCCTTTATCTACGGTTCTGGTTGTACCTGAGGGTTGCGCCTTTTTGCTCGTAGGAAGTGCATGAGGTGTTACCGGTGACGGTTTGTGGTGCACCTGGGGCATTTGTAAGTGGGTATTTCAGTAATTGGCCCATTCCGTCGATTTATCAGGGGCTTTCGGTCAAGTCTTGGCCGAAAGGCCTGTAAGCCTTGTTAAACGGGGCTGTGAGAATTTTCGAACGAACGGTCATCGGAATGGCGCGGTTATTGCCTTATCGATCGGCAACAGGAAGTAGCACTCTTTTTGAAGGGCGCGACTCGGTAGCAGGATCAAAACGCCATTTCTTGCAAAGGTAGTTTTATGAGCGGTACGCACAATTCCAACGACCTCGCTCAGGGGCTCAAACAACGGCATGTGACCATGCTGTCGATTGCCGGTGTCATCGGTGCCGGCCTGTTCGTTGGCTCCGGCCACGCCATCGCCGAGGCCGGCCCTGCGGTTTTGCTCGCCTATGCCGCCGCCGGGACCCTGGTGGTGCTGGTCATGCGCATGCTGGCGGAAATGGCCGTCGCCTCGCCAGACACCGGTTCGTTTTCGACTTACGCCGACAAGGCCATCGGCCACTGGGCCGGCTTTACCATCGGCTGGCTGTACTGGTGGTTCTGGGTGCTGGTGATCCCGCTGGAGGCCAACGCCGCCGCGACCATCCTGCATGCCTGGTTCCCCGATATCGGCATCTGGGTGTTTACCCTGGTCATCACCTTGCTGCTGACCGCGACCAACCTGTTCAGTGTGAAGAACTACGGTGAATTCGAGTTCTGGTTCGCCCTGCTCAAGGTGGTGGCGATCATCGGTTTCATCATCCTCGGCGTGGCCGCGATCTTCGGTCTGCTGCCCAACAGCCAGGTCAGCGGCGTCAGCCATCTGTTCGACACCCAGGGCTTCATGCCCAACGGCATGGGCGCGGTGCTGGCTGCGATGCTGACTACCATGTTCTCGTTCATGGGTACCGAGATCGTCACCATCGCCGCCGCCGAGTCGAAAGACCCGGGCAAGCAGATCACCAAGGCCACCAACTCGGTGATCTGGCGGATCTTCCTGTTCTACCTCGTGTCGATCTTCGTGGTCGTGGCCTTGGTGCCGTGGACCAATAGCGAACTGGCCGAAGTCGGTTCGTACCAGACCGTGCTCAACCTGATGGGCATCCCCAATGCCAAGCTGATCGTCGACATCGTCGTGTTGATCGCGGTGACCAGCTGCCTGAACTCGGCGCTGTATACCTCCTCGCGCATGCTCTTCTCCCTGAGCAAGCGTGGTGATGCCCCGGCCATGGCCCAGCGCACCACCTCCAGCGGTACCCCGTATGTGGCGGTGGTGCTGTCGACTGCGGCGGCGTTCCTCACGGTGATCGCCAACTACCTGGCGCCTGCCCAGGTGTTCGAGTTCCTGCTGGCAAGCTCCGGCGCCATTGCCTTGCTGGTGTACCTGGTGATTGCCGTGTCGCAACTGCGCATGCGCCGTCAGCGTATGCAGCGCGGTGAGAAGATTGCCTTCAAAATGTGGCTGTTCCCGGGGCTGACCTGGGCGACCATCGCCTTTATCGTCGGCATTCTGACCGTGATGCTGATCCGTCCGGATCATCGCATTGAAATCGTTGCCACCGGTTTGCTGTCCATCGCCGTGGTAGCCGCAGGGCTGCTGGTGGCGCGCAAGCGCAAGGCCGAGGCGGCCGGGCGGGCGGTGCTGAACAACTGATGTGCTGCGGGTGAAATGACAAAGGCCGCGATCTGTGAGGATTGCGGCCTTTTTGTTTCAGCAGGAAGTGGTGCGGTGTCCATGCTGGCCTCATCGCTGGCAAGCCAGCTCCCACAGGGACTGTGGTGGGAGCCGGTCTTGCCGGCGATGGGCTGCAGCGCAGCCCCAACCGAACATCACCATTGCTCGGGCCGCTCACTGCTCTGATGAAGCAACCGCAGCACCTGAACCCGGCCCTCGATCAAGCGGTATGGGGCAATAAAGGGGATATGGGCGAGCACCAACTCACGCACATCAGGCACCGGCGAAGGCCGGCCGGCACCAGGAAAACGCTCAAGAATTTCCAGGCTGTTGAGAATGCCCTGAACCATCGCAAAGGCCGTTTTGCTGCCCGCTTTGAGTTGATAGTGCTCGAAAATCGAATCCAGGTCGCTTTCAGCCTTCGCCGTCAGTGCAATCATCGTCGCGTTTCACCCACTTTGCCTTGACCCGGGAAAGGTCGGTCAGGTTGCCGGTGTCGGCATCACTGATGCCTTCGGCAATCGCCTGTACGTGCCAGGCCTCGGCTTCGACATAGCGCAGCAAGGCGCGCTTGAGGTGATATTGGCGATCTCGATCGGTGGCGGCTGCCAGTTGATCGAGCTTTTCGGCGAGGGAGGCTTCGACGCGAAAGGACAGAACCGGGGAAGTCATGTCTACGCTCCTGACTTTGTATACGTTGTAAACGTTCAACAAAGGTTAGGTGGCGACGAGGCGATGGTCAATCGGCTGGGGACCTGTGGTCAATGTAGGAATTTTCTTGAAAGGTTCTGGCTCCCGAGGCATATCGGGAGCCAGGCATGGCTTCAGCCAAACTTCTTCTGCTGCTTGGACACTGCTTCGGAAGCTGCAATGTAGGCGTCCTGGAACTCATCGCTCTCGAGCCAGGCCATGGTCGTGGCTTCGTCGGCGCCGTCCAGCCATTTGCGGTAGGCGCTGAAGACCATGACGATGTAGTCGGTGGCGTGTTCTTCCTTGTGACCCTTGAGCACCAGGGCCAGCAGCGGGTCGACCAGGAATACCGAGATCAGCGCAACCAGGCCGTTGTCCTGGGCTTGCTTCATCTTGTCGAACAGGGCGCTGTAGCTGCCCGATTCCATGGCCTTGTTGAACACCTGCTCGACGCTGGCGCTGGAGCTTTCGCCCGAGCTCTTGACCGCCTGGCCGCTACGCACCATGCGGTTCTCGCGGGCCTTGTTGGCGGCGCGTTTGGCGCGTTTCTGTTGTTTGCTGCTGGAGGCCATCGGTGAACCCTTGTGCTGAACCGGAAAAATTCTGCGTATTGAATCGCAGTTGGCCGGGAAACCCAAGTACAGCCGACGGCCTGGGCCGAGATCAGGCCGGCTGGGCCAGCTCGCCGCGGTCTTCCTCTTCCAGCACGCGCGCGGCGCGGTCTACCAGCAGTGGGTCAGGCTGGTGGGCGACGCTCAGGTCCTTGCCGGGGTAATCCAGCGAGTGCAGGAAGTGGCGGATACAGTTGATCCGCGCGCGCTTCTTGTCGTCGGACTTGATCACCGTCCACGGTGCGTCGGCGGTGTCGGTGTGGAAGAACATCGCTTCCTTGGCGGCGGTGTATTCGTCCCACTTGTCCAGCGACTTGATGTCGATCGGTGACAGCTTCCAGTGCTTGAGCGGGTCGTCACGGCGCGAGATGAAGCGGCGCAGCTGCTCTTCGCGGTTCACCGAGAACCAGTACTTGAACAGCAGGATGCCGCTGTTGCACAGCATGCGTTCGAGCTCCGGCGCCTGGCGCATGAACTCCAGGTATTGCAGCGGCGAGCAGAAGTCCATGACCCGCTCGACCCCGGCACGGTTGTACCAGGAGCGGTCGAAGAAGACCATTTCACCCGCCGTGGGCAGGTGCTGGACGTAGCGCTGGAAGTACCACTGGCCTTTCTCCTGCTCGGAAGGCTTCTCCAGGGCGACGATTCGCGCGCCACGCGGGTTCAGGTGCTCCATGAAGCGCTTGATAGTGCCGCCCTTGCCGGCAGCGTCACGGCCTTCGAACAGCACGACGATGCGCTGGCCGGTTTCCTTGACCCAGCTTTGCACCTTGAGCAGCTCGATCTGCAGCTCATGCTTGGCCTTTTCGTACTCGGCGCGGCGCATGCGGTTGCGGTATGGGTAGCTGGCCGGCAATTTGGCCAAGGCGCTGTCTTCGTTGGAGCCGCGCGGTGCCGAGGCAACCTTCAGGGCTGCCGGTTGCTGGCTGATGGCGCTGATCTGCGCTTCGCCAGCGGCGCTTGCGGCAGGCTTGCGCGGGGTACGCGGACGGCGTGGACGAGTGCTGGCAGCTTTGTGCGCCGGGCTTGGGCTGGTGCCCGCAAGTGTTTCGGCGGCGGGCGAGGGCAGGGGCAGGGCAGTGGATTCTTCGCTCATGGGGAGGCCTGTTGGTTCCTTCTAATATCCTCAGAGCATTTTATCGGGGCAGGCCAGGGGCATATTGACGGTGGTCAACAGCCCTTGGCATAGCGCCATCAGTACCAGTATTTCGGGTAGCTGTTGGCCTGGCGCGCATTGTTCAGGCACCAGGCCACGGCGACGATCACCAGCGAGCCAGCGAGCACCGGGGTCACCACGAAGCTCAGCGGTGCATGGCTGGCGATCACCACCAGCGGGTTGGCCCCAGCAGGTGCATGCAGGGTGCGGGTCTGCTGCATGGCGGCCAGCGCCAGGCCGACGGCCAGGGCTGCGCTCCACCAGCTGTCACCCAGGGTATGCAGTACTGCCAGGCCCACCAGGGTGGCAATCACATGCCCGCCGATGATGTTGCGCGGCTGTGCCAGCGGCGAGTCGGGCATGCCGAAGGCCAGCACGCAGCTGGCGCCAAACGGCGCCATCAACCACAAGGCGCCGGACACCTGGCTGAGCCAGCCGGTGGCGCCGATCGCCAGGGCCGCGCCAATCAGTGACAACAGGCTGAAGTGCAGGGAAGGGGCGGCGGGCGCCTTGGATTTGAGCGACATGGGCACAGTCTCCGGGTGGGCAATTTGCGCCGAGGATACCGATCGGTTTACCTGCAAGTCAACCGATCGGTATACACTGTTGGCAACTGTCCAGATTGAAGGTGTGGCATGAGTACGTCCGAGAAAATCGCCGAGTCGGCCCTGCAGTTGTTCTACCGTCAGGGTTACCACGGCACCGGGGTTGAGCAACTGAGCCAGGAAGCCGGGGTGACCAAGAAAACCCTGTACCGGCATTTCCCCAGCAAGGAACTGTTGATCGAAGCGGCGCTGCAGCGGCGTGACCAGGATTTCATGGCGCGCCTGGAAAGCGCTCTGGCGGCCGTAGAGGCAAAAGCGCGGCCGCTGGCCTATATCGACTTCATTGAAGCCTGGGCGCGCTCTGAAGGCTTCCACGGCTGTGCCTTCATTAATGCCTCGGCCGAGTATGCCGAGCCGGGCGAGCCGCCCCATGAGCTGGCCAGACTGCACAAGCACAAGGTCATGGCGGCGCTGGAGCGGGCCTGTCAGCAGGCGGGGTGCCAACAGGGAGCTGCGCAGCAGCTGTTTGTGCTGGGCGAGGGGTTGATTGTTGCGTCCCAGGTCAGCGGACCGCAGGCGTCATTGTTCGAGGCGGCGCGAGGGGTGGTAGCTGCGCTGGCCTAGCGCAGTATCCCGCAGATGGCGTTGCCTTCGTAGTAATGCAACACGTTGCCCATGAACATGAACGGGCCGCAGGCGTACATAGGCGAGCTGATGTTCTGTACGGTGCGCTGCAAGAGCACTTGCTGGCCATTCACATCTGCGCCATAGCCCTCCTCGCTGTAGACATCGCACGCGGGCAGTTGCAGAGGGATCGGCAGAATCACGGCCCAGAGGGTGACGCCGCACCACTGGTGAGGCTCAGTGCTCTTTTGCGTTGTGCTGATTACCGGGGTGATGTTCTTCAGGCGCAGGATGCGATGGGCCGCGGTGGGGTAGGTGTCTTTGTGCGGCAGCACCACGGTGGCGCCGACACAGCCGGTCAGGCTCAGCAGCATGGCGACGATAACGGCGATCGATTTCATCCCTGGCTCCGATGACCTCGCGGCATGTCCGTGCGCGAGAAGGCCTGCGTCGGTCGAGAAATCGCAGGCATGAAAAAAGCCCCAAGGAATCACTTCGCTTGGGGCTTTTCGGTATTAGTGGTGCCCAGAGACGGAATCGAACCGCCGACACGGGGATTTTCAATCCCCTGCTCTACCGACTGAGCTATCTGGGCAACGGGGCGCATTAAAAGGGTTTTTCGGATTTACGTCAACGACTTTTTGAAAATTTTTTAAATTAATTCCGTCGCTTACGATTTTCCGGGGTTATTCGCTAGGTGGAACGTAGCCTTCGGCCTTCTCGTAATCCTGGCCGGAGAAGAACTTGTCCATCTCGCCCTGGAGGAATTTGCGGTCCTCGGCGTTCATCATGTTCAGGCGCTTCTCGTTGATCAGCATGGTCTGCTCTTTTTGCCAGTCGGCCCAGGCCTTCTGCGAAATGTGATCAAAGATGTCCTGGCCCTTGGCGCCCGGGTAGGGTGGACGCTCAAGGCCTGGCAGTTCTTCGTTGTACTTGCGGCACATTACGGTGCGGGTCATCGCGACTCTCCTGTAAGCAATACGTCGGCCGCGCGTTTAAGCAGTTTTTTCACCGGGGCGGCAAGGCCCAGGCGCGGCGGGGTGGCGAGGTTATACCAGAGCCAGTCGGCCTCGGCCACGTGGTCGGTGGCGGCGTCGACGCGCACCAGCCAGGGCTCGATGGCCAGCTGGAAATGGCTGAAGGTGTGGGTCAGGCCGTCCAGCGCCTGGCTGCCGGCCAGGCTCAGGCCGTGCTGGTCGGCCAGATCTTCGATTTGTTCAATGTTGTCCAGCTCCGGCAGGCTCCACAGCCCGCCCCAGAGGCCGCTGGACGGGCGCCGGTAAAGCAGGATGGCGCCTTCGTGGTTGGCCAGCAGCGGCATCAGCGTGCGCTTTTGCGGCAGCTCCTTGCGCGGCTTGGGCACGGGGTAGCGGATTTCCTGGCCGAGCATGTGCGCCTCGCAGCCAACCTTGAGCGGGCAGAGCAAGCAACTGGGCTTGCTGCGGGTGCACAGGGTGGCGCCGAGGTCCATCATCGCCTGGGTGTAGTGATTTACCCGGCTGTGCGGGGTATAGCGCTCGGCGTTGGCCCACAATGCCTTGGCCACCTTCGGCTCGCCCGGGTAACCCTCTTGCGCGGTGTAACGGGCCAGCACGCGCTTGACGTTGCCGTCGAGGATCGGCGCACGCAGGCCCATGCTGATGCTGGCAATGGCGCCGGCCGTGGACAGGCCAATGCCCGGCAGGTCGGTGAGCTTCTCGACATCGCGGGGAAATTCGCCGCCGTACTGCTCGACGACGATTTTTGCGGTTTTTTGCAGGTTGCGCGCCCGGGTGTAGTAGCCCAGGCCGGTCCACAGGTGCAGCACTTCGTCCTCGGGTGCCTCGGCCAGGGCCTGGACCGTGGGCAGGGCCTCCATGAAGCGGCCGAAGTAGTTGAGCACGGTGCTCACCTGGGTCTGCTGCAACATGATTTCCGAGACCCATACCCGATACGGGGTGATGCCCTGTTGCCAGGGCAGGTCGTGGCGGCCGTTACGGTCGTACCAATCCAGCACGGCGCTGGAAAACTGCTCTGGGCTCATCGCTTGAACAACCCCTTGAGCGCGTCTTTGAGCTCCGGGCTGACCTTGTCACCGAGCTTCTCGTCGATCTTCTCGCTGAGCTTTTCGCTGACTTTGTCGCCGGCAAGCTTGGCCGCGACTTTGCCCAGGCCGTCTTTATCCAGGCGGCAGGCCTTGGCGCCCAGTTCCAGTGGGCCACGGCAGCGCAGCGGCAGTTCCAGGCCGACATAGCGCTCGCCGACCTGGCAGGCCGGGTCGGGCATGTCGCGCTTGTCGCCTTCGACAATCACGCCAATGCGGTAGTCCATGCCCAGCACGCGCAGGTCGAGGTCGCCCTGGCCGTTGACGGTCAGGCCGGGAATCCGTGCCTTGAGGTCAGGGTTGCTGGCTACGCCGTTACGCATTACCAGGCTGCCCTTGAGCTCCTGGAACGGGGTGTCCTTGCCGCGTGGTTCGCCGCTCAAGGTCTTGCGGTTGAGGGTGGCAATGGCCTGGCACAGCTGCTGCTCGAGGTTGGCGTTGACCAGGACGCCGTCGTTGATGACGAAGCTGGCATTGCCGTTGAGGGTGTCGACCAGGGCTTTCTGGCTGTTGCCAGTGGCGGTCAGGTCGCTGTTCAGGGTCAGCAGGCCCTTGACCGGTGGGGTGGCGGTTTCGCTCTTGATGAAGTGCTCGACCGGGACCCGGTTGATGCGGGTGTTGAGGCCGATCTGCGGCACTGCCGGGCGCACGTCGAGGGTGCCTTTGCTTTCGAAGTCGCCGTTGTACAGGCCGCCACGCAGGGTTTCCAGCGTGATCAGGCCACCCTGGCCCTGGGCCTTGAGGTTGGCGTTTTCGATCGGCAGTTTGTCCAGGGTCAGTTGGCCGAAGGTCAGCTCGGCTTGCAGGTCGAGCTGGCGCAGGCGATCGACCGGCAGCAGCTTGTCGTTGCTCCAGGCCACCTGGGTGGGCGCATCTGGCAGCGGCGTGGTGCCGGCACCGGCCAGGGCGCTGGCTTCTTTGCTCTGCACTTCAGCCTGGCGCGCGGCCTTGGCGCCTTTGGCCGCATCGCTCTTGGCCAGCAGGTAACGGTCGGCGTCGAACTTGTCGACCTTGAGCTGCACGCGCAGGGCCTGCTTGGCGACGTCCTCGACGGCCAGGCGGCCGGTAAAGGTGCTGTCGTCGAGCTTGATTGCCAGGTCTTCCAGGGCCAGGCTGTTCGGCGTGCCTTGCAAGCGGGTGACCAGCTCGACCTTGCCCAGGGTGCTGGCGTCGGCCGAAGCCGGCAGCGGGTGGCCGATGCTGTCGAGGAAGTTGCGCAGGTCGAACTGGGCAATCGACAGGCCGCCGCTCAGTTGCGGGGTTTTATCGAGGTCGCGCAGGTTCAGTTCGCCAAGGGCACGCAACTGGTTGGCCGAGAGCTTGAGGCCGTTCCATTCGGCGACGTTGGCCGCCAGATCAACCAGCAACTGGCCTTGGGCGGCGAAGGTCATGGTTTTGCCTTGCAGCGGCTCGCCCGAGGCTTCGCCGCTGAGCTTCATGTCTTCGAACTGGTAGCGCTTGAGCCGGCGGTCGAAGCGCAGCTCGCCGTTCAGCTCGGTGCGCGCCTTGACGACTGGCTGGCCGGCGCTGAGGAACGCGGTCATCTTCAGCGGGATGTTCACCCCTTCATGCACGGCGCCAGTGCTCAGCTGGATGCTTTCGGCAGCGAAACTCTGGCCGCTGCGGGCGTCGTTGTACTGCACGCGGGCGTTGTTGACGGTCAGGCTGTCGATATCGAGCTTGACCAGGCGCTCGCTGGCGCTGTCGGTGCTGGCTTGCGCGGATGCCTCGGCAGGGGCGCTGCTGCCATCGGCCGGTGCCGGGGTAGCGGCGGGCAATGGCTTGCCGATGTCTTCCCAGTTGCCGTGGCCGTGTTCATCGCGGCTGAGCGTCAGGTTCAGGCCTTCGACGCGCACGTCGCTCATCTGCACTTCACGACGCAGCAAGGGCAGCACGCGTACCGACAGACCGAGCATCTGCAGGTCGGCAAACGGCACTTTCGGGTTGTTCAGGGTGGCGATGCTGGCCTCATGCAGCTCCAGCCCCAGCCAGGGGAACAGGCTCCAGCCGATATCGCCATTGAGCGTCAGCTCGACGTGGGCCTTGTCGCGTGCCAGCTGGCGAATCTCGTCTTTGTAGTCGTTGGGATCGAAGAGGTGGGTCAGGGCGAAGCCCAGAGCCACAATGATCAGCAACAACCCGAGAAGCACCAGCCCCAGGATTTTGCCGAACGCTTTCATGGGCGAGTCCTTGTAGTCCGATTTCTAAATTCAGCCGCAGAGTATAGCGCTGCGGTTATCACCACTGGGTGATATGGGGCGAAGGTTTAGTCCTGCAAAGGTGTCGGATTCGACAACACGGGGTAGGACAGTTCCTTGCCGGGGGGATCAGTTGTTGAACTCACGACAGTATCAGTTTGCGCTCAGCGCCCAGCGCAAATGCTACTCTCTCGCCGCTCTTGGGCCCTGCTGCGGCTTTTTGTCGCGTAAAAGGGCCGTTCGCCAACAAAAAACGACCAGTTGCCTCAGGGCCAAGGTCGAGGGCCGTGAGCGCTTCATACCTACGAGGGGAGTACAACAATGAGCAGCAGCATCACGGCCGGAGCCATCGCCAGCGCGCCCGGTTTCCTGTCCAAGGAGCGGATCATTGCCCGCCCGGGTTTCAACCGCTGGCTGGTCCCGCCAGCGGCGCTGGCCATTCATCTGTGCATTGGCATGGCCTACGGGTTTTCGGTGTTCTGGTTGCCGCTGTCGCAGGCCATCGGTATCAATGCGCCGGTCGTGTGCTCGGAGCAGACCCACTTTCTACTGCGTATGTTCACCACCGAGTGTGACTGGCCGATCTCGATGCTCAGCTGGATCTACACGCTGTTCTTTGTCTTCCTCGGCTGTTCGGCGGCCATCTGGGGTGGCTGGCTGGAGCACGCCGGGCCGCGCAAGGCCGGCGTTGTATCGACCCTGTGCTGGTGCGGCGGCCTGCTGATTTCTGCCTTCGGCGTCTATACCCACCAACTGTGGCTGATGTGGCTGGGCTCCGGGGTGATCGGCGGTATTGGCCTGGGGCTTGGCTACATTTCGCCGGTCTCGACCCTGATCAAGTGGTTCCCGGACAAACGCGGCATGGCCACCGGCATGGCGATCATGGGCTTTGGCGGTGGTGCCATGGTCGGTGCGCCGCTGGCGGCAGCGCTGATGAATCACTTCGCCACCCCTGAAGACGTCGGCGTCTGGCAGAGCTTCGTGGTGATGGCGGGGATCTACTTCGTGTTCATGCTCGGCGGCGCCCTGGCCTATCGCGTGCCGCCCACCGGCTGGAAGCCTGAAGGCTGGAGCGCTCCGCTGAAAAAGGCCAACAACGCGATGATCACCCATCGCCATGTACATGTCAGCGTGGCGTGGAAAACCCCGCAGTTTGTGCTGATCTGGCTGGTTTTGTGCCTGAACGTGTCGGCGGGTATCGGTATTCTCGGCATGGCCTCGCCGCTGTTGCAGGAAGTCTTTGCCGGCAAGCTGCTTGGCAGTGACCTCAGCTTCAGCCAGCTCACCGCCGCGCAACTGGGCCAGATCGCCGCGATTGCCGCCGGCTTTACCGGCTTGCTCAGCCTGTTCAACATCGGCGGGCGCTTCTTCTGGGCGTCGTTCTCCGACTACATCGGGCGCAAGAACACCTATTTCGCCTTCTTCGCCCTGGGCGTGGCGTTGTATGCGCTGGTGCCGAACATGGGCCACCTGGGCAACATCGCCCTGTTCGTGGCGGCGTTCTGCATCATCTTGTCGATGTATGGCGGTGGCTTTGCCACGGTGCCGGCGTACCTGGCCGACCTGTTCGGCACGCAGATGGTCGGCGCCATTCACGGCCGCCTGCTGACCGCCTGGGCCGCAGCCGGGGTGCTGGGCCCGGTGCTGATCACCTACCTGCGCGAATATCAGCTGGAGCTGGGCGTGCCGCGGGCGGCGGCCTATGACATTACCCTGTACATCCTTGCCGGGTTGCTGGTGCTGGGCTTTATCTGCAATGGGCTGGTACGGCCGGTGGCCGACAAGTACTTCATGACCGATACCGAGCTCGCCGCCGAACGGGCCTTGAGCCATGACCAGGGCAGCGTCAGCGAGCGCGTGCTGGAGTGGCAGGCGGATCCGGCCAGCAAGCCGCTGGTGCTGGCGGCCTGGTTGGTGGTCGGGGTGCCGCTGGCCTGGGGGATCTGGGTGACGCTGCAGAAGACGGCGGTGTTGTTCAACTAGGTCTGCTGCGCAGACCATCGCCGGCAAGACCGGCTCCCACAGGGTTCACCGATCATTGTGGGAGCTGGCTTTGCCAGCGATGGGCCGCACAGCGGCCCGACTAAATTCCCTGCCGCGCGTCATCTGCGTTTCAAGCCGGGCGCTTCTGGGCCTATAATGATCACCTTTTTCGCCCAATGATTTTGCGGAGCTGGTGATGGTCGAACGTAAGGCTTCCGTCGAGCGCAATACTCTGGAGACCCAGATCAAGGCCTCGATCAACCTGGATGGCAGCGGCAAGGCCCGATTCGATATCGGTGTGCCTTTCCTTGAACATATGCTCGACCAGATCGCCCGGCATGGGCTGATCGACCTCGATATCGAATGCAAGGGCGACCTGCATATCGACGATCACCATACCGTCGAAGACGTCGGTATCACCCTGGGCCAGGCTTTCAGCCAGGCCATCGGCGACAAGAAGGGCATCCGCCGCTACGGCCATGCCTACGTGCCGCTGGACGAAGCGCTGTCGCGGGTGGTCATCGACTTTTCCGGGCGCCCGGGCCTGCAGATGCACGTACCGTATACCCGCGCGTCGGTCGGTGGCTTCGATGTCGACCTGTTCCAGGAGTTCTTCCAGGGCTTCGTCAACCACGCCAACGTCACCCTGCACATCGACAATCTGCGTGGGCACAACACCCACCACCAGATCGAGACCGTGTTCAAGGCCTTCGGCCGCGCGCTGCGCATGGCCATCGAGCTGGATGAGCGCATGGCCGGGCAGATGCCATCGACCAAGGGTTGCCTGTAATGCAGACGGTTGCCGTTATCGACTATGGCATGGGTAACCTGCACTCGGTGGCCAAGGCCCTGGAGCACGTGGGGGCCGGCAAGGTCCTGATCACCAGCGACGCCGACGTGATTCGCGAAGCCGACCGCGTGGTGTTCCCGGGTGTTGGCGCGATCCGCGACTGCATGGCTGAAATCCGCCGTCTGGGCTTCGACAGCCTGGTGCGTGAAGTCAGCCAGGACCGTCCGTTTCTTGGCATCTGCGTTGGCATGCAAGCCTTGCTCGATCACAGCGAAGAGAACGACGGCGTCGACTGCATCGGCCTGTTCCCGGGCAATGTGCGCTTCTTCGGCAAAGACCTGCACGAAGACGGCGAGCACCTGAAGGTGCCACACATGGGCTGGAACGAAGTCGTCCAGAGCATCGACCACCCGCTGTGGCACAACATCCCCGACCGTGCGCGCTTCTACTTCGTGCACAGCTACTACATCACCGCCGGCAAGCCGGGCCAGGTGGTTGGTAGCGGTCACTACGGCGTCGACTTTGCCGCAGCGCTGGCCGAAGGCTCGCGCTTTGCCGTGCAGTTCCACCCGGAGAAGAGCCATACCCATGGCTTGCAGCTGCTGCAGAACTTCGCTGCCTGGGACGGGCGCTGGTAATGGGCAAGTCCAGGGCCAAGCCGCCGATCCTCACGCTGGCACCGGAACAGGAACGCGAAGCGCTCGATACCCTCAAGCGCTTTCTCGAAGACCGTTTCGAGCTGCAGCTGGGGTCGTTCGAGGTGGCCGAGGTCCTGGAGCTGTTCACCAAAGAGATTGCCCCGCACTACTACAACAGGGCGATTTTCGATGTGCAGAACCACCTCAAGGAACGGTTCGAGAGTATCGAGAGCGACCTCTGGTCGCTAGAGAAAGGCAGCTGAAAGCGACAAGCTGCAAGAGAACAGACGCGCATGCTTGCAGCTTGTAGCTAGCAGCTTGCAGCTCTTTTTTACGAAGGAAAAAAGCATGCTGATTATCCCCGCTATCGATCTCAAGGACGGTGCTTGCGTACGCCTGCGCCAGGGCCGCATGGAAGACTCCACGGTATTCTCCGACGACCCGGTGAGCATGGCCGCCAAATGGGTTGAAGGGGGCTGCCGCCGCCTGCATCTGGTTGACCTCAATGGCGCCTTCGAAGGCCAGCCGGTCAACGGCGAAGTAGTTACCGCGATTGCCAAGCGCTACCCGACCCTGCCGATCCAGATCGGTGGCGGCATCCGTTCGCTGGAAACCATCGAGCACTACGTCAAGGCCGGCGTCAGCTACGTGATCATCGGTACCAAGGCGGTCAAGGAGCCAGAGTTCGTTGCCGAAGCCTGCCGCGCCTTCCCGGGCAAAGTGATCGTGGGCCTGGATGCCAAAGACGGCTTCGTCGCCACCGACGGCTGGGCTGAAGTCAGCTCGGTGCAGGTCATTGACCTGGCCAAGCGTTTCGAAGCCGACGGCGTCTCGGCCATCGTCTACACCGACATCGCCAAAGACGGCATGATGCAGGGCTGCAACGTGCCGTTCACCGCAGCCCTGGCCGCGGCCACCAAGATCCCGGTAATCGCCTCCGGCGGTATCCACAACCTCGGTGACATCAAGGCCCTGCTTGACGCCAAGGCGCCGGGCATCATCGGTGCGATCACCGGCCGCGCCATTTACGAAGGCACCCTGGATGTCGCCGAGGCACAAGCCTTCTGTGACGCCTATTCGGCTAGCTCCAAGTCGTAAGCTGCAAGCTGCAAGTTAAAAGCGCGACCGAGTCGCTCTTTCTTGCAGCTTGAAGCTTGAAGCTTGCAACTCGAGGACTACCTATGGCTTTAGCCAAACGCATAATTCCCTGCCTCGACGTCGACAACGGCCGGGTGGTCAAGGGCGTCAAGTTCGAGAACATCCGCGATGCCGGTGATCCGGTGGAAATCGCCCGGCGTTACGATGAACAGGGCGCTGACGAGATTACCTTTCTCGACATCACCGCCAGCGTCGATGGCCGCGACACTACCCTGCATACCGTCGAGCGCATGGCCAGCCAGGTGTTCATCCCGCTGACCGTGGGCGGTGGCGTGCGCACCGTGCAGGACATCCGCAACCTGCTCAACGCCGGTGCCGACAAGGTCTCGATCAACACCGCCGCGGTGTTCAACCCGGAGTTCGTTGGCGAAGCCGCCGCGCACTTCGGTTCGCAGTGCATCGTGGTCGCCATCGACGCCAAGAAAGTCTCCGGCCCGGGCGAAACCCCGCGCTGGGAAATCTTCACCCATGGCGGACGCAAGCCGACCGGCCTGGACGCGGTGGAGTGGGCGAAGAAGATGGAAGGCCTGGGTGCCGGCGAAATCCTCCTGACCAGCATGGACCAGGACGGCATGAAGAACGGCTTCGACCTGGGGGTAACCCGGGCGATCAGCGATGCCCTGGGTATTCCGGTGATTGCGTCCGGTGGTGTGGGCAACCTGCAGCACCTGGCCGACGGGATTATCGAGGGGCATGCCAGCGCGGTGCTGGCGGCGAGCATCTTCCACTTCGGTGAGTACACGGTGCCAGAGGCCAAGGCGTTCATGGCCAAGCAGGGGATCGTCGTTCGCTGAGGCTTTGTGGGAGCCGGCGTTGCCGGCGATGCTTTCAGCGCGGTCTCCTCTGCACCGCGTCGTCTGCATCGCTGGCAACGCCAGCTCCCATAAGTGCCCCGCGATAGCTTTCAGCCCAGGTTCTTGCCCAGCAGCGCGTGGTACAGCTCGCTGTCGCCAAGAATACCCACCACTTTGTTCCCGTCCTGCAGCACCAGCTTGTTGCCGGTCTGGTAACGGATCTGCAGGGCTTCGCGCATGCCGATGCTGGCGCTGACCAGGGTCGGCTTGCGGCCAAGGCCCTCGACTGCTTCACCCGGTGCCCAGTTCTGCAGGTCCATGCCGTTGCCCCCCTGGCGCGCACCCTTGATGGTGTTGCCTTCGGCCAGGTCCAGCCAGGAGTCGCCACCCGGGTCCAGGCATACCGAGCCATTGATGCGCTTGCACTTGTCCAGGGTGCGCATCAGGCTGCGGCCGCACAGCACGTTGAGCGGGTTGGTGTGGGCGACGAAGGTGCGCACATAGTCGTCGGCCGGGTTGAGGACGATTTCCTCCGGCTTGCTGTACTGGATGATCTTGCCGTCTTTCATGATCGCAATGCGGCTGCCGAGCTTGAGCGCCTCGTCCAGATCGTGGCTGACGAAGACGATGGTCTTGTTCAGCTTGCGCTGCAATTCCAGCAACTCGTCCTGCAGGCCCTGACGGATCAGAGGGTCAAGGGCCGAGAAGGGTTCGTCCATCAGCAGGATGTCGGCATCCATGGCCAGCGCCCGGGCCAGGCCGACCCGCTGCTGCATGCCACCGGAGAGCTCATCGGGCTTCTTGTTGCGCCATTGGGTCAGGCCCACCAGCTCGAGTTTTTCGTCGACCAGCTTGCGCCGTTCCTTCTCCGGGCGGCCCTGCATTTCCAGGCCGAAGCTGATGTTCTCGCGCACCGTCAGCCAGGGCATCAGGGCGAACTTCTGGAACACCATGGCGATGCGCTTGGTGCGCATCATCTTCAGTTCCGCCGGGGTGCAGTGGGCAATGTCGATATGCGAGCCTTCGTGCTCGACGAACAGCTTGCCGCGGCTGACGGTATTGAGGCCGTTAATGCAGCGCAGCAGGCTCGACTTGCCCGAACCGGACAGGCCCATCAATACGCAGATCTCGCCCTTGTTGATGTCCAGGTTGGCTTTCTCGACCCCGACCACCAGGCCGGTCTGCTTCAGGATCTGTTCGCGCGAAAGGCCCTGGTCGAGCAGGCTCAGGGCCTCGCGCGGTCGGCTGGAGAAGATAACGTCTACGTCTTCGAAGCGAATAATGCTCATGCTTCACTCCTTACCGGTACGTCGGGTTGTTTGCAGATACGGTCGAGCATGATCGCCAGCAACACGATCGCCAGACCCGCTTCGAAGCCCAGAGCGATATCGGCAGTGTTCAATGCGTTGACCACAGGTTTGCCCAGGCCATCGGCACCCACCAGCGCGGCAATCACCACCATCGACAACGACAGCATGATGCATTGGGTGACGCCGGCGGCAATGCTCGGCATGGCGTGAGGCAGTTCGATGCGCGACAGCAGCTGGCGGCGCGAGCAGCCAAAGGCCTTGCCGGCATCGAGCAGTTCCTGGGGCACGTCACAGATACCCAGGTAGGTCAGGCGGATCGGTGCGGCGATGGCGAACACCACCGTCGAGATCAGCCCGGGGACCACGCCAAGCCCGAACAGGGTCAGGGTCGGGATCAGGTAAACGAAGGTAGGTACCGTCTGCATCAGGTCGAGGACCGGGCGCATGGCGGTGTAGAACATCGGCTTGTGTGCGGCGAGGATACCCAGTGGCACGCCGATGGCCACGCAGACCAGGGTGGCGAACAGCACCTGGGCCAGGGTCTCCATGGTTTCCTGCCAGTAACCAAGGTTGAGGATCAGCAGGAATGACAGTACGCAGAATGCGGTCAGCGCCCATTTGCGCTGGATCAAGTGCGCGATCACTGCAATCAGGCCGATCAGGACGAAGGGATTGAACCAGGTCAGCGCCCCGGTCACACCATGAATCATGTATTCCAGTGCTGCCGCGAAGGCATCGAAGTAGTTGGCGCCGTGTTGCGTCAACCATTCAACGAAGCCTGCGATGTACTGGCCCAGAGGGAGTTTTTCATCGATCAGCATGATAGCGAGCGTCCACCTGCAAAAGTTTGAAGACAGCCTGCGGCGGGGCCAGCCCGCCGCAGGCAGTGCTTACTGCGTGAGTTTGGCTTTGGCTGCCTCCAGGCCAGGCTTGCCGTCAACAGTGGTAACCCCGGCCAGCCAGGTGTCGAGCACCTGCGGGTTCTTCTTCAGCCAGGCCTTGGCTGCAGCGTCGGGTTTCATCTTGTCGTCCAGGACGTTGCCCATCAGGGTGCTTTCCATGTCGAGGGTAAAGGACAGGTTCTTCAGCAACTGGCCGACGTTGCTGCATTCCTGCACATAGCCCTTGCGGGTGTTGGTGAGGACGGTGGCCTTGCCGTATTCGGGGCCGAAGAAGTCATCGCCGCCGTCCAGGTACTTCATCTTGAAGCGGGTGTTCATCGGGTGCGGTTCCCAGCCCAGGAACACCACGGCGGTGTCGCGGCGCTGGGCACGCTCCACTTGTGAGAGCATGCCGGCCTCGCTGGACTCGACCACCTTGAAGCCGGCGTCCTTGAGGCCGAAGGCGTTCTTGTCGATCATGCTCTGGATGGTGCGGTTGCCGTCGTTGCCCGGCTCGATGCCGTAGATCTTGCCGTCCAGCTCCTTCTTGAACTTGGCAATGTCGGCGAAGCTTTTCAGGCCCTTGTCATACAGCGCCTGGGGCACGGCGAGGGTGTACTTGGCGTTCTCAAGGTTGGCCCGTACGGTTTCCACGGTGCCGGCATCGCGGTACTGCTTGATGTCGTTTTCCATGGTCGGCATCCAGTTGCCGAGGAACACGTCCATGTTCTTGCCATCGGCCAGCGACTTGTAGGTCACCGGTACCGAAATCATCGTGGTCTTGGTCTTGTAGCCCAGCGACTGGAGCACGACGCTGGTGACCGCGGTGGTCACAGTGATGTCGGTCCAGCCGACATCGGAGAAGTTGACGGTGTGACACTGCTCGGGCTCGGCGGCCTGGGCCAGCACCGGCAGACTCAGCACTGCGGCCAGCAATAGCGAGGGTGAACCTTTCATTCGATGGACTCCTGGGTTTTTTTTCGGATGTCCCACGGGACCGCCGTGCTTTATGGTTTGCATTCGGTCGGGCCTGACTATCGGGCGATAGCGGGACGGCTGCCGTGCAATCGAGTCGATACCGATCATCTAACAGCCAAAATCAAACGCCTACAGGGTGCGTCGTATCCAGTACAGACAGGGTCGCATCCAGTGCCGATGAGGTCGTTTACAGATTTATCTCGCCCTGTAAACGCAGTTTCGCTACCTCTGCACCGCAAAAAAACGGCGCACAAGCGCGGCTGACAGCTGGCGGCGTTGCTGGGCAAGAGCGCGTCGGTTGCAGACGTCAGAGGTCCTGGCAAAAGCCTGATGATGCGCGGAATCGGCGGATTGCCGCCTATTTAGCGTAGCAGTTGCGGCGCCCTTGGCTTGGGCTGTGGGGCTGCACATTCAGGAGGTAGGTGGCATGGCCATCAGTGTGTTCGACCTGTTCAAGATCGGCGTTGGCCCATCCAGTTCCCATACCGTCGGGCCCATGCGCGCCGCGGCGTTGTTCGTCCAGGGCCTAAGCCTGCGTGGCGAGTTGGAGCAGGTGCGGCGCATCGAAGTGCGCCTCTACGGTTCGCTGTCGGCCACCGGTATCGGCCATGGCAGCGACAACGCGGTGATCATGGGCCTGATGGGCGAATGGCCAGACGCCATTGACCCAGCGCAGATCGCCCCGCGCATCGCCGCACTGCGCGAAACAGACACCTTGCTGCTCGACGGCCGGCTCGAAGTCGGTTTCGTCTGGGCCCGCGACATGCGGCTGCTCGACGAGAACCTGCCGTACCATCCCAACGCCATGACCCTGATCGCCGAAGGTGCTGCGGGCGAGCTGCACCGTGATACCTATTACTCGGTGGGGGGCGGCTTCGTGGTCGATGCAGCCCAGGCTGCAAGCGGCGTCCTTGACGCTGACAATACCGTATTGCCGTACGATTTCGACAGCGCTGTGGAGCTGCTTGAACTGTGCAAGAAAAACGACCTGCGCGTGTCGCAATTGATGATGGAAAACGAGAAGGTATGGCGCAGCGAAGCTGAGATTCGCGCCGGGCTTTTGAAGCTGTGGCACGCCATGCAGGACTGCGTCGAAAACGGTCTCAAGTACGAAGGTATCCTGCCCGGCGGGCTGAATGTGAAGCGTCGGGCCGCCAAGCTGCACCGCAGCCTGCAGGAGCTGAACAAGCCCAACGTGATCGGCTCGACCCTGAGCGCCATGGAGTGGGTCAACCTGTATGCCCTGGCGGTCAACGAAGAGAACGCTGCGGGCGGGCGCATGGTGACGGCGCCGACCAATGGCGCGGCAGGGATCATTCCGGCAGTGCTGCACTACTACATGCGCTTCAGCGACGAAGTCAGTGAAGCCAATGTCGTCGACTTCTTCCTCGGTGCAGCAGCAGTGGGCATCCTGTGCAAGAAGAACGCTTCGATCTCCGGTGCCGAAGTCGGTTGCCAGGGTGAAGTCGGTTCGGCCTGCGCCATGGCCGCTGCCGGCCTTGCGGAAGTGCTTGGCGCCACCCCGGCGCAACTGGAAAACGCTGCCGAGATTGGCCTGGAGCATAACCTGGGGCTGACCTGCGACCCGGTTGGCGGGCTGGTGCAGGTGCCGTGCATCGAGCGCAATGCAATTGCTGCGGTCAAGGCGATCAATGCGGCGCAGATGGCGTTGCGCGGCGACGGCGAGCACTTTATCTCCCTGGACCGGGTGATCCGCACCATGCGCGATACCGGCGCCGACATGCACGACAAGTACAAGGAAACCTCGCGCGGCGGCCTGGCGGTCAGCGCTATCGAATGTTGAAGCATTGCCGCCGCCTGCGCCGTTTTCGTTCACGTTTGGCCTGCGCGCTGCCTTTTGGCGCGCTGGCGATCCCTTCCCGGGTCATCAGCTGTTACCCCAGCGCCTGGCGCCTTGGGTGACAGTTGCCCATGTCGTTTCTGGGCATCCTTCACACAAGTGCTACCGAATTGCTCACGCGTCCTACAGACCAGCACTAGGACGCTCGTTTGCGTTTATTACCACGCCCGGGAACAAGGGCTGAATAGACGCTGCGCGACGTCGTTTTTGGGTTTTATTGAATGGCCATTCAATTTCAGGCATGGCATTTGCGTTGTGATTGGCAAAGCCCCTGCATCCGAATTGGGGCCGTGACAAAAAAAGCCCGTGCCTGCCTGAGGCGCAACCTGCATTGTGTGAGGAGATACCGCGATGACGTCGTACAACTCCGGGACCCCAACCCAGAACCGCACACCTCAATCCATCGGCTTTTTGCTGTTGGACAATTTCACGCTGATTTCCCTGGCTTCCGCTGTTGAGCCACTGCGTATGGCCAACCAGCTGTCCGGCCGCGAGCTGTACCGCTGGAGCACCCTGAGCGTGGATGGCGGTCAGGTCTGGGCCAGCGACGGCTTGCAGATCACCCCCGATGCAGCCATGCACCAGGCACCGGCCATGGACACCGTGATTGTCTGCGGCGGCATTGGCATCCAGCGCACCGTGACCCGTGAGCACGTCACCTGGCTGCAGAGCCAGGCGCGTCAGTCCCGCCGCCTTGGTGCGGTGTGCACCGGCAGCTGGGCGCTGGCCTGTGCCGGCCTGCTCGATGGCTTCGATTGCAGCGTGCACTGGGAATGCCTGGCGGCGATGCAGGAGGCCTTTCCGCGGGTGAGTATGAGCACTCGCCTGTTTACCCTCGACCGTAACCGTTTCACTAGCTCTGGCGGCACCGCGCCGCTGGACATGATGCTGCACCTGATCAGCCGTGACCATGGTCGCGAGCTGTCGGCGGCGATCTCCGAGATGTTCGTCTACGAGCGCATCCGCAACGAGCAGGATCACCAGCGCGTGCCGCTCAAGCACATGCTCGGCACCAACCAGCCGAAGCTGCAGGAAATCGTCGCGCTGATGGAAGCCAACCTGGAAGAGCCGATCGACCTGGATGAACTGGCCGTTTATGTGTCGGTGTCACGTCGCCAGCTTGAGCGCCTGTTCCAGAAGTACCTGCACTGCTCGCCGTCGCGCTACTACCTGAAACTGCGCCTGATCCGCGCCCGGCAATTGCTCAAGCAAACGCCGATGTCGATCATCGAAGTGGCGTCGGTGTGCGGCTTTGTCTCGACGCCGCATTTCTCCAAGTGCTACCGCGAGTACTTCGGCATTCCGCCGCGTGACGAGCGCGTGGGCTCCAACACCGCCCAGCAGGTGGCGATGATGCCGATCCCGCAGGCGCTGGTGCTGTCGCCACTGGCCGGGCCGATGTCGGCGTTGAGCCAGGCGCGCAATGAGTCGACGTTTGCCAGTGTGAGGCTCTGATTCCGAGGTGAATCAATCGCGGGTCAAGCCCGCTCCCACAGGAGTTAGGTGATCTCTGTGGGAGCGGGCTTGACCCGCGATGCTGTTAACGATTCTGAAATTCGGCCAATGCCGGCAACAACTGCTTTTCGATCGCCTGGCGCACGGCCGGCAGAATGGTCGCATTGCCGGTGTACATCTGCTCGACCATACCCTTCAAGGCTTTGGCCCGCGGCTCACTCAAACCGCGCACCGCATACTCGCAGGCCTGTTCGGCGCTGGCCCCGCTCGGCATCTCGAAACCCAGGGCGCGCAGTTGGCCCAGCAGGTCGTCTTGATCAATCAAATCCGCATGCATCATGGTTGTTGTCCTTGTTTGCAGGTGTGATCGTCAGTCGATTCTGTGGGCAGCACCGCAGGGCGGCAAGGACAGAATGCCGCAATGGCCGCTTTACCTAAGCCCAGGTCGTTTTCGGGCAAATCGACGGGGAAGGGAGGCTGCACACTGAGGTCATGCACAGCAAAGGAAGGTTTGGTCACCCTCCGCTTGAAGCATGTTCATGCTCGCTCTTGGCCCCGGTTGCTTCACGGCTTGCCGGGGTTATTTTTTGCCTTTGGATCGGTGCTGGATTCATCGCTGGCAAGCCAGCTCCCACAGGGATCACCGCCGCTTCTGTGGGCGCTGGCTTGCCAGCGATAGGGCGGTTACTTTGGCAACCCGATCACCCGGCCAACAAACTCGGCCGCCGGCAGGTCCGCCTGCTCATTCACGATCCCTTGCAAGCGCTCCACCACCCCGGGCGCGAATGGCGCCGACCTTGGCCCTGCCAGGTCCACATGCAGGAGCATCAGTTCGCTGGCCGCCAACGCCTGGTCAAACCCTTCGCGATGCAGGCTGTGATACAGCTGCAGGCGCTTGCGGTCAAAACCGATGACCTGGGTTTGTACCCACACCTGGGTGCCGAGCTTCACCTCGTGCAGGTAGTTCAGGTGGCACTCCAGGGTGAACAGCGAATTGCCGCTGGCGCTGCGGTTGTCGCTGTCAAGGCCGATGCAGTCCATGAAGGCATCGGTGGCATAGCTGAAGATCAGCAGGTAGAAGGCATCGCGCAGGTGCCCGTTGTAGTCGACCCAGTCCGCCAGGACCGGGGTTTGGTAGGTGATCAATGCGGGCATCGCTGCACTCCGGTCAGTCGCTGAAGGCCATGCCGTGCTTGGCCTTGGTGGTTTTTACCGCATCCAGCACAGCCAGCAGGCAATCATCACGATAGCGCTCCAGCGAGCTGATGCTGCGTTCGCCCAGTTGTTCGCCGGTGCCCTCGACTACGGCGTCGATCAAGCCGTCGGTCAGCTCCGGGGCTGGCAGGTAGGTCCAGGGCAGTTGCAGCGCCGGGCCGAACTGGGCCATGAAGTGGCGCATGCCAGCATCGCCACCGGCCAGGGTATAGGTGAGGAAGGTGCCCATGAACGACCAGCGCAAACCCGCACCGAAACGAATGGCATCGTCGATTTCACCGGTGGTTGCCACGCCGTCGTTGACCAGGTGCAGCGCCTCGCGCCAGAGCGCTTCGAGCAGGCGGTCGGCGATAAAACCGGGTACTTCCTTGCGCACATGCAGCGGGCGCATGCCCAGCTGGGTGTAGACGATTTTTGCCGCTTCGATGGCTTCGGGCGCGGTCTTGTTGCTGCCGACGATCTCCACCAGCGGCAGCAGGTATACCGGGTTGAACGGGTGGCCGACCACGCAGCGCTCGGGGTGGGTCGAGGACTCGTAGAACTCGCTGGGCAACAGCCCCGACGTGCTGGAGCCGATCAATGCATCGGGCTTGGCCGCGGCGCTGATTCTGCGGTGCAGATCAAGCTTGAGGTCCAAGCGCTCGGGGGCGCTTTCCTGGATGAAATCGGCATTGCGCACGCATTCCTCGATGGTCGCCACAACGCGCAGACGGTCCGGTGATGCGCCGGGCGCCAGGCCTTGTTTTTCCAGGGCGGGCCAGGCATTGGCGATGCGCTTGCGCAAGGCTGCTTCGGCGCCAGGTGCCGGGTCCCAGGCCACTACGTCAAGGCCGTGGGCCAGGGCGCGGGCTACCCAGCCGCTGCCGATCACGCCGCTGCCCAAAGCTGCAAAGGTTTTGATTTCGGTGATAAAGCTCATCGGTTTCTCCAGCAATCAGCGACGGGTCAGGTTCATTTTGGCGCGGCCTTCGGCAGGGGTGAGCACCCGTGCGCCCAGGCGGCTGAGAATCTCGCTGGCGCGTTCTACCAGTTGGCCGTTGCTGGCCAGCACGCCCTTGTCCAGGTACAGGTTGTCCTCCAGGCCGACCCGTACATTGCCGCCGAGCAGCACCGCTTGCGCGGCCATCGGCATCTGCATGCGGCCGATGCCGAAGCCGGCCCAGGTCACGCCGGCTGGCAGGTTGTCGACCATGGCTTTCATGGTCGTGGTATCGGCCGGAGCGCCCCAGGGAATGCCCAGGCACAGCTGGAACAAGGGGTCGTCGAGCAAGCCTTCCTTGATCATCTGCTTGGCAAACCACAGGTGGCCGGTGTCGAAGATTTCCAGTTCGGCTTTGACCCCAAGTTCAGTAATGCGTCGGGCGCCAGCGCGCAATTGCGCCGGGGTCGAGACATAGATGCTGTTGCCGTCGCCAAAATTGAGGGTGCCGCAGTCCAGGGTGCAGATTTCCGGTAGCAACGCCTCGACATGGGCCAGGCGCTCCAGTGGGCCGATCAGGTCGGTGCCGGCGCCGAATTCCAGCGGGGTTTCGCCCGGGCCGATCTCCAGGTCGCCACCCATGCCGGCGGTAAGGTTGACGATGATGTCGACGTCCGACTCGCGAATGCGCTCCATGACTTCGCGGTACAGCGCGACATCACGGCTGAAGCGACCGGTTTGTGGATCCCGGACGTGACAGTGGACGACTGTTGCACCGGCTTTGGCGGCCTCTACCGCGGCTTCGGCGATCTGCTTGGGGGTCACCGGGACCAGGTGGCTCTTGCTGGCGGTGTCGCCGGCGCCGGTCAGGGCACAGGTGATGATGACGTCGTGGTTCATGAGCGGTTTCCTTCGGGCGAGTTGGGGCCGTCGCGGGGCAAGCCCGCTCCCACAGATGACCATTTCCTCTGTGGGAGCGGGCTTGACCCGCGATTGGGTCTGTCAGTTAGCGGTCAGTTGCAGGTTTTCGGTGGCCGGCCTGCCGTCGAACGTGGTCACCCCTTCAAGCCAGCGCTTCTGGTCCTGGGGATGGTCCTTGAGCCACTGGCGGGCGGATTCCAGCGCGTCTTTGTGGTCAAGCAGCGGTTGCATCATGCGGCTCTCGTCCTCGGCGCTGAAGGTCAGGTTGGTCAGCAGCTGGTTGACGTTCGGGCAACGCTGGGCATAGTCCGGCGCGGTGACGGTCCACACCGTGGCCCGGCCTTCGTCCGGGCCCAGGGCGCCTTCGCTGCCGCTGAGGTAGGCCATGTCGATGTTGATGTTCATCGGGTGCGGCGCCCAGCCAAAGAACACCACCGCCTCCTTGCGTCGCACGGCGCGATCGACGGCGGCGAGCATGCCGGCTTCGCTGGACTCGACCAGCTGGAACTTGCCCAGGCCGAACTGGTTCTTGCTGATCATCGCCTTGATCTGGGTGTTGGCGCCCGAGCCCGGCTCGATGCCGTAGATCTTGCCGCCCAGCTCCTTTTCGAACCTGGCGATATCGGCAAAGGTTTTCAGGCCCTTGTCGGCCAGGTACTTGGGCACGGCAAGGGTCGCGCGGGCATCGTCGAGGCTGGGCTGGTCGAGGACCTTGACCTGCTTGGCGTCGATGAACGGGGTGATGGTCTGGGTCATGATCGGGTTCCAGTAGCCGAGGAACATGTCCAGGCGCTGGTCGCGGATACCGGCGAAAATGATCTGTTGCGAGGCGCTGGTCTGCTTGGTCTTGTAGCCCAGGCCATCAAGCAGGACCTGGGTCATGGCGCTGGTGGCCATCACATCGGTCCAGTTGACCACGCCAAGGCGCACGATCTTGCAGGCGGCCGGCTCTGCGGCCATCACGTTGGTGCTGAGGATTGCGGTACCGACGAGCATCAGCAGGCTACGGCTGATCATTCTGTTCATGGTGGCTCCTCCAACGGCAGTTCTAATTGTTATAGGGGGCGGCCTCTGCGTGCCGTGTGATCAAACTACGCGGGTGCTGTGGGTAAAAATCGCACTCTGGCGACCGGCACTTGCACAGTGGCGACCAGCGCGCTATTAACCCAGCATCCGTGGCCGTCGAGTTGTCGCTATGCCCCAGGATTTCCATTTCTTGCTGTTGCCCGGCTTCTCCGCCATCGGCTTTATTTCCGCGATAGAGCCGCTGCGGGTGGCCAACCGCTTTCGCGGCGAGCTATATCGCTGGCAGGTGCTGAGTATGGATGGCGGCGCGGTGCAGGCCAGCAACGGCATGTCGGTGAATGCCGACGCCGCCCTGGAGCCGCTGGGCAAGGGTGCGACGTTGTTGCTGGTAGCGGGTTTCGAGCCGTTGCGCAGCTACGGCCCGGCCCTGCAACACTGGTTGCGCAAGCTTGATCACGAGGGCGTGGTATTGGGCGGTATCGACACCGGCACCGTGGTGCTGGCCGAGGCCGGGCTGCTCGACGGTCACCGGGTGACCCTGCACTGGGAAGCGCTGGAGGCCTTCAAGGAACGTTACCCGCAGTTGCAGGCAACCCAGGAACTGTTCGAAGTAGATCGCCGCCGTATCACCTCGGCAGGTGGCACCGCGTCGATCGACCTGATGCTCGACCTGATTGCCCAGGCCCACGGCCCGGAGCTGGCGATCCAGGTGTCGGAGCAGTTCGTGCTTGGCCGTATCCGCCCGCGCCAGGATCACCAGCGCATGCAGATCGCCTCACGTTATGGCATCAGCAACAAGAAACTGGTGCAGGTGATCGGCGAGATGGAGCGCAACACCGAACAACCGCTCAACACCCTGGTGTTGGCCGAATCGGTGCAGGTCACCCGGCGCCAGCTGGAGCGCCTGTTTCGCCTGTACCTGCACGACACGCCCAGCGGTTTTTACTTGCGCCTGCGCCTGGACAAGGCCCGGCAACTGCTGCGCCAGACCGATCTGAGCGTACTGGAGGTGAGCATCGCTTGCGGGTTCGAATCAGCGTCGTATTTCACCCGCTGCTACCGGGGGCGATTCGCGCGTTGCCCGCGGGAAGACCGCAAGGCCGGGGCCGTCAGCCTCAGCGGCGCTTGAGCAACAGCGCGCAGGCGCTCTTGTAGGCTTCGTGCTGGTACTTGTTCAACGAAGCAGGCAGTTCGATGTTGTGTTTCTTGGCCTGAGCGCTGACGGTCTGCGGTGAAACCAGTTCCACCTCGCAATTGTCCAGCAACTGCAATATGCCTTCGATCTTGAAGGTGGTCGGGCCACCCGCGAAGTCGCCTTTCTTGCTGCGTTTCTTGATCGCCAGGTGGCTGATGCCATGTTCAGCGATAAATTGCCGGGCCTGCTGGGCAAAGACTTTGACGTTGTCCGCCAGTTCGTCATCTTCCAGGCCGATTTTTTTCGTGGCCAGGGCAAGATGCACAGGGCTGGTACCGTCCAGCGTGGCAACGGCGAGCAGCGCTTCGCTGCCTTTGATTTCAATTCCGCAGATTTTCATGCTGTTCTCAATCGGAGTTTTGCAGCCCCAGGGACTGCAAGTATTCGGAGCGATCATCGCTACGTTGGGCAAGGCAGGTGTTCAATGCCGCGTCGAAGTCCTTGCCGGGTTTTTGCTCAAAGGTCTCGACCTTGCAGTCGGCGTCGCGCAGCTGCTTCCACAGCGCTTGGGCGTCGTTCAGGCGTTTGCTCACGTCGCTGATCTTCGCGCTTTGACCGGCGTATTGTTCCTTGATTCGATCCAGCAGGTCAGTAAACGCGGCATCGAGTTCGCGTTCGGCGGTGGTGCGGCTGTATTGAGCGCATTCATAGCTTTGCTGGTCGGTTTCGACGTTGTCGCACGGGGTACTTTCGTCGTCCTCGGCATGGGCGCCGAATGCCAGCAATACCAGGGCCAGCCCTACCATCGTTCTCATCTGCGACATCCTCCGAAAGCTTGCGCGAACATGGGCGCCGATTCTCGCTCAGCGCCGCAGCAAAGAACAGGGTAGCCGTTGCACCTGTGAAAAAGCGTGCAGGTTGCGTGAACACTTATTCACAGACGTTTCATAAAGGTGCACATAAACTTGGCGTTTAGCCACTATCCTCACTCTTACCCTGTGGAAACGCCATGGAATGCTCCGGACTGATCAAGGTACTGCTGGTCGAGGATGACTTGAAGCTGGCCAGCCTGGTTGCGCATTTTTTAGCCGAGCACGGCTTCGAGGTGCACTGTGTGCACCGGGGTGACGAGGCACTGGAGGCCTTTTTGGGCTTCAAACCGGCGCTGGTGGTACTCGATCTGATGCTGCCCGGCCTGAGCGGCCTGCAAGTATGCCGGGCAATTCGCAGCCAGGCGGCCACGCCGATCGTGATCCTCACTGCTCGCGAGGATGATCTGGACCATAT
Organism: Pseudomonas sp. RC2C2; assembly: GCF_018390435.1. Taxonomy (NCBI): domain Bacteria; kingdom Pseudomonadati; phylum Pseudomonadota; class Gammaproteobacteria; order Pseudomonadales; family Pseudomonadaceae; genus Pseudomonas; species Pseudomonas sp. RC2C2. The sequence continues at coordinate 1,859,359 of NZ_JAHBAX010000001.1, read as the reverse complement.
TCTCGGCCTTGAGTCCGGTGCCGACGACTACGTGATCAAACCGATCAAGCCGCCGGTGTTGCTGGCCCGGCTGCGGGCCTTGCAGCGGCGTAAGGGCAGTGACCCGAGCGAGCGCGACAGCCTCGAGTTCGGGCGCCTGAGTATTGACCGGGCCAGCCGCGAAGCACGCTTGGGCCAGCAGGTCATCGAACTGAGCACCATGGAGTTCGAGCTGTTGTGGTTGCTGGCCAGTTCCGCCGGGCAAATCCTTTCCCGCGACGATATCCTCAGCCATATCCGTGGCATCGCCTTCGACGGCCTCAACCGCAGTGTCGATGTCTACGTCAGCAAGCTGCGCAACAAGCTGCACGACAACCCGCGTGAACCGCTGTGCATCAAGACAGTGTGGGGCAAGGGGTATCTGTTCAACCCCTTTGCCTGGGAGCTGTAGATGCTGCGCCTGTTTCTTGGCCTGTTCATCACCCTGGTACTGGGCTTTGCCCTGGCGATCACCGCGGTCGACCATGTGTTCACCTGGCTGCTCAACGCCCCCACCGAGGTCTACCACCGCGAAGCGGTACGTGGGCCAGCGTACAGCCTGGTGGAGCAACTGCGCCCGCTTACCGCTGAGCAGCGCCAGCGGCGTCTGGACGAATTGCAGCCCAATTACGGCCTGGGCCTGAAACTGGTCGACGCCGGGCAGTTGCAGCTGGATGAGCGCGAGCGTCAGTTGCTGGCAAACCGGCAACTGGTGGTTCGCAAGGAGTTCACCCAGTTCATCAGCCCCATCGACGGTAGCAGCCAATTGCTGAGCATCGACTTGCCGCCTGAGCCCGAGCTGACCCGTACCTATACCGTCGGCGCCTACGCGATGCTCGGCGGCTTGATCGGTATTGCCCTGTTTCTCTGGGTATGGCCGCACTGGCGTGACCTTGAGCGCTTGCGCCTGGCGGCCCAGCGTTTTGGTGACAACGACCTGAGTTCACGTATCTACTTGTCGCGGCGCTCGAACATTCGGGAGCTGGCCGAGCACTTCAACCAGATGGCCGGGCGCATCGAAGGCCTGATCGCCAACCAGCGTGAGCTGACCAACGCAGTTTCCCATGAGCTGCGCACTCCCATTGCACGCCTGACCTTCGAACTCGAACAACTGCGCCGGCTGGCCCGCCAGGAAGGCTGCGGTGCGTTGATCGACGAAATGCACGCCGACCTGGGCGACCTGGAGGAGATGGTCTCGGAGTTGTTGACCTATGCCAGCCTTGAGCGTGGCGCCACCGAGATCAAGCGCGAAACCATCCAGGCCAACCATTGGATCGACAGTGTCCTGGGCAGTGTCGCTCTGGAGGCCGAGGCGGCCGGTGTGCAGCTGTCGCTTGAGGCGTGTACGGTACAGAGCATTCGTATCGAGCCGCGGTTCATGGCGCGGGCAGTGATCAATCTGTTGCGCAATGCCATTCGCTATGCCGCCGGTGAAGTCCGGGTCAGCCTGCAGCGAGAAGGTGAGCTGTATCGCCTCGTGGTAGAGGACGACGGCCCAGGCGTACCGCTTGCCGCCCGAGAGAAGATCTTCGAGCCGTTCTCGCGCCTGGACGCCAGCCGTGACCGACGCACCGGTGGCTTTGGCCTTGGCCTGGCGCTGGTGCGTCGGGTCTCGCAATGGCACGGCGGCTATGCCCAGGTGGGCGATAGCCGCGAAGGTGGCGCCTGCTTCGTGTTGAGCTGGCCGCACGTCGATGGCTGAAACCTAGAGCTGCAGGCCGGCGTCCTGGTCTGGGCTGCGCACAAAGCGATAGCCGAGCACCCGCAAGCCGTCGCTATGCCGAGTCAGGGTGTTGCCCGCGCCCAATGCGCTGCCGGCCAGCAGGGCATGGGCGTCATCCAGTGGCTGGACCACGAATTCACCCAGGGTTTCGCCTTTGCGCCGGCCCTGGGCCAGCAGCAGGCCTTGATCGATGTGCAAGGTCAGGCCGTCGAGCAACGGTTCGCGCTCGTTGGGGCTGATCAGGCGATAGCGTCCGACACTGGCTTGCCAGTCGGCGGGTATCGGTCCGGGGTCAATGCGCTCGCCCAGTGGCAGGGTCTGGCCGTGGCGCCTGACTGCCAGCACTTCTTTGCCCGCGACGCTGATCACATCCAGCTGAAGTTGTTCGAGCAGGCCCAGATCCAGCGACCACAAGCCCAACAGTTTTTTCTGTGCCCGCAGCCAGCCTTGACTGTCGCGCAGCAGTTCGACGCGCTTGCCGCCCAGTTCGGCAAACAGTTGATGGCGCTGGTCCTTGAGGCGAATCACGCCCAACGGGCTGGCGTACAACCCGGCCAGGCGCTGGCGGTCGTGAGGGCTGGGCGCCGCGGCAGCGGCCAGCGGCGGCAGGCTCGGCGCACAGTCGCGCGGGCAGACGAGCTGGTTGCCTTGGGCCTGGAGCATCAGGCGCAGGGCCTGAGTGGCCACTTCGCTGACCAGTGCTTCGGCGGTGTCGGCATTGGCCATCACCACCACCGCCAGCTGTGGCTCGGGTAGCACGCTCAGTTGCGCGGCAAAATCGCCAGTCGAGCCACTGTGTTGCCATTGTTGCAGCTGCGGCCCGATGCGCGGGTCGCCGCAAGGGCCCAGGTACCAGGCAAGGCCTATAGGGCAGTCGAAGTCCAGGGCATTGGCACGGTTCTGTTGGCGGAACATCTCGGCAACCGACTGCTGGCTCAGCAGCTGCCTGCCATCGAAACGTCCCTGGGCGAACAGCATTTGCACGAACTGGCCAACATCCCGTGGCGTGGTCCACAAGCCGCCGGCGGGCAGGTCGCGGATCTCCTCGTCGCTGCTGGGCTGACCTTGCAGGTAGCCTCGGGCGCGATAGGGTTGCAGCTCGCTATTGCCGACGAAACTCGAATGTTCCATGGCCAACGGTTGCAACAGGTGCTGCTGCAGGCGGGTTTCGAATGGTTGCCCGCTGCTGCGCTCGATGGCTGCACCGAGCAGGGCAAAACCCAGGTTGGAATAGGCCATCTGCGTGCCCGGCGGATTGTTCAGCCACAACCCCGAGGCCTTCTGCGGCAGGTACTTCAATGGATCATCAGTGCGCAGGCGAGGCAGGAATTCGCTCGGCAGGCCGGCCTGGTGGCTGAGCAGGCGGCGCAAGGTGATGGCGTCGTTGGCGCTGCGGGCATCGGCGTGAAAGCGCGAGCGCACGCGAAACTCCGGCAGGGTGCGTGACAACGGTGCGTCCAGGCTCAGGCGCTGCTGCTCGACCAGTTGCAGGGTGGCGCTGGCAGTGAACAGCTTGGACAGAGAACCGGCGCGAAACGCCGTGGTTGGTGTTACACGCATGTGTAGCGCCTCGTCAGCCAGACCGAAACCTTCGGCCCAGACCAGCTCCTGGCCGTCGATCAGCGCCAGCGACAGGCCGGGCACGTGGTTCTTGCGCATCTGCTCGGGGATGCTCTGGCGCAAGTGTTCGATGACCGCCCGATAGTCGCCCTTGCCGATCGGCGGCAGGCTCGTCGGCGCCCGTTCGCCGCAACCGGTATTGACGAGCAGCAGGCCGAACAATGAAGCAAGGCGAAGCGAGCGAAGCATGAGGCACCTGGGCGGGAATGGCGGTCAGTGCATGCTAGGGCAGGGGCCTGCGGCAATCTTTGAGCGGATTGTCGGGAAACTGTTAAAGACTGTGCCACGGCGACCTGCAACGCCCCTTTGTCGCTCTTTGACGCTTTCGGCAATTCCCCTGTCGTTTTTGCATCTGGGCGACATTGCCCCTAGGCATATGCTGGCCCCAAAGCGCCGGCAGACGATTCGGCGCAGGTTTACCAATAAAGGGGACAGCCTGATGAGCCCAGCCGAATTACACGCAGACAGCATCGTTATCGACGGGCTGATCATTGCCAAATGGAACCGCGAGCTGTTCGAGGACATGCGCAAGGGTGGCTTGACTGCGGCCAACTGCACGGTGTCGGTCTGGGAAGGCTTCCAGGCCACGGTCAACAACATCGCCGCCAGCCAGAAGCTGATCCGCGAGAACAGCGACCTGGTGATGCCGGTGCGTACCACCGCCGACATCCGCAAGGCCAAGGAAGTGGGCAAGACCGGCATCCTCTTCGGCTTCCAGAACGCCCATGCTTTCGAAGACCAGATCGGCTATGTCGAGGTGTTCAAGCAGCTGGGCGTAGGCATCGTGCAGATGTGCTACAACACCCAGAACCTGGTCGGCACCGGCTGCTACGAGCGTGATGGCGGGTTGTCGGGCTTTGGCCGCGAGATCGTCGCCGAGATGAACCGCGTCGGGGTCATGTGCGACCTGTCCCATGTCGGTTCCAAAACGTCCGAAGAAGTCATCCTCGAATCGAAAAAACCGGTGTGCTACTCCCACTGCCTGCCTTCCGGGCTCAAGGAGCACCCGCGCAACAAGTCCGATGAAGAGCTCAAGTTCATTGCCGACCACGGCGGTTTCGTCGGCGTGACCATGTTCGCGCCGTTCCTGGCCAAGGGCATCGATTCGACCATCGACGACTATGCCGAAGCTATCGAATACACCATGAACATCGTCGGTGAAGACTCCATCGGTATCGGTACCGACTTCACCCAGGGCCACGGCCAGGACTTCTTCGAGTACCTGACCCACGACAAGGGCTACGCCCGGCGCCTGACCAACTTCGGCAAGATCATCAACCCGCTGGGCATCCGCACCGTGGGCGAGTTCCCCAACCTTACCGAGACCCTGCTCAATCGCGGCCATTCCGAGCGCGTGGTGCGCAAGATCATGGGCGAGAACTGGGTCAACGTGCTCAAGGATGTCTGGGGCGAATAAGCCGCCAGTAACCGTCTTCCGCCCCCTGCCACAGGCGCAGGGGCAGCCAACCAAAATTTCTGGAGTTCAGTTTCCATGGCCAAGATCGCCCCGCAATTGCCTATCGAAGTCGACAGCGAGACCGGTGTCTGGACCAGCGATGCCCTGCCGATGCTGTACGTGCCGCGGCATTTCTTCGTCAACAACCACATGGGTATCGAGGAAGTGCTGGGCGCCGACGCCTATGCCGAGATCCTCTACAAGGCCGGTTACAAGTCCGCCTGGCACTGGTGCGAGAAAGAGGCTGAATGCCACGGCCTCGAAGGCGTAGCGGTGTTCGAACACTACATGAAGCGCCTGTCCCAGCGCGGCTGGGGCCTGTTCAAGATCCAGGACATTGACCTGGACAAGGGCACTGCCAGCGTCAAGCTCGAGCACTCAGCGTTCGTCTATGTCTACGGCAAGGTCGGGCGCAAGGTCGATTACATGTTCACCGGTTGGTTCGCCGGGGCCATGGACCAGATCCTGGCGGCCCGCGGCAGCAACATTCGTACGGTCGCCGAGCAGGTCTACGGCGGTTCGGAAGAAGGCCACGACGATGGCCTGTTCATCGTCAAGCCATTGTAAGTCGAGGATCCCGCCATGGCTTTCGAAGCAATGTTCCAGCCGATCCAGATCGGCAAACTGACCATCCGCAACCGGGTACTGAGCACCGCGCACGCCGAGGTCTACGCCACCGACGGCGGCATGACCACCGAGCGCTACGTGAAGTACTACGAAGAGAAAGCCAAGGGCGGCATCGGCCTGGCCATTTGCGGTGGCTCCTCGGTGGTGGCGATCGACAGCCCGCAGGAATGGTGGGCCTCGGTGAACCTCTCGACCGACCGCATCATCCCGCACTTTCAGAACCTGGCTGATGCCATGCACAAGCATGGCGCCAAGATCATGATCCAGATTACCCACATGGGCCGCCGCTCGCGCTGGGATGGTTTCAACTGGCCAACCCTGATGTCGCCATCGGGGGTGCGCGAGCCGGTGCACCGTGCCACCTGCAAGACCATCGAGCCGGAAGAGATCTGGCGGGTGATCGGCAACTACGCGCAAGCCGCGCGCCGGGCCAAAGAAGGCGGCCTGGATGGCGTCGAGCTGTCGGCGGTGCACCAGCACATGATCGACCAGTTCTGGAGCCCGCGGGTCAACAAGCGTACCGACGAATGGGGCGGCACGTTTGAAGGCCGGATGAAATTCGGCCTGGAAGTGCTCAAGGCCGTGCGTGCTGAAGTCGGCCCGGATTTTTGCGTGGGCATGCGCATCTGCGGTGACGAATTCCATCCCGATGGCCTTAGCCACGAGGACATGAAGGAAATCGCCAAGTACTACGATGCCACCGGCATGCTGGATTTCTTCGGCGTGATCGGTTCGGGGTGCGACACCCACAACACCCTGGCCAACGTTATCCCCAACATGAGCTTCCCGCCCGAGCCGTTCCTGCACCTGGCGGCCGGCATCAAGGAAGTGGTCAAGGTACCGGTGCTGCACGCGCAGAACATCAAGGACCCCAATCAGGCCACGCGCATCCTCGAAGGCGGCTATGTCGACATGGTCGGCATGACCCGCGCGCACATCGCCGACCCGCACCTGATCGCCAAGATCAAGATGGGCCAGATCGACCAGATCAAGCAGTGCGTCGGTGCCAACTACTGCATCGACCGCCAGTACCAGGGCCTGGATGTGCTGTGCATCCAGAACGCGGCAACCTCCCGTGAATACATGGGCGTGCCGCACATCATCGAGAAAAGCACCGGGCCCAAGCGCAAGGTGGTGGTGGTTGGCGCCGGGCCTGCGGGGATGGAAGCCGCTCGTGTGGCGGCCGAACGCGGCCATGACGTCACCCTGTTCGAGAAGAAAGACGCCATCGGCGGGCAGATCAGCATCGCTGCCAAGGCGCCGCAACGCGACCAGATCGCCGGTATCACCCGTTGGTATCAACTGGAGCTGGCGCGCCTGAAGGTCGACCTGCGCCTGGGCACTGCGGCCGATATCGACACCATCCAGGACTTGCGTGCGGACATTATCGTGCTGGCGGTGGGCGGCCATCCGTTCATCGAGCAGAACGAACACTGGGGCGCCGCCGAAGGGCTGGTGGTCAGCAGTTGGGACGTGCTCGACGGCAAGGTGGCGCCGGGCAAGAACGTGCTGGTGTACGACACCATCTGCGAATTCACCGGCATGTCGGTAGCCGACTACATCGCCGACAAAGGCAGCCAGGTGGAGATCGTCACCGACGACATCAAGCCGGGCGTGGCCATTGGTGGCACGTCGTTCCCGACCTACTACCGCAGCATGTACCCCAAGGAAGTGATCATGACCGGCGACCTGATGCTGGAAAAGGTCTACCGCGAGGGCGACAAGCTGGTGGCGGTGCTGGAGAACGAATACACCGGTGCCAAAGAGGAGCGGGTGGTCGACCAGGTGGTGATCGAGAACGGCGTGCGCCCGGACGAGGCGCTGTACTACGGGCTCAAGGAAGGTTCGCGGAACAAGGGTCAGATCGATATCGAAGCCCTGTTCGCGATCAAGCCGCAGCCGATCCTCAGCCAACCGGGCGAAGGCTACCTGCTGTACCGCATCGGTGACTGCGTGGCGCAGCGCAATACACACGCGGCCATTTACGACGCACTTCGGCTTTGTAAGGATTTCTAAGGCAGCTGCAAGCGGCAAGCTTCAAGCGGTAAGCAAGAGCAACGCGGTGTTGCCCTTGCTTGCGGCTTGAGGCTTGAGGCTTGCACCTGAAAGGTGCCTCTGATGTTGAACACCCTTATCCCCATCCTCCTGTTCGCCGCCCTGGGCCTTGCCGTCCTCGGCGCGCTGCGGCGCGTGCGGATGTGGCGCCAGGGTCGGCCGTCGAAGGTCGATCTGCTGGGCGGCCTGCTGGCCATGCCACGGCGCTATATGGTCGACCTGCACCACGTGGTCGCCCGCGACAAGTACATGGCCAACACTCACGTGGCCACGGCTGGCGGCTTCGTCCTGGCAGCGGTGCTGGCGATCCTGGTGCATGGCTTTGGCCTGCATAACAAGATCCTTGGGTTTGCCTTGCTGTTCGCCACCGTGCTGATGTTCGGCGGTGCGCTGTTCGTCTACAAACGCCGCCTCAACCCGCCAGCACGGTTGTCGAAAGGCCCGTGGATGCGCCTGCCGAAAAGCCTGCTGGTGTTTGCCGCGAGCTTCTTCATCGCCACCTTGCCGGTGGCCGGGATTCTCCCGCAGGGCTTCGGCGGCTGGCTGTTGGTGGCGTTGCTGGGGATTGGCGTGCTGTGGGGCGTGTCCGAGCTGTTCTTCGGCATGACCTGGGGCGGGCCGATGAAGCACGCCTTCGCCGGTGCCCTGCACCTGGCCTGGCACCGGCGCGCCGAGCGCTTTGGCGGTGGCCGTTCGACCGGGCTCAAACCCATCGACCTTGAGGACCCGCAGGCGTTGCTGGGGGTAGAAAAGCCCAAGGATTTCACCTGGAACCAACTGCTCGGCTTTGACGCCTGCGTACAGTGCGGCAAGTGCGAGGCCGTGTGCCCGGCGTTTGCCGCAGGCCAGCCGCTGAACCCGAAAAAACTCATCCAGGACATGGTCGTTGGCCTGGCCGGCGGCACCGATGCCAAGTTTGCCGGCAGCCCGTACCCTGGCAAGCCGATCGGCGAGCATGGCGGCAACCCGCATCAGCCGATCGTCAACGGCCTGGTCGATGCCGAGACCCTGTGGTCGTGCACCACCTGCCGCGCCTGCGTCGAGGAATGCCCGATGATGATCGAGCACGTCGATGCCATCGTCGACATGCGTCGCCACCTGACCCTGGAAAAAGGCGCGACGCCGAACAAGGGCGCCGAGGTGCTGGACAACCTGATCGCCACCGACAACCCTGGCGGCTTCGCCCCGGGTGGGCGGATGAACTGGGCGGCGGACCTCAACCTCAACCTGCTCGGTGACATCAAGACCGCCGAAGTACTGTTCTGGGTCGGCGATGGTGCCTTTGACATGCGTAACCAGCGCACCCTGCGGGCTTTTGTCAAAGTGCTGAAAGCTGCGCAAGTAGACTTTGCCGTGCTCGGCCTGGAAGAGCGCGACAGCGGTGACGTGGCCCGGCGCCTGGGCGACGAAGCGACCTTCCAGCAACTGGCCAAGCGCAATATCCAGACCATGGCCAAGTACAGCTTCAAGCGCATCGTCACCTGCGACCCGCACAGCTTCCATGTGCTCAAGAACGAGTACGGTGCCTTCGGCGGCAACTACCTGGTGCAGCACCACAGCACCTATATCGCCGAACTGATTGCCGCTGGCGCGCTCAACCTCGGCCAGCACAAGGGCGGCAGCGTGACCTATCACGACCCGTGCTACCTGGGCCGCTACAACGGCGAGTACCAAGCGCCGCGCGAAGTGCTGCGCGCCCTCGGCATCGAGGTCAAGGAGATGCAGCGTTCGGGCTTCCGCTCACGCTGCTGCGGCGGTGGCGGCGGTGCGCCGATTACCGATATTCCTGGCAAACAGCGTATCCCCGACATGCGCATGGACGACATCCGCGAGACCGCCGCCGAATTGGTTGCCGTGGGTTGTCCACAGTGCACGGCGATGCTCGAAGGCGTGGTCGAACCGCGTCCGTTGATCAAGGACCTGGCCGAACTGGTCGCCGACGCCATCCTCGAAGAACCGGCCTCGGCGAGCAAACCCGCCCCGGCAAAGCGTGAACCTGCGGAGGTGCACTGATGAGCGACATTATTCGCCGTGATCCGCGCGCCGAGTGGATCGCCCGTAACCGCCTGCACCCGCTGCACGCAGCCATGCAGCAGGGCCAACAGCACAGCTGGATGGGGCCCAACGGCATCATCCGCAAGAACCCCCATGGGATCGGCTTCATCGGCCCCAACGGTATCAAGCGCATCGACCGCAGCGGCGCCCAGCAGGGCGGCAGCAGCAAGCGCACGGCAGCAGTGGCGGTGCAATTGCCGCTGCACCAGGTGGCGCAGCCGGCGTTCTACATTGCCGTGGTCCCGGACATGGTCGGCGGGCGCCTGGGCAGCCACGACCGCGACCTGTTGGGCCTGGCCCACAGCCTGGCCGGCAGCGACGGCGCAGTGCTGGCGGTGGTGTTTGGCGAACACAAGGAAAGCAACTTTTCCACAGCCGGCGTTGATCGCCTGCTGGTGATCGAAGGCGAGGCGTTCGCAGGTTACGTACCGGAGCAACTGGTGCAGGGTCTGCGTGCTGTGGATAACCAGTACAGCCCGCGCCATTGGCTGCTGCCAGACAGCCGCACCGGTGGCGGCGAGCTGGGCCGGCGCCTTGCCGCGGCCATTGGCGAACGTCCGGCGACAAGAGTCTGGCAAGTCAAAGATGGGCAATGCAGCGGCCGTGCCGGCGCTGGCCAGCAGGACCTGATCCGCGGCCTGCCACGGTTGATCCTGGCGGCTGCCGAATGCGCGGAACCGGTCAGTGAAACTCGCCACGAAGCCTTGCCCGTGCAGTTATCCACAAGCGCGGCGCGCAGCTTGTCGCGTATCGAAGACCTCGGCCCGGTGGCCGTCGACCCGGCTGCCATTGCCATGGCCGAGGCCGAGTTCATTGTCTCTGGCGGCAATGGTGTCAAGGACTGGGAGCTGTTCCACCGCGCCACCGTTGCCCTCGGCGCTACCGAAGGCGCCTCGCGGGTAGCGGTGGACGACGGCTTCATGCCGCGCAATCGCCAGGTCGGTGCTACCGGTACCTGGGTGACCGCGCGGGTTTATGTGGCTGTGGGTATCTCCGGGGCGATCCAGCACCTGCAGGGCATCGGTGCCTGCGACAAGGTGGTGGCGATCAACATGGACCCGGGTTGCGACATGATCAAGCGTGCCGACCTGTCGGTGATTGGCGACAGCGCGGCGATTCTGCAAGCGCTGATCGAGGCTGTGGAAAACTACCGCAACGACGCCAAGCGCGATGCGGCCTAAGGGCAGGGGACAACTATGCACACCAAGGTCATCAGTCTGGTTTCAATCGGTGCCCACCCAAGCTCCGGCCGCAGCCGCCGCGCCGAGCAGGATGCCCGGGCAGTGGAACTGGGCCTGCAGCTGGCTGGGGATAACTTGCAGGTGCTGCATGCCGGCGACCCGCAGGAGCCGGCTTTGCGCGCCTACCTGGGCATGGGCCTGGAACACATCGACGTGCTCGAACAGCCGCAAGGCGCCGATGCCCTGGGCGTACTCGGTGACTACCTGCGCGACGCCGGTGCCCAGCTGGTGCTGACCGGCAGCCAGGCGGAAACCGGCGAAGGTTCGGGGATGCTGCCGTTCCTGCTGGCCGAGCGCCTGGGCTGGCCGTTGGTGGTGGGCCTTGCCGAAGTGGAGTCTATCCACAACGGCGTGGCCCAGGTCCTGCAGGCCCTGCCACGGGGCCAGCGGCGCCGCTTGAAGGTGCGCCTGCCGTTGCTCGCCACTGTGGATAACGCCGCGCCCAAGCCGCGCCAGAGCGCGTTTGGCCCCGCCCGGCGTGGTGTATTGGCGGCGCGCCAAGTAGCGATTGTCGCAGACGAGTTATTCACAAGTGCCGAACTGCAACCGGCCAAGCCGCGGCCTAAACGCCTCAAGGTGATCAAGGCCAAGAGCGGCGCCGACCGTATGAAAGCCGCCACCGCCAAGGCCAGCGGCGGCGGTGGGCAAGTGCTCAAGGACGTCAGCCCTCAGGACGGCGCGCAAGCCATCCTCAAGCTGCTGGTGGAAGAGGGCGTGTTGCGCTGACAGTTGCTCACAAAGTCTGTTGGCCGATCTGTGGATAAAGTGTTTGTGTATGGCTGGAGGGCACGCATTGCGTGCCCTTCGGCGTTATGGTCAAAAAATGATCAGGCTAAGTTGTGGATTTTTCGAGGTTTTCTTCCCAGGGCGGCAATGAGTTTGCCCACAATCGCTGTTGGCGGGTCTGTGGATAATATGTTCGCCCATGGCTGAGAGGCCCGTGGCGCAAGGGCTGCGTAGGGTTGATCAGAAACTAGCCAATTGTCTTGTTTATGCCTGCTCAGGCCCGGTATTTCGGTCGCTCAAGGCGTTATCCACAACGGTTTTTTAGCGCTTCGACTTTTGCACACAAAGTCTGTTGGCGTCTCTGTGGATAAGGTGTTCGCCTTCCGCTGTGAGCCTTGTATTTAAAGGCGTGTAGAGATTTGATCAAATTTTGATCAATAAAATTTCGCGGGAAAAACAACGACTTGCCCACATTAGCTGTGGGCTGTCCTGTGGATAAAGTGTTTGCTGTGTTGACGGGCCCAGCGGGGCCGGGGGATTGCGGTAGGTGGTCAAAATTTGTACAGGCTGGTACGGCCCCATCGCTGGCAAGGCCAGCTCCCACAGGGTTTGCAGGTATACACACCACCTGTGGGAGCAACTGTCTTGATCAGGCTGTTTGCACTCGCCAAGGGGTATTGTCCCGCAGCATTGCATTCAGCCTGACGATCAGCACCCGCATGCAGGCTACGAGGGCCACTTTGGCGCACTTGCCACGCTCCCGAAGTGCTTCGTAGCGTGCTTTAAATTCCGTGTTGTGGCGGATGATGATCCAGCTCGACATGTACAGAACTCGCCTTACATGCGCCCGCCCCCCCATATCTGGCGGTGCCCTCGATGGCTACCGCTATCGTTGTTGTAAGGCGCTACGCCCACCAGCGCGGCGATTTGACGGCGGTCCAACTGCCCCAGTTCAGGCAGTGAGGCGAGCAGATTTGCGGCGGTTACTCGACCGATTCCGCTCACCGCCAACAACTGACGCGCCCTGGTATCGTCAAGTTGCACCATCGCCTGGTCAATTTCTTCGTCGAGGCGTTTGATCAGCACTTTCAGCTGTTCTATGTGCTCATCAAAGTGGGCCATCACCATTGCCGAGCGGCATTGCAGGCGACGCCGCTTGTAGTCATCACGGCTCTGCACAAATTGGGCGCGCTGCTTCACCAGCTCTCGCAGCTCTTCGCGTTCAGGGCTGACCGGTTGGCCTTGAGGGGCGCTGAGGTGTGCAGTGAAGTCCGCAAGGACTTCGGCGTCGATCTTGTCGGTTTTGGCTTTTTTACCCATGGCATCGGCGAATTTTCGGGCACGGGCTGGGTTGATGCAGATGGTTTCGAAACCCGCTGAGCGCAATGCAATCAGCACCTCTTTCTCGTAGCCGCCGGTCGCTTCAATCAACACTCTGCTGATCTTGAAGTCCTTCAGTCGCCCGATCAGCACATCAAAGCCTGGGCGTTCATTGACTACTTCGAAGCGGATTTTCTGAGGTTTGATGCAGATTTCCAAAGTGGCTTTGGCAGTGTCGATTCCAACAGAAGACAACATGGCTGAACCCTCTTACACTCAGTTGTGAGAGCGCTCTGGCTTGGCCCACGCTTGTGATTCGAGAGGCGCTCAATCAACTGTTCGGGCTCGGGCCAGGGTGGAGAGGTGAATGGCAGCTTTGCTCCCACACGTGCTTTAAGCACTACCGGCGTACAGCTTGCCATTCACCGCTCTCACTTCTGATTCTATTCCTACCTAAAGACACAAGCCGGCTTTGCCGGCGATAGGCCGCAAAGCGGCCCCGCTTTACTGCGCAGCCACACCCTTCAGATAAGGCGCCGGCGCCGCCCCCAGGTTGCTCAGCATCCGCTCGCTGTACCAATCGACAAAGTTCACCACACCAAACTCGTAGGTCTTCGAATAAGGCCCCGGCTGGTACGCCGTCGAGTTGATCCCGCGCTGGTTCTCTTCCGCCAGGCGCCGGTCCTGGTCGTTGGTGGCATCCCACACCTGACGCATGCGCGCCGGGTCGTAATCCACACCTTCAACCGCATCCTTGTGCACCAGCCACTTGGTCGTGACCATGGTCTCCTGGGCGCTGATCGGCCACACGGTGAAGACGATCATGTGATCGCCCATGCAGTGGTTCCAGGAGTGCGGCAGGTGCAGGATGCGCATCGAGCCCAGGTCCGGGTTCTGGATCCGGCCCATGAGCTTCTGGCAGCCCTGCTTGCCGTCCAGGGTCATCGATACCGTGCCCTTGAGCAGTGGCATGCGCACGATGCGGTTGCGCAGGCCAAAGCTGGCGTGGGCGTAGGGGATCTTCTCGGCGTCCCAGGCGGCGGCGGAGGCCGCGACGTGGTCCTTGAACGCCTGGTCTGCGCGCGGGTCGGTGACGTCGTCCCATTCCAGCAGGGTTTTCAGCAGTTCAGGGTGCGAGCCGCTGCAGTGGTAGCACTCGCGGTTGTTTTCCAGCACCAGCTTCCAGTTGGCCTTTTCCATCAAGGTGGTTTGCACCGCCACCTTGGTGTTCTCCATGTCGTAGGGTTCCATGTAGTGGGTCAGGGTGGCGAGGAAGTCATCGATCGCTGGCGGGTTTTCAGCCAGGCTGATGAAGATGTAGCCACCGGCGGTCTTGACGTTCACAGGCTTGAGCCCGTACTGCTTCATATCGAAGTCGGCGCCCATCTCGGTGCCGGCGAACAGCAGGCGGCCGTCCAGCTCGTAGGTCCACTGGTGGTAGTGGCAGACCAGCTTGGCGACCTTGCCCTTGTCGCTGGTGCACAGGCGCGAACCGCGATGGCGGCAGACGTTGTGGAAGGCATGCACCTGGCCTTCGGCGCCGCGCACCACCAGGATCGGGTTCTTGCCGATCTGCAGGGTGATGAAGTTGCCCTTGGTCGGGATTTCGCAAGTCATCCCGGCGATCAGCCATTCCTTCTGGAAGATCTCTTCCATGTCGATCTGGAACAGGCGCTCGTCGCAGTAGAACGGCTGTGGCAGCGAGAAGGTCCGCTCGCGGCTCTGCAGCATCTCGGCGGTGGCCTTGCGTGCAGGTTCCAGTGGATCGCCCAGACTCAAAGTTGCGGTGACGTCCATCGTGTAGGTCCTCATGGCCAGTGCTTGTGGCCGGTGAAAGTGGCTAATCGTTGTTATGGCGACGCAAGGCTCAAATACAGCAGGATCATTTGCGATGGAGTGTGCGTTCGAAGTGCGCATGAACCATATCCATGGGCGACATGATCAGATCCGTTTCCGACGCGCCAGCCCCTGTAGCCGGGGGCTGGTCGCGATAAGCACGCCAATGTCGCGGATAGGTAAGTGTCGCCTGCGCGGCTTGCGCAGAATCGCAGCCATCAGGCCGCAGTCGGCCGTGGAGACGAGCATGTCCAACAGCTTCCTCAATCCGGTCAGCACCCAGACCTGGGCCAACGGCCGCCATATCGTGCGTTGCGTCAAGGTGATCCAGGAAACCTGGGATGTGCGCACCTTCTGTTTCATGGCCGACCAGCCGATCATGTTCTTCTTCAAGCCCGGGCAGTTCGTTACCCTGGAGCTGGAGATCGACGGCGAGCCGATCATGCGTTCCTACACCATCTCCAGTTCACCGTCGGTGCCTTACAGCTTCTCGGTGACCATCAAGCGTGTACCCGGTGGCAAGGTTTCCAACTGGTTGCACGACACCCTGCACGAAGGCCAGGAGCTGGCGGTGCACGGACCGGTGGGGCTGTTCAACGCCATCGACTTCCCCAGCCCCAAGGTGCTGTACCTGAGCGGCGGCGTCGGCATCACCCCGGTGATGTCCATGGCCCGCTGGTTCTACGACACCAACGGCAATGTCGACATGGTTTTCGTCCACAGCGCGCGTTCGCCGAAAGACATCATCTATCACCGCGAGCTGGAGCACATGGCCTCGCGGATCGACAACTTCAGCCTGCACATCATTTGCGAGAAGCACGGCCTGGGCGAGCCCTGGGCGGGCTACCGCGGCTACCTGAACCAGAAACTCATGGAGTTGATCGCCCCGGACTATATGGAACGGGAGATCTTCTGCTGTGGCCCGACGCCGTACATGAACGCGGTCAAGCGCTTGCTGGAAGGCAGCGGCTACGACATGAGCCGCTACCATGAGGAGTCGTTCGGCGCGACCCCGGCCGAGGTCAAGGCCGATGCCGTCGAGCACGCCGAACAGGCCGCTGAAGCCGCCGAGCTGGACGCCGGCGACCTGCACCAGGTGGAGTTCACCGCCACCGGCAAGAGCATCCGCGTGGCCCCGGGCGAGACCGTGCACGCGGCGGCGGCCAAGCTCGGCCTGATGATCCCCAAGGCCTGCGGCATGGGCATCTGCGGCACCTGCAAGGTGCTCAAGCTGGGCGGGGAAGTGGAGATGGAGCACAACGGCGGCATCACCGATGAAGACGTCGCCGAAGGCTATATCCTTTCGTGCTGCAGCGTACCGAAAGGGGATGTGCGGATCGAGTACTGAGTAGCGACTTGACCCGCGATGCGTTTGCGTTACACGCTGAAACGTGCCACCAGCCCGCTCAGGTCCACCGCCAGGCGCGACAGTTCGGCGCTCGCTGCGCTGGTCTGGTGGGCGCCGGTGGCCGACTGCACCGACAGGTCGTTGATGTTGACCAGGTTGCGGTCCACTTCGCGGGCGACCTGGGCCTGCTCTTCGGCCGCGCTGGCGATCACCAGGTTGCGCTCGTTGATCTCGGCCACCGCACCGGTGATGGTTTCCAGCGCCAGGCCGGCGCCGCGGGCGATGTTCAGGGTCGACTCGGCACGCTCGGTGCTGTTGCGCATGGAGTTGACCGCTTGCTCGGTGCCGCCCTGGATGCTGCCGATCATCCGTTCGATTTCGCTGGTCGACTGCTGGGTGCGGTGAGCCAGGGCGCGTACTTCATCAGCGACCACGGCAAAGCCGCGACCGGCCTCACCGGCACGGGCCGCTTCGATGGCGGCGTTCAGGGCCAGCAGGTTGGTCTGGTCGGCCAGGCCGCGAATCACGTCGAGCACTTTGCCGATATCGCGCGATTCTTCCGCCAGGTTGCCGATCAGTTCGGCAGTGCCTTGCACGTCGGTGCTCATGCGCTCGATGGCGCTGACGGTTTCCATCACCAGGTCACGGCCGTCGCCGGCCGAGCGGGTGGCTTCCTTGGAGGCTTCCGAGGTGCTCACGGCATTGCGTGCCACTTCTTCCACGGCGCTGGTCATCTCGGTGACGGCGGTGGCGGCCTGTTCGATTTCGTTGTTCTGCTGCTGCAGGCCACGGGCGCTTTCGTCGGTGACGCTATTCAGCTCTTCAGCCGCCGACGCCAGTTGGGTCGCGGAGCCGGAGATCTGCTGCAGGGTATCGCGCAGCTTGTTCTGCATCTTGGCCATGGCTTTGAGCAGGCGCGCCGCTTCGTCCTGGCCTTCGGCCTGGATGCTGCGGGTCAGGTCGCCTTCGGCGATACGCTCGGCAGCCTGCAGGGCCTCGTCGATCGGCTTGACGATACTGCGGGTCAGCAGCAGCGCGCAGACCAGGGTCAAGGCGGTGGCGGCCAGCAGCAGCCCGATCACCAGAGCGACCGCACTGGAATACTGGTCGGCAGCGGTGCGGTTGATCTCGCGGGTCTGCTCGGTATTGATGCTGATCAGTTGATCCATGACGCTGTTGATCTGCTCGGAGCTGTCGAGCATGTCGCGGTTGATCAGATTGCGCAGGCTGTCCAGGTCATTGTTCTGCGATGCCAGGCGCATGCGGTTTTCCAGTTGGCGGTACTGGCTCAGCAACTGCACGTACTGGTTGTAGGCGGCGCGTTCCTGGCTGCCGGAGATCAGCGGCTCGTACACCCGGCGCGCGTCATCGATCTGCTGGTTGCGCTGGTCGACCAGCTTGAGGGTGGCCTGCAGGGTGTCGGCTTCGCGGTTGAGCAGCAGGCGGTACGACAGGGTGCGCAGGCGCAGGGTCAGCTGGGTCAACTGGTCGAGGTTGGTGATGCTCGGCACCGTCGAGTTCTCGATGGTTTCGCCGGCCTGGCGAATCTTGCTCATCTGGTTCAGGGCGAACAGACCCAGGGCCAGCATCAGTGCACCGATCAGAGCAAAGCCCAGAAGCGCGCGCGGGGCGATATTCATATTGCGTAGGGACATGGTGGTATCCAGGAAGGGAAAAGGGCACGCGAACCGTGCGCCAGAATCAGGACTGCCATGCCTATCGGTCGGCCGGGTAAAGACTTGAGCCGACGACGACAAAATTGTGAGCCAGCTATCTTTTTTCCTGACCGGTGGTAGGCAAAACGGGGAACCTGACCGACATCGGTGGGTCAATCTGCACCAGGCCGACGCGTCTAAACCCGATATCCCTGGCGAGCACGCGGACTTTTCTTTATCGTGTGCGCCCCCTGAAACACCCCGAGAAGGCAATCATGTTGGAAACTTCCCTTAGTCAACTGGAGCAACTGGTCAGCGACCTGGTGCAGAAGAATCAGGAACTGACCGAGCGCAACGCGCAGATCAGCGCCGAACTGGCCCAGGCCAAAGACGAAAACGACAGCCTGCAACTGAGCCTGCTGGAGCAGGAAGAAAAGCAGGGCGCTACTGCCGCACGCATCCAGGCCCTGGTTGAGCGTGCCAGCGTTGGTACCGTGAACGCATGAGAACCTCAGCGCAGCCGATCAATGTCGTGTCGATCCTCGGCAGCGATTATTCGATCAAGGCCCCCGAAGGCCAGGAGCAGGCGCTGGCGCAAGCAGTGCAAATGCTCAATGCTTCATTGGCCGATACCAAGCGTAAATACCCGACCCTGATCGGTGACAAGCTGCTGGTACTGGCAGCCCTCAACCTGTGCTCGCAGCAGATCGAACTGCAACAGCAGCACCAGCAGGCCCTCGACCGTTACCAAGAGCAAGTCAACGCCACGGTCGATGTGATTGCCCGGACCATCAGCAACAGCTGATCGCGTCAAACCCCTCGCTAGACCTTTTTGCCAGCTCACCACCTTCGGGAGGGTGGGCCGGCATTGCTGTGGATTGGATTGTATTTTCTGTTGTATACAATTGGCCTGTCTCTTGCACTACAGGGCTTATTTACCCAGGGGAAATACATGCAGTTCTGGCGGCGCAGTATCCAGTGGCAATTGATCGCAAGCATGGGCGCAGCGCTGTTGCTGAGCATTCTGATCGTGGTCGGCATCTACAGCGTGGCGGTCAATCGGCTGACCGAGCGTTACCTGGTCGACACCGCCTTGCCGGCGAGCATTGAGGCGATTCGTAACGACATCGAACGCATGCTTGGCCGACCGTTGACGGCGGCGGCCGACATTGCCAGCAACACGTTGCTGCGCGATTGGCTGGCGGCGGGGGAAGACAGCGCCCAGGCGCCGCAATTTATCGAGTACCTCGAAGCCCTGCGCAAACAGAACCATGCCTTTACCGCGTTGTTTGCCGCTACAGCGAGCAACCACTATTACAACGAGAAAGGCCTGGACCGCACCCTCAGCCGCAGCAACCCGGCGGATAAGTGGTTTTTCGGCTTTATCGACAGTGGCAACCCGCGCCTGCTGAACATCGACACCGACGGCAGCACCGGCGAACTGGCGCTGTTCATCGACTATCGGGTGGAGAAAGCCGGCCAACTGGTGGGTATCGCCGGGCTTGGCCTGCGTATGACCGAACTGTCCGAATTGATCCACAACTTCAGCTTCGGCGAACGTGGGCGGGTGATGCTGGTGCGCGGCGACGGTTTGATCCAGGTGCATCCGCAGCAGGAATTCAGTGGCAAGCGGCAGTTGGCCGAGCAGATTGGTGGCGAAGCTGCCAAGGCCGTTCTGAGCCGTGAGCAGGGCCTGCACAGTAGCCGCTTCGAGCGCGATGGCGAGGGCTATCTGGCCCTCAGCCTACCGCTGCGTGACCTCAACTGGACCCTGGTCGCCGAGGTGCCAGAAGCACAGATCTATGCCCAGGTGCGTGAGACCGTCTGGCTGACTAGCCTGATTGGTGCAGCGGTCGCGCTGGTATCGCTGTTGCTGGTGGTGCTGCTGGCACGCGGCATCGTCCGTCCCATCCGCCGCGTGACCGGCGCCTTGATGGCCATCGGCAATGGCGGCGGCGACCTGACCCAGCGCCTGGACGAAAACCGCGCTGACGAGCTGGGCGACCTGGCCCGTGGTTTCAACCGTTTTCTCGACAGCCAGCGTGACCTGATCGGCGAAGTGTTGAACACCAGCGAACGCTTGCGCGCGTCGGTGGCGCAAGTGACGCAAGTGGTGGACAACACCGCCGAACGCTCCGGCCGCCAGCAGGAAATGACCGAAATGGTCGCCACTGCCGTGCATGAGATGGGCCTGACCGTTCAAGACATAGCGCAGAATGCCGGCAACGCCGCCGTGGCGTCTGAAACCGCGCGCAGCGAAGCGCTGCAGGCCCGCGAAGTGGTGCGCCGCTCAATTGCCCATATCGAGGGCATGTCCGACGAGATTGGCCAGGCGGCCAGTGCGGTGAGTGAACTGGCGACGGAAGTCGCCTCGATTGACGAAGTCTTGGCGGTGATCCGCAGCATCTCCGAACAGACCAACCTGCTGGCGCTCAACGCGGCCATCGAGGCGGCGCGGGCGGGCGAGATGGGCCGCGGCTTTGCCGTGGTCGCTGACGAAGTACGGACCCTGGCGCGGCGTACTCAGGTGTCCACCGATCAAGTGCAGCAGATGATCCTGCGCCTCAAGCACGGCGCGGGCAGTGCGGTCGCGTCGATGCAGGCCGGCCAGGCAGCGACCGGAACGGGGGTGGAGTCGAGCCAGCAGACCGGCGCTTCGCTGGGCACCATCACCGATCAGGTCGAGCACATCAGTGACATGAACCATCAGGTGGCGACGGCGACCGAAGAGCAGTCGGCGGTCACCGAGGAGATCAACCGCACCGTGCAGGGGATATCCGACCTGGCGCGGGAGACGGCGGTGGATGTGCAGGGCTGTCGGCAGGAGTGTCAGGCACTACGCGGCTTGGCCGATGATCTGGCGCGGCAGATGGGGGGATTCAGGCTTTAGACCGGGCGAACTCATCGCCGGCAAGTCGCAGCGCGCGATCTGCGAGCGCTGGCTTGTCGGTGATGAAACACTTCAGTTGGACGCGACGCCACTGTTACTTTTTGAGCAGCTCTGCGAGCTTGCTATCAACGGCAGTAACTTCACTGGCGACAAAGATGATGGACCAATGGGATCCAGTGTCGGTAAATGGACTAAAAATCTTATAATCCACGGAAACTTGCTTAAAATTTCTGCCGCCCAAATGAAGCACGGTTTCGTCTCCCTTATTTAAATAGGCATATCCGTCCAGATGACTCATGCCTATTTCATAGATTTCGCCGTCGACAATAAAGTGCACGGCGTGAATCAGTTTAATCTCTGACATGTGAGTATCTCCATAAGTATTGACCAAAACCCAGTGGTTAGTTAACCGGGTAAACCAACTATATGTACTGGCCTGAAGATACTCACCTGACAAAAATACTAGTTCTGATGGACGGTAAACTGGGTGCTTGTACACCAAGGCCGAGAAATCAAGCCTTCATTGCTGCCCTGATATCCGCCGCCAGCTCACGTACCCGCGCTTCTTCGGTGTCCCACGAGCACATGAACCGCGCGCCACCGCTACCGATAAAGGTGTAGAAACGCCAGCCCTTGTTGCGCAAGGCTTCCAGCGCCGGTTCCGACATCTGCAGGAACACGCCGTTGGCCTCCACCGGGAACATCAGCTCAACCCCTGGCACATCGCGCACCAGCTCGCAGAGCAATTGCGCGCAGCGGTTGGCATGCACGCCATGGCGCAGCCAGGCGCCGTCTTCCAGCAGGCCGACCCAGGGCGCCGAGAGGAAGCGCATCTTCGATGCCAGTTGCCCAGCCTGCTTGCAGCGGTAGTCGAAGTCTTCGGCCAGCTGGCGGTTGAAGAACAGGATCGCCTCGCCCACCGCCATGCCGTTCTTGGTGCCGCCAAAGCACAGCACATCGACCCCGGATTTCCAGGTCAGCTCAGCCGGCGTGCAGCCAAGGAATGCGCAGGCGTTGCTGAAGCGCGCGCCGTCCATGTGCAGGTTCAGGCCCAGTTCCTTGCAGGTGGCGCTGATCGCCTTGAGTTCGTGCGGGCGATAGACGCTACCGACCTCGGTGGCCTGGGTGATGGTCACCACGCGCGGTTTGGGGTAGTGGATGTCCTGGCGCTTGAGCGCCACTTCGCGGATCGAGTCGGGGGTCAGCTTGCCGGCTTCGCTGCGTGCGGTAAGCAGCTTGGAGCCGTTGGAGAAGAACTCCGGCGCACCGCATTCGTCGGTCTCGACGTGGGCGGTCTCCGAGCAGATCACGCTGTGATAGCTCTGGCACAGCGACGACAGCGCCAGCGAGTTGGCCGCGGTGCCGTTGAAGGCGAAGAACACTTCGCAGTCGGTTTCGAACAGTTTGCGGAAATACTCCGAGGCGCGTGCCGTCCATTGGTCGTCGCCGTAGGCGCGCTCATGGCCCTGGTTGGCTTTTTCCATGGCGGCCCAGGCTTCCGGGCAGATACCTGAGTAGTTGTCGCTGGCGAATTGCTGGCTTTGATCTGTCATGACACTTTCCTGTGAACGACGCAGGTGAGCACTCTAAACCAAGTTCCGGGTGGCCGCCTATCGCTGGCAAGCCAGCTCCCACAGTGACCGTGTGGGAGCTGGCTTGCCAGCGATGCAGGCGACATCGGCCCCCATGTCGTAAACGCACCTTTGCGTGGCGTCCGTAGGCATCTGGGCTGTCTGCGTCGGTCATACCATCGCTGAAAAGGGCAATTGCCCGACAAGAACCGATGCCGCTGCCGGGAGAAACTGCGATGTTCAGCAAGCAAGACCAGATCCAGGGTTACGACGATGCACTGCTGGCGGCGATCAATGCCGAAGAGCAACGCCAGGAAGATCACATCGAGTTGATCGCCTCGGAAAACTACACCAGCAAGCGTGTCATGCAGGCCCAGGGCAGCGGCCTGACCAATAAATACGCCGAAGGCTACCCGGGCAAGCGCTATTACGGCGGTTGCGAGCATGTGGATAAAGTCGAGCAACTGGCCATCGACCGCGCCAAGCAGTTGTTCGGCGCCGATTACGCCAACGTCCAGCCGCATTCCGGCTCCTCGGCCAACAGCGCCGTGTACCTGGCCCTGCTGCAGGCTGGCGACACCATTCTGGGCATGAGCCTGGCCCACGGCGGCCATCTGACCCACGGTGCCAAGGTGTCGTCCTCGGGCAAGCTGTACAACGCCGTGCAGTACGGCATCGACACCAGCACCGGGCTGATCGACTACGACGAAGTCGAGCGCCTGGCGGTGGAGCACAAGCCGAAGATGATCGTCGCCGGGTTCTCGGCCTACTCGAAAACCCTCGATTTCCCACGCTTTCGTCAGATTGCCGACAAAGTCGGTGCCTACCTGTTCGTCGACATGGCTCACGTTGCCGGTCTGGTGGCCGCTGGCCTGTACCCCAACCCGCTGCCGTACGCTGACGTGGTCACCACCACCACCCACAAGACCCTGCGCGGCCCGCGCGGCGGCCTGATCCTGGCGCGCAGCAACGAAGAGATCGAGAAAAAACTCAACGCCGCTGTATTCCCCGGCGCCCAGGGCGGCCCGCTGATGCACGTGATCGCTGCCAAGGCGGTGTGCTTCAAGGAAGCGCTGGAGCCTGGCTTCAAGACCTATCAGCAGCAAGTGATCGACAACGCCCAGGCCATGGCCGAGGTGTTCGTCAAGCGTGGCTATGACGTGGTCTCCGGCGGTACCGACAACCACCTGTTCCTGGTCAGCCTGATTCGCCAGGGCCTGACCGGTAAAGATGCCGACGCCGCCCTGGGCCGCGCCCACATCACCGTCAACAAGAACGCCGTGCCCAACGACCCACAGTCGCCGTTCGTCACCTCCGGCCTGCGGATCGGCACCCCGGCGGTCACCAGCCGCGGCTTCAAGGTCAGCCAGTGCGTGGAACTGGCCGGTTGGATCTGCGACATCCTCGATAACCTCGGTGATGCCGATGTCGAGGCCGATGTTGCGAAGAACGTGTCGGCACTCTGTGCAGATTTTCCGGTTTACCGCTGAGTGGTCCAGGAGTAAAGACTATGCAACGTTACTCAGGCTTCGGCCTCTTCAAGCACTCGCTCAGCCACCATGAAAACTGGCAGCGCATGTGGCGCACGCCCACCCCGAAAAAAGTCTACGACGTGGTCATCGTCGGTGGTGGCGGGCACGGCCTGGCCACCGCCTACTACCTGGCCAAGGAACATGGCATCACCAACGTGGCAGTGGTCGAGAAGGGCTGGCTGGGTGGCGGCAACACCGCGCGCAACACCACCATCGTCCGCTCCAACTACCTGTGGGACGAGTCGGCGCACCTGTATGAGCATGCGATGAAGCTCTGGGAAGGGCTGTCGCAGGACATCAACTACAACGTGATGTTCTCCCAGCGCGGTGTCTACAACCTGTGCCACACCTTGCAAGACATGCGTGATTCCGAGCGGCGGGTCAGTGCCAACCGTCTCAACGGTGTCGATGGCGAGCTGCTCAACGCCCGGCAGGTGGCCGAAGAGATCCCTTACCTGGACTGCTCGAAGAACACCCGCTACCCGATCATCGGTGCCACCGTGCAACGGCGTGGCGGCGTTGCCCGTCACGACGCCGTGGCCTGGGGCTTTGCCCGCGCCGCCGACGCCCTGGGCGTGGACCTGATCCAGCAAACCGAAGTGATCGGCTTTCGCAAGGAAAACGGCGTGGTCATCGGGGTCGAGACCAACAAGGGCTTTATCGGCGCCAAGCGTGTTGGCGTGGTCACGGCCGGTAACTCCGGACACATGGCCAAGCTCGCCGGCTTCCGCTTGCCGATCGAGTCGCATCCGCTGCAGGCACTGGTGTCCGAGCCGCTCAAGCCAATCATCGACAGCGTGATCATGTCCAACGCCGTGCATGGTTACATCAGCCAGTCGGACAAGGGCGACCTGGTCATCGGCGCCGGTATCGACGGCTGGGTCGGCTATGGCCAGCGCGGTTCGTACCCGGTGATCGAGCACACCCTGCAAGCCATCGTCGAAATGTTCCCGATCCTCTCGCGGGTACGCATGAACCGCCAGTGGGGCGGCATCGTCGACACCACGCCGGACGCCTGCCCGATCATCTCCAAGACCCCGGTGAAGAACATGTTCTTCAACTGCGGCTGGGGCACCGGCGGCTTCAAGGCCACCCCGGGCTCGGGCAACGTGTTTGCCGCAAGCCTGGCCAAGGGCGAAATGCACCCGCTGGCCAAACCCTTTTCCATTGACCGTTTCCACAACGGTGCACTGATCGACGAACACGGCGCCGCCGCTGTCGCCCACTAACAGGAGAAATCCCCATGTTGCATATCTTCTGTCCCCACTGCGGCGAGCTGCGCTCCGAAGAGGAGTTCCATGCCGCAGGCCAGGCGCACATTCCCCGGCCGCTGGACCCCAACGCCTGCTCCGACGAGGAGTGGGGCGACTACATGTTCTTCCGCGACAACCCCCGCGGCCTGCACCACGAGCTGTGGATTCACGCCGCCGGTTGCCGCCAGTACTTCAATGCCACGCGTGACACGCTGACCTACGAAATTCTGGAAACCTATCCGATCGGCGCCACGCCGCAGGTCACCGGCAAAAGCACCAGCCCGCAGTTGGCAGTCAGTGGTCAGGGAGAAAAGGTATGAGCCAGGTCTATCGCCTGTCCAATGGTGGTCGCATCGACCGCAGCAAGGTTTTGAACTTCACCTTCAACGGCCAGACCTACCAGGGTTTTGCCGGTGACACCCTGGCCGCGGCACTGCTGGCCAACGGCGTCGACATCGTCGGGCGCAGCTTCAAGTACTCGCGCCCCCGCGGGATCATCGCCGCAGGCTCCGAAGAGCCCAACGCCATCCTGCAGATCGGCGCCACCGAAGCCACCCAGGTGCCCAACGTGCGCGCCACCCAGCAGGCGCTGTACGCCGGCCTGGTCGCCACCAGCACCAACGGCTGGCCGAATGTGAACAACGACGTCATGGGCATTCTCGGCAAGGTCGGCGGCAAGCTGATGCCGCCGGGCTTCTACTACAAGACGTTCATGTACCCGCAGTCGTTCTGGATGACCTACGAGAAGTACATCCGCAAAGCCGCAGGCCTTGGCCGGGCGCCGCTGGAAAACGACCCGGACAGCTACGACTACATGAACCACCACTGCGACGTACTGGTGGTGGGCGCAGGCCCTGCCGGCCTGGCCGCAGCATTGGCCGCTGGCCGCAGCGGCGCGCGGGTGATCCTCGCCGATGAACAGGAAGAGTTCGGCGGCAGCCTGCTCGACAGCCGTGAAACCCTCGATGGCAAACCGGCCACCGACTGGGTCGCGGCAGTCGTGGCCGAGCTCAAGGAATTGCCGGAAGTCACCCTGTTGCCACGGGCGACGGTCAACGGCTACCACGACCACAACTTCCTCACCATTCACGAGCGTCTGACTGACCACCTCGGTGATCACGCGCCGATCGGCCAGGTGCGTCAGCGCATGCACCGGGTACGCGCCAAGCGTGTGGTGCTGGCGACCGGCGCCCATGAGCGGCCGCTGGTGTATGGCAACAACGATGTGCCGGGCAACATGCTTGCCGGTGCGGTATCGACCTACGTGCGCCGTTACGGCGTGGCGCCGGGGCGCAAGCTGGTGCTGTCGACCAACAACGACCATGCCTATCGCGTGGCCCTGGACTGGCACGACGCCGGCCTGAAAGTGGTCGCCGTCGCCGATGCCCGCCACAACCCACGTGGTTCACTGGTAGAGGAGGCGCGGGCCAAAGGCATCCGCATCCTGACCTCCAGCGCGGTGATCGAGTCCCGTGGCAGCAAGCACGTCACCGCTGCCCGTGTGGCCGCCATCGACGTCAAAACCCATAAAGTCACCAGCCCCGGCGAGTGGCTGGACTGCGACCTGGTGGCGACCTCCGGCGGCTACAGCCCGGTGGTGCACCTGGCTTCGCACCTGGGCGGCAAGCCGATCTGGCGTGAAGACATCCTCGGTTTCGTGCCGGGTGAAGCGCCGCAGAAACGTGTGTGCGTGGGCGGCATCAACGGTGTGTTCGCCCTCGCCGACACCCTCGCCGATGGTTTTGAAGGCGGCGTGCGCGCCGCCACCGAAGCCGGCTTCAAGGCCGCGCTGGGGGTGATCCCGAAAGTCCTGGCGCGTCAGGAAGAGCCCACGGTGGCGCTGTTCCAAGTGCCCCACGACAAGAACACCGCACGGGCGCCGAAGCAGTTCGTCGACCAGCAGAACGACGTCACCGCCGCGGCCATCGAACTGGCCACCCGCGAAGGCTTCGAGTCGGTCGAGCACGTCAAGCGCTACACCGCCCTGGGCTTTGGTACCGACCAGGGCAAGCTCGGCAACATCAACGGCCTGGCGATTGCCGCCCGCTCCATGGGCATCACCATCCCGGAAATGGGCACCACCATGTTCCGCCCCAACTACACGCCGATCACCTTCGGTGCGGTGGCGGGCCGGCACTGTGGCCACCTGTTCGAGCCCGTGCGCTTTACCGCCCTGCATGCCTGGCATGTGAAGAACGGCGCCGAGTTCGAAGACGTTGGCCAGTGGAAGCGCCCGTGGTACTTCCCGCGCAACGGCGAAGACATTCATGCCGCCGTGGCCCGTGAATGCAAGGCGGTGCGTGACAGCGTCGGCCTCCTCGATGCCTCGACCCTGGGCAAGATCGACATCCAGGGTCCGGACGCGCGTGAATTCCTCAACCGCATCTACACCAACGCCTGGACCAAGCTCGACGTCGGCAAGGCCCGCTACGGCCTGATGTGCAAGGAAGACGGCATGGTCTTTGACGACGGCGTCACCGCCTGCGTCGGCGATAACCACTTCATCATGACCACTACCACCGGTGGCGCGGCGCGGGTGTTGCAGTGGCTGGAGATCTACCAGCAGACCGAATGGCCAGACTTGAAGGTGTACTTCACCTCGGTCACCGACCACTGGGCGACCCTGACCCTGTCGGGCCCCAACAGCCGCAAGCTGCTCAGCGAAGTGACCGATATCGACCTGGACAAGGACGCCTTCCCGTTCATGACCTGGAAGGAAGGCCTGGTCGGCGGTGTGCCGGCGCGGGTGTTCCGCATTTCGTTCACTGGCGAGCTGTCGTACGAAGTCAACGTCCAGGCCAACTACGCCATGGGCGTGCTGGAGAAGATCGTCGCTGCCGGCAAGCAATACAACTTGACTCCGTACGGCACCGAAACCATGCACGTACTGCGGGCCGAGAAGGGCTTCATCATCGTCGGCCAGGACACTGACGGCTCGATGACCCCGGACGACCTCAACATGGGCTGGTGTGTCGGCCGTACCAAACCGTTCTCGTGGATCGGCTGGCGCGGGATGAACCGCGAAGATTGCGTGCGCGAGAACCGCAAGCAACTGGTCGGGCTCAAGCCGGTCGACCCGAACACATGGCTGCCCGAAGGCGCGCAACTGGTGTTTGACCCGAAACAACCGATCCCGATGGACATGGTCGGTCACGTTACTTCCAGCTACGCCAGCAACTCCCTGGGGTATTCGTTCGCCATGGGCGTGGTCAAGGGCGGGCTCAAGCGCATCGGCGAGCGGGTCTACTCGCCCCAGGCCGATGGCAGCGTGATCGAGGCGGAGATCTGTTCTTCGGTGTTCTTCGATCCGAAGGGCGAGCGGCAGAACATCTAACGCAAGGTTGATGCAGTACCTGTGGGAGCGGGCTTGCCCGCGATACAAGGCGAAGCCTTGCGGGGCTCCCATCGCTGGCAAGCCAGCTCCCACAGGGATCGCGTTACCAGGTCCACAGAATTCAAGGCAGGTGTGTAATGAGCACGATCAACGTCTACCAGCAACGCCCCGGCAACGACGCCAAGGCTGAAACACCACTGCACCATGCCGACCTGCCCAGCCTGGTCGGCAAGGGCCGCAAGAACGCCGGGGTGACCCTGCGCGAGAAAAAACTCCTCGGCCACCTGACCATTCGTGGCGATGGCAAGGATCCGGCCTTCGCCGGCGGCGTGTTCAAGGCCCTGGGCCTGGAGCTGCCGGTGGCCCTGACCGTGGTCGCCAACGGCGAGACATCGCTGCAATGGCTGGGCCCGGATGAGTGGCTGCTGATCGTTCCCGGCGGCGAGGAATTTGCCGTCGAGCAAAAACTGCGCGATGCCCTCGATGGCCTGCACATTCAAATCGTCAACGTCAGCGGCGGGCAAACCCTGCTGGAACTGAGCGGCCCCAACGTGCGCGACGTGCTGATGAAATCCACCAGCTATGATGTCCATCCAAATAACTTCCCGGTGGGCAAGGCAGTCGGCACGGTGTTCGCCAAGTCGCAACTGGTGATCCGCCGTACCGGTGAAGAAACCTGGGAGCTGCTGATCCGCCGCAGTTTCTCCGATTACTGGTGGCTGTGGCTGCAGGACGCCTCTGCCGAGTATGGCCTGAGCATTCAGGCCTAAGGAGCAATGCCATGAGTCGTGCACCGGACACCTGGATTCTCACCGCCGACTGCCCGAGCTTGCTCGGAACGGTGGACGTGGTGACGCGCTACCTGTACGAGCAGCACTGCTACGTCACCGAGCATCATTCGTTCGATGACCGACTGTCCGGGCGCTTCTTCATTCGCGTGGAGTTCCGCCAGCCGGATGACTTCGACGAGGCCAGCTTTCGCGCAGGGCTTGCCGAGCGGGGCGATGCGTTCGGCATGCTGTTCGAGCTGACCGCACCCAAGCACCGGCCGAAAGTGGTGATCATGGTGTCCAAGGCCGATCACTGCCTCAACGACCTGCTCTATCGCCAGCGTATCGGCCAGTTGAGCATGGACGTGGTGGCGGTGATTTCCAACCACCCGGACCTCGAGCCCCTGGCCCACTGGCACCGTATTCCCTATTACCACTTTGCCCTCGAGCCTCATGACAAACCGGCGCAGGAGCGCAAGGTGCTGCAGGTGATCGAGGCGTCCGGCGCGGAGCTGGTGATCCTTGCCCGCTACATGCAGGTGCTGTCGCCAGAGCTGTGCCGCAAGCTCGACGGCTGGGCGATCAACATCCATCACTCGCTGCTGCCCGGCTTCAAGGGCGCCAAGCCGTATCACCAGGCCTACAACAAGGGCGTGAAACTGGTGGGCGCCACCGCGCACTACATCAACAACGACCTCGACGAAGGCCCGATCATCGCCCAGGGCGTCGAGGCGGTGGATCACAGCCATTATCCCGAAGACCTGATTGCCAAGGGCCGCGATATCGAGTGCCTGACCTTGGCGCGGGCGGTGGGGTATCACATTGAGCGGCGGGTTTTCCTCAACGCCAACAGAACGGTAGTGCTCTGACGGCCGCCATCGCTGGCAAGCCAGCTCCCACAGGTACTGCATACACCGGACCTGTGGGAGCTGGCTTGCCAGCGATGAGGCCCTCGAGTCGGAACAAAGATTCCAGTAACACAGCGCCGCCCCCGGGCAGCGCACTTTGCACCGCTACATAACAACAAACTTTAGCGAGGTAAAAGCATGTCTGGTAATCGTGGTGTGGTGTATCTCGGCGCTGGCAAGGTCGAGGTGCAGAAGATTGACTACCCGAAAATGCAGGACCCGCGCGGTCGCAAGATCGAGCACGGGGTGATTCTGCGGGTGGTCTCCACCAACATCTGTGGCTCCGACCAGCACATGGTCCGTGGCCGTACCACCGCCCAGGTCGGTCTGGTCCTGGGCCATGAAATTACCGGCGAGGTGATCGAGAAGGGCAGGGACGTCGAGCACCTGCAAATCGGTGACCTGGTGTCGGTGCCCTTCAACGTTGCCTGCGGCCGCTGCCGCTCGTGCAAAGAGCAACACACCGGCGTCTGCCTCACCGTCAACCCGGCCCGCGCCGGTGGCGCCTACGGCTATGTCGACATGGGTGACTGGACCGGTGGCCAGGCCGAGTACGTGCTGGTGCCGTACGCCGACTTCAACCTGCTGAAACTGCCGAACCGCGACAAGGCCATGGAGAAAATCCGCGATCTGACCTGCCTGTCGGACATCCTCCCCACCGGCTACCACGGTGCGGTGACTGCCGGCGTTGGCCCGGGCAGCTCGGTGTACATTGCCGGTGCCGGCCCGGTGGGCCTGGCTGCCGCTGCTTCGGCGCGCCTGTTGGGCGCTGCGGTGGTGATCGTCGGTGACGTCAATCCGGTACGCCTGGCGCATGCCAAGGCCCAGGGTTTCGAAATTGCCGACCTGTCCCAGGACACCCCGCTGCACGAGCAGATCGCCAACCTGCTGGGCGAGCCGGAAGTCGACTGCGCAGTCGATGCCGTGGGCTTCGAAGCCCGTGGTCACGGCCATGCCGGTGCCAAGCACGAAGCCCCGGCCACCGTGCTCAACTCGCTGATGGGCGTGGTGCGGGTGGCGGGCAAGATCGGTATTCCTGGCCTGTACGTCACCGAAGACCCGGGCGCGGTGGATGCCGCGGCGAAGATCGGTAGCCTGAGCATCCGCTTTGGTCTCGGCTGGGCCAAGTCGCACAGCTTCCACACCGGTCAAACGCCGGTGATGAAGTACAACCGCCAACTGATGCAGGCGATCATGTGGGACCGCATCAACATTGCCGAAGTGGTCGGTGTGCAGGTGATCAGCCTCGATCAGGCGCCTGAAGGCTATGGCGAGTTCGATGCCGGCGTGCCGAAGAAATTCGTCATCGATCCGCACAAGCTGTTCAGCGCCGCCTAAAAACATCGCGGGGCAAGCCCGCTCCCACTGTGCCTGTGGGAGCGGGCTTGCCCCGCGATAGGGTTTCACAGCCAAACCGCATCCCAATGCGGATAATCTCCCAGCCTCTTCACCAGCCCGGCCCGCAGCGGGTTGGCCACCACATAGCGCGCCACCGCGCATACATTCTCTTCCCGACGTAACCCATGATCATGGTACCCAGGCTGCCACAGCCTGCCTTGCAGTGTGCCGAGCTTGTACAGCGCACAGCGGCTGCGTGACTTGAAGCGGCGCATCAGGCAGGCCAAGGAGCCCTGCTGCAGTTCGATCAGCCAGTGCACGTGATCGGGCATCACCACCCAGGCCAAGGTGCGAGCGGCGCCTTCGAGTTGTGCCAGGTGAAACTGCCTGGGAATGCAGCGGGCGGCGTGGAAGTTGTCGAATATTAGCACTCGGTCGCGAGTGATGCTGGTCAGCAGGTACATACGGCCGGGTTCGGAGAAACGACCGCGGCGCAGGCGATGGGAAGCGGGACTGTCCATGTCTTGGCTCCTTGGTTGGTGAATATTCAAGGTAGATGCCGGACGGTGGCGACAGTGGACCCGATTGAATCCTGATGTTGCCAGGACCTTTGTGGGAGCGGGCTTGCCCCGCGATAGAGGTCTGTCAGTCACATCGCATCGCGGGGCAAGCCCGCTCCCACAAAGGTGGGTGGCGGTGTTACTTCTGGATGTTTCCAGGCTGGTTAATTTTGGTCCTAGGAAATAACCTACGCAGTCTGTCGATGCCGTTCTGATTGCCCTTGGAAACTCGGCCTTCTAGGCTCTCCCGATCGCTGTAGGTTCAGCGATCGGGTGTGGAAACCTGAACGGTATTGGTTGCAGTCGTTATGGCGGCTGTGCGCGGGAGACCTTCGGGTCTGCCGGGTTTTCCAATGCCTCGGTTTTCCACCCCGCGTACAGCTGCCACCTTTCGTGTGGAAACGAACGGTGCCAGCCTGACTCGCATTGGATACCGATCATGAAAAAACTTGTCCCAGATCCCCCAGCCTCTCTCTGCTCAACCCTCGAAAAACCTTTCGGCGACTGTGCCGCCGGTCACCCCCAACTCTTTTCTGTAAACGCCGGTATTGCCCCGCATGACGCGCTGGTACATATCGCGTTGTACCTGCGCTGCGCCTATGACACGGGGTACAAGGCTTTTGAAGGGGTTGATGAGTCAGCCAAGGGCTTTCTCTGGTCCACCTTGCACTCGGTGGAGATGGCCAAGGGCTTGGTAGAAGCCTTGCTGGATGCCCTGGAGAACCGGGAGCTGAACCAAATGTAGAACCACGGTGTGGGAGCGGCCGTGCGGCGACCCGACTTGCCCCGCGATAGAGGTCTGTCAGTCACATCGCATCGCGGGGCCAGCCCGCTGCCACCTGGTACAACGGAACAATCCCCCGCCCACAAGGTCCAATCTCTCGTTTTCCCTGCCTTAACGGCTGACGAGGTATTTCGAT
This sequence comes from Pseudomonas sp. RC2C2, assembly GCF_018390435.1. Classification (NCBI taxonomy): domain Bacteria; kingdom Pseudomonadati; phylum Pseudomonadota; class Gammaproteobacteria; order Pseudomonadales; family Pseudomonadaceae; genus Pseudomonas; species Pseudomonas sp. RC2C2. Next base: position 1,826,603 of record NZ_JAHBAX010000001.1, on the reverse strand, counting down.
GAAACGTTTCGCACTGGTCACCCTGATGGCCCTGGCTGCCACTCCGGTTTTCGCAGGCTTCAGCCTCAATGACGCGGCCAACGTCTACAACGCCGCCACGGGCAACAAGGGCGACGCCGCCGTGCAGGCACCCGTCGCGTCGGCGAACCTGCTCAATACCCTCGGCAGCGAACTCAAAATCACCCCCGAACAAGCCATCGGCGGCACCGGCGCCCTGTTGGGCCTGGCCAGGAATCAGCTCAGCAGCGGCGATTACGAGCAGTTGAGCAAAGCCGTACCCGGCCTCGACCTGCTCTCCGGCGAGAAGGCCCTGGGCGGCCTGACTGGCTTGGGCGCGCTGCTGGGCAACAGCGACAAGTCCTCGGCCCTGAGCAATGCGCTGGGCAATGTCAAAGACACCAATGACCTGAACAACGCCTTCAGCGCACTGGGCATGGACACCGGCATGATCGGCCAGTTTGCCCCGCTGATCCTGCAGTACCTCGGCCAGCAAGGCGTCGGCGGCTCGCTGCTGCAGAGCCTGGGCAGCCTGTGGGGCAACGGTGCGAGCGTACCTTCCGTTTAAGGCAGGTATTTGCGCGGGCGGGGCGGTGTGCTATATGTCCCGCCCCGTTTTACAAGGAAGTGTGATTCGCAATGTTCATGGACGCCCTGAAGATGTCGTTGCCTGCCGACGCCGTGCTCGGTTTTGTGGTCTACATGCTCGGCGCCGCCGTGCTGTTCGCCCTCTACGCAATCATCTACACCCGCCTGACTCCCTACAATGAATTGCGCCTGATCCGCGAAGGCAACAATGCCGCGGCTATCGCCCTGGCCGGTGCCCTGATCGGCTTTGCGATTCCGGTGGCCAGCGCCATTTCCCATTCGATTTCCCTGCTCGACTTCCTGCTCTGGGCACTGATCGCCGCGGTGGTGCAGTTGCTGGCGTTCGTGGTGGTCAACCGCTGCGTCAAAGGCATGGCTGAACGGGTTGCCCGCCAGGAGACAGCCTCGGCCATTCTCCTGGCTGCGGTGTCGATCGGCATTGGCTTGCTCAACGCCGCCTGCATGACCCCCGCCGCCTGATCAGGGACGATCGACAATGAAACGCAGCAAAACCATTCGTCTGGTCGCCTTGGGCAGTCTGCCCCTGGTGCTGTCCGCCTGTGGCGACCGGCCAACCAGAATCATCAGCGAAACCAAGCGCTACCAGGACGTCGACTATTGCGTCATGGATGGCGTGCCGCGCCAGGTGTGCCAGCAAGCCTGGGTCGCCGCGCAGAACCACCATGCCGCCAACGTGCCGCGCTTTGTCACGGCCGAGGGCTGTGAAGCGGCCTATTTCAAGTGCGACTACCGGCGCTACGCCAACAACTACATCCCGCCGATGGAAGGCTTTGCCCTGACCACCGAACGCCAGGTGTATGCCGATGATGAGGATGAAGGCAGTAGTAGTTCATCGACCAACAGCTCCTCCTCGAGCGGTGGCTCTGGCGGCGGGCGTCGCTACTACGAGTACACCGATACCGACCCGCGTTACTCGTCCGAAGCGATCTATCACGAGCGGGACGGGCGCAACGCGTTCAAGGTCAGCACCCTGACCGAGCAGGTGGCCCGGCATAACTACTACACCGGCCTGGACACTTCGCACCCGGCCTCACAGCCGTTCAGCGAAGCCGCGCAGCATGCAGCATTGAGTGGCGGCGGGGGCACAGGGGCCAGCAGCGATCCGGCGCACGTGAGCGGCGCCCATCCAACGGTTATCCCCATGGCCCAGCCGAACAGGCTGATCGGCTCGGCGCGGCCGTTCGCGGTTGGCAGCCACAACGGCTTTGTCTCGCGCGCTTCGGGGCGTGGCGGCTTTGCGTCCTGAGGCCTGCCGATGAAGCGAGTATCCATCGCCCCGCGCCCGGACTGGCGTGCCACCGCCGAACACTTCGGCTTCAACTTCCACACCTTTGGCGACGAACCCTACTGGGACGAATCGGCTTATTACCAGTTCAGCCTGCGGCAGATCGAAGAGCACCTTGAGGAACCGACCCATGCGCTGCACGAGCTGTGCATGGCGCTGGTGGCCGAGGTGGTCGACAGTGAAGCGCTGCTCGAACGCCTGGCGATCCCCGCGCAGTATTTCGACCTGATCCGCCGCTCGTGGCGCGACGGCCATCCGCATTTCTATGGGCGCATGGACCTGTGCTACGACGGCAAGGGCCCGGCCAAGCTGCTGGAGGCCAACTACGACACGCCGACGTCACTGTACGAGGCCAGCTTCTTCCAGTACCTGTGGCTGGAGCAGCAGATGCAACGCGGCGCGCTGCCGGTCGATGCCGACCAGTTCAACAGCCTGGAAGAAAAACTCACCCAGGTGATGAGCGCCAATAGCTTTGCCACACCGTTTTACTTTGCCTCGGTAAAAGATTCGATCGAAGACCGCGGCACCGTCGAGTACCTGCGCGATATCGCCTTGGGCGCCGGGCTGGATGCGCGTCTGGTGGACATGGAAGACATCGGCCTGAGCCGTGGCGGGCGCTTTGTCGATGACGTTGGCGCGCCGATCCCCAGCCTGTTCAAGCTCTACCCCTGGGAAGATATCTTCCACGACCCGTACGGCCCGGCGATTGCCAACAGCGGCACCTTGTTCGTCGAGCCGCCGTGGAAGGCGATCCTCTCCAACAAGGGCATGCTGGCGCTGCTCTGGGAACGCCACCAGGGCCACCCGAACCTGCTGCCGGCGTTCATTGAGCAAACACCGGGCGCCGGTCTGGGCAAGGGCTGGGTGCGCAAACCCTTCTTCTCGCGCGAAGGCGCCAATATCCAGATCCACACCGGCAGTGGCCAGCATGTGATCGAGGACGGCCCGTATGGCGGCGGCCCGAGCATCCTCCAGCAGTTCCAGGCGCTGCCGCGCTTTGGCGACAGCTACACGGTGATCGGCAGCTGGGTGGTCGGCGATCTGCCGGCGGGCATTGGCATTCGCGAAGACAATTCGCTGATTACCAAGGACAGCAGCCGCTTTCTGCCCCACGCGATCATCGACTGATCAACCCAGCTCGGCGCGCAGGGCCTCGATGCGGGCGTCCTTGGCGTGCCAGAGCTGGTTGACCCAGTCCTGCACGGCCTGGCGCAAGGCCGGGTCGTTCTCGTAATCGCCGCTCCATAGTGCAGGGTCCAGCTCATGCACCTGGATGTCGATGATCACTTTCGCCAGGTTGCCACTGAGCAGGTCCCAGAACCCCGGAGCCTTGTCGCCGGGGTAGACGATGGTGACGTCGAGCAGGGCGTCGAGCTGTTCGCCCAGCGCCGCCAGCACGAAGGCCACGCCGCCGGCCTTGGGCTTGAGCAGATGCTTGAACGGTGAGTGCTGGGCGGCGCGCTTGGCTTCGCTGAAGCGTGTGCCTTCCAGGTAGTTGACCACGGTCACCGGTTGGCGCTTGAACAGCTCGCAGGCAGCCTTGGTGATCTCCAGGTCCTGGCCCTTGAGCTCGGGGTGTTGGTCGAGGAAGGCCTTGCTGTAGCGCTTCATGAACGGGTAGTCCAGCGCCCACCAGGCCAGGCCTAGCAGGGGGACCCAGATCAGCTCCTTTTTCAGGAAGAACTTGAAGAACGGAATGCGCCGGTTGAGCACCTGGATCAGCGCTGGGATATCCACCCAGCTCTGGTGGTTGCTGACTGCCAGGTAGGAGGTGTCGAGGCGTAGCTCGGCAGCGCCGCGCACGTCCCAGACCGTCGGGATGCACAGGCGGAAGATCAGTTTGTCGATCTCAGCCCAGGTTTCGGCGATCCACATCACCGCCCATGAGGCATAGTCGCGGTAGCGGCCGGGCAGGACCAGTTTGAGCAGGGCGAAGACCATCAGCGGGCCGATCAGGACCAGGGTGTTGAGCAGCAACAGCAAGGTCACAAGAATGCCCGTCAGCAAGCGGCGCATAAGAAAACTCTTATATTCAAGTAAGCGGTCGGCAATGATAAGCACCCCGTCGGCGTACGCCAAATGCTCTGGTCTGCTCCTGTCGGACAAATGTTTCACATTGTGTTGAATAAGCTATTGGCGCGAACCTATCCTGCCTTCGCAGTCTAAACACTGTCTTGTCTCAAGGAAGCGGATCCTGTGAAATCGGTACTTGCATTGCTGTCCCTGTTGGCTCTGCCGGTCATGGCCGCCGAGCCGACCCTGTACGGCCGCTACGAATACATCAAACTGCCGGAAGTCGGTGGCCAGACCTTCAAGGCCAAGATGGACACCGGCGCGCTGACGGCCTCGCTGTCGGCCAAGGACATCGAAACCTTCACCCGTGATGGTGAAGATTGGGTGCGCTTTCGTGTCGCAACCAAGGATGCCGACGGCAAGGTCTATGAACACAAGCTGGCGCGTATCAGCAAGATCAAGAATCGCGCCGATGAAGAGGAAGACGGCGAGGGCGCTGAAATCAGCAAGCGGCCGGTGGTTGACCTGGAGCTGTGCCTGGGGGACGTCAAGCGTACCGTCGAGGTCAACCTGACCGACCGCAGCAGCTTCAACTATCCGTTGCTGATCGGCGCCAAGGCGTTGCGCGAGTTCAAGGCGGCGGTGAACCCGGCGCGACGGTTTACGGCTGACAAACCGGACTGCTAAGCAACTCCAGCTGCAAGCTTTAAGCTACAAGCTGCAAGAAAAAGCGGTTCAGTGTAACTTCACGCGATCCGCTTCTTCTTGAAGCTTGTAGCTTGAGGCTTGCAGCTCCAGATGCCCCACATATTGATTGTCGAAGACGAAGCGGCCATCGCCGATACGCTGGTTTTTGCCCTGCAAGGCGACGGCCACAGCACCGAGTGGGTGACCCTCGGCAGTGCCGCGCTGGAGCAGCAACGCCAGCGCCCGGCCGATCTGATCATCCTCGACATCGGCCTGCCGGATATCAGCGGCTTCGAAACCTGCCGGCAACTGCGGCGCTTCAGCGAGGTGCCGGTGATGTTCCTCAGCGCCCGCGACGGCGAGATCGATCGGGTGGTAGGCCTGGAAATCGGTGCCGATGATTATGTGGTCAAGCCCTTCAGCCCTCGTGAAGTGGCGGCCCGGGTGCGGGCGATCCTCAAACGCATGGCGCCACGCGCCGAGCCGCCTGTCAGTGCCCCGGAGCTGTTCCAGGTCGATACCCTGCGCATGCAGATCCACTACCGCGGCCAAGCCCTGAGCCTGACCCGCCACGAATTTCGCCTGCTGCAAAGCCTGCTCGAACAACCTGAACGCGTTTTCAGCCGCGAGCAACTGCTTGATGCCGTCGGCGTTGCTGCCGATGCCGGCTATGAGCGCAGCATTGACAGCCATATCAAGAGCCTGCGCGCCAAGCTGCGCGGCGTGGCTGCCGACGCCGAGCCGATCCAGACTCACCGTGGCCTCGGCTACAGCTACAGCCCGAGTCACAGCTGATGCGCCTGGGGATCCGGATTTTTCTGGTGTATTTCCTGTTCGTCGGGCTGACCGGCTATTTCATTCTCAGCACCGTGCGCGAGCAGATTCGCCCCGGTGTGCGCCAGTCCACCGAAGAAACCCTGGTCGACACCGCCAACCTGCTGGCGGAAATCCTCCACGACGATGTCAAGGCTGGCACCCTCGGCCAGAGCCGCTTGCCGGTGCTGCTGCGCGCCTACGGCCAGCGTCAGCCCAAGGCTGATATCTGGGGCTTGTCGAAGAACCAGGTCAACCACCGCATTTACGTCACCGATGCCCAGGGCAAGGTGCTGCTCGACTCCGCCGGCGTGGCGGTGGGCGAGGATTATTCGCGCTGGAACGACGTCTACCTGACCTTGCGCGGCCAGTACGGCGCACGCTCGACCCGCAGCAACCCGGACGACCCGGAGTCGTCGGTGATGCACGTGGCGGCGCCGATCCTTGATGAAGGCAAGATCATTGGCGTGGTCACCGTGGCCAAGCCGAACAAGTCGCTGCAACCCTATATCGATCGCTCCGAACGGCGCCTGCTGTACCTCGGCCTGGGCCTGATCGGCCTTGGCCTGCTGGTGGGCGCGGCGCTGTCGTGGTGGTTGGCGCGCTCGTTGCGCCGGCTGACCCGTTACGCTCAGGCGGTGAGCGAAGGAGAGCGCACGGCGTTGCCCCATTACCGGGGCGGTGAGCTGTGGCAACTGGCGGCAGCGGTGGAGCGCATGCGCACCCAGCTTGAAGGCAAGGACTACGTCGAACGTTATGTGCACACCCTGACTCACGAGCTGAAAAGCCCGCTGGCGGCGATCCGCGGCGCTTCCGAGCTGCTTCAGGGGCCCATGAGCGATGAGCAGCGTCAGCGCTTTGCCGGCAATATCGAGAGCGAAAGTGCGCGCATGCAGCAGTTGATCGAGCGATTGCTCAACCTGGCCCAGGTCGAGCAGATGCGGGAGCTGGAAGAACAGCAGCAGGTGCCGCTGGCGGCGCTGGTCGACGAGCTGCTGCTGGCCCAGGGCGCGCGGATCGAAAGCGGCGAACTGCAGGTGCGTCAGCGTGTACCCGTCGCCGTGCGGTTGTTATGTGATCCCTTCCTGATGCGCCAGGCCATCGCCAACCTGCTGGACAACGCCCTGGATTTCACCCCGCCGGGCGGTTTGCTGGTGTTCGAGCTGGAGCATGCCGAGGGGCGCGTGGCCTTGAGCCTGTTCAACCAGGGCGAGGCGATTCCTGACTATGCCCTGGGCCGGCTAAGCGAGCGTTTCTACTCGCTGCCGCGACCGTTCAGCGGGCGCAAGAGCACCGGGCTGGGGCTTAACTTCGTCGAAGAGGTGATGCAACTGCATGGCGGCACGCTGGAAGTCGCCAACGTCGAGGAGGGTGTACGCGTGCGTTTGTGGCTGCCGGCCAGGCGCCTGGGCTGAAAACTTCACACAGTCTGCACACAGGCTCCATATAAGTCCGCAAGGGCTCCATTTCGTTTGCGCAGACTCTGCCCATCGAAACCGGAGTCCCGTTCATGAACCGCAAACTGAGTTACAAACTAGCCGTGATCGGCTTTCTGATCGTCCTGCTGCTGATCCCGTTGTTCATGATCGGCGGCCTGATCCAGGACCGTCAGTACCAGCGCGATCGCGTGGTCCGCGACATTGCCCAAAGCTCCAGCTTTGCCCAGCAGATCACCGGGCCGATGCTGGTGGTGCCGTACCGCAAGATCGAACGGCGCTGGAAGACCGAAGACGGCAAGAGCTTCCAGGAAATCAGCCAGGTCAACGGTCACTTGTATTTCCTGCCGGAAACCTTCGACCTCAACGCCAGCATCGACACCGAGTTGCGTTCGCGCGGTATCTACGAGGCGCGTCTGTTTCACGCCAACAGTCACATCAACGGCCATTTCGAGATCCCGGCCAACTGGGGCATTACCGAGGATTTTGATGATTACCGCTTCGAACCCGCGTTCCTGGTCGTCGGTATCAGCGACATCCGCGGCATCGAAAAAGGCCTGCAGCTGCAGCTCAACGATCAGCGCCTGGACTTTGCCGCCGGAACCAAGCTGGGCTGGATGAGCGGTGGCGTGCACGCCCTGTTGCCAGGTGTCGATGGCAAGGTCGCGAGCGTGCTCAACTACGCCTTCGACCTCAGCCTGCAAGGCACCGAACAGCTGCAGGTGTTGCCGGTGGGGCGTACGACCAGCGTGGCCATGGCCGCCAACTGGCCGCATCCGAGCTTTGACGGCAACTACCTGCCCGTCAGCCGCAAGATCGATGCCGGTGGTTTCTCGGCGCGCTGGCAGACCTCGTTCTTCTCCACCAACCTCGAAGACGCCCTGACCCAGTGCGTGGTCAACGAAAAGTGCGGTGCTTTCAACGAGCGTGCCTTCGGTGTCAGCTTCATCGACCCGGTGGACCAGTACCTCAAGAGCGAACGGGCAATCAAATATGCATTGCTGTTCATCGCCCTGACCTTTGCCGGCTTCTTCCTCTTCGAAGTGCTCAAGGGCCTGAGTGTGCACCCGATCCAGTACGGCCTGGTGGGCGTGGCCCTGGCGTTCTTCTACCTGCTGTTGCTGTCGTTGTCCGAGCACCTGGGCTTTGCCATGGCCTATGCCTTGTCGGCGGGCGGCTGTGTGTTGCTGATCGGCTTCTACCTGTGCCACGTGCTGCACAGCGTGTTGCGCGGCATGGGCTTTGCCCTGGGCCTGGCCATGCTCTACGGCATGCTCTACGGCCTGCTGACGGCCGAGGATTACGCCTTGCTGATGGGCTCGCTGCTGCTGTTCGCGCTGTTGGGGGTGTTCATGGTCCTGACCCGTCGCCTGGACTGGTATGGGGTTGGCCAGGTGAAGCTGTCGTGAGTGGCTTGCGCGAGGAGAGGGTATTGGGTGCAGTGCTGGCGACCCACATCGCCGGCCTGTGGACAGCAGAAGTGATTGTCGGCGCCGGCCTTGCCGGGGATGAGATTGCTGTGGTGTCTGGTAATGCGCGGCGCCTGCATCGCTGGCAAAGCCAGCTCCCACACAGTCAGCGGTACACCGATGCACTGTGGGAGCCGGCCTTGCCGGCGATGGCCCCTGGCAATGTCAGGTAGCCGAAGGATCGGTTGCCTGCATCGACTCACGCTGACTGACCTGCGCATACCACGCCGCCAGCTTGGGCTGTTGCTCACGCCAGCCGAAGTCCGGGAAGCGCAGGTCGAGGTAACCCAGGGCGCAGGCCACGCCGATGGCGGCGATGTCGAACACCGAGGCCAGTTCGGCGAAGTGTTCCTGCTCAAGGTTGCTCAGGCCACGACGGATCTTGTCCTGTTGCGCTTCGATCCAGGCGTCCCATTGTTTGTCCTTGGGCCGCAGGAAGGTCTCGTAGCGGGTCAGCACCGCGGCATCCATGATCGCATCGGCCAGCGATGCCAGGGTCAGGCGATGCCAACGCGGCCAGCCTTCACGGGGGATCAGCGGGTTGCCCACATGCTGCAGGTCGAGGTACTCGCAGATCACCCGGCTGTCGTGCAGCACGCTGCCGTCGGCCAGGCGCAGGGCCGGAATCTTGCCCGCCGGGTTGCCCTGGTTGAGTTCGGCCACCAGGTTGACCGGGGTGAGGTTGACAGTCTGCAGCGCCACCCGGTTGGTTTGCCCGGTTTCGTGCAGTACCACCATGACCTTGCGCACGAACGGCGAGGCCGGCGAATGGAACAGCGTCATGCTCGGTGCGGACATGTCGATCCCTCAGTTGCCTTGCAGGCTCGGTGGCAGGCAGACACCGGTACCACCGATGCCGCAGTAGCCTTCTGGGTTCTTGGCCAGGTACTGCTGGTGGTAGGCTTCGGCGAAGTACACGGTCGGCGCCTGGTCGATCTCGGTGGTGATTTCGCCGAAGCCGGCCTTGCTCAGTTCGGCCTGGTAGGCCTGCTTGCTGGCCAGTGCCTCGTCCAGTTGCTGGGGACTGGTGCAGTAGATCACCGAGCGGTACTGGGTGCCGACGTCGTTGCCCTGGCGCATGCCCTGGGTCGGGTTGTGCAGTTCCCAGAACATCGCCAGCAGCTCTTTGTAGCTGACCTTGTCCTTGTCGAACACCACCAGCACCACTTCGGTGTGGCCGGTCAGGCCCGAGCAGACTTCTTCGTAGGTCGGGTTGGGGGTGAAGCCGCCGGCATAGCCGACCACGGTGCTGACCACGCCTTCGCGCTGCCAGAAGCGCCGCTCGGCACCCCAGAAGCAACCCAGGCCAAAGATCGCGAAGTCGACGTTCTCGAAGAACGGGCCCAGCAACGGGGTGTCTTTGAAGACAAAGTGCTTTTCGGGCAGGACCATCGGCGTTTCACGGCCAGGCAGTGCCTGTTCGGCAGTGGGTAGGACGTTTTTATTCACCAGAATCTCCGAGCGCAGGACCATGATCGTTCCTCTGCTGATTGGGGGGGGGGCCCCCCCCCCCCCCCCCCCCGCCCCCCCCCCCCCCCGCCCCGGGGGGGGGGGGGGCCCCCCCCCGCGATGGGACCCGAATGAACCTATATTGCCCGAGAGAAACGCCGCTGTCAGGCGATAGGGCCACGCGGATAGCGTTTGAGCTTGGCGATCAGCTCGCTGCCCGGGATCGGCCGGTCGAACAGGTAGCCCTGGCCGACATCGCAGCGGTGACGGCGCAGGAACGCCAGTTGCTCGGCGGTCTCGATGCCTTCGGCAACCACTTTGAGCTTGAGGTTGTGGGCCATGGCCACCACCGCCGAGGTGATCTCCATGTCGTCCTGGTTGTCAGGGATTTCATGAATGAAGCTGCGATCGATCTTGATGATGTCGATCGGGAATTTCTTCAGGTAGCTCAGCGACGAATAACCGGTGCCGAAGTCGTCCATGGCCAGGGTCAGGCCCAGTTGTTTGAGCTGGTCGAGCTGGCGGTGGGTGTCTTCGGTGGCTTCCAGCAGCAGGCCTTCGGTCAGCTCCAGCTCCAGCAGGTGCGGGGGCAGGGCTTCTTCCTGGAGGATGTTGGCGATCGAGGCGACCAGGTCGGGGTCGGAAAACTGCTTGGGCGAGAGGTTGATCGCCACTTGCAGGTTGCCCAATCCTTCTGTGCGCAGCTTCTGGCTCATGCGGCAGGCCTGGCGGGCGATCCACTTGCCGATGGGGATGATCAGCCCGGTTTCTTCGGCGACGCTGATGAACTGGTCGGGGCGGATCATGCCCTTTTCCGGGTGGTTCCAGCGCAGCAGCGCTTCCAGGCCCAGCAGGCGGCCGCTGCGCAGGCACAGCTTGGGCTGGTAGAACACGTCCAGTTCGTTCTGGGTCAGGGCGCGGCGCAGGTTGTTCTCGACGAACAGCTTGTAGCTGGCCTCGGCGTTGAGCGCTTCGGTAAACACCTGGACCTGGTGCTTGCCGTTGGCCTTGGCCTTGTGCAGGGCAAGCCCTGCGTTTTTCATCAGGGTCTGCGGGTCGCGGCCATGCAGCGGCGCGCAGGCCAGGCCCACGGAGCCGGTGACGTTGATCAGCTGGTTGTCGACGAACATCGGCTTGTCGAGGGTGCGCAGCAGTTGCTGGGCAACCTGCTGGCCGCCTTCCAGGTCGGTGTCTTCGAGCAGTACGGCAAATTCGTTGCTGGCAAAGCGCGCCAGGCTGCCGCCGGGGCTCAGGCTGTTGCGCAGGCGTCGGGCCAGGCTGATCAGCAGCTTGTCGCCGGTCTGGTGGCCGAGGCTGTCGTTGATCCGCTTGAAGTTGTCGATGTCCACCAGCAGCAGGCTGATCGGGCTGTCGCTGTCGCGGGCGAAGCGCTCGTCGAGGTTGCGGATGAACGCCGGGCGATTGCCCAGGCTGGTCAGGTTGTCGGTATAGGCCAGGCGCTCGATGCGCTGCTGGGCCAGCTTGCTCTGGGTGATGTCTTCGTAGATGCCGATGTAATGGGTCAGTTCGCGGTTGTCGCCGAACACCTTGGAAATCGATAGCTGGCCCCAGTAGGGTTCGAGATTCTTGCGTCGGCTCTTGAACTCGCCCTGCCAGCTATTGCCCATGGCCAGGCTGGACGGCGCGTCGAACAGCAGCTCGCTCAGGTTTTCCAGCGCCGGCAGTTCCGACAGGCGATGGCCGTGGACTTCATCGGTGCTGTACTGGGTGATGGCGGTAAAGCTCGGGTTGACGTACTCGACCACGCCGTCGCGGTTGACCAGCAAGAAGGCGTTGGCGCTTTGCTCGACGGCACGTTGGAACAGGTGCAGGGCGTTGGTTGCGGTGCGTCGGTTGTGGTTGTTGATGACCTGGGCGAACTGATCGGCCAGCTCGCCGGCAAAGGCGATTTCATCGGTTTGCCAGGCACGCGCCGAGCCGGTCTGTTCCAGGCACAACACCCCGACCACCTGGCCATCAATACGGATACTGGCATCGAGCATGGCATTGATGTCGCATGGGCGCAGGCTCTCGGCCATGTCCCGGGTGCGCGGGTCGTGGGTGGCGTTGTGGGCGTCGATGGCGCGGCTGGTGTGCAGGGCTTCGAGGTAGTCGGGAAAACGGCTGGCGTCGATCGGCTCGGGCAGGCGGTATTCCTGAGCGTCGCGGTAGAACGCCGAAATCGGCTGCAGTTGCTGGTCTTCCAGGTACCAGATGCTCGCGCAGTCGATCTTGTAGATCTCGCAGGCGCTGCGGGTGATCAGCTCGGCGGCTTCGAGCAGCGAGTTGCTGGCGCTATAGCGGTGGCGGGCCAAATGCAGGATCAGGTCCTGCTGGGCGCGCACCCGCTCCAGGTGCTCGAGCTGTTCCTGCTGGGCCCGCTGGTTAAGCTGCAGGGCGATTTGCAGGCGGCTGTTGCGGGTCTCGAGATCGACGGCCGACAGGTCGGGAGCGTCGCCAGGCTGGCTGTCGAGGACCATCAGGTAGCCGCGCAGCAACTGCCGGTTGTGCTGCTTGTAGGCTTCGCCCAACTCCAGCAACTGCAGCGGGCCCTGGGCGGTGTGCAGGGTATAGCGCACCAGGTAATGCGGGCGCTGAGCCAGTTGCAACTGGATGGCGTCGTGCAGTTTGTAGCGGGCTTCGGGCTCCATCAGGCTGGCGTAGGGCGAGCCGACCAGTGCGCAGAGTTCCACTGCAGCAAGGCCAAACTGCCGTTCACAACCAGGATCAAGGTAAAGCAGCGCCCAGCTGGCCTCGTTCAGCCGCTCGAAACGCAGCATCCCGAGCCGCGAGGGCACGGGCAACTGCGTCACGACCTCGGCCACCATACGGCTGGCGGCATCAGGTTGGCTTTTCATCGAGAGCTCGCTTCAAGAAGGCTGTTCGCGCAAACGGAGCAATCTGCTACTACGCGTGTCGGCAAGGTTGCATCATGCGCTTGAGGCTGACAAGCGATACAGAGACCTCCGTGCTAACTGTGTCGGCATGGATGTAGGAATCTTAAGTATCGCGGGACAAGTCGGACCGCCGCATCGCCGCTCCCACAGGGGGACCATTCCAGCAGATAAAAAAAGCCCCGCCAAAATGACGGGGTTGAGGTACGAGCGTGGCAGCTCGAAAAGGGAGCCTGTCTCCCCGGCAGGGGAGACAGGAAACAGCAATTACAACAGCATGGTGCGGATGTCGGTCAGCAGGTCGCCCAGGCGCTTGGTGAAGCGCGCAGCAGCGGCGCCGTTGATCACGCGGTGATCGTAGGACAGCGACAGCGGCAGCATCAGCTTCGGCTGGAAGGCTTTACCGTCCCAGACAGGCTGGATAGTGGCCTTGGAAACACCCAGGATCGCCACTTCCGGCGCGTTGACGATCGGCGTGAAGCCGGTGCCGCCAATGTGGCCGAGGCTGGAGATGGTGAAGCAGGCACCTTGCATGTCGTCAGCCGACAGCTTCTTGGTCCGGGCTTTTTCAGCCAGGGCCGCCGCTTCGCCAGCCAGTTGCAGCAAGCTCTTCTGGTCGACGTTCTTGATTACCGGTACCAGCAGACCATCCGGAGTGTCGACGGCAAAACCGACGTTGACGTACTTCTTGCGGATGATCGCTTTGCCGCTAGGCGCCAGCGAGCTGTTGAAGTCCGGCAGTTCCTTGAGCAGGTGAGCACAGGCCTTAAGCAGCAGCGGCAGTACGGTCAGCTTGACGCCGGCCTTTTCTGCAACGGCTTTCTGCGCAACGCGGAAGGCTTCCAGCTCAGTGATGTCGGCGCTGTCGAACTGGGTAACGTGAGGAACGTTCAGCCAGCTGCGATGCAGGTTGGTAGCACCCATCTGCATCAGGCGGGTCATCGGCACTTCTTCGATTTCGCCGAAGCGGCTGAAATCGACTTCCGGGATCGGCGGGATGCCAGCACCACCGGTGGCACCGGCGGCTGGAGCTTCCTTGGCCTTCTGCATCATGGCCTTGACGTAAACCTGCACGTCTTCTTTGAGCACACGACCGTGCGGGCCGCTGGCGGCAACTGCGCTCAGCTCGACGCCGAACTCACGGGCCAACTGACGCACGGCAGGGCCGGCGTGAACCTTGGCACCGCTTGGTGCAGGGGCAGCGGCAGGCGCGGGTGCGGCCTCGGCTTTGGCAGCCGGAGCAGGTGCAGCAGCAGGGGCGGCTTCAGCCTTGGCAGCCGGAGCAGCAGCGGCAGGCGCTGGTGCTGGCGCGGCGGCGCCCTGGACTTTGAGCTTGAGGATGAAGTCGCCAGTGCCGACTTCGTCTTCGAGCTTGACGCCGATGCTTTCCACCACGCCGGCAGCCGGCGACGGGATTTCCATCGAGGCTTTGTCCGATTCCAGGGTGATCAGCGACTGGTCGGCTTCGACCGTATCGCCAACCTTGACCAGCAGCTCGATGATCTTGGCCTTGCCCGAGGAGCCGATGTCCGGAACATGAATGTCCTGAACGGTGGCCGCCGCCGGTGCAGCGGCCGGGGCCGCAGGGGCCTCGGCAACAGCAGGTTGTTGCGCAGCAGCAGGCGCTGCGGCAGGGGCGGCAGCCGCTGGGGCCGCAGCAGCGGCGCCCTCGACTTCCAGTTCCAGCAGTTCGTCGCCTTCTTTCAGGCGGTCGCCCAGCTTGACCTTCAGGCTCTTGACCACACCGGCCTTGGGAGCAGGGATTTCCATGCTCGCCTTGTCCGATTCCAGGGTCAGGATGCTCTGGTCGGCTTCGATACGGTCGCCAACTTTGACGAACAGCTCGATGACTTCACCTTCACCGCTGCCGATGTCAGGTACGCGAATGAGTTCGCTCACTTAAAAATACTCCTCAGCAGTCCAGTGGGTTGCGTTTGTCCGGGTCGATGCCGAACTTGGTGATGGCTTCAGCCACGACCTTAGGTTCGATATCGCCACGGTCAGCCAAGGCTTCCAGGGCAGCCAGCACCACGAAGTGACGGTCGACTTCGAAGAAGTGACGCAGCTTCTTGCGGCTGTCGCTGCGACCGAAGCCATCGGTACCCAGGACTTTGAACTCTTTGCTCGGTACCCACTGGCGAATCTGTTCGGCGAACAGCTTCATGTAGTCGGTGGAGGCGATGACCGGGCCCTTGCGGCCAGCCAGGCACTCTTCGACGTAGGTAACCTGAGGTTTCTGACCAGGCTTGAGGCGGTTGCTGCGCTCTACGGCCAGGCCGTCGCGACGCAGTTCGTTGAAGCTGGTAACGCTCCAGACGTCGGCGCCAACGTTGAACTCTTCACGCAGGATCTTCGCCGCTTCGCGCACTTCACGCAGGATGGTGCCGGAGCCCAGCAACTGAACGTGGTGCGCAGCTTCGCGGGTGTCTTCCTCGAGCAGGTACATACCCTTGATGATGCCTTCCTCGACACCGGCCGGGATGGCTGGCTGCTGGTAGGACTCGTTCATCACGGTGATGTAGTAGAAGACGTCCTGTTGCTCTTCGGTCATCTTCTTCATGCCGTCCTGGATGATCACCGCCAGCTCGTAGCCGTAGGTCGGATCATAGGTGCGGCAGTTCGGGATGGTCGCGGCCAGCATGTGGCTGTGACCGTCTTCGTGCTGCAGGCCTTCACCGTTGAGGGTGGTACGGCCGGCGGTACCGCCGATCAGGAAGCCACGGGTGCGGCTGTCGCCAGCGGCCCAGGCCAGGTCGCCGATCCGCTGGAAGCCGAACATCGAGTAGAAGATGTAGAACGGCAGCATCGGCTGGTTGTGGTTCGAGTACGAAGTACCGGCAGCGATGAAGGAGGACATGGCGCCCGCTTCGTTGATGCCTTCTTCGAGGATCTGGCCCTTCTTGTCTTCGCGGTAGAACATCACCTGGTCTTTATCGACTGGCTCGTAGAGCTGGCCGACGGACGAGTAGATGCCCAACTGGCGGAACATGCCTTCCATACCGAAGGTACGGGCTTCGTCCGGGATGATCGGGACGATGCGCTGGCCGATTTCCTTGTCCTTGACAAGTTGCGCGAGGATCCGCACGAAGGCCATAGTGGTGGAGATTTCACGGTCGCCCGAGCCGTCGAGGATCGCCTTCAGGGTTTCCAGTGGTGGCGTCGGGATGCTGAAGCTCTTCGCGCGGCGCTGTGGCACGAAGCCACCCAGGGCGCTGCGGCGTTCGGCCAGGTAACGGGCCTCGGCGCTGCCTTCTTCAGGCTTGAAGAAAGGCAGGTTTTCCAGCTCTTCGTCCTTGACCGGGATGTCGAAGCGGTCGCGGAAGTGACGCAGGCTGTCGACGTCGACCTTCTTGGTATTGTGCGCGGTGTTCTTGGCTTCGCCAGCACCGGTGCCATAACCCTTAATGGTCTTGGCCAGGATGACGGTCGGCTGGTCTTTGTGGTTGACCGCCTGGTGGTAGGCCGCGTAGACCTTGTACGGGTCGTGACCGCCACGGTTGAGCTTCCAGATCTCGTCGTCGGACAGGTCTTCGACCATGGCCTTGAGCTCTGGAGTGTTGAAGAAGTGCTCACGGACGAATGCACCGTCCTTGGCCTTGTAGTTCTGGTACTCGCCGTCGATGACTTCGTCCATGCGGCGTTGCAGGATGCCGTCGACGTCCTTGGCCAGCAATGGGTCCCAGAAACGGCCCCAGACCACTTTGTTGACGTTCCAGCCACCGCCACGGAATACGCCTTCAAGTTCCTGGATGATCTTGCCGTTGCCGCGAACCGGGCCGTCGAGGCGCTGCAGGTTGCAGTTGATGACGAAGATCAGGTTGTCCAGCTTCTCGCGGCCAGCCAGGGAGATCGCGCCCAGGGATTCCGGCTCGTCGCACTCGCCGTCGCCCATGAAGCACCAGATCTTCTGCTTGCCGGCAGGAATGTAGCCACGGCTTTCCATGTACTTCATGAAACGCGCCTGGTAGATCGCCTGGATCGGGCCCAGACCCATGGAAACGGTCGGGAACTGCCAGAAGTCAGGCATCAGCCATGGGTGTGGGTAGGACGACAGGCCCTTGCCATCGACTTCCTGACGGAAGTTGTTCATTTGGTCTTCGCTGATCCGGCCTTCCATGAACGCACGGGCGTAGACGCCAGGCGAGGCGTGGCCCTGGAAGTAGATCAGGTCGCCGCCGTGCTCGTCGGTCGGAGCCTGGAAGAAGTAGTTGAAGCCGATGTCGTACAGGGTGGCACTGGAGGCGAAGCTCGAAATGTGGCCGCCCAGGTCCGAGTCTTTCAGGTTGGTGCGCATTACCATGGCCAGCGCGTTCCAACGCACCAACGAGCGAATGCGGCGTTCCATGAACAGGTCGCCAGGCATGCGTGCTTCGTGGGTGACGGGAATGGTGTTGCGGTATGGCGTGGTGATGGCATATGGCAGCTGAGAGCCACTACGGGTGGCCAGCTCGCCCATACGGGTCATCAGGTAGTGAGCGCGGTCTTCGCCTTCTTTGTCGAGAACCGACTCCAGGGCGTCCAGCCATTCCTGGGTTTCGACGGGATCGAGGTCTTGCATGGCTTGCTCCAGGGCGGAAAGGCTTCCAGAATCGGTTGCCTGAGTTTGCGACTGGCCTTTTGGGCAGACGACATAAAATTCTTGGATTACCGGAGAGTGTACCGGCGTTGTGTAGTTTTACTACAAATGAATCACCATTTCATGCTTTTGAGGTGATCGGGCAGTAGTAAAACTACAGAAAAATGGCTCGTGGCCGCTGTTCGGGTTGTGGGAAAAATCGATACCGGTGGTTAAAAACAAGTTAAGAAAAGGTTTGCTGCGATGGTTTCTGCCATAAAATCAGTTTTTTCAGCTATTTCTAACTTTTGTACGACAGTCCAACCGTGGTCAGGGTTCCCCAGTCCGCTCGCTGCCAATCCAATCTCGCCGATCAAGGATAGACCATGAGCCTGCCTTTGCTGGCCGAACTGCCGGCCACTTTCACCGCGTTGGTCAGCCGCAACGCGCAATCGTTTCGTGCGGCTGTTGCCCTGCAACCTGAACTGACTGTCGAAGACTGGAGCGCCGACCGCTGGGCGCAGTTCGCCCGGGTAGCCGCGGCCAGTGATTTCGTCCTTGAACAGGTAGTGCGCGACCCGGCGATGCTGGCTGATCTGGCCGCCAGTGGCGAACTCGACCGGGCCTTTGCCCCGGGCGAGCTGTGCACCCAGATCGCTGCTGCTGCCCAGGCTGCCGAGAGCGAAGACGAACTGGCGCGCAACCTGCGCCGCCAGCGCAGCCGCCAGCAGGTGCGGATCATCTGGCGTGACCTGACCCGCCAGGCTGACCTGGTGCAGACCTGCCGCGATCTGTCCGATCTTGCCGACGCTTCTATCGATCAGGCCTACAACTGGTTGTACCCGCGCCACTGCCAGCAGTTCGGCACGCCGATCGGTCATCGCAGCGGCCAGCCGCAGCACATGGTGGTGCTGGGCATGGGCAAGCTCGGCGCGGTGGAGCTGAACCTGTCGTCGGACATCGATCTGATCTTCGCCTTCCCTGAAGGCGGTGAAACGGAAGGGGTCAAGCGCTCGCTGGACAACCAGGAGTTTTTCACCCGCCTGGGCCAGCGCCTGATCAAGGCCCTGGACCCGATCACCGTCGACGGCTTCGTGTTCCGTGTCGATATGCGCCTGCGCCCTTACGGCTCGGCCGGCGCCCTGGTGCTCAGCTTCAATGCCCTGGAGCAGTATTACCAGGACCAGGGCCGCGACTGGGAACGCTACGCAATGATCAAGGCGCGGGTAGTTGCCGGTGACCAGGTCGCCGGCGCGCAGTTGCTGGATCTGCTGCGGCCCTTCGTTTACCGGCGTTACCTGGACTTCTCGGCGATCGAAGCGCTGCGCACCATGAAGCAGCTGATCCAACAGGAAGTGCGGCGCAAGGGCATGGCCGAGAACATCAAGCTGGGTGCCGGCGGCATCCGCGAAGTCGAGTTTATTGCCCAGGCCTTCCAGTTGATCCACGGCGGGCGCGACCTGAGCTTGCAGCAGCGGCCATTGCTCAAGGTGCTGTCGACCCTCGAAGGCCAGGGCTACCTGCCGCCGGCGGTGATTGCCGAGCTGCGTGAAGGCTATGAGTTTTTGCGTTACACCGAGCACGCGATCCAGGCCATTGCCGACCGCCAGACCCAGATGCTCCCGGACGATGAACTGGACCGTGCGCGCATCGCCTTCATGCTCGGCTTTGCCGACTGGCCGAGCTTCCATGCCCAACTGATGCACTGGCGTGGGCGTATCGACTGGCACTTCCGCCAGGTGATTGCCGACCCGGACGAAGACGAGAATGAAGAAGGCGAAGTGATCGTCGGCGGCGAGTGGCTGCCGCTGTGGGAAGAAGCCCAGAATGAAGAGGCCGCCTGCCGTCAGTTGCAGGACGCCGGTTTCGCCGACCCGCAAAAGGCCCTCAAGCAGCTGGCCGGCCTGCGTGTCAGCCCGCAGTTGCGGGCCATGCAGCGCCTGGGTCGTGAGCGTCTGGATGCCTTTATTCCACGTTTGCTGGCCCAGGCGGTGGAGCACGCCGACCCAGACCTGGTGCTGGAACGGGTGTTGCCGCTGGTCGAAGCCGTAGCCCGACGTTCGGCCTACCTGGTGCTGCTCACCGAAAACCCCGGGGCGTTGCGCCGTCTATTGACCCTGTGCGCCGCCAGCCCGTGGATCGCCGAACAGATCACCCGTTTCCCGCTGCTGCTCGACGAGCTGCTCAACGAAGGGCGTCTGTTCAGCCCGCCGCAGGCCCCGGAACTGGCCGCCGAGTTGCGCGAGCGGCTGACGCGCATCCCCGAAGACGACCTTGAACAGCAAATGGAAGCCCTGCGCCACTTCAAGCTGGCCCACAGCCTGCGCGTGGCCGCTTCGGAAATCGCCGGCAACCTGCCGTTGATGAAAGTCAGCGACTACCTGACCTGGCTGGCCGAAGCCATCCTCAACCAGGTGCTGGCCCTGGCCTGGCGCCAGACCGTGAGCCGTCACGGCCAGCCCAAGCGCAGCGACGGCAGCCTGTGCGACCCGGGCTTCATTATTGTCGGCTATGGCAAGGTTGGCGGCATCGAGCTGGGCCACGGCTCGGACCTGGACCTGGTGTTCATCCACGACGGTGACCCGCAGGCTGATACCGACGGTGCCAAGCCGATCGACTGCGCGCAGTTCTTCACCCGCCTGGGCCAGCGCATCATTCACCTGCTGACCACCCAGACCAACTCCGGCCAGCTCTACGACGTGGATATGCGCCTGCGCCCCTCGGGCGCCTCAGGTTTGCTGGTCAGCTCGCTGGGCGCCTTTGAGCGCTACCAGCAGAACGAAGCCTGGACCTGGGAGCATCAGGCCCTGGTTCGCGCCCGGGTGCTGGTCGGTTGCCCGCAGGTGGGCGCGGCGTTCGAGGCCGTGCGTGCACGCATTCTCGGCCAGGCCCGCGACCTGCCCAAGCTGCAGGCCGAAGTCAGCGAGATGCGCTCCAAGATGCGCGACAACCTCGGCACCAAGCTCAGCGCCGCCGGGACGGCGGCCAATGCCTTCGATGCCGGTGTGCCCTTCGATATCAAGCAGGATGCCGGTGGTATCGTCGATATCGAATTTATGGTGCAATACGCCGCTTTGGCATGGTCTCACGACCATCCGGCACTGCTGCGCTGGACCGACAATATCCGCATCCTCGAAGAGCTTGAGCAGGCCGGGCTGATGCCCGCCAGCGATGCCGTGCTGCTGCGCGAGGTGTACAAGGCGTTCCGTTCCGCCGCGCACCGCCAGGCCCTGCAGAAGCAGGCCGGGGTGATCGACGCCGAACAGTTCGTTCAGGAGCGCCAGGAGGTGCGGCGGATCTGGTCGCAGCTAGGCTTGAGTTGATATATCGGCCAGGCGGTTCAGGCACCAGGACGCCTGCCACGACCACAGTACAGCCCGAGTGGCGTACACTGGTCGACATATAGCCTGAATATAAAGAGGGGAGGCCAGGCTGTTCGCGAACAGTTTGCAGCCTCCCTGATCGTTTCTGGATAAAGCATGAGAATTTTGATCATTGGCCCCAGCTGGGTGGGCGACATGGTAATGGCGCAGACGTTGTTCCAGTGCCTGAAGCAGCGTCACCCGGAATGTGTGATCGATGTGCTGGCCCCCGAGTGGAGCCGGCCGATCCTTGAGCGCATGCCCGAAGTCCGCCAGGCCTTGAGCTTCCCGCTCGGCCACGGCGCGCTCGAGCTGGCTACGCGCCGGCGTATCGGCAAGTCCCTGGCCGGCCAGTACGACCAGGCGATCCTGTTGCCCAACTCGCTGAAGTCGGCGTTGGTGCCGTTCTTTGCCGGCATCCCCAAGCGTACCGGCTGGCGCGGCGAGTTGCGTTTCGGCCTGCTCAACGACGTGCGCAAGCTCGACAAGGCCAAGTACCCGCTGATGATCGAGCGCTTCATGGCCCTGGCCTATCCGGCCGGCGCCGAACTGCCGCAGCCGTACCCGCGCCCGCGCCTGCAGATCCAGGCACAGAGCCGCGACGCGGCCCTGGCCAAGTTCGGCCTGAGCCTGGACCGCCCGGTTCTGGCGTTGTGCCCTGGCGCCGAATTCGGTGAAGCCAAGCGCTGGCCGTCGGAGCATTACGCCAAGGTTGCGGAGAGCAAGATCCGCCAAGGCTGGCAAGTCTGGCTGTTTGGTTCGAAGAACGACCACGCGGTCGGCGAAGCCATTCGTGGGCGCTTGATCCCGGGCCTGCGCGAAGAGGCGAGCAACCTCAGCGGCGAGACCTCGCTGGCCGAGGCCATCGACCTGTTGTCGTGCAGCGATGCGGTGGTGTCCAACGATTCCGGGCTGATGCACGTGGCTGCGGCGCTGAACCGTCCGCTGGTGGCCGTTTATGGCTCGACCTCGCCAGGCTTCACCCCGCCTCTGGCTGATCAAGTCGAGGTGGTGCGCCTGGGTCTGGACTGCAGCCCCTGCTTCGACCGTACCTGCCGGTTCGGCCATTACAACTGCTTGCGTCAGCTGGAGCCGGAAGCCGTGGAAGCTGCGCTGCAGCGCCTGAACGGTCCGAACCTGATCGACGTCATGGCCGAGGTCGAGTAAGTGCGGGTACTGCTGATCAAGACTTCGTCCCTGGGCGATGTGATCCATGCGCTGCCGGCGCTGACCGACGCTGCCCGGGCAATCCCTGGCATCCGCTTCGACTGGGTGGTCGAAGAAGGCTTTGCCGAGATCCCCAGCTGGCACCCGGCGGTAGACAAGATCATCCCGGTGGCCATCCGCCGCTGGCGCAAGAACCTCTGGCAAACCTTTAAGAGCGGCGAGTGGCGCCAGTTCAAGCAGCGTCTGCGCGAGAGCAAGTACGACCTGGTGATCGACGCCCAGGGCCTGGTCAAATCGGCCTGGCTGACCCGTTACGTCAAGGCGCCGGTGGCCGGCATGGACCGCTATTCGGCCCGTGAAGGGCTGTCGAGCCGTTTCTACGACCGGCGTTTGTCGGTGGAGCGCGGCCAGCATGCGGTGGAGCGGGTGCGCCAGCTTTTCGCCCTGGCGCTGGGCTACAACCTGCCGGCCGGGCTCGGTGATTACGGTCTGGACCTCAATCGCCTGCAGCTGCCGCCAGCGGCGCCGTTCGTGGTGTTCCTGCACGGTACCACCTGGGCGACCAAGCATTGGCCGGAAGCCTACTGGCGCCAGTTGGCCGAACGCCTCGGCCAGCAAGGCCTGCAGGTACGCCTGCCGTGGGGCAACGCGGCCGAGCAGGCGCGGGCCGAGCGCATCGCCAAGGGCCTGAGCAACTGCCAGGTGCTGCCCAAGCTGAACCTGGTCGGAGTCGCCCGCGTACTGGCCGCAGCCAAGGCCTGCATTGCCGTGGATACCGGCCTCGGCCACCTGGCGGCGGCACTGGATGTGCCGACCCTGTCGCTGTTCGGCCCGACCAACCCGGGGCTCACTGGTGCCTATGGCAAATCCCAGGTGCATATCGCCAGCGATTTTGCCTGCGCGCCGTGCCTGCAGAAGAAATGTACCTACAAACCGAGCGCTGATGACCAGCGCCGGTTCGATCTCAAACGCGAGTGGCCGCTGTGCTTCACTCGCCTGAATCCCGAGCGTGTGGCGAGCCAATTGCGCGCGTTGCTGCTGGCTGAGGATGTTCGTTGATGCAACTGGCTTTTGTTCTATACAAGTATTTCCCCTTCGGCGGCCTGCAGCGCGACTTCATGCGCATTGCCCTGGAGTGCCAGCGTCGCGGTCACCAGATCCGCGTCTACACGCTGATCTGGGAAGGCGATGTGCCGGAGGGCTTCGAAGTGCTGGTGGCGCCGGTCAAGGCGCTGTTCAACCATCGGCGCAACGAGAAGCTCAGCGCCTGGATGGGCGCGGACCTGGCCAAGCGCCCGGTCGATCGCCTGATCGGCTTCAACAAGATGCCCGGGCTGGACGTGTACTATGCCGCCGACGGCTGCTTTGAAGACAAGGCGCAGAACCTGCGCAACTCGCTGTACCGGCGCTGGGGCCGCTACCGGCACTTTGCCGAGTACGAGCGGGCAGTGTTCGCCAAGGAGGCCAGGACCGAGATCCTGATGATCTCCGAGGTTCAGCAACCGCTGTTCATCAAGCATTACGACACCCCGATCGAGCGCTTCCACCTGCTGCCACCGGGTATCAGCCAGGATCGCCGGGCACCGGCCAATGCCGCCCAGATCCGTGCCGAGTTCCGCCGCGAGTTCGAGCTGAAAGACGATCAACTGCTGATGGTGCAGATCGGCTCGGGCTTCAAGACCAAGGGCGTCGACCGCAGCCTCAAGGCCCTGGCGGCCTTGCCACCGGCCTTGCGCAAGCGCACGCGGCTGATGGTCATCGGCCAGGACGACCCCAAGGTGTTCCAGCTGCAAAGCGCGACCCTCGGCCTGACCGAGCAGGTGCAGTTCCTCAAGGGCCGCAGCGATATTCCGCGCTTTCTGCTCGGCGCCGACCTGCTGATCCACCCGGCCTACAACGAAAACACCGGCACCGTGCTGCTCGAAGCGCTGGTCGCCGGGCTGCCGGTACTGGTCTCGGCCGTGTGCGGCTATGCCCATTACATTGCCGAAGCCGACAGCGGCCTGGTGCTCGATGAGCCGTTCGAGCAGGAGCAGCTCAACCGCTACCTGCAGCGCATGCTCGAAGACGGCCAGGCACGCGCCGCATGGGCGCGCAATGGCCTGGCGTTTGCCGACACGGCCGACCTCTACAGCATGCCCGAGCATGCCGCCGACGTGATCCTGGCGCAGGAGCGCGCATGAAACTGATACTGGCTGAGCCGTTCAAGCGCCTGTGGGCCGGGCGCGATGCCTTCGAGGCCGTCGAGGCCTTGCAAGGCGAGGTGTACCGCGAGCTGGAAGGCCGCCGTACCCTGCGCACCGAAGTCGAAGGCCGCGGCTATTTCGTCAAGATCCACCGCGGCATCGGCTGGGGCGAGATCTTCAAGAACCTGTTCACCGCCAAGCTGCCGGTGCTCGGCGCCGGCCAGGAGTGGCAGGCAATCCAGCGCCTGCATGAAGTGGGCGTGCCGACCATGACCGCAGTGGCCTATGGTGAGCGTGGTGATAACCCGGCTGCCCAGCATTCGTTTATCGTCACCGAAGAACTGGCGCCGACCGTCAGCCTCGAAGACTTCAGCATCGACTGGGTCAAGCAGCCGCCCGCGCCGCGTCTCAAGCGTGCGCTGATCGCCGAAGTGGCACGCATGACCGGCATGATGCACCGCGCCGGGGTCAACCACCGCGACTGCTACATCTGCCATTTCTTGCTGCACACCGACCGGCCGGTGACGGCCGATGATTTCAAGTTGTCGGTTATCGACCTGCACCGCGCCCAGACCCGGGCGAAAATCTCCCACCGCTGGCGTGACAAGGACCTGGCCGCGCTGTACTTCTCGGCGCTGGACATCGGCCTGACCCGGCGCGACAAGTTGCGCTTCTTGCGTGGTTACTTTCAGCAGCCGCTACGGCAGATCCTCGCCGAGGAAGCCGGGCTGCTGGCCTGGCTGGAAGGCAAGGCGCAGAAGCTCTACGAGCGTAAACAACGGTACGGAGACGCGCTCTGATGGCGGGTTGGAAACTGGAGCCTGCCTACCAGGCCCTGGCGACGGATTTTGGCAGTATCGAAGCGGTGTTCGCCCTCAAGGGCGAGCGCCTGACCCACGACCCGCTGAGCGAAGTGATCCGTGTCGAGCGCGAGGGGGTCAACTATTACGTCAAGCGCTATACCGGCGCTGGCAAAGGCCTGCGCCGCTACCTCGGGCGCCCGCGAATCAAGGCTGAATGGCAGAACCTCAAGCAGTTCGCCAAGTGGGACATTCCCACCGCTGAAGTGGTCGCCTTCGGCCTTGAGCGTAATGGCCTGGCTTTTGGCCGCGGGGCGATGATCACCCGCGAGCTGCCGCGCACCGAAGACCTCTCGGCGCTGGCCGAGCGCAACGATGCACGCCTGGCCGATCGCGGCTGGGTCGACCACATCAGCCGTCAGCTGGCGCGACACACGCGGATCATGCATGACCACCACTTCACCCATAACGACCTGAAGTGGCGCAACCTGCTGGTGGATGACCAGGCCACGCTATTCTTCATCGACTGCCCGACCGGCGATTTCTGGTGGGGCTTCATGCTGCGTTACCGCATCACCAAAGACCTGGCGTGCCTGGACAAAGTGGCCAAATATCACTTGTCGAACACCCAGCGACTGCGCTTTTACCTGCAGTACCGCGGGCGCGAGCGTCTGAATGAATCGGACAAACGCCGCATTCGCCATGTGGTGACGTTTTTCGAGGGACGCGAATGACTGATTTTCTCTCCAGTGCCGATGTGGCGCTGCTTGAGCGCCATGGCCTCAACGGTTTCGATCAGCTGTGGGCGCTGCAGCTCGATGCGGTGGACGAGCCCAACACCGGCCGTGGCGGCTGGAGCAGCGTCTATCGCCTGGAGCTTGAAGGCAAGGGCTATTACCTCAAGCGCCAGAGCGACTACCTGACCCGCACCTTGCACCGACCGTTCGGCGAGCCAACCTTCGCCCGCGAGTTTCGCAATATCAGCCGCTACCAGAAGCTCGGTATCCCTGCCTTGCAAGCGGTGTACTACGGCGAGCGCAAGGTCGAAGGCGAGCGTCGGGCGATCCTCATGACCCGTGCCCTGGATGACTGGAGCGATCTGGACAGCCTGCTGGGGCAGTGGCCACAACTGGACATCGGCCAGCGCCAGGGCATCCTGCGTGCCTGCGGGCAACTGGCGCGTACCCTGCACACCGCCAACCAGGTGCATGGCTGCTTCTACCCCAAGCACATCTTCCTGCGCAGCCGCAGCGACAGCTGGCAGGCGCAACTGATCGACCTGGAGAAGACCCGGCCATTGTTGCTGGGCATGCGCGACCGGCTCAAGGATCTTGAGCCGCTGTTGCGCCGGGCACCGATCTGGAGCGAAGCTGAAGTGCGGGTGATGCTCTCGTCCTACCTGGACCAGCCCACCGATAGCCCGCTGGTTGATACCTGGCTGCAGCGCCTGACGCGCCGCCGCCGTGAGAAAGAGGCTCGCTGATGCGATTGTCCGAACTCAAGGATGCCGGGCGCAGCCCGGACCTGCCCCTGAACATCAGCCTGGCCGACGCCGCTGGCAGCGCCGAGCTGCAGTTGCTCAGCCTGCTGCGGGTGCTGCCGGGCCAGCGCTATGTTGGCGCCGGGATCTGGCGTGGCAAGCCGGTGTTGGCCAAGTTGCTGGTCGGCAGCAGCGCCGCCCGGCATTTTCAGCGTGAACTGGAAGGTGCGCGGCTGCTGGCGGCCCAGGGCCTGACCACGCCGCTGCTGCTGGCCGATGGTTTGCGCGAAGGCGAGGGCGGTTGGCTGCTGTTCGAGTTTCTCGAAAACGCCGTGAGCCTGGCCGATGCCTGGGCTGAAGTCGAAGCCCTGCCGCCGCTGGCCGATGAACAGCACCTGGTGCTCGGCGAAGCCCTGACGGCGGTGGCGCAGATGCACGCCAAGGGCCTGTGGCAGGACGACTTGCACCTGGACAACCTGCTGCGCCATAACGGCCAGCTGTATTTGATCGATGGCGCCGGGATCAAGGCCGAAACCCTTGGCCAGCCGCTGTCGCGCCAACAGGTGTTGCAGAACCTCGGGGTATTGTTCGCCCAGTTGCCCAAGCGTCTGGAGCCCTTTATCGAAGAGCTGCTGGTGCATTACCTGCTGGCCAACGCCGAGCACGCGCTGCCGCTGGAAGCCCTGCAGAAGCAGATCGACAAGGTGCGCAGCTGGCGTCTGAAGGACTACCTCGACAAGGCCGGGCGCGAGTGCACGCTGTTCAGCGTCGAGCGCGGCGCGTCGGGCCTGCGTTCAATTCGTCGCAACGAAGTGGTCGCCATGCTGCCGGTGCTGGAGCAGGCCGATACCCTGATCGACCAGGGCCACCTGTACAAGACCGGCGGCGCCGCCAGCGTGGCCAAGGTTGAGGTCAATGGCCGGCCACTGGTGCTCAAACGCTATAACATCAAGAACACTGCCCATTGGTTCAAGCGCTTCTGGCGCCCGAGCCGGGCCTGGCATTCGTGGATCGAAGGGCATCGCCTGGAGTTTCTCGGCATTGCCACGCCCAAGCCGCTGGCGGTGCAGGAGCTGCGCTTCATGGGCTTGCGCAGCCGCGCCTATCTGGTCACCGAGTACGCTGATGGCCCGGATCTGTTGGCCTGTTTCGCGCCGTATGTCGAATCCGGCGAGGTGCCCGAGGAGCAACTGCAGGCCTTGCAGCACCTGCTCGCTCAGTTGATCCACGAGCGCATCAGCCACGGCGACATGAAGGGCCACAACCTGTTCTGGCAGGACGGCCAATGGTCGCTGATCGATCTGGATGCCATGTGTCATCACGCTACCCAGATGAGCTTTGCCCAGGCTTTTGCCCGTGATCGGGCGCGGTTGTTGCGCAACTGGCCCGCTGGCAGTGCGCTGTACAAGCGCCTGGATGAGTGCCTGCCGAAGCTGGCGGACTGATAAAACCGCATCGCGGGGCTTGCCCCGCGATTGCTATCGAGCCAAGCCGCGCAAGCTGTACAGCGCTGGCAAGCCCAACCCCGCCCAGGCCAGGGCATCCCACCAACCATCGCCAAGCAAGGCGGCAAACAGCCCCAGCGCGCCCACCAGGGCTATCGCCACTGGCATGCCGAACACGCTCCAGAAGCTTGACGACTTGCGCTTCATTGCACCGTCTCCGCTTGTGCCACAGCAACCGGCTTGCTGGCCCGTCGGCGCACTACCCACAGGTACACCCCGCTACCCAGCACGATGATGGTCAGCACATCCAGCACTGCCCAGAGAACTTGCATCGGCCGGCCGCCGTAGTCACCGAAATGCAGTGGCTGCGACAGGCCCATGGCGTCCATGTACCAGGGCCGGTCGCCGATGGCGGTGACTTCAAGGTTACTGGCGTCGATCAGCACCGGGGTCAGCAGGTGTGCGGTCAGGTGGGTGCTGCCCTTCATGAACACCGCATAGTGATGCTCGCTGGAGAAACGCGTGCCGGGGAAGGCGATGAAATCCGGTTGCATGCCTGGCGCGGCTTGCGCAGCGATATCCAGAACCCGACTGACCGGCGCCAGCTCCGTTAGCGGCGGTGCATCGCGGTAAGGCGCGACCATCGCCGTCAGGCTTTCGTTGCGCCACGCCGCGATGACCAGATCCGACAGGGCGCTGATGACCCCGGTAACCCCAACCACCAGCGCCCAGGTCAGGGTGACGATGCCGATCAGGTTGTGCAGGTCGAGCCAGCGCAGGCGCGTGGACTTGTCGTTGCGCACGGTAGCGAACTTCAGCCGGCGCATGAATGGCGCATAGAGCACCACGCCGGAGACGATCGCCACTACGAACAACAGGCCCATGAACGCCAGCAGCAGCTTGCCGGGCAGCCCGGCGAACATGTCCACATGCAGGCGCAGCATGGTCATCATGAAGCCGCCGTTGGCCGAAGGCATTTCCACCGCTTCGCCGCTGCGTGCATCGAGCATGAACGTGTGCGACGAATTCGGTTCGGTGCCTGCGGTGGCGGCCATGATTGCGATCACGCCGTTGCTGTCGTCCTCATCCCAGCCGAAGTACTGCATCACCTCGCCAGGGCGATGGGCCTGGGCCTTGAGCACCAGTTCCTGCAAATCGAGCTTGGGTGTGTCGGCCGGCATCTGCTTGAGCTCGGGGGCATCGCCCAGCAAGTGGTCGATCTCGTGATGGAAGATCAACGGTAAGCCGGTGACTGCCAGCATCAGCAGGAACAGGGTGCAGATCAGGCTGGTCCAGGTGTGGACGAAGGACCAGCGACGGATGGTTCGGCTGTTCATCCGCAGCCTTAGAATTTGTAGTTGACGCTGGCAACGACGTTGCGCTCGTCACCGTAGTAGCACCAGTAGCCGTCGCAGTTGGCCAGGTAGTCCTTGTTGAACAGGTTCTTGGCTTCGACGGCGACGGTCATGCCTTTGAGCGTGCTGACCTTGCGGCCCAGGTCGTAGTGCACCGACGCATCGTAGACGGTGTAGGAGCCGACATAACCGAGATCGGTGTTGGTGGTGTTGCCGTAGTTGTCACCGACATAACGCACGCCACCGCCGACGCCAAAGCCGTCGAGCAGGCCGTTGTGCCAGGTGTAGTCCGCCCACAGGGTCGCCTGGTTGCGCGGGATCAGCGCCATGCGGTTGCCTTGCTCGTTGGCCGCACCCTTGAGGATCTCGGTGTCGGTGTAGCTGTAGGAGCCGATCAGCTTGAGGTTTTCGGTCACCTGTGTGGTGGCCTCCAGTTCAAGGCCGCGGACCTGCAACTGGCCAACCTGCTGGGTAATGTTGCCTTCGGTGACTTTCACGTTGTCCTGGCGCAGGTCATACACGGCAGCGGTGTAGAGGTTCTGGCTGCCAACCGGCTGGTACTTGATGCCGACTTCGTATTGGCGGCCTTCGGTCGGTTTGAACGAATCCGTGGAGGCGACGGCGGCGCCGGTAGTCGGCTGGAACGACTCGGTGTAGGAGATGTACGGGGTCACGCCGTTGTCGAACACGTAGCTCAGGCCGATGTTGCCGGTAAAGGCCTTGTCGCGTTCGGTGCTGGTCGCATCGTTCTGATTGTGGAAGGTGGTGCCGGTGTGTACCCAGTCTTCACGCCCGCCCAGGGTCAGGCGCCAGTTGTCGAGGGCGATCTGGTCTTGCACGTAGAAGCCGGTCTGGCGGGTTTTCTGGCCGTAGTCGTACATGGTGAAGTAATCCACCTTGGAAAAGTCCTGGCCGTACGGCGGGTTGATCACATTGCCTGGCGGTACGCTGTAGCTCAGGCCGTAGTCCCAGCGGTAGTTGGTGTTCGAGCGCTGGTGGTCGAGGCCGATCAGCAGGGTATGGCTCAGGGCGCCGGTCTGGAAGTCGGCCTGGAAGTTGTTGTCGACGGCGAACTGGCTGATGTCTTCGTTGACGATGCCGGTCTCGCGAGGAACGGTGCCGTCAGGCTGGATCGTGTCGTTGTTCATGGTCGCGACGTTGATGCCCTGGAACGACAGGTCGCTCTTGGTGTAGCGCAGGTTCTGACGGAACTGCCAGACATCGTTCAGACGGTGCTCGAAGGCATAGCCCAGGGCGTAGTAGGTGCGATCGTAGAATTCCCAGTCCGGGTCGCCGAGGTTCTTGTGATGGGAGATGTCGCCGGCCGGCGAGCCCAGCTTGGTGCCCTGCAGCGGCAGGAACTGGCCACTGATACCGGTATCGTCACGGGTGAACTGGGTGATGAAGGTCAGGCTGGTGTCTTCATCCATGTTCCAGGTCAGGCTTGGCGCAAGGTTATAGCGCTTGTCCGGGACATGGTCGGTTGGCGAGTCACTGTCGCGGACGACGCCGCTGACGCGGTAAAGGAACTGGCCGTCGTCATCGATTTTGCCGGTGCTGTCGAAGTTGATCTGGCGATGGTTGTTGCTGCCAACCTGCGCTTCGATCTGGTGGGCGCTTTGCGCCTGGGGGCGGCGGCTGACCATGTCGAGCATGCCGCCGGGTGGGGTCTGGCCGTAAACCGACGATGCCGGGCCGCGCAGCACGGCGATGCGCTCCAGGTTCCATGGCTCGACTTTCGGGTTGGCGAACGAGCCTTTGGGCAACGGCAGGCCGTCGAGGAACTGGGTCGGGTCGAAACCGCGTACCCGCAGCCAGTCGGCGCGGGGGTCGGAGGCGTAGCCGCTGCTCTGTACGCCGGCGGTATAGCGCAAGGCGTCGTTGAGGTTGAGGATCTGGCGGTCGTCCAGTTGCTCGCGGGTGATCACGCTCATCGAGCGCGGCACTTCAACGACCGGTGTATCGGTTTTGGTACCGGCTGCGGTGCGGGTGGCGGTGAAGCCGGTGGCCGGGCCCCAGGCGCTTTCGTAGTCGCTGCGGGCGTTGACGCTGGTTTCCGGCAGGGCCAGGGTGCCTTCGGGGGCGGCGATCAGGCTGTAGGTGCCGGCGCTGCTCTGCTGCAGTTGCAGGCCGGTGCCGCGCAAGGCCGCTTGCAGGGCGCCGACGCCGTCGTACTGGCCGCTGACCGGCGCCGAGGTGCGGCCGCTGGCCAGGCTCGGGTCCAGGGCCAGGGCGATGCCGGCCTGGCTGGCGATCTGGTTGAGCGTGGTCGACAGCGGGGCGGCGGGCAGGTTGTAGCTGCGCAGGCTGGCCGATTGTTCGGCGGCAATCAGCGGGCTGCTCGCCAGAGGTGCTGCCAGGGCAATGGCCACGGCCAGCAGGCCGGGACGCAGAACGTTCTCAAAAGCGCGGGACATACAGCGGCTCCTCGACGGAAGTAAGTGCTAACTAGCTTCCTTGCCGAGTGAGTTGGGAAAAGTGTCAGGGGGTAGTGGAAATAATTTCGATTTTTATTTCAGGCTGCTTTCGGGGCAAGCCAGCTCCTGTAGGAGCGGGCTTGCCCCGCGATAGGGCTCAGTGCGTATCGCGTTTAGCCACCACCGTCACCCACCACGGTGTACGTTGCTCGATCTGCACCGGTAAGGTCGGCAGCAACGAGGTCAGTGCCAGGTCGGTATTGTTGAGCGGGAAGCTGCCGGTGATGCGCAGGTCGGCTACATCCGCAGCAACCCCCAGATGCCCGCTGCGATAGCGCCCCAGTTCGTCAATCAGATCGGCCAGGCGTACGTTGTCGACCACCAGCATGCCGCGGGTCCAGGCATCGGCACCGGCGGCCAGGCTATCGATGCGGCCCAGGCGGTCGTGACTCATCAGCACTTGTTGGCCTTCCTTGAGGATCTGCTCGTCGCCACTGTCCTGTGGCCGGGCAGCCACCGCCGACTGCAGCACGCTCAGGCGCGTGCCCTGGCCTTCGAGCTTGACCAGAAAGCGCGTACCCAGCGCCCGCATGCGGCCGTCTTCAGTGCTGACCACGAACGGCCGATCATCCTTGTGGCCGGTCTTGATGGAGATTTCGCCTTCGTGCAACACGATCAGGCGTTGTTTCTCGTCGAAGCGGATGTCCACTGCCGAATGGGTGTTGAGGCTGATCAGGGTGCCGTCGGTCAGGCGCAGGGTGCGCTGCTCGCCAGTGCCGGTGCGCTGGTCGGCCAGCCAGTAGCCTAGCGACTGATGGGCATTGACCCAGCTCAGCAGGCCAACCACCAGCATCAGGCTGGCCAGGCCACCGCCTAGCTTGCGCACCCGCTGGCGCAGACCGGCGCGGGACTGCAACAGGGCCTGGCGCGCAGGGCCGGCTGCGGCACTGAAACGCTGGTCGAGCATGCCCAGTTGCATCCAGGCGCGGGCGTGCTCTTCGTTGGCGGCATGCCAGCGGGCGAACTCGGCGCGCTCATCGGCGTTACCAGTGCCCGAGTCCAGGCACAGCTGCCAAGCGATCGCGGCATCCAGCACGCGCGCCGAAACCGGCTTGTTGTTCATGTCGGCTCACCATACAGCGCCACATAACACTGGCGCAGGCCCTGGGCCAGGTACTGGCGTACCCGTGAGACGGACACACCCAGGCGCTCGGCAATCTCGGCATGGCCCAGGCCGTCCAGGCGGTTGTACAGGAAGGCCGCCCGTGCCTTGCTCGACAGCTTGCCGAGCAGGCGGTCGATGGCCTTGAGGTCTTCGAGGATCAGTTGCTGTTGTTCAGGGGAGGGATGCTCGGCCTCGGGCATCAGCATCAACTCGGCCAGATACGCCTGCTCCAGTGCTGCACGGCGAAAGTGGTCGAACAGCAGGCCTTTGGCGATGGCCAGGAGGAACGCCCGGGGTTCGCGCGGCGCAGGTAATTGCGCGCGCCCGAGCAGGCGCACGAAAGTGTCCTGGCTCAGGTCTTCGGCGCGCTCGGCGCAGGCGATGTTGCGCCGCAGCCAGGCGAGCAGCCAACTGCGATGGTCACGGTACAGCGCACCGACCAGCTCAGTGTGTGGGCTTTGCACAGACGACAAGGCGTTCCCCGAAAAGATGCGTTAACTAACGAGAATTATTCGCGATTGTCGCAGAAGCTCCCCATCAGACGCAATTCACACTCATCGGATGATGCTTAAAAGCCATGACTTTGTTGCCGACGCCTGCGCAGCCGCTGCAGTTGCTGGTCAAGCAGCGCCGGGCTGTCCAGTTGCTGGCGCCGGGCCTGGCTGAACAGGATCAGCGCCAGCTCGGCAGTCACCATGGCATCGGCACTGGCGTTATGGCGCTCGGCGGCTTGCAGGCCGAAGTAGGCGGTCCAGTCGTCCAGCCCGGCTTCGCGCAGGGTGACCTGCGGGTTGAGCAGGGGGGCCAGCTCGGCGACATCCAGGAACGGATGCTGCAGGCGATAGCCCAGGTGGTCTTTCAGGGCGCGGCCGAGCATGCGCTGGTCGAAGGGGGCATGAAAGGCCAGCAGCGGGCTGTCGCCGATAAAGTCCATCAGCGCGAGCAGGGCTTCGGCCGGCTCGCAACCTGCAGCGATGGCACTGGGGCCCAGGCCGTGGATCAGCACGCTGGAGGTGAGCTTGTGATCGCGCTGGTTCAGCGTGCGCTCGAACTGCTGACTGAAGTCGATGGCGCCGTCTTCGATCACCACCGCGCCGATCGACAGCACCTGGTCACGGTAGAGATTCAGGCCGCTGGTTTCCAGGTCGAGCACTACCCAGCGCTGCTGGCGCAGGCTGTGTTCGGCCAGTGGTGCCGGGGCCGTCAGTTGTTCCACGCGCTGGCGCAGGTGTTCGTCGAGCCGCGGTTGGCTGGGGCGTAGCCAGGCAAACAGGCTCATAGCTGGTACCGCAGGGCCAGGCTGCTTTGCAGGCGCTGGGCCTGGCGCAGGGACTCGCGCAGGATGCGCCGGTCCAGGTGGTTGAGGCTGTCGGGGTCGACCCGGTTGGAGTACGGCAGGTTTTGCCGGCTCTGCAGTTGATGTTGCTGCATGCGGGTTTGCTGGATGAAGTGGTAGGCCTCCTCATAAGCGGCGCCGTCGAGCGGGTCGATCACTTCCTTGGCCACCAACTGGCGCAGGCGCTCCAGCGTGTTGTTGGCAACGATGCCATTGGCCAGGGCCAGCAGGCGTGCGCCATCGACAAACGGCGTCAGGCCCTGGACCTTGAGGTCGAGGGTGGCGGCTTTGTCATTGCCCTGGCGGGTCAGCACGAACTCACGAAAGCGCCCCACCGGCGGCCGCTGACGCCGGGCATTCTCGGCCATCATGCGCTGGAACAGACGGTTGTCGGCCACTTGCTCGAGGATGCTCTGGCGCAGTTGTTCACAGGCCTGTTCATCGCCCCAGACCACTCGCAGGTCAAAGTAGATGCTTGAAGCCAGCAGGTTTTCCGGCGTGGCTTCGCGAATGAAAGCGGCAAAGCGCCGTGCCCACTCAGCGCGGGACAGGCACAGCTCGGGGTTGCCGGCCATGATGTTGCCCTTGCACAGGCTGAAGCCGCACTGCGCCAGGCCCTGGTTGATGTGTTGGGCCAGCGGCAGCAGGCGGCCACGAATCTCGGCGGCATGGGCAGCATCGCGTGCTTCGAAAATAATGCCGTTGTCCTGGTCGGTGTGCAGGGTCTGTTCGCGGCGCCCTTCACTGCCAAAGCAAAGCCAGCTGAACGGCACGCCCGGGTCGCCCTTGTCTTCGATCGCCAGCTCGATGACCCGGCATACGGTATGGTCGTTGAGCAGGGTGATGATTTGGGTGATCTGCGTAGACGAAGCACCGTGGGCCAGCATGCGCTCGACCAGCTGGCTGATCTCGCCGCGCAGCGACACCAGGTTTTCGACTCGGCTGGCATGGCGGATGGTGCGTGCCAGATGGACCAGGTCGACCCGTTGCAGGGAGAACAGGTCACGCTCGGACACCACGCCGCACAAGCGCCGCTCTCCGACCAGGCAGACGTGGGCAATATGCCGCTCGGTCATGGCGATGGCAGCATCGAAGGCGCTGGCCTGCGGGCTCAGGTAGAAAGGCGAGGCGGTCATGTGCCGGCTGATCGGCTGGGTGAAGTCGGCGCTGGCATCGGCCACCACCTGGCGCAGGTCGCGCAGGGTGAAGATACCGATCGGGAAGCGTTGCTCATCGACAATGGCAATGCTGCCGACCTGCTGCTCGTGCATCAGGCGTACGGCCTCACGCAGCGGCGTGGCCGGATCGCAGACCACCGGATGACGCATGGCCAGTTCGCCCAGGCGGGTGTTCAGTGAATACTGGTTGCCGAGGGTTTCCACCGCGCGGCGCTGGACCTGCTGGTTGACCTGATCGAGCAGGCTGCTGACCCCGCGCAGGGCAAAGTCGCGAAACGCTTCGGACAGGGTGAACAGGCGGATGAACGCGGCCTTGTTCAATTGCAGGCAGAAGGTGTCTTCGCCGGCCAGGTGTTCGGTGCGGGTAGCCCGTTCGCCGAGCAGGGCGGCCAGGGGGAAGCACTCGCCGCTGGTGATCTCGAACGTGGTTTCGGTGCCGGGGCGGGTGACGTGCTGGCGCTCGCCGACCACCCGGCCTTGCTTGACGATGTAGAAGTGCTCGACCGGACCGTCGCTGGGCTTGATGATGCTGTCATTGGCCGCATAGAAGCGCAGTTGGCACTGTTCGACGAGAAACGCCAGGTGGGCGTTCTCCATCTGATTGAACGGTGGAAAGCGTTGCAGAAACTGCATGGTCCCCTGGATGTTCTGCATCACTGCAGTCTTTCCTGCCTGGGCGAAGGCGTCCATTTTGCTCATGAGCATTACCGCGTCTTTGTGTCGAGCTGTGACCATCGACCTTGTTGTTTTCGTTGTTCATGGTCGGTCGCGGGCTGCTCAGTGCCCATTGGACGTAAGTCTATAAACTGCGTCAGGGAGTTGAAGTGCTGCGTCATGTGTCAATTACCCGACGAAAGGCAGTTTGCAACTAATCTCAATGCAGTCTGAACTTGATTCAAAGGACATTTAGCAGGTCATTGATGATGAGACAGCCATGTCCGACCACGAAAACATTCTGAGCGAGGCCGAGCGTGAGGCGCTGGCCTCGGTAACGGCGCGGTCGGCGGCGCCGAAGGTATTGATCGTTGATGACAACCGGGTGGCCCGCGAAGCGTTGGCCAGGTACCTGAGTTCCAAGCGGTTCAAATGCCTGACCGCCGACAGCGGCCAGCAGGCACTGGAGTGTCTGGACAAGGAGCGGGGTATTGGCCTGGTGATCACCGACCTGCGCATGGGCACGTTCGGTGGTCTGGAGCTGATTCGACACATACGCGACTCGGAGCGCGCGGCGATGCCGATCATCATTGTGTCAGGGGCTGCGGATGTGAAGGACGCCATCGAGGCGATGCACTTGAGCGTCGTCGACTTTCTGCTCAAGCCGATCGATCTGGACAAGCTGGTGAGGTTGGTGCGCAGGGAACTGGGGATTTCTTAGACAGGTCTGGCCTTATCGCTGGCAAGCCAGCTCCCACAGGGACTGCATTCACCGACCCTGTGGGAGCTGGCTTGCCAGGGATGGGGCTGCAAAGCAGCCCCGAGGATGTTACAGACCGTTCTTGGCCTTGAACTCACGACGACGACGATGCAGTACCGGCTCGGTATAACCGTTCGGTTGCTTGGTGCCTTCGACGACCAGTTCGACTGCCGCCTGGAAGGCGATGTTGTTGTCGAAGTCCGGTGCCAGCGGGCGGTACAGCGGGTCGTTGGCGTTCTGCTTGTCGACCACCGGCGCCATGCGCTTGAGGCTTTCAAGGATCTGCGCTTCAGTCACCACGCCATGACGCAGCCAGTTGGCCAGCAACTGCGCGGAAATCCGCAGGGTGGCGCGGTCTTCCATCAGGCCGACATCGTTGATGTCCGGCACTTTCGAGCAGCCCACACCCTGGTCGATCCAGCGCACCACATAGCCGAGGATGCCCTGGGCATTGTTGTCCAGCTCGTTGCGCTTTTCTTCGTCCGACCAGTTGGTGTCGGTCGCCAGCGGGATGGTCAGGATGTCATCGACCGAAGCCGGTGCACGCTTGGCCAGTTCCGCCTGGCGGGCGAATACGTCAACCTTGTGATAGTGCAGGGCGTGCAGGGCCGCGGCGGTCGGCGACGGCACCCAGGCGGTGTTGGCACCGGCCAGTGGGTGGGCGATCTTCTGCTCGAGCATGTCGGCCATCAGGTCCGGCATGGCCCACATGCCTTTACCGATCTGGGCGCGGCCTTGCAGGCCGGTGGCCAGGCCGATGTCGACGTTGGAGTTCTCGTAGGCGCCGATCCACTTCTGGGTCTTCATGGCGCCCTTGCGCACGACGGCGCCGGCTTCCATGGAGGTGTGGATCTCGTCACCGGTACGGTCGAGGAAGCCGGTGTTGATGAACACCACGCGCTCGCTGGCAGCTTTGATACAGGCCTTGAGGTTGACCGTGGTGCGGCGCTCCTCATCCATGATGCCGACCTTCAGGGTGTTGCGCTTGAGGCCCAGGGCATCTTCGATACGGCCGAACAGCTCGTTGGTGAACGCGGCTTCTTCCGGGCCATGCATCTTCGGTTTGACGATGTACATGGAGCCGGTGCGGCTGTTCTTGCGGCTGGTGTTGCCGTTGAGGTTGTGGATCGAGGCCAGGCTGGTGACCAGGCCATCGAGGATACCTTCCGGCACTTCGTTGCCGTCTTTGTCGAGAATGGCATCGATGGTCATCAGGTGACCGACGTTACGCACGAACAGCAGCGAACGGCCGTGCAGGCTGAGCGAACCACCGTTTGGCGCGGTGTATTCGCGGTCCGGGTTCATGGTCCGGGTGAAGGTCTGGCCCGCTTTGCTGACGCTTTCAGCCAGGTCACCTTTCATCAGGCCCAGCCAGTTGCGGTAGATCACCACTTTGTCGTCGGCGTCGACGGCGGCGACCGAGTCTTCGCAGTCCATGATGGTGGTCAGGGCGGCTTCCATCAGCACGTCCTTGACGCCGGCGGCGTCGGTCTGGCCGACCGGGGTGCTGGCGTCGATCTGGATCTCGAAGTGCAGGCCGTTGTGCTTGAGCAGGATCGCGGTCGGCGCCGAGGCGTCGCCCTGGTAACCGATCAACTGCGCATCATCGCGCAGGCCGCTGTTGCTGCCACCCTTGAGGGCGACAACCAACTTGGCGCCTTCAATGCGGTAAGCCGTGGAGTCGACATGGGAGCCGGCGGCCAATGGCGCCGATTCGTCGAGGAAGGCGCGGGCGAAGGCAATCACCTTATCGCCGCGAACCTTGTTGTAGCCTTTGCCTTTTTCCGCGCCGCCGGCTTCGCTGATGGCGTCAGTGCCATACAGCGCGTCGTACAGCGAACCCCAGCGGGCGTTGGAGGCGTTCAGGGCGAAGCGCGCATTCATCACCGGCACGACCAGCTGCGGGCCGGCCATGCGGGCGATTTCGTCATCGACGTTCTGGGTCGAGGCCTGGAAGTCTGCAGCTTCTGGCAGCAGGTAACCGATGTCCTGAAGGAAGGCCTTGTAAGCCACGGCATCGTGAGCCTGGCCTTTGCGCGCCTGATGCCAGGCGTCGATCTGCGCCTGCAATGCGTCACGTTTGGCCAGCAGTGCTTTGTTCTTTGGAGCGAGGTCGTTGATGATCTTTTCCGCACCCCCCCAGAATTGCTCGGCGCTGACGCCGGTTCCGGGAATGGCTTCGTTGTTCACGAAGTCGAACAGGACTTTGGCGACCTGAAGGCCACCGACTTGAACGTGTTCAGTCATTGCTTGCCTCACTCTGCTCAGCTATTCAGCTCTTCTATTTAAGCCTTGCGCGCTTCTCTAAACACGGCACCAGAACATGCCCTCGCGGGCGGCTGGGTGCGGCCTGCCAGACAGGCTGGCGGGCGTTGGCGTATTTTCACAGGCGCCTTGGCAGACATCGATCCAACGTTTTGTAGTCCGCGCTGCGGCATACTACATGATGCGCTGCGGTTGTGAAAATTAGACTAAATACGTCGTTCTGCGACCAATTGGTCGCATAGGGTCACGCTGGGAGTCGGTATGTTCTCAAAAAACCGGCAGATTGTTCCAGATAAATCTTGAAACAGTACACGATTAGTCATTCGAAGCTCCTGCGGCAGGTTGCCGCGCCTTGCCTATACTTTCTCCGCGCCCTTTGATTTCAGGGGCTGAACGTTAAATGCAGAGGGTTGCCGCGTGGATCATCTCGTATTGACAGTGATCGCCCCCGACAAGGCCGGGCAGGTCGAGCGTATCGCTGAATGCATTGCCGAGCATAACGGTAACTGGTTGGAGAGCCGCATGTCGCGGATGGCCGGGCAATTTGCCGGCATTCTCAAGGTCGCGGTACCGGCCGAGTCCTACGATGAACTGGTCGAGGCGCTACAGGCCTTGGGCAAGCACGATATTCGTGTCTTGATTGCCGAAAGCGGTATCGAGCCGTCCTGCACCTGGAAGCCGATCGCCATGGAGCTGGTGGGCAATGACCGCCCCGGTATTGTCCGCGACATCACCCGGCTGCTGGCCGATCAGGGCGTCAACGTCGAGCGCCTGACCACCGAGGTGCGCCCGGCGCCGATGAGCAGCGAGCCGCTGTTCCATGCCGATGCCTTGCTGGCGGTGCCACTGACGCTGTCGCTGGATGTCCTGCAGCACAAACTGGAAGCGCTGGCCGACGACCTGATGGTGGAATTGAACCTGCGCCCTGAGGATTAGTTATCCCGGTTTATCGGGGATGCGCCTGTGGATAACCTTGGGAGATGTCGCTACAGGCCACAAATTGCGTGGCCTGCAGCGCTTCGTACATTTTTTGATCAGCTGCGCCGGCGCAGGCTCAACCAGGCATCCACGCTATACAGCGCCAGGCCTGCCCAGATGAACATGAAGGCCACCAGGGTGCTGCTCGACAGGTGCTCGTCAAACAGCCACACCGCCTGCAGCAATACCAGGGTGGGGGCCAGGTACTGCAAGAAGCCCAGGGTGGTGTAGGGCAGGTGCCGCGCGGCGGCGTTGAAACACACCAGGGGTACCAGCGTGACTGGCCCTGCGGCTATCAGCCAGAGCGCTTCGCTGCTGGTATAGAAGCTTGCCTGGGCACTATGCGCCATGGGGTTGAGCAGCATCCAGCCGATGGCCAGCGGCACCAGCATCCAGGTCTCGACCACCAGCCCGGGCAGGGCGGCTACCGGCGCCTGCTTGCGGATCAGGCCGTAGAAGCCAAAGCTCAGTGCCAGCACCAACGACACCCAGGGTAGGCTGCCCACTTGCCAGACCTGCTGGGCCACCCCGAGTGCGGCCAGGCCCACGGCAATCCACTGCAGGCGGCGCAAGCGTTCCCCGAGCAGGAGCATGCCGAGCAGCACGTTGACCAGCGGGTTGATGTAGTAGCCCAGGCTGGCTTCGAGCATGCGCCCGTTGTTCACCGACCACACGTAGGTCAGCCAGTTGCCGGCGATCAGCGAGCCGCTCAAGGCCAGGATCGCCAGGCGTTTGGGGTTTTCGCGCAGTTCGCGCAGCCAGCCCGGATGCTTCCAGACCAGCAGCAGCAACGAGCCGAACAACGCCGACCAGAGCACCCGGTGGACGATGATTTCCACTGCGGGGACGCTTTGCAGCGCTTTGAAGTAGAGCGGGAACAAGCCCCAGATGATGTAGGCGCTCAGGCCCAGGATGTACCCGCGGCGCGGGTTGGCGGCGTGCATGCAGATTCCTTGCTTAGGCAGCTATCTAAAAGCAGGGGGCTATTGTAGACAGACTCACGCGCGCTTCAGAACAATTTCAGCGGTTCTTCATCCAGCGCGGCGATCTGCTCGCGCAGGGCGAGGATCTGGTCGCCCCAGTAACGCTCCTGGCCGAACCAGGGGAAGCTGCGCGGGAACGCCGGATCGTCCCAGCGCCGGGCCAGCCAGGCGCTGTAGTGCAACAGGCGCAGGGCACGCAAAGGTTCGATCAGGGCCAGTTCGCGCGGGTCGAAATCGTGGAACTCGTTGTAGCCATCCATCAGCTCGGCCAACTGGCCCAGGCGTTCGTGGCGCTCGCCGGCGAGCATCATCCACAGATCCTGTACCGCCGGGCCCATGCGGCAGTCATCGAGGTCGACGATGTGAAACACCTCGTCGCGACACATCATGTTCCCCGGGTGGCAGTCGCCGTGCAGGCGAATGACCTGGTGCGGGGTACTGGCGTAAATCGCCTCGACCCGCTTGAGCAGGTCGCGGGCCACCGACTCGAAGGCCGGCAGCAGGCTTTTGGGGATGAAGTTGCCTTCGAGCAGGGTATTGAGCGAGGCGTGGCCGAAGTTATCCACGGCCAGTGCTTCGCGATGCTCGAACGGGCGGGTGGCGCCGACCCCATGCAGACGACCGAGCAGTTGCCCGAGGCGATACAGCTGATCGAGGTTGCCCGGCTCCGGCGCCCGGCCGCCACGGCGCGGGAACAGGGTGAAGCGAAAGCCGCTGTGTTCGAACAGGGTCTTGCCGTTGTGGATAAGTGGCGCCACCACCGGCACTTCGCACTCGGCCAGTTCAGCGGTAAAGCTGTGTTCTTCGAGGATCGCCGCGTCGCTCCAGCGGTCCGGGCGGTAGAACTTGGCGATCAGTGGTTCAGCCCCTTCGATGCCCACCTGGTAGACCCGGTTCTCGTAGCTGTTGAGTGCCAGTACCCGGGCGTCGCTGAGAAAACCGATGCTTTCCACGGCGTCCAGGACCAGATCGGGGGTGAGTGTTTCAAAGGGGTGGGACATGCTCGCTCCTGCTGTGCGGCAGGTCGCCGCAAGGTACCTGCATGGTATCGCACATCGGCTTCCACGGCGGATCTGTGTTGTGGGAGCTGGCCTTGCCAGCGATGGGCTGCACAGCAGCCCCGCGCCAGACTCATGCGCCAACGATCCCGCCATCCTCCCTGCTGATCGCCATCACTGACGACCGTGGCTTGCCATTGGGCAGGTGCTCGGGAAAGGTCGAACCACCGGTTTCCCCCGGGTGCTGGATACCCACGAACAAGGTGCGCTGATCCGGGGCAAAAGCGATACCCGTCACCTCGCACGCCACCGGGCCGACCATGAAGCGGCGGATTTCCCCAGTGACCGGGTCGGCGCAAAGCATCTGGTTGTTGCCCATGCCGGCAAAATCGCCGCTGTTGCTGTAGTCGCCGTCAGTCAGGATCCACAAGCGGCCCTCAGCATCGAAACCCAGGCCATCCGGGCTATTGAACATGTTCTGCGGGGTGATGTTGGCAGAACCTGCCTTGGCCTCACCGGCATGCACCGATGGATTACCGGCCACCACAAACAGGTCCCAGTCGAAGTTCATCGCACCATGGTCATCGGCGTTTTCACGCCAGCGCAGAATCTGCCCATAGAGATTTTTTTCGCGCGGGTTGGGGCCGCCGACCGGCTGGCCTTCTTCTCCGCGTTTGACGTTGTTGGTCAGGGTGCAATACACCTGGCCGTCCTTGGGGCTGACCACGATCCATTCCGGGCGGTCCATACGCGTGGCCTTGAGATGGCTGGCGGCCAGGCGCGCATGAATCAGTACCTGGGCCTGGCTGGCAAAACCGTTGGCGGCGTTGAGGCCGTTCTTGCCATGGGTCAGCTCCAGCCACTGGCCCTTGCCGCGCGGATGATTAAGGTTATGGTCGCCATCGTCGAAGCGCGCCACGTACAAGGTGCCGTGGTCCAGCAGGTTACGGTTGGCGTTGGCATTCTTGTGGTCGATGCGGTCGCGGCTGATGAACTTGTAAATGAACTCGCCACGTTCGTCGTCGCCCATGTACACCACGGCGCGGCCATCGCGGGTTTCGGCCAGGGCGGCATTCTCGTGCTTGAAACGGCCCAGGGCGGTGCGCTTGACCGGAGTCGACTGCGGGTCGAACGGATCGATTTCCACCACCCAGCCATGACGGTTCAGTTCGTTGGGGTTCTTCGCCAGGTCGAAACGTGGGTCGTGCTGATGCCAGTCGACCTCCTTGCCTGTGACCGAGGCACCGTAGCGCTTTTGGGCGGCATCGAAGGCCTGGGCCGGATCACTGCTGCCGAAGCAGTCGGTGAAGTTCTCTTCGCAGGTCAGGTAAGTGCCCCACGGCGTTTTGCCATTGGCGCAGTTCTGGAAGGTGCCCAGTGCCTTGCGCCCGCTGTTGTCGGTCGCGGTTCTAAGCAGGGCATCGCCGGCGGCCGGGCCGCTGATGCTGATTGGCGTGTTGCCATGGATGCGCCGGTTGTAGGGCGAATCCTGGACGAATTGCCACTGGCCATCGCGGCGCTGCACTTCGATCACCGACACCCCTTCGGCGGCCTGGGCCTTGTGCACTTCTGCAGCAGAGGCCGGTTTGCCGCCGTGGCTGAACAGGTATCGGTAGTTGGTGTATTCGTTGTTGATCGCCATCAGCGCGCGTTTGGCGTCGCCGGGGAAGGGGAACAGGCT
This sequence comes from Pseudomonas sp. RC2C2, assembly GCF_018390435.1. NCBI lineage: Bacteria > Pseudomonadati > Pseudomonadota > Gammaproteobacteria > Pseudomonadales > Pseudomonadaceae > Pseudomonas > Pseudomonas sp. RC2C2. The sequence continues at coordinate 1,783,186 of NZ_JAHBAX010000001.1, read as the reverse complement.
CATGCCGTCATTGTGGTCGCCGAACTGCAGTTCCTGGGCCTGGGCGCTGCCGTTGCCGGAAGGATCGAAGGTCGGGGCGCCGGCATGCAGTGGCTGGCCCCAGCTGATCAATACCGAGGCTTTGTAACCAGGCGGCAAGCTGATGCTGTCGGCGGTGGCGGCGGGGATGCTGGCAAAGCCCAGCAGGCTGCTGTTGCCAGCGCTGACGCTGGCTGCCAGTACGCTGCGGCTGAGCAAATTGCCGCCGAGAAACAGCGCTGCGCCGCACAGCGCGCCGGCGCCGATGAAGCGGCGGCGGCTGAGGCTGGTCAGCTGTTCGAGGTCGGTTGGCTGATGTTCTTCTAGTAGGTGCATGACAGGCTTCCTGCGGGTTTGGCAGTCACCTTAGTCAGGGTCCATGACATTTTTGTGGCAGTTTTACAGCGGCGTTCCAAGAAGCACGTAAGAAGGCTGAAATTGCACCTGCAGGTCACTGCCGACAATGACCTGATGGTCTTGTAGCCAGTGTGCGTCGGCGAAAGCACACAGGGTTTGCCCGCTGGCCAGGAGCAGGCGCACTTCGGTCGGACCCTCGGTGTCTGCAAGCAACGCATCGACCTTGACCGGCAAGCAGTTGTAGCCCTCGGCTGGCTGTTGATCGAGGCCCAGCAGTTCGAGCCAGCCCGCCTTGATCAGCGCCACTACTGCGGTACCCGGGCTCAGTTCAAGGCGTCCGGTACTGTCGTGGGTGATCTGGGCATCGATGCGCAGCTCGCCCGCCAGGGTCAGGCTGATGCGGTCATAGCGGCCCTGGGCCTCGATCGAGCTGATACGCCCGTGCAGCTGGTTGCGCGCGCTGGTGCGCAGCATCAGGCGGCCGAGCAGGTCGAGATCGCTGGCGTCTTCGGCCGCTTCAAGGATCTGCGCCTGCAGGGCCTGCAAGCGCTGGTACAGGCGCAGCACCCGCTGGCCCTCGGCAGACAGTTTCGCCCCACCGCCGCCGCGCCCACCAACACTGCGTTCCACCAGTGGGCTGGCGGCCAGGTTGTTGAGTTCGTCGATGGCATCCCAGGCCGCCTTGTAACTCATGCCGGCGCTTTTCGCCGCACGGGTGATCGAGCCTTGTTCGGCAATGTGTTGCAGCAAGGCAATACGCTGCGGGCGGCGGACGATGTGCTGGGTGAGCAGGGCAGGCAGGGACATAAGCGGTAACGGGCACCAGTGGGGAATCAGCCCGAAAGTGCCCGCACCCCGCGCTCAAGTCAAGCGCTGCCGGGCTTGGCGGTGCGCGCCAGGCAGTAGACATCGACCCGTCGGGCGCCGGCCTTGAGCAACAGGCTGGCCAACGCCTGGGCGGTGGCACCAGTGGTCAGTACATCATCCACCAGCGCGACATGACGCCCGGCAATCATCGGGCGGTGGTGCACGGCAAAGGCCTGGCGCAGGTTGCGTTTGCGTGCCTGGGCCTTGAGACCTTGCTGGGCTGGGGTATCGAGGGTGCGGGTGAGCACCTGTTCGCTACAGCGAATGCCCAGTTGTTGTGCCAACCAGTTAGCCAGCATCCCCGCCTGATTGTAGCCGCGCTGACGCAATCGCCGCCTTGACAGCGGTACCGGCAGCAACACAGCCGGGCGCGGTAGCCCTTCGTCAAAGCGGTGGCTCAACCAGCGCCCGAGCAGTTGCGCGAGCAAGCGGCCCAGCGGCCACTGGCTATTGTGCTTGAAGCGGGTAACCAGCGCATCGACCGGGAAGCCGTAGTACCAGGGCGCCTCGACCCGATAGAAGGCCGGCGGGCGCCGGCTGCACTGGCCGCAGACCAGGCCGTGCATGGGCAGCGGCAGGGCACAGACCTGGCAATGCTCGCCCAGCCAGGGCAGTTCGCTCTCGCAGGCGATGCACAGTGGGTAGGGCTGCTCGGCCGCTTCATTGCAAAGCAAGCAGATCTGGTTATTAAGTAGACAGTTGTAAACCAGTGTTTTGACTTATGGTTGACAGTGCATCAGCCTTCCTTAACTATGCGAGCTATCCGTGATGCGCTGGCGGGGTTTTTCTGTGCCGGCGCCTGTACAAGCCTAAACAAGGAATCGCCGATGAGCGCCAGCACAACTGCAACAACACGTCACGACTGGTCCCTGGCCGAGGTCAAAGCCCTGTTCCAGCAACCGTTCAATGACTTGCTGTTCCAGGCGCAAACCGTGCACCGCGCGCATTTCGACGCCAACCGCGTACAGGTCTCGACGCTGCTGTCGATCAAGACCGGCGCCTGCCCGGAAGATTGCAAATATTGTCCGCAGTCCGGCCACTACAACACCGGGCTGGAAAAACAGAAGCTGATGGAAGTGCAGAAGGTCCTCGAAGAGGCAGCCCGGGCCAAAGCCATCGGCTCGACGCGCTTTTGCATGGGCGCCGCCTGGAAGCATCCGTCGGCCAAGGACATGCCTTACGTGTTGCAGATGGTCAAAGGGGTCAAGGCCATGGGCCTGGAAACCTGCATGACCCTCGGCAAGCTCGACCTGGAGCAAACCCAGGCGCTGGCCGAGGCCGGGCTTGACTACTACAACCACAACCTCGACACCTCGCCGGAGTTCTACGGCAGTATCATCACCACCCGCACCTACAGCGATCGCCTGCAGACCCTGGCTTACGTGCGCGATGCCGGGATGAAGATCTGCTCGGGCGGCATCCTCGGCATGGGCGAGTCGCTGGACGACCGCGCAGGCTTGCTGATCCAGCTCGCCAACCTGCCGGAACACCCGGAGTCGGTGCCGATCAACATGCTGGTGAAGGTCGCCGGCACGCCGCTGGAGAACGCCGAAGAAGTTGACCCGTTCGACTTCATCCGCATGCTCGCCGTGGCCCGGATTCTTATGCCCAAGTCCCACGTGCGGTTGTCCGCTGGCCGTGAAGCGATGAATGAACAGATGCAGGCCCTGGCCTTCTTCGCCGGCGCCAACTCGATCTTCTACGGCGAGAAACTGCTGACCACCGCCAACCCGCAAGCCGACAAGGACATGCAGCTGTTCGCACGCCTGGGCATCCAGCCGGAAGCCCGTGAAGAACACGCCGACGAAGTCCATCAGGCGGCCATCGAGCAGGCGCTGGTGGAGCAGAAGAGCAGCGAGCTGTTCTACAACGCCGCCTCGGCCTGAGGCAGCCATGGCTTTTGATCTTCGCGCGCGGCTGGAGCAACGCCGCGCCGCTGACCTGTACCGTCGGCGCCCGCTGCTGGAAAGCCCGCAGGGCCCGGAAGTGGTGGTCGATGGCCAGCCGTTGTTGGCGTTTTGCAGCAACGACTACCTGGGCCTGGCCAATCATCCGCAAGTGATCGCAGCCTGGCGCGCCGGTGCCGAGCGCTGGGGTGTCGGCGGCGGTGCTTCGCACCTGGTGATCGGCCACAGCAGCCCCCATCACGCGGTGGAAGAGGCCTTGGCCGAATTGACCGGGCGGCCGCGGGCGCTGCTGTTTTCCACCGGCTACATGGCCAACCTGGGTGCATTGACGGCGCTGGTCGGGCAGGGCGACACGGTGCTGCAGGACCGTCTCAACCATGCCTCGCTGCTCGATGCCGGCCTGCTCAGCGGTGCGCGTTTCAATCGCTACCTGCACAACGATGCCGAAAGCCTCGCCAACCGCCTGGACAAGGCCGTCGGCAACACCCTGGTGGTGACCGACGGGGTGTTCAGCATGGACGGTGATCTGGCCGATTTGCCTGCCCTGGCTGCGGTGGCCAATGCCCGCGACGCCTGGCTGATGGTCGACGATGCCCATGGCCTGGGCACCCTGGGGCGCAATGGCGGCGGTATCGTCGAGCATTTCGGCCTGAGCCTTGAGCAGGTGCCGGTGCTGATTGGCACCTTGGGCAAAGCCTGCGGCACCGCGGGTGCATTTGTCGCCGGCAGCGATGAGCTGATCGAGTGCCTGATCCAGTTCGCCCGGCCCTACATCTATACCACCAGCCAGCCTCCGGCCCTGGCGTGCGCCACCCTGCGCAGCCTGGAACTGCTGCGCGGCGAGCATTGGCGTCGCGAGCACCTGGCGGCGTTGATTCAGCAGTTTCGTAGCGGCGCTGAGCAGATCGGCCTGCAACTGATGGACAGCTTCACGCCGATCCAGCCGATCCTGATCGGCGACAGCACGCGGGCCTTGCGCCTGTCGCAGATGCTTCGCGAGCGTGGCTTGCTGGTCACCGCGATCCGCCCGCCGACCGTGCCTGCCGGCAGCGCCCGCTTGCGTGTGACCTTGAGCGCGGCACACAGCCCGGCGCAGGTGCAGCTATTGTTGAATGCATTGGCTGACTGTTATCCGCTGCTGGAGCCTGCTGATGCGTAACCATCTGATCCTGTTGCCGGGCTGGGGCCTGGGCAGTTCTGCCTTGCAGCCCTTGGTGGCGACCTTGAGGGCCATCGACCCTGGCTTGCGGGTCGAAATCCAGGCCTTGCCCAGCCTGGTGTCCAGCAACCCCGAGGACTGGCTCGACAAACTCGATCGGCAGTTGCCGCGCAATGCCTGGCTGGGCGGCTGGTCGCTGGGTGGCATGCTCGCCGCCGAACTGGCCGCACGGCGCGGCGATGACTGCCATGGGTTGATCACCCTGGGCAGCAACCTCAGTTTTGTCAGCCGCCCGGACTGGCCGCATGGCATGGCGGTGGATACCTTCCAGACCTTCCTCGAAGGTTGCCGCTATCACACCCAGGTCACCCTCAAACGCTTCGTTTCATTGTGCAGCCAGGGCGCCGAAGACCCGCGCAGCCTGGCCCGCCTGCTCAGCGCGGGGATGCCAGCTCCGGCTCCGGAAGTGTTGGTGGCGGGGCTCGAAGTCCTTGGCCAGCTCGATACCCGCGCCGCGCTGCAGCGCTATGGCGGTCCGCAATTGCACCTGTTTGCCGGGCGTGACGGGCTGGTGCCGGCGGAGGTCGCCGGCGAACTGCTGGAGATACTGCCCGACGTGGAAGTCGGGCTGCTGGAAGACAGTGCTCATGGTTTTGTGATGGAAACACCTCATGAGTTGGCGGCAGCAATCAAGGCCTTTGTACATGAGAGTGGCGATGACTGATCTTTCCCAGCCGGGCCTGCCCGGCGGCTTGCCCGATAAACGTCAGGTCGCAGCGTCGTTCTCCCGCGCTGCCGCCAGCTACGACAGCGTTGCCGAACTGCAGCGGGCGGTGGGCGCGGCGCTGCTTGAACAGTTGCCCGCTGCTTTCGAGCCGCAACGCTGGCTGGACCTGGGCAGCGGTACCGGCTACTTCAGCCGCGCCCTGAACAGCCGTTTTCCCCGGGCCGCCGGTGTGGCTGTGGATATTGCCGAAGGCATGCTCCAGCACGCGCGGGAGCAGGGCGGGGCGCACCACCATGTGGCTGGCGATGCCGAGCGCTTGCCACTGCGAGATGCCAGCGTCGAGCTGATCTTCAGCAGCCTGGCGGTGCAATGGTGTGGCGATTTCCGCGCCGTGCTCAGTGAGGCCCGGCGTGTCCTGCAACCAGGTGGTGTATTGGCTTTTGCCAGCCTTTGCGTCGGCACCCTGCATGAGCTGCGCGAAAGCTGGCAGGCGGTCGATGGCCTGGTGCACGTCAATCGTTTTCGGCGCCTTGAGGACTATCAACGCCTGTGTGGCGAAAGCGAACTGCAGGTGCTGAGCCTGGCGGCTCGGCCCCATGTGTTGCACTACCCGGATGTGCGCAGCCTGACCCACGAGCTCAAGGCCCTCGGTGCTCACAACCTCAACCCGGGGCGCCCGGCCGGGCTGACCGGGCGGGCACGGATGCAGGGCCTGCTGCAGGCGTATGAGGGCTTCCGTCAGCCCCAGGGACTACCGGCGACCTATCAGGTGGTTTACGGTGTACTGCAAAAGCCGTCGGTAGAAGGGGAGTGAGATGAACCCGGCCTATTTCATCGCGGGGACCGACACCGACGTTGGCAAGACCACCATCGCCGCCGGCCTGCTGCATGCTGCACGCCTGGCCGGGTTGAGCACCCTGGGCGCCAAACCTGTGGCGTCTGGTTGCGAGCTCAGCAGCAAAGGCTTGCGTAATGCCGACGCCATGGCGCTGATTGCCGAAAGCTCGCTCAAGTTGCCCTACGAACAGGTCAATCCGTTCGCTTTCGAACCGGCCATTGCCCCGCACCTGGCGGCACGGGAAGCCGGCGTCGCCTTGAGCGTGCAGGCCTTGCTGACACCGATGCGCGAGGTGTTGGCCAACGGTGCCGATTTCACCCTGATCGAAGGTGCTGGTGGCTGGCGCGTGCCGCTGTCCGGCCAGGCCAATTTGTCGGACCTGGCCGTTGCCCTGAAGCTGCCGGTGATTCTGGTGGTCGGTGTGCGCCTGGGCTGCATCAACCATGCCTTGCTCACGGCCGAAGCCATTGCCCGCGATGGCCTGCAACTGGCTGGCTGGGTCGCCAACATTGTCGAGCCGCGCACCTCGCGGCTGGAAGAAAACCTCGCCAGCCTCGCCGAGCGTTTACCGGCGCCGTGCCTGGGGCGGGTGCCCAAGCTCAAGCAAGTCAGCGCGCAAGCGGTAGCGGCGTACCTGCAACTGGACCTGCTGGACTGACGCGTGTCTATCATGTAGCACTTTGCTATTAGTGTTTTCAACGGGCCTTTTGCCGGCAAGTCTGCTTCAATAGAGGCTGTTCGCTTTCAGCGTCATGGAGTTTCGACATGGAAATCTCGGGCAACTCAGCATTCTACGCAGGGCTTGGCGCCATCCAGGCCGGGCAGAGTCGCGTCGATCAGGCTGCCAGCCAGATCGCCAACACCACCGTCGAGCGTGCCGCCACCAGCCAGTCCAGCGACTATCAGGCCGAGCGCCTGCGGGCGGTCGATCGCAGCCAGCAAATGGACCTGGCCACCAGCAGCGTCGAAATGGCGCTGGGCAAGCATCAGGTCGAATTGGGTGTCAAAGTGGCCAAAGCATCGGACGAAATGCTTGGTACCCTGATCGATACCTACGCCTGACCCCCTTCGGCTCGCCCTCTGTGAGCCTTCAACTAGTCTTTATGTATCAGCGCTTTGCCCTTGCTGGCGGGCGCTCGGCTGCGCGTTTGCGGGGTGTTTTGCCAGGGCAATCGCGCAGTCTGGCATGGCCGAACTGCCCTCTGCTTGATGCTTGACAAGTTTTCGGCGTAAACGTATGTTTCAAACAACTGTTTGACCGAAAGCCGCCTAGAGCTGGTCGGTATATCGCGGTCTCCCTATCCAGGATTCATCAGCAGAGGTTCATCGCTATGCCTGATTACAAAGCCCCCTTGCGTGATATTCGCTTCGTTCGTGACGAGCTGCTCGGCTACGAAGCGCATTATCAGAGCCTGCCGGCTTGCCAGGACGCCACCCCGGACATGGTTGACGCCATCCTCGAGGAAGGCGCCAAGTTTTGTGAACAGGTACTGGCCCCGCTGAACCGTGTCGGCGACCTCGAAGGCTGCACCTGGAGCGAGTCGGGGGTCAAAACCCCGAGCGGCTTCAAGGAAGCCTACAAGCAGTTCGTCGAAGGCGGCTGGCCAAGCCTGGCCCATGACGTCGAGCACGGCGGCCAGGGCCTGCCTGAGTCGCTGGGCCTGGCGGTCAGCGAAATGGTCGGTGAGTCGAACTGGTCCTGGGGTATGTACCCTGGCCTGTCTCATGGCGCGATGAACACCATCTCCGAGCACGGCACCGCCGAGCAACAGGAGACCTACCTGACCAAGCTGGTATCCGGCGAATGGACCGGCACCATGTGCCTGACCGAGCCACACTGCGGTACCGACCTGGGCATGCTGCGCACCAAGGCCGAACCTCAGGCCGACGGCTCCTACAAAGTCACCGGCACCAAGATCTTCATCTCGGCCGGTGAGCACGACATGGCCGACAACATCGTCCACATCGTCCTGGCCCGCCTGCCCGATGCGCCGGCTGGCACCAAAGGCATTTCGCTGTTCATCGTGCCGAAGTTCCTGCCGACCGCCGAAGGCACCGTCGGTGAGCGCAACGCCGTGTCCTGTGGTTCCATCGAACACAAGATGGGCATCCACGGCAACGCCACCTGCGTGATGAACTTCGACGCGGCTACCGGCTACCTGATCGGCCCGGCCAACAAAGGCCTGAACTGCATGTTCACCTTCATGAACACCGCTCGCCTGGGTACCGCGCTGCAAGGCCTGGCCCACGCTGAAGTGGCGTTCCAGGGCGGCCTGAAATACGCTCGCGACCGTCTGCAAATGCGCTCGCTGACGGGCCCGAAAGCGCCGGACAAAGCCGCTGACCCGATCATCGTTCACCCGGACGTACGGCGCATGCTGCTGACCATGAAGGCGTTCGCCGAAGGCAACCGCGCCATGGTCTACTTCACCGCCAAGCAGGTGGACATCGTCAAGTACAGCCAGGACGAAGAAGAGAAGAAGAAAGCCGACGCACTGCTGGCCTTCATGACGCCGATCGCCAAGGCGTTCATGACCGAAGTCGGCTTCGAAGCGGCCAACCACGGTGTGCAGATCTATGGCGGCCACGGCTTCATCGCCGAGTGGGGCATGGAGCAGAACGTTCGCGACAGCCGTATCTCGATGCTGTACGAAGGCACCACCGGCATCCAGGCGCTGGACCTGCTCGGCCGTAAAGTGCTGATGACCCAGGGCGAAGCGCTCAAGGGCTTCACCAAGATCGTGCACAAGTTCTGCCAGGGCAACGAAGGCAACGAAGCGATCAGCGAGTTCGTAGCACCGCTGGCCCAACTGAACAAAGAGTGGGGCGAGCTGACCATGAAGGTCGGTATGGCTGCGATGAAAGACCGCGAAGAAGTCGGTGCCGCTTCGGTGGACTACCTGATGTACTCCGGTTACGCCTGCCTGGCTTACTTCTGGGCCGACATGGCGCGCCTGGCTGCCGAGAAACTGGCTGCCGGCACCACTGAGGAAGCCTTCTACACCGCCAAGCTGCAGACCGCGCGCTTCTACTTCCAGCGCATCCTGCCGCGTACCCGTACCCACGTGGCAACCATGCTGTCGGGCGCCAACAACCTGATGGACATGAACGAAGAGCACTTCGGTCTCTCGTACTGATTCAACGGCTGTAACAAAAAACGCCTGCCCTTATCGGCAGGCGTTTTTTTTTGCATTTGCTCCCACCCCACCGTTCCGACCAAGTGAATTCATCTATTCATGTGTGCGGCCGATACATTAAAGGCACAATGCCATTATTGATCTGCCGGGTCGGAGATTACCCTTGTTTCGTTTATCCGCTGTACGCCTGAGCCACTTCCTGCCTTCAGCCTGTCTGCTGGTGTCAGGGCTCGCGGCCGCTTACGTGAGAGACCTCAATGTGTTCTTCACGTCGCTGTTCAATGTCCTGCCCACTCTGGTCCTGTTGCTGGGCGGCGCCTACTGCGCCGTGTACCGCCGCCAGCGTGAACTGTTTCTGATGATCACGGTGTATATCGCCTACTTCCTGCTCGATACCCAGACTGATTTCTACCGTGACAATGGCCGGGTCCGAGAAGATGCGGCAGTGGTGTTCCACCTGGTCTGCCTGCTGTTGCCGCTGATGTTTGCCCTGTATGGCGCGTGGCAGGAGCGTACGCACCTGTTCCAGGACATGGTCGCGCGCTTTGCCGTGCTGCTGGCGGTCGGCAGCGTCGCCCTGGGCCTGGAGCAGAGCTTCCCCCAGGCCCTGCTCGGTTGGCTGGCAGAGATTCGCTGGCCGTCATTGCACGGCCAATGGATGAGCTTGATCCAGCTGGCCTACCCGGTGTTCTTCTGCGCGTTCATCCTGCTGGTGGTGCAGTACCTGCGCCAGCCAAGGCCCTTGCATGCGGCGCAGGTGATTGGCCTGATCGGTATCTTCTGGATGCTGCCCAAGACCTTCATCCTGCCCTTTACCCTGAACATCATGTGCAGCCAGGTGATGCTGATGATTGCCGCGGCGGTGTCCCATGAGGCTTATCAAATGGCCTTTCGCGATGAGCTGACCGGTTTGCCCGGCCGTCGCGCGCTCAACGAACGCATGCAGCGCCTGGGGCGCAATTATGTGTTGGCGATGACCGACGTCGATCACTTCAAGAAATTCAACGACACCCATGGTCACGACGTTGGCGACCAGGTGCTGCGTCTGGTGGCCAGCAAGCTTTCCAAGGTCACAGGCGGCGGCCGGGCCTATCGTTATGGTGGTGAGGAGTTTGCCGTGGTGTTCGCCGGCAAAAGCATTGAAGAGTGCATGCCGCATCTTGAGGCCGTGCGTGAGGTGATCGCCAACTACAACATCCAGTTGCGCAACCAGGACAGCCGTCCCCATGACGACCAGCAAGGGCGCCAGCGCCGTGGCGCGTCGGCGGCTTCCAGTGTGTCGGTGACTATCAGTATCGGCGTCAGTGAGCGCCTGGCCGATCATCGCTCACCCGACGAAGTGCTCAAGTCTGCCGACCAGGCTCTGTACAGCGCCAAGGGCGCCGGCCGTAACTGCGTCATGGCTTACGGCGTTCAGGCCAGGCGTGGTGCGGTACGCATGGCGTGACCGAAATAGACTATTCAGTCGCCAGATGACCCTATGTCTCGCAAAAGTTGTTCGGGTACACTGGCTGCATAACAGTGACGCGGCCCTGCAGGCCGTCCCCGACTCTAATATGAGAGGTTGCCATGGCTGACTATAAAGCGCCGCTGCGCGATATGCGCTTCGTCCTCAATGAAGTCTTCGAAGTCTCCAAGCTCTGGGCGCAGTTGCCCGGTATTGCCGAAGCGGTGGACGAAGACACCGCCCTGGCGGTGCTGGAAGAAGCCGGCAAGGTCACCAGCAAGAGCATCGCGCCGCTGAGCCGCAGTGGTGACGAAGAAGGTTGCCACTGGGATAACGGCGCGGTGAGTACCCCGGCCGGTTTCATCGAGGCTTACAAAACCTACGCCGAAGGCGGCTGGGTTGGCGTCGGTGGCGACCCTGCCTATGGCGGCATGGGCATGCCTAAAGTGATCTCGGCCCAGGTCGAGGAAATGGTCAACTCGTCCAGCCTGGCCTTTGGCCTGTACCCGATGCTGACGGCTGGTGCCTGCCTGTCGATCAATGCCCACGCCAGCGAAGCGCTGAAGGAAAAGTACCTGCCGAACATGTACGCCGGCGTCTGGGCCGGTTCCATGTGCCTGACCGAGCCTCACGCCGGCACCGACCTGGGCATCATCCGCACCAAGGCCGAGCCGCAGGCGGATGGCAGCTACAAGGTCAGCGGCACGAAGATTTTCATCACCGGTGGCGAACACGATCTCACCGAGAACATCATTCACCTGGTGCTGGCCAAGCTGCCGGACGCGCCCGCCGGGCCGAAGGGCATTTCCCTGTTCCTGGTGCCGAAGTTCCTGGTCAACGCCGATGGTAGCCTGGGTGCGCGCAACCCGGCCAACTGCGGCTCGATCGAGCACAAGATGGGCATCCAGGCGTCGGCCACCTGCGTGATGAACTTCGACGATGCGGTCGGTTACCTGGTCGGCGAGCCGAACAAGGGCCTGGCGGCGATGTTCACCATGATGAACTACGAGCGCCTGGGCGTAGGTATCCAGGGCCTGGCCTCGGCCGAGCGCTCTTACCAGAACGCCATCGAGTATGCGCGCGACCGCTTGCAGAGCCGTGCGCCGATCGGCCCGCAAGCCAAGGACAAGGTCGCTGACCCGATCATCGTCCACCCGGATGTACGGCGCATGCTGTTGACCATGAAAGCTCTCAATGAAGGCGGGCGAGCGTTCTCCACGTATGTCGCGATGCAACTGGATACCGCCAAGTTCAGCGAAGACGCCGACACGCGCAAACGCGCCGAAGAGCTGGTGGCGCTGCTGACCCCGGTAGCCAAGGCATTCCTCACCGACCTGGGCCTGGAGTCGGCGGTACATGGCCAGCAAGTGTTCGGCGGCCATGGTTACATCCGTGAGTGGGGCCAGGAGCAACTGGTACGTGATGTGCGCATCACCCAGATCTACGAAGGCACCAACGGTATCCAGGCCCTCGACCTGATGGGGCGCAAGGTGGTCGGTAGCGGCGGCGCGCTGTACAAGCTGTTTGCCGACGAAATCCGTCACTTCACCGCCAGCGCCGGCAGCGACCTGGGTGAATTCGTCAAACCGCTCAATGCAGCCCTGGACAACCTCGACGACCTGACCGCCTGGGTGCTGGATCGGGCCAAAAACAACCCGAATGAAATCGGCGCGGCATCGGTGGAATACCTGCAGGCATTCGGCTATACCGCTTATGCCTACATGTGGGCGCTGATGGCCCGTACGGCCTTGGCCAAGCAAGGCGAAGACGACTTCTATGCCAGCAAGCTGGGCACCGCACGCTTCTATTTCGCCCGTTTGCTGCCGCGTATCCACTCGCTCAGCGCTTCGGTTAAAGCCGGTAGCGAGTCGCTGTACTTGCTGGATGCCGCGCAGTTTTGAGCGTGATAGTAGTTTGTAAGCATTCTCTTACATTACGTGGTGACTTTTCGCCTCTATCGAAAGATTGGATCCACAGTTAATCTTCTTACATGGACGTAGCGCAGGAAGCGCAAAGTACAGAACACGGACACGAAGGATTCCTGCCAGGATGGTGGGGCGAAAAGGATGTCAGGGAAACAGTCTGCAAAGCCCCGCTTCGGCGGGGTTTTCTTTTGCCTGCGATTTGACCTCAGCCCAGCACATCCAGCGGCGACCCCCCGATCTGCCGCGGGTCGGCTTCTTCTTCCAGCAGATTGCGCAGCAGCTCCACCGACGCCTGCTGGCGCTGCGCATCGCGAAACACCAGGCCGATCTTCAGCGGCACTCGCGGCTCGCTCAGCGGCTTCCACAGCAGTTCCTGGTCATCTTCGACCACTTCCTTGGCGCGCCCCGGCAACACGGTTGCCAGTGAGGTATGCGCCAGGCTGTCGAGAATCCCGCCCATGTTGTTCATCTCGGCCTGCACCTGCGGCCGCCGGCCCAGGTTGGCCAGTTGCGACTGCCAGATCTGCCGCACCTGGAATTCTTCGCCGAGCAAGAGCATCGGCAGCTCGGCAGCCTGCTTCATCGAGACCTTCTTGAATTCACGTAGGGGATGGGTATTGGGGATGACCAATTGCAGTTCGTCTTCGTACAACAACAGCCCATGCAGGCCTGGCTGGCGCGGTGGCAGGTAGCTGATGCCGATGTCCAGGCTGCCATTGAGCAGGCGCCGTTCGATTTCCAGGCCCGACAGTTCGTAGATCTGTACCACCAGATGCGGCTGCGCCTTGCGCACCCGGTCGAGCAGCTGCGGTACCAGGCTTGGGCGCACGGTTTGCAGGACGCCAATGGCCAGGGTACGCAACGCCTGGCCCTTGAAGTTGCGCAGTGCCTCGCGAGCGCGCTGCAGGCCGTCGAGCAAGGGCAGGGCGTGGTTGTACAGGGTGTGCGCGGCCAGGGTCGGCAACAGGCGCTTGTTGCCGCGCTCGAACAGGCTCACATCGAGGTTTTGCTCAAGTTGGCGGATCTGCTGCGAAAGCGCCGGTTGCGACAGTGACAGGCGCTCGGCGGCCCGGCCAACGTGGCCTTCTTCATACACCGCGACGAAATAACGCAGTTGGCGAAAATCCATAAGAGTTACTTATCAAAAATGCTCGAAAAACCAAATGGCCGTTAGCCTGCAAGAAGCCTAGTCTATCCCGTATTCACAAGGTTTACAGGGCCAGAAGGCGCGATGAATACCGTGTATGTGGATGGCGTTTACATAGGCAAGGCAAAAAACCTTGGGCATGGCTTGTTGACTGATATCGATAAGCAGGAGGTTGCAAGACGGTTGTGGTTATGGCCACAGGGGCTGGGGAGCGACGAACACGGCGACCCACGCTTTCACACCGGCCCTGAACGGGCTTTGCACCATTACCCGGCCGAGCACTACGCCTGGTGGCGGCAACGTTATCCACAGATCGATTGGCGCGCCCCGGGTTTCGGCGAAAACCTCTCGACCCGCGGCCTGGATGAACACCAGGTGTGCCTGGGCGATTTGTTCCGCTGGGGCGGGGCGCTGTTGCAGGTCAGTCAGCCGCGCTCGCCGTGCTATCGCCTGAGCCATCGCTGGGGCTTGCCGAACCTGCCGCAACAGGCGCAGGACAGTGGCCGTTGTGGTTGGTTCTACCGGGTGCTCAAGCCTGGTTTCGTCAGCGCCGATGAGCCCTTTGAACTGATTCAACGTAGTTATCCGGGCTTGACCGTGGCCTGGGCACTGCGCACTTTTTACCGTGAGCCTTTGGAGCATGCAGGTTTGAAAAAGCTGGTGGATTGTCCGGCACTCTCGTCACGCTGGCGCGATATCGCGATCAAGCGTCTGCGTACCGGTCAGGTCGAAGACTGGACCGCGCGTCTGCTTGGCCTGCCGCTCGAGGGGCTGCGCGCATGAACCTGTTCAACCTGCGCCGCCCGGCTGCGGCCGTGGCCGAGCGCAAGGTCGCAGCCGTTGTGGCGCAACCTGCACAAGCCGTGTCGCGCGAATACCTGATGCCCGCCGTCGAGCGCGCGCCACAGGTGTTCGTCCGTGGCCAGGGTTCATGGCTGTGGGACAGCGAAGGCCACGCGTATCTGGATTTTACCCAGGGCTGCGCGGTCAACAGCCTCGGTCACAGCCCCAGTGTGCTGGTCAAAGCCCTGGGCAGCCAGGCGCAGGCGCTGATCAATCCGGGCGCGGGTTTTCATAACCGCGGCCTGTTGAACCTGGTCAGTCGCCTGTGCGAAAGCACCGGCAGTGATCAGGCCTACCTGCTCAACAGCGGCGCCGAAGCCTGCGAAGGAGCGATCAAGCTGGCGCGCAAATGGGGCCAACTGCACCGCAACGGCGCCTATCACATCATCACTGCCAGCCAGAGCTGTCATGGCCGCAGCCTGGGCGCGCTGTCGGCTTCCGACCCCTCGCCGTGCAACCGCTGCGAGCCGGGGTTGCCGGGCTTCAGCAAGGTGCCGTTCAACGACCTTGAGGCGCTGCATGCGGCGGTCGATTCGCGCACCGTGGCAATCATGCTCGAACCGATCCAGGGCGAAGCAGGCGTGATTCCAGCGACCCAGGCGTATCTCCAGGGTGTCGAGCGGCTGTGCCGCGAACTGGGCATCCTGCTGATTCTCGATGAAGTGCAGACCGGCGTCGGCCGCTGCGGGGCGATGCTCGCTGAACAGCTGTATGGCGTGCGCGCCGACATCCTCACTCTCGGCAAGGGCTTGGGCGGTGGTGTTCCGTTGGCGGCCCTGCTGGCTCGTGGCAGCGCCTGCTGCGCCGAGGCCGGCGAGCTGGAAGGCAGCCACCATGGCAATGCATTGATGAGTGCGGCGGGCCTGGCGGTGCTGGAGACCGTGCTGGAGCCGGGCTTCTTCGAGCATGTGCAGGATTCCGGGCGCCACCTGCGCGACGGCCTGAGCCGTCTGGCCGGTCGCTATGGCCAGGTCGAGGTGCGCGGCCAGGGGCTGCTCTGGGCTTTGCAACTGAGCGAAGACAATGCCGCCGAGCTGGTCCAGGCCGCCTTGCAGGAAGGCTTGCTACTGAATGCCCCGCAAGCCGACGTGCTGCGTTTCTCCCCGGCGCTGACAGTGAGCAAGGGCAACATCGACGAGATGCTCCTGCGCCTGGCCCGAGCCTTCGCCCGTGTCCATGCGGCGCAGCAAAACCAGCGGCGCGAGGCCACGGCCTGATCAATACACCGCGCTAACGAATTTTCCGAACCGTCTCGCGTTCCTGCGCATCGCCCCGGGCCTGTTGTTTTTGGCTTGGGGCGTTTTTTTGTCTGCCGCCTACAGGTTCTGTGGGCGCGGGCTTGACCCGCGATAGCGATCTAACTGCCTTCCAGCACCCGCCGATAAAACTTCCACTCCTCCTCCAGCGCATGCGCCAGGTTGCTCGCCGTGCGAAAACCGTGGCGCTCCGACGGGTAGAAATGCCCTTCGGCGTGAATGCCGTTGGCTTGCAGGGCGTCCAGCATCGAGCGGGTCTGCTCCGGCACCACGACAACGTCCAGTTCGCCCTGGAAGAAGATCACCGGCACCTTGATGTTCGAGGCGTGCAGCAACGGCGTGCGTCGCTGATAGCGTTCTGCATCCGCCACGGGATCACCGATCAGCCAGTCCAGGTAATCACCTTCGAACTTGTGCGTGGCCCGGGCCAGGGCCTGCGGGTCACTGACGCCATACAGACTGGCACCGGCACGGAACACATTGTGGAACGCCAGGGCGCAGAGCGTGGTGTAGCCACCAGCGCTGCCGCCGCGGATAAACGCTCGCTGCGGGTCGATCAGTTGGCGCTCGGCCAGGTGGCTGACCACCGCGCAGGCATCTTCGACATCGATCTCTCCCCAGCGCAGGTGCAGGGCCTGGCGATAGTCACGGCCGTAGCCGCTGCTGCCGCGGTAATTGAGATCGGCCACGGCAAAGCCGCGCTGGGTCCAGTACTGGATGCGCGGGTCGAGCACCGGGAAGCAGGCGGAGGTCGGGCCGCCATGGAT
This sequence comes from Pseudomonas sp. RC2C2, assembly GCF_018390435.1. Classification (NCBI taxonomy): domain Bacteria; kingdom Pseudomonadati; phylum Pseudomonadota; class Gammaproteobacteria; order Pseudomonadales; family Pseudomonadaceae; genus Pseudomonas; species Pseudomonas sp. RC2C2. The sequence continues at coordinate 1,766,791 of NZ_JAHBAX010000001.1, read as the reverse complement.
GAACACCAGCAGCGGCGGCTGCGCGTCACCGTTCATGGCCGGGTAGAAAAAGCCATGGGCGATGCCATCACCGCTGGGATAGCGCAGCGCCTGCGGGCGGCTGATGCGTTCGGCGGGCAGTGGCAAGGCTCCGCCCGCCAGTACCTGGGCCTTATGGTTGTGGCGATTGATGGCGATGACGGCGGGTGGACTGATGGCCGACGCGGCAATGGCATAGAGGTGCTGCTCGTCCAGGTCGAGGCAGCGAAAGCGGCTGTAGTCTGTGCTGTAGTCCTCTACCGAACCATCGAGATGACAGACGCCCAAGCGGCTGAAGCCGTTATCGAACCAGCTTGCCAGGTAGCGCTGCTCGTCCAGCGGCAGCCAGGTGCTGGCGCCCAGTTGCCAGGGCGCTCCGGCATGGTCGGCAGCGGCGGCTGGCAATGGGCTCCAGCCTGTTGCCGTCTCACCCCAGGGTTGCCAATAGCCGTTGCGATCGGACAGGCAATACAAACGACCGGCTGCGTCAAAGCGGGGTTGTTGCAGGGATTGCTGCGGGCCCTCTTCACCGGCGATGCAGCACGGCGTGCCCCACTGGCCCTCTGCCTGGCGTTGGCAGCAAAGCAGCCGGGTTGCTGTCCAGGGTTGTTCGGGGCGGCTCCATTCAATCCAGGCCAGGCGCGAGCCATCGGCGCTCAGGGTTGGTGAGGCGTAAAAGTCGGCGCCCTCGGCCAGCACTTCACGGCTGCCCTTGGCGATGGCGACCAGGCGATGTGCGACTGCCCCGGGGCCATGGCTTTCTTCCACGGCCAGCACCTGCCCGTTGGCCCAGCGCAGATCACCGTAGCGCCGCACGCCCTCGGACAACGGCTGCGGCAACCCGCCATTGAGGTCCTGGGTATACAGCTGCTGGTCGGCCTCGTTGACGAACACCAGGCCATCGTCGCTCAGGCAAAAGCTGCCGCCACCGTACTCATAGACCCGGCTGCGTACGCTGAAGCCATTGGGCGTCAGGCAACGGGCCAGGCCATCGCGCCAGTGCCAGATCCGGCAGGCGCCATCGCTGGGGCGAAATTCGTTCCAGAACAATCCTTGGGCAGTCACCCGCAGCTCGGCAAAATCGGTACCGGCGGCGACCGCCTGGGCGGCGCTGAAACGCTCAGCCGCGGACAATGACACGGGAGTTTCGCTCATTACGGAAGGTCAGCTCATCGATGGTCTGGTGGGCATGCTCGGCGTCTTCACGAGCCTTGAGGATGATGCCGTGCTCGGCCGACTTGGCGCAAACCGGGTCGGCATTGCTGGCGTCGCCGGTGAGCATGAACGCCTGGCAGCGGCAGCCACCGAAGTCCTTCTCTTTCTCGTCACAGGAGCGGCATGGCTCGGGCATCCAGTCATAACCGCGAAAGCGGTTGAAGCCGAACGAGTCGTACCAGATGTGCTGCATGCTGTGCTCACGCACATTGGGAAACTGCACTGGCAACTGCCGGGCGCCGTGGCAGGGCAGGGCGGTGCCGTCCGGGGTGACGGTGAGGAACACGCTGCCCCAGCCGTTCATGCAGGCCTTGGGGCGCTCTTCGTAGTAGTCCGGGGTGACGAAGATCAGCTTGCAGGGGTTGCCGGCGGCCTGCAGTTTGGCCCGGTATTCGTTGGTGATGCGCTCGGCGCGTTCGAGCTGGGTACGGGTTGGCAGCAGACCGACGCGGTTGAGGTGCGCCCAGCCATAGAACTGACAGGTAGCCAGTTCGACGAAGTCGGCTTCCAGGGCCACGCACAGCTCGATGATGCGATCGATCTTGTCGATATTGTGCCGATGGGTGACGAAGTTCAGCACCATCGGGTAGCCATGGGCTTTTACTGCCCGGGCCATGTCCAGCTTCTGCGCGAAGGCCTTCTTCGAGCCGGCCAGCAGGTTGTTGACCTGTTCGTCGCTGGCCTGGAAGCTGATCTGGATATGATCCAGCCCGGCCTCCTTGAAGGCGGCGATCTTCTGTTCGGTCAGGCCGATGCCGGAGGTGATCAGGTTGGTGTAATAGCCCAGGCGCCGGCCTTCGCCGATCAGTTCGGCAAGGTCCTGGCGCACCAGCGGCTCACCACCGGAAAACCCCAATTGCGCCGCGCCCATCTCCCGCGCCTCGGCCATGACCCTGAACCACTGCTCGGTGCTCAGTTCCTGACCCTGGGCGGCGAAGTCCAGGGGGTTGGAGCAGTACGGGCACTGTAGCGGGCAACGGTAGGTCAGCTCGGCGAGCAGCCACAGCGGCAGGCCGACTTCGGGCGTTGCCGGCAGGTTATTTGAGCTCGATCCAGTGTTCGGCACGGGCCACCTCCATGAACTGCTCGATGTCGTCACCGAGCTCGGGTACACCGGGGAACTGCTTGTCCAGCTCGGCGATGATCGTGGCCACATCGCGCTGGCCGTCGATCAGCCCGCCGATCAGCGCGGCGCTCTCGTTGAGCTTGATCATCCCTTCCGGATACAGCAGCACATGAGCCTTTTGTGCCGGTTCGTACTGGAAGCGATAACCCGGGCGCCAGGCCGGGACGTGCGTGCGATCGAAACTCATAAGGCGATTCCTTTGTGCCAGACCCTTTCGCGGGTGACACTGTGGTACGGCGGGCGGTTCAGTTCGTAGGCCATGCTCATGGCATCGAGCATGCTCCAGAGAATGTCCAGTTTGAACTGCAGGATCTCCAGCATGCGCTGCTGACCCTCAACGGTAGTGTAGTGCTGCAGGGTGATCGCCAGCCCATGCTCGACGTCACGCCGGGCCTGGCCCAAGCGGGTGCGGAAGTACTCGTAGCCGGCCGGGTCGATCCACGGATAGTGTTGTGGCCAGCTGTCCAGGCGCGACTGGTGGATCTGTGGGGCGAACAGTTCGGTCAGCGAGCTGCTGGCCGCTTCCTGCCAGCTGGCGCGGCGGGCGAAGTTGACGTAGGCATCCACGGCGAAACGCACACCGGGCAGCACCAGTTCCTGGGAGCGCAGTTGCTCCGGGTCGAGGCCGACAGCCTGGCCCAGGCGTAGCCAGGCTTCGATGCCGCCGTCTTCACCGGGAGCGCCGTCATGGTCGAGCAGGCGCTGAATCCATTCGCGGCGAATTTCGCGGTCCGGGCAATTGGCCAGGATCGCGGCATCCTTCAGCGGAATATTGACCTGGTAGTAGAAGCGGTTGGCGACCCAGCCCTGGATCTGCTCGCGGCTCGCACGGCCTTCATACATCGCTACATGGTAGGGATGATGGATGTGGTAATAGGCGCCCTTGGCGCGCAGAGCCTGTTCGAATTCGGCGGGGGACAGCGGTTTGGCGTCACTCATGTCGGCTCCTAGAGGGTGATGCTCATGCCGTCGAAGGCCACTTCGACGCCGCGCCGGGCACATTCGGCGCGTTCGGCCGAGTCCTCGTCGAGAATCGGGTTGGTGTTGTTGATGTGGATAAGCACCTTGCGCTGGCGCGGGAAGCTTTCCAGTACCTCGAGCATACCGCCTGGGCCGTTCTGCGCCAGGTGGCCCATCTCGCGGCCAGTGCGGGTGCCGACACCGCGGCGCTGCATTTCATCATCCTCCCACAGGGTGCCGTCGACCAGCAGGCAGTCGGCCTCGCTCATCATCTGCAGCAGCTTGGCGTCGACCTGGCCCAGGCCCGGGGCGTAGAACAGCTTGCCGCCGCTGCGCAGGTCCTCGACCATCAGCCCGAGGTTGTCGCCCGGGTGTGGGTCGAAGCGGTGCGGCGAATAGGGCGGTGCGGCGCTGCGCAGCGGGAAGGGGGTGAAGCGCAGGTTCGGGCAGGCGTCGATGACGAAGCTGCCTTCAAGCTCGATGCGGTTCCATTGCAGGCCGCCGTTCCAGTGGCTGAGCATGGTGAACAGCGGGAAGCCGGTGCTCAGGTCCTGATGGACCATGTCGGTGCACCAGACCTGGTGCGGGCAACCTTCGCGCAGGCTGAGCAGACCGGTGGTGTGGTCGATCTGGCTGTCGAGCAGGACGATGGCGTTGATGCCGGTGTCACGCAGGGCGCGGGCCGGTTGCATGGGGGCAAAACTTTGCAGCTGCGCGCGAATATCCGGCGAGGCGTTGCACAGTACCCAGTGAACGCCATCGTCAGACAGGGCAATCGATGACTGGGTACGCGCCGTGGCGCGCAAGCTGCCGTCGCGAAAGCCTTTGCAGTTTGCGCAGTTGCAGTTCCACTGCGGAAACCCGCCACCGGCGGCGGAACCTAGAATCTGGATGTACATGGCCACTCCTGCCGCGTGCTGAAATAAAAACGCCCCGGCGGACCGAGGCGTTGTACCGCAAGCAGGCTCAGCGGCTTGCGAAATACATGGTCACTTCAAAGCCGATACGCAGGTCAGTGTAAGCAGGTTTGGTCCACATGGGATTACTCCTTCCGGATAGGTCTGGGGTTTGCCAGCTACTTATTTAGTCCACCCTCCAGATGAGGGGTTCCCATAGCCGAGATTGCGCTATCTTACTAAAAAAATACGAACTGAATGGTTAAATCTAAGATAAACGTCGTTACAGGGACGGTAAGAATCGCCAGCGTCAGTGCCAGTTTCCAGTGGGCGCCGGACCATTGGCCAGGCACAGCCAGCCTTGTTCGGCCTGGCTCGTCTGGCGGGCCAGGCGCTGCAGTTGCGGCATCTCGACTGCCAGGATCGCCGCTTGCAGATCGCTCAACAACGGCTGCTGCTGGCCTGCCAGATGTGCCTGCCAGGCCCATTCGGCAACGTCATTGTTGGCCATGGCCTGTTCGTCGAACTGCGCGGCCAGTGCCTGTTTATCCGCAGTGCTGCAGCTCAGCGTGGCAGGCAGGGCATCGAGCACTGCCTGGATATGCCCGATGATCTCGGCATGGCTGGCCGACGGCGACTGCACGCCGAGCAGCAGGCCATTGCAGCCTTCAATCTGACGGAAGGCGCTGAACACCGCGTAGCCCAAATTCAGCTCGACTCGCAGCCGTTGATAGAACGGCCCTTGCAACTGCTGGGCAAAGAGTCGGGCAGCGGCTTGGTGTTCGATCGGGACCGGGCAAAACAGCAAAAGCGCGTGTTCGCTGGCCGGCGGCGGCAGCGTTTGCCAGCGGCGTAAAGCCTCTATTCGGGGGGGAAGCTGCTTGCCTGCGCGCCCAGGCACCTTCCCCAGAGCCTGATTCAGTGCCTGTTGTTCGGTAAAGCCGAAACCGCTCGAGAGCCCCTGCCAGGTTGAATACTCCCACAGTGCATCAAGATTGCTCTGGCTGATGGTGCAGGCCGGTAACGGCTCGTCCACGCGGCCCAGCACGTGCTCCGGTAACTGCCTGAGCAGGGCCCGGATAGGCATCGAATCGGGTTGCTCGGCGGCGGCGGGTGTCCAGCTTTGGCTCGCTGGCAGCCGCAGGATTGCCAGCGCATGGTCGATAACCGTGGGCACCACGGCGCCGTTACCGGTGCAGCGCAACTGCCAGTAGGTGTCGCAGGCACTCCAGTGCAGGTGTACGCCAGCCTGGGCTGCCTGTTCGCGCAGTGGTTGCAGGGCCCGATCGAGCACCTGCCAGAGGCGCTCACGTAAGGCTGAGGTCAGTTGCCAGCGCAGGTAGACAACGCCGTGCTGGCGTATGGGTGGGAGCAGAGGAGACAGGGTCAGGCCGTCGGGCGCTGCGGTGGCAGGAACGCTTACAGGCGTTATCTTCAGCAGCGGATTGGCAGCGGGCAGTCGCCAGGGTTCTAGCGGTGTTTGCGCCTGGCCATCGAGCAGGGTGTCGAGCAACCGTTCGAGCGCTGCAAACCCTTGCTCATCCAGTGCCTTGAAGTGTTGCCCGGTGCTATCGCGGCGAGCCAGCTCCAAGGCGCTGGCGGTCTGTTCGCGACAGTGCTGCAATCGGCCGTATTCCTGGTTGATGTCGCTCAGGTCGGCGCTGCGCAAAAACGCCAGCCAGTCGCTCAGCAGGGCCAGGACCTGATCGACGCTGGCTGCATCGTTGAGCTTCAGGCCTGCATGCAGCAGGGCCTGGCCGGCAAAGCTGTAGAGCGATGAAAACTCGAAATGCTCCAGCCAACCCCGTTCATGCAACGTCGCCGATAACCCGCCAGGCCGGGTGTCGCTCAACCAGGTTGCGAGAAAGTCGATGGCCTGCTCAACGCCTGGGTGAAGGTTGTCGCACGGGTACAACACATCCAGTTGCCGCTTGTCACCCATCAGCAGCGGCGCCTGGCCGTTGAAGCTCGGTGGTAGCGCCTGTTGCACTGTCGTCCCGGCGCTGAACACATGCGCGAATCGACGCGCCAGCGCCTCCAGCTGTGCAAGGCTCTGCGGCCCGCTCAGGCTCAGGGTGAACTGCCCGGCCTGATAGAAGCGCTGATGAAAATCTCGCAGGGCCGCCTGGAACGCCGGGCTTTGGACCTGCAGGCTGTAACGATTGCCCGCCTGAAAAGCGCTCAAGGGATGTTCGCGGCCGGCCGCCTGAAGCAAGGCAAACTGCCGCTGCATTTGTGCGTTGCGCGACCAGGCAATGAACTCGGCATGGATCACTTCGCGTTCGCGCAGTTGCCGCTCAAGCCCGAACTGCGGGTGCGCGAGCATGTCGCAAAGGCGCTCCAGGCCACCGGCAAACGCGGCCTGAGGCACTTCAAAGAAGAACTCGGTAGTGCGCTCACGGGTGCTGGCATTGACCTGCCCGCCGTGGTGCTGCACGTAGCGCATCAGGCCGTCTTCCAGCGTGAAGCGTTGAGTGCCGAGAAAAAACAGATGCTCGAGAAAGTGCGCCAACCCCGGCCACGCTCGTGGCGCGTCATGGCTGCCGGCCTGGACCCGCACCGCCGCCGCACAACGCTTGAGCTGCGGGGCATGGCGCAGGCTGACCTGCAGGCCGTTGTCGAGGGTCAGTTGCTGAAGGGCGCAGGGCATGGCGGCTCCGGAGACAGGCGAACCGTCATGCTAGCGGATTATCGGCGCGGCGTGCTGTAGAGCTCGGGGCGCAGGTCATGCAGGTAAGGGGTGTTGGCCCGCCCCTGGTGTACCCGCTGCAGTTCCAGGTCGGCGCTCAGCAGCGCCGTGTCACGACCGGCCATGGCCAGGATGCTGCCATCCGGGCCGACGATACTGCTTTGCCCGCAGTAGTGGATCTCGTCTTCGCTGCCGCAGTAGTTGGCGTACACCAGGTAGCACTGGTTCTCGTAGGCACGGGCGCGCACGGTAACCTGGGCGATGAAGTCGAAGGGCACCATGTTCGCCGTCGGTATCAGGATCAGCTCGGCACCGGCCATGGCCAGGCGTCGGGCGGTTTCCGGGAACTCGATGTCATAGCAGATCAGAATCCCCAGACGCCAACCGTTGAGCTCGACCACCGGGAAGTGATCAGGGCCCGGGCTGAACATCGCCCGGTCGAGGCCGCCGAACAGGTGGGTCTTGCGGTAGTTGCACAGGCTGCTGCCGTGGGCGTCGATCAGTTGCACGCTATTGAAGACCTGACCGTCGTCCGCCAGCTCCGGGTAGCCATAGGCGATGGCGATGCGATTGCTCTGGGCGATCTCCACCACGGCCATGGCCGAGGGGCCGTCTTCGGCTTCGGCCAGGCGCGCCACGGCTTCGCTACCGATGTTGTAGCCCGTCAGGAACATCTCCGGGCACACCAACAGCTCGGCGCCGCGTGCAGCGGCCAGTTGCGCCTGCTGGTGCAGGCGCTCGAGGTTGCCGGGCAGGTCCAGCGGTTGCGGTTCGCCTTGGAACAGGGCGATGCGCATGGCGATTCTCCCGTCAGTCGGCCAGGGCGATAGGTCCGATCTCATTGAACACATCGCCCGGGCCTGGGTTGTCCGGGTGGGTATGCCCACCGAAGTGGGTCATGATACCCCAGACCGCATTGAGTGAAGTCTGCACCGCGCCTTCGACCCAGGCCGGGGTCCACGACACATCGTCACCGGCAATGAAGATGCCGCGCTGTTCGGCCGGCATGTCCTGCTGCATGAAGTGCGCGTACATACGCTGATTGTAGCGGTAGTGGCCGGGCAGGGCGCCCTTGAAGGCACCGAGGAAGTGCGGATCGGCCTCCCACGAGACGGTGATCGGGTCGCCGATGATATGCCCGGCGATATCGACTTTCGGGTAGATCTTCTTCAGCGCATCGAGGGCCAGCTTGACGCGTTTTTCCACCGGGTGCGGGAGCATCTTCAGTGCATCGCTCATCCACGAGTAGGACAGGCAGATCACCCCTGGCTTGTCGTCGCCGTTGTCGAACAGGTAGGTGCCGCGGGTCAGGCGGTCGGTCAGGGTCATGCTCATCAGGTCGCGACCGGTTTGCGGGTCCTTGTCCTTCCAGAATGGCCGGTCGACCATGACGAAGGTCTTCGACGACTGCATGTAACGGGTGCGGTCCAGGGCCATCCACATTTTCTGCGAGAACAGCGATTCTTCGCATTCGATCTGGGTGGTCAGCAGCCAGCTCTGGCAGGTGGTCAGCACGGCGGCGTAGTGGCGGGTGTCGCCCCAGTTATCGGTCACTGCCAGGCGCCCATCGCTGTCGCGGGCAATGCTTTTCACCCCGGGGCGTGGCGCGCCGCGATGCAGCGAGCTCAGGCTGGTGCCGGCCGGCCAGTGCGCGCAGCGCTCCGGCACATGGCGCCAGATGCCCAGCGGCACCTGTTCGACGCCGCCGACGACCAGATGCTGGTGATCGTCGCAGTTGGTCATCACCACACGGAAGATTTCCAGCATCGAGTTGGGGAAGTCCGAGTCCCAGCCGCCGGTGCCGAAACCGACCTGGCCGAATACTTCGCGGTGCAGGAAGCTGAGCTTGGCGAACGCCTTGGAGGTGGCGACGAAATCGTAGAAGGTGCGGTCGTCCCACAGCGGTACCAGGGTATTCCACAGTTCTTTCAGGCGTGGCACATCGCGATCGCGGATGGCCTGCTGGATATCGCCGAAGCGGGCGCCGTCTTCCAGGGCATCGGCCCAGGCGTCAGCCACTTCCTGAAACAGCTTGGGCAGGTCGGAGAGTTTTTCCGCGTAGTGGGTCTGGCCTTCCAGGTCGATTACCGTGCTGCCCGAAGCGGGGGTCAGCGGGTTGGGGAAGGGTTTGGTTTCAAGCCCCAACTTGTCGACGTAGTGATAGAACGCGGTGGACGACACCGGGAAACGCATGCCGCCGAGCTCGGCGATGATCCCGTCGGTGCCTTCGAAGGTTTGCGAACGCAGGCGCCCGCCCATTTTCGAGGCTTCGTACACCACCGGCTTGAGGCCCAGCTTCATCAGCTCGTAGGCTGCCACCAGGCCGGCAATACCGGCACCGACAATGGCCACTTCTTCGCCGTGGCGTTCAGCCGGAATGCTGCCCAGGCCGGCCGGGTGCTCGATCCAGTCGTCAAAGGCGAATGGGAAATCCGGGCCGAAAATAGTGATGGGTTTCTTGCCGTCGGCGGGGTGGCGATTGTTCTTGTTCATAAGTGACCTTGCCAGGCGCTGCGCGGGGTGCGGAGCTTGAGTATAGAAAAACACTGGTGGTCATTTTAGGGGGTGGGGGTTACGTTATTAAGATGCAGAGTGTCGTCGTTATGATTTAATTCAGGTCATTATGACGCTTATTTAAGGCAAATCGACGAGTCAGGCCAAAGCGGCCAGGTGCTCGACGGTTTCGGGGAATTTTTCTACCAGGCGGATCAGTGTCACAGCCTGGGCGTTGGGGCGCGCCCTGCCTTGCTCCCAGTTTTCCAGGGTACGGGCATTGGTGCGCAGATACATGGCGAATACCGCGCGAGACATGTTCAGGCGTTCACGAATAGCCACAAGCTCTTCGGCCGATACCGCCATCAGCTCGGCGAGTTGTACTTTGTGCGAGCGCAGGGTCAGCTTGCCCTGACGCGCCTGGGCAAGGGCATCGAAGCCTTCGCTCAGTTCGGAGAAAACATCGCGTTTCATTTTAAGTCCTCGCTTCGATTTCCAGATCGAGCATCTGTCTGAGCGACTGGCGTTGCGCAGGCCTCCTGTACCCTGGATGACTGAGCCAGCCTGGGGATTGAGCATCAGTACAAACTGCAAGGACCTGAAGGCCTCGTCATCCAGGTAGTCGTGGCGATAACGTGAAAAGGCCGGCAATTCGACGAAAAGTGCTTCCATGCTCTGTACGTTACCTGCGTATAGTTTTTGGTCGCTAGGCTTTACCGTCAAGCGGCAAGCCTGTAACCAGCCTATACGTGGGGCAACTGATCATCCGGGGGGATGATTGCCTGGTGTGTCAAACCGGCTGCCCGCGATCCACCTTGCTGCTGAGGATGATCGAGGTAGTGGTCTTTTCCACCCCATCAACGCTGCCGATCTGATCGAGCAACTGGTCGAGTTGCTCGGGCGAGTCGCTGCGCAGACAGGCGACGTAATCGAATTCGCCGCTGACCGCGCACAATTGCTGTACCTGGCCCATGGCGCTCAGGCGCCGCACCACGTCCTTGCCCGAGCGCGGTTGCACCTTGATGCCGACATAAGCCTGCAGGCCACCATCGATCAGGCGCTGGCCCAGGCGCACGCCATAGCCGCTGATGACCTTGGTCTTTTCCAGGCGGGCCAGGCGCGAGGTCACCGTGGTGCGCGCGATGCCCAGTTGCCGGGCGAGCGTGGCGACGCTTTCACGGGCGTTGATCTGCAGCAGCGAGATCAGCTGGCGATCGATTTCGTCGAGGGCGACGGGGCGGCTGTCGGACATGGGCACTCTCTGGCAAGAGCCGCATTTTGCGGCTCATGGAATAAGCGCGATAGCCTATCCATTGCCCTCACCCTTGGGCAAGGCGTCTGTGCTCAGCGCGCCTTGAAGCAGTGTTCGGCCTGGGGAAAGCTGCCGTCGCGCACTTCCCGGGCATAGGCGGCCAGGGCTTGGGCAATCTGTGGCTGCAGGTCGGCGAAACGCTTGACGAAGCGTGGCTGGTATTCACCGAACAGCCCCAGCAAATCCTCGGTGACCAGCACCTGACCATCGCAGGCTGGCGACGCGCCGATACCGATGGTGGGGATCGCCAACTCCTCGCTCAGACGCCGGGCCAGAGGTTCGGCGATGCCTTCCAGTACGACCGAGAAAGCGCCTGCGCCCTGCATGGCCAGGGCATCCTGACGCACCTTGGCGGCGCTCTGATCATCCCGGCCCTGGGCCTTGAAACCGCCGAGGCTGTTGACTTGTTGCGGCATCAGACCGACATGGGCCATTACCGGAATACCGCGGCGGGTGAGAAACGCTACGGTCTCGGCCAACTCTTCACCGCCTTCAAGCTTGACGCCCTGGGCGCCGGTTTCGCGCAGCAGTCGGGCGGCACTGAGGAACGCCTGTTCAGGCGAAGCCTGATAGCTGCCAAACGGCAGATCGATAACCACACAGGCGCGCTGGGCCCCACGCATCACCGCCTGGCCATGGGCAATCATCATCTCCAGGGTGACCCCCAGGGTGCTGGGCATGCCATACAGCACCATACCAAGCGAGTCGCCGACAATGATCACATCGGCTTCGGCATCCACCCAGCGTGCCATCGGCATGCTGTACGCCGTTAGCACCACCAGATTGCCAGCCCCCTTGCGCTGCTGAATGGCGGGCACGCTCAAACGGTTTTCACGTACATGGCTGCTCATCGGTCTCTCCTTGGGTTGTTCAACGAAGCCGGGCGCAGGCTAACATCGGTCCTTGTCGGCTCACTTGAGCAAAGGAGACAGACGATGCCGTCAATGAGACAAGCTAGCGAAGTGCCGCCGCTGCCGGACTTTCAGCAACTGCCGGGCCCGGTGTACCGGCGCATGTTTGCTATTCCGGCGGGCCATCGGGTGCAGATGCACAGTCATCCCTGGGTGCAGTTCACCTATGCCAGTGCCGGCATCATGCAGGTACTGACCGAACACCACAGTTACCTGTTGCCGCCGCAATGTGCGTTATGGATACCGGCTGGCGTCGAGCACACCGCCTATAGCGACCAGGCCATCGAGTTTCGCGGGCTGTACCTGGACGACTCGCTGCTCAATGGTTACCAGCGCCCCTGTGGCGTGCTGCAGGTCACGCCGCTGGTGCGCGAGCTGATCGCCAAGGCCAGCCGCTTTGCACCGGAATATCCCGCACGAGGGGCCCAGGCGCGGCTGCTGCAGGTGTTGGTCGATGAGTTGCGCGAGCTGCCCGAGGCGCCATTTGGCCTGCCACTGCCCAGCGACCCGCGCTTGCGGCGGATCACCGAAGCCTTGCAGGCCACCCCTGCGGATAACCGCAGCATTGAGGACTGGGCGCAGCAGGTAGGGGCTTCACGGCGTACCCTGGTGCGATTGTTCCAGGCGCAGACGCAGTTGTCGTTCAGGGAATGGCGACAGCGCCTGCGCCTGCTTGCGGCGTTGCCGCTGCTGGCCCAGGGCATGAGTGTCACGGCGCTGGCCAACGAGTTGGGCTACGACTCGGTGTCGGCGTTTATTGCCTTGTTTCAGCAGCACTATGGTGTGACGCCAGGACAAATGCGCCGGCGTCAGTAATGGCTTGGTAGTGGCAGTGGTTGCACAGTAAAATCGTGCGTTTTTACGGCTTGGTCGATATCCGGCGCTGGCTGATGCTGGAAGGGTTGCAAGATGAGCAAGATCCACTTCGACGTTGATGCTGTTTATTGCATTTCGATCAAAGAGCGAAACGACCGGCGCGAGTTGTTCAGGCAGACCGTTGGCAGCCTGATCCAGAATCAGGTGATCTTCCACGTTGTCGAGCGTAGCGATGATCCGGTCAGGGGCTGTTATGAGTCCCATCAGGCCTTGGCACGCCAGGCATTGGCTGAAGGTTTGCAGCGCGTGCTGATCTTCGAGGATGACGTCCAGGCCTATGCGTTAAAGGCGGCGCCTATCCGTTGGGTCAATCGCTTTATTCGCACGCGCAGTTTTGAAGTGCTGCACCTGGGGTACAGCATGGGCAGGACCTGGCTGACCTGGTTTCCCTACATCGCTCGCGGTCGCGTGGTGGCCCTGCATGCGTACATCCTGTCGCCTGCGGGCTGCCGGATCCTGGCTGAAACACCTTACGACGGTACGCCGGTGGATGTGCTGTTCAAGCAGCGCATCAAACAGCACTGCGTGTTCCCGATGTTGTTCCGTCAGCATGCGGCGTCAGCGACGGGCAGCGATATCGAAGCGCTGGTCAAGAACGAGGATGAGTTCTGGCAACGCAACTGGGACAAGCATCGCATTTCGCCGCTGAAGAACTTCTGGCGCACCCTGCTTCGGGTGCGTTTCTGAGAGAACCAACTAGAGTGGTGACAGTACCAGCGGCACGGATGCCGCTGCATGTTCATTGCTCAGGGTTCGAGATGATTCGTAATAAGACCTTTGGCGCGCTGCAGTTATTGAAGCGCGTTCTTTTCACTGTTTTGGCCTTGCTCAGCTTCTTTGTCATACCACTGGTGTGGGTGCCGTTGATCGTCGGTGACAAGTTGCTGGGGAAGTTCAGGCAGCGCAGGTGAAACCGGTTTCTATCGCAGGCACAAAAAAACCGCGCAATGCGCGGTTTTTTGTTTGGTGGGCCCAGCAGGACTCGAACCTGCGACCAAGGGATTATGAGTCCCCTGCTCTAACCAACTGAGCTATAGGCCCCAGTGGACGCGGATTATAACGAGGGTTTCCAGGCTGTGCTATCCGAAAGATCCGAAAGTGCTATGCAAAGGAATGTCGCGGCAAATTCCCCGGCTGGCAGCGGCAGGCTGACGATGTAGCCCTGGATCTGCTCGCACCCTTCGGCTGCCAGGAACTGCTGCTGGGCCTGGCTTTCCACCCCTTCGGCAATTATGGTCAGTTGCATACTGCGCCCCAGGGCAATGATCGCGCGGGCGATGGCGGCGTCGTGGGGATCGTCCGGCAGGCCGCGGATGAACGACTGGTCGATCTTGAGGATATCCAGCGGCAGGCGTTTGAGGTAGCTCAGTGACGAGTAGCCGGTGCCGAAGTCATCGATCGCCAGTTGCACGCCCAACTGCTTGAGCTGGTGGAGGATGGCCAGGGCTTCTTCGGCCTGGCTCATGATGAAGTTCTCGGTGATCTCCAGTTGCAGGTCGCCAGCCTTGAGCTGGTGGGTCTTGAGCAACTGTTCGATGCGCTTGACCAGGCTTGGCTGGCGCAGTTGGGCGCCGGCCAGGTTGACCGATAGCGGGCCGAACGCCAGGTAGTCGTGCTTCCATGCCTGCATTTGCTGGCAGGCCTGTTCCAGCACCCAGTCACCCAGTTGCAGGATCATGCCGTTTTCTTCGGCCAGTGGGATGAAATGTTCCGGTGGAACGTCGCCGAAGCTTGGATGGGTCCAGCGGATCAGTGCTTCGGCGCCTACCAGGCTCTGGGTTTTCAGGCTGAACTTGGGCTGGTAGCACAGGCTCAGCTCATTGCGCTCGATAGCCCGGCGCAGCTCGTGCTCCAGGGCGATGCGTTCGCTGGCCTGGGCGGTGAGGTCGCGGGTGTAGGACTCGACCCGGTTGCGGCCTTTGGCCTTGGAGCGGTACATGGCGGCGTCGGCGTTGCGGATCAGTGAGGCGACGTCGGTGCCGTCCTGTGGATACAGGCTGGTGCCGATGCTGGCGCTGGTGAAGAACTCGTGCTCGCCGGCCTGGAACGGCGCCCCGAAGCAGGCCAGCAGCTTGTGCGCGATGTGCCCGGCATCACTGGGCTGGTGCAGGCCGGGCAGGAGGATGATGAACTCGTCGCCACCCAGGCGCGCCACGGTGTCGATATCGCGCACCTGATCCTTGAGTCGCTGGGCGATGGCTTTGAGTAGCAGATCACCCACCGGATGGCCGAGGCTGTCATTGATGTGCTTGAAACGATCGAGGTCGAGAAACAGCACTGCGCCTTGGCGCTGCGAGGCTTGGGCGCAGTTGAGTGCAGCCTGCAGACGGCTTTCGAACAGAGTGCGGTTGGGCAAGCCGGTGAGCGGATCGTGATGGGCCTGGTAATCGAGCTTGGCTTGCGCGTGCTTGAGGCTGGAGATGTCGGCGAACACCGCGACAAAGTGGGTGATGCCGCGTTCGCTGCTGCGCACCGCGCTGATGGTCAGCCAGCTGGGGTAGACCTCGCCGTTCTTGCGCCGGTTATGGATTTCGCCTTGCCAATGGCCCTCGGCAGTCAACTGGTGCCACATGGCCACGTAGAAGGCACTGTCGTGCTGACCGGAGGCCAGCAGGCGCGGGGTCTGGCCCAGGGCTTCGAACTCGCTGTAGCCGGTGATTTCGCTGAAGGCGCGGTTGACGGCGCTGATGCGTTGGTCGGTATCGGTGATCAGTACCCCTTCGGCGGTGTTCTCGAACACCGTGGCGGCCAGTTGCAGTTTTTCCTGCATCAGGTGGCGCTCGGTGATGTCGCGGGCGATGGTCAGCATGCAGTCAACGCCGGCGATCGGTAATGGCCTGGCGGATAGCTCGCACAGGCGGATTTGACCGTCGCTGCGGCGGATATGACAGCTGAAATCACGTACGAAACCATCGCGCTGGAGCATGTCCAACAGGCGGCGGCGCTCGTTGAGGTCGACCCAGATACCCAGGTCCAGCGACGTGTGGTCCAGCGACATATGGGTGTCGTAGCCGGTCAGTCGGCAGAAGCCTTCGTTCACCTCGATCAGCAGGCCGTCGCTCTGGCGTGACAGCAGCAGGCCGTCAGGAGAGGCGTGGAAGGCTTTGGCGAACTTCTCTTCGGAGGTTTGCAGCTGTTCCTGGGTTTCCTTTAGCTGACTGATGTCCCTAACCGCCACGACCAGTGCCGGCGTGCTGTCGAGCTGGAAGGTTTCGGCGGAGGTCAAGCCGGTGAACACCTGGCCGTTGCTGCGCCGGAAGAGCATTTCCAGGTTGCGGATGCTGCCTGCCTGCAAGCGTTTGAGCAGGTCGGGGCCGATGCCGTCGATGCCCCAGATGTTCAGTTCGGTCGCGGTGCGGCCCAGCACCTGCGCCGGGCTCAGGCCAATCTGCTCTTCGAAGGCTTCGTTGACCTCCAGCAGGCAGCCGTCGCTCATGCGGGCGATAACCAGGATGTCCGGACATTGCTGGAACACCGAGGCGAACTTTTGTTCGGACAGGCGCAGGGCTTCTTCGGCGTTCTTGGTTTCGCTGATGTCGATCATCAACCCGCGCATCACCGGCTTGTGCCCGTGTTCGATCAGGCTGACGATATCGCGCACCCACAGGCTGCGGCCGTCGGCGCGGATCACCCGGTAGTCCAGGCTGTGATCGCGCCCGGCAGCGGTTTCGCTGTCGCAGAAGGCCTGGGCCCAAAGTGCGTCGTCAGGGTGAATGATGCTGCGCCAGAAGCCCGGACGCAGCCATTGGCTCAAGGGGTAGCCGAGCAGGCCTTCGGCATGGGGCGAAACGTAGCTGTAGGTGAAGTCGTTGGCGTCGGCTTCCCAGGCAATGGCTGACAGGCTCTCGATCAGGCCGCGGTAGTGGTACTCGCTGCTGCGCAGTTCCTGTTCCAGGGCAATGCGCCGGGAAATCTCCGAACTCAGGCGCCGGTTGACGCGGATCACGGCCGCCAGGACCGCGATCAACAGCAGCAAGGCAGGCAGGCCGTAGATCAGCAGGTCGTACCAGAGCGTGCGGTGATCGAGCACCTTGCCGACCCAGCGCTCCTGGATGTTGCTGATTTCGTTGGGGCTCATGTCGGCCATGACTTTGTCGAGGATGCTGACCAGGATTTTCTGCTCCCGCGGCACGGCCATGGCCAGCTGATAGCGGTAGGGCGTTTCGCCGCTGACGTACAGGCCTTCGAGCTTGAGCTGGCGCAGGCTCCAGATGCTCGAGGCGAGGTCGCCAACCACTGCATCCACCTCGTCGGTGGCCAGGGCCTGCAGCGCCGAGCTGACATTGGGCAGGGCTACCAGGTTGAGGTCCGGGTGATGGGTACGCAGCAGTTCATGGGGCGCGTAGTTCTCCACCACGGCGATTTTCAGGCCGTACAGGTCCTTGATGGTGCGCGGTTGCGGGCCGCCGTCATGGGCGAGGATGACGATCGGGAAATCCAGGTAGGGGCGGGTGAAGGCCAGATAGCTCTGGCGCTCCGGTGTCGACATGATGCCTGGCAACAGGTCGAGGTTGTTCTTGCGTGCCTGCTCGAGTACAGCGGTCCAACTGATCGGTTCGATCGGCTTGAACTGCACATTCAGGCGATCCTGGATCAGGGCAATGTAGTCGGCGGCCAATCCCTGGTAGCGACCATCCTGGTCCCGGTATTCGAATGGTGGCCAGGATGCATCGACGCCCAGGCGCAGCTGCGGATGCGCGCTGAGCCAGGCTTGTTCTTCGTCAGTCAGGGTCAGGGCGCCGGCCGTTGCACTCCAGACAAGCAGGAGGGCCAACAGAAGGGCCGGCATTCGGGGCATAACGGCCTCGTCACACAGGTGGATTGATTCGAGTGTAGACGGGCATTCAAGTGGCGGGGTAGTGGGCAAAGGCTTAAAAGCACCGTTCGCCGGAAAAGAAAAACCCCGGCCTGGGCCGGGGTTTGTCGTCACTCGTCGAGGAAGGAGCGCAGATGCTCGCTTCGCGTCGGGTGGCGCAGCTTGCGCAGCGCCTTGGCTTCAATTTGACGGATCCGCTCACGGGTCACATCGAACTGTTTACCGACTTCTTCGAGAGTGTGATCGGTGTTCATATCGATACCGAAACGCATGCGCAGCACCTTGGCTTCGCGTGCGGTCAGACCGGAGAGCACGTCACGGGTCGCTTCCTTGAGGCTTTCGACCGTGGCCACATCGATTGGCGACTGCATGGTGGAGTCTTCGATGAAGTCCCCCAGATGCGAATCTTCGTCGTCACCGATCGGGGTTTCCATGGAGATCGGCTCTTTGGCGATCTTCAATACCTTGCGGATCTTGTCCTCTGGCATTTCCATGCGCTCACCCAGCTCTTCCGGGGTCGGTTCGCGACCCATTTCCTGCAACATCTGCCGGGAAATACGGTTGAGCTTGTTGATCGTCTCGATCATGTGCACCGGAATACGGATGGTGCGGGCCTGGTCGGCGATCGAACGGGTGATCGCCTGGCGGATCCACCAGGTGGCATAGGTCGAGAACTTGTAACCACGACGGTATTCGAACTTGTCCACCGCCTTCATCAGGCCGATGTTGCCTTCCTGGATCAGGTCGAGGAACTGCAGACCGCGGTTGGTGTACTTCTTGGCGATCGAGATAACCAGACGCAGGTTGGCCTCGACCATTTCTTTCTTGGCACGACGAGCCTTGGCTTCACCGATCGACATGCGACGGTTGATGTCCTTGATCTCGGCGATGGTCAGGCCGGTTTCGCTTTCGAGGTCGATCAGCTTCTGCTGGCAGGCCACGATGGCGTCGCTCTTCTCACCCAGGGCGGTTGCCCATTTGGTGCTGCGCTTGGCCAGGTCGCTGGCCCAGGTCTGGTCGATTTCGTTGCTCGGGAACAGGCGCAGGAAATCGGCACGTGGCATGCGCGCGTCACGGACGCACAGTTGCATGATGGCGCGCTCTTGCTGACGCAGACGGTCCAGGGCACTACGAACGCGCTCAACCAGGGCTTCGAACTGCTTGGGCACCAGCTTGATCGGCATGAACAGCTCAGCCAGATCGAGCATCGCCTTGAGGCTGTCCTTGTGGCTGCGGCCGTTCTTCTTCAGAACCTTGAGGGTGGCGTTCAGTTGATCCTGAACGGCACCGAAGCGCTGACGAGCGACTTCCGGGTCGGGACCGCTTTCGGTCTCTTCCTCTTCCTCGTCACCTTCCTTCTCTTCGTCTTCGTCGTCAGCTTCGGCCTTGGCCGGTGCTTTCGGGTCGATCGGCGGCGGTACTTCGGCCGGCGGCGCAATGCCGTCGTCCGGGTCGATGTAGCCGCTGAGAACGTCGGACAGGCGGCCACCTTCGGTGGTGACGCGATCGTACTCGGAGAGGATGTGCTCGACAGTACCCGGGAAGTGGGCGATAGCACCCATGACTTCGCGAATACCTTCTTCGATCCGCTTGGCGATTTCGATTTCGCCTTCGCGGGTCAGAAGCTCGACGGTACCCATTTCACGCATGTACATGCGCACCGGGTCAGTCGTGCGACCAATATCGGTTTCCACAGCCGCCAACGCTGCGGCGGCTTCTTCAGCTGCGGCTTCGTCGGTGTCGGCTTCGGCCAACAAAAGGGCATCCGCATCCGGAGCACTCTCGAATACGTTGATCCCCATGTCGTTGATCATGCGGATGATGTCTTCCACCTGCTCCGGATCTGAAATATCCTCTGGCAGGTGGTCGTTGACCTCCGCGTAAGTCAGGTAGCCCTGCTCACGACCGCGGGTGATCAACTCTTTGATGCGAGACTGCTGTTGCGCTTTTCCGGACATAACACCCTATCCACTGAAGGTCTTGGCGGGCAAAAAACAAGCCGAGGATTATACCCGAGCTAGGACCTCACGCGCCAGTTGAGGTCGGGGTTTGTGCGGGAACATTACGGCTTAACAGGTCACGCAGCTGATTTTTTTCCTCTGCGCTCAAGTCACTTTGACGTGCTTTCCTGAGCAGATGTTCCAGGCTGCGCTCGCGTTGGCGAGCGGACAAGCTAGTTATAGTGTCGAAAAACTGTTGTTCAAGGTTGTCGGCATCGATCAGCCATTCCTTTTCTGCCAAGGCCCTGAGCAAGCGGCCTTGTTCGGTGCCGTGCCAGCGGGCGATCAGCTGTAGTGAGCGTAGCTCAGGATTCTTTTGCAACGCCTCCAGCAGGGCCACCAGCAACTGGGCGTAGACGTGTTCCTCGGCCGCCAGCTGGCTGGCGTCCTCGACCTTTTTCGCCAGTTGCGGGTGGTGCAGGAGGGTGCGCAAGGCGCTCAAGGTCGGCGGTTCTACCGAGGTCGGCACCCGTGGCGGGGCATCCTGGCGCTGGCCGTTGCGCTCCCAGGGCTTGCCCTTCTTGTCCCAGGGCTTGCCTTCCCATTTTTTCTTGCCGCCCTTGTTCGGTGCCCACTGCTGTTGCGGTGGTGTGTACTCGGGCTGGTGAAAATCGCCGTAGTCCGGCGTGTAGTCGGGAATGGCATCGTAATCGATGCCCGGGTCATAGCTGGGCGGTGCTTCGACCGGCGCGGAGTGCGCCAGTTGTTCGACCTGCTGGTTGTCCAGCCCGGTGATTTCCTTGAGGCGATTGCGCATCAGTGCGCGCAGGTTGGCCCCGGGCACTTTTTCGATCAACGGTGCAGCGAGGGTGGCCATGTGCGCCTTGCCCTCGAGCGAGCGTGGGTCGGCTTCTTCGGTCAGTTGCTGGAAAAAGTAATCGGCCAGCGGTTGAGCATGCTGGTTGATTCGGGCGCGGAAAGCGTCGGTGCCTTCGGCGCGTACCAGGGTGTCCGGGTCTTCGCCTTCGGGCAAAAACAGAAAGCGCGCCTTGCGCCCGTCCTGCAGGCTCGAAAGTGTTGCTTCCAGGGCGCGCCAGGCGGCGTTGCGGCCAGCCTGGTCGCCGTCGAAACAGAACAGCACGCTGGGCACGACGCGAAACAGGCGCTTGAGGTGCTCTTCGCTGGTGGCCGTGCCCAGGGTCGCCACCGCGTTGCGCAGGCCTTGTTGCGCAAGGGCGATGACGTCCATGTAGCCTTCGACCACGATGATTTCATCGAGGTTGCGGTTGAATTTACGTGCCTCGTACAGCCCGTACAGCTCCTGGCCCTTGTGGAACACCGGGGTTTCCGGGGAGTTGAGGTACTTGGGCTTGTCGTCGCCCAGCACCCGGCCGCCGAAGGCGATGACCCGGCCACGGCTGTCGCGGATCGGAAACATCACTCGGTCGCGGAAGCGGTCGTAGCGTTTGCCGGACTCGGCGTTCTCGATCAGCAGGCCGGCGTCGATCATGGCTTTTTGTTGCAGGGTATCGCTGCTCAGGTGCTTGAACAGGTTGTCCCAGCCAGGCGGGGCGAAACCGAGGCCAAAGTCGCGGGCGATCTCGCCGGACAGGCCGCGGCCCTTGAGATAGTCGACCGCCGATTTACGCGTCGGGTGGCTACGCAGTGCCTGGCGATAGAACTCGGCGGCCGCTTCAAGCAGCGGGTACAGCGGTGAATCGACCGGTTGCCGGGGCTTGTGGCCGCGCCCGCTGTCTTCGCGGGGCACCTCCATGCCGGCGGCCTTGGCCAGTTCCTCGACAGCCTGGGGGAAATCCAGGTTGTCGTGGTCCATGATGAAGCCAAGGGCGTTGCCGCCCGCGCCACAGCCAAAGCAGTAATAGAACTGTTTGTCGGGGCTGACGCTGAACGACGGGGTCTTTTCCTTGTGGAACGGGCAGCAGGCCGTGAGGTTCTTGCCAGCTTTTTTCAGCTGCACGCGCGAACTCACCACATCGACGATGTCGGTACGGTTAAGCAGGTCGTCGATAAAACTCTGGGGAATCAGCCCGGCCATGGCACTCTCATCATCAGGCGATAAGCAAGTGTAATCGCTAATGCGGCGGGAACGGCTGCGCGTTCGAGCGATGTCGAATGGCGTAACACAAAATACGGAAAGACGTGCTCGTCTGCAGCCGGTGAGGGCTCGTCAGGAAGGACGTGCACAGCTGGCGTTGCGGCCAGTTCTGACGATTCAGGCAGGTTGTCCATGTTGCAGGGCAACAGGACGCCTTGGGCCCGAAGGCCAAAGGATCAAGCAACAACTGCCGGCAGCCCGGCTTTGGGCCGGGCGAGGCAGAAGCTTGCGACGGACGTCTGTATTAGTACAGACGAACGGCGCGGCGCTGTTCGCGCTGAACTTTCTTGGCGTGACGTTTAACAGCGGCTGCTGCTTTGCGCTTACGCTCAGAAGTCGGCTTCTCGTAAAATTCGCGGCTACGAACTTCAGCCAGAACACCGGCTTTTTCGCAGGAGCGCTTGAAACGACGCAGAGCTACGTCGAAGGGTTCATTCTCTTTAACTTTGACGGCTGGCATCCAGAGCTACCTTCATTCATTACCGGGGTCAACGAACTCGTGGCAAAAATGTGCGCTGGAGAACGTCGGTTTTTAAGGGTTGCGGATGTTAACCCTTAGCCGACCGGAATGCAAAGCCTCTGATCGAAAACCGCTGGTCGGCGTCGGGAGCGGGGACTATCATGCGCGCCTTCGAATTCAGCCTCAACAAGGCACGGACCCATGCTAGTACTGGGATTGGAAACATCCTGCGACGAAACCGGCGTCGCATTATACGACAGTGAACGCGGCCTTTTGGCCGATGCATTGTTCAGTCAGATCGACCTGCACCGCGTGTATGGCGGCGTTGTGCCGGAGCTGGCCTCGCGTGATCACGTCAAGCGTATGCTGCCGTTGATCCGCCAGGTGCTGGCCGAAGCCGACTGCGTCGCCACCGAGATCGACGCCATCGCCTATACCGCAGGCCCCGGCCTGGTCGGTGCTCTGCTGGTGGGCGCCTCCTGTGCCCAGGCCCTGGCGTTTGCCTGGGGTATTCCAGCGCTGGGCGTGCACCACATGGAAGGCCACCTGCTGGCGCCGATGCTCGAAGAGCAGCCGCCGGAATTCCCGTTCGTCGCTTTGCTGGTATCGGGCGGGCATACCCAGTTGGTACGGGTCGATGGTATCGGGCGCTACGAGCTGCTCGGCGAGACCCTCGACGACGCCGCTGGCGAAGCCTTCGACAAGACCGCCAAGCTGATCGGCCTGCCTTACCCGGGTGGCCCGGAGATCGCCCGGCTGGCGACCCAGGGCGTGCCCGGGCGCTTTGTCTTCCCGCGGCCGATGACCGATCGTCCGGGGCTGGACTTCAGCTTCAGCGGTTTGAAAACCTTCGCCCTCAACACCTGGCAGCAGTGCCAGAGTGCTGGAGACGACGGAGAACAAACTCGATGCGACGTATCGCTGGCCTTCCAGCAGGCGGTGGTGGAGACTTTGACCATCAAGTGCAAGCGTGCCCTCAAGCAGACCGGCCTCAAGCGCCTGGTGATCGCTGGCGGCGTCAGCGCCAACAAGGCCTTGCGCGCCTCGCTGGAGGACATGCTGGCCGGTCTCAAGGGCAATGTGTACTACGCCCGTCCGCAATTTTGCACTGACAACGGCGCTATGATTGCCTACGCCGGCTGTCAGCGTCTGGCTGCCGGCCAGCAGGAAAGCCTGGCAATCAGCGTGCAGGCGCGTTGGCCGATGGAGCAACTGGCGCCGCTGTGAAACTGAGCGTTGCTCATGCAGTGGATTCAGAAATGCCGTTCGCGTCCGGCGAAAAGGTCGCGTAGATTGCCGCGGTGACGCCAGACGATCAGCACCGTCAGCACGCTGATCGGCAGCAGCGCTTCCGGCTCGCGCCAGGCCAACAGCGGCAGGGTCAGAGGCGTTGCGACCAGTGCCGCGAGCGAGCTGGTGCGGGTCAGGTAGAAGGTCAGCAGCCAGGCGCTGATGGCCAGCAAGGCGGCTGGCGGGTAGAGCCCCAGCAGCATGCCGGCGGCGGTGGCGACACCTTTGCCGCCGCGAAAGCGAAAGTACACCGGGAACAGATGGCCAATCACCGCGCACACGCCGATCCAGGCCTGTTGCTGCAGGTCGAGGCCAGCAAGATTGGCGATCAGCACCGGCAGCAAGCCCTTGCACAGGTCGCCAAGCAGGGTCAGGACCGCCAGTTTGCGGCCGGCCAGGCGCAGCATGTTGGTTGCACCGGCATTGCCTGAACCGCTCATGCGCGGGTCCGGGCTGCCATTGAGGCGGCTGAGGACAATGGCAAAGGACAGAGAGCCGAGCAGGTAGGCGCACAGCGCCAGTAACCAAAACATGCTAACCATTCCGGGCGAGGACGCCCTGATTCTAACGGCGCAACGCGCCCTTGTCGTGCTGTGGAGAGAAGTGCTTGGACAGAGTGTTCATCGAAGGGCTGGAAGTCGATACCGTTATCGGTGCCTACGACTGGGAGCGCGGAATCCGCCAGTGCCTGCGCCTGGACCTGAGTTTTGCCTGGGACAATCGCCCGGCCGCGGCCGGTGACGACCTGACCCTGGCCCTGGACTACGCCAGTGTCTCGGCGCGCATCCAGGCGTTTGCCGAACAGTCCGAATTCCAGTTGGTGGAAACCTTCGCCGAGCGCCTGGCGGCGGTGTTGATGAGCGAATTCCAGATTCCCTGGTTGCACCTGAAGCTGACCAAGCCGGGTGCAGTACCTGCTGCCAGTGGGGTGGGTGTGGAGATCGAGCGCGGATGTCTCTGAACAGGGTTTACCTCGGGCTGGGCAGCAATATCGAGCGTGAGCGGCATTTGACCGCCGGGCTCGATGCCCTGGCCGACGTGCTGAGCGACATGCACTGTTCGGCGGTGTTCGAGAGCCAGGCCGTGGGCATCAAGAGCGGGCCGTTCTTCAACCTGGTGGTCACCGGCCTGACCACGCTGCCGCTGATGGAGCTGGACCGCCGGCTCAAGTTCATCGAGGCCGACAATGGCCGCTATGCCCCTGAGCGCAAGGGCCTGCCGCTGGATATCGATGTG
Organism: Pseudomonas sp. RC2C2; assembly: GCF_018390435.1. Lineage (NCBI taxonomy): Bacteria > Pseudomonadati > Pseudomonadota > Gammaproteobacteria > Pseudomonadales > Pseudomonadaceae > Pseudomonas > Pseudomonas sp. RC2C2. The sequence continues at coordinate 1,742,437 of NZ_JAHBAX010000001.1, read as the reverse complement.
CTGATGTACAACGATCTGCATGGCAGTTTCGATGGCTTGGTATTGCCGCGGGCGGAGATTCTCAAGAACGCATTTGTGCTATGGCCGCTGGCGTTGATCGCGCCTGAGCTGATGCACCCGGGCGCCGGTAAAACCATGGGGCAGCTGTGGTCCGAGGCGCAGATCAAGCAAGTGCTGGCGCCGGTGCCGTTCGACTGGCGTGGGCAACAACTAACCAGGATTTGACCCCATCGCTGGCAAGCCAGCTCCCACAAGGTCCGGCGTAGGCAGGCCCTGTGGGGGCTGGCTTGCCAGCGATGAAGGCGACACGCATTACCGCTTGGCGTCGTCCTTGTAGGCCTTCAACGCCTTCAGCCGCTCACCCTTGAGCGCCTCACCCAGTGCCTGCCCGGTCAACCCTTTCTGCACCAGCGGCTGCACCTGCACCGCCCGCGCTGCCGCTGCCGCACCGCGCAAATAGTCCGCCTGTGGGTAATCGCGCTGCTCCAGCCCTTTGCGGCCCCGGGCGTCCATCTCGCACGCGGCGATAAACTCCTCGAAGCGCTGTGGCCGTCGATACACGTCGAAGCTCTGCAGCAATTCCAGCAAGGTCGAGGCGCGTAACTCCAGTGCCCGGTGGCAGTGGGTGTGGTACTCGCCTACCAGCAACGCCAGCTCCTGGCATTCACGGGGCGCCTTGAAGCGCTGGTTCACCGCCGTGATCAACTTCAGGCCGCGCTGCTCGTGAGCGATGTGCCGTGGCCATTGCGCTTGCGGGGTAAGGCCCTTGCCCAGGTCGTGCAGCAAACAGGCCCAGCGCACGCTCAGGGGTTGTTGGTGCAGGGCGGCTTGTTCGAGTACCGAGAGGGTGTGGATGCCACTGTCGATCTCCGGATGATGGGCCTCGGGCTGCGGCACGCCGAACAGGGCATCGAGCTCCGGCATCAACTGCTTGAGGGCGCCGCAATCACGCAGAACCTGGATGAATACCTGTGGTTGATCTTCCATCAGCGCGCGGGCAATTTCCTTCCAGCTGCGTTCGGCGGTCAGCGCCTGCAGCTCGCCGGACTCGCTGAGTTCGCGCATCAGTTCGATGGTTTCCGCGGCTACGCTGAACCCCAGGCTGGCATAGCGCGCAGCAAAGCGGGCGACGCGCAGTACTCGCAGGGGATCTTCGGCGAACGCCGGTGATACGTGGCGTAAAATACGCGCTTCAAGATCTTTTTGACCGTTGTGCGGATCGCAGACATTGCCCTGGTCGTCTTCGGCCATGGCATTGATGGTCAGGTCGCGGCGGATCAGGTCTTCCTCAAGGGTGACCTCGGGGCTGGCATGAAAAGTGAAACCGCCGTAGCCACGCCCGCTCTTGCGCTCGGTGCGTGCCAGGGCATATTCCTCGCCACTCTTCGGGTGCAGGAACACCGGGAAATCGGCACCGACTGGCCGATAACCCAGGGCTTGCATCTGTTGCGCAGTGGCGCCAACCACCACCCAGTCGATATCACTGACCGGCCTGCCGAGCAGGCGGTCGCGTACGGCGCCGCCGACTTTGTAGATCTGCATGTAAAACCTCCGTTGATGCCACAGGATAACCTGTCTGGCAGCAACGGAGGGCGCGCTAGAGGTGTACTACAGCCAGGTCCAGGCGACCGTAGTCCGCTTCGCCGTGCTCGCCTCTGGGCGGCACGTGGTGGGTTTTCATCACCTGGTCGCCCTGCAGGGTCTCCAGGTGAATATCGAAGCCCCAGAGGCGGTGCAGGTGCTTTAAAACCTCTTCTGTGGAGTCACCCAGGGGTTTGCGGTCGTGTTGCTGGTGGCGCAGGGTCAGCGAGCGGTCGCCACGACGGTCGATGCTCCAGATCTGCACGTTGGGTTCACGGTTGCCGAGGTTGTACTGGGCGGCCAGGGTTTCGCGGATGATCCGGTAGCCACTTTCGTCGTGGATGGCTGGCACCAGCAAGTCCTCGCGCTGGTCGTCATCGAGAATGCTGAACAGTTTGAGGTCGCGGATTACCGTGGGCGACAGGTACTGGAGGATGAAGCTTTCGTCCTTGAAGCTGCTCATGGCGAACTTGATCGTCGACAGCCAGTCGCTGCCGGCGATCTCGGGGAACCAGCGGCGGTCCTCTTCAGTGGGGTGCTCGCACATGCGGCGGATGTCGCGGTACATGGCAAAGCCCAGGGTATAGGGATTGATACCGCTGTAGTAAGGGCTGTCGAAGCCGGGCTGGAACACCACGCTGGTGTGCGACTGCAGGAACTCCATCATGAAGCCTTCGGTCACCAGGCCTTCGTCGTACAGGTCGTTCATCAGGGTGTAGTGCCAGAAGGTCGCCCAGCCTTCGTTCATCACCTGGGTCTGGCGCTGCGGGTAGAAGTACTGGGCGATCTTGCGCACGATGCGCACGACTTCGCGCTGCCAGGGCTCGAGCAATGGCGCATGTTTTTCGATGAAGTAGAGGATGTTTTCCTGGGGTTCGGCTGGGAAGCGCGCGTTGTCGCGTTCACTGTTCTTGTCGGTACCCTTGGGAATCGTGCGCCACAGGTCGTTGATTTGTTTCTGCAGGTGTTCTTCGCGTTCTTTCTGCCGGCGCCGCTCCTCTTCGGCAGAAATCGGGTAGGGCCGTTTATAGCGGTCGACGCCATAGTTCATCAGGGCGTGGCAGGAGTCGAGCAGGTCTTCCACAGCATCGATGCCGTGACGCTCTTCGCACTGGGTGATGTACTGCTTGGCGAAGACCAGGTAGTCGATGATCGAACTGGCGTCGGTCCAGGTGCGGAACAGGTAGTTGCCCTTGAAGAAGCTGTTGTGCCCGTAGCAGGCGTGGGCGACCACCAGCGCCTGCATGCAGATGGTATTTTCTTCCATCAGGTAGGCGATGCAGGGGTCGGAGTTGATCACGATCTCATAGGCCAGGCCCATCTGACCGCGGCTATAGGACTTTTCAGTGCTGAGGAAGTGTTTACCGTAGGACCAGTGGTGATACCCCAGCGGCATGCCGACAGAGGCATAGGCATCCATCATCTGCTCGGCGGTGATCACCTCGATCTGGTTGGGGTAGGTATCCAGGGCATAGCGCTCGGCCAGGCGGCTGATTTCCCGGTCATAGGCCTGGATCAGTTCGAACGTCCATTCGGACCCGGTAGAAATGGGGTGGCGCTTCTGCTCTCTAGCGGTCATGTCACTAACCTGCGCTGGAAGAGTTCACGGAAGACCGGATAGATATCGCCGGCCGACACCAGCTGCTGCTGGGCGAATGTATCGACAAAGGCTTCGCCGATACGCTCATACTCGTACCACAATGCCTGATGTTCGCGAGGGGTGATTTCAACGTAAGTGTAGTACTGGACGAACGGCATGATCTGATTGGAGAGGATCTCGCGGCAAATCGGTGAGTCGTCATTCCAGTTGTCGCCGTCCGAGGCCTGGGCGGCGTAGATGTTCCATTCATTGGCCGGGTAGCGTTCGGCCATGATCTCCTGCATCAGTTTCAAGGCGCTGGATACGATGGTGCCGCCGGTTTCCCGGGAATAGAAGAACTCCTCTTCGTCCACTTCGCGGGCGCTGGTGTGGTGGCGAATGAACACCACCTCGATCTTGTCGTAATTACGCTTGAGGAACAGGTACAGGAGGATGAAAAAGCGTTTGGCGATGTCCTTGGTGGCCTGGGTCATGGAGCCGGAAACGTCCATCAGGCAGAACATCACCGCCTTGGAGCTGGGGTTGGGTTGCTTGACCAGCAGGTTGTACTTGAGGTCGAAGGTATCGAGAAACGGCACGCGGTGAATACGGGCGCTCAGACGCTCGATTTCTGCTTCTATTTCCTGAATATCGCCGAAGTTATCCGGTTCTTCTCGCTTGAGTCTCGCCAGTTCCTCTTGGGCTACGCGCAATTTCGCCCGGCTGCTGCCGGACAAGGCGATGCGCCGGGCATGGGCCGAACGCAGGGTGCGGATGATGTTGATGCGTGACGGGTTGCCTTCGTTGCTGATACCGGCGCGCACGGTCTTGAAGGTGTCGGTGCCGGTCAGATGGCGTTTGACCAGGTTGGGCAGTTCGAGGTCCTCGAACATGAACTCGAGAAATTCTTCCTGGGTGATCTGGAAGACGAACTCGTCCATGCCTTCGCCGGAGTTACCGGCCTTGCCACGGCCGCCGCCCCCGCCGCCCCCTTGCGGACGGGCGATATGCTCGCCGGCAGTGAATTCCTTGTTACCCGGGTGCACCACCGTTTGCTTGCCGCCACGGCCATGGTGCAACACCGGTTCGTCGATGTCGCGACCGGGAATGCTGATCTGTTCGCCATGTTCCATGTCGGTAATGGAGCGGCGGCTTACGGCCTCCTCGACGGCTTTCTTGATGTGTTCACGGTACCGCCGCAAAAAGCGCTGGCGGTTGACCGTGCTCTTGTTCTTGCCGTTCAGGCGTCGGTCGATCACATAGCTCATAGGCCCCTCCGGGAGTAGGCGGTAGCTGCAAGCTTCAAGTTGGATCACCGCTGCACCTGCAAGCGCGACACGCATTTGACAGCCGTGCGCGGCTTGCAGCTGACAGCTTGCAGCTTGCCGCTTATTGCGATTTTCTGACCCGCAGGTACCATTCCGAGAGCAGCCGAACTTGCTTGTCTGTGTAGCCGCGTTCCACCATTCGGGTGACGAAGTCGTTGTGTTTTTGTTGATCCTCTTTGCTGGCCTTGGCGTTGAAGCTGATGACCGGCAGCAGGTCTTCGGTGTTGGAGAACATTTTCTTCTCGATCACCACCCGCAGCTTTTCGTAGCTTAGCCAGGTCGGGTTCTTGCCGTTGTTGTTGGCCCGGGCGCGCAGCACGAAGTTGACGATCTCGTTGCGGAAGTCCTTCGGATTGCTGATACCGGCCGGTTTCTCGATCTTCTCCAGCTCTTCGTTGAGGGCGATGCGGTTGAGGATCTCGCCGGTTTCCGGGTCGCGGTACTCCTGGTCCTGGATCCAGAAGTCGGCGTACAGCACGTAGCGGTCGAAGATGTTCTGCCCGTATTCGCTGTAGGACTCCAGGTAAGCGGTCTGGATTTCCTTGCCGATGAACTCGATGTAGCGCGGTGCCAGGTACTCCTTCAGGTAGCGCAGGTAGCGTTCGCGCACTTCGGCCGGGAATTGTTCCTGTTCGATCTGCTGTTCCAGCACATACAGCAGGTGCACCGGGTTGGCGGCGATCTCATGAGGGTCGAAGTTGAACACCTTGGAGAGGATCTTGAAGGCGAAACGGGTCGACAGGCCGTTCATGCCTTCGTCCACCCCGGCCGCGTCGCGGTACTCCTGGATCGACTTGGCCTTGGGATCGGTATCCTTGAGGTTCTCGCCGTCATACACGCGCATTTTCGAGTAGATGTTCGAGTTTTCCGGCTCTTTGAGCCGCGACAGCACGGTGAACTGGGCGAGCATCTTCAGGGTGTCAGGCGCGCAATGGGCCTTGGCCAGCGAACTGTTGAACAGCAGCTTGTCGTAGATCTTGATCTCGTCGCTGACCCGCAGGCAGTACGGCACCTTGACGATGTAGATCCGGTCGATGAAGGCCTCGTTGTTCTTGTTGTTGCGGAAGCTGTGCCATTCCGATTCGTTGGAGTGGGCCAGCAGGATCCCGGAGTAGGGGATCGCACCGAGGCCTTCGGTACTGTTGTAGTTACCTTCCTGGGTGGCCGTCAGCAATGGGTGCAGGACTTTGATCGGTGCCTTGAACATCTCGACGAATTCCATCAGGCCCTGGTTGGCCCGGCACAGCGCGCCCGAGTAGCTGTAGGCGTCGGCGTCGTTCTGTGGGTATTCCTCGAGTTTGCGGATATCGACCTTGCCCACCAGGGCGGAAATATCCTGGTTGTTCTCGTCACCCGGTTCGGTCTTGGCCACGGCGATCTGGTTGAGGATCGACGGGTAGAGTTTGACCACCTTGAACTGGCTGATGTCGCCCCCGAACTCGGCCAGTCGCTTGGTCGCCCAGGGCGACATGATGGTGTTCAGGTAGCGCCGCGGGATGCCGAAGTCTTCTTCGAGGATGGCGCCGTCTTCCGCGGCGTTGAACAGCCCCAGGGGCGACTCGAATACCGGCGAGCCCTTGATGGCATAGAAGGGCACCTTCTCCATCAGTTGTTTGAGCTTTTCGGCCAGGGACGATTTACCGCCGCCCACCGGGCCCAGCAGGTACAGGATCTGTTTCTTCTCTTCCAGGCCCTGAGCGGCGTGGCGGAAATAGGACACGATCTGGTCGATGCATTCTTCCATGCCATGGAAGTCTTCAAAGGCCGGATAGCGGCGGATCACCTTGTTGGAGAAGATGCGCGACAGCCTTGAGTTGTTCGAGGTGTCGACCAGTTCCGGTTCGCCGATAGCCATCAACAGGCGTTCGGCCGCCGAGGCATAAGCGCTGCGATCGCTTTTGCAGAGCTCAAGGTACTCTTGCAGCGAAAGTTCTTCCTGACGGGTAGACTCGAAACGTTGTTGGAAGTGGCTAAAAATACTCATGACGTCACCTCGCTCGATACGTGGAGCCGACGCCGGATCAGTCAGCTGATGCTGGCATGCAATCGGCGCTACCGATTGCTGTATACCCCCCAGAACACCTAGAACTCGCTACCGATGACCCGCACGCCGGTGTACCGGCTCTCCCCTTTTTGGATGGCCTGCGCTTAAGGATAGTTCGTAATCGGGGAGGTCAAGGGTGGTTGTACATGAAGTTCGCCATGACCGTTCGTCTGGTCAGGCGCGAGCCCGCGCAGGACGCGGGCTGCGGGAGATGAAAAAAATTATTCGGCGCTGCCCTGGGCGGTTTCTGCCGGGTAGGTGCCACGCCACAGCTCGAAGCCGCCGTCGAGGCTGTAGACGTCGGAAAAGCCCTGGCTGATCAGATACGCGGCAGCACTCTGGCTGGAGTTGCCGTGATAGCAGACCACGACGGTGGGGGCGTCGAGGTCGGCAGCGCGGATGAAATCCGCCACCGAATGGTTGTCCAGATGCCGGGCGCCAGTGATGTGGCCAGCGGCATAGGCTTGGGGGTCGCGAATATCGACCACGACCGCACCTTGCTCGCGCAGCGCCTGGGCCTGCTCGGGAGGGATGCGTTTGAATTCGCTCATGGGTACGGTTTCCTTCAGGACTGGTCGTTCATTCTAGCCGGTTGTGCAGGCGCAGGCTGCGCTCTGGGGGTACCTTCGTCGGTGCAGTCGCAACGATGCATGGCGCCGGTGTCGACATTGTACAGGGTCATGGCGCCACCCCAGACGCAGCCGGTGTCCAGGGCGACTACCCCGGGTTCCTTGCAGCGGCCTTCAAGGGCCGCCCAGTGGCCGAAAATGATCTTCACATGCCGTGAGCGACGGCCTTTGTGGGCGAACCAGGGCTTGTACCCGGGCGGGGCAGTATCGGCGCCTTCCTTGCCTTTGAGGTCGAGCTTGCCTTCGCTGGTGCAAAAGCGCATGCGGGTGAAATAGTTGGTGATCACCCGCAGGCGGGTGACGCCGCTCAGGTCCTTGCTCCACTTGTTCGGCTCGTTGCCGTACATGCCATCAAGGTAGAGCTTGAAGCGGTTGTCGTCGCGCAGCGCTTCCTCCACTTCGCCCGCCAGCTCCAGGGCTTTGCCCAGGGTCCACTGCGGGGGGATGCCCGCGTGCACCAGTACTACGCCGCGTTGCTCGTCGTAGTGCAGCAGCTTTTGCCGGCGCAGCCAGTCGAGCAGTTCAGCGGCATCCGGGGCACCGAGGATCTCGCGCAGGGTGTCGCTCTTTTTCAGGCGCTCGATGTTATGCCAGGCGGCCAGCAGGTGCAGGTCATGGTTGCCCAGCACGCACACCAGTGATTGGCGGATCGAATAAAGGAAGCGCAGGGTCTCCAGCGACTCCGGGCCGCGATTGACCAGGTCGCCGACCAGCCACAGGCGATCGACTGTCGGGTTGAAGGCGACCCGTTCGAGCAGGCATTTGAGTGGCTGCAGGCAGCCTTGCAAGTCTCCGACTGCGTACACCGCCATCAGTGCAGGGCCCCGGGAACCGCCAGACGAAAGGGGGCGATGACGGCGTCGAAGCGCTTACCGTCTTCAGCGAACATCTGGTAACTACCCTGCATGGTGCCGACCTTGGTGCTGATCACTGCGCCGCTGCTGTAGGTATGGCTTTGCCCGGGCTCGATCAGCGGCTGCTGGCCGATGACGCCAGCGCCCTTGACCTCCTCGACGCGGCCATCACCGTTGGTGATCAGCCAGTGGCGTGACATCAACTTGGCTGGCACGGTGCCGTTGTTCTTCACCGTGATGGTATAGGCGAAGGCGAAACGGTCGTTTTCGGGGTCGGATTGTTCTTTGAGAAAGCGGGTCACGACGCTGACGTCGATCTGGTAACGGGGATCAGACATGCAAGGGGCCTTGGCAACAGACGCGGATACGGCGATGGCGTCAGTCTAGGCTATCGGCGGGGTAGCCGGCCAGTCATGTGGGCATGACTGGCCATTGCGGCAGGATTACGCGGCGCTTTGTTGCTCGGCCAGCTTGTCGGCCAGGCGCACGAAGGCGGCCAGGTCGAGTTGCTCCGGACGCAGGCTGCCATCGACGCCGGCAGCCTCGATGGCGTCGCTGCTGAGCAGGGCCTTGAGGGTGTTGCGCAGGGTCTTGCGGCGCTGGTTGAAGGCTTCGCGCACGATGCGCTCGAGCAGGCGGTGGTCCTTGGCCGGGAACGGCAGGGTTTCGTGCGGTACCAGGCGTACGATCGCCGAGTCGACCTTGGGCGGCGGGTTGAACGCACCCGGGCCGACATTGAACAGGTGCTCGACCCGGCAGTGGTACTGCACCATGATCGACAGGCGGCCCCAGTCACCACCGCCTGGGCCCGCGGCCAGGCGCTCGACCACTTCTTTCTGCAGCATGAAGTGCATGTCGCGGATCAGCTCGGCGTTGGCCAGCAGGTGGAAGATCAGCGGTGTCGAGATGTTGTACGGCAGGTTGCCGACCACGCGCAGGCTGTTGGGCGCCGCACCGAGGCTGGTGAAGTCGAACTTCAGCGCATCGCCTTGGTGCAGGCGGAAGTTGTCGCGGCCAGCGAACTGCTGGTTGAGAATCGGCACCAGGTCTTTGTCCAGCTCGACCACGTCCAGTTGCGCGCCGCTGGCCAGCAGGCCGGAGGTCAAGGCGCCCTGGCCCGGGCCGATTTCCAGCATGCGCTCGCCCGCCTTGGCGTGGATCGAGCGCAGGATGCGGTCGATGACGCCGGCGTCGTGCAGGAAGTTCTGGCCAAAGCGCTTACGCGCCTTGTGTTGGTATTGCTCGGTCATTTTCGGGTCTCGGCCATCTGGTAGGCGGTTTCCAGGGCGACCTGCAGGCTGCCGGTGTCGATCTTGCCGCTGCCAGCCAGGTCCAGGGCAGTGCCGTGGTCGACCGAGGTGCGGATGATCGGCAGGCCCAGGGTCACGTTGACCGCAGCGCCGAAGCCTTTGTACTTGAGTACGGGCAGGCCCTGGTCGTGGTACATCGCCAGCACTGCGTCGCAGTGCTCCAGATATTTGGGGGTAAACAGGGTGTCGGCGGGCAACGGGCCGTGAAGGTCCATGCCTTCGCTGCGCAGGCGCGCCAATGTCGGTTCGATGGTGTCTATTTCTTCGTGCCCCAGGTGGCCACCTTCGCCGGCGTGCGGGTTGAGGCCGCAGACCAGGATGCGCGGGTTGGCAATACCGAACTTGTGCTGCAGGTCGGCATGCAGGATCCGCGTGACACGCTCCAGGCGCTCGCTGGTGATGGCATCGGCAACATCGCGCAGGGGCAGGTGAGTGGTCACCAGGGCTACGCGTAGGCCACGGGTGGCCAGCATCATCACCACTTGCGCGGTACCGGTCAGGTCGGCGAGGAATTCGGTATGGCCAGAGAAGGCGATACCGCTTTCGTTGATTACACCTTTATGCACCGGCGCGGTGATCATCCCGGCGAAATGCCCGTCCAGGCAGCCTTGCCCGGCGCGGGTCAGGGTTTGCAGCACGAACGCGGCGTTGGCCTTGTCCAGCTGGCCGGCCACCACCGGGCTCTGCAGCGGCGTATCCCAGACATACAGGCTGCCCGCCGGCGCGGGCTGGTCGGGGAGGGCCGCGAGGCTGACTGGCAGCAGGGTGACGGCCACGCCCAGCTGCGCGGCCCGCTCGGCGAGCAGGTCACGGCTGGTAATGGCAATCAGGGGGTGCGGCTGGGCTTGCGTGGCAAGCAGCAGGCACAGGTCAGGACCTATGCCGGCCGGCTCGCCGGGTGTGAGGGCGAAGCGCTGAGGTTTCACTGCGCGGCCTGATCGGCGCCAGGAAGCTTGATTTCGACGTAGGCTTCGTCACGGATCTGACGCAGCCAGGTCTGCAGCTCTTCATCGTACTTGCGGTTACGCAGTACGTTCATCGCTTGTTGCTCGCGAGCCTGTTCGGTGCTGTCGGTGGCGCGGCGGCCCAGCACTTCGAGCACGTGCCAGCCGTACTGGGTCTTGAACGGCTTGCTCACTTCGCCTTGCGGGGCGCTGGCCATGACTTCGCGGAACTCCGGCACCAGGGCGCTCGGGTCGATCCAGTTGAGGTCGCCGCCATTGAGGGCCGAGCCCGGGTCTTCGGAGAAGCTCTTCGCAAGTTCAGCGAAATCTTCGCCGTCCTTGATGCGTTCGTAGAGTTTCTCGGCCAGTTGCTGAGTGGCTGCTTCGCTACGGATTTCGCTTGGCTTGATCAGGATGTGACGGACATGCACTTCGTCGCGCATGGTGGCTCCGCCACCGCCACGTTTCTCCTGCATCTTGATGATGATGAAGCCGGTAGGAATACGAAGCGGCTGAGTAATGTCGCCGACGTTCAGACTGCTGAGCAACTTGGCGAAGTCAGGCGGTAGCTGACCGGCTTTACGCCAGCCCATTTCGCCGCCTTCCAGGGCGTTTTCGCTGGCAGAGTTGGCAATTGCCATCTGGCCGAAGTCGGCGCCGCTCTTCAGGCGCGTGTACAGCTCGCCGGCCTTCTGGGCCGCCGCCTGGATCTGCGCCGAGTTGGCGCTTTCCGGCGTCGGGATCAGGATGTTGGCCAGTCGCCATTCTTCCGACAGTTGCATCTGGCCCTGCTCCGAGGCGAGGAAGTTCTTCACTTCCTGCTCCGAGACCTGGATGCGTTCGGCAACCCGGCGCTGCCGCACACGGCTGATGATCATCTCGCGACGAACCTGCTCGCGGGCATCTTCATACGACAGGCCGTCACGGGCCAGGGCCGCGCGAAACTGCTCCAGGTTCATGCCATTGCGCTGGGCAATGGTGCCGATGGCCTGGTTCAGCTCTTCGTCAGTGATGCGGATACCCGAGCGATCGCCGATCTGCAATTGCAGGTTTTCGACGATCAGGCGCTCGAGCACCTGCTGGTCCAGCACCCCGGCGGGCGGCACGGAGCCACCACGCTTGGCGATGGTCTGCTGGACTTCACGCACGCGGCTGTCCAGCTGGCTTTTCATCACCACGTCGTTGTCGACGATGGCCACAACGCTGTCCAGGGGTTGCACGGCGGCGTGCGCCGTGCCGGTCAGCAATACCGCGCCCAGCAACAGCGGGCGCAGACAATCAGTAAGCTTGGTCTTCACGAGTACGATAACCTTGAATGCCCTTGTCGAGGAAAGACTCGACCTTGTTGCCCACTACGCCGCCGAGGCCTTTCAGCACAATCTGCAGGAAGACGCCGTGGTCGCCTTTTTCGTTTTGCGGAGTTGCCTGGCTGAAATCGTCGACATCGATCCAGTAACGGTTGATCAGACGCAACTTCCAGCAGCAGTTGTCATACTCGAACCCACCGAAGGCTTCCAGCGTGCGATTGCGGTTGTAGTCGTGCTGCCAGCGTGCAATCGCGGTCCACTGTGGAACGATCGGCCACATGACCGAGAAGTCATGTTGCTGGATCTTGTAGTAGTCCTTGATGAAGTTCGGGTCGCCCGGTGTCCCATAGTCGCCACCGAACTTCCATTGACCGGTTGCCTGGTCGTAAATGACCAGGTCGTTACGGTAACGGTAACCCAGGTTGACCACTTTGTTCGGGTTGTCCTCAGGCTGGTAGTGGAACATCGCGCTGCCCGAGCGGGTGCTGCGGCTGTCCGGGTCCCAGTTGAAGTCCGAATTGAAGCGCCAGTCGCGGTTGAAGCGATACTCGTATTCCAGGGCATAAGGGGAAACGTTGGACAGCGCTTCGTCACGAATGCGGTAGTCGACACCTGGCAACTGAACCTTGCGGTCCTTGAAGTAGTAAGCCTGGCCGACGCTCAGGCGCTGGCGCTCGAAACCATTCTCTTCAATCCAGCGGTTGGTCACGCCCAGCGACAGTTTGTTTTCGTCGCCAATACGGTCGGTGCCGGAGAAACGGTTGTCGCGAAAGAGTGCAGCATAATTGAACAATGTTTCGCCAGTGTCAAAGACAGGAATATCTTTCTGGTCTTCGTAAGGCACGTAAAGGTAGAAAAGCCGAGGCTCAAGTGTCTGGCGATAGTTCTTGCCGAACCACTGGGTGTCACGGTCAAAATACAGGCCGCTGTCGACGCTGAAAATCGGCACGTTGCGGTTCTGCGAACTACCGAACCTGCCGAACACTGGGTCAGCAGTTTCTGCCTGCTGCTTGCCCTGGCTGTCCAGGTCAAGCTCGTAATGGGTCGAGGCGTACTTGATCGATGGGGTCAGATAGCCATAGGTTTCTTTCAATGGCAGGCTGATCGATGGCGCTACGTGCAGGCGGGTGCCGTTTGCACGGGCCAAGCCGAACACGTTCTGGTCGATACGACCACCGTCTGGGCGAACACTGGTATCCAGGTTGCCGTTCTTGTCGAACACACTGCCGCTCTTCAGGTCACGCTCGAAGCGCACTGCTTCGGTCTCGTACTTGAAGTCCAGCCCGGCCGGATGGTACGGGAGCATGCCGTTGAAGGTGACTTGTGGCAGGCGATCGTAAGGCGTGATCTGGGAAATAGTAGCCAGTTCATACGCCTGGACATTCAAGCCGGCAGTGTAGTTGTCGCCACGCCAGGTCAGTTTGCCCTGCTGGTTGATGAAGTCTTGGCTCTCGACACCGATCTGATCCGACTCCAGGTCCTGGAAATAGAACGGGTCGCTGATATCGGTGTAGTCGACTTCAGTCATCAGGCGCTCATCAAGACCACCTTTATGCTGCCAGTTAACCATCCAGCGCTGGTCTTTGTAGTCCGTCTGCAGCTTGCGATCGTCATTCTTGTCATTCAGGTAGGCACCACCGAACTGTCCCTCGCTGGACTTGGTCAGGTAGCGGAACTCGCCTTCCATCAACAGGCCGCTTTTGGCCATGTAGCGTGGATACAAGGTGGCGTCGTAGTTAGGCGCGAGGTTGAAGTAGTACGGCGTGACCAGGGTGAAGCCGGTATCGCTGCTGGTGCTGAACGACGGCGGCAGGAAGCCGGACTGGCGACGGTCATCGATCGGGAAGTAGATGTACGGTGTGTAGAACACCGGGACATCCTTGACCCGCAGAGTGACGTTGGTCGCGGTACCGAAGCCGGTGGCCGGGTTCAGGGTGATGTTGTTGCCCTTGAGCTGCCAGGCGTTGCTGTTCGGCTCACAGGTGGTGTAGGTACCATCCTTGAGGCGAATGATGGCGTTCTCAGCACGCTTGGCGTACAGCGCGCTGCCGCGGATGCGCGATTTGTGCATCACGTATTCGGCGTTGTCGACCTTGGCTTCACCGGTGTCGAGCTGGATGTCGGCGTGATCGCCCACCACCAGCGAGCCGTTGTCGCGAATCTTCACGTTGCCGCTCAGCTCACCACGGTTCTCGGCCTGGTACAGGTTGGCCTCGTCGGCTTCGACCTGCATGCTGCCCTGGCGCATGACCACGTCACCGGCGAGGGTGGCGATCTGCTGTTCCTGCTGGTAGCGCGAGACCTTGGCTCCGATGAAGGTCGGCGACTCATCTTTTGGCGTGGTGTCGTTCATGCCCGGACGCGTCGGCTCGATGTAGGCGCCGGCGCAGTAAGGCCCGGTTTCGGCGAGCTGGGCCGGGGTCAGCTGGTCACGTGGCACCCAATCCAGGTGACTGGCATCGGGGCTACGGGATTTCAGCACACGACCCTTGGCCTCGGTGACCAGAGCAGGACCTTGAGCCTGTTCCTGGGCGACCTCGCCGGAGCCGGCTGGCGTTTCACCGGACGAGCTGGCAGCGGCACCGGCATGCACCGGGCGCGGCGGCAGTGCGGCGGCAGGGGTTTTGGGCTTGCAGTCCCAGCCTCCGGCAGCAGACACTTGGCAGTCGAACTGCTCTGCGGCGACCACGTATGGGGTTGCCAGAGGTTGCATCGCCAGCAAACCGCCGGTGACCAGCAACGGGAATTTTTTACGAAACGCGGGGGATTTCAATGCCATCTTATTAGTCCGGGCTTCCTGCGTGCCATCTGCCCGCGTGTGGGGCCGCACGCCTCTCGATGGTCTGAAAAAGATGCTGGATAATAAAGCATGACCCGCTTGACGGCTAGGGCCGTCGGAGACCCTTGTAATGCCCGATCACGATGTACGCTTGCAACACCTGAATGTCTGGCTCGCCGAGCAGCTGGCAAACCTGTTCCACAAACAGGGCTGGGGCACGGTTCCCGCGGGTAGCCTGACCGCTGCCAGCAGCGACGCGAGCTTTCGTCGCTACTTCCGCTGGCAAGCCGCAGGCCACAGCTTTATCGTCATGGACGCGCCACCGCCGCAGGAAAACTGCCGGCCATTCGTTGATATCGCCCACTTGCTGGCCACTGCCAGCATCAATGTTCCGGTTATTCATGCCCAGGACCTTGAGCGCGGCTTCCTGCTGCTCAGCGACCTGGGCACCCAGACCTACCTCGATGTGATCAACGCCGAGAATGCCGATGGCCTGTTCAACGGCGCCATCGACGCGCTGCTGGCCTTCCAGCAATTGCCGATGGACGCGCCGCTGCCAAGCTACGACGTGGCACTGCTGCGCCGCGAGCTTGAGCTGTTCCCCGAGTGGTACGTGGGCCGCGAACTGGGCCTGGGCTTCACCGACGCACAACTGGCGGCCTGGCAGCGCATCAGCAGCCTGCTGATCGACAGCGCGCTGGCCCAGCCAAAGGTGCTGGTGCACCGCGACTATATGCCACGCAACCTGATGGACAGCGAGCCGAACCCCGGCGTGCTGGACTTCCAGGATGCGGTGTACGGGCCGGTGACCTATGACGTTACCTGCCTGTTCAAGGACGCCTTCCTGAGCTGGCCACAAGCGCGGGTGCAGGGCTGGTTGAAGGATTACTGGCAACGCGCCCAGGCCAAGGGCATCCCGGTGCAGGCGGATTTCGAGGACTTCCACTGCGCCAGCGACCTGATGGGGGTTCAGCGTCACCTCAAGGTCATCGGTATTTTCGCCCGCATCTGCCATCGTGACGGCAAACCGCGTTACCTGACCGATGTGCCGCGTTTCTTTGCATATATAGATGAAGTGATCGTCCGTCGTCCGGAGCTGGCCGAGCTCGATGAATTGATCGAGAGCCTGCAGGCTGCTGCCGGAGTGCGTCCATGAAGGCGATGATTCTCGCTGCGGGCAAGGGCGAGCGGATGCGCCCGCTGACCCTGCACACGCCAAAGCCGCTGGTACCGGTGGCCGGCATGCCGCTGATCGAATACCACCTGCGTGCGCTCGCGGCTGCCGGTTTCAAGGACGTGGTGATCAACCACGCCTGGCTGGGACAGCAGATCGAAGATCACCTGGGCGATGGTTCGCGCTGGGGCCTGAGCATCCGTTACTCGCCGGAAGGCGAACCGCTGGAGACCGGCGGCGGCATTTTCAAGGCCTTGCCATTGCTGGGTGATGAGCCCTTTGTACTGGTCAACGGTGATATCTGGACCGACTACGACTTCAAGCACTTGCCACAAGCGCCGATCGGGCTGGCCCACCTGGTGCTGGTGGACAACCCCGGCCACCACGGCAAGGGCGATTTTCGTCTGCAGCATGGTCAGGTCAGTGACGGCAATGCCGATGCCGATACCCTGACCTACAGCGGTATCGCCGTGCTGGCCCCGCAACTGTTCGCCGACTGCCAGGGGGGCGGCTTCAAACTGGCGCCATTGCTGCGTCAGGCAATGGCGGGCGGGCAGGTCAGTGGTGAGCATTACAGCGGGCACTGGGTGGATGTCGGCACCCTTGAGCGTCTGGCCGAAGTCGAGCGACTGCTCGCCGAGCGCCGCTGACATGTTGTGGCCGAGCACAGTGATAGGTGCCGGAGCAGGCTTTGCCATCGCCAGTATTCCCGGGGCGTTGCTGGGGGCGTTGCTGGGCCAGGCGATGGACCGCCGTTTGCAGTTACACAGTTGGGCGCATGTGCGTGAACGCCTGGGCGGGCGACCGGTGCTACGCGACGATGAGGTGCTGTTCGTCCTGCTCGGGCGCCTAGCCAAGAGTGACGGGCGGGTGGTCGACGGGCATATCCAGCAGGCGCGGGTGGAAATGCAACGCCTGGAGATGAGCGAGCCGGCCAGGCGCCGCGCCATTGCTGCGTTCAATCGCGGCAAAAGCGGCAAGGAACGCCTGGGCGTTCATCTGCGGCGCCTGAAGCAACAGCCGCATGCCGCCGAAGGCATGTTGCGCGCTTGCTGGCGCATGGTCTGGGCCGATGGCCAGGCCGGTCGGCATGAGCGTGAGTTGCTGCTGGAGTGGGGCCAGGCCCTCGGCTGGTCGTCAGTCAAGGTCAAGGCCCTGGCGCTGGAGTATGAACCGCAGAAGGCGGCAGTGGCCGATGGCACCCTGGGGTATCCGCAGGCCTTGCGCGTGCTCGGGGTCAGCGCAGACACCGAAGCCGGGCAGATCAAGCAGGCCTATCGGCGACTGCTCAGTCGCCATCACCCGGACAAACTGGTGGGCAATGGCGCCAGCCCTTCGCAGGTCCGCGAGGCCACTGAACGTACCCGCGAACTGCATCAGGCCTACGCCGTCATTCGCAAACGCCGCGGCTTTTAGTCGAGCTTTTCCGGGCTCAGCCAGCCACGGATGCGGCGGAACAGCTGTTCCTGTTCCGCCGCGCTGTTACCTGGCATGGCGGTCAGGCTGACCTGGCGGTAGTTGGCATCCTTCAAGCGTTTACTGGCTTGCAGGCGTTGCTCGGCTGCGCGCTTGGCCTGGGGCTGGGTGGCGTAGAAAAAGTCCGCGGTGGGCACTTTCAGGGTCGGCGCCAGGCTGTCCAGGCCTTGTTCGGCCTGGGTCGGCGTCTGGGCGGCGACCATCACCAGCTTTTGTACCTGCGCCGGTTGCCGCTCGCTCAGGTAGCGGGCGGCCCAGTAGGCGCCGCTGCCGTTGCCGAGCAGGACAATGCTGCGGGCATTCTGTTGTTGGGCATAGGCGACGGCAGCGTCGAGGCGGGCGAAGATACGTTCGGCATCGGCCTTGTCATCCTCAACCGGGGCTTTTGCCTGCTCGACGCTTTCGTTGTTGTCGCTTTCCGCTGCCGTGGCCTGTTCGATACTGGCGTTGGCGTTGGCCGGGGTGTCCTTGACCGGTGCGCTTTCGCCTTGCTCGGCCTTTTTGGCTGGCGCCGGTGCGACTTCGATGCGTGCTTGCGGGCTGTTGGCCAGCAGGTCCGGCTGGGCCAGGCTCAGGCTGTGCCAACCGGCATCGGGAAACTTGCGCCGCAATGGGCCGACGGTTTTCGGCCAGTCGGCATTTTCGCCGGCACCGGCAAGAATGATCAGGGCGCCTTCAGGCTCGGCGGTGTTGGCCGGTTTCCACAGGGCCAGGAAGTTGTCGCCGCCGGCCTGCAGGGTTTGCTGTTCAGCCTGAGGCACCTGGCGCTCCAGGGCCTGGGCATCTTCCAGGCTGCGTTCGGCCAGCGGTTGGCGTTCGACAGCGGCAGGTTTGCTGTCGGCAGCAGCTTCTGGCGTTTCGCCAGCTGCCGCTTGTGCGGTACAAGGTAGTATCAGTGACAGGCATAACGCCGGCAGCGTCGTGCGATAAAGTGCGAACATGGATCGATCCAGGCCAGATTAATACCGGCAGCCTAATAGTATTTACTCGGGACGGCCATGCTCGGTGGCCGTCCTACCCTTGATGAGAGTGCAGATGAAGCGTGTGCGCTGCCTGTTGCTTATCGGCTGTTTTTGCCTGCCCTTGATCGCTTGGGCGGCTTCGGCTGCCGCGCCTGCGCAGGTTGTGCTGGAGCCTGCACAGCAGCAGTGGCTCGAGCAGCATCGCAGCCTGCGGGTCGGGCTGGTGTTGCAAGCACCCTTCGCCCAGTTCGACCGGCGCCTGCAGCAGCTCTATGGGGTTAACGTCGAGCTGATGAACTGGCTCGGCCGCTCATTGGGACTAGACCTCACCTGGCGCAACTTTCCTGACCAGGCGGCACTGGAGCATGCGTTGCTGGCTGGCGAAGTCGATCTTGCTCCGGGGCTGACCCAGACCCCTGCCAGCTTGCGCCTGTGGTTGTTCAGCGACCCTTACATGCGCGTGCCACAACTGATCGTCGGGCCACGTACCGGCGCGGTGGCGGTTGATCTGGAGAAACTCGCCAGCACTGACCGGGTCGCCGTGCGCATGCCCAGCACCGTGGCCGATTATCTGCGTGCCACCTATAGCAATCTGAACCTGCAAGGTGTGCCTCAGGAGCGCCAGGCTTTGCAATTGGTGCTCAGCGAACAAGCACGCTTTGCCGTGGTGGACGAGGCGCAATTGAGCCGCCTGTCGCGGGAAAGCGAGTTCAGTGAGCTGGTGGTGGTCGGTGATATCGGCTTGCCGCAGTTGTTGAGGGTTGGCTCGCGGCGGGACTGGCCCGAGCTGGCCAAAATTCTTGAGCGCGGCCTGCAGACCATTCCAGCCAAGGACCTGGAGCAATTGCACCAACGCTGGCTGGAGCCGAAGTATCCACGGCTCAGCGAGTCCCCGGGCTTCTGGCAGAACCTCGGCCTGCTGCTGGCGGCGCTGCTGTTGAGCTGCGTGGCCATAGTTCTCTGGCAGCGCCGGCAACTGCATCAGCTCGAACACAGCCTGCTCGCCACCCGCGACACCCTGACCCAGCGCCAGGCCCGTGAAGAAGCCTTGCGCCTGAGCCAGTTTTCCATCGATCAGAGCACGGTGGGGATCCTCTGGGTCAACTGGGACAGCCATGTGCGTTACGCCAATCGGGCCGCCGAGAGCATGCTCGGCTACGCCTCGGGGGCTCTGATCGACCGGCCGTTGATCGATTTCGAGCCGAACCTGCACATGGACCGCTGGCTCGACCTGTGGAAACGCGCCCGGGCCAGCGATGAGGCGCCACAGCATTTTGAAACCCGGTGCCTGCATGCCGATGGCAGCCTGTTGCCGGTGGATGTGTCGCTAAGCTTCCTGCGTTTTCGCGATGCCGAGTACCTGGTGGTGTTTCTCGCCGATGTCACCGAGCGCCGGCGTGCGTTGGCAGCCTTGCGCGAGAGCGAGGCGCGGCTCAAGGGCATCGCCGGCAACGTACCGGGGTTGGTGTTTCGCCTCGAACGCAACCCGGCTGAAGGCGAGCTGGAGTTCCCCTATATCAGTGAAGGCAGTGAAGCTCTGGTGGGCTACACGCCGGCCGCGCTCCAGCACCCGGACATGGGCCTGCGCAACCTGGTGCACCCGGATGACCGCGCCGATTATCACCGGGTCCAGGACCTGGCCCTGGCCAGCGACAGCGACTGGTTGTGGCAGGGGCGGATCCTGACCCGTCAGGGCGAACAGCGCTGGGCCGACATCAAGGCCAGTACCCGTACCCTGGCGGATGGCCGGGTGGTCTGGGACGGAGTGGTCTGGGATATCAGCCAGAGCAAGCGCGTTGAACTTGAGCTGGCGCGCTCCCAGGAGCAACTGCGCGAACTGTCGGCGCACCTGGAAAGCGTGCGAGAGGAAGAAAAGGCCCGTATCGCCCGGGAAGTGCACGACGAGTTGGGGCAGATGCTCACGGTGCTGAAGCTGGAAACCTCGATGTGTGAACTGGCCTATGCCGAACTGGATCCCGGTCTCAACGAGCGCCTGGGCAGCATGAAGCGCCTGATCGCCCAGCTGTTCCAGCTGGTGCGTGATGTGGCCACCGCCCTGCGCCCGCCGATCCTCGATGCCGGTATCGCCTCGGCCATCGAGTGGCAGGCCAGGCGTTTTGAAGCGCGTACGCAGATCCCCTGCCTGGTGCAGGTGCCGGAGAATCTGCCACCCTTGAGTGATGCCAAGGCCATTGGCCTGTTCCGCATCCTGCAGGAGGCGCTGACTAATGTCATGCGCCATGCCCAGGCGCATACTGTGCAGATCAGCCTGAGCCTCGATGGTCAGGCCCTGCAACTGACGGTGATCGACGATGGTGTGGGATTTGTCCTGGAGCAACATCGGCCTTCGTCGTTCGGCTTGGTCGGCATGCGTGAGCGGGTGCTGATGCTGGGCGGCCGCATGACCCTGGAAAGCGAACCGGGCGAGGGCACCAGCCTGAGCGTTGCCATCCCTCTGGATTAGGAGCATTGCGTGATTCGAGTACTGGTTGCCGAAGACCACACCATTGTCCGTGAAGGCATCAAGCAGTTGATTGGCCTGGCCAAGGACATGCAGGTAGCGGGGGAGGCTGGCAATGGCGAGCAATTGCTGGAAACCCTGCGCCATACCGAGTGCGAAGTGGTGCTGCTGGATATTTCCATGCCCGGGGTCAACGGCCTGGAGGCGATCCCGCGGATTCGCGCCTTGAACAACCCACCGGCGATCCTGGTGCTGTCGATGCACGACGAAGCGCAGATGGCGGCGCGGGCGCTGAAGGTCGGCGCTGCCGGCTATGCCACCAAGGACAGCGATCCGGCCCTGCTGCTGACCGCCATTCGTCGGGTGGCCGGTGGCGGGCGCTATATCGACCCGGACCTGGCCGACCGCATGGTCTTCGAGGTCGGCCTGACCGATGCCCGGCCGCTGCATTCATTGTTGTCGGAGCGGGAGTTTTCGGTGTTCGAGCGCCTGGCCCAAGGCGCCAACGTCAACGACATAGCCCAGCAACTGGCCCTGAGCAACAAGACCATCAGCACCCACAAGGCACGGCTGATGCAGAAGCTCAACGTGAACTCGCTGGCGGAATTGGTGAAGTATGCGATGGAGCACAAACTGTTGTGAGTGTTCCAGAAACGACATCGTGCTTACCTTCATCGCTGGCAAGCCAGCTCCCACAGAAAACCAACAGGCATGGCTCTTGTGGGAGCTGGCTTGCCAGCGATAGCGATGATTGTGGCGATGAAGTTTTCAGCGCTTATCCAAAAACGCCATCCTTGTAGGGCAATCCCTACCCCAAGCCTTCCAACGCGCTGATATCAATCTCTCTCCCCCCCCGATTTGCGCCGCTTGCCGCCTTCACTAGGCTTTGGATACAGCAGTCATCCAATAAAAAAGGTGCGGGTATGAGTGAGGTGAATTCGAGCGCTGCAACCGGCGAAGTGCTGGTCAGCTTCCGTGGTGTGCAGAAGAGCTACGACGGCGAATCGCTGATCGTCAAAGACCTCAACCTGGATATCCGCAAGGGTGAATTCCTCACCTTGCTCGGCCCGTCCGGTTCTGGCAAGACCACCAGCCTGATGATGCTCGCAGGGTTCGAAACGCCGACCGCAGGCGAGATCCAGTTGGCCGGCCGTTCGATCAACAACGTGCCGCCGCACAAGCGCGACATCGGCATGGTGTTCCAGAACTATGCGCTGTTCCCACACATGACCGTGGCCGAGAACCTGGCGTTTCCCCTGAGCGTGCGCAACCTGAGCAAGACCGACATCAGCGAGCGGGTCAAGCGTGTGCTCAACATGGTTCAGCTCGATACCTTCGCCCAGCGCTACCCCGGCCAGCTTTCCGGTGGCCAGCAGCAGCGGGTGGCCTTGGCCCGGGCGCTGGTGTTCGAGCCGCAGTTGGTGCTGATGGACGAACCTCTCGGTGCTCTCGACAAGCAGCTGCGCGAACACATGCAGATGGAGATCAAGCACCTGCACCAGCGCTTGGGCGTCACTGTGGTCTACGTCACCCACGACCAGGGCGAAGCACTGACCATGTCGGACCGCGTGGCGGTGTTCCACCAGGGCGAGATCCAGCAGATCGCCGACCCGCGCACCCTCTATGAAGAGCCGAAGAACACCTTCGTCGCCAACTTCATCGGTGAAAACAACCGCATCAATGGCCGCTTGCTCAGCCACGACGGCGAGCGCTGCCAGGTGCTGCTGCCGCGCGGCGAGAAGGTCGAGGCGCTGGCGGTCAATGTCGGCCAGGCCGGCGAGCCAGTAACCCTGTCGATCCGCCCCGAGCGCGTGCGCCTCAATGGTCACAGTGAAAGCTGCGTCAACCGTTTCTCCGGGCGCGTAGCTGAATTCATCTACCTGGGCGACCACGTGCGGGTACGCCTGGAAGTCTGCGGCAAGGCCGATTTCTTCGTGAAGCAGCCAATTGCCGAACTCGACCCGGCCCTGGCCGTGGGCGATGTGGTACCGCTTGGCTGGCAGGTGGAGCACGCCCGCGCGCTCGATCCTTTGCTGGAAGCCAATTGAAGGTTTGCTTCACCAACCCTGTACTGTGGAGAGAATAATAATGCGCAAACACTTGAAGTTGACCGCCCTGACCCTGGGCCTGTTCGCGGCAACCCAGGCCATGGCGGCGGCCGACCTGACCGTGATTTCCTTCGGCGGCGCCAACAAGGCGGCCCAGGTCAAGGCGTTCTACGAGCCATGGGAAAAGGCGGGCAACGGCAAGATCGTCGCTGGCGAGTACAACGGTGAAATGGCCAAGGTCAAAGCCATGGTCGACACCAAGAGCGTGTCGTGGAACCTGGTTGAAGTCGAATCGCCGGAGCTTGCCCGTGGTTGCGACGAAGGCATGTTCGAGGAGCTTGATCCTGCACTGTTCGGCGACGAGTCCGACTACGTTCCCGGCGCAATTCAGCCGTGTGGCGTTGGCTTCTTCGTCTGGTCCACGGTCATGGCCTACAACGCCGACAAACTGAAGACCGCACCGACCAGTTGGGCGGATTTCTGGGACACCAAGCAGTTCCCGGGCAAGCGCGGCCTGCGCAAAGGCGCCAAATACACCCTCGAATTCGCCCTGATGGCCGACGGCGTTGCGCCCAAGGACGTTTACAAGGTGCTCGCCACCAAGGAAGGCCAGGATCGCGCCTTCAAGAAACTCGACGAACTCAAGCCCAGCATCCAGTGGTGGGAAGCCGGTGCACAGCCGCCGCAGTACCTGGCCTCGGGTGACGTGGTCATGAGCTCGGCCTACAACGGCCGCATTGCCGCCGTGCAAAAAGAGAGCAACCTGAAAGTCGTCTGGAACGGTGGTATCTACGACTTCGACGCCTGGGCCATCCCCAAAGGCGCCAAGAACGTTGAGGAGGCGAAGAAGTTCATCGCCTATTCGGTCCAGCCTGAACAGCAGAAGACCTACTCGCAGAACATCGCCTACGGCCCGGCCAACTCCAAGGCGGTCGCGCTGCTGTCCGACGAGATCAAGAAAGACATGCCGACCACCCCGGAGAACATCGCCAACCAGGTGCAGATCGACGTGGCGTTCTGGGCGGACAACAGCGAGCAGCTGGAGCAACGCTTCAACGCCTGGGCTGCCAAGTAAGGGCTGCTGATGGGGCGTCGGCTTGCCGCCGGCGCTCCTTGTTCTCAAGATTTCGGAGTTCGCTATGGCCATCGCAGTGCCCCTGAATGAAGGCGCCGGTTCCAACCTCAAGCAGCGCCTCAAGCGTGCCGAGCGGGTCAACCGCTGGAAGGCGCAAGCGCTGATCGCGCCGCTGGCGCTGTTTCTGCTGCTGGTGTTCCTCGTGCCGATTGCCGCGCTGCTGTACAAGAGCGTGGGTAACCCGGAAGTGGTGGGCGGCTTGCCGCAGACCGTAACCGCCGTGGCCGAGTGGGACGGCAAGGGCCTGCCAGGGGAGGCGGTGTACAAGGCGCTGAGCGAAGACCTTGCCCAGGCGCGCAAGAACCAGACCCTGGGCGATACCTCCAAGCGTCTGAACATGGAACTGGCCGGCTATCGCAGCCTGCTGGCCAAGACCGCCCGAGCACTGCCGTTCAAGAGCGAACCGGCTTCCTATAAAGAAGCCCTACAGGAACTGGACGAGCGCTGGGGCGATCCGGCCTACTGGCAGGCGATTCGCCGTAACACCAGTAGCGTCACGCCGTTCTACCTGTTGGCGGCTCTTGATCATCGCATCGATGATCTCGGTGAGCTGGCCAAGGCCACCCCGGACCAGGCCATCTACCTGGACATCTTCACCCGTACCCTGTGGATGGGCTTCGTCATCACTGCCATCTGCCTGGTGCTGGCCTATCCATTGGCCTACCTGCTGGCCAACCTGCCGACCCGGCAGAGCAACTTGCTGATGATCCTTGTACTGCTGCCGTTCTGGACCTCGATCCTGGTGCGGGTCGCGGCCTGGATCGTGCTGCTGCAATCGGGCGGGCTGATCAACAGTGCCCTGATGGCCATGGGCATCATCGACAAGCCGCTGGAACTGGTGTTCAACCGCACCGGGGTTTACATCTCCATGGTGCATATCCTGCTGCCGTTCATGATCCTGCCGATCTACAGCGTGATGAAAGGCATCTCGCCAACCTACATGCGCGCGGCGATTTCCCTCGGCTGTCATCCGTTCGCCAGCTTCTGGCGGGTGTACTTCCCGCAAACCTACGCCGGCGTAGGCGCAGGCTGCCTGCTGGTGTTCATCCTCGCCATCGGCTACTACATCACCCCGGCGCTGCTTGGCAGCCCCAACGATCAGATGGTCAGTTACTTTGTGGCCTTCTATACCAACACCAGCATCAACTGGGGCATGGCGACCGCGCTGGGCGGCTTGCTGTTGCTGGCCACCGTGCTGCTTTACCTGATCTATAGCTGGCTGGTCGGCGCCAGCCGCCTGCGCCTGAGCTGAGGAGCGTTGTCATGCTGAGCCCCTACATGTCGCCCGTCGAGCGGGTCTGGTTCTACAGTTTGCGCATCCTTTGCGGCCTGATCCTGTTGTTCCTGGTGTTACCGGTGCTGGTGATCATTCCGTTGTCGTTCAACTCCGGCAGCTTCCTGGTCTACCCGCTGCAGGGCTTCTCGCTGCAGTGGTACCACGACTTTTTCGCCTCGGCCGAGTGGATGCGGGCACTGAAGAACAGCATCATCGTGGCGCCAGCCGCCACGGTGCTGGCGATGGTCTTCGGTACCCTGGCCTCGATTGGCCTGACCCGCGGTGACTTCCCGGGCAAATCGCTGATCATGGCCCTGGTGATTTCGCCCATGGTGGTACCGGTGGTGATCATCGGCGTGGCCAGTTACCTGTTCTTTGCCCCATTGGGCATGGGTAACAGCTTCATTTCGTTGATCCTGGTGCATGCGGTGCTCGGTGTGCCGTTCGTCATCATTACCGTCTCGGCGACCCTGCAGGGCTTCAACCACAACCTGGTGCGAGCGGCAGCCAGCCTTGGCGCCTCGCCGTTGACCACCTTCCGCCGGGTGACCTTGCCGCTGATTGCGCCGGGGGTGATTTCCGGGGCGCTGTTCGCCTTCGCTACCTCGTTCGATGAGGTGGTGGTCACCCTGTTCCTGGCCGGCCCCGAGCAGGCGACCCTGCCACGGCAGATGTTCAGCGGTATCCGCGAGAACCTCAGCCCGACCATCGCCGCAGCGGCAACCTTGCTGATTGCCTTCTCTGTGGTGCTGCTGCTGACTCTGGAGTGGCTGCGTGGGCGAAGCGAGAAGCTGCGTACCCAGCAGCCGGGTTGAGGCCTTTTCGCGGGGCAAGCCCGCTCCCACAGGAGAGCGCTTGCCCCGCGATGCGCACCCGTCGACCGCCTTGATACCGGTCAGCCCCTGAGCGTTTCCCTGAGGTACAATGCGCGCCACTGTGATTCTGCCTACAGGTGCGCCATGCAGCCCTACGCTATTGCCCCCTCGATTCTTTCTGCCGACTTCGCCCGTCTGGGCGAGGAAGTCGACAACGTCCTGGCCGCGGGTGCCGACATTGTTCACTTCGATGTGATGGACAACCACTACGTGCCCAACCTGACCATCGGCCCGATGGTCTGCACCGCCCTGCGCAAGTACGGCATCACCGCGCCGATCGACGTGCACCTGATGGTCAGTCCGGTCGACCGCATCATCGGCGACTTCATCGAAGCGGGCGCCAGCTACATTACCTTCCATCCGGAAGCCAGCCTGCACATCGATCGTTCGCTACAGTTGATTCGCGACGGCGGTTGCAAGGCCGGCCTGGTGTTCAACCCGGCGACCCCGCTCGACACCCTCAAGTACGTGATGGACAAGGTCGACATGATCCTGTTGATGAGCGTCAACCCGGGCTTCGGTGGCCAGAAGTTCATCCCCGGTACCCTCGACAAGCTGCGCGAAGCTCGCGCGCTGATCGATGCCAGCGGTCGTGACATCCGCCTGGAAATCGACGGCGGCGTGAACGTCAACAACATCCGCGAAATCGCGGCCGCTGGCGCCGATACCTTCGTCGCAGGCTCGGCGATCTTCAACACCCCGGACTACCGCGAGGTGATTGCCAAGATGCGCGCCGAACTGGCCCTGGCCCGCCCATGAGTGGCTTCGAGCAGCTGTTCCCCGGCGCCCTGCCCAAACTAGTGATGTTTGATCTGGACGGTACCCTGATCGATTCGGTACCGGACCTGGCAGCGGCGGTGGATAACATGCTGCTCGCAATGGGGCGCCAGCCCGCCGGCCTTGAGGCAGTGCGCCACTGGGTCGGCAATGGTGCGCCGGTGCTGGTGCGCCGCGCGCTGGCGGGTGGCATCGATCACGAAACGGTCGATGACGACGAAGCGCAGCAGGGCCTGGAGCTGTTCATGCAGGCCTACGCCGAAAGCCATGAGCTGACGGTGGTCTACCCCGGTGTGCGCGACACCCTCAAGTGGTTGCACAAGCAGGGTGTGGAAATGGCCCTGATCACCAACAAGCCCGAGCGCTTCGTTGCACCCTTGCTCGATCAGATGAAGATCGGCCGCTATTTCCGCTGGATCATCGGCGGCGATACCCTGCCACAGAAAAAGCCCGACCCTGCCGCGTTGCTGTTTGTCATGAAAATGGCCAGCGTTGCGCCTGAGCAGGCGTTGTTCGTCGGCGACTCACGCAGTGATGTGCTTGCGGCCAAGGCCGCCGGGGTCAAGTGCGTGGGCCTGACCTATGGCTACAACCATGGTCGGCCGATCAGCGAAGAAGCACCGTGCCTGGTCATCGACGACTTGCGCGCGCTGTTGCCTGGTTGCTTAGATCCGGCCACTGGGATAACGTTGGCGAACGTTCAATCCCCCTCAGATCGAGATTCCATCGTGGCGGTTACCGGCAAACTCTGGATGAAAGTCATCAAGGCCCTGGCCCGCTGGCGTTGGCGCGCCTGACTGCCATCTGCCGGCACATGCCGGCCTGCTTGCCTGCCTGACCCATCTGCTGCTTGCCACGAGGCTATCATGACCCGCGAAGAATTCCTGCGCCTGGCCGCTGCCGGCTACAACCGCATTCCCCTGGCCTGCGAGACCCTGGCCGACTTCGACACCCCCCTGTCGATCTACCTGAAACTGGCCGACCAAGCCAACTCTTACCTGCTCGAATCGGTGCAGGGCGGCGAGAAGTGGGGGCGGTACTCGATCATCGGCCTGCCGTGCCGCACCGTGTTGCGGGTGCACGATCACCAGGTGCGGATCACCCACGACGGTGAACTGATCGAACAGCACGAAGCAGAAGATCCGCTGGCCTTCGTCGAAGCCTTCAAGGAGCGCTACCAGGTGCCGACCATTGCTGGTCTGCCGCGTTTCAATGGTGGCCTGGTCGGTTACTTCGGCTATGACTGCGTGCGTTATGTCGAGCGGCGTCTGGGCAAGTGCCCGAACCCTGATCCGCTGGGGGTACCGGATATTCTGCTGATGGTGTCCGACGCCGTGGTGGTGTTCGACAACCTGGCCGGCAAGATGCACGCGATCGTGCTGGTCGATCCGGCCCAGGAGCATGCCTACGAAAACGGCCTGGCCCGTCTTGAAGGCCTGCTCGCGCAACTGCGCCAGCCCATCGCCCCGCGCCGTGGCCTGGACCTGGGCGGGCCGCTGCCGGCAGAACCTGCGTTCCGCTCAAGCTTTACCCAGAGCGACTACGAGCGTGCGGTCGATACCATCAAGGAGTACATCCTTGCTGGCGACTGCATGCAGGTGGTGCCATCACAGCGCATGTCCATCGACTTCAAGGCTGCGCCGATCGACCTGTACCGGGCGCTGCGCTGCTTCAACCCGACGCCGTACATGTATTTCTTCAACTTCGGCGACTTCCATGTGGTCGGCAGCTCGCCGGAAGTGCTGGTGCGGGTCGAGGACAATCTGGTCACCGTGCGCCCGATCGCCGGGACCCGCCCACGCGGCGCCACCGAAGAGGCCGACCGCGCGCTGGAAGAAGACCTGCTGTCCGACGACAAGGAAATCGCCGAGCACCTGATGCTCATCGACCTGGGCCGCAACGATGCTGGCCGGGTGTCGGAAACCGGCTCGGTCAAAGTCACCGAGAAGATGGTGATCGAGCGCTATTCCAACGTCATGCACATCGTTTCCAACGTCACCGGTGAGCTGAAGCAGGGCCTGAGCGCCATGGATGCACTGCGCGCGATCCTGCCGGCGGGCACCTTGTCCGGGGCGCCGAAGATCCGCGCCATGGAAATCATCGACGAACTGGAGCCGGTCAAGCGTGGGGTCTACGGCGGTGCGGTAGGTTACTTTGCCTGGAACGGCAACATGGATACCGCGATTGCTATCCGCACGGCGGTGATCAAGGACGGCGAACTGCATGTGCAGGCCGGTGGCGGCATCGTTGCCGACTCGGTGCCTGCGCTTGAGTGGGAAGAAACCATCAACAAGCGCCGGGCGATGTTCCGTGCGGTAGCGCTGGCCGAGCAAACGCCACGCACCTGAGCCTGACTCACGGCGCCTGCTTGCGGCAGGCGCCGTTTTCCTTCCTTAGAACTCCAGGCTCACCGCCAGGTTGAGCCCTTGCTGGGTCAGCTCGTCGCTCTTGCGCCAGTTGTAGCTGCCGCGCAGGGCCAGGCCCGGCGCCAGGGTCTGGCTCAAGCCCAGGGTTGCCCGGTTCAGGTTGCTCTGCGGGGTGTAGCCGGTCAGGGTGAAGTCGTTGCCCGGCAGGCTGTTGAGGTGAATGGTCAGGTCCTGGCGGTCGTCTTCGAACTCGTGTTCGTGAGCCACTTCGGCGAACAACAGGGTGCTTGGCCCAGCCTGGTACTTGCCCTGCAGGCCCAGGCCCAGGCGCCGCGATTCACGCTCCTGATCGTCAAAGCTCAAGGCCGTGGCGCGGGTGCCTTTCTCCGAATACCCATCGACCTTCACCCGCGCATAGTCGGCGCTGACGAAAGGCGACAGGCTCCACTGGCTGCCGGGCGCCGCCAGGTCATAACCCAGTCGCGCGGCGAACGCCCACAGCTCGCCATCGGTATCACCTTTTTCGCTGCGATCATTCACCCCCAGGGCGAAGGTGCGCTTCAGGTCGCTGTAGTCCAGGTGCCCGCCGGTCAGGGCGGCGTCGGCCCACCACTGGTTCTGCTGGAACTGCACAAAGGCGGTGGCCAGGTAGCTGTCGAGCTTGTAGTCGGAGTCTTGCTCGCCGGCTTCAAGCTTCTGTTGATAAACACCGGTAGCAACGCCAACACGCCAGGCGTCATCCAGGCGATAGCTACCGCCCAGGGTCAGGTTGTAGCCATGGCCATCGGCGCTGGCCGAACTGTGCTGGCTGTCGATATCCAGGTTCTGCCCACCAGCGGCAACGATTGCCTGCCATTGACCGACCGGTTGCCAGCTGCCTTGCCACTGATTGCGCAGTTCATCCTGGTGCGCGCGCAGGCTGGCGTGAGCCATTTCCGGTAGCAGCGTCAGCTCCCAGGGCGCCGAGAGGATCGAGAAGGCGTAGTCGGCGATGAGCTCCTGCCCAGCGGTGGTGGGATGGACCGAATCGTTGAACAGCAGCTTGCTCGGATCAGGCGTGGCACTATTGATGCCGTACGTTGCGTTCTGCACGCAGCCATTGCCGCTGAAGCAGGTACCGACCAGGTTCTGCCCGCTGGCCAGGCCGAACTGCGTCGGAGCAGCCAGGGCTTCCTGGAGCAGCAACGGCACATTGAGCGGAATGACTTGCGCGTCAATCTGGCTCAGCTGGCCGACCAGTTGCTGGTTGAAGAGGCTGCTCAGTTGCGAGGCCGGGCCTTGCATCGGCGTGCCGTTCATTGCCGGGGTCAGGCCCAGGTCGGGCAGCAACCAGACCATGATGTACTGCGCGCCGCCCTGCTGCAGAGCCTGGGCGCTGGCAGCCAGGCGATTGGCGGCGGCTGCGGCGGTTGCCGGGCTGGTGATCTGCCCCTGGAGGAAGTCGTTGCCGCCACCGGTCAGGTAATAAAGCGCGTTAGGGTCGGCGCGCAATCCGCCCGCCAGGTAGCCCGGGCGCTCACGCAGCACGGTGCCGGCACCGGGATTGCCTGGTGGAATGATCACGTCGGAAGTGCCGGTGATCGAGTCGAGAATCTGGTCGGTGCGGTAGCCGCCCACTGCCCAGTTGTTGCCGTCAGGGCGACCGAGTGCGGCATTGACCGGTGAAGTCGAAGCGCCCAGGTCGGTCGGAGCAATACCCAGCTGCGCCCCGAGCAACATGGGCGATACCGCGCCAAAGGCCTCGCCGTTGCCATAGGTCGGGCCGATACGGTTGGTAAAGCGCTGGGTAGAGCCTGGCGCACCGTTGCTGTCGGGGAATTGCCCGGCATCGGCAAGGCTGTCACCGAAGACGATCAGGGTCGAGTAGGGGGAAGGGCCGGCATAGGCACTGGAGCAGGCCAGGGCCAGCAGCGAGAATGCACAGGGCAACAGAGAACGCGCGTTCAACATCGCAAAGATCCTTTTTCGTTGTTGTTATCGGATGACGCCTTAGGACGTTAGCAAAACATTCCACGCGTCTTCCATCGCTAAAGCGTTTCGGCATGCCTCGGTCATATTGCGTGGACCGCGCCGGTAGGCTACTGTGCGGGAACGTATGAACGAGACCTACCCCGTGTTGATCGTCAGCAAACTCTTGATGCGCGTAATCAAGGCCCACGCCCGTTGGCGTTGGCGCGCCTGACTTTATCTCTTGCCGGTTAGCCGGCCCTGTACCGCTTTGCCTTTCTGAACGCTTTACCTGCTGTAGCCAGCTGTTGCTGGTGGGCACAGGCAGACTCGCACCTGTTGCCCTGCGCACAGGCACTTCGAAAGGCATGTATTCAAAGTCAGTAGATGCAAGAGGTTGAACCCAGATGTTACTGATGATCGACAACTACGACTCCTTCACCTACAACGTCGTGCAATACCTCGGCGAATTGGGTGCAGAGGTCAAGGTCATTCGCAATGACGAACTGACCATCGCCCAGATCGAAGCCCTGAACCCCGAGCGCATTGTCGTCTCCCCCGGCCCGTGCACGCCGACCGAAGCCGGTGTATCGCTGCAGGCCATCCAGCATTTTGCCGGCAAGCTGCCGATCCTCGGCGTCTGCCTGGGCCACCAGTCCATTGGCCAGGCCTTTGGCGGTGATGTGGTGCGCGCCCGCCAGGTGATGCATGGCAAGACCAGCCCGGTGTTGCACAACGACCAGGGCGTGTTCGCCGGCCTCAACAACCCGCTGACCGTGACCCGCTACCATTCGCTGGTGGTCAAGCGCGAAACCTTGCCCGAATGCCTGGAGCTGACCGCCTGGACTGCCCTTGAAGACGGCTCGGTGGACGAGATCATGGGCCTGCGCCACAAAGAGCTGAACATCGAAGGGGTGCAGTTCCACCCCGAATCGATCCTCACCGAGCAGGGCCACGAGCTGTTCGCCAACTTCCTCAAGCAGACCGGCGGCCGCCGTTAAGGATCGAACATGGATATCAAGAGCGCGCTGAGCCGCATCGTCGGTCACCTGGACCTGAGCACCGAAGAAATGCGCGACGTCATGCGCGAAATCATGACCGGCCAATGCAGCGAGGCGCAGATCGGCGCCTTCATGATGGGCATGCGCATGAAGAGCGAGAGCATCGACGAAATCGTCGGTGCCGTGTCGGTGATGCGTGAGCTGGCTGACAAGGTCGAGCTCAACACCCTCGACCAGGTGGTCGATGTGGTCGGCACCGGCGGTGATGGCGCCAACATTCTCAACGTATCCACCGCTTCGGCCTTCGTCGTCGCCGCGGCCGGCTGCACTGTGGCCAAGCACGGTAACCGTGCGGTCTCGGGCAAGAGCGGCAGCGCCGACCTGCTGGAAGCAGCCGGTATCTACCTGAACCTGACGCCGGTACAAGTGGCGCGCTGCATCGACAGCGTCGGCATCGGCTTCATGTTTGCCCAGACCCACCATAAGGCGATGAAGTTCGCCGCCGGCCCACGTCGTGACCTGGGCCTGCGTACCCTGTTCAACATGCTCGGCCCGCTTACGAATCCGGCCGGGGTCAAGCACCAGGTCGTTGGCGTGTTCACCCAGGCGCTATGCCGCCCGCTGGCTGAAGTGCTGCAACGCCTGGGCAGCAAGCATGTATTGGTGGTGCACTCGAAAGATGGCCTGGATGAATTCAGCCTGGCGGCGCCGACGTTCGTTGCCGAACTCAAGAACGACCAGATCACTGAATATTGGGTCGAACCCGAAGACCTCGGCATGAAGAGCCAGAGCCTGCACGGCCTGGCCGTGGACAGCCCGGCCCAGTCGCTGGAGCTGATCCGCGATGCCCTGGGCCGGCGCAAGACCGAGAACGGCCAGAAGGCTGCGGAAATGATCGTGCTCAATGCTGGCGCTGCGCTGTACGCGGCCGACCACGCCATGAGCCTCAAGCAGGGCGTGGAGCTTGCGCACGATGCTCTGCACACCGGCCTTGCCCGGGAAAAACTCGAAGAACTGGGCGCCTTTACCGCGGTATTCAAGCAGGAGAATGAAGGATGAGTGTGCCGACGGTTCTGGAAAAGATTCTCGCCCGCAAGGTTGAGGAAGTCGCCGAGCGCAGCGCACGGGTCAGCCTGGCGGAGCTCGAGCGTATGGCGGCAGTCGCCGATGCTCCGCGCGGCTTTGCCAAGGCCTTGATCGAGCAGGCCAGGCGCAAGCAGCCGGCAGTCATAGCCGAGATCAAGAAAGCCTCGCCAAGCAAGGGCGTGATCCGTGAAAACTTCATTCCGGCCGACATCGCCGTCAGCTACGAGAAGGGCGGGGCGACCTGCCTGTCGGTGCTGACCGATGTCGATTACTTCCAGGGCGGCGACATCTACCTGCAACAGGCGCGTGCCGCCTGCAAACTGCCGGTGATCCGCAAGGACTTCATGATCGATCCTTACCAGATCGTCGAAGCTCGGGCGCTCGGCGCCGATTGTGTACTGCTGATCGTTGCGGCGCTGGATGACGTGAAGATGGCCGAACTTGCCGCCACGGCAAAAAGCGTAGGCCTCGACGTGCTGGTTGAAGTACACGACGGCGACGAGCTGGAGCGGGCGCTGAAGACCCTCGACACACCGCTGGTCGGGGTCAACAATCGCAACCTGCATACCTTTGACGTCAGCCTGGAAACCACACTCGACCTGCTGCCGCGCATCCCCCGTGATCGCCTGGCCATCACCGAGAGCGGCATCCTCAACCGCGCCGATGTCGAGCTGATGGAAATCAACGAGGTGTATTCCTTCCTGGTCGGCGAAGCGTTCATGCGTGCCGAGCACCCGGGGCTGGAACTGCAGCGCCTGTTCTTCCCGGAGCGCGCGGTGCAGAACCCGGTGCAAGTCCTGGATTGAACCAACTCTGAAGCCGGCAATGCCGGCTTTTTTGTCTCTACAAGGTTAATGCGATGACTGATCAAGTGGTGGATGTCACTGTCGAGGCCGGGCTGCACGCCGAGCAGGAGCTGCTGGCGGCTGTGTGCAAAGGCGAAAAGGATCATGGCCTGTTGTTCTGGCGTCCGACTGACCACGCCTTGGTCATGCCCCGGCGCATGAGCCGCCTGGAAGGTTTCGAGGCCGCCTGTGCCGAGCTTGCGATTGCCGGCTGGCCGGTATTGTTGCGCGAAACCGGTGGTGAGCCGGTGCCGCAGTCGCCTGCGGTGATCAACATCGCCCTGGTGTATGTGGCACCGAAAAGCGAGGGCGACCACGGGCGAATTGAAAACGCCTACGAGCGCCTGTGCCTGCCGTTGTGTGATGTGCTGCGCGAGTGGGGCGGGTTGGCGTCGGTGGGGGAAATCGAAGGGGCGTTCTGTGATGGGCGCTACAACGTCAACCTCAACGGCCGCAAGCTGGTCGGCACCGCCCAGCGCTGGCGCCAGGGCCTGGGCGGCAAGCGTCCGGTGGTGCTGGTGCATGGTGCGTTGTTGCTGGATAACGAACGCGAGTCGATGGTGGCAGCGGTCAACCGCTTCAATGAATGCTGTGAGCTGGAACAGCGCTGCCTGGCCGACAGTCACATTGCCCTGCACGAAGTGGTGCCCCAGGCGCCGTTGCTCGAGCGCCTTGGCCAGGCCTATGCCGAGGTGATCAAGGGGATCGCCCGCGACTAGCGGGTACCGAAGACCACCATGGTCTTGCCTTTTACGTGCACCAGGCTGCGTTCTTCAAGGTCCTTGAGCACGCGGCCGACCATTTCTCGTGAGCAACCGACGATCCGGCCAATCTCCTGGCGGGTGATCTTGATCTGCATGCCGTCCGGGTGGGTCATGGCATCCGGCTGCTTGCACAACTCCAGCAGGCAGCGGGCAACCCGGCCAGTGACGTCGAAAAACGCCAGGTCGCCGACCTTGCGCGTCGTATTGCGCAGACGTTGTGCCATCTGGCTGCCCAGCGCGTAGAGAATCTCCGGGTCATGGCGGGCCAGCTCGCGGAATTTTTCGTAGCTGATTTCCGCAACTTCACACTCGCTTTTGGCCCGGACCCAGGCACTGCGCCGCTGTTCCTGGCCCGCCGGTTCGAACAGCCCCAGCTCGCCGAAGAAATCACCGCTGTTGAGGTAGGCGATGATCATTTCGTGACCATCGTCATCTTCAATCAGGATGGTCACCGAACCCTTGATGATGAACGACAGGGTTTCGGCCTTGTCGCCGGCGCAGATGATGTTGCTCTTGGCCGCATAGCGGCGGCGCTGGCAATGGACCAGCAGCTTGTCGATGTTCTTGATCTTGGCTGGAAGGGCTGATGCAACCATGGCTGGATCCCGGTCAGGAGGCGACGCTTCAATTTCTTTTATAGGTTGTCTGGCGATAAGCGCCAGTGATTTGGCGTCAGCTTATCAGACACTCGCCCCTCTATCGGCAGATTTAGTCGTGCGCTTGAGCTTTTCCACCGGGCCCGCAGGGTCTAAGCTGGCAGCCTTTTTTCGAACAAGGGAGTCCAGGTAATGAAGGCGCGTATCCAGTGGGCAGGTGAAGCCATGTTTCTGGGCGAATCGGGTAGCGGCCATGTGGTCGTGATGGACGGCCCGCCCGAGGCCGGTGGTCGCAACCTGGGTGTGCGGCCCATGGAAATGCTGCTACTGGGCCTGGGTGGCTGCAGCAACTTCGATGTGGTCAGCATCCTGAAAAAATCCCGCCAGGCGGTGGAGAGCTGCGAAGCCTTCCTTGAAGCCGAGCGCGCCAGTGAAGACCCGAAGGTGTTCACCAAGATCCACCTGAACTTCGTGGTCAAGG
Organism: Pseudomonas sp. RC2C2; assembly: GCF_018390435.1. Classification (NCBI taxonomy): domain Bacteria; kingdom Pseudomonadati; phylum Pseudomonadota; class Gammaproteobacteria; order Pseudomonadales; family Pseudomonadaceae; genus Pseudomonas; species Pseudomonas sp. RC2C2. Next base: position 1,706,812 of record NZ_JAHBAX010000001.1, on the reverse strand, counting down.
GCCGTGGCCTGAAAGAGGCCCAGGTCAAGCGTGCGGTCGAGCTGTCGGCAGAGAAGTACTGCTCGGCTTCGATCATGCTCGGCCGGGCTGGTGTCGAGATCACCCACAGCTACGAGATCGTCGAGCTCGGTTGATGGCCAGCCATCGCGGGGCAAGCCCGCTCCTGCGGGTTGTGGGGGCGGGCTTGACCCGCGATCAGGTTAACCGCGCAGGCGCTCCAACCCAAACAACCAGGCCAACCCTGGAACCAGCGCCACCACCAACCAATGCAGGTTAAAGCCAAGCAAGCCAAAGATTTCTGCTGTGCTCCAGGTATTGCCAAAGGCATTGGCAAACAGCAGGCATTGCAGCAAGGCAGTCAGCGCGGCGAACAGCACAAAGCCTCTACCGAGCAGTCGCCGCCTGAGGATAAAACAGCCGACCAACACGAACAGCAGTTGCCCTGGCAGTGAGAACAACAGCAGATCGACAGCACTGTTGCCATCAGGTTGGGAGATTTCTGGCAGCGTCAGGCTGAAGGGCTCCTCCCTCATGCTGGCGGTCATCAGGCACACGAACAGGTAGGCCACCAGCGCCAGACCCAGGCTTTGCAACAAGCGAACACAAAACAGCCTGAGCATCAGCGACGCAACCCTGGCAATAGATTGAGCAAACCCTCCGGCAGTTGTGCCCGTAGCCAACTGCTCAGATTCTCGCGGTGTTTCTGGTACTGCAGGCCCAGGCCAATCACGCCCAGGCCGATAAAGGTCAGCACCACCGGGAACAGCAGCGATTCGGCAAACACCTGGTAAGACAGATAGCCCAGGTACATTGCCACGCCGATGCCGCCAAAGACCATGAACAGCGGCCGGCGCAGCAGTACCGCAATGCCCATCAGGCCGAGATTGATCAGGCCGTACAGGGCTTTGTCCCATTCACTGTCGGTGTCCAGCAGCGGCAAGCCGAGCCAGAATGCCAGCAATCCGGCCAGATAACCCCAGAACGCATAGTCTTGTCGGGTGCGGCCGTCGATCACCAGGAACACCAGCAGCATCGCCAGGCCAAACCACAGCGACACCGTGCGCCGTTGAGTCCAGTCGAAGGCTTCGCCGTAGAACCATTCGCTCACGTCCATGGACATGAACCACAAGGCCACGGCGATCGGCATGACGATGAACGGGAAAGGGATCAGCCGCAGCATCAGCAAGCCGGCCAGTACTGTCGCCGCTTCCATCAGCAGCCAGCCGCCCTGCACGTAGGTGTAGTAGTGATGGTAGTTGCCCTGGGCATCGTCCAGCGGCCAGAAACCGCTGAGCCGTTCCACGGCAAACACCGCCAGCGGCACGATACTCACCGCCACCGCGGCAAGTACCCCGGCGGGGATCAGTTGGCCGCGGCGTTGCAGGAGTAAACCACCCAGGGTCAGCGCGCCGATGTACACCAGGGCAAGCAGCAGCAGGGCACTGTCACCGATGCGCATCCAGGCTTCACTGAGCAACCAGCCCATGGCGGCCATGATCAGCAGGGCGCCGAAGTAAAACGCCACATGGGCCAGCTGAAAGCTGGCCTGGGCTTGTGGCTGGCGCTTGAGAAATTCAAGCAGGGCCTGGTCCTGGCCCGGGTTCAGAACGCCGGCGCTAACTGCGCGGGCCAGGTCCTTGGCATCGAAGCGCTCTGTCATCGACTGTCCTAGATACGATAAGTGCTTTTGGTCATGACCTTGGCCATAAGGCTCATGCCGAACTTCACTGGCGCCGGGAAGCGAAAGCCGCCTGCATCCAGGGCGGACTCGGCATGTTGCTCTTCGTCGATACGCATCTGTTCAAGAATCGCACGGGACTTTTCATCTTCGGCCGGGATCTGCTCCAGGTGCTCGTCCAGGTGCTTGCACACCTGATGCTCGGTGGCGGCGACAAAGCCCAGGCTAACCTTGTCGCTGACCAGGCCGGCAAAGGCGCCAATACCGAAGGACATGCCGTAGAACAGCGGGTTGAGCACGCTGGGGTGGCTGCCAAGCTGGCGAATACGCTGCTCGCACCAGGCCAGGTGGTCGATCTCTTCTTCGGCGGCGTGCTCCATGGCCTTGCGTACCTGAGGCAACTTGGCGGTCAGGGCCTGGCCCTGATAGAGCGCCTGGGCGCAGACTTCACCGGTATGGTTGATACGCATGAGCCCGGCCACATGGCGGGTTTGCGTTTCGTCCAGGGTAACGTCCGGCTGGATGATCGCCGGTGACGGTCGGGCAGGTTGGCCGCTGAAGGGCAGCAAGGTGCGCATGGCGGTGTCGGCCTGCAGCAACAAGCGGTCGAGCGGGGAATAGTGACGTTCGGTAGCCATCGGGCACCTCCGCAAGAATGTGCCCGACAGTTTACCCCAATCGCGATGCCGGGGCTTGCCCTGGATCAGCCCGGTGGCCAGTGCATCTGACGCTGGCCAAGCACGTGCATGTGAATGTGGTAGACGGTCTGCCCACCTTGCTCATTGCAGTTCATGACCACGCGAAAGCCTTCTTCGCAGCCCAGTTCCTTGGCCAGCCGCTGAGCGGTGAAGAGGAGGTGCCCGGCCAGGCCTTTGTCTGCTTCGGTCAGGTCGTTGAGGGTGCGGATCGGTTTTTTCGGGATAACCAGAAAATGGACCGGTGCCTGCGGGGCGATATCGTGGAAGGCCAGAACCTGGTCGTCCTCGTAGATGATCCTGGCCGGGATCTCCCGGTTGATGATCTTGGTAAACAGAGTATCCACTACGGCTGCTCCATGAGAGTAATCGGACTTGAGTGTACGCAGGCCAGGCGCGTGCGCCCAGCCCTGTGCTACTAGCGGGGGCAATAGGCCTGGTTGATGGCGCCGGCCAGCTTGCGCGTTACCCAGCGCGACAACAGGCGCGGGCTGAAGGCCAGCCAGCGGTTGCGGCGGCCAGGGATGATCAGGGCGCGGTTCTTGTCCAGGGCGCGAACGGTATACAGCGCCACTTCCTCGGGGCTCAGGCTGCGCTGGCCTTTCTCCAACCGTGGGATGCGCCGCAACGGCGAGCGCACGGGACCTGGGCAGAGCACCGAAACCTTGATGCCGGTGCGCTTGAGTTCTTCACGCAGGCCTTCGGAAAAGTGCAGCACATAGGCTTTGCTCGCCGCATAGCTGCTCATCCAGGGGCCCGGGGCAAAGGCGGCGAGGGACGCAACGTTGAGGATCTGCCCGCCGCCCTGAACTGCCATGGCATTACCCAGGGCGTGGCAAAGGCGGGTCAAGGCCAGGATATTCACCTCGATCAGGTCCTGTTCATCACTCCACTCCTGGGCCAGGAAGTGGCCGTAGGAACGGATGCCGGCGCAGTTGACCAGCAGGTCGATATGCCGCTCGCTTTCTTCCAGCTCCAGCAGAAACCCCGACAGGCGCAACGGCTCGCCCAGGTCGCAGGCACGAAACAGCACTTCGACGCCAAAGCGCTGGGTCAGCTCGATCGCGATGCTTTCCAGCGGGTCACGCTGGCGGGCCACCAGGATCAGATTGCGTCCCCGACGTGCCAGCGCCTCGGCCAGTGCCAGGCCTAAGCCGCTGGAGGCACCGGTGATCATGGCGTAACGGGTCATGCAGTTCTCCAGTCGGGAAGAGTGGCCAAAGTGCGCAGTTTACAGGTAGCGGGCGTGAGGTGCTGCCGGTGTGATTCAGATACCGGGCCGGAACACGGTCAACACCACTGCGCCAACGATCACCACCAGCCACATCGAGGCCAGAATAACGACGGCCATGCTGTTGGGCGGCGGGGCAGGTCCGAAGCGATTGTTGCCTCGATTGCCAGGCATCACCAGCAGGAGCAGCAGCAGGAAATTGCCGACCCAGGGCAACAACACTGCCCAGCAGAACCAGCCACTCCAGTTCAGGTCGTGGAGGCGCTTGACGAAGAAGATCATGCTCATGATTCGAGCGATAAGGGCAGCAATCAGGAACAGTGCGGCAGCGTCTTTCCACACTGCACTGGTCACCCAACCCAGCAGCAGCGCGCAGGCTACAGTGGCCGCAATCAAACCCAGGCTCCAGGCCAGAAGGCGGAGCCGACCGATTCGGCCTTGCGGGCTCATCAGTTCGTTTGCGAAGGTGAGGGTGTTGTTCATGCGGGCTTCCTTTGCCTTGATAACGCGTGAATCAGCCCGGCCAGTGGCGGCTCAGGGCTGTGGCCGAGGCATGCGCCTGGCGGTACTCGGCATCCAGGCGGGTAATCAGTTGCTCGACCGAGCACAACTGGTCGATAGCACCGACACCTTGTCCGGCAGACCAGACGGTCTTCCAGGCCTTGGCCTCGTCGTCGATGGGTTTGAGCTTGGTTTCGGTATGGGTGCGCAGGGCGGTCATGTCGAAACCGGCGTTTTCCAGGCTCTGGCGCATAAAGCTTGCAGGTACCCCGGAAACCGCAGCGGTGTGGATGATATCGGCTGCCTTGGCTTCAAGCATCATTTCTTTGTAGGGTCCCGGCGCCAGGCTTTCATGGGTGGCGATAAAGCGCGTGCCCAGGTAAGCCAGGTCTGCCCCCAGCAACTGTGCGGCGAGCACTTCATGGCCGCGGTTGATGCAGCCAGCCAGCAACAGGGTCTTGCTGAAGAACTGACGGATTTCGGCGATCAGCGCGAACGGGCTCCAGGTCCCGGCGTGCCCGCCAGCGCCGGCGGCTACGGCAATCAAGCCATCGACGCCGGCTTCGGCGGCTTTCTCGGCATGCCGGCGCGTGGTCACGTCATGAAACACCAGGCCGCCGTAGCTGTGCACGGCATCAACTACCTCCTTGACGGCCCCCAGGCTGGTGATGACGATGGGCACCCGGTGCTTGACGCACAGCGCCAGGTCCGCCTGCAGGCGCGGGTTGCTCTGATGCACGATCAGATTGACTGCGTACGGCGCAGGCTTGTCGAGGGCCGTCAGGCCGGCTTCGATCTCCTCCAGCCAGGCCTCGAAACCGGCACTGTCGCGCTGGTTCAGCGCCGGGAAACTACCGACCACGCCGTTGGCACAACAGGCCAGCACCAGCTGCGGGTTGGAGATCAGAAACATCGGTGCCGCTACGACCGGCAGGCGCAAGCGTTGTTCGAGCAGGGCAGGCAATGACATGGCAGGTTTCCCGAGGCTGATTATGGGCTTAGGTTAGAACGGTTTGACCACCACCAGAATTACCACGGCCAGCAAGACCAGCACCGGCACTTCATTGAACCAGCGGTAGAACACGTGGCTGCGTTTGTTTTCGCCACGGGCGAAGCGTTTGAGCTGCGCGCCGCACATATGGTGGTAACCGACCAGCAACACCACCAGGGTCAGTTTGGCGTGCATCCAGCCCTGGCTGAGAAAGCCGGGCGTCAGGCTCAGCAGCCAGATGCCGAAGACCAGGCTGGCGATCATTGCCGGCAGCATGATCCCGCGGTACAGCTTGCGCTCCATGATCACGAAGCGCTCCTGGCTGGTGCTGTCCTGGCTTTGCGCGTGGTAGACGAACAAGCGCGGCAGGTAGAACAGGCCGGCGAACCAGCAGACCACGCTGACGATATGCAGCGCTTTGATCCAGAGAAAAAGCATGGGGTTGAGTTCCTTCAGGGTTCACGGTCGTCAGATAGTAGAGGCTAGGGGGCTTGCGGGCCATCGCAACAGTTGTAGGCGTGTTTCAGCACCCCTATTATCGTGGGCTTTCCTGTTGGTTCGTTGATAAGGGGCACGCGTTATGGTCAAGGTCGGTATCGTTGGCGGCACGGGTTACACCGGGGTCGAGCTGCTGCGTCTGTTGGCACAGCATCCACAGGCCGAGGTGGCGGTGATCACTTCGCGCTCCGAGGCTGGCCTGGCGGTTGCCGATATGTATCCGAACCTGCGCGGCCACTACGATGGCCTGGCTTTCAGCGTGCCAGACGTGAAGACCCTGGCCGCCTGCGACGTGGTGTTCTTCGCCACCCCGCACGGGGTTGCCCATGCCCTGGCGGGCGAGCTGCTGGCCGCTGGCACCAAGGTCATCGACCTGTCCGCGGACTTCCGCCTGCAGGACGCCGATGAATGGGCCAAGTGGTACGGCCAACCTCACGGCGCGCCGGATCTGCTCAAGGATGCGGTGTACGGCCTGCCTGAAGTCAATCGCGAGCAGATCCGCCAGGCGCGCCTGATCGCCGTGCCGGGTTGCTATCCTACCGCCACCCAGCTGGGCTTCCTGCCGCTGCTCGAAGCTGGCATTGCCGATGCCTCGCGCCTGATTGCCGACTGCAAGTCCGGTGTCAGCGGCGCCGGTCGTGGCGCGGCGGTCGGTTCGCTGTTCTGTGAGGCGGGCGAGAGCATGAAGGCTTATGCGGTCAAGGGCCATCGTCACCTGCCGGAGATTACCCAGGGCCTGCGCCGGGCGGCTGGTACTGATGTCGGCCTGACCTTTGTGCCGCACCTGACGCCGATGATCCGCGGTATCCATTCGACCCTGTATGCCACCGTCGCCGATACCTCGGTCGATCTGCAGGCGCTGTTCGAGAAGCGCTATGCCGATGAACCGTTCGTCGACGTAATGCCGGCTGGCAGCCACCCGGAAACCCGCAGCGTGCGCGGCGCCAACGTCTGCCGGATTGCCGTGCACCGTCCGCAAGGCGGCGACCTGGTGGTGGTGCTGTCGGTGATCGACAACCTGGTCAAGGGCGCGTCGGGGCAGGCGGTACAGAACCTCAACATCCTCTTTGGCCTGGACGAACGCATGGGGCTTTCCCACGCCGGCCTGCTGCCCTAAGCCTCCAACGGCAGGTTTCAAGCTGCATGTCAGAGCCGGACGCGAGCCGCTTATCGCTTGCAGCCAGCCGCTTGCAGCTTTTGTATTGTTGACCGCTTTTCTCGGAGAAGCGGATAATGCGCGTCATCACGCATTATGGCGGCATAGCGCCGGGAGATAGTCAGCATGAGCGTCGAATCCTTCACCCCCGTGGCATTGCAGTTCACTGAGGGTGCAGCGCACAAGGTGAAGACCCTGGTCGATGAAGAAGGCAATGATCGCCTGAAGTTGCGAGTATTCGTGACCGGCGGCGGTTGCTCGGGTTTTCAGTACGGTTTCACGTTTGATGAAGACGTTGCCGAAGACGACACCATCGTCGAGCGCGAAGGCGTGGCCCTGGTCGTCGATCCAATGAGTTTCCAGTACCTGGCAGGAGCCGAGGTGGATTACCAGGAAGGCCTGGAAGGCTCGCGTTTCGTCATCAAGAACCCGAACGCCACCACGACCTGTGGTTGCGGTTCTTCGTTCTCGATCTGATTGCAAGGGCAGTACCGCAAACGCCGCGCCGATGCGCGGCGTTTTGCTATCTGCGGTTTATGCCGGGTAGATCGCGCCCAGTACTCGCAGGCCACGGGCAGCAGTGACGCTGGGGCGGTTGGCGGGGATATGCTCCAGGCAGCAGTGGGCCAGCCAGGCGAAGGCCATGGCTTCAACCCAGTCAGGGTCGATGCCGCACGCCGCAGTGCTGCTGACCCGGGCGTTGGGCAGCAGGGTTGCCAGGCGCTGCATCAGCACGCTGTTGTGCGCGCCGCCACCGCAGACCAGCACCGCCTGGGTGTCGTCCTGTGCCGCCTGCAGCGAGCTGACGATGCTGCGCGCAGTCAACTCCAGCAGGGTGGCCTGCACGTCTTCATCCCTGTAGCTCGGTTGAGACGTCAGGTGCAGTTGCAGCCAAGGCAGGTTGAACACCTCGCGACCGGTGCTTTTCGGTCCGCTGCCAGCGAAGAACGGATCGCTTAGCAGAGACGCGAGCAAACCGGGGATCACCTGGCCAGTGCCAGCCCAGGCGCCATCGGCGTCATAGCTGTGCCCCTGCTTCTGCTGGATCCAGGCATCGAGCAACACGTTACCCGGCCCGCAATCGAAGCCGCTGACGGGCTTGTCCTGTTCGATCAGGCTCAGATTGCTGAAACCGCCGACGTTGAGCACTGCCAGGCGTTGACCCTGATGGGCGAACAGCGCTTCGTGGAAGGCCGGTACCAGCGGTGCGCCCTGGCCGCCGGCGGCAACATCACGGCGGCGGAAGTCGCTGACTACGCTGATGCCGGTGAGCTCGGCCAGCAGGGCCGGGTTGCCGATCTGCACGGTGAAGCCGCGCGCCGGTTCGTGACGGATGGTCTGGCCATGGCTGCCGATGGCGCGAATGGCCTCGGGCTTGAGGTTACGGGTGGCCAGCAGGTGCTGGATGCCTTCGGCTGCGAGGCGTACCCACTGGTTCTCTGCCAGGGCCGCGCGGGCGATCTCGTCAGGCCCGCTAGCGCACAGCTCCAGCAGGTCCTGGCGCAGGCTGGCGGGCATGGGGATGTAATGAGTGGCGAGCAGCGTGAGCTGCTGCTCCTGTTCGATCAAGGCGATGTCCAGGCCATCGAGGCTGGTCCCGGACATCACACCAAGATAGAGCGGCATTGCCTAGCGCTTGCTCGAGGCGAGCAGGGTGGCCTTTTCCTGGTCCATGCGCGCTACCAGCGGCTGGCTTTGCTGCAGGAAGCGCTGGCGCTCGGCCTTGGCGATCGGGTCGGCCATTGGCAGCTTCTGCCCGAGCGGATCGACGTGCACGCCGTTGACCTGGAACTCGTAATGCAGGTGTGGGCCAGTGGACAGGCCGGTAGTGCCGATGTAGCCGATGATCTGACCTTGCTTGACGGTGCCGCCGGTCTTCACGCCCTTGGCGAAGCCCTGCATGTGCCCGTAGAGCGTCTGGTAGCGGTTGCCGTGCTGGATGATCACGGTATTGCCATAACCGCCGCGGCGGCCCGCGAGCAGGACCTTGCCATCACCGGCTGCCTTGATCGGCGTGCCGCGCGGTGCTGCATAGTCGACGCCTTTGTGGGCGCGGATCTTGTTCAGGATCGGGTGCTTGCGGCCAGCCGAGAAGCGCGAGCTGATGCGGGCGAAATCAACCGGGGTACGGATGAACGCCTTGCGCATGCTGTTACCGTCAGCGGTGTAGTAGTTGGTGTTGCCTTGCTTGTTGGTGTAGCGCACCGCGGTGAAGCTCTTGCCGCGGTTGGTAAAGCGTGCGGACAGGATATTGCCGGTGCCGACGACCTTGCCGTTCATGACCTTCTGTTCGTAGATCACGTCGAATTCGTCGCCCTGGCGGATATCCTGGGCGAAGTCGATGTCGTAGCCAAAGATACGTGCCATATCCATGGTCAGGTTGTGATTCAGGCCGGCGCGCTGGGCCGAGGCCGACAGCGAGCTCTTGATCACCCCGTGAACATAGGCGGAACGCATCACCGGCTTGCTGATCTCACGGTTGAACGCGTAACCGTTTGCGCTCTTGGTCAGGCGAATGGTTTCCAGGTCGCTGAGCTTGCTGTGCAGGCTGGCCAGCTGGCCGTCCTTGTCCAGTTCGATCTGCAGCACCTGGCCATGCTTGAGTTGGCTGAACTGCTTGGCCTGCTTGTTGCTGGCCAGAACTTCGTGCACGGCGGTGGCTGGCAGGCCGACCTTGGTGAACAGGGTCGACAGGGTATCGCCACGGCTCACGGTAACTTCGCGGTGGCTTGGGTCTTTGCTGGCCGGCGCGGCTTCGGCGGCGGCCGGCGCGGGCTCGGCCTTGGCGGTTTCCTCGGTTGGCGTAGCGCTGTTGTCGATCTGCGCAAACGGCGAGGGGGCGGTATCGGTGTTCTGGGTAAGTGGGGCGTCCTGTTCCTGCTTGAGTTGCTCGGCCGGGCTTTCCAGCTCCAGGTTCAGGGTAGTCTTCTTGGCTTCGACCTCGCTGGATGGAAACACCAGCAAGGCCAGGCTGAGTAAGGCGGCGATGCCGCTGGCGGCCAACAGGTGGCTCTTCGGATAAAGCGGGGGCGCTTTAGGCGGTTCGTTGGTCATAGATGAATTGACTTTGAAATAGATGAAGTGGAAAAGATGAATGACATGATGAAGATGAAATAACTGTATAAAATATAACCAAATCCCCTTCAGCGCAAGCGCGCAGACGTCATCAGTCGGCTTCGAGGTCACACTCGGGGCAAAAACTTGTATTTGATGGCTGATCTTGTATGGTTGGGTCCCTTTGAATCTGAGCCTTACGGGTCTGTTATGAAGTCGGTTGAAGAGCAGCTAGCGCTGATCAAGCGTGGAGCGGAAGAGGTACTGGTCGAGTCCGAGTTGGTCGAGAAGCTCAAGCGCGGGCAACCGCTGCGGATCAAGGCGGGATTTGACCCGACTGCGCCTGACCTGCACCTGGGGCATACCGTCCTGATCAACAAGCTGCGTCAGTTCCAGGACCTGGGCCACCAGGTGATCTTCCTGATCGGCGACTTCACCGGCATGATCGGTGATCCGAGCGGCAAGAGCGCTACCCGTCCGCCGTTGACCCGCGAGCAGGTGCTGGATAACGCCGAGACCTATAAACAGCAGGTGTTCAAGATTCTCGACCCGGCCAAGACCGAAGTCGCGTTCAACTCCACCTGGATGGACAAGCTCAGCCCGGCCGACTTCATTCGCCTGGCGTCGCAGTACACCGTGGCGCGCATGCTCGAGCGCGACGACTTCGACAAGCGCTACACCACCAACCAGCCGATCGCGATCCATGAGTTCCTCTATCCGCTGGTGCAGGGCTATGACTCGGTAGCGCTCAAGTGCGACGTCGAGCTCGGCGGTACCGACCAGAAGTTCAACCTGCTGATGGGGCGCGAGCTGCAACGCGCCTACGGCCAGGAAGCGCAGAACATCGTGACCATGCCGCTGCTCGAAGGGCTCGACGGTGTGAAGAAGATGTCCAAGTCGCTGGGCAATTATGTCGGCATCCAGGAAGCCCCTGGGGTGATGTACAGCAAGCTCGTGTCGATTCCCGACACCTTGATGTGGCGTTACTTCGAGCTGCTGAGCTTCCGCTCCATGGAAGAGGTCGAGCAGTTCCGTGCCGATGTCGCCAATGGCGCGAACCCGCGTGACATCAAGATCAAGCTGGCGGAAGAGATCGTTGCACGCTTCCATGGTGAGGAGGCTGCCGCCAATGCTCACCGCGCGGCAGGTAACCGTATGAAAGAGGGCGAGTTGCCGGAGGACCTGCCTGATGTCGAGGTTGCTGCGGCTGAAGGCTTGCCGATCGCTGCCGTGTTGAACCGGGCGGGTCTGGTGAAGAACTCGGCGATGGCGCGGGACCTGCTCAATGGCGGCGCCGTGAAAGTCGACGGTGCGGTGGTTGATCGCGACTTCATGTTTGCACTTGGCGCGACCCATGTGTGCCAGGCGGGCAAGAAGGCATTTGCGCGCATTACTTTGAAGGCAGAGTAAGAGCTCCTTCTATATATAGGCAAAAGGCGTTTTGCGGTTGATTTGAGAAAGTTTGAAATCAACCCTTGACGCCCCTGTGGATCTGTCTATAATTCGCCCCACTTCCGGCGCAGTCGGAACTGAAAACTCCTTGAGTTTCAACGAGTTAGCAGTTTAAGGGCATTCCGGAGGGGCTTCGATCGAAAGATCGACAGCGGTGAAAAAGGCAGTTGACAGCGGTTTGAAACGCTGTAGAATTCGCCTCCCGCTGACGAGAGATCGCAGCGAGTCAAGCAGTTGAATTTGAACGAAAAACTTCAAAATAAACGCTTGACAGGCTCTGAGGGAAGCGTAGAATGCGCGCCTCGGTTGAGGCGAAAAGCTCTTAACCAACCGCTCTTTAACAACTGAATCAAGCAATTCGTGTGGGTGCTTGTGAGTTCAGACTGATAGTCAAAAAGATTATCAGCATCACAAGTGGCTACACGAAAAATCGAAAGATTTGAAAGTAAGTCATTTGAGATTGCTGAGCCAAGTTTAGGGTTTTCTCAAAACCCAAGCAGTATTGAACTGAAGAGTTTGATCATGGCTCAGATTGAACGCTGGCGGCAGGCCTAACACATGCAAGTCGAGCGGATGAGAAGAGCTTGCTCTTCGATTCAGCGGCGGACGGGTGAGTAATACCTAGGAATCTGCCTGGTAGTGGGGGACAACGTTTCGAAAGGAACGCTAATACCGCATACGTCCTACGGGAGAAAGCAGGGGACCTTCGGGCCTTGCGCTATCAGATGAGCCTAGGTCGGATTAGCTAGTTGGTGAGGTAATGGCTCACCAAGGCGACGATCCGTAACTGGTCTGAGAGGATGATCAGTCACACTGGAACTGAGACACGGTCCAGACTCCTACGGGAGGCAGCAGTGGGGAATATTGGACAATGGGCGAAAGCCTGATCCAGCCATGCCGCGTGTGTGAAGAAGGTCTTCGGATTGTAAAGCACTTTAAGTTGGGAGGAAGGGTACTTACCTAATACGTGAGTATTTTGACGTTACCGACAGAATAAGCACCGGCTAACTCTGTGCCAGCAGCCGCGGTAATACAGAGGGTGCAAGCGTTAATCGGAATTACTGGGCGTAAAGCGCGCGTAGGTGGTTCGTTAAGTTGGATGTGAAATCCCCGGGCTCAACCTGGGAACTGCATCCAAAACTGGCGAGCTAGAGTAGGGCAGAGGGTGGTGGAATTTCCTGTGTAGCGGTGAAATGCGTAGATATAGGAAGGAACACCAGTGGCGAAGGCGACCACCTGGGCTCATACTGACACTGAGGTGCGAAAGCGTGGGGAGCAAACAGGATTAGATACCCTGGTAGTCCACGCCGTAAACGATGTCAACTAGCCGTTGGAATCCTTGAGATTTTAGTGGCGCAGCTAACGCATTAAGTTGACCGCCTGGGGAGTACGGCCGCAAGGTTAAAACTCAAATGAATTGACGGGGGCCCGCACAAGCGGTGGAGCATGTGGTTTAATTCGAAGCAACGCGAAGAACCTTACCAGGCCTTGACATGCAGAGAACTTTCCAGAGATGGATTGGTGCCTTCGGGAACTCTGACACAGGTGCTGCATGGCTGTCGTCAGCTCGTGTCGTGAGATGTTGGGTTAAGTCCCGTAACGAGCGCAACCCTTGTCCTTAGTTACCAGCACGTTATGGTGGGCACTCTAAGGAGACTGCCGGTGACAAACCGGAGGAAGGTGGGGATGACGTCAAGTCATCATGGCCCTTACGGCCTGGGCTACACACGTGCTACAATGGTCGGTACAGAGGGTTGCCAAGCCGCGAGGTGGAGCTAATCTCACAAAACCGATCGTAGTCCGGATCGCAGTCTGCAACTCGACTGCGTGAAGTCGGAATCGCTAGTAATCGCGAATCAGAATGTCGCGGTGAATACGTTCCCGGGCCTTGTACACACCGCCCGTCACACCATGGGAGTGGGTTGCACCAGAAGTAGCTAGTCTAACCTTCGGGAGGACGGTTACCACGGTGTGATTCATGACTGGGGTGAAGTCGTAACAAGGTAGCCGTAGGGGAACCTGCGGCTGGATCACCTCCTTAATCGACAGACATCAGCTGTCTTATAAGCTCCCACACGAATTGCTTGATTCATTGAAGAAGACGATATCGGTAACAGCTCTTAACTGGGTCTGTAGCTCAGTTGGTTAGAGCGCACCCCTGATAAGGGTGAGGTCGGCAGTTCGAATCTGCCCAGACCCACCAGTTTCTTGTTGGGGCCATAGCTCAGCTGGGAGAGCGCCTGCCTTGCACGCAGGAGGTCAGCGGTTCGATCCCGCTTGGCTCCACCACCTTACGTCAAAGCTTAGAAATGAATATTCGCATCGAATATTGATTTCTGAACTTTTTCAGAATCGTTCTTTAAAAATTTGGGTATGTGATAGAAAGATAGACTGGACAGCACTTTCACTGGTGTGTGTTCAGGCTAAGGTAAAATTTGTGAGTGATTACAAATTTTCGGCGAATGTTGTCTTCACAGTATAACCAGATTGCTTGGGGTTATATGGTCAAGTGAAGAAGCGCATACGGTGGATGCCTTGGCAGTCAGAGGCGATGAAAGACGTGGTAGCCTGCGATAAGCTTCGGGGAGTCGGCAAACAGACTTTGATCCGGAGATCTCTGAATGGGGGAACCCACTCAGCATAAGCTGAGTATCTTGTACTGAATACATAGGTGCAAGAGGCGAACCAGGGGAACTGAAACATCTAAGTACCCTGAGGAAAAGAAATCAACCGAGATTCCCTTAGTAGTGGCGAGCGAACGGGGACTAGCCCTTAAGTGGCTTTGAGATTAGCGGAACGCTCTGGAAAGTGCGGCCATAGTGGGTGATAGCCCTGTACGCGAAAATCTCTTAGTCATGAAATCGAGTAGGACGGAGCACGAGAAACTTTGTCTGAATATGGGGGGACCATCCTCCAAGGCTAAATACTACTGACTGACCGATAGTGAACCAGTACCGTGAGGGAAAGGCGAAAAGAACCCCGGAGAGGGGAGTGAAATAGAACCTGAAACCGTATGCGTACAAGCAGTGGGAGCCTACTTGTTAGGTGACTGCGTACCTTTTGTATAATGGGTCAGCGACTTATATTCAGTGGCGAGCTTAACCGAATAGGGGAGGCGTAGCGAAAGCGAGTCTTAATAGGGCGTTTAGTCGCTGGGTATAGACCCGAAACCGGGCGATCTATCCATGGGCAGGTTGAAGGTTAGGTAACACTGACTGGAGGACCGAACCGACTACCGTTGAAAAGTTAGCGGATGACCTGTGGATCGGAGTGAAAGGCTAATCAAGCTCGGAGATAGCTGGTTCTCCTCGAAAGCTATTTAGGTAGCGCCTCATGTATCACTGTAGGGGGTAGAGCACTGTTTCGGCTAGGGGGTCATCCCGACTTACCAAACCGATGCAAACTCCGAATACCTACAAGTGCCGAGCATGGGAGACACACGGCGGGTGCTAACGTCCGTCGTGAAAAGGGAAACAACCCAGACCGTCAGCTAAGGTCCCAAAGTTATGGTTAAGTGGGAAACGATGTGGGAAGGCTTAGACAGCTAGGAGGTTGGCTTAGAAGCAGCCACCCTTTAAAGAAAGCGTAATAGCTCACTAGTCGAGTCGGCCTGCGCGGAAGATGTAACGGGGCTCAAACCATACACCGAAGCTACGGGTATCACTTAGGTGATGCGGTAGAGGAGCGTTCTGTAAGCCTGTGAAGGTGAGTTGAGAAGCTTGCTGGAGGTATCAGAAGTGCGAATGCTGACATGAGTAACGACAATGGGAGTGAAAAACTCCCACGCCGAAAGACCAAGGTTTCCTGCGCAACGTTAATCGACGCAGGGTTAGTCGGTCCCTAAGGCGAGGCTGAAAAGCGTAGTCGATGGAAAACAGGTTAATATTCCTGTACTTCTAGTTATTGCGATGGAGGGACGGAGAAGGCTAGGCCAGCTTGGCGTTGGTTGTCCAAGTTTAAGGTGGTAGGCTGAGATCTTAGGTAAATCCGGGATCTTAAGGCCGAGAGCTGATGACGAGTTGCCTTTAGGCGACGAAGTGGTTGATGCCATGCTTCCAAGAAAAGCTTCTAAGCTTCAGATAACTAGGAACCGTACCCCAAACCGACACAGGTGGTTGGGTAGAGAATACCAAGGCGCTTGAGAGAACTCGGGTGAAGGAACTAGGCAAAATGGCACCGTAACTTCGGGAGAAGGTGCGCCGGTGAGGGTGAAGGACTTGCTCCGTAAGCCCATGCCGGTCGAAGATACCAGGCCGCTGCGACTGTTTATTAAAAACACAGCACTCTGCAAACACGAAAGTGGACGTATAGGGTGTGACGCCTGCCCGGTGCCGGAAGGTTAATTGATGGGGTTAGCTAACGCGAAGCTCTTGATCGAAGCCCCGGTAAACGGCGGCCGTAACTATAACGGTCCTAAGGTAGCGAAATTCCTTGTCGGGTAAGTTCCGACCTGCACGAATGGCGTAACGATGGCGGCGCTGTCTCCACCCGAGACTCAGTGAAATTGAAATCGCTGTGAAGATGCAGTGTATCCGCGGCTAGACGGAAAGACCCCGTGAACCTTTACTATAGCTTTGCACTGGACTTTGAATTTGCTTGTGTAGGATAGGTGGGAGGCTTTGAAGCGTGGACGCCAGTTCGCGTGGAGCCATCCTTGAAATACCACCCTGGCAACTTTGAGGTTCTAACTCAGGTCCGTTATCCGGATCGAGGACAGTGTATGGTGGGTAGTTTGACTGGGGCGGTCTCCTCCTAAAGAGTAACGGAGGAGTACGAAGGTGCGCTCAGACCGGTCGGAAATCGGTCGTAGAGTATAAAGGCAAAAGCGCGCTTGACTGCGAGACAGACACGTCGAGCAGGTACGAAAGTAGGTCTTAGTGATCCGGTGGTTCTGTATGGAAGGGCCATCGCTCAACGGATAAAAGGTACTCCGGGGATAACAGGCTGATACCGCCCAAGAGTTCATATCGACGGCGGTGTTTGGCACCTCGATGTCGGCTCATCACATCCTGGGGCTGAAGCCGGTCCCAAGGGTATGGCTGTTCGCCATTTAAAGTGGTACGCGAGCTGGGTTTAGAACGTCGTGAGACAGTTCGGTCCCTATCTGCCGTGGACGTTTGAGATTTGAGAGGGGCTGCTCCTAGTACGAGAGGACCGGAGTGGACGAACCTCTGGTGTTCCGGTTGTCACGCCAGTGGCATTGCCGGGTAGCTATGTTCGGAAGAGATAACCGCTGAAAGCATCTAAGCGGGAAACTTGCCTCAAGATGAGATCTCACTGGAGCCTTGAGCTCCCTGAAGGGCCGTCGAAGACTACGACGTTGATAGGTTGGGTGTGTAAGCGCTGTGAGGCGTTGAGCTAACCAATACTAATTGCCCGTGAGGCTTGACCATATAACACCCAAGCAATTTGCGTCGAATGACCAGATTGCGGTGTTGTGAAGACTGCAAAGCCGAGAATTTGTAACTCACAAAACATCACATACCCGATTCGCTGGAGTGTCTTAAACAAGACCTTCTGGCAACAGAATTTCTTGACGACCATAGAGCATTGGAACCACCTGATCCCATCCCGAACTCAGCAGTGAAACGATGCATCGCCGATGGTAGTGTGGGGTTTCCCCATGTGAGAGTAGGTCATCGTCAAGATTAAATTCCGAAACCCCTATCTGCGTATGCAGGTAGGGGTTTTGTCTTTCTGACATTTTCCTCTGTGCGCTCCTACTGCCGCTCCCGCAACTCAGTTTTCTATGCAATCCCCACCTGCATGGCTATCATGCCCTCCTCATTGTGAGTCGAGATTGGCATGCTGAAGTTGTTGAAGCTCCTCAAGGATGGCCGGTTCCATTCCGGGCAAGACCTGGGCGCAGCCTTGGGCGTCAGTCGCGCCGCTGTCTGGAAGCAATTGCAGCTTCTTGAGGCTGAGTTGAACCTGCCCATTCATAAAGTCCGTGGCCGCGGCTATCAGTTGGCCACGCCGTTGTCGTTGCTGGAAGAGTCGGCAATAGCCGAGCTTTTCCAAGGCGAACAGTGGCCAGTGTTGATATTCGAATCCATCGACTCGACCAACGCCCAGGCCCTGCGCTCGATCAGCGAAGGCCAGGCTGCGCCGTTCCTGGTGCTGGCTGAGCGTCAGGCGGCCGGGCGTGGCCGGCGTGGCCGGCAGTGGGTCAGCCCATTCGCGGAAAACCTCTATTACAGCCTGGTGCTACGTATTGAAGGCGGCATGCGCCAGCTGGAAGGTTTGAGCCTTGTGGTTGGCCTGGCGGTAATGCGTACGCTGCAGGCCTTTGGTGTTGCCGGTGCGGGACTGAAATGGCCGAATGATGTTCTGGTAAACAATCAGAAAATCGCTGGCATCCTCCTGGAACTGGTCGGAGATCCCGCGGATGTCTGTCACGTAGTGCTGGGGATTGGTATCAACGTCAACATGCAGGTCAACGAGCAGATCGATCAGCTATGGACGTCTGTGCGTCGTGAGACAGGGGTGGCAGTCGATCGTAATAAACTGGTGGCTGCGCTCAGTCAGAACCTGCAGCAGGATCTGCAGCGCCATCGGCAATCCGGTTTCGCCGCGTTCCAGGCTGAATGGGAACAATCCCATCTGTGGCAGGGGGCTGCGGTGTCCTTGATTGCCGGCGTCAACCGGATTGACGGAATTGTTCTAGGCATTGACCGGCAAGGGGCGCTGCGCCTCGAGGTTGATGGTGTTGAGAAGAGCTTTAGCGGTGGTGAGCTCAGTTTGAGGTTGCGTGATGATTCTTGAGCTCGATTGTGGCAACAGCTTTATCAAGTGGCGGGTAATCCATGCTGCACAGGGTGCTGTGGTTGCCGGCGGCATAGTGGACTCCGATCAGGCCCTGGTAGCGGCTGTCATGGCGCTCCCTGAGGCGCCCAAGCGTTGCCGCCTGGTCAGTGTCAGAAGTGAAGAGGAGACCGCCGGTCTTTCGGCGCTGCTCGCTCAGCACTTTGGCCTGAATGTTGTGGTGGCGCAGCCGGCCAAAGAGGTCTGTGGTGTGCGTAATGGCTACGAAGACTACCAGCGCCTTGGTCTGGATCGCTGGCTAGCGCTTCTGGGGGGCTATCACCTAGCGGGCGGCGCTTGCCTGGTCATGGATTTTGGTACGGCGGCCAAGGCCGACTTCGTATCTGCCGACGGCGAGCATCTGGGTGGCTTCATTTGCCCGGGCATGCCGTTGATGCGCAGTCAGCTGCGTACCCACACTCGGCGCATCCGCTATGACGATGCTTCGGCTGAACGGGCATTGTCGAGCCTGGCGCCTGGGCGTTCTACTGTCGAGGCGGTGGAGCGTGGTTGCGTGCATATGCTGCAGGGCTTTGTTCGCTCGCAGCTCGAATACGCTCAGGGACTGTGGGGTGATGATTTCACTGTGCTGCTAACTGGGGGCGATGCGCTCCTGGTGCAGGAGGCCGCGCCACAGGCCCGGGTGGTGCCGGACCTGGTGTTCGTTGGTCTGGCCATGGCTTGTCCCCTGGATTGAGGTGCCTATGCGTTGGTTGTTTCTGTTGTTGGTGGTGCTCAACGTCTTTTATTACGTCTGGCACCAGCAGGAAGCGCCGTTGAAGGCCAAGGAAGTGGCTCCGTTGTCGCTCTACAAGGGAAATCAGCAGGGAATTCGCCTGCTGAGCGAGTCCACCAGTGGTAAGACCGCCCCGGAGCGCGGCCAGGAGTGCCTCTACGTGGGCGGGGTGGCAGCTCAGGAGCAGCTCAAGGCATTGCGTCAGCGTCTGTTGAGCCTGGATATTGCTGCTGTTCCGGTTACTGGTCGCCTCGGTGACAGTACGGGGTTGTGGCTGCAGGTCGCGCCCCAGAGCCAGCGTTTGCTGGACCAAGCCCTGCTCACGACTCTTTCCCATGATTTCAAAGGCTTAAAACATAAAATAATGTTGTGCGAGGGTATTGCAACTGGCGAATAGCTTGATAGAATGGCGCCCGCTTCACAGGGAACACCACTCAGGTGGTAGAGCTGGAGGCGGTGTCAAAGCAGCTAAGTTTCAGATTTGATTGAAAAAATTTGAAAAAACGCTTGACACTAGATCGGTATCTACATAGAATGCCGGCCAAATTTGGAGGGATTCCCGAGCGGTCAAAGGGGACGGACTGTAAATCCGTTGCGAGAGCTTCGAAGGTTCGAATCCTTCTCCCTCCACCAGTTTTAGCGAGAGCCGCAAGCTCCGCGGGTATAGTTTAGTGGTAGAACCTCAGCCTTCCAAGCTGATGATGCGGGTTCGATTCCCGCTACCCGCTCCAGGTTTGCTGTTGTTGCACAGTGTTACGCTCTTGTAGCTCAGTTGGTAGAGCACACCCTTGGTAAGGGTGAGGTCAGCGGTTCAAATCCGCTCAAGAGCTCCATATAACAAGGCAGATATGAAAATATCTGCCTTTGTTTTAATGGTCTGTTTGATCTGCTTATTACTTCTACCGGGGGACAGTCTCGATGGCTAAGGAAAAGTTCGAACGTAACAAGCCGCACGTAAACGTTGGCACCATCGGTCACGTTGACCATGGCAAGACTACGTTGACTGCCGCGCTGACTCGCGTTTGCTCCGAAGTTTTCGGTTCGGCCAAGGTCGACTTCGACAAGATCGATAGCGCCCCGGAAGAGAAGGCTCGTGGTATTACCATTAATACCGCGCACGTTGAGTATGATTCGAACATTCGTCACTATGCTCACGTTGACTGCCCTGGTCACGCTGACTATGTGAAGAACATGATTACCGGTGCCGCCCAGATGGATGGCGCGATCCTGGTTTGCTCGGCCGCTGATGGTCCGATGCCGCAAACCCGTGAGCATATCCTGCTGTCCCGCCAGGTTGGCGTTCCCTACATCGTGGTCTTCCTGAACAAGGCTGACCTGGTAGATGACGCCGAGCTGCTGGAGCTGGTCGAGATGGAAGTTCGCGACCTGCTGAGCACCTATGACTTCCCTGGCGACGACACTCCGATCATCATTGGTTCGGCGCGTATGGCCCTGGAAGGCAAAGACGACAACGAAATGGGTACCACCGCTGTCAAAAAGCTGGTTGAGACTCTGGATAGCTACATCCCAGAGCCTGAGCGCGCTATCGACAAGCCGTTCCTGATGCCGATCGAAGACGTATTCTCGATCTCGGGTCGTGGCACCGTTGTTACTGGTCGTATCGAGCGTGGTGTTGTTAACGTTCAGGATCCGCTGGAAATCGTCGGTCTGCGTGATACTCAAACCACTACCTGTACTGGTGTTGAGATGTTCCGCAAGCTGCTCGATCAGGGTCGTGCTGGCGAGAACTGTGGCGTGCTGCTGCGTGGCACCAAGCGTGACGACGTCGAGCGTGGTCAGGTCCTGGTCAAGCCGGGTTCGGTCAAGCCGCACACCAAGTTCACTGCAGAAGTTTACGTTCTGAGCAAAGAAGAAGGCGGTCGTCACACTCCGTTCTTCAAAGGCTACCGTCCGCAGTTCTACTTCCGTACGACTGACGTTACCGGTAACTGCGAATTGCCAGAAGGCGTCGAAATGGTAATGCCGGGCGATAACGTTCAAATGACCGTTACCCTGATCAAAACCATTGCGATGGAAGATGGCCTGCGTTTCGCCATTCGTGAAGGCGGTCGTACCGTCGGCGCTGGTGTCGTAGCTAAAGTTATCGAATAAGTAGTTGATTTCTCTCGATCAGGCCGGCATAATGGTCGGCCTGATAAGCTTTTAGGTCAGTAGCTCAATTGGCAGAGCGACGGTCTCCAAAACCGTAGGTTGGGGGTTCGATTCCCTCCTGACCTGCCAGATTCACCTCGTGTGTCTGGCTTTCTTTTCACAGGATTTTCCTAGATGACTCCCAAGGCTGAAGCCCAAGACTCTCGTTTTGATCTGCTCAAGTGGCTGGCTGTTGTCGCTTTGGTAGTCGTTGGTGTTGTGGGTAATCACTATTACTCCGCCTCGCCGGTTCTGTACCGCGTACTCGCACTTCTTGTCTTTGCTGCTGTAGCTGGCTTCGTTGCCCTGCAGACCGCCAAAGGCAAGTCGTTCTTTGCGCTGGCAAAGGAAGCTCGCACCGAGATTCGTAAAGTCGTATGGCCAACCCGCCAAGAAACCACGCAGACCACACTCATCGTAGTGGCGGTTGTCCTGGTGATGGCGTTGCTGCTGTGGGGTCTCGACTCCCTGCTCGGTTGGTTGATTTCCTTGATTGTTGGCTAAGGGTGTCCCGTGGCTAAGCGTTGGTACGTTGTGCATGCTTACTCGGGTTACGAGAAGCATGTCATGCGCTCGCTGATCGAGCGCGTAAAGCTGGCTGGCATGGAAGATGGCTTCGGCGAAATTCTGGTCCCCACTGAAGAAGTGGTTGAGATGCGCAATGGCCAGAAGCGCAAAAGCGAGCGTAAGTTCTTCCCAGGTTATGTGCTGGTCCAGATGGACATGAACGAAGGGACTTGGCACTTGGTCAAGGATACCCCTCGCGTCATGGGCTTCATCGGTGGTACTGCAGACAAGCCTGCGCCAATCACCGACAAAGAAGCCGAGGCCATTCTGCGTCGCGTTGCCGATGGCAGCGACAAGCCGAAGCCGAAGACGCTGTTCGAGCCGGGCGAAGTGGTCCGCGTTATCGACGGTCCGTTTGCTGATTTCAACGGTACCGTTGAAGAAGTTAACTACGAGAAGAGCCGGATCCAAGTGGCCGTGCTTATTTTCGGTCGCTCTACCCCGGTAGAGCTCGAGTTCAGCCAGGTCGAGAAGGTCTAGCCGAACAAAGCATCCCATACCCCGCAGCCCTATGTGCTGCGGGGTTTTGTCGTCACTGGGATAAAACGCAAGTCATCCGGGGAGCCTTCTGGCGTTCGTACCCGATATTGGAGTAGCTCATGGCTAAGAAGATTCAGGCTTACATCAAGCTGCAAGTAAAGGCCGGCCAGGCCAACCCAAGCCCACCCGTTGGTCCAGCACTGGGTCAACACGGTGTGAACATCATGGAATTCTGCAAGGCCTTCAACGCCCGTACTCAGGGTCAAGAAGCCGGCCTGCCGACTCCTGTGATCATCACTGTTTACAGTGACCGCAGCTTCACCTTCGAAACCAAAAGCACCCCTGCTTCGGTTCTGCTGAAGAAAGCAGCTGGCCTGACCAGCGGTTCTGCACGTCCGAACACCGTTAAAGTCGGTACTGTGACCCGTGCTCAGCTGGAAGAGATCGCAAAAACCAAAAATGCTGATCTGACCGCTGCTGACATGGATGCGGCCGTGCGTACCATCGCCGGTTCCGCTCGCAGCATGGGCCTCAACGTGGAGGGTGTGTAATGGCTAAGCTGACCAAGCGCCAAAAAGCCATTGCTTCGAAAATCGAAGCAGGCAAAGTCTACAACTTCGAAGAAGCAGCAGTACTGCTGGCCGAACTGTCCACCGTGAAGTTCAGCGAATCCTTCGACGTTGCTGTCAACCTCGGTGTTGACCCACGTAAATCCGACCAGGTCGTTCGTAGCGCTACCGTGCTGCCACACGGCACTGGCAAGACCGTACGTGTAGCTGTCTTCACCCAGGGTCCTGCTGCTGAAGCCGCTCTGGCTGCTGGCGCTGACCGCGTTGGTATGGACGATCTGGCTGCCGAAATGAAAGGCGGCGACCTGAACTATGACGTCGTTATTGCTTCCCCGGACGCAATGCGTGTTGTAGGTCAGCTGGGTCAGGTTCTGGGTCCTCGCGGCCTGATGCCTAACCCGAAAGTCGGTACCGTAACTCCAGACGTAGCCACCGCGGTTAAGAACGCCAAGGCTGGTCAGGTTCGTTATCGCACCGACAAAAACGGCATCATCCACACCTCCGTTGGCAAAGTCGGCTTTGAAGCTGGCAAGCTGAAGGAAAACGTTGAAGCCCTGATCGCTGATCTGAAGCGTATCAAGCCAGCTTCCTCGAAAGGTATCTACGTCAAGCGCGTTACCCTGAGCACCACCATGGGCCCAGGTCTGGTCATCGACCAGAGCTCGCTGAGCGCGTAAGACAAAGCCCGGTGCGAGCGATCGCGCCAGGTTGAAAAAATTGGGGTCCCTGCCTGGCGGGGGCTATCCAAGACCGTAGGCGGCGCAAGCCTTAAACCTCAAGCCTACGCAGATGGTGCTCCCGGTTCCTTACCGAATCAGACACCAAAACGACATCCGGCTTCGGCCAGATGAAACGGTAACAAGCAGGAGTTAAACCCGTGGCAATTAAACTCGAAGACAAGAAGGCCATCGTCGCTGAAGTCAACGAGGCTGCCAAAGTCGCTCTGTCCGCTGTCGTGGCTGATGCCCGTGGTGTGACTGTAGGCGCAATGACCGGACTCCGTAAAGAGGCTCGTGAAGCTGGCGTATACGTACGTGTCGTACGTAACACCCTGCTCAAGCGCGCTGTTGCTGACACTGAATTCAGTGTCCTCAACGACGCCTTCACCGGCCCGACCCTGATCGCTTTCTCCAACGAACACCCGGGCGCTGCTGCTCGTCTGTTCAAAGAGTTCGCCAAGGGTCAGGACAAGTTCGAGATCAAGGCAGCTGCGTTTGATGGCAAGTTCCTTGCCGCTAACCAGATCGACGTGTTGGCTACCCTGCCGACCCGCGACGAGGCCATTGCGAAGCTGATGAGCGTGATCCAAGGCGCTACCAGCAAGCTGGCTCGTACCCTGGCAGCCGTTCGCGACCAGAAAGAAGCTGCTGCTGCCTAAGGCACCGCAAGCCCTTTCAAAATCATATGTTTAATTTGATGGCTGCGTAAGCTGTCACCCCAATACAGGATTCAAGTCATGTCTCTGACTAACGAACAAATCATCGAAGCAATCGGCCAGAAAACCGTTCTGGAAGTTGTTGAGCTGATCAAAGCAATGGAAGAAACCTTCGGTGTTACCGCTGCTGTTGCCGCTGCTGGCCCAGCTGCTGCCGCTGCCGTTGTTGAAGAACAAACCGAATTCAACGTTGTTCTGGTTGAAGCCGGCGAGAAGAAAGTCAACGTGATCAAGGCCGTTCGTGAACTGACCGGTCTGGGCCTGAAAGAAGCCAAAGAGAAAGTTGACGGCGCTCCTCAGGTTGTCGCTGAAGGCGTTTCGAAAGAAGCCGCTGAAGACGCCAAGAAGAAGCTGGAAGAAGCAGGCGCTAAAGTCGAACTCAAGTAATTTCGACTTTGCGACTCCAGCCCGAGCGCTAAGCAAACGGCTGATGGCTGGTGGCTCTTGCCACCGGCCTTTTTCCGTTATTGGCAGCTGACCAGGTCGGCGCCGATAACGAGCTGCAACCGCCAATGATGGTGGCGCAAACCAAGGGGTTTGCACGATTTTCTGGCTGCTCCCGTCGGGAGAAGCCAAACAAGCAGGTGACCAAGCTGGGGAACGCTGATGGCTTACTCATACACTGAGAAAAAACGTATCCGCAAGGACTTTAGCAAGTTGCCGGACGTCATGGATGTGCCTTACCTCCTGGCCATCCAGCTGGATTCGTATCGTGAATTCTTGCAAGCGGGAGCGACCAAAGATCAGTTCCGCGACGTGGGCCTGCATGCGGCCTTCAAATCGGTTTTCCCGATCATCAGCTACTCCGGCAATGCTGCCCTGGAGTACGTTGGCTATCGTCTGGGCGAACCGGCTTTTGATGTCAAAGAATGCGTACTGCGTGGCGTGACCTACGCGGTTCCGCTGCGGGTAAAAGTCCGCCTGATCATTTTCGACAAAGAATCGTCGAACAAAGCGATCAAGGACATCAAAGAGCAAGAAGTCTACATGGGTGAAATCCCCCTGATGACTGAAAACGGTACCTTCGTAATCAACGGTACCGAGCGTGTTATCGTTTCCCAGCTGCACCGTTCGCCGGGCGTGTTCTTCGATCACGACCGCGGCAAGACGCACAGCTCTGGCAAACTGCTGTACTCGGCGCGGATCATTCCTTACCGCGGCTCGTGGCTGGACTTCGAATTCGATCCGAAAGACTGTGTATTCGTCCGTATCGACCGTCGTCGCAAGCTGCCTGCATCGGTTCTGCTGCGCGCCCTGGGCTACAGCACTGAAGAAGTGCTGGACGCTTTCTACACCACCAACGTCTTCCACGTGTCGGGCGAGAAGCTCAGCCTGGAGCTGGTGCCTCAGCGCCTGCGTGGTGAAGTTGCGGTCATGGACATCCACGACGAAACCGGCAAGGTCATCGTCGAGCAAGGTCGTCGTATCACCGCTCGCCACATCAACCAGCTGGAAAAAGCTGGCGTCAAGCAGTTGGACGTGCCGCTGGAATACGTCCTGGGCCGCACTACCGCCAAGGCGATCGTGCACCCGGCTACCGGCGAGATCCTGGCTGAGTGCAACACCGAGCTGAGCACCGACGTCCTGGTGAAAATCGCCAAGGCCCAGGTTGTTCGCATCGAGACCCTGTACACCAACGACATTGACTGCGGTCCGTTCATCTCGGATACCCTGAAGATCGACTCCACCAGCAACCAACTGGAAGCGCTGGTCGAGATCTATCGCATGATGCGTCCTGGCGAGCCGCCAACCAAGGATGCCGCCGAGACCCTGTTCAACAACCTGTTCTTCAGCGCCGAGCGTTACGACCTGTCGGCCGTTGGCCGCATGAAGTTCAACCGTCGTATCGGTCGCACCGAGATCGAAGGTTCGGGCGTGCTGAGCAAGGAAGATATCGTCGAGGTCCTCAAGACCCTGGTCGACATCCGTAACGGCAAAGGCATCGTCGATGACATCGACCACCTGGGTAACCGTCGCGTCCGTTGTGTTGGCGAGATGGCCGAAAACCAGTTCCGCGTTGGCCTGGTGCGTGTAGAGCGCGCGGTCAAAGAGCGTCTGTCGATGGCTGAAAGCGAAGGCCTGATGCCTCAGGACCTGATCAACGCCAAGCCGGTTGCGGCGGCGGTGAAAGAGTTCTTCGGCTCCAGCCAGCTCTCGCAGTTCATGGACCAGAACAACCCGCTGTCCGAGATCACCCACAAGCGTCGTGTCTCCGCACTCGGCCCTGGTGGTCTGACCCGTGAGCGCGCAGGCTTCGAAGTCCGTGACGTACACCCGACCCACTACGGCCGTGTGTGCCCGATCGAGACCCCTGAAGGTCCGAACATCGGTCTGATCAACTCCCTGGCTGCGTACGCTCGCACCAACCAGTACGGCTTCCTGGAAAGCCCGTACCGCGTGGTGAAAGAGGGCGTGGTTACCGACGACATCGTGTTCCTGTCGGCGATCGAAGAAGCTGATCACGTCATCGCCCAGGCTTCGGCCACGATGAACGAGAAGAAGCACCTGATCGACGAGCTGGTAGCTGTTCGTCACCTGAACGAATTCACCGTCAAGGCGCCGGAAGACGTCACCCTGATGGACGTTTCGCCCAAGCAGGTAGTTTCGGTCGCAGCGTCGCTGATTCCGTTCCTCGAGCACGACGACGCCAACCGTGCGTTGATGGGTTCGAACATGCAGCGTCAGGCTGTACCAACCCTGCGTGCCGACAAGCCGCTGGTCGGTACCGGCATGGAGCGCAACGTTGCCCGTGACTCCGGCGTTTGCGTCGTAGCTCGTCGTGGTGGCGTGATCGACTCCGTCGATGCCAGCCGTATCGTGGTTCGTGTTGCCGATGACGAAGTTGAAACCGGTGAAGCCGGTGTCGACATCTACAACCTGACCAAATACACCCGTTCGAACCAGAACACCTGCATCAACCAGCGTCCGCTGGTGAACAAGGGTGACGCGGTTCAGCGTGGCGACATCATGGCCGACGGCCCGTCCACCGACATGGGTGAGCTGGCACTGGGTCAGAACATGCGCATCGCGTTCATGGCATGGAACGGCTTCAACTTCGAAGACTCCATCTGCCTGTCCGAGCGTGTGGTTCAGGAAGACCGCTTCACCACGATCCACATCCAGGAACTGACCTGTGTGGCCCGTGACACCAAGCTTGGCCCAGAGGAAATCACCGCGGATATCCCGAACGTCGGTGAAGCTGCGCTGAACAAGCTGGACGAAGCCGGTATCGTTTATGTGGGTGCTGAAGTTGGCGCCGGCGACATCCTGGTCGGCAAGGTCACGCCAAAAGGCGAAACCCAGCTGACGCCGGAAGAAAAACTGCTGCGTGCGATCTTCGGTGAGAAGGCCAGCGACGTTAAAGACACCTCCCTGCGCGTGCCTACCGGCACCAAAGGTACCGTCATCGACGTACAGGTCTTCACCCGTGATGGCGTCGAGCGCGATAGCCGTGCGCTGTCCATCGAGAAGATGCAGCTGGACGAGATCCGCAAGGACCTCAACGAAGAGTTCCGCATCGTCGAAGGCGCAACCTTCGAGCGTCTGCGTTCGGCTCTGAACGGTCAGGTTGTCGACGGTGGTGCAGGCCTGAAAAAAGGCACTGTGATCACCAACGAAGTCCTCGACGGTCTGGAGCACGGCCAGTGGTTCAAACTGCGCATGGCCGAAGACGCGCTGAACGAGCAGCTCGAGAAGGCCCAGGCCTACATCGTTGATCGTCGCCGTCTGCTGGACGACAAGTTCGAAGACAAGAAACGCAAGCTGCAGCAGGGTGATGACCTGGCACCGGGCGTACTGAAGATCGTCAAGGTCTACCTGGCAATCCGTCGTCGCATCCAGCCGGGCGACAAGATGGCCGGTCGTCACGGTAACAAAGGTGTGGTCTCGGTGATCATGCCGGTCGAAGACATGCCGCACGACGCCAACGGTACTCCGGTCGACGTGGTACTCAACCCACTGGGTGTACCATCGCGTATGAACGTTGGTCAGATCCTCGAAACCCACCTGGGCCTGGCGGCCAAGGGTCTGGGCGAGAAGATCAACCGCATGCTCGAAGAGCAGCGCAAGGTCATCGAGCTGCGCAAGTTCCTCACCGAGATCTACAACGAAATCGGTGGTCGTCAGGAGCAACTGGAGACCTTCTCCGACCAGGAAATCCTGGACCTGGCGAACAACCTCAAAGGCGGTGTGCCAATGGCCACTCCAGTCTTCGACGGTGCCAAGGAAAGCGAGATCAAGGCCATGCTGAAACTGGCAGATATGCCAGAAAGCGGTCAGATGCAGCTGTTCGACGGTCGTACTGGTAACAAGTTCGAGCGTCATGTGACCGTTGGTTACATGTACATGCTCAAGCTGAACCACTTGGTGGACGACAAGATGCACGCGCGTTCCACTGGTTCTTACAGCCTGGTTACCCAGCAGCCGCTGGGTGGTAAGGCGCAGTTCGGTGGTCAGCGTTTCGGGGAGATGGAAGTGTGGGCGCTGGAAGCATACGGCGCGGCATACACCCTGCAAGAAATGCTCACAGTGAAGTCGGACGATGTGAACGGTCGGACCAAGATGTACAAAAACATCGTGGACGGCGATCACCGTATGGAGCCGGGCATGCCCGAGTCCTTCAACGTGTTGATCAAAGAGATCCGTTCGCTCGGTATCGATATCGATCTGGAAACCGAATAACACGTGACGCGAATCGGGAGCGTGGCTGAAAAGCCCGCTCCCTGCTCCGCCAGGAGGAAAGGCCTTGAAAGACCTACTGAATTTGCTGAAAAACCAGGGTCAAGTCGAAGAGTTCGACGCCATCCGTATCGGATTGGCCTCGCCTGAGATGATCCGTTCGTGGTCGTTCGGTGAAGTTAAAAAGCCGGAAACCATCAACTACCGTACGTTCAAACCTGAGCGTGACGGCCTGTTCTGCGCCAAGATTTTTGGCCCAGTCAAGGACTACGAGTGCCTGTGCGGTAAGTACAAGCGCCTGAAACACCGCGGTGTGATCTGCGAGAAGTGCGGCGTTGAAGTCGCCCTGGCCAAGGTGCGTCGTGAGCGCATGGCGCACATCGAACTGGCTTCGCCGGTTGCCCACATCTGGTTCCTGAAGTCGCTGCCGTCCCGTATCGGCTTGCTGATGGACATGACCCTGCGTGATATCGAACGCGTTCTCTACTTCGAGAGCTATGTCGTTATCGACCCGGGCATGACCACCCTGGAAAAAGGCCAGCTGCTCAACGACGAGCAGTACTTCGAAGCGCTGGAAGAGTTCGGCGATGACTTCGACGCCCGCATGGGTGCCGAGGCTGTCCGCGAGCTGCTGCACGCTATCGACCTGGAGCACGAGATTGGTCGCCTGCGCGAAGAGATTCCGCAGACCAACTCGGAAACCAAGATCAAGAAGCTGTCCAAGCGTCTGAAACTGATGGAAGCCTTCCAGGGCTCGGGCAACCTGCCTGAGTGGATGGTCCTGACCGTTCTGCCGGTTCTGCCGCCAGACCTGCGTCCATTGGTTCCGCTGGATGGCGGTCGCTTCGCGACTTCCGACCTGAACGACCTGTATCGTCGGGTGATCAACCGTAACAACCGTCTGAAGCGCCTGCTCGACCTGTCCGCGCCGGACATCATCGTGCGCAACGAAAAGCGCATGCTGCAGGAAGCGGTCGACGCCTTGCTGGATAACGGCCGTCGCGGTCGTGCCATCACCGGTTCGAACAAGCGTCCTCTGAAATCCCTGGCCGACATGATCAAGGGTAAGCAAGGTCGTTTCCGTCAGAACTTGCTCGGTAAGCGTGTTGACTACTCCGGCCGTTCGGTAATTACCGTAGGTCCGACCCTGCGTCTGCACCAGTGCGGTCTGCCGAAGAAGATGGCTCTCGAGCTGTTCAAGCCGTTCATTTTCGGCAAGCTGGAAATGCGTGGTCTGGCGACCACCATCAAGGCCGCCAAGAAGATGGTCGAGCGCGAGCTGCCAGAGGTTTGGGACGTTCTCGCCGAAGTGATTCGCGAACACCCCGTACTGCTCAACCGTGCACCGACCCTTCACCGTCTGGGTATCCAGGCCTTTGAACCGGTACTGATCGAAGGTAAGGCTATCCAGCTGCACCCGCTGGTCTGTGCTGCGTACAACGCCGACTTCGACGGTGACCAGATGGCCGTTCACGTGCCGCTGACGCTGGAAGCCCAGCTTGAAGCACGCGCGCTGATGATGTCGACCAACAACATTCTGTCGCCAGCCAACGGTGAGCCAATCATCGTTCCGTCGCAGGACGTTGTACTGGGTCTGTACTACATGACCCGTGAAGCCATCAACGCCAAGGGCGAAGGTCGCGTATTCGCCGACCTGCAGGAAGTCGACCGCGTATTCCGCGCCGGCGAAGCTGCCCTGCACGCCAAGATCAAGGTTCGTATCAACGAAACCGTTAACGATCGTGATGGCGGCAGCGTCAAGAACACCCGTATCGTCGACACCACTGTCGGCCGTGCGCTGCTGTTCCAGGTTGTACCACCAGGTCTGTCGTACGACGTGGTCAACCAGCCAATGAAGAAAAAGGCGATCTCCAAGCTGATCAACCAGTGCTACCGCGTGGTTGGTCTGAAAGAGACCGTGATCTTCGCTGACCAGCTGATGTACACCGGTTTTGCCTACTCGACCATCTCCGGCGTTTCCATCGGTGTTAACGACTTCGTTATCCCGGATGAAAAAGCCCGCATCATCGGTACCGCTACCGACGAAGTGAAAGAGATCGAGAGCCAGTACGCCTCCGGCCTGGTAACCCAGGGCGAGAAGTACAACAAAGTCATCGACTTGTGGTCCAAGGCGAACGACGAAGTCTCCAAGGCGATGATGGCCAACCTCTCGAAAGAGAAAGTCATCGACCGCAATGGCGACGAAGTCGAGCAAGAGTCCTTCAACTCGATGTACATGATGGCTGACTCCGGTGCCCGGGGTTCGGCAGCTCAGATTCGTCAGCTGGCCGGTATGCGTGGTCTGATGGCCAAACCGGACGGCTCGATCATCGAGACGCCGATCACCGCGAACTTCCGTGAAGGTCTGAGCGTACTCCAGTACTTCATCTCGACTCACGGTGCTCGTAAGGGTCTGGCGGATACCGCGTTGAAAACCGCGAACTCCGGTTACCTGACTCGTCGTCTGGTAGACGTAGCCCAGGATCTGGTGGTTACCGAGATCGACTGCGGCACCGAGCAAGGCCTGCTGATGACGCCGCACATTGAAGGCGGCGACGTTGTAGAGCCTCTGGGTGAGCGTGTACTGGGTCGTGTTATCGCCCGTGACGTGTTCAAGCCAGGCACCGACGACGTTATCGTTCCGGCCGGTACCCTGGTCGACGAGAAGTGGGTCGAGTTCATCGAGCTGAACAGCATCGACGAAGTGATCGTGCGTTCGCCAATCAGCTGCGAAACCCGCTACGGCATCTGCGCCAAGTGCTACGGTCGCGACCTGGCTCGCGGTCACCAGGTGAACATCGGTGAAGCAGTCGGCGTTATCGCTGCCCAGTCGATCGGTGAGCCGGGTACCCAGCTGACCATGCGTACGTTCCACATCGGTGGTGCTGCAAGCCGGACCTCGGCTGCCGACAGCGTCCAGGTGAAGAACGGCGGTATGGTTCGCCTGCACAACCTGAAACAGGTTGAGCGTGCCGACGGTAACCTGGTTGCCGTATCGCGTTCCGGTGAGTTGGCGATTGCCGACGAATTCGGTCGTGAGCGTGAGCGCTACAAGCTGCCTTACGGTGCAGTGATTTCGGTGA
This sequence comes from Pseudomonas sp. RC2C2, assembly GCF_018390435.1. NCBI lineage: Bacteria > Pseudomonadati > Pseudomonadota > Gammaproteobacteria > Pseudomonadales > Pseudomonadaceae > Pseudomonas > Pseudomonas sp. RC2C2. Next base: position 1,675,054 of record NZ_JAHBAX010000001.1, on the reverse strand, counting down.
AGGAAGGCGACAAGGTCGACGCTGGCGCAATCGTCGCCAAGTGGGACCCGCACACCCACCCGATCGTTACCGAAATGAAAGGTACCGTGACCTTCGTGGGCATGGAAGAAGGCATCACCATCAAGCGTCAGACTGACGAATTGACTGGTTTGACCAACATTGAAGTTCTGGACGTCAAAGACCGTCCGGCTGCAGGTAAGGAAATCCGTCCTGCAATCAAGATGGTCGACGCCAACGGCAAGGATCTGCTGCTGCCAGGTACCGACGTACCGGCTCAGTACTTCCTGCCGGCCAACGCCCTGGTTGGTGTGGCTGACGGTGCCCAGATCGGCGTCGGTGACGTTATCGCGCGTATCCCGCAAGAAACGTCGAAGACCCGTGACATCACCGGTGGTCTGCCACGGGTTGCCGACTTGTTCGAAGCCCGTCGTCCGAAAGAAGCCTCGATTCTGGCTGAAGTCAGCGGCACCATCGCCTTCGGTAAAGAGACCAAGGGCAAGCGCCGTCTGGTCATCACCCCGAACGACGGTAGCGATCCGTACGAAGAGCTGATTCCGAAGTGGCGTCACCTGAACGTCTTCGAAGGCGAACAAGTGAACCGCGGCGAAGTTATCTCCGACGGTCCGAGCGATCCGCACGACATCCTGCGTCTGCTGGGTGTCAGCGCGCTGGCCAAGTACATCGTCAACGAGATTCAGGACGTTTACCGTCTGCAAGGCGTTAAGATCAACGACAAGCACATCGAAACCATCCTGCGTCAGATGCTGCGCAAGGTCGAGATTGCCGAGTCGGGTGACTCCAGCTTCATCAAGGGCGACCAGATGGAGCTGACCCAGGTACTGGTAGAGAACGAGCGCCTTGGCGCGGAAGACAAGTTTGTCTCCAAGTTCACTCGCGTACTGCTGGGTATCACCAAGGCCTCGCTGTCCACCGAATCGTTCATCTCGGCGGCTTCCTTCCAGGAAACCACCCGCGTACTGACCGAAGCGGCGGTAACCGGCAAGCGCGATTACCTGCGCGGCCTGAAAGAAAACGTGGTCGTGGGTCGTCTGATCCCGGCCGGTACCGGTCTGGCCTACCACAGCGAGCGCAAGCGTCGCCGTGATGCCGACAAGCCGCTGCGCGTAAGTGCCAGTGAGGTGGAAGCCGCACTGACCGAAGCGCTGAATTCCAGCGGTAACTGAAAGTAGGATAGGGCCCCGGCAAACCTGTTTTGGCCATCGGCGACATAATTTGTTGCCGATGATCGGAAGGGGAGGGCCGGGGCCTTGTCTTGACTGGGGGCAAGATCCTCTTTAGACTCTTGTACCCCTAAATTTGGTGGGACTCCGTCCTGCCAATTTTTGCTTTTCTTGCAAGACAATAGCGTCGCAAGACAACAGTGGAGCTAGTAGATGGCAACTATCAACCAGCTGGTACGTCAGCCGCGTAAGCGTATCGTCGAGAAATCCGACGTTCCTGCGCTGCAGAACTGCCCGCAACGTCGTGGCGTGTGCACCCGTGTGTACACCACCACGCCGAAAAAACCTAACTCGGCACTGCGTAAAGTTTGCCGTGTGCGTCTGACCAACGGTTTCGAGGTTTCCTCGTACATCGGTGGTGAAGGCCACAACCTGCAAGAGCACAGCGTCGTCCTGATCCGTGGCGGCCGTGTAAAAGACTTGCCAGGTGTTCGTTACCACACCGTTCGCGGCTCCCTGGATACCTCCGGCGTCAAAGGTCGTAACCAAGGTCGTTCGAAGTACGGTACCAAGCGTCCGAAGTAATCGGCCGTTTGCAGCAGTTTGCAGTTATTCATTTTATTGAGTCGATAAGAGTAAGGTCGGGCACGCACCCTTAGGGGGCACTGTCCCGGGCTAACCTGAAGACCGTTTGAGGGCTTATCAATGCCAAGACGTCGTGTAGCAGCCAAGCGTGAGATTCTGGACGATCCAAAATACGGAAGCCAGATCCTCGCCAAGTTCATGAACCACGTGATGGAAAGCGGCAAGAAGGCCGTTGCCGAGCGTATCGTTTACGGTGCGCTGGACAAGGTCAAAGAACGCAAGAACAGCGATCCCCTGGAAATCTTCGAGAAAGCTCTCGACGCCATCGCTCCGCTGGTCGAAGTTAAGTCGCGCCGTGTTGGCGGTGCCACTTACCAGGTTCCTGTTGAAGTTCGTCCATCCCGTCGTAACGCCCTGGCAATGCGCTGGTTGGTAGACTACGCCCGCAAGCGTGGCGAGAAGTCCATGGCTCTGCGCCTGGCCGGCGAGCTGCTGGATGCTGCTGAAGGCAAAGGTGCTGCAGTCAAGAAGCGTGAAGACGTACACCGTATGGCCGAAGCCAACAAAGCGTTCTCGCACTACCGCTTCTAATTCTGGCATCACTATTTTTGCGAGGGCTCTATGGCTCGTACTACACCAATCAACCGCTACCGTAACATCGGTATTTGCGCGCACGTTGACGCGGGCAAAACTACCACTACCGAGCGGATCCTGTTCTACACAGGCCTGAGCCACAAGATGGGCGAGGTGCATGACGGCGCCGCGACCACCGACTGGATGGTGCAGGAGCAGGAGCGGGGTATTACCATTACCTCCGCTGCTGTCACCACCTTCTGGCAGGGTTCCCGTGGCCAGTACGACAACTACCGCGTAAACGTCATCGATACCCCCGGCCACGTTGACTTCACCATTGAAGTAGAACGTTCGCTGCGCGTACTCGACGGCGCGGTCGTTGTTTTCTGCGGCACCTCCGGCGTTGAGCCACAGTCCGAAACCGTATGGCGTCAAGCCAACAAGTACGGCGTTCCACGTGTTGTTTACGTGAACAAGATGGACCGTGCCGGTGCCAACTTCCTGCGCGTCGTAGGTCAGATCAAGAACCGTCTGGGTCACACCCCGGTTCCTGTTCAGCTGGCTATCGGTTCGGAAGATAACTTCCAGGGTCAGGTCGACCTGATCAAGATGAAGGCTATCTACTGGAACGAAGACGACAAAGGCACTACCTACCGTGAGGAAGAGATTCCTGCGGACATGCTCGAGCTGGCCGAAGAATGGCGCGCGAACATGGTAGAAGCTGCTGCCGAAGCCAACGAAGAGCTGATGAACAAGTACCTTGAAGAAGGTGAGCTGTCGGTCGAAGAAATCAAAGCCGGTCTGCGTGCGCGCACCCTGGCCAGCGAGATCGTTCCGGCTGTCTGCGGTTCTTCGTTCAAGAACAAGGGCGTTCCCCTGGTTCTCGACGCCGTCATCGACTTCCTGCCTGCTCCGACCGAAATCCCGGCGATCAAGGGTATCCACCCTGATCTGATCGAGAAGCCGAAAGACGAGCTGGTTGACGCCGACTACGACGAGCGTCATGCAGACGACAACGAGCCGTTCTCGGCTCTGGCGTTCAAGATTGCCACCGACCCGTTCGTGGGTACTCTGACCTTCGTCCGCGTTTACTCGGGTATGCTGCAGTCCGGCGACTCCGTGATCAACTCGGTCAAGGGCAAGAAAGAACGCGTTGGTCGTATGGTGCAGATGCACGCCAACCAGCGTGAAGAAATCAAAGAAGTACTGGCAGGCGACATCGCTGCTCTGATCGGCATGAAGGACGTCACCACTGGTGACACCCTGTGCAACGCCGACAAGCCGATCATCCTCGAGCGTATGGACTTCCCGGAGCCTGTGATTTCGGTAGCTGTTGAGCCGAAGACCAAGCAAGACCAGGAGAAGATGGGTATCGCACTGGGCAAACTGGCTCAGGAAGACCCGTCGTTCCGCGTCAAAACCGACGAAGAAACCGGCCAGACCATCATCTCCGGTATGGGTGAGCTTCACCTGGACATCCTCGTTGACCGCATGAAGCGCGAGTTCAACGTCGAAGCCAACATTGGTAAGCCACAGGTTTCGTACCGCGAGCAGATCACCAAGGACAACGTCGAGATCGAAGGTAAGTTCGTTCGTCAGTCCGGTGGTCGCGGTCAGTTCGGTCACTGCTGGATTCGCTTCTCGCAGCCATCAGTGGACGCCCAGGGCAACATCACCGAAGGCCTGGAATTCACCAACGAGGTTGTAGGTGGTGTGGTTCCTAAGGAATACATCCCGGCGATCCAGAAGGGTATCGAAGAGCAGATGAAGAACGGCATCGTTGCCGGCTATCCGCTGATCGGCCTGAAGGCAACCGTGTTTGATGGTTCCTACCACGACGTCGACTCCAACGAGATGGCGTTCAAGGTGGCGGCCTCCATGGCGACCAAGCAACTCGCAGCCAAAGGCGGCGGTAAAGTGCTTGAGCCGATCATGAAGGTAGAAGTTGTGACCCCTGAGGACTACATGGGTGACGTGATGGGTGACCTGAACCGTCGTCGTGGTCTGATCCAGGGTATGGAAGATTCGGTGTCCGGCAAGGTTGTCCGTGCTGAAGTTCCGCTCGGAGAAATGTTCGGTTATGCGACCGACGTTCGTTCCATGTCTCAGGGTCGCGCGAGCTACTCCATGGAATTCTCCAAATACGCCGAAGCTCCGTCGAATATCGTCGAAGCACTCGTTAAAAAACAAGGCTAATCCAGCCCTTTAGGCAAGAGGTTCACTGTCGTGGCTAAAGAAAAATTTGATCGTTCCCTTCCGCACGTCAACGTTGGCACCATCGGTCACGTTGACCACGGTAAAACCACTCTGACCGCAGCTCTGACTCGCGTCTGCTCCGAAGTTTTCGGTTCGGCCGTCGTCGAATTCGACAAGATCGACAGCGCTCCAGAAGAGAAAGCTCGCGGTATCACCATCAACACCGCGCACGTCGAGTACAACTCGAACATTCGTCACTACGCTCACGTTGACTGCCCAGGTCACGCTGACTACGTGAAGAACATGATCACCGGTGCTGCCCAGATGGACGGCGCGATCCTGGTTTGCTCGGCCGCCGATGGTCCGATGCCACAAACCCGTGAGCACATCCTGCTGTCCCGTCAGGTTGGCGTTCCGTACATCGTGGTCTTCCTGAACAAGGCTGACCTGGTAGACGACGCTGAGCTGCTGGAACTGGTCGAGATGGAAGTTCGCGACCTGCTGTCCACCTACGACTTCCCAGGCGACGACACTCCGATCATCATCGGTTCGGCTCGTATGGCCCTGGAAGGCAAAGACGACAACGAAATGGGCACCACCGCTGTCAAGAAGCTGGTTGAGACTCTGGACAGCTACATCCCAGAGCCTGAGCGCGCTATCGACAAGCCGTTCCTGATGCCAATCGAAGACGTATTCTCGATCTCGGGTCGTGGTACCGTTGTTACCGGTCGTATCGAGCGTGGTATCGTCCGCGTTCAAGACGCTCTGGAAATCGTTGGTCTGCGTGACACCACCACCACCACCTGCACCGGTGTTGAGATGTTCCGCAAGCTGCTGGACGAAGGTCGTGCTGGCGAGAACTGCGGCGTGCTGCTGCGCGGCACCAAGCGTGACGACGTTGAGCGTGGCCAGGTTCTGGTCAAGCCAGGTTCGGTCAAGCCGCACACCAAGTTCACCGCAGAAGTTTACGTTCTGAGCAAAGAAGAAGGCGGCCGTCACACTCCGTTCTTCAAAGGCTACCGTCCACAGTTCTACTTCCGTACTACTGACGTGACTGGTAACTGCGAGCTGCCAGAAGGCGTTGAAATGGTAATGCCAGGTGACAACATTCAAATGACTGTTACCCTGATCAAAACCATCGCGATGGAAGACGGTCTGCGTTTCGCTATCCGTGAAGGCGGTCGTACCGTCGGCGCCGGCGTCGTAGCCAAAATCATCGAGTAATCGTTGATCGCTTAAAAAGGCCCCCGCTCAGCGGGGGCTTTTTTATTGGGTTGACACTCGGTGGGGCCCTCTATAGAATCACGCCTCCTTTTAACGGGCGTAGTGCGCCCGGTGGGAATAGCAGCCTGGAGTCTGAAATCCAATGCAAAATCAGCAAATCCGTATCAGGTTGAAGGCTTTTGACCATCGCCTGATCGACCAATCCACCCAGGAAATCGTGGAAACCGCGAAACGTACTGGTGCTCAAGTGCGTGGTCCAATTCCACTGCCTACCCGTAAAGAGCGGTTCACCGTTCTGGTCTCCCCGCACGTCAACAAAGACGCGCGTGACCAGTACGAGATCCGTACTCATAAGCGCGTTCTGGACATCGTCCAGCCAACGGATAAAACCGTTGATGCTCTTATGAAGCTTGATCTTGCGGCCGGTGTGGAAGTGCAGATCAGCCTCGGCTAAGACTCGGTCTTAGTCGTGTAACGCTCTGAAATGGGCGGCCATAGCGGGTGAAAGCCCCGTACACTCATGAGGTTTACAACATGACTATTGGTGTAGTCGGTCGTAAATGCGGTATGACCCGTATTTTCACCGAAGAAGGTGTCTCCATTCCGGTCACGGTCATTGAGATCGAGCCGAATCGCGTCACCCAGTTCAAAACTGAAGAAACCGATGGCTATCGTGCAGTGCAAGTCACTGTCGGTGAGCGTCGCGCTTCGCGCGTGACTGCTGCTCAAGCAGGTCACTTCGCTAAAGCGAACGTTGCCGCGGGTCGCGGTGTCTGGGAATTCCGCCTTGAAGAAGGTGAGTTCCAGGCCGGTGATTCGATCAACGCTGAAATCTTCGCTGCAGGTCAGCTGGTAGACGTTACCGGCCAGTCCAAGGGTAAAGGCTTTGCCGGTACCATCAAGCGTTGGAATTTCCGCGGTCAAGATAACACCCACGGTAACTCCGTCTCCCACCGCGTCCCGGGCTCTATCGGCCAGTGCCAGACTCCTGGTCGTGTATTCAAGGGCAAGAAAATGTCCGGTCACATGGGCGCCGAGCGCGTGACCGTTCAGTCCCTCGAAGTAGTGCGCGTCGACGCTGAACGCAATCTGTTGCTGGTCAAGGGTGCCGTTCCAGGCGCAACTGGCAGCGATCTGGTTGTGCGTCCGGCTGCCAAGGCTCGCGGTTAAGGGGAAGCTGACATGCAACTAAATGTAAATGACGCTCAAGCGATCGAAGTTTCCGAACTGACTTTCGGCGGCGAATTCAACGAGACGCTGGTACACCAAGCAGTCGTGGCCTATATGGCCGGCGGCCGTCAAGGCACCAAGCAGCAGAAAACCCGTTCCGACGTTGCTGGTGGCGGTAAGCGCCCATGGCGTCAGAAAGGCACTGGCCGTGCTCGTGCCGGTACTATCCGTAGCCCAATCTGGCGTGGCGGTGGTACCACTTTCGCAGCTCGTCCTCAGGATCACTCGCAGAAGCTCAACAAGAAGATGTACCGCGCAGCAATGCGTTCCATCCTCGCTGAGCTGGTGCGTACCGACCGTCTGGTCGTGGTTCAGGACTTCGCTGTTGAAGCACCGAAAACCAAAGACCTGCTGAACAAGCTGAACGGCATGGGTCTGAGCGACGTACTGATCGTTTCGGACGCTGTTGATCAGAACCTGTACCTGGCTGCTCGTAACCTGCCGCACGTCGACGTACGTGACGTCCAGGGTTCCGATCCGGTCAGTCTGATCGCATACGACAAAGTGTTGATCACTGTGTCGGCCGTGAAGAAATTCGAGGAGCTGCTGGGATGAACCAGGAACGCGTATTTAAAGTCCTCCTTGGCCCGCATGTTTCCGAGAAGGCTACCGTTCTGGCTGAGAAAAAAGGCCAGTTCGTATTCAAGGTTGCTACTGACGCAACCAAGCTGGAAATCAAGAAAGCTGTCGAAGGCCTGTTCGGCGTAAAAGTCGAAAACGTGTCGACTGTAAACGTTCTGGGTAAAACCAAGCGTACCGCACGTGGTCTGGGCAAGCGCAATGACTGGAAGAAAGCGATCGTTTCGCTTCAGCCAGGCCAAGATCTCGATTTCAGCAGCAGTGCTGAGTAAGGAAGGGGTGCATCATGGCAATCGTTAAATGCAAACCGACTTCCCCTGGCCGCCGTTTCGTGGTCAAGGTGGTCAACAAGGAGCTGCATAAAGGCGCTCCTCACGCACCGCTGCTCGAGAAGAAATCGAAGTCTGGTGGTCGTAACAACAATGGCCGCATCACTACTCGTCACGTAGGTGGTGGTCATAAGCAGCATTACCGTATGGTCGATTTCCGTCGCAACGACAAAGATGGCATCGTCGCCACTGTCGAGCGTATCGAATACGATCCAAACCGTACTGCTCACATCGCACTGCTGTGCTACGCAGACGGCGAGCGCCGCTACATCATCGCCCCTAAAGGCGTTGTTGCTGGCGACCAGCTGATCGCAGGCGCTCTGGCTCCAATCAAGCCAGGCAACTCCCTGCAACTGCGCAACATCCCAGTGGGTAGCACCATTCACGGCATCGAACTGAAGCCGGGCAAAGGTGCACAGATCGCTCGTTCCGCTGGTGCTTCGGCTCAGCTGATCGCTCGCGAAGGTGTCTATGTGACCCTGCGTCTGCGCTCTGGTGAAATGCGTAAAGTCCTGGCTGAATGCCGTGCGACCCTGGGTGAAGTCTCGAACTCCGAGCACAGCCTGCGTTCGCTGGGTAAAGCTGGTGCCAAACGCTGGCGTGGCGTTCGCCCAACCGTTCGTGGTGTTGCCATGAACCCAGTTGACCACCCACATGGTGGTGGTGAAGGTCGTACCTCCGGTGGTCGTCATCCGGTATCGCCATGGGGCTTCCCGACTAAGGGCGCGAAGACTCGTGGTAATAAGCGTACCGACAACATGATCGTCCGTCGTCGCAAGTAAATAGAGGGATACGACAGTGCCACGTTCTCTGAAAAAAGGTCCTTTTATCGATCTTCACCTACTGAAGAAGATCGAAGTGGCGGCGGAAAAGAACGATCGCAAACCAGTTAAGACCTGGTCGCGCCGTTCCATGATCCTGCCACAAATGGTCGGTCTGACCATCGCGGTACACAACGGTCGCCAACACGTCCCCGTTCTCGTGAACGAAGACATGGTCGGCCATAAACTGGGCGAGTTTGCCGGTACCCGCACTTATCGTGGGCACGTGGCTGACAAGAAAGCCAAGCGTTAAGGGGTAAGGAAATGGAAGTAGCCGCTAAGTTGTCGGGCGCTCGAATCTCCGCCCAGAAAGCCCGCTTGGTCGCCGACCAGATCCGCGGGAAGAAGGTGGGCGAAGCGCTCAACCTGTTGGCTTTCAGCAGCAAGAAAGCTGCTGAAATCATGAAGAAAGTCCTCGAGTCGGCCGTAGCCAACGCCGAGCATAACGAAGGCGCAGACGTTGATGACCTGAAGGTCTCCACCGTTTTCGTCAACGAAGGGCGTTCGCTGAAGCGCATCATGCCGCGTGCCAAAGGCCGCGCTGATCGCATCGTCAAGCGGTCTTGCCATATCACTGTCAAGGTTGCGGACAAGTAACGGAGTCGATCAGATGGGTCAGAAAGTACATCCCACTGGCATTCGCCTGGGAATCGTCAAGGAGCACACCTCCGTCTGGTACGCAGACGGTCGGACTTATGCGGACTATTTGCTCGCAGATCTGAATGTGCGTGAGTACCTCCAAGACAAACTAAAAAGCGCGTCCGTTAGCCGTATCGATATCCATCGTCCGGCCCAAACTGCACGCATCACCATCCACACCGCTCGTCCAGGTATCGTTATCGGGAAGAAAGGTGAAGATGTTGAGAAACTGCGTCAGGACCTGACCAAGCAAATGGGTGTGCCTGTGCACATCAACATCGAAGAGATCCGCAAGCCGGAACTCGACGGTATGCTGGTAGCTCAGAGCGTAGCTCAGCAGCTGGAGCGTCGTGTGATGTTCCGTCGCGCCATGAAGCGCGCCGTACAGAACGCCATGCGCATTGGTGCCAAAGGCATCAAGATCCAAGTGAGCGGTCGTCTCGGCGGTGCTGAAATCGCACGTACTGAATGGTATCGCGAAGGTCGTGTGCCACTGCACACCCTGCGTGCCGATATCGACTATGCCACCTACGAAGCTCACACCACTTACGGTGTGATCGGTGTGAAGGTTTGGATTTTCAAAGGCGAAGTAATTGGTGGTCGCCAAGAAGAACTGAAACCACAAGCACCAGCGCCTCGTAAAAAAGCTGCTAAGTAAGGGGTACGCCAAATGTTGCAACCAAAGCGTACAAAATTCCGCAAGCAGATGACTGGCCACAACCGTGGTCTGGCACTGCGCGGTAGCAAAGTCAGCTTCGGCGAATTTGCTCTGAAAGCTGTTGCTCGCGGTCGTCTCACCGCCCGCCAGATTGAGTCGGCACGTCGTGCTCTGACCCGTCACGTAAAACGTGGCGGTAAAATCTGGATCCGTGTGTTCCCGGACAAGCCGATCTCCAAGAAGCCTCTCGAAGTGCGGATGGGTAAAGGTAAAGGTTCCGTGGAATACTGGGTTGCCCAGATCCAGCCAGGCAAAGTCCTGTACGAGATCGAGGGTGTTTCTGAAGAGCTGGCGCGTGAGGCTTTCGCCCTGGCGGCTGCAAAGCTGCCTCTCGCCACCTCCTTTGTTAAGCGGACGGTGATGTGATGAAAGCGAATGAACTTCGTGAAAAATCAGCACAGCAGCTGAACGAGCAACTGCTCGGCTTGCTGCGCGACCAGTTCAATCTGCGTATGCAGAAAGCAACTGGCCAGTTGGGGCAGTCGCACCTGCTCTCGCAAGTTAAGCGTGACATCGCTCGCGTGAAAACTGTGCTCAACCAGCAGGCAGGTAAGTGATCATGGCTGAAGCTGAAAAAACCGTCCGTACGCTGACTGGCCGTGTCGTCAGCGACAAGATGGACAAAACCATCACCGTACTGATCGAGCGTCGCGTAAAGCACCCGATCTACGGTAAATACGTTAAGCGTTCGACTAAGCTGCACGCGCACGACGAAACCAACCAGTGCCATATCGGCGACAAGGTCTCCATCCGCGAGACCCGTCCGCTGGCCAAGACCAAGTCCTGGGCACTGGTTGAAGTTCTCGAACGCGCTGTTGAAGTCTAAGGGCTAAGGGTCGGAGAAATTTTATGATTCAGACTCAATCCATGCTCGATGTGGCCGATAACAGCGGCGCTCGTCGCGTCATGTGCATCAAGGTTCTCGGCGGTTCGCACCGCCGTTACGCCGGCATCGGTGACATCATCAAGGTAACCGTCAAGGAAGCAATTCCTCGCGGTAAAGTGAAGAAAGGCCAAGTGATGACTGCTGTTGTAGTCCGCACTCGCCACGGTGTCCGTCGTGCTGACGGCTCCATCATCCGCTTTGATGGCAATGCTGCTGTTCTGCTGAACAACAAGCAAGAGCCGATCGGCACCCGTATCTTTGGGCCAGTGACCCGTGAACTTCGTACTGAGAAGTTCATGAAGATCGTCTCGCTCGCCCCAGAAGTGCTGTAAGGAGATCCGACATGCAAAAGATTCGTCGTGACGACGAGATCATCGTGATCGCCGGCAAAGACAAAGGTAAGCGCGGTAAGGTGCTCAAGGTTCTCGCTGACGACCGTCTGGTCGTTGGTGGGATCAACCTGGTGAAGCGTCATACCAAGCCTAACCCGATGTCGGGCGTACAGGGCGGTATCGTCGAGAAAGAAGCGCCACTGCACGCTTCCAACGTCGCCATTTTCAACGGCGAAACCAACAAGGCTGACCGCGTTGGTTTCAAAGTAGAAGACGGCAAAAAAATTCGTGTCTTCAAGTCGACCCAAAAAGCGGTTGATGCTTGAACACTGCTAGGTAGAAGACCATGGCACGACTGAAAGAGATTTACCGGAACGAGATTGCTCCCAAGCTTAAGGAAGAACTTAAGCTGGCGAACGTGATGGAAGTTCCGCGCGTTACCAAGATCACCCTGAACATGGGTCTGGGCGAAGCTGTCGGCGACAAAAAAGTCATCGAGCACGCTGTTGCTGACCTGGAGAAGATCACCGGTCAGAAAGCCGTTGTGACTTTCGCTCGGAAATCCATCGCGGGCTTCAAAGTCCGTGAGGGCTGGCCGATCGGCGTTAAAGTTACTCTGCGCCGTGATCGTATGTACGAATTCCTGGACCGCCTGCTGGCGATCTCCCTGCCTCGGGTTCGCGACTTCCGCGGCCTGAATGCCAAGTCCTTCGATGGTCGTGGTAACTACAGCATGGGCGTGAAAGAGCAGATCATCTTCCCGGAAATCGACTACGACAAGATCGATGCTCTGCGCGGTCTGGACATTACCCTGACCACCACTGCCAAGAACGATGACGAAGGCCGCGCTCTGATGCGTGCTTTCAAATTCCCGTTCCGCAACTGATTGGAGTAGGAAAATGGCCAAGAAGAGCATGAAAAACCGTGAGCTGAAGCGTCAGCTCACTGTTGCCAAGTACGCCAAGAAGCGTGCCGAGCTGAAAGCGACCATCGTTAACCTGGAAGCAACTCCAGAAGAGCGTTTTGCCGCTGTCGTAGCTCTGCAGAAGCAACCACGTGACGCCAGCGCCTCGCGCCTGCGTAACCGTTGCCGCATCACCGGTCGTCCACACGGCGTTTACCGCAAGTTCGGCCTCGGCCGTAACAAGCTGCGTGAAGCAGCAATGCGCGGTGACGTTCCAGGTCTGGTTAAAGCCAGCTGGTAAGACGTACCGGCAGCGTCCAGGTGGCGGGGGAGCAATCTTCCGACCACCGGTGACCTTGCAACGAAACAAGCCCCTTCTGGGGCTTGTTTCGTTTCTGGGAACTGTCTAGAATGACCGGCTCTCCTGAGCCCGGGTTTTTATGTCCGGCGATTTCAGGGGTCTGTAGTAGCCGAGAGGCTAATTTTTCTTGTATCAGGAGCGTCTAGCCCATGAGTATGCAGGACCCGTTAGCGGACATGCTAACTCGCATCCGTAATGCCCAGATGGCTGAAAAGTCCGTCGTAAGCATGCCTTCGTCGACTCTGAAGGTTGCGGTAGCCAAAGTTCTGAAAGATGAAGGTTACATCGCTGGCTATCAAGTCAGCAGCGAAGTAAAACCATCGCTTTCCATCGAGCTGAAATACTTCGAAGGCCGTCCGGTCATCGAGGAAGTCAAGCGCGTAAGTCGTCCAGGCCTGCGTCAGTACAAGTCCGTCGAAGAACTGCCGAAAGTACGTGGCGGTCTGGGCGTGTCTATCGTCTCCACCAACAAAGGTGTGATGACTGATCGTGCTGCGCGCGCTGCCGGTGTCGGCGGCGAAGTTCTCTGCACAGTGTTCTAAGGGGGGATAAGCATGTCTCGCGTCGCTAAGAACCCCGTTAAGCTGCCAGCCGGTGTCGAAGTCAAATTCGTCGGCCAACAGCTTTCGGTGAAGGGTGCCAAGGGCACTCTCGAACTGAACGTTCACTCGTCGGTTGAAATTGTTGAAGAAGCTGGTGAGCTGCGTTTCGCTGCTCGCAATGGCGATCAACAAACTCGCGCTATGGCCGGTACTACCCGCGCCCTGGTGAACAACATGGTCCAGGGCGTAAGCCAAGGCTTCGAGCGCAAGCTCCAGCTGGTCGGTGTTGGTTACAAAGCACAAGCCAAAGGCACCGTGCTGAACCTGGCACTCGGCTTCTCGCATCCAGTGGATTACGAACTGCCGGCCGGTATCACCGCAGAGACCCCAAGCCAGACCGATATCCTGATCAAGGGTATCGACAAGCAGCTGGTAGGTCAGGTGGCCGCTGAAATCCGCGACTTCCGTCCGCCAGAGCCGTACAAAGGCAAGGGTGTGCGTTACGCGGACGAAGTCGTCCGTCGTAAAGAAGCCAAGAAGAAGTAGGGCCTAGCAAATGACCGACAAAAAAGTTACTCGACTGCGTCGCGCTCGCAAAGCACGCCTGAAAATGCACGAACTCGAAGTCGTGCGTCTCTGCGTGTTCCGCTCCTCGCAGCACATCTACGCCCAGGTCATTTCGGCCGACGGCGGCAAGGTTCTGGCCAGTGCCTCGACCTTGGACAAAGAACTGCGTGATGGTGCCACCGGCAACATCGACGCGGCCACTAAGGTTGGCAAGCTGGTAGCTGAGCGCGCGAAAGCCGCCGGTGTATCTCAAGTTGCCTTTGACCGTTCCGGCTTCAAGTACCATGGCCGCGTCAAAGCGCTGGCTGATGCTGCTCGTGAAGGCGGGCTGGAGTTCTAAGTTATGGCAAATAACGATCAAAAGCGCGACGAAGGCTACATCGAGAAGCTGGTTCAAGTTAACCGCGTTGCTAAAACCGTCAAAGGCGGCCGTATCTTCACTTTCACCGCGTTGACCGTGGTAGGTGATGGTAAAGGTCGTGTTGGCTTCGGCCGTGGCAAGTCGCGCGAAGTACCTGCTGCGATCCAGAAAGCCATGGAAGCTGCTCGTCGCAACATGATTCAGGTAGACCTGAACGGCACTACTCTGCAGTACGCCACCAAGTCCGCCCATGGCGCGTCGAAGGTGTACATGCAGCCTGCCTCGGAAGGTACCGGTATCATCGCCGGTGGCGCAATGCGTGCCGTCCTGGAAGTTGCTGGCGTTCAGAACGTCCTGGCCAAGTGCTACGGCTCGACCAACCCAGTGAACGTGGTTCATGCCACTTTCAAGGGTCTGAAAGCTATGCAATCTCCTGAGTCCATTGCTGCCAAGCGCGGCAAGAGCGTTGAGGAGATCCGCTGATCATGGCTACCGTTAAAGTAACGCTGATCAAAAGCACCGCCGGCCGTCTCCCTAACCACAAACTGTGTGTTAAGGGTCTGGGTCTGCGCCGCATCGGTCACACTGTAGAAGTCCTGGATACTCCCGAGAATCGCGGGATGATCAACAAGGCTTACTACATGCTGCGCGTCGAGGGTTAATCGATGAAACTCAATGATCTGAGTCCAGCGCCGGGTTCCCGTCGCGAGAAGCATCGTCCGGGCCGTGGTATCGGTAGCGGTTTGGGTAAGACTGGTGGCCGTGGCCACAAAGGTCAAACCTCCCGTTCCGGTGGCACCATTGCTCCAGGCTTTGAAGGCGGTCAACAGCCGCTGCACCGTCGTCTGCCGAAGTTCGGCTTCGTTTCCCTGAAAGCCATGGACCGCGCAGAAGTGCGTCTGTCCGAGCTGGCCAAAGTGGAAGGCGACGTTGTCACCGTGCAATCCCTGAAGGATGCCAACGTGATTAACCAAAACGTACAGCGTGTGAAAATCATGCTGTCCGGCGAAGTTACTCGCGCGGTCACCATCAAGGGTATCGCAGCCACCAAAGGTGCGCGTGCGGCTATCGAAGCAGCTGGCGGCAAGTTCGAGGAATAAATGGCTAAGCAAGGTGCTCTCTCTTCGCTCGGCAAAGGCGGGATGTCTGAACTCTGGGCTCGTCTGCGTTTTCTGTTCCTGGCGATCATCGTCTACCGGATAGGCGCACACATCCCAGTTCCAGGTATCAACCCGGACCGGCTGGCGGAACTGTTTCGACAGAATGAGGGGACCATTCTTAGCTTGTTCAACATGTTTTCCGGCGGCGCGCTGGAACGGATGAGCATCTTTGCACTGGGGATCATGCCGTACATTTCGGCATCGATCATCATGCAGCTGATGACCGCCGTCAGCCCGCAGCTGGAGCAGTTGAAGAAGGAAGGTGAAGCTGGCCGTCGCAAGATCAGCCAGTACACCCGCTACGGCACCGTTATCCTGGCGCTGGTCCAGGCCATTGGCATGTCCATTGGCCTGGCCGGTCAGGGCGTGGCGTTTTCTGCTGACTTTGGCTTCCATTTCGTTGCGGTGTCCACGTTCGTGGCCGGCGCGATGTTCATGATGTGGCTGGGCGAGCAGATCACCGAGCGCGGTGTAGGCAACGGTATCTCGATGTTGATTTTCGCAGGTATCGTCGCCGGTCTTCCGAGAGCAATCGGGCAGTCTTTCGAGTCTGCACGCACAGGCGATATCAACATTTTCGCCCTGGTCGCAATCGGTTTGCTGGCAGTAGCGATTATCGGTTTCGTGGTGTTCATTGAGCGTGGTCAGCGTCGTATCGCCGTTCACTACGCCAAGCGTCAGCAGGGCCGCAAGGTCTTCGCTGCGCAGACCAGCCACTTGCCGTTGAAAGTGAACATGGCGGGTGTAATCCCTGCCATTTTCGCGAGCAGCATCTTGCTGTTCCCGGCTTCGCTGGGTGCCTGGTTCGGTCAGTCCGAAGGTATGGGCTGGTTGCAGGACATCTCGCAGTCGATCGCTCCTGGTCAGCCGTTGAATATTCTGCTGTTTAGTGCAGGGATTATTTTCTTCTGCTTCTTCTATACGGCGTTGATGTTCAATCCGAAAGACGTAGCGGAAAACCTGAAGAAGTCCGGTGCCTTTATTCCGGGTATCCGTCCGGGCGAGCAGTCGGCGCGCTACATTGATGGCGTTCTGACCCGCTTGACCATGTTCGGTGCTCTTTATATGACGGCCGTGTGTCTGCTTCCCCAGTTCCTGGTGGTCGCGGCAAACGTTCCGTTCTACCTTGGCGGGACCTCGTTGCTGATTGTGGTAGTGGTTGTGATGGACTTCATGTCCCAAGTACAATCGCACCTCGTTTCGCACCAGTACGAATCCCTGATGAAGAAAGCCAACCTGAAAGGCTACGGTGGCAGCGGTCTGCTGCGCTGATTGACCCTTAAGGTTCGAGGAGTTGGTGATGAAAGTTCGTGCATCGGTGAAAAAGCTGTGCCGTAACTGCAAAATTATTCGCCGCGAAGGTGTCGTTCGAGTAATTTGCAGTGCGGAACCACGTCACAAGCAGCGCCAAGGCTGAGTGTGATCTGAGCTTCAAACCCAGCAGCTAGTGCGCTGCTGGGTTGATTATTTGTTTCTACAGCGATATTATCTCGCGCCCTATTTCTTGGCTTCCGGGGCGTAGGTAGCTGTCAATTGGAGTCCCACTGAATGGCCCGTATTGCAGGCGTCAACATTCCAGATAACAAGCACACTGTTATCTCGCTGACCTACATCTATGGTGTTGGTCGCACTACTGCACAGAAAATCTGTGCAGAGACTGGGGTCAACCCAGCCGCTAAGATCAAGGATCTGAGCGACGAGCAGGTTGAATCGCTGCGTACTGAAGTCGCGAAGTACATCACCGAAGGTGATCTGCGCCGTGACATCAACATGAAAATCAAGCGGTTGATGGACCTGGGTTGCTACCGCGGCCTGCGTCATCGTCGGGGTCTGCCAGTACGCGGTCAGCGTACCAAGACCAACGCGCGTACCCGTAAGGGCCCGCGTAAGCCGATCCGCAAGTAATCGCACCAGCGAATCGACAGGAATTTAGAAATGGCAAAACCTGCTGCTCGTCCTCGTAAAAAAGTCAAAAAGACAGTGGTTGATGGCATCGCCCACATCCATGCGTCTTTTAACAACACCATCGTGACCATCACCGATCGTCAAGGTAACGCTCTGTCTTGGGCTACCTCCGGCGGTTCGGGTTTCCGCGGTTCCCGCAAGTCCACCCCGTTCGCTGCTCAGGTAGCTGCTGAACGTGCTGGTCAAGCTGCGCTGGAATATGGTCTGAAGAACCTCGACGTCAACGTCAAGGGTCCAGGTCCAGGTCGTGAGTCCGCTGTTCGTGCTCTGAACGGCTGTGGCTATAAGATCGCCAGCATCACCGACGTGACGCCAATCCCGCATAACGGGTGCCGTCCGCCGAAGAAGCGCCGCGTGTAATCAGGAGACAGATAAATGGCACGTTACATTGGTCCAAAATGCAAACTGTCTCGTCGTGAAGGCACTGATCTGTTCCTGAAGAGCGGCGTTCGCGCTCTGGAATCGAAGTGCAACATCGAAGCAGCCCCAGGTATCCACGGTCAGCGCCGCGGTCGTCAGTCCGACTACGGCACCCAGCTGCGTGAGAAACAAAAAGTTCGTCGTATCTACGGCGTTCTCGAGCGTCAATTCAGCGGTTACTACAAGCAAGCGGCCTCCAAGAAGGGCGCTACTGGTGAGAACCTGCTGCAACTGCTCGAGTGCCGTCTGGATAACGTCGTTTATCGTATGGGCTTTGGCGCTACTCGTGCCGAATCCCGTCAGCTGGTTTCGCACAAAGCGATCAGCGTAAACGGCAAGACTGTAAACGTTCCGTCCTACCAAGTTCGTCCGGGTGACGTGGTCGCGGTTCGCGAGAAGTCGCTGAACCAGCTGCGCATTGTTCAAGCCCTTGAACTGTGCGCCCAGCGTGGCCGCGTTGAGTGGGTAGATGTGGATGCTGCTAAGAAGTCGGGCGTTTTCAAGAACGTTCCTGCTCGCAGCGACCTGTCCGCCGACATCAACGAAAGCCTGATTGTCGAGCTCTACTCCAAGTAAGGGCTAGAAAATAGGTGCATCCATGCAGATTTCGGTAAATGAGTTCCTGACGCCCCGCCACATCGATGTGCAGGTCGTCAGTCCAACCCGCGCTAAAATCACGCTCGAGCCTCTCGAGCGTGGCTTTGGCCATACCCTGGGCAACGCGCTGCGCCGCATCCTGTTGTCCTCCATGCCTGGCTGTGCAGTAGTCGAGGCCGAGATTGACGGTGTACTCCATGAGTACTCGGCAATCGAAGGTGTACAGGAAGACGTCATTGAAATCCTGTTGAACCTGAAAGGCCTGGCTATCAAACTGCACGGTCGTGACGAAGTTACGCTGACCTTGTCGAAGAAGGGTTCGGGGGTGGTTACCGCTGCCGATATTCAGCTGGATCATGATGTCGAGATCGTTAACCCCGATCACGTAATCGCTAACCTGGCGTCCAACGGCGCCTTGAACATGAAGCTCACCGTAGCTCGTGGTCGTGGTTATGAGCCGGCCGATTCGCGTCAGAGCGATGAAGACGAAAGCCGCAGCATTGGTCGCTTGCAGCTCGACTCTTCGTTCAGCCCGGTTCGCCGTATCGCCTACGTGGTGGAAAACGCCCGTGTCGAGCAGCGTACCAACCTGGACAAGCTGGTAATTGATCTGGAAACCAACGGTACCCTGGATCCTGAAGAGGCCATCCGTCGTGCTGCAACCATCCTGCAACAGCAGCTGGCTGCGTTCGTCGACCTCAAAGGTGACAGTGAACCAGTGGTAGTCGAACAGGAAGACGAGATCGATCCGATCCTGCTTCGTCCGGTTGACGATCTGGAATTGACCGTACGTTCGGCCAACTGCCTTAAGGCGGAGAACATTTACTACATCGGCGACCTGATTCAGCGTACCGAAGTAGAACTGTTGAAGACTCCGAACCTGGGCAAGAAATCCTTGACTGAAATCAAGGACGTTCTGGCCTCCCGTGGTCTGTCCCTCGGCATGCGCCTCGACAACTGGCCGCCTGCAAGTCTTAAGAAGGACGACAAGGCGACTGCCTGATCGTCGTAATCACCGAACGTAGTGTTTGGTAAGGAATGAACCCATGCGTCATCGTAAAAGTGGACGTCACCTGAGCCGTACCAGCTCTCACCGTAAGGCCATGTTCCAAAACATGGCGGTGTCGCTGTTCGAGCACGAGCTGATCAAAACTACTCTGCCAAAAGCCAAGGAACTGCGCCGCGTTGCCGAGCCGCTGATCACCCTGGCCAAGGAAGACAGCGTTGCTAACCGTCGTCTGGCTTTCGACCGTACCCGTTCGAAAGAAATCGTCGGTAAGCTGTTCAACGATCTGGGCAAGCGCTATGCCACCCGTCAGGGCGGCTACCTGCGTATCCTCAAGTGCGGCTTCCGCGCTGGCGATAACGCACCTATGGCGTACGTCGAGCTGGTTGATCGTCCTGTCGGTGGCTCGGTAGAAGCTGCTGAGTAAGGCGAACAGTCTGTAACAAGAAACCGGGCCGAGTGCCCGGTTTTTTGTGTCCATATGTATTGTAATAATCTATTGATGTGAGTCAGTTAATGAATTTGTTGCTGTCATAGTTGTGGTCAATACTCATCCCACGCCGATTAGCCGGCCGTTCAAGACCGATAGGGAGAGAGAGCATGAGCCAGAACAAAATACTGACCACCGCCAGCGGCGCGCCGGTGGCCGACAACCAGAATTCGCGTTCGGCAGGCCCGCGTGGCCCGTTGTTGCTGGACGACTTCCACCTGATCGAAAAGCTCGCGCACTTCAACCGCGAGAACATCCCTGAGCGCCGCGTACACGCCAAAGGCTCGGGTGCCTATGGCACCTTCACCGTCACCCGCGATATCACCCAGTACAGCTGCGCCAAGCTGTTCAGCAACGTCGGCAAGCAGACCGAGACCTTCTTGCGTTTCTCCACGGTCGGTGGCGAGCGTGGTTCGGCCGATACCGAGCGTGACCCACGTGGTTTCGCCCTGAAGTTCTACACCGAGGAAGGCAACTGGGACATCGTTGGCAACAACACTCCGGTGTTTTTCATCCGTGATCCGCTGAAGTTTCCCGACTTTATCCACACCCAGAAGCGCCTGCCGCAAAGCAACCTGAAGAGCGCGCAGATGATGTGGGACTTCTGGTCGCATTCGCCCGAAGCATTGCACCAGGTCACCATCCTGTTCTCCGACCGCGGGATTCCGGACGGCTACCGGCACATGCACGGTTTCGGCAGTCACACCTATAGCCTGATCAATGCCCAGGGCCAGCGTACCTGGGTCAAATGGCACTTCAAGACCAAGCAGGGCATCAAGAGCCTGGCACCTGCCGAGGCCGCGCGCCTGGCCGGCACCGACCCGGACTACGCCCAGCGCGACCTGTTCGAAGCCATTGAGCGCGGCGATTTCCCGAAATGGGCCGTGTGCATCCAGGTGATGAGCGAAGAAGAAGCGGCCAGCCGCGACGAGAACCCGTTTGACGTGACCAAGACCTGGTCGCAGAAGGACTACCCGCTGATCGAGATTGGCGAGCTGGAACTCAACCGCAACCCACTGAACTACTTTGCCGAAGTCGAGCAGGCCGCGTTCGGCCCGAGCAACATGGTGCCGGGTGTTGGCCTGTCGCCAGACCGCATGCTCCAGGGGCGCGTTTTCGCCTACGCAGATGCGCATCGCTACCGTGTCGGTACCAACCACCAGCAACTGCCGGTCAACGCCCCGCGCAGCCCGGTGAACAGCTACCAGCGTGATGGTTCGATGGCGTTTGGCAGCAACGGCGGTGCGGCACCGAACTACGAGCCGAACAGCTACGCCAATGCGCCGAAGCAGGCGCCTCAGTACGCTGAGCCGCCACTGGCCCTGAACGGTGTCGCCGATCGTTACGATCACCGCGAAGACACCGACTACTACAGTCACGCCGGCGCGTTGTTCCGCCTGATGAATCCCGAGCAGAAGGCCCTGCTGATCAGCAATATCGCCGGCGCCATGGCCGGGGTGTCTGAAGACGTGGTTCAGCGTCAGTTGCAACACTTCTTCAAGGCCGATCCGGCCTATGGCGAAGGGATTGCCAAGGCGTTGGGCCTGAATCTCGCCTAAGTCGAAGTGATAAGAAGAACCGCCCTCATTTGGGCGGTTTTTCAATGAATATCACTACCGTTTACCCGCTTTTTTGCACTTTTATGCCCGATTCTCAGTGACCTTCCGGTCATCCTGGTTCAAACTATACCTTTCACACAGGGAGAGGCAGGGCGATGCAAGGTCACCCGGACGTAATCGATTATCTCAACACGTTGCTGACGGGCGAACTGGCGGCACGTGACCAATATTTCATCCACTCGCGGATGTACGAAGATTGGGGCCTGAGCAAGCTCTACGAGCGCATCAACCACGAAATGGAAGAAGAAGCGCAACACGCCGACGCCCTGATCCGTCGTATCCTCATGCTGGAAGGCACCCCGCGCATGCGTCCTGACGACCTGGACGTCGGCAGCACTGTGCCGGACATGATCGCCGCCGACCTGCGCCTGGAATACAAGGTGCGCGCTGCGCTGTGCAAAGGCATCGAACTGTGCGAACTGCACAAGGACTACATCAGCCGCGACATCCTGCGCGTGCAGCTTGCCGATACCGAAGAAGATCACACCTACTGGCTGGAAAAGCAGCAGGGCCTGATCAAGTCGATCGGCCTGGAAAACTACCTGCAATCGCAGATGTAATTTTCCCGAACAAAAAAAGCCCCGCCAGTGCGGGGCTTTTTCTTTTGCAGCGCGCCTACATCAGGCGCGGTCACGTTCCAGCAGCGGCTTGAGGTAGTAGCCGGTGTACGACTGCTTCATCTCGGCCACGTCTTCCGGCGTACCAAAGCCGATGATCTGCCCGCCCTTGGAGCCACCCTCGGGGCCAAGGTCGACGATCCAGTCGGCGGTCTTGATCACGTCCAGGTTGTGCTCGATCACCACCACAGTGTTGCCATGATCGCGCAGACGGTGCAGTACATCGAGCAACTGCTGGATGTCGGCGAAGTGCAGGCCGGTGGTCGGCTCGTCGAGGATGTACAGGGTCTTGCCGGTATCGCGCTTGGACAGCTCGCGTGACAGCTTGACCCGCTGCGCCTCGCCACCGGACAGGGTGGTCGCCGACTGCCCGAGCTTGATATACGACAGGCCGACATCCATCAGCGTCTGCAGCTTGCGCGCCAGCGCCGGTACCGCGTCGAAGAACTCGCGCGCTTCCTCGATGGTCATTTCCAGGACCTCGTGGATGTTCTTGCCCTTGTACTTGATTTCCAGGGTTTCGCGGTTGTAGCGCTTGCTTTTGCACACATCGCAAGGCACGTAGATATCCGGCAGGAAGTGCATTTCGACCTTGATCAGGCCATCACCCTGGCACGCCTCGCAGCGCCCGCCCTTGACGTTGAACGAGAAGCGCCCCGGGCCGTAACCACGCGAGCGCGATTCCGGTACGCCTGAGAACAGTTCGCGGATCGGCGTGAACAAACCGGTGTAGGTCGCCGGGTTCGAGCGCGGGGTACGGCCGATCGGGCTCTGGTCGATGTCGACCACCTTGTCCAGGTGCTGCAGGCCGTCGCAGCTGTCGTGCGGCGCCGCTTCCAGGGTGCTGGCACCGTTGAGCGCGGTGGCGCTGAGCGGGAACAGGGTGTTGTTGATCAACGTCGACTTGCCCGAACCGGACACGCCAGTCACGCAAGTCAGCAGGCCGATCGGAATTTCCAGGTCGACGTTCTGCAGGTTGTTGCCGCGCGCGCCTTTGAGCTTGAGCGAGAGCTTCTTGTTACGCGCAGTACGCTTGGCCGGTACGGCAATCTTGACCCGCCCCGACAGGTATTTGCCGGTCAGCGAATCAGGATGGGCCATCACCTCGGCGGGGGTACCTTCGGCGACGATCTGGCCGCCATGCACGCCAGCACCCGGGCCGATGTCCACCACGTAGTCGGCCAGTCGAATGGCGTCCTCGTCGTGCTCGACCACGATCACCGTGTTGCCGATGTCGCGCAGGTGATTGAGGGTGCCGAGCAGCCGGTCGTTGTCACGCTGGTGCAGGCCGATGGATGGCTCGTCGAGGATGTACATCACCCCCACCAACCCGGCGCCGATCTGGCTGGCCAGGCGGATACGCTGGGCTTCACCGCCCGAGAGGGTGTCGGCGCTGCGGTCGAGGGTCAGGTAGTCGAGGCCGACGTTGACCAGGAACTGCAGGCGCTCGCAGATTTCCTTGAGAATCTTGTCGGCAATTTCGCCACGTCGGCCGGTCAGCTTCAGGCCGCCGAAATAGCCGCTGGCATCGCCGATCGGCAGGCAGGTGACGGCCGGCAGCGTCTTCTCGCCGACCCACACGTGCCGTGCTTCACGACGCAGACGGGTGCCGCGGCAATCCGGGCAGGGTTGAGTGCTGAGGAACTTGGCCAGCTCCTCACGCACGGTTGCCGATTCGGTCTCGCGGTAGCGGCGCTCCAGGTTCGGTACGATGCCTTCGAACGGGTGCGAGCGCTTGACGATGTCGCCTCGGTCATTGAGGTACTTGAAGTCGACGTTCTGTTTACCGCTGCCGTGGAGGATGACCTTCTGCTGCTCCGCCGGCAGTTCACCGAAGGGGATTTCGAGGCTGAAGTCATAATGCGCGGCCAGCGAGCCGAGCATCTGGAAGTAATAGACGTTGCGCCGGTCCCAGCCGCGAATCGCGCCTTCGGCCAGGGTCAGCTCGCCATTGACCAGGCGCTTGGTGTCAAAGAACTGCTTGACCCCCAGGCCGTCGCAGGTCGGGCAGGCACCGGCCGGGTTGTTGAAGGAGAACAGCTTGGGCTCCAGCTCGCTGATCGCATGGCCGCAGATCGGGCAGGCGAAGCGGGCGGAGAAGATCATCTCTTCGAACGGCTCGTCATCCATTGATGCGACCAAGGCAATGCCGTCGGCCAGCTTCAGCGCGGTTTCGAAGGATTCGGCCAGGCGCTGCTGCAGGTCCTCGCGAACCTTGAAACGGTCGACCACCACTTCGATGGTGTGCTTTTTCTGCTTGTCCAGCTTCGGCAGCTCATCGAGTTCGAACAGCTTGCCGTTGACCCGTGCACGGACAAAGCCCTGGGCACGCAGTTCTTCGAAGACCGCCAGGTGTTCACCCTTGCGTTCGCGAATCACCGGCGCCAGCAGCATCAGTTTGCTGCCTTCGGGTTGGGCCAGCACCAGGTCGACCATCTGGCTGACGGTCTGCGCTTCCAGCGGGATGTCGTGGTCCGGGCAGCGCGGGGTGCCGACGCGGGCGTAGAGCAGGCGCAGGTAGTCGTAGATCTCGGTGATGGTGCCGACGGTCGAACGCGGGTTGTGCGAGGTCGACTTCTGCTCGATGGAAATTGCCGGTGACAACCCTTCGATGGTGTCGACATCGGGTTTTTCCATCATCGACAGGAACTGCCGGGCATAGGCCGACAGGGATTCGACGTAGCGGCGCTGGCCTTCGGCGTACAGGGTATCGAAGGCCAGGGACGACTTGCCGGAACCGGACAGGCCGGTGATGACGATCAACTTGTCCCGGGGCAGGGTCAGGTCGATGTTCTTCAGGTTGTGGGTTCGTGCCCCACGAATCAGGATCTTGTCCACTGCGGCCTCGCTCGGCGGGCATAAACGGTTGAGTATACGGCTCCATGCCATTACGCGGCAAAGCGTCGCGTATATGCCGTTAAGCGATGGGGCTGGTAGAATCGCCGCCGGTTCACACGAGGTTTATCCATGCACGATCCCCACAGCGAACGCATGAGTGGCAGCGAGACCCGCGCCGCAGGCGGCCTGGCCCTGGTGTTCGCCTTCCGTATGCTGGGCATGTTCATGGTCCTGCCAGTACTGGCGACCTATGGCATGGACCTGGCCGGGGCCACCCCGGCACTGATCGGCCTGGCTATTGGTGCCTACGGCCTGACCCAGGCTTTCCTGCAGATTCCGTTCGGGGTGATCTCCGATCGCATCGGTCGGCGCCCGGTGATCTACCTGGGCCTGGTGATCTTTGCCCTGGGCAGCGTGCTGGCAGCCCAGGCCGACTCGATCTGGGGGGTGATCGCCGGACGTATCCTGCAAGGCGCCGGGGCGATTTCTGCCGCGGTCATGGCCTTGCTCTCTGACTTGACCCGCGAACAGCACCGGACCAAGGCCATGGCCATGATTGGCATGAGCATCGGCCTGTCGTTCGCCGTGGCCATGGTCGTCGGCCCGCTGCTGACCCGCGCCTTCGGTCTGTCGGGGCTGTTCCTGGCCACTGCGGCCATGGCCCTGGTCGGTATCGGCCTGATTGCCTTCGTGGTGCCGGCGTCACACGGTGCGTTGCAGCATCGTGAGTCGGGGGTGGCCAAGCAGGCCCTGGGGCCGACCTTGCGTCACCCGGACCTGCTGCGCCTGGATGTAGGCATCTTCGTCCTGCACGCGATCCTGATGGCCAGCTTCGTCGCCTTGCCCCTGGCCTTTGTCGAACGTGGCGGGCTACCGAAGGAAGAGCACTGGTGGGTGTACCTGACCGCCTTGCTGATTTCATTCTTTGCAATGATCCCGTTCATCATCTACGGCGAAAAAAAGCGCAAGATGAAACGTGTCCTGCTGGGCGCGGTCAGTGTGTTGATGCTCACCGAGCTGTTCTTCTGGCTGTCAGCAGACAACTTGCGCGAACTGGTGATCGGCACCGTGATATTCTTTACTGCCTTCAACCTGCTGGAGGCATCCTTGCCTTCACTGGTAAGCAAGGTGTCGCCCGCCGGCGGCAAGGGGACGGCCATGGGGGTTTATTCCACCAGCCAGTTCCTTGGTGCCGCGCTGGGAGGAATTCTCGGTGGCTGGTTGTTCCAGCACGGTGGCCTGAGCACGGTGTTCCTTGGCTGCGCAGCGTTGTGTGCCCTGTGGTGGGTCGTGGCGCTGAGCATGCGTGAACCGCCGTACGTGACCAGCCTGCGCATGCCGTTATCGGCCGAGGCGGTACGGGAAGCGGGGCTGACCGAGCGGCTGATGGCCGTACCGGGTGTGACCGACGCAGTGGTGGTGGCCGATGAAGCCGCCATCTATATCAAACTTGATACACAAATTTTGGATCGCACGACCCTGGAACGCCTGGTAAACCCGGCTTCCTCCGCGTGCGAAGCCTAGGAGAACGTTATGGCCCGTGGGGTTAACAAAGTCATTCTGGTCGGTACCTGCGGCCAGGATCCCGAAGTCCGCTACCTGCCCAACGGTAACGCCGTGACCAACCTGAGCCTGGCGACCAGCGAGCAGTGGACCGACAAGCAGACCGGCCAGAAGGTCGAGCGTACCGAATGGCACCGCGTTTCGATGTTCGGCAAGGTTGCCGAGATCGCCGGTGAATACCTGCGCAAAGGCTCGCAGGTCTACATCGAGGGCAAGCTGCAGACCCGTGAGTGGGAAAAGGACGGCATCAAGCGTTACACCACCGAAATCATCGTCGACATGCAGGGCACCATGCAGCTGCTCGGCGGCCGTCCACAGAACCAGGACGGCGCCCCGCAAGGCGGCAACAACTACAACCAGGCGCCACGCCAGCAGGCTCCGCGTCCACAGCAGTCCGCGCCACAACAGCGCCCGGCACCTCAGCAGGCCGCACCGCAGCCGGCTCCGGACTTCGACAGCTTCGATGACGACATTCCGTTCTAAGTCGCGCTGGGTGACCAGAGACAATCGGTAAAATGTCTAGCCAAAGCCCCCGTTTAACGGGGGCTTTGGCGTTTTAGGGGGATAGTTTCAGTTGACCCAATTCTGCTAGCGCCATTCGGTGCTCGGCCATCAACAGCATGGCGGCCTGCTTGAAGCTTGGTTCTTCCCGTTCCAGGCGACTTGCCTGAGGCGATCTGGCCAATTGCTCAACGCAGTCGTTCGGCATGATCTAAGCTCCACAAAGGATGGCGTTTCGAGCAGGGGTTTCAATGCGAAGCACACCTGAAAACAGTCTGAAGCACGCGTTGAAAATCTGTAGAGACAGCTTTGTTTCTGTTGGCTTCTTCAGCTTTTTCATTAACGCGTTAATGCTCGTCCCTACCTTCTATATGCTTCAGGTGTATGGGCGAGTGATGTCGAGCGGAAGCCTGACGACCCTGGCAATGCTAACCCTGATCATGACCGGGCTGCTGATCACGCTTGCCTCCCTGGAATGGATCCGTTCGCGGATCATGGTTCGGGTCAGTACCCGGCTGGATGTGTTGTTGAGTCGCCAGGTCTATAAGGCCAGTTTCAAACGGGCTCTGGAAAGTGGCGGCATGGATGCCTCGGCGCAGTCGCTCAACGACTTGACGGGCTTGAGGCAGTTTCTCTCCGGTAACGGGTTGTTCGCCTTTTTCGACGCGCCCTGGCTGCCGATCTATATCGCGGTGATGTTCGCGTTTCACCCCTGGTTTGGCTGGGTAGCGACCGGCAGTGCTCTGTTGTTGTTATTGCTCGCATTTATCAATGAGAAGCTGACCGGGCCGGTACTGGCCCAGGCCAACAAGGAGCATATCGGCGCGACGCTCTACACCACGAAGAACCTGCGCAACGCCGAAGTCATCGAGTCCATGGGCATGCTTGAAACCCTGATGGATCGCTGGGGGCGCCGGCAAAGGAACGTGCTGCTGCTGCAGTCCCTGGCGAGTGATAGAGCAGCGATTGTCAGTACGATTTCCCGGTCTTTCCGGCTTCTGGTGCAATCATTGGTGCTGGGGCTGGGGGCCTACCTGGCGGTGGATCATCAGGTGGGCGCAGGTATGGTGTTTGCCGGGGCCGTACTGCTGGGGCGGGCACTGGCCCCCATCGATCTGATCATCGGTAGCTGGAAGGGCTTTATTGCCGCTCGCTCGCAGTACAGTCGTCTGAACGAGATCCTCGACAAACAACAAGCGCAAGCCGAGCGTCTGTCTTTACCTGCGCCCCAGGGGCACGTGCAGGTCGAGAATCTGATAGTCGCGGCACCTGGCTCGAAAACGCCGATCATCAAGAACATCAGCTTCAGCGTACCTGCCGGTTGCGTGGTGGGAATCATCGGTCCAAGTGCCTCGGGCAAGTCGACCCTGGCCAGAGCTCTGATGGGGGTGTGGGCGCCGCAGCATGGGGTGGTCCGGCTGGATGGCGCGGACATCAGCACCTGGGACAAGCATGAGCTTGGCCCGCATATCGGTTACTTGCCCCAGGATATTGAACTGTTCGAAGGCAGCGTTGGCGAGAACATTGCCCGTTTTGCCGAGGTCGATTCGGCGAAAGTCATTCAAGCTGCCAGGACGGCGGGCGTTCACGAGATGATTTTGCTGCTGCCCGATGGCTACGACACCATCATCGGCAGCGAGGGCGTCATGCTCTCGGGAGGGCAGCGCCAGCGCATCGGACTGGCTCGCGCCCTGTATGGCAACCCGCGACTGATTATTCTCGACGAGCCCAATTCCAACCTTGACGAAGTCGGTGATCGGGCCCTGGCCGCAGCCATCCAGCAGCTCAAGCAGACCGGCGCGACGCTGTTTGTAATTACTCACCGAACCAACATCGTCTCGCAACTTGACCGGCTCATGGTGATGAGAGCTGGGGTTATCACGCTCTATGGGCCACGCGACCATGTGCTGGCCGAACTCAATGCGCAGCAACCGCAGGTACCAAAGCACGCCATGCCAGCACCAGTAGGCGCCAGCATGGCCCCGGTCGAGACTAGCAAGGGCAATGGCAATGAACCCTACGATGCCCAGCCGTCAAATTGAAAGCTTCGCTGACCTGCCCATAGCCGATCGTAAAATCCGCCGCCTGGGCCTTGGCATTGTAGGGGTGACTTTCGGCCTGTTCGGCACCTGGGCGGCGATCGCGCCCCTCGACGGCGCTGCTTACGCGCCGGGGGTGGTCACCGTGCAGGCTTATCGCAAAACGGTCCAGCACCTTGAGGGGGGCATTGTCAAAGAGGTGCTGGCCCATGACGGTGACATCGTCCAGCGTGATGACCCACTGATCATTCTCGATGATGCCCAGTTGCGCTTCGAGTACGAGATAGCCCGAAGCCAGCTGCTCGCGGCCAGAGCCATGGAGGCCAGGCTCATCGCCGAGCGCGACACGCTACCGGAGATCGGTTTTGGCAAGATCGCCGATCTCGCCAGCCTGCGGGGAGAGGAAGCGCGTCAGGGCGAGACTCAGGTGTTCAACGCTCGGCAGGGCTCGCGGCTGGGCCAGATAGCGGTGTTGCGCGAGCGTATTGGCCAGTTGAATCAACAGATCAAGGGACTGGAGTCGATGATCGGTGCCAAGGTTAGTCTGGAGAAATCCTACAGCAGTGAAATCAATGAATTGACCGACCTGCTGCAGCAGGGGTTCGTTGACAAACAACGTCTGCTCGAGCAGGAGCGCAAGCTGGGGATGCTCAGGTCGGAGGTGGCTGATCACCGTTCCACTATTAACAGGACGCGTCTGCAGATCAACGAAACGCAGCTGCAGATTCTGCAGGTCGACAAAGATTTCAGTGCCGACGTTGTCAAGCAGCTGGCCGAGGTCCAGACCCGGATATACGACCTGCAAGAGAAAACCTCGGCCCTGGAAGACCGGCTCAGCCATATCGTCATCCGCGCACCCGACGCGGGCATGGTGATTGGCATGACAGTGCACACCATTGGTGGTGTGGTGCGGCCGGCAACGCCGTTGCTGGACATCGTTCCATCGGTTTCCGAGCTGGTCATAGAGGCCCAGGTGGCACCGGTGGATATTGATCGCATCGCCATCGGCAAGCGTGCCGATATCCGTTTCGGTGCGTTCAAGAGTTCGACGACGCCGGTGATCGAAGGCGAGGTCAGCAGCGTATCGGCTGACCGGCTGACCAATGAAAAGACCGGGGCTGCCTATTACCTGGCGCGGGTCCGGGTAACCGAGGAGGGCGCGCGCACCCTGGGTGAGCGCAAGTTATTGCCGGGGATGCCGGCGGACGTGTTGATCATCACCGGACAACGCACGCTGTTGCAGTACTTGATGCAGCCGGCCCGCGATGTCATGTCTCAATCGATGATCGAGGAATGACCGTGGGCATGTCGTCAGTGCTTTTTGGGGGGGTGTTCATGCTTGCAGCGGGTGCCGCCCTGGGGCAAACCGCTGCACCAGCATCGACCGGGGTCAGTGCCTCTACGTTCTCTACCGACCTCATGCAGTTGTATCGCGAGGCGCGACTGGAGGACCCGCGGGTATTGGCCTCTTTTGCGCAAGCGCAGGCGGGCAAGGAGCATCAACGCGAGGCCATGGGGGCGCTGTTGCCGCAATTATCGCTCAATGCCGGGTCGAACCGAATTCACCAGGAAAACGACCTGATACAGCAGAGTTACGATAGCGAAAGCTACAGCCTGGTGCTGCGTCAGTACCTCTACAACAAGGCCGCCTGGGAGAACTACCAAAAATTCAAAAGCTTGGCCAGGCAGTCCGAGTCGCAAGCACTGGATGCCCAGGCCGAGGCCACTGTGGAATTGGCGCGGCGTTACTTCACCGCGTTGGCGGCCGAGGATGAGCTGGAGTTGGTGAGGGCGGAACGTCGAACCACGCAAAAGAGTCTGGACCGAGTCAATGCGTTGTACGAAAAGCAGCTGGCGTTGGTGACGGACCAGCTCGACCTCAAGGCTCGGGTGGATTTGCTCGCGGCGCAGGAACTGGATGCCCGCAACCAGGCCAGTATCAGTCGCGAGGCACTGGCGGAGATCGTCGGCCGGCCAGTCAAGGAGAAGCTCAACCGGATACGCGATGACGCGCAGCTACGGGTTTCGGCGCAGAGTATGGAGGACTGGGTCCGCGAGGGTATAGCGCAAAACCCGACGCTCAAGGCCAGCGAGAGTGGTGTCGAAGCCGCGGGTGCCGCGTTGCGCAGTGGCAAGGGCGGGCACTATCCGACCGTGAGCCTGAACCTGAGCGCACAAGAAACCAACGAGGGCTACAACAACTCCCAGACGCCGCGTACCGACAGCTATGTTGCTGGCATCGGCGTTCAGGTGCCGCTGTACAGCGGCGGCTCGACCTCGGCGCGGGTCCGTGGGCTCTACCAGGATCAGCTGACCGCCGAGCAGGAGCTGGAAGCGATCCGGCGCCAGGTGGTCAAGGAGATCACCAGCGCTTACCTGACTGCCAATTCGAACGGCGAAAAAATCCACGCAAATCGTCTGGCCCTGGCCTCGGCAAAGCTCTCCAGGGTGGCAGCAGAGAAAGCGTTGACCTACGGGATGGTCAATGCCGTCGATGTTCTGGCCAGTGTACGCAACGAGTTCCGCGCTCGGCGTGACCTGCTCAAGACGCAGTACGAATTCCTCAGTAATGTGTTCACCCTCAATCGCTGGGCGGGAAAACCGCCAGCCGAAAGTGTCGACAGTGTCAATGGCTGGTTGAGTCCCGGCAGCCCCGCCCAGGCAACGGACGTTGAATCCGAGTATTAGCCGAAAGCATGCCTGGTCATTGAAAGCGGATGATCGCCAACCGATTGCCATGATCTACAGCCCTAGCGCCGGAAAACGTCATGTTCATCAGCGGGCAGGTCATGGCTGCGACGACTAAATGCGCGCGCCTTTATCCATTCACCCCTGCGGGCTGTCAGGTCAGGTTCATGGAACTCGCAGAAACGGGAGGAGTCGAAAAATTGACGACCGCATTATTGGCGCATGTAATTACACACCATTCGTCTGTTAATTGACGATCTTGCTCGGTGTCAGACTGTGCTTACAGGCCGCCTGTAGCGAGCCTAAGACCTTGATTTCCGAGGGCTAGGGCCACTCCTTGAAAGCATCGATCGGGCCCCCCGCATGAGGCTTGAGTCTGCTGCGGGTGGGTGGCGGCGCGTTGGGCTGACCTAGACTCAGTTGAGGGGCTCTAGGGAGCACGGCATCGTGCGTAAGCTATTGATAGTTATTTCTATTTGTGTTGTCTCGATGACGCTTTCCGGCTTTGGGACGCGTCCGCAACCCTTGTCGATGCCACGGCTAGACGTGGCCCCAGGGCCGTTGGCCCTGCTAGGTCAACGGGTGCAGGTCATAGATCGTTTTTCATGGGAGGCAGGAACATCATGCCTAACCACAGAAAGTCGATACGTGTGATGCTGGTCGATTGTCGTCCCCTGGTTCTCATGGGGCTTCATGACTTGATCAATGCCAGGAAGCCGCGGATGGAAGTGAGCGGCGAGGCCACCACCTATACCAATGCGCTGGATCTTGCCGATCAGTTGCATCCCAATGTCATTCTTTTCAGTTTCTTTCTGGACGTGCTGAACCCGCTGGAGGTGGTCGCGGGACTCGCTCGCAACGCTGAAATGAAAGTGCTGGTGCTCAAGGGCCTGTACGAAGCCGTCCCCGTTGTCCAGGCGATAGAGGCGGGCGCACGCGGTATCGT
Source organism: Pseudomonas sp. RC2C2 (assembly GCF_018390435.1). Classification (NCBI taxonomy): domain Bacteria; kingdom Pseudomonadati; phylum Pseudomonadota; class Gammaproteobacteria; order Pseudomonadales; family Pseudomonadaceae; genus Pseudomonas; species Pseudomonas sp. RC2C2. Next base: position 1,642,577 of record NZ_JAHBAX010000001.1, on the reverse strand, counting down.
GCTGGCGGAAGACCCGACGGAGTCGATCATCCAGGCCATCATCAAGGTTCACCATTACAACAGTGGGCTGGACAGAGCCTGGGTCGGTGGGCTTTCCGGCTATGCCGCGACCGTGCATACACCTTTGAAATATAACCTGGAGCGGGCGAAACAGGCGCGTCTGACGCTGCGCGAGAGGGAACTGATTCGCGCCATCGTGGGCGATCCGTCCGCCAAATACGTGAGTATTGCCGGGCGCCTGGGGATCAGTGAGCACACCGTGCACAACCACCTCAGCAACATCTATCAAAAGCTGAATCTGATCAATCGCATCGACTTGCTGATGTACGCGCTGAAGCACGGGCTCAACAACAACGAAGAACCGCCCGAATCCATCCGGGTGGAGCGGGATTGATTTTCACGTCGAAACAAGACTGCTTGAGCACGCTTTGGGGGCGCCTGGGCCATCACCGGGGCAGGGGCCCCAGGTTGAGGGTGCTGACGTTGTCGAAGTTTCAAAAAGTAATGCGAGGGGGGGTGCCACGCCACCCTCGCATCCTTTCACACGTGCGCTGCCTCAGGCGCCGCCAAACACAATGTCGCTATTGAGCAGATCGACCCCGACCAAGGTGATGGTCGTTGTCTGTCCGCCCGCCTCGGCAACCGTCACGATGCTGTCTGCACCGCTGTTGTTGATCGATTGGACAACGGCGTTCTGGTCGCCGTTGAGCACCAGCGTGTCGCGCAGGCTTAGGCTCGCATCGAAGCCGGTGACCTGGTACAGGTTCTCGGCGACAGACAGATCGATGTTGAAGGCATCCCGCTCACCGCCCGTGCCGACTAGGATGAAGTCGAACGTTGCGTTGGCCGCCTCGTTGGCGAACAGGTTGGCGTCGAACGCACTGGTCGCCGTGTCCCCGTCTTTGTCCGTCAGCGTCGCATTGAACGCCAGCTTGATATCGCTGGCCAGGTTCTCGCTCTGCTGAATGAACTGGATCACCGGGATCTTGATCTCGCCCCTGGCCATCGTCAGCTGCACCGCATCGATCAGCGCCGTGCCCTGCTTCTCAATGAGGAAGGATACCTGCCCGCCAGCCTCCGGCGTCAGGGTGTTGACCTCGATGAGGTTCGAGAACGTGCCATCCTCGTAGTAGATCCTGTAGTACAGGTCTTCTGTTGCCGTAGTGTATCCCCCCACGGAGTTGTCGATGAACACCTTCATGGCTGTCAGCAAGCTCTCCGGGTTGATGACGAAACTTTCATCGGCAGCGCTGATGGCCGCCAGGTTGTCTCCTTGGAAAAGGTTGTTGGCGACGCCGATGCCGGATGTGCTGACGTTCATGGACGCGGGGTCGATGTACGCGGGCAAGGGGTCGGTCTGTAGCACCGTTTCGAGGGGGTCGGGTTTCCCCAGCCCAATGCCGGTCAGGATGTCCGCCGTTGACGCAAGCGCCTTGGCGGAAAAGAACACAATCTCCTCGGAGGGCGAAGGGATAGTCAGGTCAGCCGGCTCTGGAATCAACAAGGTGCGTACGGGGTCCGGGCCGCCGGCAGCGAGCGCGCCGTCGGCACTGCTGAGCATGATCGTCGAGCCGAAGCCTTGCACCAGATCCAGTGCATAGCTGCCATTGGCAAAGGCGGTCAGCGTGTAGTCGACGGTGGTGTTCGCCGTTGCTGCGTTGTTGTCGAAGTCACCGGTCAAGGTCCCGGCGAACTGGTACGCACCATTGACGTCCGGCGAGGGCACCAGCTCGGTGAGCGTGCCGGTCCCGGTCGTGGTCGTGTTGTCGGGCCTGACGAGGGTGAACTGGCCATTGACCAACGAGATGTTCAATCCCGTCGTCCCCAGCCCATCGGCGCCGGCCGACTTGCTCCAGAAGCCGTATTGCGCAAGGACGCTACCGGTCCCGATCAGGTTGCCGAATGCGAGTGCCGGGCCGTCGTCCTTGATCACCAGGTTCTGCCCGATATTGAGGGTGGCCTGGGCGCTGTCGCCGTCCCTGTCGGTCTTGGTTACCGTCAGGGTCACCAGGTTGTCCGAGGCCAGGCTGGTCGAATCATCCGGATTGGTCGCGTCGGGATGGATCACGGCGCGGAGCTGGTCGAGGGTGACGTCACCGCTGGCGGCAACGCTGACGGTGAGCACCAGTTGATTGGTCGTCGCCGTGCGGCCTTCGACCACGCCGCCGTTGAGCGACAGGTTGACTGCCTCACCGGTGGCAGAGTCGGTCAGCCCGGAGGCCCCCGCTACCACGCCCAGCGCATAGGCCAGGGTGCCAGCGCCATCGGCACCAAACGCCGAGCTGAAGTTGGCGGCGAAGTTCTGCGTGGCGTTGGTCGCCAGCACCGTTTCATCGACTGTCAGTGTCGGCTCAGTGCCGGTGGTGCTGATGCTCGGCCCGTCGTCCTTGAACACCAGGTTTTGCCCGATGTTTAACGTGGCCTGGGCACTGTCGCCATCCTTGTCGGTTTTGGTCGCCGTCAGGGTCACCAGGTTGTCCGAGGTCAAACTGGTGGAATCATCCGGATTGGTGGTGTTGGAATGCACTACGGCGCGGAGCTGGTCGAGGGTGACGTCACCGTTGGCGGCGACGCTGACGGTGAACACCAGTTGATTGGTCGTCGCCGTGCGGCCTTCGACTACTGTGCCATTAAGCGACAGGTTGACCGCCTCACCGCTGGCGGTGTCGGTCAGTCCGGAGGCCCCGGCCACCACGCCCAGCGCATAGGTCAGGGTGCCGGCGCCATCGGCGCCAAACGCCGAGGTGAAGTTGGCGGCGAAGTTCTGCGTGGCGTTGGTCGCCAGCACCGTTTCGTCCACTGTCAGTGTCGGCTCCGTACCGGTGGTGTTGATGCTTGGCCCATCATCCTTGAACACCAGGTTTTGCCCGATATTCAGAGTGGCCTGGGCGCTGTCACCGTCCCTGTCGGTCTTGGTTGCCGTCAGGGTCACCAGGTTGTCGGAGGTCAGGCTGGTCGAATCATCCGGATTGGTGGTGTTGGGATGCACTACGGCGCGAAGCTGATCGAGGGTGACATCACCGTTGGCGGCAACGCTGACGGTGAACACCAATTGGTTGGTCGTCGCCGTGCGGCCTTCGACCACGCCGCCGTTGAGCGACAGGTTCACCGCCTCATTCGTAGCCGTGTCGGTCAGCCCGGAAGCCCCGGCCACCACGCCCAGCGCATAGGTCAGCGTACCGGCGCCATCGGCGCCAAATGCCGAGCTGAAGTTGGCGGCAAAACTCTGCGTGGCGTTGGTTGCCAGTACCGTTTCATCGACTGTCAGTATCGGCTCGGTGCCGGTGGTGTTGATGCTTGGCCCGTCATCCTTGAACACCAGGTTCTGCCCGATGTTGAGGGTGGCCTGGGCGCTGTCGCCATCCCTGTCGGTTTTGGTTGCCGTCAGGGTGACCAGGTTATCGGAGGTCAGGCTGGTGGAGTCATCCGGATTGGTGGTGTTGGTATGGACCACGGCGCGGAGCTGGTCGAGGGTGACGTCACCGTTGGCGGCGACGCTGACGGTGAACACCAGTTGATTGGTCGTGGCCGTGCGGCCCTCCACCACGCCGCCATTGAGCGACAGGTTGACCGCCTCATTAGTGGCCGTGTCGGTCAGCCCGGAGGCCCCCGCTACCACGCCCAGCGCATAGGTCAGCGTGCCGGCGCCATCGGCGCCGAACGCCGAGCTGAAGTTGGCGGCAAAACTCTGCGTGGCGTTGGTTGCCAGTACCGTTTCATCGACTGTTAGTATCGGTTCGGTGCCGGTGGTGTTGATGCTTGGCCCATCATCTTTGAACACCAGGTTTTGCCCGATGTTGAGGGTCGCTTGGGCACTGTCGCCCTCCCTGTCGGTCTTGGTTGCCGTCAGGGTGACCAGGTTGTCCGAGGTCAGGCTGGTGGAATCATCAGGATTGGTGGTGTTGGGATGCACTACGGCGCGAAGCTGATCGAGGGTGACGTCACCGTTGGCGGCGACGCTGACGGTGAACACCAGTTGATTGGTCGTGGCCGTGCGGCCCTCCACCACGCCTCCGTTGAGCGACAGGTTGACCGCCTCATTAGTGGCCGTGTCGGTCAGCCCGGAGGCCCCCGCTACCACGCCCAGCGCATAGGTCAGGGTGCCGGCGCCATCGGCGCCGAACGCCGAGCTGAAGTTGGCGGCGAAGTTCTGCGTGGCGTTGGTTGCCAGTACCGTTTCATCGACTGTCAGCACCGGCTCGGTGCCGGTGGTGTTGATGCTCGGGCCGTCATCCTTGAACACCAGGTTCTGCCCGATGTTCAGGGTGGCTTGGGCACTGTCGCCGTCCCTGTCGGTCTTGGTTGCCGTCAGAGTGACCAGGTTGTCGGAGGTCAAACTGGTGGAATCATCCGGATTGGTGGTGTTGGAATGCACTACGGCGCGGAGCTGGTCGAGGGTGACGTCACCGTTGGCGGCGACGCTGACGGTGAACACCAATTGGTTGGTCGTGGCCGTGCGGCCTTCCACCACTGTGCCATTGAGCGACAGGTTCACCGCCTCATTCGTGGCCGTGTCGGTCAGCCCGGAAGCCCCGGCTACCACGCCCAGCGCATAGGTCAGCGTGCCAGCGCCATCGGCGCCAAATGCCGAGCTGAAGTTGGCGGCGAAGTTCTGTGTGGCGTTGGTCGCCAGTACGGTTTCGTCCACCGTCAGCGTCGGCTCAGTGCCGGTGGTGCTGATACTTGGCCCATCATCCTTGAACACCAGGTTCTGCCCGATATTCAGGGTGGCCTGGACGCTGTCGCCATCCCTGTCGGTTTTGGTTGCCGTCAGGGTCACCAGGTTGTCCGAGGTCAAACTGGTGGAATCATCCGGATTGGTGGTGTCGGAATGCACTACGGCGCGAAGCTGGTCGAGGGTGACGTCACCGTTGGCGGCAACGCTGACGGTGAACACCAGTTGGTTGGTCGTGGCCGTGCGGCCTTCCACCACTGTGCCATTGAGCGACAGGTTGACTGCCTCATTAGTGGCCGTGTCGGTCAGCCCGGAGGCCCCGGCTACCACGCCCAGCGCATAGGTCAGCGTACCGGCGCCATCGGCGCCAAACGCCGAGGTGAAGTTGGCGGCAAAACTCTGCGTGGCGTTGGTCGCCAGTACGGTTTCATCGACTGTCAGTATCGGCTCTGTGCCGGTGGTGCTGATGCTCGGGCCATCGTCCTCGAAGATTATCTTCGAGCCGATTTCGGCTTTCGCAATAGAGACTTGGAGCAGCTTGAAGCCACCGATATCGAAATCGGCATGGTTAGTGCCCTTGGCGTCGATGGCCGCGCCGTTCTCGATGAGCACGCGGTTGTGGTCTGCCGTTGTGGTGTATTCAATCTTGTAGCCGGCTTTAACGCCGGTGATGGTCGCAACCCCGGAAGCAAAGCTGATGACAATGGCCGGATCATTCGCCGAGCCGTCCGAGTTTTCGATCACCAGCCCGGTGCTGATGTTGATAACGCGAACATTGCCGATTGCAACCGACGCATCACCCACATAGCCGTTGATGAAATTCGCGCCAGGTTCCGCAGCGGTGCTGAATGCGCTGATTTTTACCACCGCGCTCTTGCCGCTTTGCAACTGCACGACGTCGAACGTGGCCGACCTCGTATTGAAGACATTGGTGAAGTCGATGTTGGCTTCAACATCTGCTTCGTTCTGATCCAGGTTGGGAATGGTCACATTCTGCCTGGCACCGGTGACGAACGAAAAGCGGATGCCTTCCTGTTCCGTAATCATCTGGTTGTTGGTGCCGAAGGTGGTCGGGCCACCCGCCTGGCTGGTATTGATTGTGTCGCCCGTCGTTATATTGGCGCCGCTTGACTGGTCGGCGGGGTTCTTGCCGGTGGCGATAATGGTCGGGTCCGTGATCCGCAAGACCCCACCGACGTCGACAACGGTCGGGGTCGCCGTCGTGAACATCAGGAACAGGTTCTGCCCGGAGGGCGCATTGGCCAGGCTGAATACCAAATCCTGGCTAGCACCGATGAACACCTTGTTCAGCAGGTTGAGGGCATCGTCCGGGTTACTGGCGTCCGGATGCTTGAGCGGCTGGTATTCCACGGTCCATATCTTGCCGCCGGTGACCGGCGATCCGCTTTCTTGAATGTAGGCCGCGAACACGATCGCGCCGGCTGGGCCCCCGGCTCGGCCCAGCAGGATGTTGTTGTTGGTATCGGTATAGAGAAGGATATCGGTGCCATTGAGGGTATCGAGTCCGCTGTCCAGGCCATTGAGCGGTGCGCCAGAGGTGCCGACGAAGCTGATATCGGTAATGCTGCCGCCGGGTGCCGCGGTGATGGTGAACGCATCACTGCCGGTGTTGCCCACCGCACCCGTATAGCCACTCAAGGCTGCACCCGCTGCGGTACCTGCCCCCAGCGCTGTCAAGCGAGTAGTGAAGGCCGAGGGTAGCGCCGTGAGCAGAATGTCATTGTCGTCAGCGTCTCCTGCAGGGATTGCGGTGGCCGTGCTGTTCTGCAACCCGGCGGTTTCGTCCAGCGTAACGTTCACACCCGTCGCCACGATACTCAGGGCGCTGTCGGTAAACGACGTTGTCGCGACAACGTCATCACTGGTACCGAACTGACTATCTGCACCTGCAGAGGCCGCGGTGAGCAGGAACGTTGCGCCTGCCGAGTCGTCGGGGTTCACGTACCACGAGGTCGTGACGCTGCCGTTGACTTGGCCGTCGAGATCGCCGGCACCGCCGTCGGTCACATACCAAGGCTCATGTCCCTCGCCGGTGTTGGTATCGAGTACATCGTCGGGCGTGCCCCACACGTTATCCGCGCCGGGGCCAGTGGCGTGCTCCACTTCGAGCGCCACTGTGCTGCCGGCGGCGAAGCCGCTGGCGGTGATGATGGCCGTGCTGCCGGGGGCGTAGTCTGCTTGATCAGTAGTGACGGTTGGCGTTTGTAGGGAGGGTGGATCGCTCATGAAGGTATTGCTTTGGTCTTTACTCGCGACGGCGTCCTGATGGGGGGGGGGCAGATCGGTACTGCTGTCACCGGTCAGGTCGCTCGTGGGTTTTATTATTTTTTTGCGTGTAGTCATGACTTTCTCCTGAGCAATTCCAGGCATAGGCGCCGGATCGTGGACCTACTACTGGTACATGCCGCAACTATGGATAAGCGCCGGAGCTCGCGCATCGGCCGATACTCCCAGGCGAGATGGGAGTTTCGGACTACTTGGGAGGGGTAATGAGATGACGAAGGTGTCAGGGTGTCGAAACGCAAACAAAAGCCGCAGCCGGTAACTGGCTGCGGCTTGCTTGTGGGTTTTGCCAATGTGGCATCAATAGAACAGGCGGGGCTCCGGAGAGGCCAGCAAGCTGGCCAGCTTGGTCAGGGCAAAGCCCAGTTCGGCGCGGCTCGGGGCCATCAGGGCAATGCGTACTCCGCTCGTCGCGGTGGTGCGCTGGGCCAGGAACTGACTGCCGCTGACTACTGTTACGCCGTGGGCCCGGGCCAGGTTGGCAAATTCGTCGCAGGTCCAGGGCTCAGGCAACTCCAGCCAGATATGGAAGCTGTTGGGCTGGCTGCGAATCCGATAACCGCCAAGAATGTCCCTGGCCATTTGCTGCCGAGCGGCGGCCTCTTGCTGTTGCACCTTGACCAGTTGTTCGCCCATGCCGCTGTTGATCAGGTTGCTGGCCAGTTGTGCCATCAGCGGCGAAGGCATCCACACGCTGCTGCGTACCATCGACGACAGGCGCGAGAGGGTTTCAGGGGGCGCATACAGGTAGCCGATGCGCAGTGCCGGCAGAATGCTTTTCGACAGGCTGGTCAGGTAGATGGAGCGCTCGGGAGCATAGGCCGAGATCGGCTTGTGCACCGGTTGGGCCTCCAGGAACCCGTAAATGTCATCGTCAATGATGAACACATCATGTTCACGGGCAATCTGGGCAATTGCCTCGCGGCGCTCCGCGGGCATGATCGAGTTGGTCGGGTTCTGGTGGGTGGTCACGCACACCAGCAGTGCCGGACGGTGTTCGATGCAGGCGGCCCGGAAGGCGTCGGGCAGCAGGCCGAACTCGTCGATCTGCACGCCCTTGAGGCGTCGATCCAGGCTGTGGGCCAGGGAGATGATCCCGGGGTAGCAATGCGCTTCGCAGAGAATCACGTCATTGGTGTTCGACAGGCTACTGATCGCCACCAGCAAGCCATGCTGCGCGCCAGACGTGAGGATGATCTGCTGCCACCGTGCCTCTGGCAGGCTGCGTTGTACCCAGCGGGCACCGGCTTGCTTGTGCACGGTATGACCACCGTCGGTGGTGTAGTCCAGAACGCGGCTCAAATCCGCTGACTGCGCGAGTTCGGTAATCGCATCCCGTAGCCATCCGCCCGTGTCGGCGTCATTGGGCTTGATGATCGACAGGTCGATCTGGGCGCTGTCGGTGCTGGTGCCCGGCGTGGGCGAGGCCGGCCTGGCATTGGCTTGCAGGACAAATGTCCCGCGTCCGACTTCACCAATTACCAGCCCGCGCTTGGCCGCCTCGTCATAGGCGCGACCAATGGTGCCGGGGGTGACTTTCAGGGTTTCAGCCAGGTCCTTGAGTGTTGGCAGCCGATCGCCCGGGCTCAGGTGCCCGGTACTGATGTCCTGCTCCAGGGCATCGGCAATCATCAGGTAAACCGGCTGCGCATGGCCGCTGTATTGAGGAACCCACATAGGTAAAGCACCAGAATCTACATGAGCGCGCAAGCCTAGCATGAAAGCCTTGATTAAGAGTAATCGAGGGGTAATCGAGTCTTTTTGAATGCATTTAATCTGGTTTTCGTCTGCCTGCTCTCGCCTGGAAACTGTTATGAAAGCAACGGCAGTGTGAAAATTCACTGTCATTAATATCAATATAAATCAATTAGTTGGATGTTGTTTTCGGCAGTATGCAAGGTCGCGGCGACAGAAATAAATTGAGTCGATTTTGTTTCTGTTATTACAATGATTGAGTCGATTCAATCGCTTCTGATGATCGATGCATTAACCGCATTGAGCTGGCAACACACGGGATTCGTGTGAGCGAAATACCTGACCTGAACTGCTGATAAAGGGGAAAACCGCATGAAAACCGCATTTGTGACCGGCGCATCGGCCGGTTTTGGCAAAGCCATCTGTCGCCAACTGATCGCCGAAGGTTACCGGGTCATCGGCGGCGCACGCCGCATGGACAAACTCATGCAGCTGGGGCAGGAGCTTGGCGAACACTTCATCCCGCTGGCGCTGGATGTAAGCGACAAGGCATCGCTGGACAAGGCAATCGGGCAGATCAATCAAGCCTCGTTGTCTATCGATGTCCTGGTAAACAACGCCGGCCTGGCGCTGGGCATCGAGCGCGCGCAACAGTGCGACCCCCAGAACTGGGAACGGATGATCGCCACCAACATCACCGGCCTTGCCCTGATCACCCAACGCATCCTGCCGAGGATGGTCGAGGCCAATAGCGGGCTGATCATCAATATCGGCTCGATTGCCGGCACCTACCCGTATCCGGGGGGCAATGTGTATGGCGCCAGCAAGGCCTTCGTCAAACAGTTCAGCCTGAACCTGCGCGCCGACCTGGCCGGTACCCGGGTGCGGGTGAGCAATATCGAGCCGGGCCTGTGTTCAGGGACCGACTTCTCGGTGGTGCGCCTGAACGGCAACATGGAAGCGGTCGAAGCGCTGTATAAAGATGTCGAGGCCATTCGCCCCGAGGACATTGCCAATACCGTGTCCTGGATTGCCCGGCAACCCGAGCATCTGAACATCAACTCGATCGAGATCATGCCGGTGGCCCAGAGCAGCGCTGCGCTCAACGTCGTGCGCAACCTGTAGCGGGGCGAACAGGGTGATGCCGGCGGCAATGAGCCATTTTCAGCACGCTGGTCAGGAATCTTGACTACAGTATCAACTGGTGACTGCCAGTAATGTCGCCACCGTGATCGTTCAAGCGACGCCGGCAACGCACCGCGCGTCCACCACCTGATCAGGAGTGCACGATGGATCTCAACCGTCGGCAGTTCTTCAAGGTCGCAGCAGTTGGCCTTGGAGGCTCGAGTCTGGCGGCGTTGGGCATGGCCCCGACACCTGCCTTCGCCGAGCAGGTGCGCCACTTCAAGCTGGCGCACACCAAAGAAACCCGCAACACCTGCCCCTACTGCTCGGTCGGCTGCGGCCTGATCATGTACAGCCAGGGTGATGCGGCCAAGAACGTGGCGCAGAACATCATCCATATCGAAGGCGACGCCGACCATCCGGTGAACCGCGGTACGCTGTGCCCGAAAGGCGCCGGCCTGCTCGATTTTATCCACAGCCCCAGCCGTTTGCAGTACCCCCAGGTGCGCAAGGCGGGAAGCAACGAGTGGACGCGGATTTCCTGGGATGACGCGCTTGACCGTGTCGCCGACCTGATGAAAGCCGACCGTGACGCCAACTTCATCGAGAAAAATGCCCAGGGCCAGACCGTCAACCGTTGGCTGAGCGTAGGCTTCCTGGCCGCCTCGGCGTCTTCCAATGAAGCCGGCTACATGACCCACAAGGTCATTCGCAGCCTTGGCATGCTGGGGTTCGATAACCAGGCACGTGTCTGACATGGCCCGACGGTGGCAAGTCTTGCCCCGACGTACGGCCGTGGAGCCATGACCAACCACTGGACCGATATCGCCAACGCGAATCTGATCCTGGTGATGGGTGGCAACGCTGCAGAAGCCCATCCCTGTGGCTTCAAATGGGTGACCGAGGCCAAGGCCCACAACAAGGCCCGTCTGATCGTGGTCGACCCGCGTTTTACCCGAACCGCGTCGGTGGCCGACTATTACGCGCCAATCCGCACCGGCAGTGATATTGCCTTCATGGGTGGGTTGATCAATTTCCTGCTGAGCAACGACAAGATCCAGCACGAGTACGTGCGCAACTACACCGATGTGTCGTTTATCGTCAAAGCCGGTTTCAGTTTCGAAGACGGCCTGTTCAGTGGTTACGACGCGGCCAAGCGCAGTTACACCGACAAGTCCGGCTGGGGCTACGAAATCGGCGAGGACGGCTTTGCCAAGGTCGACCCGACGCTGCAGGACCCACGCTGTGTCTACCAGTTGATGAAGCAGCACTACAGCCGCTACACCCTGGAACTGGCCAGCCAGATCTGCGGTATGCCGGCCGACAGCATGCGCAAGATCTGGGAAGAGATCGCTACTTGCTCGCAACCGGGCAAGACCATGACGATTCTTTATGCCCTGGGCTGGACTCAGCATTCGATCGGCTCGCAGATCATCCGCAGTGCCGCCATGGTCCAGTTGCTACTGGGCAACGTCGGCATGCCGGGTGGCGGAGTCAACGCCTTGCGTGGGCACTCCAATATCCAGGGGCTGACAGACCTTGGGCTGTTGTCCAACCTGCTGCCCGGTTACCTGACCCTGCCCGCGGATGCGGAGCAAGACTACAACGCCTACATCGCCAAGCGTGCGCCCAAGGCACTGCGGCCGGGGCAGCTGTCCTACTGGCAGAACTATGGCAAGTTCCATGTCAGCCTGATGAAGGCCTGGTATGGCGCCAACGCCACGGTCGAGAACAACTGGGGCTATGACTACCTGCCGAAGCTGGATATCCCCGGTTACGACGTGTTGAAAATGTTCGACATGATGGCCAAGGAGCAGGTCAACGGTTACTTCTGCCAGGGCTTCAATCCGATTGCCGCCTTGCCCGACAAGAACCGTGTTACCGCCGCCCTGAGCAAGCTCAAGTGGCTGGTGGTGATGGACCCACTGGCCACCGAGACCTCGGAGTTCTGGCGCAATGCCGGGCCGTTCAACGATGTCGAAACGGCCAGTATCCAGACCGAAGTCATTCGCCTGCCCACCACCTGCTTTGCCGAGGAGGATGGCTCGCTGGTCAACAGCAGCCGCTGGTTGCAATGGCACTGGAAGGGCGCCGAAGGGCCGGGACAGGCGCGTACCGACGTGCGCATCATGAGCGAGCTGTTCCTGCGCCTGCGCGAGCGTTATCAGCGCGACGGCGGCGCTTGGGCCGAGTCGATCCTCAAGCTCAACTGGCCCTACAAGGTGCCCGAAGAACCGACGCCGGAAGAAATCGCCAAGGAGTTCAGTGGCTACGCCGTGGCCGATGTCACCGATGCCTCGGGGGCGCAGGTCAAGGCCGGGCAGCAACTGGCCGGCTTCGCCCAGCTCAAGGACGATGGCAGCACCGCCTCCGGTTGCTGGATTTTCTCTGGCAGCTGGACCGAGCAGGGTAACCAGATGGCCCGGCGCGACAACGCCGACCCGTACGGGATGAAGCAAAACCTGGGCTGGGCCTGGGCCTGGCCGATGAACCGGCGGATTCTCTACAACCGTGCCTCGGCCGACCCTCAAGGCAAGCCGTGGGCGCCGAACAAGCGCCTGGTGTGGTGGAACGGCAAGGCGTGGGGTGGCACCGATGTGCCGGACTTCAAGGTTGATGCGGCGCCGGAGTCGGGGATGAACCCGTTCATCATGAACCCCGAAGGGGTCGCGCGCTTCTTTGCCCTGGACAAGATGGCCGAAGGGCCATTCCCCGAGCATTACGAGCCGTTCGAGACGCCAATCGGGATCAACCCGTTGCACCCGAACAACAAGCAGGCGACCAGCAACCCGGCCGGGCGGGTGTTCGATTCGGTGTGGGACAGCCTGGGGCAAGCCAAGGACTTCCCTTACGCGGCCACCAGCTACCGCCTGACCGAGCACTTCCACTTCTGGACCAAGCACTGTCCGATCAACGCCGTGACCCAGCCCGAGCAGTTTGTCGAGATCGGCGAAGCCCTGGCCAAGGAGAAGGGTATCGCCGCCGGTGACCGGGTACGGGTCTCCTGCAAGCGTGGGCATATCGAGGCAGTCGCGGTGGTGACCAAGCGGATTCGTCCGCTGCAGGTCAACAACCAGACCGTGCACCAGATCGGCATTCCGTTGCACTGGGGGTTTACCGGGGTAACCCGGCACGGCTACCTGACCAACACCCTGGTGCCGTTCCTCGGTGATGGCAACACCCAGACCCCGGAATCGAAGTCGTTCCTGGTCAATGTGGAGAAAATCTGATGGCCAGCCAAGACATCATCGCCCGTTCGGCCACCACCACCGCCCCTTCGTCGATCCGTCAGCAGGAGGAAGTGGCCAAGCTGATCGACACCACCAAGTGCATCGGATGCAAAGCCTGCCAGGTGGCCTGTTCGGAATGGAACGAGCTGCGTGACGAGGTCGGTCACAACCATGGCACCTACGACAACCCACAGGACCTGAGCGCCGAGACCTGGACCCTCATGCGCTTCACCGAGCACGAGACCGACGAGGGCAACCTGGAGTGGCTGATCCGCAAGGACGGCTGCATGCACTGCGCCGAGCCTGGGTGCCTGAAGGCCTGCCCGAGCCCGGGGGCGATCATCAAGCATGCCAACGGCATCGTCGACTTCAACCAGGACCACTGCATCGGCTGCGGTTACTGCATCACCGGCTGCCCGTTCAATATCCCGCGGATCTCGCAGAAGGACCACAAGGCCTACAAGTGCACCCTGTGTTCCGACCGGGTGTCGGTGGGGCTGGAGCCGGCCTGCGTGAAAACCTGCCCGACCGGCGCCATTGTCTTTGGCAGCAAGCAGGACATGAAGGAGCATGCCGCCGAGCGCATCGTCGACCTCAAGTCGCGTGGCTTCGACAACGCTGGTTTGTATGACCCCGATGGTGTCGGCGGTACCCACGTGATGTATGTGCTGCATCACGCCGATACGCCACGCGTGTATGCCGGCCTTCCAGACCAGCCCATCATCAGCCCGCTGGTGGGTTTGTGGAAAGGCGTGACCAAGCCTCTGGCGCTGCTGGCCATGGGCGCGGCGGTGCTGGCCGGGTTCTTCCATTATGTGCGCGTCGGCCCGCAACGGGTCGAGGAAGACGAGCACCCCAGCCCGCCGGATACCAGCGTGCATGTGGTCGACCCTGCGGTGCATGTCTATGACCCGAACCGGCCAGGTGGGCAAGGGGAGGAACGACCATGAACGACAAACCGATCCAGCGCTACAACGCCAACGAGCGGACCAACCACTGGCTGGTGGCGATCCTCTTCATCATGGCCGCGTTGTCGGGGCTGGCGCTGTTTCACCCGGCGCTGTACTGGCTCAGCCATCTGTTCGGCGGCGGTCCCTGGACGCGCATATTGCATCCGTTCATGGGCGTGTTGATGTTCGTGTTCTTTCTTGGCCTGGTGCTGCGTTTCTGGCGGGCGAATTACTTTATCGCCAACGATCGCCTGTGGCTCAAACGCATCGACCGGGTAATGCGCAACGAAGAGGAGGGCGTACCGCCGATCGGCAAGTACAACCCCGGGCAAAAGCTGCTGTTCTGGACCTTGCTGCTGTGCATGCTGGTGCTGTTGATCAGCGGCGTGGTGATCTGGCGCGCTTACTTCAGCAGCTACTTCGGCATCGGCTCGATTCGCCTGGCGACCTTGCTGCACGCGCTGGCGGCGTTCGTGCTGGTGCTGAGCATCATCGTCCACATTTACGCGGGCATCTGGATCAAGGGTTCGGCCAGCGCCATGTTGCATGGCGGGGTCAGCCGCGCCTGGGCGAAAAAACACCATGAGCTGTGGTATCGGGAGGTGACCGGCGATAAACAACCGGAGCCGCTGATCAACAAAAAAGGATGAGCGCTTGAGCACCCTTCTTGAACCCGGGCAGATCGAAGCGGCGGCCAGTACGCCGCCGTTTCTGCACTTGCCGCCAAACAATCTGTTCACTCTGCGCGCACAGCGGCTGGAACAACTGGCTGCGGGCAACCCGCTGGCGGACTACCTGCGGCTGCTGGCCGGCCTGTGCCAGGTGCAGCAAAGCCTGCTGGATCAACCGCCTGTCGCGGCCCCCAGTGACATTGAACGCCAGCGCTTGTGTGTGGAGCACGGTTTGCCACCGCTGGCGGCCGACAGCCTGGTGCGCGAAGGCCGTTGGCTGGCCTATCTGCAAGCGTTGTTGCAGCGCTATCCGGCTTCGCATGGCGCTGTGGCGGATGCGGTGGCAGTACTGCAGCGTGCTGCCGACGAACAGCGCAAGCTGTGGGCCATCGCCTTGCTCACAGGCCAGTACAGCCTGGTACCGGCGGCGTTGGTGCCGTTTCTCGGCGCTGCGTTGCAGGCAGCCTGGAGCCATTGGTTGCTGAGCCTGCAGGGTGTCGAGTTGAAGGCGGCGGACAGCCTGTGCCAATGCCCGGCCTGTGGTTCACCGGCGATGGCCGGGGTGATCCGCCACCGCGGCAAATACAACGGCCTGCGTTACCTGGTGTGTTCGCTGTGTGCCTGCGAATGGCATGTGGTGCGGGTCAAGTGCGTGTACTGCGAGCAGAGCAAGGACCTGAAGTATTTCAGCTTCGAGGACGACCGCCATGCCAGCGCCAAGGCACCGCTGCAGGCCGAGTGCTGTCCGGGCTGCAACGCCTACCTCAAGCACATCTACCTGGAAAACGACGCCGATGCCGAAGCGCTGTCGGCCGACCTGGCCAGCCTGGCGCTGGATATGCGCCTGGATCAGGAAGGATTTCAGCGCCTGGCGCCGAACCTGTTGCTGGCGCCGGGAGGGGAGTGAGATAGGGTCTACACTGAGGTTTTGCCCATGCCACCCGAACCCTGTGGGAGCTGGCTTGCCCGCGATGCAGGCGCTGCGGTCCATCGCCAGGACGGTAGTGACGCCATCGCTGGTGAGCCAGCTCCCACTAGGTCAACGCTGAAGTTGAGAACCGTCTGAATGTCGTCCAACCTCGCCAAGCTCCCGACCCGCCTACCCTCCATCGACACCCTGTTGCGCCACCCCGCCAGCCTTGCGCTGGTCGACCGCTACGGCCGCGATGCGGTCCTGGCCAGCCTGCGCCAACTGCTCGACGACCTGCGCGACGATGTCAGGCTCGGTCAACTGGATGCCGCCGAGCTGGCCGCCCCCGTGCTGCTGGGCCGGGCTGCTGAGCGCCTTGCTGCCCAGCACCGCAGCCAGGTCCGCCGGGTGTTCAACCTCACCGGCACGGTGTTGCACACCAACCTGGGGCGGGCCTTGCTGCCCGAGGAGGCCATCGACGCCGTGCAACTGGCTGCCCGCTACCCGCTCAACCTTGAATTCGACCTGGCCAGTGGCAAGCGCGGCGACCGTGATGACCTGATCGAAGGCCTGATCCGCGAACTCACCGGTGCCGAGGCCGTCACCGTGGTCAACAACAATGCCGCTGCCGTCCTGCTGGCGCTCAACAGCCTGGGGGCGCGCAAGGAAGGGATCATCTCCCGCGGCGAACTGATCGAGATCGGCGGCGCTTTTCGTATTCCCGACATCATGGCCCGCGCCGGGGTCAAGCTGCATGAGGTGGGGACTACCAACCGCACGCACGCCCGCGATTACGAAGCGGCGATCGGCCCCCGCAGCGGCCTGTTGATGCGCGTGCACTGCAGCAATTACAGCATCCAGGGCTTCACCACCCAGGTACCGACGGCAGAACTGGCGCAGTTGGCCCATCGCCACGCTTTGCCGTTGCTGGAGGACCTGGGCAGCGGCAGTTTGCTCGACCTCACCCGCTGGGGCCTGCCGGCCGAACCTACTGTGCGCCAGGCGCTGGCCGATGGCGCCGATATCGTCACCTTCAGCGGCGACAAACTGCTGGGCGGGCCCCAGGCGGGGATCATCGTCGGGCGCAAGGACTTGATTGCGCGGATCAAGAAGAACCCGCTCAAACGCGCCTTGCGAGTCGACAAGCTGACCCTTGCGGCCCTCGAAGCTGTGCTGGGCCTGTACCGCAACCCGGACCAATTGGCCGCGCGCTTGCCGAGCCTGCGCCTGCTGACCCGGCCACAGGCCGAAATCCTCCAGCAGGCTGAACGCTTGGCGCCGGCATTGGCAAAAACGCTGGGCGAACAGTGGGCGGTCAGCGCAGAACCTGCGTTGGGCATGATCGGCAGTGGCAGCCAACCGGTGGCGCGCTTGCCGAGCGCGGCCTTGTGTGTACGCCCGCAGGTGTCCAAGCGCCTGCGTGGGCGCGCCTTGCATGGATTGGAAGCCGCGTTGCGGGCCCTGCCGCTTCCGGTGCTCGGGCGCATCGATGACGATGCCCTGTGGCTGGACCTGCGCCAACTGGATGACGAAGCCGGCTGGCTGGCGCAGTTGCCACAGTTGCAGTTGCCGCAGGTGCAGGTGTGATCGTCGGTACCGCCGGGCATATCGATCACGGCAAGACCGCCCTGCTCGAAGCCTTGACCGGCCAGGCCGGCGACCAGCGTCGGGAAGAGCGTGAGCGTGGCATGACCATCGACCTCGGTTATCGCTATGCCGCCTTGACCCCTGGCGCACCGCTAACCGGTTTCATTGACGTGCCTGGCCACGAGCGCTTTATCCACAACATGCTCGCTGGCGCCCAGGGTATCGACCTGGTGCTGCTGGTAGTGGCCGCCGATGACGGCGTGATGCCGCAGACTCGCGAGCATCTGGCGATTGTCGAACTGCTGGGCATTGCGCGTGCTCTGGTGGTGATCAGCAAGTGCGATCGGGTCGAGCCGCAGCGCGTGCAGGAGGTACAGACCCAGGTCAGCGTGTTGCTGGCCGCCGGGCCTTATGCGGGCGCGGCGCCGTTCATGGTTTCCAGCGTGACCGGCGAAGGTATCGAACCGCTGCGCCGGGCCTTGCTGGCGGCCCAGAGTGAAGTCAGCCAGCGCAGCCGCGAGGGCGGGTTTCGCCTGGCCATCGACCGCGCCTTTGCGGTGGCCGGAGCGGGCATCGTGGTCACCGGTACCGCCCTGGATGGGCGTGTGCAACTGGGCGACACCTTGCTGTTGGGCAAAACCGGCAAGCCGGTGCGGGTGCGCGGCCTGCATGCGCAGAACCAGCCGGCCACCGAAGCTCATGCCGGGCAGCGGGTCGCCTTGAACATCAGCGCCGAGCGCCTGCAGCTTGAGCATGTTCACCGCGGCGACTGGCTGCTCGCCGAGTGGCTGCATGCGCCGACCCAGCGCCTGGATATCGAGCTGCAGCTGCTGGCCAGCGAACTGCGCGCCTTCGAGCATTTCAGCCCGGTGCATGTGCACCTGGGCACCCAGGATGTCACGGCCCGGGTGGCCTTGTTGCAAGGCGAGCAGTTGCTGCCGGGCGCGCGCATGTTCGCTCAGTTGCTCACTAACGCGCCGCTGCAAGCGGTGCACGGTGATCGTTTGGTGCTGCGGGATCAGCGTGCGCAGCGCACCCTTGGCGGTGGTCGCGTGCTCGATCCCTTTGCGCCTGCTCGCCAGCGCCGCAGCGAGGCACGCCTGGCCCAGCTGCAGGCATTGGCGAGCGCCGACAGCCTGGAGCAGGCCTTGCCAGCGCTGCTCGCCTGTGATGATGGCGGGCTTGATCCACAGCGCCTGGAGCGTCAGTTCAACCGCCTGCGCAGCAGTTGGCAGTTGCCCGCCAATGCCCAGGTGATCGCCACCCGGCAAGGCCCGCTGCTGTTCACCCGTGAGCATTGGCAGGCGCTGCAAAACTCAGTGTTGGAGGGGCTGGCGCGCTTCCACACGCAGGAACCGGATCAGCTTGGCCCTGATCGTGACCGCTTGCGCCGCTTTGTTGCCCTGGCGCTGGAGCGTCCGGCATTCATCAGCCTGGTGGATGAGTTGCTCGCCGCCAACAGGATGAGTAGCAGCGGGCCGTGGCTGCATTTGCCGGAACATCGAATACGTCTTAGCGATGCGGATGCATTGCTGTGGAGCCAGTTGCAGCCGTTGCTGGTGGACGGCGCCTTCGATCCCCCCTGGGTACGTGACCTGGCCAAGGCGTTATCCGTCGATGAAGCCGAGGTGCGGGTGCTGCTGCGCAAGCTCGGCCGATTGGGGCAGGTGCATCAGGTGGTGCGCGATCTGTTCTATCCTGAGGCCACGATCCGGCAAATGGCGGCTATGCTCTTGCAGCTGGCCAGCGATGACCCGGTGGTGCAGGTCGCAGCGTTTCGCGATGTCTTGGGGATCGGCCGCAAACGCAGCGTGCAGATACTCGAGTACTTCGACCGCATCGGCCTGACCCGGCGTGTTGGTGATCGGCGGCAGATCCGCGCCGACAATGCCCTGGCGCAATCGCCCGGGCAGTAATCCGTACAAGGAAGGCAATCGCGCCCGGTGGCGCGGCCGGGCTTCAAACCCGGTTGGGGACGGCAGCCGTTCCCGGGCAGGTTCGACTCCCGCTGCCTTCCGCCATTTTCTACTGCGCGCGTTCGCCGCACAGGTCCAGGGCGAACCAGTGCTCCGCCGCCTGCACATCCAGCCCGGCACCGAGCAAGGCGAACATCTTGCCCAGCGCAGCTTCGCGGGTCATGCCGCCGGCACTGACCAGGCCGGTATCGCGCAAGCGGCTGCCGGCCGCATAGGTATCGAAGTGCACCGCGCCTTCCGGGCACTGGCTGATCGCTGCAATCAATACTCCAGCTTGGCGAGCGTCGTGTAACGCATCGAGCAGGTCCTGATCGTCCGACGGCCCGGTGCCGCTGCCATAGCATTCCAGCAGCAGGCCCTGGACGCCGCTGGCCAGCAGGCTGCGCAGATGACCGACCTGCAGCCCCGGGAACACCGGCAACACCATCAGGTTTACCGGTTGGCGCACCTGACGGTAGTCCAGGCAGGCCGGGATCGACTCGGCACGTTGCCCATTGCGCTCACGCGCCAGCGCGGCGAAGGCATCGAACGCTTCGCTGCGCAGCTTCGAGGTCCGCGCGCCATGCAGCAGCTGGCCGTGGAAATACAGCTGCACGCCGTCCTCGATACCGGTCGCCATCAACCGCAGGGCGCCGCAGAGGTTGTCCCAGGCATCGCTGTCGGGGGCGCCGGCCGGCAACATCGAGCCGGTCAACAGCACCGGTGCCGGCAGGCCGAGCAACAAGAACGACAGCGCCGCTGCGGTGTAGGCCAGGGTGTCGGTGCCGTGCAGCAACAGGATGCCGTCATGCCCATCGCGCTCGACCGCGTCGACAATCGCCTCACGCATCGCCAGCCAGTTGCCTTGTTGCATGTTGGCGCTGTCGATCAACGGCCGTAGTTCGCGTAGGCGCCAGTTCAGCATTGGTGCGTCGGCCAGTTGCTGCAAGTGCTCTCGCATGCGCGCGTCGAAGCCACCGGCTGGCGCCAGGCCTTGCGGGGTTTGCAGCATGCCGATGGTGCCGCCGGTGTACAGGACTAGAAGGTTCTTGACTGCACGCATGAGAAATTTCCGGGCAGGTGAGAGAAAAGCGGGGGAGGGAGAAGCCGCCCACGAACGGGGCGGCTTTTTCTGCAGTATGGATCAGCGCTGGGTCTGAGCCTGACCGACAGCCACTTCAGCCTCGGCTTCAGCAACCGGCTTGACCGGCCAGGCTTGCGGGTCCAGGTCGAGGTCGGAAAACTTCGACGCATCGAACACCGGCTGGGCGATACCGGCGCGGCGCTGTTCGTCGTAGTCGCGCATCACGCGCAGGCCGACCTTGAACAGCAGGGCCAGGGCCACCAGGTTGACGAACGCCAGGCAGGTCATGGTGATGTCGGCAAAGGCGAACACGGTCGACAGGTTTTGCACCGAGCCCCAGAGGATCAGCAGCAGTACCAGGCCGCGGTAGGCCAGCAGCACCAGGCGATTGCGGGTGAAGAACTGCAGGCTGGTTTCACCCAGGTAGTAGTTGTAGAGGATGCAGGTGAAGACGAACAACGACAGGGCCACGCTGACGAAGATCCGCCCCCAGTCACCGACCACTGCGGCCAGGGAGTTCTGGGTCAGGGCGATGCCGTCACCTTCGAAGCCTGGGGTGTAGAAGCCCGAGAGCAGGATCAGCAGCGCGGTGCAGGTGCAGATCACGAAGGTATCGAGGAACACCGAGAAGGCCTGAACTACGCCCTGGGCCGCCGGGTGGCGTACCGCCGCGACGGCGGCGACGTTGGGGGCACTGCCAAGGCCGGCTTCGTTGGCGAACACGCCACGCTTCACACCCATGACAATGGCGCTGCCGAGCAGGCCGGCAAACGCCGGATCAAGGCCGAACGCGCTCTTGATGATGGTCTCGAGCATGGCCGGTACGTGTTCGATCTGGGTGAAGATCACGTACAGGGTGACGCCGATGTAAGCCAGGGTCTTGACCGGTACCAGCAGATCGGACACCGAGGCAATACGCTTGATGCCACCGATGAACACCAGGCCGAGCAGAGCGGCCAGGGCGATACCGGTGTACTGCGGCTCGAAGCCGAAAGCGTTCTGCAGCGAGTGGGTCACGGTGTAGGACTGCAGGCCGTTGAAGGTGAAGCCATAGGTCACCAGCAGCAGGATTGCGAACACCACCGCCATCCAGCGCAGCTTCAGGCCGTGCTGGATGTAGTAGGCCGGGCCGCCACGGTACAGGCCATCACCGTCGCTACGCTTGTAAACCTGGGCCAGGGTGCACTCGAAAAAGCTGCTGGACATGCCCACCAGTGCGGTGACCCACATCCAGAACACCGCACCCGGGCCGCCCAGGGTAACCGCAATGCCGACACCAGCGATGTTGCCGGCACCGACACGGCCTGCCAGGCTCAGCATCAGCGCCTGGAACGAGCTCAGTTGGCCTGCCTGGCCGCGAAGGGATTCCTTGAAGACGCTGAACATGTGGCCGAAATGGCGGAACTGGACGAAACGGGAGCGCAGGGTGAAATAGCTGCCGAGTCCGACGATAAGCACGATGAGGAGTTTCCCCGAGAGGAAATCGTTGAGCGCTTCGAGCATGTAATACCTCGATTCTTATTCTTCGCATGAAAGACGACAGGCCGGCGTCGATGCGCCGTATCCATGGGGGCGCATGGTTGGTCATGACAAGGTTGGTTACAATTTCGCGGGTTGCTCTCAGTTGATGCGACTTGATGCTAAACTGGCGCCTGTCGCATCACCTGGAACGGCTCACATGAGCGAATATCTCGGCACCAATCTCAAGCTTGCCTGCAGCCACTACCGCTCTATCTCGGAAGTTTGCCGGCAGCTGTCGATCAACCGCGCGCAGTTCAACAAGTACCTGAGCGGGCAGAGCCAGCCGACGGCATACAACCTCAAGCGCATCGGCGATTTTTTCGGTGTCGAGGATTACGAGCTGGGTTTGCCACCGGAACAGTTCGCCCGCCTGATCGGTGCCCGCAGCGCCATCAACCTTGTGCAAAGCCAGGATGACCCACTGGTCGAACTGCTGCGGCCGTTGCGCGAACATGCCGGCAACCTGTCGCGCTACTGCGGTTACTACTTCGAATACTCCAACTGCATGTCGGTACCGGGCTCGATCCTGCTGTCGCTGGTGCACCTGCGTGAGGAGCGCGGCAGCTTTTTGTTCGAGCGCCAGGAACGTCAGGAGCGCTCCAGCAGCACCGATGTGCAGGCCGAAGACTGGGTGCGTTGCCGCTACCTGGGTGCGGCGTTCCAGCTGCAGGACCGCCTGTTTTTGCTCGACTACGAATCGCTGACCGTCAACGAGATGAGCCAGACCATCCTGATCCCCAGCTTCAAGAGCCGCATCACCCGCCTCAACGGCCTCAAGACCGGGGTTTCCAGCGGTGACCGACGCACCCCGGCCTGCACCCGGGTGGTGTGGGAGTACCTGGGCCCCGAGATCAACCGCATCAGCGCTTACCGCCAGGTCAAGCTGTACCGCCCGGACGACCCGCGGATCGACGACGATGTACGCGAGCGCCTGAGCGCCGGGCCGATCCGCAACGGCCTG
Source organism: Pseudomonas sp. RC2C2 (assembly GCF_018390435.1). Classification (NCBI taxonomy): domain Bacteria; kingdom Pseudomonadati; phylum Pseudomonadota; class Gammaproteobacteria; order Pseudomonadales; family Pseudomonadaceae; genus Pseudomonas; species Pseudomonas sp. RC2C2. The sequence goes on along the minus strand of NZ_JAHBAX010000001.1, from coordinate 1,619,909 downwards.
TTCGAGATCGAGTAACCGCGCTCAGCCGAGAATGAATTCCGCCACCACCTGCGCCACCTGATCGGCCACGGCCGGCTTGTCACGCAGGTGCGCGGCGATGCCGTGATCGCAGTCGGTCAGCAGCAGGCACTCAAGGTGCGGCGCCGGCACTGCGCGCAGCAGGGCCTGGGTGACTTCTTCGGGGATCGGGCTGTAACGCTGGGCGCCGGCCAGCCACAAGGTGCCGGCCGAGGTGCCTTCGCCTTGCCCGTAAGCCCTGGAGTTGAGCCCGTCGAACTCGCCGATCACCAGCAGCACCCGGCCTTGGAACTTGCGCAGGAATTCGTAGCTGTCGCAGTCGAGAAACCCGTAGGGCTGGCGGATCGCCTCGGTGAAGGCCGGGCCGAAGGGCGCCTGGTGGGCGGCATCCGGGTAAACCGCCGGGCAGATCAGCACCAGCTTGTCGATGGCCGGTGTTTGCGCGGCCAGTTTCAGCGCGATGGCGCCGCCGAGGCTGTGGCCGAGCAGGGTCTGGCAATGCTCGGCGATATGCCGGTGAAAGCGCTGCGCCTCCTCCAGGTTGGTGGTCAGCGACGGCTGTGGCGCGCCGGGCTCGGCCGCCAGGCTGTGGCCTGAGAGGTTGCCGGTCAGCGAGCCGATACCCTGCTGTTGCAAGCGATACAGCAGCGGGTTGAGGCGGGTGAAATCAGAGCGCGCGCCACCGATCACGAACAGTGGCGCGGCGCGCTCCTGATCGGGTATCAGCAGCCGCGCCTGTTGCTGGAAGCCGTCGAAGGTTTCGCTGATGAAGCGCTCGGCAGCCGGCGCGGGTTCATCGTATTGCCAGGTGGAGCGTTGCGTCGAAATCGTTTCAAGGTGCATGGACACCGCCTAGAGGAACTGATGATGCAGCCATTCGCCAAGTGGGTTGCCGGTGCTGAGCAACAGCTTGAGAGCCATGATGCAGCATACGCAGACCAGCAGCGGCTTGATCAGTTTAGGACCGAAATGCACCGCGCAGCGAGCCCCCAGTTGCGCGCCGACGAAGGCCGCGCAGGCCATCGCCAGGGCCAGGGGCCAGACGATGGCCCCGCTGAGCGAAAACACCGACAGCGCGCCGAGGTTGCAGGCGGCATTGAGCAGCTTGCTGTTGCATACCGCACGTAGCATCGGCTGGCCAAGCAGGATCACGCAGGCAACCATGAAAAACGAACCCACCCCCGGGCCGAACACCCCGTCGTAGAAGCCGATCACAGGCGCCACCGCCAGGCAGAACAGGCTGATCGAAATCCTCGCCTTGCGCTGCTGCTCGTCCGGCTTGGGGCTGAAGGCAAAGTAGGCGGCCACCAGGATCAGCAACACCGGTACGCAGGCCTGTAGGAAGCTCTTGGGCACCAGGCTGACCGACAACGCCCCCAGGGCGCCGCCGGCAAACGACATGGCGGCCATCGGCAGGCCGCGCTTCCAGTCGATCATGCCCTTGCGGGCGAAGGCAACCGTGGCCGAGACCGTGGCCGATGCGGCCTGGAACTTGTTGGTGGCGATCGCCGCCAGCGGGTCGATGCCGGCAACGAACAGCACCGGCAGGGTGATCAGGCCGCCACCGCCGGCGATGGCGTCGAAAAAGCCGGCCATCAGCGCCACCGACGCCAGGGTCAGCAACAGGGTGATATCAATTTCCATCATCTGGGTGGTTTCCTTGTTCAGCCACGCACCAGCAGCGGGTCGTCATTGAGCACTACCGGGCTCGCGAAGCGCGAGTACCCGAACAGGCGCACCAGCAGGCGCCGGTTGTCCTGGAGAATGTCGCGCCCGTGCAGGGCGCGGTTGTTGTTGACCAGCAATGCGGTGTCGGGCTGGAGCACGAACGGCAAGGGCTGGGCGTCCCTGACCAGGGCCTGGAAGGCGTCGAATGCGCGGGCGGCAGCGTCGCTGGCGTGATCGTTGAGCGAGAAACGATACGAGTTGTAGCGCAGGCTGAAACCGCCATTGGGATCGAATTGCAGCATGGTAGTGGCCTTGCCGGCATCGCCTTGGCCGGCCACGAAGCAGTCGCTGCGGGTGAAGTCGAAGGACGCCGAAGTCAGCGCCAGTGCATGCAGGCTGCCCAATTGTTCGAGGATGCCGCGCAGCGGGATGATCCGGGTCGGTTCGTTGGCCGGGTTCCAGCGGGCGGAGAGGATCAGCGCCGAGGGGGCGGGCGAGCGGCCTTCACGGGCGACAACCGAGCAGTTGTAGGGGGCTTCGGTGTGCGGCCCCAGGCGCAGTCCGGCGTGAGAGCTGAGTTCGATCCGGGTGTTGTGCTCCTCGCCGGGCCGGGGCACGCTGCCGCCACCTTTGAAGTTACCGACCAGGCGTACGATCTGGCCCTCGTTATCGATATCGAAGGCAAAAGCACGGAAGCTCGCCAGCGCCAGCAGCAACTGGTTACGCGAGGCCAGGTACAGGCAGCGTTCGCTCTGGGCCAGGGTGGCCAGTTGCGGCAGGTGTTCGGGCACAGGGTCGCTCCCCGGGCAGGTCATCTGCGAACACATCAGGGCTGACAGCTGGCCATCGGCAAAGCGTTGCAGAACAGCTTTCTGGCTGGCATCGAGGATAGGCTGCAGGCGCTGCGCCCACTGGCGGGCCTGGCTGGCGACGCCGGGTGCCTGAGGGCCGCCGAGGTCTGCGAGATACTGGCTGGCAGCAGCCAGCGTGCGGGCCTGGTCCTGATCGAATTTCAGGTACGCGACTTCCGAATCCTGCATGGGAAACATTCCTTTGTTATTGGTTTTATCTGGCAATCCGTGCCGGCCGGGTGTCAGGCTGAGCGTCTGGCCTCCGGCGAACGAATAAGCTAACTATCCTCCTGGTTAATCCATTCAGGGCAGTCAGCTAATTCCGGGCGCAGTATAGGCAGTTTCCGGATTTGTGTAAGTGCAGAATATTCTTCAGCCTTGACGCAATGCCGCGCGAGCTGCGCACCCCTGTGTTGGACTTCCCCTGCCGGAAACCGCAAAATGAAGGCTTTCTTCCAATAATCTGATCGGACCTGCTGACTCTATGCGAATGCGCCTGATGCTGTTGGGTGGTGGAAGTGCCCTCGGGCAAGCGCTGATTCGACTCGGGGCCGAGGAAGATATCGGCTTTCTGGCGCCACGCCCGCCGGACAGCGGCTGGGATCCGGCCAGCCTGACCCAGCTGCTCGACGATACCCGCCCCGATGCGCTGATCAACCTGGCCTACTATTTCGACTGGTTCCAGGCCGAAGCGGTCAGCGAGCAGCGCCTGGCCCAGCAGGAGCGCGCCGTCGAGCGCCTGTCCGAACTGTGTCAGCACCACAACATCATTCTTGTCCAGCCGTCCAGCTACCGGGTCTTCGATGGCTCGCGGGCCACCGCCTACAGCGAGAAGGACGAACCGGTGCCGTTGGGCCTGCGTGGCCAGGCCCTGTGGCGCATCGAGCAGAGCGTGCGCGCCACCTGCCCGCAACATGTGCTGTTGCGCTTTGGCTGGGTCCTTGATGAGAGCATTGATGGTGTGCTCGGGCGCTTTCTGACCCGCGCCGAGCAACCGCAGGAGTTGTTGCTGGCCGATGACCGGCGTGGCAACCCGACACCGGTGGATGACGCCGCGCGGGTCATCCTTTCAGTGCTCAAGCAGCTCGATTGCGCCGCACCCTTGTGGGGTACCTATCACTACGCCGGCAACGAGGCGACCACGCCGCTGGCGCTGGGACAGGCTATCCTCACTGAAGCTGCCCAGTTGCATACGCTGGCGGTCCAGGCACCGACTGCGCAGGCCCACGCCGCGCGCCCGGACGCCAGTGAAGAACCGCAGCATGCCGTGCTGGCCTGCAAGAAAATTCTCCATACCTTTGGCATCAAGCCTCGCGCCTGGCGCGCCGGTTTGCCGCCCTTACTGGATCGTTTCTATCGTCATGGCTGATGCCCCTATTCTGATCACCGGCGGTGCCGGCTTCATTGGTTCCCACCTCAGCGATGCGCTGCTGGAAAAAGGCTATGCGGTGCGCATCCTCGACGACCTGTCGACCGGCAAGCGCAGCAACCTGCAGATGGACAACCCACGTCTGCAACTGGTCGAAGGCGATGTCGCCGATGCCGAACTGGTCAAACGCGCTGCGGCCGGTTGCCAGGCTGTCGTGCACCTGGCCGCTGTCGCCTCGGTGCAGGCCTCGGTGGATGACCCGGTGAAAACCCACCAGAGCAACTTCATCGGCACCCTCAATGTTTGCGAGGCCATGCGCCTGAACGGCATCAAGCGCGTGCTGTTTGCCTCCAGCGCCGCGGTCTACGGCAACAACGGCGAGGGTCAGTCAATCGATGAAGACACCGTCAAGGCGCCGTTGACGCCTTATGCCGTGGACAAGCTGGCCAGTGAGCAGTACCTGGACTTCTACCGTCGCCAGCATGGTCTGGAACCGGTGGTGTTCCGTTTCTTCAATATCTTCGGCCCACGCCAGGATCCGTCCTCGCCATATTCCGGGGTCATCAGCATTTTCTGCGAGCGTGCCTTGAACGGTACGCCGATAACCTTGTTTGGCGATGGCGAGCAGACCCGCGACTTTCTTTATGTCGGCGATCTGGTCACGGTAATGGTCCAGGCACTGGAGATGGCAGCAGTCGCAGAGGGGGCGGTGAACATTGGCCTGAATCAGGCAACTTCATTGAACCAGTTGCTGGCGGCGCTGAAGTCGGTGCTCGGTGATCTGCCAGCGATCAGCTACGGGCCGGCGCGTTCGGGTGACATTCGCCATTCGCGGGCGAACAATCAGCGCTTGCTGATGCGCTTTGACGTTCCCGAGCCGACGCCATTGGTGGTCGGGCTGGCGCGTCTGCTAGGACGCTGAAAAGCATCGCGGGGCAAGCCCGCTCCTACCTGTCTTTGTAGGAGCGGGCTTGCCCCGCGATGTGCGTTTAGACGACGCTTAGAACTTGTAACCCACGCCAACCATGTAGACCCATGGATCGACATCCACGTCGACCTTGGTCTTGCCGACGCCCAGGGCGCTTGGGCCGTCGATGGTGGCCTTGGTGTCGATGTCGATGTACCAGACCGCGGCGTTGATCAGGAAGTTGTCGTTGATCATGTAGTCCATGCCCAACTGACCCGCCAGGCCGACCGAATCTTTCAACTTCATGTTGCTGAAGCCTTGAGCCTTGCGGTTGCTGCTCAGGTCTTCGTCAAAGAACATGGTGTAGTTCAGACCGATACCGGCATAAGGCTGGAACTTCGACGAAGCTTCCATCGGGTAGTACTGCAGCGACAGGGTCGGTGGCAGTTGCTTGATGTCGCCCAGCTTGCCGTCCAGGCCAGCGCCCAGGCCCTTGACGCCAACGGTGTGCTGGAACGGGGTGGCGGCCAGCAGCTCGAGGCCGATGTGGTCGGTCAGCATGTAGGCGAAGGCCAGGCCCAGCTGGGTGTCGCTGTCCAGGGTTGCCTTGGTGCCGGACATCTTGGTGCCGTCTAGCTTGATGTCGCCGCTGTTTTCGTTGGGAGCGGTGGTGATCGCGCCGGCACGCAGGATGAAGTCGCCAGCCTGGTGGGCGTGGGCAACAGGGGCTGCAAGCGCCAGAGCAACGAGCGAGGCGCCAAGCAAGGACTTGTTCATGGAAGCTCCCAAAGGACGTTTAGAATTTAATGAGTCCAATGGTAAGGAGCTGACGGACGGCGATTTTTGATTCAGCTCAATGAAATCGCTAAAGCCCTGCAAGCGGCCATTTATTCTAGCTCGTATGCGTAAATTTTCTCGGCTTCCATCTGATACCCGGCATCGGCCAGCTCACTGCTGGTGGCCTTGACCTGCATCTGGCCTTCGATCCAGTAAGGCTGGTAGAGGTCTTCGACCTTCACCCCGATCTCGCTGAAGATGTGAACGATCTGGTTCGATGGCGGTGGCGGCACATGGATGCAGGCGCCGTAGTAGGGCACCAGCAGGAACTCGGTGGTGCGGCCTGCCTCGCTGACTTCCAGCGGCACGATATAGCCCGGCAGTTTTACCTGTTGGCCATCCAGGGCCTTGACCACCGGGGCATTCGGTGCGGTTTGCCGCGCTGCTGGCGCCGCTTCCGCGGCCAGGGCATCGCTCAACTGCGAGAGGTCGTGCAGCGGCGCCAACTGCGGCTGGATCACCGGCGCCCCGGCCGGGATCAGTTGCTGCCATTCCAGGGTACGGGGTTCGGCCGCCCATGAAGGGGCGGCGATCAACAGCAGTGACAGCAGCAGGGCGCGGGTCATCGAAGTGCTCACAGGTGAATGGACAGGCCGTCGGCCAGTGACTGACGATAGGCGCGCCAGGCCGGCACGCTGCCCATCAGCAGGGCGGCGCCAAGAATGATGCCGAGCAGGGCCCACTCGTGGGCGCTGGGCCAGGCCAGGGGCAGCAACAGGCCGTAGTTGGCTTGCACGTAGCCCTGAGCCAGGGCGATGCCGGCGTACAGCAAGCCCAGCCCGGCGACGATACCCGCCAGCGCCAGGGCCAGCGCTTCGAGCACCAGCAGCCCGGCAATGTGCCAGGGGCGGGCGCCCACCGAGCGCAGGATGGCCATTTCCCGGCGCCGCTCATTGAGGCTGGTGAGGATCGCCGTGAGCATGCCGATCAGGCCAGTCAGCACCACAAACAGCGAGACCACGAACAGCGCCTGCTCGGCAGTCCCCATCAGGCTCCAGAGCTCTTGCAGGGCTACGCCCGGAAGGATCGCCAGCAGCGGTTCGCCGCGGTAGTCGTTGATTTCCCGTTGCAGGCTGAAGGTGGCCACCTTGTTGTTCAGGCCCAGCATAAAGGCGGTGATGGCTGCGGGCTTGAGGTCCATGTTGCGTGCCTGCTCGGCGCTGATACGCCCGGCACCACGGGCCGGCATGCCGTTGTGCCAGTCGATGTGGATGGCTTGCATGCCGCCCAGGCTGATGTGCAGGGTACGGTCGACCGGGGTGCCGGTGCGTTGCAGCACGCCGACCACGGTGAAGGGCTTGTCGTCGTGCTTGACCAGGCTGATGGCCGCCACACCATGGGCCAGCACCAGCTTGTCGCCAAGTTTGTAGTGCAGGGCGTCGGCCACTTCAGCACCCAGCACCACCTCGAACGGATCACTGGCAAAGGCTCGGCCTTCGGCCAGTTGCAGGTTCTGCTTGCGGCCGTACTGGTAGTGCTCGAAGTAGCGCGCGTCGGTCCCCATTACCCGGTAGCCGCGGTGCGAATCGCCCAGGGAGATGGGGATGGCCCACTTCACCCGTTTGTCGCTGGCGTAGTGCTCGAAGCTTTCCCAGCGGATGTTGTTGGTGGCGTTGCCGATGCGAAACACCGAGTACAGCAGCAGGTTCACCGAACCTGAACGGGCGCCGACGATCAGGTCGGTGCCGCTGATGGTGCTGGCAAAACTGGCGCGGGCTTCGGTGCGCACCCGCTCGACCGCCAGCAGCAGGCAGACTGACAGGGCGATGGCGAAGGCGGTCAAAAACGCGGTGAAGCGGCGGTTGGCCAGGCTGGCCAGGGCAAGGCGGAGCAGGTACATCAGGCCTCCAGGTCGTTGCCCGGCTGCGCCGCGCGGTTGAGTTCGGCAAGGGACAACTGACGGTCGAACAATGGCGCCAGGCTCTGGTCGTGGCTGACGAACAGCAGGCTGGAGCCGGCCGCACGGCACTCGGCGAACAGCAGGCGGATGAAGGCTTCACGGGTGTCGGCATCGAGGGCCGACGTCGGCTCGTCAGCGATCACCAGTTCCGGCTGGCCGATCAATGCCCGGGCGGCGGCGACACGCTGCTGCTGGCCGATCGACAGGCTGTCGGCACGGCGCGCGAGCAGCGCCGGGTCCTTCAAGCCCAGATGCGCGAGCAGGCTGGCGGCGGCCTGGTCGATGCTGCCGTGGCGCTCGGCGGCGCGTTGCGCGCGGCTGCGCGAGAAGCGACAGGGCAGTTCGACGTTCTCCCGTACCGAGAGGAACGGCAGCAGGTTGAACTGCTGGAAAATGTAGCCGGTGTGATCGACCCGGAAGCGGTCGCGGGCGGCCAGCTTCAATTCGCTCAAGTCCTGGCCGAGCAGGCGGATGCTGCCGCGATCGGGCTTTTGCACGCCACCGAGCAGGCCGAGCAGGGTAGTCTTGCCGCTGCCGCTGGGGCCTTTGAGAAACAGCGATTCGCCAGCGTCCAGGCGCAGGGCGGGAATATCCAGCAAGGGGGCTTGGCCCGGCCAGGCAAAGCCCAGGTCGGTCAGTTCAATCAGTGCCTGGCTCATAAATGAACGCCCGGGTTACCCCGGGCGTTTCGCTGCAAAAGGGCTATCAGAAGTTGATCGTGGCCTTGGCCGGGGTCGCTTCGACTCCTTGCTGGCCGTTCGGTCCGATCAGTTGTAGCGCAATTTTCTGGGTGGCAGGGAAGGCCTTGAACAACGGGCTCAGGTCGAGGCTCTTGAGCTCGCCAGGATTGTCGCAGGCCAGCCGGTAATGGGCATGGATTTCACTGTGATCATGGCCTTCGTGCTCGTCACCATCGTCATCGGCTGCCGGTTTGTCGCCGAACAGCGGGCTTTCCAGCGCCTGATCACTTTCGCTGCAGTTGGCCGCCTTGGCCAGGCCGAACAGGGCCAATGGTTTTTCCAATTGTGTGCGCACACTCGCGACCTTGGCCTTGTCGGCGACGCTGGTGGCCGGGTGCTCAAAACCCACCAGGTTCATCGCCGGGCTGTCCAGCTCCAGCTCCAGGGTCCTGTCGTCCAGTACCACATTCAGGCGGGCGACGCCGTGCTCATGGGCGGCGAGGCTGCCATGGGCGTGGTCATGATCATGGTCGTGATCGTCGTGGGCATGAGCGACGGCCAGGGGCAACAAGGCAAACGGCAAGGCAAGCAACAGACGACGCATGGATGGACTCCGCGGAGGCACTGGATGGGTTTGGTAATGTTATAACAACTTGTTCGGCGCGCGCCAGTGTGCTTGGCGATGAGGCGTTGGCGTGGGAGCATGGGCCCATTGATTGCGTACAAGGACAACCCCATGCGAATTCGCGGACACATCGGCGACTGGCCGGTAGACCTGACCCTGGAGCTGGACCCGGCGGAATGGGCGCAACTGGGCGGTCAGTTGGCTGCTGTGGCGCCAGCGCCAGCGCTGGCTACCGCTCCCGTGGCAGCGGCGCGGCCGGATGATGCGCTATGGCAGGCGGCGCGCGAGGTGCTGCGCAAGGCCGGGCAGCTCAACGGGCCGGAGTTGCTTGAACATCTGGAAGGGTTGGCGGGCAATACTGCGGCGGGCAAGCGGCTGCTGGTGCGCCTGCGCCACAGTGCCGAGGTGAAGGTGGAAAGCGGGGCGGACGCGCCGGTTTATCACTGGCTGGGGTGACAAGGGTATCGCGGGGCAAGCCCGCTCCTACAAAATCAGTAGGAGCGGGCTTGCCCCGTGATCAATTCAATACAAGGCAGCAAACAACTTGCGGCGGTAGGTGCCGACCAGCGGATGGTCATTACCCAGCAGGTCGAACACCTGCAGCAAGGTCTTGTGCGGCAGCCCGCTGTCATAGCCACGGTTGCGCTTGAACAGCTTGAGCAAGCCTTCCAGCGCCGCCTCGTACTGCTGGCGCGACAACTGCTGGATGCACAACTGGTACGCGGCTTCATCATCTTCGCCATTCTGCGCCAGGCGCGCTTTCAGGTCGGCGACTTCCGGCAGGTTGGCGGCCAGGCCCAGGAAGGTCAGCTGCGCCTTGGCGCCGGCGAGGGCGGCCTTGTGCTCATCGCTCTTGACCGAGTCGAGCACGATCTGCGCCTCACCCAGCTCGCCCCGTTCAGCCAGGCAGCGGGCGTAGAGGATCAGCGCGCCGGCATTGCTGTTGTCTTCAGTGAGCAGTGCCTTGAGGGTGCTCTCGGCTTCGCTGAAGCGCCCTTCGGCAAACAGTGCCTGGGCCTGTTCCAGCGGGTCGGCGGCAGCGGGTGGCGGCAGTTTTACGTGGGGTTCGAGCAGGGCGCGAATCGCCGACTCCGGTTGGGCGCCGGCAAAGCCGTCCACCGGCTGGCCATCCTTGAACAGCACCACGGTCGGCAGGCTGCGGATACCGAAGCGGGCGACGATGTCCTGCTCGATATCGCAGTTGACCTTGGCCAGCAGCAGTTCGCCCTGGTAGCTCTCGGTGATCTGCGCCAGCAGCGGCATCAGCGCCTTGCACGGTGCGCACCACTCGGCCCAGAAGTCGACCAGCACCGGTTTGTGGAAAGAGTTCTGGAGCACCGACTGATCGAAATCGGCGGCAGTGGCGTCGAAAATGTACGGGGTAGCAGGGTTCATCGCGACTCTCGAAAATCCGTGAATGGCATCACTATAAAGGCTGGCGGCTGGCGTGGTACAGGCTGACCCGGCGGAATTCGTGGGGCTCGGCCAGGTCCGGCAGGGTCAGGGCATCGAGCACACCCAGCGACTGGTACAGCGGATGGCTGAAGTCCCGTACCCGTGAGTCGGCCACCAGGGCCTGCTGGCCACGGCTGAGGAATTCATCCAGCAGCGGCAGGTTGGCGCGGTCGTAGAGCACGTCGGCGACCAGGATCAGGTCAAAACGGTCGGCTTCCTGGAAGAAGTCGCTGGAATAGCTCAGTTCCACTTCGTTGAGCGCGGCATTGGCCCGGCAGGCCTGCAGCGCCAGTGGGTCGAGATCGCAGGCGACCACTTCACGCGCGCCGGCCTTGGCTGCGGCAATGCCGGAGCCTGCGCCAAAGTCCAGTACCCGCTTACCCTCGACCCAGTGCCGATGCTGGTCCAGATAGCGCGCCATGGCCAGGCCGCTGGCCCAGCAGAAGCTCCAGTACGGCGGCTCGTGGAGGATGCGCCGGGTTTCTTCGGCGCTGAAGGCGCGGTCCATGTTCTGGGCATCGATCAACCACAACTTGAGCGCGCACTCGGGCAGTTCACTGACCACCAGTTGCGCGTCACCCAGCAGTTCACTCAAGGCCTGTTGCAGCGGCGCCGGTGCCATCATGGCGCCTTTTCGAAGCGCAACGGGCCGGTGGCCTGGGTTTGGGCCTGGGCGATACGCAGCGGCGGCAGGTGCAGAATCAGTTGCCCGGATTTGCTCGCGCGGCCACGCAGTTCGACCCGCGCACCGGCCGGGAAGGCCTCGGGGTTGAAGCGCAGGCGAAACGGCAGGTCCAGGCCATTGCCGCTGAGCGTGCTGCTGGCCAGCAGGCCTTGCGGGCGCCCCCGTTCATCGATCACCAGCAGGGCCAGTTCGACTTCGGCGCCCACCGGAATATTGAGCAAGGTCCCGCTCAGCTCGCGCTGATAGGCCGGCAAAGGCCCGAGCTCTTTGGCCGGTTTGCTTGCTACAGGGGCTTTGGGCGCCGCTGCAGGCTGGGGTTTATCGCTGCTGCACGCGGCCAGCACGGCGGCAAAACTGAGCACGACAAGCGCTCTTAATGGCATGGGGAATTCCTTCGCGGCATATTTCCTCACTGGATGGTAACCCCTTTGGCTTGTCTTGCCAGTGGGATGCGCTACCATGGCCCTCCCTTTTTTTGTTGCCTGCCACCATGCACTGTCCCTTCTGCGGTGCCAACGACACCAAGGTCATCGACTCGCGACTGGTTGCCGAGGGCGAGCAAGTGCGCCGTCGGCGCGAATGCGTTGCCTGCGGTGAGCGCTTCACCACCTTCGAAACCGCCGAACTGGTTCTGCCCCGGCTGATCAAGCAGGACGGCAGCCGCCAGCCCTTCGACGAGGAAAAACTGCGCGCGGGTATGCAGCGCGCCCTGGAAAAACGCCCGGTCAGTGTCGAGCGCCTGGAAGCGGCGCTGGCGCATATCAAGCACAAGTTGCGGGCCACCGGCGAGCGCGAGATCAAGTCGCTGGTCGTCGGCGAACTGGTCATGGCCGAGCTGCAGAAGCTCGATGAGGTCGCCTATATCCGCTTCGCCTCCGTGTACCGGCGTTTCCAGGACCTCAACGAGTTCCGTGAAGAAATCGACCGCCTGGCCCGCGTGCCGGCTAAAGAGTGAGCATGTCCAGCGAACGCGCGGTACTTGATGCGCACTACATGGCCCGGGCCATCGAGTTGGCCCGCAAGGGCCTGTACTCCACCCACCCGAACCCGCGCGTCGGTTGTGTGATCGTCCGTGACGGCCAGGTCGTCGGCGAAGGCTGGCACGTGCGTGCCGGCGAACCCCATGCCGAAGTACACGCGTTGCGCCAGGCCGGCGAGCTGGCCCGTGGCGCTTGTGCGTACGTCACCCTTGAGCCATGCAGCCACCACGGGCGCACGCCGCCCTGTGCCGAGGCGCTGGTCAAGGCCGGCGTGGCGCGGGTGGTGGCGGCCATGCAGGATCCTAATCCGCAGGTTGCCGGCCAAGGCCTCAAGCGCCTGGCTGATGCGGGTATCGAGGTTGCCAGCGGTGTGCTCGAAGCCGAGGCCCGCACCTTGAACCCGGGCTTTCTCAAGCGCATGGAGCACGGCCTGCCGTTCGTGCGGGCCAAGCTTGCGATGAGCCTGGACGGGCGCACGGCCATGGCCAGTGGCGAGAGCCAGTGGATTACCGGCCCGGCGGCGCGCTCGGCGGTGCAGCGCTTGCGTGCGCGCTCAAGCGTGGTGCTGACCAGCGCCGAAAGCGTACTGGCCGACAACGCGCGGATGACCGTGCGCGGTGACGAGCTCGGGCTGGACCCGCAAACCACCGCGCTGGCCCTGGCCCGTGCGCCGCTACGGGTGTTGATCGACGGCCGTTTGCGTGTGCCGCTTGATGCGCCATTTTTTCAAGCCGGGCCGGCCCTGGTGGTAACCGCCGCCGAAGCCGACTCGCGTTATGCCCAGGCCGGCCACGAGCTGCTGCGCCTGCCCGGCAGCGAGGGTCGCGTCGACTTGCCGGCATTGATGCTCGAGCTGGCAGCCCGTGGGGTCAATGAAGTGCTGGTCGAGGCCGGTGCCGGCCTGGTCGGTGCCTTTGCCCGCCAAGGCCTGATCGACGAGTACCAGATTTTTGTCGCCGGGCGCATTCTCGGCTCCAGTGCCCGGCCGTTACTCGACTGGCCACTGGAAACCATGAGCCAGGCGCCCTATTTGCAGATCACCGAAATGCGCGCGGTAGGCGATGACTGGCGAGTCACGGCCGTGCCGAAGCCCGCGCCCGGCGTATAATTTGCGGCTAGCGCCCCGCGCAGCCCTGTTCTCGAGGAGGACTCCATGTTCACCGGCATCATCGAATCGATTGGCAGCATCCGTTCCCTGACCCCCAAGGGTGGTGACGTGCGGGTGTATGTCGAAACCGGCAAGCTCGACCTGGGCGACGTCAAGCTGGGCGACAGCATCGCCGTCAACGGCGTGTGCCTGACCGCGGTCGAGCTGCCTGGCGATGGCTTCTGGGCCGACGTCAGCCGCGAAACCCTCGACTGCACCGCCTTCAACGAGCTCAAAAGCGGCAGCCGGGTCAACCTGGAAAAGGCCCTGACGCCGACCACCCGCCTGGGCGGTCACCTGGTCAGCGGCCATGTCGACGGCGTTGGCGAAGTGGTGTCGCGCAGCGATAACGCCCGCGCCATCCAGTTCCGCATTCGTGCCCCCAAAGAGCTGGCCAAGTACATTGCCCACAAGGGCTCGATCACCGTCGACGGTACCAGCCTGACAGTGAACGTCGTCGATGGCGCCGAGTTCGAGCTGACCATCGTCCCGCACACCCTGGCCGAAACCATCATGGCCGACTACCGTCCAGGTCGTCGGGTGAACCTTGAGGTCGACCTGCTGGCACGTTACCTGGAGCGTCTGCTGCTGGGTGACAAGGCCGCCGAGCCGAGCAAAGGCAGCGGTATCACCGAAAGTTTCCTGGCCGCCAACGGCTACCTGAAATCCTGATTTGAAAGGGGGTGCCCAGTGGCGCTCAACAGTATCGAAGAACTGGTCGAAGACATCCGCCAGGGCAAAATGGTCATCCTCATGGATGACGAAGACCGCGAGAACGAAGGCGACCTGATCATGGCCGCCGAGTGCTGCAAGGCCGAGCACATCAACTTCATGGCCAAGCACGCCCGCGGCCTGATCTGCATGCCAATGTCGCGCGAGCGCTGCGAAACGCTCAAGCTGCCGCTGATGGCGCCGCGCAATGGCTCGGGCTTCGGCACCAAGTTCACCGTGTCGATCGAGGCCGCCACCGGGGTTACCACCGGCATTTCCGCTGCCGACCGCGCACGCACCGTACAGGCGGCCGCCGCCCGTGATGCCAAGGCCGAAGACATCGTCAGCCCTGGCCACATCTTCCCGTTGATGGCCCAGCCGGGCGGAACCCTGGCCCGTGCCGGCCACACCGAAGCTGCCTGCGACCTGGCGCGCATGGCCGGTTTTGAGCCGAGCGGGGTGATCTGCGAGGTGATGAACGACGACGGCACCATGTCCCGTCGCGCCGAACTGGAAACCTTCGCCGCCGAACACAACATCAAGATCGGCACCATCGCCGACCTGATCCACTACCGGATGATCCACGAACGTACCGTTCAGCGGGTTTCCGAGCAGCCGCTGGACAGCGAACTGGGGCATTTCAACCTGGTCACCTACCGTGATTCGGTCGAGGGCGACGTGCACATGGCGCTGACCCTGGGCAACATCTGCGCCGAAGAGCCGACCCTGGTACGGGTGCACAACATGGACCCGCTGCGCGACCTGCTGATGGTCAAGCAACCGGGTCGCTGGAGCCTGCGCGCGGCCATGAGCGCCGTTGCAGACGCTGGCAGCGGTGTGGTGCTGCTGCTCGGTCACCCGCTCGATGGCGACGTGCTGCTGGCGCACATTCGTGAGAGCGCCGATGCTGCATCGCAGGCGAAAACCCCGACCACCTACAGCACCGTTGGTGCCGGTTCGCAGATCCTGCGTGACCTCGGCGTGCGCAAAATGCGCCTGATGAGTTCGCCAATGAAGTTCAATGCGATATCCGGATTCGATCTGGAAGTTGTAGAATACGTGCCCTCCGAATAAAGCAGGCGGTTTGTCGCGCTGCCATTCGTGTCCCAAACCCCCACAGGCCGCCCGTTTGCGGCCTGGCTCTTTAAGATGAGAACTCCGGAATGACCCTGAAGACCATCGAAGGTACCTTCATCGCCCCCAAAGGTCGCTATGCTTTGGTGGTTGGCCGCTTCAACAGCTTCGTCGTCGAAAGCCTGGTGAGCGGTGCCGTTGACGCCCTGGTTCGCCACGGTGTGAACGAAAGCGACATCACCATCATCCGTGCCCCGGGTGCCTTCGAAATTCCGCTGGTGGCACAGAAAGTCGCCCAGCAAAGCGAATATGCCGCGATCATCGCCCTGGGCGCAGTGATCCGTGGCGGTACCCCGCACTTTGAGTATGTCGCGGGCGAATGCACCAAGGGCCTGGCCCAGGTGTCCATGGAGTTCGGCGTGCCGGTCTCCTTCGGTGTCCTGACCGTCGACTCGATCGAACAGGCCATTGAGCGTTCCGGCACCAAGGCCGGCAACAAGGGCGCCGAAGCTGCCCTGTCCGCTCTGGAAATGGTCAGCCTGCTGGCGCAGTTGGAGGCCAAGTGATTAGCGACGAAAGCGATCGTTTCAACCCGCGCGATCCAAAACCTGCGGATGCTGGCAAGCCATCGAAAAGCGCCAAGCGTCGCGAAGCCCGTCAGCTCGCGACTCAGGCCCTGTACCAATGGCACATGGCCAAGCAGTCGCTGAACGAGATCGAAGCGCAGTTCCGGGTCGATAACGATTTCACCGATGTCGACGGCGCCTACTTCCGCGAAATCCTTCACGGGGTTCCTGCGAAAAAAGTCGAAATCGACGAAGCACTGAAGCCGTGCCTGGACCTGGCCCTTGAAGAGCTCGATCCGGTTGAACTGGCGGTGCTGCGCCTGTCCACCTGGGAGTTCATGATGCGCGTCGATGTCCCGTACCGCGTTGTGATCAACGAAGGTGTGGAGCTGGCCAAAGTGTTTGGCGCCACCGACGGCCACAAGTTCGTCAACGGTGTGCTCGACAAGCTGGCACCACGCCTGCGTGAAGCCGAAGTCAAGGCGTTCAAGCGCTGATTGCGGCGCTCTGTGCCAATGGGTGAGTTCGAGCTGATCCGTCATTACTTCGCCGCCGCGTCCTGTGCGCAAGGCGGTGAAGGCGTGGCGCTGGGCATTGGCGATGATTGCGCCTTGCTCAGCGTGCCGCCGGGCGAACAGCTGGCGATCTCCACCGACACGCTGGTGGCCGGGGTGCATTTCCCGGCTGTCTGCGACCCTTTTCTGCTCGGTCAGCGTTCGCTGGCCGTCGCGGCCAGTGACCTGGCGGCCATGGGCGCCACGCCCATCGGTTTTACCCTTGCCCTGACCCTGCCGGAGGTTCGCGCCGACTGGCTGCAAGCCTATGCCCGCGGTTTGAACCAGATGGCTGAAAACTGCCAGCTGAGCCTGATTGGCGGCGATACCACCCGTGGCCCGCTAAGCCTGACCATGACCGTGTTTGGCCGCGTGCCGGCCGGCCAAGCCTTGACCCGCAGCGGTGCGCGGGCAGGTGATCTGCTTTGCGTCGGCGGCGATCTGGGCAATGCCGCAGGCGCCTTGACGCTGGTGCTGGGTGAGCGCTTGGCCGATGCTGCCCAGGCCGAGCCCTTGCTTGGCCATTACTGGTCACCGCAACCGCAACTGGCGTTGGGCCAGGCGTTGCTCGGCAAGGCTACGGCGGCACTGGATATTTCCGACGGCCTGCTCGCCGATTGCGGGCATATCGCCAAGGCATCGCACCTGGCATTGCAGGTCGAGCTGGAGCGGCTGCCGTTGTCGGCTGCCCTGCAGGCTTTGCTCGGCCGCGAAGGCGCGCAACAGGCGGCACTGGCCGGGGGCGATGATTACGTCCTGGCCTTCACCCTGCCCGAAGCCGAACTGGCGCCCCTGCTGGCGGCCGGCTGGCCCATCCATGTGGTCGGGCGCGCCAGTGCCGGCAGCGGCGTGCGCCTGCTCGATGATTGCGGCCAAGACATCACCCCGCAGATCCGGGGCTATCAACATTTTAAGGAGACACCGTGACCGATCACCCCAAACAGGTGCCTGCGGAGTTCGTTCCGCCGTCGGTCTGGCGCAACCCCTGGCACTTCCTGGCCTTCGGCTTCGGTTCCGGGACCTTGCCCAAGGCGCCGGGAACCTGGGGCTCGCTGGTGGCTCTGCCTTTTATCCCGTTGTGGCAGATGCTGCCCGACTGGGGCTACTGGCTGATGCTCGGCCTGACCATGCTGTTCGGCGTCTGGTTGTGTGGCAAGGTCGCCGATGACCTGAAAGTGCACGACCATGAAGGGATCGTCTGGGACGAAATGGTCGGCATGTGGATTACCCTGTGGTTGGTGCCAGAAGGTTGGCTCTGGCTGCTGGCGGGTTTCTTGATGTTCCGTTTCTTCGACATCCTCAAGCCCTGGCCGATTCGCTGGGTTGACCGTCATGTCCATGGCGGGGTCGGGATCATGCTCGACGATGTGCTGGCAGGCGTATTTGCCTGGCTGGGCATGCAGGTCCTGGTATGGAGTTTCACCTGAGGGAGCGGGGCGATGACGGGATGGCGGCTGTTGCTGTTGCTGCTGGTTGTGACAGCGGGTGTGGTCAAGGCGGCAGACGCACCCTTGGCGATGCCTGGCCAGGTCCGTCTGGTCAGTGAGGAGTGGCTCGACTACACCAACGCCGATGGCAGTGGCCTGGCCTGGGACGTGCTGCGCAAGGTGTTCGAACCCGCCGGGGTCAAGGTCCGCACCCAAGGTGCGCCGTACAGCCGCGCGGTAGGCCTGGTCAAACGCGGTGAAGCGGATGCCTGGGTCGGCTCCTATCACGAAGAAAACGCCGACAACCTCTACCCGCGCTGGCATTTCGATATGGATCATATCTATGCCCTGGGCCTGGCCAGCCGTCCGGTCCCCAGCCAGCAGAACCTCGGCCAATACCGTCTGGCCTGGGTGCGCGGCTATGACTACAAGAACTACCTGCCCAATGTCGGCCATTTCCGTGAGATCCAGCGCCGGGAAGGGATCCTGCCGATGCTTGAGCATGATCGTGTCGACTTCTATATCGATGCCCTGACCGAAGTCGACAATGTACTCGGTCAGGCTGCCAAGCCTGAATTGTTCCGCCGCAGCCACCTGGCCGAGCTGCCGCTGTACCTGGCCTTTGGCCGCACCGCCGAGGGCAAGGCATTGCGTGCCTTGTTCGATCAGCGTATGGACAAACTGGTGGCCAGTGGTGAATTACGAGCGATTTTCGCGCACTGGCAACAGCCATATCCATTCGACGGGGCGGGCAAGCGCCACTAGGCGTTATCGAACTTCTCGATCTGTTTGCCCAGTAATTCAGCCTAAGCAGCCGCGCCACGCTGCTGATACAATCGGCCCACGTCAATTTTCAAGTTACTGATCAGGAGCACAACGTGCCCGTCGTTTTTGTTGCCGCTTCCAAGCTGCCTACCCCGTTTGCGACCTTCACTATGCATGGTTTTCTCGATGAAGCCACCGGCCGCGAGCACGTCGTGCTCAGCCTGGGTGATGTGGCCGACGGGCAGCCGGTGCTGGGGCGCCTGCATTCCGAATGCCTGACCGGCGATGCCTTGTTCAGCCAGCGCTGTGACTGCGGTTCGCAACTCGAGGCGGCCCTGCAGGCAATCGCCCGCGAAGGCCGCGGCGTGCTGCTGTACCTGCGCCAGGAGGGCCGTGGTATTGGCCTTCTGAACAAGATCCGCGCCTACGAGCTGCAAGATGGCGGCGCCGATACCGTCGAAGCCAACGAGCGCCTGGGCTTTGCTGCCGACCAGCGTGACTATGGTATGTGCCAGCCGATGCTCGAGCACCTGGGGGTCAAGTCGCTGCGGCTGATGACCAACAACCCGCGCAAGGTCAAGGCCCTCACCGGCATGGGTATCCCGGTTGCCGAGCGCGTGCCGCTGCACACCGGCCACAACCCGCATAACAAACACTACCTGGCGACCAAAGCCGGCAAGCTCGGCCACATGATGGGCAACGAGCACCAGGGCGAGGCCGGACGGGCGTGACCCGCGCCGAGGTGCGTCGCCGTCTGCAACTGGCCTGGTGGCAGTACCTGGCGGTGGCGCTGGCGCCATTGCTGGTGTTTGCCTGGGCCTTTGCTGACCTGCAGGCGCTGATCCCGATCCTGGCCATGCCGATGTTCATCGCCGGCGTGGCGTCGATGTTCCTCAGCCTGCCGCGCTTTGGCGCCTACAAGCATGCGCTGATTGCCACCCAGAAAAGCTTGAACAGTGATGACGAGCCTGGCGCCTGGATCGAGCTGGCGCGCATCCGGCGCCTGGGCATGCTGTTCGGTTGCCTGCCGGCCTGGGTCGCCGCGCTGTCGGTGTTCGTCGGCCTTGAGGCGGTGCCACAGGTTCTCCTGGCGATCTCCAGCGTGGTCCTGCTCTACCTCTACCGTATCCCTCGCCAGCTCGGCTGATGCGCCGCTACCTGTGGCTGTTGCTGCTAGCCCTCGGCATGCCGCTGGCGGCGGCGCCGCGGGTGGTCAGCCTGGCGCCTTCGATCAGCGAAATCCTCCTCGACCTGCAGGCCGGCGATCTGCTGGTGGGCATGGCCGAGTGGAGGGAGCGTCCTGCGCAATTGAGCGATGTGCCGTTGGTTGGCCGCTACGGCCAGCTGGACATGGAGCGCCTGCTCAGCGTGCGCCCGGACCTGGTGCTGTACTGGCCGGGCAGCGTGCCGGCGGCTCAGCGTGAGCAGCTTGAACGTCTTGGTATTCCGCTCTACAGCGTCGACGTCCACGAGCTGGATGACCTGGTTTCCCAGGTCGACGAGATTGGCGTGCGGATCGGGCGCAAGGCGCAGGGCGCGCAGTTGTCCGTTGCCCTGCGCCAGCGCCTTGCCGCGCTGCGCCAGCAGTACCGTCGCGAGCGGCCACTGACGGTGTTCTATCAGGTCTGGGACAAGCCGCTGTATACCGTCGGTGGTTACCAGATCATCTCCGATGCCTTGAGCGTCTGCGGCGCGCGCAACCTGTTTGCCGATCTCACCCAGCCGGCGCCACAGGTCAACCTTGAGACCGTGCTGGCGCGTAATCCCCAGGTTATCCTCGCCGCCGATCAGCCCCAGCTCGATGCCTGGAAGGCCTGGCCGCAGGTCGCGGCAGTGCGTGACGGTCTGCTGCTGCAGGTGCCGGATAAAGGCCTGGAGCGCCCCAGCGGGCAGATGATCGAAGCGACGGCGAAGCTGTGTGCGCTGCTGCAGGCTAAAGTGCCGGTGTCCAAGTGACGCCCAGCAGCCAGGTGCGGCCCTCTTCGCGGTAGTCGCGGTAGCCTGCGCCATAGCTGTACTGCGCACGGCTGTAGGTTTTATCCAGCAGGTTATCGGCCTTGAGCTCCAGGCGGAGCTCGCGGCTGAGGCTCCAACTGCTGCGTAACCCAAGCAAACCGTAGCCAGCCAGCGTCTTGGTGTTGTCCGCGTCGGCGTAACTGCTGCTGACCGCCTGCCAGCTGGCGCCGAGCCCCAGGCGATCGAACTGGCGATCCAGGTCCAGGCTCAGGGTGCGGCGGGCGCGGCGTTCCAGGGTGTGCCCGGAATCGCGGTCACGCGGGTCGATCAGCGCCACGCCGAGGTTGCTCTGCCAGCCGAACCACTCCTGATGCAGACTGGCTTCGAAACCGTTGATGCGTGCCGAGCCCACGTTGTGCGGAATGAAGTTGGGGCCCAGGGAGATCGCATTGCGCAGGTCCGTGCGGTACAGCGAGGTCTCCAGCCGGGTGGTCTCGCTCAGTTGGCTGCGCCATTGCAACTCGTAGCTTTTCGAGCGTTCGGGCTTGAGGTCGGGGTTGCCGAAGTCCGGGTAGTAGAGGTCGTTGAAAGTCGGTGCGCGCAAGCCTTCGCTGTAGGACAGCAGCAGGTCGTTGTCGGCGTTGAGCGGCAGGCCGAGGCTGGCGCTCCAGCTGTTCTGGCTACCGAACTGCTGGTTCTGGTCGCGGCGCACGCCCACTTCGCTGCTGAAGCTGTCGCCCTTGTAGCGATGTTGCACGAAAGCAGCGCGGTTCCAGCGGCTGTCTTGTTCCAGGGGCGTGCTGGCGTGCAGGCGATCCTGGTACCAATCGCCACCGAGCAGCAGGTTGTTGCGCTCGTCGAGGCTCAGGTCGTTCTGCCAGTTGACCGAGTCACGGTAGGTGTTGAACTCGCTACCGCCTGGTTGCAATGTGTCGCGCTTGGTGTCGCGGTTCTCGCTGTGGCCCAGTTCCAGGCGTGAATGCCAGATATCGCTGAGCTGAGCGTCGGCATAGGTGCCGATGCTGCTGAGGTTGAAATCGGTATAGGGCTGGCTGTGGTCGCCGAACAGGTTGTCGTATTCGCTGCGGCCGCGGCTGTCGAGCCAGTTCAGGCCCAGTTCCAGCGAGTCGCTGGCGACATGGCTGAGGTTCAGGCTCAGGCTCTTGTTGCGGTAGGCATCGTGATCGCCGTTGGCGGCGAAGGACTCGCGGGTGGCGTTGATGCCGGCGGTTTCGTCCAGGCCGGCGGCGAGGTTGAAACGGGTGCGTTCATCGCCGCCCGAGAGGCCGACGTCACGTTGCCAGGTCTTGTTGCTGCCAGCGGCCAGGTGCAAGCGGGGTTGCAGGCCGGGCTTGCTGGCGCGGCGGGTAAAGATCTGGATCACCCCGCCAATCGCATCGCTGCCGTAGATCGCCGAGCGCGAACCACGCAACACTTCGACCCGCTCGATCTGATCGATATTGAGAAACTGCAGGCCACTGTCGCCGGACGAGGTGTTGGCGATGCGCACACCATCGACCAGCACCAGGCTCTGGGCCGACTTGGTGCCGCGAATGAAAATGCCGGGCAAGCTGCCGCGCCCGCCGGTGCGCGAGACCTGAACGCCGGGTACCCGGGTCAGCAGGTCAGTGACGCTGGAAGGCTGCAGGCGATCGATGTCGTCACGGGTGAACACGGTGTTGGCGGCGCTGGTTTGGCTGCGGTCTTCGACCTGGCGGTTGGCGCTGATGAGCGTGTTGGGCAGCTTCAGGGCGCTTTCGCGGTCGATGGGCTCGGCCAGCAGGGTGGTCGGCAATAGCAGGAGTGGGGCTACCAGGCGCAGGGATTTCATGGGCAGTTCCATTGCTATCGCTGGCAAGCCAGCTCCCACAGGTTCTGCATGTGCTGTACTTGTGGGAGCTGGCTTGCCAGCGATGAGGCCGGTTAAGGCCCCGAAGATCACAGACCGAGCAGTTGCATCCGCTGACGCACCGAAGCCTCGATCCCGGCAGCATCCAGGCCGCATTCGGCGAGCATCTGTGCAGGCTTGGCATGCTCGACATACACATCCGGCAGGCCCAGGTGCAGCATCGGCTTGAGCACGGCTTCGCGGGCGAGGAACTCGCTCACCGCAGCACCAGCGCCGCCCATGATGGCGTTCTCTTCGATGGTCACCAGCAGGTCGTGGCTGCCGGCGATTTCACGCACCAGCGCCTCATCCAGCGGTTTGACGAAACGCATGTCGACCACGGTGGCGTCGATCTGCTCGGCAACCTTCAGGGCTTCGCTCAACTGCACACCGAATACCAGCAGGGCGACCTTGCTGCCCTGGCGGCGAACGATGCCCTTGCCGATGTCCAGCGGCTCGAGGTTGTTGTCGATGGGCGCATTCGGGCCGCTGCCGCGTGGGTAGCGCACGGCGGCCGGGCCGTTGTACAGGTGGCCGGTGCTGAGCATCTTGCGCAGCTCGTTCTCGTCGCTCGGGGTCATCACCAGCATGCCGGGGATGCAACGCAGGAACGACAGGTCGAAGCTGCCCGCATGGGTCGGACCGTCTTCGCCAACCAGGCCGGCGCGGTCGATGGCGAACAGCACGTCGAGGTTCTGTACCGCGACGTCGTGGATCAACTGGTCGTAGGCACGCTGCAGGAAGGTCGAATAGATCGCCACCACCGGCTTGGCACCTTCGCACGCCATGCCCGCCGCCAGGGTTACCGCGTGCTGTTCGGCAATGGCAACGTCGAAGTAGCGATCCGGGTAGCGCTCGCTGAAGGCCACCAGGTCGGAGCCTTCCTTCATGGCCGGGGTGATGCCGACCAGGCGCTGGTCAGCCGCAGCCATGTCGCACAGCCATTGGCCGAATACCGCGGAGTACTTTGGCCCGCCGGCTTTTTTCGGCGCGGCGGCGGGTTTGTCCACAGGCTCGAGCTTGGTGATCGCGTGGTAGCCGATCGGGTCGACTTCGGCCGGGGCGAAGCCCTTGCCCTTCTTGGTCACCACGTGCAGGAACTGCGGCCCCTTGAGGTCGCGCATGTTGCGCAGGGTGGTGATCAGGGTCGGCAGGTCGTGGCCATCGATCGGGCCGATGTAGTTCCAGCCCAGCTCTTCGAACAGGGTGCCGGGTACCAGCATGCCCTTGGCGTACTCTTCGGTGCGGCGGGCGATTTCCCAGGCGCCCGGCAGGCGCGAGAGGACCTTCTTGCTGCCCTCACGCATGCTCGAGTAGGTGCGGCTGGAGAGGATCTTGGCCAGGTAGTTGGACAGGCCACCGACATTGCGCGAAATCGACATGTCGTTGTCGTTGAGGATCACCAGCATGTCGGCGTCGACTTCCTGGGCGTGGTTCAACGCCTCGAAGGCCATGCCGGCGGTCAGTGCGCCGTCGCCGATCACGGCAATGGACTTGCGCGGATCGTTCTGCAGGCGTGCGGCGATGGCCATGCCCAGGGCAGCACTGATCGAGGTGCTGGAGTGACCGACACCAAAGGTGTCGTACTCGCTTTCGGCGCGGCGTGGGAAGGCGGCCAGGCCGTCCTTCTGGCGCAGGGTGTGCATGCGCTGGCGGCGACCGGTGAGGATCTTGTGCGGATAGGCCTGATGACCGACGTCCCATACCAGACGATCGTCCGGGGTATCGAAGACGTAGTGCAGGGCGATCGTCAGCTCGATGACGCCCAGGCCGGCACCGAAATGCCCGCCGGTCTGACCAACGGTATAGAGCAATTCCTGGCGCAACTCGTCGGCCAGGCTCTCCAGGTTGGCTTCAGCCAGGCGGCGCAGGCCGGCAGGCGTATCGGCACGGTCAAGCAGCGGCGTGACCGGGCGTTCGCGGGGGATCTCTTGAAACGTCGTGGGCATCAGGCGAATCGTTATAGATATGAAGTGGCGGCAGTTTACCTTATTGCGGTGTTGGCTGCCCATTGACTGGTAGAGCAGGGGCTTTTGGCCCCTATCGCCGGCAATGCCGGCTTGTGTCTTTAGGTAGGAATAGAATCAGAAGTGAGAGCGGTGAATGGCAAGCTGTACGCCGGTAGTGCTTAAAGCACGTGTGGGAGCAAAGCTGCCATTCACCTCTCCACCCTGGCCCGAGCCCGAACAGTTGATTGAGCGCCTCTCGAATCACAAGCGTGGGCCAAGCCAGAGCGCTCTCACAACTGAGTGTAAGAGGGTTCAGCCATGTTGTCTTCTGTTGGAATCGACACTGCCAAAGCCACTTTGGAAATCTGCATCAAACCTCAGAAAATCCGCTTCGAAGTAGTCAATGAACGCCCAGGCTTTGATGTGCTGATCGGGCGACTGAAGGACTTCAAGATCAGCAGAGTGTTGATTGAAGCGACCGGCGGCTACGAGAAAGAGGTGCTGATTGCATTGCGCTCAGCGGGTTTCGAAACCATCTGCATCAACCCAGCCCGTGCCCGAAAATTCGCCGATGCCATGGGTAAAAAAGCCAAAACCGACAAGATCGACGCCGAAGTCCTTGCGGACTTCACTGCACACCTCAGCGCCCCTCAAGGCCAACCGGTCAGCCCTGAACGCGAAGAGCTGCGAGAGCTGGTGAAGCAGCGCGCCCAATTTGTGCAGAGCCGTGATGACTACAAGCGGCGTCGCCTGCAATGCCGCTCGGCAATGGTGATGGCCCACTTTGATGAGCACATAGAACAGCTGAAAGTGCTGATCAAACGCCTCGACGAAGAAATTGACCAGGCGATGGTGCAACTTGACGATACCAGGGCGCGTCAGTTGTTGGCGGTGAGCGGAATCGGTCGAGTAACCGCCGCAAATCTGCTCGCCTCACTGCCTGAACTGGGGCAGTTGGACCGCCGTCAAATCGCCGCGCTGGTGGGCGTAGCGCCTTACAACAACGATAGCGGTAGCCATCGAGGGCACCGCCAGATATGGGGGGGCGGGCGCATGTAAGGCGAGTTCTGTACATGTCGAGCTGGATCATCATCCGCCACAACACGGAATTTAAAGCACGCTACGAAGCACTTCGGGAGCGTGGCAAGTGCGCCAAAGTGGCCCTCGTAGCCTGCATGCGGGTGCTGATCGTCAGGCTGAATGCAATGCTGCGGGACAATACCCCTTGGCGAGTGCAAACAGCCTGATCAAGACAGTTGCTCCCACAGGGGTTTGCTCGGTGATACCAGTGCTGCTTAGTTGCGGCGCTCGACAATGTAGCGCGCCAGCTCGCGCAGCGGCTCGGCCGCCGCGTCAAACGGACGCAGGGCATGCAGGGCCTGGTCGCGCAGTTCCAGGGCGTAGGCCTTGGCCGCGTCGAGCCCGAGCAGGGCCGGGTAGGTCGGCTTGTCGCGGGCGATGTCGGCGCCCTGGCGCTTGCCCAGGGTCTGGGTGTCGCTTTCGACGTCGAGGATATCGTCCTGGACCTGGAAGGCCAGGCCGATGGCCTGTGCATAAGTTTGCAGGGCCTTGAGCTGGGTCTGGTCGGCGCGGGCACTGGCCAGGGCGCCGAGCTTGACGCTGGCCTCGATCAGCGCGCCGGTCTTGTGCCGGTGCATGAACTCCAGCGCCGTCTGGTCGAGCTTGAGGCCCACCGAACCCAGGTCGATGGCCTGGCCGCCGACCATGCCGGCAGGGCCGGCCGCCAGCGCCAGGGCCTGGACCATGGCCAGGCGGATGCTGTCCTGCTGCGGGCTCAGTTGCGGGTCGAGCAGGGCGCTGAAGGCCAGGCTCTGCAGACCGTCACCGGCGAGAATCGCGCAAGCTTCGTCAAAAGCCTTGTGGGTGGTTGGCTGGCCACGGCGCAGGTCGTCGTCGTCCATGGCCGGCAAATCGTCGTGCACCAGCGAATAGGCGTGAATCAGCTCGACCGCGCAGGCCGCGCCGTTGGCCTGTTCCGGGGCGGCGCCGAGGGCTTCGCACGCGGCATAGGCGAGCAGTGGGCGAACCCGTTTGCCGCCGTTCATGACGCTGTAGCGCATGGCCTCATACAGGCGGGTGAGCTCCACCGAGGGGGCGATAAACAGTTGCTCGAGGGCGGCGTCGACCCGTGCCTGGCAGCTGGCCTGGTATGCGCCGATCATTCTGGCTGGTCCGCATCGAACGGCTCGGCGGCCAGCTCTCCGTCGCGCTCGAGCAATACCTGAACCTTCTGTTCGGCCTGGGCCAGGGCGCTCTGGCAGTCGCGGGTCAGGCTGATGCCTTGTTCAAAGGCGGTCAGCGAGTCTTCCAGCGACAGCTCGCCGTTCTCCAGGCGCTCGACCAGGGCCTGCAGGTCGGCGAGGGATTGCTCGAAATCAATGGAGGCTTTTTTTCGGGCCATGGCGGCTGTCTCGGTGGCAGTATAAACGGCGCGACACTAGCAGAGCGGGGCGGGGGGAGCAAATCGATAGGGGCGATCTTTCGTCGCATTCTGTTGCACAAAGGCCGCCGGTGAAGTCTTGATTTTTCTGCAGAGCTCGCATTGTGAGGGGTTGTGGCTCTCTGCCATAATCGCGCCCGCTTTACCCCGCGGGTTTCTCGCGGTGAAGCCTCCTATTTCTGTTGTCACGTAATGGACTACGTTGTGAGCTTCCTTTCGATCGAGTTCGGCCTCTGCTTCACACTGTTTTTCATCGTCTACTGGAGCCTGTGCTGGAGCGTTCGCCTGCAGAACGTCCTGCTGCTGGCGGCCAGTTATGGCCTGGTGGCCAGTTTCAGCTTCAACTCCTTGTATATCCTGCTTGGCTACAGTGCCTTGGTGTACCTGCTCGGCCTGGTCGGTGAGCGTTATCCCGGCCGGCGCTTCAGCTATTTGCTGGTGTTGCTGCTGGTGCTGGGTTGCTTCTACCTGTTCAAGTACCAGGAATTCTTTGTCGGCGGCGTGCAGGGCGCCCTGGCCAGTGCCGGGCTGGAGGTGTCGCTGCCGGTGCTGGAAGTGCTGGTGCCGATCGGTCTGTCGTTCTATGCCTTTCACTCGGTCAGCTACCTGGTGTCGATCAACCGCCGCGAGATGCCCTCGGCCTCAGCGTTTGACCTGGCCCTGTACCTGGCGTTCTTCCCCAGCCTGATTGCCGGCCCGGTCAATCGCGCCAGCCACATGCTGGCGCAGATTCGCTCGAGCCGCATCCGTGAAGTGCTGGAGCCGCAACGGGCGCTGGGCCTGATCGCCCTGGCGGTGGTCAAGCTGTTCTTTTGCAGTGCCTGGCTGGCCAGTGAATGGGTCGACCCGGTGTTCGAGACCCCGGGCAGCTATTCGCCCGAGCAGATCCTGCTGAGCGTGTATGGCTACAGTTTCCTGATCTATTTCAACTTCAGCGGCTACACCAACCTGGTTACCGGCATCGCCTTGCTGTTGGGCTTTCGCCTGCCTGACAACTTCAATGCCCCCTATGCCGCGCACAACCTCAAGGAGTTCTGGGGGCGCTGGCATATCAGCCTGTCGCTGTTCATTCGCGACTATGTCTACATCCCCCTGGGTGGTAACCGCCAGGGCGTGTGGCGCGGCAACCTGAACATGCTGCTGGCGATGCTGATTTCCGGCCTGTGGCACGGGGCAAGCATCAATTTCATTATCTGGGGCGCGCTGCACGGTATCGGCCTGGCGCTGTACAAGGCCTCGACCTACATCTTGCCGCAGCCG
Organism: Pseudomonas sp. RC2C2; assembly: GCF_018390435.1. Taxonomy (NCBI): domain Bacteria; kingdom Pseudomonadati; phylum Pseudomonadota; class Gammaproteobacteria; order Pseudomonadales; family Pseudomonadaceae; genus Pseudomonas; species Pseudomonas sp. RC2C2. The sequence continues at coordinate 1,592,176 of NZ_JAHBAX010000001.1, read as the reverse complement.
ATGCGCTGGCCGGGCGCGGGGTTGGCGGCGCGCTTGCTGACCTTCCACTATGTGGCCTTCGCCTGGATCTTCTTTCGCAGCGCGAGCCTCGATGAAGCCATGGAGATGCTCGCCGGTATCGGCGGGCTGAGCCTTCAGGGGCTGTTCTCCAGCACCGGCCTGCTGTTGCTGGTGAGCGTGCTGTATGTCGCTGTCTACCCGCAGTTGCTGGCGCTGCTGCGCCAGTTTTTCGCAACCACCACGCGCTTGCCCTGGCAGCTGTATCCGATACCGCTGGGGTTGTTCATTTCCTTGGTCATTTTTGCTTCGCAATCGGGCGTGCCGGGGTTCATCTATGCAAGCTTCTAATGCCGGTCGTTTGCTGGCCGCGCAAACTGGCGCGGCCAAGGCCCTGTACGCCATTGTCATCACCACCCTGTTGCTGTTCTGGCTGAACCAGGATTCGATCAGCCTGTATTGCCAGCAGAAGTATCACCAGAGCTGCGAATTGCCGGTGCTCGGGCAGAGCCCGGCCTGGCGCCTGGGTGGCAACCTGACCCATGCCCTGGGCGATGCCCGCGACAGCTTCATCGACAGCCTGGAGAAACGTAGCGAGCCGGTGCTGGTGGCCAAGGTTGAGGCCAGCGACACCGTCGAACTGCCCGCGCCGGTTCAGGTGGTTGCGGTGCACCTGGACAAGCCGCCGGTTGCCGTCCCCGCCCCCGTCAGCAAGCCGGCTGCGGTCAAGGTCGCGGCACCTGCTGTTGCACCTGCACCTGCACCTGCACCTGCAGCGCAGGTCGCCCAGGCGCCCTTGCAAGCGGGTACCGTGGTGTCCCTGGCGGCCGGCGATGAAGTATTCCTGGTTGGCGATTCGCTGATGCAGGGCGTTGCTCCGCACCTGGCCAACAGCCTGCGCAAGCGCTACCAGATCAAGAGCGTCAATCTCAGCCGGCAAAGCACTGGCCTGGCCTATCCTGGGTTCTTCAACTGGCCGCAGACCGTGGCCAAGACCCTGGAAAGCGAGCCGAACATTCGCCTGATGGTAATCTTCCTCGGCCCCAACGACCCCTGGGACATGCCCCAGGGCAAGGGCAAGCCGTTTTTGCGTTTCAAATCGCCGGAGTGGGAAGTCACCTACCGCCAGCGTATCGATTCGATCCTCGACCAGGCCCGCGCGCACAATGTGCAGGTGATCTGGGTCGGCCCGCCGAACATGCAAAAGCCCAAGCTGTCTACTGCCATGGCTTACCTGAGCGGGCTCTATGAGCAGCAGACCGGCCTGTATCAACAGCATTACGTCTCGGCCAACCCGGTGCTCGGTTACAACGACGACAGCTTCTCCTATACCTTGCAGAACAGCCAGGGCAAGCGGATCAAGACCCGGGTCGATGACGGCATTCATTTCACCACCACCGGACAGAAGCTGATCTCGGAACGAATTCTCTCGATGATCGCCTTTCCCGGCCTCACTGTAACGGGACACTGATGCGTCGACTGCACAACATTCTGGGGCTGGCCCTGCTGATCTGTGCGCTGCCGGGCTGTAGCCCGGTGGCGGCGGTCAATACCACGGCCAGGCCCGCCACCTCGGCGGCCAAGGCCCCGACCCACCGCGTCGATGGCAACCTGGCGGTGCTGGCGGGCAAGTTCAAGAACGCCAATCGCGCGCCAATCAATATCATCCAGTTTGGCGACTCGCACACCGCCGCAGACCTGTTCAGCGGCGAGATGCGTCGCTTGTTGCAAGCGCGTTATGGCGACGGTGGTATCGGCCTGATCGCCGCCACGCCCGTGTCGGGCACCCGCTATGAGCAGGTCATTCTGAAAACTGCCAAGCGTCAGTGGGAGCTGGTGTCGGCACGTAATCAGCAGAGTACCCAGTTCCCGCTCGGGGGGTACTTGTCGGTGCCGATGGCGGCCAACCCCAGCGTGCGTATCGAGGCTCGTGAGCCCACTGCGCAGCGCTATCGAGTCCAGGCCCTGTACCAGGCACGGGAGAGCAGCACCCTGGTGCTGCGCGACGGCCGCGGGCGCAACCAGCGCATGCTGGCGGCAACCGGCGGGCAATGGCGTTTCGGCCCGCAGGTCGGCAACCTTGGCCTGCCGCTGGACCTGACCCTCAACAGCCGGCCCGGCACGCTGCTGGGTGGCTGGTATATCCAGGGCCAGAAGAATGCCGGGGTGATCTATTCGGCGCTGGGCATCAATGGCGCGCGCCTTGAGGTGCAAGACAAGTGGCAGGCTGGCTGGCAGGACAACCTCAAGACCCTGCGCCCGGACCTGGTGATTCTTGCCTACGGCACCAACGAAGCCTTCGATGACACCCTTGACCTCGCCCTGTACCAGACGCAACTGCGCAATACCCTCAAGCGCCTGCGCCAGGACCTGCCGCGGGCAGTGGTGCTGCTGGTTGGTCCGCCGGACTCGATCAAGCAGCGCAAGGCACGCAGCTGCGCCGCGCGCCAACCGCAGCAACTGGCCCAGGTGATCCGTATCCAGCGTCAGGCGGCCAAGCAGGCCAATGCCCTGTTCTGGGACTGGCAAGCGTACATGGGGGGGCAGTGCTCAATTGCCGGCTGGCAGGCTTCGGGCCTGGCCCGGGGGGATCTGGTGCACCTGACTGCGGACGGCTACAAGAAAAGCGCTGCAGGCCTGCATGACTTTTTGCGCACGCAGCTGGGCTTGAAGTAAGGCAGAAAAAAATAGAGGCGGGGACAACCTCGGGTTGGCTTGCGGGGCCCCATGAAGTCGTCTTCCCGCCTCTTCAATAGAGGCAGATCCGGGTGCATGTCACTGCACCCGCTCAGCACGATACGGCTGCCTTGAATCAGCCGCGATTCACACCTCTGCATTCACCTTAGTAGCTGTCTGCAAGGCTGTAAATTTTCTCGAACACAAATTTTTCAGGCGCTTTCCAGTGCCGGGGTCAGCGCTGCCTGGCGGTAGCGCGCCAGCTCGTCAATGGTCAGAACCGGCAGCGAGTATTGCTTGGCGTACACCGCCACCTGCTCACCACGAGCCATGCTGCCGTCGGGGTTCATCAGTTCACAGAGCACCGCTGCCGGGCGCAAGCCCGCCAGGCGTGCGAGGTCTACCGAGCCTTCGGTGTGGCCGCGGCGGGTGAGTACGCCGCCATCGCGCGAGCGCAGGGGGAACACATGGCCAGGGCTGACAATGCGCATGTCTGCGCTGGTCGAGTCCAGTGCGGCCTGGATGGTGGTGATGCGGTCCTGGGCCGAGACACCGGTGGACACACCTTCAGCCGCTTCGATGGTCACGGTGAAACCGGTGCCATGGCGCGCGCGGTTGTTCGGCACCATCGGCGCCAGCGACAGCTCGTCAACGGTGGTTTCATCCAGGCACAGGCAGACGATACCGCTGCAATCGCGGATCATCATGGCCATGGTTTCCAGGCTGATGTTTTCGGCGGCGGCAATGATATCCGCCTCGTCCTCGCGGTCGTCGTCATCCAGCAACAGCACGGGTTTACCGGCCTGGTAGGCGGCGACAGCAGCAGCGACGTTAGGGAATTGCTTGCGGTGCAAAGGGGACATGAAACGCTCCTCGTAAGTGATCGATGAACGTTTCAGGGCGAACAAAATGCGTGCGCCAGGGCGCATTTTGGCCCTGACCTGACGCCTTCTTTCATCCGGACTATGACCGTCGGCTCTGGAGTCTCACCAGATCTGCTGACCCTCGGCCAAAGGCCGAGGCGCTCGCGGGCTCATCTTTCGATTTACCGCCGGTGGGGACTTGCACCCCGCCCTGAAGACCGGCCAAGCATACATCAGAGTGCCATCAGGTTTGCAAGTCCCAGCCTTACGACCTAGGTCTAATTCGGACCTCACAGGCCCAGGGCGTAATCCAGGTAGCCTGGGTAGACCTTGCGCCAGTCATCCTGGAAGGTGTGCCCTTCAGGGTGTTCATGGCTCTGCACCTTGTTGTTGCTGGCGAAGGCTTTCTCGGTGGTAGCGGTCAGTTGCAGGTTGCTTTCATGCTCCTGGGCACCGTGGACCACGACTAGGCGCTTGTCCTTGGCCTTCTGCACGGTGAACGGGATCTTGAAGCCGCCTGGCGACAACAGTACTGCGCCGCTGTAGTTCTGCGGGTACTGGGCGATCAGGTGCGCCGCGTGTTCGGCACCTTGGGAGAAGCCGATCAGGGCGACTTTCGAGCGGTCGATGCGGGTGTCTTTTTCCAGTTTCTTCAGGGCTGCGGCTACCGCCTGTTCGGTCGGCTCAACCGAATGCTGCTGCCACATGAACTGGTGCGCATCACGCTTGAGGGTGCCATTCAATGCCACCAGCACCGCCTTGTCGCCGACCAGGTCAGCACGCATGTTGGTGCCATTGACGCCTTCGGTGCCGAAGCCTGCCAGCCATACCACCACCGGCCAGCCGCCGGCCGGCGCCTTGCCTTCAGGAATGCTGAACGCAGCGAGGCCGGCGTCCTTGGCCTGGGTCGGGTAGTTTTTCTCGGCGGCCTGCAGCAGCTTCTGGTAGGCCGGGTCATTTTTCATTGGCTCCAGCTCGTCGTCTTCCTTGAGGATCACAGCTTGCCAGAAACCGCGCTCGCGGGCTTCGTCGAGGTACTGCGCGGCCAGTTCCGGGCTGTCCATGGACGACAGCGCGGCAGCGGCTTGGTAGGCGGCGAAGGCATTCTTCGGGTCCAGGCGGGCGGCAGTCAGGTAGAAGGCCAGGGCGCCGGCATAGTTGTCGTGCTCGCTCTTTTCCTTGTCGCCGGCGTCCATGAACTCGGCCGGGGTGGCGTCGTTGAGGTACAGGTTGGCCATGGCGGCCATGCCTTGCCAGCGGCCCTTGTGCAGGGCCTGGTCGGTGGCTTCGTCGGCGTAGGCGGTGGTGGCAGCGAGGCTGAGGCCGGCCAGCAGGCCGAAGGAGCAGAGGTGCAGGCGGGTAGCTGTCAGCAATGACATGGCCGAGAGTCCTTTTTCGGTAGTGCTCGGCCAGGTGCGGCCGAAGAGGGCGCGAATTCTAGCACCCTGGTCAGTCCTTGAGTTGATTCCAGTCCAGGCCAAAGCGCGCCAGGTACTTGCGCAAGCGGTCGGCATCGTTGGGCTTGTCTTTCTCCAGGCGCGACACATCGAACAGCTGGCGCCCGGCCTCGGACAGGGTGCGGGCGTTGCGGCATACATTAAGCACGGCGTGCAGTTGCAGGCGGTCGAACTGGTCCAGCGCCTTGTCGCCGAGCAATGCATCCAGCGGATTCGCTCCCTGCTCCAGGCCCCAGGCGCGTTGCAGGCGCCCGATCTCCTCCAGCACCAGCGCTTCGTCGATGCGCCCGCTGTCGGCCAGGGTCGCCATGCGCGTGATCGAGGCCGACAGCTCGCGGAAGTTGCCGGCCCAGCGGGCTTGTAGCGAGTTGGCAAAGGCCAGGTAGCGGCGCTTGGCTTCAAGGTTGAAGCGCACCTGGCGGTTCTGCTCGCGGGCATGGCGCTGCAGTTCGAAATCGATGTTTGGCTCGATGTCTTCGCGGCGCCCGGCCAGGCCCGGCAGCTCGAAGGTCCAGAGGTTGATGCGGGCGTACAGGTCTTCACGAAACAGCCCTTCGGCCACCCGGCTGCGCAGGTCGCGGTGGGTACCGGCGATCAGTTGGAAGTCGCTTTCCACTTCGCGGTCCGAACCCAGCGGGAAGAAGCGCTTTTCTTCGATGGCCTTGAGCAGCATGGCCTGCTCGTCGGCGCCCAGCTCGCCGATTTCATCGAGGAACAACATGCCGCCATCGGCGGCGCGCAGCAAACCGTCGCGGGCATTCTGGGCGCCGGTGAAGGCGCCTTTACTGTGGCCAAACAGCGCCGACATGGCGCCGTCGCCGCGCAAGGTGGCGCAGTTCACTTCAACAAAGCGGCCCTCCAGTTGGTGGCGGCCGCGCTTGAGTTCATAGATGCGCCGGGCCAGGAAGGATTTACCGGCGCCGGTAGGGCCGACCAGCAGCATCGGTGCCCGCGAGCGCAGGGCCACTCGTTCGATCTGCTCGATGGAGCGGTTGAAGGCGGCGTTGCGGGTGGCGATACCGGCCTTGAGAAAGTTCAGGCTGTCGGCCTGCTCGCGTTGGAAGCGTGAGGCGATGTGATCGTAGCGCGACAGGTCGAGGTCAATCAGCGTGCTGGTGCCGGCCGGGTCGGCGGTGTCCTCCTTGCCGCGGGCTGGCGAGGTCTGGATCAGCCGCGCCGGCAGGTAGCGCGCTTCGGTAAGCAGGAACCAGCAGATCTGCGCCACGTGGGTGCCGGTGGTGATGTGGACCAGGTAGTCCTCGTGCTCGGTATCGAAAGGGTAGGCGCTGGCAAAGTCGTGCAGCGCGCTATAGACCTCCTCGAAGTCCCAGGGATTGCGCAGGACCATGGGCTGCAGGCGCACCTCGGTGTGTGGCGAGATGCTTTGGATGTCGTCACGTATGCGCTCGGCCAGGCCCAGATCGCGGGCGCTGGTGCCGTGGATCAGTTCCAGGCGATCGATAGGCGTGTGCGCTTGCTGGCACAGGCTGATGGTCGGTCGCCAGCGCTGCCAGCGCGCCGCGCCCTTGCCGTTGCGATCAAGGGTGGTTCCGAGAAAGCCGATGGCGACGCTGCGTTTGCCCATGTCTGTTTAGCTCAAAAGATAAATACGTATCTCATCATATATAAATAAATTGATTCATGTGGGGGCGGAGGAGCCGAAAATTCACGACCTAAAAAATAAATTGCTTATAAATCAATAAGATAAAAATATTTTTGATCCTGATTTTGAAACCTGGCACGCCCCTCGCAATATCTTCCTCGACCGCATCGCCAAGCTGGCCAACGGGACGGGGTTTATGTCCCCGCCGGTGCACGAGCCCACCCCAGGTGTAGGTGTCGTGCATGCCGCCGCCGCAACGAGCAGTCGATAGCGTGGCTCCTCACGGAGACGCTGGTCTCGAGGCCTGACTCGAACCTTACATACCCTCCAAGGTATCTCGAATGTTGTACCCGCCGGTGGGGCGTAGCCAGGGAAGGCTGCAAGGTGCGCAAGGAGCGCACAACGCCCACCGCCGATTTGCCCGGCTTGCCGGCCGGGCCCGGAGCAAGGCAGTTGCCGGACCGCAGGACGCGGTCAGTGGACAGGATGTCCCGGCAACTGGCTCCTCCGGGCCACGCCCGCAACGCTCGGCTCTTTGGCAACACCGGCACCAAGGATTAATTGCACAGGATGACCAAGATGAAACTGTTGAAACGCTTTATCGTGAAAAAGAACGAACGCGGCCTGCTGTTCTGCGAAGGCGACTTTGTGTCGATTCTCGAACCTGGCGTGCACAAGCGTTTCGACCTGCACAACCGGCTGACGGTAGAAACCTTCAGCCTCAATACTTCGCTGTTCGAACATCGCCTGGCCGGCTACCTGCGTCAAAGCGAGCCGGCTCTGGTCGAGCAGTATTTCGAACGCATGGACCTGGCGGAAAACGAAGCCGGCCTGCGTTTTGAAGACGGCGCCCTGGTCGAGTTGCTGGCCCCGGGCAGCCGCCAGCTGTACTGGAAAGGCCAGAGCGCGCAGACCCTGCAGCGCATCGACCTGAGCCAGACCTATCGCCTGGATACCAGCCTGGTGGCCCAGCTTAACCAGCCCAAATTGCGCGGCCGCAGCCTGGCCGGGCTGGAGGCGGTGTTGCTGTCGGCGGTGCCGGCGTTCCACGTCGGTGTGCTCAAGGTCGATGGCGTGGTGGAAGAGTTGCTGGGAGCCGGGCAGTACGGCTTCTGGCGCTTCAACCGCCAGGTCAGTGTCGAGTTGGTCGATATGCGTATCCAGGCCATGGAAATCAGCGGGCAGGAGATCCTCACCCGCGACAAGGTCAGCCTGCGCCTGAATCTTGCGGCCAACTGGCGCTACAGCGATGTGCTCGGTGCGTTCGCGCAGTTGAGCAAGCCGCTGGAGCATCTTTACCGCGAGGTGCAGTTCGGCCTGCGGGCGGCGGTGGGTACTCGTACCCTCGACGAGCTGCTGGAAAACAAGCAGTTGATCGACGATTCGGTCAGCCAGTACCTGCAGGACAAGCTCATTGGCAGCGGCATCGAAGTCAGCGGCCTGGGGGTACGCGACATCATCCTCCCGGGCGAGATGAAAACCTTGCTGGCGCAGGTGGTGGAGGCGGAGAAAGCGGCGCAAGCCAACGTCATCCGCCGCCGTGAAGAGACCTCGGCGACCCGTTCGCTGCTCAATACCGCCAAGGTCATGGAAGATAACCCGACGGCCCTGCGCCTGAAGGAGCTGGAAACCCTGGAGCGGGTGGCGGAGCGCATCGACCGGATTTCGGTGTTCGGCGGCCTGGATCAGGTGTTGAATGGACTGGTCAGCATCAAGGCCGGATGAAATTTGCCGGGCCCCAGCGGCCCGGCAGCAACAGATAAAAGTGGAAGTACGACAATGAACATTCTCGAAGTGGCCGGCGGCAAGCCGATCAAGCTCTGGACCGACGGCGTCCCGGTGGACGAGGGCGCCCGTGAGCAACTGCTGAACACCGCGAAGATGCCGTTCATCTTCAAGCACCTGGCGGTGATGCCCGATGTGCACCTGGGCAAGGGCTCGACCATCGGCAGCGTGATTCCGACCCTGGGCGCGATCATCCCGGCGGCGGTCGGCGTCGATATCGGCTGTGGCATGATCGCTGCGCGCACCTCGCTGACCGCCAGCGACCTGCCGGACAACTTGCATGGCCTGCGCACTGCAATCGAGAAAGCGGTGCCCCATGGCAAGACCTTTGGCCGTCGCGACCAGGGCGCCTGGGACAGCGTGCCGGCGCTCGCCGACCACGCCTGGCACGACCTGGCCGCGCGCTTCAAGGCGATCACCGATAAGTACCCGAAGCTGGAGAAGACCAACAACCGCCAGCACCTGGGCACCCTCGGCGGCGGCAACCATTTCATCGAGGTCTGCCTGGATGAGGCCAACTGCGTCTGGTTGATGTTGCACAGCGGTTCGCGCGGGGTCGGCAACGCCATCGGCAACCTGTTCATCGAACTGGCCCAGGCCGACATGCGCCAACACATCGCCAACCTGCCGGACCGTAACCTGGCCTATTTCGAAGAGGGCAGCCGGCACTTTGCCGACTACGTCGAAGCGGTGGAGTGGGCCCAGGATTTCGCCCGGCAGAACCGCGCGTTGATGATGCACGCGGTGATCGCCGCCACGCGCAAGGTGATCGGCAAGCCCTTCGAGGCCAACCTCGAAGCGGTCAACTGCCACCACAACTATGTGCAGCGCGAGCGGCATTTTGGCCACGACGTGCTGATCACCCGCAAGGGTGCGGTGTCGGCGCAGAAGGGCGAGCTGGGGATCATTCCCGGGTCCATGGGGGCGAAGAGTTTCATCGTTCGCGGCCTGGGCAACGAGGAATCGTTCTGCTCCTGCAGCCACGGCGCCGGGCGGGTGATGAGCCGCACCCGGGCCAAGCAGGCGTTCACCGTCGAGGATCAGCAACGCGCCACCGCCCATGTCGAATGCCGCAAGGACAAGGACGTGATCGACGAGATCCCCATGGCCTACAAGGACATCGACGCGGTGATGCAAGCCCAGCGCGAGCTGGTGGAAGTGGTGCACACCCTGCGTCAGGTGGTGTGCGTCAAAGGTTAGAGAGGGCGCCTTGAGGCGCCCGACTGCAAGGACACGAACATGAACAAGGAAGACCGTCACCCATTGCCCGGGGCCATGCGCGAGTGGGTGCTTGACGAGTTGCGCCGGGTCGAGCGCGAGCACGACGTTACTGTGCTCTATGCCTGCGAATCCGGCAGCCGCGCCTGGGGCTTTGCCTCTACCGACAGCGACTTCGATGTGCGCTTCATCTACGTCCCGCGCCAGGACTGGTACCTGCGCGTCGACGAGCCGCGCGACGTCATCGAGCGGCCGCTGACCGACGAGCTGGACATCAGTGGTTGGGAGCTGCGCAAGACCTTGAAGCTGCTGCGCAACTCCAACCCGACCCTGCTCGAATGGCTCGGCTCGCCGCTGGTGTACCGCGCTGAACCGGGTGCAGTGGAGTCGCTCCAGGCGCTGGCACTGAATTTCTACAGTGCCCGGGCGGCGCGGCACCACTACCTGTCGATGGCGAAAAAGAACCACCGCGACTTCCTTCAGGGCGCGCAGGTGCGCTTCAAGAAGTACCTCTACGTACTGCGTTCGCTGTTGGCGGTGCGCTGGATCGACCTGGGCCTGGGCATGCCGCCGACAGCTTTTGCCGATCTGCTGGCAGGCACCCTGAGCGAGCCGCAAATGCTCGCCGAGATCGATGAGTTGTTGCGCATCAAGCGCCAGGCCGTCGAAGCCGACTATGGGCCGCGGCGGATGCTGTTGCACTCGTTTATCGACAGCGAGTTGCGGCGTGCCGAAACCTCGCCGACCTTGCCAAAGCTGCGTGGTGATACGCAACTGCTGGATGACTATTTGCGCGATACTGTGCGGCGTTATTCATAGGAAGCGCGCCTGGCGTGTCTTCCCTGTCGAAAGGACTCGGAACGTTTTCATGCCTGACAGCAAATACCAGCGTCTGCCCCATGCCGGAGACTTCGAGCAAGTCTCCGGCACTCAGATCGTCTACCTGTCGCCGAAACCCTTGCCCACCGGGGTAGAGGCCTATAGCTACCGGCATTTGCATCGTGATGCCAATGAGGTCTACCTGGACTTCGGTATCGGTCGGGGCAACTTCGAGTTCATGGCTCGCTGCGGTATTGCCGCCGTCATGGGGGTGGTGAGCTGCGTGGTGATGACGGCGTTTCTCGGAGCCTGGGTGCGGCGTAGGCTTGAGCCGTTCTGGGAGGGGGTCTACGACTTTCTCGCATCGCCGCCCATCTGGGGTTTTATCGGGCTGCTGGCGTTGATGTACGTCGTCATATTTTGCCTGGCCGTGCGCCAGCTCAGCGTCCAGCCACCGATCCGCTTCAATCGCCAGCGACGTGAAGTGGCGATGGTGCCGAAGAAGGGCGCCGCACCCCAGTATGTGCCCTGGGAAGAGGTCATCGCCTGTGTCTCGGCCGGGCAATTGGTCACCGAATACGCGGTGATGCCCGAGTTCAAACTGATGATCGGCCTGCGTGACGCCGACAGCGGGAACGTCCTGTGGCTGACCGTGGCCTGTGGCAGCCTGCGCGGTGCAGTGGCCGAATGGGAGGCGATTCGCGCCTACATGGAAGAGGGCCCGGCAGCCTTGCCTGAACCGCCGCCGGAAGAATTTGAAGAGGGCACGGTGGCGTTTTTCCATATGGCCCGCATTGGCTATCGCGACAACTTTCCGTGGCTGCAGTATGTGTTTGGCTTTCTGTTCGTCCAGGCGTTCGGTGGCTGGACCTTGCCGTGCCATCTCTCCAACTGGGTCAACAATCGCCCCAGAGCAACGTTTCCCAAAGTGGTGCGGGAGTGGTCCCGGCCATTGCCGGTGGATCAGCAGGCGGTGCCCAGCGAGGCGCTGGTCAAAGAAAGTAACGAGGTGCGCAAGGCCTTTCGCCGTGGGCAAACCCTGCTGGACTACTTCAAGGTGAAATTTGCCGAGCCGGCCTAGGGCTGGACAAACCCGGCGTCAGGTTCAAGGCCAGCACGCTGCTCAATACCACCAGTGCCCCGAGGACCACCAGCAGTGAAGGTTGTTCGCCGAGCAAAACCGCGGCAATCAATAGTGCGCAGGGTGGTATCAGGTACAGCGCCATGGACGCCCGACTGACGTCCGAATGGCTCAGTACATAAGCCCAGCCGAGGTACGCCAGGGCACTGGGAAATACGCCGAGCAGCAGTACCGCCAGGTTTGCCTGGGGCGGCGCCGCAGTCACTGCAGCGCCAAGGCCTGGCAGGTACACCAGCAACAACGCCGTGCCGGCCCAGAGGGTGTAGCAGACCATGGTCAGGCCGTCGTAACGATGACCGTGAAGTTTCTGCAGGGTGAAGTAGATACTCCACGACAGCGCGGCCAACAGCACCAACAGGCCATGGGCGTCGAGCGCTCCTACTCCGTGATCATCTGCAACGACCATCGCTGCTCCGAGCATACCCAGCACCAGGCATCCCCAGTGCCAGGCGCTGACCTTCTGGCGCAGGACAAAACAGGCAATCAGCAGGCTGAACAAGGGCGTGGACTGCGCCAGCACACTGGACGCCCCGGCACTGATTCCGCGCTGACCAAAGTTGAGCGCCACATGGTGCAAAAACACCGCGAACAGCCCAAGCAGCATTAACAGCGGCAGGTCCTTGAGCCGTGGCAGGCTGATCCCGCGCCACACTGCGACACTCGCCATGAATACCGAGGCCACGATAAACCGCGCCAGGGCCAGATGACCTGGGTCGTAACCTTGCAGGGCGATATGAATACCGGCGGGTGAGTACGCCCAGCACAACACCACGAACAGAGTCGCCAGGACGATTTTCAGGGATTGGGTGCGTAGCATTGAAAGTCGCTCCAGAGGCAGGGAGCTTCAGTATCAAAAAGGCCTTTGCTCACCACAATCGACTTATACTGAGCTGATCGTTCACTTTGGGTGATGTATGGAGTTGATGCAGATTCGCATGTTCAAGACGGTCTACGACACCGGCAGCATCGCCCGTGCAGCCGAGGTGTTGCACTACGTACCGTCGAACATCACCGCGCGGATCAAGGCACTGGAAGAGGAGCTGGGCGTGGCGCTGTTCTTTCGACATGGGCGCGGCTTGAAGATCAGCCCGGCCGGCGAAACCTTCCTCGAATACGCCACCCAGATGCTCGCCCTGGCCGAAGCCTCCAAGGCCGCCTTGAGCCCGCAAGCCGTGCCCAGCGGACGCTTGCGCATCGGCGCCATTGAGTCCTCGGCCAGTGGCCGGCTCCCGCGCTTGCTGGCCGAATACCATGCGCGTTTCCCGCAGGTATCACTGGAGCTGAGCACGGGCACCTGGTCGCAGTTGCTCGATGACGTGCTCAACCATCGCCTCGATGGGGCCATTGTCGCGGTCGAGGTCGAGCGGCCATTGCTCAAGCGCACGCCCATGTACCAGGAAGACCTGGTGCTGATCGCCCCCGAATCCCTGGGGCCGATCCGCAGCGCCGAAGACCTGCAGGGCAAGACGATTTTCATGTGGCCGGAAGGTTGCCCGTACCGTGCAGCGCTCGAGCACTGGCTGCTCGAGCAGGGGCAAAAGCTGCCGATTGTCGGCATTGCCAGCTATGGCGCCATCGTCAGTTGCGTGAGTGCGGGTGCCGGAGTGTCGCTGGTACCTCGGGGCATCTTCGAGCAATACCGTAAAGGCGCCGGCTGGAGCGGCCATGAGTTTGCCGAACTCAAGGCCATCAACAACGCCTTTTACTGGCATGCCCAGGCAGGAAGGCATCCGGCAAGGGATGCCTTCGTACAGATGTTGCGCGAGGGTTTGGCGCCAGGCGCTATTCGATCGGGTACTTGAGCATTGCCGGATGCCCTTCAATCTTCTGCGCCAGGCGCTGTACATGCGGATAGTCACTGGCCGCCACCACCTCGGCGCATACGTACTGGGTGAACGACCAGGCCACTGCGGTGGTGATTTCCGCCTGGCTCAAGGGCAGGGTGGGGCACTTGGTCGGCTGTTCGGCAAGCAGCCCGTCGAGCTGCGCATACGCGGCCAGCAACTGCCCGGTCACCCGCTCCAGCCAGGGCGTATGCAGTTTCTCCTGCGGGCGCAGGTTGTGTTCGTAGTAGATCTGCACCGACTTCTCACTGGCCGCCAGCGCCAGGCCGATCACCCGCAAATCGCTGGCGCGGGCCTGAGGTTCCTGCGCCAGGAGCTTTTTCGCCGGCGAGGCCAGGGCTTCGAAGTAATCCAGAATCAGCGTCGAATCCATCAACACCGTGCCGTCGTCGAGGACCAGGCTGGGCGCCTTGACCACCGGGTTGATTGCGGCGAACTCGGCGAAATTGCGGAATACCGACAACGGCTGGTGTTCGAAGCGGATGCCATACAGCTCCAGTGATACCGCAACGCGGCGGACATAGGGGGAATCGAGCATGCCGATCAGTTTCATGAGGCCTCCATTTCAGAAAATTCCAGACTGGGTAGACAGTAGCTGAGGATTGGCACTGCAACTCACGGCATCAGGTTTCGCCGCTCAATGGGTTCGGAAAGCACGATGCTGGTGCGGGTTTCCCCGTAAGGGTTGATCCTGGAGATGATGCTTTCGATATCGGCCATGGACCTTGCGTAGAGCCGGATCAGGTAGGAGTCGTTGCCGGTGACATGCAGGCATTCGACGACTTCGGGGATTTGCTCAAGCAAGGCAATCAACTTGGCCTTGGCCGGCTTGAAGGTGGTGATGCCCACCACCGCTGACACGCCATAACCGAGTTTTACCGGATCGACCTGGGCAGCGTAGCCCTTGATCACCCCGGCCTCTTCGAGCTTGCGCAGGCGCTCGGTGGTGGCGGGAATCGACAGGCCGGCATGGCCTGAGAGTTCGGTGATGGACATCCGTCCCGAGCGCTGCACCGCGGCGAGGATTTTGCTGTCGATTCGGTCCATGTCGATCTCCTCTGCAAGAACCCTGACAGTAGTGAAACTTGCAGGCTTTGAGCAATCTGAAATTAGCCGCCTCGCAGCAGCACACCGGTGATGATCTGGTAGACACCCAGCAAGGTGATGGTCGAAGCGGAAAATACGTTGATCAGCTTCAGCTTCGAGTTTGAAAGTCTCGTGGCGAACAGGGCCGAAAATCCGCTCAACCCCAGCCACCAACCGGCGGAGCCCAGGAAGATGCCTGTGACCATCAATGCAAGGGCATAACTGTTGCTTTGGCCCGCGCCGACGCCATCGCTGATTGCGGCGAATATGGCAATGAACGACAGGATGGTCATCGGGTTGGACAAGGTCAGCAGCAAGGTTGTGGAGTAAGCTCTCCACGGCTTGTAGGGTTCCCCGGATGACCTGCTCGAAGTCGCTTCCGATGTGATGATTCGATAGCCCACATACGCCAGAAAAGCACCGCCGAAAATGCACAGCCAGGGTTTCCAGCCCACTAGGGTTGTGATCAACGCGCTGATCCCCAGCGCCCCGATAAAACCATAGATAGCATCCGCCGTTGCCGCGCCCAACCCGGTGGCGAACCCGGCGCGCCAGCCCTGCGTGAGGCTGCGTTGAATGCACAGCAAGCCGATCGGGCCGACTGGCGCGGCGATGCACAGGCCGATGAGCAGGGATTTCAGGAACAGCAGCATGGTTGAATCTCCGGTGGGCGGTGACTCAAGGCTAAGGCGCGAAGTGGGCTTGGTTAATGTGGGATTGAAGGATTTTTGCGGGAGTGACGGAAGAATTTAAGGTGGTGGCGCCTGCACATGGCCTGGAGCCCCGCAATCTTCGGGGCTCGGAAATCGGCGACGGATGACGTTGCAGGCGTCATTATCATGCCTTCTTGTACCTATCTCGCATTGAGCAACGAATATGACATGGATTATCCCCCAGGCCAGCGCATACGGCGGCGTTCTATTGAACTCCGATGGACAGGTTCTCTTGCGCGAGCCGGCAAATCACCACGACGGCTATGTCTGGACATTTGCCAAGGCGCGCCCGCTCGCTGACGAGGAGCCTGAGCAAACAGCTGTCCGCGCGGTGCGTGTGGACGCGGGGCACGAAGGTAAAGTGATCGGCGTACTCCCTGGGCTCTATGAAGGCGGTACAAGCAAGAATGCTTTTTTTCTAATGATCTCGGGTTTCGCTCACGGCCCGACAGGGGGCCACACCCAAAACACGTGTTGGGCGAGTTTTGAGCACGCGCGCGAACTCATTGGCAAAACAACCAACCCCATCGGTCGCACCCGTGATCTACAGGTGCTTGAGGCTACTCAGCGGTGGTTAGCAAGCAACCGCAAGGGTGTCGTCGCTTTCGAGCAACAAGGCTCAAAAGGCTGGGCGGTCAAGGGCAATTGGCTCACTAAGGAAATGCCAGAGCAATTCGTAACCCTTTCTCTGGATTTTGTTCTCGACGCTGAAGAGGCGTGTGCCATCCGCAAGGGATTTATCCCGTCTGAGATGGAAGAAAAATGGTTCAGTTATTACGTGGACGATGTGCTTTATCAGCATCGTAGCTGGACGGGGGTTCTGGTGGACCGCATCAGGTTTGTCGACGAGGCAGACGGTATTCGGGCAATACAAGCCGATGTGAACCGAGATCAAGAGCAGTATTCGCAAATGGATGATGCGCAAGATATTCGGCGCATAGAGTCAATGGTTCGAAACCTGGCGAGTCGTAATCGGTTGGTGTAGCTGGCCGATTTCTGAGTACCAACATGCCAATGATGTGGATGCGCGAGCGAGTGCGCATCTGGCGGCCATCGTTGCCCGGCTATTGATGGCTGGCTTTTCAACCAGGCATTAAAAAGCCGGCTTGTGGCCGGCTTCCGGGGACGGGCTTGGCTAATTTTTGGTAAGCCGCAACCGCCTTAAAATCGTTGCTCCGGCGCTGGGGCCGGGAGGTGGCGGGCAAGCGGTGGGGTGCCGCGCCAGGGCCGCGGGCGAGCTGGGCCGCCGGGCTAAATGTGCGGCGTAGCATACTGGGATTGGCCAGCGATGCCCAGCAAAAATTCTTCGCCAACGCTCAAGCCGGGCGGCTGTCGCGCAGGTGGCCCCACCAGAAGACCCAGCCGAGCACCTCCAGGTGCTGGGTCTTGAGTTGCGCCGGGCTGTAGGTTTCAGTCGGGTATTCGTCGCTGTCCTGGCTGTGCAGGCGCAAGGCGCCGTTGGCGCGGCGGCTGAGGCTGTTGATGCGCAGGCGGCCATTGTGCAGCAGGGCGTAGATCTCGCCGTCGACCACGCGGGTGAGGCTGCGGTCGACGGCCAGGGTGGTGCCGCGCGGTAGCAGCGGGCTCATGTTGTGCCCGGGCATGCTCAGGCACAGGGCATCGCCAGGGTCGACCCCCAGGGCGTCGAGGGCGCGGATGGGCAGGCGCAGGTAGCGGTCATCAACAGCTTTTAACTGGCGGGCCTGGACGCTGTAGAACGGCAGTTGGATGTCATTGTGGTTGTGCGCCGCCAACAGGCTGGCATCGGGGCTTTCGACGCCCGGGCGGGCCGCCTGGCTGTTGAGGCGCGGCAAGGGGTTGGGGTGTTTGGGGCCTTCGCCGTTGCGCAGCCAACGGCTACGCACGCACAACAGTTCGGCGATTTCATCCAGGCGGGCCAAGGGCACGCCGCGCTTGAACCAGTTGTTGACGTGCTGTGGCGTGACCTTGCGCTGCGCGGCAAAGTCGGAGGGGGACAGGTTGCACTCGCTCAGGAGCACTTTGAGACGATCGCCAGATGTATTCATGAGGCCCGAGTTTAGTGGGCTTGCAGCGCCTGGGCTATAAACGCGAGGTTCATTTTGAAGGCGGGAAAATGGCTGGCTTACAGGCGTTTGCCTAGGCTGGCGTAAGAGGTTTCCTGGCAAAAAAATCCACTTGGAAGGTGTTCGGACCTATCCTACGCACGCTGCTGCCTTTTCACTGTTGTGATAAAGGTGCTACAGGGCTAGTTTCCTCGGGTCGCTACGTTGGCGACCGGGTGTGAGAGCTCGAGTAGATAGTAGAAGCAGCTAGTTATGGCAGCTGTGCGCGGGCAGACCTCGGTCTGGCCGGGTTTCCTATGTCTACCGGTCTCTCACCCCGCGTACGGCTGCCACCCTAATCCTGTGAGAAGGATTGAGGTGGAGGCTCCCACCTTGAATGGGGCGTTCTTGCCCTGAAACAAAAAGCCCCGCAGGTGCGGGGCTTTTTGTTGAGGGTTGCTTAGCCTTTGTAAGCTGCAACCGACTTGGTGATCGCGGCGCGAGCGGCGTCAGCGCCATCCCAGCCTTCGATCTTGACCCACTTGCCTTTCTCGAGATCTTTGTAGTTCGCGAAGAAGTGCTCGATCTGCTGGATCAGCAGGGCAGGCAGGTCGGTATATTCTTTGACGTCGACGTACAGTTGCGACAGTTTGTCGTGCGGTACGGCGATGACTTTGGCGTCGCCGCCGCCATCGTCGGTCATGTTCAGGATGCCGACCGGACGGGCGCGGATGACCGAGCCTGGGGCAACCGGGTACGGCGTCACGACCAGCACGTCGAGGGGATCACCGTCGTCGGCCAGGGTGTTGGGGATGTAGCCGTAGTTGGCCGGGTAGAACATCGGGGTGGCCATGAAACGGTCAACGAACAGGCAGTCGCTGTCCTTGTCGATCTCGTATTTGATCGGCGCGTGGTTGGCTGGAATCTCGATGGCGACGTAGATGTCGTTCGGCAGGTCTTTGCCAGCCGGAATCTTGCTGTAGCTCATTGGGCAGTGCCCCCATGTTTGGCCAAAAATTGGTCGCGATTATAGGCACATTCCGCTGCGCTTGCCACGCCCGCCCGGATGTCCGGCTGGCTCAGTCCTGGGGCTGCCGGTAATGCGGGTGATGGTGCTGCAACTGCTGCAGGCGGGCGAGCGGGTCCTGGCGGTAAAAGCCGCGCAGTTGCTGGTACACCGCGGGGTAGGCGTCGTTGAGCAGGTCGGGGGCGCTGAAGAAGTATTCGCTGGTCACGGCAAAGAACTCCGCCGGGTTTTCCGCGGCATAGGGGTCGATGGCGGTCTCGGCGTCGGGGTTGCGGTCGAGCTGGCGGTTGAGGTCGTCAAAGGCCTCCTGCATGGCCTGGGCCCAGTCGCTGACGCGTAAATCGCTGTGCAGTGGCGGCAGGCCGTTGGCATCGCCATTGAGCATGTCGAGCTTGTGCGCCAGTTCGTGGATCACCAGGTTGTAGCCTTCCCAGCCACCGCTGGCCTGTACCCCCGGCCAGGCCAGGATCACCGGGCCCTGCTGCCAGGCTTCGCCACTGTGCTCACCGTCCCACTCGTGTTCGATACCACTGGCGTCGCGATGGCGCTGGGGGCTGAGGAAGTCGTCGGGGTAGAGGATGATCTCGTGGAAACCCTGGTACCAGTTCAGCTCGCCCAGGTGCAGCAGCGGCAGTTGCGCCTGGGCGGCGAGAAACAGCCGCTGCTCGCCGTCCAGCTCGACCCCGGGCAGGGCACTGAGGTGTTTGTCGTGCAGGAACAGTACGCAGGCTTCACGCAGCCATTGGTCTTCTTCGTCGCTGAGGCCATCGAGCATCGGCAGGCGCTCGCGCACCCGCTGCCAGCGCTGCGGGTCGAGCGGGTGTCGGGCCAGGGTGCGGCGACGGCGCCAGGCGCGGAGCGACCACATAGGCCGGGCTTAGTGAACCTTGGCTTCGTTGCGGCTCATGCGGCTGCGCACTACGCCGATGATCATCGGCACCAGCGACAGCAGGATGATGGCGACGATCATCAGCGACAGGTTCTGCTTGATGAACGGCACGTTGCCGAAGAAATAGCCGAGGGTCACCAGGCCGCCCACCCAGAGCACGGTGCCGGCGACGCTGAAGCCGAGAAAACGCGGGTAGTGCATTTTCGCGATGCCGGCGACGAACGGCGCGAAGGTCCGCAGGATCGGCAGGAAGCGCGCCAGGGTCACGGTCTTGCCGCCATGGCGTTCGTAGAAGTCGTGGGTCTGCTGCAGGTAGTCGCGGCGGAAGATCTTCGAGTTGGGGTTGCGGAACAAGCGTTCGCCCGCCGTTCGGCCAATCACGTAGTTGGTGCTGTCGCCGAGGATGGCTGCGGCCATCAGCAGGCCGCCGAGCAGAACCGGGTCCATGCCGCCGCCAGCAGCGACGGCGCCGGCGATGAACAGCAGGGAATCACCCGGCAGGAACGGCATGACCACCAGACCGGTCTCGCAAAAGATCACCAGGAACAGGATCGCGTAGATCCAC
This sequence comes from Pseudomonas sp. RC2C2, assembly GCF_018390435.1. Lineage (NCBI taxonomy): Bacteria > Pseudomonadati > Pseudomonadota > Gammaproteobacteria > Pseudomonadales > Pseudomonadaceae > Pseudomonas > Pseudomonas sp. RC2C2. The sequence continues at coordinate 1,572,469 of NZ_JAHBAX010000001.1, read as the reverse complement.
GGGCCGTAGTTGTTGACCAACAGGTCCAGGTAGGCGTCGAGATGCAGAATAAGGTCCAGCGGGTTGAAATCCATGTACAGCACCTGTGTTCTTGACCCGAGGGACGGGCTTGCGATGGCTGGCAGTGCGAATGCGGACGGTCGCTACCCGGGAGATGGGTAAAGTTTCACACACAATGAAGAGGCGCATTATACGGCTACGAACAGATTGTGCCTGCGCAGTTTGTAGCGGCGGATGTCGAATGGATGTGAACGGCAGGCGCGGCGCCTGCCGTTGCGCCCGGATCAGTCCGAGTTGATAGGCAGGATGTAGCTCTTGAACTCGGTGTCTTCGTGAAAACCGATGGATTCGTAGGTTTTCATCGCCACTTCGTTGTTGCTGCTGGTAGACACCCGCAGGCGCACCGCGTTGGTTTCCTTGGCCAGCTTCTTGGCTGCGCGCATCAGGTGGTCGGCCACCAGCATGCGCCGGGAGTCTTCGGCGACATAGATGTCGTTGAGGATCCACACGCGCTTGAGCGACAGCGACGAAAAGCTCGGGTAGAGCTGGCAGAAGCCCATCAGTTTGCTGTCGTCATCGTCCGGCAGAGCCAGGTAGATGATCGACTCGCCACGTTCCAGGCGTTTTTCCAGGAATGAGCGCGAGGAGTCCGGGTAAGGCAGCTGGCCGTAGAACTCGCGGTACCTGACGAACAGCGGGACCAGCATGTCCAGGTGTTCCAGGGTTGCTTGGATGATTCGCATAAGCAGGCCTCAGAGTCCATGGGAGTTTACGGTGAGTCGCCGACAGCCTTGGTAGATGCTGCCTGAAAGCAATTAGAAAACGCAATCTAGGATCTCAAGGTTTACTCAGCAGGAAGTTTGCGCTTTTCGGCGCATCGCTGTCTGACTCAAGGGTTTGCACCTGGGCTTCATCCTTCAGGTTGACCCCCGACAACTGCCGCCGACAGGCTTCGCGCATCAGGTACAACAGGCGATGGGCGGCCATGCCGTAGCTCAGACCTTCCAGGCGCACGTTGGAAATGCAGTTGCGGTAGGCATCGGTGAGGCCGACCTTGGGGTTGTAGGTGAAATACAGCCCGAGGCTGTCCGGCGAGCTCAGGCCTGGGCGTTCGCCGATCAGGATCACAGTCATCTTGGCCCGGAGCAGTTCGCCCACTTCATCGGCAACCGCCACCCGGCCTTGCTCCACCAATACCACCGGTGAGGTCGACCAGCCGTCGGCGGCGCTCTGTTCTTCCAGGCGGGCGAGAAACGGCAGGGTATGGCGGTGCACGGCCAGGGCCGAGAGGCCGTCGGCGACGACGATGGCCAGGTCAACGCCGCCGGGGTTGGCCTGGGCATGCTCGCGCAGCCGTTGTGCTGAATCGTCGTGCAGCCGGCGCCCCAGATCGGGGCGTTGCAGGTAGCTGTGGCGATCGGCGGCGGCACTGTGCAGCAACAGGCTGTCACGCCCGCGTGCGCTCAATTGCTCGCGCAGGCCGGCGTGGTCGAAGGCCAGGTGCACGGCATCGCGGGCCTGGGCGTGGGCGAACTGGAAGTCGAGCTGGGCGCCAGTGGGCAGGCTGGTACCGGTGCGGCCCAGGGCAATGCGCGCCGGGGTCAGGCGGCGCAATTCCAGCCAGGGATTGCTGCTGTTGTCGTGTTGGGGAGTGTTGGCCATAGTCGACTCGCTTATCCCAGTTGCGCCAGGGCCTGGCGGAAGGCCGGAGGCAGGTTGTCACCAAAACGCACCCGGCCGTCGGCCTGGGTGAAGATGCCCATGCGCGCCAGCCAGGCCTCGAATTCCGGCGCGGGCTTGAGGCCCAGGGTCTGGCGGGCGTAGAGCGCATCGTGAAACGAGGTGGTCTGGTAGTTGAGCATGATGTCGTCGGAGCCGGGGATGCCCATGATGAAGTTGATCCCGGCGACACCCAGCAGGGTCAGGAGCATGTCCATGTCATCCTGGTCGGCTTCGGCGTGGTTGGTGTAGCAGATGTCGCAACCCATGGGCACGCCGAGCAGCTTGCCGCAGAAGTGATCCTCAAGCCCGGCGCGGATGATCTGCTTGCCGTTGTAGAGGTATTCCGGGCCGATGAAGCCGACCACGGTGTTGACCAGAAACGGCTTGAAGTGGCGGGCCACGGCATACGCGCGGGTTTCGCAGGTTTGTTGGTCGACGCCGTGGTGGGCATTGGCCGACAGGGCGCTGCCCTGGCCGGTCTCGAAGTACATCAGGTTCTGCCCGAGGGTGCCGCGGTTGAGGCTGAGACCTGCGTCGTAGCCTTCCTTGAGCACATTGAGGTTGATGCCGAAACTGGCGTTGGCCGCCTCGGTGCCGGCAATCGACTGGAATACCAGGTCCAGCGGCACGCCACGGTTGATCGCCTCGATCGAGGTGGTCACGTGGGTCAGCACGCAGGCCTGGGTCGGGATGTCGTAGCGCTGGATGATGGCGTCGAGCATCTCCAGCAGCGCGCAGATCGAGGCGATGCTGTCGGTGGCCGGGTTGATGCCGATCATGGCATCGCCGTTGCCGTACAGCAGGCCGTCGAGAATGCTTGCGGCAATGCCCGCCGGCTCATCGGTGGGGTGGTTGGGCTGCAGGCGGGTCGACAGGCGCCCGCGCAGGCCCATGGTGCCGCGAAAACGGGTGACCACGCGGATCTTCTGCGCCACCAGCACCAGGTCTTGGACGCGCATGATCTTCGAGACTGCCGCGGCCATTTCCGGGGTCAGGCCCGGGGCCAATGCACGCAGGCTGTGTTCATCGGCTGCTTCGCTGAGCAGCCAGTCGCGCAGCCCGCCCACGGTCAGGTGGCTGACGGCGGCAAAGGCGCTGGCATCATGGGTGTCGATGATCAGCCGGGTGACTTCATCGTCTTCGTAAGGGATCAGCGCTTCGCTCAAGAAGTGCTTGAGCGGGATATCGGCCAGGGCCATCTGCGCCGCCACCCGTTCGCCGTCGTTGCTGGCGGCGACGCCGGCGAGAAAGTCACCCGAGCGCGCCGGGCTGGCCTTGGCCATGACTTCCTTGAGGCTGTCGAAACGGTAGGTCTGGTTGCCCGCCGTGTGTACAAAACTTGCCATACAGACTCTCCAGAACGCCGCAGGGCTGGCCTGCGGCGTAGGTGGCGTTGATCAGTGCAGGGCCTCTTCGGCCTTCTGGATCGCGGCGAATTCTTCTTCCGGGGTCCCAGCGACCAGGTGGTGCCGACTGTAGAACGCAAAATAGGCAATCAATACCGCATAAATCACTGCGGCGCCAATCACTACCCGCGGGTCGACCAGAAAGCCCGCCACCACCGCGATGCAGGCCAGCACCAGGGCCACGCCCGAGGTGAAGATGCCGCCGGGGGTGCGATACGGGCGCTCCATTTTCGGCCGGCGGATGCGCAAGGTGATGTGCGCGGCCATCATCAGTACATAAGACAGCGTAGCGCCGAACACCGCGACCAGGATCAACAGGTCGCCCTGGCCGGTCAGCGACAGGCCGAAACCGATGATCCCGGGGATCACCAAGGCCAGTACCGGGGCCTTGCTCTTGTTGGTTTCCGACAGCTTGCGTGGCAGGTAGCCGGCACGGGACAAGGCAAAGATCTGCCGCGAATAGGCGTAGATGATCGAGAAGAAGCTGGCGATCAGGCCGGCCAGGCCCACCAGGTTGACGAAACCGCCCATCCAGGTCGAACCGCCGTAGGCTTTCGACAGCGCTTCCACCAATGGGTTACCGGAGGCTTTCAACGCTTCGGCACCGGCGCCACCAGGGCCGACCACCAGGATCAGCAGGGCGAAGGCCAGCAGCACCAGCATGGCGCCGATCAGGCCGCGGGGCAGGTCGCGCTTGGGGTTCTTGGTTTCTTCGGCGGCCAGCGGTACGCCTTCGACGGCGAGGAAGAACCAGATCGCGTAAGGGATCGCGGCCCACACCCCGACATAGCCGAACGGCAGGAAGCTGCTGGCGCCAACGGCGTCGGTCTGGGCGATATCGAACAGGTTGTTGACGTCGAAGTGCGGCACCATCGCCACCAGGAACACGCCCAGGGCAATGGCGGCCACGGCGGTGATGATGAACATCAGCTTGAGCGCTTCACCGACACCGAAGATGTGGATGCCAATAAAGATGATGTAGAACGCCAGGTAGATCATCCAGCCGCCGATGCCGAACAATGACTGGCAATAGGCGCCGATAAACACCGCAATGGCCGCCGGGGCGATGGCGTACTCGATGAGGATCGCCGTACCGGTAAGAAACCCGCCCCAGGGCCCGAATGCGCTGCGGGCAAAGCCGTAGCCGCCACCGGCGGTGGGGATCATCGACGACAGTTCCGCCAGCGAGAAACACATGCACAGGTACATGGTCGCCATCAGCAAGGTGGCGAGGAACATGCCGCCCCAGCCACCCTGGGCGAGGCCGAAGTTCCAGCCGGCGTAGTCGCCGGAAATCACGTAGGCGACGCCCAGGCCCACCAGCAATACCCAGCCGGCGGCGCCCTTTTTCAGTTCACGTTGTTGGAAGTAGTCGGAGCCGACCTTTTCGAAGTCGACAGAAGAGCCTGCCGGCACGCTGCCGGTATGATCGCTTGGCATAGGGTTCACCTGTTCTTTTTATCAATACCGGCGGGTGCCGGTTTGTCTGGTGATGGTCTTGCAGGAAGCGAGCCAGAGCGGCCCCGGGATTGGAGCCGCCCTGTTTCTCGTTTAGAAGAAGCCCAGCGGATTGATGTCGTAGCTGACCAGCAGGTTTTTGGTCTGCTGGTAGTGATCGAGCATCATTTTGTGGGTTTCACGGCCGACGCCGGACTTCTTGTAGCCACCGAACGCGGCGTGGGCCGGGTACAGGTGGTAGCAGTTGGTCCATACGCGACCGGCCTTGATGCCGCGGCCCATGCGGTAGGCGCGGTTGATGTCGCGAGTCCAGACACCGGCGCCGAGGCCGAACTCGGTGTCGTTGGCAATCGCCAGGGCTTCGGCTTCGTCCTTGAAGGTGGTGATGCTCACCACCGGGCCGAAGATTTCTTCCTGGAACACGCGCATCTTGTTGGTGCCCTTGAGCAGGGTCGGCTGGATGTAATAACCGGTCGACAGGCTGCCTTCGAGTTTTTCCACCTTGCCGCCGGTCAGCAGCTCGGCGCCTTCCTTCTCGGCGATTTCCAGGTACGAGAGGATCTTGTCGAACTGTTGCTCGGAGGCCTGGGCGCCGACCATGGTGTCGGTGTCCAGTGGGTCGCCGCGCTTGATCTGCTTGATCTTCTTCATCACCTCTTGCATGAACGCCGGGTAGATCGACTCCTGCACCAGGGCGCGGGATGGGCAGGTGCACACTTCGCCCTGGTTGAAGAACGCCAGCACCAGGCCTTCGGCGGCTTTTTCAATGAAGCTCTGCTCGGCCTGCATGATGTCTTCGAAGAAGATGTTCGGCGACTTGCCGCCCAGCTCGACGGTGGACGGGATGATGTTCTCGGCGGCGCATTTCATGATGTGCGAGCCGACCGGGGTGGAGCCGGTGAAGGCAATCTTGGCGATGCGCTTGCTGGTGGCCAGGGCTTCACCGGCCTCGCGGCCATAGCCTTGCACCACGTTGAGCACGCCTGGCGGCAGCAGGTCGCCGATCACTTCCAGCAGCACGCTGATGCCCAGCGGAGTTTGCTCGGCGGGCTTGAGTACCACGCAGTTGCCGGCGGCCAGGGCCGGGGCGAGTTTCCATGCGGCCATCAGGATCGGGAAGTTCCACGGGATGATCTGCCCGACCACGCCCAGCGGTTCATGGAGGTGGTAGGCCACGGTGTTGCCGTCGATCTCGGCGGCACTGCCTTCCTGGGCGCGCAGGCAGCCGGCGAAGTAGCGGAAATGGTCGGCCGCCAGCGGGATGTCGGCGTTGAGGGTTTCGCGGATGGCCTTGCCGTTGTCCCAAGTTTCGGTGATGGCCAGCAGTTCGAGGTTCTGTTCGATACGGTCGGCGATTTTCAGCAGGATCAGCGAGCGTGCCTGCACCGAAGTGGCGCCCCAGGCATCCGCCGCGGCGTGTGCGGCGTCCAGGGCCTTTTCGATGTCTTCGGCAGTGGAACGCGGGAATTCGGCAATCAGTTGGCCGTTCACCGGTGAGGTGTTTTCGAAGTACTGGCCTTTGACGGGGGCAACGAACTCGCCACCGATGTAGTTCCCGTAACGGCTCTTGAAGGAAACCTTGGCGCCTTCGGTACCGGGATGTGCATAACGCATGATGTGTCTCCTGGCTATTGTGCTTGTTGGGAGGATGTAAAGCATAGAGCAAGGGTTGGGCCAGTGTAGGCGGCCTTAGGTAAATCAAGGGTTTAGGCGGTTTCTGCGCCGGCGGTGGCGGGGCGCTGTAGCGTGCCTGGCACAGCCAGGGTGACACTTTGTACCGTTGTTGACACAAGGCGTGACCCAACAGTCAAGCCAGCATTGCATTGCGCCGATGGGTGGAGGATGCTGGGCCTGTCTCGTCTGCGGAGAACAATAAAAAGTGCAGAGCAATCACCTCAGCCGGCATGCCCGGCAAGTACTCACCGTGACCCAGGGCAAGGCCCTGGCACAGGGCCCTGGCAGCGATCCGTCGATCGCCCGCTCGTGGTTGCGTTGCCTTGAGGACTATCACCTGGACCCGGCCCAGAGCATGGCCCCGACCGTGCTTGAACATGGCCGCGTGCTGGAAAGCCGCGAACGCTTGCAGCAGGTGCTGCAGATCGCTGGCAACGAAATGAACAGCCTGCACCAGCAGCTTTCCGGCGCCGGCCATGCGGTACTGCTCACCGACGCCCGCGGGGTAATCCTCAATTGCGTCACCGCGCCCACCGAGCGGCGCATCTTCGAGCGTGCCGGGCTGTGGCTCGGTGCCGACTGGAGCGAAGCCCGCGAAGGCACCAACGGCATCGGCACCTGCCTGGTCGAGCGCCAGGCGGTGACCATTCATCAGGATGAGCACTTTCGTGGCCGTCACACCGGGCTGACGTGCTCGGCCAGCCCGGTGTTCGACCCGCACGGCGAACTGCTGGCAGTGCTCGATGTGTCCTCGGCGCGGGCTGAAGTTTCGCGCCAGAGCCAGTTTCACACCATGGCGCTGGTCAACCTCTCGGCGAAGATGATCGAGAGCTGCTACTTCCTGCGTTATTTCGAAAACCAGTACCTGCTGCGCTTTCACCTGCAGGCCGAGTCCGTCGGGCTGTTCAGTGAAGGGTTGCTGGCCTTTGATGGCGACGGACGGATTTGCGCGGTCAACCAGAGCGCCTTGAACCTGCTGGGCACCGTCCGTGGCGGCTTGCTCGGCAAGCCTGTGGATATGTTCTTCGATTGCTCCCAGAGCGAGCTGCTCAGCCGTGCCACCGCCCAGGCGAGCACCAGCTGGCCGCTGCGCACCCGCGATGGGCGCTTGCTGTTCGCCAGTTTGCGTGGCCAGGTGCGGTCGATGCTGCCTGCGCTGGCGCCGCTTGCGACGTCAGTCAAAACCGAGAAAGCGGCGGGTATCTGCCTGGTCGATCCGGCCCTGCAGAACGATTTTCGCCGTGCGGTACGGGTGTTCGAGCGCGATGTGCCGCTGCTGCTCAACGGCGAGACCGGCTGCGGCAAGGAGGCTTTCGCCAAGGCCGTGCACTTGGCCAGCCAGCGCAGCGGCAAGGCGTTTGTCGCCCTTAACTGCGCATCGATCCCTGAGAGCCTGATCGAGAGCGAGCTGTTCGGCTATCGTGGTGGCAGTTTTACCGGGGCGCGCAAGGAAGGCATGCGCGGCAAGTTGCAGCAAGCCGATGGTGGCACGTTGTTGCTGGACGAGATCGGCGACATGCCCCTGGCCCTGCAAACCCGCTTGCTGCGTGTCCTGGAAGACCGCATGGTGGTGCCGATCGGCGGCGAGCCGCAGGCGGTCAACGTGCGCATCATCAGCGCCACCCACCGCAACCTGCTGGAGCGGGTCGAGGATGGCAGCTTTCGCGAGGACCTTTATTACCGGCTTAACGGGCTTGAGATCGAGCTGCCGGCCTTGCGCGAGCGCAGTGACAAGTCGCAACTGCTGGACTTCATCCTGGCTGAAGAGGCCGGCGAGCAATCGGTGAGCCTGGAACCTGCGGCGCGCAGGGCGTTGCTCGACTTCGCCTGGCCGGGCAACGTGCGCCAGTTGCGCAACGTCTTGCGTACCCTGGTGGCGCTGTGTGATGACGGCTGTATCCGCCAATCCGAGCTGCCAGCCACTATTGTAGGAGCGGCGGTGCGGTTACCCGACGTGCCCCGCAATAGCGGTCTGTCTGAGCCACCCCTTTGCGGTGCAAGCCCGCTCCGGCAGGGGGAAGGCGAGTCTCCTTTGGAGGACGCCGAACGCAGCGCCTTGCTGGTCACGCTCGAAAAACACCGCTGGCACATGACCCATGTCGCGGCGCAGTTGGGGGTCAGCCGCAATACCTTGTATCGAAAACTTCGCAAACACGGCATCGCCCGAGACGCTTGAGCGAAACACAGGATGCGATTTGTCGCGCCCTAGGCTACCCTGCCTCGACGTTTTGCGAGGTCGATCATGCACATTCATATTCTCGGTATTTGCGGCACTTTCATGGGTTCGCTGGCCGTGCTGGCCAAGGAGCTGGGCCATCGGGTCACCGGCTCCGATGCCAACGTCTACCCACCGATGAGCACTCAGCTCCAAGCCCAGGGCATCGAACTGACCCAGGGCTATGACGCCGCCCAGCTGGACCCGGCGCCGGACCTGGTGGTGATCGGCAATGCCCTGTCGAGGGGCAACCCGGCAGTGGAATACGTACTGAACAAAGGCCTGCCCTATGTGTCGGGGCCACAGTGGCTGGCTGACCATGTGCTGCAAGGCCGCTGGGTGCTGGCGGTTGCCGGTACCCATGGCAAGACCACCACCAGCAGCATGCTCGCCTGGGTGCTGGAGCATGCCGGCATGAGCCCGGGTTTCTTGATCGGCGGCGTGCCGCAGAACTTCTCGGTGTCGGCACGTCTGGGCGGTACGCCGTTCTTCGTGGTCGAGGCCGACGAGTACGACAGCGCCTTCTTCGACAAGCGCTCCAAGTTCGTTCATTACCGTCCGCGCACTGCAATCCTCAATAACCTTGAGTTCGATCACGCGGACATCTTCCCCGACCTGGCAGCCATCGAGCGGCAGTTCCACCATTTGGTGCGCACCATACCGAGCGAAGGCCTGGTGATTCATCCCACCACCGAGCCGGCGCTGGAGCGGGTGATCAAGATGGGCTGCTGGACCCCGGTACAAACCACCGGTGAAGGCGGGCAGTGGCAGGTCAAACTGCTCAGCGCCGATGGTTCGCGTTTCGAAGTCAGCTTCGAGGGCGAAACTCAAGGCGTGGTCGAGTGGGAGCTGACCGGTCAGCACAACGTCGCCAACGCGCTGGCCACCCTGGCCGCTGCTCGCCATGTCGGCGTGGTGCCGGCCATGGGTATTGCTGCGCTGAGTGCGTTCAAAAGCGTTAAACGCCGGATGGAAAAGGTCGCTGAAGTGCAGGGCGTGACCATCTATGACGATTTCGCCCACCACCCAACGGCTATCGCCACCACCCTCGACGGCCTGCGCAAGCGCATCGGCGATGCGCCGCTGATCGCCGTGATCGAACCGCGCTCCAACTCGATGAAGCTCGGTGCCCACCGCGATGGCTTGCCGGAAAGCGTCAACGATGCCGACCAGGTGATCTGGTATGCACCGCCGAACCTGGGGTGGGACCTGGCCGCCACCGCTGCCGAATGCAAGGTGCCGGCCGTGGTCGCCGACAGCCTTGAGGCGATCATCGAACGGGTCAAGAGCCAGGCCAAGCCCGGCACCCAGGTGGTGATCATGAGCAACGGCGGCTTTGGCGGCCTGCACGGCAAGCTGGCCGAGGCGCTGAAATGAGCGGGCCGGAACGCATCACGCTGGCCATGACCGGGGCTTCGGGGGCGCAGTATGGGCTGCGCCTGCTCGATTGCCTGGTGCGCGAAGACCGCGAGGTGCATTTTCTGATCTCCAAGGCCGCGCAACTGGTCATGGCCACCGAGACTGATGTGTTGTTGCCGGCCAAGCCGCAAGCCATGCAAGCCTTCCTCACCGAGTACACCGGCGCTGCCGCCGGGCAGATCCGCGTGTATGGCAAGGAAGACTGGATGTCCCCGGTAGCCTCGGGCTCCGGCGCGCCAGCGGCGATGGTGGTGGTGCCGTGTTCTACCGGCACCCTGTCGGCGATCGCCACCGGCGCCTGCAACAACCTGATCGAGCGGGCTGCGGATGTCACCTTGAAGGAGCGTCGTCAGTTGGTCCTGGTGCCGCGCGAGGCTCCATTCTCGACCATCCACCTGGAGAACATGCTCAAGCTGTCGAACATGGGCGCAGTGATCCTGCCGGCGGCACCGGGCTTTTATCATCAGCCACAGACCATCGATGACCTGATCGACTTTGTCGTCGCACGGATCCTCAACGTGCTGAACATTCCCCAGGACATGCTGCCGCGTTGGGGTGAGCATCATTTTGGCGCGGATGAATGAAGCGTCAGCTTGGCGTGGTGCTGCTGTGCTTGATGGCTAATGGTTGCGCCAGTGTGCGTACCCTGGATGCGGCCAAGCCGGGAGCGCCGGTGGTTTATGCCGGAACGCGCCTGGACTTGTACGCCCTGAAGGGTGGCTGTTGCGCCATGGACCGCTTTGGCGCCGAAGCGCCGAAGTACCCTGGGCTGGATCTGCCGGGCAGCGCCTTGCTCGATACCTTGCTGCTGCCGCTGTCGGTGTTGACCGCGTTGGGAATTGGCTTTCAGGCGACGGGCGGGTTGTAGCCTCTGGTCTCATCGCGGGTCAAGCCCGCTCCTACAGCGATCAACTGTGGGAGCGGGCTTGCCCCGCGATTGCTACTTGCCCAACCGGCGCAATTCATCCGACTCGACAATCCGAATCCCGTCCTGCTCTTCCAGCGCCAAACGCCACAGCGCCCTGGCCAGTTGGCAGGCCTCGATGCCCCGGTACTTGCCTGGAATCAGCTTCGACAGCGGCCCGGCCAACCTTTCTGACAGGCGCGGCTCGATGCGATCACCCAGCAGCAGCGACGGTCGGGCAATGGTCAACTGCGGCCAGTCCTGCGCCTTCAATGCGGCCTCCATTTCGCCTTTGACCCGGTTGTAGAAGATCGGCGATCTGCGGTCGGCGCCGAGGGCGCTGACCACCAGCAAATGCCGGGCGCCCATCTCCCGGGCGCGTTTGCCGAAGGCGACGACCATGTCCAGGTCGACCGCACGAAAGGCCTGTTCCGATCCGGCCTGCTTGATGGTGGTACCCAGGCAGCAGAAGGCGATGTCGACGCGACCCGCCAGTTGAGGGAGGAACACCGCCGGATCACCCACCGGGTTTTCCAAGTGCGGGTGTTCGGCCAGAGGGCGACGGGTTGGGGCTAGTACGCGGCTGACGGTAGGCTCGTTGAGCAGCCGATCAAGTAAATGTTCACCGGTAAGACCGGTGGCTCCGGCAAGCAGGATGTGCTGAGGCGTCAAGTACATGATGTCTCTCCCTTGATACAGTCAGCTTAGTGGTTGCTCGCATTTTTTGCATGCTCGCCTGATATGCCCGCGTCACTTTGCAACGCCTTGCGAGCTTGCTGCTGGCGCAGTCGCTGCCAGTGTTCAAGGACTGCCTTGGGGGCCCAGATCTGCGGCTCGGAGGCATCAAAGCCTTCGATCGACTCGCGTTCCGAAACGGCGGTCCTGGCCCGGTCAAAGGCCTGCTGCAGATCATCGGTCTGATTCAGGGCCTGGGCGAACAGGGCGTCACCGAAATACGTGAAATCGGCCTCTTCCGAGCAGCCGAACGACACGCGGTCGGCGCGCGAGGCGGTCATGATCAGGGTTTTTTCGTCCTTCAGCGGGGCAATATACCCACCCGAGTAACAGGCCGAGATGACAATGATCTTGTCGCGGTCTTTCAGCGGCGCCAGGGTTGCGGCCAGGGCGTCGGCGGGCAGGTCGGCCAGTTGCAGGCGCGGCTGGTCGAGTACCAGCTCGTGTTCGTGGCTGCCGTGGCTGGTCAGGTAGACGAACACAAGGTCTTCCGGCCCGCTGCGTTCTGCCAGGGTGCGCACGGCGCGGGCGAGATTCTCGCGGGTGGCCATGGGCCGGTCAGCGAGGTGGTCGCGGTGGTTGACCAGGCTGACCTGGCCGATCGCGCCAAAGCGGCTCTTGAGCATGTTGCTGACGTAGTCGGCCTCGCGCAGGAACACGCTTTGCTTGCCATCGCCGCCGAGGGCCAGGCTGTACAGTTCGATTTCTGGGGTCGAGGCCGGTACTTTCGCCAGGGCCTGGTCGAGCAGGCTGCCCTGGTTCAGCAGCGCCAGCTCCAGTGGGTCGGGCAGCAGCTTGCCGTGCTCGTCGCGCACGCGTTGGCCGTTGAGCCACAGGCCGCTTTCACTGCGCCCATCGACCAGGGTCAGGCGGCCATTGCCCTGGTAGGTATCGTTCTCGAAGCCGCCGACATACACGCTGCCGTCCGCCAGTCGCAGGCGCCCGTTACCGGAAAAGCGCCAGTCGCGAAAGTTGCCCTTGTAGTGGCTGTCGTCGCTGCCGATCAGCTCGCCTTTACCGCTGAGCGAGCCATCTTTGAACTGGCCGATCCATACGTCACCGTCGGCGTTTTCGTAGCGGCCACGGCCTTCCAGGCGATTGTCATGAAAAGCGCCGATGTACTGATCGCCGTCAGCGCTGTTGAAGGTGCCGCTGCCTTCGAGCTGGCCATTGACGAAATGGCCGCTGAACTGGTTACCGCTGGCATCGCTGCGGATGCCTTCGCCATTAGGTTTGCCGCGGGCGAACAGGCCCTGGTACTGGCTGCCGTCAGCCAGTTCGAGATGGCCGGCACCGTTGTACTGGTCGTCCTTGAACTGGCCACGGTAAAGCAGGCCGGGCTCTTTCAGCGTGCCTTCGCCGTCGCGACGGCCGAGCTTGAAGCCGCCGGTGTAGCTGCTGCCTGGCGTCTTCAGGGTGCCCAGGCCGTGGAACAGGCCCTGCTGGAACTGGCCACGGTAAACCTCGCCATTGCTACCGTGCCATTCACCCTGGCCATGCCACTGGCCGTTGAGGAAGTTGCCTTGGTACCAGCTGCCATTGGGGTAGTCGATGCGCCCGGCGCCTTGCAGCAGACCGTCGACCACTTCGCCACGATAGCGGCCGCCATCGGGCAGGCGCGCATCAGGGGGCGACAACGGTTCGCCGTCACCGCAAGCGGCCAGTAGCAGGGTCAGGGCAAGAGGAACGAGTGGGCGCATGGCGGGGTCCGGACGAGTGAGGCCCCGAGTATGCCGCAGAATGCGGCGGGTGAAACAGTCGCGAGGACGGTTTCACCCAGTGCCAGGCTCAGACGAAGCAGAGCGACAGCGGTTCGGCAATGTAGGCGGGTTTTTCCTGGCCTTCGATTTCCAGGGTGGCGGTGACCTTGAGCAGCCATTGCCCGGGTTTTTTCTCGGTGGCGTCGGCCAGGTCGACCTTGAGCCGCACCTTGCTGTCGACCTTCACCGGCTGGATGAAGCGCACGCTGTCCAGGCCATAGTTGACGACCATCTTCAGGCCTTCAGGCAAGACCAGGATGTTCTCCATCAACTTGGGGATCAGCGACAGGGTGAGAAAGCCGTGAGCGATGGTGCTGCCAAATGGCGTTTTTGCCGCCTTGATCGGGTCGACATGGATGAACTGAAAGTCGCCGGTTGCCTCGGCGAAGAGGTTGATGCGCTGTTGATCGATGGTCAGCCATTCGGAACATCCCAGTTCCTTTCCAACGTACTGCGAAAGCTCTGCAACAGGTACATAGGGCATTGTGACTCTCCAGATTGTCTTTGGTTTTCTTATCACTTCGGCAGATTCGAAAGTCTAAGATCAGCACGCCTGCCGGGTATGGTCAAGTCGGCCAAGATCGGCTTATAGCCCGGTCGTTAGCGTGCTTATAATGGCCGCCAGGCTTCAAGGAGATGCTTATGCTGTTGCGTGGTTTGACCTGGCTGGTGTTGTTCCAGTTGCTCGGGACGGCGATCAACCACCTGTTCGTGCCGATCCTTCCGGGGCCGATCATCGGCCTGCTGTTGCTGCTGGTGTACCTGATGCTGCGAGGTGAAGTCGGTGCGCCCCTGAGCGAGGCGGCCAACAGCCTGCTGCGTTACCTGCCACTGTTGCTGGTGCCGCCGGCGGTGGGGGTGATGGTCTATGCCGCGGACATTGCCGCGGACTTCTGGGCCATCGTCGGCGCGCTGGTGCTGTCGGCGCTGCTCACCCTGGTGTTTGTCGGCGTGTTGATGCACAAGCTGATGGCCCGTCAAGACAACCAGGAGGAACAGCCATGAGCCTGGACTGGAGTGGTGCTGTCGATGCCGTGATACACCATCCGCTGTTCGGCATCGGCATTACCCTGGGTGCCTATCAACTGGTGCTGGCGGCCTACGAGAAAACTCGCTGGATCTTCCTGCAGCCGGTGCTGGTGTCGATGCTGGTGGTGATTGGTGTACTGCTCACTTGTGGCCTGACCTACAGCGAGTACCGTAAAAGCACCGAGATCATGAATATCCTCTTGGGCCCGGCGACCGTGGCGTTGGCGGTGCCGCTCTACCTTAATCTGCGGCGCATTCGCCAGCTGTTCTGGCCGACCTTTACTACGCTGGTAATCGGAGGGGTATTCGCCACGGGTGCCTGCCTGTTGCTGGGCGGGTGGTTCGGCGCCGAACACATGATCCTGATGACCATGGCGCCCAAGTCGGTGACCTCGCCAATTGCCATGCTGGTGGCTGAACAGATTGGCGGCGTGGCGGCGCTGGCGGCGGTGTTCGTGTTGATCACCGGGGTGATCGGGGCGATTTTCGGCCCCGCGCTGCTCTCGCGTTGCGGTGTTCACAGCCCGGAGGCGCGTGGCATGGCCCTGGGCGTCACCGCGCATGCGGTGGGTACCTCGGTGGCGCTGCAGGAAAGTGAAGAATGCGGGGCCTTCGCGGCCCTGGCGATGAGCCTGATGGGGGTTGCCACAGCGGTGTTCCTGCCCCTGGCGGTCAGCCTGGTTGCTTGAGGAATTGCAATGACGTTACCCCTGTTTCCGCTCAATACCGTGCTGTTTCCTGGCTGCTTTCTCGATTTGCAGATCTTCGAGGCGCGCTACCTGGACATGATCGGCCGCATCATGAAGCAGGGCGGTGGTTTTGGCGTGGTATGCCTCCTTGAAGGCGAGCAGGTCGGCGCTGCGCCAACAGGCTTCTCGCAGATTGGCTGCGAGGCACTGATTCGCGACTTTCAGCAGCAGGACAACGGCCTGCTCGGGATTCGTGTCGAGGGTACCCGGCGCTTTCGCGTCGGGCCGTTCGAGGTGCAGAAAGACCAGTTGCTGGTCGCCGATGTGTCCTGGTTGCCGGAGCTTGCCGATGAGCCGCTGGAAGATGACCATCACGACTTGCTGGCGCTGCTGCAGGCGCTGGGTGAGCACCCGATGGTCGAGGCCTTGGGCATGCCGGTAGCGGTGACCGGCCAGCAGGCGCTGGCCAATCAGTTGGCCTACTTACTGCCTTTCGTCGAAGAAGACAAGCTCGACTTGCTGGCCCTCGACTCACCGCGCAAGCGCCTGGAGGCTATCCAGGCGCTGCTCGATCGGCTGCAGGGCGAGCTGTTTGCCTGAGTCTCAGTACTGGTAGCGCAGCAGGGCGTGAGGCAGCGAGTGCAAGGCGAAAAACGCCAGCAGGGCGACGCAGGCCGGCAGGATCAGCCACCACACCCGTAGCGGCAAGGCCGTGAGCGGCTGGCGATTCTGGGTCAGGGTCAGGCTGGTGGCGCACACGCAGCAGGCGAGCATGGCGCCGGCGAGGATGTCGGTCGGCCAGTGCGCCCCCAGGTACACCCGTGACAGCGCGATCGACAGCGCCGGGATGCAGCCCAGCAGGATCCAGGTCAGGCGCATGCGCGGCGGTTGTCCGCGTCCGGCCAGTACCGCCAGCACCAGAAAGAACGCAAACGACGCCGAGCTGTGGCCGCTGGGCATGCTGTAGGTGGTCAGCGGATCGGTCAGTACTTGCGGGCGCGCCCGGGCAAACAGCCATTTGAGGCTGCCGTTGGCCAGGGCCGTGCCGATCAGGGTGCTGCCGGCGAAAATCGCCGGGCGCCACTGGCGGGCCAGCAGCAACAGGCCAGTGAGCAGGCCGCCGAGGAAGAACTGGGTACGGAAATCGCCGAGGCGGGTGATCAGCACCACCGTGCCGTCGATGGCGCGACTGCGGTTTTCCTGGATCAGGGTCATCAGGCCCTGGTCGAACTGGGTCAGGTACGGCCAGCCGAAAAACAGCCCGGTCAGGGCCAGCAGGCTTATCCCGGCAATCAGCCGGGTGCCGCGGCGCATGCTGCGCAGGCTGCTGTTGATGCTCAGGCCGATCAACACTGCCAGGCCGCCGCCGACAACCCCGGCTTGCGGCCAGAACCCTTCCGGTAATGGCAGGCGCATGGCCGCGCCAGTGGCCCAGCCTGGTAGCAGGTAAGCCACTGCCCAGCCGGCACCGGCAATCAGGCTTACCGCAATAAAGCGTGGCAGCGGCATGTCGAACATGCCGGCGACCATGGGCAGCATCGGCCGCAGCGGGCCGATGAAGCGCCCCACCAGCAGGCTGGCGATGCCGTAGCGCTGGAAGTAGGTCTCGGCGCTGCCGATCCATTCCGGATGATGGCGTAGCAGGGGCAAGCGGCGGATGTTCTGGTGAAAGCGTCGGCCCAGGGTGTAGGAGATCGCATCACCCAGCAGGCCGCCGGCAAAGCCCAGCAGCAGGGTTTCGCCCAGGCTCAGGGCGCCGCTGCCGGCCAGTACGGCGACGGCGAACAGCAGGATGGTGCCGGGGACAATAATCCCGGCAATTGCCAGGCATTCCACGCAGGCCACCAGAAAAATGGCCAAACCCAGCCACTGCGGGTTGGCGCTGAGCCAGGTGGTCAGGCTGTCGAGCCATGGGCCCATCGTGTCAGTTTCCTTGTGTCAGTAAAAAGTAGTCCCGGCCTTCGACTTGGCCCCGGCGCAGCGGGTTCCGTGTGCAATGGCGGGCGAAGCTGGCATCGACGAAACGGTAGGGCAGGTGTTCATCGCGGCCGTGGGGAATTCCCAAGCGGGTGGTCTGGATAATCTGTTTCACGTTGATACCGCAGTCTTCGACAAACAGCTGTTCGGCATCGAAGCGTTTGCCGTCCCAGTGCGGCACTTTCAGGCCCAGGGCTTTGCACAGCAGGGTCTGGCCGGCGCACAAGCGTTCGGGCGGGCGCGCCTGGCCGTTGGCGTCGGGGTTGTTGCGTTGCATTTGCGCCAGGCTGTTGTCGTCCGAAAGGGCGTCGACGAAGGGGTAGGCCGACTTGATCAGCACCGCATTGCCCGGGCCGTGGGCGCTGAAGTTCAGCGAGTCGCCGCCGCGGGCGTAGTACATGTAGATGTGCCCGCCATCGAGGAACAGCGCCCGGCGCTTTTCCGTGTAGCCGAGGGAGGCGTGGCTGCCCTTGTCGGTGAGGTAGTAGGCCTCGGTCTCGATGATCCGTGCCGCCAGCCAGTACGGGCCGTGGCGATGACGGATGACCTTGCCCAGCAGGGCCTTGGCCAGTTCTTCGGCGTCGCGATCGAAGAAACTGTCGGGCAGGGCCTGGAGCGGGCAGGGGGCGGAGTCGGGCATGTTGGCGGGTTCGCGGGTGGACAGGTGGGCGATGATAGCAATTTCTGTCTTAACCAACCCTGAATGGCCGAAGTGCACTGTTGGAGCAACTGTCTGTGGGCGGCTTCAGCGCTGGCAAGCCAGCTCCCACACGTCTTGCAACAACCCTGAGAGCACCGTCAATCCTGTGGGCGCGGCACTCTTTTCGACCATCCGCCTGTCACCGCTGGGCGTGGGGCCGCACGACAGCTATAATCATCCGATTTTCCCCTTCGCCAAGACCACTGAGCCCATGACTGAGTCCGTTCTTGACTACATGACCCGCCTGGGGCGCGCTGCCCGCGCGGCTTCCCGCGTGATCGGCCGTGCCAGCACTGCGCAGAAGAACCGCGCCCTGCAAGCTGCCGCCAACGCCCTGGATGCTGCCCGCGCCGAGCTGACCGCCGCCAATGAGCTGGACCTGGCCGCTGGCCGTGCCAATGGCCTGGAACCGGCCATGCTCGAGCGTCTGGCGCTGACCCCGGCGCGCATCGACAGCATGATCGTCGGCCTGCGTCAGGTGGCCAGCCTGCCGGACCCGGTCGGTGCGATCCGCGACATGAGCTACCGGCCGTCGGGTATCCAGGTCGGCAAGATGCGTGTACCGCTGGGGGTGATCGGCATCATCTACGAGTCGCGGCCGAACGTGACCATCGACGCCGCCAGCCTGTGCCTGAAGTCGGGCAACGCCACCATCCTGCGCGGCGGCTCCGAGGCCATCCACTCCAACCGCGCCATTGCCGCCTGCATCCAGCGCGGCCTGGCCGAGGCCGGCTTGCCGGCAGCGGTGGTGCAAGTGGTGGAAACCACTGATCGCGAAGCGGTCGGCGCGCTGATCAGCATGCCGGAATTCGTTGATGTCATCGTGCCTCGTGGTGGCAAGGGTCTGATCGAGCGCATCAGCCGCGACGCACGGGTGCCGGTGATCAAGCACCTGGACGGTATCTGCCACGTTTACGTGGCCGAGCATGCCGATCTGGACAAGGCCCGGCGCATCGCCTTCAACGCCAAGACCTACCGTTACGGCATCTGCGGGGCGATGGAAACCCTGCTGGTCGATCAGTCGGTAGCTGCGGAGTTCTTGCCGGAAATGGCCCGCCAATTTCGGGAAAAAGGCGTCGAACTGCGCGGTTGCGAGCGTACCCTGAAAATCATCGAGGCGGTGCCGGCGACGGAACAGGACTGGAGCACCGAATACCTCGCGGCCATTCTGTCGATCCGTGTGGTGGACGGCCTGGACCAGGCGATTGAACACATTAACCGGTATGGCTCGCACCATACCGATTCCATCGTGACCGAACATCAGGCACAGGCTCGCCAGTTCATGGCCGAGGTCGATTCGTCCTCGGTGATGATCAATACACCGACCTGCTTTGCCGACGGTTTCGAGTACGGCCTGGGCGCGGAGATCGGGATTTCCACCGACAAGCTGCACGCCCGCGGCCCGGTCGGCCTGGAAGGCCTGACCTGTGAGAAATACGTGGTGATCGGCGACGGTCAGTTGCGCGGACAGGAGTCGCTCTGACTTGGCCGAGCGCAAGCCGCCCGCCCGCCTCATGACGATGTCGCCCGCCCGGCGCATCGGTGTGCTCGGCGGGACATTCGACCCGGTGCATATCGGTCACCTGCGCAGTGCGCTGGAGGTGGCCGAAGTGCTGGCGCTGGACGAGCTGCGGCTGATGCCCAACGCCCGCCCGCCGCACCGCGACACGCCGCAGGTGTCGGCACAGGACCGTCTGGCGATGGTCCAGTGCGCTGTTCAGGGCGTGCCAACGCTGTCGGTCGATGCCCGCGAGCTTGCCCGCGACAAGCCGTCGTACACCATTGAAACGCTGGAACTGATGCGCGCTGAAATGGCCGCCTCGGAGCAACTGTTTCTGCTGCTGGGCTGGGACGCGTTCTGCGGCCTGCCCAGTTGGCACCGTTGGGAAGAATTGCTGCAACACTGTCACATCCTGGTGCTGCAACGCCCGGATGCCGACGTCGAGCCGCCGGATGCCTTGCGCAACTTGCTGGCAGCGCGTTCGGTCAGTGATCCGCAGGCCCTGGAAGGGCCTGCCGGGAATATTGCATTCGTCTGGCAGACACCGCTTGCGGTGTCTGCCACGCAGATCCGACAGCTGCTGGCCAGCGGCAAGTCGGTGCGGTTTCTGGTGCCGGACGCAGTACTGGCCTACATCGATGCGCACAACCTTTACCGTGCGCCGAACTGAGGGTGCTGAGAAGCGCCTTACATTATTGAGTTGAATGAGTTTTATATGACCAAGCAAAAACACAACGCCGTCAGCGCCGAAGAACTGGTCGAACTGACCAAGTCCGCCCTGGAAGACGTCAAGGCCCAGGACATCCAGGTCATCGACGTGCGCGAAAAGCACAGCCTGACCGATTACATGATCATCGCCACCGGTACTTCCAACCGCCAGATCAGTGCGATGCTGGAAAAGGTTCGCGAACAGGTCAAGGCCAAGGGCGTGCAGCCTCTGGGCGAAGAAGGCAAGGGCGACAGCGACTGGGTGCTGCTCGACCTCAACGACGTCATCGTCCACATGATGACCGCCGCTGCCCGTCAGTTCTACGACCTCGAACGTCTGTGGCTGGGCGCCGAGCAGAGCCGCGCCGCCGATGGCAAGCACCACAGCCCGGAAAACACCCACGACTTTTCAGACAAGCTCAAAGACCGGGAATAAGGAACGCTCGTGCGTCTGCGTCTGATCGCGGTCGGCTCGCGCATGCCCAAGTGGGTCGAGGACGGTTGGCATGAATATGCCAAGCGCCTGCCCTCGGAGCTGTCGCTGGAGCTGGTGGAAATACCGCTCAATACCCGGGGCAAGAATGCCGACGTCGCCCGTCTGATTCGTCAGGAGGGTGAGGCCATGCTCGCCAAGGTCCAGCCAGGGGAACGGATTGTCACCCTGGAGGTCCATGGCAAGCCCTGGAGTACCGAGCAACTGGCGGTCGAGCTGGACCGCTGGCGCCTGGACTCGCGTACGGTCAACTTCATGGTTGGCGGCCCCGAAGGGCTGGCGCCGGAAGTCTGTGCGCGGGCCGAGCAGCGCTGGTCGCTGTCGCCGCTGACACTGCCCCACCCGTTGGTAAGGATACTGATCGGCGAACAGCTGTACCGCGCCTGGACCGTATTGTCCGGGCATCCCTACCATAAATAAGCCTTAAGCCCTTTCAATGTCGCAGCCGATTCGCCTCAAGGATCACGAGAAAGACGCCCGCCTGGTGCGTAGCCGCGTCGTGGTCGGTGCAGTGGCGATCGTCCTGCTGATCTGCGTGTTGATTGCCCGCCTGTATTACCTGCAGGTGATCCAGTACGACTATCACTCGACCCTGTCGGAAAACAACCGGGTGCATGTACAGCCGATTCCGCCGACTCGCGGGCTGATTTTCGACCGTAACGGGGTGATCGTCGCCGACAACCGGCCAAGTTTCAGCCTGAGCATGACCCGCGAGCGCTCCGGCGACTGGCAGCAGGTGCTCGACGTGATCGTCGAGGTGCTGGAACTGACCCCGGATGACCGCACCCTGTTCGAAAAGCGCATGCGCCAGGGGCGTAGGCCGTTCGAGCCGGTGCCGATCCTGTTCGAGCTGACCGAGGAGCAGATCGCCCGTATCGCGGTGAACCAGTTCCGGCTGCCGGGTGTGGAAGTGGTTGCCCAGTTGGTGCGCCATTACCCGCAGGGTGCGCACTTCGCGCATTCGGTCGGCTATGTCGGGCGGATCAACGAGAAAGAGCTGAAAACCCTCGACCCGGTCAACTACAGCGGCACCCACCATATCGGCAAGACCGGCATCGAGCGCTTCTACGAGCCGGAACTGCACGGCCAGGTGGGGTACGAAGAGGTCGAGACCAACGCCCGGGGCCGCGTGTTGCGGGTGCTCAAGCGTACGGACCCGATCCCCGGCAAGGACATCGTCCTGAGCCTCGACATCAAGCTGCAAGAGGCCGCCGAGGCTGCTTTGGGCGGGCGTCGCGGCGCCATTGTCGCCCTCGATCCGAACACCGGCGAAGTGCTGGCGATGGTCAGCCAGCCGAGCTTCGACCCCAACCTGTTCGTCACCGGCATCAGCTTCAAGGCCTACGCCGAGCTGCGCGACTCGATCGACCGGCCGCTGTTCAACCGCGTGTTGCGCGGCTTGTATCCGCCAGGCTCGACGATCAAGCCGGCGGTGGCGATTGCCGGCCTGGACAGTGGCGTGGTCACCGCATCGAGCCGGGTGTTCGATCCGGGCTATTACCAACTGCCCAATTACGACCACAAGTACCGCAACTGGAACCGCAGCGGTGATGGCTGGGTGGACCTGGACACGGCGATCATGCGTTCCAACGACACCTACTTCTACGACCTGGCGCACAAGATGGGCATCGACAAACTGTCGTCCTACATGAACCGCTTCGGCATCGGCCAGAAAGTCTCGTTGGACATGTTCGAAGAGTCGCCGGGGCTGATGCCGTCGCGGGAATGGAAGCGTGCCACCCGCAAGCAGGCCTGGTTCCCGGGGGAAACCCTGATTCTCGGGATCGGCCAGGGCTACATGCAGACCACGCCGTTGCAGCTGGCCCAGGCCACCGCGCTGATCGCCAGCAAGGGCAAGTGGAACCGCCCGCACCTGGCCAAGACCATCGAGGGCCTGCCGCCGGTGGACGAAAACCCCATGGACGACATCGTCCTGCGCGACAAGTCGGACTGGAACAAGGTCACCCACGGCATGGAGCAGGTGATGCACGGTGCCCGGGGTACCGCGCGCAAGGCCTCGGTCGGCGCTCAGTACCGGATTGCCGGCAAGAGTGGTACCGCTCAGGTGGTAGCGATCAAGCAGGGTGAGAAGTACGACCGCAACAAGCTGCAAGAGCGCCACCGCGACCACGCCCTGTTCGTTGGCTTCGCGCCGGCCGACAACCCGAAGATCGTGGTCTCGGTGATGGTCGAGAACGGCGAGTCCGGCTCCGGCGTCGCCGCGCCGGTGGTGCGCCAGGTGATGGACGCCTGGCTGCTTGGCCCGGACGGCCGCCTCAAGCCTGAATTCGCCAACCCCACCGTTGCCCAGGAGCCTGCCCCGTGATGAGTAACTTCGATCGCATGCTCTCCAGCGAGGATGTGATGCGGCGCCGCGCCAGTTTCCTGCAGCGCATCCATATCGACGGGCCGTTGCTGATCCTGCTGCTGACCCTGGCGGCCGGCAGCCTGTTCGTCCTCTATTCGGCCAGCGGCAAAAACTGGGACCTGTTGCTCAAGCAGGCCAGCTCCTTCGGCATCGGTCTGGTGTCGATGTTCGTGATTGCCCAGCTCGAGCCACGCTTCATGGCCCGCTGGGTGCCTCTGGCCTATGTGGTCGGGGTGATCCTGCTGGTGGTGGTTGACGTCATGGGCCACAACGCCATGGGGGCCACTCGCTGGATCAACATCCCCGGGGTGATCCGCTTCCAGCCCTCGGAGTTCATGAAGATCATCATGCCGGCGACCATCGCCTGGTACCTGGCCAAGCGCTCGCTGCCGCCGCACCTCAAGCACGTGATGATCAGCCTGATCCTGATTGGCGTGCCGTTCATCCTTATCGTGCGCCAGCCGGACCTGGGCACCGCCTTGTTGATCCTGGCCTCCGGCGCCTTCGTGCTGTTCATGGGCGGCCTGCGCTGGCGCTGGATCCTCAGCGTGGTGGCGGCGGCGGTGCCGGTGGCGGTGGCCATGTGGTTCTTCGTCATGCACGACTACCAGAAGCAGCGGGTACTGACCTTCCTCGACCCGGAAAGTGACCCGCTGGGCACCGGCTGGAACATCATCCAGTCGAAAGCGGCGATCGGTTCGGGCGGCGTGTTCGGCAAGGGCTGGCTGCTGGGCACCCAGTCGCACCTGGATTTTCTCCCGGAAAGCCACACCGACTTCATCATCGCCGTGCTCGGCGAGGAGTTCGGCCTGGTCGGCATTTGCGCACTGTTGCTGATCTACCTGCTGCTGATCGGCCGCGGCCTGGTGATTACCGCCCAGGCCCAGACGCTCTACGGCAAGCTGCTGGCTGGCAGCCTGACCATGACCTTCTTTGTTTATGTGTTCGTCAATATCGGTATGGTCAGCGGCTTGTTGCCGGTAGTAGGTGTGCCGCTGCCCTTCATTAGCTATGGCGGAACTTCGTTGGTGACGCTGCTGTCAGCGTTTGGGGTTTTAATGTCGATCCATACGCATCGCAAATGGATTGCGCAGGTTTGAATAAGGTGAAGAATTACATGCAAGCAATGCGTGGCTGGGCGGCTCGCTGTGCGCCTTGGGTCGGCTTTCTGGGTTTGTTCGGCGCAGCGCAAGGCGCTTGTGCCGGCGACTACGATGGCTCGCCCCAGGTGGCCGAGTTCGTCGGCGAAATGACCCGCGACTACGGTTTTGCCGGTGAGCAGCTGATGGGGGTGTTTCGCGAGGTTCAGCGCAAGCAGTCGATCCTTGACGCGATCTCGCGCCCGGCCGAGCGGGTAAAACCCTGGAAAGACTATCGCCCGATGTTCCTCACGGACGCCCGGGTCGCCCGCGGCGTCGACTTCTGGCGCCAGCACGAGGCCACCCTGGCCCGTGCCGAGCAGGAATACGGCGTGCCAGCCCAGGTGATCGTTTCGATCATCGGCGTCGAGACCTTCTTTGGCCGCAACACCGGCAACTACCGGGTGATCGACGCGCTGTCGACCCTGGGCTTCGACTACCCGCCGCGCGCCGAGTTCTTCCGCAAGGAGCTGCGCGAGTACCTGTTGCTGGCCCGCGAAGAGCAGGTCGACCCGCTGACCCTCAAAGGTTCCTACGCCGGGGCCATGGGCCTGCCGCAGTTCATGCCGAGCAGTTTTCGCGCTTACGCCGTGGACTTTGACGGCGACGGCCACATCAATATCTGGAACAACCCGGACGATGCCATCGGCAGCGTGGCCAGCTACTTCAAGCGCCACGGCTGGGTGGCCGGCGAGCAGGTGGTCAGCCGTGCCACGGTGCGTGGCGAGCGCGTCGACGAGGGCCTGAGCCCGGGCATCGACGCGGTCAAGACGGTCGGGGAGTTGCGGGCACTGGGCTGGTCGAGTCATGATGCGCTGCGCGATGATCTGCCGGTCACCGCCTTCCGGCTCGAAGGCGACAATGGCCCGGAATACTGGCTGGGCCTGAAAAACTTCTACGCGATCACTCGCTATAACCGCAGCGTGATGTATGCCATGGCAGTGCATCAGCTCTCGGACCTGCTGGTTCAAGCACGGGGCGCCAAGTAATGCGCGTAATGTTCTCCGCTACATCGCTGAAACTGCTCGGTTGCGCGGCCCTGGGCCTGGTGCTGGTGAGCTGTTCGAGCAGCCGCCCAAGCACTTCTACCCAGGGCAATACCAATGTGGTGCGGGCCAAGCCTGGCCTGGACATCAACCGGGCCCACAAGGATGGTGCACCCTGGTGGGATGTCGACGTCTCGAAGATCCCGGACGCGACCCCGACCGTGCACACCGGTAACTACAAGGCCAACCCCTACACCGTGCTGGGCAAGACCTACTTCCCGATCCCCGACTCGCGCAACTACCGCGCCGAGGGCACGGCGTCGTGGTATGGCACCAAGTTCCATGGCCAGAACACCGCCAACGGCGAGGTCTATGACCTCTACGGCATGAGCGCGGCGCACAAGACCCTGCCGCTGCCGGCCTACGTCAAGGTCACCAACCTCGACAACCAGCGCAGCGTGATCCTGCGGGTCAACGACCGCGGGCCGTTCTATTCCGACCGTATCATCGACCTGTCGTACGCGGCGGCGAAGAAGCTCGGCTATGCCGAAACCGGTACCGCGCGGGTGCGCGTCGAGGGTATCGACCCGAAACAATGGTGGGCCCAGCGTGGCCAGCCGGCGCCGATGGTTCTCGACCAGCCGCAAGTGGCCCAGACCCAGGCCATGCCGGCCAGCACCGGCACGGTCGAACAATGGACGCCGCCACCGCAGCAGCATGCCGCCGCGGTCGTGCCGCTGCAGGTTGCCAGCAACAACAGCATGGCCGGCAATGGTCTTTACTTGCAGGTCGGCGCCTTTGCCAACCCGGACGCCGCCGAACTGCTGCGCTCCAAGCTCAGCAGCATGGTCAGCGCGCCGGTCTTCATCAGTTCGATCGTGCGTAACCAGCAGACCCTGCACCGGGTCCGCCTGGGGCCGATCAACAGCCAGGGTGAAGCCCAGCAGATGCAGGACAGCGTGCGTCTGGCCAACCTGGGGCAGCCCAAAGTCGTCACGGCAGACTGATCGGGGGGACTGATCGGTTTGTCATGCAGCCGGGCGCAGCTGCCATGTACAATGGCGGTTTTGCCCGTCAGGCCATGTGCCTGTAAACGTTTTGCCCATGAGGGCATGAGCCCATTAGCCATTTCGAGAGACGGATGAACATAACCAGCTTTGCCAAACGCCTTTGCCTGCTTGTACCGCTGATGATTGCCCCTGCCGCCTTCGCGGCAGAGCAGATGATGCCGTCGCCGCCGCAACTGGCTGCCAAGTCCTACGTGCTCATGGAAGCCTCCAGCGGCAACATCCTGGTCGAGAACAATGGTGACCAGCGTCTGCCTCCGGCGAGCCTGACCAAGCTGATGACCGCCTACATCGCGACCCTGGATATCCGTCGTGGGCAGATCGGCGAGAACGATCCGGTCACCGTCAGCGAAAACGCCTGGCGCACCGGTGGTTCGCGGATGTTCATCAAGGTCGGTACCCAGGTCAGCGTCAGCGACCTGCTGCACGGCATCATCATCCAGTCGGGTAACGACGCCAGCGTCGCCCTGGCCGAGCACATCGCCGGCAGCGAAGACGCTTTCGCCGACATGATGAACAAGACTGCCAGCGATCTTGGCATGAGCAACAGTCACTTCATGAACCCGACCGGCCTGCCGAACCCCGAGCACTACTCGTCGGCCCACGACATGGCAGTACTGGCACGCGCGATCATCCACGAAGACCCGGCTCACTATGCGATCTACTCGCAGAAGGAGTTCTTCTGGAACAACATCAAGCAGCCTAACCGCAACCTGTTGCTGTGGCGCGACAAGACTGTCGACGGCCTGAAAACCGGCCACACCGACGAAGCCGGCTACTGCATGGTGTCTTCGGCGGTCCGTGACGGCATGCGCCTGATCGCCGTGGTCTTCGGTACCAACAGCGAGCAATCGCGTGCGGCCGAAACCCAGAAGCTGCTGACCTATGGCTTCCGCTTCTTCGAAACCCAGACCTTCTACCAGAAGGGTACGGAACTGGCCCGGGCGCCGGTATGGAAGGGTGCGACCAATCAGGTCAAAGCCGGTCTTGCCCAGGACCTGAGCATGACTTTGCCTAAAGGCCAATTGAAAAAGCTGGCCGCAAGCATGACCATGAACCCGCAATTGATCGCTCCGATCAACAAAGGTGACGTGATCGGTAAAGTGGAAGTCAAACTGGATGACAAGGTTGTCCACAGTGCCGACCTGATCGCGCTGGATGGCGTTGAGGAAGGTGGTTTCTTCCGTCGTGTGTGGGATAGCATTCGGCTATTCTTCTACGGGTTGTTCAACTGATATCGTGACCTGCCACGCCCCCGCCCACTCACGCGGGGGCGTTGTTGTTGCCACGGCTACGAGGCCGTTATTGCCATGAGCGAAGACGTCAAGTCGCACAAAATCGAATTCCCCTGCGCCGATTACCCGATCAAGGTCATCGGTGACACCGTGGTCCATTTCAAGGACACGGTGATCGAGATCCTCAAGAAGTACGCCGAGGTCGATCTCAAGACCCTGGCTGAGCGTCAGAGCAAGGAAGGCAAGTACACCACGGTGCAGCTGCACATCGTGGCGACCAGTGAAGACCAACTGCACAACATCAACAGCGCCCTGCGCGCGACCGGTATCGTGAAAATGGTGCTCTGATGCCCGATTGCCTCGGCTTTCGCGACCTTGGCCTGCTGCCCTACGAGCCGGTGCTCGAGGCCATGCGCCGGTTTACCGACCAGCGCGGCCCGGGCACGGCGGATGAGGTATGGCTGGTTGAACACCCGGCGGTGTTCACCCAGGGCCAGGCCGGCAAGGCCGAGCATCTGCTGGTGCCGGGTGACATCCCGGTGGTGCAGACCGATCGCGGTGGCCAGGTGACCTATCACGGCCCGGGCCAGCTGGTGGCCTATCTGTTGCTGGATGTGCGCCGCCTTGGGTTTGGCGTGCGCGATCTGGTCAGCCGCATCGAACGCTGCCTGATCGAGTTGCTGGCCAGTTACAACGTCGAGGCGGCGGCCAAGGCCGATGCGCCGGGCGTCTATGTCGACGGGGCGAAGATCGCCTCGCTCGGCCTGCGGATTCGCAATGGCTGTTCGTTTCACGGCCTTGCTCTGAACGTGGACATGGACCTTGCGCCATTCCGCCGGATTAACCCCTGCGGGTATGCGGGGCTGGCCATGACCCAGCTGCGCGATCAGGCAGGCTCGATCGAACTCTCTGAGGTAAGGGCAAGGCTGCGCGGGCAGCTGGTCAAGCACCTCGACTATGCTGAGCAGGCGACCCTTACGGGCGGAATCTTCTGAATATGACTACTGTTGTGCAAGAACCAGTGCAAAGCGTGACGCCAGCGCCACGGCCCAAGGTCGAGGCGGGTGTCAAACTGCGTGGCGCGGAAAAAGTCGCGCGTATCCCGGTAAAGATCATCCCCACCGACGAGCTGCCAAAAAAGCCTGACTGGATTCGCGTGCGTATCCCGGTTTCGCCGGAAGTCGACCGCATCAAGCAACTGCTGCGCAAGCACAAGCTGCACAGCGTCTGTGAAGAAGCTTCCTGCCCGAACCTGGGCGAATGCTTCTCCGGCGGTACCGCCACCTTCATGATCATGGGTGACATCTGCACCCGTCGTTGCCCGTTCTGCGACGTCGGCCATGGCCGGCCAAAGCCACTGGATGTCGACGAGCCGAAGAACCTCGCCGTGGCCATCGCCGACCTGCGCCTGAAGTACGTGGTGATCACCTCGGTGGACCGCGACGACCTGCGTGACGGCGGCGCCCAGCACTTTGCCGACTGCATCCGCGAGATTCGCGCGCTGTCGCCGGGCGTCCAGCTCGAAACCCTGGTGCCGGACTACCGCGGGCGCATGGACGTCGCCCTGGCGATCACCGCCGAGACGCCACCGGATGTGTTCAACCACAACCTGGAAACCGTGCCGCGCCTGTACAAGGCGGCGCGCCCGGGTTCGGACTACCAGTGGTCGCTGACCCTGCTGCAGAAGTTCAAGGAATTGGTGCCGCACGTACCGACCAAGTCCGGCCTGATGCTGGGCCTGGGCGAAACCGACGAAGAAGTGATCGAAGTGATGCATCGCATGCGCGAGCACAACATCGACATGCTGACCCTCGGCCAGTACCTGCAGCCGTCGCGCAGCCACTTGCCGGTGCAGCGTTTCGTGCACCCGGACACCTTCGCCTGGTTCGCCGAAGAAGGCTACAAGATGGGCTTCAAGAACGTCGCCTCCGGCCCGCTGGTGCGTTCTTCGTACCATGCCGACCAGCAGGCGCACGAGGCCAAGATCAAGCTCTGATCGCCGTCGCAGTGCCTCAATGCCGATGCTCGCTACCCTGCGGCATCGGCATTTTTGTTTGCGGCAAGGCTTCCTTGCGCCGTCGAACGGATCGTTGATTTACTGTGGGCGGATCTGTCCACACAAGGAGTCGTCTGGATGAACCTTCCCTTCACGCATCAGGCCCGCGTGCTGTCCCATGCCCAGCCGTTGCCCATGGCCTTGCCCGCTGGCGGGCTGATCGCGATCATTGCCCCGGCAGGTCCCGCCCAGGTCGATACGCTCAAGGTCAACCAGTGGTTCGAGGCGCGCGGCTATCGCTGCCGGATCTACCCGGGGGTGACTGCCGCCGAGGGCTATCTGGCTGGTAGCGATGCGCAGCGCCTGCAAGACCTGCACAGCGCCTTCGCTGCCGAAGATGTCGATGCCATCATCTGCCTGCGTGGTGGCTACGGCAGCATGCGCCTGCTGGAAAACATCGATTTCGACCTGCTGCGCCGTCACCCCAAGCCTTTGGTCGGCTACAGCGACATCACCGCGCTGCACACGGCCATTGCCCGTCATGCCGGGTTCGTGTCGTTCCACGGCGCCATGCTCAAGTCGGAATTGCTGGGCAACAAGCAGGAGCCGACCCTGTCATCGCTGTTCCAGCAGCTCAGCGGCCGCCTGGGCGCCGGCGACCGCCTTGAACACCCCGATGCCTGGCCGTTGACCTCGATCCTGCCAGGCGCTGCCAGCGGGCCCTTGCAGGGCGGTAACCTGTCGATATTGTGCGCAACCCTGGGCACCCCTGCAGAAATCCACTGCGGCGGTGGCATTCTGTTTGTCGAAGACGTCAATGAGCCACTGTATCGGGTTGACCGCCTGCTGACGCAGTTGCGCCTGGCGGGCAAGCTCGAAGGGGTTCGTGGCGTGTTGCTGGGGGATTTTGCCGGAATCACGCTAGAGGCGCTGGCGCCCTTGATGCGGCAGTTCTTCGCGCCGTTGCAGGTGCCGGTGCTGGCCGGATGGCGCAGCGGTCATTGCGACCCGAACCTGACCTTGCCGCTAGGGGCCAGGGTGCACCTGGATGCCGATCGCAAGTGCTTGCGGCTGGAGCAGGACTTGTTCAGGCGCTGAATGAAAAACGCCCCTGAACAGGGGCGTTTTTGTATTGCTTAGCGTTGACGCAGGCTATCGAGCAGCTTGTGCGTCGGATAGCCGTCGGCAGGCCAGCCCAGCGCCTGCTGAGCACTGCGAATGGCCTTGCGGGTGTTGGCGCCGATAATGCCGTCGGCGGCCCCGGCGTCGTAGTTGCGGGCGCTGAGCAGGGTCTGCAATTCGACCCGCTCGCTGCGGCTCAGCGGCAGGTCATCTTTGGGCCAGGATCCGGCGATGTAACCTGAGCCATCGAACCGTTGGCCAAGCAGGCCGACGGCCATGGCGTAGGACGACGAGTTGTTGTACTTGAGGATCGCGCGGAAGTTGTCCAGCACCAGGAAGGCCGGGCCGCGGTAACCGGCCGGCAACAGCAAGGCGGCGGACAACTGCTCGCTACCGGCAGGCAAACGCACACCGGCAGGCAGTTTCAGGCCCATTTGCATCCATTCGGACACCGTCTTGCGCTGGCTGCCATCCGCCAGCCAGTAGTCGAAGCCAGGTGTCAGCTGCACCTCAAAACCCCAGGGCTCGCCGCGTTTCCAGCCGGAGCTCTGCAGGTAGTGGGCAGTGGACGCCAGGGCGTCAGCCGAGCTGTTCCAGATATCCCGGCGGCCATCGCCGTCAAAATCCACCGCGTGGGTGTTGTAGGTGGTGGGGATGAACTGGGTCTGGCCCATGGCGCCGGCCCACGAGCCTTTCATCGCATCGGGCTGGATATCGCCGTTCTGCAGGATCTGCAGGGCCGCAATCAGCTGCGCCTGGGCGAAGGCCGGGCGGCGGCCTTCATAGGCCAGGGTCGCCAGGGAGCGGATGACCGATTTGTTGCCCTGGAACTGGCCAAAGTTGCTTTCCATGCCCCAGACCGAAACCAGCACATTGCGGTCGACGCCATAGCGTTGTTCGATCTGGCTCAGCAGTTCGGCGTGTTTTTCCAGCAGACCCTTGCCATTGCGCACACGCAACGGCGACAGCGCGCCATCGAGGTATTCCCATACCGGCCGGGTGAACTCCGGCTGGCTGCGGTCGGCCTTGATCACGTCCATGTCGGGGATGACGCCAAGGAAGGCACGGTCAAAGGTGTTGGTATTGATACCGGCTTGCAGGGCTTGCTGACGGAACCCCGCTTGCCATTGGGCAAAGCTTTGCAGCGGCTGGATTTCGCTGCTGGTGTCGACGATGGGGTTGGGCAGTGTCACGACCGGAGCAGGCTGGGCAGGAGCCAGCGGCAGCGCATCGGCGGCGGTGGGCTTTTCCGCGCAGGCGACAAGCAGGATGAGGCTGGAGGCGGCAATCAGCTGGCGAGGTTGCCAGCGACGGGTAAGACAAAAGGGCATGCACAGGTCCAGGTATTTCAAGTCAGGTGCCGACCATACCACGCCTGCCGGATTCTTGCTTTTATGCGGCCAAAAAGTAAGAAGCCTCCCAATCTCTCGATTGGAAGGCTTCGCGGCGGTAGCTGCCTTTGCCTTTGCCGGCGCGTTCCTGGCGGCTGCGGAACAATGGCTGGGCAATGATTGATTTGGCCTTGTTGGGCCCGGGTTTTGCGGGTTTCTTGCTCATCACAGGATGTCCTGCCAGGTGGGTGTGGGGCGCAATATAGGCGTTGAAGCCATCGCTGGCAAGCCAGCTCCCACAGAGACGGTCGTGGGAGCTGGCTTGCCAGCGATGGGCTGCAAAGCAGCCCCCGGCTTCACTCAGCCGGCAACGCCAGACGCTGCCCCGCCATCAGCAACGACAAGCGCGCCAGGCTGGTCCAGGCCGAGCCCTGAGCCTGGCCCTTGATTTGCGCATCGATGCGCTGGGCATCTTGCAACAACTGGCTCCAGCGCTGCGCCGAATGGCGTTGCAGGGCCTTGCTCATCAGTGGTTTGCGCTTGTCCCAGACCGGCGGCCGGGCCTGGCTGAAGGCCTTGTCCAGCGGCACGCCCTGGCTGAACTGCTGGGCCAGTCCGGCCAGCAGGCGCAGTTCCCGGGCCAGGGCCCAGAGAATCACCGGCGGTTCGACGCCTTCGCCGCGCAAACCTTCGAGCATGCGCAAGGCATGGGCGGCCTCGCCATTGAGGATGGCGTCGACCAGGCCGAAGACATCAAAGCGGGCGCTGTCGGCTACCGCTGCCTGGACGGTTTCGACAGTGATCTGATTGCCTTCGGCCAGTAGCTTGAGCTTCTCGATCTCCTGGGCTGCCGCCAAAAGGTTGCCTTCCACCCGCGCGGCAATCAGATCAACGGCGTCGCGCTGGGCGCTCAGCCCGGCCTGGGACAGACGCTGGCTGATCCATTGCGGTAGCTGGTGACTGTCCACCGGCCAGATTTGCACGAACTGGGTGTGTTGCCCTTCGATCAGCGCCTTGCCCCACTTGGTTTTCTGCGCACTGCCGTCGAGCTTGGGCAGGCTGATCAGCAGCAGGGTGTCTTCAGCGGGGTTGGAGCAGTATTCGATGAGTGCCGCGGCGCCTTTGTCGCCAGGCTTGCCGGACGGCAGGCGCAGTTCGAGCAAGCGCCGCTGGGCGAACAGCGACAGGCTGGCACCGGCCTGGAGCAGGGTGCCCCAGTCGAAGTTGGCGTCGGCGCTGAACACCTGGCGTTCGTCGAAACCTTGCTGGCGTGCCGCCGTGCGGATGGCGTCGGCAGCTTCCTGGCACAACAGCGGGTCATCGCCGCTGATCACGTAGACCGGTGCGAGGCTGCCTTGCAGGTGCTTGTTAAGTTGGGCGGGAGTGAGTTTCATGATGGCAGACGGGGCACCGAAGTGCCCCGTTCAATCTCAGTTGGCTGGCAGTTGCAGCGGCGACTGCTGAGGCGTTTCGTCCTGGGCGCGGCGGGCCGCTTCGAGGGCATCGGCTTCGGCCTGGGCACGTTCATCAGCCTTTTGCTGCAGGCCTTCAAGCTGGCCAGGGGTCAGCAGTTGCAGGCGTACCAGCATGTTCTGCACCAGGTCGCGGCGCATTTCGTTCCGAGCTTGTGTGGCTTCCTGTTGCGAGCCGGTGATGTTGTTGCCGTCATGCACATAGATCTTGCGCACTTCGAGCTTGTCGTTGAGCAGGTTGGTGTTGTTGTGGCCTTCAATGCTGTAGCTCAGCACGGTGGTCAGCTCATACTCGGCCGAACGACCCGAACCTCCAGCATAGGTGGCTGCGCGTTGGGTTTCGGCTTCGTTGGTCAGAACCAGTTTGTAAGGCGCGCCGGCGTAGACGTTGACGCCGCTGCTCTGCAGGGCCTGGCGCAGTTGGACCACGGTATCGCCGTAGGCGTTACGTGCACTCAGGTCCAGTTCCTTGATCGCCAGTTCACTGGTTCCGGTACCGCGCAGCTGGAAACCGCAGGCGCTGAGCATCACGGCCAGGCCCATTACCAGCAGATTGCGTTTGATCATGTTGTAGCTCCCTTGTGGGCCGATTCTGTGCGCCGGCCCGCATAATTGGCGGGCCGGCGTTTCCTGTCAGTTGGCGACGATGTTGACCAGCTTGCCCGGTACCACGATGACCTTGCGGATGCTCAGGCCTTCGGTGAAGCGCAGCACGTTCTCGTTGCTGCGCGCAGCGGCTTCGACTTCCTCGCGGCTGGCTGCGGCCGGCATTTCGATCTGGCCACGCAGCTTGCCGTTGACCTGGATGACCAGGACGATGCTGTCCTGGACCAGGGCGCTTTCGTCCAGTACCGGCCAAGGTGCGTCGATCACGGCGCCCTGGTGACCCAGTTGCTGCCACAGCTCATGGCTGATGTGCGGGGTGATCGGCGCCAGCAGCAGGGTGACCGCTTCCAGGCCTTCGTGCAGCAGGGCGCGGTCCTGTTCGCTGGCTTGCGGGGCTTTTTCCAGTACGTTCATCACGGTCATCACCTGGGCGATGGCGGTGTTGAACTTGTGGTACTGGCCGACATCGGTGCTGGCCTGCTTGATGGCAGCGTGGATGGCGCGGCGGATCACTTTCTGTGCGTCATCAAGGCTGGCGACATCCAGCTTGCCCGGCAGGCCCTGGGCCACGTGGGCCTGAGCCAGGCGCCAGACGCGGCGCAGGAAGCGGTTGGCACCTTCGACACCAGAGTCGGACCATTCCAGGCTCATGTCGGGCGGCGAGGCGAACATCATGAACAGGCGGCAGGTGTCGGCGCCGTAGGCTTCGATCATTGCCTGCGGGTCGACGCCGTTGTTCTTGGACTTGGACATCTTCTCGGTGCCGCCGATCTCGACCGGCAGGCCGTCGGTCTTCAGCGTGGCGCCGATGATCTTGGCCTTGGCATCGCGCTCGATTTCGACGTCGGCCGGGTTGAACCAGTCCTTGCCGCCGTTGCTGGCAACGCGGTAGTAGGTTTCGGCGACGACCATGCCCTGGGTCAGCAGGTTCTTGAACGGCTCGTTGGAGGTGACCAGGCCTTCGTCGCGCATCAGCTTGTGGAAGAAACGCGCGTACAGCAGGTGCAGGATCGCGTGTTCGATACCACCGATGTACTGATCTACCGGCAGCCAGTGGTTGGCCGCTTTCGGGTCGACCATGCCGCCTTCGTAGTTAGGCGAGGCGTAGCGGGCGAAGTACCAGGACGACTCGACGAAGGTGTCCATGGTGTCGGTTTCGCGCTTGGCCGCCGTGCCGCATTTCGGGCATTCGCATTCGTAGAACTCGGGCATGCGTGCCAGTGGCGAACCGGCGCCATCGGGTACGACGTTTTCCGGCAAGGTGACCGGCAGTTGGTCTTCCGGTACCGGCACATCGCCACAAGCTGGGCAGTGGATGATCGGGATCGGGCAACCCCAGTAGCGCTGACGGCTGATGCCCCAGTCGCGCAGGCGGAACTGGGTGCGGGACTTACCCAGCTCTTTCTTGATCAGTGCCACTTCGATGGCGTCGAAGGCACCCTGGAAGTCCAGGCCGTCGAACTCACCGGAGTTGATCAGCTGGCCGTGCTCGCCGTAGGCGGCCAGCCACTCGCTGCCGACTTCATCGCCAGCGCTGGTACGGATCACAGCCTTGACCGGCAGGTTGTACTTGTGGGCGAACTCGAAATCGCGCTCGTCGTGGGCCGGGACAGCCATGACCGCGCCGTCGCCGTAGTGCATCAGCACGTAGTTGGCGACCCACACCGGCAGTTTTTCGCCGGTCAGCGGGTGCTCGACGAACAGCGAGGTGGCCAGGCCTTTTTTCTCCTGGGTCGCGATGTCGGCTTCGGCGACGCTGC
Organism: Pseudomonas sp. RC2C2; assembly: GCF_018390435.1. Taxonomy (NCBI): domain Bacteria; kingdom Pseudomonadati; phylum Pseudomonadota; class Gammaproteobacteria; order Pseudomonadales; family Pseudomonadaceae; genus Pseudomonas; species Pseudomonas sp. RC2C2. The sequence continues at coordinate 1,536,997 of NZ_JAHBAX010000001.1, read as the reverse complement.
CGCTCTTGCACTCATCGATGAAGGCTTGCAGCTCGGGGTTGCCCTGGGCGGCCTGGGTGGCCAGCGGGTGCTCGGCGGCAACGGCCACGTAGGTGGCGCCCATCAGGGTGTCCGGACGGGTGGTGAAGACTTTCAGGGCCCCGGCGTGGCCGATGCTGGCCTGATCGTAGGGGAACTGCACTTCCATGCCACGGGACTTGCCGATCCAGTTGCGCTGCATGGTCTTGACCTGCTCAGGCCAGCCCGGCAGATCGTCGAGGCTTTCCAGCAGCTCGTCGGCGTAGTCGGTGATCTTGAAGTAGTACATCGGGATTTCGCGCTTCTCGATCAGCGCGCCCGAACGCCAGCCGCGACCGTCGATGACTTGCTCGTTGGCAAGGACGGTCTGGTCGGCCGGGTCCCAGTTCACGGTACCGTTTTTGCGGTAGATCACGCCTTTTTCGAACAGGCGGGTGAACAGCCACTGTTCCCAGCGGTAGTAGTCGGGCTTGCAGGTGGTGACTTCACGCGACCAATCGAACGCCAGGCCCAGGCTCTTGAGCTGGGTCTTCATGTACTCGATGTTTTCGTAGGTCCACTTGGCCGGGGCGACGTTGTTCTTCATCGCGGCGTTTTCCGCCGGCATGCCAAAGGCGTCCCAGCCCATTGGCTGCAGGACGTTCTTGCCGAGCATGCGCTGGTAACGGGCGATCACGTCACCGATGGTGTAGTTGCGCACGTGGCCCATATGTAGCTTGCCGCTTGGGTACGGGAACATCGATAGGCAGTAGTACGTGTCCTTGCCTGGCTGTTCACTGACTTCAAAAGACTTTCGCTCATCCCAGTAAGACTGGGCGGCGGCTTCGATTTCGCGGGGCTGATAGAGTTCGTGCATGGCTACTTTGCGCTGAGAAATGGGAGACCTTATCCAGGCAGCGATCAAACCGCTGCATCGGCAATCCGGTGTCAAGTATGGTGAACGCCCTAGCATACATGACCCCTGTCCACCGAGGGAAACCCTGATTGCACCGCCTGTGGCGCAGCGGGCCGTTGGTCGCGGCGTCCGGCTGCTTTTGCGAGTAACGCTAAGCTCATGTGTGGGGGGAGATATATTTATCTTCAATGAGGTGAACGGATGGGAGAGTCGCAGCAACAAGCAACGAAACCGGAGCTTTACGAACGGCTGATCGACCGTCTGGGCCTGGCCCTCGAGGTCGCGAGAACCTCCGTTCGATTACGCGATGAAGTGCCTGCTGAATTGGAGTTGCGTGGTCTGAGCCGCGCTGAATTCGAAGTGATCAAGGCCTATCTGGAATCCCTTCCGGAGGGCGGGCATGGACGCGTCGGCGCATTGCCACAACCGGAGACGCCGACTTCGGCCAGAATCGTCTGGCTCAAGGATAAGCGCTCCGCTACCACAGCAAAGTCCAGGACGCTGCAATTCAAGTAGCCGTTCGGGTTTTTCCGGCGCAAAGCGGAGTGCGCCACCGAGTCAAAAACTTCACTGATCGGCACCTGACTATTGTTGCCAGGTGCCGATCCTCTTAGGCTGCGCACCTCCAAGGAGGTGTCCCGTGCCGATTCGTTATCTCATCAAACAAATGATCATGCCGCCTGGCGTGCTGTTTCTGCTGCTGCTGGGCGCCTGGTGGCTGCGCAAATCCTGGCCGCGCTTGTCGAGGCTGTGTTTCGTCCTGGGTTTGGGCGGGTTGTGGCTGATGAGCCTGCCGGTCGTGGTGGAACAGGCTGCCCGGCAACTGGAAACCGAGCCGGCGCTGGCCACCAGCCAATGGGCAGGGCTGGCCGAGCATGCCGATGCCATTGTCATTCTTGGCGCTGGCCGCGAACGCGGTGATCCGGCCTGGGATTCGCAGGATCAACCCACGGGCGTGGCCATGGAACGCATGCGCTACGCGGCGCAGTTGGCCAAGGCTTCGGGCTTGCCGGTACTGACCAGCGGCGGCCTGCACTACGGTACGCCGCCCAGCGAAGCGCAGTTGATGGCCGATTCCCTCCAGCGTGACCTGGGCGTGAGCGTACGCTGGAAAGAGGAGCGCAGCCGCACCACGTGGGAAAACGCGCAGATGAGCGCCGAGCTGTTGCAGCCCCTGGGGATCAAGCGCGTGGTGGTGGTGACCCAGGCCTGGCACATGCAGCGCTCGCGCTGGAGCTTCGAGCAGGCGGGTTTTGACGTAGTGACGGCGCCGGTGGGCTTTCTTGGTCGTGACCATGCCCGACCATTCGGTGGCTGGCTGCCGGAGGGCAAGTCGCTGTGGCAGAGCGGCCAACTGCTCAACGAGGCAGTCGGCCTGCTCGGCTACAAAGTGTTCTACTAGACGGTCTTGGCCATCCGGCTGGCCAGCAGGGCCCAGCCCAGCAGCAGCGCGCAGAGGATCAGCAGTGGCCAGGAGCGCCATTGCAGGTACGGGGTGAGCTGCTGCATCGGCACTACCTCACCGTAGAGGATGCCGCGTTCGAACTGCGGGATCTGCGCAGTGATGCGGCCGAACGGGTCGATCAGGCCGGTGACGCCGTTGTTGGTGGCGCGGATCATCCAGCGTCCGGCTTCCAGGGCGCGCATCTGCGCCATCTGCAGGTGCTGCAGGGGGCCGATCGAGGTACCGAACCAGGTGTCGTTGCTGATGGTCAGGAGAATGTCGCTGCGCGCCGCCAGGCTCGCCGCAAATTCCGGATAGACCACTTCGTAGCAGATGTACGGCGCGATCTGATAGCCCTTGGCCTGCAACAGCGGCTGGTCGGCCGGCCCGCGGGCAAAGTCCGACATCGGCAGGTCGAAGAAGGCAATCAGGCCACGGAGCATGTCCTGCAATGGCACGTACTCGCCAAACGGCACCAGTTTCTGCTTCAGGTAAGTGCCATCACCTTCGCCGGTCACGGTGATGCCGTTGTAATAGCGGCGTTGCTGGTGCACCACTTCGCGCACCGGCACGCCGGTGATCAAGGCCGTATTACGCTCGGCGGCGAAGTTGCCCATCATGTCCAGGTAGCCCTGGGCCTGATCCTTGAGGACCGGTACCGCGGTTTCTGGCCACACCAGCAGGTCGACCGGTTTGGAGCTGAAGCTCATGTCGCGGTACAGGGCCAACTGGGCGTTGACGTGTTCCGGGTTCCATTTCAGCTCCTGCTCGACGTTGCCTTGCAGGGCGGCGACGCTCAGCGGCTTGCCGGAAGGGCTGGTCCAGGCGTGGTTCTTCAGTGCCAGGCCGATCGCCCAGGGCGCCAGCAACAGCACGACGGCCACAGCCAGGAACGACTTGCGTGCCCGCAAGCGCGGCAGGTTGCACACCAGTGCCGCGCACAGGGCCAGGCAGAACGAAATCAGCCACATGCCACCCAGCGGCGCCAGGCCCGAGAGCGGCCCGTCAAGCTGGCTGTAACCGGAGTACAGCCAGGGAAACCCGGTGAGGAACCAGCCGCGGAAGGCTTCCTGGCCGACCCACAACGCTGCGAAGCACAGGGCATCGGCCAGCGGCGCCTCGTTGCGCCGCAACCAGCGCGCCCAAAGCCAGGCGGGCAGGGCGAAGAACCAGGCAATGGCGGCAAAGAACGCCAGCAACAAGCCGGTAGCCAGCAACGGCGTGGCACCGCCATAGGTGTTGATACTGACGTAGATCCAGCTGGTGCCGGCGGCGTACAGGCCAAAGCCGAAGCACCAGCCGCGGCCCAGGGCCTGGCGTGGGCTGAGCTCGCGCAGGCCGAGGTAGAACAGGCCGGCCGCGAGCAAGGCCAGCGGCCAGATGTCGAACGGCGCCAGGGCCAGGGTGGTGATTGCACCGGCCGCCACGGCCAGCAGGTTACCGGGCCAGCCGGGGCGGGTGATCCAGCGCATGGGTGTCCTTAACGGGTGATAGGGGTTAGACGCAGCAGGTGAATCCGGCGGCTGTCGGCATTGAGGATGCGGAAACGGTACGGGCCGATCTCGGTGGTCTCGTTACGCTTGGGCAGGTGGCCGAAGGCACTCATGACCAGGCCGCCGACAGTGTCGAACTCGTCGTCGGAGAACTGGCTGTCGAAGAACTCGTTGAAGTTCTCGATCGGCGTCAGCGCCTTGATCAGGAAGTCGCCACTGGGCAGCGGCTTGATGTAGCTGTCTTCCTCGACGTCATGCTCGTCTTCGATGTCGCCGACGATCTGCTCGAGTACGTCTTCGATGGTCACCAGACCCGCCACGCCGCCGTATTCGTCAATGACGATGGCCATGTGGTTATGGTTGGCGCGAAATTCACGCAGCAGCACGTTCAGGCGCTTGGACTCGGGCACGAACGTGGCCGGGCGCAGCAGGTCCTTGATGTTGAAACTGTCGCCGTTCTCCTTGAGGATCAGCGGCAGCAGGTCCTTGGCCAGCAGCACGCCGAGCACGTCGTCGTGGCTTTCGCCAACGACCGGGTAGCGCGAGTGCGCGGCATCGATCACCGCCGGCAGGAACTCACGCGGCGACTGGGTCGCCTTGATGCTCATCATCTGCGAGCGCGGCACCATGATGTCGCGCACTTGCAGGTCGGCGACCTGGATGGCGCCCTCGACAATGGTCAGCGCCTCGCTGTCGAGCAGCTTGTTCTGATGGGCTTCGCGCAGCAGCTCAAGCAGCTCCTGACGGTTTTTCGGCTCGTGGGCAAAAGCCTGGGTCAGTTTGCCCAGCCAGGACTTTTGCCCGTTGCTCGATCGATCTTCGCTCATGGCGGTTACTCGTGATCCTTTGCAGATATCAGTGTTGAATGTCGTCGTGTTCGTCGTCGGCGTACGGGTCCGGATGACCCAGTTCGGCAAGCAACGTTCGTTCCAGTGCTTCCATTTCCTCGGCCTCATCGTCGTCGATGTGGTCGTAGCCCAGCAGGTGCAGGCAGCCGTGGATCACCAGGTGCGCCCAATGGGCCTCCAGCGCCTTGCCCTGTTCGGCGGCTTCGCGCTCGACCACGGCGATGCAGATCACCAGGTCGCCCAACAGCGGGATGTCGAGCAGTTCATCAGGCACGTCGGCCGGGAAGGACAGCACGTTGGTGGCGTAGTCTTTGCTCCGCCAGGTGCGATTCAGTTCGCGGCCTTCGGCTTCATCGACCAGGCGAATGGTCAGCTCCGAGTCGGCCGTGCGCTGGCGCAAAGCCAGCTCACACCATTGGCGGAACTGTTGCTCGGTCGGGTGTGGTGCATTACTTGCCAGTTGCAGATCGAGCTCAAGCATCGCGTTGTTTGCCTTCGGTCGGGTTCTGCTGCTGGCTGTCGAAGCGCTCGTAAGCCTCGACAATGCGCTGCACCAACGGGTGGCGGACCACGTCCTTGGGCAGGAAGTGCGTGAAGCTGATGCCCGGCACGCCCTTGAGCACCTCGATAACGTGGGCCAGGCCCGACTTGGTGCCGCGTGGCAGGTCGACCTGGGTGATGTCACCGGTGATCACGGCGGTGGAACCAAAACCGATACGGGTGAGGAACATCTTCATCTGCTCGACCGTGGTGTTCTGGCTCTCATCGAGGATGATGAAGCTGTTGTTCAGGGTGCGGCCACGCATGTAGGCCAGCGGGGCGATCTCGATCACCTGGCGCTCGATCAGCTTGGCCACGTGCTCGAAGCCGAGCATCTCGTACAGGGCGTCGTAGAGCGGGCGCAGGTACGGGTCGATCTTTTGTGCCAGGTCGCCGGGCAGGAAACCGAGTTTTTCGCCCGCCTCGACCGCCGGACGTACCAGCAGGATGCGCCGCACCTGTTCACGCTCCAGGGCATCAACCGCGCAGGCCACGGCCAGGTAGGTCTTGCCGGTACCGGCCGGGCCGATGCCGAAGTTGATGTCGTTGCCGAGAATTTCCTTCACATAGCGCTGCTGGTTCAGCCCGCGTGGACGAATCATGCCCTTGCGCGTGCGCAGGGAAACACTGACTTCGTTGACAGCCGGGTTTTCCAGCTCTTCGACGGCCGATTCCTGCAGGTACAGGTGGACCATTTCCGGCGACAGCTCGGTGGCCTTGGCCTCGCGATAGAGGCGGCGCAGCAGTTGTTCGGCAGAGGAGGTGTGTTTGGGTTCGCCGATCAGTTCGAACTGATTGCCGCGGTTGCGGATTTCGATGGCCAGGCGCTGTTCGATCAGGCGCAGATGCTCGTCGAACTGCCCGCACAGGTTGGCGAAGCGGTGGGCCTCGAAGGGCTCGAGGATGAAACGATGTGGTTCGATAGGTGCGTTCAAGGTCGTTTTTCAGCCGCCCAACGGCAAAGGATATGGTCTCAAGGATAACCCTAGCCGCTGCAGGGCGAAAGCGCTGAAACGATCAAGGGTCGCCGGGCCTGTAACAAGGCCCGGCAGGTCAGCTCAATGGGCCAGCGAGCCGAACAGCGAGTGCGGGCGCGCATCGTCGATATGGATGTCGACGAACTGGCCGATCAGCTTCGGATTGTCGCAGCGAAAGTTGACGATACGGTTATTCTCGGTGCGCCCCTGCAACTGGCCGGGGTCGCGGCGCGAGTAATCGGTGACGAGAATGCGCTGAACGGTACCGACCATTTGTCGGCTGATCTCGAAGCCCTGGGTGTCGAGGCGATGTTGCAGGGCCTTGAGACGCTCCTTTTTCAGCTCTTCCGGGGTTTCGTCCGGCAGGTCCGAGGCCGGGGTGCCCGGGCGCTGGCTGTAGACGAACGAGTAGGAGAAGTCGAAACCGACGTCGGCCACCAGCTTCATGGTTTGCTCGAAGTCTTTCTCGGTTTCGCCGGGGAAGCCGACGATGAAGTCCGAACTGATGCAGATGCCCGGCACTGCGGCCTTGAGTTTGCGCAGCTTGGACTTGTATTCGAGGATGGTGTGGTTGCGCTTCATTGCCGCCAGCACGCGGTCGGAGCCCGATTGCACCGGCAGGTGCAGGTGCTTGACCAGCTCCGGCACTTCGGCGTGGGCCTGGATCAGGCTGTCGGAAAACTCCAGCGGGTGCGAGGTGGTGTAGCGAATGCGATCGATGCCATCCACCGCCGCCACCACGCGGATCAGCTCGGCCAGGTCCGCCAGGCGCCCGTCGTGGGTCTGGCCACGGTAGCCGTTGACGTTCTGACCCAGCAGGGTGATTTCACGTACACCGTTTTCGGCCAGGTGGATGACTTCGGCCAGCACATCGTCGAACGGTCGGCTGACTTCCTCGCCACGGGTGTAGGGCACCACGCAGAAGGTGCAGTACTTGCTGCAGCCTTCCATCACCGAAACATAGGCGCTGGGGCCATCGATGCGCGGCTCGGGCAGGTGGTCGAATTTTTCGATTTCCGGGAACGACACGTCGACCTGGGGCAGGCGCGTGGTGCGCGCGGCGTCGATCATTTCCGGCAGGCGGTGCAGGGTCTGCGGGCCGAAGACCACGTCGACGTAAGGCGCGCGCTTGCGGATCGACTCGCCTTCCTGGCTGGCCACGCAGCCGCCAACGGCGATGACCATGTCCGGGTTCAGGTCTTTGAGTTCACGCCAGCGGCCCAGCTGGGAATACACCCGGTCCTGGGCGCGCTCGCGGATCGAGCAGGTGTTGAGCAGGATGACGTCGGCGTCTTCGGCGCGGGCCGTGACTTCAAGGGCTTGATGTTCACCCAGCAGATCGACCATGCGCGAGCTGTCGTACTCGTTCATCTGGCAACCGTGGGTTTCGATGTAAAGCTTCTTGGCCATGGGAGATCATCTGGTAATTCGAAGAACCGCACATTATAAGGGCCCGGGGCCGTGGATCCTAGCGTTGTCGGCCTGGTGCCTATGTTATAGTTTGCGACTTCTTTACCACCCGTGATTGTCCCCGCCCAAAATGACCAAACGCGAAGCTCCGATCTACAAAGTGATCTTTCTCAACCAGGGCCAGGTGTACGAGATGTATGCCAAGCAGATCTATCAAAGCGATCTGTGGGGCTTTCTTGAAGTTGAAGAGTTTGTCTTTGGCGAGCGCACCCAGGTGGTGGTCGATCCGAGCGAAGAAAAGCTCAAGGCCCAGTTCGAAGGCGTGGTGCGCAGCTTTGTGCCGATGCACTCGATCGTGCGCATCGATGAGGTCGAGCGTCTGGGCACGCCAAAGATCAGCGAGGCGCGCGGTACTGGCAATGTAATGCCGTTCCCGATGCCAATGCCGGAAAAGTAAGTACGGGTTTCAGGGCAGCGGCGAGAAGGGCGTGCGACCGTCGACGGTCTGTAGCTCCAGCAGGTATTTGCGAAAGATCTGCCCCAGCACCTGGGTCGCGATTTCCAGCTCGTCGCGCGGCATCTTGGCAGACACCTCGTCAGCCATGTCCAGTGCATCCTCGGCACCATTGACCGCTGCCATCTTCAGCAGGATGTAGGCCTGCACATTGTTGGCCGCCACACCTTCACCCTTGTAGAACATGGTGCCCAGACGGTATTGCGCCTCGGCGTGGCCTTGCAGCGAGGCTTGCTCGAAGTAGCTCAGGGCCTGGTTGAGGTCGCGTGGGGTGTTGGTGCCTTCGTAGTAGAACTCACCCAACTCGTACTGGGCTTGTGCATCCCCGGACTTGGCCGCGTCCTGGCAGGCAGCGAGCGCTTGCGGCAGGTCTTCGGGCTGGGAATCGAGGGTGCAGCGGCCCATCGCCGGAATCAGCAACGAGTTACCGCCTGCTGTGGCTAGCAGGGGCTGAAGAAGCAACAGGCAGCCCAGGGCGAGGGCGCGGCCGGTGCGGTTCATGGGGATCGACTTACCTCTGCAAAGCTGCGGCCAAAGTGTCTGGTGGCACATTATGGGATAAGCAGCGCCTACCTTACAAAGTCTTTACTCGATTTTCTGCTTCCAAGGCACCATCGCGGGGCAAGCCCGCTCCCACAATGATCACTGTGGGAGCGGGCTTGCCCCGCGATGGCTGCAAAAATCAGAGCTTGGCGAACGCTCGCTCAGCCGCATCCAGGGTGATCTGCAGCTCGGTTTCACCGTGGGCAATCGAGGTAAAGCCGGCTTCGAAGGCGCTTGGCGCCAGGTACACGCCGCCTTCGAGCATCAGGTGGAAGAAGCGCTTGAAGCGCTCGGCATCGCTGGCCATGACGTCATCGAAGGTGACGATATCGTCGGCACCGCTGAAGTACAGGCCAAACATGCCGCCGGCCTGGGTGGTGACGAACGGGATGCCGGCGGCATCGGCGCGCTGTTGCAGGCCATCGAGCAGGCGGCTGGTGAAGGCGCTCAGGTCGTCATGAAAGCCTGGGCGGCTGATCAGTTTGAGGGTGGTCAGGCCAGCGGCCATGGCCAGCGGGTTGCCCGACAGGGTGCCGGCCTGGTAGACCGGGCCCAGCGGCGCGATCTGTTCCATGATCTTGCGCTTGCCACCGAAGCAGCCCACCGGCATGCCGCCACCGACGATCTTGCCGAAGGTCGAGAGGTCCGGGGTCACCCCGTAATGAGCCTGGGCGCCGCCCAGGGCGACGCGGAAACCGGTCATCACTTCGTCGAAGATCAACACCACGCCATGCTTGTCGCACAACGCGCGCAGGCCTTCGAGAAAGCCTGGCGCCGGCGGCACGCAGTTCATGTTGCCGGCGACCGGCTCGACGATGATGCAGGCGACGTCCTGGCCGACGTCAGCGAGCATCTTCTCGACCGCGTCGATGTCGTTGAACGGCAGGGTCAGGGTGTGTTTGGCAAAGGCTGCCGGCACCCCGGCGGAGCTCGGTACGCCTTGCGTCAGCAGGCCGGAGCCGGCTTTGACCAGCAGGCTGTCGGAGTGGCCGTGGTAGCAGCCTTCGAATTTGATGATGCTGTCGCGGCCGGTGTAGCCACGGGCCAGGCGGATGGCGCTCATGGTCGCTTCGGTGCCGGAGCTGACCATGCGCACCATCTCCATCGACGGCACGATCGAGCAGACCAGGTCGGCCATTTCGGTTTCCATGGCGGTTGGCGCGCCATAGGACAGGCCGTGCTCCAGCTGCTTGCGCACCGACTCCAGTACATCCGGGTGGCTGTGGCCGAGGATCATCGGGCCCCAGGAACCGACGTAGTCCACGTAGCGCTTGTCGTCTTCGTCAGTGACATAGGCACCGGCGGCGTGCTTGAAGAACAGCGGCGTGCCGCCAACGCTCTTGAACGCCCGTACCGGCGAGTTGACGCCACCGGGGATGTGTTTCTGGGCGTTGGCAAACAGGGTTTCGGAACGAGACATGATGGGCTCTCTCAATCAGGCAGAAGCGAACAGGGCGTTGAAGGCGCGGGCACGGCGGGTGACTTCCTGCGTGCTGTCGGCGCCGAACAGGCCGTGAATCACCGCCAGCAGGTCGGCGCCGTGGGCGACCAGCGGGGCGGCGTTGTCGAGGGTGATGCCGCCGATCGCGCAGATCGGCAGCTTGATACGGTTGCGCGCGTGTTCCAGCAGGGCGGTATCGGCGGCGGGCGCGCCTGGTTTGGTGACCGAATTGAAGAAGCGGCCGAAGGCGACGTAGCTGGCGCCTTCACGGGCGGCCTGCTCGGCCAGCTCCAGTTGGGCGTGGCACGTTGAGCCGATGATGGCGTTGCGCCCGAGCAGGGTGCGGGCCGGGGTCAACGGCCCGTCGGTCTGGCCCAGGTGGACGCCGACGCCCAGGCGTGCAGCCAGTTCGGCGTCGTCGTTGATGATCAGCTGGGTCTTGTAGCGTGCACACAGCTCGGCCAGGCTCTCGGCCTCGCGTAGGCGGCGGGACGCGTCCTGGCTCTTGTCGCGGTATTGCAGCAAGGTCACGCCGCCTTCCAGGGCCGCTTCGACATAGGGCAGAAACTTGCCGGCCAGCAACTGGCTGTCAGTGATGGCATACAGGCCGCGTAACTTCATGGTGTAGACCTCAAGCGAAGATCAGGAACAGAAATCCAGTGGCAGGCGGCGTGGCACGTACTGGCCTTTGCCCAGTTGCTCGGCATCGCGCAGGGTGCGCCAGGTGTAATCCAGGGCCGAGCGCACCGCGCTTTGCAGCTGCTCGCCCAGGGCCAGGCGGCCGGCCAGGGCACTGGCCAGGGTGCAGCCGGAGCCGTGATAGCTGCCGGGCAGGCGCTGGCAGGTCCAGGTGTGACGCTGGCCGTCGCGGCTGTACAGGCGGTTGTGGATTTCGTGTTCGTCGCCGTGACCGCCGGTGATCAGCAGGTGTCTGACAAACGGCAGGAGCTTTTCTGCGCATTCATCGGCGCTGCCTTCGGGCAGTTCGGCCAGGATGCGTGCTTCGGGAAGGTTCGGGGTAGCGATGGTTGCCAGTGGCAACAGGCGCTCGCGCATGGCGTAGCCGACTTCATCCTTGCCCAGGCGGCCACCGCCGCCAGCGCGCAGGACCGGGTCGCAGACCAGCGGCAGATGCGGATGGGCACTGAGCAGTTCGACCACGGTGTCGACCATTTCGATTGAGCCGAGCATGCCCAGCTTGACGGCCGCTACCGTCGAATCGGCAAGCACGGCATTGGCCTGGGCCAGTACCCACTCGCGGTCGAGGACGCGGAAGTCGCTGACATTGACGGTATCCTGGACGGTCAGGGCGGTCACGGCCGGAGCGGCATGACAGCCTTGCGCGATCAGGGCTTCGATATCTGCCTGCAAGCCGGCGCCGCCACTGGGGTCGTGGCCGGAGAGACAGAGGACAACGGGGCGGGAGCTGTAGGTATTCATGGTGCGCGAGCTTATCACCAAACGCTTTTGCTGGGTCCGCCCCGGCGCCGGGGATTTTTCAACGGGCGTTTGAAAGGTCCTGTAAGAATCGCTGAAAGTGCCGTTCTAGAGCCTTTGGCGTAAAGTTTTCAGTGGCATCTGGCAGGCTCGGAAAGCTATGCTAGAGTGCTCGAATAAACCGATAACGGTTACTGCCGGATCACGTCGCCTCAAACGGACAGGAGGCTACGCGACGCGACCGGGACAGACCATGCTGGGGCTGTATGCGCTATTTGCTGATTGTTGTGCTGGGCTGGCTGCCGTTGCTGGCCACGGCGGTCGATTTCGACGACTCCACCCGCAGCTTGCCGCTGGGGCAGGTGATGCAAGTGTTCGAAGACCGCGATGGCAACGCCAGCATTGCGCAGGTCAGTGCGCCGTCATTCAGCGAGCATTTTCGCCCGCACCGGGCCGAAGTCCTCAACGCCGGCTATTCCAGTTCGGTGTTCTGGCTGAAAATCCAGCTGCGCTACACCGCCTTGCCATCGGCAGCCCCCCGCGCCTGGTTGCTGGAGCTGGCCTATCCGCCACTCGATCACCTTGAACTCTACCTGCCGGACGCCAGCGGTACCTTTCGCCTGGCCCAACGCACCGGCGACGCCCTGCCTTATGCCAGTCGGCAAATCAAACAGAACAACTACCTCTTCGAACTACCCTTTGCCCCCGGCCAGACGACCACGGCCTATCTACGCTTGCACAGCCAGGGCTCAGTGCAGGCGCCGTTGACCCTGTGGTCGGCGCAGGCCTACATGGAGGCGCAACCGACCCGCCTGTATGTGCTGGGCCTGATCTACGGCGTGTTGCTGGGGATGCTGGTCTACAACCTGTTCATCTACCTCAGCGTGCGCGATACCAGTTACCTGTATTACATCCTCTATATCGCCTCGTTCGGTCTGTACCAGGTCTCTGTCAACGGCGCCGGCGTGGCCTATTTCTGGCCGGACAGCCCCTGGTGGGCCAACGCCGCCACACCGATGTTCATTGGTGCGGCGGGCCTGTTCGGTTGCCAGTTTGCCCGCAGCTTCCTGCAGGTACGCAATCACAGCCGTGCCTTCGACGCCGTGCTCAAGGTGCTGATGGGCTGTGGTGCGCTGGCGATGCTGCTGTCGCTGACCAGTAGCTACGGCGTAGCCCTGCGCCTGGCCACGGCGTTGGCGCTGCTGTTCACCGTGTGTATCTTCGCCGCCGGGATTTTCGCCTGGCACCGCGGTTTGCGCGTGGCCCGCTACTTCATCATTGCCTGGTCGGCGTTCTTGCTCGGCGGCCTGGTCAATACCCTGATGGTGCTGGGCTATTTGCCGAACGTGTTCCTGACCATGTACGCCAGCCAGATCGGTTCGGCGCTGGAGGTCGGCCTGTTGTCCCTGGCGCTGGCCGACCGCATCAACAGCATGCGTGACGAGCAGGCCCGGACGCTGCGCGAAACCGGCCGCACCCTGGAGCAGCTCAACATCCAGTTGGCCAACAGTAACCGCCTGAAAGACCAGTTCCTGGCCACCGTCACCCACGAGCTGCGCACGCCGATGAATGGCGTGATCGGTTCGCTGGAGCTGATGCAGACCATGCCGCTGGACGGCGAGCTGGCCCAGTACCAGCACACCGCCAGTTCCGCAGCCCAGGACATGATGGGCATGGTCGATGACATCCTCATCCTCACCGAGCTGCAGGCCGGCCGCCTGAGTGCTCAGAACGCCCCGTTCAGCCTGCGCTCGCTGCTGCAGGAGGTGCGCGCCGAACATGCCGCTGCTGCCATGGCCAAGGGCTTGTACCTGAGCCTGGATACCCCGGCGGAACTGCCCGATGTGCTGATCGGCGACCGGCACAAGCTGGCCATGTGCCTGGGGTACTTGATGGATAACGGCATCAAGTTCACTCACCAGGGCGGGGTCATGTTGCAGGTACGCGGTGCCCGCCTGGGCCCGGATCAACTGCGCTTGAGCATCAGTGTCAGCGACAGCGGCATCGGTTTCGATTGCCTTGATGAAGCCACGCTGTATCAGCGCTTCTTCCAGGTCGATGGCTCGATGACTCGAGCTCACGGCGGCCTGGGCATTGGCCTGGCGATTTGCCGGCAGTTGGCCGAGCTGATCGGCGCGCGCCTGCAGCACGAGTCCAATCCGGGGCTGGGCAGCCGCTTCGAGCTGAGCCTGAGCGTGCCCTTGAGCCCGCCCCAGGTGCAGTTGGGCATGGCCCGGCCAGGGCTAAATCACGGCTAGTTAGGCGTTTTTGTCACTTTGACAGGGGGGCGGGGCGTGATTCACTGAAATTTCAGACACGCCAGGATCCAGGAGGCCCCTCGATGAACCTGCACCAGTACGCTGAAACCCATGAGGTCACCAACCAGCCGCCGTCCCTGGATGGCGCCAACCTGTACCGCATCGATCTGCCGCTGCAGGAATGGTCGCGGCGCTACGGTGCAGGCTGGGCACAGGACCGCATCGACGCGTACGGCGCCCTGGCCGGCGGGCCGCTGATGGCCGCAGGCTTTCTGGCCAACCAGTACAAGCCGCAATTCAGCAGCCATGATCGCTACGGCCATCGCATCGACCTGGTGGAGTTTCATCCGGCCTATCACGAGCTGATGCGCACGGCCATCGAGCATGGCCTGCCCTCGTTGCCCTGGGCCAACCCGCGTGAGGGCGCCCATGTCGCCCGCGCCTCGATGACCTACCTGCACAGCCAGGCCGAAGCCGGCAGTGGCTGCCCGCTGACCATGACATTCGCCGCCGTGCCGGCGCTCAAGCTGCAGCCGGAACTGGCCAAGTACTGGTTACCCAAGGTCCTGGCAACGGAATACGACCCGCGTAACATTGGCGATCGCCATAAGGCCGGGGTGACCCTGGGCATGGCCATGACCGAGAAGCAGGGCGGCACCGATGTGCGCGCCAATACCACACGTGCCTATCCGGTCGGTGCGCCAGGCCCGGGCCAGGCTTATGAACTGGTCGGGCACAAGTGGTTCTGCTCGGCGCCAATGTGCGATGCCTTTCTGACCCTGGCCCAGACCGACAAGGGCCTCAGCTGTTTCCTGCTGCCGCGTCACCGCCCGGATGACAGCCGCAACCAGTTCTATATCCAGCGCCTGAAGAACAAGCTCGGCAACTGCTCCAATGCTTCCAGCGAAGTCGAGTTCCGTGGCGCCCTGGCCTGGATGATCGGTGAGGAAGGCCGTGGGGTGCCGACCATCATCGAAATGGTCGCCATGACCCGCTTCGACTGCATGGTCGGCTCCAGTGCCCTGATGCGCCAGGCCCTGACCCAGGCCGCTCACCACTGCGCCCATCGCCAGGTCGGTGGGCGGCTGTTGGCCGAGCAGCCATTGATGCAGAACGTGCTGGCCGATCTGGCCCTGGAAAGCGAAGCGGCGCTGGCCTTGAGCCTGCGCATGGGCCATGCCCTCGACCAGCCGGATGATCCGCACCAGGCGCGTTTTGCCCGGCTGATCACCGCCGTGGGCAAGTACTGGATCTGCAAACGGGCACCGGCGATGATCAATGAGGCGGCCGAATGCATGGGCGGTGCCGGTTATGTCGAAGACAGCATCCTGCCGCGGCTGTATCGCGAGGCTCCGGTCAACTCGACCTGGGAAGGCTCGGGCAACGTTCAGTGCCTGGACGTATTGCGCGCCTTGTCCAAGGAGCCCGGCGTACTCGACACACTGTTTGCCGAGCTCGGTGATGGCCATGGCGATCCGCGCCTGGCTGCACATATCGGCAACCTCAAGGTGGCGTTTGCCGACACCGCTGACATCCAGTACCGCGCCCGCCAGCTCACGGAAGACATTGCCGTCGGCCTGCAGGCCAAGTTGCTGCTCGAAGCCGGTAACGCGGTGGTCAGCGATGCCTTTATCGCCAGCCGCCTGAGTGGCAGCGGCCGGGTATACGGCGTGCTGCCCCGTGGCATTGATGTCGCGGCGCTGGTGCAACGCTCGACCCCGAATTGGCCGCTCTAACGTGCGTGCCTTTGCCGACGGATGTAGGCAAGATGGGGGCATGCATGTCAGACAGGAAGTACATTGTGAGCCGTACTGATGAAGCCTTCGTTGTCGTAGAAACCGCCGAGCAGGCCGTCGACCGCCTGGCGGCCCTGCACGAACAAGCCACCGCGGCCTTGAGCCAGGCGCTCAAGCGCTACCTCAAGGACCGCACCGAGCCGGATGCCGAGGAGCGGGCGCTGTTCCGCTACCCCGAACTGCGCCTGACCTACCAATACCATGGCGAAGTGCCGGCGATTACCCGCGCTTACGCCAAGGTTCAGCTACCCGGCACCTACAGCGTTACCGTGACGCAGCCGGCGGCGTTCCGTGGTTACCTGCTCGAGCAGCTCAAGCCGCTGATGCGTGACTTCACTGTCACGGTCGAAGTGGGCGTCAGCCAGCAGAACATTCCTTACCCTTATGTGGTCGAGCAGGGCGACGAGCTGGCCGGTACCGGCATCACTGCCGCGGCGCTGGCGCGGGTGTTCCCCAGCACCGACCTGTCCGCCGCCACCGACGGCATTGCCGACGGCCTGTACGACTGGGCCAACGTCGACCCACTGCCGCTGGCACTGTTCGACGCCGCGCGGGTGGACTTCTCCCTGCGCCGCCTGGTGCATTACACCGGCAGCGACTGGCGCCATGTGCAGCCGTGGATCCTGCTGACCAACTATCACCGTTATGTCGACCAGTTCATCACCCACGGTCTTGAGCAACTGCGTAATGATCCGCGCTTCGTGCGCATGGTCTTGCCGGGCAATGTGATCATCGAAAAGGCCATGGACAACGGCGAAGCCCAGGCCCTGGTCGCCGGGGTGGTCTGGCACCGTTACCAGATGCCGGCCTATCACCTGATCGCCGCCGATGGCGACGGTATCACCCTGGTCAACATCGGCGTCGGCCCGTCCAACGCCAAGAACATCACCGACCACCTGGCGGTGCTGCGCCCGCACTGCTGGCTGATGATCGGCCACTGCGGTGGCCTGCGCCAATCGCAGACCATTGGCGATTACGTGCTGGCCCACGCCTATATGCGCCGCGATGGGATTCTCGACCGGGTGGTCCCCCCGAACATTCCGATTCCGGCCCTGGCCGAAGTGCAACTGGCGTTGCAGGAGGCGGCGGCGCAGGTTACCGGCGAGCGCGGCGATGAGCTGAAAAAGCGCCTGCGTACCGGCACCGTGCTGACCTACGACGACCGCAACTGGGAGCTGCGCTGGGCCCAGGAACGACCGTTGATCAACCTGTCGCGGGCAGTGGCGGTGGACATGGAAAGCGGCACCATCGCCGCCCAGGGCTATCGCTTGCGGGTCCCGTACGGCACCTTGCTGTGCGTTTCCGACAAACCGCTGCACAGCGAGATCAAACTGCCGGGGGCGGCCAACGCCTTCTACAACCGGGCGGTCAGCCAGCACCTGAACATCGGTATCGCCGCCCTCGACCTGCTGCGTACCGAGCTCAACTCGTTGCACTCGCGTAAACTGCGCAGTTTTGACGAGCCGCCGTTCCGCTGAGGCCCCATGCCGTTACCCCCACGCACCAAGCCGCGGCGTCCCGCGGCCAAGCCCGCCGGTCCGCGTCGCCTGCCCAAGGCGCCGCCGGCCGAGCCGCGGTTGATCCTGTTCAACAAGCCCTTTGACGTGCTGACCCAGTTCAGCGACGGCGAAGGGCGCGCGACCCTCAAGGACTTCATTGCCATCCCCGGCATTTACCCGGCCGGACGCCTGGACCGTGACAGCGAGGGCTTGCTGCTGCTGACCAACGATGGCCAATTACAGGCGCGGATTGCCGACCCCAAGCACAAGTTGGCGAAAACCTATTGGGTACAAGTGGAGGGGGAACCGAGCGCGGAGCAGTTGCAGCGTCTGCGCGAGGGTGTTGAGCTCAACGACGGCCCGACCTTGCCGGCCCAGGCCCGCCAGCTCGACGAGCCCGACCTTTGGCCACGCAACCCGCCAGTACGCTTTCGCAAGAGCATACCGACCAGTTGGCTGGAGCTGGTGATCAAGGAAGGGCGCAACCGTCAGGTGCGGCGCATGACCGCTGCCGTCGGCTTGCCGACCCTGCGCCTGGTGCGCGTACGGATCGGCGACTGGAGCCTGGATGGCCTTGATCAAGGCCAGTGGCGGGAAGTGCCGGCCAAGCTTTAAACGCCTTCGATAAAGCCGATCACCACGCTTTTGATGATGAAGGCGAGGATGCCCAGGCCCAGCACGAAAAACAGGATGAAGGTGCCGAACTTGCCGGCTTTGGATTTTTTCGCCAGGTCCCAGACGATAAAACCCATGAAACCAATGAGGATGGTGACCAGGATGGTCATCATCCACTCTTCGAACAACGCAGGATCCATCGATACTCTCCGGCAGGTTGAGGCGCGCGATTATACGCCCCAGTTGCCAGCCTGACTAACGCAGGTGCGTGAGCGGCAGTTCGGTGCTGGCCAGTACCTGGTTGAGGACGAAGCTGGAGCGCACGCTGGTTACGCCTTCAATGCGCGTCAGGTGGCCGAGCAGCAGTTGCTGGTAATGGTCCATGTCGGGCACTACGACTTTTAGCTGGTAGTCGGCATCCATCCCGGTGACCAGGCTGCATTCGAGTACTTGCGGCAGGCTGCGGATCGCTGCCTCGAAGGTCTCGAAGCGCTCGGGGGTGTGGCGGTCCATGCCGATCAGTACGTAGGCGGTCAGGCTCAGGCCGAGCTTCTTGCGATCGAGCAGGGCGACCTGGCGGGCAATATAGCCGTCGTCTTCCAGTTGCTTGACTCGGCGCGAGCAGGGCGAAGGCGACAGGCCGATGCGTTCGGCCAGTTCCTGGTTGGAGATACGCGCATCGCGCTGCAATTCGGCAAGAATGCTCAGGTCATAGCGGTCAAGCTTGCTCATGGGGTTGGCCTTTTCTGTTTCGATTGCGTCGAATTATCAATCTTTAGGCAAAAATTGCGCAAGTGATATTTAATTGAGCAATCTTAGCAATCATCTGTCGCTGCCTTCGCCGTATTCTTATCACCAGAATCACTGCCCGGACATCAGTCCAGTGCGGCGGGCCTAATCAGGCCAGCCGCGGCCAGCAACCCCACCCGGTTGTGCTCGGCCCCCGGGCTACACACTGTCCACAAGACGGCGTGAGGTGAGCCGGTGTCACAAGCGCCGAGCACGGACAAAATTCTCAAAGGGAGACCCCAGGGTCTCCCTTTTTTATTGCCTGGCAAATTTCATCTGGCGGCCGATACCCCGTAGCAGACGGCCTGATAAAGTAATCCAGGCCCCTTGTTATCGGTCCGTGAGGAAAAGCATGAAGTCGCGCGTCTGGCGTATGGCGGGTGTTGGTTTGTTGTGCATGAGTGTCAATCTGCCGCTACTGGCCGAAGGGCAGGGGGCTTCACCGTTGCAGTCGCGGCCCGATGAAGTGCGTCAGACCCAGGCGCCGCGTACCGGCTACTACCAGGACATTCCGCGACGCAACGACAACCGCTATTACCAGGCCGGTGGCGCCGGGCATCCGGATGGCCATGGCAATGGGTGGGGCCCGGGGCCGCAGTATCGTCCGGGGCAGACCATCGAGCGCTTCCCCGAGCGCTACTGGAAAGTGCCCTATCGCGGGCATGATTACTTTTATTCCGGCGGCTACTGGTATCGCCCGCAAGGCCCGCGCTATGTGGTGGTGACACCGCCGTATGGCGTGCGGGTCAACTACCTGCCCGATTACGCGCGCGAAGTGTGGAGTGGCAGTGCGTTGTTGTTCCTTGCGGCGGGTACGTATTACCAGTACCTGGAGGACAGCCGTGAATACGTGGTGGTCAATCCACCGACGGCCAGTGCGCCGCAGCAGAGTGGCCCCGGTTATGAGGTGATCGCTTACCCGGCTCAGGGCCAGAGCCCTCAGCAGCTTGATCGTGACCATTATGAATGCCATCGCTGGGCGGTGCAGCAGACCGGCTTTGATCCGGCTGCGGCCAGTTATGCGCCGTCGGCGCAGGTGGCCGATAACTATCGGCGGGCGCAGGGTGCATGTTTGAGCGGGCGGGGGTATAGCGTCAACTGAACCGGGGGCTGCTGCGCAGCCCATCGCTGGCAAGGCACAGCCTTGCCAATGGCCTCACATCACCGGATCCGCATGCACCAGTACTTCCGCCTTCGGATACTGGCTGTTGATCGCCGCCGCAGCCTGGTCACACAAGGCATGGGCCTGGGTCAGCGGCAGGTCCCCGGGCAACTCCAGGTGCAATTGCACAAACCAGTGGCTACCCGATACCCGCGTGCGCAAGTCATGGGCGCCACACACCCCGGGCACACTGCAGGCCAGCGCCAGCATCTGCTCGCTGATGTCACTGGGCAGTTCCTGGTCCATCAGGATCGAGCTGCTCTCGCGACCAATCTGCAGGGCGCTCCAGAGGATGTACAGGGCGATGCCCAGGCCGAAAATCGCATCCAGCTGCGGCCAGCCGAAGCGCGCCAGCACCAGGGCTACCAGAATGCTGCCGTTGAGCAGCAGGTCGGAACGGTAATGCAGTGAGTCGGCGCGCACCGCGTTTGAGCCGGTGATGCGGATTACCTTGCCCTGCAGCATCAGCAAGGCAATGGTCAGCACCAGTGACAGCACCATCACTGCAATGCCAACGCCGGTTTCTGCCAGCGGTTGTGGATTCTGCAGCCGCTCCACCGCCTGCACGCCTATCAGCACCGCACTGACGGCAATGAACAGCGCCTGGGCCATGCCCGCCATGGCCTCGGCCTTGCCGTGGCCGTAGCGATGATCGTCATCGGCCGGGCGCAGGGCATAGTGCACCGCCAGCAAATTGAGGAAAGACGCCACGCCATCGAGGGCCGAATCGGTCAGCCCGGCCAGCAGGCTGACCGAACCGCTGAGCCACCAGGCCACCGCCTTGGTCAGGATCAGGATACTGGCCACCGCCAGCGAGGCGCGGGTGGCCAGGCGCAGCAGGCGTTGGTGTTCAGCCGAGGGAGTCATGCCGAAGGTGGCTTCCTGTCAGAGGTCAAGCCGCGGGCTTGAGGCCATACATGGCCAGTTGTTCGACGCTGCCCTTGTGCTGGATCAGGCGCGGGTCGTTGAGTGGCAGGCGCTGGCCCAGTTCGCTTTCGAGAATAGCCTGCAGCTTGCTGTTGTCGACTTTGCCGTCGGCACTGATGGCTTCATTGAGCTTCTCGGGCGCGACCTGGGCCGTGGTGCCGCCAGGCAGGTAGATGGCGCCGGTGGCGAAGTCGATGCCAAAGGCGATCAGGCCGGGAATCACATAGAAGAGGATGCCGATAGCGTCGAGGGCGGCGACCACCGGGTCGATCTTGCCTTCGATCTGGCCGCGCCGATCGGGAAAGAACAGGGTGCCGCAGGCCGTCAGTTGGGTCAGCAGGGTGGCGACCACGACGCCGCCAATGACACGGGAGGGAATACGCATGGAAATCTCCGGAATGAAGGCCGCAACGATACAGGCAAAGAGCCGGTATCTACAGCTAAGACCATGATAAGGCGGGCTCGGTTCGCCGTTATACTCGGCGGATTGTTTGAGGACCACCATGAAATCATTACCGATCGATGCCGTACTGCCGGCCTTGCGCGAGGCCTTGGGCCAGCGCCACGAAGCAGTGCTCGAAGCGCCCCCTGGCGCTGGCAAGACCACCCGTGTACCGCTGGCGCTGCTCGATGAGCCGTGGCTGGCCGGGCAGCGCATCCTCATGCTTGAACCGCGGCGCCTGGCGGCACGGGCGGCAGCCGAGCGGCTGGCCAGTGAGCTGGGCGAGCAGGTCGGGCAAACGGTCGGTTACCGCATTCGCCTGGACAGCAAGGTTGGCCCGAACACGCGGATCGAGGTGGTCACCGAAGGGATTCTCACCCGTCGGCTGCAGGCCGATCCAGCCCTGGATGGCGTGGGCCTGCTGATCTTCGATGAATTTCACGAGCGCAGCCTCGATGCCGACCTGGCCCTGGCCCTGAGCCTCAACGGTCGTGAGTTGCTGCGCGACGAGCCGCCGCTGAAAATCCTGCTGATGTCGGCGACCCTTGAGGGCGAGCGTCTGTCGAGCCTGCTCGACGACGCCCCGGTAGTCAGCAGCGAAGGGCGCATGTACCCGGTCGATGTTCGTTGGGGCCGCCCCTTCCAGCCGGGCGAGTTCATCGAGCCGCGGGTGGTCGATACGGTGCTCCAGGCCATCACTGATGAGTCGGGCAGCGTGCTGGTGTTCCTGCCGGGACAGGCGGAGATTCGCCGTGTGCATCAGGCCTTGCAGGACGCCCTCGGTGAGCGCCGTGACATCTTGCTCTGCCCACTGCACGGCGAGCTTGACCTCAATGCCCAGCGCGCTGCCATCGACACGCCACCCGCCGGCCTGCGCAAGGTGGTGCTGGCGACCAACATCGCCGAGACCAGCCTGACCATCGATGGTGTGCGGGTGGTGGTCGATGCCGGCCTTGCCCGGGTGCCGCGCTTCGACCCCGGTAGTGGCATGACCCGCCTGGACACCCAGCGTATCTCCCGCGCCAGCGCCACCCAGCGCGCCGGCCGGGCCGGACGGCTAGAGCCCGGCGTGTGCTACCGCTTGTGGTCCGAAGCCCAGCATGAGCAATTGGCGGCGTACGGCGCTGCCGAGATCCTCCAGGCCGATTTGGCCGGCCTGGCCTTGCAGTTGTCGCGCTGGGGCGTCGCCCCCGAGCAACTGCGCTGGCTCGACCAGCCGCCAGCTGCCGCCTACGGCCAGGCGCTGGATCTGTTGCAGCGCTTGGGCGCGTTCAAGGCCGACAGCCAGGACAGCCTCAGCATCCACGGCCAGGCCATGGCCGAATTGCCGGCGCATCCGCGCATCGCCCACCTGCTGCTGCGCGGCCAGGATCTGGGCCTGGTCGACAGGGCTTGTGATGTCGCCGCATTGCTCGGTGAGCGCGACATCCTGCGTGGCGGCGGTGCCGACCTGCACAACCGCCTGGCCCTGCTCAGCGGCGAAACCCGCGCGGCCAAAGGCGGGCAGGGCGGTGTGCAGCGCGCCCGGCAACTGGCCCGTCAGTACCGTGGCTATTTACGTGGCAAAGCCACTTCAGCTGTAGCCGACCCTGACCATTCGCGCTGGCTGGGTGCCTTGCTGGCGCTGGCCTACCCGGACCGGGTTGCCCAACAGCGGCGTGCCGGCGGTGCTGAATATCGCCTGGCCAACGGCCGTGCCGCGCTGTTCGGCGAAGCCGATGCCTTGATGAAACATCCGTGGCTGGTGATCGCCGACCTGGGTAGCCGTCAGGGCCAGCGCGAGGAGCGCATTTATCTGGCCGCCGATTTCGACCCGGCGTTGTTCGACGGGGTCCTGGCCGAACAGGTGCGCAGCCTGGATATCCTCGACTGGGACGAACGCGAAAACGTGTTGCGTGCCGAACGTCAACGCAAGGTCGGTGAGCTGGTGCTCAGCCGAGAGCCGCTGACCGGCCTGGATGAAGACGCCCGCGCCCGCGCGCTGCTGGAACTGGTGCGGCGCAAAGGCCTGGAGCTGCTGTCGTGGACCCCCGAGCTGCGCCAGTGGCAGGCGCGCGTGGCGCTGTTGCGCCAGCTCGACCTGGCAACCCAGGGTGAGAGCCAATGGCCGGACCTGAGCGATGCCGCACTGCTGGCCAGCCTTGGCGACTGGCTGCAGCCCTACCTGGGCAAGGTCACCCGCCTGAGCCATTTCGCCCAGCTCGACCTCTCGTCGATCCTGCGCAACCTGCTACCCTGGCCGCTGCCCCAGCGCCTGGATGAATGGGCGCCGGTGCACCTGAGTGTGCCATCGGGTTCGAACATCCGCCTGGACTACAGCGAAACCCCGCCGATCCTCGCTGTGCGCCTGCAGGAGCTGTTCGGCCTGGCCGAAACCCCACGTATTGCCCAGGGACGGCAACAGGTCTTGCTGCACCTGCTGTCGCCCGCGCGGCGGCCGGTGCAGGTGACCCAGGATTTGGCCAACTTCTGGCGCAGCACCTACGCCGAGGTGAAGAAGGATCTGAAGGGGCGCTACCCCAAGCACTATTGGCCGGATGACCCTTTGGTCGCCGAGGCTACCGCGCGGGCCAAGCCACGCAAATAATTACGGTTGCGCAGGCAACAACAAGCGCGCCGTCACCGGCAGGTGATCGGAGATCTCCAGGGTGTCCTGCTGAATCACCCGTGCCTCCAAACGCTGCAGCTTCGGGCTGTGCAACAAATAATCGAGGGTGCGGTCCGGCCCCTGCAGATTAGGGTCGTTGGGGTAGTGGGTCAGCCAGGCCGCGCGGTCGGCGCCGCTGGCTTCGGCATTGCTGGGGATCATCGGGTACTTGTCCCAGAGCAGGTGCAAATCGCTGTCGGCGCTGTACTGACCGCGCAGTTCGGCCGGCAGGCGCCGGTACTGGCCGAGCGGCAGCAGGTTGAAGTCGCCGCCGATCAACCAGGGGGTGCCCTGGCTTTCGAGCTTGTCGAGCAGTCGCGTTAGCTGTTGCACCTGCTGGCGCTGGATATCGCTGCCCGCCTCGAAGGGGGCGAGGCGGGTGTTGAGTACCGCTAACTGGCCGCCGTCGCGCAGTGGCAGGTAGCTGGCAAGGATGGCTTGCTGAGGTTGCAGCAAGCGCTGCAGGGCGTTGCCGGCGGCGACCGGCAATTGCACGCGTTCGGCCTGCTTGATCGGGTAGCGGCTGAGGGTCGCCAGGCTGCGGCCGACGCTGCCGAAAATATGCCAGTCGGGGACGAAATCGGCTTTCCAGTCGTAGGCCTGCACCGCGCACGGATAGATATCCACCAGACGCTCGCGCAGCAGTGCCAGCTGGTCCTGGTAGTCGCTGGCCTTGGCGTTGTTGTCCAGCTCCTGGAGCAGGACGATGTCCGGCTGTTCGGCGCGGATCACCCGTGCCACTTCATCGAGGTTGAAGGCGAGGTCTTCGGCGGTAGGGCGGGTGTCTTCGCCACGGCCCTGGTCGTACCAGAACACGTAGCGTTTGCCGGCCAGGTACTGCACGTTCCAGGTCATCACCTTGAGCACCTGGCCCGGCACCAGCGCTGCATTGCTGGCGCGACAGCTAACCGGCAGGGTTTCGCGCGGCTCGGGTTGCCAGCTCAACTGCGTGGCCAGCAGCCACAGCAGGGCGAACAGAACAAGCAGGGTCAGCAGTGCGTTGCGCAGTAGTCGGGTCATCGGCTCGGCTTGGCTTGGCAGGTCACTGCCAAGCATACCCGAGCCGTTCGTCCGCTAACCAGTCAGGATACCGGTGGCTCTGCAATCGGTTCGCTGACCAGCATGTACAGGCGGAACATCACCACGGTGCTGAACAGCTGCAGGAAGCCGTTGGCACTGTCGAGGGCCAGTTGCGCCAGCGGCGAAGGCTCGGGCACCAGCATCATGCTCAGGCCGTCGATCAGCCACAGCGGTGCCAGCACGCCGAGGATGCAGCTGAAGATGCGCCAGAAGTTGCCGGTGGTCATCTGAAAGCTGGTACGCATGGCTTCGATCGGTGGCAGGCCACGCAGCACCAGGGCGTATTCGGCAAACACCAGGTGGATCATCACCCAGATGCCGGGAATGATGAACAGCGCGGCGCCGGCCATGATCAGCAGCGAGCTGAGCATCACCATCAGGGCGAATGACGGCCACAGGCGCAAGGCCATGGCCAGCAGGTTGCGCTTGAGCGGGGTGTAGCCGTTGCTGCGGGTGTCGAGGTAGAGGATCAGCGCGGCGCTGTACAACGGGTAGAACAGCAGGCTGACCAGCATGCCGTAGCCTGGAGAGGCATCCTCGCCCAGTTGCTGGTTCAGCAGCTGGGTGCACAGCGCTTCGAGCACCACCAGCGGCAGGCACAGCTGGGCAATGCTCAGCAGGTGGCGGCGGAAGAAATACACGGAGTCGCGCAGAACACTAAGCGGATTCATCGGTCGATATCGCATTGAAGAAAAGCAGGGCGTCACTTTAGCCCAGGCGCTGGCCAACCTGAAGAAAGTTTAATCCCGGCTTGTGTTGAATCTATCGTCCTGGCACCCCATTTTACCTGTACTCGATTTTTCCGGTTTTGCAGTGAGGTTGCCCATGAACAGTGAAGAACAAACCCTGATCGACGGCCTGTTCGGTCGACTCAAGCAAGCCGAGGACCCGGCCGTGCCACGCGATGCCCAGGCCCAGGCACGCATTGCCGAACACCTGCAGCAGCAACCGGCGGCGCCTTACTACATGGCTCAGGCGATCCTGGTGCAGGAAGCGGCGCTCAAGCGCCTGGACGAACAGAACCAGCAACTGCAGGCCGAGCTGAAGCAGGCCAAGGCCCAGGTTGCAGCCACCGCACCGAGCAGCAGTGGCGGCTTTTTGTCGAGTATCTTCGGCAGCGGCACCCGTGATCCACAGCCGCTGCAGAGCCAGGCCCCGGCCAACCCGCCAGTCAGTGGCGGCGGTTGGCGCGAACCGTCGCGCCCGTCATTCAACCCGCCAGCGCAACAGCAGGGCTTCAACGCCGCACCGGCCCAGGCTCCCGCCCGCAGTGGGGCCAGCAGCTTCCTCGGTGGCGCACTGCAAACCGCTGCCGGTGTGGCGGGCGGGGTGATGCTGGCGCAAGGCATCAGCAGCCTGTTCAACCATCACTCACAGCCTGAAGAGGTGGTCGAAGTAATCAAGGAAGAACCGGCGCCGGCCAGCGACACCAGTGGCTGGGGCAGCAATGACGAGCAGCGCCTGACCGCCGACAACGGCAGCTACGGCAATGACCAGGGCGGCTTCATGGACAGCGACTACGGCGGCGACGACGACAGCTTCGTCTGACCGCGCTTACCCGCATGGCCCGCAGGCTGGCATACTGGGCGCCGAAACGGCCCCGGTGTGCGGCGGCCGGCAACAGCGCTGTGCGCCATGAGGAAAAGCGGTGAAGAAGATCGCGGTATTCGCCGATGTGCAAAACCTCTACTACACCGTGCGCCAGGCCTACGGTTGCCACTTCAACTATGCGGCGCTGTGGGCCGACATCAGCCAGCACGGGCAGATCGTCGAAGCGGTGGCCTACGCGATCGACCGCGGCGACAGCAAGCAACAGCAGTTTCAGCAGATCCTGCGCAACCTCGGTTTCACGGTCAAACTCAAACCCTATATCCAGCGCAGCGACGGCTCGGCCAAGGGCGACTGGGACGTGGGCATCACCCTTGATGTGATCGACGCCGCCGCGCGGGTCGACGAGGTGGTGCTGGCCTCCGGTGATGGTGATTTCGACCTGCTGCTCGAGCGGGTCATCAGCCGTCACGGCATTCAGGCCGTCGCCTATGGCGTACCGGGGCTGACCGCCAATTCACTGATTCGCGCTGCCAGCCGTTATGTGCCCATCGAGGGCAGCCTGCTGCTCAAGCATTAAGATTTCTGAGGTTGTCGTTTTGGAACGTATCGCTGTCATCGACTTTGAAACCACCGGCATTTCACCCGGTGCCGGTTGCCGGGCCACGGAGGTGGCGGTGGTCATGCTGGAGCGCGGGCGCATCGTCGAGCGCTATCAAAGCCTGATGAATGCCGGGGTGCCGGTACCGGCGTTTGTCGCCGGCTTGACCGGCATCACCACCGCCATGCTGCGCAGTGCGCCGCCGATTGCCCGGGTGATGAACGAGGTAGCCGAGTTCGTCGGCGATACGCCGATGCTCGCCCACAACGCCTCGTTCGACCAGAAGTTCTGGGACTACGAGCTGTCGCAGATCGGCCGTAGCCGCAGCCAGCGGTTCGCCTGCTCGATGTTGCTGGCGCGACGCCTGATGCCCTCGGCGCCTAACCACAAATTGGGCACCCTGACCCGTTGGGCCGGCCTGCCTGATACCGGTACCGCGCACCGGGCCATGGCCGATGCTGAAATGGCCGCCAACCTGGCCCAGCACCTGGCCGGGCAATTGCGCCAGCAGGGCGTCAACGGTGTCTCCCACCAGTTGTTCTGCAGCCTGCAGAAAGTCCCCGCGGCGAAGATCGGCGAAGCGCTGAAAAACTATCGCTAGGCCTTCTTGCCGTTGGGCTCCAGGTGGCCCAGCGGCAGGCGCCGCTCCACGGCGCTGGAGAGAATGATCGAGGTCTTGCTGAAGCCGAACTGGGCGATGCGGTTGATCAGTTCCTCCAGCTCCGGCATCGAGGCCACGGCCGCCTGCATGATCACGCAGGGGTCGCCGGTCACCCGGTGGCACTCGGTCAGTTGCGGGATCTGCGTGAGCTCCTCAAAGGTCTGCTGGTTGCCATGGCTGGCCAGGCGCAGCTCGATCACGCACTGGATCTGCAGGCCGATCTTCTCCAGGTCGACCTTGGCCTGATAGCCGGTAATCACCCCGCTGGCCTCAAGCTTGGCCACCCGTTCAGCCACCGCCGGGGCGGAGAGATTGACCTTGCGCGCGAGCTCGGCGAAGGAGGCGCGGCCGTTGTCCAGCAGGGCGCTGAGGAGCATGCGATCGTACTTGTCCATGGGCTTCCAGAGGCTTGTCGTCGATTCCAAGGCGCAAGGCCACAAGAACCGTTGTTTCAAAAGTGTACGGTTGGTTTAAACAGGTTTTGTAACTTATGTTTAGCGTGCCGCCTTTCTAAACTAACTGCCCGACAACGATAATTCGAGCCCCCCATGCCTGCCTCCCGTCGCTTCCCGTTAGTTTTGATTGGCGCCTTTCTCGCCTTGTACCTGGTCTGGGGCTCGACCTACCTGGTGATTCGCATCGGCGTCGAGTCCTGGCCGCCGTTGCTGATGGCCGGGGTGCGATTTGTCATCGCCGGTTCCTTGCTCTATGGCTTTTTGCGCTGGCGCGGGGTGCCGGCACCGACCTGGCCGCAATGGCGGGCGGCGGGTGTCATCGGCGTCTTGCTGCTCAGTTGCGGCAACGGCGGCGTGACCCTGGCCGAACATGCGGGCGTGGCCTCTGGTGTGGCGGCGCTGGCAGTGGCTACGGTGCCGCTGTTCACCTTGATGTTCGGCCTGCTCTGGGGCCATCGCAACACCCGCCTGGAATGGGCCGGGATCGTCCTCGGCCTGGTTGGCATCGCCTTGCTCAACCTGGGCTCCAACCTGCAGGCCAGTCCTGTCGGTGCCGCGCTGATCCTGTTTGCCGCCGCCTCCTGGGCCTTTGGCTCGGTATGGAGCAAAAGCCTGCCGTTGCCCCAGGGGCCGATGGCCAGTGCCGCAGAAATGCTCGTCGGCGGCGTGGTCCTGCTGCTCGGCAGCGTGTTGAGCGGCGAACGCATGACCCAGATGCCCACCGCGGCCGGTTGGGGCGCGCTGGCC
This sequence comes from Pseudomonas sp. RC2C2, assembly GCF_018390435.1. Classification (NCBI taxonomy): domain Bacteria; kingdom Pseudomonadati; phylum Pseudomonadota; class Gammaproteobacteria; order Pseudomonadales; family Pseudomonadaceae; genus Pseudomonas; species Pseudomonas sp. RC2C2. Next base: position 1,508,210 of record NZ_JAHBAX010000001.1, on the reverse strand, counting down.
TACCTGGTGTTCTTTGGCTCGATCCTGGCCTTCAGCGCCTATATGTACCTGCTCAAGCACGTGCGCCCGGCCGCTGCCACCAGCTATGCCTATGTCAACCCGGCGGTGGCGGTGTTACTGGGTATTGTTTTTGCCGGTGAACAGATCGGTTACGAGGAATGCGTGGCAATGGCGGTTATCATTGGCGCCGTGGTGTTGATCGGTGTGCCGCAGTGGCGCCGACCGGCAGTGGAAAAAGCCAAACCCGTTGGCGACATGGAAGGTGAACTCTGTAAATGAAAGGACGTTTTGCCAAGGAGGCAGTGAAGATCGTTGGCTACATGGCGCTGATAGCGGTGTGCATAGTCATGCTTCGCGACGACAGGAAGACCTTCATGACCCTGTATTTCCAGGAGTCGGTCACCCGTGAAAACAGTACTGACGAAATTGATCCGCGTTACCTGCAAGCTTTGCAACAAGCCCTGGCGGAGCTGCAGATCGATTCGCAACAGATCGAACTGGTACTCGACCCCGACAGCACGCGAGCGCTGCAGGTACGTTTTGCTGACGATGCCCTGAATGCCAGGCAGCGTCAGGATCTGCGGGCGCTTTTCGAGTCCTTCGAGCCGGCTCGAGAGACGGCCCTGCTCAGTGGCCGGCTGGTGGTCGACATGCGCCAGGCCAGGCAGTTGGGCTTGGGCGTTTATGATTTTGGTCCTGCGTCAAAAGACATCGTTGCGCAGGGTGAAGTGAGCCTGACCTTGCAGTTCAGTTTTTTGCCAGGGACCGATGTGCGTCTGCGGCGCATCGAGGGCCCGCCAGTTGATCAGCGCCTGCAGGCCGAGATGATCTGCGAAGCCAATGCCAGGCTGCTTGCGGCCTTGCCCTTTGAAGTGACCGAATTCGATGTCAGTGGCGCGGACCTGCGGGGTGAAATGAAACTGCGCACCCCCGGTGGTGAGCAGCTCCAGGCGCCTGCACAGCTGTTTCTCGATGATCGCAACCTGCTTGAACGTCTGGAAATGGGCGGTATGCGAGTGCGTATCCTGCGGCCCGAGGCGGTACAGGAAAGAGCCCAGGCCGATCGCCTGGTGTTCGAGTTCGGCTCGCTCGGTACCATCAGGTATAGCCCGTATTCCTACTTCATCAGGCGCGAACCTTCGGTGTTAGATGCCTGTGGCAGTTATGCATACCAGAGTGGCAGGCCTTTCTCGTTCTTCCTTGGGGAAGGGCTTGATCGCCTGGTCAAGGTCCGCTTCGAGCAGCCGGGTTAAAGCCGACGAAGCCACGCGCCGGGCGCGAACAGGGTAAACTGCCGCCATTGCTGAATTCCCCACACGGTATTGCCATGACTTTCGCCAAACTCGGCCTGATCGAACCCTTGCTGCGCGCGCTCGAGCGCCTGAGCTACAACACCCCGACGCCGGTCCAGGCCCAGGCCATCCCTGCCGTGCTGGCCGGTCGCGACCTGATGGCCGCCGCCCAGACCGGCACTGGCAAGACCGCAGGTTTTGCCCTGCCGCTGCTGCAGCGCCTGACCCTGGAAGGGGCCAAGGTTGCCAGCAATTCGGTGCGCGCCCTGGTGCTGGTGCCGACCCGCGAGCTGGCCGAACAGGTGCACGCCAACATTCGCGAATACGCCGAGCACCTGCCGCTGAGCACCTATGCGGTGTATGGCGGCGTCAGCATCAACCCGCAGATGATGAAGCTGCGCAAGGGTATCGACTTGCTGGTGGCCACCCCGGGCCGGCTGCTCGACCTGTTTCGCCAGAACGCGGTGAAGTTCAATCAGTTGCAGGCGCTGGTGCTCGATGAAGCCGACCGCATGCTCGATCTGGGCTTTGCCGAAGAGCTGCGCGCGGTATACGCCGCCTTGCCGGCACGTCGGCAAACCCTGTTGTTCTCGGCGACGTTCTCCGATGAGATCCGCCAACTGGCCGCGCAGACCCTCAATGACCCGTTGAGCATTGAAGTCAGCCCGCGCAACGTCACCGCCAGCACCGTCAAGCAGTGGATCGTGCCGGTGGACAAGAAGCGCAAACCGGAGCTGTTCAGCCACCTGATGCGCAAGCAGCGCTGGAAGCAGGTGCTGGTGTTCGCCAAGACTCGCAATGGCGTTGATCAACTGGTCGAGCGCCTGCGTGGCCAGGGCGTCAACGCCGACGGTATTCACGGCGACAAGCCCCAGGCCACTCGCCAGCGAGCCCTGGACAGCTTCAAGGCCCGCGAGATCCAGATCCTGGTTGCCACCGACGTGGCAGCACGTGGGCTGGATATCGACGACTTGCCGCTGGTGGTCAACTTCGACCTGCCGATCGTGGCCGAGGATTACATTCACCGCATCGGTCGTACCGGGCGCAAGGGCAACAGTGGTGAGGCGATTTCGCTGGTGTGTGCCGACGAGGTTCAACTGCTGTCGGCGATTGAAACCCTGACCCGCAAGACCTTGCCGCGCCATGAAGAGCCGGATTTCATTCCGGACCACAAAGTGCCGATGACCGATGCCAATGGCCAGGTGCTGAAGAAGCCGAAAAAGCCGAAGAAGCCCAAGGAAAACAGCAGCAAACGCAGCCTCGGGCGTTGGCTGGACAGCGCAGAAGCGCCGGCAGCGGCGCCGCAGGCCAAGCCGGTGCGCAAGGTGCCGACCTTCAACACCGGGCCGCGCAAGCGCAAGCCTTGAGTACGCCATCGCGGGTCAAGCCCGCTCCTACAGAGGGCAGCGATAACCTGTGGGAGCCGGACTTGCCGGCGATGGAAGGCGAAGCCTTCCCTTAAGCCTTGAGCCAGTCCAGCAAGCCCAGCCCGGCCTTGCGCCCACTGGCAAAACAGGCCGTCAGCAGATAGCCGCCGGTCGGCGCTTCCCAGTCGAGCATCTCGCCGGCACAGAACACCCCAGGCAGTTGCTTGAGCATCAAGCGCTGATCCAGCGCTTCGAAGGTCACCCCACCGGCACTGCTGATCGCTTCATCCAGCGGGCGAGGGCGCACCAGGGTGACCGGCAAGGCCTTGATCGCCTGCGCCAGCAACGCCGGGTCGGCAAAGGTCTGTTGATCGGTCTGCTCGCGCAGCAGCGCCGCCTTGACCCCGTCCAGGCCAAGCTGACTGTGCAGATGCTTGGCCATCGAGCGGGAACCTCGCGGTTTGGCCAGGGCCTGCTGGATTTTATCCACAGGCCGGTTGGGCAGCAGGTCGATCAGCACCCTGGCGCTACCATCGCGGTTGATCGCTTCGCGGATCTGCGCCGACCAGGCATACACCAGGCTGCCTTCCAGGCCTTGGGCGGTGAGCACGCACTCACCCAGGCGCGGGGGCTGGCCATCAAGGCTCAGGGCGATGTTCTTCAGCGGCGCGCCGGCAAACTTGTCCTTGAGCACTGCGCTCCAGCCCTCGACCTCGAAGCCGCTGTTGGCCGCCTGCAAGGGCGTAATCTGCACGCCCTGCGCCTGTAGCCAGGGCAGCCAGGCGGCATCGGAACCCAGCCGCGCCCAACTGCCGCCGCCCAGCGCGAGCACGGTGGCGGCCGGCTTGAGTGCCAGTTCACCCTGTGGATAAGCGATCCGCAAGGCGCCCTCGGTGTTCCAGCCCAACCAGCGATGGCGGGTGTGGATAACTACCCCGGCGTCACGCAGGCGCTTGAGCCAGGCGCGCAGCAACGGTGCGGCTTTCATGTCGCGGGGGAACACCCGGCCGGAACTGCCGACAAAGGTTTCGATACCCAGGTCGTGAATCCACTGGCGCAGCACATCGGCATCGAAGCCTTCGAGCAGGTGGGCGACTTCGCCGGCGCGCTCGGCATAGCGGGAGATAAACGCCGGGTAAGGCTCGGAATGGGTGATGTTCATGCCACCGACCCCGGCCAGGAGGAACTTGCGGCCCACCGAGGGCATGGCGTCGTACAACTCGACGGCGACTCCGGCCTGGCTCAGCACTTCGGCGGCCATCAGCCCGGCCGGCCCGCCTCCGATAATGGCAACGTGTGGGCGGTCGGTGGCGCGGGTGTCGGTCATGGTCGGCTGCAAGCTGGGAAAAAGAGCCGGCATTCTACCTTAGCGAGGCGCCCGGAAACACTGATCAAAAAATGAACAGCAGGCTCAAGGCCAGGTGGTTAAAGGCGTTGAGGGGGTTTCCAGCAGGTTATCCACAGGCGGTTCCACAGTCATTGTGAGTAACCCAGCACGCGGCTGGCGCTGTGGTGCAGTATCCCATGACGGCGGGCGAGGGCCTCGCGGTCTTTGCTGTAACCTCCGCCAATCACCCCGACTACCGGAATGTCACGCCCCAGGCAGTGGCGCAGCACGCTTTCGTCGCGCGCCGCGACGCCTTCGTCGGTGAGTTGCAGGTAGCCGAGAGCATCATCCTTGTGCACATCGACCCCGGCGTCGTACAGCACCAGGTCCGGGCGGTATAGCGGCAGCAGGTAATTGAGCGCGTCATCGACCACCTTCAGGTAAGCCTGGTCACCCATGCCGCGGGGCAGCGGAATGTCCCAGTCGCTTTCGGCCTTGCGCGCCGGGAAGTTCTGCTCGCAATGCAGTGACACGGTAATGGCGTCCGGGGTGTTATGGAGGATGCGCGCGGTACCGTCGCCCTGGTGCACGTCGCAATCGAAGATCAGCACTTTGTGTACCCGCCCGGCTTCAAGCAGGTAATGGCTGATCACCGCCAGGTCATTGAAGATGCAGAAACCGGCCGGGTGATCGTAATGGGCGTGATGGGTACCGCCGGCCAGGTGGCAGGCGATGCCGTGCTCCAGCGCCTGCTCGGCGGCCAGCAGCGAGCCGCCCACCGCGCGCACGGTACGCCGTGCCAGGGCTTCGCTCCAGGGCAGGCCGAGGCGGCGCTGGTCTTCGCGCGACAGCTCGCCGTGCATGTAGCGCTCGATGTAGGCACGGTCATGGGCCAGGGCAAGGATGTCGTCGGGGCAGATTTCTGGGCGTAGCAACGCTGCATCCGTGGTCAGGCCACTGGCGACCAGGTGATCGCGCAACAGGCGGAACTTGTCCATCGGAAAACGGTGTTCGGCAGGAAACGCCGGGCTGTAGTCGTCGTGGTAGATCAGCGGCAGGGGCATGGCGGGGTCTTGGTCAGAGCAAGCGTTGATCTTGCCAGCTCCTTGCCTTGTTGTGCTACCCGCACCGGGACGCCAGCAGTCAATGAACAGCCTACGCTGTAAACTGCAGGCTGTGGATAAGGAGCCGAGCATGACCCCGATATTGCAACTGGAAAGCGCACGGCTGCAATTGCGCCAATGGCAGGATGACGATCTCGCCGAATTTGCTGCCATGTGCGCCGACCCTATGGTCATGCGCTATTTTCCTGCGCCGTTGACCCGGTTGGAGAGCGCCGCGCTGATCGGCCGTATTCGTGGTCACTTCAATGAGTACGGCTATGGCCTGTGGGCTCTGGAGCGCAAGGACACCGGCGCTTTCATCGGCATGACCGGCCTGCTCAATGTGAGTTTTGATGCCGACTTCGCCCCGGCCGTGGAGATCGGTTGGCGCCTGGCCCGACGCCACTGGGGGCTGGGCTTTGCCAGCGAAGCGGCCTGGACCAGCCTGCGCTGCGCGTTCGCGCAATTGGGCCTGGAGCAGGTGGTGTCGTTCACCTCGCAAAGCAACCTGGCGTCGCAGAAAGTCATGCAGGCCATCGGCATGCAGCAGGATCTGGCCGGCAGCTTCGAGCACCCGAAACTTGAGCCAGGCCACCCCTTGCGCCCCCACGTGCTGTACCGCATCGACCGCGCCCAGTGGCAGGCCACCCTGCGCGGCTGAATTGCACAACATACAGGCCGGCAATGACAAACCCTGTATTATTTGCTGCAGTTGCGCATTGCCTTGGAGAATCTTGAATGAGCCACGTGTTGGACGATCTGGTTGACCTGTTGAGCCTGGAATCGATCGAGGAAAACCTGTTCCGCGGGCGAAGCCAGGACCTGGGTTTCCGCCAGCTGTACGGCGGCCAGGTGCTGGGCCAGTCGCTGTCGGCGGCCAGCCAGACGGTCGAGGAGGCGCGGCATGTGCATTCGTTGCACGGTTACTTCCTGCGCCCGGGCGATGCCAGCATGCCGGTGGTCTATTCGGTCGACCGTGTGCGCGATGGCGGCAGTTTCAGCACCCGGCGGGTGACCGCGATCCAGAAGGGCCAGACCATCTTCACCTGCAGCGCCTCGTTCCAGTACGACGAAGAAGGCTTCGAGCACCAGAGCCAGATGCCCAAGGTGGTCGGCCCGGAGAACCTGCCGTCGGAAGTCGAACTGGCCAAGCGCATGGCCGATCGCCTGCCTGAGGCGATCCGCGACAAGATGCTCTGCGCCAAGCCGATCGAAATGCGCCCGGTGACCGCCGAGGATCCGTTCAACCCCAAGCCGGGCGAGCCGGTGAAGTACGTCTGGTTCCGCGCCGATGGCAACCTGCCGGACGTGCCGGCGCTGCACAAGTACATGCTTGCTTACGCGTCAGATTTTGGCCTGCTGACCACCTCGCTGCTGCCCCACGGTAAATCGGTGTGGCAGAAAGACATGCAGATCGCCAGCCTCGACCACGCGTTGTGGTTCCACGGTAACCTGCGTGCCGACCAGTGGCTGCTGTATGCCATGGACAGCCCATGGGCCGGCAATGCCCGTGGTTTTGCCCGCGGCAACATCTACAACCAGGCCGGGCAACTGGTGGCGTCGTCGTGCCAGGAAGGCCTGATTCGACATCGCAAGGATTGGCAATGAGCCTGCAGCAGATTCGCCACTGGGTGTTCGACATGGACGGCACCCTGACTGTCGCCGTGCACGATTTTGCGGCGATCAAGGAGGCGCTGGAGATTCCGCAGACGCACGACATCCTTACCCACCTGGCCGCTTTGCCGGCCGCCGAGGCCGCGGCCAAGCATGCCTGGCTGCTGGAGCATGAGCGTGAGCTGGCGATCGGTTCGCGCCCGGCCACCGGCGCTGTGGAGCTGGTTCGCGATCTGGCGGCGCGCGGTTGCCAACTGGGCATTCTGACCCGTAACGCCCGTGAACTGGCGCACATCACCCTGAAAGCGATCGGCCTGGCCGACTGCTTTGCCGTCGAGCACATCGTCGGCCGTGATGAAGCCCCGCCCAAGCCGCACCCGGGTGGCTTGTTGAAGCTGGCCAAAGCCTGGGACGTGGCGCCGACCGAGATGATCATGGTCGGCGATTATCGCTTTGACCTGGATTGCGGTCGGGCGGCGGGGGCGCGGACGATTCTGGTCAACCTGCCGGACAATCCCTGGCCGCAGCTGGCCGACTGGCATGCGGCGGATTGTCGAGCGTTGCAGAGGATGCTCGACCAATAGCTGGCAAGGCCGGCTTCCACAGGTGGGCTGCACGTGGTCCTTGTGGGAGCTGGCTTGCCAGCGATGAGGCCCTCACACCTTACTCAGAACTCCCAGCGCGTCGTCAGCATCACATTGCGCGGATCGCCGTAGTAGGTGGTGTCGTAGTTACCCAGCCCGGTCAGGTAGCGCTTGTCGAACACGTTGTTGGCATTGACCGTGAAGCTCAGTTGCTCGTTGTACTGGTAACGGGTCATCAGGTCGACCAGGGTGTAGCCGCCTTGCTTGATGAAGGTGTAGTCGTTCACCGAGCGATTGTAGATCTTGCCGTAGAACGCGCTCTGCCAGTTGACCCCACCCCCGACGGTCACTTTGTCCAGCACCCCAGGCAGGCGATAGGTAGTGAACAGCCGCACCAGGTGCTCAGGCTTGCTGGTGCTCATCGGGAAGCCATAGATGTGTTGCTCGTCGGCATCGCGTGAGCGCGCGTAGGTGTAACCGGCCGAGAGGTTCCAGCCTTCCTGCAGTTGACCGGCAACTTCCAGTTCGATGCCTTGAGTGGTGGCGCCGCTGGTAGCCTTGTAAATGCCTTCGTTGGTCGCAGGGTTGGTGCCGATCGACTCGGCGACGTTGTCCTGCTCGATGCGAAACAGCGCCAGGCTGGCGTTGAGCTTGCCGTCGAAGTAGGCCGCCTTCAGACCGGTTTCGTAGCTGTCGCCTTCGACCGGGTCGAGGGTGGCGCCGTTGCTGTCCTTGTTGCTCTGTGGCTGATAGATCGAGGTGTAGCTGGCGTACACCGAGTAGGTGTCGTCGAGGTCGTAGACAATGCCGGCGTATGGGGTGACCACGCCGTGTTGCTTGTAGCCGGACTGGTTGTTCTGGAAGGTCGGGTTGAGGCCGTCATAGTCATATTGGTCGCTGTACTTGAAGGTACTGACCCGGGTGCCGAGGATCACCGACAGGTCGTCGCTCGGGTGCAGGCGGGTGGCGAGGTAGGCGCCGTTCTGGCTCTTGTTTTGCTCGTACTTGCCGTTTTTCGGGAACGCCGGCACCGCAATGTGACCGTCCCAGTCAAAGATGCTGCCTGGCACCATGGCAAACTCACTGGTGTCCCAGGTCGCGCCGGTCTGGCGGGAATGGTTGGTGTCCAGGCCGACGACCAGGTCATGCTGGCGACCGAACAGGGTGAACGGGCCGGAGAGGTTGAGGTCGGCGCTGTTCTGTACCCGATGACCTTCCCAACGCCCCCAGAAGAACGACATGCCATCACCATTGCGATCCGGCGCGCCACCGCTGGCCGAGGCCAGGCGAGTGTCGTGGTCGCTTTGCAACTGGTTGACCGTCAGCTTGAGCGACCAGTCATTGGCCAGCGCCTGTTCCAGCGAGGCGAAGTAGGTGCGGTTCTGGAAGTCGCGGCGGCTCCAGTCGGCGCCCGGGTTGAACGAGCGGGAGAAGTCGGTGCGGCCGCCGTCGGTGTAGTACACCGGGTTACCGGTCCATGAGCTGCCGCGCGGGGTGGTGGTCTGCTGGTCGATGCCGACGGTCAGCAGGGTGTCGGGGGTGATGTCGGCCTCGAGGATGCCGTAGTACACCTCTTTGCTTTGCTGGTAGTGGTCCTGGTAGCCCTTCTTGTCCTGTTGCGCGCTGACGAAGCGCCCACGCACGCTGGCGCTGCTGTTGATCGGGCCGGAGACATCGACTTCGCCACGGTAGTTGTCCCAGCTGCCGGCACTGCCGGTGAGCGAACTCTGGAACTGCGCGGTAGGTTTTTTGCGAATCAGGTTGACCGTGGCCGACGGGTCGCCGGAGCCGGTCATCAGACCGGTCGCGCCCTTGAGCACTTCCACTCGGTCATAGATGGCCATGTCGACATGCGCGGTGCCTTCGCCATACACGCCGTCATACACGGTGTTGACGCCGTCGTACTGGTAGTTGGTGATCACCAGGCCACGGCTGGAGAACTCGGTACGGTCGCTGTCATAGGTTTGCGCCGACACGCCGGGGGTATTGCGCAACACATCGGAAATACTCTGGGCACCCTGGTCATCCATCTGTTGGCGGGTAACCACGGTGATGGTTTGTGGCGTTTCGCGGATCGACAGCGGCAGCTTGGTCGCGGTGCGGGTTGCCGCCGTGGTGTAGGAATGGGTGCCCTCGGTGGTCTCACCCAGGCCTTGGGCATTGATGCTGGTGGCGCCCAGTTCCATTACCGCGCCACTGCTGGCCGGCACCAGCACGTAGCCGCCGTTGGATTGGCGCTGAGCCTGCAGACCGGTGCCGCTGAGCAGACGCGCCAGGCCTTCTTCCACCGAGTAGTCGCCTTGCAGGCCGGCCGACTGCTGGCCCTGGGTCTGCCGGGCATCGAACGACAGGGTGATGTTGGCGCGGGTGGCGAACAGGCTCAGGGCGGTGCCCAGCGGGCCCGGGGCGATTTGGAACTGGGTGCTGGCGCTCTGCGCCATGGCCTTGCCGGGCAGCAGCGCGAGCAACGGCAGCGGCGCCAGGGTCAGGCCGAACAGCGCCAGGTGGACAGCGCGAACCAGCGGGCGAGGGGCGCGCGGACAAGTCGGGGTCATGCAGGATTTCCTTCGATTGGCTGGGCAGAGGGGCGGTCGAAATGTGCCGCTTTACTTGCGTAGCCGAATGAGAATGAAAATCGGCAACCCTTTGTGCGAAATTTCTTCAGACAGCTTCAATGCTGACCCAGTAGCGGGTCAGGTAACGCACCTTGACCGGCAACGACACGCCGAGGTTTTCCAGGATGGTGTCGGTGTCGTCGATACGAAAGGCGCCGGACAGGCGCACGTCGGCGACGCTTTCGGCGCAGCGCAGCACGCCGGGACGGTAACGGCGCAGTTCGCTGATGAAGTCCTCCAGGCGCCATTCGATCACGGTCAGCATGCCCTGGGTCCAGGCACCCGTGCCGGGCAGGGCATTATGGGCGGCGGCAATCTGCTTGCGGTCGAAGCTGACGCTTTGCCCGGCCTCCAGGCGCAGCATCAACAGCGGCTGGTCGAGCGGACGCACTTCAACCGCATGCTCCAGCACGCTGACCCGGCTCAGGCCATTGTCGCTACGGACGTTGAAGCGCGTACCGAGGGCGCGCACCCGGCCTTCGGCCGTTTCGACAATGAACGGGCGAGCCGCGCTATCACGGGCGGTCTGCACCATGATTTCGCCGCTGTACAGGCGCAGCAGGCGTTGCTGGCCGTCGTAGCGGATATCCACCGCGCTGTCGGTATTGAGTTCGAGCTGGCTGCCATCGTCGAGGCGTACCTGGCGGCGCTGACCCTTGCCGGTGCGCAGCTCGGCCATCCAGGCCTGGCCCGGAGTACTTTCCCGTACGGCCCATCCCGTTGCACCGACGGCCATCAGCAGCGCCAGGGTCTTGAGCACGGCGCGACGCCGGGCGCGCACGCCGGCCAGGGTCGGCAGGGCGACATCGGCGGGCAGTCGCCCCAGCTGGCGCTGCAGCTTTTCTACCCGCGCCCAGGCCTGGGCATGGGCCTGGCTCTTGCCCAACCAATCCTGCCAGGCCTGCACCTGGGCAGCGCTGGGCGGTGCGGCGTTGAGCTGCACGTACCAAGTGGCGGCAGCTTCGAGGGTGCGAGCGTCCAGCGGCTGGGCCATGTCAGTCGTCCGTCAGCAGCAGGCAGTGGGTCATGGCGCGGATCAGGTGCTTCTTCACCGTGGTCACCGACACCCCCAGGCGCTCGGCAGTGGCCACATAGCTCAGGCCTTCGAGCTGTACGGTGAGGAAGATAGTGCGCGTACGCTCGCCCAGACCATCGAGCATCTGGTCCACGGCCAGCAAGGTTTCGAGGATCAGCAAGCGGCTTTCCGGCGATTCGGCGACCCGCTCCGGGCGCAGCGCCAGTGCGTCCAGGTACGCCTGTTCAAGCGCCTTGCGGCGAAACTTGTCGATCATCAACGCATGGGCAATGGCACCCAGGTAGCTGCGCGGCTCGCGAATAGTGTCGGCATTGCGCGCGTTCAAAACCCGGATAAAGGTGTCCTGGGCAAGGTCGGCGGCATCGCTGGCATTGCCCAGGCGAGCACGCAGCCAGTTCTTCAACCAACCATTATGTTCGCTGTAGAGCGCGTGCAGGGCAGCATGATCGGGAGCGGGCATGGTGGGGCAATATCGAGTAATTGATAATTAGTCGCATTATTGTGGTTTGCTGGCGAACTATGCAAGCGCTGGTGCTTGACCTGGGGCAGGGGCAGGCAAAGACTGGTCAGCTATTTGTCTATCGACTCAGGAGGTTTCCATGACCAGCAGGGCCATTATCGTCCAGACCGGCGGTGGTTACGACAAGGTGCAGGTCGGCACCCGTGAGGCTGCGGCGCCGCAAGCCGGCGAAATCAGCGTGCGCCTGCACGCCAACTCGCTCAACTATCACGACTTCGCCGTGGTCAGTGGCATGTGGGGGCCGGCTGCGCCGCGTATTCCCATGGCCGACGGCGCCGGTGTGGTGACCGCGGTGGGTGCTGGCGTGAGCGAGTTTGCCGTGGGCGATGCGGTGGTCAGCACGTTCTTCCCTGACTGGCTGGACGGCCAGCCGCTGGTCGAAGGTTTCGCCACGGTCCCGGGCGACGGCATCGATGGTTACGCCCGCGAACAGGTGACTGCCCGCGCTACCTCTTTTACCCATGCGCCCAAGGGCTACAGCCACGCCGAAGCGGCGACCCTGACCACCGCCGGCCTCACCGCCTGGCGCGCACTGATGGCCGATGACTCGCTCAAGCCAGGCGATACCGTGCTGGTGCAAGGTACCGGTGGCGTGTCGATTTTCGCTCTGCAATTCGCCAAGCTGGCCGGTGCCACGGTGATCGCCACGTCCTCCAGCGACGAGAAGCTCGAGCGCCTCAAGGCCCTCGGTGCCGACCACCTGATCAACTACCGCAGCACCCCGGCCTGGGGCGAGAAGGTGCGCCAGCTCACCGCCAACCGCGGCGTTGATCATGTGATCGAGGTGGGCGGCCCGGCGACCCTTGAGCAGTCAATGATCGCTGCGCGTATTGGCGGGCATGTGTCGCTGATCGGCATCCTCACCGGCGTGGCGGGCAACCTGCCGCTGGTCCAGGCCCTGGTGCGGCAGATTCGCCTGCAAGGTGTGCTGGTCGGCAGCCGGGCGCAGCAGCAGGCGATGGTTCGCGCCATTGATGCCAATGGCCTGCGTCCGGTGGTGGACAAGACCTTCGACCTGGAGCAGATCGTCGAGGCCTTCCGCTACCAGGAAAGCAACCAGCACTTCGGCAAGATCTGCCTGAGCATCTGAGCCTGGGCCTCAGATTTGCCCCAGCAACCAGCCGCGAAACGCCGTCAGCGACGGCAGCGACTGGTTGCGTGGCGGGTAGATCAGGTAGTAGCTGCGCTGGCTGGCAAAGGGTGCACCGACGCTGACCAGTTCACCGCTGGCCAGCTCGTCGGTCACCAGGATGCGCGGCACCAGGCCGATGCCGATGCCGGCGCGCACCGCCTGGATCAGGTGCGAAGTCAGCTCGAAGCTGGGCCCCAGGCGCATGCTGCGGTGCGCCAGGCCATGGTGGGAAAACCATTCGCCCCAGGCGTTGGGGTTGTTGGCCACGTTGAGCAGCAACTGCTCGCGCAGGTGTGCCGGTGACCAGTCGGCCTGGCTGGCGGCGGTGTCCGGCGAGAGGATCACCAGTAACTCTTCGGCATGCAGGCGATGACAGACCAGCCCCGGCAGGTCGGCATTGCCGACGACGATGGCGGCGTCGATGCCGCTGGTTTCAAAATCGATGGCTTCGATGCGTGAATTGATGTGTACCAGCATGCCCGGGTGCAGCTTGTAGAACTCATGCAGGCGTGGCAGCAGCCACTTGGAGCCGAAGGTCGGCAGGGTCGCCAGGCGCAGGCTGCCTTTGCCGGACTGGTACGCCATGGCCTGCAAGGTGGCGCTGCGAATCCGCCCGAGGGCTTCGCTCATTTCCCGCTGATACAGCCTGCCGACATCGGTCAGGCGTACCTGACGGCCTTCACGGCGGAACAGGGTCAGGCCCAGTTGCTGCTCCAGCGCCTGCACCTGGCGGCTCACCGCGCTCTGGGTCAGTGACAGCTCGGTGGCGGCGCGGGTGTAGCTTTCATGCCGGGCAGCGGCTTCGAAAGCCAGCAGCAATGACATGGACGGCGTGAGGTGGCGGTAATTCATTCGTAAAAGTCATCGATAGCGGCAGAAATATCCAGTTGTCCCCAGCGGCATGCTCCGGGATCATTGGCATATCAGTGTCTTGAGGCTGACCTAATTATGCTCAGTCAGCAAGTGTTCCGATATTCCCGTGATTAGCCAAATTAAAGAGGCCATCCTTTGATGATCGCCCAACTGCCGACCAGCGTCCCTGCTGCCGACTACGCCGATTTTCTCGCTGCCCTGCGCGCCAGCGGTTTCCGTGGCCAGTTCAGCGCCGACTACGCCACCCGCACGGTGCTTGCCACCGACAACTCGATCTACCAGCGCCTGCCGCAAGCGGCGGTGTTCCCGCTGGATGCCGACGACGTCGCGCGGGTTGCCACGCTGACCGCCGAACCGCGCTTTCGCCAGGTCAAGCTCACGCCTCGCGGTGGCGGTACCGGCACCAACGGCCAGTCGCTGACCGACGGCATCGTCGTTGACCTGTCGCGGCACATGAACAACATCCTCGAGATCAATGTCGAGGAGCGCTGGGTGCGGGTCCAGGCCGGGGTGGTCAAGGATCAGCTCAACGCCGCGCTCAAGCCTCACGGGCTGTTCTTCGCCCCGGAGCTGTCGACCTCCAACCGCGCCACCGTCGGCGGCATGATCAACACCGATGCCAGTGGCCAGGGCAGTTGCACCTACGGCAAGACCCGCGATCACGTGCTTGAACTGCACAGCGTGCTGCTCGGCGGCGAGCGCCTGCATACCCTGCCGATCGACGACCAGGCGCTGGAGCAGGCCTGCGCGCAGCCAGGGCGCAGCGGTGAGGTGTACCGCATGGCCCGGCAGATCCAGCAAACCCAGGGCGAGTTGATCGAGACCATCTTCCCCAAGCTCAACCGCTGCCTGACCGGTTACGACTTGGCGCATCTGCGTGACGAGCAAGGCCGCTTCAACCTCAACAGCGTACTGTGCGGCGCCGAAGGCTCGCTGGGGTATGTGGTCGAGGCCAAGCTCAACGTGCTGCCGATTCCCAAGTACGCGGTGCTGGTGAACGTGCGTTACAGCAGCTTCATGGACGCCCTGCGCGACGCCAATGCGCTGATGGCGCACAAGCCGCTGTCGATCGAAACAGTGGACTCCAAGGTACTGATGCTGGCGATGAAGGACATCGTCTGGCACAGCGTCGCCGAGTACTTCCCTGCCCAAGCTGAGCGCCCGACCCTGGGCATCAACCTGGTGGAGTTCTGCGGTGATGACCCGGCCGAAGTCAACGCGCGGGTGCAAGCCTTCGTTGCCCACCTGCAGGCCGACACCGGAGTTGAGCGCCTGGGCCACACCCTGGCCGAAGGCGCCGAAGCCGTGACCCGGGTCTACACCATGCGCAAGCGCTCGGTGGGCCTGCTCGGCAACGTCGAAGGCGAAGTGCGCCCGCAGCCGTTCGTCGAAGACACGGCAGTACCGCCTGAGCAACTGGCCGACTACATTGCCGACTTCCGTGCCTTGCTCGACAGCTACGGCCTGGCCTACGGCATGTTCGGCCATGTCGATGCCGGCGTGCTTCACGTGCGCCCGGCCCTGGACATGAAAGACCCGGCCCAGGCGGCGCTGGTCAAGCCGATTTCCGATGCCGTGGCGGCGCTGACCCATCGCTATGGCGGCCTGCTCTGGGGCGAGCACGGCAAGGGCCTGCGCTCGGAATATGTGCCGGATTTCTTCGGTGAGCTGTACCCGGCACTGCAGTCGCTCAAGGGCGCGTTCGACCCCTACAACCAGCTCAACCCCGGCAAGATCTGCACCCCGCCAGGCAGCGAGCAGGGCCTGATCAAAGTCAACGAAGCGCCGATGCGCGGCGATTTTGACCGGCAGATCGATGAGCGGGTCTGGCAAAGCTTTGGCAGCGCCGTGCACTGCAACGGCAACGGCGCCTGCTACAACTTCGACCCTAACGACGCCATGTGCCCGTCGTGGAAGGCCACCCGCGAACGCCAGCATTCGCCCAAGGGCCGTGCCTCGCTGATCCGTGAATGGTTGCGCCTGCAGGGTGCGGCCAGCATCGATGTATTGGCGGCGGCAAAGAACAAGACTTCATGGCTCAAGGAGCTGCCCAAACGCCTGCGCAACAACCAGGCACGCTCCCGTGGCGATGCGGATTTCTCCCACGAAGTCTACGAAGCCATGGCCGGCTGCCTGGCGTGCAAGTCCTGCGCGGGGCAGTGCCCGATCAAGGTCAACGTACCGGAGTTTCGTTCGCGCTTCCTGGAGCTGTACCACGGTCGCTATCAGCGCCCGCTGCGTGACTACCTGATCGGTTCGCTGGAGTTCAGCATTCCCTACATGGCCTATGCGCCAGGGTTGTACAACGCGGTGATGGGGTCGAAATGGGTCAGCCGCCTGCTTGAGCGCCATGTCGGCATGCTCGATAGCCCGCTGATCAGCCGCTACAACCTGCAGAACACCCTGACCCGCTGCAACGTGCGCGCGGCCAGCGTGCCGGCGCTGCGCGAGCTGACCCCGGCCCAGCGTGAGCGCAGCATCGTGCTGGTTCAGGACGCCTTTACCCGTTACTTCGAAACCCCTTTGCTGGCGTCGTTCATTGAGCTGGCCCACCGTCTTGGCCATAAGGTGTTCCTCGCGCCCTACAGCGCCAACGGCAAACCCTTGCATGTCCAGGGCTTCCTCGGCGCCTTCGCCAAGGCGGCGATTCGCAACGCCAACCAGCTCAAGGCCCTGGCCGATTGCGGTGTGCCGCTGGTCGGCCTCGACCCGGCCATGACCCTGGTGTACCGCCAGGAGTACCAGAAGGTCGAAGGTCTGAGCGATTGCCCGAAAGTCCTGTTGCCGCAGGAATGGTTGATCGACGTACTGCCCGAACAGGCCGCGGGCGCTAGCGAAACCTTCCGCCTGCTGGCCCACTGCACCGAGAAAACCAACGTGCCGGCCAGTACTCGTCAATGGGAACAGGTATTTGCCCGCCTGGGGCTGAAGCTGGTGACTGAAGCCACCGGCTGCTGCGGCATGTCCGGCACCTACGGCCACGAAGCGCGCAACCAGGACACCTCGCGGACCATCTTCGAGCAGTCCTGGGCCGGCAAGCTGGATAAACAGGGCGAGGCGTTGGCCACCGGCTATTCATGCCGCAGCCAGGTCAAGCGCATGGCTGAGCGCCAGTTGCGTCATCCGCTGGAGGTGTTGCTGCAGTACGCCAAGGGCTGATGCCCGGTCAGGGCTCGAGGGTATCGACGCTGACGGTGATGTAGAAGAACTCGATCTGTGCCCACTGCGAGCGCTGGTTGGCCAGCGTCTCTTCGGAGGCCATGAGGACTTGGTATTTGATGCCGCTGTGTGGGTCGCGGTGGAAGTGGCGCAGCGAGTCCCACATGCAGCAGAAAAACTGCAGGCGACCCATGCCGTAGGTTCGCTGCAGGTAGGCCTCAGCCACCGCTGCTTCGCTGCCCTTGACCTTGTAGGTCGCAATCAAGGGCGCCGTTTGGGCTTCAACTTCCTGATGGCAGCCCAGATACTCGATGCCCTTGGGGTAAGCGCCAGATGCACTCAGGAAGTTCTCGCACAGAGGGGCGGCCTGTAGTGCGCTGCACAACAGCAACAGGGCCAGGGTAATCAGTGGGCGCATGGGCTTCGTCCTTGAGCAATGCTTTTGAGAGGGCAACAAAAAAGGCATCGGCGCAAGCGCCAGATGCCTTTTTCGTTTTGCGTATTTGGTGGAACCGGGGGGATTTGAACCCCCGTCCGCCAGTGATCCGCTGTCGGTCCTACATGCTTAGCCGTGTCTATTGAGTTAATCCGCAGCCGCCCGACGGGCAGGGTGCTTTGGACGAGTTGTGTAAGTTTTAGCCGCTTCGTCCACAACGTACTGCACGGCGATCCTGTTCTGTATGACAATCACTTCGGGTTTACAGGCATCCCCTAGTGATTGCTGGAGCCGAAGCTACCAGGAGAGCGGGCTCAGCTGCTTACGCAGCGAGAGCGTAACCCTCGTAGTTTTCGTCATTGGCAACTATAGAAAGTTGCAACAGTGGATTTACGAGTTCTGTTACCAACTCGGCATGCACCTAGAGTTTCACTACCGGCGTCGAATCCTAATCGGCCCCATGTGTTGCGCTCTAGCTGTAAGCGTTTTTCAACGCTCGAGGTTCAGTATACGCCATCGGTCGAGCGACGTCGACTGCTGGTCCAGAGTTCAGATCGCTCGCGCCCGAGTTACGCGGTCCACCAGATAGACAAGACCGTGATAATCGATCCCGCCATGGTTCGACAGGCCGATCTCGCAGGTGCGGCTGGTGGAGATTCCTTCACTGCAGTACTGCACCGCATCCTTGAGGCTGCGCAGCGAATGGGCATTGAGCTCCGGGGTGGTGAAGCCCTTGTCGCCGGCAAAGCCGCAGCAATGGATGCCTTCGGGAATCACCACTTGTTTGCTGCAACGCCGCGCCAGGTCGATCAGCGCCTGGCTTTCGCCCAGGTGCTGGGTGCTGCAGGTCACATGCACGGCGATCGGCTCTTCCTGGGGGGTGAACTCCAGTTTGTCGACCAGGTGGGTGCGGATGAAACGCACCGGGTCATAAAGGTCCAGGCGCGTTTCCGCCAGGTCCTGAACCAGGCGCAAGGTGCACGGGCTGGTGTCGCAGTAGATCGGATCGAGGCCGCCGCGGCTGGCGTGGAGCAGGGCGTTGATCAGCTCCTGGCGCTTGTGCTCGGCCTGCTCGGCGTAACCCTTGGAGGCAAACGGCTGGCCGCAGCAAAGGCTGTCCTGGTTGTCCGGGAACACCACTTGATAGCCGGCCTTTTCCAGCAGGGCGCGGGTCTTGTCCAGCAGCGAGGTCTGCTCGCGGTCCGTCGCCGCCGGGCCCATGACCCGCGAAACACAAGCGGCCAGGTACACCACCCGTGGCCGCGCGTCGTTGCTGGCCGGGGTCAACTGAACGGCCTTGAGCGGTTGCGGCATGGCCGGCGTCCACTGCGGCACACGGCCATGGCTGAGCGTGCTCAGGCTGGCGCTCAGGCGACTCAGGCGCGGCGCACCGAGTAATCGGCGGGCGCCATTGGCCGCCTGCAGGGTAAAGCGTGCACCGCTGAGGGCGGTGTGGAAGTTGTCGGCCAGCCAGTCGGCGGTCTTCACATGACCGGCTGCCTGGGCGCGCAGTTTTTTCACCAGTTCGCCGGTGTTGATCCCCACCGGGCAGCGCTGGGCGCACAGGCCGGTGGCGGCGCAGGTGTCGATGCCCTGGTACTGGTAGTCACGTTCCAGCTCGCGGGTGTCGCTGCCGGCACGTTTTTTCGCCTGGATATCGCGCCACATGACGATGCGCTGGCGCGGGCTCAGGGTCAGGCCTTTGGAGGGGCAAACCGGTTCGCAGAAGCCACATTCGATGCACTTGTCGACAATCTCGTCGGCCGCCGGTAGCGGCTTGAGGTTCTTCAGGTGGATTTGCGGGTCTTCGCTGAGCACCACATCCGGGTTGAGAATGCCATTGGGGTCGAGCAGGCGCTTGAGCTGCCACATCAACTGGTAGGCATCGCTGCCCCATTCCAGCTCGACGAAGGGCGCCATGTTGCGCCCGGTGCCGTGTTCGGCCTTGAGCGAGCCGCCGAATTCCACCGCCACCAGTTGCGCTACGTCGTCCATGAACGCCTGGTAACGCGCGACCTCTTCAGCGCTGTTAAAGCCCTGGGTGAAGACGAAGTGCAGGTTGCCTTCCAGGGCATGGCCGAACAGGATCGCCTCGTCATAGTGGTGCTTGTCGAACAGCGCAATCAGGCGATTGACGCCAATGGCCAGTTGTTCGACCGGGAAGGTCACGTCTTCGATGATCACCGTGGTGCCGGTCTTGCGCACGGCGCCGACGGCGGGGAAGGTGTCCTTGCGGATGGCCCAGAGCTTGGCGTTCTCTTTGGCGTCTTCGGTGAAGTCGACCTGCTTTTCCACCGGGAAGCTGGCCAGCGAGGCCATGATCTGCGCCAGTTGTTCGTGCAGCAGCGCCTGGGTTGCCGCCCGCGATTCGATCAGCAGCGCGCAGGCACCTTCGGACAGTTGCTGGACGAAGGCCGGCATCCCGGGCTTGTCCTGCACCGAGCGCAGGCTGCGCCGGTCGAGTAGCTCCACCGCCGATACCGGTTGGCTTTTGAGTACGGTGACGGCGTTGCAGCAGGTTTCCACATCCGGGAAGACGATCAGTGCCGAGGCTTTGTTCGGGTGATCGATCACCGTGTCGTAGGTCACGGCACTGATAAAGCCCAGGGTGCCTTCGGAGCCGACCAGCAAGTGGCTGAGGATATCCAGCGGCTGGTCGTAGTCGATCAGGGCATTGAGCGACAGGCCGGTGGTGTTCTTCAGGCGGTACTTGTGGCGAATCTTCGCTGCCAGTTCGCTGTTGGCGCGGGTTTCCCGAGCCAGGCGCGCGAGCTCATCGAGCAAGCCGGCGTGGCTGTGTTCGAAGGCGGCGACACTGGCCGGATCTTCGCTGTCCAGGCGCGTGCCGTCGGCCAGCACCAGGCGCATGCCGGCCAGAGTGTGATAGGTGTTCTGCGCGGTGCCGCAGCACATGCCGCTGGCATTGTTGGCGACGATGCCGCCGATCTTGCAGGCATTGATCGAGGCCGGGTCCGGGCCGATCTTGCGCCCGAACGGTGCCAGCCAGGCGTTGGCCTGGGCACCGATCACCCCGGGTTGCAGGCGAATCTGCTGGCCCTGGTCGCGAATCTCGCGGCCGTTCCAGTTATCGCCGAGCACGATCAGCAGTGAATCGCTGATGGCCTGGCCAGACAGGCTGGTGCCGGCGGCGCGGAAGGTTACCGGCACGCGCTCACGCTGGGCCAGCTTGAGCAGGGCGACCACTTCATCTTCGGATTCGACGCGCACCACCAGCTTGGGGATCAGCCGGTAGAAGCTGGCATCGGTGCCGAACGCCAGGGTCGAGAGCGGGTCGTCGAAACGTCGCTCGCCGGGTATCAGGCGGGCTACCGAATCGAGGAACGCGGCGGGCAGACTCATGCAATCTCCTCGTGGGGCCTTGGCGTCTGGTGCGCCGCGTGCCCCGGTCAATCAGGCGGTGATTCGAAGGCGCACCAATCAGGCACCCAGTTCGCGGACCAGCGAGTCGCGGGTGATTTCGCTGATCGATTTGGCACCTGTCAGCACCATGGCCACGCGCATTTCTTTTTCGAACAGGTCCAGCAGGTTTTTCACTCCAGCTTCGCCGGCGGTGGCCAGGGCATAGAGGAATGCGCGGCCGATCAGCACGGTGTCGGCGCCCAGGGCGATCATGCGCACTACATCCAGGCCGCTGCGGATGCCGGAGTCGGCGAGGATCTTCAGCTCGCCTTTGACCGCGTCGGCAATCGCCGGCAAGGCGCGGGCGCTGGACAGTACGCCGTCGAGCTGGCGGCCGCCGTGGTTGGAGACGACGATGCCGTCGGCGCCGAACTTCACGGCGTCCTTGGCATCTTGCGGGTCGAGGATGCCCTTGATCACCATCGGGCCTTCCCAGAAATCACGGATCCACTCAAGGTCTTTCCAGGAAATCGACGGGTCGAAGTTGGCGCCCAGCCAGCCGATGTAATCGGCCAGGCCCGTGGGGCTGCCGCGGTAGGCAGAGATGTTGCCCAGGTCATGGGGCTTGCCCAGCAGACCGACATCCACGGCCCACTGCGGGTGGGTCATGGCCTGCCAGACCCGGCGCAGCGGTGCATTCGGGCCGCTCATGCCCGAGTGGGCATCACGGTAGCGAGCGCCGGGTACCGGCATGTCGACGGTGAACACCAGGGTGGTGACGCCAGCAGCCTTGGCGCGCTCCAGGGCGTTGCGCATAAAGCCGCGGTCCTTGAGCACATAGAGCTGGAACCACATGGGCCGGTCGATGGCGGGTGCCACTTCTTCGATCGGGCACACCGATACGGTCGACAGGGTGAACGGAATGCCTTTGGCCGCTGCCGCACGGGCCGCCTGGACTTCGCCGCGGCGTGCATACATGCCGGTCAGGCCGACCGGCGCCAGGGCCACCGGCATGCTCAGGGTTTCGTTGAACAGTTGGGTCTCAAGGCTCAGCTCGGACATGTTCTTCAGCACGCGCTGACGCAGGGCGATGCCGGCCAGGTCCTGAACGTTGTGGCGCAGCGTGTGCTCGGCATAAGCACCGCCGTCGGCGTAGTGGAACAAAAACGGCGGCAGCTTGCGTTGGGCAGCTGCGCGGTAATCGGTAGAGGCAGAAATGATCATGGGGTCTCGCAGCGTTGGTTAAAGGGGCGGCTGCCGGGCGCGCCACAACGCGCCCGGCCCCTGACACTTTAGTGAACCAGCATGCCAGTCAGCCAATAGGCCTGGATCAGGGTGATCAGGCCGACAATGGTGGCGAAGAACAGGCTGTGCTTGAGGGTGAAACGGAACAGGTCCGACTCTTTGCCGACCAGGCCGGTGGCGGCGCAGGCCACGGCGATCGATTGCGGCGAAATCATCTTGCCGGTCACGCCGCCGCTGGTGTTGGCCGCTACCAGCAAGGTGTCGTTGACCCCGATCTGGTGCGCAGTGGTGGCCTGTAGCGAGCTGAACAGGGCATTGGACGAGGTGTCGGAACCGGTCAGGAACACGCCCAGCCAGCCAAGGAATGGCGAGAAGAACGGGAATGCCGCACCCGTGCCGGCCAATACCAGCGCCATGGTCGACGACATGCCCGAGTAGTTGGTGACGAAGGCGAAGGCCAGGACCATGCCGATCGACAGGATCGGCCAGCGCAGTTCGAAGAAGGTCTCTTTCAAAGTGGTCAGACCAGTTTTGAAATTGATCTTCAGCACCAGCATCGAGATCAGCGCCGAGAAGAAGATCGCGGTACCGGTGGCGGAAATCGGGTCGAGCTTGAACACCGCCGGGATCGCCGTCGGGGTGGCAACGATCGGTGCGGACTTGATCACCAGTTGATCAAGGTGCGGGATGGCGAAGTTGAACACCCAGCTGTACATCGAACCGCCAGCAGCGAAGGCGGCCTTGAATGGCTTGAGGGTCCAGATGGTGACCAGCACGGTGAGGATCAGGAACGGCGACCAGGCCTTGAAGATCTCGCCGAAGCTGTACGGCGAAGGCTGGCTGCCGCCGCCCTGGACCACGGCGGCGCCAACGCTGCCGGTGGCGCTGGCGAACGAGCGCTTGGGCTGCCAGACCTTGAGGAACAGGGTCAGGGAAATCAGGCTGGCCAAGGCCGAGGTGATGTCCGGCAGTTCCGGGCCGATGAAGTTCGAGGTGAAGTACTGGGTCACGGCAAAACTCAGGCCGGCCACCAGGGCGGCTGGCCAGGTCTCTTTGACGCCGCGCAGGCCGTCCATCATGAACACCAGCCAGAACGGTACGAACAGCGACAGCAGTGGCAGCTGGCGGCCGGTCATGGCGCCGATCTTGAACGCATCGATACCGGTAACCTGGCCGGCCACGATGATCGGGATGCCCAGGGCGCCGAAGGCTACTGGTGCGGTGTTGGCGATCAGGCACAAGCCGGCCGCGTACAGCGGGTTGAAACCCAGGCCAACCAGCAGGGCGGCGGTGATCGCCACCGGTGCGCCGAAGCCTGCCGCACCTTCGAGGAAGGCACCGAAGCAGAAACCGATCAGCAGGACCTGCAGGCGCTGGTCATCGGTGATCGACAGTACCGAGCTGCGGATCACTTCGAACTGGCCGCTCTTGACCGTCAATTTGTACAGGAATACGGCGGCGACAATGATCCAGGCAATCGGCCACAGGCCATAGGCAAAGCCGTATCCGGCGGCGGCAAGCGCCATGTCGGCAGGCATCTGGAAAGCAAAGATCGCCACCAGGATCGACAGGCCCAGCGTGATGCTGCCGGCCACATGACCCTTGAGGCGGAACACCGCCAGCGCGAGGAAGAAGAACACGATCGGGATGACTGCCGCGAGCGCGGACAGGCCAAGACTACCAAGCGGACTGTAAAGCTGTTGCCAGGTTTGCATATGGGGTGGCCCCTAATTGTTGTTGGTCAGCACTGGCATTGGATAATTGGTAAGACCAATTTACAATGTCGAGTCGCTAGGTTAAAAGCCTCGCTGCGGCTGTGTCAATTTGTCCCAGGAAAACTTTCGTCGGATGCGCAGTGAATCGGGCGCCTGAACGGCAGGGAAATTTGCCAACTGATGGGTGCCGGCGGGATGCGGATGCGCCAGAATAGACAGCCCCGAACGCAATCGGGATTGTGGAGAGCATGTGATGGTTTTTGATCAGGTCCGCCAACGCCGTTTGTCCGACGATATCGTCGAACGGCTGGAAGGGATGATTCTCGAAGGCACCTTGACGGCCGGTCAGCGCCTGCCTGCCGAGCGGGCGCTGGCCGAGCAGTTCGGCGTGTCACGACCGTCGTTGCGCGAAGCGATCCAGAAGCTGGTGGCCAAAGGCTTGTTGGTCAGCCGCCAGGGCGGTGGCAACTATGTGGCCGAATCGCTCGGCTCAACCTTCAGCGACCCACTGTTGCAGTTGCTTGAAAGCAACCCCGAAGCACAGCGCGACTTGCTGGAGTTCCGGCATACCCTGGAGGCATCGTGCGCCTATTATGCGGCGATCCGCGCCACTGAGCCGGATCGTCAGCGGCTCAAGGCGGCGTTCGATACCCTGCAGGACTGCTACGCCCGTGCCGATGAAGTGGACCGGGCCGAGGAGGGCGCGGCCGATGCGCGCTTCCACCTGGCGATCGCCGAGGCCAGCCATAATGCGGTGCTGCTGCACACCATTCGTGGTCTGTTCGACCTGCTCAAGCGCAACGTGGTGACCAACATCGGCGGCATGTACAAACAGCGCAGCGAAACCCGCGACATGCTCATCAGCCAGCACCGCGAGCTGTACCTGGCGATTGTCGAAGGGCGTGCGGAGGATGCACGCGAAGTCTCCAGCCGGCACATCACCTATGTGCAGGAAGTGCTCGATGAAGTGCGTCAGGAAGTCCAGCGGGTGGCGCGGGCGGAGCGGCGTAGCGGGCGTTAGCGGTCACGGGGCAGCGCCGCTCCTGCAGGAGCGGGCTTACCCCGCGATAAAGGCGCTTCAGGCTGGAATCAGTCTTCCTTGCCCTTGTTACGCACCGCGCGCTGCAATTCGCGGTCGGAATCACGCTCGCGCTGGGTGTCGCGCTTGTCGTATTCCTTCTTGCCCTTGCCCAGTGCGATTTCGCACTTGATCAAGTGCTTGCTCCAATAGATCGACAAGGCCACGCAGGTGTAGCCTTTTTGCTGGACGGCCGCATGCAGGCGCTCCAGCTCACGACGGTTGAGCAGCAGTTTACGGGTACGTGTCGGGTCGGCGATGACGTGAGTACTGGCGGCTGTCAGCGGCGTGATATGGCTGCCCATCAGCCAGGCCTCGCCATCCTTGAGCACCACGTAACTGTCGGTCAGGTGCGCCTTGCCGGCACGCAGACTTTTTACTTCCCAACCGGACAGGACCAATCCGGCCTCGAACTTGTGTTCGATGAAGTAATCGTGACGCGCCTTTTTATTCTGCGCGATAGTCCCTGTCGGATGTTTCTTTTGGTTAGCCATAGGGGCGGCATTATAGGCAGTCGCCGCGCTGTCGGCTACGGGGTAGCAGTGTGCTTGAGCCGTTGCCGTGAATCCCGGACAATGCGCGCTCTTGATGCGCTCGATGGCGCCCCTCGGCATTCTGGTTGTGTTTGCCGCCCAGCTTTGGAATTGACCCCTGGATGACTACCCATATTCAACGTTCGGCCCTGCTGCCATATCCCGCCCAGGCCCTGTACGACCTGGTCAATGATGTAGCGCGCTACCCGGAATTCCTGCCCTGGTGTTCGTCCAGCACCGTGATGGAAGAAAGCGACACGCACATGCGCGCGCGCCTGGAGGTCGCCAAGGGGGGGATGAGCCAGCAGTTTGTAACCAGCAATGTGCTGGTGCCGGGCCAGTCCATTGAAATGAACCTTGAAGAAGGGCCTTTTACCCAGTTGCATGGTGTCTGGGTATTCAAGCCGCTGGGCGAGAAAGCCTGCAAGATCAGCCTTGACCTGTCGTTCGATTATGCCGGGCCACTGGTCCGTGCCACCTTGGGGCCATTGTTCAACCAGGCGGCCAACACCCTGGTCGATGCCTTCTGTCAGCGTGCCAAGCAGCTTCATGTCTGAAGCCTTGCTAGCGGTCGAAGTGGTGTATGCCCAGGCCGAGCGGCAGGTGCTGCTCACTCTTGAGGTGCCGACGGGTACGACGCTTACTGAGGCGGTAAAACTCTCGGGAATCGCCGCGCATTTTCCCGAGGCTGATATTCAAGCCTGCCCGATCGGTATCTTTGGCCGGGTGATCGCTAACCCTGAAGAGCAAAAGGTCGAGGCGGGTGATCGCATCGAGATCTACCGGCCATTGCTGGTGGATCCCAAGGAGGTGCGCAAGCAGCGCGCCGCCAAGGTCGCCAGGGTATTCAAGAAAGCCAAACGCTGAATTACAGGTAAGAAAAAGCCCGGACTGATCCGGGCTTTTTTATACGCGCTGCAGGCTTACTGCGGCGAGGTGTCCAGTGGTTCTGGCACCGGTACCGGGATCACTTCGATGGTGTCCACGTCTTTCTGGATGGTGGCTTCCAGCGAGCCTGGCTTGGCAGGTTTTTCCTGCGCTGCGGGTTCGGTGCTGCCGGTCGGGCTAACCGTGGTATCGCCGCTGCCACCGAGGATTTCCTGGTCGCGGCTGACACCCGGCATGAAGTCGCCGGACAGGCTGGCGAGCTGATCGTTCTCGTTGAAGAAGATGCTCATGCGCTCCTGTTGGCGCTCACCGCCGCCAGGCTGCAGGCTGTACAGGTAATCCCAGCGATTGGTGTGGAAGGTATCCTGGATCAGCGGATTACCCATGATAAACCTTACTTGCCGACGGGTCATTCCGGGGCGCAATTGGTCTATCATGTCTTGCGTGACGACATTGCCCTGCTGGATGTCGATTTTGTAAACCCCGGGGAACGAGCAACCGGCGAGTGCGAGCAGTCCCACGAGGGTGAGGCTGGTTAGCAAGAGCTTGGTGTTTTGCATCGGTGGGCGACTTCCACTATCTTGGCTGGACAACGTAAACCCCGATCATACCCGTATTCAGAGAAGCTGCGAAGCAGCATCGGCGAGAAAGCTGACCATGGTTGAAAATAGCGAACTGCGCAAAGCCGGTCTCAAGGTGACACTGCCTCGAGTGAAAATTCTACAGATGCTCGACTCTACCGAGCAGCGTCACATGAGTGCTGAGGATGTCTACAAGGCGCTGATGGAGGCAGGCGAGGACGTCGGTCTGGCCACGGTTTACCGTGTTCTGACCCAGTTCGAAGCCGCTGGCCTGGTCGTGCGCCATAACTTCGATGGCGGTCACGCCGTGTTCGAGCTGGCTGACGGTGGTCACCACGATCACATGGTCGTAGTCGACTCCGGCGAAGTCATCGAGTTTTTTGACGCTGAAATCGAGAAGCGCCAGAAGCAAATCGTGGAAGAGCACGGCTTCGAGCTGGTTGACCACAATCTGGTTCTGTACGTACGCAAAAAGAAGTAAGCAATTATTACATTGCTGCATAAGTACTGAAGGCGACCCTGGGGTCGCCTTCGTGCTTTCTGGTGGCTTGCTTTATATAGCTGCGCGCGCTCAGGCCTTGCTGGTAACCACCATCTTGCGTGCGTGGGCCAGGGATTCCTTGGTCAGGTCGATGCCACCGAGCATGCGTGCGACCTCTTCTACACGCTCGCGCTTGCCCAGGTTGGCCACGGCGGTATGGGTGGCATCGCTGTCACGTACTTTATGCACGAACAGGTGATGGTGGCCCTGGGCAGCGACCTGCGGCAGGTGGGTTACGGTCAGCACCTGGCCGCGCTCGCCCAGGCGGCGTAGCAATTGACCGACGATCTCTGCCGTTGGCCCGCCGATACCCACGTCGACTTCGTCGAACACCAGGGTCGGGATACGCGAGGTCTGTGCGGTGATCACCTGGATCGCCAGGCTGATCCGCGACAGCTCGCCACCGGAAGCAACCTTGGCCAGGGCCTTGAGCGGCTGCCCGGGGTTGGCGCTGACCAGCAGCTCGACCTGTTCCAGGCCCTGGGGTTGCAGTTCGTCGCTGCTGTTGGCGCGCAACTCGATGCTGAAGCGGCCACCCGGCATGCCCAGGCGCTGGATTTCCTGCTCCACCGCACTGGCCAGCTGGCTGGCGGCGTGCTGGCGCAAGGCGCTCAGTTCGCCAGCCTTGTCCTGGTAATGGCGGGCATAGGCGGCCAGTTCTTCCCCCAGGCGCTCGATCGATTCGTCGTTGGCGTTGAGGTTTTCCAGCTCTTCCATCAAGCGCTGCTGCAGGCTGGCCAGCTCGGTGGGGTGCACCCGGTGCTTGCGAGCAAGGGTATAAATAGTATCGAGGCGCTCTTCGAGCTGTTGCAGGCGCGCCGGGTCGGCATCGAAGTTGTCGAGGAAGCGGTTCAGCTCACCGACGGCTTCCTCGACCTGGATCTGTGCGCTGGCGATCATGCTGGCGGCTTCACCCAGGGCCCTGGGCGCGTTGTGCACGGCGGTCAGGCGGTTGAGGCTGGCAGTCAGGGCGTTGAGGACGTTGCCCGAATCGTTTTCGCTGCAGTGGTCGATGACCTGGCGGCAGATGCCGAACAACGCTTCGGCATTGGTCAGGTTCTTGTGTTCCTGCTCCAGCAGCTCCAGTTCGTTTTCACCCAGGCCGAGGTTGTCCAGTTCTTCGAGCTGGTAGCTGAGCAACTGGTGCTGCGCGCGCTGCTCATCGCCGGAGTTGGACAGCCGTTCCAGCTCCTGGCGGGTCTGGCGCCAGCGCTGGGCCGCCAGCTGTACCTGGCGGGCCAGGTCGGTGGCGCCGGCGTATTCGTCGAGCAGGCGGCGGTGGGTGTCGGTTTTCAGCAGCGACTGGTGCTCATGCTGGCTGTGGATGTCGATAAGCAGCTCGCCCAGGGCCTTGAGGTCGCCGAGCGGGCAGGGCGTGCCGTTGATGTAGCCACGGCTGCGGCCTTCGGCGGTGATCACCCGGCGCAGGATGCACGGGCCGTCGCTGTCGAGGTCGCGCTCGGCCAGCCAGGTGCGCGCCTCGGGGATATCTTCCAGGTCGAAGGTGGCGAGGATGTCGGCCTTGTCGGCCCCGGGGCGCACCACGCCGCTGTCGGCGCGATCGCCCAGGGTCAGGCCCAGGGCGTCGAGCATGATCGATTTGCCGGCCCCGGTTTCACCGGTGATGACGCTCATCCCGCGGGCGAGCTCGAGGTCCAGGTGTTCGACAATGGCGTAGTTGTGTACGGACAGGTGCACCAGCATTGGGGCGGCTCCCAGGCGTTAGGTCTGGTTATTTATACAGTGTTTTCAAATCCGCTGACAATGCTGATGTTTAGTTCGATTTGGTTATCAGGGCGCGGTTCTGATTGCGCTGGGTTATGAGCGAATGTGAGCAAGCTGTCTTGAAGGCCCTTGAACCTGGATTTTGCGACCCCATATAGCCGGCAGAAGCGCGAGTCATGCTCGCAGACCTTATTCGAGAGGAGAGATTTTATGGCTGACGAACAGCTGGATGAACAGAATCTGAACGCCGAAGCGACTGGCGACCAAGATCTGAGCGCCCGCGTGCAGGTGCTCGAAGAGCAGCTGGCGGCGGCCCAGGATCAATCCCTGCGCACCGCCGCCGACCTGCAGAACGTGCGCCGCCGCGCCGAGCAGGACGTAGAAAAGGCGCACAAGTTCGCCCTGGAAAAATTCGCCGGTGACCTGCTGCCGGTCATTGACAGCCTCGAGCGCGGCCTGGAGCTGTCCAGCGCGGACGACGAGAGCATTCGCCCGATGCGTGAAGGCATCGAGCTGACCCTGAAAATGTTCCACGACACCCTCAAGCGCTACAACCTCGAGGCCATCGACCCGCACGGCGAACCGTTCAATGCCGAGCACCATCAGGCGATGGCCATGCAGGAAAGCGCCGAAGTCGAGCCCAACAGCGTGCTCAAGGTGTTCCAGAAGGGCTACCAGCTCAACGGTCGCCTGCTGCGCCCGGCCATGGTCGTGGTCAGCAAGGCCCCGGCAGCGGTTACGCCGTCGATTGACGAGCAGGCTTGAAATCGTTTCCGGCGCCCCCATCTAGGTGTCAAGCATTCAAGTATTACCGCAGTTAGCCACCACTGCTGCGGCAACCAAATTCAAGTTTCGGGAGAGTTAACATGGGTAAAATCATCGGTATCGACCTGGGGACCACCAACTCCTGCGTCTCCATTCTGGAAAACGGCAACGTCAAGGTCATCGAGAACGCCGAAGGCGCTCGTACCACGCCGTCGATCATCGCCTACGCCAACGATGGCGAAATCCTGGTTGGCCAGTCGGCCAAGCGCCAGGCGGTCACCAACCCGCACAACACCCTGTACGCGGTCAAGCGTCTGATCGGTCGTCGCTTCGAAGAAGAAGTGGTGCAGAAAGACATCCAGATGGTTCCGTACAAAATCGTCAAGGCTGACAACAGCGACGCCTGGGTTGAAGTGAACGGCCAGAAAATGGCACCGCCACAAATCTCGGCTGAAATCCTGAAAAAGATGAAGAAAACCGCCGAAGACTACCTCGGCGAGCCAGTGACCGAAGCGGTGATCACCGTTCCGGCCTACTTCAACGACAGCCAGCGTCAGGCCACCAAAGACGCCGGCCGCATCGCCGGCCTGGACGTCAAGCGGATCATCAACGAACCAACCGCGGCTGCCCTGGCCTACGGCATGGACAAGGCCAAGGGCGATCACACCGTGATCGTTTATGACCTGGGTGGCGGTACCTTCGACGTTTCGGTCATCGAAATCGCCGAAGTCGATGGCGAGCATCAGTTCGAAGTGCTGGCCACCAACGGCGACACCTTCCTCGGTGGTGAAGACTTCGACATCCGCCTGATCGACTACCTCGTCGACGAGTTCAAGAAAGAAAGCGGCATGAACCTCAAAGGTGACCCGCTGGCCATGCAGCGCCTGAAAGAAGCCGCTGAAAAGGCCAAGATCGAGCTGTCCTCGAGTCAGCAGACCGACGTCAACCTGCCGTACATCACTGCAGACGCTACCGGTCCTAAGCACCTGAACGTGAAGATCTCCCGCGCCAAGCTGGAATCGCTGGTAGAAGACCTGGTTCAGCGCACCATCGAGCCATGCCGCATCGCCATGAAAGACGCCGGTATCGACGTCAGCAAGATCGACGACGTGATCCTGGTCGGCGGTCAGACCCGTATGCCGCTGGTGCAAAAAGCTGTTACCGACTTCTTCGGTAAAGAAGCCCGTAAAGACGTCAACCCGGACGAAGCGGTTGCCATGGGTGCTGCGATCCAGGGTGCGGTACTGGCCGGTGACGTCAAAGACGTACTGCTGCTGGACGTCAGCCCGCTGACCCTGGGTATCGAAACCATGGGTGGCGTGATGACCGCGCTGATCGAGAAGAACACCACTATCCCGACCAAAAAGTCGCAAGTGTTCTCGACTGCCGATGACAACCAGGGCGCCGTGACCATTCACGTGCTGCAAGGTGAGCGCAAGCAGGCAGCACAGAACAAGTCCCTGGGCAAGTTCGACCTGGCCGACATTCCACCAGCACCACGTGGCGTGCCGCAGATCGAAGTGACCTTTGACATCGACGCCAACGGCATTCTGCACGTAGGCGCCAAGGACAAGGCTACTGGCAAGACCCAGTCGATCGTGATCAAGGCCAACTCCGGCCTGTCTGATGAAGAAATTCAACAGATGATCCGCGACGCTGAAGCGAACTCGGAAGAAGACCGCAAGTTCGAAGAGCTGGCCACTGCCCGTAACCAGGGTGATGCACTGGTTCACTCGACTCGCAAGATGGTCGCTGACGCCGGTGACAAGGTTACTGCCGACGAGAAGACTGCGATCGAAGCTGCCGTGGTTGCCCTGGAAGCCGCCATCAAGGGCGACGACAAGGCTGCCATCGACGCCAAGGTCGAAGAGCTGTCGAAGGTTTCGGCTCCGGTTGCCCAGAAGATGTACGCCGAGCAGTCGGCTGAGCAGCCTAAGGGCGGCGCTCAGCAGGCCGAGCCGGAAGCCAAGCATGACGACGTTGTCGATGCTGAGTTCGAAGAAGTCAAAGACAAGTAATTGCTACAGGTTGTCGGCCAATTGACTGTTTTTTGATGGTTGGCTGGTAGGATGTCGCCGCGCGGGGGCTTGCTCCCGCGTTGGCGTGTCTGCAATACCCGAATTTTTACAGCATCTGTCAGCCGCCCGGAGGGTGGGTGAGGCGGGTGCTGGCGGCACAGCGCGGAATGCGCAGAGGTTTGCCGAACGTCCTCAAGAGTGCAAAGACTTATGGCAAAGCGTGACTATTACGAAGTTCTGGGAGTTGAGCGCGGCTCCAGTGAAGCGGATCTGAAGAAAGCCTACCGCCGTCTGGCGATGAAGCATCACCCGGACCGTAATCCTGATGACAAAGCGTCGGAAGAGAAATTCAAGGAAGCCAACGAGGCTTACGAAGTGCTCTCCGATGCCAGCAAGCGTGCGGCCTATGACCAGTATGGTCATGCCGGCGTGGATCCGAGCATGGGTGGCGGCGGTGCCGGTTTCGGCGGCGCGAACTTCTCGGATATCTTCGGTGATGTGTTCAGCGATTTCTTCGGCGGCGGCCGTGGTGGTTCGCGTGGTGGCGCCCAGCGTGGCAGCGACCTGCGTTACACCCTGGAGCTGAACCTGGAAGAAGCCGTGCGCGGTACCACGGTCAACATCCGTGTGCCGACGCTGGTCAACTGCAAGCCGTGTGACGGTTCCGGGGCCAAGAAAGGCTCGTCGCCTTCGACCTGCCCGACCTGTGGCGGTATTGGCCAGGTGCGCATGCAGCAGGGCTTCTTCTCGGTCCAGCAGACCTGCCCGCGTTGCCACGGCCAGGGCAAGGTCATCACCGATCCGTGTGATTCGTGCCACGGCGAAGGCCGCATCGAAGAGTACAAGACGCTTTCGGTCAAAGTCCCGGCTGGCGTCGATACCGGCGACCGTATTCGTCTGTCCGGCGAAGGCGAGGCTGGTTCCCAGGGTGGCCCGACTGGCGACCTGTACGTTGTGATCAACGTGCGTGAACACTCGA
This sequence comes from Pseudomonas sp. RC2C2, assembly GCF_018390435.1. NCBI lineage: Bacteria > Pseudomonadati > Pseudomonadota > Gammaproteobacteria > Pseudomonadales > Pseudomonadaceae > Pseudomonas > Pseudomonas sp. RC2C2. Next base: position 1,475,724 of record NZ_JAHBAX010000001.1, on the reverse strand, counting down.
TTTTCCAGCGCGACGGCAAGCATCTGTACTGTGAAGTGCCGATCAGCTACACCGATGCCGCCCTGGGTGGCGAGCTGGAAGTGCCGACCCTTGATGGTCGGGTCAAGCTGAAAATCCCGGAAGGCACCCAGACCGGCAAGCAATTCCGTCTGCGTGGCAAGGGTGTGGCGCCGGTTCGCGGTGGTGGTGCCGGTGACCTGATGTGCCGGGTCGCGGTGGAAACCCCGGTCAACCTCAGCCGTCGTCAGCGCGAGCTGCTCGAAGAGCTGCGTGATTCGCTGGAAGGCGACAGTTCCCATTCGCCGAAAGCCAATGGCTGGTTCGAAGGCGTGAAGCGCTTCTTCGGCGATCTGTAAGAAGGAGTAGGGCATGCGACGTATAGCGGTAATGGGCGCGGCAGGGCGCATGGGCAAGACCCTGATCGAAGCTGTGCAGCAAGCCCCGGGTGCCGGTTTGACCGCGGCGATCGATCGCCCGGACAGCTCGCTGGTCGGCGCCGATGCTGGTGAACTGGCGGCGCTGGGCCGGATTGGCGTGCTGCTGTCCGACGACCTGGCCAAGGTCGCCGACGAGTTCGACGTGCTGATCGACTTCACTCACCCGTCGGTGACCCTGAAGAACCTGGCGTTCTGCCGCAAGGCAGGCAAGGCGATGATCATCGGCACCACCGGTTTCTCTGCTGAAGAGAAGCAGTTGCTGGTCGAGGCGGGCAAGGACATTCCGATCGTCTTTGCCGCCAACTTCAGCGTTGGCGTCAACCTCAGCCTGAAGCTGCTGGACATGGCTGCGCGGGTGCTGGGCGATGACGTGGATATCGAGATCATCGAGGCTCACCACCGGCACAAGGTCGATGCGCCGTCGGGTACCGCGCTGCGCATGGGTGAAGTGGTTGCCAATGCGCTGGGTCGTGACCTGCGGGAAGTGGCGGTGTATGGCCGTGAAGGCCAGACCGGTGCGCGTGATCGCCAGACCATCGGCTTCGCCACCGTGCGTGCTGGCGATGTGGTCGGTGATCACACCGTGCTGTTCGCTGCTGAAGGTGAGCGCCTGGAGATCACCCACAAGGCCTCCAGCCGCATGACCTTCGCCAGGGGTGCGGTACGTGCCGCCCTGTGGCTGGACGGGCGCGAGCCTGGCCTGTACGACATGCAGGACGTGCTCGACCTGCGTTGATCGCTGTTCAGGGGCCGCTGCGCGGCCCATCGCTGGCAAGGCCAGCTCCCACGGGAATTGCGCCATGGCTGCAATTCCTGAGTCTCAGTGGCTCCTGTGGGAGCTGGCTTGCCAGCGATGCTTTTCCATTCCCGCGACGCCCTGTCGCATTCCTGCGCCTTTCAGGCACTTAAGTGGTAGACCAAAAAAGCGTTTTTCTGTAAGCTACAGCTTTAGTGTGTCCACTAAAAGCGCGCAGATAATTCGACGAAGAAAGCGGGGTGACGTGTCTATACGTCATTCCGCTTTTTTGCAACCTGCGATCGCCCCTTCAGGCTAGATTTACGGGAGGTCTTCTTGACTAAGCCAGCCATACTCGCCCTTGCTGATGGCAGCATTTTTCGCGGTGAAGCCATTGGAGCCGACGGTCAGACCGTTGGTGAGGTGGTGTTTAACACCGCAATGACCGGCTATCAGGAAATCCTGACTGACCCTTCCTATGCGCAGCAAATCGTTACCCTGACGTACCCGCACATCGGCAACACCGGCACCACGCCGGAAGACGCCGAATCCGACCGCGTCTGGTCGGCTGGTCTGGTGATTCGCGACCTGCCTCTGATCGCGAGCAACTGGCGCAACAAGCAATCCCTGCCTGATTACCTCAAGGCCAACAACGTGGTGGCGATCGCGGGTATTGATACCCGTCGCCTGACCCGCATCCTGCGTGAGAAGGGCGCGCAGAACGGCTGCATCCTGGCCGGCGACAACATCAGCGAAGAGGCGGCAATCGCCGCTGCTCGCGGTTTCCCGGGCCTGAAGGGCATGGACCTGGCAAAAGTCGTCAGCACCAAGAGCAGCTACGAATGGCGCTCCAGCGTCTGGGAGCTGAAGACCGACAGCCACGCCACCATTGAAGCCGCCGAGCTGCCGTACCACGTGGTGGCCTACGACTTCGGCGTCAAGCTGAACATCCTGCGCATGCTGGTTGCCCGCGGCTGCCGTCTGACCGTAGTGCCGGCGCAAACCCCGGCCAGCGAAGTCCTGGCGCTCAATCCTGATGGCGTGTTCCTGTCCAACGGCCCTGGCGATCCGGAGCCTTGCGACTACGCGATCCAGGCGATCAAGGACATCCTCGAAACCGAGGTCCCGGTGTTCGGCATTTGCCTGGGTCACCAGCTGCTGGCCCTGGCCTCCGGTGCCAAGACCGTGAAAATGGGTCATGGTCACCACGGCGCCAACCACCCGGTCCAGGACCTGGACACCGGTGTGGTGATGATCACCAGCCAGAACCACGGCTTTGCGGTTGACGAAGCGACCCTGCCGGGCAACGTGCGTGCCATCCACAAGTCGCTGTTCGACGGTACCCTGCAGGGTATCGAGCGTACCGACAAGAGCGCGTTCAGCTTCCAGGGCCACCCTGAAGCCAGCCCGGGCCCGACCGACGTCGCGCCACTGTTCGACCGTTTCATCGATGCCATGGCCAAGCGCCGCTGAGCATCTGGCGAGAAGGCCCTGGACCGGTGCAAGCCGCGTTCAGGTGCCGCCCCCAAGATTGTTCAATGCGGCTTGCCGACTGACCTGCGGAATTGAGTGACAACCCATGCCAAAACGTACAGACATTAAAAGCATCCTGATTCTCGGCGCTGGCCCGATCGTGATCGGCCAGGCCTGCGAATTCGACTACTCCGGCGCCCAGGCGTGCAAAGCCCTGCGCGAAGAGGGCTATCGCGTCATCCTGGTGAACTCCAACCCGGCGACCATCATGACCGACCCGGCCATGGCTGATGCGACCTACATCGAACCGATCAAGTGGCAGACCGTTGCCAAGATCATCGAAAAAGAGCGCCCTGACGCGCTGCTGCCGACCATGGGTGGCCAGACTGCCCTGAACTGCGCCCTGGACCTGGAACGCGAAGGCATCCTGGAAAAGTTCGGCGTGGAAATGATCGGCGCCAACGCCGACACCATCGACAAGGCTGAAGACCGTTCGCGATTCGACACCGCCATGAAGGCCATTGGCCTTGAGTGCCCGCGTTCCGGTATCGCCCACAGCATGGAAGAGGCCAACGCGGTCCTCGAGAAGCTCGGCTTCCCGTGCATCATCCGTCCGTCCTTCACCATGGGCGGCACCGGTGGCGGCATCGCCTACAACCGTGAAGAATTCGAAGAAATCTGCGCCCGTGGTCTGGACCTGTCGCCAACCAAGGAACTGTTGATCGACGAATCGCTGATCGGCTGGAAAGAGTACGAGATGGAAGTGGTCCGCGACAAAAAGGACAACTGCATCATTGTCTGCTCAATCGAAAACTTCGACCCGATGGGTGTGCACACCGGTGACTCGATCACCGTGGCGCCGGCACAGACCCTGACCGACAAGGAATACCAGATCATGCGCAACGCCTCGCTGGCGGTGCTGCGTGAAATCGGTGTCGAAACCGGCGGTTCCAACGTGCAGTTCGGTATCTGCCCGGACACCGGCCGCATGGTCGTGATCGAAATGAACCCACGGGTGTCGCGTTCCTCGGCCCTGGCGTCGAAAGCCACCGGCTTCCCGATCGCCAAGATCGCCGCCAAGCTGGCTGTCGGTTACACCCTCGACGAACTGCAGAACGACATCACCGGCGGCCGTACCCCGGCGTCCTTCGAGCCGTCGATCGACTATGTCGTCACCAAGCTGCCACGTTTCGCCTTCGAGAAATTCCCGAAAGCCGACGCCCGCCTGACTACCCAGATGAAATCCGTGGGTGAAGTCATGGCCATCGGCCGGACCTTCCAGGAGTCGCTGCAGAAAGCCCTGCGCGGCCTTGAAGTCGGCGTGAGCGGCCTGGACCCGAAAGTCGACCTGGCCAGCCCTGACGCTGCCAGCATCCTCAAGCGCGAGCTGACCGTACCGGGCGCCGAGCGCATCTGGTACGTCGCCGACGCCATGCGTTCGGGCATGACCTGCGACGAAATCTTCGCCCTGACCGGTATCGACCACTGGTTCCTGGTGCAGATGGAAGACCTGATCAAGGACGAAGAGAAGGTCAAGACCCTGGCCCTGTCGGCGATCGACAAGGACCTGATGCTGCGCCTCAAGCGCAAGGGCTTCTCCGACCAGCGCCTGGCCAAGCTGCTGGGCATCACCGACAAGAACCTGCGTCGTCACCGTCACAAGCTGGAAGTGTTCCCGGTCTACAAGCGCGTTGACACCTGCGCGGCCGAGTTCGCCACCGATACCGCCTACCTGTACTCGACCTATGAGGAAGAGTGCGAGGCCAATCCGTCGACCCGCGACAAGATCATGATCCTGGGTGGCGGCCCTAACCGTATCGGCCAGGGCATCGAGTTCGACTACTGCTGCGTACACGCGGCACTGGCCCTGCGTGAAGACGGTTACGAGACCATCATGGTCAACTGCAACCCGGAAACCGTCTCCACCGACTACGACACCTCCGACCGCCTGTACTTCGAGCCGCTGACCCTGGAAGACGTGCTGGAAGTGGTTCGTGTCGAGAAGCCGAAAGGCGTGATCGTCCACTACGGCGGCCAGACCCCGCTGAAACTGGCTCGTGCCCTGGAAGAAGCCGGCGTGCCGATCATCGGTACCAGCCCGGACGCCATCGACCGCGCCGAAGACCGCGAGCGTTTCCAGCAGATGGTTCAGCGCCTGAATCTGCTGCAGCCACCAAACGCCACCGTGCGCAGCGAAGACGAAGCCATCCGCGCCGCCGGCATCATCGGCTACCCGCTGGTTGTGCGCCCGTCCTACGTACTGGGCGGCCGCGCCATGGAGATCGTCTACGAGCTGGACGAGCTCAAGCGTTACCTGCGTGAAGCGGTGCAAGTGTCCAACGACAGCCCGGTGCTGCTCGACCACTTCCTCAACTGCGCCATCGAGATGGACGTGGATGCGGTCTGCGACGGCACCGACGTGGTGATCGGCGCAATCATGCAGCACATCGAGCAGGCCGGTGTTCACTCCGGTGACTCGGCGTGCTCGCTGCCACCGTACTCGCTGCCGGCCCATGTTCAGGACGAAGTCCGCGAACAGGTCAAGAAAATGGCCCTGGAACTGGGCGTTGTCGGCCTGATGAATGTGCAGCTGGCCCTGCAGGGCGACAAGATCTACGTGATCGAAGTCAACCCGCGCGCCTCGCGCACCGTGCCGTTCGTCTCCAAGTGCATCGGCACTTCGCTGGCGATGATTGCCGCGCGGGTCATGGCCGGCAAGAGCCTCAAGGAAATCGGCTTCACCAAGGAAATCATTCCTAACTTCTACAGCGTCAAGGAAGCGGTGTTCCCGTTCGCCAAGTTCCCGGGTGTTGACCCGATCCTCGGCCCTGAGATGAAATCCACCGGTGAGGTCATGGGTGTCGGCGACAGCTTCGGTGAAGCGTTTGCCAAGGCCCAGATGGGCGCCAGCGAAGTGCTGCCGACTGGCGGTACCGCGTTCATCAGCGTGCGTGACGACGACAAGCCACAAGTGGCTGGCGTTGCCCGCGACCTGATCGCCCTGGGCTTCGAAGTGGTCGCCACCGTCGGTACCGCCAAGGTCATCGAAGCGGCTGGCTTGAAAGTGCGTCGCGTGAACAAGGTGACCGAAGGTCGTCCGCACGTGGTCGACATGATCAAGAACGACGAAGTGTCGTTGATCATCAACACCACCGAAGGTCGCCAGTCGATTGCCGACTCCTACTCGATTCGTCGCAATGCGTTGCAGCACAAGATTTACTGCACCACCACCATTGCGGCCGGTGAAGCCATCTGCGAAGCGCTGAAGTTTGGTCCTGAAAAGACCGTTCGCCGCTTGCAGGATCTGCATGCAGGACTCAAAGCATGAGCATTACCAAATACCCGATGACCGTCCAGGGCGCTCGCGCCCTGGAGGAAGAGCACCTGTTCCTGAGCAAGACCGAGCGTCCGCGCCTGAGCCAGGCCATTGGTGAGGCTCGCGAGCTGGGCGATCTCAAGGAAAACGCCGAGTACCACGCTGCCCGCGAAGAGCAGGGGATGGTCGAGGCGCGTATTCGCGATATCGAAGGCCGTCTGCAGAACTCGGTCGTGATCGACGTCACCACCATTGCCCACACCGGCAAGGTGATCTTCGGCACCACCGTGGACCTGGAAAACACCGAGACCGGCGAGCAGGTGACTTACCAGATCGTTGGTGAGGACGAAGCCGACGTCAAGCAGGGCAAGCTCTCGGTCGGTGCTCCGATCGCCCGTGCCATCATTGGCAAGGAAGAGGGTGATGCCGTGGTGATCAAGACGCCAAGCGGTACGGTCGAGTACGAGATTGTCGAAGTCAAACACATCTGACCGTCGCCGGGGCTTTGCTGCCGCCCCGGCAATCTGGCAGCTGACCCAGGTACTCTGGGTTGGCGGCCTGTGGATGCTGCATTTCGGTCTGCTGCCGGCGTTGGGCCAGATTGGCCTGGCGCCGCTGTTGATCGAGGATATCGGTAGCCTGATGGCATCGTTGCTGGTGGCGTTTGCGGCGTTTTGCGCAGGCGTGCAGGCGCTGGTGCTGATTCAGGCGCAGGGCCTGTCCAGTCTGTGGCGGGACATGCGGGGGCAGTTGTTGTCGATGGTGATGCTGGCGTGCGTGGTGTATTTCGCGTTGCGCGTGGGCATGCCGGGGGAACTGCGCTGGCAGCTGTTCTGTTACCTGGTGCTGGGCCTGACCGGCTTGCTGCTGGTCATGCAGCCCGTGCCGGGCAGGGCGCGCAAGGCGCGCCACTGACCGGGGCGAACATCACTTGTAACGGTGGATGTTCGACAACTGCTTGTTCGGTTGCGGATTGCGGCGATAGATCAGCGCCTTCTTGCCGATGGTCTGTACCAGTTCGGCGCGGCCGGCCTTGCACAGCGCGGCAATTGCGGCGGCACGCTCTTCGCGGTCTTCGGAGCGAATCTCGACCTTGATCAGTTCGTGATCGACCAGGGCGCGTTCGAGTTCGGCGATAACCCCTTCAGTCAGCCCATTGCCTGCCACAATCAGAACTGGTTTCAGGTCGTGGCCAATGGATTTGTACTGTTTCTTCTGCTCGTTATTGAGCGGCATAATCTGACCCTTTGTCTGATTCTGTAAAAATGGCGGCCATTTTACCCGAGGGCCCGTGGATCCGCCCAGTTAATCACGACCCTTATCATCGAGGTGCCCAATGGCGCGTTCCAAGACAAGCCTTGGCTGGCTGAAAGAACACTTCAACGATCCTTACGTTAAAAAGGCGCAAAAGGACGGTTATCGCTCGCGTGCGAGCTACAAATTGCTGGAAATCCAGGAAAAGTACCGGATTATCCGCCCTGGTATGAGCGTCGTCGACCTGGGTGCGGCCCCGGGCGGCTGGTCGCAGGTGACCAGTCGTCTGATTGGTGGTCAGGGGCGTTTGATCGCTTCCGACATCCTGGAAATGGACAGCATTCCTGACGTTACCTTCATCCAGGGGGACTTTACCCAGGACGAAGTGCTGGCGCAGATCCTCGAGGCGGTGGGTAATTCGCACGTAGACCTTGTGATTTCCGATATGGCCCCCAATATGAGTGGTACGCCTGCCGTGGATATTCCCAAGGCCATGTTTCTCTGTGAGCTGGCCCTTGATCTGGCGACCCGGGTGCTCAAGCCGGGTGGTGATTTCCTGATCAAGATTTTCCAGGGCGAAGGGTTTGACGTATACCTCAAGGACGCTCGTCAGAAATTCGACAAGGTCCAGATGCTCAAGCCTGATTCTTCGCGGGACCGCTCCCGCGAACAGTACTTGCTGGCGAGGGGTTACCGCGGCGAGTAGGGCGTCAGGCCGGCGGCTTTCAGGGTATCCGATAGTTTTTTCCAATCGGCTCTCCTGCCTGACCTGGATGAACATCGTGTAGTCTAGGTTTCACAAAGGGTTACAGACGGCGCCTGCAGATGTGTAGGTTATGTAGTAAGTTAAGCCGGTGAATATCATGCGAGGCACGGCTGCGCCGTCAGCCGGCTTCAGAGGGTAGCTAATTGAACGATATGGCAAAGAACTTGATCCTGTGGTTGATCATCGCGGCTGTCCTGGTGACAGTGATGAACAACTTCTCCAGCCCGAATGAGCCGCAGACCCTCAACTATTCCGACTTCATTCAGCAGGTCAAGGATGGCAAGGTCGAGCGCGTTGCGGTCGACGGCTACGTCATTACCGGTAAACGTACCGATGGCGACAGCTTCAAGACCATCCGTCCGGCCATTCAGGACAACGGCCTGATCGGTGACCTGGTCGACAACCACGTCGTGGTCGAAGGCAAACAGCCAGAGCAGCAGAGCATCTGGACCCAACTGCTGGTCGCCAGCTTCCCGATCCTGGTCATCATTGCCGTATTCATGTTCTTCATGCGCCAGATGCAAGGCGGTGCCGGTGGCAAGGGCGGGCCGATGAGCTTCGGCAAGAGCAAGGCGCGCCTGCTGTCCGAAGATCAGGTGAAAACCACCCTGGCCGACGTTGCCGGCTGCGACGAAGCCAAGGAAGAAGTCGGCGAGCTGGTCGAATTCCTGCGCGATCCGGGCAAGTTCCAGCGCCTGGGCGGTCGTATTCCTCGCGGTGTACTCATGGTTGGCCCGCCAGGTACCGGTAAGACCCTGATAGCCAAGGCTATTGCCGGCGAAGCCAAGGTGCCGTTCTTCACCATCTCCGGTTCCGACTTCGTCGAGATGTTCGTCGGTGTCGGTGCCAGCCGTGTTCGCGATATGTTCGAGCAGGCCAAGAAACACGCACCGTGCATCATCTTCATCGACGAGATCGACGCCGTCGGTCGCCATCGTGGCGCCGGCATGGGTGGCGGTCACGACGAGCGCGAGCAGACCCTCAACCAGTTGCTGGTTGAGATGGACGGCTTCGAAATGAACGACGGAATCATCGTCATCGCCGCGACCAACCGTCCGGACGTCCTCGACCCGGCGCTGCTGCGTCCAGGCCGCTTCGACCGTCAGGTCGTCGTTGGCTTGCCGGATATCCGCGGTCGTGAGCAGATCCTCAAGGTACACATGCGCAAGGTGCCGATTGGCGAGAACGTCAATCCAGCCGTGATTGCCCGTGGTACTCCAGGCTTCTCCGGTGCCGACCTCGCCAACCTGGTCAACGAGGCGTCGCTGTTCGCTGCCCGTGGTGGCAAGCGCGTCGTCGAGATGAAAGAGTTCGAACTGGCCAAAGACAAGATCATGATGGGCGCCGAGCGCAAGACCATGGTCATGTCCGAGAAAGAGAAGCGCAATACCGCCTTCCACGAAGCCGGCCATGCCATTGTTGGCCGTGTGGTGCCCGAGCATGACCCGGTGTACAAGGTCTCGATCATTCCGCGTGGCCGGGCACTGGGTGTCACCATGTTTCTGCCGGAGGAAGACCGTTACAGCCTGTCCAAGCGCGCACTGATCAGCCAGATCTGCTCGCTGTACGGTGGCCGTATCGCCGAAGAGATGACCCTGGGCTTCGATGGCGTCACCACCGGTGCCTCCAACGACATCATGCGTGCCAGTCAGATCGCCCGCAACATGGTCACCAAGTGGGGCCTGTCGGAAAAACTCGGTCCGCTGATGTATGCCGAAGAAGAGGGTGAGGTGTTCCTGGGCCGCAGTGCCGGTTCCCAGCACGCCAGTGTCTCCGGTGAGACCGCCAAGCTGATCGACTCGGAAGTACGCAGCATCATTGACCAGTGCTACGCCACGGCCAAGCAGATCCTCACCGAAAACCGCGACAAGCTCGACGCCATGGCCGATGCGCTGATGAAGTACGAGACCATCGATGCCGATCAGATCGACGACATCATGGCTGGTCGCGAGCCACGCGAGCCGCGTGACTGGGAAGGTGGATCGGGCACTCCAGGCGCCTCTGCTCCGCAGAGCGATCGCCCTGAGTCGCCGATCGGCGGTCCAGCGGCGCAAGTCTAAGGGCACATATGACTTCACAGCAGTACCCGACCCGGTTGCCTTGCGGCAACCGGGTTCTTGATTTGTCCCGTACCCATGTCATGGGTATCCTCAATATCACCCCCGATTCCTTCTCCGATGGCGGCCGCTTCACCCAGCGTGACGCAGCCTTGCGCCACGCCGAAGCGATGGTGGCTGCCGGTGCGACCCTGGTCGATGTCGGTGGCGAGTCCACTCGCCCCGGCGCGCGTGCGGTGTCGGCGCTTGAAGAGCTGGAGCGCGTCGCGCCGATCGTCGAAGCGATCAATCGTGAGCTGGATGTGATCATCTCGGTCGATACCTCGACGCCAGCGGTTATCCGCGAATCGGCCAGGCTCGGTGCCGGGCTGATCAACGATGTGCGCTCGCTCAGCCGTGATGGTGCCCTGGATGCCGCAGCAGCCACCGGCTTGCCGGTGTGCCTGATGCATATGCGTGGCGAGCCGGGCGACATGCAGGACAATCCGCATTACGAGGATGTCACCGCCGAGGTGGCGAACTACCTTGAAGAGCGTATGGCTGCGTGTGCGGCAGTCGGCATCGAAGCCGGGCGGATCATCCTCGATCCAGGCTTCGGCTTCGCCAAGACCCTGGCGCACAACCTCAGCCTGTTCAAGCACATGGAAGCACTTTACCGGTTGGGGCGTCCCTTGCTGGTAGGTGTTTCGCGCAAGAGCATGATCGGCCTGGCCCTGGGCCGCCCGGTCGGAGAACGGCTCTATGGCAGCCTTGCCCTGGCTGCGCTGGCGATGGCCAAGGGCGCGAGCATATTGCGCGTTCACGATGTCGCCGAAACCGCCGATGTAGTGCGGATGATTGCTGCGGTGCAAACCGCCGAATAAGAGTGATGGAGCATCTATGAGCAGAAAATATTTTGGTACCGACGGTATTCGTGGCCGTGTCGGCGAATACCCCATCACCCCTGACTTCATGCTCAAGCTTGGCTGGGCGGCGGGCATGGCCTTTCGCAGGCAGGGTGCCTGCCGGGTACTGGTCGGCAAAGACACGCGAATTTCCGGTTACATGTTTGAATCGGCGCTTGAGGCCGGGCTGTCAGCGGCGGGCGCCGATGTGATGTTGCTCGGGCCGATGCCGACCCCGGCCATCGCCTACCTGACCCGTACCTTCCATGCCGAAGCGGGCATCGTTATCAGTGCTTCGCACAATCCCCATGACGACAACGGCATCAAGTTCTTCTCCGGGCAGGGTACCAAGCTGCCGGACGAAGTCGAGCTGATGATCGAGGAACTGCTCGACCAGCCGATGACCGTGGTCGAATCGAGCAAGCTGGGCAAGGTCTCGCGCATCAACGATGCGGCTGGGCGTTACATCGAATTCTGCAAGAGCAGCGTACCGAGCAGCACTGATTTTGCCGGCCTCAAGCTGGTGGTCGACTGCGCCCACGGCGCTACCTACAAGGTCGCGCCGAGCGTGTTCCGCGAATTGGGTGCTGATGTCACCGTGCTCTCAGCGCAGCCTGATGGCCTGAACATCAACGAGAACTGCGGTTCGACCCACATCGAGTCGCTGCAGGCGGCGGTGCTGGTGGGCCATGCCGACCTCGGCATCGCCTTCGACGGCGACGGTGACCGGGTGCTGATGGTCGATCACACCGGCGCCATCGTCGATGGCGACGAGCTGCTGTTCATCATCGCCCGTGACCTGCATGAGCGCGGCAAGCTGCAGGGCGGGGTGGTGGGCACCCTGATGAGCAATCTGGGGCTGGAGCTGGCCCTGAAGGATCTCGACATCCCGTTCGTGCGCGCCAAGGTTGGTGACCGCTACGTGATGGCCGAGCTGCTGGAGCGCGACTGGGTCATCGGTGGCGAGAACTCCGGGCACGTGGTGTGCTGTAACCACACCACCACCGGTGATGCGATCATCGCCGCGCTGCAGGTGCTGATGGCACTCAAGCGCCGCGAAGAAACCCTGGCGCAGGCCCGTCAGGCCCTGCGCAAGTGCCCGCAGGTGCTGATCAACGTGCGCTTTGGTGCGAGCAAGGTCGACCCGCTGGAGCATCCAGCGGTCAAGGACGCCAGTGCCAAGGTTACCGAGGCGCTGGCCGGTCGTGGCCGTGTGCTGCTGCGCAAGTCCGGGACAGAGCCTCTGGTGCGGGTAATGGTCGAAGGCGAGGATGAAAATCAGGTTCGCGGCCACGCCGAAGCCCTGGCAAAACTGGTAAGTGAAGTTTGCGTTTGAATTACGCTTGCCAGAGATGATCGGGTTGGGTAACATCTGCGCCCTCTTTGACCGACGAGGTACAGCATGCGTCGCCCTATGGTAGCTGGTAACTGGAAGATGCACGGTACCCGCGCCAGCGTCGCTGAGCTGATCAAGGGCTTGAGTAATCTCGCCCTGCCGAGCGGTGTCGAGGTCGCGGTGTTTCCCCCCGCCCTGTACATCAATCAGGTAATTGATGGCGTACAAGGCAAGGCGATCGCCGTCGGCGCTCAGAATTCTGCGGTACAGCCTGAGCAGGGCGCACTGACCGGTGAAATTGCACCGAGTCAACTGGCCGAGGCAGGTTGCGAACTGGTACTGATTGGGCACTCCGAGCGCCGCCAGATCATTGGCGAGAACGACGAAGTCCTCAATCGCAAGTTCGCTGCGGCACAGGCTTGTGGTTTGAAGCCGGTGCTCTGTGTAGGGGAAACCCTCGAAGAGCGCGAAGCGGGTAAAACGCTTGAGATTGTCGGGCGTCAGCTGGACAGCGTCATCGAAGCGTTCGGTGTCGAAGTCTTCGCCAGTGCGGTGATTGCCTATGAGCCTGTATGGGCCATCGGCACAGGGCTGACGGCCTCGCCACAGCAGGCTCAGGATGTGCATAAGGCCATTCGCGAGCAGCTGGCGGCAAAGAACCCGGAAGTCGCAGCGAGTGTGCGGCTTCTATACGGCGGCAGCGTGAAGGCGGCCAATGCGGCTGAACTGTTCGGCATGCCGGATATCGATGGGGGCCTGATTGGTGGGGCTTCCCTGAACGCAGACGAATTCGGTGCAATTTGTCGCGCCGCAGGAAACTGAAAAATGCTGGAAACAGTGATCGTTGTTTTGCATCTGTTGGGCGCGCTGGGTTTGGTAGTGCTGGTGTTGCTGCAACAGGGTAAAGGTGCGGAAGCGGGTGCATCTTTCGGCGCAGGTGCTTCAAATACTGTGTTCGGAAGCCAAGGTTCTGCTACCTTTCTGAGTAAGTTTACTGCTATACTAGCTGCCTCTTTCTTCTTAACTGCTCTTGGGTTAGGATACTTTGCTAAGGAGAAAGCTCAAGAGCTGACTCAAGTAGGGTTGCCAGATCCAGCGGTCTTGGAAGTGAAGCAGCAAAAACCGGCAACAGATGATGTACCGGTGCTCCAAGAGCAGAAGAGCGAAGCCACTAAGACTGGCGATGTTCCTCCCGCTCAAGAGCAGAAGTAACGGGTTTCAAAGTAGTATTGCCGAGGTGGTGGAATTGGTAGACACGCAACCTTGAGGTGGTTGTGCCCATAGGGTGTAGGGGTTCGAGTCCCCTTCTCGGTACCAATTGAAACAAGACAGCCCGCTACAGCGGGCTTTCTTGTAGGTGGAGGTTAGATTGACCCTGTCGGGGTTCGGTCGTATACTTTCGCCCCAGCTTTGTCGCGGGGTGGAGCAGTCTGGTAGCTCGTCGGGCTCATAACCCGAAGGTCGTTGGTTCAAATCCAGCCCCCGCAACCAGTTTCAGCGGAGCCCCTTTTGCAGGGGCTTTTTCTTGGCTGAACAGTCATAACGCCGGTATTCAACGGCGTATCAGGGATGGGCGCTTTGCCCATTTTTTATTTGCATAGCATGCACGAGGGGGTTCAGGTGTCGAGCAAGCTAGAACAGTTGCAGGCCTTGTTGGCCCCGGTGGTCGAGGCTCTTGGCTATCAATGCTGGGGGATCGAATTCATCTCTCAAGGCAAACATTCGGTCCTGCGGATTTACATCGATAAAGAAGATGGCGTGCTGGTTGATGACTGCGCAAAAGTCAGTCACCAGGCCAGTGCGATCCTCGATGTCGAAGACCCGATTACGTCCGAATATACCCTTGAAGTGTCCTCTCCTGGCATGGATCGCCCGCTGTTCACCTTGGAACAGTTTGCTTCGCATGCCGGCGAACAAGTGAAGATCAAGCTGCGTACGCCCTTTGAAGGTCGTCGTAACTTTCAGGGCCTTCTCCGTGGCGTGGAGGATCAGGATGTTGTGGTCCAGGTAGACAACAACGAATTCCTGTTGCCGATCGATTCGATCGACAAGGCCAACATTATTCCCAGTTTTGACTGAGACGTGCCGGATCCCGCGGACCGCGCGGATCCAATGGCTTGCGAAAGGCGAGGCGTACGATGAGCAAAGAAGTACTGCTGGTTGTTGAGTCGGTATCCAACGAAAAGGGCGTACCGGCCGGCGTGATTTTTGAAGCGCTGGAAGTGGCTCTGGCCACTGCAACCAAAAAACGTTTTGACGACGAAGTCGACCTGCGTGTGGAAATCAACCGCCACACCGGTAGCTACGAAACCTTCCGTCGCTGGACTGTCGTCGAAGAAAAGGATCTGGACGATCCGGCGATCGAAGTGTGGCCAGCGAAGATTCAGGACACCCATCCTGAAGCTAAAGTCGGTGACGTGATCGAAGAGAAGATCGAGTCGATCGAGTTCGGCCGCATTGCCGCCCAGACCGCCAAGCAAGTCATCGTCCAGAAGGTCCGTGAAGCCGAGCGCGCTCAGGTGGTAGATGCCTACCGCGAGCGTCTGGGCGAGATCATCTCCGGTACCGTCAAGAAGGTCACCCGTGACAATGTCATCGTTGACCTGGGCAACAACGCCGAAGCGTTGCTGGCCCGTGAAGACATCATCTCCCGCGAGACTTTCCGTGTGGGTGTGCGCCTGCGTGCACTGCTCAAGGAAATCCGCACCGAGAACCGCGGCCCGCAGTTGATCCTGTCGCGTACCGCGCCACAGATGCTGATCGAACTGTTCCGCATCGAAGTGCCGGAAATCGCCGAGGGCCTGATCGAAGTCATGGCCGCGTCCCGTGATCCGGGTTCGCGCGCCAAGATCGCCGTGCGCTCCAAGGACAAACGCATCGATCCGCAAGGTGCCTGTATCGGCATGCGCGGTTCGCGTGTCCAGGCCGTGTCCGGCGAACTGGGTGGTGAGCGTGTGGATATCGTCCTCTGGGACGACAACCCTGCACAATTCGTCATCAACGCCATGTCGCCGGCTGAAGTCGCGGCGATCATCGTCGATGAAGATGCCCACGCCATGGACATCGCGGTGGGTGCCGACAACCTGGCCCAGGCGATTGGCCGTGGTGGCCAGAACGTGCGCCTGGCCAGTCAGTTGACCGGCTGGACCCTGAACGTGATGACCGAATCGGACATCCAGGCCAAGCAGCAAGCTGAAACCGGTGACATCCTGCGCAACTTCATCGACGAGCTGGAAGTCGACGAAGAGCTGGCACAGGTGCTGGTCGATGAAGGCTTCACCAGCCTGGAAGAGATTGCCTACGTACCGCTGGAAGAAATGCTCAACATCGACGGCTTTGACGAAGACATCGTCAACGAGCTTCGTGCTCGCGCCAAGGATCGCCTGTTGACCAAAGCCATCGCTACTGAGGAAAAGCTGGCAGACGCCCATCCGGCCGAAGACCTGCTCTCGCTTGAGGGTATGGACAAGGATTTGGCGATGGAACTGGCGGTGCGCGGCGTAGTTACCCGCGAAGACCTGGCCGAGCAGTCGATTGATGACCTGCTCGACATCGACGGCATCGACCAAGAGCGTGCCGGCAAGTTGATCATGGCCGCCCGAGCCCACTGGTTCGAGTAATTAGGCGCGGCCTGAGGAGAGAAGTGCATGACGCAAGTCACGGTGAAAGAATTGGCCCAAGAGGTCGCTGCACCGGTAGAGCGCCTGCTGCAGCAGATGCGTGAGGCAGGTCTGCCGCACACCGACGCCGGTCAGGTAGTGACCGACAATGAGAAGCAGGCATTGCTGGCTCATTTGAAGAGCAGCCACAAGGCAAAAGTGGAAGAGCCGCGCAAGATCACCTTGCAGCGCAAAACCACCAGCACCCTGCGTGTCGCCGGTAGCAAGAGCATCAGCGTAGAAGTACGCAAGAAGAAAGTATTCGTTCAGCGCAGCCCGGAAGAAATCCAGGCCGAGCAGAAGCGCGAGCTGGAAGAGCGCCGTGCAGCCGAAAACGCTGCCCGTGAAAAAGCCGATGCCGAAGCACGTCAGCGTGCCGAGGAAGAAGCCCGTCGTCAGCCAGCCGCTGCGAACGCCGCACCGGCTGCTGCCGCGCCGGCTCCGGCTCCGGCTGCCGCGCCAGTGATCGACGCCGCCGATGCCGCACCGGCACCGGTTGCCGAGCGCAAGAAAGACGACGTCCGTCGCAGCGACAAGTCGCGTGACGACGAGCGTCGTGGCGGCGAGCGCCGTAACGAAGCGCCGCGCGTTTCGGTCAAGGTCAAGGAAAAGGAAAAGGCGCCAACCCCGCGTGCCGCTCCGCGTACCACCGACGAAGAAAGCGATGGCTTCCGTCGTGGTGGCCGTGGCAAGGGCAAGCCGAAGAAGCGCAACGCCCATGGCTTCCAGAACCCGACCGGTCCGGTTATCCGCGACGTCCAGATCGGCGAGACCATTACCGTCTCCGACCTGGCCCAGCAGATGTCGGTCAAGGCCGCTGAAGTCGTCAAGTTCATGTTCAAGCTGGGCACTCCGGTGACCATCAACCAGGTGCTCGACCAGGAGACCGCTCAACTGGTCGCCGAAGAGCTGGGCCACAAGGTCACCCTGGTCAGCGATACCGCCCTGGAAGATTCCCTGGCCGAATCGCTGAAGTTCGAAGGTGAAGCCTTCGCCCGTGCGCCGGTCGTGACCGTAATGGGCCACGTTGACCACGGTAAGACTTCGCTGCTCGACTACATCCGTCGTGCCAAGGTTGCCGCTGGCGAAGCCGGTGGTATTACCCAGCACATCGGTGCCTACCACGTGGAAACCGACCGCGGCATGGTCACCTTCCTCGACACCCCTGGTCACGCCGCGTTTACCGCCATGCGTGCCCGTGGTGCCAAGGCGACCGACATCGTGATCCTGGTGGTCGCGGCGGACGACGGCGTGATGCCGCAAACCCGCGAAGCGGTCCAGCACGCCAAGGCTGCCGGTGTTCCGCTGGTCGTTGCGGTGAACAAGATCGACAAGCCGGGTGCCGACCTCGATCGCATCCGTAACGAACTGGCCGTCGAAGGCGTCACTTCCGAGGACTGGGGTGGAGACACGCCGTTCGTCAAGGTGTCGGCGAAGATGGGTACCGGTGTCGACGAACTGCTCGAAGCCGTCCTGCTGCAAGCCGAGATCCTCGAGCTCAAGGCCACTCCATCGGCCCCGGGTCGTGGTGTGGTGGTCGAGTCGCGTCTGGACAAGGGCCGCGGCCCGGTGGCTACCGTGCTGGTTCAGGACGGTACCCTGCGTCAGGGCGACATGGTCCTGTGCGGTTCGAACTACGGCCGTGTACGGGCCATGCTCGACGAAAACGGCAAGACTGTTAAAGAAGCCGGCCCGTCGATCCCGGTCGAGATCCTCGGCCTGGATGGCACCCCGGACGCCGGTGACGAGCTGTCGGTAGTGGCTGACGAGAAGAAAGCCCGTGAAGTTGCCCTGTTCCGTCAAGGCAAGTTCCGCGAGGTCAAACTGGCTCGCGCTCACGCTGGCAAACTCGAGAACATCTTCGAGAACATGGGCCAGGAAGAGAAGAAGACCCTCAACATCGTGCTCAAGTCCGATGTTCGTGGTTCTCTCGAGGCCCTGCAGGGCTCCCTGAGCGGCCTGGGCAACGACGAAGTACAGGTTCGCGTGATCGGTGGCGGTGTCGGTGGTATCACCGAGAGCGACGCCAACCTGGCCCTGGCTTCCAATGCAGTACTGTTCGGCTTCAACGTGCGTGCCGATGCCGGCGCGCGCAAGATCGTCGAGCAGGAAGGTCTGGATATGCGTTACTACAACGTGATCTACGACATCATTGAAGACGTCAAGAAAGCCCTGACCGGTATGCTCGGCAGCGATGTTCGCGAGAACATCCTGGGTATCGCCGAAGTGCGTGACGTGTTCCGTTCGCCGAAGTTCGGCGCCATCGCCGGCTGTATGGTCGTCGAGGGTGTGGTCTACCGCAACCGTCCGATCCGCGTACTGCGCGAGGACGTGGTGATCTTCGAAGGCGAGCTGGAATCGCTGCGTCGCTTCAAGGACGATGCGTCCGAAGTACGTGCCGGCATGGAATGCGGTATCGGCGTCAAGAGCTACAACGACGTCAAGGTCGGCGACAAGATCGAAGTCTTCGAGAAAGTCCAAGTGGCTCGTACGCTCTAAGCCGCGAGCATGGGAACCGCCAATCGCCCGCCCCAGGGCGCCGCTTGGCGGCTCTGAACGCAACGCCCGGTCCGGCTCTAGCCTGGCCGGGCGTTTGCCGCTTTAGTTACAGGTAGCAAAAATGGCAAAAGAATATAGCCGTACCCAACGCATCGGCGATCAGATCCAGCGTGAGCTGGCCCAGTTGATCCGTCGTGAAGTCAAAGACCCGCGCGTCGGCGTGGTCACCATTACCGCTGTGGATGTCAGCCGCGATGTCGGCCATGCCAAGGTGTTCATCACCTCCATGGGCCAGGAAGGCGCGGAAGACATCAAGCAGACCCTCAAAGTGCTCAACGGCGCGGCCAGTTTCCTGCGTGTGCACCTGGGCAAGGAAATGCAACTGCGCAGCGTGCCGCAACTGCATTTCCACTATGACGAAAGCATCAGTCGCGGTGCCCACCTGTCGGCACTGATCGAGCGCGCCGTCGCCGAAGACAAGCTGCACCAGGCTTCCGACACGCCCCTGGACACCAAGGAGTAAGCGGTGGCTCAGGTCAAGCGTATCCGTCGTAACGTCAGCGGCATCATCCTGCTCGACAAGCCGTTGGGGTTCACCTCCAACGCCGCCCTGCAGAAGGTCCGCTGGCTACTCAACGCCGAAAAGGCCGGGCACACCGGTAGCCTCGATCCACTGGCCAGCGGCGTGCTGCCGCTGTGCTTTGGTGAGGCGACCAAGTTCTCGCAGTACCTGCTCGATTCCGACAAGGGCTACGAGACGGTCATGCAACTGGGTCAGACCACCACCACGGGCGATGCCGAAGGTGAAGTGCTGAAAACCCGTGACGTGACCGTTGGTCGCGCCGATATCGAAGCGGTTTTGCCACAATTTCGTGGTCAAATCAGTCAGATACCGCCGATGTACTCGGCCCTCAAGCGCGACGGTCAGCCACTGTACAAGCTCGCCCGTGCAGGTGAAGTAGTGGAGCGTGAGGCGCGTTCTGTTACTATTAACCGCTTGGAATTGCTCCAGTGCGAAGGCACCCGTGTTCGGCTGTCAGTCGGCTGCAGCAAAGGCACCTACATCCGCACTCTGGTCGAGGATATCGGCGAGGTGCTCGGTTGCGGAGCCTATGTCGCTGAACTGCGCCGTACGCACGCGGGTCCTTTCGAGCTGGCCCAGACCGTGACCCTCGAAGAACTCGAAGCGGTCCACGCCGAAGGTGGCAACGAAGCAGTCGATCGCTTCCTGATGCCATCGGACAGCGGTCTGCTGGACTGGCCACTGTTGCAGTTCTCCGAGCACAGTGCGTTCTACTGGCTCAATGGTCAGCCGGTCAGAGCCCCCGACGCGCCGAAGTTCGGCATGGTCCGGGTACAGGATCACAACGGTCGCTTCATCGGTATCGGTGAAGTGAGCGAAGACGGGCGCATCGCGCCTCGTCGCTTGATTCGGTCAGAATGATCGAAACCTTCAGCGTCAGGTTCAGGCCCGGCACTGGTGGTAAAGAGGATGGCTGTTAATAGGCACGGTCACGCCTCACTTTATGAATACAGGGAGCAGTCCCTGGCCTATTGGAAACCGTTTGTTCGGTTTCCCTTGATTTGGAGAAGCCAGATGGCACTCAGCGTTGAAGAAAAAGCAAAGATCGTTGGCGAATACCAGCAAGCCGCCGGTGACACCGGTAGCCCGGAAGTACAGGTTGCTCTGCTGACCGCCAACATCAACAAGCTGCAAGGCCACTTCAAGGCCAACGGCAAAGACCACCACTCCCGTCGTGGTCTGATCCGCATGGTTAACCAGCGTCGCAAGCTGCTGGACTACCTGAAAGGCAAGGACACCACTCGTTACAGCGCCCTGATCGGTCGTCTGGGTCTGCGTCGCTAATAGCGGCCTGGCCAGTGGTGTGCGCGGCGTGCTGCAGTCACCAGGCGGAGCCTTTGGCCCCCGTGCTGGTGAGCACGCCTTGTGTATCTATGAGGTTGGCTGTCTGTCTCGCCTGAGCGGTTTACCGCGAGGGCAGGGCAGGCTCCCAACCTCTAGTTTTATCTGGACTGCCAACAGGGCCGATTCCCTGTGCTGCCCAAGAATTCGCAAGAACCAGTTCCCCCAGAGCCACTGAAAAAGGTAGGAAACCGTGAACCCGGTAATCAAGAAATTCCAGTTCGGTCAATCGACCGTTACCCTCGAGACGGGCCGTATTGCTCGTCAAGCGTCCGGCGCCGTATTGGTCACCGTCGACAACGATGTCACCGTACTGGTGACCGTGGTCGGTGCCAAACAGGCCGATCCAGGCAAAGGCTTCTTCCCCCTGTCCGTTCACTATCAGGAAAAGACCTACGCCGCCGGCAAGATCCCTGGTGGTTTCTTCAAGCGTGAAGGCCGTCCTTCCGAGAAAGAAACCCTGACCTCGCGTCTGATCGACCGTCCGATCCGTCCGCTGTTCCCAGAAGGCTTCATGAACGAAGTGCAGGTTGTCTGCACCGTCGTTTCCACCAGCAAGAAGACCGATCCGGACATCGCTGCGATGATCGGTACCTCGGCTGCCCTGGCCATCTCCGGCATTCCGTTCGAAGGCCCGATCGGCGCTGCCCGTGTTGCTTTCCACGAAAGCACCGGCTACCTGCTGAACCCGACCTACGAGCAACTGGCTGCCTCGAGCCTGGACATGGTCGTTGCCGGTACCTCCGACGCCGTGCTGATGGTTGAATCGGAAGCCAAAGAGCTGACCGAAGACCAGATGCTGGGCGCCGTACTGTTTGCCCACGATGAATTCCAGGCTGTGATCCAGGCTGTCAAAGAGCTGGCCGCCGAAGCTGCCAAGCCGACCTGGGACTGGAAGCCAGCCGCTGCCAACACCGAACTGCTGAACGCCATCCGTGGTGAATTCGGTGCTGCGGTTTCCGACGCCTACACCATCACCGTCAAGGCTGACCGTTACGCTCGCCTGGGCGAACTGCGCGAGCAAGTGATCGCCAAGTTCTCCGGTGAAGAAGGTCAACCTTCGGCTTCCGAAGTCAAAGAGATCTTCGGCGAAATCGAATACCGCACCGTTCGCGAAAACATCGTTAACGGCAAGCCACGTATCGATGGCCGTGACACCAAGACCGTACGTCCGCTGAACATCGAAGTCGGTGTACTGCCAAAGACCCACGGTTCGGCGCTGTTCACCCGCGGCGAAACCCAGGCCCTGGTCGTTGCGACCCTGGGTACTGCCCGTGACGCGCAACTGCTGGACACCCTCGAAGGCGAGAAGAAAGACCCCTTCATGCTGCACTACAACTTCCCGCCGTTCTCGGTGGGCGAGTGTGGTCGCATGGGCGGTGCTGGCCGTCGCGAAATCGGTCACGGCCGTCTGGCCCGTCGTTCGGTCCAGGCCATGCTGCCTGCCGCCGACGTGTTCCCGTACACCATTCGCGTCGTATCGGAAATCACCGAATCCAACGGTTCGAGCTCCATGGCTTCGGTCTGTGGTGCTTCCCTGGCCCTGATGGACGCTGGTGTACCGATGAAGGCACCGGTTGCCGGTATCGCCATGGGTCTGGTTAAAGAAGGCGAGAAATTCGCCGTCCTGACCGACATCCTCGGTGACGAAGACCACCTGGGCGACATGGACTTCAAGGTAGCCGGTACCGCCAAAGGTGTTACCGCGCTGCAGATGGACATCAAGATCAACGGCATCACCGAAGAGATCATGGAAATCGCCCTGGGCCAGGCCCTGGAAGCGCGCCTGAACATCCTCGGCCAGATGAACCAGATCATTGGTCAGTCCCGTAGCGAACTGTCGGAAAACGCTCCGACCATGATCGCCATGAAGATCGACACCGACAAGATCCGTGACGTCATCGGTAAAGGCGGCGCGACCATCCGTGCCATCTGCGAAGAAACCAAGGCTTCGATCGATATCGAAGACGACGGCTCGATCAAGATCTTCGGCGAGACCAAAGACGCTGCTGAAGCTGCTCGTCAGCGTGTTCTGAGCATCACTGCCGAGGCCGAGATCGGCAAGATCTACGTCGGTAAGGTCGAGCGCATCGTTGACTTCGGTGCCTTCGTCAACATCCTGCCTGGCAAGGACGGTCTGGTTCACATCTCCATGCTGAGCGATGCTCGTGTTGAGAAAGTGACCGACATCCTCAAAGAAGGTCAGGAAGTTGAAGTACTGGTACTGGACGTGGACAACCGCGGCCGTATCAAGCTGTCGATCAAGGACGTTGCCGCTGCCAAGGCATCCGGCGTCTAAGAACGTAGCGTAAGAAAAAGGACCCCTCGGGGTCCTTTTTTTATGCCTGTAGGCATTGTCTTGCGGACTTGCATCTTGCATGCAGGATTTTGCCACTGCGTGCAAATTGCACGATTCGGGATTTCAGCTTTATATATAACTAGCTGATTTATAAGTAAAAAAGTCAATAGCAGCAGCTGGCACAAGCCCTGCAATAGTTCTCATACCCTGCTGCCAGGACTGATGGCGCAGACTTTTCGAAAAACAGGAGTGTCTCGTATGAAGAAGTTCGCTATTGCTGCCGCTACTGCCACCGCCCTGACCCTGACCCTGGCTAATGCGGCGTTTGCCCAACAGCCTTCCCAGGCTCCGCTGACTGTTGCTGCCGGTGAAGTCACCAAAGTCAAAGAAGCGACCTCTGACACCTGGATCACCACCAAGGTCAAAGCTGACCTGGTAACCGAGAAAGGCATCCCGGGCACCGACATCAAGGTCGAAACCAACAAAGGCGTGGTCTCCCTGTCTTCCGATGTGACCTTGACCGATTCGCAGAAAGAGATGGCGGTCGCCATTGCCAAGAAGATCAAAGGCGTTCAAGCCGTCTCGGCTGATGGCCTGAAAACCAACTGAGTAGTTGCTCCCGACTCGCTGACCCTTGCAGGTTCATGCGAAAGACCAAAAGGACTTGGTCACTCAAAGCCCCGGCACTGGTTGCCGGGGCTTCTTTTTTGGGGGGGATTTGTAGGAGCGGGCTTGCCCCGCGATCGGGGTTACTTCACTCCGCGTCCAGGTGCAGCGGCGAAATCACCCGGCCATCCGTTTCGGCCTGGCCCAGGCTGGCGTCTACGAAGTACACCCGGTCATCCGCCAGTTGGCCCTTGTCCACCAGGTAGTCCTTGATGCTGCTGGCCCGGGCCTGCCCCAGCTGGCGCAGTAGCAGTGGGCTTTCGCCCCACGACTTGAGCACCGCGTCACGCAACTGGGTAGTGCGCTGCTCGCGGTCCAGCTGTTCCCATTCGGCCGGTGGCTGCTGTTTCATGCGGGCGCGGTAGATGCCTTCGAGCATCGCCGGTTTGTCGCCATCCGGCACCTTCAGGTCGGAAGCCTGGGCTGGCACCTTGTCACCGCGACGCTGGAGGATCTTGTAGTAGGTACTCTGATACTCACGCTCCAGTCGCTGCTGGGCAATCAGCGGGCCGTCGCTGCTCTGGGCGCTGGTGCCTTCGATTTCCAGGCGCAGGGCAGGGCGTTCCTTGAGTGCGGTCGCCAGCTTGTCCAGGGCGCTTTGCGCATCCGGGCTCAGGTCACTGGAGCCGGCGGCAAAGGCCACGCTCCCCAGGTCCTGGGAATCACCGCCGCTGACCAGCCCACCAATGAACTTGAAGGGCGCCTGGGCCGCACGCAGCACCAGGTTGCGCAGGGTCTGCCAGACAATCGGCATGACGCTGAACTGCGGGTCGTTGAGGTCGCCGCTCACCGGCAGCTCGATGGAGATCTTGCCGTCGGTGTCCTTGAGCAGGGCCACCGCCAGACGAATCGGCAAATCGACCGCGTCCGGGCTGTCGACCTTCTCACCCAGTTGCAGCTGCTCAACCACCACCTTGTTCTCGGCCTGGAGCTTGCCCTGGGTGATCACGTAATGCAGGTCGATGTTCAGCCGCCCTTTGCGGATACGGAACCCGGCGAACTTGCCCGAGTACGGCGTCAACGTGGTCAGCTCAACGCGTTTGAAGCTGGTGGCGATGTCCAGGGCGGCCATCGGGTCGAAGGGGTTCAGTGAGCCTTTGATGGTCACTGGCGCATAGCGATCGACCTTGCCCTTGATATCGACTTTGGCAGGCTTTGGCTGACGGTTGTCGATGGTGCCGATCTGGCCATTGAGCTGCTGGATGGCCGTGGCAAAGTTGGGCGTCAGGCTGAAGTCGGCGAAGTTGGCCGAGCCGTCGTTGATGTCGATTTCACCGATGCGGATACCCAGTGGCTTCTCGGCCGGGGCCTTGGCTTTGCTTGGCGCTTTGGATTGCGCGGTGGCCGGCTGCGGGATCAGCAGGTCATCGACGTTGGTGGTGCGGTCCTCGTTGATCATGAAGCGCGCGTAAGGCTGTTTCAGGGTCACCTTGCCAATGGTCAGGGCATCACCGTGGCGGTACGACACAGCGTCGAGGTTCAGTTGCTGCCATTTGACGAAGTCGCGGTCCTTGATGGTGTCCAGCGTATGCAACTGGTTGACCTGGGCCTTGCCGTCGATGCTGAAGGCCAGCGGTGCGGTGCTCTTGAGGTCGACATTGAGGTCGCTGCCGAGCATGCCGCTGCGCAGTTCGAGGCGGATGTAGGGGCTGATGTAAGCCTGGGCGACGCGCAGGTCGATGTCTTGGGTGTTGACCTTGAGCTTGGCGGTGACGGGCGCCAGGTTCACCTCACCGGCAGCCTGCAGCTTGCCTTGTTTACCGACGCCGGTATCGAGCTTGAGGGTAAAGGGCGACTGATTGAGACTGTCGAAATTCTGCAGGTCAAGGTTCAGCGGGCCAACGTCCAGAGCCACTGGCTCTTTCTGCGAGCGGTCGGCCAGGTGTACCTGGTAATTGCGCAGTTGCACGTCCTTGAGCAGTACCTGCCATGGCTTGCTCGGCGCTTCAGCTGCGGCTTTGTCCTTGGCATCCGGCTCGGCGGTAGCGGGTTCGGCTTGCTCTTTTGGCGTGGCTTTGGCCGGCTGGCTGGCGAACAGTTTTTGCCAGTCGAGCTGGCCGTCGGACTCCAGCGCCGCCCAGGTTTCGAGCTTGTCGCTGCGGATCTTGCCGACGGTGACCAGTTGCTTGGCCAGGTCGATCGAGGTTTCGCTGACATCCAGACGCGCCAGGCGCGCCAGCGGACGGCCATCCGGGGCCTTGATGGCAAAGGGCGCGATGCTCACCGAGGCGTTGTCCAGCAGCAGCTCGGTTTCCTTGGACAGATTCAGCTTGTAGTGGGTATCGAGGCTGACCACGCCTTCTTCCAGCACCAGCGGCACGGCATCTCGGACATAGGGCCAGAAGGCTTTCATCTTGCCGTCGGTGACCTTCAGGGTACCTTCGGAGGCGATCGGTACCAGGCTGAAATTGCCGGACCAGTCGATGCGCCCGCCTGCCGGGCCATTGGCGACCAGGGTCATCTCGGTACTGTCGTCAGGCAGGGTGCTGAGGTTCTTCAGCTCCAGGTTCATCGAGTCGTAGAGGAACTCGATCGGCTCGCTCGGGCGCAGGTCCTGGAAGTGCAGGTAGCCTTCGCTGAGCTTGATGCTGCCGATACGCAGCGGGAATGGATCGCTGGCCGGCTCTTCAGGCTTGGGCTCGCTCGGTGGCAGCTTGAACAACTGAGTGAGGTTGAGGCTGCCGTCCTTGGCGAACAGCAGCTCGGTACGTGCCTTGTCCAGTTCGACCCCGTCCAGGTGCAGGGCGCCGCTCCACAGGCTGTCGAGCTGCAGGTTGGCGTACAGGCGTTCAAAACCGACCTGCTCCTTGCCCGGCTCGCCGATCTGCAGGCCCCAGAGGGTCAGTTCGAGGCTGAACGGGTTGAGCTCGATCCGCTGCAGGTGCGCAGGTACTGTGGCGTAATTGGCCAGTTGCTGGTTGACGATACGCAGGGCAACCCCTGGGAGAATCAGAAAGCCTAGCAGGCTGTACAAGGCCACTGCGGCCAGCATGGCGCCGAGGGCGCGTTTCAATCCTTTGGGCATGTGTGGCGTCGTCTGTCTCGAGCGGGAGTGGTTGGAGTATGGCACGTAAAATCGGTTCCGAAGATACCCCGAAAATTAACGATTTTTTGTTTCAGAGCTGAAGAATCAAGGTCTTCAATGGGGGCTGACCGTCCTGCGACGGAAAGTCGCCGGCGGGCTTGAGCACCTGCCAGTCGCGTACCGGCCGCCCGGCCTTGTCGGCGCAGCGCAGCACTTGCTCGCGCCAGTCGTCGACATTGACCTTGGCCAGGTTGTTACAGCAGATCAGTACGCCGTCCTCGGCGGTGCTCAACAGTGCCGGCTTGAGCAGGCTCTGGTAATCGCGCAGCAGGTCGACGGTGCCGAAGGCGCTCTTGGCCCAGGCCGGCGGGTCGAGAAACACCAGATCGAACTGGCGTTGTTGCAGGCGTGGGTACGACGGCAGCGTGTGGCCGCGGCGCTGGCTGACCGGCAGGCCGGCGAACTGGCGGATTGCCGGGAAGTAATCGGACTGGATGAAACTCATCGGCAGCAGTTGCGGGTTGAGTGCGCCGTTTTCCTTGCCGACGGCCAGGTTGCCTTCGGCAAAGTCCAGGTTGCACACCTCGCGGGCGCCGCCCGCCGCCGCGCTGAGGCCGACACCGCAGGTATAGGCGAACAGGTTCAGCACGCTTTTGCCGGCACTGTGCTGCTTGACCCAGCCACGGGCATTGCGCAGGTCAAGAAACAGCAGTGGGTCCTGCCCGGCATGGCGACCACGCACCCGGTAGTTCAGGCCCCATTCGTGGCCGACGTGATCGGCCAGCGCGGCCTCGCTGGCCTGGTACACCGGGTCGCGGCGGTCGATGCGGCTGTTGCCCTGGGAGCGGTCGTTGTAGACCAGCAGCAGCTCAAGGCCCAGGTGCGCTTCGACAGCGGCGTGCAGCTCCAGCAAGGCGCTGGTTTCGAGGCTGTGGTGGAAGCTCTGCACCAGCAACTGCGGGCCGTAGCGGTCGATGGTCAGGCCGCTGGCGCCTTCCTGGCTGCCATGGAACAGGCGATAGCAGTCGGTGCCCTGGGCATGCAGTTCGGCGAGAAGGCCCAGGCGGGCGTCGAGGGCGGCGCGCAGCGCCTGATTCAAGAGGGACATGCACGTGGCCT
The DNA here is from genome assembly GCF_018390435.1 of Pseudomonas sp. RC2C2. Taxonomy (NCBI): domain Bacteria; kingdom Pseudomonadati; phylum Pseudomonadota; class Gammaproteobacteria; order Pseudomonadales; family Pseudomonadaceae; genus Pseudomonas; species Pseudomonas sp. RC2C2. The sequence continues at coordinate 1,448,274 of NZ_JAHBAX010000001.1, read as the reverse complement.
TGGTTTGCGGACGTGCAGTTTACCAGTTCAAGCCAGGGGAGGGGCCGTTGCGGCCCCTCCTGCGCTGATCAGCGTTCGATTGCCAGGGCCACGCCCTGACCACCGCCGATGCACAGGGTGGCCAGGCCCTTGCTGACATCACGCTTGATCATTTCGTGCAGCAGGGTTACCAGCACCCGGCAACCCGAGGCGCCGATCGGATGGCCCAGGGCAATGGCGCCGCCATTGACGTTGACCTTGCTGGCGTCCCAGCCCAGCTCCTTGCCCACCGACAGGGCCTGGGCGGCAAAGGCTTCGTTGGCTTCGATCAGGTCCAGGTCCGCCAGGTCCCAGCCGGCCTTTGCCAGGCAGCGGCGGGTGGCGCTGACCGGGCCGATGCCCATGATCGCCGGATCGACCCCGGCATTGGCATAGGCCTTGATGCGCGCCAGGATCGGCAGGCCCAGTTGCTGCGCCTTGGCGGCACTCATCAGCAGCACCGCGGCTGCGCCGTCATTGAGCGACGAGGCATTACCGGCGGTTACCGTGCCGTCTTTCTTGAATGCCGGCTTGAGCTTGCCCAGCGATTCGGCGGTGGTGCCGGCACGCGGTTGCTCGTCGGTGGCAAACGCAAGCGGATCCCCTTTGCGCTGCGGGATCAGGATCGGGGTGATCTCATCGACGAAGCGCCGGGCTTCGATGGCTGCGGTTGCCTTTTGCTGCGAAGCGGCAGCGAAGGCGTCCTGCTCCTCACGGCTGATGCCGTACTTTTCCACCAGGTTCTCGGCAGTGATGCCCATGTGGTAGTCGTTGAACGCATCCCACAGGCCATCGCTGATCATGCTGTCGATCAGGCTGCTGTGGCCCATGCGCAGGCCGGTACGGGCCCCGGGCATGACGTAGTTGGCCAGGCTCATGTTCTCCTGGCCGCCGGCGATGATCACTTCGGCATCGCCGCAGCGGATCGCCTGGGCTGCCAGGTGCAGGGCCTTGAGGCCCGAGCCGCAGACCTTGTTCAGGGTCATGGCTGGCACCGCGTGAGGCAGGCCGGCCTTGATCGCGGCCTGGCGCGCCGGGTTCTGCCCGGCACCGGCGGTCAGTACCTGGCCGAGAATCACTTCATCGACCAGTTCGCCATCGATGCCGGTCTGGGTCAGCAACTGGCGAATCACCGCAGCGCCCAGGTCGACGGCGGGAATGTTGGCCAGCGCCCCCTGGTAGCTACCGACAGCGGTACGGGTGGCGGCAACGATAACGACATCTTGCATGGCGCAGGTCCTCACTCTTATTGGATTTGGCGTCAGAACGGTTCAGGCCCCAGGGCCTGGCTAGACCTGCATGGTGGCATAGATGGCCGGGCGAGGGCTATTGGCGCACCGTTCAGGCAATACCCATGCGCCGCCGGGCACGATGGGCGGAACCATCGCGCATGGCCCAGCGCAGGACCGGTGCGGTGCTGTTGATGCCCAGGCGGATCAGCCGGCGTTGCAGCGGATTCTGGCTCAGCTCGAGCATTGCGCTGGCCCAGTCGGGCAGCAGGTCGATCCCGGCACGCAGCATCAGGGCGCCCACCGGTTGGGCCAGGCGGCTAGGCGCCGGTGCGTCGAGCAGTACCTGCACCACTTCATGGCTGCGGGCGTCGCAGATCAGTTGTGGGCGCATGGCCTGCAGGTAGTCGGCAATCTGCTGGCGCGAGCGCGGCACGTTACGGGCGCCCAGGCGTTCGGCGATCAGGGCGATCTCGGCATAGTAGGCATCCTGTTCGGCGATCGGCATGTGCGGGTTGCGATAGCGCCTATGGGCAGCCAGGAAGCTGCTGACCTCGGCTACATGCACCCAGGTCAGCAGGTCTGGATCGCTGGCCGCGTACGGCCGGCCGTCGGCGGCGCTACCGACTACCTGCAAGTGAATGGTGCGCACTTTTTCGATCAGCCAGTTGGCATCTTGAGTCGAGCCGAAGGTGGTGCCGGAGATGAACTGGCTGGTGCGACGCAGGCGGCCAAGCAGGTCCTGGCGAAAGTTGGAGTGATCCCACACGCCGGCCAGCGCCAGCGGGTGCAGCAGTTGCAGGAGCAGGGCACTGATGCCGCCGATCAACATGCTTGGGAAGTCGCCATGCACGCGCCAGCTGAGGCTGCCCGGGCCGAACAGCCCGGGGTCACCCTTGGGGTTTTCCAGGTCAAGTTGCCCCAGGGACAAACCGGTCAGGCTCATCACCTGGGTTTCGATACGGCGGCGAATCGCTTCCATGGCTACCTTGTCTGCAAGGCAGCCAAACAGGCTGCCGCTTAAATGTTCAGGCGTTTGTCGATCAGGCCTTGGACCACGCTGGGGTCGGCCAGGGTCGACGTGTCGCCGAGGTTGTCGAGCTCGTTGCAGGCGATCTTGCGCAGGATGCGCCGCATGATCTTGCCTGAGCGGGTCTTGGGCAGTGCCGGCGCCCACTGGATCAGCTCGGGTTTGGCGAAGCTGCCGATCTCTTTGCTGACCAGGGCCAGCAGCTCCTGCTTGAGGCTGTCGTCCGGGGTTACGCCATTCATGGGCGTGACAAAGGCATAGATGCCTTGCCCCTTGAGATCGTGAGGGTACCCGACAACGGCGGCTTCGGCGATGCTGTCGTGCAGCACCAGGGCGCTTTCGACCTCCGCGGTGCCGATGCGGTGTCCGGAGACGTTGATCACATCATCGATGCGCCCGGTGATCCACAGGTCGCCGTCCTCGTCGCGGCGCGCGCCGTCACCGGTGAAGTAGTAACCCGGCAGCGGCTTGAAGTAAGTGTCGATCATTCGCTGCGGGTCGCCGTACACGCTGCGGATCTGCCCGGGCCAGCTGGCCTTGATTGCCAGCATGCCGCTGCCGGGGCCTTCGATCAGCGTGCCCTTGTCGTCCAGTAACACCGGCTGCACGCCGAACATCGGTTGGGTGGCGCAGCCGGGCTTGACCCGCCGGGTGCCCACCAGCGGGCTGATCATGATGCCGCCGGTTTCGGTCTGCCACCAGGTGTCGACGATGGGGCAGCGTTTTTCGCCGACGGCCTCGAAGTACCATTCCCAGGCTTCCGGGTTGATCGGCTCACCCACGCTGCCGAGCACGCGCAGGCTCTTGCGCGAGGTGCTCGCCAGCGGGCCCTGCCCTTCGCGCATCAGTGCGCGAAGGGCGGTGGGGGCGGTGTAGAAGATGTTCACCTGGTGCTTGTCGACCACCTGCCAGAAGCGCGAGGCATCGGGGTAATTGGGCACGCCTTCGAACATCAGGGTGATCGCGCCGTTGGCCAGGGGGCCGTAAACGATATAGCTGTGGCCCGTCACCCAGCCGACGTCGGCGGTGCACCAGAACACCTCGCCATCGCGGTAATCGAACACGCTCCTGAAGGTCAGCGCCGCCTGCAGCAGGTAACCTGCGGTGGTGTGCAGCACGCCCTTGGGTTTGCCGGTACTGCCGGAGGTGTAGAGGATGAACAGCGGGTCTTCGGCGTCCATTGGCTCGGGTGGGCAATCATCACTGACCTGCTTGATTGCGTCGTGGTACCAGAGATCGCGACCTTCACTCCAGTCGATCTCGCCGCCGGTACGTTTGATCACCACCACCGTACTGACGTCCGGGCAACTGAGCAGGGCCTTGTCGACGTTGTTCTTCAGCGGCACGCTCTTGCCGCCACGAATGCCTTCATCGGCGGTGATCAGCGTACGGCAATCGGCGTCGAGAATACGGTCGCGCAGGGCATCCGGCGAGAAACCACCGAACACCACCGAGTGAATGGCGCCGATGCGGCTGCAGGCGAGCATGGCATAGGCCGCCTGCGGAACCATGGGCATGTAGATGCACACCCGGTCGCCCTTTTTCACCCCGCGTTGCTTGAGCACGTTGGCCAGGCGGCAGACCTGCTGGTGCAGTTCGCGGTAGGTGATGACGCTGGAGTCGGTGGGGTTGTCGCCCTCACGAATGATCGCCGGCTGATCGCCGCGGGTGGTCAGGTGGCGGTCGATGCAGTTGTAGCTGACGTTCAGTTGCGCGCCCTTGAACCAGGCAGCCCGGCCGGTATTCATGTCGCTCTGCTGGATTTGGCTCCAGGGCTTGATCCAGTCCAGGGCCTTGGCCTGTTCGCTCCAGAAGGCATCGGGGTCGTCGATGGACTGGCGGTACAGGCGCTGGTAATCGGCCTGGCTCAGTTGCGCCGCTTTGCTGACCGCATCGGCTTGGGGAAAGTCGCTGATATCGAACATGGCGGGTCCTGTTCTGACGGATTGTTTTTGTCAGGACAGTGTAGCCGCTGCCCCTGGCCGGGTTCGTTCGGCCAGGGGCAGCGCGGGTGATCAACCGCGGTGACGGCTGCGGAAGAAGTTGATCAGGCCCTGGGTCGAAGCGTCTTCGGCAGGCTCTTCGATACCGCCGGTCAGGCGTTGGTAAACGCCCTTGCCCAGCTCCTTGCCCAGCTCCACGCCCCACTGGTCGAAGGCATTGATGCCCCAGATGACGCTCTGCACGAACACCTTGTGTTCGTACATCGCCACCAGCGCGCCAAGACGACGCGGGCTGATGCGCTCGACCACCAGGGTATTGCTCGGGCGGTTGCCCGGGATCACCTTGTGTGGCGCCAGCTTCTGGACTTCAGCTTCGGCCATGCCTTTGTCGCGCAGCTCGGCTTCGGCTTCGCTGCGGGTCTTGCCCAGCATCAGTGCCTGGCTCTGCGACAGGCAGTTGGCGTACAGCCACTGATGATGGTCGGCGACCGGGTTGAAGCTGACCACCGGGACGATGAAGTCGGCCGGAATCAGCTGGGTGCCCTGGTGCAGCAACTGGTGGTAGGCGTGCTGACCGTTACAACCCACGCCACCCCAGATGACCGGGCCGGTGTCGTGGTTGACCGGCGTGCCGTCCTGGCGAACGCTTTTGCCGTTGGATTCCATGTCCAGCTGTTGCAGGTGCTTGGTGATGTTGCGCAGGTAGTGGTCATACGGCAGGATCGCATGGCTCTGCGCGCCCCAGAAGTTGCCGTACCATACGCCGAGCAAGGCCAGCAGCACCGGCATGTTCTGTTCGAACGGCGCGTTCTGGAAGTGCTGGTCCATGGTGTAGGCACCGGACAGCAGTTCCTTGAAGTTGGCCGTGCCAATGGCCAGGGCAATCGGCAGGCCGATGGCCGACCACAGCGAGTAACGCCCGCCTACCCAGTCCCACATCGGGAAGATGTTCTCTTCGCGAATGCCGAAGGCCACGGCGGCGGCCTTGTTGCTGGATACGGCGATGAAGTGCTTGTACAGCTCGGCTTCCGAGCCACCCTGGGCCAGGTACCAGGCGCGTGCGGCCTGGGCGTTCTTCAGGGTTTCCAGGGTGTTGAACGACTTGGACGAAACAATGAACAGCGTGGTTTCGGCGCGCAGCTTGGCCGACAGCTCATGGAACTCGCTGCCGTCGATGTTTGCCAGGTAATGGCAGCGCACGCCACGCTGGGCGTAAGGCAGCAGGGCTTCGGAGACCAGCTCCGGGCCGAGGAATGAGCCGCCGATGCCGATGTTGACCACGTCGGTGATCGGCTTTTCGCTGTAGCCGCGCCACAGGCCATCATGGATGCGGCCAACCAGTTCGGTGACCTGGTTGAGGACCTTGTGCACCTCAGGCATCACGTTGACGCCGTTGACGCTCAACTTGTCGCCCACCGGGCGGCGCAGGGCGGTATGCAGGGCCGGACGGCCTTCGGAGGCGTTGAGGATCTCGCCTGCGAACAATGCCTTGATTGCCTCTTGCAGGCCTACTTCGTTGGCCAGCTTGACCAGCAGGTCGCGGCTCTGGCCGTTGATCAGGTTTTTCGAATAATCGAGGAACAGCCCGCAGGTGCTCAGGGAAAACTGCTCGAAGCGTTTGGGCTCGGCATTGAATGCGTCGCGCATGCTGAAGGCCTGCATGGCTTCGCGGTGCTGCTGGAGCGCCTGCCAGGCGGGCAGGGCAGTAACATCATGGGGGGTGCGGTAATACGCCATCGCTGCAGGTTTCCTTATTGCGTGGACTGCCTTGGACACTGGAACCAGCGCCTTGTTTGCAGGCTGATGCCAATTATAGGCATGCAACCTGCGTTACAGGGAGAGGCTCCAGCGGGCGACCTGTTTACTTGTCGTCGAGAGTCAGGTGCAGGTTGTCGATCAGACGGGTGTTACCCAGGACGGCTGCTACCAGGATTACCAGGTCACGGTCTTCCGGTGCTGCCGGGCGCAGGCTCAGGGCCTGGCGAATTTCCAGGTAGTCCGGGCGAAAGCCTGCCGCGGTCAGTTGCTGCTGACCGTTGGCGATCAGCGCCGGATAGTCGCGTTCGCCCTGTTCGATAGCCGCGGCCATCTGGCTCAGTACCCGATACAGCACAGGCGCCGTGGCGCGCTGTTCGTCGCTCAGGTAACCGTTGCGCGAAGACAGCGCCAGGCCGTCTTCGGCGCGCACGGTTGGCTCGCCGATGATCTGGATCGGCATGTTCAGGTCGCGCACCAGCGCACGGATCACCGCCAGTTGCTGGAAGTCTTTCTGGCCAAACACCGCCAGGTCCGGCTGGACCATGTTGAACAGCTTGCTGACCACCGTCGCCACGCCTTCGAAATGGCCTGGACGGCTGGCACCGCACAGCCCGTCGGACAGTTGCGGGACGCTGACGCGGGTCTGCCCGGCCATGCCGTCGGGGTACATCTCTTCGACGGTCGGGGCGAACAGCAGATGGCAGCCGGCCTGGAGCAGTTTTTCCTGGTCAGCGGCGAGGGTCCGCGGGTACTTGTCGAGGTCCTCGCTGGGGCCGAACTGCAGGGGGTTGACGAAGATGCTGGCGACGACGAAATCGACCCGTTGTGCGGCCTTGGTCACCAGTGCGGCATGGCCGCTGTGCAGGTTGCCCATGGTCGGCACGAAACCGATGCGTTTGCCTTCGCTGCGCGCGCGCGCCACGGCGGCACGCAGTTCGCGGACGGTCTTGACTGTATTCATGCACTGAACCCGTGTTCGCTGCCGGGGAAGCTGACATCCTTGACGGCGGTTACGTAAGCCTTGAGCGCGCCTTGAATATCGCTCTGGCCGGCCATGAAGTTCTTCACGAACTTCGGTACCCGGCCAGTCAGCGACAGACCGAGCATGTCATGCAATACCAGCACCTGGCCGTCGGTGGCGCTGCCGGCACCGATGCCGATGACCGGGATGCTCACCGCCTGGGTGATTTCCGCAGCCAGCTCGGTGGGTACGCATTCGAGCAGCAGCATGGCTGCGCCCGCCTGCTCCAGGGCGATGGCGTCGGCGCGCATTTGCCGTGCCTGGTTTTCCTGGCGGCCCTGAACCTTGTAGCCACCGAGGATGTTCACCGTCTGCGGGGTCAGGCCCATATGGGCGCACACCGGTACGCCACGCTCGGCCAGCAGGCGGATGGTTTCCGCCAGCCAGGCGGCGCCTTCGACCTTGACCATGTGCGCGCCGGCCTGCATCAGCGCGCCGCTGTTGGCGAACGCCTGCTCGGTGGTGGCGCAGGCCATGAACGGCAGGTCGGCAAGAATCAACGCACCTTCGTTGCCGCGTTTGACGCAGGCGGTGTGGTAGGCCATCTCGGCATTGGTTACCGGCAAGGTGCTGTCATGGCCCTGCAGGACCATGCCCAGGGAGTCACCCACCAGCAATACTTCCACGCCGGCACGGCTGGCGGCCTGGGCGAAGGTCGCGTCGTAGCAGGTCAGCATGGTTATTTTCTCACCCTTGGCCTTGAGGCTCTGCAGGGTGGTCAGGGTTACTTCTGGCATGAAAAGGAATCCTCGTTCAGGCGCTGTGAAAAACGACTGCGTACAACGCGTGTATTCATCTTCTGGAACAGCACATCATCGATCGTGGTGTTTGAATTACGACCTGTTCCAGGCCTATATACGCCTTTTTGCGGCGCTCGGGGCGCCACGGGACGCCTATAGTCGTGAGCGAGGGGGCTGAAGTCAATTACCCTGTTACCGCATTGTTACTAATGCGCTGTTACGGGCGTTACCGGCTGGGGGAACGCCCGGCTACAGGCGTTCCAGACCGACGAACGGGCAATCTGCCAGTAATTGGGACAGGGGCCGTTGATCGGCCAGGCAGAAGTCTTCAGGGACCAGTTCGGCCAGGGGGTAGAGGACGAACGGTCGTGCCTGCATGTGGTAATGCGGCACTTTCAGGCGCGGCACATCGATGACCTGGTCGCCGTACAACAGAATGTCCAGGTCGAGGGTGCGCGGGCCCCAGCGTTCCTTGCGTTCGCGGCCCTGATCGGCCTCGATGGCTTGCAGCGCATCGAGCAGGTCCAGCGGCGCAACGGCGGTATCCAGCGCCGCCACGGCGTTGGTGTAGCGCGGCTGGCCCGGTGACAGCGAGTCGCTGCTGTAGAAGGCCGAAACCGCGGCCAGGGCGCTGTCACGCAACTGCCCCAGCGCCTCGACGGCGCTGCGCAGTTGCTGTTCGGGATCGGCCAGGTTGCTGCCCAGGCCAATAAAGGCGCGGATCATCTGTTACTCGCCTGCAGCGCTGTCGGCGCGCTTGCGCTTGCTCGGGCTGCGCTTGCGTTTGCGCGGGCCGGCACCGGCACCTTCATCACGGCTGCCCAGCTCGCGGATCATGTCGCGGCGCTCGCTGTCGTTGCAGTCCTGATAGTCGGTCCACCATTGGCCCAGGCCGTCGGTTTCTTCACCCGCACTTTCACGCAGCAACAGGAAGTCGTAACCGGCGCGAAAGCGCGGGTTGTCGAGCAACAGGTCGGCACGTTTGCCACTCCGCCGCGGCAGGCGTTCCTGCATGTCCCAGATTTCGCGGATCGGCATGGTGAAACGCTTGGGGATTGCGATGCGCTGGCACTGTTCGGCAATCAGTTCGTGGGCCGCTTCGTTCATGGCCGGAATCGGTGGCATGCCACGGCTCTGCAGGCGCAGGGCGCGACCGGGCAGTGCTGGCCAGAGCATGGCGGCGAACAGGAAAGCCGGGGTTACCGGCTTGCCTTGCTTGACGCGCAGGTCAGTGTTGATCAACGCCTGGCTGATCAGGGTGTGGGTGTAGGTCGGGTGCTCTTCCAGCGCCTCGGCACTGGCCGGGAACAGCGGGTCGAACAGCTCCAGGTCAACGAGCATTTCGAAGGTGTCGGCCGCCTGCCCGGAAAGGAACAGCTTGAGCGACTCTTCGAACAGGCGAGCCGCCGGAATCTCGCGCAGCATTGGCGCCAGCTGGCGAATCGGCTGCACGGTGTGTTTTTCGATGCCGAAGTTGAGCTTGGCGGCGAAGCGCACGGCTCGCAGCATGCGTACCGGGTCTTCCTGGTAGCGCTGGGTCGGGTCGCCGATCAGGCGGATCAGGCGGTTGCGAATATCGTGCACGCCGTTGGCGTAATCAAGAATGCGCTCGCTGACCGGGTCGTAATACAGGGCGTTGATGGTGAAGTCGCGGCGTTGCGCGTCTTCTTCCAGGGTGCCGTAGACGTTGTCGCGCAGAATCCGCCCACTCTCGTTACGCGACGAGGTGTGGCTGTTCTCTTCTTCGCTTTCCGGGTGGTTGGCGCGGAAGGTGGCGACTTCGATGATTTCACGCCCGAAATGGATGTGAACCAGTTTGAAACGGCGACCGATGATGCGGGCGTTGCGAAATTCGGCGCGGACCTGTTCAGGGGTGGCGCTGGTGGCAACGTCGAAATCCTTGGGGGTGATGCCCAGGAGTTGGTCCCGCACGCAGCCACCGACCAGATAGGCCTGGTAGCCAGCATTTTGCAGGCGCTCGACGATACTCACCGCATGACGACTGAACTGGCCACGTTGCAGCGAATGTTGACCGCTATTGATCACTTCAGGCGTGGTGCGCTTGTGGTGCGTGCCACGTACGGGAGGACGGAACGACTGGAACAGCTTCTTCAGCATGGGATGCACTGTTTGAAGGAATGTTCGGCCAAAAACGAAGAATGGCCGCATGATGGGCGGGGATTCTAGCATTTACTCGGAGGATGGTGTAGGCGGTCGCGTCGGACGACGCACAGGCGGGCTGGGGCGGGCAGAAACTACAAGGGGAGCCGAAGCTCCCCAAGAAGTAGTTGCGTGCTCTTATTGTTTTTTTGCCGGGCTTTTTGTTTTTGTTGAGTGCCCTGCCCACAAAAAAAGCTTGTGGGCGGTCTCCCTAATCGGGATCAAGAGCAAACGGATTGCTTTGGTCGCTGAGGTTGCAATGATCATGCGATCCAACCAGTTCAGGCCCTGCTTGAGTGCAGTTTTTATTGTTCTCTGCCTGGTTGTGGGGCAAGCCCCAAATACAACTCCTCTCCAAAAGAATCAGTTAGCTGCGCCTCCGCCGTCTTGTTCTTATTGTGCGTGAGCCGATTCGTCTTATTTTTATTGTCTTTTGCAGTGCTTGTTATTGTTCTTGTACCAAACATATAGCAGGTGCCGTGCCAACTTTCTCAAAACCCAGTAAAACAAGGGGTTGGAGCGGTTTTGAGCGGTTCGCAAGGCGAAAAAAAACCGCGGCTTCGTTACCGTAAGCCCCGGTTTTTGTTACGACTTTGTGGTGCGGTAACAGTTTGTCGCAAGGTAGCGGTGTTACCTGTGCCCACCCGCGCAAAGCGCTGAAACGGCTCAGCCCTCGCTGGTGGCACCGCTCTTGCGCCGCGGGATGCCCAGGCGCTGGCGCCGCTCCCACAGGCACTTGCGGCTGACCCCAAGCTTGCGCGCAAGCTCGGTCTCGGTCATGTGATCCTGATGCTCAAGGACGAAATGCTGGAAGTAGTCTTCCAGCGACAGGTCTTCTGTCGGCTCGTGGCTGGTGTTGTTGGCACTGCTGCTGGCGCCCGACAGGCCGGCGAACGGCTCGTCGTCTTCGAGATCGCTGAGCTCGATGTCGATACCCAGCAGGTCGGCGGAAATCTCCGGGCTCTCGCACAGGATCACTGCGCGCTCCACGGCGTTTTCCAGCTCGCGCACGTTACCTGGCCAAGAGTAATGCCGAATCGCCTGTTCAGCGTCGTGGCCGAATCGCAGGTCGTTACGCCCGACCCGCGCACTTTGGCGGGCGAGGAAGGCGTTGGCGATTTCGTTGACGTCGGTGCCGCGCTCGCGCAAGGCCGGCAGTTTGAGAGCGATGACGTGCAGGCGGTAATAAAGGTCTTCACGGAACTGGCCGACCTTGGCCAGGTTCTTCAGGTCGCGGTGGGTGGCGGCGATCAGGCGTACATCGACTTTTTGCGATTGCACCGAGCCGACCCGACGAATTTCACCTTCCTGCAGGACGCGCAACAGGCGTGCCTGGGCTTCGAGTGGCAGTTCGCCGATCTCGTCGAGAAACAGCGTGCCACCATCGGCGGCTTCGACCAGGCCGGCACGCCCGGCGCTGGCGCCGGTAAAGGCGCCTTTCTCATGGCCGAACAGTTCCGATTCGATCAGGGTCTCTGGAATCGCCGCGCAGTTCACCGAGATCATCGGTGCCTTGGCTCGTCGCGACAGGTTGTGCAGCGCGCGGGCCACCAGCTCTTTACCAGTACCCGACTCGCCCTGGATCAGTACATTGGAGTCTGTTGGCGCGACCTTGCGTATCTTGCCGTACAGGTCCTGCATCGGCGGGCACGAACCGATGATGCCGATCTCGCCATTGGCCGCAGTACTGGTCGCCGCCTTGTCGCCAGGCGCGGCCTTGCCGTTGCCACGTTCAGTCGCAACGGCCGGCGCGTTCTGCCGGTCACGCAGGATGCGCGCAACGGCCTGGAGCATTTCGTCGTGATCGAATGGCTTGGCGATGTAGTCCACCGCACCCATTTTCATCGAGTCGACAGCAGAACGCAGGCTCGCGTAGCTGGTCATGATCAGTACCGGGGTGCCCTGGCCGAGCTTGATCAGTTCGGTGCCGGGCGCGCCTGGCAGGCGCAGGTCGCTGACAATCAGGTCGAAGGTCGCAATGCTGAAGCGTTCCTGGGCCTCTTGCACCGAGCCGGCCTCGCTGACCTGGTACTGGTTACGCTCAAGCAATCGGCGTAGCGCCGAGCGGATGATGGTTTCGTCTTCGACGATCAGAATATGCGGCATTGATTCAATTCTCTCGACGGTCTCAGTTCACAGCGGACGTCGCTACGACATGGCGCGGCAGGGTCACTCGGATCCGGGTGCCGCGTTGGCTCTGGCTATCGGCCGGGCTGTCGATGGTGATTTGTCCATAATGCTCTTCCACGATGGAATAGACCAGAGCAAGCCCCAGTCCGGTGCCTTCGCCCGGGTCCTTGGTGGTGAAGAAGGGTTCGAACAGACGATCCATGATGTTTTTCGGGATACCGCTGCCTTCGTCCTCGACGATCAGGTCGACGGTATGCTCGCTGGCTTCGCTCTTGACCCGCACGGCGCTGCCGGGCGGGGAGGCGTCGCGGGCGTTGGACAGCAGGTTGATCAGCACCTGGGCCAGGCGTTGCGGGTCGCCCTCGACCCAGTGATCGGGGTCGCACAGGTTGAAGAACTGTACTTCGAAATTGCGCCGGTTCAAGGCCAGCAGACCGATGGCATCCTGGGCCACTTCGGCCAGGCACACCGGCTCGTCGCTGTGCTGGTGGCTGCCGGCATGGGCGAAGCTCATCAGCGACTGGACGATGCGCGAGATGCGCTTGGTCTGCTCCAGGATCTGGCTGCTCAACTCGGTGATCTCGCCGTCCTCTTCGCGCTCTTCGCGCAGGTTCTGTGCCAGGCAAGCGATGCCAGTGACCGGGTTGCCGATCTCATGGGCAACCCCGGCGGCCAGGCGGCCGATGCTGGCCAGGCGCTCGGAGTGCACCAGCTTGTCTTCCAGGGCCTGGGTCTCGGTGAGGTCCTCGACCAACAACACCAGGCCGCTGTTGCCCGGTGCCAGCGGCTCGTCGATGGCCGCCTTGTGCAGGTTCAGCCAGCGGGTCTGACCGTCCAGGCCCAGGCGCTGTTTGTGCAGGTGTTCGTCGGGCACGTTGATGAAGCCCAGCAGCAGGCCGCGCCAAGGCTCGGCAATGGTCGCCAGGCGCGAGCCGACCACGCGCTTGGCGGGGATACCGGTGAGCTCTTCCATGGCCTTGTTCCACATCAGGATTTCCTGGTCCTTGGCCAGCGAGCAGACGCCCATTGGCAGTTCCTGCAGGGTCTGGCGGTGGTAGCGGCGCAGGGCGTCGAGCTCGGCGGCAAGGCCGGTCAGGCGCGAGTGGTAGTCTTCCAGGCGGCTCTCGATGAAGTGGATGTCTTCGGTAACGTAATTTTCGTTACCAGACTTGTAGGGCAGGAAGGTCTCGACCATGTCCTGGGCCACGCTTGGGCCCATCAGGCCCGACAGGTTGGCTTCGATGCGGTCGCGCAGGCGGCGCAGGGCATACGGGCGGCGCTCGTCGAACGGCAGGTAGAGATCGCGCAGGGCCTGCTCGACTTCCTTCTGCGCAGCCTTGGCGCCCAGGGGCTTGGCCAGCTGGGTGGCGAACTCCTGCGGCGAAGCGGCGTGCAGCTCACGGCGCTGCGGGCGACGGACGTTATCCACCGCACAGGCCTCGGCGGCACTGACTTCTTCACTGCTGGCGTTGGTGAACAGCGAGATCAGGGTGAACAGCAGCACGTTGGCCGCCAGCGAGGCGATCGCGGCCATGTGCCAACTGGTGTCGTCGAGCACATAGATCATGTTCAGCAGCGGGATGTAGAAGCCCTGCAGGTTGCCCACCAGCGGCAACAGCATGGTCACCATCCACACCAGGATGCCGGCCAGCAAGCCGGCGATGAAGCCGCGGCGGTTGGCGGTGGGCCAGTACAGTACCGAGAGTACGCCCGGCAGGAACTGTAAGGTGGCGACAAAGGCGACGATACCGAGATTGGCCAGGTCCTGCTGGCTGCCCAGGGTCAGGTAGAAGCCAAAACCGGCGGCGATGATGGCGACGATCAGCGCCCGTCGGGTCCACTTCAGCCAACGGTAGATGTTGCCCTCGGCCGGCGGCTGGTACAGCGGCAGCACCAGGTGGTTGAGGGCCATGCCCGAGAGTGCCAGGGTGGTGACGATGATCAGCCCGCTGGAGGCCGATAGCCCGCCGATGTACGCCAGCAACGCCAGCGCCTGGTTGTTGGCGGCGATGCCCAGGCCCAGGGTGAAGTACTCCGGGCTGGTGCTGGCGCCCATCTTCAGGCCGGCCCAGAGAATCAGCGGTACCGCCAGGCTCATCAGCAGCAGGAACAGCGGCAGGCCCCAGCTGGCACTGACCAGTGAGCGCGGGTTGAGGTTCTCGGTAAAGGCCATGTGGTACATGTGCGGCATCACGATCGCCGAGGCGAAGAACACCAGCAACAGGGTACGCCAGGGGCCTTCCTGCAACGGTGTGTGCAGCGCGGCGAGGGCAGTCTGGTTCTGCAGCAGCCAGACTTCCAGTTGATGCGGTCCGCCAAACACACCGTACAGGGCATAGAGGCCGATGCCGCCCAGGGCCAGCAGCTTGATCACCGACTCGAAGGCAATGGCAAACACCAGGCCTTCGTGTTTCTCCCGCGTGGCGATGTGCCTGGAGCCGAAGAAGATGGTGAACAGGGTGATCAGGGCACAAAAGGCAAAGGCCACCCGCGCCTTGACGGGCTCGCCCGTGAGGATACTGATCGAGTCGGCTACCGCCTGGATTTGCAGCGCCAGCAACGGCAGCACGCCGATCAGCATGAATACGGTGGTCAGCGCCCCGGCCCAGGTGCTGCGAAAGCGAAAGGCGATCAGGTCGGCCAGCGATGACAGCTGGTAGGTGCGGGTAATCTTCAGGATCGGATAGAGCAGTACCGGCGCCAGCAAGAAAGCGCCGGACACCCCCAGGTAACAGGCGAGAAAGCCGTAACCATACTGGTAGGCCAGGCCCACCGAGCCATAGAAGGCCCAGGCGCTGGCATAGACGCCCAGCGACAGGGTGTAGGTCAGCGGGTGGCGGATGATCGAGCGCGGGATCATTCCGCGTTCGCTGACCCAGGCCACGCCGAACAGCACCAGCAGGTAGGCGGCGCTGATCAGGATCATCTGGGTCAGGCTAAAGCTCATCGGCATCACGTTGGCTCTGCAGGATAAAGGTCACGACGATCAGGATCAGCCAGAGCAGGTAAGGGCGATACCAGGCACCGGTTGGCTCGATCCACCAGTCCATGATGGCCGGGGAGAACAGGTAGATCCCCACGACCAGAAGCAGGACCAAACGATAGATATACATGCTGGCCTCAAAGGTAAGGACGCTGCGGCTTGGACTTATTATTGGCGCAAATGGCTGCGGCGATGGTAACGGGCTTGTGCGTTTTTGCCAAAGAATTGAATTTACTAGGCTTTCTGCGTCGGGGTAACTGTCTGTGGTGGGGGCGGATCAGAAGGGAATCAGCGCAGGTCGGCCTCGGGCACGCTCAAGCGCCGGGGCAGGATGTCGGGGTTCCAGTGCAGTGCGGCATGGGCCAGTACTTCGGCCGGAGTGCCTTGCTCCATGCCCGCTTCGGTCGTCTGGCCCAGCGCGCGCAGGGCCCGCAGCAGCAGCGCAGTGGCCTGGTCGGCGGCCAGGGGCGGCGAGCGGTAGGACTTGCCCAGTTTGTGCCCGTCCGGCTGTACGATCAGCGGCACATGCAGGTAGCGCGGTTGCGCCAGCCCCAGCAGTTCCTGCAGATACAGCTGGCGCGGGGTGTTGTCGAGCAGATCGGCGCCGCGGACGATATCGGTCACCCCCTGCCAGGCGTCATCCAGCACCACGGCCAGTTGATAGGCGTACAGGCCATCACGGCGGCGAATGACGAAATCACCGACTTCGCGCCCCAGGTGCTGCTGGAAATGGCCCTGTACCCTGTCATCGAAATGGTAGACAAGCTCCGGCACCCGCAGGCGGATGGCAGCATTCTCGCGGCTATACCCGGCGTTGCGGCACAGGCCTGGGTAAACACCGTTGTAACCTTCGAGCTGCTTGCGCGAACAGGTGCAGGCGTAGGCCAGGCCCTGACGGAACAGGCGCTCGAGCACTTCGGCATAGGCCTCGTGGCGCTGGCTCTGGTACACCACCTCGCCGTCCCATTCCAGGCCGTAGCTTTCAAGGGTGTTGAGGATCGCTGCCTGGGCACCGGGGGCTTCGCGGGGCGGGTCGATGTCTTCCATGCGCACCAGCCAGGTGCCGCCGACCGCACGGGCGTCCAGCCACGAGGCCAGGGCCGCGACCAGCGAGCCGAAGTGCAGGTAACCACTGGGGGTAGGGGCGAAGCGCCCAATATAGCTGGAGTCGTTCATGGGGTGTGGAGCCTGTAAATCAAACGGGGCGCTTTGAGCGCCCCGTTGCGTTGCAAGTTGCTGGCATCACGCCTTGCCGACTTGCTTTTCCTTTTTCTCGGCCAACTCTTTGCAGTCAAAACACAGGTCGGCGGTCGGGCGGGCTTCCAGTCGGCGAAGGCCGATTTCAACGCCGCAGGCTTCGCACCAGCCGTACTCTTCGTCCTGGATCTTCTGCAGGGTCTTGTCGATTTTCTTGATCAGCTTGCGCTCGCGATCACGGTTGCGCAGTTCCAGGGCAAACTCTTCTTCCTGGCTGGCGCGATCGGCGGGGTCCGGGAAGTTGGCTGCCTCGTCTTTCATGTGGTCCACAGTCCGGTCCACACTGGTCATCAGCTCCTGCTTCCACGCACCGAGAAGCATGGTGAAGTGCTTGCGCATGGGGTCGCCCATGTACTCTTCACCCTTGGTTTCCTTATAGGGTTCGACACCGTACATGGTCTGACTGGCTTTTTGCTTTTCTAGGGTGGACATGAATAGACCGCCTCTCACTTTTCTAATCCATTGCGCAGGCTGCTCCATCTCCGGCGCCCGCCGGCCCTGCGACTGCGAGCCGCCGAACTTACCAGATCGAACCGGGGTGCGCTACTCCCGGTTGTCAAGGCCGGGGCAATGGCACCAAGCCTTGAAGATCTTTGCAGTGGACCGCAGCTTTTGCCACACGTTCGACCCGGCGCATGGGTAGAATCATTATTCTAGACCCTTTTGAGAGAAGGCTAATGGCCCAGCCCTACAGTGCGCGCAGCCGCGCCATCGAACCTTTCCACGTGATGGCCCTGCTGGCCCGCGCCAACGAGCTGCAGGCGAGCGGTTGCGACGTGATCCACCTGGAAATCGGCGAACCGGACTTCACCACCGCGGCGCCTATCATCGAGGCCGGCCAGGCCGCGCTGGCCCAGGGGCATACCCGTTATACCGCCGCCCGCGGGCTGCCGGCGCTGCGTGAGGCCATTGCCACCTTCTACCAGCAGCGTTACGGGCTGAGCATCGACCCGCAACGCATCCTCATTACCCCGGGCGGCTCCGGCGCCTTGCTGCTGGCTGCCAGCCTGCTGGTCGATCCGGGCAAGCACTGGCTCCTCGCCGACCCGGGCTACCCGTGCAACCGGCACTTCCTGCGCCTGGTCGAAGGTGCTGCGCAACTGGTGCCGGTGGGGCCAGAGGTGAATTATCAATTGACCGCCGATCTGGTCGAGCGCTACTGGGACCAGGACACCGTCGGCGCCCTGGTGGCGTCGCCGGCCAACCCGACCGGCACGGTGCTTGATCGCGACGAACTGGCCGGCCTGTCGGCCGCTACCCGTGCGCGCAAGGGTCACCTGGTGGTGGATGAGATCTACCACGGCCTGACCTACGGCATGGATGCACCGAGTGTGCTGGAAGTCGACGACGAAGCCTTCGTCCTTAATAGTTTTTCCAAGTATTTCGGCATGACCGGCTGGCGCCTGGGTTGGCTGGTTGCGCCACCGGCGGCAGTGGCTGACCTGGAGAAACTGGCGCAGAACCTCTACATCAGTGCACCGAGCATGGCCCAGCATGCGGCATTGGCATGTTTCCAGCCCGGGCCCCTGGCTATCCTCGAAGAACGGCGAGCGGAATTTGCCCGCCGTCGCGACTTTCTCTTGCCGGCCTTGCGTGAACTGGGCTTCAGGATTGCCGTCGAGCCTCAGGGCGCGTTCTACCTGTACGCCGACATCAGCGCCTTTGGCGGTGATGCCTTTGCCTTCTGCCAGCACTTCCTTGAAACCGAGCATGTGGCCTTCACCCCGGGCCTGGACTTCGGCCGCCACCAGGCCGGGCACCATGTACGCTTTGCCTACACCCAGAGCTTGCCGCGCTTGCAGCAAGCGGTTGAGCGAATTGCCCGCGGACTGCGGAGCTGGCAAGGCTGATGCGTTTTTCACCCACACTCGAAACCGCACGTTTGCTGCGCCGCTACAAGCGCTTCCTGGCCGATATCGAACTGGCCAACGGCGAGCAGATGACCATCCATTGCCCCAACACCGGCTCGATGTTCAATTGCATGGTCGAGGGCGGCCAGGTCTGGTTCAGTCGTTCCAACGACCCCAAGCGCAAGCTGCCCGGCACCTGGGAAATCAGTGAAACCCCGCAGGGGCGCCTGGCCTGTGTGAACACCGGGCGGGCCAACACCCTGGTTGAAGAAGCCTTGCGCGCCGGGATCATCAGTGAACTGGCAGGCTTTACCGGGCTCAAGCGCGAGGTGGCCTATGGCGAGGAGAACAGCCGGGTGGACTTTCGCCTGGAGTTCGCCGAGGGGCCGGCCTACGTCGAGGTCAAGAGCGTGACCCTGGGCTTCGATGATTGCAGCGTGGCCGCCTTCCCCGATGCGGTGACCCAGCGCGGCGCCAAGCACCTGCGTGAACTGGCAGCCTTGGCTCGCCAGGGGGTGCGTGCGGTGCAGCTGTATTGCGTGAACCTGAGCGGTGTCGAAGCCGTACGCCCGGCCGACGAGATCGACAGGGCCTATGCCGATGCGCTACGCGCTGCGGTGGCCGACGGCGTCGAGGTGCTTGCCTATGGCACGCGGATCGATGGCGAGCAGGTCTATATCGATCGGCCGTTGCCGGTATTGCTCAGTCGATAAGCCAGATGCCCTGGCTGTCTTCGCGGCAGCCCAGGGCCGTCAGTTGCTCGCCCTCGCAGGGACCCGCCACGCATTCGCCGGATTCGATCAGAAACAGCGCGCCATGGCGCCCGCAGGCAATCAGGCTGGCGCTGCTGTCGAGAAAGGCGTCAGGCTCCCAGTTCAGGGGGATACCGCGATGGGGGCAGTAGTTGCGGTACAGGTAGACAGTGCCCGCACGTCGAACCGCGAAAATCCCGAGGTCATCGACACTGAAGCCGCGGCTCTGGCCTTCGCTCAGTTGTTCGGGACGACAAAGAAAATGCATGGTGAGGGGTTACCTGTAGTCACAGTGACGGCTTGACGTGCAAATGCAAATAATTATCAAATTGCCTGCATCAGCCGTATCGGACGCTTTATACCGTGCGTCCCCGGCATTATCCACCCGGATTGCCGCTCCTCCTCATTCAAGGAAGCCTGTTATGCGCCCAAGTGCCCGCCTGATCGCCCTGTGTGCCGGTCTTGTGTTCAACACCGTGGCCCAGGCTGAAGCCTTGCCGCAGCGCTGGGTCAGCGCCGGTGGGGCTTTGAGTGAGTGGGTTGCAGCGCTGGGAGGGGAGCAGAAACTGGTGGGGGTCGATACCACCAGCCAGCATCCTGAGTCGCTCAAGGCCTTGCCGAGCATCGGCTACCAGCGCCAGTTGTCTGCCGAAGGTGTGCTGAGCCTGCGCCCGGATGTGCTGGTGGGGACCGAGGAAATGGGGCCGCCGCCAGTGCTGGCGCAAATCCGTGGCGCCGGGGTCAAGGTCGAACTGCTTTCCAGCAAGGCTGATCTGGCGGCAGTCGAAACCAACCTGCAGCAACTGGGGCGCTTGCTCGGCAACGAGAACCAGGCCCGGCAGTTGTTTGCCGACTACCGCCAGCAACTGGCTGCCTTGCAGGGCAAGATCAAACAACTGCAAACCCGTCAGGCCGCCCCTGGGGTGATCCTGCTGGTCGGTCATGCCGGCGCCAAACCCATGATCGCCGGCAAGGGTACCGCCGGTGATTGGCTGCTCAAACAGGCAGGTGCGCGCAACCTGGCCGATAACGAAGGCTACAAGAACTTCTCGGTTGAAGCACTGGCGGCGCTCGATCCCGATGTACTGGTGTTTGCCGACCGTAGCCTCAGCGGCGAGCAGGCCTTGCAGGCATTGCTCAAGGAAAATCCGGCCCTGAGCGCCTCGCGCGCCGCACGCAGCAATCGCCTGATCGAGTTGGACCCGACCCTGCTGGTCGGCGGGCTCGGTCCGCGTCTGCCGACTACCTTGCAGAACCTGTCCACAGCCTTCTATCCGACAGCCCGATGAACCGGCTGATCAAACCGCGCACGCTGTTCGTCACCCTGGCACTGTTGTGCCTGCTGGCGATCTGGTTGTCGCTGGCGCTGGGGCCGGTCAGCCTGCCACTGCTCGATACCCTGCGGGCCGGGGCGCGGCTGGTCGGGTTGCCGGTGGCCGGAGAAGGGCTGGAGCAGGCCGAGCTGATCCTTGGCCAGATTCGCCTGCCACGAACCCTGCTGGGGGTGGCTGTGGGCGCGGTGCTGGCGCTGACCGGGGTGGCGATGCAGGGGCTGTTTCGCAATCCGCTGGCCGACCCCGGCCTGGTCGGTGTCTCCGCTGGCGCCGCGCTTGGTGCGGCGGTGGCGATTGTCGGCGGCGCGTGGGTCGGTGGCATTCCTGAGGTGTTCGGCCCCTACCTGTTATCGCTGTGCGCCTTTCTTGGCGGCTTGGCGGTGACCGCGCTGGTGTATCGCCTCGGCCGGCGCGATGGCCAGACCAATGTCGCCACCATGTTGCTGGCGGGCATCGCCTTGACCGCCTTGGCCGGTGCGGCGGTCGGGCTGTTCACTTATCTGGCCGATGACGCCACCTTGCGTACCTTGACGTTCTGGAACCTGGGCAGCCTCAACGGCGCGAGCTATCAGCGCCTGTGGCCGCTGGTGCTGGTCGCCATCGTCGTTTCGCTGTGGCTGCCGCGGCGGGCCCAGGCCTTGAATGCCCTGTTGCTGGGCGAGTCCGAAGCCCGGCACTTGGGCATCGAGGTTGAGAAACTCAAGCGCGAACTGGTGTTCTGCACCGCTTTGGGGGTGGGCGCGGCGGTGGCGGCGGCGGGGCTGGTCGGCTTTATTGGCCTGGTGGTGCCGCATCTGGTACGTCTACTGGCGGGGCCTGATCACCGCGTGCTGCTACCGGCATCGCTGTTGGCTGGCGCTTCACTATTGTTGTTCGCCGACCTGGTCGCCCGCTTGGCGCTGGCGCCTGCGGAACTGCCCATCGGTATTGTCACCGCGTTTATCGGCGCACCGTTCTTCCTCTACTTGCTGCTGCGAGGGCGTGCCTGATGTTGCGAGTCGAGAATCTGTCGCTGCGCCGGGGCTCAAACCAGGTGCTGAGCGATATCAGCCTGGTGCTGGAAGCCGGCCAGGTGCTAGGTGTGTTGGGCCCTAACGGCGCGGGTAAAAGCAGCCTGCTGGGGGTGATGTGTGGTGAGCTCAGTGCCAGCGAAGGGCGAGTGACCCTGGATGAGCGAGGTCTATGTGACTGGCCCGGTCAGCAGCGCGCCCAGCGTTTGGCAGTATTGCCGCAGGTGTCCAGCCTGGGTTTTGCCTTCAAGGTCGAAGAGGTGGTGGGTATGGGGCGCTTGCCGCACAACAGCGGCTTTGAACGCGACCAGCAGATCATCGACCTGGCCTTGCAGGCCGCCGATGCCAGCCATCTGATCGGGCGCAGTTACCTGGCGCTCTCCGGGGGCGAACGTCAACGCGTGCACCTGGCCCGGGTGCTGGCGCAGCTGTGGCCAGGGGAGGGGGGCAGAATCCTGTTGCTCGACGAGCCGACTTCGATGCTCGACCCGTTGCACCAGCACACCACCTTGCAAGCGGTGCGCGAGTTCGCCGACCGCGGTGCTGCAGTGCTGGTCATCCTGCATGACCTGAACCTTGCCGCGCGCTACTGTGACCGCATCCTGCTGCTCGAGCAGGGCCGCGCCCACGCCCTGGATACCCCGCAGCAGGTATTGCGCCCGGATTCACTCAAGGCTGTGTTCGGCATCGACGTATTGGTACAACCCCACCCTGAGCGCGGGCACCCGCTGATCATCGCCCGCTAGGGCGCCCCGGAGGTCAACGCGAGGAAAAATACCAGGCAAAAAAAGACCCGGCAAAGTGCCGGGTCAATAACCGTGATTAGCCTGATGAGGAGATAATCTGAGAGTCCGAACCAGGGGCTTTCAGGTTACCCAACCAGTCTCGCGACCAGTTGTGATAATCATAACGATTCTCATTATCGAGTCAAGCGCCGTGGCTTAATATTCTCGATTATTTTTCTGTACACCCGCTTTACCGTCCAGTTGCTGGTTCAAGGCTTCCTTGCGTTCGGCCGGAATGTCATTCCAGTGCACATCGAGCAAGGCGCCTTCGATTGCATAGAGCAGCACCTTCGAAGCCCGGAAGCCTCGGGTGCGCACGGCCTTGTAGGCATTGACCGCACCCAGCCGGCGTAGGTCCGAAGCGCTGTGGATGCCGACCGCATGCAGCCACTGCGCAGAAGTCTTGCCAAGGTTTTTCAGATGCTGGAGTTCATCGTTCATCAAGCCTCCTTGCGACGGCTGAACGGGTCTTGATTGAGGAATCGCGGCAGGTCAATGAGGAGTGTAGCGGCACTTGGGAAATACGCGGCGTTTTGCCATCCGCGTGCCGACGGGTAGCCGAAAACCGCCCGCAAGGCCGCAGCCCGCGGGCGTTTCGCTCGTTGGTATCAGCGTGTACGGTAGCGCAAGCGGGTGCCGAAATTGACCGACATGAGGATCTCGTCGGCGCTCAGTTCGCTGGGAAAGTAGGTACCGGAAATCTGCGCATGGGCAAGGCTGGCGCCTTCCAGGCTGTTGTGCCGCAAGTCCAGGCCGCGCAGGTCGGAGGCACGGAAGTAGGCATCGGTGAAGTCGATGCCGGTGGTGTCCAGGTCGCGCAGGTCGAGCCCACGGAAATCACCGCCGCGAAAGTCGACGGTGCCGTCCCTGGGCTTCTCGCGGTTGAAGCTGGTGATCTGTTCGTCATGCACCAATGCATACAGCGCGCTGTCCAGTTGCCGTGGCTGACTCATGAGACACCTCCTTGTTTGAGCTTATGGTGACACTATAGTGCCACCATTGCGGAGGTGCTCGGAATCAGGCGTGAAGTGTCGACTGCTTCACGTCTCGGGGTGCATTACAGCCCTGGCAGGCGCTGGCGGATCTGTTTGACCAGCAGGTCGAGGCTGCCGCTTTCGTTGGTTTCCACCCGCTTGCTCTGCAGCAGCTCTTCGGCGCTGAGCGGGTCACGGCTGGCCTGCTGAGCCTTGACCACTTCGAGGGTGGCGTCCGACGGATCGTTCTGATCGGCCTGACGCTGGGCCAGCCAACTGGCAATCACCGCATCCGGTGCATTGCAGTCGAGGATCAGGAACGGCACACCGGTTTCGCTGGCAACGCCGGCTGCGGCCTGACGCTGGTCGTGCTTGAGGTAAGTGGCGTCGATGACCACCGGGAAGCCGGCACGCAGGATGGTTTCGGCCAGTTGATGCAGGCGCTGGTAGGTGGCCTGGCTGGCGTCTGCACTATAAATGCCGGCTTGCAACTGGCCGGCATTGGCGCTGGCTTGTTCACCGAACAGGCGCTTGCGCTCGACGTCCGAACGCAGGCGGATGGCGCCCAGGGCATCGACCAGGCGCATGGCCACGTGGCTCTTGCCGACGGCGGAAACACCGTGGGTGATGGCCAAAAAGCGCGACGGAATGGCGCTGTAGCTTTCCGCCAGGTTGGCGTAGTTGCGGTAGGTGCGCAGGGTGGTGGCGCGCTGCACGGCATCGGCGTTGGCCGGCATGCTGAACAGGGCGACCTTGGCCCGCACCAGTGCGCGGTAGGCCTTGTAGAAGTTCAGCAACTCCAGGCCGGCATAATCGCCGGTCAGCTCCAGGTACTGACTGATGAAGCGCCGCGACAGCGATTTCAGGCCGCGGTCTTCAAGGTCCATGGCCAGGAACGCGGCGTCGGCGTAGACGTCGGTCAGGCGGAACGGCTCGTTGAACTCGATGCAGTCGAAAATCACCACCTTGCCGTCGATCAGGGTGGCGTTGCCCAGGTGGATGTCACCGTGGCATTCGCGAATGAAACCTTCTGCCTTACGCTGCTCAAGCAGGCCGTGCAGGCGCTTGAAGCTGTCCTGGGCCCAGGCCTGCAAGGCATCCAGTTGTTGCAGGTCGGCCTTGTCGGACAGGAACGGGCGAATCTGTTCGAAGTTCTGCTCGACCGGGGCCATGACGCTGTCCGGGGTGCCCAGCGGATGCTCCACGGCCACCTTCGGCGCCGCCAGGTGGAAGCGGGCGATCTGTTCGGCCATCTGGTCGATGTGCGCGGCGGTCAGTTCGCTATTGGCCTGCAGGGTGCTGAGCATCTGGCTCTGAGGGAACTGGCGCATTTTCAGCGCGTATTCGATCGGCTCGCCTTCGCCGCCCAGTTGCGGTGCTTCGGCGCTGCCGGTGATCGGCAGCACTTCCAGGTACAGGCCTTCGGTCAGGCGCTGGTTCAGGCGCAGCTCTTCGGCGCAGAAGTGCGCGCGCTGGGACAACTGGGTGAAGTCGAGGAAACCGAAGTTCATCGGCTTCTTGATCTTGTAGGCATAGTCACCGGTGAGCAGCACCCAGGAGATATGCGTCTCGATGACCTGAAATGCCTTCACCGGGTGAGGGAACAGGGCGGGATTCTGCAGTGCTGTGATCAAGGCTTGGCTCACGGGCGATCCTTCTGGGTCAGGAGATTCGAATCGGCCATTATGGCCGCAAGCGGGGCTGGTGCAAACCGCCGGAGGGCGCCTGTCGATGATTGATAAAGTGCGTATAATCCGCCGCCATGACTCGATCCCGATCCCCCCGTACCGCTAAAAAACGCCCGTCTGGCCGCTCGCGTGCCTGGCTGGGCTGGGCCCTGAAGCTCAGCCTGGTCGGCCTTGTGCTGGTGGCGGGCTATGCCATTTACCTCGACGCCGTGGTCCAGGAGAAGTTCTCCGGCAAGCGCTGGACGATTCCGGCCAAGGTTTACGCCCGGCCGCTGGAGCTGTTCGTCGGCCAGAAGCTGAGCAAGGCTGATTTCCTTATCGAGCTCGATGCCCTCGGCTATCGCCGCGAAAGCGTCGCCAATGGCCCGGGTGCGGCGGCGGTCAACGGTAATACCGTCGATCTGAATACCCGTGGCTTCCAGTTCTATGAAGGCATGGAGCCGGCGCAAGGCGTGCGCGTGCGTTTTTCCGGCGACTACGTTGCCAGCCTGAGTGGCGCCAACGGCTCGAAGCTCGACGTGGTGCGTCTGGAGCCGCTGCTGATCGGCGGCCTGTACCCGAAAAACCTCGAAGACCGCATCCTGATCAAGATCGACCAGGTGCCGCCTTACTTGCTGGAAACCCTGGTGGCGGTGGAAGACCGCGACTTCTATCACCACTTCGGCGTATCGCCCAAGTCGATTGCCCGGGCGGTGTGGGTCAACACGTCATCCGGCGCCATGCGCCAGGGCGGCAGTACCCTGACCCAGCAGTTGGTGAAGAACTTCTACCTGACCAACGAACGCAGCCTCAGCCGCAAGCTCAATGAAGCAATGATGGCGTTGTTGCTCGAACTGCATTACGACAAGCGGGAAATCCTTGAGGCCTACCTCAACGAGGTGTTTGTCGGCCAGGACGGCCAGCGCGCCGTGCACGGCTTTGGCCTGGCCAGTCAGTTCTTCTTCAGCCAGCCGCTGTCGGAACTCAAGCTGCATCAGGTCGCCTTGCTGGTCGGTATGGTCAAGGGGCCTTCCTATTACAACCCGCGGCGTTACCCGGAACGGGCGACGGTACGGCGTAACCTGGTGCTCGACCTGCTGGCTGAGCAGGGCGTGGCGACCCCGGAAGCGGTGGAAGCGGCCAAGAAGATGCCATTGGGCGTGACCAAGCGCGGCAGCCTGGCCGACAGCTCGTACCCGGGCTTCCTCGACCTGGTCAAACGCCAGCTGCGCCAGGACTATCGCGACGAGGACTTGACCGAAGAAGGCCTGCGCATCTTCACCAGTTTCGACCCGATCCTGCAGATGAAGTCCGAAGCGGCCATGGGCGAGACCTTCAAGCGTCTGGCCGGGCGCAAGGGCGCGGATGAAGTCGAAGCGGCAATGGTGGTGACCAACCCGGAAACCGGTGAAGTCCAGGCCCTGATCGGTAGCCGCCAGGCTGGATTTGCCGGCTTCAACCGCGCCATCGACGCGGTGCGGCCAATCGGCTCGCTGGTCAAGCCAGCGGTGTACCTGACCGCCCTGGAAAAACCGAGCAAGTACACCCTGACCAGTTGGCTGCAGGACGAGCCGTTTTCGGTCAAAGGCGCCGATGGCCAGGTGTGGAAACCGCAGAACTACGATCGGCGTTCCCACGGCACCATCTATCTGTATCAGGGCCTGGCCAACTCCTACAACCTGTCGACGGCCAAGCTTGGCCTGGAGTTGGGGGTGCCGAACGTGCTCAACACCATCGGCCGGCTGGGCGTGAACGTTGACTGGCCAGCCTTCCCGTCGATGCTGCTGGGCGCCGGCGGGATGTCGCCGATGCAGGTTGCGACCATGTACCAGACCCTGGCCAATGGCGGTTTCAATACGCCGATGCGTGGCATTCGCAGCGTGCTCACCGCCGAAGGCGAGCCGCTCAAGCGTTATCCGTTCCAGATCCAGCAAACCTTCGACCCGGGCGCCATTTATCTGGTGCAGAACGCTATGCAGCGGGTGATGCGCGAAGGTACCGGGCGTTCGGTCTACAGTGTGCTGCCAGGCTCGTTGAACCTGGCGGGCAAGACCGGTACCAGTAACGACTCCCGTGACAGCTGGTTCGCAGGCTTCAGCCAGGACCTGCTGGCGGTGGTGTGGCTGGGCCGTGACGACAACGGTAAAACACCGTTCACCGGCGCCACGGGTGCCTTGCAGGTCTGGACCAGCTTCATGCGCAAGGCCGACCCGCTGCCGCTGGACATGCCGCAGCCCGACAACGTGGTTCAGGCCTGGGTCGATCCGCACAGTGGCCAGGGCTCGGACGCCAGTTGCCCGGGCGCCGTGCAGATGCCGTATATTCGTGGGAGTGAACCGCCGGCCGGAGCTGCCTGTGGCGGTGAGCCGGACCCTGCCGAGTCCGTCATGGACTGGGTCAAGGGTTGGATGAATTAAGCACTAGCCTAAAGAGGGTGTGAAGTGAACAAGTGGTGGTTTCCAGCCTTGACGGCGCTGGCTTTGCTCAATGGCTGCGCCAGCAATCCGCGCGGCTCCATTCCCGTGGTCGATTCCAGTACCCGGGTGTCCAACAGTGAGCGGGTCACGGCCAACCGTGGCGCGCCTGCGCAGATCTACAGCGGTACGCGCCAGGCGCAAGCCGTGCCGCAGGACTCCGGGGTGATGGTCATGGTCCCGCAAGGTGCCGGCGCTGCACCGATCCAGACGTTCCCGGCATCCACCGGCGCCGCACCGATCAGCACCGGCCCGATTACCCCGGGGCCGAGCAGCTCGGCGCCATTCGACAGCAGCTCGACCAACGCCGGCAGCTACACCATGCCGAGCAGCAGCGCCCCGAGCGCGCCGAGCGGGATTCCGCGCGCCAGTGCTGCCAGCGGCGGCCTGTCGGCTGACGAACAACTCGACGGCCCGGTGCTGGCGCTGTTGACCACCGCCCAGCAGCAACAGAGCGGCGGCGACTACAACGGCGCTTCGTCGAGCCTGGAGCGTGCCCAGCGCATTGCCCCGCGTGAGCCGCAGGTGCTCTACCGTCTGGCCCAGGTGCGCCTGGCCCAGGGCGATGCCGCGCAGTCCGAGCAACTGGCGCGCCGTGCACTGACCTACGCCAACGGCCGCCCCGACCTGCAGGCCGGGTTGTGGAACATCATTGCCCAGGCACGCGAGAAACAGGGTGATTCAGCTGGCGCAGCGTTGGCGCGGCAGAAAGCCCAGGTCAACCTGTGATGGATCCGCGCATTCTCGATATCGCCGATCACCTGTTGTTGATCGAGCATGAGCTGCGCCTCCAGGGCTGGTGGAGCGATGAGCCGCCCAGCGCCCAGGCGTTGGCCAGCACCGTGCCCTTCGCCGTCGACAGCATGAACTTCGATCAGTGGCTGCAGTGGATTTTCCTGCCGAAGATGAAAGTGATTCTCGAGAAAGGGCTGCCGTTGCCAAATGCCTCCGGCATCCTGGTCATGGCTGAAACGGTATACGTCGACCGCCCGGAGCAAAGCCGCGAGCTACGCAGGCTGCTAGCAGAGTTTGACCAATTGATCAGTCCTTCTGCCTGAATTTCCCTCTTTTCACCCTTGGAGCCACAGATTGTGGCTCTTTTTATTTGTATTGTTTATTTTTCTGCTGCTGTCTTTGGTATTAGTGGTGGCTGTGGATCGTCCTTGCGCGAAATTGGCAATAATTTTTCTTGACTTGCGCGCGCCGAAAAAGAAGAATCCAGATTCCGCTGTAGAGGGACTGCCAGAAGCAGACCCGCTAAGCAGATCATGAGGCGCACACCCGCGCCGACCTGTAACACCCCGCAACGCGTTACCTCGCGCTGGGTGGGAAAACCCCGCAACACTTTGGGGCGCTCCCAATACTTGCTCAGTCAGTGCTGACGTAGTCGGCGATTCCGTCGCTCATGCTCTGCTTGGCAGTAAACCTATTAAGACCCGTCCAGCGTGGACGGTATTCTGGCGTTTTAGAGGTGAACAACGTGGAGCTTTTATCTGGCGCTGAGATGGTCGTCCGCTTTTTGCGTGACGAAGGCGTTAAGCACATCTACGGGTACCCTGGTGGTGCTCTCCTTCATGTTTACGATGCCCTGTTCAAAGAACCGGAAGTAAGCCACATCCTGGTTCGTCACGAGCAGGCAGCGACCCATATGGCGGACGGTTACGCCCGTGCCACCGGCAAGGCCGGCGTGGTACTGGTGACCTCTGGTCCAGGCGCGACCAATGCCATCACCGGTATTGCCACCGCGTACATGGACTCCATTCCGATGGTCATCCTCTCCGGTCAGGTGCCCAGCACCATGGTCGGTACCGATGCCTTCCAGGAAACCGACATGATCGGTATTTCCCGGCCGATCGTGAAGCACAGCTTCATGATCAAACATGCCTCGGAAATCCCTGAAGTCCTGAAAAAAGCCTTCTATCTGGCGCAGTCCGGTCGCCCGGGCCCGGTCGTGGTCGATATCCCCAAAGACATGACCAACCCGGCGGAAAAGTTCGAATACGTCTACCCCAAAAAGGTCAAGATGCGTTCCTACAGCCCGGCTGTTCGTGGTCACTCGGGGCAGATCCGCAAGGCTGCCGAGATGCTCCTGGCCGCCAAGCGCCCAGTGGTCTATGCCGGTGGCGGCGTGATCCTCGGCGGCGGCTCTGCCGCGCTGACCGAAGTTGCGCAGATGCTCAACCTGCCGGTCACCAACACCTTGATGGGCCTGGGTGGCTATCCGGGTACCGACCGCCAGTTCCTCGGCATGCTCGGCATGCACGGCAGCTACACCGCCAACCTGGCCATGCACCACGCTGACGTGATCTTCGCCGTCGGTGCGCGTTTCGACGACCGCGTGGTCAACGGCCCGGCCAAGTTCTGCCCGAACGCCAAGGTTATCCACATCGACATCGACCCGGCGTCGATCTCCAAGACCATCAAGGCCGACGTGCCGATTGTGGGTCCGGTCGAGAGCGTACTGACCGAAATGGTCGCGACCTTGCGCGAAATCGGCGAGCAGCCGGACAAGGCGGCCATGGACGCCTGGTGGAAGCAGATCGAAGAATGGCGTGGCGGTCGCGACATGTTCCCTTACGACAAGGGCGACGGCAGCGTGATCAAGCCGCAGACCGTGATCGAGACCCTCTGCGAAGTGACCAAGGGCGATGCCTTTGTTACCTCCGACGTTGGTCAGCACCAGATGTTCGCGGCGCAGTATTACCGCTTTAACAAACCCAACCGCTGGATCAACTCCGGTGGCCTGGGCACCATGGGCTTCGGCTTCCCGGCGGCCATGGGCGTCAAGCTGAACTTCCCGGACCAGGACGTTGCCTGCGTGACCGGCGAGGGCAGTATCCAGATGAACATCCAGGAGCTGTCGACCTGCCTGCAGTACGACCTGCCGGTGAAGATCGTCAACCTGAACAACGGCGTATTGGGCATGGTTCGCCAATGGCAGGACATGGCCTACAACAGCCGTCACTCGCACTCCTACATGGAATCGCTGCCTGACTTCGTCAAGCTGGCCGAAGCCTATGGTCACGTGGGTATCCGCATCACCAGCCTGAAAGACCTCAAGCCCAAGCTCGAGGAGGCGTTCGCCATGAAGGATCGCCTGGTGTTCATCGATATCCAGGTCGACAACAGCGAGCACGTCTACCCGATGCAGATCAAAGACGGCTCGATGCGCGATATGTGGCTGAGCAAGACGGAGCGTACCTAATCATGCGGCACATTATTTCCCTGCTGTTGGAAAACGAACCCGGTGCCTTGTCCCGCGTGGTCGGTCTGTTCTCGCAGCGTAACTACAACATCGAAAGCCTGACGGTGGCGCCAACCGAAGACCCGACCCTGTCGCGTCTGACGTTGACCACGGTCGGTCATGATGAGGTGATCGAGCAGATCACCAAAAACCTGAACAAGCTGGTTGAAGTCGTCAAGCTGGTCGACCTCTCGGAAAGCGCGCACATCGAACGTGAACTGATGCTGGTCAAGATCAAGGCCACGGGCGCCCAGCGTGCCGAGATCAAGCGCACCACCGATATCTATCGTGGGCAGATCGTCGATGTCAGCAGCAGCGTCTATACCGTTCAGCTTACTGGCGCCAGCGACAAGCTTGACAGCTTCATTCAGGCCATCGGTACCGCGTCCATTCTCGAAACAGTGCGCAGCGGCGTTACCGGCATTGCCCGTGGCGACAAAGTGCTCAGCATCTAACTCAAAAAATTAGCGATGGCCTTACGGGCCGAGATAACAGGGGTATTTTCATGAAAGTTTATTACGACAAAGACTGTGACCTTTCCATCATCCAGGGCAAGAAAGTTGCCATCATCGGTTACGGCTCCCAGGGCCACGCTCAGGCGTGCAACCTGAAAGACTCCGGTGTGGACGTCACTGTCGGTCTGCGTAAAGGTTCGGCCACCGTTGCCAAAGCTGAAGCTCACGGCCTGAAAGTTGCCGATGTAGCGACCGCTGTTGCCGCTGCCGACCTGGTCATGATCCTGACCCCGGACGAGTTCCAGTCCCAGCTGTACAAGAACGAAGTCGAGCCGAACATCAAGAAGGGCGCCACCCTGGCCTTCTCCCACGGTTTCGCCATCCACTACAACCAGGTCGTTCCACGCGCCGACCTGGACGTGATCATGATCGCGCCAAAAGCGCCAGGTCACACTGTACGTTCCGAGTTCGTCAAAGGCGGCGGCATCCCTGACCTGATCGCGGTCTACCAGGACGCTTCCGGCAATGCCAAGAACGTTGCCCTGTCCTACGCTGCTGGCGTTGGTGGCGGCCGTACCGGCATCATCGAAACCACCTTCAAGGACGAGACCGAAACCGACCTGTTCGGCGAGCAGGCTGTTCTGTGTGGCGGTACCGTCGAGCTGGTCAAAGCCGGTTTCGAAACCCTGGTTGAAGCTGGCTACGCGCCAGAAATGGCCTACTTCGAGTGCCTGCACGAACTGAAGCTGATCGTTGACCTCATGTACGAAGGCGGTATCGCCAACATGAACTACTCGATCTCCAACAACGCCGAATACGGCGAGTACGTGACCGGCCCAGAAGTCATCAACGCCGAATCCCGCCAGGCCATGCGCAACGCTCTGAAGCGCATCCAGGACGGCGAATACGCCAAGATGTTCATCAGCGAAGGCGCCACTGGCTACCCTTCGATGACCGCCAAGCGTCGTAACAACGCTGCCCACGGCATCGAAGTCATCGGCGAGCAACTGCGCTCGATGATGCCTTGGATCGCGGCGAACAAAATCGTCGACAAGGCCAAGAACTGATCTTGTCCTGATGCGATGAAAACGCGGCTTCGGCCGCGTTTTTTCGTTTAGGCGGTCAGCTTCTGGTATAAAGCTTCATCGTTTGTCGGCGAACCCTCGTCGCAGACGTCTGTCGAAACTTTCCACACCGTTGCAAGGTAATGTCCATGAGCGAACGTCCCGAAGAGCCGAACAAGGCCTCTGACGCCGAAAGCCTGCTACCGATCGATGAGCATGTTGAAGAAGGGCATGACGCCGAAGGACGCAAGGTTCGGCATCGCGGCATCTATCTGCTGCCCAACCTGTTCACCACTGCGAACCTGTTCGCCGGTTTCTATTCGATCATCAACTCCATGAGCGCCCAGGCGGCCCTCAGTGCGGGTGATCCGCGCGAAGCGAGCAAGTATTTCGCCTTCGCCGCCATCGCCATTTTCGTCGCCATGGTCCTCGATGGCCTGGACGGCCGCGTGGCACGCATGACCAATACCCAGAGCGCCTTCGGTGCCGAGTACGACTCGCTGTCGGACATGGTCGCCTTCGGTGTTGCCCCGGCATTGCTCGCGTTCGGCTGGGCCCTGGGTGACATGGGTAAAGTCGGCTGGATGGTTGCCTTCATCTATGTCGCCGGTGCCGCGCTGCGTCTGGCGCGCTTCAACACCCAGGTCGGCAAGGCCGACAAGCGTTACTTCATCGGCCTCGCCAGCCCGGCTGCGGCCGGTGTGGTGGCCGGTACCGTCTGGGCCTTCAGCGACTATGGCATCCAGGGTTCGAAGCTGTCGTTCCTGGTGGCGCTGCTGGTGGCTGCGGCCGGCATGCTGATGGTCAGCAACATCAAGTACAACAGCTTCAAAGAGCTGGACCTCAAGGGGCGCGTGCCGTTCGTAGCGATCCTCGCCGTGGTGTTGGTGTTCGCGGTAGTCTTCAGTGACCCACCGCGCATCCTGCTGCTGGTGTTCCTCGGCTATGCGGCCTCCGGCCCTGTGCAATACCTGTTGCGCATGCGTCGGCGGAAAAACATCGAGTGATGTAATTTCGCTAGGGCTCCGTAGTCTACTGGTGCATCAGTCCTCCAGTTCTACGGAGCCATCATGCTCATCAAGCTGTCCAAAGCCTCCGATTGCAAAGAGTCGGAAATCACCCCCGAATCCCTTTATGTCTCGCGCCGCGCCATTCTCGGCGGGTCGCTGGCTGCCCTGGCCGCTACTGCGCTGCCGCGGTGGGCCGGTGCTGCCGACGCGTCGCGCTATGCCGATGTCGAGGCGGGCAGGGCGCCAGGCTGGTTCAGCGACAAGCTCGCCGCTACCAAGTGGCAAGCCGTGACGGCGCCGGGCGAAGCCATCACGCCGTTCAAGGATGCCACCCACTACAACAACTTCTACGAGTTCGGCGCCGACAAGGGCGATCCGGCAGCCAATGCCGGCAGCCTGAAAACCGAGCCATGGACAGTGGTGGTGGATGGTGAAGTCGGCAAGCCCGGGCGCTATGCCCTGGAAGACTTCATGAAACCCTACCAACTGGAAGAGCGTATCTACCGGCTGCGCTGCGTGGAGGCCTGGTCGATGGTCATACCCTGGCTGGGCTTTCCGTTGTCGGCGCTGCTCAAGCAGGTCGAGCCAACGTCCAAGGCACGCTTCATTCGCTTCGAAACCCTGCAAGACCCGAAGAGCATGCCTGGCCAGCGCTCAAGCTTTGCCCTGATCGACTGGCCTTATATAGAAGGCTTGCGCCTGGATGAGGCAATGAACCCGCTGGCGATCCTCGCTGTCGGCATGTACGGGCGCGAGTTGCCCAACCAGAACGGTGCACCGTTGCGTTTGGTGGTGCCGTGGAAGTACGGCTTCAAGAGCATCAAGTCGATCGTGCGCATCAGCCTGGTTGAAGCGCAGCCGCGCACCACCTGGCAGGCGATTGCCCCGGAAGAGTATGGCTTCTACGCCAACGTAAACCCCGAGGTCGATCACCCGCGCTGGACCCAGGCGCGTGAGCGGCGCCTGCCCAGCGGCCTGTTCAGCCCCAACGTGCGGCCAACGCAGATGTTCAATGGCTATGCCGAAGAAGTGGCAGGGCTGTACAGCGGCCTCGACCTGCGGAAGAACTACTGATGCGTTATCCACTGTTTCGACTCGGTATCTTCATCCTGGCCAGTATCTGGCCGCTGTGGTGGTTATATGAAGCGGCCATGCAAGCCCTTGGGCCGGATCCGGGCAAGATCCTGGTTGATCGCCTGGGCCTGGGCGCGTTGACCTTCTTGCTGATCACCTTGAGCATGACCCCCTTGCAGCGCCTTACCGGTTGGGCGGGCTGGATCGTCTCGCGGCGCCAGCTGGGCTTGTGGTGCTTTGCCTATATAGTGCTGCACCTGAGTGCCTACATGTTCTTCGTGCTTGGCCTGGATTGGGGGCAATTGGGTATCGAGCTGAGCAAGCGGCCTTACATCATCGTCGGTATGCTGGGCTTTGTGGGCTTGCTGGCACTCGCGGTGACCTCCAATCGGTATAGTCAGCGCCGCCTGGGCGCGCGTTGGAAGAAGTTGCACAAACTGGTCTACGCGATCCTGGGCCTGGGCCTTTTGCACTTTCTCTGGGTAGTGCGCGCCGACCTCAAGGAATGGTCGGTCTACGCTGCTATTGGCGTGTTCCTGCTGGCCTTGCGTATTCCCGCATTGGAGCGGCGAATCCCGCGGCTGGTAACGCGTAAAGCAGCTCCTGCAACAAAAGCTTAAATAAGTCCTTGACGCGCCATTTAATCTCTCTATAATTCGCCCCACTTCCGGCGCAGTCGGAACTGAAAACTCCTTGAGTTTCAACGAGTTAGCAGTTTCAGGGCATTCCGGAGGGGCTTCGATCGAAAGATCGACAGCGGTGAAAAAGGCAGTTGACAGCGGTTTGAAACGCTGTAGAATTCGCCTCCCGCTGACGAGAGATTGCAGCGAGTCAAGTGGTTGAAGTTGAAAGAGAAATTCTGAAAAACTTCAAAATAAACGCTTGACAGACTCTGAGGAAAGCGTAGAATGCGCGCCTCGGTTGAGGCGAAAAGCTCTTAACCAACCGCTCTTTAACAACTGAGTCAAGCAATTCGTGTGGGTGCTTGTGAGTTCAGACTGATAGTCAAAAAGATTATCAGCATCACAAGTGGCTACACGAAAAATCGAAAGATTTGAAAGTAAGTCATTTGAGATTGCTGAGCCAAGTTTAGGGTTTTCTCAAAACCCAAGCAGTATTGAACTGAAGAGTTTGATCATGGCTCAGATTGAACGCTGGCGGCAGGCCTAACACATGCAAGTCGAGCGGATGAGAAGAGCTTGCTCTTCGATTCAGCGGCGGACGGGTGAGTAATACCTAGGAATCTGCCTGGTAGTGGGGGACAACGTTTCGAAAGGAACGCTAATACCGCATACGTCCTACGGGAGAAAGCAGGGGACCTTCGGGCCTTGCGCTATCAGATGAGCCTAGGTCGGATTAGCTAGTTGGTGAGGTAATGGCTCACCAAGGCGACGATCCGTAACTGGTCTGAGAGGATGATCAGTCACACTGGAACTGAGACACGGTCCAGACTCCTACGGGAGGCAGCAGTGGGGAATATTGGACAATGGGCGAAAGCCTGATCCAGCCATGCCGCGTGTGTGAAGAAGGTCTTCGGATTGTAAAGCACTTTAAGTTGGGAGGAAGGGTACTTACCTAATACGTGAGTATTTTGACGTTACCGACAGAATAAGCACCGGCTAACTCTGTGCCAGCAGCCGCGGTAATACAGAGGGTGCAAGCGTTAATCGGAATTACTGGGCGTAAAGCGCGCGTAGGTGGTTCGTTAAGTTGGATGTGAAATCCCCGGGCTCAACCTGGGAACTGCATCCAAAACTGGCGAGCTAGAGTAGGGCAGAGGGTGGTGGAATTTCCTGTGTAGCGGTGAAATGC